>KI543169.1:276093-297706 GCA_000496175.1 uncultured archaeon A07HR67 | reverse complement strand
CAGTACTTCCCGGTACGCTGGTGGGCTTAACTTCCGTGTTCGGAATGGGTACGGGTGTCTCCCCACCGCTCTGGCCGCCTTCACGCCGACTTCCGGATTCGAACCGGAACCGCTTGCGCGGACGCCAGTGTCGGTACTGACTACCGTGTGTACGTGCGATCCAGTTGCCGCCTGAACTCATTCGAGTGTGGTACCGTCCAGTGACCGTATGACTGTGGCTTCGGTCTGTTAGTGCTCGTGGACTAAAACACCTCGTTGCCTTGGTGCGTACATCCCGAGTCTATCGATCTCGTCTTCTACGAGTGACCTCGTTGGTACTTCTTTTCCATGTGGGTTTCGAGCTTAGATGCGTTCAGCTCTTACCCCGTGTCGCGTGGCTACCCGGCATCTGCGTTTTCACACAACCGGTACACCAGTGGCGACCAGTCGTAGTTCCTCTCGTACTATACGACTGTTCACGTCAAGTACCTTGACACCCCCAATAGATAGCAGCCGACCTGTCTCACGACGGTCTAAACCCAGCTCACGACCTCCTTTAATAGGCGAACAACCTCACCCTTGCCCGCTTCTGCACGGGCAGGATGGAGGGAACCGACATCGAGGTAGCAAGCCACCCGGTCGATATGTGCTCTTGCGGGTGACGACTCTGTTATCCCTAAGGTAGCTTTTCTGTCATCTACGGGCCCCATTCCGGAGCCTCGTAGGTTCGCTAGACCACGCTTTCGCGTCAGCGTCACTCGTTGGGAATGACACTGTCAGACCATCTTGTGCTCTTGCGCTCTTCGCCGGGTTTCCGACCCGGCTGAGATGATCTTCGGGCGCGCTCGATATCTTTTCGAGCGCGTACCGCCCCAGTCAAACTGCCTGGCTACCGGTGTACTCCTCCCGGAGTGAGAGTCGCAGTCACCGACGGGTAGTATTTCACTAGTGTCTGGGCGACGCGCTGGCGCGCGCACCTCTGTATCGACTCCTACCTATGCTGCACATCGGCGACCACGTCTCAGCGACAGCCTGCAGTAAAGCTCTATAGGGTCTTCGCTTCCCCTTGGGGGTCTCCAGACTCCGCACTGGAACGTACAGTTCACCGGGTCCAACGTTGGGACAGTGGCGCTCTCGTTTATCCATTCATGCAAGCCGCTACTGAAGCGGCAAGGTACTACGCTACCTTAAGAGGGTCATAGTTACCCCCGCCGTTGACGGGTCCTTCGTCCTCTTGTACGAGGTGTTCAGATACCCGCACTGGGCAGATTCAGTGACCGTACGAGTCCTTGCGGATTTGCGGTCACCTGTGTTGTTATTAGACAGTCGAGCGCCCGAGTCACTGCGACCTGCTCCGTCGAGAGCAGCATCCCTTCTTCCGAAGGTACGGGACTAACTTGCCGAATTCCCTAACGTCGGTTCTCCCGACAGGCCGTGGCTTTCGCTGCCAGAGCACCTGTTTCGGATCTCGGTACGGACATCGTGCTCGTCTTTTCACGGGCCCTATGTACGGCTGACTTGCGCTATCTCGCGTTTCTCTCGCTTCCTACCATGACGGTGTCCACGAGGTTCCACGATTTGACCGGGCGAAGGCCCGGCTCAGCGTTCCACACGGCGTCGACTTTACTCGCACGATGGCACTGGAATATTAACCAGTTTCCCGTTGATACGGTCGAATTACGGCGTATCTTAGGACCGGCTGACCCTCGGCTGAGTGGCAGTGCCGAGGAACCCTTGCTCATCAGGCCGTCGAGGTTCTCACCCGACTATCGCTGCTACTGTGACCAGGATTGTCGTTTCTGAACGGTCCACGCGAGCTCTCGCCCGTGCTTCCGTCCGAACAGAACGCCGACCTACGCGGTCGCCCCTGTCAGGGGCGCGGCCAGGTCTCGGTGGTAGATTTGAGCCCCGATCATTTTGGGCGCCTCAAACCTCGGCCGGTAAGCTGTTACGCTTTTCTTAGAGGGTAGCTGCTTCTAAGCTCACCTCCCGGCTGTTTAGGGCTTGAGACCACCTTCGAATTGCACTTAATCTACACTTTGGGACCTTAACCCGGCTCTGGGTTGTTCCCCTCACGGTACACAGGCTTACCCCGCGCACCGGACTCCCTTCGTCTGTGGCGCCTGCGGGTTTGGAGTTTGACAGGATGGCCGACTCCTCTCGGAGGCGGGTCATCCAATCGGTAGCTCTACCCCGCGGGCTACCTCGGAAGAGGTCATGCTTCGACATGTTTCGGTCGGAACCAGCTGTTGCCAGGCTCGATGGGCCTTTCACCCCTATACACGAATCACGAGAGGATATTGTAGGATACCACCTCTAACGGGCCTCCACGTGGCTTTCGCCACGCTTCACCCTGCTCGCGTATAGATCGCCTGGTTTCGGGTCGTACCCGAATGACTCCCCGCGTTTGGACACGGTGGCCCTGGTACCGAAGTACTGCGGCCGTATCGGTTTCCCTGCGCCTTCCCCGGTTCACGGGTTAGACTCGCCATTCAAGTACACTCCCTGGGTCGTTTTTCAAAACGCACGACACGACGTCGGCTCGTCTCTGTTCCTACTAGAGAATCGCTTCTCGGTCGTTTCGAGAGACGCCTTGTACGCCCTGTCGCTCGATCGCCAACTGATTTCACGCCCTATTGCACCGCCCTTCTCGGGGTGCTTTTCAGCGTTCGCTCACGCTACTTGTTCGCTATCGGTCTCGAGGAGTGTTTAGCCTTCTCAGGGGATGCCTGAGTCGTTCACAGAGGATATCCGACCCCTGCTACTCTGGTATTGACGCCAACAGTACTGGACTCTCATACGGGGTTGTCACCCTGTTTCACGCTCCGTTCCAGGAGACTTCTGAGAGTGTGTCGTGTTTTGATTGTCAACCCGAACACCACATTGGTCCGAGGACCTTCGGTTTGGGCTGTGTCGCGGTTACTCGCGGTTACTGACGACATCGCGGTTGCGTTCTTTTCCTTCCCCTACTGAGATGTTTCAATTCGGGGAGTTCCCTATTGCGCGTGGCAATTGTAAACGGATTCCGATTGGGAGATCTCGTGTTCTTTCCCTCCATGCGGGTCCCACGAGCTTTTCGCAGCTTGGCACGTCCGTCGTCGGCTCTCGAGCCGAGCCATTCACCAGCTGGCACAGTAGCCAGTAGTGTGTCAGTTAATTCTATACAGAATTACTGACGCTGTCAGTAGACTCTCTAAAGAGTCACCGACTGTAATTGGTTCACTGACGTTCCACGAACTCGAGTGAGTTCAGTGGACGTCTGGATCGCACGTATACACGGTCGTCATTGAATCACCCTGGCGGGGTGTTCGTCGAACCCTTCCCATCCGCGGTTTCCCGGGATGGTGCATCGGTCGTCGTACCCAACGGATTCGCGTCGCCCACTTAAGGGGCGCGTTTCGCGGCAGGCGACATGGACTCACTGGGATTCGAACCCAGGGCATCCTCCTTGCAAAGGAGGCACTCTACCGCTGAGCTATGAGCCCACCTCTCCGGTGGAGAGGGGTATGTGGCGTCTCGTGTGTGAGCCTCGGTAGTTCGTCGGTGTCCGGGTCGGCGGTGACGTGGAGGTGGACCGATGCGAATGAGTAGTGACCGTCTGGTGACGGTCGAGTGACCGTGTGGGAACGGTCGAAAGGTGAGCCTCCTTGGAGGGAGGTCTCGGGTCTGTGGAGGTGATCCAGCCGCAGATTCCCCTACGGCTACCTTGTTACGACTTAAGCCCCCTTGCGAAGCCCAGATTCGACGCGTGGAACGCGCCTCATCCGGACCTCACTCGGGTGCTTTGACGGGCGGTGTGTGCAAGGAGCAGGGACGTATTCACCGCGCGCTCGTGACACGCGATTACTACCGAATCCAGCTTCATGTGGGCGAGTTGCAGCCCACAATCCGAACTACGATCAGGTTTCTGAGATTACCGTCTCCTTTCGGAGTAGGAACCCTTTGTCCTGACCATTGTAGCCCGCGTGTTGCCCAGCACATTCGGGGCATACTGACCTACCGTTGCCCGTTCCTTCCTCCGTGTTGGCCACGGCAGTCTCCTTACTGTCCCCAACCGCTTCGCAGCGTTGCTGGCAAGTAAGGATGCGGGTCTCGCTCGTTGCCTGACTTAACAGGACGCCTCACGGTACGAGCTGACGGCGGCCATGCACCTCCTCTCTGTGGCTCGAATAAGGTCATCAACCTGATTGTCATTACCACAGTCGATGCTGGTGAGATGTCCGGCGTTGAGTCCAATTAAACCGCAGGCTCCTCCGGTTGTAGTGCTCCCCCGCCAATTCCTTTAAGTTTCATCCTTGCGGACGTACTTCCCAGGCGGCCTGCTTAGCGGCTTCCCTACGGCACAGCACCCACTCGTAGTGGGAGCCACACCTAGCAGGCATTGTTTACGGCTAGGACTACCCGGGTATCTAATCCGGTTCGAGACCCTAGCTTTCGTCCCTCACTGTCGGATCCGTTCTCGCGACGTGCTTTCGCCATCGGCGGTCCGTCCAGGATTACGGGATTTCACTCCTACCCCGGACGTACCCGTCGCGCCTTCCGGTCCCAAGCCGTGCAGTTTCCACCGGACGGCCACCCGTTGGGCGGGTGGATTTCCCGATGGACTTGCGCGGCCAGCTACGGACGCTTTAGGCCCAATAAGATCGGCCATCACTCGGGCTGCCGGTATTACCGCGGCGGCTGGCACCGGTCTTGCCCAGCCCTTATTCGTTCACCTCCCTAGGGTGAACAAAAGCGCAGGCTCTATGCCTGCGCACTTGGGATCCCCTTATCGCACTGGCGTGCAGTGTAAAGGTTTCGCGCCTGCTGCGCCCCGTAGGGCCCGGAATCTTGTCTCAGATTCCGTCTCCAGGTTCTCACTCTCATGACCTGTACCGATTATTGGCACGGTGGGCCGTTACCCCACCGTCTACCTAATCGGCCGCAGCCACATCCTTCGGCGCCGGAGCGTTTGTCACACTCGACATTCCAGTGTGAGTGTGGGATACACTATTAACCTCAGTTTCCCGAGGGTATCGTGGTCCGAAGGGTAGTTTGGCCACGTGTTACTGAGCTATTCGCTACGAGTCTGAACTCGTACAACTAGCATGGCTAAATCGGATCCCAATAGCAATGGCCTCCGGCAGGATCAACCGGAATGAATGCCCTCGCGCCTGATTCCCGGCGGGAGGGGGGTTATGTTGGCGGGTGTTGATGTAGTATCAACACACCATTGCATGGTCCAATATGGTGTCCAGTGTCACCGGCGACCCGGATGACACCGAACTACCAAGGCTCACATCAGATTTCCTCTTACGCCGGGGCGCAGGGGGCGAAATCCTCATTCGGTTGAGCCGGGCGAACCCGGCTCGGCGAAACCGGACCGGGTTGAACGGTCCGAGTTCGCGGTGCGTTCTTCGCATTCCAACCAAATCGGGTTATACACTTAACCCCGTCGGAACGCGTCGGCCGGCCGCGTCAACGGCCGGTCGATTCCCCGTCGACCGGGGCGCTTCGCATTCACACAAAACCGGAGTACACACTTAATCCCGTCGAACCGAAGGTGCCGCGTCATGCGGTTTCATGGAGAACAGTACACACGATAGGGGTACACACGAGACGGCGACCGAGTAGTTTTGATCTCGCTTGCTCGTTCGACGTTCGACGCACAGAACGGCGTGTCGTCGTGTCGACCCTGTGTGTCACGCGAGCGGAGTGGTCGAGCCACGCCCAGAATCGTTGCGAGCGGGCCACTCGTCGGGTCGTTTATACCACGGGCGTTTATAAGGGAGGGGGTCACATATAAAAGCGAACGATGACGAACCCTGCAGACTCAATCGAGATCCAGAACGTAGTTGCATCGACGGGGATCGGCCAGGAGCTCGACTTGGAGGCTCTCGCGGAGGACCTCCCGGGAGCGGATTTCAATCCGGACAACTTTCCGGGACTCGTCTACAGAACACAGGAGCCGAAAGCCGCGGCCCTGATATTCCGGTCCGGAAAGATCGTCTGTACGGGTGCGAAAAGCATCGACGACGTCCACGAGGCGCTGGGGATCATCTTCGAGAAGCTGCGAGGGCTTCGGATTCCTGTCGAGGAGGATCCCGAGATCACGGTCCAGAACATCGTTTCGAGCGCAGACCTCGGTCACAATCTCAATCTCAACGCGCTCGCGATCGGGCTCGGACTCGAAGACGTCGAGTACGAGCCGGAGCAGTTCCCCGGACTGGTCTACAGAATGGACGAGCCGGAGGTGGTAATCCTGCTCTTTGGGAGCGGGAAGATCGTCATCACCGGCGGGAAGCGAACCGACGACGCGGAGGGAGCCGTCGAGGAAATCGTCGAGCGGATCGAGGGGCTCGGTCTGTTGGGGTAACCCGGGCGCCGTTTACCAACGGAGTCCTCGGCGAGTCTCCTCGTACTGACGGTAGTGTCCTCAGAGATGTTGGTGGATGGTGTCGGTCTCCTCTGCGTCCGCCGCCGTCGGTCACTCGTTTGATGCCGCCGAGAACGTGATTTTCAGCGGATTTCGGACACAGAACGCGACCGTCAACTCGATACGGGTCAGAAAGGGCGTGTGGTCAGTGCTCGGAGAACCGCCGCCGACGCGGTACGGCTAGCCGGAGATCAGAGACCGGTGAGCCGAGAGGCCTCTTGATACGCCGCGAGCGCGGCTCACTGTTGTGCGTCGACGACCGCGACGCCGGCTAGGTTGACGATGTCTTTCACCTCGTCGCCGCGTTGGAGCACGTGGACGGGTTCGTCCATTCCGACCAGCATGGGACCGATGGCTTCGGCGCCGCCGAGCCGCTGAAGCAGTTTGTATCCGATATTACCGGCCTCGAGGTTCGGAAACACCAGCACGTTCGCGGCCTCGTCGAGTTCGGAGAATTCGTACGTGCCGTTGAGAATCTCATCGACGACGGCGGTGTCAGCCTGCATCTCGCCGTCGACCGGGAAGTCGACCGAATCGTCGTCGTGGAGCAGTTCGACCGCTTCTCGCGGCTTTCGTGTTCCCTCGTTTTCGACGCTGCCGAAGTTCGAGTACGAGAGGACGGCCGCGCGCGGTTCCACGTTGAACCGTCGGGCGAGGTCGGCAGTGTGCCGGGTGATCTCGGCGAGCGTTTCCCTGTCCGGATCCTGATTGACCGTCGTGTCCGCACAGAACACCACCCGGTTTTTGAACGTCAGCATGTACACGCCGGCGACCGTGTCGGTGTCGGCCGCCGAGCCGATCACCCGAAGCGGCGGCCGGAGAGCGGACGGGTAATGGTGGGTGAGTCCGGTCAACATCGCATCGGCGTCGCCGGATTTCACCATGACACTTCCGAGGTAGTTGGTGTCTCGGCGAACGAGATCGTTCGCCTCCCGTCGGGTCACGCCCTTTCGCTTCCGGAGTTCGTACAGGCGGTCGCCGTACGCAGAAACGTCTCGTTGGGTCGGGTCGACGATCTCGGGGCGAAACGAGAGCCCGAGTTCGTCCGCCGTGCGCGCGATCTCGTCGGCGTCGCCGAGCAACACCGGCTCGGCGATCCCCTGCTCAGAGAGCTGGTAGGCCGCCCGGATCATCTTTTCGTCCGTCCCCTCTGCGAGCGCGATTCGTTTCGGATCGCTTTTTGCTTTGTTCAACACGACGCGCATCATCTCGCGGGACTTGCCCAGACGCGCCTCGAGTTGTTCGCGGTACCGGTCGGTGTCGATCTCCGTACGCGCACAGCCGGCGTCCATCGCCGCCTGTGCGACCGCGGGAGCGACCTCGAAGAGCACCCGCGGGTCGAGCGGCTTCGGGATGACGTAGTCCGGCCCGAACTGAAGCGGGTCGTCGCCGTACGCCTTCACCACCGCGTCCGGCACGTCCTTCCGTGCGAGTTCTGCGAGCGCCGTCGCGGCCGCGCGCTTCATCTCCTCGTTGATCTCCGTCGCACGCACGTCGAGTGCCCCGCGAAAGAGGAACGGGAAGCCCAGAACGTTGTTCACCATGTTGGGGTAATCCGACCGTCCCGTCGCCATGATCACCGTGTCCTCGCGGGCGTTCTTGGCGGCCTCGTAGGTGATCTCGGGATCCGGATTCGCCATCGCAAACAGAATCGGGTTCGGCGCCATCGACCGAACCATCTCCTGAGAAACGATGCCGCCGACCGAGAGGCCGACGAACACGTCCGCGCCGGCCATCGCATCCGCGAGGGTGCCGTCGCCGCCGCTGCTGGCGAACTCGCGTTTGTACTCGTTGACGTCGCCGGCGGCGGCCCGGTCCTCGGTAATGATCCCCGAGGAGTCACACATCGTGATGTTCTCGCGTTTCGCGCCGAGCGAGAGGTAAAACCGCGCGGTCGCGATGGCCGACGCGCCCGCGCCCGAAAAGACGATATCGAGGTCGGCGAGCTCCTTCTCGAGAATGTCGGCGGCGTTCAAAAGCGCCGCGCCGGAGATGATCGCGGTGCCGTGTTGGTCGTCGTGAAACACCGGGATGTCCATCTCGTCGCTGAGCCGTTCTTCGATCTCGAAACACTCGGGCGCCTTGATGTCCTCGAGGTTGATCCCGCCGAAGGTGGGCTCCATCGCCGAAACCGCCGCACAGAAGGGATCGACGTCGTCGATATCGAGTTCGATGTCGAAAACGTCGATGTCGGCGAATCGCTTGAACAACACGCCCTTCCCCTCCATGACCGGCTTCGACGCCGCGGCACCGATATCGCCGAGTCCGAGCACGGCCGAGCCGTTTGAAACGACGGCTACCATGTTTCCTTTGGCCGTGTACTCGAACACCGTCTCCGGATCGGCGGCGATGTCTCGACAAGGGGCGGCGACTCCCGGCGAGTACGCTAACGAGAGGTCTCGCTGTGTGTTCGTCGGCTTCGTGGTCGAGATCTCGATCTTCCCCGGCGGGTCCTGCCGGTGGTACTCCCGCGCGTCGTCATCCAATCCCATGACTACTCCCTTTCGGGAACGGAGTAAAAAGCTATCCGTAGCCGTCGAAGGGTGGCTTCGACGACCGTCTATCTCCGTTTTCTCGGATGTGTGCTACCCGGGCATCTCGTCTGGCGTCTTCGGGTCGATCGACGAGTCGAGCATTGCGAGTCGCGGGTCCACGCCGGCGAGCGTCGACACCTCGTAGGTGATCAGATACGTGCGGGTGACGACCCGGATCGGCAGAAGAAGCAGAACCAGCGCGATCAGCGCGATGACGACGACCACGGCGAGAAACGCGGTTCCGGCGACAGACCCGGTCAACGCCGGGAGTCCGCCGAGCAGCCCCGCGGCGATCAGCACGACGATGCCGGCGAAGAGGGCGACGAGGCCGCCGAGAAACACGGTGACGAAGCTCTCGGCAAGAGAAATCCCCGCCCCGAGAAGAAAGTGAACGAGAAGATACACGAGAAACTCGGTCCAGGATCCGCGGAGCGTGGGCCACAATCGTCTCCATCCCGCGAGCACTCCGCGGTCCCAGAGGATCATCACCGGCACGACGAACTCGCGGGTGAATCGGAGCACGAGCAGGCCGACGAGAACGACCGCCACGGAACACAACACGAGCACGCCGAGTGCCCACGTTGGAAGGCCGGCGACCGTCGATCCGATGGCGTCGGCGGGCCTCCAGCCGACGGTCGCTCCCGCCAGCACGGCGACGACGATCGGGATCGCGACCAGCAGGTTGACCGCCGTCGTGAACCCGAACAACCCGACTGCCTGTGGAAGCCGGTCGAGGAACGGTCGCCACAACCGAACGTCGTTCGCGTGAAGCGCGTCGTAGTACGCCAGCCGCAGCGAGAACGACGCGATCGAGAAGGCGACTACGGCGACGACGACGACAGCCGCGGCGGCCAGGATACCCTCGGTATCGACCGATTCGATCCCGACCATCGGATCGAGGTCAACGCCGGTCGTCTCGCCGAACGGATCGGTCTCCACGCCGCCCGATTCCACGAAGAGCTCGGGGTTCTGGAAGGCGGAGACGGACACGTTCGTGCCCGCGCTGCCGCCCATCAACAACACGAGCACGGAGAGCTTCGCCCAGCGAACCAGGCTAACCGGGAACAGGAACTGACGGGTAGCCGCAACCGCGTCGTCCACGGCGTCGACGGCGTTCCAGCTCATACGCGCCCGTTTCACAGACGGCACATATATATCACCGTTGCTCCGCGGCGAACACAGCGGCCGGTGGGTAACCCGCAGTGTTTTAGCCCGAAGCAGACGAGTACTCCCGTATGAACGTTCGCGGCGAGCGGGAGTGTCGTGACTGTGGAAACCGCTGGTCGTACTACGAGACCGGAGCGATCGAGTGTCCCCAGTGTGAGAGTCTCCGCAGCGTCGGCGTCACGGAGCGCGCGACCCACACCGACACCCCTGTGACGCTCGAATTGAACGCGCATCGGACCCGTTTCGGTGAGGCACGAGGGACGCTCCCGTCGGAGGGCGTCGACGAGTTGAAGCGCGACCTCCGCCGATACGTCCACAAGCGAGGGTTCATCAACGGCGGAGAACTCCGCCGGCTGGACTCGACGTACCTCGCGGCACGCGAGCTGATAGAGGCCGTAGACGTGTACGACCGCCTGCGCGATCCCACGGAGTTCGACCAGGAGTACCTGCTCGCGCTTCTCGCCGGTGCCGACGAGGGTGACCGGCCCGAGACGACCGCCGTTCCCGACGACATGTGGGAGGCTCGCGGAATGGCCGCCGCCCGCGCGGTCGGAGAGTTCCGAGAGGACGCGTTGACGTTTCTCGATGAACTCGTCGCCGGTGAGAACGCGGCGGCCGAGCCGACCGGCGATTCCGGCCGCGACGAAACGGCAGAGGCGTCGTCGACGGTATCCGTCTCCACGAGCGGCGAATCCGCGGTCGACGAAGCCAACCGCGTCGAGCCCGCTCGCGATGTCCTCGGGCGGATCAGAGACCAGACGAAACGCCTCGAGGCGTTACAGGGCGGCGTCAACCCCGAGACCGCCGACGCGCTCGTCGACGCCGCAAACGCCGTCGGTGACTACGTCCGAACCGGCGACCCGAAGGCGCTTTCGCGGGCAGCAGACGAACTCGACGGTCTGGAACCGTAGCAGCGAGCGGAGAGAACCGAGCAGGTTCTGGCGCCGGTCCATCTGAGTGCGAGCCGTACTGACGGTCCGCCGAGAGCCCCCGGTTGAATCAGTTCTGATACTCGCGGGTACAGCTTCAAGCCTCTCGGAGCGAACCCACGCCCATGCCGGCGTTCGACGTCCACGACCACCGCCACGCGCTGAAACAGCTCCGGGATACCGGCGACACGGGTCTCTGGGCAAATCGAGACGGGATCCCGTGTCCGGCCTGTGGAGCGCCGTTCGCCCGAGTGTTCACGACGCGAGAGGAGGCGACGCGCATTCCGGCGAACGACGGGTCGAGGTTCTGTCTCGTTCGCGACGACGATGCCGTTCACCTGTTTCGGCACTGAGTTCATCCGCCGGACGACGCGTCGCGGTCCGGCGTGTCGTCGCCCGGATCGGTCGGGGCCCCGTTTCGAGACTCGGTCGTCTCGGGATCGGGGCCAGCGCCACGATCAGGGCCGCCTCGACCGGTCCTGTCGGCCGCCGTAGGCGTGGCGTCGACGCCTGTCTCGGCCGCCGCATCGGATCTGCGGCCGGATCGGTCGATGCCGACCGCCGCGGTCCCGGAGGTGTCGTCGAAGACCAGGTGACGATGTGGGTAAGCCATCGTCACGTCCGCGTCGGCGAGCCGCTCGCGGATTCTGGTGTTCACGTCCGATTGCACCTTGCCGAGCTTGTACGGCGTTTGTATCCAGTACCGAAGCCGTAACAACACGCCGTCGTCGGCGAACTCGTGGATGCGGCAGTCGGGGCCCGCGACGTAGCGAGCGACGCCGATCCGGATGTCTGGCCCGCCGTTTATGACCGCCTCGCAGTCGCGGGCGGCGCGCTCGACGAGCCGGCGGGCCTGGGTCACGTCGCACTCGTAGGTGACGAGCAGGTCGATCGTCTGTCGGGTTCGTTCGTCTTCCGCGGAGTAGTTCGTCACGTCCCGCTCGCGCATCGTCCCGTTCGGAACGACCAGAAAGGTGTTGTCCAAGGTCAGAATCTTCGTGTACCGGATGGTGATGTCCTCGACGAAGCCTTGCGTTCCGTCGTCCAGTTCGACCATGTCACCGATTTCGAACGGCTGGTCCGCGAGAACGAACACCCCGTTGATAAAGTTCCCGACCAGCGGCGCGAGAATGATACCGATCACCGCAGAAAGGACGGCCGTTCCGATCAGGAGGTCGGTAAACCGAAACCCGACGATCCAGAGCCCGGTGAGAAAGGCGGCAACGACCGTTCCGGCGTGGACCCCGCGGATGACGGTCTGTGCGACGCTTTGTCGGGAGAACTGCTGGGCGACCGGTCGCCCGATGATCCGGACGACGAGCCGCGCGAGCGCCACGCCGCCGACGAGCGAGAGGACGACGACGAGCAGCCGGATCCCGGGGAGCGCGGCGAGTCGCGGCAGCCACTCGACGATCGGAGCGATCCCCACCGGTTGTGTCATACCGCCACCGCGTCGGCCACGCGAAAAAGCGTTTCCTCCCGCAGACCACACGAGCGAGACGACCGGCAGCGATCCGGCCGTCAGGAACGGAGTACCCCGCTACAGAACGGGATACAACTCGACTCATAGTAAAGGGCTATACCGGATGCGCCCGTCGGGCGTCGTATGGCAGACGACCTGCGGTCGACACTCGATCGCGTCGGGGATCGGTTCAACCTGGGAGAGTACGAGATCGACGCGTACCTCGCGGTGTTAGAACACGGCGAGTTGACCGCGAGCGATATCGCCGACCGAACCGACATCCCGCAGCCGCGGGTGTACGACACGGTGCGAAGCCTCTCCGATCGCGGGCTCGTCGAGCTCCGCGAGTCGCGCCCGATGAAGATCGTCGCCGTCGATCCGGACGACGCCTTCGACGAACTGCGCTCCTCGTTCGTCGAGATGGTCGACGAACTGGAGGCGCGGTACACGGCGCCGACCCGGGAGAAAGAGGCGGTGTCGCTCGTGAAATCACGCTCGACGATCCTCCGGTATCTCGAGGAGGTGATCACCGGCGCGGAGTACGAGCTGGCGGTGTCTCTCACTCCGGACCTGCTGCGTCGGTTCCGAGACGACCTGGCACGGAAGGTGACCGAAGGGGTCAGCGTCGAACTGCTCGTGACGCCGGCATCGCGCGCTCCGGACCCGTCGGAGTTCGAGTATCTCGATGTCGCGACGATCGCACGCACGCGGCGAGGGATCACCACGCCGGTCCTCGCGGTCGGCGACGGGGAGTACTCGGTGTACGCGACCCAGGACGCCCTCCGCGACGACCGCGAGCGGTACGGCGTGATATTCAACCGGTCTGCGCTAGGCTTTCTCGTCTCCGGATTCTTCGGGACCGTCCTGTGGACCACCGCCGAGACGATCGCCGCGGACGGAAAATCTCGGCCGTTCCCCCGCCGGTACGCCTCGATCCGACGGGCAGTCAAGGACATCCGCGAGTTCGACGGCGAGGCGTTTTATGCCACCGTCGAGGGCCGTGAGATCGAGACGGGTCGGTCGACCACCGTCCAAGGTCGGGTGGTGGACGTCGCGTTCGAGGACACCGAAGAGGTCGCCTCGCTCGTCGTCGAAACCGACGACGGACCCGTCGAGATCGGCGGCCGCGTCGCCGCGTTAGAAGACGTCGAGGGGCAGGTGATCGTGATCGGACGGGACGCGCCGCCGACGGTCTGACCGACGCCGGTCTCGGCTCCGGCGCTGCCTGTCTCGGCTCCGGGCTGTCTGTCTCGGCTCCGGCGTCGCCGTGGTACCCTGACCGCCGAGATGTCACGTCCGGTACCGACTTATCCACGCGGGCGACACGAGACGGTATGGACGTTCACGTCACCAGATCGGCGGTCGAAGGGACGGCTCGGGCTCCCCCCTCGAAGAGCTACACACACCGCGCGCTGCTCGCGGCAGGCTACAGCGACGGGGCGACCGTCGTCTCGCCGCTCGTCTCGGCCGACACGCGCGCGACCGGACGCGCCGTGACCGCCTTCGGAGGCTCCGTCGAGCCGGCCCCCGACGAGTGGAGTGCCGAGCAGGACGCCCTCGCCGTCGACGGCTTCGGCGGGCGACCCGCGGTTCCGGACGACGTCATCGACTGCGGAAACTCGGGAACGACCACTCGGCTCGTGACCGGCACCGCCGCGCTCGCCGACGGCGGCACCGTGCTCACCGGCGACGAGTCGCTGCGGTCGCGCCCACAGGGGCCGCTGCTCGACGCTCTCACCGATCTGGGCGTTCGCGCAGAATCGACCCGCAGGAACGGCCAGGCGCCACTCGTCGTCGACGGACCGCTCTCCGGCGGTGCGGTGGCGATTCCCGGCGACGTTTCTTCACAGTACGTCACCGCGTTGTTGATGGCGGGTGCGGTCACCGACGACGGAATCGAGATATCGTTGACGACGGAGCTCAAATCCGCGCCGTACGTGGATATCACGCTCGAACTGTTGGCGGAGTTCGGGGTCACCGCCGAGCCGATCGGCAGCGAAACCGCCGCGGGCGCGGAGGGATTCTCCGTCCCTGGTGGACAGACGTACGCCCCCGCAGACGGCCGCTACGAGGTTCCCGGCGACTTCTCGTCTATCTCGTATCTCGTCGCCGCCGGCGCGGTCGCGGCCGCCCCCGACAGCTCCGTTCGTATCGAAGGCGCACGACCGAGCGCACAGGGCGACGCGGCGATCGTCGACATCGTCGAGCGGATGGGTGCGACGATCGACTGGGACCGAGAGGCGGGCGTCATCGGAGTTAAGCGCTCGTCGTTGTCGGGCGTCGACGTCGACGTCGGCGACACGCCGGATCTGCTTCCGACCGTCGCGGCGCTCGGGGCGGCCGCCGACGGCGACACGCGGATATACAACTGCGAACACGTCCGCTACAAGGAAACCGACCGAGTGGCAGCGATGGCCGAAGAACTCGAGCGGCTCGGCGCGGCGACGACCGAGGAGCCGGACGCGTTGACGATCCACGGCTCCGAGACCGACCTCCGAGGCGCGACCGTCGACGGCCGCGCCGACCACCGGATCGTAATGTCGCTTGCGGTCGCCGGGCTCGTCGCGGAGGGCACGACGACGATCCGCGGCGGCGAACACGTCGACGTCTCGTTTCCCGGCTTCTTCGAGACGATCGCGGACCTCGGTGGGAGCGTCGAGCGGGCGGCGTGACCGGCCGGCCTCAGATCACTCGCTTGCCGAACGCGCTGGCGGCGAGTTCCGTCGCGAGCGCCGCGGTCTCGTTGTGTCGGTCGAGCGTCGGATTGACCTCGACGAGCTCCATCGAGCGGAGAGACGCCGCCTCGTCGACGATCTCCATCGCGCGGTGGGCCTCCCGGTAGGTGACGCCGCCCCGAACCGGCGTGCCGACGCCGGGAGCCTCGTTGGGGTCGAGCCAGTCGAGGTCGAGGCTGACGTGGACGCCGTCGACTCCCGCCGACGCGGCTGCCATCGCCTCTTCGGTCACCGTCGTGATTCCCCGTTCGTCGATATCTGCCATCGTGTAGGCGGCGAACCCCCGGTCACGGAGAAGCGCCGCTTCCGCGTCGTCGACGGACCGGAGCCCGACAAGCGCGATGTTCTCCGGCGTGAGCCCGGCCGCGTTCGCCCACGGCGTGTTCGCGAACTCGTCGAGCCCGAGCGCGGCCGCGAGCGGCATCCCGTGGACGTTCCCTGATGGCGTCGTCGACGGCGTGTTGAGGTCGGCGTGCGCGTCGAACCACACCGCGCCGATCGTCGCGTCGCGAGCAGATCCCACGAGCGAGCCGATGGCAATCGAGTGGTCGCCGCCGAGCGCGAGCGGGACGCTCCCCTCCCCGAGCGATCCGCTCACCTCGTCGGCGAGCCGGCGGCAGACGTCGGCGGTCTCGCGGAGAAACTTCGCGTCGCCCGTCTCCGGCGCGCCGGCGTCTGGGTCGCGTTCCTCGGCCCGAGGAACCGAGAGGTCTCCCGCGTCGGCGACGTCGACGCCCGCGCTCGCGAGCTCGGCGGCGAGCCCTCCGTACCGGATCGCCGAGGGTCCCATGTCGACGCCGCGTCGGTTGGCTCCGTAGTCGGTCGGCGCGCCGATGATCCTGATTGTCGTCATACCAAAGGAGAGCCCTCTCACGGTTTGAATGGCCGGGATTCGGTGCGGGTTTGATTCGCGCGACCGGACGAGCACGGGAGAACTGCGATGAGGCTCGACCGACGGAAATGGAGAGACCGCGGAACCAGCCGCGGCCGGCGGCGTCCGTTCGGTTGGCCGGCTCTGCGGGTGGGTTTGTCACGGTCGTTTAGTTAGGACCGGGCATCTTTATAAGGTACTCCCATCGCATTTATACGGGATGCCAATCTAATCACAGCTATGTCATCCATAGAGCTCACGTCGAGCCAGAAGAGCATCCTTTCGGCGTTGATCAACCTCTACGGCGAGGAGGAGGACGCGGTGAAGGGCGAAGCGATCGCAGACGAAGTCGACCGCAACCCCGGCACGATTCGCAATCAGATGCAGAGCCTGAAAGCACTCCAGCTCGTCGAGGGGGTCCCGGGTCCGAAAGGCGGGTACAAGCCGACCTCGAACGCCTACGAGGCGCTCGATATTCAGCGCATGGACGAGCCCGCACACGTCCCCATCCAACACGAAGGCGAGGAGGTAGAAGGGGTCAACGTCGACGGAATCGACCTGTCGAGCGTCCACCACCCAGAGCTTTGTCGCGCCGAGATACACCTCCAGGGCTCGGTGCGCGACTTCCACGAGGGCGACTCCGTGACGGTCGGACCGACTCCGCTCTCGAAGCTTCTCATCCAAGGGACCATCGACGGCAAAGACGACACCGCAAACGTGCTCATTCTCCGGATCGACGACATGCACGCGCCCGCCGAGGAGCCGGCGCACTGACGGCGATTCTGGTCGGAGCGCTCCCGGGCCGACACGGGTCTCGAACGCCTCCGACCGTCGACGCGCCCGCGTTCACATGTCGGCGAAGGCGCTGACGCCGCGGCCGGCAGACGACACCTTCGCGATCCAGCGGGACGCGATCGCCTTCTTCAACAGCTTCGCCGGGGTCCCGCCGAACGTCTTGATTGGCATGCCGACGACGTCGTGGGCGACCGCCTTCTCGCCGACGGAAATGACGGTTCCCTTGTCGTCGTGGCGCCACGACTTGAGCGGCGCGCCGCGTGCGGCCCGCGCGAGGTTCTCACCGGCGACCTCCGCCGCCTGCCAGGCGGCCTGTGCGGTCGGCGGTGCGACGTCGTCGCCCTGTTCGATCAGGGCGGTGTCGCCGATCGCGAACACGCGATCCGCGCTCGTCGTGAAATCCGACTCGGCCATCACCCGGTTCGAGCGGTCGTGTTTTTTGATGCCGACGCCGTCGAGTTCTTCCTGGCCCGTGATTCCGCCCGTCCAGACCAACACGTCGTACGGAAGCGTCGTCTCGTCTTCGTCTTCGCCGCCGCCGAAGTACACCGCGTCGGCATCGGCCTTTGAGATGAACTCGCCGGTGAGAATCTCGACGTCGGCGTCCTCGAGCCGTTGACGCAACGCGTTTTGAACCTGTGGGTCGTTGCCCGGAAACACCTCGTCTAAGCCTTCGACGAGCGTGATCTGGATCGGCGCGCGGTGTTTGTCGCGGTACTCGGCGACCTCGCCGGCGGTCTGGATCCCGGACAAGCCCGCGCCGCCAACGACGACGCGTGCGGGATCCGAGCGGGTGGCGTTCGCGGCCGCCTCTCGAACGTCCTCGTGGATGCCTCGGGCGTCCTCGATCCCTTTCAACTGGTGTGCGTGTTGTTTCAGCCCCTCGATACCGAAGAACGCGGTCGTCGACCCGAGCGCCAACAGGAGGTAGTCGTACTCGACGGCGTCGCCCGCCGCGGTTTCGACGACTCGCTCGTCGGTATTCACGTTGACGACGCGACCTTCGAGGAACGTTGACTGCTCGGACATGATCTCGTCGACGGAGATCATGAGCTTTTCTTCGACCGCGGGGTTCCGGATCGCTCGGTGTACCTCGTGTAAGACGAGGTGGTAGTCGTGTTCGGATATCCAGGTGAGCTCCGCTTCGCCCTCGCCGACCGCGTCTTCGAACGCCTTCACCGCTCCGGCGCCGGCGTACCCGGAGCCGACGACGACGACCTGAGATGTCATGCCGTACGCTGGGCGGGCCGCAGGTAAAGACGCTTTGAAAGCGTTTTTTGCCGGTAAAACTGGGTGAACGGCGGGTACGTAGTGTCTGCGTTCACAACGAGAGGCCGGCGTGCCAGCGGTCTGTGCCGGCCTCGCGTTTGACCTCGTCCATGCGCGCGAGCAGCGCCACCGCGAGACTCGCCGTTTCGGCGGCTCGCGACTCGCCCTCGGTGCGGAACTCGCCGGTGGTGCGGTTGGCGTAGACGGAACACACCGCGCCCGCCCGGAGGCCGTACACGCTCGCGACGGTGAGGATCGCCGACGCCTCCATCTCGACGTTGGTGACGTTGGCTGCTTGAAGTTCCGCGATGAGCGCGTCGGAGCCGGCCGCCTCGAACCCCTCAAACCCGGGGCGGCCCTGTCCGGCATAAAACGAGTCTGCGCTCATGGTGATTCCGGTGTGATACGTGTGATCGAGTCGCTCGGCGGCGGCGACGAGTGCGGAGACGACCTCGCCGTCTGCGGTCGCCGGATAATCCGCACGGACGTACTCGTCGCTCGTCCCTTCTTGTCGGACCGCGCCGGTGGTGATCACGAGGTCGCCGACGTCGGCCGCCGGCTGGATCGCGCCACAGGAGCCGACCCGGATCATCGTGTCGACGCCGACACGCGCGAGTTCCTCGACCGCGATGGTGGCCGACGGCGAACCGATCCCGGTTGAGGTCACCGATATCGGCGTGTCGTCGTAGCTACCGGTCGCGGTGCGATACTCCCGGTGAGACGCGACCGCCTCGTGGTCGTCCCACAACGCGGTCACCTTGTCGACGCGCTCGGGGTTGCCCGGAAGGAGGACGGCGTCGGCGACGTCGCCGGGACCGACCTCGAGGTGATACTGGACGTCCGCATTCGGGTCCTCGCTGTCGCCAGTCATGGCAGATGGTACCGAGCCGCTCGGCATATGTCCTTCGAGGCGACTCGGTCCGTGGCTTCGGTGTCGACCGTCGGCCGCGGCCGAATCCCCGGAGCCGCGAGGTTCCTCGCCGTCTCAGCGATCGGCCGCGTCGAGCGTCTCCGCAGAGATAGAGTCGGGAAGCAGTTCGCCGAGAGTGTACTCGCTCGTCGCGTCACCCCCCTCGTCACAGACGATGACGAGGTCGTCGGCAGCGAACTCCGCGAGCGTCTGCCGACACATGCCACAGGGAGTGACGCCGTCGCGCACGCCAGAACTGACGGCGAGCCGGTCGAACGCGTCGTGGCCCGACGTGACCGCCTTCGCGACCGCGACCTCCTCGGCGTGGAGGCTGTTGGAGTAGTTGGCGTTCTCGATGTTACACCCGGTGTACACGCTCCCGTCGGCGGCGCGGAGCGCGGCCCCGACTCGGTACTCGGAGTAGGGGACGTGTGCGTTCGCGAGCGCGTCACGGGCGGCTTCGATCAGCGACTCCATGTTCGGAAGTGGACAACGAGGGGCATAATACTCGGGGCTCGCGGACCCGGCGTCGCCTCACCGACCGGTGTCGTACTTGTAGGTGGCCGTCTCCGGGTCGATGCCGAAGTCCTCCGGCGACTCCGTCGTCTCCTCGGCGTCGTCGCCGGTGCCGGCCTCCGCGTGTTTGAACGCCTCCCGGAGCCCGGCGGGCATCTCGAAGCCGTCCGTCGAGAGCCGCAACGGGGTGATCTCTCCGTCGAGCGTCTCGCGTTTTTCCGGGCGGCGGTCGGCCAGCGACGCCGGGAGGGCGTCGTCGTCGACCCGTTCGAAGCCGAACTGGGTGAGGTACGTCGGCTGGTCGGTGAGCACGTACACGTGGTCGAACTCCTCGGCTGCGGCCGTGTCGACGAGCCGTTCGACGACGTGTGCGCCCACGCCGGTGCCGCGCCACTCCGGCAGGACGCCGATGCCGGTGAGTTCGATCGCCTCGTCGCCGTCGGCCTTGTGTATCCGCAGGCGGCCGAATCCGGCCCGATCGCCGGACTCCTCGTCGACCGCGATCACGTAATCCCGCGAGCGAAAGGCGACGTCGTCGAGTCCCACGTTCTCGATCGCGTCCAGCAACCACGCCTCGTCACGGTTTTGGCGTCGCGGACGTACATGACCATTACTATGAGACGAGGGTAAAACGGTTCGCCGAAGTGCGGCCTCAACGCCCGGCCCGCGACCGGTCACTGGTTCGCCGACCGCTCGTCGAGCGCGACCGGGATCGACCGCGCAGCGACGTCGCCGGCGAAGGCCTCGCCGTCCGCCGCCAGCAGTTCGAACGTGTCGTAGTGGATCGGGACGACCAGTTCTGGGGCCATCCGTTCGGCGAGGTCGGCGGCAGAGTGACGGTCGGAGACGATTCCCCCGCCGCCGATGTTCGCGAGAAAGACGCTCACGTCGAGTTCGGCGAACCCCTCGAGTGCGTCTCCGTCGCCGGGCCAGAAGACCGTGCGGCCGCCGACCGAAAACAGGAATCCGCAGCCGAATCCCTCCGGGTGTGGAACGGTGCCGTCGGCGCTCGCACACGGGCCGTCCGGTTCGTTGTAGGCGGCGACCGACCAGACGGGGACCGTCCCGTCGTCGGTCTCGATGTCGACGCGGGCCTCGTCGTCGACGCGGACGACCTCGTAGTCGGCTTCGAGCGCGGCGATCGGTTCCACGTCGCGGTCGATCCGTTCCGGGTCGACGGCCTCGTAGATCACGAGGGTCGCGTCCGCGTCGGCGACCGAACGGATGCCTGCCGGGTCGTAGTGGTGGTCGTGGGTGACGACGACGACGTCGCCGTCGCGGGCCCAGTAGTCGTCGAGGACGCCGTAGCGGCCGGGATCGGTGTACACGACGGGTCCGTCGGCGGCGACGCGGGCGGTCGCGTAGCCGAGCCACTCCACGGTGAGGTCGTCGTAGGTGACGCTCATGGGCCTCGTGGGCTCCGTCGGCCCTTGAGCGTGATCATCGGTCGGTCCGGTCGAACTCGACGGCGGCGTCGGTCTCGCCGGCGCCCGGCGTGTCTTCGGCGACGATCAGGTCCCACGCGCCGGCGACGGCGGCGTCCGGGCCGAGAACGTGTTCGGGAACGAGCGGCATCGGCACGGGAACGAAGCCGGCGGCTCGCATCGGCGCGAAGCCGCTGACGGTCTCGACGACCGCGCCGGTGTCGCCGCGGCGCACCCGAAACCGTTTGTCGGTCGGATCGCGCCGGTAGAAGTACGGAAACGCGTCCGCGGGCGGCGTCTGGAGGCTCTCGACGCCCGCGAGGGCCGCAACGACCTGCGAGCCCACCTCACACAGCAGCCGCGGGACGGCCGGCCGGCCGTTCGGCCCCGTCGCGCCCGCGTCAACGCCGGCGACGGCGGGCACTGGACCGACCGGCGTATCGGTCTCGCGCCACCGAAACGCCGGGTCGGACGCGACGGACCCGTTCGACCCGAGGTCGTCGACCCGGACACAGGCGTAGCCGCCGGTGTCGCTCGGGAGCCCGCCGGTGTCGACCGGGACCCGGTCCGGTCCGGCGTGGAACGTGCGGCGGCCGTCGGCCTCGGC
>KI543169.1:262838-276073 GCA_000496175.1 uncultured archaeon A07HR67 | reverse complement strand
GTCGGCCCTCGCCGACGGCGTCCGCGAGGCGCTCGCCGTCGACCCCGACGAGTTTGCCACGCGTGCCGAGGCGGAGGCGGAGGTCGTCAAACAGGAGTTACACGACGGCACGTTCGACAACCACCAGTCGATCGTCGGCCTCGAGTACGAGTTCTACGCGGTCGCCGACGGCCGGTGGAGCGAGGAGTCCCGCGCCGGCGAGTACGCCCTCATGCGCGTTCCGCGTCGCCTGCTTGAGCTCATGGGATTCGAAAAGGAGCTCGGCCTCCACAACGCCGAGATGTGTACGAGCCCACAACCGCTCTCGGACCACGGACTGCGCGCCCAGCTCGCCGAGGTCCGCGCCCGCCTGGAGGCGGCAGAGAACTGTGCCGGCGTCGAGGGAATGCGGCTCGTCTCCGACGGCATCTGGACGATTCCGCCCGCCGGCGAGACCGCTCGCGGCTACCTCACCGAGAGCGTCGAGGTCGACGGCATCACCGTCGCGGCCAACATGAGCGACGCCGTCCGGTACCACGCGATGGCGAACGCCGGCAGCGACGCGGTGACGTTGGAGGCGCCCGGCGTCTCGTTGCGGGCGGACACGGTGATGCCCGAGAGCCTCATCACCTCGATTCAGCCGCACTACCAGGTCGCCCAGGCGGACACGCTGCCGGAACACTTTCGCTACGCGCTCCGGATCGCGGGGCCACTCTTAGCGCTCGGCGTGAACTCGCCGTTGTTTCCGCCCGATCTGTACGACGACGACTGGGACGCAGAACGGGTGCTCACGCAGGGGGCGGCAGAGAACCGAGTCCACGTGTTCGAATCGGTGCTCAACGCGCGAACCGGCGAGGACAAAGTGCGGTTTCCGGACGATCTTCACGACGTCGAGACGGCCGTCAATCGGATCGCGAGCGACGAGACGCTGATCTCGATGCCGGCGTCGGACGGCTCCGACCGGTTCGACGACGCGTTCGCCACCTTTCGGACGAAACACGGCACCTACTGGCGGTGGGTGCGGCCGGTGTTCGAGGGGGCGAGTCGGTCGAGCGCGAACGCGCGGATCGAGTTCCGGCCGGTGCCAGCACAGCCGACCGTCCGGGACTCGATCGCGTTCCAAGCCGCGTTCGCGGGACTCATGGGGGCGCTCCCGCGACACGAACATCCCGTCATCGGGTTGGAGTGGGAGACCGCCCGAGACAACTTCTACGCCGCGGTCGCAGACGGCATCGACGCGGATCTTCAGTGGATCGGATACGACGGCGAGCCGACGCGCGATACGGACACGATCTACGACGACCTCCTCGACCACGCGGCCGCCGGGCTGGTGACGGCCGGGTGTTCGGAGGACGAGGCCGAGTCGTGGCTCGCGCCGCTGCGGTATCGGGTCGAACACGCGACGACGCCGGCCGCGTGGAAACGCGACGCGGTTCGGTCGCGGCTCGCCGACGGCGAGTCGTTCGCCGACGCGGTTCACGACACACAACGGGCGTACATCCGACGACAGGCGGAGACGCTCGTCGACGACGGATTCTCGGCGTGGTGAGCGGGTCGCGACGGCGCCGTGAGCGGGCGGCAACAGCGCCGTGAGCGGGGCACCCGCGCCAGCGCGGTGATCGGCCCCCAACGGCGAGGCGGCTCCTCGGTGAGACCGGCTACTCGTCGGTGAACGTCGTCCCGTCGCGGAGCTCACGCGCCTGCGACACCAGCGCGTCGGGGTCGTCGCCGTCCGGCGCCGTCACCGTCAGGTGCCCCATCTTGCGAAGCGGGCGCGCGTCGGCCTTGCCGTACCAGTGGAGGTCGGCGGCGGGCGCGGCGAGAACGGATTCGACGCCGCGAAGCGTCGCCGGCCGCGTCTCCGCGACGTCCCCGAGAAGGTTGGCGGTGGCCGCCGGCGCGGCGAGGGTCGTCGGACCGAGCGGCCAGCCGAGAACCGCACGAACGTGGTTTTCGAACTGTGAGGTCCGTGCGCCTTCGATCGTCCAGTGTCCGGAGTTGTGCGGACGCGGCGCGATCTCGTTGACCATCACGTCGCCGTCCGTCGTCTCGAACATCTCGATTCCGTACACTCCGCGGCCGTCGAGCAGTTCGAGCACGTCGCTCGCGACCGCCTCGGCGCGGGCGATCACCTCGTCGTCGGCGCGGGCGGGCGTCACGCTCTCGCGGAGAATCTCCTCGCGGTGAATCGTCTCGGTCACGGGATAGGTGCGCGTGTCGCCGTCGGCTCCTTTCAACCCCATCACCGCGAGTTCGCGCTCGAAGTCGACGAACCGCTCGGCCATCGCGTCGGTGCCGACGGCCGCGAGCGCGTCCGCCGCCGCCGACGGGTCGTGAACCGGAACGTTTCCGCGGCCGTCGTAGCCGCCTTCTCGCGCCTTGAGCATGACGCCGCCGAACTCCTCGACGAGTCGTTGCACCCCCTCGACGGTCGCGACCGCGGCGAACTCGGGAACGGGAATCCCCGCGTCGGCGAGCGCTTCCGTCTGAACCAGTTTGTCCTGGATCGTCTCGAGGGTGTCCGGATCCGGATGGACGGGAACCCCGTGGTCCGCGCTCGCCGCCGCCAACACGTCCGGGTCGGCGAGTTCGATCTCGAAGGTGAGCGCGTCGGCGCGGGCAGCGAGCGCACGGATTCCGTCGGGGTCGTCGAACGCGGCGACGATCTGATCGCGGGCGACCGCCGAGGCGGGACACTCGGGCGTCGGGTCCAACACGATCACCTCGACGCCGAGCGGCGCGGCCGCCTCCGCGAGCATCCGTCCGAGCTGTCCGCCGCCGACGACACCGAGGGTCGGGCCGGGCAGAGTGATCGACATCTACGGCGGCGTACCGCGCGTCGCGGAATAAACGTTCCTGAGTGGTCGGGTGACCCGCACGATCGTCTCTGGGGCTGCCCAGACAGACGAGACCGCAGTTTTCCGAAGCGGAGACGAGACCGGCCCCGCGGGTCGGGTCATCGCGCCGACGACCACCCGATTCCGGCAATCGCGTCGGTCAAAATATCACATCTGACAGCGGCGACGACGTGCTTTTATCACCGAAGACGGGAGGAATGTGTATTCCATGATCGTCTCTGCGGTCGAACCGGCCGTCGTGTTCTACGTCGGCTCGTTTTTCATTTCTGGGCTGGTGTGTCTGCTCGGGCTCCGGCGAGCCTGGACGATCAGCGACCGAGAGGTTCGGCTCGGCCTCGCCGGGCTTCTCGGGACGACCGGGATTTGGGCAGTGTTGAAGTCGGTGTTCTTCCTGCTCGACGGACCCCTCCGCGAAGGCGTGTACACGGTGGGGCTGATCTTCGGGTTCGCGACGGTGTGGTCGTGGCTGTACTTCTCGTCGGCGTACACCGGACGGGAGTACCACCGCAACACGACGCTGCGTCGGCTCGGCGCGAGCGTCTTTCTCGCCGTCGTCGCGGTCAAACTGACGAATCCGTTTCACCGGCTGTACTTCTCGACGACGGAGGCGACGACGCCGTTCCGCCACCTGGCGATCGACCACGGACCGCTCCACTGGAGCGCGACCGGATTGTCGTACGTGCTCGCGGCCGTCGGCATATTCATGATCTTCGAACACTATCTGCGGTCGGGATACGACACCCGCCCGCTCGCCGTCCTGTCGGTGTTGCTCGGGATTCCGGTCGTCCTCGATATGGTCGCGCTCGCGATCCCCCGACTCATCAACGTCATCTACGCGCCGCTCGGCGTCGCGGCCTTTGCCGTCGGCAGCCTGTTCGTCTTCGAGCGGCGGTTTCTGGCGGTCCAGAACACGGGCCAAGACGACCAGGCCGCGATCTTTCTGAGCGAAGACGGACAGATACGCGACGTCTCGGCCGCCGCGATCAGAGAGTTCCCGGCGCTCGAGCGGACGACCGGCGAGCGGATCGCAGACGTTCTGCCGGCGGTGGCGCGCGTCCTCGAGAGCGACGACCAGATCGTCGAGGTCGACGACGAGGACGGCTCGCGCTACTATCTGATCTCTCCGACGAAGATGACGATCGGAGACTCCGTCGTTCGCGTCGTGTCGCTGACCGACGTGACGGAGATCGAACGCCAGCGCCGCCGGCTGGTCCGGCGCGAGCGCGAACTCAACGAGCGGAACGAGCTGTATCGCGCCGTCATCGCGGCGAGCTTTGCGTTCGTCGTTCGGCTCGACCGCGACGGACGAATCAACTACGTTTCTCCGTCGGTCGAGGAGGTGATCGGGTACGCTCCAGAACGACTCGACTCGGAGCCGATAGGCCGCGTACATCCCGACGAGGAGACGACCGCACAGGCCATGGAGTATCTCGACGAGGTACTGACCGGAGAATCGCTCCAGGTTCGCGATTTCCCGCTGGAGACAAAGATGGGACGAACGGTGTACACCGACTTTCGAATCGTTCCGATATACGACGCGAGCGTCCCGGCCGACGAGCGCACCCCGGACGACATCGTCGGTGCGCAGACGATGGTCCGGGACGCGACCGCCCGACGGCGGCGCGAGGGATTGATCAGCGTCACCAATCGGGTGTTGCGTCACAACGTCCGAAACGAGATGACGGTGGTCAACGGGTACGCCGAGATGCTCGCGGACCGACTCGACGGCGACGCGGCGTCGAAGGCAGAACGAATCGTCGAGACGGCCGACCGACTGCTCGCGATCAGCGAGTCCGCGCGCCGCATCGAGGAGAATCGCGACCAGTCCCCGGAGCTGGACGCCGTCGACGTAGTGCCGCTCATCGACCGCCTCGTTACACAGCTCGAGGACCGACACTGGGACACAGCAGTCGCGGTCGACACTCCCGACGCGGCCGTCGCGGCGACGCTCCCTCGCCTGGAGACCGCGTTGTGGGAGATCCTCGAGAACGCCGCCAAACACGGCGGCGATCCGGCGTCGGTCGAGGTCGCGGTCGCGACCACCGACCAGCAGGTCGTGATCACCGTCGAGGACGACGGCCCGGGACTACCCGAAGACGAGCGCACGGTGCTGGCAGCTGGCGCCGAGGAGCCGCTCGTTCACGGACAGGGACTCGGGCTGTGGCTGGCGTACTATCTCGTCACGAACCTCAGAGGAGAGATCGAGGTGCCAGAAACCCGCCGAGGAACGATTGTCGAGGTCCGCCTGCCGCGGTCGGACGCGTGAGCCGGCCGGTGGTCGATCGCTACGTCGAGACGGTCGCGAGGTCGCTTTCGAGGTCGTCGACGTACTCGTTGTACGCCTCGACGAATCCGGCGAAGTGGTCGGCGTACTCCCGCACGTCGGCCGCCGACGGCGCCTCGTACTGCGAGAGCAGGTAGACGCCGCCGGAGCCGCCCACGCGGAGGTACGACACCGCTCCCTCGTCCCACTTGAGCTCCCACCGGTCGCCGTCGACGCGAGCGGTGAAACTGCCGTAGTCGTCCGCCTCGTACCGGTGGATCTCGCCGGCGATGACGCCGCAGGTCTCGCGGATCGAGTCGAGCACCCGGTCGCGCTCGGCGACGACACCGTCGGTGGAGACGGGCGCCGGAAACTCGGCGGAGACGTCGTCGAGCACGCCCGACAGCGACGCGACGTACTCGTTCCAAGCCGCGATCATGGCGGGGTAGTCGTCGAGCGCGGCCGCCAACCCCGACGGGTCCGGCGGCTGTTTCGTCGACACCACGTACGTGTCCGCGCCTCGTGTCGGCGAAAACAACAGAAACTCCAGCTCGCCCGCCTCGTGTTTGATCGTCCAGTCGCCGCCCGCGGTCGACACCGTCTTTCGGCCGTACTCTCCGCCCTGGAGTTTCGCGAGCTGGTAGGCGACGGTGCCGGCGTGGTCGCGGACGGCCGCGGCCAGCTCGTCGCGGCGGTCGGCGACCGCGTCGACGTCGGACACGTCGAGGTCGAAACCGAGGTCGGCAGCGTCGGGGGCCGAAGTCATATCCGAACACGGGCGGCGAGCGGATTTAATCGGCTCGGTAGCGGCCGCGAGACGCCACCAGCGCCGGCTCTGGCGTCCGACGATTCACCCGGTCGAGCCGCGGATCGCGCGGAGCCGCTCGGGCTCGTCGATCCCCGAGCGCACGACGAGCGCGAACACCGCGTCGCCGTCGGGGACGGGGGCGTCGCCGCTCAGAATCGCTCCGGATCCCGTCTCCTCGGCGAGCCATCGCCGCCCGTCGGCGATCGCGCTCCGGTTGAGCCAGACCGGCGGGCCGCCGACGACGAGCAGCGCTCGGTCGGCCCGCTCGTCGGGCACCGCGACCGTGTTCTTCCCGCGGGTCGCCTTTCGGATCACCGTCTCGATCGCCGACACCGCGGCGCTCGTGTCGACCGGTGCCGGCTCCGCGGAGTCGAACAGCCCGAGTCCGAACCGAGAGGCCGTCGGCGTCTCGACCGTCTGCGTCGCGTACCCCACCGACGCCACCGCGCCGTCGTCGCCGAGCGCCCGGGCGACGTCGCTCGCGTCGACCACCTGTTGTGGGGTGGCGGCGTCGGCGCCCGTCTCGCCGACGCCGAACACCGCCGCGATCCGCTCGGCGACGACATCGTTGAGCCGGCCGCGGGCGTCGGCGATCGATTCCCCCCGACGGAGCCACGCCTCGTTGTCGAAGGCGATGACGGAAGCGACGTGCTCCGAGAGCGCGTCCAGCGTTCGCGCCGCGTTCTTCGCCGCGAGCGGTCGCCGCGGGTCGTCTGACGCGCCGTCTGCCGCCGCTGTCGACCCGGATCGGGCGGCCGATGCCGCCGCCGACTCGGGGTCGCTTTCGGCCGGCGTCGGAAGGACGGCCACCGCGTACACCGGGGCGTCGTAGAGCCGGGTGAGCTCCGCGGCGAGCGGCGGCGCGACGCCGCTGCCGGCGGCACCGCCGACGCCGACCACGAGCACGAACGCCTCCGCCGACGAGGGGTGGCCGTCGTCGAGTGCTCGACACAGTTCGCTCGCGTGGGCGCGGCCCACCTCGCGGCCGGCGTGGAGGTCGCCGTCGAGGCCGTGGCCGCCGGCCGTGTCGCCGAACCGGTAGCGTCGGTCGTCGTCGAGCGACCGAAGCGAGTCGAGGGCGGCCGCGTCGGTGTCGAACGCGAAGACGGTGCCGCGGAACCGGTCCGTGTCGCGGCCGGCGAGTCGGTCGGCGATGCGGCCGCCGGCACCGCCGAGGCCGATGACGTGCGCGCGCATGTGTCCCCGCTCGGTGAGCGGGGGCTTATCCTCTTTGGCCCGCCGCCGAGCGGTCGGTGTCCCCTCTGACGTGCGGTCGGTCGTCGGCGTCCGAGCCGCCGGCGCGGTCGGATCCCGAGACCGTCCACTCGAACTCGTCAAGCCGGCGTTGTCCGGACGGGAGTCGGTCGACCGGGTCGGCCGGCTCCACGCTCAGCAGCCGCGGCAGCGCGGCGTCCCCGAAGGTCAACAACAACACGAGCACGATCGGCGCGAGAAAGAGCCCGTGGAATCCGAAGACGACCGGACCGAGAATGTACGCGAGCATAAGCAGGCCGACGTGCGTGGTTTCGCCGCTGAAGTACGGCCGCAACAGGAGGTCAGGAACCGTGTCGACGACGACGACGGCGACGACCACAAATACGACGACGTATCCCAGCGGAGCGATGTCGCCGCCGAGAAGCGTCGGCGTCGCGGTCGCCGCCGCGAGCGGCACGTACACGATTTTCATCCCGATGACCGGGATCAGACTCGCGACGCCGGTGAGCGCCCCCGCGAGCGTGGGGTACGGCACCGACACGGCCGCCGGCACGACCGCGTTGTAGCCGGTGTACGTCGCGATTGCGATGATCGAGATCGCGATGACGTTGAGAAGGTTTCCGTAGAGCACCGCCTCCAACTCCGCGTCGGCCGCTTCGAGGTACGCCCGAACGGTTGCGTCGTCGTCGAACCGAAGCAGCCAGTCGTGGAGCCGAGAGCCGTCGATCAGCAGGTAGTACGTGACGACGACGGTGATGAGGAGATTGAGCAGGAAGCCGGAGACGGTGTTGGTCAACAACGCGGCGTTGTCGGCGAGAAACGCGACGAGCGGATCGAACTGACCCGACCGGTACACCGCGACGATGTTGTCGAGCGAGATAGTAGACAGCTCTCTCAGCTGATCGACCCACCCGCCGCCGACGCCGACCGTCTCGGCGACCGGATACTCGGTGATGAACCGTCTGACTTCGACGAGCAACAACACCACGGCCGAACTCAAGAGTACCAGCAACGGGACGGCGATCACCGACAACGCGACCACCGCACGGATCCTAGAGGGCAGTCGGAGCCGTTCGAGGGAATTGTAAAACCGGCGCGTGGAGTAGTATAAAAAGACGGCGACGGTGAACGCGGCGACGAACCGGTAGACGACGTAGCCGGCGGTGAGCGCGACCGTGAGGCCAAAGAGGGCGACGACAAAGCGCTTCTCGTCCATACGCCTCCGTGTTCGAGCCGATACATAAAGGATGTGCCAGAAACGGCGGGCGTTCGATCAGTTCTCGGCCTCGGCTCCGGGGTCTCCGGACGCGCCGTCTCCGCTGGTCGACCGACTGGAATCACCGGCTGACCGGCCGGAATCGCCGGCCGACCGACTGGAATCGACGGCTGCCCGGCCCCCAGATCGATCGTCGCGACGACGCTGCGGGACGGCTGACCGGTCGCCGGTGGACTGCTCGCGGCCGCGGTCCCGCCGGATCGTCTCGTCTCGTTGTGGCGGCGCTCGCGTCCCCGCTGCGAGGTCTTTGGCCATTCGTTCGCGGTGCAACGAGAGGATCATGTCGGCGAGCACGCCGAACACGAGCAGTTGGATCCCGAGGATCATCGCGCCGGTCGCTGCGACCGCGATGATCTCGTGGCCCACTTGGAAGACGATCCACCGATAGAGGACGAACGCGGCCATCGCCGCTCCGGCGGCCGTCGAGACGGCCCCGACGCTCCCGAAGTAGAACAATGGGTTGTTGGTCTTCGCTTTCCGGTAGAGCTCCATGAAGATCACTCCCCCGTCGCGGATCGGGTGGAGGTTCGTCGCGGAGCCGCCGGGACGCGGACGATACGTCACCGGAACGACGGCCACCCGGACCCGGTGTTTCGCGCACTCGACGGCCATCTGCGTCTCGATGCCGAACCCATCGGCGGTGAGGTTGAGCCGGCGGAACGACTCCCGGGTAAACGCCCGATATCCAGACAGAATGTCCGCGTAGCTCTCGCCGTGGATCGCGCGGAAAGCGCGGTTTATAATCCGGTTCCCGATCCGGTTCAGTCGGGTCATCGCGCCCGGCCGCATCTCCGCGAAGCGGTTCCCGATGACGTGGTCGGCCTCGCCGGAGAACAACGGCTCGAGCATCGCCTCGGCATCCGACGGGTCGTACGTCGCGTCCGCGTCGGCCATCAGGACGTACGGCGCTTCGACGTGGTCACGAACCGCCTCGCGGACGGCCTGGCCTTTTCCCTTGCCCGTTTGTTCGACGACGCGGGCGCCGGCGTCGCGGGCGATCTCGCGGGTGTCGTCTCCCGAGCCGCCGTCGATCACGAGGAGGTTGTCGAATCCGGCGTCGCGAAACAACGAGACGACGTCTCCGACTGTCTCCGCCTCCTCAAACGCGGGCAACAGCACACAGACGTCGTCGTGCTCGCTCATCGTCCGGTGGATGTCCGCCGAGCGTGTAAACTCTGTCCCTCCGGCCGCGACGCGGCCGGTGACCCATACTCTCATGTGTGCCACCGGCATATGTGATGGCATGCCACAGTCACCCGAGTCATACTTCGAGGAGCTGCTCAGCGCAGCGCGAACGGCGACGGGAGACGAGCTCCGAAGCCTCACGTACTTCACCGAGACCGACGTCGAACAGCTCTACCTGCGGAGCGATCTGAGTCGAACCGCCGACCTGGTTGGATTCGCCGAGAACGAACGACACGGATTTCACGCCCAGTCGTTGTACGCGAACACCGAACTCGGCGACTACTGTTTTACCGTGCGCGTGTTCGACAACGGTTACCTCACACGGGTGATCGCCGACGACCACGGTGTCTGGGTGACGACGAACTCGATGAAGATCGACCGGTTTGAGGAGCTGGCGAGCGCGCTCGCGGAGATACTCCGCTCGTTCGGTCCCGTCTAACGTCTCGGGCCGACGCTTCTGCGGTCGGGATCGTATCCCCACGCGATCGTAGCCGCTCGGGCCCGCGACGGCCGCCAGGCACGCATCGTTTCTCACGAAAAATCTACTTATTCCTTGTATATCTCCGTCGACGTATAATGACCATAGGGATAAGATTAAGGTCGGTGATGTGGTATGAGCGGCTATGGAAACGCGGAAAGTCCAACGGCTGGGGCCGTCGACGCTGGCGATGACGCTCCCCGCCGAGTGGGCACAGGAACACGGCGTGAACAAGGGAGACGAGGTCTCGTTGCGGATGGGGGGGAAGGGGACGTTGACGGTGCTGCCCGAGTCGATGAGCGCGGAGGAGTCCGAGGCGGTGATCAACGCCGACGGACTCGACGCCCGCGCGCTCGAGCGAGCCGTCGTCGCACAGTACGTGCTGGGTCGGCGCGTGATCCACGTGCGGAGCGAAGGGACCCTCGACAGCGAACACATCAACGCGGTGTACAAAGCCGAGACCCAGCTGATGGGTCTCGGCGTGATCGAGGAGACCCCCGCCGACATCTCGATTCGGTGTTCGGTCGACCCCGAGGATTTCACCCTCGACAACCTGCTCGAACGGCTCGAGAACACGGGGTCAACGATGCGCGGCGAGGCGGTGAAGGCGCTCGCACACGGCAACTCGGATCTCGCCCAGCGGGCGCTCAACCGCGAGCGGCAGGCGAACAAGATCTTCGTCCTCCTGTTGCGGCTGATCTTCACGGCCTACCAGAACCCGAACCTCGCGCGGGCCGTCGGGTTAGAAGAGGGCTTCCCGTTGATCGGCTACCGCTCGGTGGCGAAGAACCTCGAACTCACCGCCGACAACGCCGAAGACATCGCCGACATCGTGATGGAGGCCGACGGCCACAGCCTTGAGGTGGACAACGCCACCATGCGGCAGATACGCGAGTTCACCGACCAGGTCGACGAGCTCACCGCGCTCGCGGTCCGGGCGGTCGTCGAGCGCGATTACGATCTCACGGTCGAGTGCCGCGACCTCTTCGCCCGGCTCGAGGACCGCGAACAGGAGATTCTCAGCGAGCTTCCGGACGAGCTTGACAACGAGGTGTTGTTGATGACCCGAGAAGTGCTCGTCAGCCTCCAACACACCGCCGAGTACGCCATGCGGAACGCCGAAATCGCCGCGAACCTCGCGCTCAACGAGGCGTCGGACCACGTCGACATCGTCTGACCGACGGGCGCGGCGGCCGCTTCGTGTGAACTAAGTATCCACCCGCGAAGCGACGGATATGACCGAGGCAGCCATCGACTCAGACAAGGGGATCGGCGTGACGTTCGCGCTGGCGGCCGTTGCGCTGGTCGGCGCGGCGACGATGTACGGGTATCCGACCCAGTTGGGAAAGGCCTGGGGCTTCGCCGCGGCGCTCGTCTTTGCGGTGCTCGCGGTCGTCGCCGTCCAGGCGTTTGAGTGAGACGAGCCCACAGACGAGAAACCGTTAAGCGCGTCAGACACGTACACATAATCGATGACCGAGTACACCGAGGAGGAGCGTCGAATCCTCGCGTACCTCACGGACAGCGTCACCCGAGGCGAGCGATACGTCCGCTCGAAGACGATCGCCGACGCCATCGGTCTCACCGCCAAACAGGTCGGTTCTCGGCTGCCGCGGCTGGCTGAGAAGGCCGACAACGTCGAGATCGAAAAGTGGGGTCGTGCCCGCTCGACGACGTGGCGCGTGACACGCGGTTGACCGACTCGCCCGGCGGCGTCGACTTCCGTCCTTTTAATCCATCTCGCGCCCAACCTCGGACATGACCGTCCGAGTCTCCCGGACGTTCGAGTTCGACGCCCCCGCCGCGGACGTGTGGGCGTTCATCTCGGACGCGGAGAAGCGCGCAGGAGCGATAAGCGTGGTCGACACGTTCGAGGTCCACGGCGACGGGACGGCGACGTGGCACGTCGCGCTCCCGATTCCGGTGATCCGCTCGACGATCACGGTCGAGACGAGAGAGGTCGACCGCGACCCGCCGAACCGGGTGAAGTTCGTCGGCAAGTCCCGCGCGTTCCGGGTCACCGGCGAACACACGATCACCGAGACTGGCGGCGGTTGTCGGCTCGCGAACGAGTTCGTCGTCGAGGGATCGCTTCCCGGCGTCGAATCGTTCTTCAAGCGGAACTTCGACGACGAGTTGGACAACCTGGAGGCGGCGCTCCGCCGGTCGCTGCCGCCCGGCGCGTGAGCGCTGTCGGGCCCGACCCGGAGCGCCAGTCGACGAGAACGACCGGCTTGAGTCGGCCGCGATCCGAGCTGAGGCTCGACGCGTATCTCTTGGTTTTATATTCGATGCGCACATTTGTTTAGACGCCGAGGTTCGACGCTTTTCTCGTCGAAGTTCGGCGACAACGACCCGCGCCCGTCCCGCCTCGGGCGGCGGTGCCGCACACAGTCTGGGGGTCCGCTGTTCGGCTCTCGCCGCCCCACCGCCCGCCTCTCGGTTCGACCGTTTCGATCAAAAACGCAAGGAGCATACGCGCCCGGCCGGAACGCGTATCCGAATGTTTCCACGCGAGTACCGCGGCGTCGCCTTCGCGGTCGGGTTGTTCGTCGTCATCCAGATCGGCGCGCTGGCGTTAGTCCCCGAGTTCACCGAACAAGGGTACCAGCCGGTCGAGGACCCACAGGACCCGACGAACAGCTTGTTGTACATCGCCGCCATCGTCGCCATGACCGGACTGATGCTCGCCGCGTTCCGGTACGAGTTCGACTGGGCGATCCGTCTGCTGGTCGTCGGCGTCTCCGCGTGGCTCTCGTGGTACGTCTTTGCCGCCTTCGTCCCAGCCGTCGTCGCCGCGGTACCGGCGGTCGCGGTCGGCGTCGGCCTCCTCGTCCACCCCGAGTGGTACGTCATCGACGCCGCCGGGGTGTTGATGGGCGCGGGCGCAGCCGGTCTGTTCGGTATCTCCTTCGGGCTGCTGCCGGCGATCGTGTTGTTGACCGTTCTCGCCGCCTACGACGCGATCTCGGTGTACGGCACCGAACACATGTTGTCGCTCGCGGAGGGCGTGATGGACCTCAACGTTCCCGTGGTGTTGGTGATCCCGTTGTCCGTCGTCGTACTCGTTACTCGAAGACGACTTCGCCGGGGCGAACGACGTTCACGACGACGCTGACGGCCGGCCGGCTCCCGACGGCGCCGGCGGCGAGAGGAGAGGCGGCGACGACGCG
>KI543169.1:230390-262818 GCA_000496175.1 uncultured archaeon A07HR67 | reverse complement strand
GTGAGGGGTGCTTACTCGCTTTCGTCCGCGACGCCGTGACGAACCTTCACCGCGACGCCGCTGTCGAACGCCAGCGCCTCCGCGTATGACAGTTCCGCGCGGCCGACTGCGAACAGGGCGTCCGTCGGGTCGACCACGAGAACCTCGTCGCCGGGACGGATCTCGGGGCCGGCCGCCGTCACGAACTTCGCGAAGGCGTTTCGCCCCTCCCGGACGTACGGCTCGCTCTCGTCGCCGACGACGACGCGGCCGGTCGGCGCGGGGAAAGCCGCCTGGAGCCGCCGTGCGCCCGCTTCCCCGAGCGTGAACCGACCGTCGGTGCCGTACGAGACGAGTCGGGCGCCCTCGCTGCTCCCCGGCGTGTCGTCGACGTCGCCGGCGATCACTTGACGCGGACGCCCGCCGCTCGACCGGCGGAGCGTGACCGGGTCGCCCGGCGGAAACAACGCGTCGCCAGCGCCGGCGCCGAACTGGTAGTCGGCGCCGACGCGCAGGGCAGCGAGGTCCTCGTCGTCGCTCATACCCGCGATACCGCTGCCGAGGTGAAGTCGGTTCCGACACGGGGCGGCTCACACCCCGGTCGTGGCCGGTTCGGCCGCCGCCGCGCGGTGAGACTGGACCGCAAACAGGACCGTCGCGAAGCCGATGAAGCCGGCCGCCAGCAGAAATCCGGTCTCGGTCGTGGTGAAATCCATCGTGGTGCCGACGATCACCGGGCCGGCAACTTGTCCGACCTTCCACGAGATCGACCGAAGCGACATCGCGCTCGCGACGGAGTCATGGCGTTCGCCCTCGTCGACGAACAACGACATGCTCGCCGGCAGGCGGATCGAGTCGGCCACGCCGAGCAGCGAGTACGCGGCGAACAACGCGAAGAACGCCCCGCCGAGCGTCTGTGAGCCGCCGAGATACGAGACGGTGACGGGCGCGACAGTCCCCTCGAAGTACGCGGCCAGCGGGATCGCCGCAGTGCCGACCCCGTAGAGGATGGCGCCGAGCGCGACGAAGCCGTGTCGCCGGCCGTACGTGTCGGTCAGGTCGCCGACGAACCCCTGCGTGACCGCCTTCGTCGCCTTGCCGCCGGCCATGATCCATCCGATCGCGAACGCAGAGATGCCGAACGTCGTGCGCGCGTAGATGGGTAAGAAGATGATGACGGCCATCTTCCCCACGCTGAACGTGAACCGAAAGACCACGAGCGAGCGAAGCATCGGCATCGCGAGCAACGACCGAAACGCCTCGAGTCCGCCGACGTCCTCGGGGTCGGTCTGGCCTCCGGGGTCGTCGCGCAGAAACCGATAGACGAGAAAGAAGGTGACGAGCGTGATGGCGGAGAGGGCGACGTACGTCTCGGTGAACCCGTACGCGTACAACAGATACCCGCCGAGGAGGTCTCCAGAGAGCGACGACACCGACGCGAACTGGTTGTACGAGCCGAGCCACAACCCTTGTTCGTCGTCCGGGCTGACCTCGCCGATGATCGTCGCTCCGGTGATCCAGAGAATGCTCGCGCCGAGCCCCTGGACCATCCGAACGAGGATCACGTGGACCGGGTCGCCGACGAGCGTGAATCCGGCGAAGACGGCGATGTTGATCAGAAAGCCGGCGAGCAGGAACCGCTTCGCGTTGCCCGTGTCGACGGCCCGGCCGAGCGGGAGAACGATGACGAGTTGAACGACCGCGAACGCCGTGCCGAAGAGCCCCTCGACGAAGCCGGTGGTGCCGAACAGGTCCGCGTACAACGCGAGCGCTATCAGGATCGTCGAGTACGCCTGGCTCCGCGCGAAGGCGGTCCCGGCGAGCGACGCGAACTCCGCGTTTCCGAGGAGCCGTACAGAGTTGCCGAACCGAGCCACGGCTAGGATCTACATCGACAGACGGCGGCTACGTATTAAAACGCGTCCGAGCCGGCGGTCCCTGCTGGGTCCCGGCGGGTCACAACTCGATCCGCTCGACGATCGATTCGTCGCCGTTCGACTTCGTGTTGATCGCGACGATCCGGATCAGGTCTTCGAGCAGCGAGCCGTCGACTTTGGATTTCAACAACGAGTCGACCTGGTAGACGCCGGCGGCGTTGGTCATCCGAATCTCGACCTGCGCGGGGACGTCGTCGTCCGGCCGGAGGATCACGGACTCGATGGCCTGCGAGGAGACGGTGTTGATGCCGCGGCCACCCTCCTCGTACGGGACCCGCGAGCGGCCCTGTTCCATGTCGAGGCCGTCCGCGACCCGGATGACACCCGCCTCCCGCGTCAGCGTCTCCTCTTCGGTGTGGTGACACAGTATCGCGTGGAGCACCTCGGCTTTCATCCGCACCTGTTCGGGGACCTCGTAGAACGCGGGCAGCAGCCGGTCGAGGATGTCGGCCGCCAGCGGGATCGAGTAGTAGGAGTGTCGGTCGCGGTGAACGACGTGGCCGACGTCGTGGAGCGTCGCCGCGAGCGCGATGATCACGGCCTCGTCGGCCTCGTCGAGGCCCTGTTGGCGGGCTCCGTTGAACTCGACCCCGCGGGCCTTGAGCAGGTCGTACAGTTTCAGCGCGCGGTCGCGGACGATGCCGACGTGTTTCGTTCCGTGGTCGTTGTATCCCTTTCTGTCGACCGCGTTGACGTTCTGGGCTTTCAGGTACGTGGCGATCTCCTCGTCGTCCGTGACCCGGTCGAGCACCGCGTTGACCCGACCGTCAGGAAACGAGTGGTCGGCGTCCGGATCGTACTGGTGTCGTTCGACGTGCGTGTCGTCCGCCGGCTTGGTCATGGGATTGAGCGGAGGTCGCGTGCGAATAAAAACGTGTGGCGTCCGGTTCGTGGCCGCTCACGGTCGCGAGTCGAGGTCCCCGAGCGGCCACGCCGGGGTCGTCCGCCAGACGGTGAGGTCGGCCTCGACAGGAGGCCGAGTCCCGGCAGCGGGACGGGGTCGCGACGGACCCGCGTTCCGCCGAGACACAACGTATATACACGGGTCGATCGTAGCGTGGCTGTGATTCGGACCGCGTCGACGCTCGGATCGCGGACGCCGGCAGCGACGCGGCTCTTTTCGAAGAAACGCGCGTGACGCGTCCACAGGCGGGAGTGGCGACCCCGTCCCGGACGACCCCCGATTCTCGCGTGACCGTCCCGATCGACGACCGACACCGCCCAGACACACCATGACGAACGCCACGACAACGACGCCGTACACGACCGACCACGAGAGCATCGACCGCGAACCGACCGACGAGCCGTTCGAGGGCGTCTACCCCGCGATGACGACGCCGTTCACCGACGAGAACGAGATCGACCACGCACAGCTCGCCGAGAACGCTCGGGTTCTCGAGCGGGCGGGCGTCGACGGGGTGGTCCCGGCCGGCTCCACCGGCGAGTCGGCCACCATGACCCACGACGAGCACGTCGAGGTCGTCGAGACGGTTCGCGACGCCGTCGACGACGTTCCCGTCATCGCGGGGACGGGATCGAACAACACCGCCGAGGCGCTCTCGTTGTCTCGGCGGGCCGCCGACGCCGGCGCGGACGGGTTGTTGCTCATCTCGCCGTACTACAACAGACCGGAGCCCGAGGGGTTTCTTGACCACTACCGCGCGGTCGCAGACGCCGTCGACCTGCCGCAGATCGTGTACAACGTCCCGTCGCGAACGGGCCGGTCGATCCCCGTCGACGTCGTCGTCGAACTCGCCGCACACCCCAACATCCAGGGATACAAGGCCGCGTCCGGCGATCTCGGCCGGATCAGCGAGGTGGTCGAGCGGACCCGCGAGGAGACGTTCTCCGTGCTTTCCGGCGACGACGGACTCACGCTCCCGACGGTGTCCGTCGGGGGCACAGGCACGATAAGCGTCGTCGCGAACGTCGAGCCGGAACGGTCGTGTGCGATGGTCGGCGCGGCGCTCTCGGGCGATTACGAGCGCGCTCGCCGGCTTCACCACGAGCTCTCGCCGCTGGTTCGGGCGTTGTTCGCCGAGACGAACCCGATTCCGGTCACGGAGGCGATGCACGTCCGCGGGCGGGGCGGCCCGCACGTTCGGTCGCCGCTCACCCGGCTCTCGGCCGACCGCCGCGAGTCGCTCCGCGACCTCCTCGCGGAGTACGAAGCCGAGACGCCGGAGCCGGTCGAGCCGGCGGAGGCGGTCGAATGACGGGAACCGACGGCGCGGCCGACCCAGTTCGGATCGCCGTCACCGGCGGGGGCGGGCGGATGGGCACCGAGGTGATCGAGGCGGCGGCGACCCGAGACGAGGTCGCGGTCGCGACCGCAGTGAATCGGACGCCGACTGACCCGGTCGCGGGCGTCGACATCGCGGCCGCAGACCGCCTCGAGGACCTGCTCGCGGCGACCGATCCCGACGTGCTCGTCGATTTCACCGGGCCGGCGTCGGCGGTCGAGTACGCGACGGCCGCCGCGGCGGCCGACGTCGCCGTCGTCACGGGCACGACCGGCTTCGATCCCGAGGAGACGGACCGTCTCCGGGCGGCGAGCGAGACGGTGCCCATACTGAAAGCGTCGAACTTCGCCCGCGGGGTCGCCGCGCTCCGCCGGGCGGTCCGCGCGGCCGTCGCGGCGGTCCCGGGGTACGACGTGGAGTTGACCGAGACCCACCACAACGGAAAACGCGACGCCCCGTCGGGGACGGCACAGACCATCCTCGGAGACGTCGAGTCGGTCCGCGGCGATCTCGACCGTCGGGTCCACGGCCGCGAGGGCGATGCGCCGCGTTCGCCCGACGAGGTCGGCGTTCACGCCCGGCGCGCCGGCGACGTGACCGGCGAACACGAGGTGTTGCTCGCGGGCAACCGCGAGGTGCTCTCCGTCACCCACCGCGCGGGCGACCGCGGCGTGTTCGCGGAGGGAGCACTCGACGCCGCGGCCTGGCTGGCCGGCCGCGACCCCGGCTGGTACGCGTTCGACGACGTTCTCGGCGGTGAACGAGAGGCCCCGAATGAGTGAGCGACACACAGCCACACATCGACGGGTAAATACCGCCGGTCGGCGACAAAGGGAGTAATGACGCTCGAATCCGACGTGTCCGATCTCTGGCGGCGGTACGAGGCGGGGCTCTCGGCCGACGGGACGACCGCCGACGACGAGGCCGTCCTCGACGCGTTTCTCGCGGCGCTGGAGGCCGGCGAGGTCCGCGCCGCCGAGAAGACCGGCGCCGACGTGACGACCTGGGAGGCGAACGAGTGGGTGAAACAGGGGGTCCTGCTCAACTTCGGACTGCGGGCGACGGAGCCCCACGAGTACGGCGGCGTCACCTACTACGACGTGGTGTCCCTGCAGGAAACCGCCGACCTCGCCGAGCGGGGCACGCGAAACACTCCCGACGGAACCGTGATTCGCCGTGGGGCACACCTCGGGAGCGATTGTATCATGATGAGCCCCTCGTTCGTCAACATGGGCGCGTACGTCGGCGACGGCGCGCTCGTCGACTCCTGTGACACCGTCGGCTCCTGTGCGCAGATCGGCGCGGGCGTGAAACTCGGCGCGAACACCCTGATCGGCGGCGTGTTGGAGCCGGTCGAGGACGCCCCCGTCGTAATCGAACCGGGCGCGTCTCTGGGCGCCGGCTGTCGGGTCACGTCCGGGTTCCGCGTCGGCGCGAACTCGATCGTCGGCGAGAACACGCTTCTCACCCCGCGGATCCCCGTCTACGACCTCGTCGAGGAGACGGTGTTCTACGGCCACCTCCCGGCCGAGCGTCGGGCGTTCACGCGGATGGTGGAATCGTCGGTGGGCGACCACGACCTCTTCGAGGGCGGCGCGTACAAGCCCGCGGTCGTCGCCACCGAGGTCGAGCGCGAGACGATCGAGGCCACCCGACGGGAGGACACGCTCCGCGAATGACCGACGAGCAATCGGTTCGGCGGGTGAGCGAGTGGGACCGAGACCGGCTCCGGACGCTCGCGAACGCCCACGACACGCCGCTGTACGTCCAAGACCTCGAACGCGTGCGCGAGAACTGCGAGCGGTTGACGGCGGCGTTTCCCGACGCCGACGTACGATACGCCATGAAGGCACACAGCGGTCGTGCGGTGTTGGAGACCGTCCACGCGGCCGGGCTGGACGCCGAGTGCGCCTCGGCCGGCGAGGTCGACCGCGCGCTCGCGGCGGGGTTCGGCGGCGACCGGCTCCACTACACCGCGGTGAACCCGCCGGCGCGAGACCTCGAGTACGTCGTCGATGCCGCCGCGTCGACGGACGGGCTGACCGTCACCGCGGGCGCGGTCGACACGCTCGACCGCCTCGCCGACCGCGGCTACGACGGCCGGCTGTGTCTCCGGGTGAACCCCGGCGTCGGCGCGGGCCACCACGAGAAGGTCCGAACCGGCGCGGCCGCGAAGTTCGGCGTGCCGCACGACCGGGCCGTGCGGGTCGCCCGCGACGCCGTAGACCGGTTCGACCTGGTCGGGATCCACGCCCACGCCGGGTCGGGAATCGACGCGGACGGGCTCGACAGCCACCGGGAACTGGTCTCGCGGATGGGCGCGCTCGCACGAGAACTGACGGAGCCGGAAGCGGCCGCAGGCGACCCCGACGCCTCGCCCGATCCCCTCAATCTCGAGTACGTCGACGTCGGCGGGGGGTTCGGCGTGCCGTACCGCGAGGACGACGCCCCGCTCGAGTTGGACGCGGTCGCAGACGCCACCCGAGACGCGCTCGGCGAGGTTCCGGGTGTCGCGCTCGCGGTCGAGCCCGGGCGGTACGTCGTCGCCGATGCCGGCGTACTCCTGACCCGGGTGAACACGGTGAAACCGACGCCCGACGAGACGGTCGTCGGCGTCGACGCCGGGATGACGGACCTGTTGCGGCCGGCGATGTACGACGCGTATCACCCGATCCGGAACATCGGCGGGGCGAACAACGAACCGGACCCCGCCGACCGGGAGTCGACGCCGGTCACGGTCGCGGGACCCATCTGTGAGACCGGCGATACGTTCTGTCGGACCCGCCCGCTCGCGCGGCCGGTCCGCGGCGACCTCCTCGCCGTCGGCATCGCGGGCGCGTACGGGTACGAGATGGCGAGCCAGTACAACTCGCGGCCGCGGCCCGCCGAGGTCGCGCTGAACGGGGACGCGACGGTCGTGCGCCGGCGCGAGCGTCTGGCGGACCTCACGCGGGTCGAGCGGGAAGCCGAACCGAGCCGGGACGGCGACGGCGGTCCAGCGCCGATCGACGGTGACGCCGGCGGGGTGAGCCGATGAGCGCACACGCCGTTCCGGTACGACGGTACCACGGCACCGGCAACGACTTTCTCGTGGTCGACGCCGCCGAGGGAGTCGGCGACAGGGCCGCCTTCGCGCGGGCACACTGCGACCGCGAGACGGGCGTCGTCGGCGACGACGCCGGTCGCCGCGGGGCGGACGGCGTCCTCTTTTTGAGCATCGAGGAACGGTGTCACCCGACCCGCGTCGTGATGACGCTGGTACAACCCGACGGCTCGACGGCCGCGATGTGTGGCAACGGCGCGCGCGTCGTCGCCCGGTGGGCACACGAGCGAACCGACGAACACGAGTTCATGATCGACACGCAGGCGGGCACCCGCCGGGCGAGCGTGAGCCTCGACGGGAGCGAGGTCACCATCGAGATGGGGACGCCGCGGTTCGACCCGGCGGCGGTTCCGCTCGACCGCGAGGAGCCGCTCGTCGCAGAGCCGGTCGAGGGGCTCACCGTCACCGCCGTCGACACCGGCGTGCCACACGCCGTGGCGTTTCTCGACGACGACCCCGGCGACGTCGACCTGGCGGCCGTCGCGCCGCCGGTCAGAGCCGCCGGCGTCTTTCCCCGGGGGGCGAACGTGAACCTGGCGGCGGTCGTCGACCGCGGCGACCCGGAGAACGACCGGCCGGCGGTCGTCGACCAGCGGACGTTCGAGCGCGGCGTCGAGGGAGAAACGCGGTCGTGTGGCACGGGCGCGGTCGCGATCGTCGCCGCCGCCCGCCGACTCGGGCTGATCGACAGCGACACGGCGGTGACCCGACCGCCCGGCGGCGAGTTGCGGATCGCGGTCCCGGACGACGACTACGCGACGCTCACCGGCCCGGTCGCCCGAGAGTTCACGAGGCGGGTGACGCCGGATCCGCGATGACTGCCGACCGCGACGAGACGGACGGGCCGCACGTCCCAGCCCCGGAAGCGGCGTCGACCGCCTTCGATCCGGTCGCGTTCCTCGCGGACGCCGTTCAGACGCCGTCTCACGACGGGGTCGAAAGGATGCGGCGGCTGGTCGTGGACACGCTCGAACGGCTCGGGAGCGACGTCGACGTCACTGTCGACGAGGCGGGCTGTGTGGTCGCCGAGAGGGTCTCGGCGGCTCCCGAGGCGGGGCCACACCTCGTGATGAACACCCACCTCGACACGGTGACGCCACACGTCCCGTTCGAACGGGATCGGGCGGCGACGGGCGCGGAGGCCGGCGAAACGGGCGCGGAGGCCGGCGAAACGGACGGTCCGGACGACCCTGAGGAGACAGAGGGATCGTCTGAGACCGACGTGATCCGCGGCCGAGGCGCGTGTGACGCCAAGGGACCCCTGGCGGCGTTGATACACGGGTTTCTCACAGCAGAGCCGGAGCGGGGACGGCTCACGCTGGCGGTGACCCCGGACGAGGAGACCCTCTCGCTCGGAGCGGCGGCGCTGGCCGGAACTCTCCCCGGATCCGAGGACCGCCTGGCCGGCGACCTGTATCTCGTCGGCGAGCCCACCGGGCTCGACGCGTGTACGGCGGCGAAGGGGCGGTTTCAGGGGCGCGTCGAGCTCTCGGGGCGGGCGGCACACGCCGCCGAGTTCGCGGGCGTAAACGCCGTCGCCGCCGCGGAGGACGCACTCGCTGCGATCCGCCGGTTCGACGAGGACGCCCGCGACCACCCACAGCTGGGCCCGCCGAAGCTCACGCCGACCGTCATCGAGGGGGTGCCGCGACGAACCAGGTGCCGGCCGAGTGTGCGGTGACGGTCGACCGCCGGAGCGTTCCCCCCGAGACCGCAGAGGGGTTTCAACGGGCTCTTGCGGCCGCCGTTCGGGAGGCGACCGACGCGCCCGTCGGCGTCGAGATGACGCTGACCGAGCGAGAATCGCCGTTCTTCGAGGCGTTCTCGACCGACCCGGACCACGAGTTCGTCTCGGCGGTAGCCGGCGCGGCGCGGACGGCGACAGACGCCGCGGGACTGGCGAGCGGCCGCGGCGGCGCGGTCCGTCCGTTCGGCGCCGCGACGGAGGCGTCGTACTTCGCGCCGACCCCGACGGTCGTCTTCGGCCCGGGAGACCTCGCGGACGACGCCGGCGCGGTGGCACACGCGGAACGGGAGTACGTCCGGGTCCGCGAAGTCGAGGCCGCGGCCGTGACGGTCGCGGGCGTCGTCGACCGCGTGGTGGGCTGAGCGGCCGTCTTACAACAGAAACCGGTCTTCGTCCGCCGAGAGGTCGACAAAGCTGTCGACGGCGTCGACGAGCTCGTCGGCGGTTGAGCCGCCGAATCCCATCGCCTCGACGCGGACGCCCTCGTGGCGGAGGTGCGAACAGAGCCGGGCGAAGTCGCCGTCGCCCGTACACAACACGATGGTGTCGACGTGGCTCGCGAGCGTGATGGCGTCGAGGCTCATCCCGACGTCCCAGTCGGCCTTCTTCGAGCCGTCGGCGAACGTCTTGATCGCCTTGATCTTCGTCTCGAAGCCGATCTCACGTAACGCCTCGAAGAAGCTTTCTTCCTCGGGCGAGTCGGCGCGGATCACGTAGCCGATGGCGCGGACCAGCGACCGGTCGCGGACCGCGCCGTCGAGCAACGCCGAGTAGTCGATTTTTCGCGAGTAGAGGCTTTGTGCGGAGTGGTACAGGTTCTGTGAGTCGGCGAGCACGCCGACGCGCTGGGCGGGATGAACGTCCGTCATACGCTGATATGTACCGGCATCGCTTAGGGAGTTCCGGATCCCTTGGAGCCGACTCGACACGAGCGGCGTGGTCACGGCGCCCGCAGCGCAACGAGAGTTTATATGCGTTGACCGGCTGGTACCCACTATGTCACGGCGGCCCACGGCAGGGAGTGAAACCAGCCGACGAGTCAGCCGGCGACGGTGGCTCTCCGCGCTCGGAGTCACCGGCCTCTCGGCGCTCGCCGGCTGCTCAGGAGAGGAAAACGAGGAAGGCACCGCAGACAGCGAGGGCGACGACGTCACAATCGGGGCGTTCCCGCGGTTCGGCGTCGACGACCTGTACGGCGAGACGGTCGCGCGCACCCTCGCCCGGAGAGCCTTCGAAGAATCGGACCACGACTACGGCTTCGACGGCGGCGACATGGTGACGCCGGAAGGCGACCAGGTCGAACTCGACATCTACCACTCGGCCGGACAGGAGACCTCCCAACTCGTGGCCGAGTACATCGGCCAAGAGCTCCAGGAAAACCTCGGCATCGTCGTCTCGGTCGAGGCGATCGACGGCACTCGGTTCAACAACGAGTACTGGACCGCCGAGCCGGCAGGCGGCACCGACACGGTCAACGGCGAGGAGGTCGAGTGGGCGCAGCCGACGCCACAGAACCCCGGTCCGCAGTCGGTGACGAGCAACGAGGCGTGGGACATGTCAGTCGTGTTCGGGCTGAACACGTACCCGCTCAACCCGCTCACGAACGAGGTGTTCTTCGACGGCGCGAACACGGTGTACAACCCCGTCGGCTACTATCCCGAGTTCGACGCGACGGGTCTCTTCGAGACGGCACGCCAGGCGACGAGCCGGGACGAGCTCCGCGAGGCGTTCGTCGAGATATTCGAGAATCTCGCCCGCGAGCAGCCGTACGTCATGCTCGTTCTCGGCGACGACCTCGTCGGCTACAATCCGGAGCTGAACGGGCCGAGCGAGAACTTCTCGAACGGCTGGGACTTCCCGGCGTGGTACGCCGGCGATCCGACCGTCTCCGGCTCGTACGACACGGTCAGCGCGGCCGGGTTCTCGACGCTGAACCCGTTGTACAACACGGAGGCGGGCGCCGGAACGGCGATCGGTCGCGTTCTCGACCAAGGGTACACCTTCGACGACGATCAGGAGTACTTCCCGTTGTTGTACGACATGTCCACGGAGAACGGGGAGGTCTGGACGTTCGAACTCCGGGAGAACCTCACGTTCAGCGATCCGTACGGACAGGTCACCGCGGCGGACTTCGTCTACCTCGTTCAGGAGATCCACCAGAGCGACTGGGCGAACACCGTCTCCGCGTCGAGTTGGGAGGGCGTCGAGGTCGAACAGACCGGCGAGTTCACCTTTCAGGCGACGCTGGACACGCCGGCGTTGTTGTGGCCGCAGTCGTACGACCCGTTGTTGTACCCGATCCCGCGTGACCTCCTCGAGCCGTACGTCGAGTCCGAAGACGTCGAGGGATTACAACAGGACCAGGAGCTGCTCGAGTTATCGTTCACCGGAAACCTCGGAGCCTTCACGCTCGACGAGTGGAACCGCGGCGCCGGAACGACGTACACCCGCAACGACGAGTACTATCTCCAGGAGGTCGACGAGGGGCCGGACCGGTTCGCCGACGGGCCGTTCTTCGAGGAGGCGTCGATCAGCGTCGTGGAAGAACAGGCGTCGCGGCTCGGAGCGCTCGAAACCGGAGAAGCGGACGCAGCAGGCATTCCGCCCGAACAGTTCCAATCGTACGAGGAGAACGAAGACGTGACCGTCCGTGAGATACCCACCCCGTACAACCGTATTCTCTCGGTGAATCAGCGCGCCAACGGGTGGCAAACCGGGCCGGGAAACCTGTTCCAGATCACGGCGTTCCGCCAGGCGCTGGCGGCGGCGATCGGCAAAGACGACCTCATTCAGGGGGTTTACCGAGGGCTCGCCGACGCGCACTTCACCTGGCAGCCCCGCTGGTCGGAGTTTTATCCAGGCGAAGAGTAGCCACGGCTCACCGATCATCAAACCAACACAGACCACATGGGATTCGGAACGTACGTCACCGCTCGCGTGATGTGGGCCGCGGTCGTCTCGTTGATCATCGTCACGATCACGTTTCTGCTCCTCGCAGCCGCTCCGAACCCAGAGATCCAGCGGGCGGCGACGCAGGCGGCGCTTCAGGGCGGCGATCCGGCCGAGGCGGCCGAACGTGCCCGCGAACTCCGGGGGCTCGACGAGCCGATTCACGTGCGGTACATGGATTACCTCCAGAGCATCTACACGCTCGACTGGGGCTGGGCCGACAGCCGGAGCCAGCCCGTGACGACGGCGCTGGCCGAAGGGTTGTACTACACCGCCCAGTACTCCGTGCCGTGGACGATCCTGACGATCCTGCTCGGGCCGCTCGTGGGCGTGTACTCGGCCGCGAACATGTACAGCTGGAAGGACCATCTCGCGACCGGGTTCGCGTTCTTCGGATACGCCATCCCCAACTTCTTTTTCGGGATCATCCTGTTGTTGATGTTCGGGGTCTGGCTCGAGGTGATTCCGGTCGTCTACGACACGAGCGTGCCGGTGTTCAGCCTCGCGAACGCGATCCAGCTGTCGATCCCCGTCTTCGTGTTGGTCACGGGATCGATCGGCGCCGTCATGCGGGTGTCGCGCAACGAGTCCGCCGAGTTCCAACACGCCGACTTCATGAAGACAGCGAAGGCGAAGGGCGTCTCGCCGCTTCGCGCGTACGCCTATCACGTCATGCGTCCGACGCTGGTGCCGTTGTCGACGACGCTCGTCGGACAGCTGTTGGCGTTGTTCCTCGGGTCGTCGTTGCTCGTGGAGGTGGTGTTCGGCATTCCGGGGCTCGGACGCGTGACGTACAACGCGCTCATCGCACAGGACACGAACCTCGTGTTGGGGTCGACGCTGGCGTTCACCTTCGTCGCCGTGGTGGGGAACCTCATCGAGGACCTCGTGTTCACCGTGTTGGACCCGCGGATCAGCTACGACGACAGGTGAACACAGATGGGAACGCAACGATCTGACCGGTTCGACGAGGTAGAGTGGGACGAGATATCGCAGTCGCGGTGGTTCGAGCCGTCGAAAAACACGCTGGGCGTCGTGTTCTGTACGCTGCCGCTCGCCCTGCTCGGGATCTACGACTGGCAGGTGCTCGGGGAACGAACGGCGACGTTCGCGTTTCTCGGAACGGAGTGGAACCTCGAGGGGATCGATTACCTCTTTGGGTTCACGCTGGTGTTGTTCGCCTTCTACGTGGTCGCGCCGTTGTACCAGAACCCTCGCATGACGCGGTACTACTGGCGGCAGTTCAAGCGCAACCGCCCGGCGGTCGTCAGCCTGGGATGGCTCGGCGTCGTCTTCGTCGGCGGACTCTTCGGCCCGCTCGTGGTGAGTGCGCCCGAACAGAGCGTTCTCACCGGCCACCAGCCGCCGGTCTTTCTCTCCATCGACGCCGCAAACGTGGCGACGTGTGTCGGCGACGTCGTCGGCGGGCGGTGTCAGGGAACCCTCCAACACCCGCTCGGAACCACCCAAGGCGGAAAAGACGTCTTCGCGAGCATCGTCTACGGCATGACGATCAGCATGCAGATCGCGTTCATCACGACGACCATCGTCGCGGCGATCGGCGTCTCGGTCGGGACGGTGAGCGCGTACGCGGGCGGCTGGGTCGACGAGACCCTGATGCGGTTCGTCGACGTCGTGCTCTCGTTTCCGACGCTTCTGATGTTTCTTCTCATCCTGTACATCTACGGGGCGGGACTTGGCATGTTCATTCTCGTCTTCTCGCTTTTCGCCTGGGGCGGCACCGCCCGCTACGTCCGGAGCAAGTCGTTGTCCGTCTCGGAGGCCGAGTACGTCAAGGCGGGCCGGCTCACCGGCGCGACCACCGCTCAGGTCGTGAGACGCCACGTCGTGCCGAACACGGCGAGTAGCATCATCACGCAGCTCACGCTTCTCGTTCCGGGCTTTCTCCTCGCGGAGGCACAGCTCGCGTTTCTCGGGCTGGGCGACTCGGCGGTCCCCTCGTGGGGGCAGCTCATCTCCGCCGGCCGGAGTGACCTCTCGTTTGCGCCGTGGATCGTTCTCGCGCCGGGGGTCGTGTTGTTTCTCACCATTCTGGCGTTCAACTTCCTCGGCGACGCGTTGTTGGACGCGTTGAACCCGGAAGCGGAGGCGGAGAACGAATGACCGACGACGCGTCGCCGCTTCTGGCGGTCGAGGGGCTCACGACGGCGTTCGACACCGACGAGGGAGAGCTCGTCGCGGTCGACGGGATCGACTTCACCGTCGAGGCGGGCGAGACGGTCTGTCTCGTCGGCGAGTCGGGGTCGGGAAAGACCGTCGCGACGGAATCGATCACGCGGCTCATCGGTTCGCCGCCGGGCCGCATCGAGGGCTCGGTGCGGTATCGAGGGCGTGACCTCCTCGAGATGCCGGAGCCGGAGCTCAGAACGATCCGTGGGTACGACATCGCACACGTGTTTCAGAACCCACAGGAGGCGATGAACCACTGTTACACCGTCGGGTGGCAGATCGTAGAGGCGCTTCAGATCCACGAGGACGTTCCCGACGCGGAGGCTCGCGGGCGAGCGATAGACCTTCTCGACCGAGTCGGAATCGCGAATCCGAGCGCGCGGTTCGAGGAGTACCCCCACCAGCTTTCCGGCGGGCAGAAACAACGCGCCATGATCGCGATGGCGCTCGTCGGCGACCCGGACCTGCTCATCGCCGACGAGCCGACGACGGCGCTCGACGTCACGGTCCAGGCACAGATTCTATCGCTGCTCGACGAGCTCCAGTCGGAGTTCGACATGGGAGTGCTCTTCGTCACACACGACCTCGGGGTGGTGGCACAGATCGCCGACCGGATCGTGGTGATGTACGCGGGCAAGGTGATGGAACGGGGAGACGTGCTCGACATCTTCGAACGCCCGGCTCACCCGTACACCCGACGGTTGTTGGAGTGTATCCCGGAGGTGGGCGGGAGTCGCAAGGGAGGGATTCCCGGAACCCTGCCGGATCCACACGACCCGCCGGCTGGGTGTCGGTTCGCCCCTCGGTGTTCACACGCTGTCGAGGCGTGTCGTACCGGCGGCCAGCCGGCAGAACACGCCGTGAATCCGGGACAACACGCCTCCTGTGTCCACTACCGCAGCGATATGGACCGGTCGGTTCTTCGGGACGGTTCACGCGAGGAGCAACCGGCGGCCGGCGGGGTGAGTCCCGAGGATGAGTGAAGAGCCGTTGATGAGCGTTCGCGACCTGGAGAAACACTACCCGATAACGGAGGGGTTGTTCAGACGGCAGGTCGGGGTGACCCGCGCCGTCGACGGGATCAGCTTCGAGGTCGAACGCGGCGAAACGCTGGGGCTCGTCGGCGAGTCCGGTTGCGGCAAGTCGACGGCCGCAAGCTCGATCGTTCGGCTGGAGGAGCCGACCGGCGGCGAGGTGATCTTCAACGGAAACGGTCGGGGAGGAGCGACACGGAACGCGGATGGAACGCACCCGAACGACGTCACGCGGTTCGACGACCGCGAACTCGAAGCGTTCCGTCGCGGAGTCCAGATGGTGTTTCAGGACCCGTCGTCAAGTTTCGACCCCCGGATGACGATCGGTGACGCGATCGCCGAGCCGTTACGGGTTCAGGGGATGGACGACCGCGACCGACGACGGGCGATCGTCGAGGACTTGCTCGACCGTGTCGGGCTCTCTGCGTCCGACGCCGACCGGTACCCTCACGAGTTCTCCGGCGGACAGAAACAACGGATCGCCCTGGCGAGAGCGCTGGTACTGAACCCCGATCTCGTGATCGCCGACGAGCCCGTCTCGGCGCTCGACGTCTCGATCAAAGCCGAGATTCTCGGGCTGCTCGACGAGCTCCAGTCGGCGTTCGACCTGTCGTTGTTGTTGATCAGCCACGACATGTCGGTCATTCGTGAGGTGTGTGACCGGGTCGCAGTGATGTATCTCGGCGAGATCGTCGAGATCGGCCCGGTGTCGCGGGTGTTCAGCGACCCGAAGCACCCGTACACGGAGGCGTTGTTGTCGTCGATCCCGACGCCGGACCCGCGGGCGAGCCCCGGTGGGATCGAACTGGAGGGGACAGTTCCGAGTCCGTCGGACCCGCCGAGCGGCTGTCGGTTCCACACGCGTTGTCATCGGGTGATCCAGCCGGCGGAACTCGACATCGATCAGTCCGCCTGGCGCGGGCTGTTGAACCTGCGTGCGACCGCCGAGTCCGGGGCGGTCGACGTCGCCGGGATTCGCGAGCGGTTGGCCGCCGACTCGGAGACGGACGTCACCGACGCCGCGGTGAAAGCGCGGATCCGAGCGGACTTCGACATCCCGTCCGAGGTCGCGTCCGAGACGGCAGAGCGAACGCTCAGTCGGGGGTTAGACCAGATCGTGAACGGCGAGTTCGAGGCGGCCGCCGACACCTTCTCCGAGGCGTTCACCACTCCCTGTGAGGAGACCGCGCCAGAACGGATCGAACACGGCTCGGGTCACGAGTCGGCGTGTCTGCTCCACGAGCCCGACCGGACGAGCGACGACGGCGAAGGGGCGGGCGGTCGGCGCGTGTCGGCCGACGAGTGACCTGACGGCCGGTCTGGGGCGGCACGGCTCCGTCTCGCTCGGCTCAGTCCTCGAGCGCCGCCAGCGCCGAGAGCACGACGCGCTCCGGCTCCGGCGCCGCCGTGTCGGCGTCGTCGACGACCGCCAGGTCGCCGCGGGACTCCGTCCCGGCGGAATCTCCGGCCAGAACCGTCACGCCGTCGTGTGCGAGCGGCGCGACCACGCCCGCCGCGACCGCCCGCGGGTCTCCAAACGAGGTCCGCACGACGACGCGAGTACCGGAGCCGATCTCGTGGGTCGCCGCGACGGCGTCTGCGGCCTCGAGGAGACGGCGGTGTGTGACCTCGCCCGCGCCGGCACGGATGACCGAATCCCCCTTCGACACCGTCGCGGGCGGCGCCGCCGGGTTCTCGCTCCAGAGTTCCTGTTCCCAGTGGGTCGTCTCCGACCGCTCGGGCGCGCCGCCGAAGACGGCGAGGCTCGTCCCCGGAGAAGGGGTCGTCGACAGTTCGTCACCGACCGGAATCACCACGACGCGGTCGCCCGCGTCGACCCCAGCGCTCGGATCGAACCGAACCGGTGCGCCGAGCCGGGCCGCCCCAAGAAACGCGACCGTGGCGTGAACCGCCGGCGTCGGGTCGACGGCGACTCGGGTTCCCTCGCGCGCGCCGAGGTAGCGAAGCACGTTCGCCGCCTTGTGCGCGTTCGTGATCAGGTCGCGGGACGTTCGTTCGCCCCCCTCCGGTGTGACGAGCGCGGGGCTGCGGCTGCGTCGATCGCGTGCGAGCAGGTCACCGACGACGTCCATACTCGAGATCCGAGCGGCTGCGTCTTAAACGCGCGGAGACCGTTCTCAGGGGGCGCCGGCGACGACCAGCAGCGACTCGTCGTGAAACCCGAGCGACCGAGTCGAGTCCGGGTCCACCCGGACCGCGTCTCCGGCCGCCAGCGAGACCGTCTCGCCGTCGACCTCCAGCGTCGCGTCGCCTTCCACGAGGAGGTACACCTCTTCGTGGCCGGCGTCGGCGTGATCGTGTTCCATCCCGTCCCAGTCGGCGTCACCCTCGACGACGGTCACGCCGAGTTCCGCACAATCGAGCGCGTCTCGGAGAAAGTACATGCCGGGCGCCTTCGGGTCGACCTCCGTGTACGTGGCTGTGTCGTATCCCATACGCCCCGTTGAACCGGCGGTGACAAAAGCGTGGGGCGCAGACCGTCTCGCCGGCGGCCTCAAAACGAGCTCTTCAGCTTCTCGAAGAAGCCGCCGCCGACGTCGATATCCTCGCCGCCCGCCTCGGCGAACGCCTCGAGCGCCTCGCGCTGCTCCTCGTTGAGCGACTCGGGGACGACGACGGCGACGTTCACGTACAGGTCTCCGCGGCCCCGTCGGCGGAGGTGTGGCATCCCCTTTCCTCGCAGTCGGAACGTCTCGCCGCTCTGGGTTCCGGCGGGCACGTCCATCTCGACGGTGCTGTCGACGGTCTCGACGTCGATCGTGTCGCCGAAGACCGCCTGGGGGAACGAGACCGCCTCGTTGACGCGGAGGTCGTCGCCGTCGCGGTCGAACCGCTCGCCTACGTCGACGTCGACCTCGATCAGCAGGTCGCCGTTCGGCCCGCCGTTCTCGCCGGGTGCCCCCTCGCGTTCCATCCGGAGCGTTTGGCCCGACTGGATGCCGGCAGGCACCTCGACGGTGAGCGTGGCTTCTTCTCGGACGACTCCATCGCCGCCACAGTCGGAACACTCCTCGCTGTACACCTCGCCCGCCCCCTCACACCGCGGACAGGTGGACGTTTGTTGGACGCGGCCGAGCGGCGTCTGCTGGACCTGCCGGACCTGCCCCTGGCCGTTACACTGTGGACAGGTGCGGACGTCCGCGTCTGGAGGGTGTCCCTCGCCGCCGCAGGTGTCACACCGCTCCGGCCGGGTGATGGTGAACTGTTTTTCGGTCCCCTCGAACGCCTCCTCGAGGTCGACCGTGAGCGTCGTTCGGAGGTCGCTACCCTGTCGTGGCCGGGTGTCTCGGCCGCCACGGCCGTTGCCACCCCCGCCGAAGAACTGGTTGAAGATGTCTTCGAAGCCGCCGGCCCCACCGGCACCGCCGAACGGGCCGCCGGCCCCACCGGGACCGGCGTTACCGCCGGTCGCCCCGCGCTTGTCGGCCTCGGTGAATCGGTCGTGGCCGAGCTGGTCGTACTGACGACGCTTCTCTTCGTCGGTGAGCACCTCCTTGGCCTTCTGAATCTTCTTGAATCGCTCCTCGGCGTCGTCGTCGTCGCTGACGTCGGGATGGTGTTTCGCGGCCTTCTTGCGGTACGCCTTTTTGATCTCGTCTTCGCTGGCGTCCCGCGAAACGCCCAAGACGTCGTAGAAGTCCTCACTCATTCGTTGTCGGTTGTAGCCGGCTCAGACACTTGAAAAGCCCGGGTCGACCGTGGCGTTCGGTCAGCGGCGTGCTCGGCGGCGAGGCGCGGTCGACGACCGCCGGTTACTCCTCGTCGTCGTCGACGTCTTCGAAGTCGGCGTCGACGTACTCCTCGTCGTCGGCGTCCGGATCGGGACCGCCGGCGCCGCCCATACCGCCGGGACCAGCACCGCCCATGCCGCCTGGGCCGGCGCCCCGCCGCGCCGCCGGCGCCGCCGGGACCGGCCTGTGCGGCCTGTTCTTGATACATCTGCTTGCCGATCTCCTGGAGTTCGTCGGTGAGCGCCTCGGTCACCGACTCGATCGCCTCGGTGTCGGCGTCGTCGTCTTCCAGCGTCTCCTCGACGTCCTCGATGGCGGTCTCGATGTCCGCGACGAGGTCGTCGTCGACCTCTTCTTCGTTCTCCTCGAGCAGGGTCTCGGCCCGCTGGATCGTGGTCTCGGCCTCGTTGCGGGCCTCGATCCGCTCGCGGCGGGCCTCGTCTTCCTCGGCGTGTTTCTCCGCCTCTTCTTGCATCTGTTCGATCTCCTCGTCGGAGAGGCCGACGCCGCCCTCGATGGTGATCGACTCGGCGTTGCCAGAGCCCTGGTCTTCGGCCTCGACGTTGACGATCCCGTTCTCGTCGATGTTGAACGAGACCTCGATCTGGGGCGTGCCCGCGGGCGCCGGCGGGATCCCCGTCAGCTGGAACGCGCCGAGCAGTTCGTTCTCCTCGGCGATCTCGCGTTCGCCCTGGAAGACGCGGACGTTGACGGAGGTTTGGTTGTCGGCCGCCGTGGTGAACACCTTCGACTCCTCGGTCGGAATCGTGGTGTTCTTTTCGATGAGCCGCTCGAAGAGCCCGCCTTTCACCTCGATGCCGAGCGAGAGCGGCGTCACGTCGAGCAGCACGATGTCGTCGACATCACCCGAGAGCACGCCGCCCTGGATCGCCGCTCCGAGCGCGACCGCCTCGTCGGGGTTCACGTTCTTTTTCGGCTCCTGGCCGACCAGGTCTTCGACCTTTTGTTGAACCTGTGGCATCCGCGTCGAGCCGCCGACCAGGATCACCTCGTCGATGTCGCCCGTCGAGTAGCCGGCGTCGGCGAGCGCCTGCTCGGTCGGGTCGACGGTTCGGTCGAGGAGGTCGGCGGTGAGATTCTCGAAGGTCGCCCGCGTGACCGATTGCTCGAGGTGGACCGGACCGCTGTCGGTCGCGGTGATGAACGGCAGGTTGACCGTCGTCTCCTTTTTGTTCGACAGCTCGATCTTCGCCTCCTCGGCGGCGTCTTTCAGCCGCTGGAGCGCCTGGCGGTCCTCGCGGAGGTCGATGCCGTGGTCGTTTTCGAACTCCTCGGCGAGGTGGTCGATGAGCGCCTCGTCCCAGTCGTCGCCGCCGAGGTCGTTGTCACCGTTCGTGGCGACGACCTCGTAGACGCCGCCGCCCAGGTCGAGAACGCTCACGTCGAACGTTCCGCCGCCAAGGTCGTACACGAGGACGGTCTGGTCGGACTCGTCGTCGAGGCCGTACGCCATCGACGCCGCGGTCGGCTCGTTGACGATCCGCTCGACGTCGAAGCCGGCGATCTCTCCGGCGTCTTTCGTCGCCTGACGTTGTTTGTCGTTGAAGTAGGCGGGGACCGTGATCACGGCCTTCTCGACGTCGTCGCCGAGGTACTCCTCGGCGTCGCGTTTGATCTTCTGGAGGGTCATCGCCGAGATCTGTTCGGGAGTGTACTCCTCGTCCCCGACCGCGACCGTGTAGTCGTCCTCGCCCATGTGGCGTTTGATCGACTGGATCGTCCGGTCCGGGTTCTGTACCGCCTGGTTCTTGGCGGGCTTCCCGACGAGCCGCTCGTCGTCGTCGGAGAAGGCGACGACGGACGGAGTCGTCCGGTCGCCCTCCGCGTTCGAGATGATCTCGGGCTCGTCGCCCTCCATCACCGCGAACGCGGAGTTGGTGGTACCGAGGTCGATACCGAGGATCTTGTTTGTCGCCATCTTACCATAGAATACCGGCTTGTGTCGGTTAAAGCTTACTAGACGGGGCGCTGCGGGCGTCGACACGATCCCGCTCGCGTCTTGCGGTTTTTGTTATCGTGTGATCGATCCTCATCGGTGTATTTATCATGACCCGCAAGCGCAGCCCGACGGGGTCGGCGGCGGTCGGGTTACAGCCCGGAGACCAAGTCTTCCAGTACCGCTGCCGGGTCGTCCGCCTTGGCGACCCCGGAGGCGAGGAGGACGCCCGAAGCGCCGAGGTCTCCCGCGGCGTCGACGTCGTCGCCGGTGGAGACGCCGGCACCACAGAACACGTCGACGGCAGGGTCGACCGCCTCGGCGGCCGCGACCGCGTCCTCAACGACGCCCGGGTCGGCCGTCGCGACCGACACGTCGCCGCCGATGAGCGCGGGCGGCTCGACCGCGACCGCGTCTGGACCGAGCGCCGTCGCCGCGCCGATCTGCGCCGGGTTGTTCGCACAGACGACCGTTTCTAACTCGGCCCGTTCTGCCGCCCGCACGGAGGCGTCGATGTCGGCGAGCCGGAGGCGGTTCTCCGAGTGGTTGATCAGCGTTCCCTCGGCGCCGTTGTCGGCGACGGCCTCCGCGAGCGTCGACCCGGTGTGAGAGCCGTGGGCGTTCGGCGAGACGTGCTGGGCCCAGGTCTCGACGCCGGTTTCGGCGACGCGCGCGAGGTCGGCTGCCTGCGGCGCGACGCCGATCCGCGCGCCGGACGCCTCGGCGACATCGCGGGCGGCGGTCGAGACCTCGATCGGGTCACACGGATACGCCTTGAGGTTCACCAGGATGAACATGATTCCGATAGCGGGCCGGGGGCGCAAATAGCTTCACATTCGGCGCGACTCCGGACCGAGCCGCCCGGCGTTCTCGTCTCGTGAGAACATAACACTATATGCCCGGGCGGGCAACCGGTCGAACGAACCCATCTCCGTGGGCCACCCATCGCATGTCCCTGATCGAGATCATCGCCGGCGTGGAGGCGCGCGAGGCCACCCTGACCGTCTTCGATTCCAGCCCGGCGGTCGCTCAGACGCTCGCAGAACACTTCGCCGACCGCAACCTGCGGGTCGTCGCCGAGCCGTCGGCGAGCGGACCGGGCGGCTACGCCGTCCTCTCGCGTGACGGCGAGTTCGTGACCGCGGTGTCGATCGACGAGTTGCTCCCGGGATCCGACGCGGGGCGAACGGACCGGACCGACGAGCCGGAGGGGACAGACGACACCGGGTCGTCGGTGGCCACAGGGACCCGACGCCAGGTCGGCGAGCCGATTCTCGACCACCTCGACGAGACGTTGTTCACCAGCTACTCACAGGCCGACATGGTCGCCGCCTCCCGCGAGATCGAGGACCGAGCCTGGCGCGTCGGCGACGGCGAGCTCCACGCGGGATTCCAGACGCTCGACGTGTTGACGCGCGAGTCGAACACGTACGACCGGCTCGGAGAGAAGGACCGTCTCGACGTTCACGCGTACGCCGCCGCGGAGGGAGATCCCCCGACGGCGGATCATTACACGGTCCACGTCGGCCGGACCGCGGAGATACGCGAGACGTGGTTCGTCGCCTACGACGGCGGCGGCTTCGACGGCGCCAAATGCGTGCTGCTCGCCGAAGAACGAGAACCGGAGTTGTTCTTCGGGTTCTGGAGCTACGATCCCGAGACCGTCGACGAGGTGATCGGGTATCTGATCGATCGGTACTGGGAGTCGGAACGAACCGACGATGGCGGCGCGACGGTCTGAGTTGGGCGGAACGAACCGACCGTTCAGTCCTTTCGCTTGACGACGTCTCCGAGCGTCATCGTGCCGGCGTCGCTGGTCTCCCACTCCTCGTCGACCTCTTCGCCTTCGACGAGGGAGACGTCGAGCGCTCGTTCGAGTTTTTGTTGGATCTCGTCGGTCGGGAGCGTGTCGCCGCGCTCGAGTTTTCGGATCAGGCTCGCCTTCTCGTTGAGCTGGTCGGCGAGCTGTTCCTGGCTCAGGTCTCGCGATTCCCGGGCCTGCCGGATCCGGTCGTCGTAGTCGGTGGCGATCTCGTCCATGTCGTCGAACATATCCCGGGGGCGCCCGGACCCTCCCGAGGAGCCACTGGAACCGGACGAGGAGGACGACGAGGTGGTTCCGGAGCTGGAACTCGTCGAGTACTTGCTCCCGCCTGAGCTGCTGGGCTCCTCGCGGACCTCGGTGCCGAAGTCCGTACAGGAGTTACACAGCTCCAGCTCGGCGCCTTCGACCTTCGTCGTCGTCAGGGAGGCCTGCTCGGCACCGCACATTTCACACTGTGGCATACGCGACGCTAACACAGCCGGTCGTATAAAGGGAACGCCGGGCAGTGGGTCGTGTGACGCCGTAACACCCTTATGTGATAATCGGATAGATATCTACAGTGGCATCCCGACAGGGCGGACCGGGGAACGACGACGGCCCCGGCACCGGAACGACGGAGCGTCGGACCGCACCGCACGCGGCGTCACCCGAGACCGACCGCGGCGCATCGACCGCGCGTCCCGGCTCGCCCGAGCCGAGCGCGGCGGTATCCGAGAACCCGAGCCGGACACCGCCGTCGCGAGGCCGAACCCCCGAGGACCCGCCGTTGCGCGATCCCGGGCTGTACGCGCTCACCGACCACTTCCGCGAGCGGCTGCAACAGCCCGGCCGATACGTCTCGACGCGCACGGTGAGCGACGCCATACGCGCCGGCCAGCTCCGCTGGAACCAGACCGATGGCTGGCGCTTCGCCGTCGTCAGAGACGGAATTCGGTTCGTCGTCGTCGTGGCCGACACGGACACCAATTCTCCGGTCGTCGTCACCGCGTGGACGGAGGTCGCAGACCGCGAGTCCGCGCTCAAGGGAGGGCGGTTCGACCCGGTAGACGTCGACACGATCGCCGTCCGGACGGCGCTGAGCGAGTCGTCGTCGACGCCCGTTCCCGACCGCATCCGTCCGCGGTCGATCACGCGTCCGTTCGTCGTCGGCGGTCACCGGTTGGAGACCGAGCCCGGCGATCCGCACGTGCGGTGTGTCGACTGCGGCTGTCGGTTCCGGTCGAAGTCCGCGATCACCGCACGGTCCTGCCGCGGCGGCCGACGCGGCCGGTGAGTCCTCGCGGTCCAGGTCCGCGGGCGCTCGCAACGGGGACGCTATCCCTTTGAGGCTCGCACCCGTAACCCGGACGATGGGAGACGACAGCGGTGACGGCACCGACGATACCGGCGGAGCCGACGTTCTCGAAGCCGAGCGCGCCGACGTTCCGCTCGACCGGTTCCACGAGGCGCTCGAAGCCGAAGAACGCCCCGTCGCGACGGCCAGCGAGGTCGCGCGGCGGCTGGGGACGACACAGGCCGCGGCCCGCGACGCGCTCGCCGACCTCGTCGAGCGCGGCGACGTGGACCGACTCGACGTCGAGAACGACCCCGTCGTCTTCTACCCGACGGAGTGGGGACGACTGGCGAGCCGCGAGCGGGTCGTCGTCTTTCCGAGCCGTCGAGAACTCGTCGTCGACCGACCCACCCAGTTCACCCGAGCGCAGCTCTCGCAGTTCGCGTACCTCGTCGACACCACGGGGACCGAGCCCGGTACCCGAGGGTACCTCTACCGGATCCGTCAGGAAGACGTCTGGGCCGCGCCGTTCGACGACGCCGACGCGCTGGTCGCCAGTCTCCGGTCGGTGTTGCCGCGGCGGTTCGACCACCTCGAAGACTGGGTCCGCGACCAGTGGCGGCGCGCACACCGCTTCCGGCTGTACACCCACGACGACGGCTACGTGGTTCTCGAGGCCGCCGCCGAGAGCCTGCTGGGAAACGTCGCGGACGAGCACCTCACCGACGACCAGCTCCGTGCGCCGATCTCGGAGACGGAGGCGTGGGTCAACGAGGACGCGATCGCCGGGGTCAAACGCGCGTTGTACGACGCCGGCTATCCGGTCGAGGACGACCGCGACCTCGAGACCGGCGACCCGGTCGACGTCGAGCTCACGACCGAACTCCGGCCGTATCAAGAGACGTGGGTCGAGACGTTTCTGGAGTCACGCTCGGGGGTGTACGTGGGCCCGCCCGGGTCGGGCAAGACCGTCGCCGCCATCGCGACGATCGCGGCCGTCGGCGGAGAAACGCTGATACTGGTGCCCTCCCGCGAGCTCGCCGGCCAGTGGCGCGAGGAGCTGTTCGAACACTCCTCGATCGACCCCGGCGACGTCGGCGAGTATCACGGCGGCGAGAAGACGATCCGGCCGGTGACGATCGCGACCTACCAGACCGCCGGAATGGACCGTCACCGCAGCCTGTTCGATTCGCGAAAGTGGGGGTTGATCTGTTTCGACGAGGCTCACCACATCACCGCACCGGTGTTCAAACGCTCTGCCGAACTCCAGGCCAAACACCGGCTCGGGCTCTCGGCGACGCCGGTGCGCGAGACGGGCAGCGAAGAAGAAATCTACACCCTGATCGGCCCGCCGATCGGAGCCGACTGGGACGCGTTGTTCGAGGCGGGGTTCGTCCAAGAGCCGGAGGTCGAGATCCGGTACGTCCCGTGGCGCGAGGAGCTCGCACGAAACGAGTACGCCAGCGCGGACGGCCGGGAGCGACGCCGGCTCGCCGCCGAGAACCCCGCCAAAGTCGAAGAGATCCGGTATCTGCTCGCCGCCCACCGCGAGAAGAAGGCGCTCGTGTTCATCGAGTACCTCGACCACGGCGAGGCGATCGCCGAGGCGCTCGACGTCCCGTTCGTCAGCGGAGAAACGCCCCACCACGAGCGCACGGAGCTCTTCCGGCGTTTTCGGGCCGCCGAGGGCGACCTCGAGACGCTCGTCGTCTCCCGGGTCGGCGACGAGGGAATCGACCTACCGAACGCGGAGCTCGCAGTCGTCGCAAGCGGGCTCGGCGGCTCCCGACGACAGGGGTCACAACGGGCGGGCCGGACGATGCGTCCGGAAGGATCCGCGCTCGTCTACGTCCTCGCGACCCGTGGGACGAGCGAGGAGGAGTTCGCCCAGCGGCAGATGCGTCACCTGGCGCGCAAGGGCGTTCGGGTGCGCGAGACGAACGTGGCGGAGTGAGACGCCGGTAGCGTCCCGCGGAGCGAAGGTTTCAATTCCCGGTCGGTCGACGTCGCAGTATGGAGACAGACGCGGATACGGAGCCGACGGTCGGCGAGGCGGTCGTGGATTGTTTGCTCGACCACGGCATCGACGTGGCGTTCGGCATCCCGGGCAAGCAGACGTTGCCGCTCAACCGGGCCGTCGCCGACCGCGACGCGCGGTTCGTCGTCGCGCGCCACGAGACGGCCGTCACCCACCAGGCGTGGGGGTACGCCGAGACGAGCCCGCCGGGGGCGATGGCCGCGACCGTGGTCGTCCCCGGCCCGGGCGACATGAACGCGATGAACGGCTTGAAGAACGCGCTCAACGACAACGTGCCCTTGCTTCACCTCGCCGTCGAGACCGAACGCGAGGTGCGCGGCGGCGACGGAATCCACGAGACGCCGCCGGAGACGTACGACACCGTCGTGAAAGAGAACGTCCTCGTCGAGTCGCCCGCGGGCGCGGTCGCGGCCGTCGCCGACGCGATTCGAGTCGCCCGCGAGGCCCCGCAGGGACCGGTTCGGGTCGGGATCCCCAAAGACGTGCTCGCGAGCCGAACCCCACAGGCAACGCCGCCGGACCGCAAGCCGGCTGCGCCTCCGGCGCCGACGACGGCTGCGGTCGACGCGGCGGCCGACCGGCTCCGCGAGGCAGACGCGCCGGTCGTGCTGGCGGGCGGCGGCGTCCGGCGTGCCGGCGCGCCGGACCGGCTCCGCGAGGTCGCCGAGCGGCTCGACGCGCCGGTCGTCACCACGTACAAGGGGAAGGGCGTGCTGTCGGAGCGCCACCCGTTGTCGGCGGGCGTGTTGTGTGGCGGCGCGAGCACGGAGCTTCGCGAACTGCTCGCGAACGCCGACGTGGGGCTGGTCGTCGGATCCGACCTCGACGCGGTCTCAACCGCGAAGTGGTCGGTGTCGATGCCGGAGACGCTGGTTCACGTCACGCTCGACGGCGACGACGTTGGATTCGGGTACGAGGCCGACCTCGGGGTCGTCGCCGACGCGGACCGGTTCCTCAGGACGCTCTCCGGTCGGCTGGAGGGCCATCGGGCCGGAGTCGCCGAGGACGGAGCGGGCGCGGCCCGCGCGGCCTCGGTGCGCGAGGCGGACCGGGAACGGTTCGCGGCCGTCACCGCCGACCGCGACGCCGACGCTCCGGCTCGGTCCGTCGAGGTCCTCGATGAGATCCGGGCGGCGCTCCCGGCGGAGACGGTGGTGACCGCAGACGCCGGCGGGTTCCGGCTGTGGACGCTGGTCTCCTTCCCGGCGTCGGGGCCGTCCGCCTACGTCAACCCCGGCTCGTGGGCGACGATGGGGACGGGACTCCCCTCTGCGATGGGCGCGAAGCTCGCGACCCCCGACCGCGACGTGGTCGCGCTGACGGGCGACGGCGGGCTCATGATGTGTGTTCACGAGCTTCACACGCTCGCCGCCGAGAACATCGACGTCACGGTCGTCGCGCTCAACAACGACGACTACGCGATCATCAGCGAGGAGGCCGCGCGAACGCACGACCTCCCTGATCAAGCGTATGGGTGGGCGGAGACGGGGTTGGATCTCGTCTCTGTCGCCGCCGGGATGGGCGTTCACGCCGAGCGCGTCGACGACATCGGCGGGGTTGGCGACGCCGTCGCGGCGGCTCGTGAACACGACGGCCCGGCGTTGGTCGAGGTCGTCACGGATCCGGCCGAGCCGCAGGCGAGCGAGTGGATGACCCGAGACCGGTAGGCCGCGTCGGACCGGACCGGCTCGAAACGTGATCGTTAACCGCGGTCATCGTGAACCGAACATATGAACAGCGCGACCGATGTCGGCGTCGGAATCGTGGGGCTCGGCGGTATCGGGCATCACCACGCCACGCAGCTCGTCGACCGAGGCGCGACCCTCGTCGGCGGGATGGACATCGACGCGGACGCGCGCGAGCGCTTTCACGAGGAGTTCGGCGTTCACACGTACGAGGACGAACACGCGCTCTACGACGACTGCGACGCCGTGTTGATCACCACTCCCAACCGATTCCACGAGGAGTACGCGACCTCGGCGCTCGCCGCGGGGCTCGACGTGCTCTTGGAGAAGCCGCTCGCACACACGCTCGAGAGCGCAGAACGGATCGCGGACGCGGCCGCCGACGCCGAGGGGTTCTGTATGGTCGGGTTCAACAACCGGTTTCGAGAGCCGGTCCAGGTGCTCAAACACTACCAGGAGGAGGGGCGCTTCGGAGACACGACACACGTCGAGGCGAACTACGTCCGGCGCCGGGGCGTTCCCGGGCGGGGCTCTTGGTTCACCTCCAAGGACGTCGCCGGCGGCGGCGCGCTCATCGACATCGGGGTTCACGCCATCGACCTGGCGCTGTACTTTCTCGACCATCCGGAGATCGTCGAGGTGTCCGGCGAGACCCGCTCGGAGTTCGGCGGACGCGACGACTACGCGTTCGTCCACATGTGGGGCGACGACACCGGCCCCGAGGGGTTCGACGTCGACGACTCCGCGTCGGCGTTCATCCGCGGTGCCGGCGGCGCCACGGTGTCGTTGGAGGTGGCCTGGGCGACGAACCGGCCGTCGACCGACGAGTACGTGATCCGCGGAACGGAGGCGGGGGCGACGTTCGACCGTGGTACCGACGAGCTCACGATTCACGAGGCGAGCGTCGGCGGGGGCCACCACCTCTCGAACACGACGATCGACACCCGCGACGCGAACAGCCACGCGGCCGAACAGGGCGTCTTCCTCGAGGCGGTCGCCGCCGCCGAGCCGCCCTCGATCAACACGGTGGAAGAAGGGCTGGCGGTACAACGCGTGATCGACGCGATCTATCGGTCCTCGGAGACTGGGCAAGCGGTGCGATTCGACTGAACGGCCGGCTCGACTGAACACGTCGGGCCAGCTGAGCGGCCGGCTCGGCCGAATCTGTCTGGTCTCGCGAGTCGACCGAGGCTCGGTTCGCGAGTCGGTCCGCCGAAACCGCCGGACGGGATCACGAACTTATTCGTCGGTGTAGTTCGTCTGCCCGAACGACCCGTGAGCGACGCACCCGGCCCGACGCCGCCGTCTGAACGAATCGTGAGTCTCGACGCGCTTCGCGGCGTCGCCGTGCTCGGCATTCTCGTAATCAACGTTCGCGTCTTCTCGATGCCCGAGACGACGCTCCTCAACCCGACCGTCTACGGCGACTTCTCCGGGGTGAACTACTGGGCGTGGCTCGTCGGCCACCTCTTCGCGGAGCTCAAGTTCATCACGGTGTTTTCGGCGTTGTTCGGGGCCGGCATCGTGCTCTTCATCGAGAGCAAGAAGCGAAAAGACCAGCCCGCACTGCGGCTCCACTACCGGCGGACCGCGTGGCTGATACTCATCGGGCTGGGACACGCGTACCTGTTGTGGTACGGCGACATCCTCGTCGCGTACGGCGTCTGTGGGCTGGCGCTCGTCTTCGTTCACGACTGGGAGCCGCGGGCACAGGCCGGGCTCGGGCTCCTGTTTCTGCTCGTCACCCCCGCACTCGAGGTGTTTGCGGGCCTCACCGTCGGCGGCGAGGCGATCGCACCCCAGTGGGCGCCGGCAGAGGCGACGCTCCGCGCCGAGGTGGCGACGTACCGCGGCGGCTGGATCGAACAGCTCGACCACCGGGTTCCCACCGCGATCGGCCGACAGACGACCGGCTTTCTCGGCGGGACGTTTTGGCGGGTCGGCGGCACCGTCCTGCTCGGGATGGCGTTGTACAAGTGGGGCGTGTTGACCGGCGAGCGCTCGACCCGGCTCTACCGACGGCTCGCCGCGGGCGGCGTCGTCGGCGTCGCGACCGTCCTCGCGGGCGTCTGGTACATCGAGGCGAACGAGTGGAGCGCCGGCGCGGCGTTGTTCTGGCGGCAGTTCAACTACGTCGGGAGCCTCCTCGTCGCCGGCGGCTACGTCGGGCTCGTCACCCTCTACGCGCGGCGGCGGCCGGACGGACCCGTGACCCGGGCGTTCGCGGCGGTCGGCCGAACCGCGTTCACCAACTACCTGCTCCAGACCGTCGTCGCGACCACGGTGTTTTACGGCCACGGCCTCGGCCTGTTCGGCGCGGTCAGCCGCGCAGAGGCGCTGGGGATGGTCGTCGCCTTCTGGGCGATCGAGATACTGGTGTCTGTGGTGTGGCTCCGTCGGTTCCGGTTCGGCCCGGTCGAGTGGGTCTGGCGGACGCTCACCTACGGCGAGCGACAACCGATCTGAGCCGGCGCTACGCCGAGTCGTCGCCCGCCACGACCCGGTTCGAGAGCGTTCCGACGCCCTCGTAGGTGATCTCGACGCGCTCGCCCGGCTCCACGAGCCCCGGGTTCGCGGGGCTCCCGAACGCGACACAGTCGCCCGGACGGAGGGTGAACCGCCGCGAGAGGTACGAGACCACCTCTGCGGGATCGAACAACATGCGTTCCGTGTGTGCGCGTTGTCGGCGCTCGCCGCCGACCGTGGTCGACATATCGATCGCTGTCGGATCCACGTCGGTCTCGATCCACGGCCCGAGCGGCGCGGAGCCGTCGAACGCCTTCCGAGCGGTGCGGCCCTCTTGATCGAGCGCGTCGAGGTCGTTCAAGATCGTGTAGCCACGGATCACATCGGACACCGCCTCGGGAGCGACGTCGCGGCATCGCTCGTCGATCACGGCGACGAGTTCTCCGGCGTAGGTGAGCTCGTCGGTCCAGTCGGGATACCGAACCGATCGCTCGTGTGCGAGGAGGCTCGTCGGCGGCTTGAGAAAGAAGTCTGGCTCGGCCGGCCGCTCGTACCCCATCTGGTCGATCGTGTCCGCGTAGTTCCGGCCGACACAGTAGAGGACACTCGGCTCACACGGCGGAAGGAGCCGCCCGTCGCGGCCGACGACGTATCGGCCGTCGGCGGCAACGATCACGCCGTCCTCGTACCGGCCGGCGACCGGCCCCGTCGGCGTCAGCAGGCGAGCGAGTCGCATGTGAACGCCTCCAGCGGCGGGCAAAAAACTCCGTCGGTGTGTGCGGGACGGGTCGGACGTTACTCGTCTGGGCTGGCGTTGGCGATCACGACCGCCGACCGGATCTCGAGGGCAGTTTCGAACTCCGCGCGCCGCTCCGGCTCAGTGTCCCAGCGTTCGACCGCGGTCTCGTGTGCGCGGGCGACGGCGTCGCGCTCGCGGTCGAGGAGGTCGAGCCGGTCGCCAATCGCGGCCCAGTGGTCGGGTTCGACGAGGAACGCCTCCCGGTCGGCGGTGGTTCCGACCCGCTCGTACCGTCGCCGGTACTCGTCGCGGCGCGGCTCGAGGTCGGCCTGGACGCGGGCGAGAAGTGCCGGAAGCCGGTCTGCGGGGACGCTTGCGAGCGCCGCGGCTTTCAAAAGCGCCGTTCCGTCGATCGGGTGGGAGTCGGCGGGCGTCTCGGCCATCAGCCGCCGGCCCGCATCGCCTTCTGTTTGAACCGCGGCAACAACGCCTCGAGAACGGCCGTCTCGCCCGCGAACGACACCGTGACCTCCGTGAGGGTGATCGACGCCGCCGCGGTCACGGTCTCCGCACGAAGGGTCGCCCGCCAGCCGTCTCCGTCCACGCGGGTCGCCGCCGCCGGGTCGTCGGCGTCGACGAGGTCGCCGCCGAGGTTCACCAGGTAGTGGGCCGCGAGCCGCCGGGAAATGCCGCGATACGCGACCTCGCGACGAATCCATCCGTCCTCGGTCGGCGGGGCCGCAGAGTTGGCTTCCGTATCGCCGGCGTCGTCGGCCGTGCTGCCGGCGGCGTCCGCGTCGGCCGTGCCGCCGGCGACGGGCGGAAAGACAGAGAGTCGGTCGCCGTCCCCAAGAGCCGTCTCGAGCCCCTGGAGGTGTAACACCTCGCGGCCGTTTTTCAACACGTTGATCTGCGGGGCGAGGTCGCCGTCGACGATCAGCCGTCCGTCCATCTCCTCGTACTCCGCCTCCAGAACGGCCAACACCTCGCCCACGTCCGACCCGTCCTCGAACTCGCGAACGACCGTCTTGCGGCCGACGGCCTCGCGAAACGTCGCGAAGAAGCGTAACTCCAGTTCCATGATCGGCACATCGGGACCCGACGGGTTAAAGACGGGTATCGCGGCGGTGACGCACGGCGTCGAACGGTGGTGGCTCAGTAGAAACTGATCGTCACAAGGGGCTCAGAGGTGGAAGGTCAAGAACTACTAATAGCTCGTGGCAGGTCTATCGATAGCCCTGACTCAGAGGGTGGAAGTGGTGGCTCGGTTGAAAATTTTCATCACAAGGGGCTCAGAGGGGGTAACATATCGTCATGGCCACCACACCCGAGTTATCTCCCTGAAGCTAATAAACGGACCGTGATGGAATCCTGTTTGATTGTTTCAATCGGGTTTTAATGTAGTGTACTGTCCTCTGATTCATGTCAAAGTAAGAACAGCACAGATTACGTTTGAGAGGCTCTGTTGAAACCCTCATACGGTAATAGATTTTGGTGGTCGTGCTGAATAC
>KI543169.1:227573-229815 GCA_000496175.1 uncultured archaeon A07HR67 | reverse complement strand
GGCGACCGCCACCAACGAATGCGAGGCCGAGGCTGCCGAAGAGAATCAAGCCACCAAACACGATATCAGGTAGTGGGAGAATCTGATCTCCGAATACACCCGCAATTACGAGAGTCACAGCTACAGTCGCTGGAATCGGGTTCGAAGCAAGCTGCTGTAGAAAGACTCGGATCGACCAGTATCCCATCTCTAAGTGTGACGTGAGAGTAGCTCCCAGCGGCCGATTTCCATCAGGGTTCTCAGCTGGAATGAATCCCGTGAACTCGTCAAACGAGACGGTCACGACTTCACCAGTGTGGATCCGTCGTTCGTTGGCGTCCGCAACACGGAGAAGGGTTACAGTCTCTTCGTCGCTTCCGACGACGCGATAAATGCCGTCCGAAACATCGAAATTCGCTGGCTTGAAGTGTTCATACGGATCAAGGGCGACCATCCTCAAGCTTGGATTCTCTCGGCTCTGTTGAAAACCCCCGGTCGTTGATAGTTTGCCGAGGGCGTGTTACATACAGATGGATCACCTATCGGTCCATAGACTCAGTCCTCCTCAGATTCCAGCTCCTCTACTCGTTGTTTCCGTTTCTCCAATTCATTTTCATCACGACCGCCCGTAGCACGATTCACGAGCGTAACAGCGCCGATAAACACTGGGACGGTCACAATCAAGAAGAGGAGGAGAATAAATCACGTTTCTGGGGACATACTTCGGCGATGATCAGTGTCCCAATTGATTCTTTTGTGCGTTCAGCGAACAGGTGATCCATCCGGTTTGACGCGAAATAATCGAAGCCGTTGTGCTGGCTTCATCCTCTGTGTCGGTCAGCTCACTACTGACAACTGTTCGGGAGTTTGTTGATTCCATGATAAATACAGCGCGCATATGTCATACGCTACTACGAGAAGGCTGAATCAGTAGAAGAAGTCAGCGCCGGAGAAGGGTGACTGGCTTAATCGCCGTACGCCAGATGTTCCACGGCGACTACCAATCGGTAGAATAAGACAAGCAGAATCCCAAGTAGGATCGGAGGAAGGTACGTTTCAACAATTGCCCAATTTCTCAGGGTGATACCTGATAGAATACCAATCGACAATAGAACGATCATCCCTATTGCGATCTGTGTATCGTATCTCCGGATTTGCTGTTTGGAGGGCATCAAGTCGTTATTATAACATTCTCAGATAAGAACAACGGTCTACTTCGAGAGTGGTGAGTAACTGGTTCGGCATGGTGGACACGAACCATCCTATGTCGTGGTGAGTACAGCCTCTGTGTCGGTCACAGCGCTACTGTCAGAGCCAGAGTAGTTGCGTCAGTATGTGGTAAATACAGTACGCAAGTCGGTCGGACTGATTCGGCCAACCGGTAATGAATCGGGGTTGTGGGCTCAGGCGAATCATTTTATGAACGACGGTTAATTGACACAGCCCAAAGCAAGGTCATAATGCCTACAATAATATAGACGATGGCAGGAGGTGTGTACGTGACAAATCCCATCCACTGGGCCGCGCCGTACACAAAAAACGAGGAGCCAAGACCCAATAGCAGCGCTTGCTCTGTGCGGGTAAGTATCCCAGATATCATGTCTTTGGCTACTACTTTGACGAAAATAACACTACAAATTTTCTCTTTCGGTTTGTCAGCATTTTATTGAAAGTAAAAACGCAACAACGGAGGGCTGATTACTGAATCCATCCCCTGTATCTCGCACGCGGCTTCTGACAGAAACAGAAGGTATCTTATAGGTGCTGTTGAATACAGAGCGCGTATACAGCAGGTAGTTGACTAAGGGTTCGGTGTCCGGACAGAAGTATTAGTGCTGTCGATAAAATACTGTGTATGGTCGTCAAAATCCCCGATAGGTACGAAAACCGATTCTGGGCCCGTCATTCGAATCCAAAGAGCGGTTGGACGCGCGTCCCGTCTGGGGCCGTCATCGTCTACGCTCTCTATCGTCGCAACTGGCAGCTGTTCGGTGCCGCGCTTGTGTGGATAGTTTTCAATCCGGTTTTGTTCTCTTCGCCTGAGACCGAGGACGCGTGGATGACCCGCGCAGTTCTCGCCGAACGCTGGTGGATTAACGAGAAAGGGAACCGAACGGTGGGGCCCGGCTATCCGAACGTCTGTAACACAGCCGGTGCCCTCGGGTTCATCTACGCGATATACGCCGCTTGGCGTCAGTCACCAACGGGTGCGACACTTGGTGTCGCAGCCAGTGTCGGCCTGAAACTGTGGTGGCTCCGGGTG
>KI543169.1:207351-227553 GCA_000496175.1 uncultured archaeon A07HR67 | reverse complement strand
GGGTCCGCCGGACAACAGTTCGAGCACCTGCATCACGCCCGAGTTGTCGTCGTCTCCCATGTCGTTTTGCACCATCGTCTTGTACAGCTCGTGTGCGAGCGCGGTTTGTGGCATCGGCGACCCGAACTCCTCGCCGGCGTCCGTGGCGATCGTGAGGTCCTTGTACTGATACGCCGCAAAAAAGCCCGGGTCGAAGTCGCCGCGTATCATCGACTTGGCGCGGTTGTCGAGGGTCCAACACCCGGCCGCCCCGCCGCTTATCGCGTCGACGACCGCATCGAGGTCGGCGCCCGCGTTGTCCGCGAACACCAAGGCCTCGCTGACCCCGACCATCTGGGCAGCGACGACGATCTGGTTACACGCCTTCGTCGTCTGTCCGGCGCCGCTCGGCCCGCAGTGAGTGATCGTCTCGCCCATCGCTTCGAGCACGTCCAACTGCTCGTCTACCACGTCCGGGTCGCCGCCGACCATGATAGAGAGGGTGCCGTCGACGGCGCCCTGTTCGCCGCCCGACACCGGCGCGTCGAGCACGCTCACTCCTTCCTCGGCGAGCCGATCGGCGACCGACTCCGCGACCGTCGGCGAGATCGTCGAGTGGTCGATGAGGGTCATCCCCTCGCTCACGCCGTCGATCACGGGGTCCGACTCGGCCCCCTCGCCGAGAACGACGTTCGTCACGTCCGGCGAGTCGGGTAGACACAGAAGGACGACATCGCTCTGCTCGGCCACGCCCGCGGGCGATCCGCCGTCCTCGCCGCCGTACTCGACGAGCGCCTCAGTCGGGTCCGCGGAGCGGTTGTGACCGACGACCGAGTATCCCGCGTCGAGGAGGTTCCGTGCCATCGGCAGCCCCATGATTCCGAGTCCGACGAATCCGACAGTCTGTGTTGGCATACGCCTCATCTGTCGGTGTGGATGATAAACGTTGATCCCGGCGGTCCGCGTCGACCCCTACCTCGGCGGCGCCGAGCAGACTCGGCGGCGGGCACAGCGCGGTTCTCGCTCGGCCGGGGCGCCGGATGCCGCTCGTGGCTCCGGAAACGGGCGCCGCGTCAGCCGTCGGAAGCGAGCGGGCGCTCGCCGAGGGCGTGTTCGACGGCCCGCTCGACGTGGAGCGCCGTCGTGTCGAACATGGGCACGGCCGGCCGGTCGGCCTGCTCGATGAGCAGTTCGATCTCCGTACATCCCAACACCACGCCCTCCGCGCCCGCCGCAACCAGCGAGTCGACGACCTCCAGGTATCGCTCCCGCGACGCGTCTCTGATGGCTCCCTTCGTCAGTTCCTCGAAGATGATCCTGTCGACGGCTTCTCGGTCGGCCGGCTCGGGGACAACGACGTCGAGTCCGTGGTCGGCCAGCCGGTCGCGGTAGAACGAGCCCGCCATCGTTTCTTCGGTGCCCAACACGCCGACCGTGTCGACGCCCGCGTCTCTGACGGCGTCGGCGGTCGCGTCGAGGATGTGAACGAACGGGACCGAGAGCGCGCTCGTGATCGCCGGCGCGACCTTGTGCATCGTGTTCGTCGCCATCACGACGAAGTCGGCGCCCCCGGCTTCGAGCGCCGTGGCCGCCTCGGCGAGGTAGTCGCCGGCCGCGTCCCACTGATCGGTGCGAATGAACCGCTCGATATCTCCGAAGTCGACGCTGCGAATCAACAGGTCGCCGGTCGTGTGACCGCCGAGCGCATCGGCGATCGCGCGGTCGATCTGCCGATAGTAGGTGACGGTCGATTCACTACTCATTCCGCCGAGCACGCCGATCGTTCGAAGGTCGGTAGCGGTCATCGGTGACTGGCACGTGTGGACGGGCCCATATCAAAGCGGGCGGTTCGCGTCCCGGCGTGGTCTCCCGCTCGCCGCGGCGTCGCTCGCGGCCACCGACGCGGGGTTCGACAGCGTATTTACCGCGGAGCCGCCAACCGGTCCGTGATGAGCGATACCGAGGAACACGCGATGGGCGCGGCGGGTGCTCGAAACGACGGCGGGTTCACGGTCGGGGTCGCCCGGTTCGCCATGGAGACGTGTACGTTCTGTCCGCGGCCGACGGGGATCAAAGAATGGGAACACGACGGTCCGCCGATCGACGGTGAGGCGGTGCTCGACGCGAACGAGTACGTCCGAGGCTTCGTGGACCGCACTCAGGAGGTCGGCGACACCACCCTCGTCGGCAGCTACTCCCCGCGCCGGCCGGTCGGCGGCTCGTCCGGCAGCTGGGTCACCGAGACGGCGTTCGAGAAGTACGCCGACGGCATCGCCGAGGGAGTCGCGGACATCGACGGCCTCGATGCGGTGTACCTCTCCTTACACGGGGCGATGGCGGTCGACGGCGTCCCGAAGCCGGAAGCCGAGACGGTTCGACGGGTCAGAACGGCGGTCGGCGACCGTCCGATCTACGTGACACTCGACCTCCACGCGAACGTCGACCACGAGTTGACGGACGCCGCCGACGCCGTATTTATCGTCAAGCGATACCCCCACTACGACGCCGCCTACCAGGGTGAGCGAGCCGCCCGCGTGCTCCACCGACAGCTCCGCGGGACGTACGAGCCGACCGTGGCGACCCGAACGCCCGGCGTCATCACGCCGAGCGTGTTTCAGGGGACCGGCGAGTCGCCCGCGATGGAGATCATGGAACGGGCGCGACGCTGGGAGCGACGCGAGACGGACGCGTTCGTCTCCGTCGCGTTCGGCTTCGCGTACGCCGACGTTCCGAACGCCGGCGCGACCGTCATGGTCGTCACGAACGACGACCAGCGGCTGGCCGACGAGATCGCCGAGGACCTCTCGGCGTACATCTGGCGCGTCAGAGAATCGTTCGCCGGCAAGACGCTCCCGAAGACCGAAGCGGGGATCACGCGAGCAATTGCGGCGGCCGAGGACGGCCGAACGCCGGTCGTCGTCGCCGACCACGCCGACCGGACCGGCAACTCGACGCACGTGCTCGCGGAACTGATCAGACAGGGCGCGAGCAACGCCATCGTCGCGTCGATCGCCGACGAGCGGGCCGTCGAGACGATCCGCGAGCAGGCCGCCGTGGGAGACCGGATCACCGTCGACGTGGGCGGCTACGCCGATCAGTACGCCGGCGACCCCGTGACGATCGACGGAGAAGTGGAGTACCTCGGGCCGTATCGCGGCGGATACAGCGAGTTCGACACCGTCGCCGTGCTCCGGTTTGGCGACGACAACCGCGTCGTGCTCACCCCGTCTCTTCATCAGGTCACGTCGCCCACGGTGTTCGAGTCGATAGGCGTCGACTTCGAGGCGTGTGAGATCGTCGCGATCAAGAGCCGCGTTCACTTCCGGCGGGGCTTCGTCGAGACCGGCGTCGCCGGCGAGGTCGTGATAGTCGACGCGCCCGGACTCGGCCCGGCCGACCTCACACAGCTTCCGTACGAAAACGTCCCGGCCGATCTGTACCCGCTCGACGGCACGTGACAGTCTCTCTCGGCTAGAACGTCACACACCCGTCGTGTCGGCGACGAGGCGATCGCACGGACGAAAACAAGCGAACGAAACCCGTACGCGTAGTTTTATCTGCCGGTCGAATCAACGCCGCAGTACTGGTCGGGACCGAATGAGCACGACCGAACCCGACGCCGACCACTCCGTGTCGACGATCGTTGGCAGCCTCATCGCCGGAGTGTTCTTCGGCGGCGTCGGCGGCGGCGTCGCGTTCCCGACGCTCCCGACGCTCGGAACGGTGTTGGGTATCTCGCCGTTCGTCGTCGGGCTGATCCTCTCGACGAACCGGATCACGCGCCTGTTGATGAACACGCCGGCGGGCCAGCTCATCGACCGTCTCGGCGCTCGCCGGCCGATGATCCTCGGCTTCTTTCTCCAGGGGTTGGCTCCGTTCGGCTACGTGCTCGGCCTCCACCCCGACCTGCTCCCGGTCGTGGGGGCGGCCGAGATCTTCGTGGTATCCCGGATGGTCTGGGGATTCGGGTCCGCGTTCGTCTTCGTCGGCGCGTACAGCACCGTCGTCCAGGTGACGACGGAAGCGAACCGGGGACGGTGGATCGGCTACTTCCGCGGCGGCCAGAGCCTCGGATTCCCGACGGGGCTCATACTGGGTGGGGTGATCACCGACTTGTACACCTACGAGTTCGCGTTCGGCGCGGCCGGCGTGCTCGGTATGGTCGCGATGCTCGTCGCGGCGCTCGTGTTGCCCGACCTCGCAGTGTCGATAGACGAGCCGGCGGCGCTCCGTGAGCTTCCAAGGATCGTCAGAAGCGACCCGCGGATCTTCGTGATCGGAGCGGTGAACTTCACCGTTCGATTGTTGTTCGCCGGTGTCCTGCTCTCGACGATCGTTCTCTACGCCGGCGTTCACGGCATCGAGATCGGTGCGTTCTCCGCCGTCGGCGTGAGCGGCGTTATCATGGCGATATCGGTGTTGTGTTCCGGGCTGACCACCGTCGTCGCGGGGCGGCTCTCCGACCGTCTCGACAACCGCGCGCTCCTCACGATACCGGCGCTCGCGGTGTTCGCGTTCGGCTTCGCGTTGCTCGGGGCCGTTCCAACGCTGGCGGCGACGGTGGTCGGCGTCGCCTGTATCGGCGTCGGCGTCGGCGGGTCGAACCCGCCGCTGCTCGCGTATCTCGGCGACATCGGCCCCGACGAGGACATGGGCAAACTCGGAGGCGTGTACAACATGTTCGGCGACCTCGGCTCGTCGGTCGGCCCGATCGTCGCCCTCCCGTTGGCGGCTCGGATCGGCTACCGGGCGGAGTACCTCGCCTGCGTCGGGCTGGTGATCGTGGTCGCGGCGCTCGTGTCGCGCACGCTCGTGAGCGACAGGACGACGCGTCTGGGAACGGCGGTCAGGTCGGCGGGCGACGACCGCCGCTGACCGGGGCGCGGCGTCGCCGCCGACTCACTCCGTGTCGAGGTCGAACTGCTCGTTTTCCGTCGCCGCGTTGAGCACGACGCTGGTGTTCGACTCGCGCACGTCGGCGTCCGCCAGAATCGTCTTGATCTGACCGTTCATGTCGTCGGTGTCGGTGAACTTCCCGATCGCGATCACGTCGTAGCTGCCGGTGACCTCGTAGACGCTGATCATCTGGTCCTCCTGGCGGAGCGTCTCGGTGATCTCGGGCAGGGCGGGGCCTTCGACCTTCAGCTGGATGATCGCCGTGACGTCGTAGCCGAGTTTGTCGTAGTCGAGGACCGGGCTGTATCCGCGGATCACGCCCTCGGTTTCGAGGTCGCGGAGGTGGTTCGAGACGGTCGTCACCGAGACGTCGAGTTCCTCGCCGATGCTCCGGAGGCTCGCACGGCCGTCTCCGAGCAGCGAGTTCACCAGTTTGGCGTCGAGTTCCTGATACGTCATTGTAGTGATTGGCACGCAAAGAGACTATAATCTTACGAATGATGAAAATCGCCCGTTAACAGACGCGATCGTCCGCGCCGTGTGCGACTCGAACACAGAAATCGACCACTCGTGGAGAGTACTGCGGCGACCACACCCTATCGTCGAAGCGTCGGCCTCGGCCCGGCGACGTCGAGAACGACGACCATCGATCTGTCTCGCCAGCGGGCAAAGATGAATTCAGTATTAGTTACGCTCGATACCAAAAGTAATTACACAAAGGCACATTACGGGCGGGCCCGTTTTCTTGGCACATGCGTGGGCACACTCGACGATCCGTTCTCGCGGGGTTGGCAGGCGGAGGCGTTCTCGGAACGGCGGGGTGTCTCGGAACGAGCGACCACGTGTCGGTGCTCGCCGCCGGGAGCCTCGCTGCGGTGCTCGAGGACCGCGTCGGCGGAGCGTTCGAGAACCAGACGGGAACGGCGTACCGAGGGTCGTACTACGGCTCGAACGCGATCATGCGGATGATCGAGGACCGCCAAGCACACCCCGATGTCGCCGTCAGCGCGGACGCCGGGTTGTTGCGCGACCGGCTCTACGGCGACCACGCCGACTGGGACGTCGCGTTCGCGTCCAACGCCATCGGGCTCGCCTACTCGCCGGAGACCCGCGTTGGCGACCGGCTCGAAAGGGGCGAGCCCTGGTACGAGGCCGTAATGGCCGCCGAGGACGGAGCGTTCGCCATCAGCGATCCGAACCTCGATCCGCTCGGCTATCGGGCGATACTCGCGTTCCGACTGGCCGAAGCCGAACACGACCTCGACGGGTTCGCCGACGCCCTCGCCGACGCGGCGTATCGCGAACCCGAAGAACCCCGGCTGCTGGCCGGCGTCGAATCGGGGAATCGGGCCGCCGCCGTCGCGTATCGGAACATGGCCGTCGAACGCGACCTTCCATTTTATGAGTTTCCCGACGCGTACAACTTCTCGAACCCGGCGTACGCGTCGCAGTACGCCGCTGTCTCGTACACGACCGACGAGGGGTACACCGTGGTCGGCACGCCGATTGTGTACGCCGCGACCGTCGTCGAGGGGGCCGACGACGCCGGCGCCGGCCGGGCGTTCGTTCGGTTTCTCGCTGGCGCACAGAGCGGTCTCGAACGGGCTGGCCTGCGCGTCGACGGGTTCCCGCAGGCTCACGGCGACGCCCCGGACGGGGTGACCCCGGAGTGAGCCTCGCGAACCGAGCGGCGCGGTCGATCACGACGCGTGACGTTCCGGAACTGGTCGTTCCGGGGCTGCTCGGCGGGATACTGGTCGGCTCGTTTCTGCTTCCGTTCGTGACGTTTCTCGGGCGAACTGGGTCGACGCCGGTTCTCGAGACGCTCGCGCGACCGACCAGCCGAGCTGCCATCCGACACTCGCTTCTCACCGCGCCGGTCTCGACGGCCATCGCGACCGTCTTCGGCGTGCCGCTCGGGTACGTCCTCGCGCGCGGGTCGTTTCGTGGAAAACGGCTAGTCGAGGCGCTGGTCGTGCTCCCACTCGTCGTTCCGCCGGTCGTCGGCGGCGCGATGCTCCTCACGGCGGTCGGGCGCGTCACGCCGATCGGGCGGGTCGCGGCGGGGCTCGGCGTCCCGCTCACCGACAGTCTCGTCGGGGTCGTCCTCGCACAAACGTTCGTCGCCGCGCCGTTCGTCGTGATCACCGCTCGCGCCGGCTTCGGCGCCGTCGACGAGCGGTTAGAACAGGCGTCGCGGTCGCTCGGGTACGGGCCGATAGCGACGTTCTGGAACGTCTCGCTGCCGCTGGCGCGCAGAACCGTCGTCGCCGGGATCGTCCTCACGTTCGCCCGGGCGATCGGCGAGTTCGGCGCGACGATGATGGTCGCGTACGCGCCCCGAACCATCCCGACACAGATCTGGGTCGCGTTCATCGCCGGCGGGCTCGACGATATCGTGCCGCTCGCGCTCGCGCTGGTGGCGATCACGCTGCTGGTCGTCGCGGCGATCCAGCGGTCCGCGCACGCGCCGGCGGTGGGTGACGGATGAGACTCGAACTCGACGGGGTGTCTCACCGATACGGGAGCGAGACCGCGGTCGATTCCGTCTCGTTCGGGCTCAAAGACGGCGAACTGGTCGCGGTGCTCGGACCGAGCGGCTGCGGAAAGACGACGCTCGTCCAGGCCATCGCCGGTCACGTCGCACCGACGGCCGGGCGGATTCGCCTGCGCGGGGTCGACATCACCGACACCCCTCCCGAGGAGCGCGACGTGGGCGTCGTCTTCCAGCGATCCACGTTGTTTCCGCACATGACCGTGGGCGAAAACGTCGGGTACGGACTCGACGCCGACGGCGTCTCCCCGGCCCGGCGCGAAACGGCGATCGACGCGGCCCTCGAACTGGTCGAACTCACCGCGAAGCGCGGATCGTACCCGTCTGCGTTGAGCGGCGGCGAGACGCGGCGCGCGGAGTTAGCTCGCGCGCTGGCCCCGAACCCGGACGTGTTGCTGCTCGACGAGCCGTTGTCGGCGCTCGACCGGGGGCTTCGCGACCAGCTCAGAACGGAGATCGGCCGAATACACCGAGAAACGGGCGTGACGTCGTTGTTCGTCACACACGATCAAGAAGAAGCGATGTCGCTCGCCGATCGTCTCGTCGTCCTTCGGGACGGCGAGATGTCGGCCGTCGGAGACCCACGAGCGCTCTACGAGTCGCCGCCGAACCGGTTCGTGGCGTCGTTTCTCGGGCGGTCGAACACGCTACCGGCGACGGTCGTTGAACGAACACCTCCGGCGCTTCGGGTCGGGGAGAGCCGAGTGCCGGTGGACGGGCTTCCTGAGGGAATCGAAGGGACCGATCCGGTCGTTCACGTTCGCCCCGGAGACGTCGACATCAGCCGCAACGGGCGCCCCGGGACGGACGTCGAACTGTCCGGGACCGTCCGCTCGGTCACCGACGCCGCGAGCAGATACGACGTTCGCGTGCGCCTGGCGTCCGGAACGGAGGTGGTCGCGGAACGGCGGCGCTCCTGTCCGGCGGTGGAGGAATCGGTCGCCGTCGGCTTCGACCGTCGAGACCTCACCGTGCTTCCGGGAGCGGACGCCGGCCGCGACAGGGCGTGACCAGTCACCTCCGTCGGGTGGCGTCCTCCTCGGCCGGCGCTCGAGCCCGGCACAGCGGCGGCCACACGGCTTATGTCTCCACCGGCCGCACGGACGCTCACCCGCGATGGTCGTGACGAGTACCGGTGACGAGACCGGCGAGGTGACGCTGCTTTACACGCTCGGCGCCGCGCGGTCGTTCGCCGACCCGAGCGCCGTCTTCGCCGACGCGCGCCGGTGGAGCGCACACGTCGGAATCGTCGCCAACGACACGGACGCCGTCGGCGCCTTCGTCCGAACACACGGGATCGAGAACGATTATGCGCTCCGCGACTGGGACAAGTGGGGAACGATGGTGGACATCAAAGAGGCGACGGACACTCCCCGGCACGTGTTCGTCGGCACCTCCCGCGGAGACCGGCGGCTCGCCGAGAACGTCGGCTGGGAGTACCTCACGGCGCGCGAGGCAGCCGCGAAGGCCGGCTGGGAGCTCGGCGAGCCAGAGCCCTCAGAACGCGCCGCGGGGGTCGTCGACCGGCTTCGACGGCTGGTGACCGGTCGGTCCTGGTGGCCGTTCTGACCGACGTCGTAACCGGTACCCATGTCGCGAGCCGAGAACGTGCCACGGGGCGGTTACTGACAATCTTCAAGTCGATTCGTCGGTTCGTACGCGTCGTATGGGCTCTCCTGGCGGCGTAGCCGATCGGTGCCGAGTCGCGTTTAGTCGGGGGTCGGTCACCGGCGCGATAGGAGATTTGGTTACGGTCGTCCCGCTGATCGTCGGGCTGGCGCTGCTGACCGAGGTGTCGCTGCCACACGTGTTGGTCGGCTTCGGCGTCTTCCAGATCCTGTGGGGGGTCGCGTACGGGCTTCCGCTCTCCGTGGAGCCGATGAAGGCGCTCGCGGCGATGGGGATCGCCGGCGTGATCGGCTACGCCGAACTCGCGCTCGCCGGCCTGGTGTTGGGGATCGTTCTCCTCGTGATCGGCCTCTCGGGGACGCTCGCGGTCGTCGAGCGATGGGTCGGCGACCCGGTGATCAGAGGCGTTCAGTTTGCTGTCGGGCTGCTCTTGTTCGAAACGGGCGTCCGGCTCGTTCTCGAAGACCCCGCATTCGGGGCCGCCGGAGTCGCGATCGCGGGCGGCGCTGCCGTCGCTGGCTACCGAAACGCCGGCGGCGTGGCCGTCATCGTCGGCTGTGTCGCGGTCGCGGTGTGGACGGGCGGGCTGCCGACGCCGACGCTTCCCGGAGCGCCGCCGGCACCGGCGATCGCCGGCGCGATCGGACGGGACGCCGCCGAGGGGATCTTCGCGCAGCTCGCGATGACGATCGGCAACGCCGCGCTGGCGACGTCGTTGATTCTCGCCGACCGGCTGGACGCGGACGTGCCTCCGGACGACCTCTCGACGAGCATGGGCGTAATGAACCTTCTCGCCGTGCCGCTCGGCGGGATTCCGATGTGTCACGGCTGTGATGGCGTCGCGGGCAAACACGCCTTCGGCGCGCGAACCGGCGGGGCGAACGTGGTGGTCGGCGTCGGCTACCTCGCGGCGGCGCTCGTCGCAACCACGACGCTGCTCGCCGCGTTCCCGGTATCGATGGTCGGGGCCGTCCTCGCGGCGGTCGCCGTCTCGCTGGGAGGGTCCGTGACCGCGTCGTCGAACCGCCCGTTGTCCGTGGGTGTCGGGATTCTCGCGGTGGTGTCGAACCTCGGCGTCGCGGCGCTGGTCGGCGCCGTCGTCCACCTCGCGTGGGATCGACGCGGCGGTAGCCCATGATCCGTCCGCAAGACGCCTGTTCCGTTGGGCGTCGTGCTCCCGCAGCGGTCAGGTTCCGCCGGCGATCTGGCGTGCGACGCGGGCCCGGTCCTCGCGGATCCGGTCTCCAACCGAAGCGACCGTCGCCAACACCGGGTGTTTCGGACCCTCGGTCGGCGCGTACAGATACTCGTGAAACGCCGCGTCAACCCCGCTCGACCGGTCGGGAGAGACGGGGGGGTCGCGGAGCGCGTCCTGTCGTTCCGTCGCGACAGCGTCGCACTCGCGTTCGAGTTCGTTCAGGCGCAGCCAGACATCGATCGACGCGTCGGCGCGCGCTCCGTGTGAGATCCCGTCGAGGTGGTCGTTCAGCCGGCTGCGCTGGCGTTCGATTCCCGAGAGCGTCGTTTCGGCGTCCGAGAGCGCGTCGACCTCGGCTTCGATCGCGTCGGCGAGCGAGCGCCGCGCCCGCGCTGCCTGTCGGCTCCGGTCGACCAGTGCGGATTGTAACCCCGGCGAGAGCGTCCCGTTCGACGCCAGCGACACGGTCGTGTCCCGCCCCAACTCCGCGGCGATGCTCTCCGTGACGCTCTCGTCGTATTCTTCGGTGTAGTGCGGGAGCGCCATCACCGTGTTCTGGTAGGTGTCAAGGACCCGCCTGAGCCGCACGTCGCCGGTCCCGGCGCCGCCAACGTTGCCCGGCCGGTGGGTCTCGACGATCGGACCGGCGGGCCGGTCTGTCGCGTCCATGTGGCACGGGTCGAGCGCCGCGATACGGTCGGCAAACTCCTCGAATGCGTCGTGTTCGTCCATCACCCGGCGTCGCTCCTGCCGACAGGCCGCCTCCGCGTCGCGGAGGTACGCGAACGCAACAAAAACCAGTAGCCCCGCGAAAACGACGGTCGTAACGACGCCTGGCTCGGTCGCAATCGCCGACAGCTCACACGAGAGGCTCGTACACTCCGGATGGAGGGAGGCCTCGTGTGGGATCCGGAAGACAGCCTCACCGCCCCGATTCACGCTCATAAATTTCGGTAACACATCACACACTCAAAACCGTTTTGGGTGGGGTGACGCCGACAGTGGGCGCCGATGCGGGTGGCCACCGGTGTGGGTCGGGCCAATCGTCGTCGCCGCCGGCTGGGGGAAGTTTCATATCGGTGGAATCCGATGCGTTCTCCATGCGAGACGACGAGTATCGTGGCCTCCGAGGGACCCTCGAAGCCGCGGTTCAGAGACGGGACATCGGCGAGCCGGAGCCGCGTGCCGGCCCGCGGGTCGCACGCGTTCCGGAGTCGCACGTCAACGACACCTTCGAGGTGAGCGGACTCGAGACGAAACGCGAGGAGACGCTCCTCGAGGCGCTGCTCGCCGACCACGACGGCGTCAGCGCGGCCTCGGCGACACAACGCAACGGGACGGTCGGTGTTCACCACGACCCGTCCGTCTCGCGGACCGACCTGCGGGCGAGCCTGGAATCGTACGGGCTCGTCGTCGCCCCCGGCGACGATGCGTTCGCGAGCCGGCGCGCGTCGCAGTTCGCCTCCGCGCGCGTCGCCGTCGCCGTCCTCTTCGGGCTGATGGTCGCGACGCCGTACATCGGCGTGTTGTACCCCACCCGCGTCGAGTGGTTGTTTTACGACCCGGTCACCGTCGAGTACCTCCGGTCGATTCTCGAGTCGCGGGTGGCGACGCACTTCTTCGTCAACCTCGCCGCGTTGTCGGGCGTCGCGTTCCTCGTCGCCTGCGGCCCGGCGATCCGTCGGGCGGTCTCCGCGGCGACCGATGGGCGCGTCACGAGGGAGTCGGCGTTCGTCGCCGGCGTCTGTGTGGTCTTCGGCTACAGCACGCTCGCGGCGTTCACCGGCTTCGGCGGGAACGTCCACTACGACCTCGTCGCATACGCGGTCGCGGGTGTCACCGTCTGGAACCACGTCGCGACGGACGAGGTGCCGGCCGACCAGCCGACGACGGAGCCTGTGGGCGCCGAGGCGACCGACGACGACCGCGTCGCGCTGACCGACGGCGGTCGGTGACTGAGCGGCGGTCACACCCGACCGCGCGGTCTGGTTACGGAAAGTACGAGGCGAAAGCCTCGTTCTTCAGGGCGGGATGAAGCCGACAAACCCTACACAACCGGCATTATCAAGTGTCCCGGTGTGGTGTCATGTAGTAAGACAACTCGCGTAAATTCTCAATCGGAAGAACCGGGGCCACTTCCCGCCGATACGGACTATTCCACGCCCACCACCGGAAAACCTGGTGGGGAGTACGTGGTTGAGGTTCGTCCGCCGTCCTCACACTACCCCTACCCGTCACTGGAGACGGTCGGCAACGACCGCGCACACGAGGGGGCGACAGCATCCCAAAACACGCCCCGTTCGCGGTTGCACTCCGCCCTCGTCGGCGGAGTACGGTCGATGGCACGACCCGTGTCCGCCCACGTTCCAACCGTGGGTAGTTGTCCGGTATTCGGACGCTTCGCTCAAGCGGTATCGGGTACGGCACAAGCGGATACCGCGTCCCTCTCGGACGCCGAATACGCCATACCCTCGTTTCGAGGGCCGGCGTGTAGCGCACGAACCCGGTACTCACCACGCGGGGTGAGGAAGTTGCCTTCGGGGGCTGACGGACCGGCCCGACGCCCCACGAAGGAATCCTCGCGCTTCAGCGCGGGGAGGATGTCAATCAGCGCCGATGTACGCGTTTCCGACGACGGCAACGAGGAGCGCGGCGACCACGATCCACGCGAACGGCTCCGCAGCGAGCAGCGCGAACGGACGGCGAATGGACTCGTCGAAGCCGAAGAGGACGCCGGCGGCGACGATCGCCGCGAGCGCGGTCACGCCGACGACGCCGGAGACGCCCACGAACACGGAGTCGGGCCGGTCCATACGCCCTGTGCGTTCGCACCGTACATAAACGGATCTCTCGGGAGACACCCTGAACGCCGACACTCGCCGAGCACGGTGACGCCGGCCTCGTCCCAAACCTACTTTTTGCTGCCGCGGGTCGAACGGCTATGGTGAGACACATTTCGACCGACGCGGGATACGACAGCGAGTTTCCGTTCTCACAGGGCGTCGTCCACGACAACACCGTCTACACCGCGGGACAGATTCCGAAAGACCCCGAAACCGGAGCCGTCGTCGGCGAGACGATCGAAGCACAGACGCATCAGACGTTCGAAAACCTCGAAGCCGTTCTCGAGGCGGCGGGCACCGGTCTCGAGAACGTGGTGAAGACGACGGCGTACCTGACGGATATCGACGACATCGACCGGTTCAATCGGGTGTACCGCGACCGGATGCCCGAGCCACATCCCGGCCGAACCACCGTCGAGGTCGCCGCGCTCGCCATCGATATCACGGTCGAGATCGAGATGGTCGCCGCCATCGACGGGTGATCTGAGGGAGGACGCGAACAGTCGGCCGGGGGGACGCGAAGGGCTGGCCGCGTGGACGACCGAGTCGGCGGGAGAACCCGACCGTCAGGCCGACGGTGGCTCGGCGTCTGCCTCCGCGATGACGGTCCGGATGGACTCACAGATGATCTCCATCCCGACCTCCGCCTGGCGTTCGGTGAGCACGAGCGGCGGAAGCAGCCGCAGCACGCTCTTTTCGCGCCCGGCGTACCACACCAACACGCCGTTGTGGTAACACTCCCGCTGGATCGACTCGACGAGGTGTTTGGAGGGCTCGCCGTCGACGCGGAACTCCACGCCGGTGAACTGTCCCTTGCCGCGGACATCCACGATGTGTGGCACGTCCTCGGCGAGCTCGCGGAACCGCGAGCGGATGGCGTTTCCGACCTCGGTCGCGTGAGCGAGCACGTCGTGTTCCTCGACGTACTCGATGGCGCGGATGCCGCCGACGAACGCCGGCACGTTTCCGCGGAACGTCCCCACGTGACCGCCCGGCCCCCAGGTGTCGTATTCTTCGTGGTACAACATCGCGCCGATCGGCAGTCCCGAGCCGCCGATTCCCTTCGCCATCGTCATCGCGTCGGGGGTCACTCCCCAGTGGTCGGCCGCGAACCACTCGCCGGTGCGACCGAAGCCGGTCTGTATCTCGTCGAAGATCAACATCGCGTCGTTGTCGTCGGCGATGTCACGAAGCCCCTCGAGGAAGCCCTCGGGCGGGACGACCACACCCCCCTCGCCCTGGATCGGTTCGACCCAGATGGCAGCGGGATCCTCGTGGCCGCCGTACGACCCCTCGAACTTCCGTTGGACCGCGTCCAAGGCGCGGGCGCAGACGCCGGTTCGACAACAGTTCTCCGCGGGACAGAGCGCGGCGACGTCTCCGCCGGGACCGGTCTCGGTCGGATCGGGGAACGGTACGTGGACGGCGTCGGCCAACAACGGCCCGTAGCCGTCCTTGTACGCCTTGCCGGCAGTCAAACTGAGCGCGCCTGCCGTCGTTCCGTGGTACGACCCCTCAAAGGCGAGCAGTCCGTGCCGACCGGTGTTGTGTTTCGCGAGTTTGATCGATCCCTCGATCGCGTCGCTCCCGCTCGGTCCCCCGAAGATCACCTTGCTGTTGCCGCTGAGGCCGTCGGGAGCAATGTCGTCGAGCCGCTCGATGAACTCGATACGCGCCTCGGTCGGGAAGTCGACCGTGTGTGCGATCTTAGTCTAACTGTTCGTGGACGCCTTCGAGCACGTACGGGTTCGAGTGACCGACGTTCAACACGCCGATGCCGGCGAAGAAGTCGAGAAAGGTGTTGCCGTCGACGTCGCGTATCGTCGCCCCCTTGGCCTCGTCCAGTGCGACCGGGACGCGTCGCGGGTACGCGACCGCGTTGGTGTCGACCGCCGATTGTCGGTCGAGCAGTTCCTCGGAACGGGGGCCCGGGACGGTGTCGACGTCCGGCTCCTGTGTGAAGTGTAACTCGTCGATTGCTGGCCCGATGGGCATAGAGACACAACACCACGGACCCACATATTGCTATCTCAAACACTCAGATGATGTACATGAAGCCGGCAGTCGCGGCGAGGGTGACGGGCGGGCGCCGGCGACTTGGGGCGGTTCTGGCACGCGAATCCAGTGGCCGTGAGAGACTCCGTTCCCCGCCTGAAGACACGATTTACCGCGGTGTCGGCCGACCTGACGGAAGCCGTCTCGAGAACGCCGGCTGGTACGCCGCTTCGCGGGGCCTTCGGTCGTTTTTCGCCTCCCCGACACGTCGGATCGTCGGCTGGTTCTCATCGGAGAACGGACCTCGCCGGGGGGCCGTGACCGCGCGGATCCGGGCCGTTCGGCGTCCGGCTACAGCTTGGGCGTGGCTCCTCCGGTCGTGCTGGCCGAGCCGGACCTCCCGGAGCCGCCCGGTCGGTCGTCGCTGAGTTGGAGATACGCCGAGGCGAGCACCGCATAAAACAGGATGAAAAAGACGCTGTTGAGGGCGGCAGCGGCGAACTCGGAGGCGAGCGGAAGGCCGACGAGGTCTAACACCGTGCCGACGACGCCGAGAACGCCGCCGAAGACGCCGGCCAGAACGACGAGAATCCCGATCTTGACCCGGTTTCCGCGCGCCATCGCCCAGCTTCGTTTGAGGCCGCCGACCACGCCGGCGTCTTCGACCCCGACCGCGAAGACGAAGAACACGAACGAGATGGACAGAAAGATGCCCGGAAGGATCAGCGCGGCAAAGCCGAGCGTGACGGCGATTACGACGACCAGTCCGCCGAGAAGCGTCGAGAAAGTCGCACGACCCATCCGGCGCGCGTACAACGGAGAGGGAAACGCCGAGAGCTCGCGCGCCGGCCGGGTCAGCGCCCGCGAAACCACCACGAGGTGGACCCCAGTCGCGAGGATCGCCACGACCGACAACACGATTCCCACGCGTCCAGAGACGGGCAACGCGAGCCCAGCAGAGCCGACCTGACCGGCCATCTCCGCCGGCAGGGAGCCGAGCACCGCGGTGTTGATCGCCGCCTGGGTGAACAATTGAACCGCGAGCAGCGTCACGAGGAGGATGCCGCCGGTTCGGGTGAGTACCCGTCCGATGCCGTCGCTAACCGCCTGGCTGAGTTGGAGGGCCATCGAGATACCCGTAACACACGTATCAGATAAATCGAACGAAATCCGTCGGCTATCGGCCGCGGGCCGGCGGCGCTCGGGCCAGGGGCGTTTGGTCAGTCGCGGCGCTGGTGTCGCCAGCACGGTCAAATCGCCGCTTTGCCTTACCGAGGGTATTACGGCTGACACGAAGACGGGGCTCGTATGCGGAGACGACAGGTCCTCGCGCTCGCCGGCGGGTCGTCGGCCGTCCTCCTCTCCGGGTGTGGAGGCTCGACCGACGAGACCCGGACGGGCAACGCCACAGGAGCATCGCCACACGACGACACGACGACACAGCCCTCCAACGACGCCGCCGACTCACAGGAGGCGGTGTCGGCGAGCGCGGACGCCACACAGACGCCCGACCCGGACCACGCGGTCGCAGTCGAGAACAACGACACCGGATCGGTCACGGTGCGCGTCGCCGTGCGCCGGGAACGGACGGGAAAAGCGGTGTACGACCGAACGCATACGGTCCAACCACACGAGGACAAAACGGTGTACAACACGCGTCAGGCGGGCCCCGACGGCGTCGAGACGTTCCTCGTCGACATCTCCGCCGCGGGATCGAGCGAACGGATCGCCGTTGATACGAACGCCTGTTTCGGCGACGTGCGGGCGCTGATCACCGAAGCGGGCGAGTTAGACACGATCTACAGCGTGTGTTAGCGAGGCGTCGATACCGCTCGGCGTGGGCGTGTGGCCATCGGGGTTTGCCCGATCGAGACGATCGGGTGCTCTCGGACAGCCGCGTTCGTACCGATCGTGAGACCCGACGGATCCGTTCGCTCACCTCGGTCTGCGTCGGCGATCTAGAATGGGTACACTCAGGGTCGCAGCCGCCGGCCGGGTCAAGAGATTACGTTATCAGCATCGGATAACAGAAGGGGCGCGTTCTCAGTCTGCGCCCGCGTCGTACGAACTGGGCACGTCAACGGCCAACTGGTCCGAGAGCAGATACGTCACGGCGGCGACGGCGGCTAGTCCGATCGGGAGCCCCACAAACGCCGACACCCCGTATCCGGCCAAGAGGAACAGGCCGGTCGCAACGATTCCCGCCAGTACCGCGTACGGAATCTGTGTGTTCACGTGGTCGACGTGGTCGCTCGCTGCGAACATGCTCGACATCACTGTTGTATCGGAGATGGGTGAGCAGTGGTCACCGAATAGGGCACCGGTGAGGATCGCGGCAATCGCCGGTGCCAACGGCGCGCCGATTGCGTGGCCGAGCGGAATCGCGACCGGGAACATGATCCCCATCGTTCCCCATGACGTTCCGATACTGAAACTGATGAGAACGGCGCTAAGAAAGATGATAGCCGGCAGAATAGTTGGAGTGACGATTCCCTCGCTGACGCTGACGACGTACGGGCCGACCCCAAGCGCTTGACTCACGGCCCCGATTGACCACGCGAGCGACAACACTGCGACTGGGAACATCACCATCTTGAACCCCTCAAAGATGGCGTCGCTCACTTGGTCCATCGCTACCCGTGCGTGTCCGATCAGAATCGCCAGAACGACCAGACAGGCCGAGAAGGAAGCCCAGAGAATCGAGTCGGCGGTCGCCGCGTTCGACAACGTATCCGTTAGGCTGCGTCCGCCGAACCCGCCGCCGGTGTAGTACAGCGCGAACCCAGTCATCGCAACGAGAGTCACGATTGGGGCAGCGAAGTACCACCAGCGCGGGTTGACGTGATCCGGCGTCATAATGTCACCCTCCTGTGTCTCCACCATCGGATCTGCGTTGTCGCCAAGGACCTTCCCCTCGGTCCTGGCGCGGCGCTCCGCCTTTGCCATCGGACCGAAATCTAAGTCCGCGAGCACGACAATAAAAACCATCGCGATGGCGAGAAGACTGTAAAACCGGTACGGGATCGACTCAAGGAACAAAACGAACGCACTCCGGTCGATTCCGATCGTGTTCAACTGCTCCGCGATTAGCCCGACTTCAAACCCGAGCCAGGTTGAAACGACCGATATCGAGGCTGTCGGTGACGTCGTAGAATCGAGAATGTACGCCAACTTTTCTCGGCTGATGTCGAACTTGTCCGTGATTGGCCGCATCACCGATCCGGTGATCATGGTCGAGGCGTACGAGTCGACGAAGATGGTCATCCCGAGCAGGGACGTGCCCATCGCCGCCTGTCGACGCGTTCGTATTCGTTTCGTAATCTGTCCGGCGAGCGCGGTCATCCCGCCGGAGAGGAAGATCATCCCGAGCATCGCCCCGATGAGGAACGTGAACAACAGTAGTTTCACGTTGAACGTCTCGGTCACGTTGTCGACCACGAACTGGAGGCTCCGTGTCGCTCCGGCCGCCGGGTTCCATCCGGTGAGGACAGTCCCTCCGATCCAGATGCCTGCGAACAATGAGAGCAACACCTGCCGGGTGACAAGGGTTAGTATGATCGCCAACAATGCCGGAAACAGGCTGATGAGGCCGTACGACTCTACTGTCATGATTCTACACGGGTAATATTCAAACTTTTTGATAAATACATACGATGCGGTAAATTTTGCTCGCTGATCGCAAGCGCTGGGCGTCACAGACGTTCCGATCGCCACGGCCCCAACGCACGACCCGCCCGAACATCTCGCGTCGGCACGCCGCCGACTGAGATTGGTGTCGCGGCGCATCCCTGTCGCTCCGGGACGGTGAGCGGGTTGAACCGGGCACGAGCGGTGACGTCGTCGAACGCGAACGGCTCGGCGGTAACTCGGTCGACAGCGGTTCTGGAAACGGGAGTGACGACGGGGGCGACGACACCGGCGAGGAGACTGAGACGACGTCGACCGACCCGGATACGGCGCTGGAGGTCGCGACAATCAACGCGGATACAGAGAGCGACGACAGCGAGAACCTCACCAACGAGTACGTTGTCTTCGAGAACGCGGGCGATGAGCCGATTGAGCTGTCCGGATGGACCGTCGAAGACGAGGCAGCTCACAGCTACGAGTTCCCGCAGGGATTCACCCTCGACGCGGGTGAGACGGTGACGCTTCGGACCGGGAGCGGCACGGACACCGACACCGAACTGTACTGGGGATCGGCGTCGCCGATTTGGAACAACGACGGCGACACGGTGACGCTCTCGAACGCTGACGGGGAACACGTACTTGAGGTAAGCTACGAATGACTGATATCGAGGTTCCCGACGGCGAGTACACCGCAGTCGTTGACAACATCGAAGACAGGCTTGCGACCGTGTTCTTCGAGCGTGACGGCGAGGAGGTGGGGAATGCGGTGCTGGAAGCCTCACAGTTCCCATCGGACGGGCAACACGCTGACGCGATTCTTTCGGTGGTCCTCAGTGGCGGGCACATCGAATCTGCCTCGTACAAGCCTGAGCAGACGGAGAGTCGAGCAGAGGCGGCACAGGATCGATTCGATCGGCTCTCGAAGCGCCCGCCGCCTGACGAGGAGAAATAAAAACTGACCCGCGTGTACGCATAGGCCTTACGAGAAGGTAGAGAATAACATATAGTCACACTCATATCCGGGAGGGCACCTTGGGGCTAACAAGAGAGACCCCGGTCCCGAGCCGGGAGGACCGGAGGTTACGGGTCGCGGTCGGCGACGACCGCGGCGCCGCGGAGGGTGCCGGCGAGTTGGGCGGCGGCGTCGAGTCCCACCCCTCACTGAGACGTCACTCCCCGATTGTGGGGACGATGCTTTTTAATTAGAGATTAGTTGTATGGATAATAATACCTGACCGCCGCGACGCCCGTATCTGCCCGGGGCAGGTGCGACGAGGTTATTTTCAGCGACGTTTGTGATTGATAACCCCCATAGTTTAATTGGGGGTTTTATACACTCCCAGTCTCGCCTATCACTGAGCTCTCATGGATCTTGCTGCCGCGGTGGCGAGTACTAGGAACGCCAGTGCTTCGATCATACTTGGTCCAATCATGTTGATTGCTTCCTCCCAGACGAACCGCGGCATTAGCGGGTGCAGGTA
>KI543169.1:206476-207331 GCA_000496175.1 uncultured archaeon A07HR67 | reverse complement strand
CGCGTTCTCTGGGTCAACGTCGTCAGAAATGACGATTACGCCTCACCCGATGTATCGATATCGCTCGCGCCTCGCACCGGCGGCTTGAGGTCGTTGACCCCCGCCAGGCCCGGCTTGATAACGTGACGCCACCACGCGCCACAGTATCGCTCTCTCACTTCGCTCTTCGCGAGGGCGTCGTCGGGATATAACCCGAGTGAGTGGTCGCGCATGCTCCCCCCCCCCGGACTAATTCCGCCTTCATCCTCGTCGCTCGCGATAACCGCGTTGTCGTACAACCCGTCTATACAACCCCGAGAAGTACCGTTCTTGACCCACAAATCAGGGGGTAACGACTTACGTCCGGCCGCTTTTTCTCAGCATAAGCGACTATGGTTCGGATTAAGGACGACTCCGGGACGTACGTGAAGTGCCTCCTCGACCCGTACGACGAGGAGTTATCCCAACTCGAGGCCGCCGCCCGTGCCGACGACTGGGAGCGGGAGGTCGCTATTCAACTGATGGGGAGGTGTGGTCTCCGCGCCGACGAGGTCTCGTACCCGACCCGAGGGCGTCTCCGCTGGTCCTCCTCCGGCGACTGTTGGCTCCTTGAGGTCCGCGGTAAGGACACCTCCGGCGGCGAAGGGAAGACACGCGACGCCTGGGTCCCCGACGACGTCGCCGAGAATATACAGCGGTTCGTCTCCGAGCGGGAGCGCGACACGGACGACCCGATCGTCTCCGTGTCGACGTCGAGCGTGAGGCGCTGGGTCCGTGAGGCGGCTCGCGACCTCGCCGACGAGGGCGCCGGCGACCGCTGGGAGCTGGTCTCGAGTCACGACCTCCGACGGAGCTGGGCGACGTACCACATGGTCG
>KI543169.1:186547-206456 GCA_000496175.1 uncultured archaeon A07HR67 | reverse complement strand
TTGGCGGGTGAGGGAAACGGTCGAAGCCAGGGCAGGGATTTGAACCCCGGAAGTCTCGATTACAAGTCGAGTGCATGAACCGCCCATGCTCCCCTGGCGCAGACGGGGGTTCTCGGTCCTCGTATGAGTGCGTGTCGTTTTCCGCGAGCCTTCCGGAATCGGCTCACTCCTCGTCGCCGATCTCCTTTCGGAACTCGATCCGGTGGGCGTCGTAGCCGCGGTTGTCGTAGAACGCTCGCGCCCGGTCGTTGTCAGCGAGCGCCTCGAGTGCCACCGCGTCTGCGCCGGCCTCGGCCAGCGCGCGCTCGGCAGCGCTCAACAACGCCGACCCGATCCCCTCGCCGCGCCGGTCGGACCGAACGAAGAGGTTGGTGACCGTCCCGCGCGTACACTCGCGCTCGTATCCGTCGTGTTCGAGCGAGAATCCGACGAATCCGAGGAGGGGGTCGTCGTTGCTGGGGTCGTTACCGCCCGCGTCGCTGTTGCCGGCGTCGCTGTCGCCCGCGCCTGCGCGTTCCCCGGTGCCATCACCTCCGTCGCTACCGGCGTCGCGAGCGACGAGCAGTTCGCCGGTGACCACGCTCTGGGCGACCCATTCTCGGACCGCGGCTCGGTTGCCGGCGGCGAGCAGCGTCGACCCGTGGCGGCGCTGGCCGCGGGCGAGCCGCACCCACTGGTCGGTGACGGCGTCGATGTCGGCGGCGGTCGCCGCGGTGACGCGCGGTCGGTCGGTGTCGGACACGGCTCGCGGTTCGGTCCGCCGCGTGTTGAGCCTACCGCCGAGCGCTCACACCTCCCGACAGTCCGGACACACCGCCTGCCCGTTGGCGTCGGCCAACTCCGGGGCGAGCGCGCCACACACCTCACAGACGCCCTGCGTGGACGAGCCCGAGGCGTCCGTCGACGCGGCGGTTCGCGCCCGCTCGGAGCCCCTGGCCACGTCGGCCGCTCCCGTGCGGCTCGTCTCCAGGCGTGTGCCGTTCTGTGTGTCGCCGGCGACGCCCGACTCGTCGACGGGTTCTGTCGGCCGCGATGCGCCGGCGGCGAGCGCGTCCCGGGCGGTGACGACGCCGACCGCGTCGCCGTCGGCGGCGACCACGACCCGGTCGACGCCCTCGGCGACGAGCCGTTCCTCGACGGCCCGCAGGCGGTCGTCGGGCGCGACCGTCGGCAGCGGCGGCCGCATCACTGTTCCGACCGTCGCGTCGTCATCGGCGTCGAGGACCGCCGCGAGCGCGTCCCTGGCCGCGAGCCTCCCCACCGCCTCTCCGCCGCGGAGGACGACGAGACAGTCCGTTCCCTCCTCGACTAACAACGTGGCCGCGTCGGCGAGCAGGTCAGACTCGCTGACTCCGAGAAACTCCCGGTGCATCACGTCGCGAACCGTGGTGTCTGTACGCATACGTCGCGGATCCGCGGCGAGCGGCTAAAATCTGCCCCCGATAGCGTTATACTGGCGCCGGCCGTACGCCAACGTTCGGCAGACGGAACGGGGTCGAGGTCGGCTGACCCGTCACGGAACAAGGCGGGTCCGGAGGCGGCGACGGTCGCAGCCGCGGCGCTCGGGTCGGCGCCGAAGGGGAGCGTTGAAACGGGCCGCCGCCGGAACGCACGTATGTCCATACCCTCGTTCGTGATCGGCATCGCCGGGGGAACCGGCGCCGGGAAGACGACGGTCTCGCGGCTCGTGACCCGCAACCTCGGCGACGACGTCACTCACATCCCGCTCGACAACTACTACCGCGAACGCTCGGATCTCTCCGTCGAGGAGCGCAGCGAGATCAACTACGACCGCCCGTCTGCGTTCGAGTGGGACCTCCTCAGAGACCACCTCGAAGCGTTGTTGGAGGGACGGTCGGTGAAGATGCCGCGATACGACTTCGAGGTACACAACCGGACGGACGAGCGGACGACCGTCGAACCCACCGACGTCATCGTGCTCGAAGGGATCCTCGCGCTTCACGACGAGGCGATCAACGAGATGGTAGACCTCCGGTTGTACGTCGAAACCGACGCGGACGTGCGGATCCTTCGGCGGATCCGGCGCGACGTGCTCGACCGCGGGCGCGACCTGGAAGGGGTGATCGACCAGTACCTCTCGACTGTCAAGCCGATGCACGAGCGGTTCGTCGAGCCGACGAGAACACACGCCGACCTGATCATTCCGGAGGGCGCAAACAACGTGGCGGTCACGCTGATCGAAGAAACGCTCCGCGCCGAGATCGAGGGGAACACTGCGCGAAGCTGGGAACGCGGGAGTCTCGAACGCGAGCTCGCGGCGAAACGGTCGTCGGACCTCGCGCCGGAGGAGTGAGCGGGCGGCTCGCCGGTCTCAGCCGAGCCGTTCGTCGAGGATGAGCCGGGTCTTCGTGGATTTGACCTCGTCGAGTTCGCGCGCCTGCGTGATCAGTTCGTTGACCGCGCGGGTGTCGACCGCGTCGACGACGAGGACGATGTCGTCCTCGCCGGAGACCTGCCAGACGAAGTCCACTTCATCCCACTCCACCATTCGCTCGCCGACCGCCGCGGTGTTGACGTTCATCTCGACGGAGATCTCGATCATCGCCTTCACGTTGCCGGTGCGCGTGGTCACGGTGAACCGTTCGATGATCCCCTCATCTGTCAGCCGCTCGACGCGGTTGCGAACCGTCCCCTCGGAGGTGCCCACGCGGTCCGCGATCTCGGTGTAGGGAGTTCGCGCGTCCCGTCTGAGGATCGAGAGGATCCGGCGGTCGAGGTCGTCCATATCGAGGCGAGGTCTCGCGCCGACTTACCGCTTGCGAACATCGTAACTCTGCTTCGAACTCCACAACGATTACGCGCCGAGGATGCGATGTTCGTAGTCCACTTTCTCCTCGGGAGCGAGGGTGTCTCGGAGCCGTACCGTGGCCGTATCGGGACCGTACCGAAGTAGACGGGAGAGCCACAGCGGTGGGAGGCGATCGACTCACACGGTCGTGTGGCCCGCCCGGCGCGTGCGTTACGAATTTCGTAACGAATCTTCGAACGACGCATTTATTAGGGTACATGTATACGTTTCTCGTAATGTCGGACGCCTATATCGCGCTGGCCGACGGACGCGTGCTCGAAGCGCGCGCCCGCGCACCGGGGCGTACACGTGGTGAACTCGTGTTCACGACCGCGTACACCGGCTACGAGGAGTCGCTGACCGACCCCTCGTACGCCGAACAAGTGTTGACCTTCTCGTACCCCCTGATCGGGAACTACGGCGTCCGATCCGAGCGATTCGAGTCCGACTCGGTTCAGCCTCGCGCGGCGATCGCCCGCGAGCTCACCGAGGACGTCGCCGCGTGGCTCGAGAGCCAGAACGTTCCCGCGATCGACCACATCGACACCCGCGAGATCGTCACGACCGTCCGCGAGGAGGGCGCGATGGCCTGTGGCATCGCGGCCGGCGAGAACGCCACGCCCGAGGACGCGGTCGCCGAGATGGAGGCGTGCGAGCCGATGAGCGCTCACGTCGACATCGGCGCGGACGTCTCCGTCGCGGAGCCGACCGTCCACGAGGGCGACGGGGCAGCGACGGTGGCGCTCGTCGACTGCGGCGCGAAGGGGTCGATCATCTCCTCGCTGACCGACCGCGGCGCCGACGTCACCGTCTTTCCGTACGACGCGACCGCCGACGACGTGGCCGCCGTCGACCCGGACGTGGTGTTCGTCTCGAACGGCCCCGGCGACCCAGAGAACTTCGTCGCGGCCCAAGAACTCATCGAGGCGTTCGCGGGCGAGGTGCCGCTGGCCGGCATCTGTCTCGGCCAGCAGATCATCGCGAGCGCGCTCGGCGGCTCGACCGAGAAGATGTCGTTCGGTCACCGCGGGGTGAACCAGCCGGTCAAAGACCTCCGGACCGAGAAGGTCGTGATGACGACCCAGAACCACGGCTACACCGTCGACGACACCGGCCCGCTCGAGGTGACCCAGGTGAACGTCAACGACGACACCGTCGAAGGCCTCGACAGCGAGGAACTCGACGTCATCACCCGCCAGTACCACCCCGAGGCGAACCCGGGGCCACACGACTCGCTCGGCTTCTTCGACGAGGTGTTGGCGATGGCGGAGTCCCGCCAGCCCGTCACCGCCGACTGACCGGCCGCGGTCCCGCGGTCCCCGAACCGAACGTACCAGTCCGCGCCTGACGCTCCGTGCGGCGCTCGCAGTTCGTCGAGCCGCAGAGTGTATCGGCCGTCGCTCCTGAGCGTCGAAGCCGGAGACGTTCCGGCGGCGTTTTTACTGGTCGGCCCGCACAGAAACCCATGACACGCGAGGTTCTTCTCACCAACGACGACGGAATCGACGCGGCCGGGATCCGTGCGCTCTCGGACGCGCTCTCGCGGACGTGCGACGTGACCGTCGTTGCGCCGGCGACGAACCAGTCCGGCGTCGGCGGGAGCCGGTCGTGGTGGGAGACCACCATCGAGTACGCGGAGACGGATCTCGGCTACGCGGTCGAAGGGACCCCGGCCGACTGCGTCGCCGTCGCGTCGGTCGCACTCGAGTTGGAGCCCGATGTCGTCGTCTCCGGCTGTAATCACGGGCCGAACATCGGCGCACACGTGCTCGGACAGTCGGGCACCGTCGGCGCGGCGATGGAGGCCTCCTTTCTCGGGATTCCCGCGATCGCGGTGTCGATGTACGACCGCGGCAATCTCCCGTTTCCGCCGACGGTGAGCCACGGCGACTTCGCGCTCGCGGGCCAGGTCGCGACCGACCTCGTCGCTCGCGTCGACGAGGAGGGTCGGCTTCCGTTCGGCGCGGACGTGTTGAACGTGAACGTCCCCGCCGCCGACGACGAGGCGGCCGCCGACCCGACGTATCGGCTGACGGAACCCGCCCGCGGCTTCGACGTGATCGAGTTCCGGCCGGGAACGGAGGCGACACCGGCGGAGACGGACGGGACCGACGAGACGGACGCGGACGGCTTCGGCGAGCGTCGCGGCGAGATGGGGATGGAGCTCCGCGACCGGTTCTGGCGGGAGTTTCTTCGGGGTGACGTGGCCGACGACCCCGGGTCCGACCGGCTCGCGACGGTCGAAGGCGAGGTGAGCGTCTCGCCGTTGTCGACGTCGCGGGCGGTCGTTGGCGACCGCGCCGGAGACACCGTCCACGTCGGCGACGGATCGGGCCTCGGCGACGACCTGTCCGCGTCCGGCGAGTGAGCCGCCTCAAGATCACGCTCCGAGGTCACGCTTCGAGGCGTCCCGGAGGCCGGCAGAGCGTCCGGATCGTCATCGGAGCCGGCGGGCGCCTCCCGTGAACTCCGCGGCGAGTTTGCCGAGGTACCAGACGAGAAGCAGTCCGAGGAGAAATCCCCCGCCGGTCGCGATGGCCAGTTGAGCGGTGGTCGGATCGCCGAGAAGACTGATCAGCGGCGGCGAGACGGTCACGAGAAACAAGAATCCGAGTTTGACCCGGCGGTTGCCCGCGTCGCGTTCCTCCCGCGTCATCGGTTCTACCATCTGGACCACCCGAGTCGACCGGCGTCTAGCCCTGGCCAGCGCGTCTTCATGTGCCGAGTCACGCTCCGGGGTGCTATCAACCCAGTGGACTGGAGTGGAGTCGCTCAGATAAGATCATTATGATACGACAGTAACAGTACATAAACCACTCGATTGTTTACGGCGCACACGCGGACTCTCGCGTAAACTATCGTGGACGTTTATATCTCCGTGGGCCCGTATTCCAAACACCCCTACCCGCGGACCCCGAGGGCCACACCGGACGGGACGAGACGACGACGCCTCCTACGGCTCGCGTTCCGGCCCGACTGTGCCCGTTCCGCGGCGTTTTTGCGTCGACCCCGACAATCGGGGGTATGGACGACGAACTCCGTGAGCGGGTGGAGGCGGCCGGCGAGACGGCCGCGCTGTTCAACGCGCTCAAACACGGCAGCGATCCCGACGTGGGCGCGATCATGGGTCCGCTGATGGGCGAGAATCCCGACTTCCGCCCGTACGGCGACGAGATCTCCGAGGTGATCGCGCCGATCGTAGCCGAGGTGAGCCGGATGGACGAAGACGAGCGGCGCGACCGCCTCGAGACGCTCGCGCCGGACCGGATCGCGGAGTTGGAGGCCGACGACGAGGGCGACGACCACACTCTCCCTCCGCTGCCGAACGCCGAGGAGGGCGCCGTCGTGATGCGCGCCGCCCCGAACCCGAACGGCCCCTGGCACATCGGCCACGCTCGAATGCCGGCCGTGATCGGAACGTACAAACGACGGTACGACGGCGAGTTCATCTGTCGGTTCGACGACACCGACCCCGAGACGAAACGCCCCGACCTCGACGCGTACGACGCGATCCGCGAGGACATCGCGTATCTCGGCTTCGAACCGGACCGAATCGTGACCGCGTCCGACCGGCTCGAAACGTACTACGACCACGCCCGCGAGTTGATCGACGCGGGCGGCGCGTACACCTGTTCGTGTGGCGGCGAGGAGTTCTCCGCGCTCAAAAACGCCGGCGAGCCGTGTCCCCACCGGAAGAAGGACGCCAGTGTCGTCCACGAGGAGTTCGAGTCGATGGTCGAGGGCGCCTACGACGCCGGCGAGATGACCCTCCGGGTTCGGACCGACATCGAACACAAGAATCCGGCGCTGCGCGACTGGGTCGCCTTCCGGCTGATCGACACGCCACACCCGCGCGAGGCGGCCGCCGAGTACCGGTGTTGGCCCATGCTCGACTTCCAGTCGGGGATCGACGACCACCTCACCGGCGTCACCCACATCATCCGCGGCATCGACCTCCAAGACTCCGCAAAACGCCAGCGGTTCGTCTACGACTACTTCGGCTGGGAGTACCCGGAGGTCCTCCACTGGGGACACGTCCAACTCGACGAGTACGACGTGAGCCTCTCGACGTCGACGATCAAGGCGCTCATCGAGGCCGGCGACCTCACCGGCTGGGACGACCCACGTGCGCCGACGATCCGGTCGATGCGACGACGAGGGATCCGCGGCGAGGCGCTCGTCGAATCGATGACGGCGCTGGGGATGTCGACCTCGGACGTCGACCTCGCGATGTCGTCGGTGTACGCCAACAACCGCGATATCGTCGACGACGAGGCCGACCGGTGTTTCTTCGTCCGCGACCGCACAGACGACCCGGCCGTCGAACTGCCGGTCGTCGACGGCGACGTTCCCGCTCCGGCGGCCGGACAGCCGCCGCGACATCCCGAACACCCGGACCGCGGCGACCGAACCGTCCCGGCTGGCCGGGTTCGTCTCGAATCCTCCGACCTTCCGCCGGTCGGCGACCGGGTCTGGCTCAAGGGGTACGGTCCCGTGCGCCGTGAGGCCGACGCGCTCGTCTACCTCGACGCCGACATCGACGTGGTTCGCGACGGCGGCGTCGACGTGGTTCACTGGGTCCCCGCCGACGGGTCGCTCGACACCTTGTTGCGCACCGTCGACGGCGACGTGCGAGGCTACACCGAGCCGGGCGTCGCCGACGCCTCGATCGACACGGTCGTCCAGTTCGAACGGGTCGGCTTCGCCCGGCTCGACGCGTTCGACCCGGCCGGCACCGACGAGCCGGACGGGCCGACCGGCGAGGAGGAGTTGGTCGCCTACTACGCGCACCCCTGAGCGCCGTCGGGTTCCGCCGCGGAGTTTAACCGTAGAGGCGCGAAACGGCGTACACGATGGGTATTGACCCGAACTTCGAGCAGAACCTAGAACAAACCGGCGAGGAGCACGGCGTCGACGTGTGGGGCCCGGTCGAGCCGCCGGAGAAGCTCGGGGTCCGCGGCACGCACGTCGCGGTCGACTTCGACATCTGTCTGGCTGACGGCGCGTGTCTGGAAGACTGCCCGGTCGACGTCTTCGAGTGGGTCGACACGCCCGGACACGGCGAGTCCGAGATGAAGGCGAATCCGACCGACGAGGACCAGTGTATCGATTGTATGTTGTGTGTCGACGTCTGTCCCGTCGACGCTATCGACGTCGACCCCGGCCGCGAGAACCGGATCTGAGAACACGCGGGACCGATCCGGCACCAGTGGTTACAAGCGTTCCCGACGGGAGACACCGGGTATGTTCGGAACCAGCGGGATCCGCGGCCGCGTCGGCGACGACGTCACCGCCGCCGTCGCGCTCGACGTCGGGCGCGCGGTCGGCACGGAGACGGAGCGCGTTGTGGTGGGTCGCGACGCGAGACGAACGGGCGAACCGCTTCGCGACGCGCTGGCCGCGGGGCTTCGCGAGACCGGTGCCGACGTCGTCGACGTCGGCCGCGCGGCGACGCCGACGGTCGCGCGGGCGATCGCCGCGCGCTCGGCCGACGCCGGAATCGTCGTGACCGCCTCGCACAACCCGCCCGCCGACAACGGGCTCAAACTGTGGACCCCGTCTGGACAGGCGTACTCGCCCGCCGAGCAGGAGGCCGTCGCGGACCGGATCCGCGCGTCGGCGTTCGACCTCGTCGACTGGCGAGGCCAAGGTAGCCACGAGCGGTGGACGAATGCGATCGACGCCCACCGCGACGCGCTGGTCGCGGCCGGCGAGCGCGCGACGGCCGACGAACACGGCTCGGACCCGTTCTCGTCGGTGTCGGTCGTCGTCGACCTCGGAAACGGGATGGGTGGCGTCACGGCCAGCGCGCTCCGCGATCTGGGTGCGGCCGTAGAGACGCTCAACGCAACGCCGGACGGCCGGTTTCCCGCCCGCCCGAGCGAGCCGACCGCGGCCACGTGTGAGACGCTCGCCGCCACCGTCGAGGCGACCGACGCCGACCTCGGAATCGCTCACGACGGAGACGCCGACCGAACCGTGGCGGTCGCCGACGACGGCGCGTTCGTCCCCGGCGACGTGTTGCTCGCCGTCTTCGGCCGGGCCGCCGCGGGAGCGGGCGACCAAGTTGCCGCCCCCGTCGACACGAGTCTCGCGGCCGCCGACGCGCTCGCGGAGGTGGGCGCAGAACTCGTGTACACGCCCGTGGGTGACGTCTACGTGGCCGACAGAGCCGCACGCGACGGCGTCGTCTTCGGCGGCGAGCCGTCCGGCGCGTGGATCTTCCCCGAGGAGACGTTGTGTCCGGACGGGCCGCTCGCGGCGGTGCGGCTCGCGGCGCTCGCCGCGTCGACGCCGTTGTCCGAGCGGCTGGCGGCGATCGAGCGGTATCCGATCCGACGCCGCTCGGTCGAGACGGACGCGAAGACGGCCGCGATGGAGCGGATCGAGACGGCGGTGACGGACGAGTTCGTGGACGTCTCCACGCTCGACGGCGTGCGCGTCGACACCGACGACGGCTGGTTTCTGATCCGGGCGTCGGGGACGGAGCCGGTGATCCGGGTCACGGCGGAAGCACGCGCGGCCGACGCCGCAGACCGGCTGCTCGAGCGCGCGGCCGCGATCGTCGACCGCGGAATCGACGCGGCAGTCGACAAGTGACCGACGCGGCTACCGCGACCCGACGCCACAATACCTTTCTCCTCGTCGGCTGTCGGTGCCCGTATGCAGACCGTCGTGCTCGCGGCTGGCGAAGGGACACGAATGCGTCCGTTGACCGCACACACTCCGAAGCCGATGCTGCCGGTCGCGGGGACGCCCCTGGTCGTCCACTGTCTCGAGGACGCCATCGCCGCGGGAGCGAGCCGCGTCGTGGTGGTGGTCGGGTACGAGGCCGAGACCATTCGGAACGCCGTTCGGTCCCGCGACTGGCCGGTGCCCGTCGAGACCGTCGAGCAGACCGACCAGCGCGGAACCGCCGACGCCGTCCGTGCCGCTCGGGGAGCGCTCCGGGCGGAGCCGTTCGTCGTGTTGAACGGCGACGTGTTGTACGACCGGTCGTCGCTCGCCGACCTCTACGCCGCCGACGCCGCCGTCGGCTCGGTCCGCGTGGACGACCCCTCGGCGTACGGGGTGTTGCGCGTCGACGACGGGCGGGTCCGGTCGGTGGTTGAAAAGCCCGTCGATCCCCCGTCGAATCTGGTGAACGCGGGCGCGTACGTGTTTCCCGCCGAGGCGCTCGGATGGCTCGACGTCGACGAGAGCGACCGGGGCGAGGCCGAGATCACCGACGTGCTCCAACGGGCGTGTGAGACGACGGACGTCCGGGCGGTCGGGTTCGACCGCTGGCTCGACGTCGGTCGCCCCTGGGAACTGCTCGCGGCCAACGAGTGGAAGCTGGCCGAGATCGACCGCGACCTCGCGGGCGACGTCAGCGACGACGCGGAGCTTCGGGGTCGCGTCGTCGTCGCGCCGGACGCGACGATCGAGCCGGGCGTCGTCATCGAGGGGCCGGTAGTGGTCGGGGCTGGGAGCCACGTCGGCCCCAACGCGTACGTTCGGGGCGCGACGTATCTGGGGCCGGAGACACGGGTCGGCCACGGCGTCGAGGTGAAAAACAGCGTGGTGATGGCGGGATCGGCGGTGCCACACCTCACTTACCTCGGCGACAGCGTGCTCGGCACCGGCGTCAACCTCGGCGCGAGCACGACGGTCGCAAACCTCCGACACGACGAGGAGCCGGTCGAACTCACGGTGAAAGGCGATCGGGTGAGCACGGGTCGCCGAAAGTTCGGCGTCGTCTGTGGCGACGACGTCAAAACCGGAATCGACGCCACGATAAACGCCGGCGTGACGCTCTCGACGGGCGCGACGGTGGCTCCCGGGGAGACGGTTCTGCGCGACCGGTAGCGCCGTCCTGTGGCGGGACGCCGCGGGCGGCGATCAGCTGTTGTCTATCGGCGGGACGAGACGGGCGACCGTGTCGTCGATCTCGACCTGCGCTCTGGTGGTTCCGTTCGTTACGGTCGCGAGCTGCGGCTCGCTCGTGTCGAATCTGACCCGACAGGAGTAGGCTCCGCCCGACAGGTCGGTGATGACGGACTCCGGGTCGGTTTCGACCCGGCCCGCGTGTTCGGCCCGCGAGTAGTTGCCGTCGCCCGCGACGGGATGCTCGTGACCGGCACCGGTTACCATCTCGAACACCCGGCACGCGTCCGGATACTCCCGAAGCAGTTCCCGAAGCCGCTGGGGCTCAACCTCGCCGACGTGGGTGTCTCCCTCACGTCGGGTTTTCGATACGACGTACGTGTCCGGGTTGTCGTTCTCCCGGAGACTGTCACGAAGGTCGTCAACGGCACCCATTCCAGATGAATAATCGTGCCGGTTCGTAATATATGTTATTCATCCACACGATCCGACATCTCCGCGCTGCTGGCCGCGGCAGCCGGTGTCGTCGTTCGCCGGCTCTCGGCTGCCGTGGCAACCGGCTCACGCTCGCGTCAGCGGTAGTCGCGGAGGTCGAGCGGCTCCTCGATCGCGAGGTAGCTGTCCGGTGTCGTCGGGTCGTGAAACGCCAGCTTGTCCGGCGATCCCTCGAGCGTGACGATATGAGCGTCGTTCGTGTCGAACGACCGCGCCGCGGACGTTGTCTCGGAGGTCATGTGTGTACCGTCACGCGTCCACCGGTAAGACATCGGTGATTCGTTCGCGCGACACGCGGACGCTACCGCCTCCGAGCTCGCGCCGCTCGCGCCGGTACACAGAGCCGGCGAGAGGCCCGGCGTCCAAACCACTATGTGCCGACGACACCGCGATAGCATATCTCGCTACCGCACGTGGTTCCGGGTATGGCTCCCGGGTCGACGGTCCAGAACGCCGCCGTTGCGGCGGCGTCGCTGCCCCTGGTGGCGGTCTGGCCGCTCGTCGCGGCGTACGTCGTCGCGACGAACCGCGGCGGTGCGGCCGAGTCGTTCTCGGCAGTTCCCGGGATCGGCGAGGACGGCGGCGCCGTCGCGGGAGCGGTGGCGTTGGTCGGGGGACTCGTCGTGCTCGCCGTAATCGGGGCGACGCTTCTCGGCGGCGGCCCTCTCGGCGACGGTAGACAGCCGACGGGGTCGGCGACGACGACCGACTCGACCGGCGACGCGGCGACCGTCGAGGTCGTCGGCGTCGTCGACGGCGACACGATGGACATCGAGTATCGAAACGGGACCGGTGATCGCGTCCGGCTGCTCGGCGTCGACACCCCGGAGGTCCACACCGCGGTGAGTCCGGACGAGTACGAGGGCGTTCCCGACTCCGAGCCCGCCCGTCGATGCCTTCGAGACCACGGCCACGAGGCGTCGACGTTCGCCGAACGAGAACTGAGCGGGGAGACGGTCCAGATCCGGTTCGACGAGGCCGCCGACCGGCGAGGATCGTTCGGTCGATTGTTGGCGTACGTCGTCGACGACGGTGTCAATTTCAACCACCGTCTGCTCGAACGGGGGCACGCCCGGGTGTTCGACAGCACGTTCTCCGAGTCGGCCCGCTTTTACCGGGCGGAATCCGCCGCACGCGAGACGCAGACGGGCGTGTGGTCGTGTCGAGATGCGTGAGACGCCGGCGACGCGGCCCGAGTTTCACGCGACACATACTCGTCCGCTCGCGCAGTAGTGATCACCAGTCGAGCCACCGAGAATGGACCAACTCCCCACGGACAGACTCTCGCCGCTTGCCAGCCGCGTCGACGACGTGCTCGTCTCGTACGGCTACGAGATCGGACCGGCCATCGACGCTATCGACGCCGCGGTCTCGGGATACAGAGGCTTGTTCAGCCCGCAGACGACCGACGGCGAGATCCGAACCGCCGTCGAAGACGTCCTCGCTGCCGACCCGCCCGTCGTGGAAGACCGCCGGTGGAACGCGGTCACTGCCGACGTCGTCCTCTACGTCGACGGGAGTTCACGGGGGAATCCGGGGCCGGCCGGCGCCGGCGCCGTGTTGCGAGCCTCCGGCGGCCCGACCGTTCGGCTGGGGCGACCGGTCGGCGCCAGATCCGAGAACAACACCGCCGAGTACGCCGCGCTTCACCTCGGGCTCGAGGCGTTGGCTACGCGCTGTGCTCCGGACGCCGTGGAGATCCGCATCGATTCACGGACCGTAATCGACGACATCTGGGGTGAGAACGACGGCATTCCGTCGGCCGCGGCGTACAGGCCGGCTATTCGAGAACGCATCGCGGCGCTGCCCGTCTGTGAGTGGACGCACCTGGCCGATAGCGAGCCGAATCCGGCCGATGCGCGCGCCGCGGTCGGCGCCGACATTGCGGCGCTTGGACCGTGATATCGAAGGCGGATTCCGAGTCAGTCGCGCCGGGCTGAGTCGGTCGGTACGGTGTGTCGGGACGTGGTCGGTGGTGATCCCGTCGCGTGCCTTCCGGAGAGTGTTCCGGCGTGGGTCGTCGAGGACGCGTCCGGCCGGGCGGTGTGGTACCGACGAGTCTCACGGCCGTGCTGGAAGCTCCTCGGCCACGGAGACGTCGTGTCCGGCAGCGTACCCGTTCAGCTTTGCGGCGATCGGCGACTCACGCAGGTCGTCGTCGCCGTATCCGGCCGCCTCGAACGCGTCCATGAACGAGGAGACGGATCGGAGCGTGTACTTTTGATGATACTCCTCGGCGAGGTAGAACCGCGAGAGTTGTTCGATGCGTGTTTCAATTCCATCGGCCGTGAGCCCGCGTGCGGCGAGAAACTCGTCGAGGATCGCTCGTTGATCTGCCGTCGTGGCGAGAACGACGTTCTGATACTGTGTTTTTCCGGTCTGGCGTCGGGGGGTGTGCGACTCGAACACCAGTTCCAAGAGGTCTCGATACGTGATTGTGTCGGGATCGAAGTCGACCTGGAACACCTCCGTGTGGTCGCCCAAGGAGTGGTACGTCGGGTCGCGTTTCGTCCCTCCGGCGTAGCCCACGCGGGTGCGAACGACGCCGTCGACTGCCCCGAACTGGGCATCTGGGCCCCAGAAACACCCGATTCCGAACGTCGCTGTAGCAGTTGCTTCAGTATCCATCGCACGGCGGTCGTACTCGCGTATCTGTGTCTGTGTGAGCGTCATTGGAGTCACCAGCCTGTAGAATCGCCGAAGCGCAGTTCGCGGATCACGCCGCATCTACGATCATTCAGGCTCGAAGACGTATATGCTGAGTGCCGGTGAGCGTGTGTCGTCGGCAGTGAAAACACAGTCCGGGTGTTGTGAGCCACTGAACTGGGTCGGTCGAGAGTTCGGGGACCGGTAGTATCGAGCCGACGGCTACACAGGAGTACGACGTGACTGACGCGGTCGGCCGAGCGCTTACCAAAGCAAACTGATGTTAATTAGCGTCGTCATTGTCCCGACGAGTACCAGCGTTAGCGGCGGGAAGTACCACATGAACTGGTCGTCGTCCGTGCTCGCCCAGAGACTGAGCGCGAGACAGACACCAATCGTGAGGAGTTTTAATCCGGCCAAGCCGCCGGCGCCGAAGTTGGTAATCGCTGCTCTCACGACGGGATTCGCTTCGCTGTGTGCCGGGCTCATCCAGATTATTGCGGCGGTCGTGACGCCGTCGCCGACGCCGAAGGTCGCCAGCACGAGCGCCCACACTCTGAGGGCCGGTTCCGTCGGCGCGGTACCCCTCACAGCGGAAGGCCACGTCGTGTCGACGCTCGGCAGCCAGACGTTCATGTTCCAGTATGTTTCCCTCGATAACATAACTCGGAACGACGCGTTTCAGGCGCTGAAGATATCGGTACGATGAGTGGTTGGCCCGACGCAGCCACGTGCTGTGCTGTCGAGCGGCTGATGATCGGGCCCCGTTACGGCTGGCACTCCATTCTGCGGCCGACGCGAGGAGCGAACCACGCAGAGACCGCGGCTACTCGGCGCCGCCGGACTCGCCGAAGCCGTCGCGGTACCAAGCCAAGACGACACGGCGGTCACCGTTTCACCGCCAGCAACGCCGGGTGGCTCCAGCGTGGGTTCCCGTCGCGTGGCTTCCGGAGAAAGGCCCACTCGTTCGATTCTTTACTGTTAGAGTCTCCGAGATCGAGAATCCGAATAGTTAGCGCCGGCTTCCAGGTGGAGCGAACCCGTTCGAGAGAGTAGACAATGACGAGCGCAGTCGCTTCCTCCAACGGCACCGCTGTGAGAGACGACGCCTCCGACGAACGAGAGTCGGGAGTCCCGTCGGCGGAGAACCTGGTCGAGCTGCTCGGCGACGAACACACCCGCCGCGTGCTTGAGACGATAGCGGACGAGCCGATGGGCGGACGCGCCGTCGCGGAGGCGGTGTCGCTTTCTCGGCCGACCGTCTATCGTCGCCTCAACGACCTGGCGGACGCCGGGCTGGTCGAGACGACGATGGCGATGTGTCCGGACGGCCATCACCACAAGCAGTACACGACCGTCTTCGAGACGGCGAGTCTGGAACTGACAACTGACGGACTGACGGCGACGGTCAGCCGAACCGGCTCGGCGGCCGACGCCAAGGGTGGCTCCGAGAAGGCCGTTAGGGACGACTGACGCCGATTTTCCGATGTGTTCCGTGGGAGAACCAAGGTCCAGACGAAGGCGCTGTCTCAGGGATCGCGTGAACTGACCTCGGTGGACACGGCAGCGGTGCGGCGTGTAATAAAAACAGATGAACGCCGCCGGCGAGTAACCCGGATCGATGGATGTCGCCGTCGCTTGGCGGGCAAGAAAAAAAAGCGCTCGGCGCGGCGGTCGGTCGATCAGGGTCTCAGATCCGGCATAGCTCAGGACAGATCCTCACGGCTCACTCCGTCCGTTCTGTGTCCGATTCGTCCTGCGGGAACAATCGGTTGCGGATATATCTCATTTTCGTGCCGATCACCGTCCACAGTTGATTGATCTGTGCCTGTAGTTTTTCCAGCATATCCAGCTTTCGAGCACAGTCAACAGCGTAGCGATTCCACCGAGACCCTCCCAGAGAGACCCGAGAGCGGCGAGAACGGTCTTCTTGATCGTCGCCAACACTGAGGACACCGATTTGATCCCGACGAAATTCAACACGGTGAGGGACACGGCCATGATACCACCGCCGATGATGAGGTCTCTGCCGCCGATGAAGATTGCCGTGCCTGGCGTGAGATAGAGGACGCGTTCGAGCCGTATGCGGTCGTTCCATATCGCCTGTTTGATCGCGGTCTCGGTGCGGTCACCGGCCGGTATCCCCTCGACGACTCGCTTCGTCGTTCGAAGGCGGACCGTCGGATTCTCGAATGGCTCATCGCTGACCGCCGTCACCTGCTGTTGTTCGTCCAAGCGCAACGAGTACACTGCGCGTGCTCCCTCGGCGTCTCTTACGTGAAGATTGATTCGATCGTTTCCGAGCACCCATCCCTCAAGAAGACCGACCTCGTCGTCGGCCTGTGCGTTGTACTCGGCAACGATTTCCTCGACGTCGTCGAACACTTGATCGCTCCATTCCGGCGATGCCGAGTGTTCTGACGCCGCGACCCCTCCGCTAAGCAAGAACAGAATGGCGATGACCGCGCACAGAGCGAAGACCGTACTTCTCTCCGGGCACATGTGCTAGTCATTCACAATCAATAGTATAATACTATTATGGTGATCTCAAGCGCACGGAATCAACAGTTCGGCCGCAGATGGGAGCCGAGCAGCCGTGTATGCCGGACGGTCAGTAAGAGATCGGACGACTCATCGATCACTCGTTCGTGGGAGACTCACCTGTTCGATCGCCCAGCGAAGGCGATGCCGGGCGGCTTTGCGGAACGCTCCGGACGCGTGACGATCTAGCCCGCGCGACGACAGCGGTCGGTACTGACCCCTGTCACGGTGTCAGTCGTTGTCGACCGTAGGCGCCGAGTGAATGGAGGTTACAAAGAACCGTGGCGGGTTCCGATCAGCCCGCTTCGGAGTCGGACGCACCGTCCGAGGAACTGGAGTCGGACCCATCGTCTGAGGAACCAGAATCGGACCCATCGTCCGAGGAACTGGAGTCAGTAACCACTTTTTCGTCGGGGTCGAGCAGGCAGAAGCCCTCGTTTTCGCCGGCGCGGTGACCGCGGTAATTGTTGTTCACGATGACGTTGTCGGTGACGTCGATGTCGACGATGTAGCCGCACGACTGCATCCCCGTCGTGTCGAGCGTCCAGTAGCCGTCGCCGCCGTCGCGGGCCTGGACGGTCATCGACCCGCCGGGAGTTCGCTCGCTGGGGCTGGCACCGCCCGACGGCCCGTTGGGCCCGTTGGGATGGACCTGGAACCGGTAGGGTGCCCACCCGGTCGGTCCGGGGCGGAGGTGTTCGTCGTCGGCGGTGAAGGTGCCACGCACCGTGTCACCGACGTTGAAGAAGCCACACTCCTCGGCCTCTCGGGGTTTGCCCCCGGCGGGCACGACCTCGGTGATATCGAGTTTGGCCTCGGGAGCGGTGTTGTCCAGCTGGATCACGAGCTCGTCCTCGGTCGTTCCGTCGGGGTAGGCGATTGCGGCGGCGTCGACGGGCGTACCGTCGCCGCGTTTCGCCTCGATCTTCAGGTCGTACACGCCGTCCCCGCTCGTGTTCCAAATGGCCACAAGGTTCTGTTTGACGCCGGGAACGTACGTATAGAAGCCGTCGCTGTCGACGGTCATCGTCTGGAACGTGCCCGGACTGGCGTAGGTGGCGACTCGGAACTCGTTGGTGAGCGGCCGGTAGGCGCTGTCAGGAGCGTCGTGTGGCTTGACCGAGATGCGGTACTTCAGGCTGCTCGGCCCGCTCGCGGACGGCGAGATGCCGTCCGGCCGGCCGGTGATCGTCACCCGGCCGCCGAAGGGAGCCATCGTCGCGCTGACGGAGCCGCCGCTCGAGACGAGCGGGCCGGTCGCGGTGCCGGTCTCGTCCGTCCCGGTCGTCTGGTCGATATCCGTCGGGACGACGTTGCCGAGGGTCCCGACTTCGAACAATCCCTCGCCAGGAGTCGGTCCCGAGGGCACCTGTACGAGCGTCTCGACGCGGTTACCCCACGTCGGAGCGAAGTTCGGATCGCCCGACGGCGGCTTCCGGTTCCACGACATGACGGCACGGACTCGGACGAGACTGGGGCCGTCACCGCACGGGTTGCGCCGATGGCTCAGATCCGAAGGAAGGTGGACGGCGTACTGGAGGCCGTCGTTCGGGAGGCCCGGAATGTCGTAGACGGTAACGGATCCGGTGCCGATGTGGTTCCACGTCCCGCCGCTCACCGGCTTTTCCCAGAAGGCGACGTACTCGGGGCTCCCGGCAGTACACAGGCCACCGGAGTAGCCGGAGGGTCGCTTGATCGTCAGGAAGGCGGTGAGGAGGCCCCGACGGAAGCCCACGCAGTCGAGTTCCTCGTAACTCGTGTCCTCCGTCGTCTCGAACAGGTCGTTGACCAACTCATCCGTGTCGATGTCGAGGCCGGGCGGCAACTCGACATCGGGCCCTTCTGGGGACGGGCTCGGAATCGGCCCGGGAAGCGGCCCGGGAAACGGTCCTGGAACGGGACCGGAAGGCATCGGTCCAGATGGGCCGCTCGGACCATCGGGACCGCTCGGACCGCCGGAGCCGCTCGAGCCACTCTGGCCACGGGAGAGCGGACCGCCCAGCAGTTGCTTGAACTCCTCGAACCCAGCACGGTGGGGTGGGACGTCCGTCCCCTCGTATTTGATTAGTAACTGACTTGAGTTCGGTTTCGGCGGGTCGAACGACATCGAGGTATCGAGGTCCATGCCGTTCAACAGGTCGGTGCCGATGAGATCCTCTTTGACGATGTCGTTGACCGTCGGCGACCGCGGTTCGAGTTGGATGTTCGCCTCGAACCGGTTGCCCCACGCCGGGCGGTGACTGTGAGCGGGAGGTTCGTCGTCTGCGAGTTCGTCTTCTGCGGGTGGTTCGACCCCCCAGCTCAGGATCGCCCGCACCCGTGGCAGGACCGCCGAGTTACACGGGTCCAGTTCCTGATCCAACTCCACCGAGACGGTGTAATCGACGGGCTTCGGGCCCGGCATGTTGTACACCCGGGTCGAGGCGACGCCGACGTCCTCCCAGTCGCCGGTGCGGTCACGGTCGAGGAAAAAGCGGACGTACTCGATGGAGCCGTCGGTACAGACGTCGCCGAGGTAGCCTGCGTCGCGCTTGACGCTCACGACGGCTTCGAGTTGGCTCACACCAGGGTCGTACCCGAGGCAGGTGATCTCCTCGTAGGTGGTGTCGCCGACCTTCTCCGTGACGGGTTCGGTACCCACCGACGGCTGGTTGCCGAAGTAGTTGGGATTCCGCATCAGCAACTGCGTGAACTTCGAGCGGGTGTCCTCGATCTCGGACGCGTCGATGTCGAGGTCCAACTCCTCGGCCGTCGCGGCGGTGACGGTGCCGGTGGCCGGCAGTTCGGTCTCGCGCTGGAGTTCGACGACGACCTCTCGGGTCCGGCGCCCGAACGTGCCGTCGACAGGGCCGACATCGTAGCCGCGGTCAGCAAGACGCTCCTGAAGTTTCTCGACCGGCTCGCCCTCCGATCCGAGCGTCAGGAACATCGGCTGCCACCCCCACGCGCGACCGTCGGGAACACGGCGCCCGCCGTGTCTGTTGAACCCGATGCCCCTGTTTCGATGGACGTGGTGTCACGCCCGACGGGTACGTTCATAAACGTTCACCATAGTTTCCCGCAAGTTCACGCTTCAAATGACAATCAAATAAGTATTTTGCCGCTCACCCGCGAAGTCCTCAGAATCGAAAAAGTGGTGTACCGAGCGGAGAGCCCGGCTTCAACAGCCGAACTATGGGTATTCAACTCCGGTGTTGTTGATCAGTCGGGCCGCAGGTTATTCATCAAACGGACATGCGAGTACGACACCAATCCAACGAAGAACCTCAAGATAACGTAACAAGTAACATTAGAACGAAGCGTCCTTAGTGTTCATTCAACCAGCCGGCGCCGACTGCCCGGAGTCGCGGCTGCCGCCGTCAGCACAGGAGCAGACGGTATCACGGTTCACGCGCCGAAGTCAGTACTGTGCTGCGCGCACGACCCGCCGTCGGTATCTATCTCCGCGTGGTGAGGGGTTCGGACATCTCGCTGGCCGTGTTGGTATCGGGTTTAGCGTCCTCGCTACGCTAGAAGTGTACAGAACACACTGGTACTGTCGTAGTGGCCGGG
>KI543169.1:176999-186186 GCA_000496175.1 uncultured archaeon A07HR67 | reverse complement strand
CGTACCGCGATGAGACTCTTTAACCTTCCCATCCGTCGGGGGCGTGCGAGGCGTCCACACGGCCGGCGAGCGGCCATCACCGACCCGCGGATTTATGCCGAACCCCGCGGACGTTCGCCGTATGAGCCTTCCCGAACTCCTGTCGGGGGCCGTCGGCGACGACGACGTCATCGCACGGGTCCCGCTCGGGGGAGACGATATCCTCGCGGTCACGCCGACGCGGACGCTCGTCTACCGGGCCGACGGCCTGCTGTCCGACGAGACGGTCGAGGAGTACGCCCACGACGCCGAGCGACTCGCCGTCTCGACCGGCCGCCGCAAATCCAAGATCGTCTTCGGCTACGGCCTCGACGGCGAGGAACCGCTCTCGGTCCCGACGAAGCGGCTCGACGACGTGATCCACCCCGTGCTCGCCGGCGTGCTCTCGGCGCGCGGGGTGACAGATCCCGGCGAGTCGGTCGTCCGCACGTTCCGTTTTTCGGAGCTTACCCTCGTCGTCACCGAGACCCGTCTCGTGAAACACGTCGGTGCCGCCGTGTGGGACGGCGAGTTCGAGGCGTTCTCGTACGCCGACGTCACCGACCTCGGCTTCGAGGAGGGGACGGTCGCGACCACGGTCGTGCTCACCCACGACGGCCGGCCGGAGCGGTTCAAAGCGCCGAACGAATCCGCCCGAGCGGTCCGTGAGAGCCTTGTGGAGGCGGTGTGTGCGTTTCACGACGTCAGGAGCCTCGAGGAGTTTCGGGCCGCCGTCGCCGTCGACAAGGAGGAGTCGGACGCGGAAGCGTCGGGAGACACCACGGACTTCGGCGAGGGCCCCGATCCGTTGTCGGCGTCGCCGGCCGCCGACCACGCCGCGAGCGACGCCGCGGAGACGCGGTCGGTCCCCGCGGGAGGGTCGGACGCCGAAGCCGACGGATCGACGCCGACGGACGACGGCGTCGGGAGCGAGCCACGGGTGGAGACGGGCGGGGCGGCCGCGAGCGACCCGTCGACCGACGAGGAGACGACCGGCGGCGACGGATTCGAAGGGTCGCCGTTCGAGAACGCGAGCATCGAGCAGGAGGACGCCCTCGCCACGGAGGTCGCCGAGCTGCGGCAGACCGTCGAAGAACAATCGGCCAGACTCGACAAGCAGGCGGACCTTCTCGAGCGGCTGATAGAAGAGCTCCGGCAGGGGCGGTGACCGGCCGGTCGCCCGGCAGCGGCTACTCTGACTCCCGGCCGGTGACCTTCCGCACACACGAAGAACCGAACGGCCCCAGTTCGCCGGCGTCCAGCCGGAGGAAGTGGCCGGTCGTGATCGTCGCGCCACACCGTCGACACTCGAACTCGCCGTCTCGGGCGACGACCTGGCTGTCGTAGTCGACGTAGGTTCCGCCGCGTCGAACCCGCAGCCGGGCGTCCTCGCGCTCGATGATCCCGCGTTTCTCTGCCGTGTCGAGAATGTCGCGGGTGAGCGCGGGGCTGGTCGTTACCGTCTCCACCCGGTCGATCGCCGCCGCCAGCGACAGCTCGCCGTCCTCGAGGTGTGCCAACAGCTGGACGCCCAGTTCGCGTCGTTGGTCGCGGCTCGCCGGCTCGCTCACGCCCCGACCAACGAACGGGACGGACATAAGTCGGCCGGGGCACACAAGGGGAAGACAATTACCGCCCGGCCGACTTCGCTCCGTATGGACGTACTGGAGGTCGCCGCGCGTGCGACCGCGACGGATCCGGTGTGCGACGCCTGTCTGGGTCGGCTCGTCGCCGACCGGAGCTTCGGACTAGCGAACGCCGAGCGCGGGTCGGCGCTTCGGATCGCGCTCGCGTTGCGCGAGGACGTCGACCACGAGCCGGTCGCGACCACGGACTGCTGGGTGTGTGAGGGACGGTGTGACGAGTTCGACGAGTGGGCCGGCCGCGCCGCCGAGGCGGTCGAGGAAACGGAGTTCGCCACCTACAACGTCGGGACGCGCCCGCCGCCGCTGATCGAGGAGAACGAGGCGTTGTTGCGCGAGGAGGCCGGTCTGGCGGCGGACGCGGGCGAACCGTTCAAATCCGAGTTCAACCGCGAGGTGGGCAAACGCGTCGGGCGACTGACGGAGACGACGGTGTCTTTCGACCGCCCCGACGTACAGTTCACGATCGACCTCGCGGCGGACGACCTCGACGCGACGGTGAACTCGACGTTCGTGTACGGCCGCTATCGAAAACTGGAGCGCGACATTCCCCAGACGGAGTGGCCTTGTCGGGAGTGTGAGGGCTCCGGGCGCAACGGCGTCGACCCGTGTGACCACTGTGGCGGCTCGGGGTACCTCTACGACGACAGCGTCGAGGAGTACACGGCGCCGATCGTCGAAGACGTGATGGACGGCACCGAGGCGACGTTTCACGGCGCGGGCCGTGAGGACGTCGACGCACGGATGCTCGGCACCGGACGACCGTTCGTGATCGAGGTGGAAGAGCCCCGCCGCCGCCGGGTGGACACCGACCGGCTCGAGGCCGACATCAACGCCTTTGCCGACGGGGCCGTCGAGGTAACGGGGCTCCGGCTGGCGACCCACGAGATGGTGGCGCGGGTCAAGGAGCTGGACGCCGCCAAACGTTACCGCGCCGAAGTGACCTTCGAGACGGCGATGACGGCCGACGGACTCGCGGACGCGATCGGCGAGATCGACGGCGCGACAGTCAAGCAGTACACGCCGAACCGGGTCGACCACCGGCGCGCGAGCCTCACCCGCGAGCGAGACGTGTACGAGGCGACCGCCGAGCTCACCGATCCCCGGCACGCGACGGTAGAAATTCACGGGGCGGGCGGCCTCTACGTCAAGGAGCTGATCTCCGGCGACGAGGGGCGGACCGAGCCGAGTCTCGGCGGGCTGCTCGGCGTCGGAGCCGAGGTCACCGCCCTCGACGTGCTCGCCGTCGAGGGCGAAGACGAGCCGTTCGAGCGCGAGACGTTCTTCCGGGAGTGAGCCCGCAGCTGTCCGACGAGGCAGTACGAACGGACAGTGCGTACGGGCACGGTCCGGGCAAAACGGGCCGAACCAACAGGATTTATCATGCGGCTGTCTGACATGTAGATATGAACGGGAGCGATGCCAACGACCGAACCGGCGGAGAAACGGCGGCTGACCGAGCCGCCGAGGGGTGGTCGCCTCGGGACGGCCCGTCGCTGGAGGTGGTCGTCGAGGCGGCGGCCGCGGAGACGACGACCGCGGGCCAGGTGACGCTCGATGGGGTCGACCGGGCCGAGCGGCCGGGACGCATCTGTTCGGTTCTCGTTGCCGTTGCGGACGGCCCCCACTCCGGCGCGACCGTCGACGTCGCGAAACGCATCGCCGAGACGACCGACGCGTGGGTCGAGCTGTTTCACGTGATTTCGTCGGACGACGCCCCCGAGCGAACGGAGACCGCCGTCTCCGAGAACCGAACGATGGACGCCCGGGCTACCGGCGAGCGACTCCTCGCGACCGCCGGCGCCCGGCTCGGCGAGTTCGACCGCGTCGACCGCTGGCTCGTCGAGAACGACGCGGTTGCGGACGCAATCGTCGATCAGTCGCCGTACTACGACCTCGTCGTCGTCGGCGCCCCGACGGCCGGAACGGTCGGACGGCTGGTGTTCGGCTCCACGACCGACGCCGTCGTCGAGCAGGCGTCGGTCCCCGTCGTCGTGGTCGAGGCCGACGGGTCAACGTCGCTCACCTGAGCCGGCGTCTCGCCGCGATCCGACTCCGTGGCCCATAGCGGCCGGGCGACAGGATTAAATTAGTGTACACACTTGTACATTACAACCCGAACACATACATCGGTGAACATTATGGACATCCAACACACGGTCGAACGCGTGACGAACGGCGATGACCTGTCGCTCGAGGAGGCCCGCGAGGCCGCTCGCCTCGTCTTCGAGGAGATGACCGACGCACAGATCGGCGCGCTGCTGGCCGCGCTGCGCGCGAAAGGCGAAACCGAAGCCGAGATCGCGGGGTTCGCACGCGGGATGCGCGACGCCGCGCGGACGATCGAGCCGAACCGCTCGCCGCTCGTCGACACCTGCGGCACCGGCGGCGACGACCACGACACGATCAACGTCTCGACGACCGCCGCAATCGTGGCCGCGGGCGCCGGCGTCCCGATCGCCAAACACGGCAACTACTCCGTGTCGTCCTCATCTGGGAGCGCGGACGTTCTGGCGGTCGCCGGCGCCGACGTAGAGGCCGAGCCGGCTGCGGTCGAGGCCGCGATCGAAGACGACGGGATCGGCTTCATGCTCGCACCGGTCTTTCACCCCGCAATGAAGGCCGTGATCGGCCCCCGCAAGGAGCTCGGGATGCGGACGATCTTCAACGTGCTCGGGCCGTTGACGAATCCCGCCGGGGCCGACGCGCAGCTGCTCGGCGTGTACGATCCCGAGCTGGTCGGGCCGATCGCCCGCGCCGTCGCCCACATGCCCGTCGAGCGCGCGCTCGTCGTCCACGGCGCGGGCATGGACGAGATCGCGCTCCACGACGAGACGGTCGCCGCCGAGGTCGACGGCGACGAGGTGACGGAGTACACGATCGCGCCCGCTGACCTCGGCGTGGAGCCGGCCCCAATCGAGGCGGTCGCGGGCGGTAGCCCGTCGGAGAACGCCGCGGACCTCCGCGGGATCGTCGACGGCTCCGTCACCGGACCCAAACGCGACCTAGTGCTCGCGAACGCGGGAGCGGCCATCTACGTCGCCGACGAGGCCGACTCTCTGTCCGCGGGCGTCGAGCGTGCCGCGGCAGCGGTCGACTCCGGGGCGGCCGCCGCCAAGCTCGCGGCGCTGTGTGGCGAGCCCGCGGCGGAATCGGCGCCGGCCGAGACGACCGCGGGCTCGGGATCGGAGGACGACTGATGGCGCGCGTGAAGGTGTGCGGACTCACCCGCGGCGCGGACCTCAAGGCGACGGTCGAGGCGGGCGCGGACGCGGTCGGCGTGATCTCCGAGGTGCCGATCGACACGCCGCGCGAGGTCGACCCGGCGAAGGCCGCGGAGCTGCTCGCCGACGTGCCGCCGTTCGTGACGGCGACGCTCGTCACCATGCCGGCGTCGCCGGAACGGGCGGTCGAACTCGTGCGGACGGTCGGTCCGGACGCGGTCCAGCTCCACGGCGAGTGGACGCCGGACGAGATCGGCTACATTCGTGCCGAGACCGAACGGAAGGTATTGCTCGCCGTCGACGCCGACGACCCGATTCAGGCCGAGGAGTTCGACGGCGTCGCCGACGCGCTCGTCGTCGACTCGACCCGTGACTCCGGGGCCGGCGGGACGGGCGAGACGCACGACTGGGGAATGACCGGCGACCTGGCCGCTCGACTGACCGTTCCGGTCGTGCTCGCCGGCGGGCTCACCGCCGAAAACGTCGGCGAGGCGGTCCGGGCCGCCGACCCGTTCGCGGTCGACGTCTCGTCGGGCGTCGAGCTCTCGGAGGGGCGGAAAGACCACAACGCGGTCGCCCGCTTCGTCGCCAACGCCGGCCGGGAGGTGGAGGTCGTATGACCGACCTCGACCGGTCGCGCCGGGAGTTCGTCGAACTCGCCACCGACGCCGAGACGCCGGTCGTCGTCCGCACGGCGGCGTCGCTCGACCCCGAACTCACCCCGTCGTCCGCGTACGCGACGCTCGTGGGCGAGAGCCCCTACGGCTTCCTCCTCGAGTCAGGCCAGAAGGTGGCCTCGAGCGATCCCGACGGCGCGTTCACCGCCGGCGGGACGGCGGATAAACACGCCCGCTACTCGTTCGTCGGCTACGACCCGGAGGCGGTCGTCTCGGTACATCCGGCGGAAACGCGCGTCACGCGGCTCGGGCCCGCGGCGGAGTTTCTTGGTGACCCGGATGGCGGCGGCGGCGACCTGGACGGCGACGACGGCGACCCGCTCGGCCCGGCTGCCGGCGACGCCATCGACCGGGTTCGCGCGGCGTTCCCCGACGTGAGCCGTCGCGGATTTCCCGACACCGACCGGCAGATTCTGTCGGGCGGGTTCGTCGGCTTTCTCGCGTACGAGGCGGTGTACGACCTCTGGCTGGACGAGGTTGGGGTCGACCGCCCCGACACCGACTTTCCCGACGCCGAGTTCGTGTTGACGACGCGGACGGTCGTCTTCGACGAGAAGGAGGGGACCGTCGAGTTGGTGTGTACGCCCGTTATCGGCGCCGACGACGACCCCGCCGAGGTGTACGACGCGCTCGCTGCCGAGGCCGACCGCGTCGCCGCCGAGTTGGCGGACGCCGACCCCCCGAACCCCGGCGGGATCCGAGTGCGCGAGACGGAAGCCGACCCCCAAGAGGCGTACGAGGAGGCGGTCCGCGCCGCGAAGCGTCACGTGCTCGACGGCGACATCTATCAGGGAGTGATCTCGCGGAGCCGGCGGCTCCGCGGCGACGTCGACCCGCTCGGGTTGTACGCGGCGCTTCGCGACGTCAACCCCTCGCCGTACATGTACGTTCTGAGACACGACGACCGGACGGTGGTCGGCGCGAGCCCGGAGACGCTCGTCTCCGTGAAAGACGACCGGGTCGTCTCGAACCCGATCGCGGGCACCTGTCCGCGGGGGACGAGTCCGGTCGAGGACCGCCGGCTGGCCGGTGAGATGCTCGCAGACGGCAAGGAACGCGCCGAACACACCATGTTAGTCGACCTCGCGCGAAACGACGTTCGGCGGGTGTCCGAGCCGGGTTCCGTCCGCGTCGAGGAGTTCATGAACGTGTTGAAGTACAGCCACGTTCAACACATCGAGTCGACGGTGACGGGACGGCTCGCCGCCGACGCCGACCCGTTCGACGCGACCCGGGCGGCGTTTCCCGCGGGCACGCTCACCGGCGCGCCGAAGGTGCGCGCAATGGAGATCATCGACGATCTCGAGACCACTCCGCGGGAGGCGTACGGCGGCGGCGTGGGCTACTACTCGTGGACCGGCGACGCCGACTTCGCCATCGTCATCCGGACGGCGACGCTCCGGCGGGGCGTCGGCGACCGAGACGAAGACGAGGTCACGGTTCGGGCCGGGGCGGGGCTGGTGGCCGACTCCGACCCGACCGCGGAGTACGAGGAGACCGAACGGAAGATGGAGGGCGTTCTCGCCGCGATCGACCGGATTCGCACGGACGCCGGCTCGCCGGACGCAGACGACCCGGCGGCCGACGACAGGCCGGTCGGCGAGGAGGTCGAACAATGAAGGTGGTCGTCGTCGACAACTTCGACTCGTTCACGTACAACCTCGTCGAGTACGTCTCCGAGCTGTCGCTCGGCGACGGCGATGAGCCGGTCGAGATCGCGGTGATGAAAAACACCGCGTCGCTGGCGGCGGTCGAAGCCGAGGCGCCCGACGCCGTGATCATCAGCCCCGGTCCGGGCCACCCGAAAAACGAGCGCGACGTGGGCGTCACCGCGCCCGTCCTGCGGGAGCTGTCTCCGGAGGTGCCCACGCTCGGCGTGTGTCTCGGCTTGGAGGCGGCCGTCCACGAGTACGGCGGGACGGTCGGGCACGCGCCCGAGCCGATCCACGGCAAGGCGTTCCCGGTCGACCACGACGGCAGCGGCGTCTTTCGCGGGTTAGACCAGGGGTTTCGGGCCGGGCGGTACCACTCGCTCATCGCCACCGAGGTGCCGGACGCGCTCGCGGTCACCGCACGGACCGACCACGAGGGCGAGCCGCTCGTGATGGGAGTGCGCCATCGCGAACACCCGATCGAGGCGGTACAGTTCCACCCCGAGAGCGTGCTCACTGCGGTCGGTCACGACGTGATCCGCAACTTCCTCGACTCGGTGGCGTGAGCCGGCTCACTCCGCGGACTCGTCTCGCGCCGCCAGCCCGGTGAGGTGGCCGAGCTCCGGGAGCAGGATGGCTTCCGTGCCGAGCCGAACCGCATTCTCCGAACCCGGGAGACAACAGACCACCGTGCCGTCGGCGATTCCCGCGGTCGCGCGCGACCCGACCGTCCGGGTGCCGACCTCCTCGTAGGAGCGCCGCCGGAACAGTTCGCCGAATCCGGGGAGCGTCTTCTCGAAGAGCGGCGCGACCGCCTCCGGCGTGACGTCGTCGGGCGTGACGCCCGTCCCGCCGGTGGTGACGACGGCGTCGGTGTCGCCGCGTCGTGCGAGCCGGTCGACCGTCGCCTGGACCGTCTCGAAGTCGTCGCCGACGAGTTCGCGAACCGCCACCTCGTGGCCCGCGTCCTCGAACGCCTCGACGAGCCAGTCGCCGGAGACGTCGTCTTCGAGTGACCGAGACGACGAGACCGTGAGCACCGCGACGGAGACCGTCTCCGTGTCGTGTGCGTGGTGGTCGTGGCCGTCGTGGTCGTGACCGCCGTGGTCGTGATCGTGGCCGTGGTCATGACCGTGGCTGTCGTGACCCCCGTGGCTGTGCTCGTGATCGTCGTGCTCGTGATTCTCGGTGTCAGAACTGTCGTGGTCGTGACCCTCGTGGCTCATGCTCGGTCGTGTGTCCGGACGCCTGAAAACGATGCGTCTCGGCCGGCGGCGTTCCGCGCCGTCTCAGGGCCAGTCGTCGCGGGCGGCTTCCTCGGGCTCGTCGGCCGTCTCGGGAGTCGCGAGCGACCAGCCGGCGGCGTCGGCCGCGTCCTCGACGTGGAGAAACTCCCAGTCGGTCGCCGCCGCGACGGCTTCGTCGTCGTCGACGCCGACGAAGACGTGTCTGTCCGTGTCGAACTGGCTTTTGATGTTTTCGAGGCTCTCTTCGACGCCACGCGGTCCGGAAAAGAAGTCCTGGCGCACGCGGTGTTTGCGGGTGAAGTTCGTGACGACGTACGTCGGCTTTTCGCTCACGACGCCGACGTACTCCGTCCACTGTCGGGCGTTGTTGAAGACGGCGTTGGGGTCTGCGAGCGTCTTCAACGCCTCCAGTTCGAGCGCCAGCGTCATGTCGCTTGATCCGCCACTGTCCATGCTGATAGTTTCACGCCGCGGGCGAAAACAACTTCGCTTCTCGCGTTCGACTCCGCCGGTCGGTCACCGGGTGCGCACCTCGTAGTAGTCGGTGAACTTCACCACGTCGCCGTCGTCGAGATCGGTCGCTTCCGGAGCGGTCCACGACCCGTTTGCCAGCGCGGCGACGGTTGCCTGCGTGTCGTCGGAGAGCTGGTCGTAGTGACGCACCTGCGCGTCCGACGGGATCCGACCGATGTGCCGCAGCCGCATTCGCCTGCGCTGCTCGCGAAT
>KI543169.1:175432-176949 GCA_000496175.1 uncultured archaeon A07HR67 | reverse complement strand
CGATTTACGATGGTCCATCTCGGTGTTGACGACATTCTACGGGGACTTTCTCGACACCCCGGAATGTGACAATGACTCTGTTGGAGGCCACACAGTCACTCACACGATCGGAACTGGCTGACCGAGCTGAAGTTTCCAGAACGCTCACTACGAGAGCATCTTCCTGATCTGCCTGAACTAGGCTGATCGGCGAGGCGCCGACTGGCTACCGATTCAATCTCTCAATTGTGAGTGACGAACGAACGAGTGACCGCTATCTGAGGTATGTAGTTGACCCTCAAAATACGCAGGTGCCGGGAAGCTGTCGTCGTCTGACTCAATCACCACTTTCCGGAAATCGTCGAAGACACCGAACTTCTGATCACAGGCTTCACAGGTTCGACCCGCCCCGTAACGCACGGGATGAGTGTCCTCACTCATGGATTATGAGAACTCCTCCATCTCGGGCCGCTCGTCGAACGCTGCCCGCTCATCGCTCAACTGCACATGTCCGATGTCACTCCCATCGGACGGGTAACCATCACCTCAAAAGCAAGTCCCCCGAAGATTCCAACACATAGGCTGACAAACGACTTATCAAAAATTGCCCCATATCGATTGTAAGACTCGATATATGCATCCAGCTCGGAACTGTGCTTGGCACAGACAGTCAACTCAATCTCCCTCGCTTTGCCAGCAAAGGACCCAACATACGTTCTGGGAATTTTGTACTGCGCCTGTGTGAGAACACACCCCGACTTACCGGACCAGACGCAGATAGACCTGTCAGTCATCGGTGAGGTATTCTCTTGTGAGAAAGTAACTGTTTCTCCGGCTACTCCGACGACAGAGATTCATATCCAGTGTCCTTGCAACCGGTTATCGCTTTAGATCAGGGGGGCTCGTTCAATTCGGCAGCTCGGAGTGCTTGCAGTGCTGCCGAACCATGGAACGCAACTCCCAGCAGGCTAAGATCAGCGTAAACTCTCCGGATTTCATCGGAGTAGTAGTGAAACACCGCCCCGAGACTGCGTGAGTGAAGTAAAAACATCTTCTATTTCTGCGGTGTACTACGGCGTATGAAATCCGGAATTTCAGTGATCGCGGGTGAATATTGAAACGGCATTCGAGCGGCTGTTCGGCCTCAACGATGAGCGGTGGCTACGACACGCAAATCCAGTCAGCGTCTACACCAGGTACACGGTTCTTCCGTCGATAATCGTCGCCGTCTGGAGCCGGACTTGGATTGGACCGTACGCGCTCGCTCTGGTGGCGCTGGCAATCGCCTGGATGTTCCTGAATCCGCGGCTGTTTGCAAAGCCCACCTCGATGGACAACTGGGCCTCAAAGGCCGTCCTAGGGGAACGAATCTGGAAAGAACGCGCCTCGTACGAGATCCCCCGGCATCAGGTCGTACAGATCCGGATTCTGAACTTCCTGCAGGTACTCGGCATTCCACCCTTGGTTTGGGGGCTCTACACGTACGACATCTGGATGACTATCACTGGGTTCGTGCTATTGAACCTGGGCAAGTCGTG
>KI543169.1:132634-175382 GCA_000496175.1 uncultured archaeon A07HR67 | reverse complement strand
AGTGAGACGGGGACGGCGTCGCCGGCGGGGGCCACGACGGCTGCCGCCGAGTCGCGGGCCGCCCGGACCCACCGCACCGAGTCGTGCGAGAACGACGCGAAACAGGCGTCGAGGCCGTCGAGCAACCGGTCGCGGTCGGCGGCGTCCGCCGTCGACCCGGCGTGGTCGACGACGTACCACAGGTGGGCGCCGCCGTACCGCTCCGGCGAGCACAGGTTCGTGTGTTCGACTACCCGGTCGAACGGCGCGTCGTCCGCGGCCGTGACGCGCCACGCATCGGTGAGCGGATCGTCGGCCGCCACGAGCACGGAGGACGCGGCGACGGTCTCGACGCCGGTCTCGAGGCCGGTCAACGTCTCGAGGGTCTCTGGAGCGGTCGCCAGGACTACCCCGTCGACCTCACGCGTTCGGCGACCGTCCGGCCCCGCGACGGTCACCGACACGGACTCGCGGGAGCCGGGGTCGCCGGGCGCCGCGGCGCGGTCGAGTTCGACGGCGCGGGTCTCCGTCCGAATTGCGTCCGTGCCGATCGTCGCGACCAACGCGTCCACGAGACCGTCCATCGAGCCGGTCAAGTAGCCGGCCCTCACTCCGTTTCGGCCGCGCGTCTCGCGCGACCGGAGCCACGCGCCGAGCCACGCCGCGGAGACATCGCCGGCGCGGTCGCCGAACCGCGCCCGCAACGCCGGCTCGACGTATCCCTCGTACACCCCTCGTGTCGCGCGGTCGCGGACGAACTCCTCGACGGTCGCTTCCGAAAACTCGTCGGCGCCGCTCGCGTCGCCGTCGAGTCCCGCGAGACGAGCCCGAATCCTCCGTTCGAACGCCGCCAGCCGCACCCCGTCGGCGAGCCCGGTTCCCGGATACGCCAATCGCTCCCAGGGGGCGTCGACGGGATGGACGGTTCCGTCGAGGTAGCGGGCGGTTCGACCGCGTTTCCACGCGACTCGGTCGGCGAAGTCGGTGACGGCTGCGAGCGACGACGCCGCGTCGTCGACGAAGTAGTGCGGGGTTCGTTCGATCGGGTCGCCCGCGGTGGCGTGTGTTCGCGCGCGGCCGCCGACCGCGCCGGACGGCTCGAACACCCGGACCGCGTGGCCGGCCTCGCGGAGCCGAGCAGCTGCGACCAGTCCGGCGATCCCTCCGCCGACGACGCCGTACATACGCCACACGAGGGAGCGTCGCCGCTAAGCTGTTGTGGACCGCGACCCGTCTCCGACCGGTCGGCGGCTCAGGATCGGTCGTCGCCCGGGTCGTCGCCGTCCGCGCCGCCCGGGTCGTCGCCGCCCGACTCAGACGCGGCTGGCGGGCCACGACCGTCGTCGAGCCGGGCGTCGAGAAACTGCGTCTCTGCCGCCGAAAGCTCGGGATCGCGGTCGCGAAACGCCGCCAGTCCGGTCCGGTAGCGTTCCGGATCGGCGTGAGCGGGCGCCGGCTCGTCGGCCGGGCGTTCCAGTTCGAGTTCGGCGATCCCGGTGGTCTCGCCGGTGTACGCGAAGCCGCACTTGTAGAGCGCCTCGTAGGCGAACGGGTTGTTGACCGCGATTCGGACGCGCTCGTATCCCGCGGCCGCGAGCCACGAGACGGTTCGGCGGATCAGGGTCGGTCCGAGCCCCTCGCCGCGCCGTGCGATATGGACGGTGACGTACCGGAGCCGACAACACGCGGAGTCGGTGCGGTCCGGCGAGAACGAGACGGCCGCCAGAACGTCGTCCGCGAACACCGCCGGGTCGACCGTCTCGGGCAGCGGCTCCTCGGGCGTCCACTCGGGGGCCGCCGCCGACCCGTCGCCCGTCCGCAACACCGCCGTGCCGGGAGCGCCGACGACGAACTTCCCCGCGTACGCGAACGCGCGGTAGTCGAGCCGGCAGGTCGCCCCCTCGCCGGGCGCGCCGATGACCGTGAACTCCATGTGGGTCCATCGGGGCGGCTGTGGTAAACACTCTCGGGGTGCCCCCCGGGCGGCTCCGGGCGGGTTTATACCGCTCCCGTTCCAGCGGGCGGTATGTTCGGCACCGGCGATGTTCGCTTCTTCGACCGGCTCGCGCCGTTGTACGACCTCGTCATGCCGCCCGCCGACGGAACGGCGCTGGCGGCGGGGATCGACCGGGCGGAACGGCCGATTTGTCGGCTGCTCGACGTCGGCGGCGGCTCCGGGCGTGCGGCGGCCGCGCTGACGGGCCCCGAACGAACCGTCGTCGACGCCTCCGTCGGCATGCTCAGACGCGCGCGCACGGCCCGCGGCCTGTCGGCGGTCGCGGGCGACGCCGGAGCGCTCCCCGTCGGCGACGCCGCCGTCGACGCCGTCGTGATCGTCGACGCCTTCCACCACCTTCCCGACCAGACGGCGACGATCAGAGAGGCCGCGCGGGTGCTCGCGCCCGGCGGCGTTCTCGTCGTCCGCGAGTTCGACCCGACGCATCCGCTCGGGCGGGTGCTCGTCGCCGGCGAACACGCCGTCGGGATGGGGTCGCGGTTTCTTTCTCCGGACGACCTCGCGACCGACCTGACGGCGGCGGGCTTCGAGTCGTCGGTGGTCGACCGTGGCTTCGGCTACACGGTCGTCGGCGTGAGAAACGCGGCCGAGTGACGCCTCGCCGGCCGGTCAGTCCTGCGGCTGGCCGCGTGCGCGGGCGTCGTCGGCGTCGTCGGCGTCGTGGTCGTGACCGCCGTGATCGTGGCTGCCGTGGTCGTGGCCGTCGTCGTCGGTCTGGCCGAGCAGTTCGGCGCCCTCGCCGTCGATCATGTCCATGTTCTTCAAGTTATCTCGCTCCTCGAAGTCCTCGACGGCTTCCATCACGTCCGCCTGCGTGATCGTCCGGCGGTCTTCGGTCAGCGCGCCCAACACCGCCTCGCGGAGCACCATCCGGAGGTCGGAGCCCGTCAGCCCCGTGGTTCGGTCGGCGACCTCCTCGGGGTCGAAGTCGGCGATCTCCATCTCTCGGGTGACCACCCGCAGGATGTCCGCGCGCATGTCGCGGTCGGGCTTGGGGAAGTTGACGATCTCGTCGAAGCGCCGCCAGGCGGCCGCGTCGAGCTGGTCGGGGTGGTTCGTCGCGCCGATCAACAACACCTCGTCGCGGACGAGCGACACCTCGTCGATCGACTTGAGCAGGGTGTTGACGGCGCGTTTCAGCGCGGCGTGCTCGTCGGACCGGCGCGTCTTCGCCACGGAATCGAACTCGTCGATGAAGAGGATACACGGCGAGAGTCGCTTTGCCACCTCGAAGGTCTTCTCGACGTTCTTTGCGGTTTCGCCGAGGTACTGGCTCGTGATCATCGACATCTTCACCTCGACGAGCGGGATCCCGAGTTCGTGGGCGAGGGACCGTGAGACCGTCGTCTTCCCGGTGCCCGGCGGCCCGACGAACAACAGTTTTCCGATCTCGCGAAGCCCGATGCTCGCGAGGTACTCGCGGTGTTCGATCGCCTTGACGATCTTCTGGATCTCTTCTTCCTGGTCGCCGGTCAACACGAGATCGGTCAGCGTTGTCTCGATCTCTTCTGGCGCGCGCACATTAACGAGATCCAGCATCTCGCCGTCGTCGTCCTCGTCGAAGTACTCCTCGAGCAGCGCGTCGATCCAGACGCGGTCGGCCTGGATCGGCCGGACGGTGTCGCGGGCCTCCTCGTGGGAGACCGGCGCGTCGAGACCGTCAGCCGCGGACAACGCCGCCACGAGGGTCGGATTCGAGCCGATGCGGTCGTCGGCGGCGTGGTCGCGGTACCACTCCAAGCCCATCTCCGGCTGGGTGAGGGATATCTCTCCGGAGAACTCGGTGTGTTGGGTGAAAAGCAGGTCTGCGACAGCTTCCCACGGACGCTCGACGCCGGTCGCCGTCCGGGTGGTGGCGTCCGTGGACTTCAACGGTCGCTCGACGCCGCCGGGCGCGTCCTCTACGGCGTCGTCCGACCAGAACACCTGCCGGAACCGAGGCGGGAGGTCGTTCTCGTCGAGGTCGCGATTCTCGGTGTAGAAGTGGGTGGTCAGAACGAACTCGACAACGTCGAGCGCCGGGTCACTCATCCCCGTAAGATACCCGTGCCGTCCGTTTAAGCACGTCGAACTGTCCGTCAAGTTGGGCCGGCGGCCGGCGACCCTGGGGTTGGAGCCGGCCGCCTCGGCGGACCGGCGTCGCAGTCGTCGGTCTCCCGTTCGCCCCGTCGCTCGTATCGAACCCTTATTACTGTTGGTGGGAGATGTGGAGGGTATGAGCTCAGAGAACGCCGACCCCCCTGATCCGGCCGGCGACACCGCTGACGCCGACATCGACCACGAAAACGCCACACAGGACGTCGTCGCCGTCGATCCCGACGACGTCGAACAGGGAACGGTCAACCGGCTCGACGCCCACACCGGCGACGGGATCCGCCACCGGGCGTTCACCTGTCTCGTCTTCGACCCCCAGGGTCGAATTCTGCTCGCCCAGCGCGCCCCGACCAAGCGGCTGTGGGACGGCCACTGGGACGGCACCGTCGCCTCACATCCCGTGGCGGGACAGTCTCAGGAGGACGCAACCGAGCAACGGCTCGAAGAGGAGTTGGGAATCCGTCCCGAGCAGTACGACGATCTCCGGGTCACCGATCGCTTCGAGTACAAGCGGTACTATCCCAACGAGGGCGTCGAGTGGGAGGTGTGTGCGGTGTTGAAAGTCACGCTCACCGACACCACGCTCGATCCCGACCCCGAAGAGATCGGCGGCCGGCTGTGGGCCGACTACGAACACCTCCATCAGAACCCGTCGTTGTACCGCCAGCTTCGGCTCTGTCCCTGGTTCGAGATCGCGATGCGCCGCGACTTCTCGTGATCGACGGTCGAGACCGACAACACGCCTCGGGTCGGGCCGCCGGTCGTCGTGGGAGCGTGGGCGTCGCCGCGTGGCGGGTCAGCCGCACGCTCCGAAGCGGCGGCTTGAAGTCCGTCCCGCGGGTCCCACCGGTATGACCGTCGTCGTCGTGCTGGCGAACCCGCCCCGCGAGGGGCTCGTCGCGACCGGGCTGGCGGAGTCGACGCCGTTGTCGACCGCCGAGGCCGCCGAACTGTACGAGGCCGCCTTTCGCGACGCCGTGCTCGCCGTCGACCGTTCCGGCGGCGAACTCCTCGTCAACTTCCCCGACGAGGAGGCGATCCCGGAGCCTCACCGAACCGCGACGGCGCCGGAAGCCGAGCTCCGCGCGCTCGTCGCCGACACGCTCGGCGGCACCGAAGACGCCCGCTTCGAGCGGCAGGTCGGATCGACGTTCGGAGCTCGCGCCGGCAACACCGTCACGCACCTGCTCCGCGAGGAGGACGCCGACTCGGTCGCGGTCGTGACCCCGACCGCGCCGTTGTTCTCGCGGACGATCGTCGACTCGGCGGCGATGAAGCTCCGAACGAGCGGCGTCGTGATCGGCCCGTCGACGCGAGGGCGGGCGTACTACGCGGGATTCACCGAGCCGATCGACTTCGCGGGCGCGTTCGACGCGCCGACGCTCCCGACGCTCGCTGCCCGCGGACGCGACGCTGGCCTCGACGTCGAGTTCGTCCAATCGCTTCCGTCGTTGGAGACGCGCGCCGACCTCCTCGACACGGTGCCGTTGCTTCGGGCGCGGTTTGCCGCCGAGCGAATCGTTCCGGAGTACACCGCCGCGTTCGTCCACGAACACGGCCTCGACGTCGTCGACGACGACGGCGCGCGAATCGTCCGCGACTGAGCCCGGCGACGCGTCCGTCTCAGCGCGGCGAGTAGCCGGCGAGCCCCGAGACCAACTCGTCGACCGCGTCGAGTTCGGCCGACAGCGACGCGACCGCCTGGCGGTCGACGCGGTCGGCGGCCGCGCGAACGACGACCGACTGCGTTCCGAGCGGGACGAACCCACAGCCGAGTCGGTCGGCCGTCTCCCGCAGGCCGAGGCCGGCGTCGGCGTCGCCCGCATCGACCGTCCTGGCGGGGCTCTCGAAGGCCCGCAACGTCAGCCCGTAGCCGTCGATGCGGTCCGTCAGCGCCGTCCGTGACGCGTCTCGCTCCGCGGCGAGGTCCGCGACCGCGTCGTCGAGGCTCTGTCGGAGCCCGGCGTCCGTCGGTCGGTTGACGAATCGGAGATCGCGCTCGACCAGGTCTTCGATCCCCGCGACGGCAGCCGGATTCCCTTCGGGCACCACGATGCCCCACTCGCGGTCCCATCCGCCGAGCGCGACGGTGTCGACGTCGCGGGCGGTCGGGCCGGCGGTCACGGCGACGTCCGGGACGCCGTCGCGAAGCCGCCTGAGTCCCTCTCGCGAGCCGACCGGCAGGTATCGCGGGTTCGCCAGCCGGTCCAACAACCGATTGACCGCGGGGTCGTCCTCGCCGACGCCGAGCAGGGTCGGCGGCCGGACGTCCGGCGAGAACAACCGCACCGACACCGGCTCGCCGGCGTCGAGGTACTCCGTGTCCGGGTCGACGGCGACCACGCCGTCGGCCTCGACGAGGCTCGTGGTCGCTCCCGAGCCCTTGTCGACCGGGTACACGAGCGGGCGGTCGGGATCGCCGGGCAGGTCGTCGGCTGCGTCGGTCGCGTCGGTCGCGCTAGCGCCGTCGGCCTCCTCGGTCGCGTGGGTCGCAGCAGCGCCAACCGCCGGCGTGTCGTTCCGTCCGCCGCCCAGATCGAGCAGACCGACCGGCATCAGCCGGAGTCGCCCCTCGGCGTAGCGTTCACGAACCGCCATCCGCCCGTCGACGGTCGCGGTTCGCGGCTCCGGCAGGCCGGCGGCCTCGCGGATCGCCGGGGCGACGAACGTGCGGAAGATCGTCAGCGCGGAAACCGGGTACCCCGGGAGGCCGACGTAGGCGGACTCGCCGCCGTCGGCGCGGTCGAGCCGGCCGACCAGCATCGGCTTGCCCGGCTTGACCGCGACGCCGTGTAACAACAGTTCGCCGCGTTCTTCTATCACCCGGTAGATCACGTCGACCGCGCTGGCGGAGGTCGACCCCGACGAGCAGACGAGGTCACACTCGTCGGCCGCCTGCCGGAGCAGCCGTTCCATCTCGGCGTAGTCGTCGCCGGCGTGCGGGTAGAACACGGGGTCGCCACCCGCCTCCTCGACGGCGGCGGCGATCGTCGTCGAGTTCACGTCGTAGATCTCGCCGCGTCCGGAGTCGATCTCGTCGCCGGGACGGACCAGTTCGTCGCCCGTCGAGACGATCCCCACCGTGGGACGGCCCCGAACGGGAACCGAGTCGACGCCGAGTGCCGAGAGCAGGCCGATCTCGCGGGGCGTGAGCCGGGTTCCCGGCCCGAGCGCGCGAGCTCCCGCGGCGATGTCCGCGCCGGCGGCCATCACGTTGTCGCCGGGCGCGACCGCGGTTCGGAACGCGATTCGGTCGGCGTCGGCTCCGCCGGCCGGCCGCTCGTCGGTCCGCTCGACCATCACCACCGCGTCCGCGCCGTCTGGCATCACCGCTCCGGTCGACACCTCCACGCAGGTTTCGGAGTCGACGGTCACGTCGGGAGCGGCGCCGGCGTGGACCGCGCCGGCGAGGTCCAACTCGGCGGGCTCCGCCTCGTCGGCGCCGAACGTGTCGCGGGCGCGAACCGCGTAGCCGTCCATCGACGCGCGGTCGAAGCCGGGGACGTCGATACCGGCGTCGACGCGCTCGGCGAGGACGCGACCGCGGGCGTCCGTGAGCGGGACCGTCTCCGGCTCCGGGGTGAGGTCCAACGACGCGATGGCGTCACGGGCAGCGTCGGGCGGCGCGAGGTCGCGAAACTCCTTGCGGTCGCTCATTCGGTCACCTCCCAGAGTTCGACGTCGACGACATCGCCGGCGTCGAGCCCCTCGCGCGGCTCGGGCACGACGACCCAGCCGTCGGCGAGGGCCACGCTGGAGAGCACACCCGACCCGCTCGCCCGTGTCGGGGTCGCGACGAACGGCGGGTCGTCCGCTGAGTCGTCACGCGACAGTTTCACCCGGGCGAACGTCCGGGTGCCGGGCTCGCTCGCCACCTTTCTGTCGAGGCGCGCGCGCCGCGTCGGGGGATGAGCGGCGCTCGTTCCGCCGACCCGTTTCTGTGCCGGCCGGAGAAACTGCGCCGCGTTGACGATACACGCGACCGGATAGCCGGGCAGCGAGACCACCGGGGTGTCGCCGACACGCCCGAGACACACCGGGTGACCGGGCTTGAGCGCGACGCCGTGTACCAGCACCTCGCCGAGGCCGTCGACGACCTCCGGGAGCAGGTCGCGTTCGCCGACCGAGGAGCCGCCGGTGGTGACGACGACGTCGGCGTCGAGGTCCCGCTCGATCGCGGCCGCGAGCGCGTCCTCGTCGTCGGTGACGACCGCGCGGTATCGCGGCGTGCCTCCCCAGCGCTCGACGAGCCGGGAGACGGTGAGCCCGTTCGTCTCGATCACCTCGCCCGGAGCGGGGTCCGCCTGGACCAGCTCCTCGCCGGTGGGGATCACCGCAACGGTCGGGCGGTCGTAGACGACGAGTTCGTCGAGGCCGACCGACTTACATAATCCGAGGTCCGACGGCCGGAGCGTCTCGCCCGCCTCGTAGAGCCGCTGGCCCTCCGCGACGTCCTCGCCGGCCGGGCCGACGTTCTCGCCGTTGGCGACCGCGTCGAACGTTTCGACCTCGTCGCCGACCGTCTCCACCTGTTCTATCATGACGACCGCGTTCGCGCCGTCGGGAAGCGCGCTCCCCGTGTGGACCCGGGCCGCCTCACCGCGACCGACCGGCCGGTCGTCGGCATCTGTTGTCCGAAGGACGTTCGGCGAGCGGTCGGACGCGCCGAAGGTGTCCTCGGCGCGAACCGCGTAGCCGTCCATCGCGGCGCGGTCGTAGCCCGGAACCGGCGCCGGCGCGTCGACCGGTTCGGCGAGCACGCGGCCGTCGGCGTCGGCGAGCGGGACCGTCTCGGTCCGGCCGTGCGGCTCGACCGCGTCGAGCAGCGTCGCCAGCGCCTCGTCGACCCGGGTTCGTCGTTTGAACCCGGCTTCGTGTCTGTCGTGGCTCATGCGCCTCCATTTCGCCTCCGCGGGCAAAAACCCCGCCTCCCCGAGAACGGGTCGCACCCGCGAGTCGACCGAGCCGACAGGGCTACCGGAGCCACGAGGCCGCCCGCGCGAGCCGATGAGCGCCCTGTGACATCCCGGTTCGGGCGACCGACGCCCCCTCAATCGCGGCTCGCCACACGGCAGTCGTGCTGCGGGCCGTGCCGACCCGTGCGTAGTATCCCGACTTGCGGGCGGCCGCGACCGCGTAGTGTTTGGCCGCCATCGGCACGGGCGCGCGCCGTCCGCTCGCGCTCGTGGTCCCGTCGCGGATCGCCGCGAGCACGTCTGCCGGCGTCACGTCGGCGACAGAATCGTGACCCTGAACCGTCAGTTCGGTGAACGCGCGGCCGACGTAGCGCAGGCGATGCGCGTCGCTGGCGGCGACGCCGGGGTAGCCGTGGATGGCGGCGAACCGCCTGGCGCGCCGGTTGCGGTAGCCGGTGAACAGCCAGGCGTTGAACACCTCGATCGCGTCGACCTCGTCGACGGCGGGGTCGGCGTCGCCGGGCCGGTCGCCGGGAACGGGAACGTCGCGCCGTCGAACGCCGTGACGCGACCGTTGAAACGGGTGTGGGACGACCGCGACGCCGCCGTGATCGTGGATCCACGTCACCGTCTCCGGGTACGGCTTCTGGCGCGGTGGCATCCGGTCGACACCGATCGCGAGCAGATGGCCGTGGGCGGTCGACACCTCGACGCCGGGGATCCCGATCAGCCCGTGGTCGGCCGCGAGGTCGGCGGCGCGCCGCGACTCGCCCATCGCGTCGTGGTCGGTGATCACCACCGCGTCGAGGCCGATGTCCGCGGCGTGTTCGAGGATCAGCTCGACCGGCTCGTGGCCGTCGTAACTCCCGTCAGAATGGACGTGCGGGTCGATACGGACGGTGACGCTGGACACGTCAGCCGATAGGCCGCCGGCTGTATATAACGACCCGATACGCGATCGCCGTGCGGTCGTGGCCGCGGCTCACCCGAACAACCCGCGAATGCGGTCGACGATGGACCCGCCGCCGCCGTCGCCGTCGCCGTCGTCGGCCTCCGCCAGTTCTTCTGCCCGTTGTTGTTCGCGGAGCTCGCGGAGCGCGGCGGCCTGGTCGTCGGTTCCCGCGCCGCTCGCGGTCTCCGTCTCGCCGCCCTTGAGTCCCTTGAGCTGAGAGACCGCGTCGGTGACCTCCCCGGAAGTCGTTCGCGTCTCGGTGGCCGAGCCCGAGAGCGCCTGGCCGTCGATGTCGGCGTCGTCGACGGCGGTCGTGTTCAGCTCCAGCCGGCGGCTCTCCGACCGCTCGACGCCGCCCCACGTGAGCTCGGCGTCCTCGAGTTCGCGCTCGATGTCGGCGCGAACGTCCGCGTCGGAGACCGTCTCCGCGTCGTCGGCGTCGGCCGACGCCTCCGTCTCCTCGGGCGTCGTCTCCGGGACGGCGACCGCCGCCTCGTCGGCCGCCCGCTCGACCCGGTGGGCGACGAGTGCGGCGCCGGTCGCGCCGATGACGGCGACGAGACCGAGGCTGTAGACGGCGACGACCTGCGCGCTGTAATCCGGGGGCTCGGGGACGTTCCAGCTGTAGGGGTACACCTGAACGAACAACCCGACGGCGAGGAGACAGACTGCCGCTCCGCCGCTCCCGAGGTACAACATGCGCCGGTCGACGGGCAGGAGCACGACGACTCCGAGCAGGAGTCCCGGAAGCCCGAGCGCGGCGGCGACGGCCGCAACCTGTCGGACCGCGTACGTCGAGAGGGTGTTCGGCGTCAGCGTCGCGCTGTAAAAGAACACGGCGATGCCGACGAGCCCCAAGCCGAGCCCCACGAAGAAGAGCCCGAACCCGGCGTACACGTCGACGGTCCGGTCGGGGTCGCCGATGTACTGTCGGTAATACGCTAAGAACGGGTTCGCCTCGCTCGAATCGGTCATACGTCGACCTCTCCGCCGAGTCTAATGATTGTTACCCCACGAACCGGGGGAACCGAACCGACCACCGGGACTCCGGCCGCCGTCAAGCGAGCCTCCGGCCGGAGAGACCCGTGTGTTTTTCACGGCCGGCGTTCTCGTCTCACTCGATAACCCGTGTCGACCGAGTGTCCACGCTGTGGATCGGCGCTAACCACCCTCGCGCTCGGCGGAACCGAGGCGGTCGTCTGTGACGACTGCGGCTACGCCGACGTCGAGGCAGACCACTCCGGCGAGCCGCGACTCGTCGAGAGCTGGGAGGAGGCGCTCGAACGGTTCGGAGCGGAGGAGTGAGAATGCCGACCATCGAGATTACCGACGAGCAGCGAGAACGGATAGAGGCCCTGCGTGCCGACATAGCCGACCACCACGCCGGCGCGTACGCGGCCGTCGGAACCGCGGAAACCCTCTCGTACCTGCTCGACCTCGCCGACGCCGTCGACGACCCCGACCGGTCTGCGGATCCCGAACGGCCGTCCGAAGAACACGACGGCTCGGGAGCCGACGCGCCCAACGAGGAGACGCTCCCGTTCGAGCGCGAGACGGTCAGACCGGCACTCGCGTCTCGAAACCGACGACACGGCGACCCCGACGACGCGGATCGGATGGACCTGTACACGATCGCCGCCGAGTTCGACGTGACCGGCCGCAGCGAGATGACCAAAGACGAGCTCATCGAGGGAATCCTCGACGCGGCGGCCCGGGTGGCGACGGACCCGTTCGCCGCCGTCGGCGTCGACCTCGACCGGGGGGCCGACGAAACACGGGAAGCCGCCGACGGCGACTCGACCGGCGGTGGTGCGGACGCCGAGTCCGACACGAGCGAGGACGGCTCCGTGGATAGCAGTCGGAGTGCCGGCGACACGTCCGACGATGCCAGCGGCAGTGCCAACGACGACACTGCCACCGCCGCCGACGACAGCCCCGACAGCGACACCACCGACGACGGCAGCGCCGACAGCGACACCGCTGACGACACTGCCACCGACGACGACAGCCCCGGCGACGCCCCCAGCGCGGCTGCCTCCGACGCCGGCTCAAGCCAATTGAACGCGATGATGAACCTGCTCGACACCCACGACGACAAGTGGCGAGACGGAGACGGAGACGCGCGCTACGAGGTCGAACTGCCCGACGGGCGCGTCGAGACGGCCCGCACCAAAGACGACGTGCGGGCGTTGTTGTTCAGACACTACTGACCGATGGGACTGCTCACGCGGCTTCGCGAGTGGCTCGCCGGAGAATCGACCGAGCGCGACGGGAAAGCGTCGGAGACGGACGATCCCACGCGGTCGGAGACGGACACCCAAGACGCGACAGAACCAACAGACGAGGAACGGCTCGATCCCGAGGGCGTCACCGAGACCCGGTCGGTCGCGACGGACGACGCGGTCGACAAACTCCAGGAGGTTCGGGGATCCGCGCCGGCGGAAGCGCCAACGGAGGAGGCGGGCGACGCCGACGACAACGGCGCGACAGACACCAGCGGGGACGGCGGCACGACAGACGCCACCGGCGACACGAAGGGTTAGGTGACGGCGGCCGAAGACCATGGTATGAGCGTGGACACCGAACACGTCACGCGGTCGATCGAACTCGCCGAGGAAGCAGTCGAAGCCGGGAACACGCCGTTTGGCGCGTTGTTGGTCGTCGACGGCGAAGTCGTTCAGGAGGCCCGAAACACGACCCGGACGGACGACGACATCACCGCCCATCCGGAGCTTCGGCTCGCCAGGTGGGCCGCCCGCGAACTCGACGCCGATGACCGGGCAGCGTGTACGATGTACGCGAGCACGGAGCCGTGTCCGATGTGTACGACAGCGATCTACTACGCGGGACTCGACCGCGTCGTCTTCGGGGTCGCCGGCGAGACGCTGAGCGAACTCACCGGCGGCGTGGCAAAGATTCCCGCGAGCGAGGTGATCCGACGGTGTGACGGCGAGACGACCGTCGACGGCCCGGTCGCGACGGAGGCCGCGATGGCCGTTCACGAGTCCTTCTACGGGGAGCGCGACGGTGGCGCCTGAGGACGCCGACGTCCCCACAACGGGTGACAACGCGGGCGGTTCGGACGCCGCGTTCGACACAGATGCGCGGCCCGACTCAGACGCCGCATCCGGCTCAGACGCCGCATCCGACCCGCCACGCGTCACCGTTATCGGGGCGGCGGCGGTCGACGAGTGGTACGCGGTGTCGAACCTTCCGAAGCCGGACGGCGGCGCCTACGCGAACGAGGTCGAAACCGCCGCCGGCGGCGTCGGGGCGAACGTCGCGGTCGGGCTCGACCGGCTGGGCCGGGACGTCGGGCTCGTCAGCCGCGTCGGAGACGACGGATACGGCCGGCAGGCGCACTCCTGGCTGGCCGCGACGGGCGTCGACACCGCCCGGATCGCGGTCGGCGACGACCCCACGACCCGGTCGGTCGTGCTCTGTGCGCCCGACGGCGAGCGGGCCATCGTCACGGCCGGCGAGAGCTTCCGGGAGCTCGATCCCGACCCAGGCGTCCTCCGGTCGGCGCTCCGGAGCGAGGTCGTGTTTCTCACGGCGTACACGCCCGACCGGGTCGCACGGCGGGTTCTCGACCGGCTCGTCGGGACGGAGCCGAGCGACCGGCCGGCCGTCGTCTTCGATCTGTCCGGGCCGGTCTCCGAACTCGCCGGCCGGGGGACGGAGCCGGCGACGGTCTACGGCTACGCACACCGCGCGGACCTGTTCGTGGCGGGCGGGGTCGCCGCACCGGCGTACTTCGGCGGGCCGGAGGCGGCCGTCGACCGGCTTCGCCGGATCCGCACGCCGCCCGTCGGTCCCGCGGTCCTCACGCACGGCGCGGACGGGATGACCGTGATCGCCGACGGCGAAGCGACGCACGTCGACGCCTTCGACGTCGACGTCGTCGACACCACCGGCGCGGGCGACGCGTTTCTCGCCGGCCTGATCGACCGGTGGGTCCTCGGGACCCCGAGAACCGACCCCGCGCAGCCGCGAGCGGCGTTGGTCGACGCGGTCCGGTTCGCGGCCGCGGTCGCCGGGATCAACTGTACAGAACGGTTCACCCAGCCGGGGCTTCCGACTCGCGAAGCGGTTCGGGCATTTCTCGCGGAACGCGGCGTCGACCCGGCCGATGAGCGGTAGGGGCCGTCGGACGCCGACCCGGGCGGTGAGCGGTCGGACGCCGAGCGGGTCCGAAGCCGTCACCGCACCGTGTTCGCCCGCGCGACCAGGTCCGTGACCCGGTCGGGATCGACCGGCGCCGTCGTCTCTGCGTCCCGTTTCAACGCGGTGCCGACGATGACGCCGTCGGCGACGGACAGGATGTCCGCGATCGTCGCCGGTCGGACGCCGCTGCCGACGAAGACGGGCGTGTCCAGCCCATGGCGTTCCCGTTCGGCGACGACCTCTCGGAGCGCGTCGTCGTCGATCGCTTCTCCCGTCCCGGGTCCGGAGGCGATCACGGCGTCGGCGAGTCCCCGTTCCGTGGTGTCCGCGAACGACTCCGCCGAGTGTCCCGTCGGCGCGAGCGGCGCGGAGTGTTTCACGTCGATGTCGGCGAAGACGCCGATGTCGACGCCGAGGCGCTCGCGCAGCCGAATCGTGTCGTGTGCGCGGCCCTCGATGATCCCCTGGTCGGCGACCCGCGCGCCGGCGTGGACGTTCACGCGGACGAAGGCGGCTCCTACCGCGGCGGCAACGGAGACGGCGGCCGCGGCGTCGTTGCGGAGGACGTTGATACCGATCGGGAGGTCCGTGGCCGCGGCGACCGCGGTCGCGGCGCGGGTCGTCGCGGCGACGGTATGTTTCGGGACGTCGTCCGGGTAGAACGGAACGTCGCCGAAGTTCTCGATCACGAGGCCGTCGACGCCGCCGCGGTCGAGCGCCGTCGCGTCGCTGACGGCGCGGTCGACGGCCGCCTCCATCGCCGCTGTGCCGTCGTCGGGCGCCGCCGGCGCTCCCGGAAGCGGTGGAAGGTGGACCATCCCGATTACCGGGGCGTCGGTGCCGAACGTTGACTCGAGGCTCATGCGCCGTCCGAAGGCCGGGAGCGGCATAACCTCCCCGTATCGTTTAGTTCGCCGAACGCGTGACCTACACGCATGGTTCTCGACGCCGACCCCGGCGAGCGGAGCGGAGAGTTGACGCTCGCGGTCGCGCTCGACGCCGCGCGGTCGTACGCCGACCCGGCGGCCGTCGTCGCCGACGCGAGGCGCTGGAGCCGGTACGTCGGGATCGTCGGAGCCGACGCCGACGCAGTCGCGTCGTTCGCCGAGAAACACGGGATCGACGACGATTTCACGCTCGACGACCGCGACCTCTGGCGGGCGATGGCGGACCTGCGTGCGGCCGCCGACACGCCGCGACACGTGTTCATCGGAGCGGGACCGGAACACCGCCGGATCGCAGATCACGTCGAGTGGGAGTACCTGAGCGCACGCGAGGCGGCCCAGAAAGCCGAGTGGCGGCTCGAAGACGCCGGCCGGCGGAGCGACCAAGGAGGCGTCCTCGGGCGAGTTCGCCGGGCCGTGCGCGACCGGTTCGACTGGCCGTTCTGACCGCCAACTGCGAGCCGGCGTCGACGCCGCGGAAGGTACAAACCCCTCCACGACAATATCTCGGCATGCCATCTGCGCTCGCCGACGAGCCGGTCGAGCCGTCCGGAGAAGACGACGAGCCGTTGACACCCGCGGGGTACGCCGACTACGTCGACGAACTCGGCGACGCCTGGGCGGTCGTCGACGAACACCACCTGGAGGCGACCTACTCCTTCGAGGATTTCGCGACCGCGCTGGCGTTCACCAACGACGTGGGCGAACTCGCCGAAACGGAGTGGCACCACCCGGACATCCACCTCTCGTGGGGCGAGGTCGGAATCGAGATGTGGAGCCACGACATCGACGGGCTCCACCGTTCCGACTTCGTGATGGCCGCGCGGATGGACCGCCTGTACGCGGCGTACGGCGACGAGGCGTAGATCGCCGGGAGTCTCGCGAAGAAACCCCCCGGCTCCGATTCGAGGCGGCGCCACGAGCACCGCGCGGAAAAGGCCGTATGCGGGCGTCGAACCGCCACCTGGTTCCGGGGCGGCCCAACGAACGTGTTTAAATCCCTCCCGGCAAAACGTGGACACAATGAGCGCAAACGTCTTTCTGATCCCGATCGACCCGGAGAACTTCGATCGAACGGTTCGGTCCACGGTCGACCTCGCCGACTACCCCGACCGTCCAGACCCTCTCGCCGACATCGACGAGGCGCGGCTGTGGGCCGTCGACGACGACAGTGGCAACGGCTCGACGTTCGACCGGATGAAGCGGACGATCTTCTCTTGTTTTATCACGACGACGAGTACGTCGCTACCGGCCGAATCGGCCGGACGTTCGCCGACGAGGACCGGTGGGTCAGCAGCACGTTCTGGACCGCGTTTCCGACCACGCGGGTGTACACGGTGGAGTCGTTCACCGCGATATCGGTGCCCAAACGCGGCGTCAACCGGATCTTCGACTACTCCGAGTCGTACACACCGGGGTTCATGCGCGTCGCCGACAGCCGCGTCACGAAGGAGTTGTCGTCGATCGAGACGGCACTCGACGCGTACACACAGCGGAACGCGGCGGAGTAGCCGGCGGTTGTCGGCCGGTCAGCCGCCTCTCGTCGCGTCGGCGTCGCCGCCGGCTCACACCGCGCCGATCAGCGCCTCGTAAGCGGGCGCGTACCGGTCGGCGACACGGTCGGGGTCGCCGCGTTCCTCGCCGGACAACGCCGGGAGCGGGACCGTCGAGAGCGGGTCTATCATCGCCGTCACCGCGTCCGTGTGTGTCTCGAGCCGCCCTTCGCGAGGGCTGCCCGAGGCGACCGCGCGGGCCCGTCCGTATCGGTCGCCGGCGTACACCCGGACCGCTCCCGGCTCGACGACGGCGACGGCGTCGAACGCGACATCGAGCGGCGCCGCCACGTCCCCGTACGATTCGACGACGACGGGAGCGTCGGCGCGGCCGACCCGGTCGGCGAGCCGGTCGAACGCGGGAAGGTACCGGTCCGTGGTTATCTCGTCGAGGTCGGCGATGTCGGCGACGCGGATCGCGTCGGCCAGCGGGAGGCGGTCGCGGAGCCCTGCCGGGATCAGCTCCGCCTCCGCGGCGGCATCGTTGAGGACGAACCGCGAGCCGGTCGTCGTCGTCAGCCGGTCACAGAGAAACGTTCTGTCGGCCTCGCCGAGCAGACCGGTTCGGCCCGGCGTCGGCCGCCACAACCGGTGGAGGGGATTGATCGATTCCGGCGTGACGGCTCCGCTCGCGTCGAGCGACACCGTGCTGGCGGCTGCGAGCTTTCGGGCGTCCGCTCCGTACAGCCGTCCGGAGCCGGCCGCGAGCCGGTAATCGTCGTGGTCGAACCAGTAATCGTTGCCGGCGCGGGGTTTCACCCCGACCGCGTCGCCGAACCGCGCCGAAAGCGCCGCGAGCAGTCCGATCGAGAACGTCGTCTTGCCGGCGTCGACGCGCGTCCCGCCGGCCACGAGAACCACCGGTGTCTCGGCGGCCGTTCGGTCCGGGCCGGCTCCGTCTCGTCGCCCGGTCACTGGCTGCCGCTAGAGCTGTCGGTGACCGGCGTGTCGTCCGCGTCGCCGGCGGCAGTCGCGTCTGCGGCGCCGGCGGCAGTCGCGTCTGCGGTGCCGTCCGCATCGCCAGCGTCCGCCTCGGCGAGTCCGTAGTAGCCGGGGCTGTTCTCGGCCGGCGGCTCGGCGACGATCAGCCGGTCGGCGTTGACCATCACCCACGGAACGGCCCAGTCGACCAACACCGCCTCGGTGTCGGGGTCGATCTCGGCGTCCGGATCGAGCCCTTGGAGCAGCCGACCGATCTCGGGGATCGTGTACAGGACACCGGGCTCGAACAGCTCCTCCGGCTCGTAGAAGTCACACGGAAACGTCTCGTCGAACGCAGATCTGGGTTTCGGCATACCACTCGGTAGACGATCCGGTCCGTAAACGCTGCCGGTCGGAACTCGACGCTGTCGCTCGGAGGCGTTGCGGGCAAAAGAAATCCGGATTCGACGCGCGGACGACCGCGCGGTCGGGGTGTCGGGTTACTCGAACAGCTCGACGGCCTGCTCGTAGCGGGCGGACGGCTCCTCCCAGTCGACGACCTCGAAGAAGTTGTCGACGAACTCGCCGCGAGCCGGACCGTAGTCGTGGTAGTAGGAGTGCTCCCAGACGTCCACGGCAAGGATCGGGTGTGCGCCCCAGAACGCGCCCTCGTCGTGGTTGTCGACCGCGACGTTGCGGAGCTGATTAGAGTAACTGTCGTACACGAGTAGCGCCCAACCGCTCGCGTCGCCGGCAGCTGCCTCGAACTCGCCCTTCCAGGCGTCGTACGAGCCGAAGTCCTCCTCGATTCGAGCACCGAGGTCACCGCCAGGCTGACCGCCACCCTCCGGGGACATATTCTTCCAGAAAAGACTGTGTAGAATGTGCCCCGAGGAGTTGTGCGTCACGTCGCGTATCGCACCAGCGGAGTCTGCGAAATCGTGGTTTTCGCGGTTCTCGGCCAGCGCTTCTTCGGCACCGTTCCAGCCGTCCACGTAGCTCTGATTATGCGTGTCGTGGTGCCATTCAAGCACCTGCTCGGAGATATGCGGTTCTAGCGCGTCGTAGTCGTACGGAAGTGGGTTGAGTTCATAACTCATGATCGTATCACCTAATTCTAATATGTAGTCGAAGCCTGTTAAAGATAATGAGCCACGTGGTATCATACGTCATCAGACGCGGGGAGCCGTGAACTCGGAGGCGTGAGCGGTACACTCACGGTTCAAACCAGATCGGGGGGATATCGATCCGCGAGATGAGAGGCGAGTGCGTAATCAAAAGCCGTTTCATTGTTCGGGAGAAGACGACGGCGCGGCGCCGAAGTGCGCCCCGGTCGGACGGTGGGACTGGGATTCGAACCCAGGAAGCCGTGAGGCTACCGGTTTTCAAGACCGGCGCAATGGGCCACTCTGCCATCCCACCACGGCTACAACGATCGGCGTCCCCCGACTAAGGGGTGTCGGTCGAGGCCAAGGGCCGATCGGTCGGCGTGTGCGGCCGCGAGAAACCGGCCGTATCGTGGTGTCCGCCGCGCGGCGAACGGCGCAGTCCGGAAAGCCGTGTCCGAAGGATCAGGGGGAGCCAGGCAGGTTCCGAGCCGTTCACGACCCGACCGTTCATATCGGATTCCGCGCCAGTCTCTCCGTGACCTGATCGACCGTCCGCGGTGGCCGAGGCGGGAGTCCGGCGCCCCACCGCGGAGTCGTTGCTGTCGTGCCGGCTGCTCGCCAGAACCGCTCCTCACACCCGTCGAGGTGCGTGGGTCCAGCCGCGAGTGGCGGTCAGCCGTTGCCGAGGCGGATCGGGTCGTCGCTCGCCGCGACCCGGACGGAGATTGACTCGCCGACGGCGAACTCGTGGTCCGGACAGACGATTTTCGCGCCGTAGTCGGCGTCGCGGGCGGCGAACAACGACAGGCCGACGACGCGCTCGCCGTTCGCGGTCACGTCGATCGGATCCCACTCGATCGCTCGACCGGCAGCGACGCCGACGCGAGTGCCCCACAACGACACCGTTCGGCCGGACGCGATCGGAGCGAACGCACCGCCGCCGGCGTAGTGTGTCAACCCTCCGTCGAGCGGAATCCCGTCGTCGCTCGCGATGGCCGCAAACCGCTCGTCCGGTGCCGGGTGTGCCGGCGCGTCCAGCATGACGTGTGTCGGCCCGCGGTCTACCACGGTGCCAGTTCCGTCCCACGTAACGCCCGCAACCGGGGTGTCGATCACGACCGGGAGCGAACCGCTCGCGCGCAACGCGTTCGCGCCGGGCGGCCGAAACCCGAGGTGGAGGTGATTGTCGACCCACTGGCCGAAGAATCCGGAGCGGGTCATCGGCCCCAAGACGTCTCCGACCGCGACTCGGTCGCCGGACGCTACCGTCGGGGTCACGTGGAGCACACGCGCGACCGTTCCAGGCTTCGTTCCGGCTCGTCGACACCAGTCGTCGTCGAGGTCGATGACGATCAGGTGGTCAGTCGGAGCGGCGTACGACCGGTCCGGACAACGCACCGTGTGCGTCTCCCGGACGACGCCGGCGACGGGAGAGACTCCGTCTTCGCCGGCGGGATACAGGTCCACCGCGTGTCCCGCGTCGTGTGCGGGGTACGGGGAATTGAACCGAGAGAACCGGCGATACCGCGAGACGACGTCGGACGGGAGCCGGAGCGGCATAGCCGAACGCACGCCGCGGACCCACAAGTTCCCGTCGGAAGGACGCGACAGCGGGCGTCGACCGCGGGCTCACGACGGATTCCTGGGCGTCCCGGGCGGGGGAAAGAACCGCGTTCGCAGAATCGAGACGGCGGATACTCGCGCGTCGAGAAGCCGCCGGTCGAGGCGGCTCGTATCGGCGGGTTCGGTCGCTCCCCGGCGTGTCGCGCTTTCGACGTGCTTTTTATTCGCGGGCGTCTCGGTTTTCGCATGGCTGAATTCAAGATCGTCGTCGCCGACCCGGAGACCGGCGAGACGTTCCAGCGAGAGGTCGACGGACAGGACGCGAACCGGTTTCTCGGCCGCGACATCGGCGACGAGGTCACCGGAGCCGCCGTCGACCTCGCCGACTACACGCTCGAGATCACCGGCGGGTCAGACGAGACGGGGCGACCGATGCGCGAGGACGTCTCCGGGACGCGTCTGAAAGAGCTGCTGCTCGACGGGGGCGTCGGCTTCGAGCCGTCTCGCGAGGGCGAACGCAAGCGGATCACCGTCCGCGGCCGGGAGGTCGACGACGACGTCGCTCAGATCAACGTCTCGGTCGTCGACAGCGACGGCGACATCGCCGCCGCGTTCGAAGACGACGAGTAGGCCACCGGTTATGACTCGCGTTCCGTCCGACGACGCGAGCGTCGCGTCGATCCGCGCGACGCTCGCCCGCAGCGGCGGCACCCGACGACCCTGCGTGCGTCTGCCCGGCGACGACGACCTCGACGGACGCGTCGAGTCCGGCTCGTGTTCGTCGCTCGGCGTCGAAGACGGCGATTTCGTCCGGCTCGTTATCGACCGCGAGGAGTATCACGCGCGCGTCGTCGCGGACGCCAACGGCCGGCTGATCCGGGGAGCGTTCGACGACCGTCGGCTGGCGCGGACGCCCGGCGAAGGGGAGAACCGACTGGCGGCGTGGCTCGCGGAACACGGCCGCGATCCGGGCGATGCGGTCGTTCTCGACGTCGTCGTTTCAGGCGACCAGTACGGACTCCGACTCCCCGGCGACCGGACCGTGTACGACGCCCGCCGCGGACCGCGCTCGTCGCTCGCCGACATCGCCGAAGACATCGACGGATAGCGACGGGACCTCGCCCGGAGAGCCACTCGCCGAGACGAGTCGGGTGTTGTGTCGAACGGCCCGTGATGGAGCGACGAGCGGGTCGAATCCCTTATTCTCTCGCGTCCCCGATCCGCGCACATGAAGGAGGTCGACGCGGACCTGTCGGCGCTCGACCGGGGGATCATCAACGCGTTCCAGGGCGGGTTTCCGGTGACGACACGCCCGTTTGATGCCGCCGCCGCCGCGCTCCGAGAACGGGGCCTGACAGTCACGGGCTCGGCGCTCTGTGAGCGCGTTCGAGAGCTCGACGAGTCGGGCGTTCTCTCGCGGTTCGGCGCGCTCGTCAACGCCGAGGAGATCGGCGGCGCGGCCTCGCTCGTCGCGATGCACGCGCCCGAAGACCGCTTCGACGAGGTCGTCGAGACGGTGAACGACTTCACCGAGGTCGCTCACAACTACGAGCGAGAACACCCACACCTCAACGTCTGGTTCGTCGTGAGCGTCGCCGACCACCCGGAGCCAGACAAGGACGGACACGACCGGGTGCGAGAAGTGCTCGAAGAGATCGAAGCGGCGACCGGCCAAGAAACGTACAACCTACCGAAGCTGCGGGAGTTCCACGTCGGCGCGAAGTTTCTCGTCGACGGTCCGGTGCCCGACGGCGACATCGACCTCTCGGGGCTGGCTCCCGACGTCGACATCGCCGACCGGGCGACGCTCACCCCGGCCGAACGCGACCTCGTCGTCGAGATCCAAGGCGGGCTCCCGATCACGGAGACGCCGTACGCTGACGTCGCGGCGACGCTCGACGCAGACGTCGGGTGGGTGATCGAGACCATAGAACGGTTCCGACAGGAGGGGAAGGTGCGGCGCGTCGGGGTCATCCCCAACCACTACGCGCTCGGCTACACCGAAAACGGCATGACCGTCTGGGACGTTCCCGAAGACCGTCTCGACGAGGTGGGTCCAGTCGTCGCGGACCTGGATTTCGTCACCCATTGTTACCAGCGCCCGCGCCACGAGGGAGTCTGGGAGTACAACTTCTTCGCGATGACCCACGGCCGGACCGAGACCGAAAGCGAGCGCCGGGTCACGGAGGTGAAAGAAACGATGGCCGACTACTGGGACGTCGGCCCCGACGACTGGGATACCCTGTTCTCGACGCGGATATTGAAAAAGACCGGAATCAGAATCGGCGAGCGCGCCGACAGCAACACCGCCTGATCCGCGTGGGGAAACACCACAACCCATGACGCCGTTGTATCACGACCTCGCCGGCGAGACGGTGCTCGTGTTTGGGGGCGGCCCGGTGGGCCGGCGGAAGGCCGACCGGTTCGCCGCCGAGACGCGGGTCATTGTCGTCAGCCCGGCCTTCGACGAGAGGCTGCTCGTTCTGGCGGGCGGAGCCGACGGTGACGACGCCGAGCCCACTCCGCCTCGTGTCGAGTTGATCCGGGCGGCCCCCGATGCGACGGCCGTGCGCGGCTGGATCGACCGGTGTTCGCCCGCGCTCGTCGTCGCTGCGACCGACGACCCGGCGGTGAACGCGGCCGCGGAGGCGGCGGCGCTCGACGCCGGTGTGCTCGTCAACCGAACCGACGTCTCCGGCGGCCGTGACCCCGGCAGCGTCGTCGTCCCGGCGACGGTCGAAGACGGGCCGGTTCGGGTCGCGATCTCGACCGGCGGACGAAGTCCGGCCCTTTCGAAGGCGCTCAGACAACGAATCGAATCGGAGATAGAAGGCGCAGGCGCGATGGCAGAGCTGTCCGGGGAGCTTCGGAGCGAGCTCGCCGAGGCAGATATCGACCCGGGGGACCGGCGGGCGGCGATCCGTCGAGTCGTGCGATCCGAGGGGGTTTGGAAGGGTTTACAAAAGGGGAGATCGAACGCTCGCACCGAGGCATACAACGTGATCGAGGAGGTGGTCGACCGATGAGAGAACTGGGTGCTATCGCGGGCGTGAGCGTCGCCCACGGCTCCGCGACGGTCGACGAGATCGAGGCGGCCGGCGAGGACAGCGTCCGGGCGACCGTCTCCGATCTGCTCGCACGCGAAGGGATCGAAGAAGCGTTCGCGATACGGACGTGTAACCGCTCGGAGGCGTACGTTGTGAGCGCCCAGCCGACCGACGCGAGAACGGCGCTGGAGTCGTTCGCGCCGACGGTTCGGGGAGCGGCCGTCCGCCGGCTCGGCCACGAGGAGAGCTTACGACACCTGATGCGCGTCGCCTCCGGGCTGGAATCGCTCGTGATCGGCGAAGACCAGATCATCGGCCAGGTCCGGGAGGCGTATCAGGAATCCCGGGCGGCCGGCGGAATCGGCCCGGTGTTAGAAGACGCCGTCACCAAGGCGCTCCACGTCGGAGAACGCGCGCGGACGGAGACATCGATCAACGACGGAGTGGTCTCGCTCGGGTCGGCCGCGGTTCGGCTGGCGGCCGGCGAGATCGACCTCACCGACGGCACTGCGGTGGTCGTCGGGGCCGGCGAGATGGGAACGCTCGCCGCCCGGACGCTCGACGACACCGCGGTCTCCGAGATCGTCGTCGCGAACCGCACAGTGCCGAACGCCGAGTTCGTCGCCGAGGAGGTCGACACCGACGCCGCGGCGGTCCACCTGAGTGACCTTCCGGCGGTAGTGGCTGAGGCCGACCTCGTGATCGCGGCGACTGGAAGCCCCGATCCGGTGCTCGACGCGGTCGACTTCGAGGACGCCGACCGGCTGGTGTGTATCGACATCGCCCGGCCCCGCGACGTCGACCCTAGAGCCGAAGCCGTGGCTGGCGTCTCGTTGTACGACATCGACGCCTTAGAAGACGTCACCCGCCGGACCCGCGAGCGGCGCGAGACGGCTGCGCGCGAGGTGGAATCGATCGTCGACGAGGAGCTCGACCGGATCGTCCGCGCGTACAAGCGCAAACGCGCCGACGACGCCATCTCTGCGATGTACGCCGGCGCGGACCGAGTGAAGGCCCGTGAGGTCGAGCGCGCGGTCACGAAACTCGACGCACAGGGCGGACTCACCGACGAGCAACGCGAGACGGTCGAGGCGATGGCGGACGCGCTGGTCGGCCAGCTGCTCGCGGCTCCCACGCGCTCGCTGCGCGACGCCGCCGGCGAGGACGACTGGGAGACGATCCAGACGGCGCTCCGGCTGTTCGATCCCGAGTTCGACGCGCCGCCGGAGACGCCGGGCGAGAACGGCTCGACACGAAGGCCGTCGCACGTCCCCTCCGACGCGCCGGTCGACGCGATGCCCGACTCGGTCGGCGAGGAGCTCGACGACTGACGGAACGCTTTCCTTGTGGGTCCCGTATCGTAGGCCATGCAGCTTCACACGCTCGTCGACCGATTTGACGATCGTCTCGACACCGGCGCCTACGCCGACGTCGACGCCAGTGCGAACGGCCTCCAGGTCGGACCCGAAACCGGGGCGGTCGACCACGTCGCGTTCGCGGTCGATGCCGCGACGGCGACGATTGCCCAGGCGGCTGACGCCGGCGCCGACGTGCTCGTCACCCACCACGGGCTCTCGTGGGGCGGGATCGACCACGTGACCGGCCGAACGTACGACCGTATCGCCTCGCTCGTCGACGCGGAGATGGCGTTGTACGTCTCACACCTCCCGCTCGATGGAGATCAAGAGCTGGGCAACGCCGCCGGCGTCGCCGACGCGGTCGGCCTCTCGGAGCGAGAACCGTTCGGGACGCTCGGTCCGGTCACGATCGGGACGATCGGCGAGGTGCGCGAGCCGCTGTCGGTCGGGGCGATTCGCGGGCGGCTCGACGCCTTCGACGGGAGCACGAGCGACACCCGAGTGCTCGAGTTCGGCCCGGAACGAATCGAGCGGGTCGCCGTCGTCACCGGCTCGGGAGCCGACTGGCTCGACGAGGCGGCCGACGCGGGCGCCGACGCGCTGATCACCGGCGAGGGAAAACAACAGGTGTATCACGACGCGCGGGAGGCGGGAGTGACGGTCTTTCTGGCCGGCCACTACGCGACGGAGACGTTCGGCGTGCGGTCGCTGTGTTCGCTCGCCGACCGGTGGGGCCTACAGACGACGTACGTCAGTCATCCGACCGGGCTCTGACCGCCGACCGCTCACGGACCGACCGGCGCGGCGGTGAGACAAAGAAGTGTTTGTGTTTTCGCTATCTTCTATGCCGCTGACGACGTAGAAGGCCGCATGAACCGATCACAACGACCGATCGTCGGCGTGTTGGGACTCGTGCTGCTCGTGTTGGTGGCCGGCTGCTCCGGGGCGACCGGAGTGGGCGCCGACGCGACCGGAACGGACGGCCCCGAGCGCTCGATCGAGGTTGCCGCCGACGGAGAGGCCTCCGCGGAGCCGGACCGGGCGACCGTGCTGGTCGCGGTCGAATCGACCGCCGCCGACCCACAGACCGTCCGCACCGAGCTCGCCGAGTCCGACGGGGAGCTCCGAACCGCGCTCTACGACTGGGGGGTCGCCGAGGAGGACGTCCGCACCGAGCGCTACGACATTCGCGAGGCGCGTGGCGCCCGCGACACGCCCGACGAACCGACCGAGTACACCGGGATCCACCTCTACGCGGTGGAGGTCGACGACGTCGACGCCGTCGGCGAGGTGATCGACGTCGCGGTCGGGGCCGGCGCCGACCGTGTCGAGCGGATTCGATTCGGCCTCAGCGACGAGCGCGCGGACGACCTTCGCGAGCAGGCGCTCACCGACGCGATGGGCACCGCACGCGCCGAGGCCGACACGCTCGCCGCGAACGCCGACCTCGAGGTGACCGGCGTTCGTACCGTCTCGACGACCAACGTGCGGACCGCGCCGTACACGAACACCGCCGTCAGAGCCGAGGGCGACGCGGCCACGGAGTCGGCTCGGACCGGTATCCAGACGGGGGACGTCGACGTCACCGTCACGGTTCGCGTCGTGTTCGACGCACAGCAGGCATAGGTGGCGCGAGGCCGGAGCGTCGTTCGCGCGAACGCAACGCTTACCGCCCGGCTGCCCGGAGTCGAGATATGCGCGATCACTTCGAGGTCCGGGACCACGACGCCGCCGGCCGGATCGGGCGGCTCGAGGTTCCCCGCGCGGACCTCACCGTCGAGACGCCGGCGTTGTTGCCGGTCGTCAACCCCAACGTGCTCACGATCGAGCCGGAGCGGCTCCGGACGGTGTTCGGCGCGGAGATGTTGATAACCAACTCCTACATCATCCGCAGCACCGACCGGATACGCGACCGCGTGCTCGCGGAGGGGCTTCACGAGTTCCTGGGGTTCGACGGTGCGATCATGACCGATTCGGGATCGTTCCAGCTGGCCGAGTACGGCGACATCGACGTCACCACCGCCGAGATTCTCGAGTTTCAACGGCGGATCGGCAGCGACATCGCGACGCCCGTCGACGTGCCGACCCCGCCGGACGCCGACCGCGACCGCGTCGAGCGCGAACTCGCCACGACGGAGCGCGCGCTCGCCGACGCAGCGGCCGCCGCGACGGGCGAGATGCTGCTCAACGCACCGATACAGGGGTCGACGCACACGGACGTGCGAGAAGCGGCCGGGCGGCACGCGGCCGGCACGGAGCTGGACGTGTTTCCGATCGGCGCGATGGTGCCGTTGCTCAACGCGTATCGCTACGCCGACGTCGTTGAGGCGGTGGCGGCCGCAAAACGGGGGCTCGACCCGGATTGTCCGGTCCACCTCTTCGGGGCCGGTCATCCGATGATGTTCGCGCTCGCGGTCGCGCTCGGCTGTGATCTGTTCGACTCCGCCGCCTACGCGTTGATGGCGCGAGACGGCCGCTACCTCACGGTGTCCGGCACCGAACACCTCTCAGAGCTGTCGTGGTTCCCGTGTTCCTGTCCGGTGTGTGTCGACCACACGCCGGCGGGCCTCCGGGAGGGCGACGCGGACGAGGCCGAGCGGCTGCTCGCCGAACACAACCTCCACGTCACCTTCGAGGAGATCCGACGGATCAAGGCAGCGATCCGGTCGGGAACGCTGCTGGAGCTCGTCGACCGGCGTGCGCGCGGGCATCCGGCCATGCTCGACGGGTATCGCGCGCTTCTCGACCACGCCGACCAGTTGGCGGCGACCGACCCCGTCTCGAAGGACGCCTTCTTCTACACCTCTCACGAGTCCGCCAGACGGCCGGAGGTCGGCCGCCATCACGACCGGATCACGCGACTGGAGCCGCCGTCGACGCTGCTGCTCACGGAGTCAAAGACGCCGTCCAGCCACGATTACGACGCGGTCTGGCGGGTGAAGCCGCCGTTCGGGCCGTTCCCCCGGGCGTTGTCCGAGACGTATCCGCTCACCGCTGAGACTCCCGAACGAACCGACGCCGCCGCACAGGCTGCCGCCGCAGACGGGGTTCGGCGGCTCGCCGACGCCAACCCGGAGACCGCCATCACACTCGGACACGACGGATGGGATTCGGCGGCGCTCGCCGCCGTCCCCGACCGCGTCGAGACGGAAGACCTGCGGACGCTCGGCAGATAACCCCGTTCGGTCGGAGCGGCGTCCGACCCGGTGGCGTCAGACATGGGCGGCGTTGTGAGCAACGCCCGTCGGACCGGCCCTGAACGACGGAGTGTGACCCCCCGTCGCTACCCGTTCGTACCGGCTGAGTCCGAACTCAGGGGTCGACGCGGGCGAGCCACGCCGTCGGCTCGTCGATTTCACGGCTCGTCGGCAGCGCCTCCGGGCGGTCCCACACCGCGCTGGCCGCGTCGACGCCCCGCTCGTCGGCGACGCGCTCGAAGAACGCTGCCCCTCGCTCGTACTGTTGGCGTTTGAGCCCGAGCCCGAGAAGCCGGCGGGAGAGCCGCTGAACCGGACCGCCGCCGCCGCGCCGCTCGTCGAGTTTCCGGCGGAGGTCGGCGTACTCGCTGTCGAACGCCCGGTCCATCAACAGTTCGGCGTACCCTTCGACCGCGGTCATCGCCGTCTGGAGTTCGGCGAACGCGTCGCGGTCGAACCCGCCGGCCGTCAGCCCGTCGATCCCGCGCTCGACGCGCGATTCGAGGTACTCCGAGAGCCACGAGGCGGCGCCGAACTCCGCGGCGTGGGTCACCTCGTGGAAGGCGATCCAGCGCCGGAACCGGGGATACTCGACATTGAGGTCGGCCGCGACGGCGACCACGTTCGGATGGACGAAGTAGAGGCCGTGGTCGGCGGCGGGATCGTCGGCCAGCAACAACGGGTCGTACTGCCCGAGCACGTTCCGCGCGAGAAAGCCGAGCGCGAACGCCATCGACCCGGTGTTGGCGATCCGCGAGGCCCCCGGCACCGCCGCCGTGGTCGCCGCCTCGATCGGGCCCATCACGTTCTGAAAGGTGTCGAGGTTGGCGTCGATCCAGTGGTGGCGGTTCTGGACCTCGATCGTGTCGGGAACGTCGAACGCGACGCCTGCGACCGCTCGGAGGCGGGTTCGCGCGTCGCGTACGTCTGCTGCGTACCCTCGCCGGTCGGTCGGCGTCAGGTCGAGCGGTCCGGGCTCCGTGCTCGCCTTCGCGGCCTCCCCGGCTTTCGCCCAGTCGACGACGCCGGTGCCCGACGCCTCGGAGACAGCACGGAGGCTTCGAAGGATGTCCATATACATACGAGGCCTGCCGTACTCAAGTCCCTTGTGTCGTCGCCGGGCGGCCGAGGCCGGGGACGGGACCGCGTCGGCAGCGCCGTCACTCGCCGAGCGCGTCGAGGGCCGCCGCGTCCTCTGGGTCGTCGCCGCCGAGCAGCCTGACGGCCGCGATGCCGACGGCCACGAGGAGCCCGACGAGCGCGAGCGCCGTCCAGATCGACACCATCGGACAGCCGGATCCCGAATCGTCGCTCGTGTCGTCGGGCTCCGTCTCGTCCGGCTCCACCTCGTCGATCTCGTCCGTGCTCCCGCCGAGGAGGCCGTTCTCGCCGATCCGAACGGGTCCGTCAAGATGTATCTCGAGCAGCGTGAGTGACTTGTCTGTCATGTGGGATCGTTCTCGGGGCGGTTGCTTAACGATGGCGTCGGCTCGTCCGCGCTCTCGCCGATGGCTCGACGGGTCTCGTGGAGCCGTGACCGGGATCGCGGGGTTCTTCCTATCGGGCGCAAACGACGGGTATGGACGACCCGCGCCGAGCGTTTCTCGACGACCTGCTTGCGACGCCGAGCCCGTCGGGGTTCGAGACCGCGGCCCAGCGCGTGTGGGTCGAGTACGTCGCGGCGTTCGCCGACGATGTCTCTACCGACGCGTACGGCAACGCCGTCGCGGTCCACGAGGGTGAGGCCGACGCGCCGGCGATCGCCGTGACGGGCCACGCCGACGAGATCGGCTTCATCGTTCGCGACGTTCTCGAGGAGGGGTTTCTCCGGATCGCTCCCGTCGGCGGTTCGGACCACACCGTCTCGAAGGGTCAACACGTGACGGTCCACGCCGACGATCCCGTCCAGGGCGTCGTCGGTCAGACCGCGATCCACCTGCGAGACGGCGACGACGAGCACGAGGCGATCACAGAACAGTTCGTCGACATCGGGGCGGCCGACGAGGCGGACGCCCGCGACCGCGTCACGGTCGGCGACCCCGTCACGTTCTCCACGGGAGTGCGAGAACTCGCCGGGTCGCGGATCGCCGCCCGCGGGATCGACAACCGCACCGGGGTGTGGGCGGCCGCCGAGGGTCTGCGCCGGGCCGCCGCCGCCGACGTCGACGCCACCGTCTACGCGGTCTCGACCGTTCAAGAAGAGGTCGGACTCCAGGGCGCGCGGATGGTCGGCTACGACCTCGCGGCCGTCGACGCCTTCGTCGCCGTCGACGTGACCCACGCCACGGACACCCCGGACGTCGCGGCCGAACACCGCGGGCCGGTCGAACTCGGCGCGGGGCCGGTGGTCACCCGCGGCAGCGCGAACCACCCGGCCCTCGTCGACGTCGCACGAGAGGCGGCGACCGGAGCCGACATCGACGTCCAGTTTCAGGCAGCCGGAACGCGAACGGGCACCGACGCTGACGCGTTCTATACCGTTCGCGGCGGCGTCCCCTCGCTCAACGTCTCCATTCCGAACCGATACATGCACACTCCCGTGGAGGTCGTCGACACGGCGGACCTGACTGCCGTCGCCGACCTCCTCGCGGCCGTCGCCGACGCCGCCGGCGGCGTGGAATCGTTTTCGGTCGACGTCTGACGCCGCGCCCCTGCGGGCGCTGCTCCGGCGGTCAGGTCGCGGCAAACCGAACCACGGCAGGGGCGAAACGGAACTGTTTTACTGTGGAATGGCATATCGGCAATCGCGCTCAGAGGGGATCGCTCCGGTGGTGTAGTCCGGCCAATCATATTGCCCTCTCACGGCAATGACCTGGGTTCGAATCCCAGCCGGAGCATTCTACCCCGACGCCTTCTCCCGATTTTCGCCGTGAACTAACCAGAGGTAAACCGATGTTCACGGGCAATTCGACTCACAAAGTGTATCGAACCCGCCGCCATCTTGCGATTCCTCGATCTGGCGAGGCATCTAATCTCACCGGGGGAAACCCGTCGCCGTCTGGCAATCGTCGAAATCGAGGGGCAATAACCCGGGTGGTCGTCAGGAGGGTCAGGCAATGAACGACGCCGACCAGGCAACCGACCCCTTCGACGACATCAATCTCGTCCCCAACAAAACTGAAAAACTACTCAACGAACGGCAGTACGTAGACTACCGAAGCGAGCGAGAGCACGAAGCGAACATTGCGACGATTGAACACCGTGTGGCGGTGTTACAGGCGGAACGTGCGGCGCTTGAGGAGCTCGAGTCCGCGCTTGATCAGAAGCGAGGCGAGCTGGAATTACTTTCGGGCTTCGTCGAGTGGTCGAAAACGGAGATTGAGGAGCGGGGCTTGGAACTCGGTGTGCCGCACGACATGCCGTGGTCGTGTTACCGTGGCGAAGAGCCGGCGTTCGGGACGTGTGATGCGTGTGCGTTCCAGTTTGAGGCGTTCCGGAACGCCGGGTCACGCGACCCGATTGCGTACGCAGAGCGGCCGGAGTTTTCGTGACTTGATGCCGGTTAGCTGCGGGTCAGATCGGTCGGGAAGAGTACTCACCAGAGTGACTTGATGCGCTGTTCGATTGCTTTGAACACCGTTGAGTAGACGTCGAGTGGGTGGAGTGAAGCGAGGTCGAGATTTGAGACTTCAGTACCGGTTGGTGGTTCGTGGAAATGAAGTCGGGTGTTGTGTGTGTTTGGATGCCGGTCCCAGCGGCACTCCCAGTGGGTGTTGTCTCCCCGGGTTTCGACGTAGTGGATGGAAAAATCACCGGTTGTGAACCATCGGATGTCGATCCTCGCGTCGGTGACCGTGTCGGGGTACCGTTCAGTGTCGAGGGTGGCGGTGAGCAGTCGCGGTTCGTACGTATTCGGGTCGAACTGGGTGGTAGCGACGAGTGGGTCTGTCGTCAACTGTCGCTCAAGCAGGCGTAACGTTTGTCGATCGGGTGGACCCGTTGAGTCAGCAGTTGCGCCCTCTGGGGGCGGACTCATTTCAGGCGGGGATGAGGTGCCCGTCGTTCTGGGAGAGTTGGCGGGCGAGTTCGTACAAGCGAACATCTCGAATGACGCCTTGCCAGTCGCTTACTGTAATCATGCGGTCGTGGATCGTGTCGTGGTCTTCGGCGTCGAACGCCGTAACGGTGGCTGGGTCGGTGGTGCCGAATTCGGCTTCGTACTCCGTCCGTCGCTGTTCGAGCGCTTCGACGCGGTCGATGATCGCGTCGAGAGAGAGGTCCGTGGCGATCCGACTCGCCTCTTGCCATTCGAGATACCCGTCGTTTCGCTCGTACGTGGCCGGGCGGCTGTCACGATCAGCGCGGGCAATCCCCATCTCCGCGAGGCGATCGAGGTGTTTTTTTGCGGCGTTCGGAGAACAGTCTGCGAGCTCTGCAACCCTCGTGTACGTCGTCGGTGACGTGAGACCGAGGACCACGTCGTAGACGCGGCCGAAGGTATCGGTTCCGTCTTGCCACCGTGGCGTCTCTCTCGGTGAGTCAGGAGCTGGATCGAACTCGCTCATGGAAGCTTCTACGGAACGAGTGTCAATATATCTTTGTACTACTCAAATATCTGTGAGTCTCGTGTCGTTTCCTAATTCTCAGCCGAAGGTCCGTGTTTTGGCGTCTGAATAAAACAAGCTACTACCGTCGTCGTTTGGTGACGTTCTGTGACGCGTGTCGTACGGTTCTACGCGTCGTTTCCACAGCAAGGTGTGTACAACATCATCGTTTTGACCCTCATAGGGGTACGATATACGACATCACGCCGAGGTACCGCTGGAGAGTCGGTTTTAATACAGAGGAGATGTCAGTATTGGCACGTCTGAGACGAGAGATACCATGACCGATGCCCCGGCCGGAGGCGATGAACGTGAGGGAGATGGCGTCGCTGGGTCGTCGCTTACTCGGCGGCAGCTTATCGGTGGGGCGGCAGCGTTGGCGGCTGTACCGGCAATTTATCGATTCTCGACAGATTCTGTGGAGACGGGAATGACGACGCCACGAGTACACGTTGATGGACGGTGGCTGCGTGATCCGAACGGCGATACCGTAACGCTGAGAGGACTGAACACAGTCGATCCGTGGTGGGGAGACGAACATCAGGATCTGCGCGGCGCAGAGTACACGGAAACGCTGACGCGGATCACCGATACTGAGCGAGGCTGGCATCCGCGTGTCGTCCGGATCCCGTATCAACACTCCGTGCGTTCGCTCGGCGTCCAGCGCACGATCACGGAGTACATGCGACCAGTAGTCGATCTACTGAAACGGCGCGGCTGTTATGCGATTATTGATTTTCACCGAATTGAGCGGTGGGACACAAACACGATCGACGCCGAGCTTCGCGAGTTTTGGAACGCGGTCGCGCCGGCGTTTGCCGACGACGAGAACGTTCTGTTTGAGATGTTTAACGAGCCGACCGAACCGTACGGCAACGGGCAGACGGATTGGGACGCATGGAAAGAGACTGCGGAGCCGTGGGTTGATCTGATCAGGTCCCACGCGCCGGATACGCCGATAATTGTCGGGTCACCGCGCTGGTCGTCGTACACCAAGTTCGCTCAGGACAATCCGTTCAGTGACGAAAACGTGCTTTACTCGACACACATCTATCCACAACACTACGAAGACTACGACATGGATGCTCTTGGGGCAGTCGCAGACGAATATCCGGTCTTCGTGACCGAGTGGGGGTATACCGGCGATCGGGACAACCCAGAACACATAGTTGGGACGACATCCGGATACGGTCAACAGATGCGATCGTTTCTCACAGACCACTCGAACATGAGTTGGACCGCATGGTGTGCCGATTCGGTCTGGGAGCCGAGAATGTTCGACACTGACGGAGAACTCCTTGGAGGGGATGCGTACATGGGCGTGTTTACCAAGGAATTCCTATCGGAAAACGCGTAACGTTCTCCGATGATGAACCGGTCTGAAACGTAGTTCACAGAGGTCGGACTCGGGTACGTCGGCTGACCCGGTATGAAATGGGGATTAATAGGTAGACGCATCTCTACGGTGAAAATTGATTCTTAGATACGTGTAACTAATCAGTATAATAGTCGATGAAGACATATTTGTGTATTAACAGTTTGTAGCTCAAAAAGTTCTTTCTAGAGTAAATTAATAAGTCAGAATTGACAGCCACAGAATATGGGTATACCAAGCGGTGCGGTCGAAAAGCGTCGTGTTCGGAAGCTAAGACGAGTAAAGAACGTCGCTTGCCGAGCAACTCCGAAGAATATACTACGATCATTTCTCGAGTCGGCTCAACACGTGAGAGCGGGTCCGCTCGCTCGGGTAACTACGACATGACGCAGGTGGGGGGAGAAGCTATGTACTCACTCACGCTTGGGTTGGTGGTCTGGGGAGTCATCGGGCTCTCACTCGTCATGATGCTCTTTTGGTCGTACGAGCAATTTGTCGGCTGGATTCGGTACGACGAGCCGGAGATTGAATACGGTCCAGAATCGGTTCAAGCCCGGGTCCTGACAATTGGAGATGACCCGCTCGTCGTACAAAAGACCGTGAACGCGCTGGTCGAGACCGTCTCCGACATCCACGTGATAACTGAACAAGAGATCGATATTCAGGGTGCGAACGTACACGTCGTTCCGTCGTCGTTCGATTGTGCTGCGACAAAAAAGGGGAGAGCACTCGAATGGGGTCGCCAGAACATCCCGTGTGAGCGCACTCATATACTCTATTTAGATGAGGACACACAAGCGATCAATTTCACCGGTATACCGGACGCCGACGTGGTACAGTTCGGTGAAAGGCCGTATGCCACCGAGTCGTGGCTGGCGTACCTGATCGAGATCTTCCGCATGGGTTTTCAGACCGAGATTCGGGCGTTCAGCCGATTTGAGGTGCCGTTGTACGCGTGGGGAGGCGGTATCGCTATTCGACGGGAGTTGGAGGATACGATCACGTGGAACTTCGAATCGATCACAGAAGATACGAGTTTTGTCTGGAGAGCTGCGAAACAGGAGGGGATCGACTTCGCATACGTGAATACGAAGTTCCGGAACCAAGCGCCGCCGTCGCTCAGCGCGTTGATTCAACAACGTCGTCGGTGGTACGCGGGATCGATCGCAGAACAACACATTCTGCCGAGAAAGTTCTATATTCTCGCGTTTTTCCGAAACTTTTCGTGGTCGCTCTCGATCGCGTTCCCATTCTTGTGGCTGCTCAATTGGATTCCGTCGAAGGTGGCAACGCTCCCGTTTCAGAGCACGTATATTGTGATCGCGGGGTTCGTTTCGTTGTTTCTCCTCTGCTGGTCGGTAGCTGGATGCGTGTATATGCGCGAATCAATACCGATTGCGATACTCGTGTGTTGTCTCTCACCGCTGCTTTCGCTTCTGAACGCCCTTGGAGCGATGTATGGAGCGATATCTCAGCCGGAGACGTTTACTGTAACTGAAAAGGCCGTCAGCGACGATCAATCCAACACACCACAAGAAGCTGCCAAACAGAGCGTCGGTAATAGCTTCTCAGAGATGACAGACGAAGCCGATTGAATCGTGCCGATACCCGGACTGAACCCGGCTACAGAATCCCGGCGGCCTCGGCGGTGTCGACGATTTCTTTGGCCATCTTGTTGGTCGCCTCGTCGACCATCTGTCCGTCGACGGAGACGGCTCCTCGCCCTTCGGCCATCGCCTCGGCGTAGGCGTCGACGATGCGCTGGGCGCGTTCTGCGACGTCCGGGTCCGGCGCGAACACCTCGTTGGCAATTTCGATCTGTGACGGGTGGATCGCCCACTTGCCGTCACAGCCGATCATGTTCGCGTTCTCGGCGGACTCGCGGAACCCCTCGGCGTCCTCGATGTCGGCGTACGGACCGTCGAGACACGGCAGCCCGGCCGACTTCGCCGCCGAGTTACACTCGGAGAGGGCGTGGTGCCAGTAGTGGCCGGGGTACTCCGGAAACTGACCGATGTCGAGCCCCGGCGTCCCCATCGCCGCCGAGTAGTCGCCCGGACCGAAGATGATCGAACTGAGACGGTCGGAGGCGTGTGCGATGTCGTGGACGTTGTGGATCCCCTCGCCGTCTTCGATCTGCGGTTCGAGGCCGATGCCGCCGACTTCGAGGCCGTTGTTCACCTCGATCTGTTCGAGCAGGTTTTCGACGGTGTGGATGTCGCTCGCCGACTTCACCTTCGGGATGATGACGTCGTCGATGTGTGCGCCGGCCTCGCCGACGACGGTGATCAGGTCCTCGTACCACCACTGCGTGTCGATTCCGTTGATGCGGAAGCTGAGAATCGTGTCGCCCCAGTCCTCCTCGCGGGCGGCGTTGACGAGCGGTTCTCGTGCGTCCGGCTTCGCGCTCGGAGCGACCGAGTCCTCCAAGTCGAGAAACACCTCGTCGGCGTCGGTATCGGCCGCCGATCGCATCATCGCCTCGTCGCTCGCGGGCGTTGCCAGCTGCGTCCGGCGAAGGGTTACGTCCGTCATAGTGAGACACCCTAGCCACGTTCGTCCACGAGAATAAAACTACCTCAGGCGGGGATTCTCGTTGAGCGGGCGAGCGAACGCGGACCGGGCGAAGGGGTCGCAGTTCGGAGCCGACCGTCTCGGTCGTGTCGGATCACTGTTGTGCGCGTTCCTCGTAGACAACGGCGAACGAGCCGCAGACGACGGAAAGAAGCGCACTCGCTGCGGCCGCCGGCCGCCGATGCTGACGGAGCGCCGTTATCGACACTGCGGCAAACGCACCGGTCAGCGCGCCACAGAGATACGCCCGCGTCCGTTCTGCGGATAACGTCATACGAGGAAGGACGTTCCTAAGAGACCAATGTGTTGTGATTTGGACCTAGTTCTCCGACGGGCAGGTCGCGACGAGCGGCTGGCGGGCGAGGAGGCGTCGAAAGACGCGCCGACCGTGGAGTCAGGGTTTGACGAGCACTTTGATCGCCTCGCGCTCGTCCATCATGCGGTACCCCTCGCCGATGTCGTCGAGCGACACCGTTTCGGTGAAGACGGGCGCGGGATCGAGCGTTCCCTGGAGCACGTCGGCCAGCAGTTCGTCGGCGTACGCCCGAACGGGGGCGACGCCGCCCGCGAGCGTCACGTTGTCGCCGAACAACCCGAACACGTCGAGTCCCTCGTCGTCGACGCCGTACGGGACGCCGACGTAGCCGATCGTTCCGCCCGGACGAACGATGTCGACGGCGGCGTTCATCGCGCTCGCGGCGCCGACACACTCCATCACGTGGGCCGGACCCCCGTGTGTGAGCGCGCGAGCCCGCTCAACGGCGGCCTCGCCGCGCTCGGCGACGGTCTCCGTGGCTCCGAACGTTTCGGCCAGCCGCAGCCGATCCTCGTGATGGCCGACCGCGACGATGCGCTCGGCGCCGAGCCGCCGGGCCGCAAGCACGCCACAGAGTCCGACCGCGCCGTCGCCGACCACGACGACCGTCGACCCCGGCTCGACGCCCGCGCTGACGGCCGCGTGGTGACCGGTCCCCATCACGTCGGTCAACGGGAGGAGCGACCGGAGCGTCGCCTCGTCGTCCGCGTATCGGTCGGGAACCCGGACGAGGGTGCCGTCGGCGTGGGTCGACCGAACGTACTCGCCCTGTGCGCCGCCGTTGTCGCCGCCCCACGAGTCGCCGTTCACACAGGACGTGTGGAGTCCGGTTCGGCAGAACTCACACTCGCCACAGGAGATCGAAAAGGGCGCGAGCACGCGGTCACCGGGGGCGACGGAAGTCACGTCGTCGCCGACCGCCTCGACGACACCCATCGGCTCGTGGCCGACCGGAGCGCCCGCGTCGCGGTCGCTGTCGCCGCGATAAAACCAGAGGTCGGAGCCGCAGATAGCGGTATGTGTCACGCGAACGATCGCGTCGGTCGGAGCGTCGATCTCGGGGCGAGGCCGTTCCTCGACGCTGATATCACCGGGTTCGTTGAACACTGCTGCGCGCATGTGTCGTCTCCGGCTGTCCCGGGCTAAAACACGGCGATGTCGGCCGCGGCATTGGCCTCGCCGAGACGGCGCACGGTCGAGTTACAGAGAATCGAGGAGAAAGCCCACGACTTCAGTTGTGGGATGAATCCGACCACACACGACACCATCAGTACTCGATAGCCCGATGAGGTTTGATGAAAGCATAACATCTAATATGTATTGGCGTCTATATAACGATATGCCACGGGGGTACAGTCGAGAGCGAACGTCGGTTCACAACCTCCACTACCACTTCGTGTGGTGTCCAAAGTACCGTAAGCCGGTACTGATGGACGCGGTTGCCAACCGTCTCGAACAACTCATCGAGGAGAAAGCCGACGAACTCGACCTCGACATCCTCAGACTGGCAATTCAGCCCGACCACGTACACCTGTTTATTACGGGCAATCCGAAACTCGCCCCGAACAAAATCATCCAACAAATAAAGGGCTACACTTCGCGGAACCTCCGCGACGAGTTCGATTTCGGCCTCCCCTCGCTGTGGACTCGCTCGTACTTCGTCTCCTCAGCGGGTGAGGTATCGAGTCAGATCATCAAAGAGTACATTCAAGCACAGACCGGACGATAATGATACATCGAGAAGTCACCACCACGGTACGGGTCAAACTCCACTCGCTCACCGAGCGGAAAGCCCACCTCGTCGAACGCGAGTATGGTGCGTTCCAAGATGCCGTTCACGGTGATGACGACGCGAATCTCTACTCCGCCACCACACAACAGGCGGGCAAAGTCCGGTCGAACAAGAACCCGCGAGCGGATACCGAGCAACCCGTCGTCCTCCGCAACGACTGTATCACCATCGAACACGACGAGGACACGGTTCTCTCGTCGTGGTGGTTCAAACTACCCGTCTACAACCCCGAAAAGGAACGTGGGGATAGCATATGGGTACCCGTCCACGTCCCCGAGAAAGACACGAACCTGCTCACCGACGAGTACATCCGCGACTCCGAACTCGTCTGCCGGGACGGCGACTGGTACGTTCACCTCGTCTGTAAGCGGTCTGTGGCCGTCGCAGACGAGTACGACGACGTACTCGCCGTCGATATGGGTGCAAAGTGGATAGCCGTCAGCACGTTCCTCTCCGACCGAGATACACAGTTCCACGGCGGGGAAGTCCGCCGCGTCCGCGAACACTACAAGCAACTCCGCAAAGCCATCGGGAAGTCGAAGGTGCGTTCGGGAGTACAAGTCATCAAACGCCTCGGAGACAAGGAATCCCGAACGGTCGAACACGAGCTGCACCAGGTGGCGAACGAACTCGTCGCTCGCGCCCGGGAACGCAACGCTGTCATCGTGTTCGGTGATATGACCGGGTTGCGCTTCAACAACGACAAGGGCCGGTACGTGAACGACAAGACCCACAAGATGCCGTATGCAAAGATGGCGAATATCCTCACATACAAAGCCCATCTTGACGGGCGAGAGTGTGTTCCGGTGAAAGAGTACGACACGTCCGTGACGTGTTGGCGGTGTGGGTCGCAGAACACGAGTCGTGAGGTACAGGGTCGTGTTGAGTGTCATGACTGTGGACTGAACGACAACGGCGACAAGAATGGTGCGACAAACATCGGCAAACGAGCCGTCGGTAAGAACATTGAGAGTCCGCTATCGACGGTGGGGGCTGTTGTGGCTCAGCCCGAAACGCAGGTCGTACTCGAGGGAAGCACCGGTGAGATGGAACCTGCGAACTCCCCAGACGACGTGGGCCTAACCCTCAGTGAGGGAAGCCCACGACTTTAGTCGTAGGAGAATGTCACAAAGGTATTTATCGCACACGTCGCGTGAGAACGCATGGACCTCTCAGACGCACGCGTGGTGGTGACGGGCGGCGCCGGACTGGTCGGCAGCCACCTGGCGGCGAGTCTGCTGGAGCAGGGCGCGACCGTCCGGGTCGCCGACGACCTCTCGAAAGGCGGCAGAGAGCGGGTGCCGTCGGGTGCCGAGTTCACGCGGGCGGATCTGACGGACGAAGCCGACGTCGCGGAGGTCGTGACGGCGGACGTGGACATCGTCTTCCACCTCGCGGCACACACCGACACGAACTACGACGCGGATCGAGAACTGTTCGAGGAGAACACGGCGATGACGTACAACGTCCTCCAGCGGATGCGGGCGGTCGATGTCTCGAACGTCGCGTTCACCTCCTCGTCTACCGTGTACGGCGAGGCGCCGCGGCCGACGCCGGAGGACTACGCTCCGCTCGAGCCGATCTCGATCTACGGGTCGTCGAAGCTCGCCGACGAGGCGCTGCTCTCGACGTACGCACACTCGTACGGCTTCACCGTCTGGACGTTTCGGTTCGCGAACATCGTCGGACCCAATCAGCGCGGGAACGTCGTCCCGGATTTCATCGAGAAGCTGGCCCGCGACCCGACCGAACTGGAGATCTTGGGCGACGGCCGTCAGGAGAAGTCGTACATGCACGTCTCCGAGTGCGTCGACGCGATCGAACACGTCATCGAGCACGCGAACGACGACCTCAACACGTACAACCTCGGAACGCGAACGACGACCTCCGTGACGGCGATCGCCGACATCGTCAGCGACGAACTCGGTCTCGATCCGACGTACTCGTACACGGGCGGCGACCGCGGCTGGACCGGAGACGTCCCGAAGATGCGCCTCTCGATCGAAAAGCTCGCCGGCCTCGGCTGGGAGCCGCAGTTGTCGAGTCACGAGTCGGTTCGCCGCGGTGCCCAACAACTGATCGCAGACCGGTGACGACCCGCCGAGCGCAGCGGTAGGGCGGCCGGGGTCGCGTCGCTACCCGGTGTACACCGCTTCGCCGCCGAGGTAGGTGGCCTCAACGTCGATCTCGTGAATGTCGTCGGCCGGCACCTCCGTCGGGTCTTCAGAGAGCACGACGAAGTCCGCGAGCTTTCCCGGCTCGATGCTGCCTTTGATCTCCTCTTCGAACGAGCAGTAGGCCGCACCGGTGGTGTAGACGCGGATGGCCTCCTCGACCGAGATGGCTTCGTGAGGGGAGATGGTGTCGCCGCTTCGGGTTTTTCTAGTGACCATGGTGCGGATGCCGAGCAGCGGCGGGAGGAGACCGGCGGGGTTGTCGCTGCTTCCCCCGACCGGGATCCCCCGCTCGAGATAGGAGTTGTACGGGAACATTCGTTCGAGACGGTCGCCGTACTCGCTCAGCTTGTCGTCGCCGTGTTGATAGATGTACGTAGAAAAGGGCAGGACACACAGATTCAGCTCCTCGATCCGGTCTACTATCTCGTCGGTCACCATGGTTCCGTGTTCGATACGGTGACGGTGGTCCTCGCGTGGGTGGGCTTCGAGCGCGCGCTCGTACGCGTCGAGCAACATTTCGATCGCCGCGTCGCCGTTGGCGTGAACCCCGATCTGGTACCCAGCCTTGTGTGCTTCCATGATCTGCTCGTCGAGTTCCTCCTGAGAGATGACGAGGTCGCCGCGGTCGTCACGGCCCTCATACGGCTCCTCGAGATACGCCGTTCGGGCGGCGATAGCGCCGTCGACGAAGTTTTTGATCAGTCCTATCGTCACCATCTCGTCGCCGAACCCCGAGTCGATACGCATCCGATTCAGGTCGTCGAAGTGGTCGTGAAGCACCATCAGATACGCCCGGACCGATAGGGTATCCTGTTTTGCTCCGTCTCGGTACATTCGTATCTCCTCGGGGTGGACGACGGCTTCGCCGACGCCCGTGATCCCCTTCGAGTTGTACTGCTCACAGACCTCTCGCAACGCCGCCTGGTCCTCCTCGGGGGTCGGGTCGGGGATCAGGGCTTCGAACGGATCGCTTGCCGCCTCGTGGAGGATGCCGTTCGGGTAGCCGTCGTCCTCGCGCTCGAAGTGTCCGCCGTCGGGATCGGGCGTTTCGTCGTCGATACCGGCTGTCTCGACAGCCCGCGTGTTCACCATGGCCACGTGTCCGCCGGCAGGAGTGATCATGATCGGATGGTCCGTGCTCGCCTCGTCCAGGTCGTGACGAGTCGGGTGTCTCTGTTCTTCGAGTTTCGTGTCGTCGTGGCCGGCACCCACGATCCACTCGCCCTCGGGAGTCGCTTCGGCCTCGGCGGCGAGTTCCGCGACCAGTTCGTCCATCGATCCGACCGTCTCGGGACCGAGGTCGACCTCGAGGTAGTCAGACCGCCCGCGAAACGTCATGTGACAGTGGGCGTCGATGAACCCAGGGAGGACGGTTTGATCCTCCACGTCGAGGATCTCAGTTTCAGGCCCCGCGAGCTCGGTGATCGCCTCGTGTGTTCCAACGGCGGTTATTTCGTCGCCGTAGACCGCGAACGCTTCTTCGCGTGAGAAGGAGTCGTCCACCGTCAACACCGTATCCGCCCGCACAACGAGATCCGGATTCATACCGGGTAGTGGTGTGGTACCAGTAATCAAGCTTTGCCCTCAGGCACGGCAGCGTTGCGATAAGGAATGAGGCGGTCACAAGATCGAGTGCTCTATGCTCAGCTTCGACCGCCTCAGCGGCGATAGCAGTTGTATCGAATTAGATTTTCTGGAGCGGGAGGCGACACCCGAGTCGGCGGTGAAGCTCGGTATCCGACTCCATTTGGCCGGACTATCACTTTCGGATATAGTTTTGATTCTTGAGAGGTTGGGTGTCGATCGCCATCGAACTACGGTCCATCGCTGGGTTCAAAAAGCTGATCCACAGCCGACAGACGGTGCCGATCCGAATCACGTTGTGGTTGATGAGACCGTGATTCAGCTCAATTCTGAACAGTGCTGGCTGTACGCTGCTGTCGATCCAGACACGAACCGCCTGCTCCATGTGCGACTCTATCCGACGAGAACTACCGCTATCTTCTCGATGTTTCCTTCAGAACTGCGTGAGAAACATCAGGTCGACGACGCGATCTTTCTCGTCGACGGAGCGCCGTGGTTACACGCGGCCTGCCATCGACACGGGCTCCGATTCCAACACGTCACACATGGGAATCGGAATGCCGTCGAAC
>KI543169.1:129383-132614 GCA_000496175.1 uncultured archaeon A07HR67 | reverse complement strand
CTACGCCGAGGCGATGCGAAGGGCGAGGAGTGTCTCTGTCGACGGACAGATGGTCGACGAGGCGACCAACAAGATGGCCAAAGAAATCGTCGACACCGCTGAGGCCGCGGGATTCTGTAGCCGGGTTCAGTCCGGGTATCGGGACGATTCAATCGGCTTCGTCTGTTATCTCTGAGAAGCTATTACCGGCGCTCTGTTTGGCAGCTTCTTGTGTTGTCTCGGATTGATCGTCGCTGACAGCCTTTTCAGTTACAGTAAACGTCTCCGGCTGAGATATCGCTCCATACATCGCTCCAAGGGCGTTCAGAAGCGAAAGCAGCGGTGAGAGACAACACACGAGTATCGCAATCGGTATTGATTCGCGCATATACACGCATCCAGCTACCGACCAGCAGAGGAGGAACAACGAAACGAACCCCGCGATCACAATATACGTGCTCTGAAACGGGAGCGTTGCCACCTTCGACGGAATCCAATTGAGCAGCCACAAGAATGGGAACGCGATCGAGAGCGACCACGAAAAGTTTCGGAAAAACGCGAGAATATAGAACTTTCTCGGCAGAATGTGTTGATATCCAGCAGAATCCGCATGTCATCACCCTCCGAAAATTGCGTGACCGGCGTCACGAAACGCGTCGTCATCCCACTCGTCGCGGGATCGACCTGTCGACACGGTCTGTAGTTCCGGGAGTTGCCGGACGAGACGAATCGCGTTCCCATCTTTTTTCAGGGAGAGAATCCCGCCGTTCACGGCGGGCGTGAATCCGACAACGCCGACACAAACCACGCTCAGCAGCAATGTGGATAGTTATGTAGCGCCACGTCATCGCATGACGTACACCGAGACGGTTTCACCGCCAGCTAACTACACAATGTCGGGACTCCGAGATCCAGAACGTTCGAGACACTCTCTCGAACCGCTGTGGTGTCTCGGTTCAAGATAATTCCGAGTCCCTCCTGCCGGGAGATAGGAGTAACGGCGGTGTGGCCCCGCCATCGACTTGTCATGCCGACAGGTCGTCAACCAGCAAATATCCCAACTCAGCGGTACGATGCCGTGGGAAGCCTCGCCGTTTACCGCGAGGAGGAGGTCACTGACGAGCGGAACCAATATATATCAGGCTGTAGGTGTCTCAATCGGTAGACGATGTACTCTGACACGACAGACACGGTGTTACGAGATGATGCTACGGCGCTCGTCGATCGACTTGTGGAAGCGTCAGTCTTGATTCCCGATGACACCGGGTCGGATCTCATCCCTACCGAGTCATTTCGCTTGAACTGGCGTCAACGAATCGAGCACCTTCGGGATCGGGACCGCACCGAATTTTTCGGCCTCCTTCTGGACACTGACCCTGATGTACTAGTCGTTGACGAGGATGAGGACGAATCGACGGTGACGGTAACTAACGAGTCGACGACTATCGGCACTTGGCCTTCTGATGCTGTGCTCATCGCAGACGTGGCTGCGCATCACGCTTGGAGAGCACGTGCCTGGGTGGAACGAGCTATCTAGCCAGAGCGTGACGAACTCACGGCCAGACTACGTGTCTTTCTTGACGCGTGCCCGATCTGCGATGGTTCGGTCCAGATGACGGTTCAGTCAGTGGACGGTAGTGATCGTCCGTACCTGTGGGGCATGCGAGTCGATCCTTCTCGAGTGATAGTTCGACTGTGAGTACGAGCGATAATCACACAGGGACATCCGAAGGTCAGTATGCTCCACAGGATAGCTGAACGCGCCGGGACTGCGCTATTAGTCGTTGTGCTCGTCTCGCTCGTGCTCGGCCAGGTGCTCGGGCAGCCGGTCTTGCTGGCGTACGTCGACTCCGGCAGCATGGAACCCACCATCGACGAGGGCGATGGCTTTCTCACCATGCCTGCGGTCATCACGGGTCCGCCAGCCGAGGGCGACGTGATCACGTTCCGCGCTCAGGAGATCGAAGGTGGCGGGCTGACCACCCACCGGGTCGTCGACGAGACGGCCGAGGGCTACATCACCCGCGGGGACGCCAACCCGTTTACTGACCAGGACGGTGGTGAGCCGCCAGTCACCCAAGACCGGATTGTGGCCACGGCCGTCCAAGTCGGGGGGGCGGTGATCACCGTTCCTGGTCTCGGGAGCGCGATCGAACTGGTACAGGGCGGGCTCGTGGCCGCGGTATCCGCCATCGTGGGCGCGACCGGACTCGACGTGGCCGTCTCACCTGGATCGGTCGGCACCTGGGTGTTCGGGCTCGGACTCGTGCTGTTCGTCCTCTCTTTTCAACCGAGTGGCGGCGAGGAGCTCCCTCGTGACACGAGTCGGCAGACGGACGGCGACAGGATTGACGGGCGCGTCGTCGCGGTCGCGCTGTTAATACTCGTGTTGGTGCCGGCGAACGCGGCGATGGTGCTGCCGAGTGGTGAAACCACGATTGCCGTCGACGGGAGCGAGGTCGCCGAAACGGAAGGCGTCGCGCCGGGGGATCCGGTCGACGCCGAGTTTGACGCACAAAACAACGGGTTGATCACGCTGTTGTTGATCTTCGAGCCGGCAGATGAGGACGTTACCGTCGATCCGGCGACTCCAGGAATCCCGAGTGGAGAGCAGGCAACGGCGACGGTGACCGTGCCGGCTCCAGAGCCGGACGTTGAGCGTGAGATCGTCGTCTCTGAGTATCGCTACCTCGTGGTGCTTCCGGAGTCGGTACTCGTGTCGCTCCACGAGATCCATCCGCTCGCCGCGTTGGGAGCTATCAACCTCCTCATCGGGGGTGGGTTCGTCGGGTTCGTCGGCGGGCTCATCGGCTTTGGCGAGGTGCGCATGCGTGACACCTCTCGTGACCTTCCGCTTCGTGTCCGGCTCAAACAGTGGTTGCGGTGACCGCTGGTGTCTCCGGTAGCTGAGTGGCCAGCCCACCCAGAATCGCGCCTCACTCCCCGCCGGCAGAGTCCGTCCCACTCGGTGTGCGCGGGTGATCTTCTGGTGGTACGTCGCCGTCACTCGAGTCCACCGTTGTAGTCGAGGAGCTCTCAGTCGTCTGCTGGCCGAGAGCGGCCGCAGGCGGGTCGAAGACGTATCGAACGTCGTCATCGAGCACCACGTATCGCGGCGTTGCATCCGGGCGCTCGATCACGCGACGATCGCTGTCGATGGCCACGTTGACCAGGTCACGGAGCGAGCTCAGTTCGACGACAGTGCGATCTTGTCGCGGGGGGACCGATCCGACCGAAATCCACTTATCGAGA
>KI543169.1:126851-129363 GCA_000496175.1 uncultured archaeon A07HR67 | reverse complement strand
AACGAGTCACCGTCACGAGTCACGTTGGGACTCCCGCACTCGGGACACTCGCTACTTGAATCGGCTTCGCTCACTTCCTGAACCGTGATACCACCATCACCGAGTGTCAGTTCGATCCGATCAACGAGTTGCTGATGTGACCAGAAAGCGTGTGTTTTCTCGTTCACGCTAGTAGACCAGTGGGCCTCCAGTACGCCGGTCAAATCACCGACATACACCGTATCAACGTTGCGTTCAAGCAGCCACTCGGCGGCATGTTTCACCGCCGCATCACGACTGTGATCACGGGTCTGTGATCGATCGTCGTACAAGCGTTGGATGCGATGGCTCGTGTACACATCGTCTGGAAGTTCCGACTGGAGTGTCGCGATTCGCTTGGAATACTTCTGGAACCGTTTGAACTCTGGGCGGGCATGGTAGACAGCTGTGTCGCCGGTTTCGGTGACGACAGCCAGTGTATTGTTTGCACCGACGTCGATAGCGGCTGCCTGCGTCGTGTTCTCGGAATCGAGTGTATGAGTAAACGCTTCCTGCCGCTGTTCTGTGAGTTTGGCTGGTTGAATGCGGACAGGATGCTGGACACGAAGCCGGTCAGCGTGCTCATCGAAAACAAGCTCCAATCGGCTATCAGTACCGTTCCACTGTGGGTTGCCTTTGACTTCGAGCGTGACGCTCTCGTTGTGCTCGAAATCGTAGCGATCTTCGAGTACGTCACCAACACCAAATTCGAGCGTGCTCTGATCTTCGTCCCAGTCGAACGTGTAGAGGTCGTTGCGAACGAGGCCGTGCAACTCGTAGCCCTCGTCTCGAGTGCCCCAGTAGCCCGGTGGTGAGGGTTTCTCGGTCACCATTGTGTTGGAGTCGTCGTGGTACAGCTCAAGCAACCGGAAGTGACTGCGCCATGTTTCGCTGTTTTTGCGGGCGAGTTGCTGGCAGGTTGCTTTCCCGATGATGGGAGCATACTTGTCGTAGAGGTCGGTGTACTTGGCGTCCCACACGTCACCATCTTCGTCGAAGTATTGTTGCCGGCGTCGGTAGTTGATTTGGTTCCAGAGTGGGGCGTGTGCGGCCAGCCACTCGAACAAGCACTGTCGATACCGTTCAGTAGTGGGGTCGGCAGTGTACGTGTTCGTTCGCTGTGGCCGGTCACTCACACGGTAACATATAGTGTTTATTAGTATAAATGTAGGGATTACGAACAGGCTACGTCTAGTGGTTTGGTGTATATCATGTCGGCTTCATCCGCACCCCTGAAGGGGTGGGCTTTCGCCTTGCTTCTCACTGTAAACACGAGTTTGCCGTCGTTTTCAGACACCTCGTGAATATCATAGTCGCCCACGTCCGGCGCGTAGGGGAGTGTTCCATTCGGTTCTGGACATGAAACGAGCTCAGTATAAGACTCGGGAAACCGCCCATGCGTGTCGAAGTAGTTGTTCAATTGTTCGACAACTGATTCCAGAACCGCCCACTGGACGTCTGGGCTGTCTTCATTGAACAGGCGATCTCGTAGTCTCCCCCACTCGACACTCTCGATTTTCTGCTCAGCAATCGTTTCAACGACAAATTGGAACGCTTGCTGCTCGTCGCTGTGTGCTTCAAGAATACTCGTGATGCGCTGGTACACACACCTCTTGAATCGACTATATAGGTACTCATCCACATTCTCAAAGCAATTATACTCATCGTCACGAATATACGTATATGCTGTTCCCAAGTGGCTGTCAACTCCGTTAATATGAGTATCTGACCAATATTTCTCGTCTAGCAGCCGGTGGCTGTGTCGTTCGACAAGCGTAGTGAGCCGGTCGCAAGCGGCGTGATGTTGTTCTGGGAGATGGAATTGCTCAGTCAGTTGCATCAGTCATCACGGTCAGACTGGTGTTTTTCCTCCACCTGTTCTGGATATGGCGTTCCGTGTTTGAGCAGGCCGTTCCATGTCAGACCGAGGTCCTGCTTATACGATGTGAGAGACTCAAATGCCTCATCAGACAATTCAATATTCAGGTAATGCGTATCGTCGGTCATACACTCATATATTTATGAGCTAAAAGTGAGTGGCTTGCGTTTTTACCGTGATGCTATGTCATACTGGACTATACTGAATCATACCAAATCTCGCAACAGTTGGATAACCCCCGGCTACCAGGAGAGCAACTCCGACCACTGCCTATCGCTGTACACCCACTGTGCTGTCGCATATGAAGGCCGCGCGGCGTTGCGTCGGTCCGAACCGGATATGTCCGGCCCGTGCGATCGCGACCGGACAGTTCGTGCTGAACGGTAAGATGGCTGGATCCCGGATGCTGAGACGTGACACAAGCTGGCGCTAGCGAGCGGGGAGCGGCCCGGCCGACGAACTCGTCTCGCGGGGTCCGTCTCACTTCAACCGCCGCGGGTCGTGATGACAGGGACTCGGCGAAGCACGCAGAGTCCACCGGCGGAGACGACGCGAGCGAAACGGCGAGTCTCGGCGCGTGTCTCGTGACGGGCGCGAGGGCCCGTGGGGCGACGC
>KI543169.1:110243-126831 GCA_000496175.1 uncultured archaeon A07HR67 | reverse complement strand
CTGTCGATCTCGAGGTGAATCTTGGTCTGTTTCGGTTTGTGGCGGGTCGGCTGCTTGGTTGCGGCCGGCTTCAGACTTGTCGTCGCTAGGTCGAGTTCGATCGAACAGCCCTGTGTCATCTCCTTGGTCCGACTCGGCTGGTGGGTCCAGCTCGCTTCTCTCCTCGCGGTCAGTTCCCCTGTCGTCGTCGCTCGTCATGATGTGGTGATCAAAATCAGCGACTTGGTGGCGTGGGACTCAGGTGTAGTACCGATCGAGTGATCAGTCTGTAACTCTGATCTGGCGATCCACTGGGGACGCCACACCCGGTGGCGCGAGGGTGGTCCTGTACGACGTTGACGGGTCATACTATCGACAGCACGTGGGAGAAGTTTACTCTTTGGTTAACCGACAGATTACTCGATCATCGCCCGACTGCGTACAGTCACCTTTATTTCTCGTTGACAAAAGTATCATATGTTATATTTACTTCAATCCGAAGTATTATTAGATTTGATAACAATTGTTAACATGTACCTTCCCTCAGACATGTACGCCAATCACACAACCCGGGAGGACGTGTTCAGCTTATTGAGTAACCAGCGGCGGCGGTATGCGGTGCGTGCGTGCCAGCAGCTTGAGACGCCGATCGAACTGGGGGAGTTAGCGGAGTACGTCGCGGCCGAGGAGTGTAATAAGTCGATCATGGAGATCACCGGTGAGGAGCGTCGCCGGGTGTACACCTCACTCCAGCAAATTCACATCGACAAACTCGAAGAGGCGAACGTGATCGAGTGTGAGCGCAAGACGATCACGCCAACGGAGCGATTAGAAGAGTTGGAGTTTTACCTAGAGGTTGTGCCCGGTAACGAAATCCCGTGGGCGCAGTATTACTTGGGATTGTCCGGTGTTACCGGCGTAGTTGTCGCGGCAGCGTGGCTCGGCGTATATCCGGACGTGGCTTCGGGTCTCGGTTGGGCGCTCGGTGTGGTGGCAGTGTTTGCGGTGTCGGCCGCGGTTCACTATTATGAGACGCGACGGCATCGGTTGGGGCTGACCCAAGGGGAGACTGACGATGAGTGATGACCGTGATCTGCGTAGCTACACGCGGCGCGGGGCGTTGGGATTGATGGGGGCTGGTGGCGTGTTGGCGGCGACAGAGACGCTTGGATTTACTCAGTTAACGGCGGATCGAGGAGTTGGAATCACAGTATCTGGAGATAACGCTTCAGGATTCAAGATCACTGCCAACGGTAGTGGACTAAATGACACCACATCTGCCGATGAGATACTTAGCCTCACTTTCACAAATAATACTGGGACAGATTTCGATGGTAACAGCCTTTCGAAGGACAAAGGCCTTGTAGTTGAGATTAGTACGTCTAATGACACGGATGTAGATGTGAGGAATGGAGGCGGTGACCAGAATTTTTCTACTACTCCAATAAACGTATCATCTGGAAGTTCTGGAACCGTAGCTACTAATCTGCCTAGTTCTAGTTCTGATACTGCTAAGCTAGATATTGAAAACCCGGATACTACGGATGCCACCGTCGATCTACGTATTGTCGCGACGGACAGCAATAACCAGATTCGAATAGATATTGAAAACACGGATACGACAGAGAGCGACAGAGAATCGATCACGATATTTGGGCCACCAGTCAATTAATAAACGCGGATATGGTTGTTACATAGTTTAACAACAACCACACCCTCACCAACTCGTTCCGCACTGACTAGCGGCGTCGCATCAACCAAGTGTCGGAAGACCCGACGACGTACCTCGGCCTCATTGTTGAGGTCGACCCGGAACTGCTGGTCGTCGATGACGCCGAAGACAGCATTGCGGTTCGGGACGAACCGGGATCGGCTGCCCAGACGGCCGGGGAGTGGCCCTCGGAGGCGGCGCTCCTCGCCGATGTCGCCACGTTCGTTTCGTTGGAAGAGTGGCTCCCCGAGTTCGAGGCGCTGGACGGCGTCGAGCGCGACGAGTCGGTCGCGCGATTGCGGGTGTTTCTGAAGGCCTGTCTGACGTGTGGCGGCGACCTTGAGGAAAGAGAGGATTCGAGAAACGCGGCGACGGTGGAGGTATCAGCTCCCGATTTGTCCTGTACGGACTGCGGGGCGGTGCTGTTTTGAGCCAGCAGAATAACCGAGTCGATACGACCGTTTAAAATATTACAATAAAACCGGTAGAAAAGATAAACAACGGACACAGTGGTGTGTCCCAATAAAAAGTAACAGCTGACAGCGGACGTGGTGGTGTGTTCTGGCCAATGCTCTTCGGTAGAGAGCGGTTTGTCGTTGTATAGGCCAGCCGATCGCTCGTCGAACTCCGGACACGATGGTGTGGGTGTGCGGTGGGTAAGCCGCGATCACCGGCCAACGACTATTTATTAACAGACCCTAAACCGGACCGCACTTTCGATTACACCGAAGCAAATATTTAGCTCAACGCGGTTACTGCCCCATCGGTTCTCACGGCCCACCGCCACCAACACAAAACATCGGACACAGTGGTGTGGGTGTCGACGGATCGAGCTTCCGACGAGGAGGCCGAAATCAACCCCATGTGCCCACGACTGACTGAGAGATTCACAGCATTTAGTCACCGCAGAGTAATGGAGTTGTTCAATTTTTCCTCGGAATCGACCAAGTCGACCGATGTATCATCAGAAACAGAATTATAAACCATTATGAGACGGTCAAGAACACGACATACGGGATGCTGTTGTTGTTCGCCGCGACGTTGGGGCTGCGACTCGGCGAACTGGTCGAATTGACGATGGACGACATTGACGAGGAGAGTCGGATGCTCGTCCCCGAGAAGTAGTCAGGCACGAAGCAGACGTGGGTCACCTTCTACAACGACGAAGTGGCTGAGGCGTTTGAGGCGTTCAAACCCGAGCGCAAGCCGGACGACGAGCGCGTGTTCCAGACCACGAAACAACCTTTGAATCGGAAGTTCCGCCACGTATCTGAGGATGAGTGACAGCGACTCGCGAGGCTACACACAGCGAGGTGTGTTAGACTAATAGGGGTTGGTAGAATGTTTGTAATAACTGAGATAGTCAGATTCACACAGTTGACAGCAGACGGGACACGCAGGTTGATTTTGTAGACGGAACTCAACGTGCTGTGGATCTCCGTTGTCATGGCCTCAGGTGACATTCAACATGAAATATTCATTATGATGTCATTTTAACCGGACGGTACTGATTTGAATCCAAACCTTTTAATAATATGATATGATTCGGCTACCACCGCTATTACCCCGAGTTATTCTAGTTGCTTGATTATTAGTTTTAACATAATCGCGTAATCTTAATTGATAGTAATTTCCGCTTGGTCAAAGACGGGTGCGCCATTGCGCGTTATTGGATTCCCGAAATTAGTGCCACCACTGTCGTTCGCAACGTGAAGCATTGTGATGAGCGTCTGTGTTTCTGTGACCTCAGTGACATCTTCATCCAGGTTCTTCGTCAGATCAACAGCCACACTGTCCGAGGTACCCGTTAAGATGTCAGAAGAGCCAATTTTGTTGCCAATTTCAGAGACCTCGTCAACTATGTCATTGCCATTGTCGCCGGGTGAGCTCCTGTGAGTAACGAGAACAAAATCGCTGGTGTCAGCGGCCGCTACACGTTCGATGGTCACCTGATTGGTAGAACCTGAGAAGGTTTGATCGTTAAATCGAACCCCAGTTGAGACAATCCGTGATCCGTTAACGACTGGATTTGGACTGAACTGGAATGTATTATCGCTGAACACCGCATCAAGATCAGATTTATTAGACAGACTAATGTAGGTATCTGCGGTTGCGTCGGTGAACGTGTTCCCAGTGACATTCAGCGTGTCCTCGTCACCCGGCTGAAATCCATCTTGGTCACCAGCAAATCGTGTGACTGCTCCACTATTAATTATGTTCCCGCTCACACTGTTACTCCCGAGTGTCTCGTAGCCACCAACGTTCACAGAACGAGGATCATCAGCATCACGTACTATCTCGTTGTTTTCGATAGTGAAGTCCTGCGGACCAAGCCGCTCGCCGCTACCATCATCATCAATGTCGAAATTGAACGGGCCACCATTGTTCGAATTCTCGCTGAGCGTAATCGCGCGAGCATCACCACCAGGAGATTCGATGGTGTCCAGTGCGTTACCAATGATATCTACATCTCTGAACTCACCACTGACTGAGATGCCTTTCGTGGCGAATCCGCCATTACTGGTGATATTCCTAATATCGTTGTTGATGATGTCAGTATCAGTTGCCGGCGGACTTGACGGATCAGATGTGAGGTTGCCGTTGCTATCAAATCCGAATCCTGCGTCGCCGTCGAAACTCTTGAGCGTGATTCCGGTCGGCTCGGGGCCACCACTAGTATTCTCAACGGTATCGATCGTGTTGTTCCGAATCTCGATTCCAGGGTTGCCGTCAGTTCCGTAATCGCCCCGAATACCGATTCCCGCTGGGCCGCCCGTAAGTGCACTACCGGTTTTATTGGTGGAAATATCTTCGATATCGTTATTACGGATCACGAGCCCGCTGATCCCGTCCGGACTCTTGTTGGTTGATCCGGTGCCAGCGAAGATACCATATTTTCCGTCTGGATTCCGTATTGTGAATCCCTCAATTGTGACGTTCCGAACTGGATTGCTCCCATCGTTAATATGAATTGCTGCGTGAGGTCGCGAGCCGGTACTAACGCCATTGCCTACGATTGTCGTGTCATCACCTGTTCCTCTCAGCGAGATTCCATCTGATGTAATCTCAACCGACTCATCAAACGTGCCAGGTCCGACTATGAGCGTATCGCCAGGGCTCGCGTCATTGACCGCATTCTGTATGGTACTGAATGTACTTCCTGTCTGTTGATTCTCGATGGTATTTGCCGGAGCAGCCTGTTCGTTGGGGAAGTTGTCGGCGGTCAGATCTGAGCCTGCTTGGATCGCAATCGCATCATCGATGCTGAACGTACCATCGGTATTACTCGTTTCTACACGGATTGCAACGGCTACCCGATCGTCATCTGTATCTGAACTGGCCGGCTCAAGACCGCTGAGAACCTTTCTATCACCTGCTTGGATAACCTCAGAGGATAACGAATCTCCATCATCGCTTTCAGATCTTGTCGCGATGAATTCTAGAGATTCAATCTGATCCTCTTCATCAGGAATTATAGCCGTCAGATCGACTCCGATATCAATAGTGCCGAAATCAGTAGCATCGGGTGAGTCGTCAAATCGATTGATGATTTCAAACGCGGGATCAGCAACGTCAACCTCATCACCGAAAGGCTCTGTTGTAGCTCCAATCTGAACCGTTGATCCAACATTGAATCCTTCTGACTCTTCCTGGGCGCTTATCTCTCGGTGTCAACGGCGAGTCAAGATTCGCCACTATCGGACTGAAACACGGACTCAATACTGTCGTTCGGTTTGAGTTCAACCAACGCGTTCTCGTCGGTGCTTACCCCGATGGTAATATCTCGTTCTGCCTGCACCTGCGTAAACGCGCCAGATCCGAATACGATACCACTGCCGGCCGCGGCTGTGCCCAACCCGAGGAGGACGTTTCGTCTGTTCATGAAGTCGTGTTCACCGTATCAGTACTAACACACCTGAGGGTAGTATTCATGAGCCAACTGATCGTGTTCATACTCAGCCTGAATCACGACACCCCCTGATTCTGGCATCCTCCACACGTCACACACGTAATCTAAGACCGAATCGTGCTTGATCAGGCAAGGACCACCAGTCATACGGCTCTATGAGATTACGGCGCTCCGACTGGTACTGCTATTTGGCCGTCTAAGCCATGTATTCGCCGCAATTCACCATGGCTCAGGCACAATCTGATCTCAAAACCAGATGTTCACGAGAGCACTATTGCCCTGCCAACGGAGATCAGAGCGTGCCTGAGAACGATCAGGTAACTCATTAACATGTAGATGGGCCCTCTCCGAAATCATAATGAAGAGGTGGGATCGTCGAACATGAACCGGCGCAACGTCCTGATCGGGCTGGGAGCAGCTGCGACCGGCAGCAGCGTAGTACTCGGCTCCGGCGCGTTCACGCAGGTCAGCACTGCGAGGAGCGTCACGATCGCCGTAGACAACGACAGCAACGCGCTCATAGAACTCGCCGCCGGCGACCCGCCAGTCATTGAGGAAAACACAGGTGGTGAACTGGCGATCAACACCGAGTCGTTCGGCGCGTTCAACGAGAACGCGACGGTAGAGGTCGGGACCACAATAACCCTGCCAACACACCGGCGTTCAGCGTAACCAACAATCTCACCGATCAAATCGATCTGACGCTGAACTTGATCGACATCGACTCAAGCGGTAATTTTACGATTCACTTTGATGATTCCGACTTCGGGGACAGCGACCAATCGGTGTCGTCCAACGACGAGACGACTGGAAGGCTGGATTCGAACACAACGGTGAACGTCGCGGTCGAAATCGACACACAGAGTGCGAAGAATGACTTCACCGGCACACTCGAAGTGACCGCCGAAGAGCCCACAACATGATGATTCGACAACACACGCCGATCCGGAGGTACCAATCATGAATCGCCGAGCGATTCTCAAGGGCGTCGGTGCGGTGACTGCGGGGTCTGCCGGGCTCGCGTTTGGCTCCGGCGCGTTTAGCACTACGGAGGCCGACCGCGACTTCACGGTCGGACTCGCGGCTAGCGACGCCGAGTCACAGCTGGTCATAGCGGAGAACAACGACCTCCCGTCGAGTGCCGTCGGCACGGATGGTGACGGGAAATTTATTATCAATGACGACGGCATCACCCCTGGAGCGACGACGACGTTCGGACGCTTCGAGACGATCGACGACCCCGAGACGCTTGCCGAGGGGGCCTTCGTCGTGCGAAACGAGAACAAGACCGGCGAGGCGATCGACATCTCGGTCGAGATCGACTTGGAGAACTCGCCGATGTCCGAGATTGCGCTCGCGCTTCTTTCCCCGGGCGATACCGAGGTAGCCGCCAGCGGGATGAGCAACGACTCCGTGAGTGCGGAAGTAGAGTCTGTCCCGTCGAATGCCGAGGAGGGCACCGCCGACTCGGAAGCGGCTGCGGAGGTTGAGGTAGGATTGATTGTCGCCGCAGCCACGAATGACGACGACCTGAGCGCCGTCCTGACCGTCGAAGGCGAGCAATCCGGAGGTGACTGAACGGTGCTTAGCGACCTACTGTTGTCTACCGATTCGGCTCGCCGACGAGACGCCGACTGCTGTTGTAACGCCAGCCCTGTAGTTGGCGTGAGGTGGCAGACAGAATGAACCGGACTTCTCTCGCGCTCGCAGCGGTCACGATGGTCCTCGTCGGTGGTGGCGCCGTCGCTACCGGCGCAGTCGACGACATCGTTGCTGACGATCCGACCGTCACCCTCGATGACGGCGTGATTCTCGAACCGGCGGACAGCCCGGATGCGGACGCGTACGTCGTCCAAGACGACCCAATCGCCGTCGAGGTGACCGATCTCCCGCCCGACGCGACCACACAGGTCGATGACCTCGTCCGAGTCCGATTCAACGACGCCAATGCCACGCAAGCACGCGTGTACGTGGAAGATACAAACGACGATGTGACGATTCGGACGACGAGACGAATGGGGACGTCTCCTTCCTCAATCCCGACTCACCGGGAAGTTCTATAGAGGGTCCCTCAAACGCAGTCGTCCTCCCGGCGACCGACGATGCTGACGATGCGAGTGTCAATTTGGGCGCACAGGTGAACGCAACCGGGCAAACCACCATCGCGTTCGACAATCTCACCTTCGTCGCGGAGATTCCAGCCAACTTTTCGATCGAACGGTTCGAACCGACACAGCAGACGGTCGTCGAGGGTCAAGACATTACGCTTCAGTCTACGGTCTCCAACGTCGATACGGTCCAATCCTCCCGTGAACTACAGGTTATCAACAACACGACGGATGACCCGGTGACCGTCGAGACGGTCGACAGCCGGTCTATCGACGCTGGCGCGAGCGGCCTAGATACGTTTACCGTGGAGACGACCACTGTCGACAAGGCGACGGATCGAAGCTTTGAGTTGGTCGTTCGTGACCCACGGATTGCGAGCCGCGAGCAAACGACAGACGAACAGGCCATCGACGCCACTGCCAGTACTGAGGTCACCGTGAGGCCGGCGAATCCGGCCCTCACACTGTCGAGCGATCCGGCGTACGGAGCGCCGGAGGCCGTCTCAGTCGCGTACCAAGCCCAAGAGACCTTCCAGGTTCAGTCGTTCGAGTACGAACTCGAACTACTCGACGCCGAAAACGAGACCAACGTGGATCTTGAAGGCACCAGAGGTACCGTTGCCGTGGAGGACCTTTCGGCGAGCACCACGGCGACCGGCGAGCTTCAGCCGGCTGACCGTGTCGACGCGACATTGGTCGACGGTGATTACCAACTCACCGCCACGCTTGATGAGGGAGAAGGCGGTGAGACGGTGACTGAGACGACCAGCTTCACCATCGACTCTGGCCTGCCGTCGATCGACACCACGGTCGCGCGTGAGGTTGGCAGCACCCAGCGCCCGGTCGAGGTCGACGTGGCACTCGACTCGGAGAACGCTAACGCCGGCACGCTCCAGGTTCGCGACGGGAGTGCCGATGGTGACATCGTCTTCGAACAAGACGTCACGGGCGCGTTCGTCGACCAGGAGACAGTCCAGTGGGACACCACTGACCAGAGCGGCACGCCGGTTACAGACGGGACGTACACCATCGTGGTGACCGCGACAAACGACTTCGGTGGAACGGTGAGCCGGACGCGGACCGTCTCCGTCGACAACAGCGCCCCGACCGTCGAAAACGTCGAGGTCGGATCCGACGTCGCAAACGATACCGTCACCGTTCGGGCCGACGTCTCACAGGAGACGAGTCCGATAGAGGAGGTCCAACTCGGGCTCGCAGCCGACTTCACTCCCTTCCAGACGACGCCTGAAACGGCGAGCATCGACGGAGAGAGTGGCACGGTCGAGGCGACGATCGACGTCACAAACCTGCCGGCCGATGGTGACTACACCGGCGTGGTGACCGCGACTGACACCGCTGGCAACAACGCCGAAGCCACTGGCGACAGTGTCACCGTCGACACGACTGCGCCCGAAGTTCAGGCCAAGTTGAGCACCTCGGACGGCACACTCGTTCTTGAGGTGAACGAGCCGGTCAGCGTCACGAATTTCGATGTGGTCGTCGACGGCACCGACCGGTCAGCTTCAGCAACGTTGCCCGCCGATAGTGCGAGACAGTTTGACCTAGAATTCGACGCGAGCCCGGGCACCGGTGACGAGACGACGTACGACCTCACCATCACGGCCGAAGACGCTGTGGGTAACACCGCAAGCGACAGTATCGCCTCGAGTGTTGTCAACGCGGAGACCGATGAAAACGGCACTGTCGAAATCGACGTATCCAATACCGAGGCGATCCTCATAGTGAACACGACGGTCGACGACGAGCCGATCGTCGCCGAGATTACCCAGACCGAGGCACCGCCTGCCGGGACGGAAGTCGAACAGAATCAGGTGCCAGCAGCCTTCATAGATGCGGGTGTCGACGTGGCCTCCGAGAACATCATCAACGCCTCGATTCGCCTGCCGATCGACAGTCCACTCGTGGTCGACCCGACGGTTGGCTTCGATCCGAACGATCTTGTGATCCTCCGGTCACCGGACGGAGTGGGGGGCTACGAGCCAATCGAGTCGACGAGACCGGTCGACATCGATGGCGACGGTGAGATCGATCAGCTCCGTGCGACGTTCCCCGGATTCAGTCAGTTCACCAGCGCTGGCACCGTCACCAACCCACCCAGTATCACCGACACGGCGATACAGGAGACGGCTGTAGCCGGTGGGACGGTCACTGAAACCGTCACCGTCCAATACGAGGCAGCGAATCCATCGGTTGCCGCTGTCGACGTAACTGCGACGGAGATCGACGCATCGGTCGCCGAGAGTCGTCTCACTCGCCGTGTCAACACCGACCGAGCCGAGATAGTCATCAGCGGCACGGCACCAGACGAGACGATCGAGGTGACACTCGACGTCGTCGACACGCGTGGAAACGCCCAGTCTGAAACCATCACCGTGAACCCGCCTGAACCGGCCGACACCAGCGGTGGTGGTGGTGGCGGTGGCGGTGGTGGCGGGCTCATCGGGACCGTCTCGACCTCGAAGTCTATCGCCGACAGCGATCCCGATAATCCAGGACTGACCGTCAGCGTGAGTCGGACTGACCTCCGGTCGATCACCTTTGAGAACGAGGATCTCACCGGCGTGGTGTCCGTCGACCAGCTCACGTCACCACCAGTTGGGGCCCCCGCGCTCGAGGATCGACCGTTCATCACTGGCGTTGAGATCGACACCTCTGCTGAGTCGGCCGACCAGGCAGCGACCATCGAACTCGGCGTATCGCGTACTACGCTCGATACCGCAGCGGCTGACCCCGGTGATCTCGTGGTGCTCAGAGCCACCGACGACGGTTACCAGCAACTCGAGACCCAAGTCGTCGACACCGATGGCGACGTGACGCTCTCCGCAGAGACCTCAGATCTCGGGGAGTTCGTGGTGACAACCCAGGGTGACGACACGGCTGATCAGTCAGTAGACGCGGACGAGTCTACTGGTGCTCCAGCGAACGAGAGCGAAGAACCCGCAGCCGATGAGCCGGCGAGCGAGAGCGAAGAACCCGCAGCCGATGAGCCGACGAACGAGACCGACGAGGGCGCTGGTGAGCAGACAGACGACGGGACTCCCGGCTTCGGCCCGCTCGTTGCCGTCCTCGCACTCGTCGCACTCGCGCTGGCCGCTCGCAGAAAGCAGTAACCACTACCCGCGGTTCGGTTATTTTTTGCCAGCGACCTCTCGCACTAGGGTCGCCTGCGCCGGTCACCCTCCACACGCCCTGAACAGCCAGATCGCGTGATGGCCGGCTCGCGTTGAACTGCGAGACGCGACACACGATCGCGAACAGCGCTTGAGTGTTCAATAGCGACACACCCCAATCGTACAGGTGAGGCGTCTCGCCGTGGTTACAGACCGGTGGGCCGTCACTCCAGTGGTACACACCAAGGACGTGTGCTCGTGTGTTGTTGTGATGATTATTACAACAATATTTGTGTGAGATAGTGGTCAGTCGGTAGCTGTGAGCTATTCCTCGCGAACCGCTTCGATTGGAGGCTGACTATCGGTGCGACCACACGGTACATGGACTCTTATTTCACTCCTGCTTGTGTTGTGATTGTAGTAACAATACTTGTGTGACATCCGGACACCACTTGCCCACACTTCACTGCCATCGCCACAGGCTCCGATTCCAACATGTCACACATGGGAATCGGAATGCTGTCGAACGTGTCTTTCGTGAAGTAAAAAGACGAACAAACCAATTCTCAAATACGTTTAGCCACGTCGAACCAACTACCGTCGAAAATTGGTTACAAGCGTTCGCCTTCGCATGGAATCAGCTTATCTAAACACTACCCAGGCACTGACTGTGAGTTCGGTGCTTTTCGGGACGGACACGTCACACACATCGATGGTCTCAGTCGGTGGTCGCATGGCGTCCGGCCGCGGGGACCGCTCCTCGACGATGCCGTGAGACTGCGCGCTCACCGTTAGGGTGCTCGTCTGTAACGCTCCCCGCTACGTGTCGTCGGCGACGCCCCGACACACGTCGGTAATAACCCCGTCGACGCCGGTCGCCGCCACCGCTGACAGCTCCCGCTCCGTCGTGACCGTCCACGGAAGAACGCGAAGGCCGGCGTCGTGTGCCCGTCGCACGAGAGCCGTCTGGAGACACAGTTCGTACCGCGGCGAGATCACTTCACAGCCGAGCCTCGTCGTGGCTCTGACGAGCGCGGCGACGTTCTCGGGGAGGTACACCTCAGCCGGCAGCCCAGGCAGCAGTGGACGAAAGAGGCGGTTCGGCCTCGATTCGCGAACGCCGTACGACGTCGAGACGCTCGGGTCGATCCGGCGAGCCGTCCGAAGAATGTCTTGGCGGTCTGCCGTCACGAGGAGGTCGTGCTCGTGAGATGCGTGGAGCGCGAGGCTCTCTGTGACCAGCCCAGTCGTTTTCAGGTCGAGCATCACGCCGACGGGAGCCGGGATCGCGTCGAACGCCTCGGTCAGCGTCGGGATCGGCTCGTCGGAGCCGTCGACGCCGAGCGTGGAGAGCTTCTCGAGCGGCGTCTGATCGACGCGGCCCGACGCCTCCGTGACGCGGGCGAGCGTCGGATCGTGAAACACCACGAGTTCGCCGGTGGCACACCGCCGGACGTCGAGTTCGATCCAGTCGACGAGCGGAGCGGCCGCCTCGATGGCCGCCACCGTGTTCTCCGGCGCGTCGGCCGCACAGCCCCGGTGGGCGATGAGCGGTAGGATCGAGTCGGGCTCTGCGTCGGCAGGCGCGTCCGCGCCGAGACACCCGGCGAGCGGTGTCGACGCCATGACGCCGGCCCCTCGTCGCAGGACGGCTCGCCGTGACGGTCGGTCAGACCCGGCATTCGACGGGTCGGGAGTCACTCGACCGTGAACGTCGTCGTCGCCGTCACGCTCGCGTCGGCCTCGAGCGTCGCGACGGCGACGTACTCGCCGGCCGGCGGATCGGTCCAGACGAACTCTTGGACGAGCCGTTCGCCCGGATCCAACCGCGCGGTGTCGACGGCCATGGTGAACATCCGGCCGTCGCTCCAGCGCCAGACCGGGTCGCCGTCCGTGTCGTCCTCGTACACCGCCAGGTCCGCGGTCTGTCCCGAGCGAAACCGAAGCTCGATCGGGTCGGTGTCCTCGTTGATCACGGCGAAGGCCACCTCGACGTCGCCGCGAACCGTCGTGTCGATCGTGGTACCGAGACTCATGGTAGCCTTTGGAGAGGACGGGTGTTACGCCTTCTGCCGCACGGCGACAGAGCTGGTTTGAGTCGAGGCCACGAGACGGGCGCTGGCGCCCGCGTCGGGACAACACACATATGCGTCTAAGCCGTTCGATCACATACCGCTTGGTGGATCGGTCGGCGCACGTCGGACACGCGGCGTGGGACCGACCGGCCGACAGACGCGGAGGAACTACTCGTGGGCCAGCAGAGACGAACGGTGCTCGTCGTGTCGCTCTCTCTCATGGTGTTCGTCCCGGTCGCGCTTCCCGGCCCGACCGTCGCGACACCCGCGGTAGCCGAGGCCGTCTCGACCGACACCGACGACGACGTGTGGGTCGACGGCAGCCCTGACACGCTCGAGGGAACCGTTATCGTGCGGTTCGACCCGCACGCACCGCCGGCGAACGCCGACAGAGACGCGACGATCCGCGCGCTCGAAACCCGGGCGAATCGGACACAGGCAGCGGTGGTCGACTGGGCCGCCGAAACCGACGGCGTCGAGGTCCGATCGCGGTTCTGGCTCGTGAACGCCGTCACCCTGTCGGTCGACGACGACGCCGACATCGCGCCGCTCGGACGGTTCGCGACGGTCGACGCCGTCTACGACTCGTTTCGGCTCAGACGCCACGAGCCCGTCTCGGGGGGACACGCGGCGACACGAGAAGCCGAGAACCGAGACCCGGTAGAATCCAGTGATGCCGACGAGGTGACGTACGGGTTAGCACAGATCGGCGTCCCGGCGGCTCGTGAACGCTACGACGCCACGGGCGAGGGCGCGACGGTTGCGGTGCTCGACACCGGCGTCGAGGCCGGCCATCCCGACCTCACCGTCGACCAGTTCCAGGAGTTCGACGCGGCAGGCCGCGCGATCGACACGGCCCCAAACGACCCGTCGCCGAACAATCACGGAACACACACCGCGGGGACGGTCGCCGGCGGCGCCGAGAGCGGCACCGCAATCGGCGTCGCACCCGGCGCCGACCTCGCGGTCGGAGCCGTCCTTACGGAGTGTCGGCTGGGTGGGTGTGGCGGCACCTTCGAACAGATCATCGCCGGCATGGAGTGGGCGGTCGCCGACGCCGAAGCCGACGTGATGAGCATGAGCCTCGGCGTCGGCGGGCGCGCGGATCGGATGGTCGAGCCGGTGCGAAACGCGCGTGCGGCCGGCACCGTCGTGGTCGCGGCCGCGGGCAACTCCGGTGCGGGCACGAGCGGCAGCCCCGGAAACGTCTACGAGACGGTCGCCGTCGGCGCGGTAGACGAGACCGGCGCGGTCGCGGAGTTCTCGGGCGGCGAACGAGTCGCCCGAGACTCGTGGGACGAGCCGCCGGCGACGTGGCCTGACGAGTGGGTCGTCCCGACGGTCTCTGCGCCCGGCGTCGACGTGTACAGCGCGGACGGCGAGGCGGGATACGACCGAAAGACCGGCACGTCGATGGCCGCCCCACACGTGGCCGGCGTCGCGGCGCTCGTCGTCGCCGAGCGCGACGTCGAGCCGAGCGCGGTCGAAACCGCGCTCGAATCGACCGCAGCCGCTCCCGACGACGCCTCAGGGTCGAGCGAGCGGGACACCCGGTACGGCGCCGGGATCGTCGACGCCGAGGCCGCAGTCGAGTCCATCGCCGAGGAGCCGCCTCCGGTTCCGGCCGTCGAGCGCGTCGAGGCGGCGCTCCCCGGCTGGCTCCGACCCACGCCCGGACTGCCCACGGAGCCGACGACGCCGACCGAGCACCCGTCCGTCGTGGAACTCGTGCTCAGTCGGCCGGGCCGAGGTCTCGGAGCGTCCGCGTGAGCCGGGAGCTTCTGTCCGAGTCGACGTCCGGTGAGACGACCCGTGTGCCACCGAGGCCAGCGGCGGTTCGGTCGAGGCCAGCGGCCCGCATTACGACTCGTCCAGACTGACCGACGACGCGGCGCTCGTGGCCCGGTCGCGGGCGGTCTCGACGTCGTCGGCGGTCGCGACCGCGACGCCCATGCGCCGGCCCGCGTAGGCGTCGGGCTTGCCGAACAGACGAAGCTCGGTTTCCGGGACGCTCAGTGCGGTCTCGGCGCCCCGATACGCAGGCGCGTCCATCGGCTCGTCGGCGACGATTGCGGCGCTCGCTCCCGGCCGCGTGGCGGTGATCTCGGGGATCGGCAGCCCCAAGATCGCCCGTACGTGAAGTTCGAACTCGTCGGCGGGCTGTGTGCGCATCGTCACGAGTCCGGTGTCGTGGGGGCGGGGAGAAAGCTCGCTGAACACCACCTCGTCGCCGCGGACGAAGAACTCCACGCCGAAGATGCCCCGCCCGCCGAGGCCGTCTGTCACCTCCCGTGCCATCCGTTGTGCGTCGGCGAGCGCCTGCTCGTCCATCGGGTGCGGCTGCCAGCTCTCCCGGTAGTCGCCGTCGACCTGATCGTGTCCGATCGGCGGACAGAACGCCGTTCCGTCCTGGTGGCGCACGGTCATCAGCGTCACCTCGTAGTCGAAGTCGACGAGTTCTTCGACGATCACTCGGCCGGTGTCCGACCGGCTCCCCTCGCGGGCCGCTTCCCAGCCGGCGTCGACGTCGGAGTCGGTTCTGACGACCGATTGCCCCTTGCCGGACGACGACATCGTCGGCTTCACCACGACCGGGAGCCCGATGTCGTCGATCGCCGCCCGGTAGGCGGCGCGGCTGTCGGCGAACGCGTACTCCGTCGTCGGGACGCCGACGTCTTCGGCCGCGAACTCGCGGATCGATTCTCGGTCCATCGTCAGCCGGGTCGCCTCGGCGGTGGGAACGACGGTGTACCCCTCAGTCTCCAGCCGCTGGAGCTCTGCGGTCGCGATGGCCTCGATTTCGGGAACGATCAGGTCCGGCTCCTCGCGGGCCACGAGGTCGCGAACGGCCGTCGCGTCGGTCATGTCGAGCGTGTGCGCTCGGTGTGCGACCTGCATCGCGGGGGCGTTCTCGTAGCGATCGGCGGCGACCGTCTCGACGCCGAGCCGCTGGGCCTGAATGAGCACTTCCTTGCCTAACTCGCCGCTGCCGAGAAGCAGCAATGTCGTCGCGTTCGGCGCCAGCGGCGTTCCCAAGCGGGTCTCATCGCTCATAGCTATTACGCCGGGCGAGCGACCAATAAAACGGTCGGTACGCACACATCGAGCCCGGCTCGTGGCCGTCCGGACAGATATACCCGGCTGTGAGCGCATCGATCACACGATGCTCGGCTACCCCGGATTGAACCGGACCCTCCGCGATCGCGACGACCCGATACGGTGTACGCGCGGAATGCGCGAGCAGACATTCGAGGACCGCGGGCTCGCGTACGTTTCGGAGCTGGCACAACAGAACCTCGCCGACCTCTACGAGCTTCTCTCGTGGAACCGCGAGCGAGACATTCGGCTGTATCGGTGTACGTCCTCGCTGATCCCGTGGAACTCCCGGTTCGAGCTCTCAGAACTGCCCGAGTACGAGGAGGTGCGGCGGCTCGCGCGGCGATGCGGCGACCTCATCTCCGCGGCGGAGATGCGGCTGACGTTTCACCCCGGCTACTGGTGTAAGCCGGCCAGCGACGCGGCCGACACCCGCGCCCGTGCTCGCACCGCGCTCGAGTACCACGCCGACTGGTTCGAGCTGTTGGGACTGCCGGCCACCCCGTACTACGGGATCACCGTTCACATCGGCGCGACGTACGGCGACAAAGACGCCACCGCCGAGCGGTTCCGGGCGT
>KI543169.1:104614-110223 GCA_000496175.1 uncultured archaeon A07HR67 | reverse complement strand
GGGGTGACGTTCGGCCCGTAACCCACTACTCCGAGCCCGCGTGTCTCCGCACGCCCGACGCGCGGCCGCAGACACACGCCGAGTTCGTCGCGGACCTGCCGGCGTGGCTCCGGGCGAACGCGGACGTGATGATTGAGGCCGGGGCGAAAGAGGGGGCCGTGATGCGAGTCCGCGGGGATGGACGCTGAGCGGGCAAGGAGCGTCGGTCGTGCCCATCGCGTCCGGCCGACGAGCGTCCATCGCGTCCGGCGACGGAACCTACTTTTCTCGCCAGGCCGTTCGATCGGTATCCGATGGCCCCTCACGACGCGACGATAACGGTAGAAACGTGGGCGTTTCGCGAACGAGCGTTGCCGCGCGTGCCGCCGGACGGCTGGGCGACGACGGATCGGCTCAGAACGGCCGTCTGTCTCGCAATCGAGAGCTCCGTCGACGGGATCACACGCGTCGAACCCTTCGACGGAGCAGCGAAACAACGCGAGCGGTTCGACGCGGTCGTGACCGCAGAGGAGTTCGACGACGAGCACGTCCGGCTCGTCGAGCCGCGGTCGGCAAGCGACGGCGAGGGCGAACCGACCGAGTCGGACACGACGGGAGGCGAGGCGTTTGAAGAACGGACCGAGCAGTTCGACATCGACGAGGCGCTCGACCGGCTCTGAGCGTCGCAACTGTCTCCGCGGTGAATTCCGGCCGTCTCCGACGGCGGTGACGGGTCATCGGGCGATCGGCGTTCGGGCGATCGGCGTGGCTCTTGCTCGCGCCGGCTCCCCGATACGCGACGTACGAACGCGGAGACCGTTCCTGACGGTCGTCTCGTGGATCGGGACCCCGATAGGTTTTCGAGGATCACACCCGTACGGACGACGATGGCTGAGTTCGTTCTGTACGGTGGCAAAGGGGGCGTCGGAAAGACGACGCTGGCGGCGGCGACCGGTCTCAATCTCGCGGCGAGTGGGCGGCGAACGCTGATCGTCAGCACGGATCCGGCACACAGCGTCGCCGACGCGCTCGGGTGCCGCGTCGGCGAACGACCGACGAGCGTCCCGCCCGAAGACGACTTGTTCGCGTTGGAGGTCGACCCGCGCGAACGGTTCCAGCGCCGATACGGCGAGACGTTCGATGAGCTGGTAGACTCCGTCCGATCGTTCGGCGTCGACATAGACCGCGAGGACGTCGCCGACGTCTCGGACCGCGGGCTGATCCCGGGCACCGACGAGGTCGCCGTCATCGACCTGTTCGCCGAGTACATGACGCAGGACCGCTGGGAGGTGGTGGTGTTCGACACCGCGCCGACGGGTCACACGCTCCGACTGCTCGAACTCCCGGACGTGATGGACACCACCGTCGGCAAGTTGCTTTCGATCCGCGGCCAGATCGGGTCGGTAGCCGACACGGTCGGCAGCCTGTTTGGCAGAGGCACCGAGACGAGTCGGTCGTACACCGAACGTGCGGGCGAGCTTCAGTCCGCGACACAGACCGTCAGACGGCGGCTGCGAGACGCCGACGAGACGGAGTTTCGGGTGGTGACGCTGCCGGAGTCGATGGCGATAGCCGAGACACAACGGCTGCTCGACAGGCTGAGCGAGGTGGGCGTCCCCGTCGGCGACGTCTTCGTCAACCGGACGCTCGTCGAACCGCCCGCAGAGTGTCCCAACTGCGCGCCGCGGTACGAGCGGCAACGGGACACGCTCGCCGCGGCCGACGAGACGTTCGACCGACCGGTTCGGGAGGTGCCGCTTCTCCCCGACGACGAGGGGCTCGACCGAATACGACGCGTCAGCGACCACGTGCCACCGACCGAGGAGTGAGCCCGGCGGGCCGGTCCGGTCGAACGTCTCGTGGGTCACGACAGACCTAATTTCTCCGGTGACAGGGGCGCTCGACACAGGCCGAACCCGTGGCGTTCGTCACCCGGTCTCGATGATGAGGCCACGATTGCGGGCTACGAGCGTCATCTTGAGCGTTAGGGCAGATGCAATATGCTGGCGAATCGAAAGCGACGACTGGTTCCGTTACGTATCAGTTGTATGTCGACGGACGAGCCAGCGGCACGCGAGGAGAGCCCGAGCGAAACGCGAAACTGGCCGGAGCTGGTTGCCGGCGTGTACGACCGCCTTCGAGAGGACGGCGACGGAGGCATTTCGGTCAGACTCCGAGACATGGAGATACGGGTTCCCAGCCGAACCGGCGCGGACGCCGGACAGGCACACTGGAACCTCGACGGAACGATCGAACTCAATCCGTCCGAAGACGACGGGTGAGCGCGCCCGGCGCCTCGGTTCTCGGGGCGCTCAGGAGTGCTATCGGCTGTATCGTCGGAACGACAACGAGTCGTGGGCCTCACGCATGTACCGCATGAGCTCCGCGTAGCTTTGTTCGATCCGAATGAAACTGTCGAACTCGTTGAGTTCGTCGGTGTATCTGTCGGTGGCGTCGTTCACGTCGAAGTGAGCGAGCCGAACGTCCGTATCGGTCCGGTCGGCGTCCGAGAGCGGCTCGCGGCGAGGGGCCTCTCTGCGCCCGTCGTCCTGTGTGCTTCCGGCGTCCTGGAGACGGTCCGAGGCGCGGCTGAGAGCCGCGACCGGAGAAGCATTCGTGCCGACGCTCATGCTCGCGATGAGCGGATAGCGGCTGCCGATAGATTCCTGTATCAGCGCGTAGTCTGTGGCGTCCAATCCGTTCGTCACGGCGATCATGTTGTCGAACCGGCCGAAGAAGGCGTGTCCTTCTCGGTTGCCGACCAGCTGTGAGACATCCGCGTAGAGTCGTGATTGAAGCGTCTGGAGGTCGACCCCCCGTCGCGGCTCCGGCGTGACCGTCCACGGTCCGTAGTTGTCGATCTGAATCAGGGTCACCTGCGTCTGTGTCACCGTATGGAACGACGCGCTAGTGTTCCTGTGAAGACGGAGGCGTCCTCCGGTTGTACCGAGCCGACAACAGCGCCGTCTCGGCCGATCTGTGGCCCGCGTGCTCGACGTGTCGTGCTACCGAGCGCCGTGACCGGCGACGAGGCTACTCGGAGCGAGGCGATACGTGCCCGAACAGGTCGAGCTGGTGTGTCAGGTAGCTCAACTCGGCGTCGGCCACCTGCCGGCGCCGGGTCGAGAGCCACTCGGCCAGCGTCTGGTCGGCGGGAGCGTCGGAATCGAGCTCGCCGACCGCCCCCTCGACGGTCGCGAGAATGTACCGCAGAAAGTACGCCTCGTCGGCCTGATACGCGCCATCCTGCGGGTACACCGCCCAGTCGGACCCGGCGACGCCGTCGACGGTGACGCCGTCGAGCGCGCGCAATCGGTCGAGCGCGTGATGGCCGGCACGGCTGTCGCCGCCGGGTTTGTGATCCATGTGGCGGTGATAGGCGCGCTCGACGGCGTCGTCGGCCGGGTGATCCGGGCCGAAGCGCGTCCCGCCGTCGAACGTGATGGGGAAGTACCAGTATCCCCCGGGCGCGAGCGCCGAGACGAGCGTCGGCAGCTGGTCGAGGTCGACGATGTCGAGAAACGCCATTCCGACGAGCAGGTCCCACTCGCGGGCGGCGTCGTCGACGAACGCCACGGCGTCGGCCGCCGCCGTCGTCACGGTGAGGCGTCGGTCCGGCCCGTCGAGAACGACGCCTGTGTCGCGGGTCGTCGCGGTGACGTCGCGGTCGGCCGCCCAGTCGACGAGCCGGCCCGGAATGGAGTCGACGGCGTCCGAGTCGACGTCGACGGCGACGTACTCGGTCGGTCCCGGCGGAAGGATATCCCATTCCAACATTCGTTCGATCATCGTCCCGACGCCGGCGCCGACTTCGAGCACCCGCAACGGGCCGTCGCGGTCGGCGCCCCGCTCGGCGATCCCCGCGCGAAGCTGCTCGAGGAGCCGCCGATCGAGGCTACGGTCGTCGAGCGTTCGCTTGGCCCGGAGGTACCGCTGGAAGTCCGTCGGGGCCATCAGCTCACCTCGACGCGCCGCCGGCCGGCCAGCTCGGTCAAAAACGTTCGGACCCGCTCGGCCGTCTCGGACCAGTCGGGGTGGTCGTCGTACCGCCGACGGGCACGGCGACCCATGCGGGCCAGTCGGTCGCGGTCGGTCGCCAGCGAGGCGAGCGCGTCCGCGATCGCGTCCGGGTCGTCCGGCGGGACTAACACACCGGTCTCCCCGTCGGTCACGATCTCTGTGGCACCGCCGGCCGTCGTCGCCAGCGCGGGGAGGCCGAAGCTCATTCCCTCGAGATACGCGATGCCGAACCCCTCGTGTCGGGACGGCATCGCGAGGACGTGTCCCGACCGGAGCACGGCTGCGAGCTCCGAGTTGGGGAGTCGCCCCTCGAACGTCACCTGGTCGGCGCGGCCGGCCGCCGCGAGCTGTGTCTCGACGCGGTCTCGGTACCGTTGGTCGACCGCCCGTCCGACGACAGTCAGCTGCCACGGCGACTCGACCTGTGTGAGCCCGGCCGTGAGCGTGTCGAGCCCCTTTCGCGGCTCGATGTTCCCGACGAAGACGACCTGGAACGGGTCCGTGTACGCACGCCTGTCGATCTCGGCGGAGCTCACCGTCGGGGCGAACTTGTCGCCGGCCGGCGGCGCGACGAGCGTGCGGTCACGCGAGAGAGAACTCGTCGCGAGAACGGACTCGCGGGTCGCCTCGCTGTTACAGACGGCGGCGTCGACCGTGTCGAGATAGCGTCGTTCTACGGCCTGATACAACGGGGTGAGCCGCCGCTGCTCGTCCGCCCGGAGGTGGTGAACGATGCTGACGACCGGACACGACACCGCGTGGTTCGCCCGCACGAGCGACGGGTGTGCGAGCTCGTCCTCTAACAAGACGTCGAACGTGCCGGTGAGCCGGTCTGAGACCGACGGCGAGAGGTTGTCGAGCAGGCCGCGCGGATACGACCGCCGGGGGAGGCTGATGACGTCGACGGTGTCGCCGACGGCACGGAGCTCGGCGACCAGCCGCCGGTCGTACCGGAATCCGCCGGATTTACCGTCGAGATCGCCGTACAGCGCGAGGCCGGTGTGCATCACACCGGTGCGCGGTACGCGGCGTTCGCCTGCTCGTCCTCCCAGATCGTGACCGTCAGCTCGGCGACGGTGTCGTCTGTCACCTCGTCGGTGACGCGGTCCCAGACCACGCGGGCGAACCGCTCGACGCTCGGATTGTACCCGTCGAACTCCGGAAGGTCGTTGAGCAGCGTGTCGGCGTACCGGTCGCAGAGCCCTGCCAGCGCGGCCTCCACGTCGTCGATGTTGACGAGGTAGTCGAACTCGTTCAACGCGTCGCCGCGGAACGTCAACTCGATCTTGAACCGGTGTGAGTGTGGCTCGGCCTCGCCGACCGGCGGGTTGGGTACTGTGAGAAAGTGTTGTGCCACGAGACGCTCCAGTACGGTGACCTCGTACATACAGGTACTGCGGCCGGAACCATCCTAAACCTGATGCCGGCGGGCGGTCCCGGCGAGGCGTCTGGCGACTCACTCGTACGTCAGGACGACCCCGAGCGTGGTCTCCGGCGACGAGTCGAGTTTGTCGTAGGCCTCGCCGGCCCGTTCGATGGGGAACTCGTCGGTGATCAACGCGTCCGGATCGACATCACACAACAGATCGTGGACGAGCGCGAGCCGGCGG
>KI543169.1:102586-104594 GCA_000496175.1 uncultured archaeon A07HR67 | reverse complement strand
GTGTGCTCTCTCTGTATTTGTTTGTCATCCTCCTCCGCCTGAAAGCGGGAGGATGTCAATCTGCTGCTGGGCATATCCTCACTCGGCGAGGATGCAGCATCTGGCGGACTCGAGGAAATATGTATACTCGGGTTCCTGACGGCCGTTTTTATCAGCGCACTCCTCGTTCAGTACGTGAAGATGACCGACTGAGCAGGCTCGCCATCACGCGTGAGCACGGGGCGGCCCAAATGCGAGCGTATTGCCATTCTTTACTGCAATCTCTTAGCTCGTGTCTCGCCCGATTTCTGAGATGTCGTGCCCCAAATCTGAGAGTATGCCCTCACAACTACCGTCTTTCCGAACACTGACCGCCTGATTACAGGGATTTCCATGATTAGAGGCAGTCGAATGTGTCCTCACATGTCTCTTGTCGCCAATCACGAGAATGGTGTTAGAATCCAAACTGCAAATTCTTCACATCACGTGAGAAGAATTCCATACCTTCTCTAAATTGTGGGATCGAATCTCGAATTTAAGCATTTTTACGCCGTATTTCTCCGTAGAAGCGCGGAGTCCGTCAAAATCGGCCGGTGAACAAACACCGACCGCGCTTCGCCAGTCACGAAGCATGATCATGTCAACTATTGACCGTGAAAACGGTCACGGCAGCGGTATCACTTCTGAGAGTATCGGCGGTCCTGGTTCGGATAGTGTCACTGCAAGTCAGTTGATGAATACCTCACTGATCATCAGCAACGCCGGAATAGTCTCAGCCTGTCAGGTGTATCGGATTGCGCTCCGGATCCATACCAGCCGACCACCACTGCAAGTCGTCTTTCTGCCATCCCTTCTCGACCAGGTGATCGGTTCGGAGGTGGATCATGAGTGAGCGATATCCTGCCAATTGGGAACAGGTTCGCGAGGCCGTCGATCACATCGCCAGCGGTGAGGAGCTCCCCCAGGCCCGGCCGTCTGGACAAGAGATCTATCCAGCGGGACTGAAAGACCGCGACTGGTGGGTCAATTGGGTCCGGGCTGTTCGTCCCGGAGAAATGCTTAATCACCAACCGGCGAGTGATGCAGTCCCGACCAAGCAACCCATCGAACCGTACAACAATGGCACCGCCAGGCCGGCTCGCTGGAACGAGGCGATTCCAGACGATGAACATCCACGCACCACCTTCGATACTGTCGTCGACTGGAACGGCGCTAGAATGGGACACCACCTCCACGGTCCCGACCGGATCGTCAGCAATCAGGTCGGTATCGGGGTCATTCTCGAGCCGACCGCAGAGAGTGACGGTCGCCCGATCACCCTGCTCGATTGGGACGACGTCCGACGGCCCGAAACCGAGGAGATCCACCCAGTGTGTGCGTGGGCGCTCGACAAGCTGGATGGATACGCCGAGATCTCCCAGTCCGGCGAGGGTATTCATCAGTTCGTCTACGGCGACGTGCCGGGCAGCCTTCGACAGTTCCTCCGGCATATCGACACGGAGCCGTTCGTCGGCAACGACCGCCCGATGATCGAGATGTACTCGGGCACCCGTCTCACTGCCATGACGGGACGCCACGTTGAGGGGTGCGGTGATGATGTCGTCGACGGGCAGAATCTCATCAACGCACTCTGCTGGCGCTTTGGCGACGGGACGAACAACTCTAGCAACCACCCGACTGATCCATTCGCTGGCGAGCGAGATGGCGAGGATCAGCAGGACGCCGATCAGTCTGAACAGGTGCCCTCCAGCGAGGCCGTCGCAGAGAGGTTGTCCGAGATTACTACCTACGAGGGGCCGAGCCCCGACGAGTGGGAGGTTCCAGAGAGTGATTCGGTGCGGTATCAGGCCGTGTTGCGGGGGTGGGAGTTGGACCCGAAGCCCCCGAACGTGGCCGACTGGCAACTCCTCGGATACGCCGCCGCTATCGGGGTCGAATTGGGCAAAGACCAGGAATCCGTGATCGAAGACCTCGTTGAGTACGAACCCGAGAGACGCGTCCGGCGTGAGGTGCAGTCAGTGTGGCGCAA
>KI543169.1:91147-102566 GCA_000496175.1 uncultured archaeon A07HR67 | reverse complement strand
CGTGATCTGGGTCGATGCGGCTCACCTGGCTGCTCTGGATCCGAAGGTGGCTGCGGTGGAACCGACCGCCGAGGTCGAGTTCGACGGGCTTGGTGCCGTACCACGACGCCACGATGACCCTGCCGGCGTACCCCGTCGCCTGGATCGCGTCGTCCAGGGCGCTGGGGTTTCCCGACACCTCGAATGAGAGGTCCGCGCCGTCGGCGTGAGCGCCGTCGACCCGTTCTGCGAGGGCCGCGTCGGTCGGGAGCGACTCGTCTGCGCCGAGTCGTCGCGAGACCGACCGGCGGTGTTCGTAGTGGTCGACCGTCGTCAGCCGACCGAGCGGGAACGACGAGAGAAACGCCGTGGTCAACAACCCGACGACGCCCTGACCGAGCACGGCGGCGCGCTCGCCGACCTTCGGCTGCCCGTCCATCACGAAGCTGACCGCCGCCTCGGCGTTGGCCGTGAGAACGGCTCGGTCCGGCGAGAGGTCGACCGGAACGACCGCCTCGGGCGTCGCGAGAAAGTGGCTCTCGTGTGGGTGGAACGCGAAGACGCGCCGTCCGATCCACTCGTCGGCGACGGCCGTTCCGGCGGCGACGACCTCGCCCACGGCGGCGTAGCCGTACTGAAGCGGGTACGACAACGTGCCGTCGATCGCGTCGATCGTTTCGTCCGCCTCGACATCCGCGGGCGCCTCGCCGCGGTAGATCAGCAGTTCGGTCCCGGAGCTGATGAACGACCGCTCGGTCCGAACGAGCAGCTGCTGGTCGTCGGGGTCCGGGATCGGTTCTTTTTCGACGGCGACCGATTCTGGGCCGGTGAAGTACAGCGAGCGTGCGGGCAACGCACTCACCCTCGCGTCGTGACGCCGCAGACTGGTTCGTAACCGACGCGGGCTGTCTGAGGGCTGGCCCCTCGCAGATTCGTCATACAACGTGTACGAGTTATGTGGTATTTAATTTGCGCCTGTCGGCAGGCGGGTGGCTCCGGCCGAGGAACATCCGATCACTCATTTAGGTGGCCGACGAGGGGGCACCTATGCGATTGCCAGAAACACGTGATCTGTTCGCACGAACGCTGGAGTTCCCGGTGGCACGCGAGACGGTGCTCGAAACCGTGGGCGATACCGAACTCGACGCGCCGACGGGGAACAACGAGACGATCGGCGAGGTCCTCGACCGGTGTGACACCGAGGAGTTCGTGTCGGCCGACGGGCTCTACGGAACGCTGATGACCTTCGTCAGCGACGGGTTCATCGGACGCAAGTACTACGACGACCGCGGCACCAATCCGACGGATCCCGACGAGCCAGGCGAGGTGCAGTTCTGATGGCCGTCACGCTTATCTCAGGTGTGACCGGCGTCGGCCTCTCGAGCATCTGTCAGCGGGTCCGGGCGAGTCTCGACGACGAGTACCTGCTTCTCAACTTCGGCGACGTGATGCTCGAACAGGCCGTGGCACACGACATCACCGCCGACCGGAGCGAGCTGTCCTCGTTGTCGCACAGACAAACCCAGCGGCTCCAGCGGCGAGCAGCCGAGTACGTCGCCGATCAGGCCGAGACAAACCGGGTGATCCTCTCGACGCACCTCGCCGTCGAGACGGACGTCGGCTACATTCACGGCCTTCCGGACAGCGTACTCCGCGACGTGGCACCGTCGACGTTCGTGCTCGTCGAGGCGGCTCCGAGCACGATTCTCGAACGCAGAGATCAGAGCGACCGCGGCCACGGCCCGGCCACCGAACGACAGGTCGAGTTCGAACAGGACCTCAACCGCACCGCGGCACTCGAGTACGCCCGCGAGCAGGACGCACCGATCCGGTTCGTCGAGAACGAAGGGAGCGTAACGGCGGCCGTCCAGCAGGTCGTCGAGACGCTGGAGTCGTAGGCGGAACAGCTCCGGCGCGTGACGGGGACGGCGGCCGCGTTAGCGAGGCGGCCCCGAGCGAGGCGTCGCGGCTCGCCGGCCGGCGGCTCACAACACGAGCAGCGGCAGCATCGCCAGTCCGCCCGCGCCGAAGCCGGCCGCCAGCTCCCGATGCCCGTCGTTCGGGAGGGGTTCGCCGGCCTCAAGCGCCTCTGGAATGAACTCGGTTACGACGAGATACACCATGGCGCCGGCTGCGAACCCGTAGCCGAAGGGGAGAAACGACTGTGCCCACGTGACGAACGCGTAGGCGATGACGGCGCCGATCGGCTGCGGAAGACTGGAGAAGACGGCCGCACCGACCATTCGCCACTTCGAGAGCCCCATGGCTCGCATCGGGATGGCGATTGCCGTCCCCTCCGGGACGTTGTGAACGGAGATGGCGACGGTCATGAACACGGCGAGCACCGGGACCGAAACCCCGAGCAGCGGTAGCCCTCCGTCGAGTCCGAGTTCGGCAAACGAGACGCCGACGGCGACCCCCTCGGGGAAGCTGTGTATCGTGAGAATACCGAGAATGAGAAGCAGTGTCTTCGGGTTGCCGTCGGCGATCGCTTTCGCTTCGACGGCGTGGTCGTGGGCGTCGTCTGCGGGGTGACCGCCGTCCGTCTGTGCCGGAGGTGCGTCGGTCGGAGTGTCGCGGTCGTCAGTCCCGCCGACGTCGATGCGGTCGAGCAGCCGGTCGCCGACCTCGACGAGCACGACGCCGGCGAGCAGGCCGGCGATCAACAACACGGGGAGGCCGCCCGCGGCGTAGGCGATACCCTCGTCGACGAGACCGAACACCGACACCGTCACCATGATTCCCGACGCGACTCCCCAGAGGCCGACGTTCCAGCGGTCGCTGAACTCATCGACGAAGAAGAACGGGAGCGCTCCCAGCCCCGTCGCTATCGCGGTGACGAGCCCGGCGAGGAAGACGAGTACGATGTTTTCCATTAGTGGATAACTATTGGAGCTACCTACAAAAGAAAGTTTTGAGTACGGAAACAAAAATTAGCAAACAGAGATGTGCGGCCGAATACTGCGACGACCGACCCGGTTGCGTCCGTACACCACACGGCCGGACAGAGCGTTCGGTCACCGTCTTCGGTACTCGGAGTCTCACGCAAGCAGAGACGACATCCGGACGCTCGTCGATGGGGTGACAGGCCGCGCGGCGTTGCGTCGGTCCGAACCGGATATGTCCGGCCCGTGCGCTCGCGACCGGACACTTCGCGCTGAACGGTAAGATGGCTGGATCCCGGATACTGAGGCGTGACACAGACTGACGCTACCGAGCGGGGAGCGGCCCGGCCGACGAACTCGTCTCGCGGGGTCCGTCTCAGTTCAACCGCCGCGGGTCGTGATGACAGGGACTCGGGCGAAGCACGCAGAGTCCACCGGCGGAGACGACGCGAGCTAAACGGCGAGTCTCGGTGCGTGTCTCGTGACGGGCGCGAGGGCCCGTGGGGCGACGACATCCCGTGTCGGTGTCAGATCCGCTCTATGTCGGTCGATTGGCCGCGACGCGATGTGCTCGAAGGGAGAACGATCCGCGGCGAGTGGGGTCGGGAGCGGTGAACCCCGACGATACTACTGCGGCTGACGACGGGTCAGGTGACGACCGTCGCCTCTCGGCCGACGGAGACCGCTCTCGCGAGACATCTCGGCTCGCGCCGAAGACTCGGTCGCGGCTGTCGCGCTCGTTCACGGCGGTCGTCGTCGCGTGTCTGCTCGTTACCGCTGCCGGCGGGTATCTCACGTACACGGGCTACGGCGAGACGACGACGACCGAGACGGCTGTCGTCGGGAGTTGGGAGGTCGACACCGGCTTCGAACACGGCGGCACGGTCCGAGACGACACCGCAATGTTCAACGCGGGCCAGCGGATGGAGAACCGGCCGCTGTACTTCAGTCGACTGACACCGACGCTCGAGGGCGCACACGTCGTCAGCCACGAGGGCGACGCCGAGACGGCGACCGCGACCACCGAGTTGCGACTCGTTATCCGGTCCGTCGAGACCAGCAACGAGGAGACGACCGTGTACTGGCAGGAGTCAGAACAGTTGGCGGCGACCGAGGCGAGTGACCTCAGGGCCGGCGAACACCAACGGACCGCGTTCGCCGTCGACACGGTCGCGGTCACCGAGCGGATCGACAAAATCCAGTCCGACCTGGGAGCGACGCCCGGACAGACCGAGGTAGTGGTCGTCGCGGATACCGCCGTGGAGGCCACAATCGAGGGCGAGCGCCACGGTGACGAGCGCAAGGACCGGCTCCAGTTGTCGTTATCGACCTCGATCGCCGACCAACAGAACGGCACCCAAGCGATCAGCGGCGTCTACCGGCCGACCGCCTCGGTCGCCGGCCCGGCGACATACGAGACGACCCGGAGTGCCGAGGTTCCGGTCGAACCGTCGCCGATAGCAGAGGCCGGCGGTCCCGCGTTCTTCGTGCTCGGGCTTCTCGGCGTGCTCGTCGCTGGCGGACTCCGATACACTGGCGCGCTTGACCTGACGCCAGCCGAGCATCGGCGGCTCGCGTTCGAGACCGAACGAGCCGACAACGCAGAATGGATCTCTCGGGGCGTCCCGCCGACAGAACCCGACCGCCGGGTCGAACTCGACAGTCTCGAGGGAGCGGTCGGCGTCGCAATCGACAGCAATCGCCGGGTCATCGAGGTCGACGAGACCCCGCCGCGGTACGTCGTCATCGTTGACGACGTGACGTACGTCTTCGAACCGCCCGCGGTCCCGGCGGACCAGACTGAGGCGCCCCAGGTCGATGAGTCGGAGCCGGAAGCCATCGAGATCGGCGAGCAACCCGCTCCTGACGACGAGGCCGACGAGGAGGACGTCGCGGACGAGCCGTGAGCGACACCGCAGAGGCGCTCTTCGAGCGCGGCGACACCTAACGGATCGGTCTCGTCCGGTGAGAAGGGTAGTGGCGTGTGCGTTGCCCGCTCGGCGGCCGCCGCAGGCGATCTTCGATCGCTCGTCGGTGGCTTCCGGTTCGGTCCGCGTTCAACGCGTTTGAACCCCCGTGGCACCACCGGCTGGCGGAGTCGGGGGGAGCCGACCGCTCGGTCAGCCGTTTCGAAGGTCGTCCGCCACGACGTCGGCGAACTCTTCGAGGCGTTCGTTCTGTTGTCGGATCGCCTGTGTGTCCTCGGCATGGTCCGTGACGTCGCGAAAGACGACCAGCCGTCCGCCGATCGTGCCCGCTGACGCGCGGACGGGCGCGGTGGCGAGTTCGAAGCGACGGTCGTCGTCTGGCTCGATGAGCAGTGATGCGTCGGCGGCGTTCGTCCCGTGCGACCACGTAACTTGTTCGGCAAACGGCCCGAAGAACGTCTCGGCGGCCGCTTCTCGTCGGTCCGATTCGACACCGAACAGGGCGCGCGCGGCCGCGTTGCTGCCGATGACCCAGTCGTCCGTGTCGAGTAAAACGGCCGGGTCGTCTTCGATCCCGACGAGTTGCTGGCTTCCCATCGGTGTGAGTCGGAACACGCGGTATCGGAACACCACGAACCCGAAGGCGATTGCGGTGATGATAAAAGAGAGGTCCGTCGGATTCCACGCCGGCGAGATAACGCCGCTAACGAGCAGGAAGCTGGCGCTCAACGGAGCCACGACGCCGACCAGCACCGCGGCGACCTGCCCGGGAACGAAGATGCGCGGGGTCTGATCGATATAGCGGACGAGAATCGCGCCGGTCGCCAGCGTCACCAGCTGTGCGTGCGCCCACAGGATCAAGAATGCGGGCTTGAGCGTCCGGTCGAGCGCGACGAACCGGTCGACAGTGATCCCGGCAACGGTGAACGGGCCCTGCGTCACCAGCCCGTTGGACTCGTACAACAGTTCCGGCGCGAGACCGAGTGCGGCGCTCATCCCGACAATCTGGACGACACAGACGACGGCGACCGGCCTGACCCATCGCTCGTTGTCGGTGTAGACGAGGGCAAACGCGAGGATCCCGTAGACGAACACCGGATAGACGGCGGCGTTCACGGCGTTTTTACCGAGGAGTTTCAGCTGTTCTGTGGTCACGGCATCGACGAGGAAGTTGAGCAGCTCCCACGACGCGACCGCGGCCATCACCACGGCGAAGGCGACGGTCACCGGCCGCCGGTCGTCGCGCAGATACCGCACCACTGCGTACAGACACAGCGCGAGCGCCACGGAGAAAACGGCTGCGTACAGGAACATCGATGGGATAAATTGGTACACGGAACTCGGCGTCAGCTATCAGCCTTGACGTAGCATAGCTGTATTGAAAGAAGCCGCTAATTACCGGTAAATCCGGGCGACAGATGGCGCTGCCCGGGGGCCGACGCCGGGGTCGGGATCGGCCATCCCGAATCTGCCACCGGCCACCCCCAACACGTCGCGATTGGCGGCGGCGTCCGGTTGAGTGGTGACAGGAGGAGCGTCGTGTGGCGACCGACACGGCCTCGTCGCAGGTGTGTGCGGGTCTTCCGACCCGTGTCGTCCAGAAGACGGGTGTCCGATCCTCCCGAGATACGGGTCGTATCCGGCGCGGAAACGGCCCGTATCCGCGTTCGATACGGGCCACAGTCGTGAATCCCCTCAGTCGTATCCCCACCGGGCATCGGTCGTATCCGAACCGCCTACGGTCGCAGTACGATATGGGTACCACCCCTCCCCGGAAGTACACACCGACGCTCCACCCGGCAAGCGAGCCCCCCGGCGAGCGAGTTGGGCACCGGCGAACGTGTGTACAACCCAACCATGGATAAAAAAGACTACGGCAGTTCGAATCGACGCAAGTTTCTGATCGGCGCGGGCTCGGTCGCCGCGGGCGGCAGCGCGCTGCTCGGCACGGCCGCAACGACGACGTTTAACCTGAACGACCGGGCGGTAAGCGCGGACGTGGTGACGGACTCCTCCGGTGCGGTCGCGCTCACCGACACGGACGATAGTGATATTATCAGTTTAAACGCTCCCAATTCCAACGTGGCAGACAACGAATTGGAAATCGACTTCTCTGAGGGCACTGGCGCATCGGGTGTGAACATCGGGAGTAAGGTAACTATCGGGGATACCAACACACCGAGTAATGACCCGGCGTTCACGATTACTAATCAGACGACCGATGTAGTCGACATTGAATTACAATTCGAGGCAGGGGGCAGTTACTCTGCCAAAGGTAGCGGATCGACGCTCCAGTTCCATGTTCGGAACGATAACAAATCCGCCCAAGAGACACTCATCGCTGACGATGGTCTCAATGCCAATTCAACTACCTCAATCAACTTCCAGACCAGCGATTCAGAAGGTCTTGACGATGGGGACAAACTTGATGTCGCGATCGAGGTCAACGCCGATAACGGCAGCTCGGGCACGGGCGAGAACCTCTCCGGCGATCTGAACATCACGGCCACGCAAAGTCCCTAACTGAGATGGACCGACGCACCTACCTAGCTGGATTCGGCTCGCTCGCCGCTGGCGCAGCGGTGCTTGGGACGGCCGCGACGACAACGTTTAGCGTCAACGACCGGACGGCGAACGTGAACATCGTCGCCGATAACCCCGCGGGTGTAATCGGATTCGATATCCAGAACACGGACTCGGAGGTGATCAACGAATCCGGCGTCGAAGGCGCGGCAAACGAGGTCGAGATCGACCTCGGCGAGGCCTCGGTGTCGGAAATCGGCGACGACGGTGCTTCCGGCAGCGGCGTGAACGTCGGCAGCGTCGTGAACGTGGGGACGATCGATCGGACCAACAGAACAAACAGCGAGCCGTCGCTGAAGATCATCAACCAATCCACGTCCGACGACCTAGAGTTCACGTTCGATTTCAACAGCGTCTCGGGGAGCGACCTCGGATCGGCGAAACTGAACCTCCTGTTCGAGTTCCAAGATCCGGACGGAAACGTTGAGGATGCGGTCATCAATGCCACCGGCAGCGGCCCGACAATCACGAGCGGTGACAGTACGGGGAATCTGGAGATCTCGACGCCGGCGAGGCGTACGACTTCGCGCTCAGAGTGACGCGGATGGCGCGCCCGCGACCGCCAACGTCTCACTAGACCTCGACATCACCGCGGAAACGCCGTAGGCACAGTCACACGACCAGTGACCGGCGTGACGGCAGTCGGAGACGCGCCGTCGTCGCCGTTCCCCCTCGGGAGACCGATGCGAATCAATCATACTGAGTAATACACAATGAAACGGGGACGGATACTACTGCTCGCGCTCGCGCTGTTGGCCGTCACGGCCGGCGGCACACACGGAGCGACGTCGATGACGCTTGATCGGACCGCCAACGTCGACATCGTCGACCAGAACGCGGGCCTGCTGGCCGTCTCGCAGACGACGACGGGGTACAATTCGACGCTGAACACGGCCGACCTCACCGTCAAGGTGACGAACCAGATCAGCGTGAGTATCGATCGGGTCGATATTTCGGCCGGCGGAACCGCAGAAGCCCACCGGGAGCCTGTCGCCCGGCGAGAGCGACAGCGTGTCGTTCGCCGACGTCGACTGCGACGGAACGATCACCATCGCGTACGAGATCGGCAGTCTCAGCCAACGGATCGAACGACCGATCACCTGTCAGTGACCAATGAGACGAACAATGAGACTCGGGGCGAACGTGTTCGTGGCCGTGATTGTCGCGGTGGCGGCACTGGCCGTCCTTGGGCTGCCGATGGGTCTCGTGTACGTCGAGACAGGAAGCATGTCGCCGACGCTCGAAGCGGGCGACGGATTCATCCTGATTCCGGCTGCGGTCGCGGGCCCGCCCGAACCCGGCGACGTGATCGTGTTCGACGCCCAAGAGCTGAGCGGCGGCGGGGCGACCACCCATCGAGTCGTCGAGGAGACGGAACGTGGCTACATCACGCAGGGCGACAACAACAACGCCCCGGACCAGGTCACCGACGAGCCACCGGTCTCACAAGCGCAGATCGCCGGCCAGGCCCTCGACGTCGGCGGTCGCGTCGTCGCGATCCCGTACACGGGCGCGGTCGCGACGACGGTCGGCGGGGTCGCCGCCGACGCCCGCCAGCGCGTGAACGTGCTTCTGTGGCGGTTGACCGACACCAGCGGGCTCTCGGCAACGCAGTTCAGCTACGTGCTCACGGGCGTGCTTCTCGTGTTGTACGGCATCGAGTCGTTCCGCGAGGGAAGCGGCAGCCGCCGGATCGACAGGCGGCACGTGCGTGCTGATGGAGGCCGCGGCGAGGCGCCCGTCTCGGCACACGCGATCCTGCTCCTGCTGACCGCGGTGCTCGTCGTCGCGACGACGGCAGCGATGGTGGTGCCGGGCGGCGCACAACAGTACGATGTCGTCGCCTCCGAATCCGAGTCACCGGTGCTGGTTCCGCCAGGTGAGGAAACCACGATCACACACGGGATCGCCAACTCGCCCGTCCTGCCGATGACGGTGTTCGTTGAGGGCGCCGAAGGTGTCCGGGTCGACCGCCACGAGGTCGGTCTCGACCGCGGCGGGACGGCAAACGTCTCGGCGACGTTCGACGTGCCCGACTCGATCGGCCACCACCGGTTCTACGTCGTCGAACGCCGGTACATCGCGGTGTTTCCGGAGTCGGTTACACGAGCACTCTACACACAGCACCCGTGGCTGCCCGTGCTTGGTATCGATGCGCTCGTCGCCGTGCCGTACTATCTGGTCGGCCGCCGATTCCTCCCGGCGCGGCCGTCTCGGCGAGGCCAGCCTCGACTCAGGACGTGAGGGCCGCTGGATACGTGCCGTTCTCGTATCGTGGCCGTATCCACGAGCCGTCCGGCGTTCTCGCGCCATCGAACGGGTGAATACGAGTCGTGTCCCGGTGTGACCAGGCCAGCCTACAGTTCGTGTCGAAGCTCCGGCGGCCGGTCGCCTTCGCCGATACACATCTGTTTCTTGTAGTATCGGTGAGCGAGCGCCGAGGCGAGTATCGAGACGGCGACGAACACCCCCCACGCCCCGATCGGTATCGCTCCCGACGACGGGGCCACAGCGAGAACGGCGACGGAGACCGCGAGGTGAAACCCCCCGAGAATCAAGTAGTACCGCGACCACGGAACGTCTCGCTCCGGCGCGATATCGAGATGAATCCGGATGCGTCTCGCGTCGGGGGTGAGGTCGATCCCGTCGCGCCGTTCGACGACGAACCCACACTCCACCAACCGTCGGACGTGCGTCTGTGCGAGCGCGTTGTACATGTTTTTCCGTTCCGAAACGGAGACCAACTCTGGGGGTTTATCAAGCTCCCAGGCAGCCAGCTGTCTCGATAAGTCGCCGATCGTCACCGGCGACTCCGACCGCTTCAAGTGGTGTATCAGGAACCGCCGTCGGCTGTTGGAGATCACCGTGAGCACGTCCGTCAACTCGAGCAGTGAGGAATCCACCGTCTCGTCGGTGTCGGACTCGTCCGCGTCAGTCTCGTCGGTGTCGGCTCGTCCGCGCAGTCTCGTCGCCGCGTCAGACTCGTCGGCATCGGACTCGTCGGTGTCGGGCTCCAGCCGCGTCGTAAGCTCCATGTCGGTGGTTATCATTCAGTCCACCCGCCCATTGCGGGAGTCAGCGCCGACCGGCGGCGACGCTTCCGTCACCCGACCGTGTCGATCGGATCGTCGATGCCGGCGTGCGTCTCCCGAGTCGTTCACAAAGATGGTACTCAACATGTGTATTAGTTCTGATACACACGACTAACTCTGTTCACGGATATATTCGATTCGACACGCACCGCCGGAGATGTCCGGGTCAATATCGGTTGTCTCAGGAGCTCTGATACGCTGAATGAGAGGTATCCGAGGACCGACTCCCGCCCACAGACGAACGACATCTTCACGTCCGCCAGGCGGGCTGCGAGCAAGAATTCGTCTGACACCACTGGCGACTCACTCCAAGTATGTCCGACCGTGGATTCCAAGCGGGTCACCTACTCGGGCGGACACCGGGGGTGGCACCGTCGCTGACGAGCACGCCCGATACGAGACGCGCGGTCCAGCAGCCGGGCGTGAAGACCGCAACCCGTCTCGCTACCGTCGTCGGCGTCAGTTCGTCACGCTCACCGGAGCCAGATCAGAATACGGCGAACCCGTCCTGTCCTTGAGCCCGGTCGACTTCCGAACGGAATCGCTCGGTCGTTAGGGGTGGTCACGGGGCGGTTCGGAGATCAGATCGGCGGCCGAAGATGCCGGCAACGGCACACGGACGGCGCGGAAAACCCTCACTGTGAACTACCCCACCCTACTCGCTCACGGCTGGTGCCGTTCGCTCCGTGAGGGTGGGGCTTCCTGTTTCGATGACGTTGTCAGACTCTGTCTGACAGCCCGTGAGATGCGATCTCACGAACGCACTTTACATCCACAACATCAAAACTTCCTGACAAAGTGAACATAGGGAGTGCAGTCTCCACGGGCGTTGTGTCTTCGGACTGTCCCAGTCCTCGCGTTTCAAAACCGCGAGACAGAATATTAATCGCCGCGTTTGCGTCTCTATCCATCTCGAATCCACACGCTGGACACGAATGTTCTCTCACCCACA
>KI543169.1:89409-91127 GCA_000496175.1 uncultured archaeon A07HR67 | reverse complement strand
CAAGCCCGGTCGACTTCCGAACGGAATCGCTCGGTCGGTAGGGGCGGTTCGGAGATCGGATCGGTGGCCGAAGGTGTCGGTAACGGCACACGGACCGCGCGGAGAACCCTCAGTCTAACACCGTGTCCATCAGTTTCTGTTCGGCGTTCCGGAGGTGTTCGTGGACCGTCGATGGTGAGAGGTCGAACCGCTCGGCGAGTTCCGCACACGTGATCGCCTTCGGCTGATCGTAGTGGCCTTCTCTTTGAGCCATCAACAGGATTTCGCGTTGCCGGTCAGTCAGCGCGTTCATCAGCCCTTGTTGTGCGGCCGTCGTGGTCATCGGCCGCTCCGCTCGCTTCGCCACGAGCCGGCACGGTGCGACCATCGAATCCACCGCATCGATCAGCGTTCGAAGGTCCGTCGCCGCCGCCGTCTCGATAGAAACGAGGCTCCCACGGGAACCTGTCCGAGCCGATCGCAGCCGCGCGTCGTACTCGGAAAACAGTTCGAACAACCGACGAATCCGCTTCGTGGCAGTGAGGTCGACCTGAACTGTCGCTCGGAGGGTGTCCGAGCGCGACTCAACGACGGTCGGTCGTGGGTCGAACACTCCGGGCGTTCGCGAGATGTACGCCTCGAACTCGGAGGCCGTCATGCCCGCCACGGTGAGTTCGAACAAGCGCTCGCTGCTGCCGACGACGGCAACGGTGTGAACCCGAACAGACGCGTCCGACGGGAGCGACGGAAACAACGGGCTCGCTTCCGGAATCTCGAGATCGGCCGTGATCGTAGACCGGTCAGACGCCGTAGACGCGGTCCCCTGAAGTTGGTTCAATCGGGCCGCAGCCGTCCGAGCAAGAACGGCGAGGTGGTCGAACACGTCGTCGAACGCCGCCGCCTCCGTGGACATCACCTCGAGGGTGCCGTGGCTAATTCCGTCGCTGGCTATCGGCACCGTTACCGCCGACTGATACCCGTAGCTGAGCAGCTGGCGACTCCGCTCGTGCCACCGGCTCGTTTCGACGGTGCGCTCGATGTACACCGGGGTTCGGTCGGCCGCTGCCTCGATCGCAGGTGGTCGCTCCGTCTTTGCTCCCTCGTCTGTGCTGATCTCCCAGGCGGGCCCAGTCTCGTCCGTCGTTGCCGTCGGAACCACAGACCGTGTCTGTGGCCGATAGCTGCCGACCCACGCGTACGGCCAGTGTGCGTCCGCGAACTCGAGGAGAGCCTCTCTGAGCTCCGCCCGGGATTCAGCGCCGACGATCCGGCCGACCGCCCGGCACCAGCGCGTCAGGTACTCCTCGGTCCGTGAGAGCGTGGTTTCGCGATCCCGGGCCTCCTCGCTCAACTCGTCGGCGCGCATCCGGTGTTTTGTCTGCTGGATCGCGACGGCGACGGAGTTTGCCACCGACCCGACGAACTCGGCGACATCCGGGCGCGCCAGAGGCCCCGTCGCGGCGACGACCACGAGCCCAAACGAATCAATCGGGACCGCGAGCGTCGGGATGCCGGTATCGTCGGCGAACCATTCTCGCTCCTGTGTCGCAAACGCCTGCCAGAACGCCGAGTCGTCGGGCGTCACTGTCTCGGGAACCGACCCTACTCCGTCGGCGGCGGCTGCTATCCGTTCGAGAGCGCCGGCCGCGTCGTTCCAACAGTACATATGTACCGAGTCGGTGCCGGTGCCCGCGGCGACTGCCTCTACCCCGGCATCACACGCCTCCGCTTGTGTGTGG
>KI543169.1:87755-89389 GCA_000496175.1 uncultured archaeon A07HR67 | reverse complement strand
GACGGCGACCTCAGACGCGCGATCAGAGTCGCCGCCGAGGACCCGCGTCGGATTGGCGTCGTTAGCGATTGTGTGGACGCCACCGACTGGGAGGCGGCGATCGAGAGCGTCCGCGCAGGGGGTACCGAGGTGGTCGTACGCCGGGTCGGCGGCGGCGGCGAGGACAACGTCGGAATCGTCAACCTGTCGGTAACTACGACGGAGGCGACGGCAGCCATCACGAACGGCGGCGAGACGGAACAGACGCGAACCGTCTCCCTCGGCGAGACCACCGAGACGGTCGCGCTGGCTCCCGGCGACGTGACTCGGGTGACGCTTGCTGTCCCGCCGGGTGGCGGCGAACTTCGGCTCTCGCCGCGCTCGAAGAGACAGACCAGCTTGGGTCAGTCGGAGACCGAGCAACGACAGAACTCTCACAAGACAACACTCCGGATACGAAAGCCGGTGTCTTAGAGGCACTTGCTTGACTCGGAATTGAGACTGTCGCAGTCGATGAGTGGGAGGGCCGAGCAGACGGGCAGCGAGAGTTCTTGATCGACTCTGTGGACTGAGATCCTCCCCAGCCAGAATAACGAGGACTCTCGGTCGCGAGAGGATGTTGTATACTGAATACACATACTGTATACAGATATTGGATACTCAATTGAGATTGGTCACCTTATGTAAAAAATACAGGTTCTCAAAGCCGTTGTTTTACATAAGGCTCAGTCAACGACAAACTCACCACAACCCACGGCCCCTGAATCACTGCCGAAGTCCTCACAGAGGGAATCCCGAAACAGGATAACTCAACGCTTGAGGACATGATGGAGTACGCCGAGGCGCTGATTCAGTCTCGCGAACAGGCGGTTGACCCTGCCGATTTGCCCGAGACCGCTGACCCTGTGGACACCGGAGACGAACCAGGCACAGTCGTGCTTGAGACTGTGCAGTGTGGAGACGACTCCTGCCACTGTAGTGATCCCGACGGCGACCGGCACGGCCCGTCCCTGTATCGCTATCAGTCCGACGGAGAGTCACTCGATTCGGAGTCTCTTGGCAAACCCGAGGATCACCCCGAGATCGGGACGACGTGAGTCCCTCTCTGTACTGTCTGCGTCGGCTGTCCGAGGGTGAGGTGTGTTCGTCTGTCCTCGACCTCTGGTCGTCGGAGCCGGACTCGGGATATCAGATCTTGAGGAGACAGTGACGGGAGACATACTCGATGATAACACGTCGGCGCCAGAGCTCGACACGAGACTCGGGTCACTGGTCTCTGCTCAATCAGGACGTCGTGAACTGTCTGGTCCCCGGCGTCAACCTGGAGCAGAACATCGTGACTCGCCTGACACCGCGGCTGACCAATCGGTGTCCCCGTACGCAGCCGTGTCGGCGGCTCTCTCGTCGCACGGGATTTAACCAACACTCGTCAATCGAGACGGCTGTGTGTTGGTTAATACCGGCGTCGGAACTCCATTTGATGGCGAACACGTCTTCCACTCATAGCGAGTGCTATGTCATATATGGACAGCCAGATAATCCAGGCGCCGACCACAGAGGAGGTCAAAGACCTCCTCGATGAGAGCAAACGCCGGAACGCCTGCCTGTCGCTATACACCCACTGTGCCGTCGCCTATGAAGTCGCGCGGCGTTGC
>KI543169.1:83963-87735 GCA_000496175.1 uncultured archaeon A07HR67 | reverse complement strand
CGTGGTCGCGTCGGCGCTGAGGACCGACGCGGCCGTCTCGGCTGCGATGCGTGTACCCAGCGACTCCGGGTCGGGGTCGTCGGTCACGTCCAGCGTGACGAACACCGCCCAAGCGCCGTCGTCTCGGTACGAGAGGTCCACGCTCGCAACGGGAGCGTCGACCGCGCTCATGAACGCCGACAACGCCCCCTCCGACTCGAGATGAAAGGTGAGATTCGTCGTGCCGCCCGCTAACAACGCGTCTCGGTGGCGGATCGCGCCGATGGCGTGACCGATGGTGCGGCCGAGTTCCTCGAGCGCCTCGACCTCCTCGTCGCTCATCCCGTCGGGGCGGTCGACGTGTACCTCGACCGCGCCGAAACACATCGACTCGTAGGCGATAGGTATCGCGACGATGGTGTTGGTTCCGGAGATGAGCCCCCGCTCGCGCCACGGGGCGTCGGAATCGACGCTCACCAGATCTGTCACGCACACCGACGACCGCGTCTCGCAGGCGCGGCGCGCCGGGACTGGATCCGTCGGCGCGGCCGTTCGCGGCGCGTCCGTCTCTACCGGCACCGCGGGAACGTCAGCGAGGTAGCGGTCGAGGTCGCCGGCGGCGGCCCGCGAGACGGTCGCGCCGGTCGGCAGGTCCACGTCCGCGATCCAGGCCCCGGTGACCGCCTCGATGCGACACAGTCGGCGACAGACCTCGGTTTCGACGTCTTTGCGGGTGTTCGCGCTCACCACCGCGGGCGTTATCGACCGAATGAGCCGGTTGATCCGGTCTAACCGCACCAGTTGGTCGTTCTGTCGGCGAAGTTCGCGGTCGCGGTCTCGAAGGTCTCGCGTGCGAGCGATCTGTTCGAGCGCCTGTTGTGTGTTCGCGGCCCACGTCTCGGCGAGGTCACGTTGCGTCGCCGAGAACGCCCCGTCGTGGCCCGTCGCGTACAACACCACGCCCTGTCGGCCGAGCGGACAGACCAGCCAGTCGTCGAACGCCTCGTCGAGCCACCCGCCGGAGCCGCCGCGCTCCCGATGGGTCTCGGCCTCCAAGCGGTCGAGTTGGGTGACGAACGCCGTCCATATCGGCCCGGAGCCGTCCGAGAGCGTCGGCAGAGTCGGATCCACGTCCGGGTCCGTCGTTTCTCGCGCCGTTGGAACGAGGTCACCGGTGCCGTCGGTTCTCGTGAACACCGCCGCGTACGGCAGGTCCAGCTCGGCCGTCGCGGTCGCGACCGCCCGCTCGGCGGCCGCTTCGACCGTGTCTGCCGTCATCAGCGTCCGGGTCGCGCGGTGGAGCCCCTGGAGATACTGCTCGCGCGCGTGCCGGCCGGTGATGTCGTGGTAGTGTTCGATTCGGCCGCCCACGTACAACCCGGTCTCGATCGGCGCGCTCCAGTACTTCAGCCAGCGTTCCGTCCGGTCTCCGTCTGCGGGCACGTGGACGGTGGCGTCGAGTTCTCGATCGCGCTCCGAGAGGCCGGTTCGCACGAGCGACGCGAGCGACGTCGCCGCCGTCTCGGCCGTGATCGCCTCGAACTGCTCGGCCGCGACGGTCGCGTACTCGCGGCCGCGGACGTCGCCCCGGTCGATCCCGAGAAGCGTCTCCGTCGCCTCGTTAGCCCACACGACCGCTCCGTCGGCGTCGACCACGACGGTCGCCTCCCGCGAGGTGTCGAGAACGTCTTCGGTGAGCGATTCGTACCGGCGTTCGCCCCGCCGTTCGGCGACCGTCCGCTGGAGACGCTCGACCGCGACGCGAAAATCCTCGTCGGGAAGCTCCGTCAACAACGCCTCGACGTCGGCCTGGACCGTCTCCAGGCGCTCGACGAGCGAGCGGTACTCCTCGCTGGCGTCGAGAACGTCCGGCGGCTGAACCGCCTCGAGTGCGTCCTGTCGTTCGATGAGCGAGAACAACTCCTGAAGTTTCGCGTCGTACTCGCCGCGGGTCAGCATGCGGTCGATCGTCTCGTACAACACCGGCGGGTCGATGGGCTTCTCCAGGTAGGCGTCGAATCCCATCTGGACGACGTCGAGGTCGGGCGTGACCGCCGAGACCACCACGACCTGTGGGTCGGCCGCGGACCGCCGAATTGACCCGAGCACCTCCCCGCCCGACAGACCGGGCATCAGCCGGTCCAACAACACCACGTCTATCGTCTCGTCCAGCCGTTCGAGCGCCGCGGCCCCGTCGTGGGCGGTTTCGACCTCGTACGTCCCGTCCAACCAGTTGGCGTACAACTCCGCCAGGCTGCGGTCGTCTTCGACGACGAGAATGCGAGCCGAGGTCGACTGCCGACTCGTCATGCGATCGGGCCGGGCGTGCTCGTCTCGTCGGATCGGTCGGTCGGCAGCCGCAGACACACCGTCGTCCCGTCGGCGGCGGTGTCCACGGAGACGTCGCCGCCGGCCTGCGTGACGATCATTCTGACCATCCACAAGCCGAGCCCCTGTCCGTGGTTCAACGGGGTTTCCTCGCCGGTCGCGAGCACGTCCGCTTCCATCTCCGGCAACCCAGGCCCGTCGTCGCTCACGGTGATCTCGACCCAGTCGTCGTCCGGACGGGCGAGGTCGACCTCAACGATCCCGTGTTCGGTCGCGTCGGTCGCGTTGTCGACGAGTTCGCGAACCGCGTCGCGAAGCGCCGGCGGCACCCGAACCGACGCGGCGTCCGGCGCGTCGACCGCGACCGTCACGTCGGATCCCTCATCGCGGACCGGGGCCACGGCATCTTCGAGGATCGATTCGGGGTCGGCCGAGGATCGCAGCTGCGTCTCGGACTCGAGAAGCGTCCGTATCTGTTTCATCTTCTCGCTCATCGCCTCCCACTTGTCGAGGACACTCTCGACGCGCGCGAACTGCTCGGCTCGCGTCTCGGCGTCGTTCTCGTCGCACATCAGTCCGGCCCAGCCGCGAACCTTGGTCAGATCGTTGCGCATGTTGTGTCGCACCACCCGCTGCATGACCCCTAAGTGGCGTCGGTGTTGTTCCTGGGTCGTGACGTCGCGACCCTCCACGACGAGCAGCGACACGTTGTCGTCCTCGTCGGTCACGGGCTTTGCGGAGAAGTCGATTGTCGCCAACCCGTCTGCGCCGCGCACCGTCGTCTCGTAACGGACGAACTCTCCGCTTTCGGCCCGGTCTAAGGCGTCTCGGAGCTCGTCGGTGACCGCCTCGGAGTGCGTCCACCACGGGAGATCGGCGAACTGCTCACCGACGGTGTCGGCGCGTTCGATGCCGCCGAACTCCAGGGCGGCGTCGTTGATCTCTACCACCGTCCCGTCCGGCCGCAACAACCCGGTGAACTGGTACGTCTGGTTGAAGATGCTCTCGAACCGCCGGGCCCGTTTCGTGTTGTCGGTCACGTCCCGGAGGTACACCAACATCCCGTCGATGGCGTCGTCGTCGAGCATGTTGCGGCACTGCCCCTGGACGTTGAGCCACTCGCCGTCGCCCGATTCGAAGCGTCCCTCGATCCGCGAATCGGCGTCGGTGTGCTCGCGGCTGTCGAAGAACGCCTCCATCACCTCCTCGCGGCTGTCCGGGTGGAAGCGGTCGAAGAGGTTCGTGCCGGTGAGTTCGTCCGGCTCGTGGCCCAGAACGCGGTCGGCAGAGCCGCTGGCGTAGGTAATTTTTCCGTCCGGGTCGACGACCGTCACTACGTCGATGGATTCCTCGAGGAACCGTTCGGTCCGGCGGCGCTGACGCCGCCGTTCGGTCATGTCACGGACGACCGCCGCGTAGCCGCGGAACGCGCCGTCGTCGTCGGTCAGCGAGGCGTACTGAACGT
>KI543169.1:81876-83943 GCA_000496175.1 uncultured archaeon A07HR67 | reverse complement strand
GACACGAGCGGGCATATCCCGCTGGCCGCTCGCTCCGGGCGGGTCGGCGCGCGGTGCTGGATGGGCGTCCGCCTCGGGCGCGCTCTCGCTCGCGCCCGATGGGCGCTCGCGAAGGCGTGAGCGAGAGCGCGCATATGGTTCTGTCGGTCGGTGTCGTCGAGGAATCCGCGATGTTGTAGCATCGCGGTGTCGGGCGCTAAGCGCCTTCGGAGTTAGGTACTCCAATGTCCAGTGAGAACGTCTTCGGTAATGAGGTTTCGGTCGATGAACAGGCTTTCGAGAAACACGATGAGGTCAAGATCGACGAGGACGGATTCGAGGTCGTCGGCGAGACGCCGGAGTTCCGGGCGACGGTCGACATGGAAGTGCAGGCGAAAGTCGATTCCAACCATCCAGACGCGCGGGTCGAGGAAGGCCCGGATCACATGTTCGGGAAGACCCTCGAACAGGAAGAGCGCATCGAGGCACGGGAGGCCGAGCTGGAGTACATCAGTGCCCAAGCGGAACTCGGTCAGCAGGAAGGACGCGCGAAGCGGACGCGAGAAGTCGCGACGAAACGGAGTGCCGAGCGCCGGGCCGAGTTCCAGAAACGGGCAGCGAGCGCGAATCCGATGGCAGACCCGGAGCGGGACGATCCTCGTGCAGAACTGACGCAGGAGCAGTTGGCGGCGGTGAACACGCAGTCGATGCGGCTGGCCGAGAAGCTGGATGGCTGGTCGCGAGCGGCGATTGGTCGGCGGCTGGGTGAAGCCGTCGTCGGTGGGAAAGACGTGACGAGTGCGGTCGTCGGGGTGTTCGAGGAGTTGCAGACGGCACCTGGGACGGTGATTCCCATCGGGAAGCTCGAGGATGTCAATCGCAAAGAGGTGAGCATCAAGGGGCGAGTCGAGGTGCTCTGGGATGCGGATTCGCCAGCCATCGCCCAAGTTGGGCTGATCGCGGACGACAGTGGGAAAACGAAGGTGACGATCTGGGAGAAATCAGATGCGCCGTGGATTGAAGAGGGCGAGCAAGTGCGGATTCACAAGGCGGCTCGGAACTGGTACGAGGGACGCGTCTCACTGGCTATCACCGGGTGGAGCACCATTCATTTCCCAGAGCGCGGTCGGTGGTGGGAATAGCCGGTCGTCGCTCCCTTTTTTGCTGGTGTGTAGCGGTCACCGCCACCTCCCACCTCCTCCACGGTCCGGGCTGCTTACGGCGCTTCCAGCGCCGTTGCGCGGCCGGGCTTTCGCCACCACACCCTATTGGTGTCAGCGCTGTCCCGTGTGGTGTGTATGTGCCCCTGATGGGTGAGGGGCATTCCGAGAGGCGCGATTTGCGTGTATCCCCTCGTGTGTATTCATGGCAACCAGAGACATCTACGAGACGACGTTCGACGAAGACGTCCAGACCGACACCGAGTCGAATCAGTGTCCCGAGTGCGACGGCCGGGTCACCACCAACACAGTCGAGACCGTCTGCGAGGACTGTGGCCTCGTCATCGACGAGCAGCGGATCGACCACGGGCCAGAGTGGCGAGGGTTCGACGAAGACGAACGGGAGCGCACGGGCGCTCCGTTGACGGCGGCACGACACGACCGAGGGTTGTCGACGGAGATCGGCCGCGGGACCGATGCGAACGGGAACGAACTCTCGGGCCAGAAGCGACGCCGGCTGTTCCGGATGCGCCGTGAACAGACGCGTGGACGGTTTCAGTCGAAAGCTGAACGCAACCTTGCACACGGACTCAGTGAAGTTCGCCGGATCAGTAGTGCGCTCGAACTGTCCGAGACGCTTCGTGACCAGGCCTGTCAGCTCTTCAGGAGCGCGCAGAACGAGGACCTCCTGCAGGGCCGGTCGATCGAGGCGATGGCCGCCGCCAGCGTCTACGGCGCCTGTCGGTGTAACGGACAACCACGAACGCTCGACGATATCACCGATGCAGCACGCGTCGAGCAATCGCGGGTGACGAACGCATACACGACGCTGAATACGGAACTCGGCCTGCCAGCCCAGCCCGTGACGCCCAGTGCGTTCGTTCCGCGGTTGGCGTCGGAGCTCGATGTCTCCGATCAGATCCGGCAG
>KI543169.1:72982-79449 GCA_000496175.1 uncultured archaeon A07HR67 | reverse complement strand
CGGCGCGGTCGAGCTGTTCACGCACTGCCTCGGTCGCGTCCGCCCGACACAGCACAGACAGGTCGCTGCCGAGCAGTTCCTCACGCTCGCGGCCGGTCAACTCGAGGGCGGCCCGGTTGACGGCGACGAGCGTTCCGTCGGGCGCGCTGACGAACGCCGCCTCGTCCGATTGGTCGAACGACGCGCCGACGAGGTCGTCGACGGCCGGGGGCCGGCGGCGGTCGATGCGAGCCAGCGCCGTCTCGAGCGTCGCCGCGAGCCCTTCGGCGACGGTCACCGCCGCGTCGTCGAACCCGTCGCGGTCGGTCGTCCCGACGGCAAGCAGGTGGGCGCGACCGACCGGAACGAGCAGTTCGGCACGAAGCGGGTCGCGCGGGTCGGCGGCGGGCGTCGCCTGCGGGGCGGGGGCGGCGTTACTCCGTCGGCCGCCGAGCGCGTTCACCACGGCCGCCGGCGGCCAGGCGGGATCGTCGGCGACGAGGGTCGACCAGTCGGCAGACGAGTCGACGACGGTTGTCGTGCCGTCGGCCGGGTCACACTCGTGAACACTCACGATCGGGTGGTCGAGGGCCGCCTCCGCCAGTTCGATCGTGTGAGCGACGGCGGCGTCGATGGTTCGCGCGCGTGTAAGTTCCGCCGAGAGCCGAAACAGCGGACACGGAGAATCGTGGGGTGAAGACGCGCGTGACATACGCTACTTCTCTCGTGACAGGGTTTCAACGGTTCGGTCGCGCGTGTATCTGACGGGCGGTCGGTCGCCGCGACGGCCGGTGACGGCCGGGTCGGTTCGGGTCTGTGACATCGACTTCGGTCGCAACCCGCGTCGGTCACCGCCGGACAAACGCCCGGCGGCCGCCTCGCGGCAGGTCGCGGTCCGATCGATTGTCGGTGAGGCTTCGAAGCGCACGTTCACGGCGTCGGTCGTTCGGCAGTACAGTGGGGTGTCGTCCGGTTCCGCCCTATCCGTAGGGCGTGTTTCGAGCAGTCCGACGGCGACCAGGTTGCTGACGCGACGGTAACACGTCGACACCGGGATTTCCACCGACTCGCTGAGACGTGTCACGGGCATCGGGTCTCCGGCGGCCCGGAGTATCTCCACGCTGTGTTCTTGTCCAAGTATGCTCATCAGATTCATTATACAGCGCCCACATGGTACACCGGGTTATTAATAAACAAATACGCGGTCCCTATACTGAACGAGAACAATACGTCACTACCGATATGTATCGGTACCTGATCTGGATGGCACGACCGTGCGGATCTGGTCGGTGTGACCCACCTGGTCCCAACACGTAATTCACTAGAGTGACACGTGGTAGCCGGCATGGCCGATCCAGACGCACTCAAACGCGACGCCCGGAGGTGGGTCGACGACCACGAGGCGGCCCTCGTCGAGTTCGAACAAGAAATCTGGGACTACCACGAGACTGCCTGGCGGGAGTACCAGTCGGCGGCGGCGTACGTGGACCTGCTCGAGGAGCACGGGTTCGACGTCGAAGAGGGGTCGGGCGGGATGCCGACGGCGTTCGCCGCCGAGTGGGGCGACGGCGACCCCGTCCTGGCGACGTTCGCCGAGTACGACGCGGTGCCCGGCAACTCCCAGCAACGCGTCCCGTACGAGGCTCCTCGCGAGGGGCTCAATCCGTACGCCGCCGGCCACACCGACCCGCACTCGGTGCTCGGCGTCGGCGCGCTCGGCGGCGTGCTCGCGACGAAGGCCGCGATGGACGCCCACGACGTCGACGGAACGCTCAGGCTGTACGGCGAACCCGCAGAGAAGGTCGTCGGGTCGAAACCCGTTCACGCCGCGAAAGGGTACTACGACGACCACGACGCGAGCATCTCGTATCACCCCTGGCCGACCAACAGCGTCGCGTGGGAGCTGTCGTGGTGGGGGTATTGGAGCGTCGTGTTCACCTTCGAGGCCGACGACCCCCACGAGTGGGCGCCCCGAGACCTGGTTCCGAGCGACGGCGCTCACGCACAGGCGCGCAGTCCCGGCGCGCTCGACGCCGCCTGTCTGATGTACACGAACACGAAGTACACGAAGGAGGCGATGTTCCCCTCCACGGGCTACTGGAGCATGAGCGAGTACATGATGAGCGGCGGCCAGAAGACCTCCGACAACCTCACGCCCCGAATCGCACAGATTCAGTACGGCTGGCGCTCGCCCAGCCTCGACGTTCAAGAACGGATCCTAGAGGTGCTTCGAAACAACGCCCGTCACGCCGCACGAACCGCCGATTGTACGGTCTCAGAACGAGTCGTCACGAAAAACCGCGTCGGACTGCCAAACACGGAGATGGCCGAACTCGCCTACGAGAACCTCGAGGCGGTCGGGCCGCCCGAACACGGACCGGCCGCACGCGAGTTCGGCCGTGAGATACAATCGAACCTGGGAATCGAGCCGATGAACGATCCGTTCAACGAGGGCGTCGAGACGCTCGTCAACCCCGAAGAATACGAACGGCGGGTGCGACGCGACCTGCCGGACTGGCAGCGACACTTCATGTCTGACGACTACGTCGAGTACACGTGGCACGCGCCCACAGCCCGCCTCTACGTCGGCCGCCCGCGAATGCGTCCGCCGTCGCCGGACTACTCGTATCCGGAGTGGGCGTACAACGCGCTCGGAGGCGTCGCCGACGTGACGAAGCCGGGGATGCTCACCGCGTCGAAGACGATTGCGGGCACGTTCGTCGACCTGCTCGCCGACCCGGACCGGCTCGCGGCCGCACACGCCGAGTTCGAAGAACGCACCGGCGGCGGCGTCGGCGGCGACGACTGGTTGGCGCCGTTGCTCGACGAAGAATTCGTCCCGCCGACCGACCTCCCGTGGCCCGAGTACGTCGAGACGCCTCGCGGCCGGGAGTGGTCGCTTCCGACCCCACACGAGGAGGTCGGGTTCGGCGAAGAACTCACCGACTAAGCCGAGTCAGGCCCGCCCGACCGCCCCGTTACGCGCCGTCGGCCGCGCGGGAGAAGTGTCAGATTTTCGAACGGTATCGGTGGCTTTTATTCTCGTCTGTGACGCTACCTCTCTCTATGGATTCCGAGCGTCGCCGAGACGTGTGTTCGTACATCGACGAACACAGCGATCGAATGCTCTCGTTTCTCGCAGACCTGATCGAGGCCGAGTCGGTGTCGGGCCACGAGTTGGAGGCACAACGGGTCGTCGTCGAGAAGCTGGAATCGATGGGGCTCGCCGTCGACACCTGGGAGCCGGACGCCGACGAGCTGCGGGACCATCCGGGCTACTTCGACACGAGCACCTACGAGGAGTACGGCTACGAGGACCGGCCGAACGTCGCCGCGACGGTCGAGGGTGCCGGAGAGGGTCGGTCGATCGCGCTCGCGGGCCACATCGACGTCGTCTCCGTCTCCGAGGAGATGTGGACACACGACCCGTGGACGGCCGAAAGAGCGGACGGCAGGGTGTACGGCCGCGGGGCGTGCGACATGAAAGGCGGCATCGCGGCGAACGTCCTCGCGCTGGAGGCGCTGGAGGCCCTCGAAATCGACCTGGCCGGCGACGTCATCGTCGAATCCACCATCGACGAGGAAGCCGGCGGGACGGGCGGCGCCCTGTCGGCACTCGAGCGGGGCTACCGGCCCGACGCCGCGATCATCACGGAGCCGTACGGCGTTCCGAACGTCGGGGTAGCGAGTGCGGGCGCGATGTACTTCGAGATCACGGTGCCGGGCAGAGCCGCTCACGCCGCCCACGGCTTCGCGGGGGTCAACGCGATCAACAAGGCCGCCGACATCGTCCGGGCGCTCGAGGAACTGGACCGGCGACGGAAGGCCGAGATCTCGTTCGAGCCGGCCGTGAACCAGTACGCCGACGCGGCGGGCGCGGTCACCAACCTCAACGTCGGCAGCGTCGACGCCGGCGACTGGCCGTCGACCGTTCCGGACGAGGCGGTGATCGAGTGTCGGATCGGCTGGCCGCCCGGCGAGACCAGAACCGAGGTTCGCGACCAGGTGCGCGAGGCGGTCGAGTCGGCCGTCGAGGCCGACGAGTGGCTCGCGGAGAACCCGCCGACGCTCGAGTGGTTCGGGTGGAACGCAAATCCGCACCACCTGGACACAGACCACGAGTTCGCCCGACTCACCAAGCGGAACGCCGCCGCCGTCTGTGGAGCCGACGGCGAGTGGACCGGCGGGCTCGCGGGCCTCGACGAGCGATTCTACGTCAACTACTACGACATCCCGTGTCCGAGCGTCGGGCCGACGGGCGGACGCATCCACGGCGCCGACGAGTACGTGGATATCGACTCGCTCGTCGAGGTCGCACAGATCGTCGCGCTCACCGCCGTCGACTGGTGTGAGACGGTCTGAGGGCGCGTTCGTCCGATGACGGGGGCTTCGACGCCGCTGGTGTGAGTGTCGTGCGATCCACCCGAGTTCATATATCCGTGGCCGACCGATCACGAGGCGGTATGAGTGACAACGCGGCGTGTCCGACCTGCGGGGACGAAACGAAGAGCCGACTCGCGATCATCGAACCCTCGGAGCTGAAAGAAGAACGCGACTACTGTCTCACCTGCGATCAGTTCGTCGACGAGGACGCGCGAAGTCCGTCGTGAGACGACGCGGGCGAGCGAAGCGCCCGACAGGCGAGTCCGGCGCTCACGCGCGCTGTGGACGCCGGGTCGAGCGGGTGATGGCTCAGAGGTCGGTCCCGTCGGCCCTGTCGTCCGTGTGAGTCCCGGCGTCGAGACGGTGTCACGGTGCGTAGCTTTTTTTCTCCGCTCTGAGCATCGTCGGTATGGGACGAGACCTGACGCGGGTGACCGCCGCCGGACTGGCGCGACGAATACGAGACGGCGATCGCTCGCCCGTGGCGGTCGCCGAGGCGCACCTCGAACGCATACACAGCCGCAACGACAGAACGAACGCCTTCGTGACGATCACCGACGAACTCGCCAGAGAGACCGCCGCCGACGCGGAACGAGCGGTCGAGGCGGGTGCGCCGCTCGGGCCGCTTCACGGCGTGCCGGTGGCGATCAAAGACCTCGACGACGTGGCCGGCGTCCGGACGACGTCCGGGTCGGCGTTGTTCGACGACCGGATCGCGGACTCGGATTCGCCGTTCGTCGAGCGGCTCAAGCGGGCGGGAGCGGTGATCGTCGGCAAGACCAACACGCCGGAGTTCGGGCTCGGAACGACGACGACAACCGGGTCGCCGGGCCGACCGGCACGCCGTTCGATCCGGACCGCGTCTCGGGCGGGTCGTCTGGGGGCGCCGCCGCGGCGCTCGGCGAGTCGCTGGTGCCGCTCGCGCCGGGCTCCGACGCCGGCGGCTCGATACGCGTTCCGGCCAGCCTCTGTGGGGTGTACGGGTTGAAGCCGACGTACGGACTGGTCCCGAACGTGGGACGGCCGAACGCGTTTGCGAGCCACACCCCGATGTCGCACAAGGGGCCGATGGCCCGGACGGTCGAGGACGCGGCGGTGTCGCTCGACGTGATGGCTGGACCCCACCCGCGGGACCCGTTTTCGATCCCGGCGCAGGCGAGTTACCGCGAGGCCGTCGACAGACCGGTCGACGATCTGTCGATCGCGTACAGCCCAGACATGGGGACGTACCCCGTCGAGCCGGCCGTTCGAGAGGTCTTAGACGACGCCGTTAGCGCCTTCGAGCGGGCGGGAGCGACGGTCGACGAGGTCGACCCGGACCTGGGCCACACGCAGACGGAGATCCTGAACGCGTACTACACGATGGCGACCGTGCGCTGGCAGTCGTTGTTCGACACCCTCGAAGAACAGGGGTTCGACCCGCGGGGCGACGACCGCGACCGGCTTCGGCCCTACCTGGTCGACCTGATTCTCGAGGCGGAGGAGCCGAGCACCCGAGAGTACAAGCGGGCAGACAGGGTTCGGACCCGGATTTTCGACGGGTTACAGGATCTGTTCGCGGAGTACGACGTTCTCGCGACCGCGACGGTCGGCGTGACGGCGTTCGAACACGGCGACGAGCCCGAATCGATCGACGGAACCGACATCGAGCCGCTTCGCGGCTGGGTGCTCACCCAGCCGTACAACTTCACGGGCCACCCGGCGGCGTCGATACCGGCGGGATTCGTCGACGACCTACCGGTCGGACTCCAACTCGCCGGGCAGCGACACGCCGACGACATCGTCATCGCCGCCAGCGCCGCCTTCGAACGCCAGCGGCCCTGGCACGACGCGTACCCGAACTGAGCGGGCTTTGTCCCGACAAACCGGGTGCGTGTCTCTCCGGGCCCTGTCCCGGCGAAACGGTTTCGTGTCTCTCGACCGTACGAACGTGTACACGGCGCTCTCACCGCGGCACCGGTCGTTCGCGGGGAGCAGCCACACAGCAGATCTGTCCGACAATGTCTCGATCACCCGACACACACGCGATCGTAGTAGCCCTCGTCGTCGTCGCGTCGCTTCTGGCGGCACCGGCGGTGGTCGCCGGGGATGCCGCCGCGACGAAC
>KI543169.1:69003-72613 GCA_000496175.1 uncultured archaeon A07HR67 | reverse complement strand
GACGCAACCGACTCCACCGACGCGACGGCCGGCTCGGAATCCGAGACGGCGGCCGACGAGGCGTCGTCCGGCGACGACACAGCGACCACGACCGAAGCGCAGTCGGGCGATGCCGCCGTCGCGACGACTCAGGGGACGCGCCCGGATTCGGTGTGCTCGTCGGAGTGCTCGTCGTGTTCGCGGTCGCGCTAGCGGCGTCGCGGCGGTGGGCACGGGGATGACGGGCGTCGCCGTCGGGCCGACGCGCCCGCAGTCGGCGCGCTCGTAATCGACGCCGCGTCGTTCGATTCCTCGCCGAGTGACGCCGCGAACCCTCAGACCCGCTCGCCGGCGAGTCCGGCGACCGCTACGTACAATCCGAACGTCGCGATCACCGTTCCGGCCAGTTGGGTGCCGGCGGTCGCGAGAAATCCCACTCCGGTGTACAAAAGCGGCGCCAGCATGAACCAGATGCCGAACACGGTCGTGAGAACCGCAGGCGGCAGGCTCGGAGTGCCTTGCGCCCGGAGCAACTGGACGTTTCGAGCCGCGAACACGAGCCCGAGAAGCCCGCTCGTGGTGATGCTTCCGACGAACGCCTGTGACGCTCCCGTCACGACCGGAACGAGTGCCGCGCCCGCAGACGCGAGCACACATCCGATGGCCGAAATCAACAGAAACCGCGACGGAGATCGGTCTGGCATAATTTCGGAACGTGAGCGGCCAGTTTAGACCTTGTGACTCGTGGCCCGCGCGTCACTGCGGGGGCGGGCTCCGGCCGTGTCGACCGGGCTCAGTCGTCCGCGGGGCGGATGTCGGTGACGAGTTGTTTGCCGACCGAGCGGGTGTTTCCGTCTTCGAGTTCGAAAAAGTACATGCTCCCGAGGTCCTCGTAGTCGGCAACGGTCAGGGTCGTCTCTCCGCCGGCGATCGCGTGCGGTTCGGTCAGGTCAACGGTGAAGCGTGAAGACACGTGTATGCTTAGAACTCGATCGGTTTAGCTTTCTCCACTGGCCACAGCGGCGGTGCCGACCGCGAGCCGATGCGAGTCGCAGTAGCCCGACCGGGTCGGAGAGCCGAGAACGCCACGCGGCGCCGCGGCCGGTGACAGAGAGGCTACTGGTGGTCCGTCGGAGTCGAACACCGCATACAGAGAACGTCCGTGCCGGCCCAGTTGACGTCGTTGGAGCCGCAGTTCGGACACCGGTGGGTCTCGTTGCCGTACTCCGTCGTTCCGCGCGGGGCCGCGAGGTGGTCGTCCGTGACGGCCTGCTCGATCAGCCCCCCGAACCGTTGTCGCTTGACCCGCGTCCGGTGTGCGAGAAAGTCGCCCGGACGCGACGGATCGGAGCCGTGAAGATCCTCCCACTTGATCGCGATTTCGCCGTTGGCCTGCCCGCGGGCGACCTGTTTGATCGCCGCGGCGGCGGCCTCGAACAACGGCGTCGTCGCGAGCGCCTGCGGTGAGTCGATGTCGTCGGCCGCGCTCGCGTAGCGTTCTGCGGCCGCGTCGTACGCCGCCTCCGCGCCGTCGAGCCCGCCGGCGGTTCGAAAGTCGGCGACGAACTCCGCGAGACAGGCGTCTTGTCCGGGAGCCGTGAGGGCGTTCTCGAAGTCGCGGCTCGCGGCGATTCCCTCCACGGCGCGTTGTGTGGCCCGCCCCGTCGCGCCCGCGACGCGATACGCGATGGCCGCCACGAGCAGCTGGTGGAGCCCCTGGCCGATCCAGCCCTTCTCGTCGGGCTCGAAGGGGTCGAGGTCGGGTCGCGGATCCGCGAGCACGCGACGCCCGCCTCGTGTGTACCGGTTGCCAGCCGTTTCGTACGCGCGTGCCGCGAGCGCGTCGACCGCCGCGTCGTAGTGACCGCCGTCAGCCGTGTTCATATCTGTTGGACGGGGCCGAGATGATTAGCGGTGACGATGTCGGCGGCCGCCGGGTCCGTCCGCGACGCCTTACTCGAGAACGACGTGATCCGGGTTACACGACGGACAGAGACGAGAGACCTCACCCGGTTGTTCGACGAACGTCGTCTCACACCGAAGACACGTTCGTTCTCGTGGCTGGCTCACGATGGTCTCGCTACGCGTTACGATGGTCTCGCTACGCGACTCGACCCGCGCGCCGGTGGTCCTCCCTCGACACCGCGGACACAGACACGACACCGTCCCTGCGGGCTCGGTGAACTGTGCGTGACACCGAACACACCTGCGAGATCGCTCGGCCGTGACGGGGTTCATAGAGACGGCAGTGGGCGCTCAGATCACTCGTCGTGGTCGACAGACGGCGACTCGGGCTCCGGCGCCGCTGGGCGGCGGCTCGCGGCCGCGTCCGCCCGGTACAGCCGAAGCAGTTCCTCGAGGACGACCGCGTGCCGGTCGCTCGGCACGTACTGGTGGTCGATGAAGTCCTCTGCGTCGTCGAACTTGCCGCGGAGCGCGAGCTTGCGGACGAACGAGACGGATTCGAAAAACGGCGGATGGTCCGCGTCTCGGTCGGCGCCGAGTTCTCGTTCCGCCTCCGGCATCACCTCGGATTTGATCGCCTCGTAATCGATCGTCTCGGGTTCGTACTCCTCGAGCAGTTCGGCGAGCACGTAGTCGGAGGAGAACCGGTAGAACTCCGATTTGCTTTCGAACTGGCCGTCTTCGACGAGCGACTCGATCTCCGCGACGACGGACTCGGGAAATCGGACCGTGCTCTTCACCATGACGCGACGATTCCGTTGCGACCGTCTTATACCTTCGTCAGACGGAACGCGGCGTCCGATCTGGCTCTGCGATCGGGGGTCGACCCCATCAGACACATGTGGCTCCGTCCCGTGCGGTCTGACGTTATGGCCCTCCTTCAGGCCGGCGGAGCGTTCGCGAGCCCACTCGGACTGCTCGGCCTCGCGGCGCTCGTTCCGCTGGTCCTCTTGTATCTCGTGCGTCCAGACCCCCGCCGATACGCCCTCCCGACGGTCGAGTTCCTCACCGAGGAGGACGGCGACAGCCGGCGGCAACGCGTCCGTGATCGGATCCACGTCCCGACGGTGTTGGTGTTACAGGCGATGGTGCTCGTCGCGATTCCGCTGGCGCTCGCCGGACCGCAGGTGCCGCTTCCGGGCGACGCCGGCGGGGAGACGGTCGTCGTCCTCGACAACAGCGCGAGCATGGCGACGACGGACGGGGACGCGACCCGGTTCGAACGCGCAGTCGAGGTCGCCGACGAGGCGAGCGGCGACCAGCCGACGCTCGTCACCTCGGCGCCCGGGCCGGCGATCCGAGCCGCCGACCGCGACGCGGCGACGGTGTCGGTCGCCGAGACCGACGGCGACCTCAGACGCGCGATCAGGGTCGCCGCCGACGCCGCCGAGGACCCGCGTCGGATCGTCGTCGTCAGCGATTTCGTGGACGCCACCGACTGGGAGGCGGCGATCGAGAGCGTCCGCGCAGGGGGTACCGAGGTGGTCGTACGCCGGGTCGGCGGCGGCGGCGAGGACAACGTCGGAATCGTCGACCTGTCGGTAACCACGACGGAGGCGACGGCAGCCATCACGAACGGCGGCGAGACGGAACAGACGCGAACCGTCTCCCTCGGCGAGACCACCGAGATGGTCACGCTGGCTCCCGGCGACGTGACCAGGGTGAC
>KI543169.1:63963-68983 GCA_000496175.1 uncultured archaeon A07HR67 | reverse complement strand
CCGATCGATTGTCGGTGAAGCTTCGAAGCGCACGTTCACGGCGTCGGTCGTTCGGCGATACAATGCGGTGTCGTCCGGTTCCGTCACATCCGTAGGGTGTGCTTCGAGCAGTCCGACGGCGATCTCAGACGCGCGATCAGGGTCGCCGCCGACGCCGAGGACCCGCGTCGGATCGTCGTCGTCAGCGATTTCGTGGACGCCACCGACTGGGAGGCGGCGATCGAGAGCGTCCGCGCAGGGGGTACCGAGGTGGTCGTACGCCGGGTCGGCGGCGGCGGCGAGGACAACGTCGGAATCGTCGACCTGTCGGTAACCACGACGGAGGCGACGGCAGCCATCACGAACGGCGGCGAGACGGAACAGACGCGAACCGTCTCCCTCGGCGAGACCACCGAGACGGTCACGCTGGCTCCCGGCGACGTGACCAGGGTGACGCTTGCTGTCCCGCCGGGCGGCGGCGAGCTTCGGCTCTCGCCGCGCGACTCCTTTCCGACCGACGACGTCGCCTACGTCGCCGTCCCGTCGGATCGGACGATCGACACCCTGCTGGTGACGAACGACCGACACCCGTTCTTGTTAGCGGCACTCGACGTGATGGACGACGTGCGTCTCGACGTCGCCGAGCCGCCGATCACCGACGCCACCGGCTACGACGTCGTCGTCTTCAGCAACGTCGACCCCGACCGGGTGCTCGAGGGAACGGTCGACGGCGTTCGAAGCGAGGTCGAGAACGGCGCCGGCGTCGTCGTCCAGGCACAGTCCGACCTCGACGCCGTCGGATACGGCGAGATGGCGCTCATCACCGCCGACGGAGTCGGGAACCAGACCGACGTGCGAGCCGTCGGCTCACACCCCGTGGTCGCCGACATCGGCTTCGTTCCCGCCGAGACGTACCTCTCGGGAGAACTCCGGCGCGGCGAAGCGCTCGCCGTCGCCGACGACGACAGCCCGATGGTCGCCGTCGACGACGTCGGCGACGGCCGGGCGGTGTACTACGGCTACATGGGGACCGAGTCCGCGTTCGGCTACGACTACCAGTATCCGGTCTTCTGGCGGCAGACGCTCACGTACGCCGCCGGACGGACGCCGGTCGACGAATTGAACCACCGGACGGGTGCGGCGATCGCTTTCGACGAGCCGCGAACCGTCGAGACGCCCGACGACACCGTCGAGACGGCACGGCTCAGGCCGACCCAGACGGGAATGTACACGACACGAACGGCACGGTACGGCGTCACTCTGCTGTCGCCGACGGAGTCGGCCGTCGTCTCCGAGCCGGTCGCCGTCGAGACGGGGACGACCTCGTCAGGGGCCGGGTCGACGCCGCAATCGCTCGCGCCGGCGTTGTCGCTCGCCGCGCTCCTGCTCGGATTACTCGAACTCGGCTACCTCAAACGTCGAGGTGAGCTGTGACCGGCCTCTTCGGACCCGCCCTCGGCGCGGTCGAGACCGTCTCGGCTGCCGCCGGGGTCGTCGGACCGGTCGGTGTCGAGCGGGCAGTGTTTTTCGCCGCGCTCCCGGTCGCGCTCGCCGCCGTCGTCGTGGTGTTTCGGTGGAACGTCGGGCCGGCCGCCCCGACGGGTCGAACGCGGCGACTGATGATCGCCTCGCGGATACTCGTGGCCGTCCTGCTCGTCACCGCCGCCACCGGCCCCTACGTCGTCGACGAGAACCGGTCGGTGGGCGAGCCGGAGGTACACCTGCTCGTCGACGAGTCGGCGAGCATGGACGTGTACGACGCGGACGCGACGGCGATCGCCGACTCGATCGAAGACGAGGGAGTCCCGGTCAGGCGGACGACGATCGCGACCGACGAGTCGTCGCCGCTCGGCGACGAGCTGCTTCGTGGAGTCGAGTCGAACGCACACGTCGTGTTGTTGTCGGACGGCCGCGTGACCGAGGGGCGCAGCCTCGAATCGGCCGTCGACGTCGCCGTCGAGCGGAACGCGACGATCAGCACGCTCCAACTCGAGCCGACCCGCACCGAACGGCTCGTCGACGTCGAAGCGCCGGAGACGACGACCGCCGGCGCCACGGAATCGCTTCTCGTGTCCGTCGGCGGCGTCGGCGAGACAGAGGCCACGCTCACCGTAACCGTCGACGGCGAGCCGGTGCGCGAACAGACAGTAACGGAGCCGACGAGCGTCGAGATTGAACACACGTTCGAGGAGCCGGGCGATCACCGTGTCGAGGCCACGGTCGACGCCGGCGGCGACGCCGGATTCGAGCGAAACGTCGTCGCTCGCCGGGTCGTCAGCGTCGTCGACCCGCCGAAGGTGTTGTACGTTTCACGCGTCGGGTATCCGCTGGAGACGTATCTCAGAGAACTCTACGACGTCACCCGAGCCGAATCCGTGCCGGACCGGACGAGTTTGGACCGGTACCACGCCGTCGTGATCCAGAACGTCGCCGCCGAGGACCTCGGTGACGTCGGCGCGTTACAATCGTACGTGGCCGACGGCAACGGGGTCGTCGTCGCCGGCGGCGACAACGCATACGGCCGCGGCGGCTACGCCACGTCGTCCGTCGGGACGCTGCTCCCGGTTCGGTTCGACGAGCGGAGCGGGGGCGACGACGTGGTGCTCGTGGTCGATGTCTCCGGCAGTGCCGAGGAATCGATGCCGCGGATCCGGGGCCTCTCGCTCGACGTGCTCGACCAACTCGGCGACAACGGGCGCCTCAGCATCGTCGCCTTCGCCGACCAGGCACAGGTGGTCTCGGAGTTCCGGTCGCTCGAGACCGACCGCCCGGCGCTCCGTGAGACGATCCGGCGGCTCCGGGCCGGCGGCGGGACGAACATCGGGGCGGGGCTGCGCGCCGCGGGCGAGCTGCTCGAGGGAGGCGGCGAGGTGATCCTGATAAGCGACGGCGACGACGACTCCGACGGGCCGCTCGTCGCCGCCGACGAACTCGCCGCCGAGGACGTGCGGGTGACGGGCGTCGGGGTCGGCGGGTCGCGCGACGACGAGCGCATGGCCGCGATCGCGGACGCGACCGGCGGGACGTACCTCCGGCCTGGAGAGGCAGATCGGCTTCAGCTGCTCTTCGACAGCGAGGCGGCTCCGTCGGGCGCCGACTCGCTCGTCGTCGTCGACCGGACCCACTTCATCACCGACGGGGTCGAGACGGACGCGAACCCGACCGCCGTCAACGACGTCGAACCCCGCACCGGCGCCCGGCTGTTGGTCACGACGAGCGAGGGCGACCCGGCGCTCACGGCCTGGCGCTTCGGGCTCGGGCGCGTCGTCTCGGTGACCGCCCACGGCGACGACGGGCGCCTCGAGGGATTCTTGCGCTCGCCGGACGCCGAGCTCACGACGCGGTCGGTGAACTGGGCGGTCGGCGACCCGCGACGGAAACGAACGAACGCGACGGAGGTCGCGGACACACACCGCGGGGACAGTACGACAATCGTCCACCGGGGGCCGGCGCGGCCGACGGCGCCGTCCGTTCGGTTCGTCCGTACCGGCGCCGAGCGCTTCGAGGCGACGCTCACGCCGACGCGGGTCGGCTACGATTCGGTGCTCGGCGCCGAGTACGCCGTCAACTACGCCGCGGAGTACGAGGCGGTCGGGCGGGCGCCGGCGCTCGACGCGGCGGTCGACCGAACCGGCGGACGAACGTTCGACCCCGCAGCGACCGCCGCGATCGCGGAGTTCACCCGTGCGGCGACGACCCGCGAGCGCACCGTTCGACGGCCGATCGCGTGGGTGTTTCTCGCGCTTGCGCTCGTCGTGTATCTCGGCGAGGTCGCGGGGCGCCGGCTGGAAGAAGTATATGTCGGTGGAGACACAACGGCGTAGCCATGGGTCACATCGGCGAGCAGATCGACACGACGGTCCTGATCGCGCTCCTGATCACGGCCAGCGGGCTCGTCGGCACGAGCGCGGTGTATCAGGCCGCGAGCTCGGAGCTTCAATCCACCAACGCCGAGCTGGAGGCCGAAAACGAGGCACTCCGGGCAGAGCTCGAAGAAACAGAGGCGACCCTCGAGGAGCGCGAGACGGAGCTCGAAGAAACCCAGGCGCGCATCGAGACGCGGGAAGCGGATCTCGAACAGCTCCTCGAGACGCTCAACGAGACCGAGTCGGAACTGGCGGCGACACAAGACGAGTTGGCGGCGACCGAGTCGGAGCTGGCGGCGACCGAGGACGAGTTGGCGGCGACCGAGTCCGAACTGCGGCGGACGGAGAACGAACTCGACCAGACCGAGTCGGAGCTGGCCGACGCCGAGGCCGACCTCGAGGATCTCGAGGCCGAAAACGCCGAACTGCGGGCGGACGTCGACGAACTGGAAGCCGACAAAGACCGGCTGAACAGTGAGGTTCAACAGAAACAAGAGACCATCTCACAGCTCCAACAGGAGATCGATGAACTCGAAGAACAGCTCGATTCGACGTCGTAGCCGGGGTAGGCGTCTCGACCATGAGTGAGGCTACGGGATCGGAGACGGAATCAACTCCCCGCGAGGAACTGCTCGCCGCGGTCGCGGAGATTCGTCGAGAAGCGGCGAAGGCGGCGGCCGTCCACGCCGTGCTCGACGCGATGTTGGTGTTCGTCGTCCTCCGGCTGTCGCTACAGCTGTTGTCGGTGGGCGACGGCTCGGAGCCGCTCGCCGCCGTGCCGGTTCCCGACGCGGTCGGCGGCTCGCTCCGAGAGATTGGAATCGCGGTTCCCGACCCGATCGGCGTGTCGGCGGCGTCGCTCGTGGTCGTGGCGACGGCCGTCTCGTGGCTCGGTGCCGACGCCGCGTTTCGGTACGAGCGTCTCGGCGTCGAGCGGTTCGAGGCGCACAATCCGGGCGTCGCAGAGGCGCTCCGGACCGCCAGAGACACCGCCGCGAGCGACGTCGAGACGCCGGTCGCGGCGGAGTTGTACCGGACGGTGTTGAGACGGCTCGAAGACACGTCCAGCCGGGCGTTTCTTCGGCGACGACAGCTCGTCGGCGTCGTGGCCGCGCTCGCGCTGTGTAGCGCCGGAATCGTCGGGGTCGCGGGAGCCGGAATCTCGCCCGTCGACG
>KI543169.1:56555-63943 GCA_000496175.1 uncultured archaeon A07HR67 | reverse complement strand
AGGGACCCGACGACGGTAGCGGGGAGTACGGCGGCGGGTCCGTCCCCGTCGATTCGAGCGACGTGGACGCGTCGCCGGCGGCGTTCACCGACGAGCAACGCCCGGAATCGGCCGACCTGGTGAGAGAGTACAACGAACGGATCCGCGAGGACGAGACCGATGACTGAAACGACGCCCACGACCACGAGAAACGGCGGAGCGACCCGACGCCCAGGGATCGAACGCGCGTACGAACGACCGACGACACGGGGGGGCCGGCCGTGAGCGACCAGTTCGACGTCGAGACGGCGAGCGCGATGGTCGAGCGGATCGAAGCGGAGATCGGCGAGCGGATCGTCGGCCAGGAGGCGGTCGTCAGACGGCTGCTCGTGTGTTTGTTGACCGACGGCAACGCTCTCTTGGAGGGGACCCCGGGACTCGGCAAGACGCTTCTGATCCGGACGCTCGCGGAGGCGGTCGACCTCTCGTTCGCACGGATTCAGAACACCCCCGACCTGATGCCCTCGGACATCACCGGCACGGAGGTGATTCGCGAGTCCGGCGACGACCGGGTCTTCGTCTTCGAGGAGGGGCCGGTGTTCGCGAACGTCGTGCTGGCCGACGAGATCAACCGCGCGACGCCGAAGACGCAGGCAGCTCTCTTGGAGGCGATGGCGGAAGGCCAGGTGACGGCCGGCGGAGAGACCCGCGAACTGCCGGCGCCGTTTTTCGTTCTCGCGACGCAGAATCCGATCGATCAGGAGGGGACGTACCCGCTCCCGGAGGCACAACGGGATCGCTTCGAGATGAAGATCACGATCGAGCCGCCGTCGTTCGAAGAAGAGCTGGCGATCGTCGACCGATACACGGGAACGATCGACCCCGCACCGCCGGTCGAGACGGTACTGAGCGGCGACGAACTGCGGGCGATCCAAGAACTCGTCAGACAGGTGCCGATCGCCGACGACATCAGCGAACGGGCGGTCAGGCTCGTCGCCGACACCAGAGAAGCCGACCGCCTGGAGTACGGCGCCAGCCCGCGCGCCAGCATGGCGCTCGTCGTCGGCGCGAAGGCCCACGCGCTCTTGGAGGGACGAACGTACGTCAGCGAGGCGGATCTCGAGGCGATCGCCCGTCCGGCGTTGCGCCACCGCGTGGTCGTCGACTTTCGGGCCGAACGCGACGGGGTGACCCCGGACGACGTGATCGAGGCACTGCTCTGAGCCATGGCGATCGACCCCGACTTCCTGACGGCGCTGGACCGTTTTGACTCCACGATCGACCGCCGGAGCGAGGCGCACAACCGCGGCGAGCAACGCTCGACGGCGATCGGCGAGGGGCTCGTGTTCAGCGATCACCGACGATACGTCCCCGGCGACGACACCCGTCGCATCGACTGGACGGTGTACGCCCGCAGCAACGAGCTGTACGTTCGACAGTTCGAGACGGAACGGAGCCTCGCGGCTCACGTGCTTCTCGACCGCAGCGAGTCGATGGCGTTCGCCGACCGGGCGACGTTCGAGTTCGCCGCCAAGATCGGTCTCGGATACGCGTACTTGTTCGCGGCCGAACATAACGACTTTCGGCTCTCCGTCTTCGGGGACGCCTGCGAGCGAATCGACGACGACGCCTCGAGTCACGGCGCGGTGCTGACGGCGATAGACCGTCTCAACGACGTCGAGCCGCGCGGAGAGGCTGAGCCTGAGGCGGCGTTGTCGGCGTACGCCGAGCGGATCGCCTCCCGGTCGGTCGTGGTGCTCGCCAGCGATTGTCTGGTCGATCCGGACGCCTTCGAGACGGGGCTGGAAGCGTTGTCGGACCACCACGTCGTCGTCGTCCACGTCGTCGCGCCCGAAGAACTGGAGCCGCCGGTCGAGGGCGAGACGATCTTCGAAGGGCTCGAAGCAGAGACCAGCCTCCGAACCTACTTCAGTCCACGCGAGGCCAGCCGGTACAGGGAACGGCTGGAGGCCCACTGGAGTGCCATCGAGTCGGCGACGGTCGCTCGGGGCGGCGAATACGTCCGGGTTCGAACCGACGAGGCGTTTTATGACGCCTTCGAGCGAGCGTGGGTGGGCTGAGACGAGCGGCGCGGTGGCGGCGTGCCGGGTCGAGGCGTGACGGGTTCTCGTCGTCGCTCGGCCCGACAGGCGGTCGGCGATACAGACCCGAACACGGGCGTACATAGCCGTACGGGCCGATATTAGCAAGTGATTAGCCGTGCTCGGGCGTGTTCGGATCCGAGGGCCGGGCCGCAGAACGCGGCGCCCGCTCACCGACGCTCGCATGAACGTGATCTATCAGCGCTGTGAGACAACGAGCAGACGGGCGAATCGCCTCGACGATCGACACGCCGACCGGGCTCGACCGCCCGAAGACGCTCGCGGCGTCTCCACCGGTGCTCCCGGCGCAACGTCCCACGCCGATCCAAACGGCGTCGACGCCGTCAGCACCGACGACCGACAGATCGGCGTCCGCGAGAACGAGTCGCTCGGGTCACCGATATGACGGTGCGGACGGACGCCGCGAGTCGGAGCGCGGACACGGATGGGTCCGTGCTCGGCTACTTTGCGACGCCGACCGCAGAGACCCGGACGCGGATCGCCGTCGTCTCCGATCTCCATCTCTCGACGAGCGGCGTCGGCACCCCCAGAGTGTTCCACCGGACGGGCGAACGCCTGCGGCGGGTCGTCACGTCGCTGAATCGGAGCGAACTCGACGCCGTCGTCTTCAACGGCGACCTCGTCCAGAACGGGACCAGAGCCGAACACGACGCGTTCGGTCGAATTGTCGCGGACCTCGACCCGCCGTTGGTCGCCGTTCCCGGAAACCACGATCTGATCGACGGCGACGGGGCCGGAACGCCGCTCACCCTGCCGGAGTTTCAGCGTCGGTACGCTCCGGCGCCGTTTCCGTACCGGGTACAGATTGGCGGCGTCGACCTGATCGGCCTGAACAGCAACGCCTCGACCCGCGAAACGCTGACCGACTCGTACACCGGACGGCTGTCGCGGTCGACGCTCGAGTGGCTCGACGAGACGCTAGACGCGGTCGATGCGCCGCTCGTCGCGGTCCATCACACGCTCGAGACGGTGCGGCGACGATACCGAAACGAACGGAAACAGCTCCCCGTCGAAAACGGCGGGTGTCCGGCGTTCGAGACCGCCGACGAGCTCGCCGGCGTGCTGGCGACGACCGGCGACGCGCTCGTCGTGACCGGACACCTTCACGTCCCCACGGTCGTTCGCTCCGGAGGGATAACCGAGTTCACGCTTCCGCCGCTCGGGCCGTATCCGTGCGGGTACACCGTACTCGACGTCGGGAGACAGGGGACGGTCGCCTCGTTTCACTCGGCGGCGACGCACGCGCGTCAGGCCGAGGCGCTCGGGCTGGGACGCGAGAACGACCGCGTCCTGCTCGCCGCCGCGCGCATGTCGAACCTGCCGCTGGTCGCCGACCGACGGAGTCCGCGTCCGGACGCCTGAGCGACGGCGTCGCGACGCGCCACACACCACCGCACACGTCGCCGTGATCCGCGTACGACGTTGGGTCGCCGTCTGGGCGATGGCGATGCGAGTTCTAGAACGTTCTCCTGGCAGGTCTCGAAACCGCAAGGAATCCCTCTGTCACCACCGTTTCAGACGAGACCGTACGGCGTAGTCAGTCATCTGACGCCGTCGGTAGGTCCGGGTCTGCTCGCCACTCTTCCATCGAGCCGTCGTACACAGCGACATCCTCAAATCCGGCGGCGCGTGCCGCAAGGGCTGCGCTGCTGGCCGCGATACCCCCGCCGCAGTACGTGATTACTTTCGCATCGTCTGTCGCTCCGGCCTGTGTGAACCGCTGGCGAATCTCGTCTGTTGGAAGGTAGGTGTTGGTTTCGGTGTCGATGATGGCTTGATCTCCAACGGAGGGGACGTTTTCGCTGTTTGGAATCCGAAGCTCCGCGTAGTCTTCTTGCCACAAGGCGTTCACCACACACGCGTCCGTCTCCGTCTCCTCGGAGACGGAGTCTACGACGTCGTCCTTGTCAGCACGACGCTCCGGGCGGAAATCCGGCGTAAACGTTACTTCGCGTGAGGGCGGCGATGTGTCGCTCACCGGTCTGTTCTCGCGTGTCCAGCGCTTCCACCCGCCGTTTAACACGCCAACCTGTTCGTGTCCATACGCCTGTAGCATCCACCAGAACCGAGCTGCCCACTCGTTGCTGAGGTCGTCTCTCGGATCGTCGTAGGCCACGACTCGCGTGTCGTCACCGATCCCGGCCGACTCCATCTCTGCGGCAAAATCCTCGGGGGCAGGCAATTGAAATGAGTACTCGGGATCGTCTGTCTCCGAGAGGTCCTCGAACAGGTCGACGAACACGCTTCCGGGAATATGCGAATCGTTCCACTCGCTGCGGCCAGATTCTCCGTTCATCTCGCCGGTTTCGTTGTCGTACGTCAGGTGAACGGTACAATCGACGACTCGCAGGTCCGGATCGTGAAGGTGTGATTCGAGCCACTCGGGTTCAACGAGCGTTGGAACGGTTTCTGGCATCACCGTTTGTTGGTTGGCCGCGAGTGTATACGCCCCGTTACCGGTTGAACATAACCGTATCTGTGACGCGACGCCGCTGTGGATCTGCGGATTTCTCTCGTTACGCCACGTCTAAGACGGGAGTACCGGAGAGGAGCCTGTGACTCGAATAAGCAATTGCTGCTGGTATCCGGTGTGGTGATATCGTTTCAGTTCAGCTGATTGGGTCGGTTAAGGGGTGTGGAACGACGCGGATTAGTGTGTGAGTTATCGATGTGTGTTCGATCACGGCGGCTGGTCGCACGCGAGGTCGAGGGTCCGGTCAGCAAGCGTCGAGATTCGTCTGGGGCTGGTTCCGACCACGCCCGTGTCGACGCGGTCGTTCAGTGGATCGACCCAGCGGTCTGGAAGGCCGTCGGCGCCGGCCATCAGCCCGGTGAGCGACCCGAGCGTGGCGCCGTGCGAATCGGTGTCGAACCCGGCCTGTACGGCGCGCCGCACGGCAGGCTCGAACGCCCCGTCGCCCCACAACAGCCCGATTGTGAGGACCTGAGCGTTGCTGAGCGTGTGGACCCACTCAAACTCGTCCGTCTCGTCCCAGCGTTCGTGAACCCGCGTGACGGCCTGCTCGTATTCGACGCCGTTCGCGTACCATCCAAGAACGTCGGTGAGTTCATCGGCGAGTCGGGAGGTCGCCGGCACCTCGGAGAGCCCGACTTCCACGAGGGCAACCGGATCGGAGACGAACGGTGCCGCGGCCGCCATCGCGGCGGTCCACATCGCGCCGTAGATCCCGTTTTTGCGGTGGCTGATCGAAGCGTCACGCCAGGCCAGTTCGGCGGCGCGTTCGGGAGCCCCCAACGAAAGGTACCCCCAGATATCGCCCCTGATCATCGCTCCGACGTGTTCGCGGTATGGGTTATGCCGTCGCCCGGACTCGGGCGGCATCACCTGGGTCACCAGATTGCGGTATGCGACCCGCTCGGCGGTGTACGTACCCAACACCGGAAGCGATCGAAGCCAGTGATTCGCCACGTCGACCGGCTGAAACGAGACCCCGTGTTCGGCACCGACGTCCAGGTTGAGTAGTAGGTAGTCGATGTCGTCGTCGCTTGGCACCGTGTCGATGTCGTTGACGAACATGCTCTCGGCCGGGTCGGCGTTCTCGGCGTTCCGGTAGATGTCGTACTCCGTCGCGACTGCGTCGGACACGTCCGACCGAAGGTACCCAGAGATGGGGTACTGGCCGCTGTCCTTCAAAAATCCGCGGATTCGATCGCGCGTCCAACCCTCGACCGGATTCCCCAGCAGACACCCGGCCACGGCCCCGAGCCACCCGGTATACAGCGTCTCGTACGGGTCCGCGAGGTCGGTGACGCCCCGGTCAAGGCGTCTCGGGCCGGCCGGCCGGCGGTCGCGAATGGCATCCAGCGCGGAGGGTTCCTCGTAGGGATACCCCTCGCGAACCGGGCGGTCTCGCGTCAGGGCGAAGCCGGCCGTGAGGTCCTGTCGGGTGAACTCGTCGGCGTCGATCAACCGGTCGAGGTCGGCCTCGACGCCCTCGATCGCTTTTCCTTCGGCGATGCTCTGTCGTTTTTCATAGGCGAGTACCTGCGGGGTAGCTCGGATGTACAGCGGTGTTGGCAGCGCGTCGTCGTCGGCCGATCCCGGCAGGTCGTTCGAGTGCTGGTCGGTAGGCATTGGTCTGATCAGGTGGACCGACGTGACGACGCGTTGTACAGCCTCGCAGATAACCGATCGACGCTCGGCAGTGGGCCGAGTCCAAGCGCACGGCCCAGACGCATCGGGACGGGCATCTTCAGGCCTGCCCGAGCGAGCGGCTCCGGGTCCCCAAGGGCGGTCCGCGGCGGCCCATCGGCGATCACCTGCCCGTCGGCGAGCACGACGACGCGGTCGCCGTGTCGCCGGGCAAACTCGACATCGTGAGTGACACAGACGACCGTCCGTCCTGCCGAGGTGAGCGACTCGACGAGGCTTCCGATCGTTGCGACGCCCTGCGCATCCTGTTCGCCCGTCGGTTCGTCCAGCACGACCACTGGCGTGTCCATAGCGAGAACGCTCGCCATCGCAACCCGCTTGCGCCTGGCCCGTCCGAGTTCGTAGGTAGACGCCGTCCGGGCGTCAGCGAGCGCCAGGCGTTCCAGCGCGCGAGTCACCCGGGCAGCGGTGTTTGGTGTCTCCAGGTTCTCGGGACCGAACCGCACCGCCTGTTCGACGGTCGGCCGGAACAGTTGTGTGTCGGGATCTTGGAACACGAGTCCGACTCGGCGCGCGAGGGCCGCCACCGACGCGGTCTGTGTGTCGGACTCCCCGACGAGGACCGTTCCCGTGGTCGGCGTGAGCAGTCCGTTGAGGTGTTTCACGAGGGTCGTCTTGCCGGCGCCGTTTTCTCCCATGAGCACGATACATCCGCCGGCAAAGTCGAGCGAAACGCTGTCGAGTGCGGGTATCTCCCCGTCGTAGACGTGCGTGACGTCGTCGAGACGAACCCGCGGCGCCTCCCCGCCGGACAGCGGTGACATCCCGTCGCCGCCCGTTGTAGAGCCGTTGGCTTCGGTCGCTGGATCGTCGGTGGATGAGCGGGTGACCGCCGGGTCGCCAATCGCTGCGCCGTCGGCGACCGACCGGTCGATCTGTCGGCGAAGCGCCGGGACGGTTACCGGCAGCGGGCTGTCCGTCGAGATCACCCCGTGGTCGCGGAGGCGTCTGGCGATCCGGACCGTGACCGGAACACGAACGAGCGGATCGAGGTCCCGATCGGCGAGAACCGACCGTGGAGGACCGTCCCGAACGAGTCGCCCCTCGTCGAACACGAGTAACTGATCGGCGACTGGTGCGAGTTCTTGGAGGTGCTGGCTGACCGCGATCAC
>KI543169.1:53495-56535 GCA_000496175.1 uncultured archaeon A07HR67 | reverse complement strand
TGAGCGCACCGATGAGTAGGGGGCTCAAGAGCGCTTTGAGCGCCCGGATGCGGGCGCGAAGCCCGCCGCTGGTTTCGAGTCCGCGTGCCCGTTGTGAGTCGAGGATCGCCCCGGCCCGCTGGCGCAAGTCAGGAACGAGTCGTAACGCGGTGACCAACACGTAGCCGAACCGGTAGGGAACGCCGGCCTCTGAGAGGGCGACGGCGAGTTTCTTCGGGTGTGTCACCGTCACGAAGAGGACGCCGGCGAGAACGAACACCGCGAGGATACTGAAAAACGCCACGCCGGACAGCAGTCCCGCCCGCCAGACGGTTACCGGCCCGAGTTCGAGCACGGCGGTGCCGTCGCCGACGACGATCCCGCGGATAACCAACAATCCGGCCAGCAGCGGCAGCAACATCGGCGCGGCCGTCGTGAGCACGACGCCCGCGACGCCGGCGGCGGCCGCGCCGGCGATCAACACCGCCAGCAGGGCAACTCGGAGTTCGACGTCGGCAAGGTAGCCGCCGAGCACGAAACACGCGACGAGGAGGACCTTCGTCGTCGGGTGGAGCGCGTGCAGGCGGCTGTCGCCGTCGCGATACGTGGCGACCCCGGCGCTCATTGGTCACCGATCACCGCCGAGGCGTCCCTTATCGAGGACCTGTGACGCCGTCGGAGGGCGGTAGCGCTCCGGCAACTGCTTCACGATCAGGGCCGCGAGGACCGCCGTGAGAATCTTGTCGGTCGGCTCGACGACGATCGTCTGTCCGATCACTGCCTCCCAGATGCCTGCGCCGGTGGCCGCGAAGAACGCGGTGACGGCGTCCGAACCCGTCCCGGTAACGCCGCCGAAGGCCAAGACGGTGATCGGTGCGCCCATGACAATCGAGATGACCGCTATCACGAGCCCGACGACGATCACCCTCCAGAAGTACCGGAACCAGCCGTACATCGCCATGTAGCCCGCCGCGATGCCGAAGGCGATCTGTAGGGGCGTGTAGAACCAGAATGTCGGATTCACGATGAATCCCTGCGCGACGTTGACGAAGAGGCCGGTAAGGGCCGCGGCCCACGGTCCGACCAGTACCGCGATGATCACGACACCGAGCGCGTCGAGGTACAGGAACGGCACCCGGACCGCGTTGACGACGTACGCGCCGACCAAACTGATCGCGGCACAGATCGGGATCAGTACCCACGTCTGCGTGGTGAATTCGCGTTGGACGCGGTCCGAGATTCCGGCTACGAATCCGTCGTACATTCGTGTTCCTCCTTCCTCTTTGATAGTATTTATAGTTTCGATATCGGTTAATGAAGAATTATTTTGTTCGAATTTGTTCGAAGAAGGTTCCTAGTCTTTTTCTCGGTAGACGGCGGAACGGCGGCCTCTCGGATGGATCCAGCTCTGTCACTGGCGCGTAACCTGGCGATGCCGCCCTCGAACTCTGCTTCGGCGTCGGATCTATCGGTTCGGTCGGGTGATACCCCCTCAGCGGGAACAGAGACGCCGGATCTGCGTTTCACGCAACGACCAACGCGAGCGACCAAGGAGAGCGTACAGCACTCGGACGGCTTCCAAACACCCGCAGCGGCACTGGCACATCTCCTCTCTCACCTTCGAACGAACGTGATATTTGTCGGCGGTTCAGTACCCGGATCGCTCTCGCAAGACGAGAACTGTCGGCTCAGGTATACGCTCTCACGAGAATGTATACGTATGAACAAGTATATCAAAACGGTAGCAAGTCTGCTCGTCGGTGTCTGTGGCTTCCTGGGAGTCGGGGTCGCCGTGACGGAACTGCTTGATCCCTACGTCTGGCCCTCGCTGATGCTCGGGGTGCCCGTCGGAGTCGTAACCGGAGTTGTGCTCGTTCCACTCACCTACCTCGGCGTGACCTACTGGGAAGAACGACGGGCGACTGGAACGGCATCCCAAAGGACGGTGCGCCGGTTCTGGGCGACGACGGCAGCACTCGTCGGCTTCGTTGTCGGTGGTGGAGGTGTTGTCGTCGCCCTCACGACACAGGCAGTGGGTCTCGCGTCGGCGGTGCTGTTGGCCGGGCTTCCGGTCGGGGGTCTCTCCGGTGTTCTCGCCGCCTCTCTCGTTCTCCGGCGTCACAAGAAACGTCGGTCCCCACCCGCGCCGGGTGTGTGACACGGCCGGTGTGTCCCGCAACGCGCTCTGCTCACACCGGGTATTCTCTCAGACGAACACAGCCGAATGCGACGGCCGAAGCGAGGGTACATCCCTGTGTGTCGCCCGTGTACGCGCATGGCCGACGACGCTCGAAGAACGCTGGTGGTCGGAGACACCACGATCGATCTCTACCCGGACGCGTCGGTCTCCCCCGGCGGTCGTCTCCGGTGGGACATCGGCGGAACCGCGGCGAACGTCGCCCGGTGGATGGCGATGCTGGACGGCGACGTCGCCGTGCTCACCGCCGTCGGCGACGACTTCTTCGGACGCAGCGCCGCCCGTCATCTCGAGCGGAGCCGGGTCTCGACCGAACACCTGAGCACGGTCGACGCGAAGTCGCCGATCACGTTGTTGGTGCCGGACAGCGAGCGCTGGAACGCCTGGATCGACGGGAGCTGTTACGGGTTCGACCTCCCGGCGGAGCCGGCGACGCTTCTGGCGCCGTACGAGCGGGTCCACCTGGAGGGCGTGACGCTGCCGGCCGCGGTCAACCGAGACGACGTTCTCGCGCTCGCCGAGGCGGCCGACGACGGCGGGACCCGCCTCTCGTTCGACCTGAACGGACGAGCCGCTCAGTGGGCGACGGCCGGCGCGTATCGCCGGGCGTTGTGTGACGTTCTCACCCACTGTGACGTGGTCTTCGCCGGCGACGCCGACCTCGCGCTGGCGGAGGCCGAACCGACCGTCGAGGGGATCCTCGAACTGGTTCCGTCGACGTTCTCGGCGACCGTGTTCGTCACGGGCGGGGCGGCGGAGACGACGGCAGCGAGCGTTCGTGACGGTCGTGTCGTCGAACGGGTCGCCGTCGCCCCGCCCGCCGTCGAGGTCGCCACCACGGCCGGCGCCGGCGACGCGTTCGCC
>KI543169.1:34811-51620 GCA_000496175.1 uncultured archaeon A07HR67 | reverse complement strand
CGACCACGAGCGACACACGGGGCATTATCCGGACGACGTGACGCCGTGGATCGTGCGGTGTCGGCGGTGTCCGGACGGCGACCGGTTTCTCTCCGAGCGGCCGGCGCGCCGGTTTGCGACGACACACGCGCGTCACACCCGCCACGAGGTCCGCGTCGAGCGCCCCGACGGGACGACACTCACCGTCTCGCCCGAGACCGAGTGAGACGGAACGCACGCGGCGGATCGCTGTGGGGAGTCGCCGCGGCGGGGGCGACCCCGGCCTCCCGTGATCCGAGGCGACGGGTGCCGACCGACCGCCCCGCGGTTCCGCGATCCGTACGTTGATGACGCCGCCGACCGAGCCCCGGAACATGACACGACTCCCGGACCACGTCGTCGGAGACGCGCGAGCGAGCACGTTCGCCTGGGACCGACTCGAACGACTGGTCGACATCGAGAACCGCATGGCCGGACACGAGGGCGAGATGCGGGGCGCAGAGGTCGTCCGGTCGGCGTTCGAGGAGGTTGGGCTGGCGGACGTCGCGGTCGACGAGTTCGAACTCCCCGGCTGGTGGCGCGGGTCGTCGGCGATCGCGATTCCCGACCGCGGCCGCCGCTACGAGGCCGACCACGAGGTCATCGCCCTCCCCGGCACGCCGCCGGGCGAGGTGACCGGCGAGGTGGTCGACGTCGGATACGGGCTTCCCGCCGACTTCGCGGCCGCCGACGTCGACGGACAGATCGCGATGGTTCGGTCGGATTCGCCGGCAGACGCCGACCACTGGCACCATCGGATGGAGAAGTACGCGTCGGCGCTCGAGGCGGGCGCGGACGCGCTCGTCTTCCGAAACCACATTGACGGCTGTCTTCCGCCGACCGGCGAGGTCGGCTACGGCAACCGGCCGGCGCCGATCCCGGCGGTCGGCGTCTCGGCCGAACTCGGCTCACGGCTCGCCAGATACGCGGCCGACGGCGCGACCGCACGCGCGGCCGTCGACTGCGAGACTGGGCCGGCGACCGCGCCGAACATCGAGGGATCGCTCGGTCCCGACACCGACGAGGCGGTGGTGGTCACCGCCCACGTCGACGCCCACGACGTCGCCGAGGGAGCCGTCGACAACGGCGTCGGCACGGTGTTGGTGTGTGAGGTCGCACGGCTGCTCTCGCAGGTGACTGCCGACCTCGACACCCGGGTGCGGTTCGTCGTCGTCGGCGCGGAGGAGGTGGGATTGTACGGCTCCACCCACCTCGCGGCGACGACCGACCGCGACCGCGTGAAGTGTGTGATGAACATCGACGGCTCCGGCAAGAGTCGGACCCCGAAGGTTCGTCGGACGAACACCTTCGAGTCGCTGGCGGAGCCGTTCGAGACGGTCGGCGCCGACCTCGACATCGAGTTCCCGGTCGAGGACGACATCTCCCCGCACGGCGACTGCTGGCCGTGGACCGAACGCGGCATCCCGGCGGCGACGGTGGGTTCGACGTCTCCCGACGACGGCCGCGGCTGGGGCCACACGCAGGCGGACACGCTCGACAAGCTCGACGTCCGCGACCTCCGGGACCTCGCGATCGCGTACGCGAGCGCCGTTCTCGAACTCGCCGACGAGTCTCGGTCGTTCCCCGAAAAAGAGCCCGCCGAGATTCGCGACGCGCTCCACGACGGCTACGTTCGCGAGCTCAAGGCCGCCGGTCGGTGGCGCTTCGACTGACGGCCGGGATCTCGCGGCTCACGCCACGTCGTCGGCGGCCGCGACGGCCGCGTCCAGAGACAGTTCGCCGTCGACCGAGCTGAGACGGTCGAGAAGCCGGTCGACCCGTTCTGCGGTCGGGTCTCGACCCGCTCGTTCGAGGAGTTTGCGGGCGGCGCCGCGGCCGGTCGCGTCCCCGAACACCAACCGACGAGAACCGCCGAATCGGTCCGGGTCGAAGGGTTCGAACGTCGCCGGATCCTTGAGCATCGCGGCGGTGTGAAGCCCCGACTCGTGGGTGAACGCCGCCGCGCCCAACAACGGCTTCGCCGCGTCGACGTCCTCGTCGAGGGCCGCAAGGACGCCCCGGGTCGTCGGGAGCAGGCGGTCGCGAGCAACGTCGAGTTCGACTGACTCCTCGCCAACGTCGGCGGCTGCTACGAACTCTTCTATCGGGACGTTGCCGGCGCGCTCGCCGAGGCCGGCGACGGAGACATCCGCCCACTCGACGCCGAGTCCGGCGGCCGCGAGCGCGTTCGCCGTGGCGACGCCGAGGTCGTCGTGGAAGTGGACGCCCAGCCGCGAGGGGTCGGTCGCGAGCGCGTCGAGGTGGTCGACGACGCCGGCTGGCGTTCGGGCGCCGACGGTGTCGGCGAGCGTGTACGACGCGGCGTCGACGGCAGCGAACAACGCGTCGAGTGCGGCCGGGTCGGTTCGAAAGCCGTCCATCGCGCTGAACCGCACCCCGACGCCGTGGTCGCGGGCGCGGTCGGCCGCCGCGACGACGGAGGCCGTCATCTCCTCGCGGGACATCCCGACGACCGCGTCGAGTTGGCGGTCGCTCGTCGGCGCGAACAGGTCGACGACGTCGACGCCCGCCTCGACGGCGGCGTCGACGTCGCCAGCGATCGCGCGGGCGATTCCGGTGGTCTTCGCCGTCAGGTCCACGCGGTCGACGACGCGTCTCGTCCGGTCGTCGGCGACCGGGAACCCGATCTGAACGCGGTCGACGCCGAGCGCGTCGAGCTCGCGGGCGGCCGCGGCCTTCTGTTCGACTGAGTACGCGACGCCGGGGCGTTGTTCGGCCTCTCGAAGCGTGACGTCGAGGAGCCTCATATCACGCCGTCCTCTCGGAGGCGGTCGATCGCTTCCGGCTCGTATCCGAGCGCCGCCAACACCGCCTCCGTGTCCTCACCGAGCGCCGGCGGGTCGCTCGACGCGACGCGGTCGAACCCCGTCGACCGCCCGGGAAACCGCGGCGTCTCCACTCGGTCGCCCGCCCCTTCCGTCGCTCTGACCTCGGCGAGCGCCTCCGTCGCGCGAAGGTGCGCGTCGCGGCTGACGTCTTCGGTGTCGTTCACCGGGGCGACGGGCACGTCGGCCGCCTGGAGCCGGGAGACGAGCTCTGTCGCCTCGAACTCGGCACACGTCGCCGCCACCCGGTCGTGGAGGACCTCGCGGTTATCGAGCCGGTCTGCGAGCGTCGCGAACCGCTCGTCGTCGGCGAGGTCGAGGTCGAGCGCGTCACAGAACCGCTGCCACGCCCGCTCGGAGGAGGGACCGACGAACACCCACTCGTCGTCGGCCGATCGGAACACGTCGTACGGCGCCCAGCCCGGGTGGCTCGCCCCCATCGGCCCGGGAACGTCGTCGTACGCCTGGGTGTACGCGAGCCAGTAGCCCATCAGCGCGACCGTGCTCTCGAACAACGGCACGGTGATGTGTTGGCCCTCGCCGGTCGTCTCGCGCTGGCGTATCGCGCCGAGAACGGTCACCGCGGCGTACAACGACGCCGCCATGTCAGAGAGGCTCGTCCCGGACCGGACCGGCGGCTGGTCGGGGTGGCCCGTCACGCTCATCACGCCCGAGAGCGCCTCGGCGACCGGGTCGAGCGCGGGAAACGACTCGTAGGGACCCGGATTGAACCCCTTGATCGAACAATAGACGAGCGCGTCATTCACCGCCGAGAGGTCGTCGTAGCCGACGCCCAGACGGTCTGCCGTTCCGGCCCCGAAGTTCTCGACCAACACGTCCGCCTCGCGAACGAGCTCGTGAAACGCCGCGATCCCCGCGTCGGATTTCAGATCGAGGGTCACTCCCAGCTTGTTGCGGTTGACGTAGTTGAACGAGCTGTTCCCGATCGGGCTCGAATCGCGGACCGCGTCGCCGTGGTCCGGCGACTCCACCTTGATCACCTCCGCGCCGAGGTCGGCCAACACCATCGAGCAGAACGGCCCGGCGATGATGTGACCGAGTTCGATCACCGTCACGTCGGAGAGCGGTCGCCCCTCGCCGCCGGGCAGCGATCCGGGAGCGACGCGGTCGTCGCCGTGTCTCGGTCCGTCGGTCTGGTCGGCGTCGTCCGTCGAAGCAGTTCGATCGTCGGCTGCCGCGGCGTCTGTGGTCTGAGTCGTGTCGTTCGTCATCGTGGGTGCGGTGTCGCGTCTGGACGGGGCGGTGCGGCCGAAGGCGCGCGCCGGTCGGCGCGGCTCGGCGGGTCAGCGCGGCTGCGAGCGGGCATCGGCGGCGAGCGCGTCGCCGTGACAGATGGTGCGGCCGTCGTCGCCGAAGACGAACAGATCCTCGGCGTCGAATCCGACGGCGAGCCGGTCGCCGGGATCGACGTCGCCGAACGCCGAGGAGACGGCGTCGATCGGCGTTCCGTCGGGGCCGTGGCCGTGGACGACGAACTCCGTGCCGAGCTGTTCGACCACCTCGGCGGTCACGACGAGACCGTACCGGCCGCCGTCCGTCGAGAGGTACTGCGGGCGGATCCCGAGAACGACCGACTCGCCCACACGATCCCGGAACCGGTCCGACGGAGCGGTCACCTCGAAGCCGTCGCCGACGAGCGCGAGCCCCTCGTCGGTCCGTTCGACGGTCGCCGAGAGCATGTTCGTCGAGGGGGTGCCGATGAACTCGGCGACGTACTTCGAGACGGGGGCGTCGAACAGCTCGCCCGGCGGCGCGAACTGCGCGAGCCGCCCCTCGTTCAACAGGATCACCTGGTCGCTCATCGTCATCGCCTCCGTCTGGTCGTGGGTGACGTAGACGACGGTGGCGTCGAGTTCTTGATGGAGCCGCTGGACCTCGACGCGGAGTTCGGATTTGAGCTTCGCGTCGAGGTCGCTCATCGGCTCGTCGAGAAGCAGGACGTCCGGGTCCTGTACGAACGCCGACCCGGGCGCGACCCGTTGTTGTTGGCCGCCGGAGAGTTCGGCGGGCATCTTTTCCAGTTGTTCTGTGATCTGGAGCGTCTCGGCCGCCTCGTCGATGCGGTCGTCGCGGTCGGCCTTCGGGACGCCCTGGACTTTCAGCCCGTAGCCGATGTTGTCGCGCACCGACATGTGTGGGTACAACGCGATCGATTGAAACACCATCGCGCAGTTGCGGTCCTGTGGCGACTGGTCTGTCACCTCTTCTTCGCCGAAGGCTATCTGGCCGTCGGTCGGCGTCTCCAGCCCGGCGATCATCCGAAGTGTGGTCGTCTTGCCGCAGCCGGACGGCCCGACGAGCGTCGTGAACGATCCCTCCGGGATCGAAAGCGACAGGCCGTCGACCGCGACGTGGGTCGTCCCGGCGGTTCGGTACTCCTTGCGAACGGTATCGAAGTGGATCGGACGTGCCATTATTCGAGTCCTCCGACGTTGAAGCCCTGTAACAGGTAGTTCTGGAGAAAAACGGCGATGAGAAACGGCGGAATACAGATCAGAAGCGACACCGCCATCGTTTCTCCCCAGCCGATGCTGACCCGGTCGAGAAAGAGACTGGCGCCGACCGTGATGGTGTACATCTCCTCGCTGCTCATCACCACCCGGGACATGGTGAAATCGTTCCAAGCGACGGCGAACGCGAAGATCGCCGCCGAGATGTAGCCCGGCCTGGCGACCGGGAGGACGACCTCCCAGATCGTTCGCGTGCGACTCGCGCCGCGGACCCATGCCGATTCTTCCAACGCGATCGGCACCGTCTGGAAGTACTGCCACATCAGCCAGATGGTGAACGGTGCGGAAATAGCCGTCAGCGCCATCGTCAACGCGAAGTAGCTGTCGAGCAGCCCCAGCGTGTAGAAGATGACGTACAACGGAATCGCGAGCACGATCGGGCTGAACATGTACGCGAAAAGCACCACGCGAGCCGCCAGCGTCTTGCCGGTGAACTCGAAGCGGGTGAGCCCGTAGCCGGCGCCGACCGCCAGCGCCGTCGACAACACCGTCGAACTCGCGGTGACGACGAGGCTGTTGAAGAAGTACCGCACCGTGTTCGTCTCCTGGAACAACACCGCGAAGTTGCGGAACGTGACGGACTCGACGATCAGGTTCACGTCGCCGCCGGAGAAGACGGCCGTCGGCGACTGGACGGCGACGGCAACCATCACGTACACCGGCACCGTCACAAACACCGCGACGAGCGCGGCGACGACGACGAGCGCGGCGCGTTTCAGCCGCGCCTGAAACCGCTGGGGAACGATCGACCCGGCAGCGCCCTCGCCGAGCGCCATCAGTGAGCCACCTCCTTTTCGGGCTCGAACGCGCGGAAGTAGACGACCGCGACGGCCGCGAGCAGGAAGAACATGATTCCCGCGAGCGCGGTCGCGCCGCCGAAGTTCACCTCGTTGAACGCGAGCTCGTACACCCGGATCGGCAGGGTGGTCGTCACGTTGAGCGGACCGCCGCCGGTCGCCAGGTAGATGATGTCGAACTTGTTGAACATCCAGATGCCGCGGACGAGCAGGATGATCAGGATCGCTCCCCGGAGGTGCGGGAGGGTGATGTCGCGGAACGCCTGCCAGGTCGAAGCGCCCTCGACGCGGGCGCGTTCGTACAGGTTGGGATCGATCGCCTGGAGCCGGGCGAGCAGAATGAAGAACGCAAAGGAGCCGAACTTCCAGACGCTCGTCACGGCGACGGCGAACATCGCCCACCGGGAGGTCGAAAAGAAGGCGACGGGAGACTCGACGACGCCGTACGAGACGAGCCACTGGTTGATCACGCCGATGTTCGGATCGAAGAGGAACTGCCAGATGAAGATGACGACGAGCGTCGGCAGCAGGTACGGAAAGATCATCATCGTTCTGAGGACGCTGCCGCCGCGGATCTGTTGGTTCACTACCAGCGCGAGCGCCAGCCCGATGAGCAGGCTGAAGACGGTCGTCGAGACGGCGTAGAGCACGCTGTTCCAGAGGAACAACGGAAACTCGGCCGCGGTCAGGACGTCGAGATAGTTCGCGAGGCCGACGAACGACGGCGCGGTGGTCGGCTCCGCAAACAGGCTCATTCCGAGCGCGTACACGATTGGGACCGCCCACACGACGGTAAAGAACGCGACGAGCGGGACGAACGTCGCCAGAAGCAGCAGGCGTCGCTCGTCGAGGTCGCCGAGTCTCGTTCTGACGGCGGTTGCGGTGCTCATCGATACCGAGACGGCGGGTTCACTCCTGGAGACCCCGGAGCTCGTCGGCGAGCCAGTCGACCGTCTCGCCGGGCGAGCGGCCGCCGACGAGCATCTGGTCTGCGGCCTGTCCGAACATCTGCTGGGAGTACGCGTCGGCGGCGACGATGTTCGGAGCGTTGTCTTCGCCGGTCGCGAGAACGGTGGTGAACGCGTCCCAGTTGTCTCGCACCAGCTCCATCACCTCCGGGTTCTGCTGGACGATCTCGTTGCTGGTGTACGCGTCGCTTTCCAGTCCCGCTTCGGTCGGCGGCAGCTGGAACAACGGCGCGGTGAGCAGGAAGTCCATGAACTTGTCCGAGCTACTGAAGAAGTCGACGAACTGCCGTGCGCCGTCGGTTGCCTCGCCGTCGTTCCAGACGACGTGGCCTTCCATGTACGCCCACCACTTCTCCTGTTCGTTGCCGTCGGGGATCGGGAACGCGGTCGGCGAGAGGTTCTCGACGAGGTCGGGGCGGTTCGCCTGGATGGTGAGAACCGGCAGCCCGCCGACGCTCATCGCGGCCGCGGCGTTCTCCTGTTGGATCGCGGCGATGGCGTCGCCCCACTCCCAGCCGGAGCCGTTCGGGGCGTACGCCGACATCGATTGGAGCCACTCGAACGTCTCGACGGCCGCCTCCCGGTTGTTCTCGTCGTCAAGCGTGACCTCGATGTCGCCTTCGGGCCCGTCGTAGACGTTCACGCCGTTCTGCCAGAGCGTCTGGGTGACGGACGTGTCCGCGTTGTTGGTTTGGCCCGACTGAACGACGTAGCCGTTGATCCCCTCCTCCTCGGCGAGCCGCTGAGCCTCGGACTCCCAACGCTCCCACGTCGTCGGGTTCTCCTCGTAGAGGTCGTTCCGATACCAGCCCATCAGGGGTTCGACCATCGTCGGGACGAAGTACGACTCGCCGTCGACGTTCACTGGGTCGGGCAGCGAGCCGTCCTGAACCGTCTCGGTCACGGGCGCAGCCTTCCCGTCTCGCTGATACCGGTACGCGTCCGCCGCCGTGTCAAAGACGATGTCCGGCGGGTTGCCGGCGGCCCGCATCTTCTGGAGCTGTTCGTCCGTCGAGGTCCCTTTCGAGGTGTACGTGACGTCGACCGTGTACTCGTGTGTCTCCTCGAACTCCGCGATTATTTGATCGATTATCTGTTGGGAGTCTCCCCGGTCGGAGAGGTACTTGATCGTGGTCGAGCCGCTCGTGTCGCTGCCGTTCTCGTCGGTGTCGCTCCCGCCGGATCCGCCGTCGCCGTCGGAGCCGCCGCCGTCAGAGCCGCCCAAACAGCCGGTGACGGCGACGGTCGCTGCCGTGCCCGTCGCCGTCACGAACCCTCGCCTCGTGGAGTACTTCCGTGCCATACGACTGCATACCGAATTATAATGATAACCCTTTCGTTCTTTACGCGGCACCGCCCGTAACCCGGGCGTCTGCTGGGTGTCAGCGCGCCGGTCGTGGATCGCAGACGCCGCCCCGTCGGGACCCTTCTCGCGTCCGTTCTGCGGCCGACGCCGGGAGAACAGATCAGTACGTTTTTACGATCGATGAACTACCCCCAATAATGCCTGCTGCCGGAGCGCCGCCGGATTCGCCCTTCCGTTTCGGTCTGATGCTCGTTGGCATCGCGCTGCTCGTCGGCGTCCCCATAGCCACCGGTCTCGGACCCGACGTCCGTCCCGCCGTCGCCGCCGACGAGCCGGCGCCGGCGACGCTCGTCGAGACGGCAGCCGAAGCCGAAAGCGAGACCGCGATCACCGGCGTTCGGACCGACACGGTTCGGCGCGACGGCAAGATGGACCGCGTCCAGGTCGCGTTGCGCGAAGACCCGCCGAATCAATCCGTGTCTGAGGTGCTCAACGTGACCCGAACACCGCTGGGGAACGGGTCGACGGCGGCGACTCCGCCGGACGTAACCGTGTTGAACGGGTCGGACCGGTGGGTCTACAACGAGTCGGCCGACCGGGTGGTGTACCGCGAGGCCTCGGGATACTGGATCAGCGACACGCAGACGTTCGGGCCGGAGACGGCGGTCAAACTCGACGCGTACGAGTTCACCTACGAGGGGACCGAGACGGTCGCGGGCCGCCGAACCCACGTCGTGTCGATGTCGCCGCCCGCCGACGTGCTCGTCGAACTCAACGTCGGCGTGCGAGACGGCGAGAATCGTCGCACGCTTCCGTTACAACGGGTCACCGACGAGCAGCTGGCCGTCGCCACCGAGACGTGGTGGATCGACGCCGAGCAGCCGTATCCGGTACAAAAACGGATCGAGTGGGCGAACGAGACGGGAGCGGTCGTGATGACCACGACGCGAACCTACGAGGAGCTTACCATCGGCGTCGACCACGACCCGTCGACGTTCCGGTTCGAGCCGCCGGCAGACGCCGAGGTCGTCGAGCGGAATCACTCCGACCTACGTCACTTCGACACCCGCGAGGCGGCGAGCGCCGCCGTCCCGTTCGAGCTGCCGCCGGTCGCTCCGGCGATGCCGTCGGGGTATCGGTTCCAGAGTGCGTCGATCCCCGAGCGCGAGGACCGAACGACGGTGTTGTTGTTTTACGACGGGACGCAGTCGATCTCGGTCGCCGTCAGCGACGAGCCGACCCCGTTCGGCGACGGCACCATCGAGGAGAACCTCGGAACGGTCGACGGGACGCTCGTCGCCACCGACCGCGGACAGACGTTCCTCACTTGGCGGTGTGGAGAGCTGACGTACCGGCTCTCCGGACCGACGGAGACGGCGCGGCTCGTCGAACTCGCCGAGGAGATCGGGTGTTCGGCCGCCGCGTCGGACCAGAGGGTGAATCAAACGAGGGTTTGAGTTTCCGGAGATCCTTAGCGTGCGCGTCCCGTTGGTCGGGACCACCGCGTGTCACCATGTCGCGATTCTTTCCCACGCAGGCCGACCGATCCGTCGACCGCGAGGCCGAGCCGTCGGTGTTGTACGTCGACGACGAGCAGACGGACCGGATACTCTCGGTGCTCGGGGCCGACACCGCGTTGCGGATCTTTCGGCTTCTCGCCGACAGGCCGCTGCCCGCCTCCGAGATCGCCGAGGAGCTCGAGTTGACCATCCAGAACGCCAGCTATCACCTCCGGAAGCTCCAGGACGCGGGGCTCATCGAGGTCGTCGACACCTGCTACTCGGAGAAGGGCCGAGAAATGGACATCTACGCGGCCTCGAGCGATCAGAAGGTGCTCATCCTCGGCACCGAAGGCGACGACCGGAGCCTCAAAAGGGCGTTCGAACAGCTCTCCGCGGCCGTGGGTGTTCCGGCGCTGCTTCTCGCCGCGTGGCGGTCGGTCGCCGACGCCACCGGGCGTCTGCTCGACGCCTGAGCCGGCCGTCCCGATCTCCGGGTGTTCTCCCATGGCCCCGTCCGGCGTGGCTCACGGGTCGACGGCGGCCTGGACGTACTCGTGGACGAACACGCCGGAGTACAGAAGCGTCGCGATGAGGTCGACGACGAATCGGAGCCCGGCAGACGGCGCAAATCCGAACGACCGGAGCACGACGGTCGTCTCCCGGTAGCGGACCGACAGCGTCAACGACCGCGTCGGGTCGGCGAGGTGAACGTCGACGGCGACGCCGAGCGCGAGCAACACCACGAACCCGCCAACGATCCGGATCGCCGTCTTCCGGCGAACGGTGCTGATCGTCCAGCTGACCCGCAGTGCCTCGAGCGGACCGTACCCGCCGACGAAACACGCCTCCGGGAGGAAACAGAACTTCAGAAGCGAGAACAAGACGACTCCGGCGACAGTCACGAGCAGAACGCCGTCGGCGACGACCGACGGCACTCCGGCAGCGACGACGACGGTGTCGAGCGGGGACCGGAGCGCCGTGGCCACCACGGCCGTCGCCGCGATGCCCGAGACGACGACGGCGACGGCGACACAGAACTGTGGGAACCGAGACGCGACGAGCCGAAGCGGGTCGACGATACCGGACGGTCGTTGCCCGCGAGCGAGCGCGCCGCGCCCGACGACACCGACGTAGCCGCGGCCGAGAAACGCGCCCGCGACGCCTACGAGCGCGCCGACGAACACCGGCCCGGTCGCGACGAACAGGACCGAGGCCTGAGCCGCAGCGACGACGCCGAACACGAGGAGTATCGAGGGGTGACGAACGGGGAGGCGGCCGCTCCAGCGAAGCGCGTCGAACAGCGACCGCTCGAGGACCGCGGTGTCGACGTCCTGACAGCGGCTACAACCGCAGCCGTCGACGTCGGTTCTGTGTCGCACCATGCGTCGGAGGGCGGGGCGCACGAGGGTATCACGGCCAGCAAAATCAGTCGTTCGATCGGCAGCACACGCGAGAACGGGGCGTCGGCCGCGCTCACCGCCGCCGCCGGCTCGATCAGCGGTCGCGTCCGCTCGGTGGATCGTCGGTCGCAGCGGAATCGTCAGTCGCAGCGGAATCGTCAGTCGCGGCGGAATCGTCAGTCGCGGCGGAATCGCCGGTCACAACCGGGCTATCCGCCGCGAGCGGCGGGTCGATTCCGAGCAGCGCCGCGCTCTCAGCCCAGAGCCGCCGGGCGGCGTCGCGGTCCCGAGCGGCGGTCGAGGGCGTGCTCGGTCGTTGGTCGGCGACGTACCGGCCCGTGACTCCGTCCATCCGCGGCGAGACGGCGACGAACAGGAGCTCCGCGGCGCCGTCCGCGACCGAGGTCACCCCGGGGACGGCCTCGAGCCGCCGCAACAACGCCGGCAGCGGGCCGGGGAGGAACCGGCCGAACCCGCTGCCCGGGATCGCCCCCGGATGGACGCTGTTCGACGTCACGGCGCGGCCGGCTGCCTCGAGCCGCCGGGCGAGTTCCGACGCGAAGAGGACGTTCGCGAGCTTCGAGTGGCTGTACGCCGCGAGCCCGGTGTGCCGCTCGTCGCCCCGTACGCGGTCGAGATTCAGCGTGGCTCCCTTGTGGGCGTCGGAGGCGGTCGTGACGACGCGTGCGTCCTCGCGGAGGTGGTCGAGCAGGTCGGCCGTCAACAGGTACGGCGACAGGTGGTTGACGTGGAAGGTGAACTCGACGCCCGCGTCGGTGACCGTTCCGTCGCGGAAGAGCCCGCCGGCGTTGTTGACGAGCAGGTCGAGCCCGTCGGTCTTGTCGCGGACGGTCGTCGCGAGTTGCCTGACGGCGTCGATGCTCGCGAAGTCGGCCTCGACGAACGTCGCGTCGGCGCCGATTCGCGAGAGCTCGTCGACCACCTCGGCGCCCGCCGCGTCGTCGCGGCCGTGAACGATAACATCCGCGCCGAGCCGCCCCAGCGCCAGCGCGGCCGCGCGGCCGATTCCGCTCGTCGACCCGGTGACGAGCGCCTGTCGGCCGTCACAGTCGACAGCCGAGACGCCGGCGAGGCGTTCTGGGAGGTCACTCATTACCCAAGGGACGGGCTCGAGGCACAAAACGACATCTCCGCCGACCGCACCGTGGTTCACGCCCGGCTCCGGAGCGGGGCGTCGTCGCCGGGGTCGCGGCCGCGCCGCGAGGTAGCTTTTAGTGTGTGCTCGCTGAGGCCGGACGCATGCCGTCTGCCACGACCGACGAAGTCGCCCCCCGGTTGGGAGCCTCGAAAGACGAGTTGGAAACCCCGGCGTTGACCGTCGACATGGCGACGATGGAGGCGAACGTCGAAGAGTACGTGGCGTTCGCCGACGCACACGATGTCGACCTCAGGTCACACGTCAAGACCCACAAGAACCCGGAGATCGCCCGCTGGCAGAGCGAGTTGGCCGGCGGAAGCGGGATCGTCTGTCAGACGCTCAGCGAGGCCGAGGTGATGGCGACGAACGGCGTGGACGACGTCTACCTCTCGTACATGGTCGTCGGCGAACGGAAGCTCGAACGGCTCGTGTGGGTGGCGAACAAGCTCGACCGGTTCGCGACGACGGTCGACGGACCGGACACGATCCGACCGTTACAGGCCGTCGCCGCGGACCGGAACGCCACCATCGGCGTGATCTTGGAGGTCGACGTCGGACTCCACCGAACCGGGGTGGCGCCGGGCGAACCGGCGTTGGACGCGGCACGGCTGATCGCGATCAGCCGAACCTCGAGTTTCGGGGGCTGCTGGCGTACGAGGCACACGTCAAATCGAAGGCAGAGACGCGCTCGGAGTACGAACAGTACTGCGCCGAGGCGATGGACGTGACACAGGAGACGGTCGAACGGCTCGAATCGGCGGGCGTCGCCGTCCCGGAGGTCAAGGTCGGTGGGACTGCGACCTCGATGTACAGCGGAACACATCCGGTCGTGACGGAGATCAATCCCGGGATGTACCCGTTCATGGACGTCGGGGAGCTGGAACACCGCCCGTTCGACGTCGACAAGGCGGATTGTGCGGCCACCGTCGTCTCGACGGTCATCTCGACGCCGACAGAGGACCGGGCGGTCGTCGACGCCGGGAGCAAGGCGCTCTCGATGGACAAGCCCCAACGGCCGGTTCCGAAACACCGTGACGACATTGCCTACGTGAACGCCTCCGAGGAGCACGGATGGCTCGACACGAGCGAGACCGAAGAGACGCTCGCGGTCGGCGACCGGATCGAGTTCATCGTCCCGCACGTCTGTACGACGATCAACCTCTACGACCGGTTCGTCGGGACGCGCGATGGACGGGTCGAAGAACTCTGGGAGGTTCGGGCCCGCGGGAAGGTGACGTAGGTCGGCATCCGGACCCCCGACCGGCGCGACGGAGCCGTCGACGCGTCCCGCGCCGTCGACGCCGGCGCGTCCTGCGGCGGACGCGAGGTGAAGAGTTTTGAACCGAAGGGCCGATACGAGCGTATGACCACGACGTATCGAGCCGTCGACGAGAGAACCCGTGACGAGCCGAAGATGACATGACCGAGCCGCGTGCCGAGACGGCCGAGCTGGTGACGCGGTCGCTTTCTGCGGCGGCAGAACGCACCTTCGAGGACCGCTTAGACGAGCAGGCGGCGTGGCTTCGGGCGGCGATCACGAACGGCGAAATGGACAACGGCGACTTCACCGTCGGGCTGGAGATGGAGGCGTACGCCGTGTCGGACGCGGCGGCCGGGTCGTCCGCCGACGGCGGGCTCGCGCGGCTCCCCGAGTCGGTGTTCGAGACGCCGGCGGCCAATCCGGAGCTCGGCGAGCACAACGTCGAGATCAACACGGAGCCGACGGTGTTGGACGAGGCGGGGCTCCGAACGCAGGCGGACGAGATTCGCACCCGCACCGAGGCGGCGACGGCAGCCGCCCGGGAGGCGGGCCGAGAACTCGTGCTCGACGGAATGTGGACGCTCCCTCCCGAGGAGGGGACGGTGGAGTACCTGTCGGCGACGGCGGAGCGGGACGGGGTGGTGTTCGCCGAGAACATGCGGCAGTATCCGCGGTACGTCGCGATCGACAACCACGCCCGCGCGTACGCCGGCGGGATATTGTCGTTGTCGGTTCCACACGTCGAGGCGACGTTCCCGACGATCCTCTTCGAGTCGCTCGCCACGTCGATCCAGCCGCACCTCCAGGTGCCGACCGCAGACGAACTGCCCGCGTACTACAACGCCGCGATCCGGACGCTCGGTCCGGTGTTGGCGCTGACGACGAACTCACCGTTTCTCCCGGCAGACGTGTATGAGGCCGACGCCGACCCGACCGCGGTCGTCAACGACACCTATCACGAGCTTCGAATCCCCGTCTTCGAGCAGTCGGTCAACCAGACGCCGAACGCCAAGGTGCGGGTGCCACGCGACATCGAACGGCCGACGGACGTCGTCGACGGGGTCTGTGCCGACGACTCGTACGCGCCGTTTCTTCGCGAGTGGGTCGAGAACGGCGACGACCGCGAGACGGTGTCCGACCGCATATGGGAGTTCGACCACAAGCGCGGCACCTACTGGCGGTGGCTGCGGTGTGTGATCGGCGGCACCGCCGTCGACGCGAACAACGACGAGCGGTCGCTTCGCATCGAGTACCGTCCGATACCGACACAGCCGACGGTCGCGGACGTGATCGGCGTCCAGACGCTGGTTGCGGGGCTGATACACGGGCTCGTGACAGCCGACCATCCGATCACCGAACTCTCGTGGGACGCCGCGGAGTCGGGCTTTTACGCCGCGATGCGCGACGGGCTCGACGCCGAACTGCCGTGGGTGACCGCCGACGGCGACCGCACGACCGACCGCGAGACCGTGTTCGAGGAGGTGTTCGCGTACGCCCGTCGCGGACTGGACGCGGCCGGCGTTCCCGCCGCAGACGTCGAGTCGTACCTCGGACCGATCGAGACGCGGTGGGAGACGCGCACGACGCCGAGCCGCTGGAAGAAAGACCGGGTCAGGTCGGCGGTCTCCGACGGCGCCCGCCTGCCGGCGGCGATCGTCGAGATGCAACGGGAGTACGTCCGGCGGAGCCGCACCACGGACTCGTTCAGCGAGTGGCTCTGAGGCGTCACGGTCGCCGACAGCCGTGAGGAGCCGCCGTCGTCGGCGCCCCGAACCGGTCGCACGCGCGGTTCTGTGTGCGCGTGCCCGTCCGCCGAACCGTTATACACGGCGGTCGCGTTGTGTTTGTATGTCCACACACGTTGCGATCGTCGGCGCGTACGGAAGCGCCGGCGTCGCCGTTGCCGAGCGGCTCGCGGACGATCCCGACGTGGAGTTAACGCTCGTCGACGACGGCGAGCCGGGCGGCGGGCTCTGTATTCTTCGTGGCTGTATGCCCTCGAAGGAGGTGCTTTCGGCCGGCGAACACCGGTTCGCGGCGCGCCACGACGAGCGGCTCTCGGGGCCGCTTCCCGACGTCGACCTCGAGGCCGTCGTCGAACGAAAAAACGAACACACGTCGAACTTCGCTGCCCACCGTCGCGCCGCCGTCGAGGAGATCGCCGACCGAGACGGCGTCACGTTCGTTCGCGACACCGCGCGGTTCCTCGACGACGGGCGACTCGCCGTGGGTGACAAGACGCTCGACCCGGAGTACGTGGTGATCGCGACCGGCTCGTCGGCGAACGTCCCGGCGCTGCCGGGCATCGACGACGTCGAGGTGTCGACGAGCGCAGACGTGCTCGACGAGACCTCGTTTGGCGAGTCGGGCGTCGTCATGGGGTTCGGATACGTCGGGATGGAGCTCGTGCCGTACCTCAGCGAGGCGGCCGGGATGGACCTCACCGTCATCGAACACGACGCGCGGCCGCTCGACGAGGCCGACGACCCCTTCGGCGACGCGCTGCTCGAGTACTACCGAGACGCGTTCGACATCGACGTGCTCACCCACGCCGCCGAGCAGCGCGTCGAGCCGACCGACTCCGGCGGCGTCAGGCTCCACGTCTCACACGACGGCGTCGAGACGGCGGTCGAGGCCGACCAGTTGTTCGCGTTCACCGGCCGTCGCCCGACGCTCGACCGACTGGGACTCGAGAACACCGCGCTCGACCCCGGTCCGGAGTGGGTTGACGCGTCGATGCAGGCCCGCGACGACGAGCGCGTCTTCGTCGCCGGCGACGCCAACGGCAGGGAGCCGATCCTCCACGTCGCCAAAGAACAGGGAGCCACTGCGGCCGAAAACGTCCGACGACACCGCGACGGCGACGCGCTCGTCGACTACACCAACGTCCACCACCACGTGGTGTTTTCGGGACTGGGAGTCCTCCCGTTCGCCCGCGTCGGCCACTCGGCGGCGTCGGCCGAGGCGGCGGGCGTCGACCACCTCGTCGTCACCCGCGAGGCGGCGAGCGACGGCGTGTTC
>KI543169.1:10563-34447 GCA_000496175.1 uncultured archaeon A07HR67 | reverse complement strand
GGCTCGTACGGCTCGGCGAGCCACTCGAGATCCGAGTCGGAGAGGTCGATGTCGAGGGCTTCGACGGCGTCGACGACGTACTCCGGCTTGCGGGCACCGACGACCGGCGCGTCGACGGCGTCCTGATGGAGCAGCCACGCCAGCCCGATCTGTGGCATCTTCACGCCCTTTTCGGCGGCGAGTTGCTCGACGCGCTCGTTGATCTCGCGGCCGCCGCCCGCCGCGTACGTCTCCATGCGGCGGTGGAGGTGGTCGTCGGCCGCGCCCCGCACGGTCGCTTTCAGTTCGTCGTGGGGGCGAGCGAGGAAGCCGCGGGCCAGCGGGCTCCACGGAAGCAGGCCGACGCCCTGGCGCTCACAGAACGGCACCATCTCGCGTTCCTCCTCGCGGTACGCGAGGTTGTAGTGGTTTTGCATCGTGACGAACGGCTCGTATCCGTTGACGTCCGCGGCGTGAAGCGCCTCGGCGAACTGGTGGGTCCACATCGACGAGGCGCCGAGGTGACGGACGTGTCCGCGGCGGACGGCGTCGGTGAGCGCACGCAGGGTTTCGTCGATCGGGGTCTCCTCGTCCCATCGGTGGATCTGGTACAGGTCGATCGTCTCCATTCCGAGCCGGTCGAGGCTGTTCGCCAGTTCCTGTTCGATCGCCTTCCGGGAGAGCCCGCCGGCGTTCGGGTTCGCGTCGTCCATCCCGAAGTACACCTTCGTGGCGACGACCTGGCGGTCCCGGTCGTACTCGGACAACGCCTCGCCGAGGACGCGTTCGCTCGCGCCGGTGTTGTACGCGTTGGCCGTGTCGAAGAACGTGATCCCGTGTTCGATCGCCGTGTCGACGACCGCCTGTGCCTCCGACGCCGAGAGGTGCCACTCGGCGTCGCCGCCGAACGTGTTCGTGCCGATGCAGATCCGGCTCACCGCGGTGCCCGAGTTGCCGAGCGTCGTGTACTCCATGCGAACGAGAAGCGACCGGCGGCCCCAAGTAGATTCGGATGGGCGGCGCCGGTTCGGACGGCCAGCGTGGTCCGAGCTGCCGGGTCGCGAGCCGCAAGAACCGTGCGAGCGGTCGGTTGATGTGGGTAGAGCCCGTATATATGTTGTTGCCATGTCGTACCCCATCGCAGATCTCCCGACGCCCGACCAGTCGCTGGCTCCAGAACGGGTCGTCGCCGTTCAACTCGACGGGTTGGCCACGAACAACGAGCCGTTCGAAAACGCCGGCATCGGCGTCGCCTACAACTTCGCGTCGCCGGCGAACCGCCGGGCGACGGGGCCGTTCGACCGGTTCGTGCGGATGGTCACGGGACCGCGGTACGCCCCGATGGTCGATCACGTCGAGGCGACGACCGGGCCGATGGAACGAGACGGGACGCGCGCCGAACAACGGGTCACGCTCACCGGCCCCGACGGCCGGACGGAGACGTACCGATTCGGGCTGTCGAACGACCGAACCGGAGAATTGGACGGATACTGGCTCACCGATAGCGTCATGATCGAGTAGGCCGGCGCGCATCGAGCGGGCGACACGCGACGACTCGCGGTCCGTCGAGCAATCTCACCCGGAGGCTCTTTAGGTATGACGGCGAAGAACGGCCGTGACGCCACACGACCTCGAGACGGTCCTCGTCGCGGGAGCGACCGGCGAGACGGGACGAGAGGTGTTGCGGCTCTGTGGTTCGCGCGTCGACACCGTGCGCGCGCTCACGCGGTCGCCGGCGGCGGCGCCCGACCTCGAATCGATCGGCGCGGACGAGGTCGTGGTCGACGACCTGCTGGAGCCGGAGGACCTGGCCGCCGTCGTCGACGGCGTCGACGCGGTCGTCAGCGCGGTCGGCACCGCGGCCGCGGCGGTTCGGTCGGGGCCGCCGTACGTCGACGGGGCCGGAACTCGCGCGCTGGTGGCGGCGGCCGCCGACGCCGGTGTCGACGCGTTCGCGATGGAGTCGGCGATCGGCGTCGGCCCGGAACCCGCGAGTCGGCTCGCGCGGGCGTTCGACGCGGTCATCGGTCCGTTACAGGCGGCGAAAGCCGAGGCGGAGGACGCGCTCCGGGACGCGCCGATCTGTCACACGATCGTCCGACCCGGCGTGTTGACGAACGGCCGCCGAACCGACCTCGTCACCGCCGCAGAACCCGGCAGCAAACTCTGGGGGACCATCTCGCGGGCCGACGTTGCGCGGCTGCTGGTCGCCGCGCCGGTCACGGAGGCGGCGAACGACCGAACGTTCGAGGCCGTGTCGACGCCGCGGTTTCCCGACCGCGACGCCGGCGTCGACTGGACGATGCCGCGGTGAGGCCCCTCGTCAGAACCGCTCGAAGATGTCTCGGCGGTTCAGATCCAGTTCGGTGACGGTCGCCGGCGGCTCCTGAGCGGCCGCGTACGCGATCGCCTCGGCGACATCGGTCGCGTCGAGCGTCGACTCGTCGTCGAGCGCGGCCGTGTTCGGCCGGTCGCGGAACTCCGTGCCGAACCGAGTGGTCACGCCGGAGGGGTTGACGAGCGTGACGCCGACGCCGTCGGGGCCGACCTGGCCGGCCACGCTGAGCGCGAAGCCTCGAAGCCACCACTTCGAGGCCGCGTACACCGGCGTCGACGTGCTGGGGTGTTTGCCCTTGTAACTCCCGACGAAGACGAGCGCCCCGCCTGTGTCGCGGAGGGGTGGGAGTGCCGCCCGGGTCGTGTAGAAGGCGCCGTGGACGTTGGTCGCCGTCACGCGGTCGAACTGCTCTATCGGGAGTTCGGAGACCGGCACGTCGCGGGCCTCGCCGATACCGGCGTTCACCACGGCGACGTCGAGTCGGCCGAACCGTTCGAGCGTCGCGTCGACGAGCGCCTCGACGGCGGCGTGGTCTGTCACGTCGGTCGGGACCGAAACCGCGTCGACGCCGGCCGCCTCGCAGTCGGCGGCGACGTCGGCGAGCGCCGCCTCCCGACGCGCCGCGAGCACGACATCAACGCCGGCGTCTGCGAACCGGCGGGCCGTCGCGGCCCCGATGCCGGAGCTCGCGCCGGTGATGAGTGCGACGTCGCCAGACGAGTGGGTGTCAGCGGGCATACGCTTGTTCACGGGTGATCAGCACTTAGTGGCCACGGCGACGGAACCGGACGGAATAGCCGAGGCGGACAGACCGGCTCGACCGAAGTATTATTGTGTATCGACCCCAATACACTACACGATGATACGCGGACTCCTCACCGGGATCAAATCGAACCTGATCTACGTCGTCGTCGGGTCGCTCGCGGCCGGGCTGGCTGTGGGCCAGTTCACAGGGCCGACGGCCGAGCGGACGCTGCGGGCCGCGGTCGTGCCGGTGTTGTTTCTCATGATCTACCCGATGATGATCAACATCGACCTGCGGGAGGTGGTGAACGTTCGCGGCCACGCCGGCGTGGTGTTGTTGAGCCTCGCAGTGAACTTCGTGGTGGCGCCGGTGATCGCGGTCGGGCTCGCCCGACTGTTCTTCGGCGGCGCCGTCGGCTACGCGATCGGATTGTACTTCATCGCGTTGATTCCGACGTCCGGGATGACCGCGGCGTGGACGGGGCTCGCGAACGGTGACCTCGAGTCCGCGCTGGTGGCGATGGCCGTGAACCTCCTCGTCGCCGTCGCCGTCCTGCCGACGTATCTCTCCGTGTTGATCCCAGCGAGCGTCGGGTTCGACCCCAGCGCGCTGTACGCACAACTCGCACAGGTGGTCATCCTCCCGATGGTCGCCGGCACGCTCACCCGGCGGCTGTTGCTCAGCCGCTATGACACGGAAGGGTTCAAGAATCTCAAACCCGTCTTCGGCGGGCTCAGCTCGTTCGGCGTCATGCTCATCGTCTTCATCGCGATGGCGATGCGCTCCGAGAGCATTCTCGCCGACCCCGTCGCGTCCGCGGTCACGATCGTCCCGATCGTCGGCTTCTATCTGCTCGTTCTCGCGGTCGGCACGAGGCTCGGGCGCGTTCTCCGTGACGCCGCGAGCGGCGTCGCCTTGGTGTACGCGACGAGCATGCGAAACCTCTCCATCGCGATTGCGGTCGTCGTCGCGGCGCCGACGATCCCCGAGACGGCCGTGTTGCCGATCGCGTTGGCGTACATCGTCCAGCCGCCGCTCGGCGCGTTCTACGTGCAGTACCGCAGAGACGTCGTCGACGAGGGAGGCTCGCTCGGAGAGCTGGTGAGTTCGCGCATCCGGTCGTGAGCCCGACAACGGCCGTCTCGGCGGGGCCACAAGAACGCGTTCTGGCGGGAGCGCACTCTGAACCCCGTTACGCGTTCGGCGTCGGGAGCCGCCCGTTCGTGTACAACTCCTCGGCCGGCAGGTCCTCCGCGGCGATCGGCGTGCCGTCGACGCCGGTGAGAATGTCCCGGTCGGCCAGCCACGTTACGAACCGGTCCCACCGTTCCGTCGTCATCCACCCCCACTCGCCGTCCGCGGTGAGGTACGCCTCGGCGAGTTCGCGCTGGCTGCGCTCGAGAAAATCGGGATCGTCGGCGTCGATGCCGGTCGCGGCCTCCCGAAGGATCGTCGCCGCCTCGGCCGGATTCTCGGCCGCGAACCGGTAGCCGCGGGCGCTGGCGGTCAAGAACCCTTCGAGCCGCTCGGCGTCGTCGGCGATCGTCTCCGGGCGCGCGAGCAACACCGGCGTGTAGCCGTACGGGATGTCGTACTCGTCGAGATAAAACGGAGTGAGGTCGACGCCGTCGCGCTCGGCGAGCAACCCCTCCCACGGCATGAACACCCACGTCGCGTCGGCGTCGCCGTCGAGCACCGTGTTCCAGATGCCGAGTTTGGGCGGGGTCACGATGTCGACGTCGCCGTCGCCGCCGTCGTTTCGTATCAGCTGCCGGACGATGTCGTCCTCAAAGCGCGCGTCGTAGGAGGCGTACCGACGGCCGTCCAGCTCTGCCGGGCGGTCGATGGATTCGTCCGCGAGCGTGACGATCGCGCTCCGGTCGGTCTGACACACCGCGGCGACGGCCGTGAGCGAGGGATACTCCGGATGGGTGTGGTAACTAATCACGCTCTCGGAGGGGCCGATGGCGAGCGTCGCCTCGCCGGTCGCGACCCGGTTTGCCGGCGTCGTCTCGTAGGCGTCGTCGGCGGGAGAACGGATCGCGACCTCGATCCCCTCCTCCGCGTAGTAGCCCTTTTCGCGAGCGACGTAGAATCCGGTGTGGTTCGTGTTCGGCGTCCAGTCGAGCGCGAGGTCGATGTGGCTCATTCGTCGGTGGTATCGGCCGCGAATAGGAAAGCTTCCGGGGTTCGCCCGGCGCGGGTCAGCCGACGACCGGAATCGACGGCGCCGACGGGGACCAGCCCGGGACGACGCGAAAGACGAAGATCAGGTAGTAGACGGCCACGACAAGGAGGAACCCGCCGACGACGCGGTTGATCGACTCCGCGCGTCGTGCGAGGCCTCTCGTGACGCGGCGGCCGGCCGACTCCGAGAGGACCGCGACCGAGAGCAGCGGCGCGCCGATGCCGAGACCGAACAACACGAACCCGATCACGTTCTCGAGGGCGGTCTCGAACAACACCGCCTGGCGAGCGAAAAAGAGGCCAATAAACCCGGGGTTACACGGGATGATGATCCCGCCGAAGAAGAATCCGTAGCCGAACGCCGAGACCCGCGGATACTCCGTGTGTGGGGGCTCGACCGACGGCAGCCGCGAGAAGCCGCCCGGGTCGGCGAGCAACACCGCGCCGACGACCGCGAGGATCGCGAACAACCAGGGGCCGATCCGTCCGACGAACCCGCCCTCGATGCCGACGCCGAGAACGACGACGAACAGGAGGCCGGCGGCGGCCATGAACGCGATGACGCCCGCGACGACGAGGCTCCCCAGGAGCACGGGAGAGTGACGGCGTCCGTCGTCGTCGCCCGTGCTGGCGAGGTACGAGATGAACGCCGGGTACAACGGCAGAACACAGACGGCGGTCAACGGCGTCGCGACGCCGATCCAAAACATCTCGGCGAGCCCAATCCAGGTCATTCACAGCTCGTTTCTACTGTGGTCTCAATCGTTTCGGGCGAGGCGACCTTGTCGAGTTCGCGAGCGCTGCCGTCGGGACAGACGACGATGACCGGCGATTGCGGCGGCGAGACCGCGGTCGGGCCAAACTCGTCGACCAGCGCGCTGGCGACACCGGCGGGCGCGACCGCGAACCGGCTGTGGTCGGCGTACCCGTTCTCCGTGGCGTACGCCGCGACGTCGTCGCGGCCCTCGTCGTCGCCGATGTTCAGTTGGACGACCTTGTGGGCTTGTGCCTGTTGGAGCGCGTCGATTTCCTCGTTCTGGCTGTTACAGATGCTACACCAGATCGCGAACGGATGGACCAACACCGGGGAATCGACGTCGGCGATCGTGAACGTCTCGTCCGTGGTGACGTCGGTCAGCTCCGCGGTTCGCCACGCGGTCTCCGTTCCGTCGTCGCCGGTCCCGTCCGTGCTGCCGGCCCCCCCGTCGGTGCCGAGACAGCCCGCAGTTCCGAGAACGCCGCCGCCGACGATACCAAGGACGCTTCGGCGTGTCCGGCCGTTCATACTCGACGGATACCCTCTCACTGGATAAAACCGATCGTCGGTAGTGTGGCCGCGACACAACCGCGACGGATCTACTCGGCGCAGACGGCTGATAACCGCTCGGCGGGATCGAATGACCGAGCGGTCGCCGGCCGTCACGATCGAGGCGAAAAACTGAGTGCGTCCGAATCGTACGGTACGCATGGTCCTCGACGACCGCGAACGCGAGAAACTAGACGACCGCGACGACGCCGCGTTCTACGCGGAGCCGCGGCTCGTCACGCACGTCGACGACGGGTTCCGCGACCAGCTCACGGCGGTGTACGACGAGCACCTCTCGGCCGGCGCCCGAGTGTTCGACGCGATGAGCAGTCACGTCTCGCACCTCCCGGACCGCTCGTTCGAGCGGGTCGTCGGTCACGGGATGAACGAGCGCGAACTGGCCGCGAACGACCGGCTCACGGATCGGTTCGTCCAGAACTTCAACGAGACACAACGCCTGCCGCTTGCCGACGACGCGTTCGACGCGGTGCTGTGTGCGGTGTCGGTGCAGTATCTCGAGTATCCCGAGCGGACGTTCGACGAGTTCGGACGCGTGCTCGCTCCCGATGGGACGCTCGTGGTGAGCTTCTCGAACCGCATGTTTCCGACGAAAGCCGTCCGAGCGTGGCGGAGCGCGTCGATGGACGGACGGGCGGCGCTGGTCGGCGAGTACATCGACGCAACCGACCGGTTTACCGATCCACAGGTCAGCCGGTGTCGCCCGGAGCGGGACCCCTTCTGCGCGGTCATCGCACGCGGCCGGTGACGCGTTCACGGTCACGGCGCCGGCCGCTCCGCGCCGTCGACCGGCGTTTCGTCGACGTGTATTATCCCCCCGTGAGGCCGCGTCGCCGGGCGTGTCGGACGATCATCTAAGAGTTAAGACCGTCGTGGATTCTCGGACCGTGTCGAGTCTGTATAGTTAGCGTCCATGACTAATTTGAATGCGACGGAAGCCACTAGTCACGTATCATGTATTGTGATGGTGACGGGCCGAGCGGGGATCGAGGGGTGAGCAGACGCGGCGGCAATCGCGGCAGGCTCGTGGTCCGAACCCGGGTGTTCGGCCCAGATGACAGATAACGAGGCCGCCGGAGGTCGGGCGGTGCCGATCGACCGGTATCCCGACCCCGCGATCGGATACGCGATCGTCGACGGCGGGGTGGTCGTTACGGGGACGAACGACGCCTTCGAAACGATCCTCGGCCCGGTCGAGTCCGACCGCCCGCTTGCGGAGGCCGTCGAACGACCCGGCGTCTCGACCGATCTCGGGTCACGGGAGTTTCGCGACCTGCTCGCGGCCGACGACCGGGCGACCGCGTACGTCTCGACTGATGCCGGCGGATACGTCACCCGGATCCTGCCGCCGGAAGACGACGACGGCGACGGATACGTGCTCTTTGTCGACGAATCCGCCGTCGACGGCGGCCGTGCGGCTCCTGAGACGGCCGGCGACCTCGGCGTCGACCGTCTCGCGAGCATCCTCAGTCACGACCTTCGGAATCCGCTCGACGTCGCGACCGCCCGACTTCGGGCGGGACGCGAAACCGGCGACGACGAGCACTTCGACCGCGTCGAGCGGGCACACGACCGGATGGAACGAATCATCAAGGACGTGTTGACGCTCACGCGGGGAAGCGAATACGTCGACCCCGAAGAACGGGTCGACCTGCGAACGGTCGCCGAATCCGCCTGGTCGACAGTCGACACCGAGGCGGCGACGCTGACCGTCGCGGACGGGCTTCCGGTGACGACGGCCGACGGGGACCGGTCGGAACGGCTCTTCGAGAACCTGTTTCGAAACGCCGTCGAACACGGCGACGATCCCGAGATCGTGGTCGGACAGCTCGACGCGGACTGCGGCGGGTTCTACGTCGCCGACGACGGCCCCGGGATCCCGCCCGACGAGCGGTCGGTGGTGTTCGAGCCGGGATACAGCAGCCACGACCACGGCACGGGGCTGGGGCTCTCGATCGTCGAGCGGATCGCAGAGGCGCACGGCTGGAGCGTCGCGGCCGTCGAGGCGGAGACGGGTGGCGCTCGCGTCGAGATACGCGACGTACAGACTGAGGACGCCGGATGAACGAGCGCTTCGAGCGGGCCCCGGTCGGGATGGTGACGGTCACCGACGACGGAACGGTGACCGCGATCAACGACGCCGCGGCCGACCTGCTCGAGGTCGACGCGGAGGTGTCGTCGGCGCCGATCGAGGCAGTGTTTCCCGCATCGGTCGAGGATTTCGTGCCGTCGGCGTTCGTGGACGGCGAGCCGGACGAGTCGTCTACGGAGGAGTATTATCCCGAGTTGGACCGGTGGCTTTCGGTCTCTGTGGTCCCGGGCGACGAGCGAGCGACGGTGTTCCTGAGCGACGAAAGCCCGCGGCGCGCCCGCGAACGCGAGACCGATCAGCTCCGGGCAGAGCTCGACCGGCTGGCCCTGCTCAACGAGACCGTCTCGACGGTGCTCGACGACCTGGTCGGGGCGTCGACCCGCAAGGAGATCGCTGAGACGGTGTGTGAACGCCTCGGCGAGACCGAACTCTACGAGTTCGCGTGGGTCGGCGAGCGCGAGGTTGGCGGCGACGACATCGTCGTCCGGGCATCTGCGGGCGAGACCGGACGAACATACGAACAGGTCCGCGAGAATCTCGCGGCGTCGGCGACGACGCCGGAACGACAGGCCGTCGAGACCGGCACGCCACAGGCCGTCCGGTCGATCGCCGACGCGGAGTCGGTGCCGGAGTCGGTTCGTCGGGCGGCCTTTGCCGACGGGATCCAGTCGCTTCTGGCGATTCCGCTCACCAGCGGGTCTCGCGTCCACGGCGTCGTCGGCGTCTACGCCGCCGACCCCGACGCCTTCTCGCCGCGCGAGGAATCGAGCTTTGCGACGGTCGGCGCGATCGCCGGGTTCGCCGTCGACGCCGCCCGGAACCGGACGTTGTTGTCGTCGAACACCGTCGTCGAACTGACGGTTCAGTTGTCGGACACGGCCGATCCGTTGGTCGCGGCCGCGACAGAACTCGACGCCGACCTCGACGTCGAGGGGGTGGTTCCACAGGACGACGACAGACTACTGGCGTATCTGACGGTGGACGGCGCGGCGCCGACACAGCTCGAAGACGCGTTCTCCGACGCCGGCGCCGCGAGCCTTTCGCGGGTCGTCGAAAACGGCGACGACGGCGGAACGGCCGAGGTCGGTCTCGCCGCCGAGACGGCGCTCGGCACGTTCTCGGCACACGGCGGGACCGTTCGGTCCGCGGCGTTCGAGCCCCACCGAGGGCGAATCACGATCGACCTGCCGCCCGAAGCGGAGATCCGGCGGGTCGCAGACGCCGTCACGCGCCGATTCGACGCCGAGGTGCTCGCAAAGCGCCAGCGCGAACGCGAACGCGCGACCGCCACGGCGTTCCGCGACGAACTCCGCGACCGGCTGACCGACCGGCAGGAGACCGTTCTCCGCACCGCGTTTCTCGCCGACTACTTCGAGTCGCCTCGCGGCAGCACGGCCGAGGAGGTCGCCGACGCGCTCGATATCACCGGACCGACGTTGTTGTATCACCTCCGGACGAGCCAACGGAAGCTGCTAGAGGAGTTCTTTGATCTGGGTGACGCCGCCGACGCGGACGCGAACGTGGACGACTCGTGACGGCGGGGGTTATCGTCCCTCGCGGCCGATGTCCTCGAACGAGTCGAACAGCTCGTCGGCATTGCCGAGCAGCCGGCGTATCCGTTGTTTCAGCCGCTGGCTGTGGCGTTCGACATCGGCGTACGCGGGATGATCGCTCCGCTCGTCGGCCGACAGCTCCGCTTCGAGCACCGAACGCGTGGATTCGGCGCTGAAGTACTCGCCGAGCAGTTCGTATCCGAGGACCGTACACTGGTGGTCGACGGCCGCCCTGACGTCCTCGCGTTCGAGCGGCTTACACAGGTAGTCGTCGAACGGCATGTCCAACACGTCGAAGCCGGGGTCGATCGCGGTCACCATGACGATCTGTCCGTCGAATCCCCGGTCGGCGAGCGACGCGAGCACCTCGTCGCCCGACAAGCCGGGCATGTGGCGGTCGAGAAGGAGGACGTCGATCGGGCGTTCTGTGACCCGTTCGAGCGCGGTCTCTCCGTCGTAGACGGCCTCGACGTCGCATACTCCTTTCACCCGGAGGGCGTAGGCGTCGGCCACCTCCCGCTCGTCGTCGACTACGAGCACGTTCGGTCGGCCGGCGCCGGTGTTCTGTTCCATATGTGCCGATCCGGGCCGACGCAGTATTAAATCCCACAACAGCGGGTTCAGCGGCGAACCGATCGGCGCGGTCTGTACTGTTAGCCACGCGCGGAGGCCGGGTTCAGATAGTTAGCCCAAGGCTACAGGCCCGCGTAGACGCTCGTTGTGAACAGAGATGTACCCCAAATCGTCGTTCGGCTTCCCAGCCGGTTCTCGTGACCGGCGGGACGGCAGCGTGCGCCTAGACACTCGCCGACTGCGGACGAGCGGAGGAGCCTGACATGTCGGTACAAGACCTGCTTCCCGAACAATCGCCGACGGAACCGGACCGCGAGCACCAGACGATCGACATCGCGGAAGACGGCGCCCTATTGGAGGCGCTCTCGACGGAGACCGCGCGGCGAATCGTCGCCGTACTCGAAGAATCGCCGAAGCCGGCCTCGGAGATCGCCGCCGAGACGGACACGTCGCTACAGAACGTCGGCTACCACCTCGACCGGCTCGAAGACGTCGGACTGGTCGAGGTGGCGGGGAAACGCTACTCCTCGAAGGCAAAAAAGATGGACGTGTACGTCCCGACGAGCACCTCGCTCGTCGTTCAACTCGACAATCAGCCGTCGAGTTGAGCCCCCACGGCAACGGCTCACGGCCACACACGGCGGAGCGGCCCGGTCGTGGGATGCGACGCCCGTGTGACGGAGACGGATGACCGCAGGAGGTTCTTTATACGCGCCGTCGTCGGACGAGGTATGACAGACTTCGACGTGCTCGTTATCGGCGGCGGGACGGGCAACAACGTTGCCGCTGCCGCCGCGGATGCCGGACTGGAGACGGCGCTCGTCGAACCCGGGCCGCTCGGCGGGACCTGTCTCAACCGCGGGTGTAACCCCTCGAAGATGCTGATCCAGGCCGCAAACGCCGTCAACCACGTCCGGGCGGCCGGTCAGTTCCACGTCGACGCGACGGTGGACGGAGTCGATCACGCCGCCGTCGTCGACGAGATGGACGACCTGCTCGGCGGACTCGCCGCGGAGATGACGGCGCGCTACCGCGAGCGGGACCGCCTCACGGTGTTCGAACAACGAACGGCGTTTCTCGACGAGCGGACGGTCGAACTCGACGGCGAGGCCGTCGACGCCGAGACGATCGTCGTCGCTGCCGGGAGCCGCCCGGTCGTGCCGCCGATCGACGGCCTCGACGACATCGAGTACCTCACCAGCCGAGACGCCCTCTACCGTCGGGAGCCGCCCGACAGCCTCGTCGTACTGGGCGGCGGGTACGTCGCCGTCGAACTCGGATACGTCTTCGAGACCGTGGGAACGGACGTGACCATCGTCGAGATGAGAGACTCGCTTCTCCCCCGCGAGGACCCCGACGTCGCGGAGGCGTTCACCGACATCGCAGCCGAGCGCCACGAGGTTCACACCGGACACCGCGTGACGGCCGTCGAGGCGGCCGGAGACGGCCACGTCGTTCGCGCCGAAACCGACGCCGGAGAACGGGTGACCGTCGAGGGGAGCGAGGTGTTGGTCGCGGTGGGCCGGCGTCCCAACAGCGACACGCTCGATCTCGACGCGGCGGGCGTCGACGTCGACGAGAACGGCTTCATCGAGACCGACGAGTACCTCGAAACGAGCGCCGACAACGTCTGGGCGCAGGGCGACGTCGCCGGGAACGCCCTCTTCAAACACTCGGGCGACTACGAGACCCGTCACACGGTCGCGAACGCCGTCCACGGGGAGCGACGGCCGCTCGACCTCTCGGCGATGCCACACGCGATCTTCACCGAGCCGCAGATCGCCGGCGTCGGCGCGACCGAGGACGAACTCGACGAGCGGGGAGCCGCGTACCGCGTTGGACGGGCAGCGTACGCCGACTCGGCGATGGGGCGGGCAAAGAAGCTCGACCACGGGTTCGTGAAGGTGCTCGCGGCCCCGGACGGCGAGCTGCTCGGCGCCCACGCCCTCGGCTACGAGGCTTCGACGCTGCTCCACGAGGCCGTCCTCGCGATGCGGGCCGACCTCGCCGTCGAGACCGTCGCCGACACCATCCACGCTCACCCGACGCTGAGCAAGGTGGTCGAGGCGGCGTTTCAGGACGCCCTCGCCTGAGTCGAGGCGACCCGGAGGGGGGTGAGCTGTGGCTCGATACCACGGCAGTTATATTACGACCGTGTGCCACAGGTGACCATGGCTGAGCCACGACAGGCCAGACGGGATCGGCTCTTCGAACAGCTCGACGACGACGTCGACGCCGCGTTCTTAGCGCCGAGTGAGTCGTTGTTCTACTTCACCGGCCTCTCGATGCACAAGAGCGAGCGTCCCGCGCTGGCCGTGGTGACGCCCGAGTCGCCGCCGGCGTTGGTGGTGCCACAGCTGGAGGTCGATCGGGCGCTCGACGCGCTGCCGGACGCCGATTGTTTCACCTACGACGACGCCACCGACCCCGTGTCCGCCGCCCGTCCGGCGTTCGCGGACCTCGTCGACGACCGGGGTATCTCGGGGCCGGTCGCGGCCGAGTATCGGGCGACGCGTCTGCTCGAACTCGACCTGTTCGCCGACCGCTTCGGCTTCGACGACGTGCGAGACCTCGGCCCGACCGCGGCGGCCCTCCGCGCCCGAAAGGACGACACCGAGCTGGAGACGATGCGTCGAGCCGCCGAGATCACCGACGAGATACTCCAAGCGACGTTCGAGGAAATAACGCCCGGAATGCGCGAGGTCGACGTGGAACGCGGACTGCGCAAGCGCGTCCTCGACAGCGAGGCAGACGAGTACGGCGTCGGCATCGTCACGAGCGGCCCGCGGACTGCTCTCGCACACACCAACACCGGCGTGCGCGAGATCGAGACGGGAGACCTGCTGATGATCGACATGGGAGTCGTCCTCGACGGCTACTACTCGGACATCACGCGAACCGTCGCGGTCGGCGAGCCCGGCGAGGAGGCCCGCGAGATCTACGACGTCGTCAGGACGGCCGCCCGACGGTCACGAGAGACGGTCGCCGAGGGCGTCGCGTATCAGGAGCTCGACCGTGCGGCTCGGGAGGTCATCGAAGACGCGGGCTATAGCGAGTACTTCCCACACCGCGTGGGTCACGGATTGGGTCTCGAAGGCCACGAGCCGCCGTATCTCGTCGAAGGCAACGACGAAACGCTGGCGGTCGGGAACGCGTTCACTATCGAGCCGGGGATCTACGTGCCCGAACTCGGGGGGGTTCGAATCGAAGATGACGTGGTGATGACCGAGGACGGCGCCGAGTCGCTCACGTCGACGACCCGAGCGCTTCAGGTCCTCTGAGCCCGCCGGTCGGCGCGAAACCGCGCGTCGAGCCGGCGCGAAACCGCGCGCAGCCGTGACGAGGATCGAACTCAGCCGCGGAGCACTCCGTCCGGGGAGTGTGTGAGTCGCTCCGCGCCGTCTTCGGTGACGACGAGCGTGTCGGAGTGGCGCAACGCGGCCCCGTGTTCACGGACGTAGAGGCCGGGTTCGATGCTGATGACCATGCCAGGGCGCAGTTCGCCGGGCCGTCGGGCGTTCAGCGCCGGCCCCTCGTGGATGGTAACGCCCTCGCCGTGGCCGGTTCGGTGCATCACGTTGTCCCCAAAGCCGGCGTCATCGAGTTTGCCCGCCACCCAGGCGTCGATCTCGTCGGTGGCCTCGCCGGGACCGACCCGATCCATAGCCTCGTTGCGCACCGAGACCAGCGTCTCCATCCGGCGTTCGATCGCCGCGGGGACGTCGCCCACGAGTAGCGTGCGTTCTTCTTCACAAACGTATCCCTGAAGCGAGGGGAGAGCGATGCCGACGACGCTCTCGCCTCCGGCGATCTCGCGCGCCGAAGAAATGCTGTGCGGCTCGAGGGCGTGGTCGCCGCTCAGAACGCTGGCGAAGCCGTACTGGCCGAGTTCGTTTGCCGTTCCGATGTCGTAGGTGGGATGTTCATCGAGGTAGGCGTCGTAGAACGCCCGTTGGACGTCTGCGACCACCGCGAGCTCGGGACGGCCGGCGCGCACACTGTCGAGGATCGCACGCGTTCCGGCGCCGGCGAGGTCGGCCGCTCGGCGGATCATGTCGATCTCCCAGTCGGTCTTCACCATCCGGAGGTCGAGAAAGACGTCGCTGGCGTCGACGAGACTGGCGTCGGTCGCGGCGTCGACGCCGTCGACCCAGCCGGGAGTGGCGTCGGCGCGGTCGGTTCCGAGACGAGTCGTCTCGGCCTCGGCGATCGCCTCCCCAGCGACCGCGAAGGGATCGTCGGCGTCTTCATAACAGACGACGCGGTCGGCCCACGAGGTCCGTTCTGCTTTCGCCGCCTCGAGCGCCGGCCCGACGAACAGGCTGTCCTCGGCGGTGACGAGCCCCACGACGGGTCTGGAGTACATGCCGGCGTAACAACCCGTGAGATAGTAGGAGTTCGCGGGCGCGAACGCGAGCAGTCCGTCGAACTCCGAGGCCGCGAGGCGGCTCCGAATGCGGTCGAGCCGGTCCCCGTCGACGACCCTGTCGTCGGGGTCGGGAGAAAGCTCACGCATCGACGGTCAGCCGGTCGATCTCCCGCGGGTAGTAGGTGAGCGATTCGGTGCCGTCCTCGGTCACGAGCACCGTGTCGGAGTGACGAAATCCGCCGACGCCGGGCACGTAGAATCCCGGTTCGACGGTGTACAGCTCGCCGGCTCGCACCTCGCCGTCGTACGCCACGTCCAGAAACGGGCGTTCGTGACCCTCCATGCCGATGTTGTGTCCGATGTGATGTTGGGTGAACTCGGCAACCCCCTGTTCTTCGTAGTAGCTGACGACGGCGTCCTCGACGGCGGCGTACTCGACGCCTGGTTCGATGGTGTCGATGGCGATCTCCTGTGATTCGGTCATGATGTCGAAGTACGTCCGTTGCTCGTCGCTCGGTTCCCCGACGAACATCGTTCGTTCCAACTCCGTCGTGTAGCCGCCGACGTGTGGCTTGACGACCGTCACGACGGTGTCGCCGCGCTCGATGGGATCGGTCTGGTCGACGCTGTGCGGGCGGGCGGTCGTCTCTCCCGTGGTGAACTTGCACGTCATCGGACTCGCCCAGTCCATCATCTCGTAGCGGTCGCCGAGCGTGTCCAGCATCGTTTTCGTCCCCTCGGCGGCGACCTCGGCGCTGACGACTGCCGGGCGACGACCGACCGCCAGCGTTTCTTGGAGGAGTCTGTGGCCGTAGTTCGCCCAGACGCTGGCCTCGCGGATGAGGTCGATCTCGGCGTCGCTTTTTATTTCACGCATCGTCGTGACGTACTCTTCGACGCCGACCGCTGCGTCGACGGTGTCAGAAAGCGCCGGACCGGTGTACCCGTTTCGGGGAGGGCTGCCGTCGCTGTCTGCTGCCACCGCTCCCGTCTCGATGCCGAGCGACGCACACATCTCGGCGACGCGGGCCATCGGTTCGCCCTGCGGATACTCGAAGTAGACGTGGACGTCGTCGTGGAGAAACGCCTCGCGTTCGGCGTGTTCTTGTTCTAATCGCGGGACCACGACCTCCGTCCCCGAGTCAGAAAGTCCGAGGACGGTGGGCCGTTCGGTCGGAAGGTGGTACATGCCGCTCACGTAGTGAATGTTCAACGCGCCGAACAACACGACGCCGTCGTAGCCGTCCTCGCTCGCCCGTTTCAACAACGCCTCGCGCCGCCGCTCGTGCTCCTCGGTCGGGATGTGTAGCGTGTGCATCGGGTACGCGTATCACTCGATTCATCATTAGTGTTCGTGTTAATTTAAACACATATATACGGAACTGGTTCGCGGGACGTGGCTGTTGTCTGCGGTGGTTTCGTCTCCGCGTGTCAGCGTTAGTGCGGCTTCGGTGCTCGCTCCGGTGGCACATATACTTATGTACTGGAATACGTAACGTCGGCTACACCATGCCAGACCACGACATGATTCGCCGGGAGTACCTCAAGCGCGCCGGGGCGTTCGGCGCGGCCGCGGGCGCAACCGGGTTCGCCGGCTGTCTCGGCGGCGGAGAAGCGAGCGGCAAACCGAGCACCTTACGTCTCGGGACCTGGGGCGGGACGTGGCAAGAACTGATGATCGACGCGGTCGTCACTCCCTACGAGGAGGAAGAGGACATCACAATCGAGTACGCCCTCGGAGACAACACCGACCGGATGAATAAGATCGTCGCACAGAGCGATGACCCGCCGGTCGACGTCTCACAACAGGACGGCGCCGGTCTGGTGCGAGGCGAGACCGAAGACATCTGGATGGAGATGGACGCCGACCTCGTTCCGATGTACGAGAGCATTCCGGACAACTTCAAATCCGAGACGTGGATACTCCAGATCTTCGCCGCAAGCGCGTTGATCTACAATCACGACCAGGTGTCCGAGGAGCCGACCTCGTGGGAGGACGCCTACCTCAACAGCGACCACGCCGGGAGCGTCGGATTGTTCACCGAAGACCCGACCCACGACGTGCTCGCGTTCTCGCTTGCGGCGACCGGCGGAGAATCGTTCAAAGACGAGGACGCGGCCTTCGAGATGTACGAGGAGATTGTCAGCGAGATGGATCCCGTCTACATCACCTCGAGTGAGGAATACGGAAAGATGTTCAAACAGGGAGAGGTCAACGTCGGGCGCTACTGGTCAGCCCGGTCGGCCCAGTGGAACAGCGAGGGAGCGCCGCTCACGAGCGTCATCCCGGAGTCGGGAGCGATGACGACGAACTTCGGAAACGCCATCCCACAGAACATTCCGGAGAACCGCGTCGAGTGGGCTGGAGAGTTCATCAACTACACGCTCCAGAACAACGCCGCACAGGTTATCGCAGAAAACATGTTCTACACGAACCCGAATCCCGAGGCCGAGTATCCCGACGACGTCGAAGAAAAACTCGTTCGGTCGGAAGACCTCGAGAACCTGAACGTCCCCGACTTCGAGTGGATCGCCGAGCGGCGGTCCGATTGGCGTGAGCGCGCGAACAGCATCATCAACGAGTACAGCTAAATGAGCCGTCAGCAACCCGCCCCCGTCGTTGAACTGTCGCGGTTGACGAAGAGGTACCCCGACGTAACTGCCGTTGACGAGATCGACTTATCGATTCACGAGGGCGAGTTGCTCACGCTGCTCGGCCCCTCCGGCTGTGGCAAGACGACCACGCTCCGGATGATCGCCGGGTTCGACAAGCCGACCGACGGCGTCGTGCGCATCACCGGCGACGCGGTAACGGACACCGCGCCGTACAACCGCGACACGGGGATGGTGTTCCAACAGTACGCCCTCTTTCCGCACATGACCGTCGCCGACAACGTCGCGTTTGGCCTGGAGATGGAGGGCGTCTCCGACGGCGAAATCGACGAGCGGGTGGTCGACGCGCTCTCGATGGTTCGCTTAGAGGGTCTCGGCGGTCGATATCCCTCGGAACTCTCCGGCGGGCAGCAACAACGCGTCGCGCTGGCGCGGGCGCTCGTCATCGAGCCGTCCGTCCTGTTGTTAGACGAGCCGCTGTCGAACCTCGACAAGAAGCTCCGTGAGGAGATGCGCCTCGAGATACTGCGTCTCCACCGCGAACTCGACGTGACGATGGTGTACGTTACGCACAATCAGGAGGAAGCGCTGACCATGTCCGACCGGATGGCCGTGATGAACGACGGACACATTCACCAGGTCGGGTCGCCAGAAGAGGTGTATCAACGGCCGTCGGACGAGTTCGTCGCCGACTTCATCGGCAACGCGAACCTGCTTCCGGGCACGGTCGCCGACACCGACGACGACCGCTACGTCGTGGACCTCGACGCGGGCACACAGGTCACCCTCGACCGCTCGACCGCCGAAGTCGCCGACGTGAGGCCGAACACGAGCCTGATGCTTCTGTTTCGCCCCGAGCGGTTCCACATCTCACAGGACGGAGCCAACGCGGCGAATACCCTCGAGGGAACGGTACAGGAGGTGACGTATCTGGGCTCGCGGATGGACTACTTCGTCGACGTCGACGGACACGAACTCCACGTCATCCAACAGAACATCGCGGGAGACCGGACCTCTGAGCCGGGCGACCGGGTGACGCTCTCTTTCGACGCGGACTCGCCGTTCGCCATCCCGCAGGGGGGACGATGAGCGACGAACCAAGCAGCGGCGTAGGCGCCGGCCAGCGGAGCGGAGTGAGCGACGAACCGGGACCCACCGTGGACGCGAGCAGACGTGGCGGAATCACCGTTCCGTTCCTCCACGACCGCCTCCACGGCCTCGTTCAACGGTACAAACAGGAGTCCTACGCGGGGTATCTGCTCGCGGGGCCGTACCTCTTCTACATGCTTCTGTTCTTTTTTATTCCGATTGGGTACATCTTCCTGGTGAGCTTCTATCAGAACGTCCCGGCCGGAACCATGGAGCCGGCGTTCACCCTCGAAAACTACATCCGGTTTTTCACCACGCCACAGTATCTGAACGCGTTGTACGTCACCGTCGAAATAAGCGTCATCTCGACGTTGTTTACCATCGTGGTCAGTTATCCCATCGCGTACTTCATCGTCTTCGCCGAGTGGCGATACTCGGAGGTGTTGGTGTTGCTCGTCATCGCGCCGATGCTCGTCGGGAACGTCGTTCGCGCGTTCGGCTGGTTCGCCCTGATGGGGTCTAGCGGCGTTATCAATCAGGTTCTCGGCGTGTTCGGCGTTCAGTACACCTTGTTGAACACGATGCCAGGAATGGTGATCGCCATCTCGTCGGTGTTGATGCCGTTCGCCGTGCTCATCCTGATGAGCGTCCTCTACACGATGGACACGGACCTCATCGATGCGGCGTACAACCTCGGCGGTAACCGACTCCAGACGTTCCTGTACGTCACCTTCCCGCTCTCGCTGCCGGGCGTCATCGGCGCGACGCTCATCGCGTTCGTCCTCACGATGGGGACGTTCGCGACCGCGGTGTTCATTGGCGAGCCGAACATCCGGATGCTCGCGCCGGTCATCTACAGGACGACGAGCAGAGACCTCAACTGGGCGTTCGCGGCGGCGATGAGCTTTGTGCTGCTCGCGGTGTCGCTGCTCTTAGTCTACCTGTATACGGTCGTGACCAACAGGAACCGAGCGGAGGGGGGTGCGATATGAGCACCGATCCCGGGCGAACGAAGAAGTTCCGGCTGTCGAGCGTGCTCGGAAAGGTCGACCTCTCGAAGTCGCTGGGGGGCGTCTCGCTCGCCAGCGTTTCGTGGGCGGCGATTCTGTCGGTCGTCTTCCTGTACCTGTTGTTGCCGGTCATCTTCGCGGTGCTCATCAGCGTCAATCCGTCGGATCTCTACACGTTCCCGCCGGAGTCGATCACGCTCAAGTGGTACGCCGCGGTGTTAGAACGGACACAGTGGATAGGTTCTTTCGTGTTGAGCTTCCAGTACTCGATTCTAGCGACGGTGATCGCCATCGTATTGAGTTCGTCGGCCGCGTACGCCATCGCGCGCTTCGATTTTCGTTTTCGGAATCTGCTCGATGCGGCGACGTTCCTGCCGTTGATGATCCCGCAGATCATTCTCGGATTGGCGTTGTTGTTGTTTCTCCAACTGTTTGACCTGAACAACACCCTCATCGGACTCTCGCTCGCGCTCGCGGTGTACGCGACGCCGTACGCGACCCGGAGCATCCTCGCGGCGATGCAAAACTTCGATCGGTCGGTCGAGGAGGCGGCGTACAATCTCGGCGCCGACGAGATTCAGACGTTTCTCAGGGTCACGTTCCCGATGTTGTTGCCGGGGCTGCTCACGGCAGCCATCTTCTCGTTCGTCGTGACCTACTCCAACCTGCAGATCGCCGTCTTTCTCACCGGTGCCGGGATGACGCCGATTCCCGTGCGGATCTTCGCACAGATGCAGTTCGGTGGCAGCCCGATCATCGCCGCCGTGGCGACGATCAATATCGTGATCGTTCTCGCGGCGATCATCATCACCGAACGGTTGTTCGGCGCCGCCGAGGCGCTGGGGTACACCTGACGACGCCGCGATTTTTCCAACCGAGGAGCGGCCGTCGCCGTTGGGCACACACCGCCGGTCGGGCCGAACGTTCATGTACCGTGTGGGAGAATCTCAAGGGTGTGATCGGCGATGAACAGCACACTCGCCCCCGACGGCTACGAGAGCTGGGTGTCGATGCTGTTTCGATCGGCCGGCCTCGGACGGGTCGTGCTGATCTCCGCGACCGTGAGCGCCGGCGTGTTCCTCGCAGGGGCGGTCGTCTCGGTGGGTGGCGGTCTCGACTACTTCGACGCCCCCGAGGGGTATCTCGGTGCCTTCGCCGCCTTCTGGCTACTCACCTGCCTCGGCGCCGCGGAGGGGCGCTACGTCGAGGTGTGGGACGACGTCCAGCCGGCGTTCGATGTCGACGACGAGACGTATCGTGCGGCCGTGACGCCGCACCTGTTTCGCAGTTACGATACGCGTCGCGTCCTGGCGTACGCGGCGGGACTCGCCGTTCCCTACGTCGGCATCGTTGCCGCCGCCTACCTGCCGGGGTCGCCGCTGCGGGCGCCCGCGGTGGAGTTGTTTCTCGGAGGCGAAACCGACTACCGTCCCAGCGTCGCCAGCATCCTCGTGTTCTTCGTGCTCGGGGTCCCGAACGCGGTATTGTTCGCCACGGTGCTCAACGGCTTCATGGCGCATCTCGGGCTGGTTCGTGACGTGTCCACGCTGCCGTTTCGAGACGTGTATCTCAGCACGGCGGAGTTGAAGCCGATCGCCGCGTTCACCGTCGCGAGCGCAACCGCCTGGTTCGTGGGCGTCTCGCTTGTGGTGTTCTGGATACACGTCGGTCTCAGCGGGACGCTCGGAGCGGCTGCCATCGCCGTGCTCGTCGTTGTTGGGGTGGTGTTCTTTCTCGCGCCGCAGCTGATCCTTCACGACGCGCTGCGGGACTCAAAGCGGAGCGAGGTGGCCGCGATCCGCGAGGAGTACGCGCGGCTACAACGGCGGATGGAACGCGAAGAACTGTCGCCCGACGAGGTTAACTCACGCCTCGAAGTCCTCGACCGGCGAATGGAGAACGCGAAGGCCGTCCGGACGTGGGTGTACGACCTGTCGTCGATCGGACGGCTGGTCGCGGCCGCCGCGCTCCCCGGCATCACGCTCGTCCAAGAGGTCGTGTCGACGGCGGGCCTCGTCGTTTGACCCCGCGTTCTCGGAGCGATGCCCTTCTCGGACGGCCGCGTCTCAGTCGCCGGATGCCGCCCGCAACTCCGGAAAGTAGCGGCCGTGGAAGTCGAATGGGACGGCGTGTGGCAGCGGCGTGCGGGCGCGCTCCTCGAACGTGTCGCCGTCGAGAACGAGTAGACGCGACCGGTCGGCTTCGGTGTCGAGTGCGACCGTCACGACGACGCCGTCGTCCTCGGCGTCGCCGTCGGGCGCCGGAACGAACACGGGCTCGATGAAGTAGTCGCCGCCGGCGTCGAAGCGCTGAACGGTACCGGAGTGTGTGTCTAGTTTGACCACGCGGCGCGCCCACTCCGTGACCGGCGTGTCGAGTCCCATCGCGTACACGTATCGGTGAGGACGACACCAGCGCGTCGGCGACACCGTCGGGAGCGCGCTGCCGTCGGTGTAGATCATCTCGCGTGACACGGTCGGGTCGCCGGAGCCGTACCGCGTCGTCTCGGTACCCAACTCCACGGTGAATCGCTCGATCTCGCCCACGATCGCTCCCATCTCGCCCGCGCGGACGTTCTCGAGGTACAACGAATCGATCGTCGTCGCGTCGGGGACGGTCTCGAGGTCAAACACGATTTCGGTGCCGCCGGCTCGTTCGAAGGCGTTGACATGGTGGAAGCCGAACACCGCCTCGGTCACCGGCTCCGCGACGACGTCTCCGGTGGTCCGATCCATCACGATGATGCGGGTCCCGCGTTCCGGCTCCCACTCGAACTGCTCGATGAACGGGGCCTGCCGGCCCGGCTTGAGGAACCGCCGCGGGTCGAGCCGGAGCGGGAACTCCGTCAAAACGACGTATCGGGGGGTGAGCGCGAAGCTGTGCATGTACGCCGGCTTGTCGGTGTCGACGCTGCCGATGTGTCGTCGGTCGCCGGTCGGCGTCCAGGCGTACACGTGATACTGGCTGGTGCGCCCGAACGCCGTGTCGACGTTGACGAGGGCTCCCGTGGCCGGGTCGCGTTTGAGGTGGGCACACGAGAGCTGTCCGACCGGCACGTCGTCGTCGTACTCGACGTGACCGGTCGTCTCGAGCGTGTTCGGGTCGAACCGGACCTTTCGTGGCGACTCGGTCAACGCGAGGTACGCGTCGCCGATCCGCTCGGCGATGATGTTCGTGTTGTCGTACGGTGCCGTCAGAAAGCCCGCCAGCCGCGAGCGGAGCGTCGTCTCGCCCGTCGCGAAGCCGCCTTCGAACCGGCCGTTCGTCGCCTCGTCGTACGCGTCCGTCCGGAGAAATCGATTTCGGTAGTGGACAGTGTCGGGTCCGTTTCCCGCCCCGGCGGGGTCGAAGGTGAACCGATACACCATCGCGAGCCCGTCGAACCAGTGATCGACGCTGCTGCCGCTCGGAAACGAGAACGCCCCGGGACCGTTCCGCACGAGACTCCCGCGAAGCCACTCGGGCAACGTGCCCGTCACGGGAAGCGAGGTCGCTGTCTCCTCGTGAAGCGAGTGGAACCCGGAATGAGCATCCATGGTATCACTCACGGCGGGACACGGCTAAGGTCTGACGACGGCATCCCGAACAGTTCGACCACGGTTGGGCACGCGTCTGTCGGCGTATCGAGAACCCGGGCCGGCGGCGTCACGAGTTCACGACAAAAACGGGCCGAGACCGGGGGTCACACCGCGGACCGCGACCTGCTCAAAACGAGACCGTGTCGCCCGATCGGGTCGAGACGCCCGCTCGGTCGTCGTATTGTTTGCGGCCGACGGACGCCTCCGGTAGAATCGAGACGACGAAGTTGTGGAGTTCGGCCTCGGTTTGGAACGCGGTGGGGTAATCGTCGACGACAGACACTACCTCGGACAGAGGCATGCTCTCGCCGTTCGAGAACTCGACGACAGTGTCGCCACACCGGTCGACGACCGTCTCAAACTCGACGGGATACTCACACGCACACAGTTCGCTCATCGCCGTTTCCATTTCCATATAGATCGATCGTGAAGGA
>KI543169.1:4878-8675 GCA_000496175.1 uncultured archaeon A07HR67 | reverse complement strand
AGGCTCCGTACGCACGCCCTCCCACTGTTCGTCGAACGTTCCGTCAGTTTCGGTTGTGTTAACCGGGCCGAACCCATCCATCCCGCCGACATCGTGAATTCCGTCCATTACTACCTCCTCAGCAGGTCAAAGTAAAAAATGGGTGAGGTTGACTGGTCGTGTTCAAATAAGATTATTAACCCAAGCGAGATAATACGAGACAGAACTAAATGCCCTTTTCACTCGATACCACATACAAAGATGTAGACTCAAGCCTCTATTCGAAAGTAACGCCCAAAAACATCGCTAATCCGAAAATTCTGGTTCTCAACGACGGGCTATGTGCCGAGCTTGGATTGGACACCGCGAAGCTCACTGCTGACATTCTAGCAGGCCAAGACCGCCTAGAGGAACCAATCGCTCAAGCATACGCAGGCCACCAGTATGGACGTTTTACCATCTTGGGCGATGGGAGAGCGATGATACTCGGCGAACACGTCCATGATGGTAAGAGATACGATATCCAACTGAAGGGGTCTGGTCAAACGCCGTACTCCGGAAGGGGCGATGGCAACGCAACTGTCAGCTCGATGCTTAGAGAGTATCTATATTCATATGCGATGCAACATCTAGGTATTAAAACATCGAGAAGTCTGGCAGTCGTCGAAACTGACGAAACGGTTGAGCGACGACGGACAGAACCCGGAGCCATCCTTGTCCGAGTGATGAACAGCCACATTCGATACGGTACTTTTCAGTATGTTGCGGCCCAAGCGTCCGACGAGCTACGGCGATTTACCGACTATGTCATCGACAGACACTACCCGCAATTAGATGGAAGAAACCGAACATATTTACAATTCTTCGATACAGTCATGCGGTCGTCAATCGAGATGGTTGTTGACTGGTTACGTGTCGGATTCATCCACGGCGTCATGAATACGGACAACATGAGCATCGACGGAGAAACGTTTGATTACGGACCCTGTGCCTTCATGAATTACTATGATGAGGAGACGGTGTTCAGTTCAATCGATAAACACGGGCGATACGCATTCGGAAACCAGCGACCCATCTTGCGGTGGAATCTCGAACGGTTCGCAGAGGCACTCCAACCGCTGTGTCCACGGTCAGCGCTCACGCGTGATGAGCTCAAAGCCAAACTAGACCAATTTGAGGATCGATTTGACGCGCAGTACTACGCGATGATGCGGAAGAAACTGGGGATCGACTCAGATGACGAGAAAGAACTCATTGATGAGTTCTTGGAGTGGCTTCGCCAATCAAACGCGGACTATACCAATGCGTTCCTCGAATTGGAGACGCCTGGCACGTTTGACGACCCACTGTTTACAACGACAGAATTCGAGCAGCTCAGGAACAAACTGGCTGCCGTCGGGCTGAATGAGGAGCTAATGCGGGAAGCCAATCCGCGGTATATTCCCCGCAACCACCTAGTCGAGGAAGCACTGGATGAGTATCTCGAAACTGGGAATTTATCAAAGTTCAATAAGTTATTGGCTATATTGGAAACCCCGTATAGCTCAGAAGGATACGACTTCACAGTTCCAGCAACCACCGCCACGAGAATTTGATACAGCGTATACAACGTATTGTAATACGTGAGCAGAGTGTTGTGTCAGTCACCAATCGTGGTCGATAGACGCCTTACCGCGCCGGTCGCTGATGAGGGTGACAGCTGCTAGCCACAGAAAGAACAATCTATCCGTACACGTTGCTCGTGGAACACGAGTGTGTCACAGGGAGAGACCGATCTCTCGGATGATGAACGTGTGGCTCTCGAACTGATCCGGGACACGGGTGGAATTCTCAGAGCGACTTTTGAAGAGAGTCGAATGTTTCCTCGCGGAAGGGGAGCCGAATCGTCGAAGCCGCTGAGAGTGAAAGACTGATTGAGCGAAAAAGCGGTGTACGACAGCCAACGAGCCTATCATCTCGACCCGTCTGTGCGTGATCGTGATTTTTTCTAACGGCGGGTGATATGCTCTCGCCACTCGTTGGAGATGAAGAGGTTGATCCGCAGTCGGACGCCTTCTGTTACTGGCTTGTGAACCTCACGTACGATGGAAAAACGACTTTGCCAATTGAATACCTCTAATAGATTTCTGTTATTGTCCACTGTTTGGGACCAATACTTGAAAATACACAGATATTCTTGGCTTACGTGAGTAACACACTGATCTGAGATATTAATAACCGATCATCAACTAAATATTGGGGGAACACTTATCAATATACTTGTTGACGTTTAGCATGGTATTATGCCTGAAATAAAATTTGAGGTGGACGTTGACAGTGCCCCGGACGAGCAACCGGGAGCAAATCCGTTTAACCGGTGGCATCCGGACGTTCCGGCAGCCGTAGAGGCAGAACCCGGAGAGACGGTCAGACTGGAGGCGCTTGACTGGACCGGCGGACAGATCACAGACAAAGACGATCCGAACGAGGTGCGAGACGTCGACCTGACGCAGGTCCACTATCTTGCTGGCCCCGTACACGTTGAGGGGGCAGAGCCGGGAGACCTGTTAAAGGTTGACTTCCACGATATGGGACCGCTCAACAACCGATATGAGTTCGGGTTTACTGGGACCTTCTCGCAGAAGAACGGCGGCGGATTCCTGACTGATCACTTCCCGAAGGCGTCAAAGTCGGTGTGGGATCTCAACGGGTACACGGTTTCGTCGCGTCATATCCCCGATGTGAAATATGAGGGGAAGATCCACCCCGGGCTGGCCGGGTGTGCACCCAGCCAAGAGTTGCTGGAGGAGTGGAACGAGCGAGAACAGGAGCTGATTGATAAACACGAGGAAGACCCAGAATCGATTCCGAATCATCCGACTGGTGAGGGAGAGCCGGGTGTGGCGAATCCACCAACTGCCGAGGGAGCGCTCATGGGCGAGATGGATCCGGAGGAGGCCGAAGAGGCGGTCGAGGAGGCTGCCCGTACCGTCCCTCCGCGCGAACACGGAGGAAACCACGATATCAAGGATCTCTCGATTGGGTCGACGGTGTATTTCCCCGTCTACGTTGAGGGTGCGAAGTTCGCACTCGGTGACTTCCATGCGTCGCAGGGTGACGGCGAGATCACCTTCTGTGGTGCCATCGAGATGGCGGGCTACGCGGATTGTGAGTTCAACCTGATCAAAAGCGGCATGGAGAAACACGGTGTGGATCACCCGATCTTCGAGCCGGGACACCGCGGGCCGCACTTTGAGGATTACGTCACGTTCTGTGGCTACTCGGTGACGGAAGATGGCGAGCAGAAGTACATCGATTCACACACTGCCTACCGGCGAGCGAGCCTACAGGCGATCGATTATCTCAAGAAGTTCGGCTACTCGGGCCGGCAGGCGCTCCACCTCCTCGGGACGGTCCCTGTTGAGGGGCGGCAAAGCGGCGTCGTCGACATCCCGAACGCCTGCTCGACACTCGCGTTGCCGAAGGGTGTATTCGAGTTCGATATCTCGCCGGGCAACTTCGAGAGTCGCGAGGACCGTGGTGACTTGCTTGTGACCGACGACCCGCTCGAGTAACTCCTCGGGCACATCGGTTATGACATCCAATTCGCGCTCGCTCCCTGGAGTGACGGAACGGGGCGACCACCCCGCAGAGCAATTTCAGTCGTCCACATCCGACGATGTGGACCACGACGAAGCGACCGACGGGTATGCCGCTGCCTCGGCAATCGCCGAGACGCTCTCGTCAACGTTCGGTCCGAACGGGCTTGACAAACTCCTCATCGACCGGAGCGGCACGGTCATCGTCACGAACACCGGCTCAACGGTGCTCGACGGACT
>KI543169.1:0-1870 GCA_000496175.1 uncultured archaeon A07HR67 | reverse complement strand
AGCCCGTGGCGATGGCAGGCTGCCTGTAACCACGGCGCACCATCGACGAGAAAGACCGCGTCGTCGACCTGATGTTTCTCACGCAGTTCTGAGAGAGACATCGAGGAGGTCGGGTTGGTTCTCGTTGAATAAGGCCGCACATGGAGCAGGCGGTTCGTGTCCGGATACGGCAGCGTACAGCCAATATCGCTCAGAATTGAACTGAATCACGGTCTCATCGACCACAACCTGATTCGGATCGGCACCGTCAGTTGGCTGTAGATCAGCTCTCTGTACCCATCGATAGACGGTAATTCAATGACGGTCGACACCAATGTTTCAAGAATCGAGACGGGATTCAAACGTGATACTCCAGCCAAACGGAGTCGGTACCGAACTTCATCGCCGACTCTGGTGTCGCCTCTCGCTTCAGAAAATCTAACTCGATATGACCGTTATCGCCGCTGAGGCGGTCGAACGAAAGCATGAATCACCCGACCTTTTGACCGCCTCACTCCTCATCGCAACGCGACTTCACTCCTTCTCAAGTCATCAGTGCCTGCGGGAGTTGCCGATTATGGACTAACATTTCTCGGCACGGTTGGAGCTATTGCGGAAGCAGAGAGGCAGTGACTCAGTCGAATTGAGCGGCTCGTCTTGCGCCTGTATTGGCCACAACTGAGTCAAGGAGTCTCACTTTTGAGTATTTCAGCAGAGCATGGCAAACCCCATTTGTCAAAATATTCTCGCTCGCTGATAGAATCTGAGTCTTCTGATAGGGAGGCGTATCGTTGACTGACAGCCACGACGAGGTCCGTCAGAGTTCGTTGTGTGGGTCTACGTCGCCGTCTCCAATGACCATCTCATGTTCTGGCGGGAACCTGCCATCAACGAGAAGCCGGGCCCAATCTGTATTGATTTCGAAAAAGACACTCTCGTCGTTTGTGAGATATTTGCTTCGGCCGTACTTATCGACGTATTTGGTTTTGATGAACTCAATAACCTCGTCGTGAACCTCACGCGCCTGCCCCTCTAACTGGAGGTTCTGTGGCGGCGAGTTAACAACGATTGCCACGTTAGAGTTCTCTTTCATATTTTGATACTTCCGGTACGTCGAACCGGTGTTAATGTATACGTTCAGGTCGTCGTCATAGACGTATCGCACTGTCGCAGCTTCGGGGACACCGTCAGCTGACGCCGTCGCCAACGTACATGTCTCTTGATTGTCTAGCATCTCGAGGGCAGTTTCTTTGCTAGTGGGGCTTCCTTTCGAGTCGCCTTTGCTTGTCACAGCCATCATAAACGCCCCAGCAACTGATACGTTTCGCCCACAATATGCCGTGATGTTAGGTTGAAGATGAGGCGGAGCAAGGCTCTACTGTCTATGTCGGAAATCGCTTGCCTCACTGAACCTACCGGATCGAGTAACGTAGAATCAATCAAGCGAGAGCAGACACCACACAAGATCATTGAAGTTGGCATTTAGCTCCATCTCACTTGGCTGTTACTTTCGAATGACAAACAGTATCTTGAGAAGTTGGGTGGCGATTAGAGCCCGAGAGCGAGTCACGGCTGAATTCAAGAGAATAATTTATTATGGTGTTCCTCCACAATCTCAAGAGGAAGCACTGTATCAACAATACGCTTCTGGTCAGCGCTGGCGGATGTCTCACGGCGGCACTCTGATGAACCCCACTACGATTTCAAATTACTCGTCGTTGAAATTAGAATGCTGTCGAGCGTGTCTCTAGACGTATAACACAACGAACCTATTCGGTCTCAAATACGTCTGGAGACGTGAAGCCAGCGGCAGTACGATCACCGCTTCAAGCCTTCGCCGTCTGCTAGAATCGATGATAAGAGTTGACATAACCCGAGATACAGAGCAAGA
>KI543168.1:532279-533546 GCA_000496175.1 uncultured archaeon A07HR67 | reverse complement strand
ACCGCGGTTCGCCGCCTACCCATTCATCGGGAGCATACTCCCATCTAAGCCCACGGGCACCGTGCCCGTGGGCTTTGTTATATTCTGTCCGACCGCTAGGCTTAATTGCTCGACTGCGGTACCTCAAATAGCGCCAAGGTGGCAGAGTCTGGTCAGACGCAGCGGCCTGCAGAGCCGCCCGACGCCGGTTCAAATCCGGCCCTTGGCTCTCACACGTTACGCTAAAGCCGAAGACGAGTATCGGTGTACTAGCTCTTCTTCGCGCCCATCTTGTATAATAAAAACGACGGATACATTTCGGGTAGTGCCAGGAATATTTCTGCTGGTGACCTACCCACGAGGGCAATCACGGTTAGCTCCGAGCTCGTTGAGCGCACGGCGGAACTGCACCTCGTTGATCCGGGGTTCGGACGTCACCTGTGCTTCGAGTATGCCAGCGTACTGTTTGATCTCCTCGTGACTGGGATCGGTTTCGAGCACACACTCGACGTACCCGTTGAGGGCAGACCGCAACGCCTTCGCGTAGTGGTCGCACGCGATGTCGATGCGGGCGCAGTTGTCGTCGATCACCTCGAACAGCGCCTGGTAGACGGTCGCCGCCGTCCGGTAGCGATCGCGTTCGCGGTACTGTTCGGCCACCTCGAAGAAGTGTGAGAAATCAATTGCGTCCGTGACGACTGGATAGTCCTGGGTGTGTTGGTCGAACAACTCTTCGATCTCGTCACGATACGCTTCGACTGACCTATCGCCGTCGCCAAGCCGTGCGAGGAACTGCTCACGCAGGTCTGGATTTTCGGCGAGTATATCTCGCACGAACGCGCGTAGGTCGTCAGAAGAGGCATTTTCGATCGCTCCGTCAACGCGTTCGCTCTCGTCTCGGGGTGGATCGGTGGCGATGTCTAGCAGCACCGCGATGACGTGTTTATACTCACCCGCTCTCTCGTAGGGACACGTACACCACGCGTCGATGGTGTTCTCGCCACTTCGACGGTCACGTCGTACAGACTGGATCCCCGCACCGCGCCTGTGACCACATTGCCAAACCGTTCGATTCGTCAAATGCGCCCTTCGTCGCGGTAGTCCCGCCCACGTTCGAACACCGCGTCGGTACAGGTCTCCCGAATGGACGCTTTTCTGAGATTCATGGTCACGTGACAGTCGTCTGCTCCCTTTCTCGTTCGTTCGCGGTTCTATTCGTCTAGTAGTTCGGTACGCTCTCAACGGGCGCGTAGTACCCGCGTTCGTTCCGCCAAGTCTCGATCCACTC
>KI543168.1:452023-532259 GCA_000496175.1 uncultured archaeon A07HR67 | reverse complement strand
AAGGAGGTCGTGAGCTGGGTTTAGACCGTCGTGAGACAGGTCGGCTGCTATCTATTGGGGGTGTCAAGGTACTTGACGTGAACAGTCGTATAGTACGAGAGGAACTACGACTGGTCGCCACTGGTGTACCGGTTGTGTGAAAACGCAGATGCCGGGTAGCCACGCGACACGGGGTAAGAGCTGAACGCATCTAAGCTCGAAACCCACATGGAAAAGAAGTACCGACGAGGTCACTCGTAGAAGACGAGATCGATAGACTCGGGATGTACGCACCAAGGCAACGAGGTGTTTTAGTCCACGAGCACTAACAGACCGAAGCCACAGTCATACGGTCACTGGACGGTACCACACTCGAATGAGTTCAGGCGGCAACTGGATCGCACGTACACACGGTAGTCACCACCGACACTGGTATCCGCGCGAGCGGTTCCGGTTCGAATCCGGAAGTCGGCGTGAAGGCGGCCAGAGCGGTGGGGCGACACCCGTACCCATTCCGAACACGGAAGTTAAGCCCACCAGCGTACCGGGAAGTACTGGAGTGAGCGATCCTCTGGGAACCGCGGTTCGCCGCCTACCCATTCATCGGGAGCATACTCCCATCTAAGCCCACGGGCACCGTGCCCGTGGGCTTTGTTATATTCTGTCCGACCGCTAGGCTTAATTGCTCGACTGCGGTACCTCAAATAGCGCCAAGGTGGCAGAGTCTGGTCAGACGCAGCGGCCTGCAGAGCCGCCCGACGCCGGTTCAAATCCGGCCCTTGGCTTGTTGTATTCCGATAGCAACTGACTCCTGCGACGGGTTCTGGCGCCCCATGTCAGGAGCGGATATCCGAGGACGCTCCCACAGGAAATGATTGTCAGTTGCCCTCGTTCGTCAGAGACGAACCAGCTCAGCCGATCGATTCGGTCTCGACAGCCCCGTATGTCTAATCGGACCGCGCCCCATTGTTTACGGGGTCGGCGCGACGGCCGCTGGCGTCTCACTGACTGGAAGTCTGGACGCGCTCACCGACGACGAGCCGGAGGCCTACTCGACGCCGGTGGCTACGGTGTTCGACGCGGTCGTCGGTGTGTTCGCGTAGCCGGCTCAGGCGTGGTTAGAAGGTGATGATGTCGTACGCGTCGTCGACGAGCGAACGAATGCTCGGATGGCCGTCGTACTCGTCGAGGACGGTGAGTCCGGCGTCGGCGACGGCGTCTTCGACGCCGAAGGCGGCCGAACAGTAGTCGCAGACGACGGCGTCGTCGCGCACCGCCTGATACAACGCGTGGTAGTCGCTGTTCTCGTCTTCGAGCTCGGGGATCCATTGGGTTCCTGCGCCGTCGAAGATGAGTGTGAGCTCGTCCTCGTCGGTCTCGGCGAACTCCTTTGCGGCCTCCAACCCGTTCGCGAGGCGACCGTGGTCGGCGTGTGACTCGTTGCCGGCGAGGATCACGATTGCGGCTTTTGCCATCGTGTCGAATGTCACGCCCCCGACACACTAAACGCGTCTGCGCGTGTGTGTCGACGTCGTCAATTCGGCACGTGGTGACATACCAGTCACGGACACTCGTCCGTCTCGAACGCGCGCCGTTCTGGTCCTTGGTCGACGGATCGTGTCGCTCCGGAGTCGGGGTCGACCGCGACGGCGACGCCGCCGTAGCCGTGCGTCTCGTCGTGACCGCGGACGACGACACAGCCGACGTCGTCGGGGACGTTCACCGTCGCGGACCGCGTGAACGGCTGTCGAGAGTGCGCATGCGTCAGCTCCCGGCGCCCGAGCCGCGTTCCGTCCAACCGCTCGACCTGCCACCAGTTCGCGTAGCCGTCTTCGCCGTCGTCGTCGTGGTGGAGTGCTACATCGAACGCGTACGCATCCGTCTCCGGCGTGACCGCGACGTCGACCACGTTGGCCTCCCGGAGGTCCAACTCTCCGCCGTCTGTCGCGTCGTCTCCGGCGCTATCGTCGTCTGTCGACCCGGTATTATCGGTTTCCTCACCTTCTGTGGCGTCCACGTCGGAGTCTGCCGTCTCTTCCTCGTCGGCGTCCGGCGTGGGTGTCGTGTTCTCGCGGTCGCTACAGCCGGCTGCGGCGGCCAGCCCGATGGCCGCCACACAGCCGATCAGGAGCTGCCGTCGAGTTCGGCGACGTTGGGCCATGCGCGCCCGTTTGGACAGCAGCGACAAAGGAGCCGTGGTCAGCCTGTCGTCGCTGGCGTCACGGGTAACCCCGGGAAGACGCGGTCCGCTACCGGTTAGTAACGGTTATACCGGGGGTGTTCCACACACCAACCATGCAACGACGCGCTGTAGCCGTGTACGTCGCGTTCTTTCTGCTCGTCGGGAGCGCGGCGGGTATGCTCGTCGCGACGGCCCAGACGCCGGGGATCGCCTTCGAGAACCCCGACCACGAGCTGTCGTCCGGCGATAGCTTCGAGGTAAACGGGACCGAGTACACCCTCGCGGGCATCACCGAAACCGAGGAGGGTGGCGACCACGGCGGCGAGGTTCAACGAACGATCACGGCGACCGTCGAACGGAACCGAACGACCGAACGGTCGGCGTCGTGGGCGAACGGTTCGACAATCGAGGTAGACGGACAGGAGTGGACCGTCCAGGTATCCGGCGAGGATCCCGACTCGGTCACGCTCGTTGAGGCGCTCGACCGGACCGCAATTCTCGAAGCCGACCCGAACGCCGACAACGAGACCATTGAGCGCGACGGCGAGGCGTTCGTCGTCGTCACCGACGACGCCGGCGATCCCCAACTCGTCACGCCGGAAGAGTACTTCCCGACTCCGGACGAACGCTCGTACGCGGTCGGCGACGAACTCGAGTACGAGAACCAGACGGTCACCGTCGACTCGGTCACCGCCGACGGCGCCGTGGTCGTCTGGAGCGATACGGAGACGGTCACCACCGAGATCACACAGAACTCGCGGGTGACGATCGGCGACACGGAGTACGTCGCTCACTTCTCGGACAGTTCCTCGTTGACCCTCTCGACGGACTTCGAGTCGTTCGAGGCGCAACGCGAGGCGATCGACAGACACGGCACGAACACCGATGGGCTCTGGCGTGTGACCATCGTCAGCCTCCTGTCGTCAGGGCTGCTGCTCGCGATGGCGTTTATGCCCTCGCGCTACTGAGCCCCCCACCGCATTCCGTCCTCCGCTGGTCCGTTCGCGTTCGACACCCTCGCTCGGCGACCGACAACCACTAGCGTTCTCGCCGGATACCGGAGTCATGACCACGACCACCGAGAAGGTGCGACAGCTCGCGCCACACTGGGGCGTGATGTTCGCCCTGATGCTGGCGCTTCTGGCCGTCGTCGAGCGTTTCGTCGGCGAGATGCCGTTCTGGGGGTCGTTGCTTCTCGTCTCCGTCGTCGCGTTCGGCTACCCGGCCGTCGTGCGGTCTCTCGGCGTCGAACCCGCGGTGTGGCGACGTGGGTGAGTCACACCTCGTCGCCGGTGACGACGTCGACGAGCGCCGGCAGCCGCCGTCTGAGCGCCGTATAGACGACGGCGACGGCCACCGCGGCTGCGACGAGCAGCCGAGGCGGTCCCTCGAAGACGACCGCCGGAAGGACGGCCGCGACGAGCGCGGCCAAGAGGTCGCCCGGCGAGCCGTCGTAGCGCACCCAGCGTCTCGCGGGCCGCCAGCGGCCCCGGACGTGGTCGTACACCGCGCGGTCGACGGTGCGTTTCCACGGTCGGAGTTCGGGGCTGCCGCCGTAGCTGTCCATCCGACAGTGGACCGCGCCCGCGACGAGTCCGGCGGCGAGCCCGGCCGTCGGACCGGTCGGAACGACGAGCGCGACCCCGACCGCTATCGCTGCCGCCAGCGCGTAGCCGGTCGGGAAGTGGAGCGTCCGGCGGTGCCGGCCGACCACGTCGAGATCGGGAACGACGCTCCCGAGAACCGCGCCGCCGACCGCCGGACCGGCGAGGTCGGGAACGGCCACCGCAACCGGCGTCGCGAGCGTCATCCCGACGAGCACGTGCGTCGGCAGCATCATGCTTGTCTCAAACGGCTCGCCGGTAGTAAGTGATGCGTCGACGCGGCCCCCTGACGGCCCGATAACCCCGATGTCAGCCGATCACCCGGCGTTCCCTGGCGTGTTTATGCGTGCGGCTCTCGTACTGGTCGTATGGAACATGAGACCGAGACGCCTGTGACAGCAGCGCTGCCGGACGCGCCGTTTCACACCACCGGAACCGACCACGTGACGATTTGGGGAAGCAACGAGGCAGACACGCTCGCGTTCTACCGTGACCTGCTGGGGATGCCGCTCGTCCTGCGTCAGCCGAACCTCGACGACCCCTCACAGACACACCTGTTTTTCGACACCGGCGATGGCCGGATTCTCACCGTCTTCGTGAGCGACGACCGCTCCTCGGCGCGCGGTCAGCGCCCCGGAACCGGCGCGGTCCACCACCTCTGTTTCAGCGTCGACCCGGACGAGTACGCCGATATCATGGCCGCACTCGAGGCGGCCGGCAAGGGCTACAACGTCTTCGACCGTGGCATCTTCCACTCGATCTACACCCAGGACAACAACGGGCTGGTGATCGAACTCTCCGCCGACAAGTACGAAATCCCCGACGATCAGAAGGCCGCGGTGCTCGCGACCGCACAGCGGCTTCGCGAGGCCGACGGCGCGGAGTTCGCACAGGATCGCCACATGGAGGCGGCCTTAGAGGAGCTCGATATTCCCGTGACGAAACACGACCTGCCTGACGCCGACTCCGGCGTGGGCGTGTAATACGCCCGGTGCCGGCTCACGCTAGCCACTCGTCGGGCTTGGTGTCGTAGTCGACCTCGTCGGCGGCGATCCGGTCTTCGATGTCGGCATCGAGCTCGTGTTCGGTCACCTCGCCGCCGTCGTACTGGAACCGAACGCCGACCTCTCTGCCGTCCGGCTCGCTGCCCCGGCGCTGTGCGCGCCGGAGCTCCTCCTCGCTGTACTCCGTTCGGATCGTCGCGAGGTTCACCGGCCGACCCCACAGCTCGAAGACGCGTTCCAACGTGGCCTTCGCCTGCGCCTCGTCGAGTGCGACCCCGTTGTATCGGTGGCCCAACAACAGCTCTCCGCGGTTTCGGAAGTTGCCGTCGAGCACGACGATCGTCGGCTTGCCGAAGTTCGTGAACTGCAACAAGAGCTTGCGTTTCACGTCGTCGGCGTCGGTGCTGGCGACCCGGAAGCCGTCGCCGGCCTGGCTGTACTCGTAGGTGAAGTAGTTCCGCTCGCGGACGAACTCGTCGGTGAGGAACTCGTCGAGGAACGTCACGTCGTTGTGGCTTTCTCGCACCTCGAACATCCGGGTCCAGCCCGCGGTTCGGTCGACGTCCGCGAGCGCGTCCTCGACGGCGTCGTAGCGGTCGACGTCGAACATGTACCGGGCTCGTTCCTCGAGCGTCGCCCGAGAAACGTTCCGGAGCGCGCTCCGGTGTTTCGGCCGCGAGAGCACGTAGTGACGCTCTGCGAGCCCCTCGTGGGTGAGCAGCTTCCAGGGGTACTGCTCGATGTCCGGGCCGTCTGCCGGGTCACGGTCGCCGTCGCGGACGGACAACGCCCTGTCGACCGTCTCGGCGTCCACCCGAGGATCGCCGGCGGCAGCCAGTTCGGCCAGCTCGTCGAGCGTCGCCGGTCCCGCACCCGCGATCGCCGGATCCGGCTCCAGCGTCTCCCGCACCCGCCTGAGGTCGACCCGCGAGTGGAAGTTCTCCGGCGTCACCCCGTCGACGCGCAACAGCTTGTCGATCACGTCGCGGCGGGCGGCCTGTAACTCGACGTGGGTCCACAGCTCGAACCCCAGCTTGTACGGGTTGAGCCCGGGCGAGCCGAGCACGCGAGACATGTGGTCGGCGTAGGTGAGGAACTCGTCGGGGCTGGCGAACCCTTCGCCGCCCATCATGAGCGCCTCCCAGTAGCTGGCCCAGCCCTCGTTCATCACCTTCGTCACCTTCTGGCCCGCGAAGTAGTACGCCTCCTCGCGGACGGCGTCGATCACGGTGGTCTCCCACGGCTCGCGGTCGACTGCCTTCCCCGTCTGTTCGTCGTACCGTTTGCCGTGATCCCGGAGGAACGCGAGCACGTCGGGCCGGGGGTCGTCCGGTCCGACGTCGCCCTCCTGGGCGTCGAGCCACTCGTCGTCGAACATGTCTCGGCGCACCTCCTCGGAGAGGCCCAACTCGTCGATGCGCGCCTCGATCGCCGCGGTCGGATCTTCTCCGGGGTCGGTCACGTCGTCGGCGACCCCTGGCTCCTCCGTCGAGCGGGCGGCGTCGACCGGGCTGTGCTGGTCGATCGTGTCTTCGAGCGCCGATACCGCGTCGACCAGCCGCTCGACCTCGTCGCGGTCGACGTCCGGCTGGTCGGCGATCGCCGCGATCCGGTCGGCGTTGCGTTCCAGCCGCGCCGCGGCATTCGGGCCGTCCTCGCCGCGGTCGGCGTACAGCCCGAACCAGCCGTTGTTCGCGAAGAAGTCGGCGTGTCCCTCGACGTGGGTGATCACCGCCTTCTGGTCGGCGGTCGTGTTCGATTCCTGGAGAAAGGCGTGGCTCGGATCGTCGTTGTTAACGATCTCGAACGCCTTCCCCAACCCGTGGCGGTCCTTCTGGCGCTGGCGCTCGTAGTTCATCCCCCATCGCCAGTGGGGGTACCGTCGCTGGAACCCGCCGTAGGCGATGAGCTCGTTCATCTCGTCGTGGTCGACCACCCAGTACCGAACCGGGTAGGGGTCGAGTCCGAGCCGCTCGGCGAGGTTTCTGGCCTCTGCGGCCGGCTCGTCCAGCGTCGCCGCCGCGCGTTTCGCCTCGAGCCTGTCGTCTCTCATGGTAGCCTCCGGTTCATTCGCGTCCGTCCTCCGTGCTCAGTACCTCGTAGATGGCGTCGGTGACGTCGTCGGGCCCGGAGACGCGCGCGACGGCGACGTTGTCGGCGTCGCCGAGCGTCCGCTCCACCTCGTCGGCGTGGCGGGCGTTCGGCGCGGTTCCGCCGGGCTGGGTCTCCACGTACGCGTGGAGGTTGGCGTCTATCGACCGCATCCGGGGAATCACCCCCTGTTTCGTGTCGTCGCCGGAGTTCTCCGAGTCGCCGGCGGCGAACACGTACCGGTTCCACTCGCTGAACGGATACTCCTCGAGAATTTCTTCGACCAGCTCGTACGCGCTGGAGATCCGGGTTCCGCCGCCCGACTGGATGCCGAAGAACTCCTCGCGGTCGACCTCCCACGCCTCCGCGTCGTGGACGACGTACCGAAACTCGGCGGAATCGTACTTGCCGGTCAGGTACCAGTCCATCGGCGTGAACACCCGCTCGACCAGCTCGCGTTTGGTTTCGCGCATCGAGCCGGAGGCGTCCCGAACGTTCACCACGACGACGTTGCGCTCGCGCTTCTCGATGATCTCGGGGTGCCGGAAGCGCTCGTCCTCGCTGCGGAAGGGGACGCTATCTATCCCGTTCTTTCGGATCCGGTGGCTCACCGGCTTGCGGTCCAACTCCGCGTCGAGCTGGTCGAAGCTCTCCCAGCGGGCGGCCGCCTCGACTGGCTCGCCGCGCTCGGCTTCGACCTCCGCGGCCGCGTCGGCGACCCACGCGTGTGAGACGGGCACGTTCCGGTCGCGGGCCCACGCGAAGACGTCGTCGGCGTCCGCGCCCGCGACGAACAACCCCTCGCGGACGTACGACTCGTCGAAGTCGGTCGCGAGGTGGCGTTTCAGCCCGCGTTTGAAGAACTCGTCGACGTCGAGGGTTCCCTTCGGGCCGGCGCGGGCGGTGTCGGTGAAGTCGCCTTCCACCTCCTCTACCACGCGTTTGCCCTTCGGCTCGAGGTCGAGACCGAGCTCCTCGTCGAGCTCCCGAGCGAACTCCTCGGGGTCCATCTCGTAGTACTCGTGTTCGTCGCCCTCCTCGCCGGGCTCGCCCGACTCGTCGTCGTCGCCGGGTTCTGGCTCGACGGGCTGGCCGGGCTGCGGCTGGCCGTCCTCACCCTGCCCGACGCCGCCGGCCTCCCGCTGGTCGTACTCGAACGTCGGGAGGTCGACGATCTTGATCGGGATCCGGACCCGGTCGGGACCGGAGCCGCCGAGGTTGCCGTGGCGGATGAACTCGGCGAGGTCCTCACGACGGGCCTCGCCCACCTCGCGGAACCGCTCGCGGTCTTCGGGCAGCCCCATCAGCGACCACCTCCGCGGCGCCCGGCCGACCCGTTCCAGCCGCCGGAGCCGTCTCCGTCGGTCGCCAGTTCGGCCCACTCGTCGCGGGCGTCGCGCATCACGGCGCGGCTGGTCAGCTCGGCGGACGCCCGGCTGTATCCGCGGTCTTCCAGCCGGTCGATCGTCGCCGCCTTCACCCGTGCGGTCTCCGTGTCCGCCGGCGGGTCGGCCCACTCCGCCGGGTCGAGTTCGGGGAACCGGCGTTTCAGGTCCGCCAAGTCGTTCGCCTCCAACACCGCCTTCAGCTCGGGGATCGCCTCGAGTTCGACATCGTTGACGCTGAACCCATCTCCGCGGTTCCGCCACGCGTAGCGGGTGAGCGCTCGGATCACCTTCTCGCGGCGGAACTCCGCGACCGCGCGGCTGGGGTCCGTTCCGCGATACTCGTCCTCGTCGAACCGCCCCAGCGTCTCCGTCTCGAACACCTTCATCGCGAGCGCGTCGGGCTCCGTTGGGCCCCGCTCGGTCTCGACCGGCTCGTCGGCGTCCCACGCGTACACGTGTTCGACGTACTCCGCGACCGTCTCGGTCGCGACCGTCTCCGCCGCCAGCGCCGCGTCGACGACGTCCTCGCGCTGCCGTTCGCGAATCCGCTCGCCGACCGGCGGACGCCGGCTCTCGAACTCCGCGACCTCGGCCCGCGAGAACACCGGCGCGTCGGAGAGCCCGTCCGCCATCGCCTCCAACACGTCCTGTGGGGTGATGACGCGCTCGACGGGCAGCTCCGGGTGGCTCCGGTCGGTCTCGCTGCCGAGCAGGTCTGCGACCGTATCGCGGGTGTACGTGACGGGGATCCCCGTCCGCCCGTCGCCGTTGCCGAAGTCGATGTCGTCGATGACGATGACGTCGCCGTCGCGACGGATCTCGCCGTCCTCGTACAGCCGCGCCTTCTCGACGAGGTCGATGTCGGCGGGCAGGTCGTCGGTGTCGAGCCGCGTGACGACCGCGTACAACGCCGCCGCGCTGATGGCGTGTGGCGCGAGCTCGCGGCTCCGTTCCGTGCCGTCGTCGTCGCGGACGGTGACCGTGAGCGGGGCGCGCACGTGGTCGTCGTCCGGGCTCCGATCCTCGCGGTCGGCGCTGTCGCGTGCGATCCCCGGCACCGTGGTCCGGCCGGTGACCTCTCGGCGCAACAACGCGGCCTCCAGCCGGCGGTTGGTGAGGTACCGGAACTCGTGGCGGGTGAGACGGCGCTTGAGCGCCTTGAGCGGGTCGGCCCCCTCGCGGTCGGCGTGCCGATCGAGCTCGGCGTCGAGGTCGGGGTTCGAGATCACGATCAGCTGGGTGTCGACGTCCATCCCGATCCCCTTGTCGAGTTTGACCCGCCGCTCGTCGGGCACGTTGAGCAGCTGCCGGAGCAGGTCGGCGTGTTGGCTCGCGTCCTCGACGACGGTGGCGACGCCGTTACCCTGCGAGAGCACGCCGTCGTAACTGAACGCCTGGGGGTTCTTGCGGCCGCGCGAGTCGAGCTCGCGGAGCATGCCGCCCATCCACGAGCCGACGAGCCGTTCTTTCGGGCTTCCGTCGTCCTCGGCGTGGAGCACGCCGATCCCCTGACCGACGTCGACCACGTAGCTCGTCACCCGCAGGTGGTCGCGGTCGGTGATCGCCGAAAAGAGGTCTCGCCGTCCCTCGTCGCGGTACGCCGATTCCAGGTGGTCGTACGCCTCGCGGCTGAACGGGTCGAGCTCCACGTCCGCGACGATCGGGTAGGCCGCCTCGTCGGCGACGGTCTCTGCGATCTCCGTCCGCACGTCGTCGGGGAAGACGGACAACGGGTGCGATTGGACCGGGCTGCGGTACCACGCCGCGGCGTCGGCGCCGCTGCCGTACGACAACGAGCGGTTGGAGCCGCCCGCTCCGGTGACGTTCCACTCGAGCGTGTACCGACGGCCGCGATCTGTCCGGGAGAACTCCCGGAGGCCGTTTATCAGACACCGCTTGAACTCCGATTTGCCGGTGGCCGTCGGCCCGTCGATCCAGACGATGGTCTCGTCGTTCCCGCGGCCCGCCGCGGCCGCTCGCAGGTCGTCGACGAAGGCGTTGAGCGCAGCGGTGTTGCCCAACACCGCGTGTTCGCCGTCGTTGAACGGGTCGTCGAAGAACCGATACCGGTCGAGCCGCTCGCCGCGTTCTGTCACCTCTCGAGTTCCCTGTGACTCGATCGCCGCGAGCACGTATCGGGCCCCCGAGGCGGCCGCCAGCGGGTTCTCGAGAACCCGGTCGACGTACGCCTCGAGGCTCATCGGCGGGTCGTACGCCCCGCGGAGGCTCTCGTCGGCCTCGCGCAAGAACGCCTCGCCGCCGGCGTCGGTCCCGGTCATGGCGGCGTCCTCGTGCGACGGTCCGCGTCTCGGCGTCTCGCGAGCATCTCAGTCTCCGCCCTCCTCGATCTCCGAGCGGGCGACCGCCGCGCCCGCGTACTCGAGCACCTCGCCGGCTCCTTCCTCGGAGTAGCCGCGGTCGACCAAGGCGTCGACCCAGGCGCTGCGCTCCTCCTCGTCGAGGTCCGTCGCCGAGACCAGCGCCGAGAAGTTGATGTTGTGCTTTTTATCCTCCCACAGCTTGCGCTCCAGCGCGCGCCGGAGCCGGTCGTTCTCCTGTGGGTCGAAGTCGCGGCCCTCGCGGGCGCGCCGAGACACCCAGTTCGACACCTCCTGCCGGAAGTCATCCTTGCGGTCGGAGGGGATGTCGAGCTGTTCTTCGACCGCCCGCATGAACGTCTCGTCGGGCTCCGTCTCGCGGCCGGTGAGCTCGTCGTCGACGGTAGCGTCGTCGATGTACGCCATCACGTGGTCCATGTACTTTTCGCCCTGCCGGCGGAGCTCGTCCACGTCGTACGCCAGCGCGTGGCGAACGTCCTCGATGGCGCGGTCGCGGTACTCCTCGCGAACCGTATCGAGGAGCCGCTCGTAGCGGCCGAGGTCGTCGGCGGCGATCGAGCCGTGGCCGCCGAGGTTCGCCTCGAAGTGGTCGAACACCGACAACGGCGAGAGGTGCGACCGGTCGCGGTGGGTGGCGTCCATGATCGCTTCGGCGATCTCGTCGCCGATGAACCGCGCGGAGACGCCCTCCATCCCCTCGCCGATGTCCGCGGACTCGGCGGCGTCCTCGCGGAGCTTCCGACGGTCGATCTCCTCGTCTTCCAACTCGCCGTTGTACACCTTCGCCTTCTCGAGAAGACTCACCGTCTCGTCTGTCGGCTCTTCGAGCCGGGTCAACACGCCGAAGAGTCCGGCCATCTTCAAAGTGTGCGGCTCGACGTGGACGTTGGGGACGTCGGCGTTGTCGAGCATCTTCCCGTAAATCTCGGACTCGCTTTCGTACTCCAAGACGTACGGGTAGTCGATCCGCTTGGTGCGGTCGTTGAACGCCTCCATCTTCTCGTCGCCGGTCTTCTCGCGGTACTCCGGCATGTTGGTCCGGCCGACGATCACCTGGTCGATGTCGATCCGCGGGTTGTTCTTCGGCTTGATCGTCCCCTCCTGAGAGGCGTGTAGGAAGTCGTAGAGGAACTCGCGCTGGAGTTTCAACAACTCCTCGCCGGAGAACAGTCCGCGGTTCGCGTTACAAAACGCCCCGGCGTAGTCGAACGCGCGGGGGTCAGACTCGCCGTAGACGGCGAGTTTAGCGTAGTTCACGTCGCCGGTGAGTTCGGTTTCGTCCTGGTTCTTCTTGTCTTTCGGCTCGAACGTCTCGATACACTCCCGGCGGTTCTCGCTGGCGACGAGCCGGATCACCTCGACGTGGTTTTCTAACACCGCCTGGAGGTCGTCGTCGTAGTGGGCCAACAGTTCGTTGAGGTAGAACTCCGACGCCGGGTCGGGATGCTGGTCGTTCTCGAGGGTGTAGGGGGCGTCGAGCCGCTCGTTGAGGTCGTCGATGACGGCTGCGCGTTGTTCTTTCGGGAGCAACACCAGCGGGTCTTGGTTCATCGGCGACCGCACCGTGTCGTCGTCGGGGTCTTGGTCGTCGATGACCGACCGGAGGTCGGTCCACCGGAACGTGTACATCCGACCGGCCTCCTCGCGGGTGTACGCCTCGAAGTACCGGCGCGTGAGGTAATCGAAGTGCGACTTGCCGGAGCCGACCGGCCCCAACAGCAGCTTGATCCGTTTTTCCGGGCCCAGCCCGCGCGCGCCGGATTTCACCTTGTTGACGAACTCGTGGATCGATTCGTGCACCTCGCGGCCGTAGAAGACGTTCTCGCCGTCGTGGAGCGGGTCGTCGGCGGCGAGCGAGTACTCGACGACGCCGCGCTCCTCGTCGTAGCGCGTTCCGTAGTAATCGAACATGTCTGCGACGCGCTGATGTGCGTTTCGTGCGATCCGCGGGTCGTCGTACAGCGCGTCGAGATACCAGTCGAACGAACGCGGCTCCCGCAGGTCGTCGGGGACTCCCGTCCGGTACTCCTCGCTGAGTCGTTCGAGCGTTTGTCTCTCTGACATCGTATCACTTGTCTCGGACGGGTGGTTCGAGCACGCTCCTGTCGACATCGTGAGACTAACGCGTGGCTCTCCGTGCCGACGATATCCTCCCCGGCGGCGCCGTGGTCGTCACACCGTCGGGACCCAACGCGCGGAGGTTCTCGTTCCCGGCCCGTTACCGAGGCTATATGTATGGGAGGGTGTGACAGTAATAAGCGTGTCGCCAGTTGACACGCACCTCCGATCACAATCGCCTGCTACGGCCGCCCTCGCGCCGAATGCGGTGTGAGCCCGTCAGCGGGGTTTAAGTACACGCCGTGAAATCCACGCCGCCGCTCGGCCATATGCCCCCGGCGGTGTGCCGCCACGGGTAGCCTTTTGCGGGTCGCGGCCCGACCGCGTGGCGTGACGTTCAGCATCTGCGTCCGCGAGCGATACACCGACGACGCGGGCGATGACCAGGTTCGGTTCGGCGTGGCGGTGACGACGCGACTGCCCGGCGTCGGCACGCTCTGTCCGTTCGCCTCCGCCGACGGCGCGGTGGCGACACAATCGCGCGTCAACGTCGAACTCGGCCGCAAGGGGATCGCGTACCTCGCCGACGGAGTCGCCGTCGACGACGCGCTCGACGCGTTGTTGAACGCCGACGAGGGGCGCGACCGCCGACAACTCCACGGCGTGGACGCCGAGGACACCTTCGCCTTCTCCGGGGAGGCGTGTGGCGACTGGTACGGCCAGACGGTCGGGGAGAACTACACCGTCGCCGGCAACCTCCTCGACGGCCCCGCGGTGGTCGACGATGTCGCGGCCGCCTACGAGTCGACCGCTCACGGCACGGCACGGCTCGCCGAGCGGCTGGTCGACGCGCTCGCGGCAGGCCACGCCGCCGGCGGCGACAAACGCGACGACCTCCCCGTACAATCGGCCGCGCTGCGGGTGACCACCACCGAGGCCGACGAGCGCGTCGACCGCTACTACAACGACCTTCGGGTCGACGCCACCGAGACGCCGATCGCCGACCTCCGGGAGACGTACGAGACCGCCGTCCGGGGGTACGAGGACGCCGTCGAACGGTACGCGACGGAGGAATCGGACTGACGGCTGCTGCCGACCCGGCTCACAGCCGCAGCCGAGCGAGCACCGGCAGGTGGTCGGAGGGATACCGCCCCCGGTCGTCGCGGTCGGCGAGCGTTCCGAACGCCTCGACGTCGACGCCGGGCGCGACCAGCACGTGGTCGATTCGCCGACCGGCGATCAGACGCGTGAAGTCGGTCAGGCTCGTCCGCGGGCCGTGCCGGATGTCGGCGAGCCCGGCGGCGTCTCGGAACTGCCCGGCCGCGTCGCCGTCGGTGTCGGCCGCGTTATCGCCGGTGTCGGCGTCGTCCCGTCGACCGTCGGCCGCCGGCGAACTCCCGGTCAGTATTCGATAGGGATCCGACCCGGCCGTACAGTTGAGGTCGCCGACGAGCACGAGCGGCGTCTCGTCGACCCCGTCCTCGGTACCGCGCGTCGACTCGGCCGCGCTTTCGGCGGCGATATCGGGAAGCCGCTCGGCCAGCAGTCGCGCGGACTCGCGGCGGGCCCGCGCGCTCATGTGGTCGAAGTGGGTGTTGGCCACGACCAGCGGCGCGTCGGCAGGAGCGACCCCGTCGTCCGTCGCTGCCCGCGGCCGGACCCGCGCCCACGTGGTGACCCGCGGGTGGGCGGCGCCCCAGCCGGTGGACGGCTCCGTCGGCGTCTCGGAGAGCCAGAACGTCCCGTCGGCGACGACCCGCCAGCGGTCGGTGCGCACGCCGATCGGGCACCCCTCGCCCTCGTCGCCGCCTTCGCGCCCCTCGCCGACGAGGTCGTAGTCGGACAGTCGCTCGTCGAGGTCGTGGCGTTGTCCGGCCACGGGTTCTTGGAACGCCACGAGGTCGGGCCGGTGAAACCGAACCAGGTCAGCGACGCCGCCGCGGCGGGCGTACCACGCGTCGTGGCTGTCGTCTCGGTTGTCGTAGCGGACGTTGTAGCTCAGCACTCGGACTCGGCTCATCGTCCGTTCCTTGCGAGCGCCTCGACCGCCGCGTGCGCCTCGACGACCCACTGATCTGCTGTCGATCGCATCACGGGTGGTTCGTCTCGTGGCGCACGCATAAAGATGCGCGACGTTGCGTCCCCGACCCCAGGTCGGTCGTTTTTAGCCCATACCGACCCAACGAGCGATCGATGACGACCTCGTCGACGCGTCACGCAGACCCGGAGAAGAACCCCTACGTCGAGGAGCCGCCGGCGGCGTTCGAGCCGGTCGCCGAGCTGTCGCCCGCGGCGGCCGAGCGGCAGGCGGCGCTCCTCCGAGCGGCGATACGCGAACACGACCATCGGTACTACGTCGAGGCCGACCCGTTGATCGCCGACGCGACGTACGACCGCCTGTTCGACCGGCTGCGCGAGCTCGAGGCGGCGTTCGACCTCGACACCGAGAACTCGCCGACCCGCCGGGTGGGCGGCGAGCCGGTCGACGAACTGACCACCGTCGAGCACGTCGCGCCCATGCGTTCTATCGACAACGCGAAGACCGCCGACGCGGTCCGCGAGTTCGACGAGCGGGTTCGCTCCGGGCTCCGCGAGGCGGGATTCGACCTCGACGCGCTCCGGTACGTCTGCGAGCCGAAGTTCGACGGGCTCTCGGTGGAGCTCATCTACGAGGACGGCGTGTACGTCCGCGCGGCGACCCGGGGGGACGGGCAGGCGGGCGACGACGTCACCGAGCAGGTCCGCACGATACGGTCGATTCCGGGACGGCTCCGGGGAGACCCGCCGGCGCGGCTCGCCGTCCGCGGCGAGGTGTACATGCCCCAGGATGCCTTCGAGGCGCACAACAGAGACCGCCGCGAGCGCGGCGACGAACCGTTCGCGAACCCGCGCAACGCCGCCGCCGGGACGCTTCGGCAGCTCGATCCGGCGGTCGTCGCCGATCGCCCGCTCGACGCCTTCGTCTTCGACGTGCTGGCGTGGGACGACGACGCGACCGAGCCTCCCGAGACCAACTGGAACCAGCTGGCGGCGTTCGACGCGCTGGGGCTCCCGCGTGCCGACCGCGTCGAGCGCGTCGACGACATCGAGGACGCGATCGAGTACCGCGACCGCATCCTCGCGGCCCGCGACGACCTGAACTACGCGGTCGACGGGGTGGTGATATCGGTGGACGACCGGGCGGCCTGTGACGCGCTCGGGTCGACCGCCCGGGCCCCGCGGTGGGCGTTCGCGTACAAGTTCCCGCCCCGGACGGCGACCACGACGCTTCGCGACATCACCGTCCAGGTCGGACGAACGGGGCGGCTCACTCCGGTCGCGGAGCTCGAGCCGATCGATGTCGGCGGCGTCACCGTCTCGCGGGCGACCCTCCACAACCCCGGAGAGATCGAGGCGCTCGGCGTGAACGTCGGCGACCGCGTCCGGGTGTACCGCGCCGGCGACGTGATCCCGTACGTGCCGGCGGTCGTCGAGAAGCGCTCGACGGGCACCTACGCGTTCCCGGAGACGTGTCCGGTTTGTGACGCCCCGGTCGAGCGCGAGGGACCCCTCGCGTTCTGTTCCGGCGGGCTCGGCTGTCCCGCACAGCTCGAGCGCGCGGTCGAACACTGGGCTCGCCGCGACGCGCTCGACATCGAGGGGCTCGGCCCCGAGCGGGTCGAACAGCTCCGCGAGGCGGGGCTCGTGGAGTCGCTGCCGGACCTGTACGACCTCGCCGTCGAGGACCTCGTCGGCCTCGAGGGATGGGGCGAAACCAGCGCACAGAACCTGATAGACGCGTTGGAGGCGACACGCGAGCCGCCGCTCGACCGGTTCCTCGCGGGGCTCGGAATCCCCGACGTGGGGCCGACCACGGCCGAGGCGCTGGCGACGCACTTCGGCGACCTCGACGCGCTGTTCGACGCCGACGAGGCGGCGCTCCGCGAGGTCGACGACGTGGGTCCGGCGGTCGCGGCGTCGATCCGCGAGTTTCTCGACGCCCCGGAGAACAGAGCGGCGATCGAGGGGCTTCGCGACCGTGGGGTGGAGCCACAGTCCGCACAGTCCGCCGACGCCGCCGACGCGCCGCTCGACGGACTGACGTTCGTGTTCACCGGGTCGTTGTCGACGACCCGAAACGAGGCGCAGGCGCTCGTGGAGGCCCACGGCGCGAACGCCACCTCGAGCGTGTCGGGCAACACCGACTATCTCGTCGCGGGCGAGAATCCCGGCCGGACGAAGCGCGACGCCGCCGCCGCCGAGGACGTCCCTGTGCTCGACGAGGCGGCGTTTGCCGACCTGTTGGCCGACCACGGCATCGCGTGGCCCCCGGAGGCGGCGTGACGACGGCGGCAAGCCACAACCCTTTATCTGATGCCACCGGAACGGGGGATATGACCGCCATCGAGCTGCGCGGCGTGACGAAGGAGTTCCCGGGCGTCACGGCCGTGTCCGACCTCGACCTCACCGTCGAGGAGGGCGAGGTATACGGCTTTCTCGGCCCCAACGGAGCCGGCAAGTCGACGACCATCGACATGGTGTTGGACCTGGTTCGACCGACCGAGGGAACGGTGACGGTGCTCGGGCGCGACGCCACCGTCGACAGCGTCGAGATCCGGCGGCAGACCGGCGTCCTTCCCGACGGCTTCTCCGTTTACGACCGGCTCTCCGGGCGAAAACACGTCGAGTTCGCCATCGAGTCGAAGGGGCTCGACGTCGAGCCCGATCCCGTCCTCGACCGCGTCGGCCTTCTCGAGGACGCCGACCGCACGGCCGGCGGCTACTCCAAGGGGATGCAACAACGGCTCGCGTTGGCGATGGCGCTCGTCGGCGACCCCGATCTGTTGATCCTCGACGAGCCCTCTTCGGGGCTCGATCCCGCGGGGGTGAAAGACATGCGCGAAATCGTCTCTGCGGAGGCGGACCGCGGCACTACGGTGTTCTTCTCCTCACACGTGCTCGCGCAGGTCGAAGCCGTCTGTGACCGCGTGGGGATCCTCCGGGCGGGCGAGCTCGTCGCCGAGGACTCGATTGAGGGGCTTCGGGCGGCCGTCGGCGGCGAGGAGACGTTGGAGGTCACCGTCGACGACGCGACCGACCCGGTCGTTGACGCGGTGCGTGCGGTCGCCGGCGTCTCGGCCGTCGACGCCGACACCGACACGCTCGCCGTGAGCTGTGAGCCGGACGTGAAAACGCAGGTTATCGCCGCGGCCGAGGACGCCGGCGCCGTCGTCGACGACTTCCACACGACGGAGGCGTCGCTCGAAGACCTCTTCTTGGCGTACACGGAGGGGGAGACGACACCCGACGAAGACTCCGAGGCAGCCGAGGCGACAGCCGACGACACGGCCGAGGGATCGCCTGCTCGACCGGAGGAGGTGGACGGATGAGCCTCCCGGCGGTCGCAAAGAAGGATTTTCAGGACACGGTTCGCTCGCGCGGGATGGTCGTTCTCGTCGCGTTGTTCTCGCTGCTCGTGGCCGTGTTCGCGTACGTCATTCGGCCGCAGGGACAGGCCGACCAGTTCGCGACGGAGCTCCTGTTGAGCGCCTTCGTCGGCCCGGTGCTCGTGACCGGGCTGGTCCCGCTCGTCGGAGTCGTCGTCGGCTACAACGCGGTGAGCGGCGAGCGCGAGTCCGGCTCGTTGAAACTGCTCCTCTCGTTGCCCCACTCGCGAGCCGACGTCGTCTTCGGGAAGGTCGCCGGCCGAGGCGCGGCGCTGGCGCTGGCGACGCTCGCCGGCTTCCTCCTGCCCGCGATCGTGTTGGTCGCCACCCCGGTGACGTTCAACGCCGGGTCGTATCTCGGCTACACCGTCTTCGCGGCGGCGCTCGGCGTGGTGTTCGTCGCCATCGCGGTCGGGTGTTCGGCCGCGGTGGCGACCCAACAACGCGCGCTGATCGCCGGCATCACGGTGTACGCGCTCTTCGTTCTGATGTGGGGGCTGTTCACCGGTCGGGTGATCGGCGCGTTCGGGGGGCCCATCGAGGCGTTGCCGGTCTCGATGGGTGAGATCCGGACGTTTCTCGACGTCGCCAACCCAACGGCCGGCGTCGAGGTGTTGGCGAACGCGTTTCTCGCCGACCAGTTGTTCTCCGGCGACCAGGTGAACCAACAGATTTCGGCGGTCGCGATGTTGTTGTTCTGGACGCTCGCGCCGCCGCTTTTCGGCCTGTTGAAGTTCGAGCGCGACGACCTCTGAGCGTCGACACGCTCCGCGTCTTCGTCTTTCCTCACGCTCGCGCAACCACACCCTTGATGTCGGCTCCCACCCAGGCTCCAGACGTATTCGATGGATCGACGACAGCTCCTCTCGGCCGTTGCTGCCGCCGGCGCCGGATCGCTCGCCGGCTGTGTCGGCTCCGATGGCTCCGACGGTTCTGACGGCGGCTCCGATAGCTCCGACGACACCGCCGCCCCGTTCGCCGTCGAGACGGTGGCCACCGGGTTTTCGAACCCGTGGAGTATCGCGTTTCTTCCGGACGACGGACTTCTCGTCACCGAGCGCGCCGGCGACCTGCGCCTCGTCGACCGAGCGTCCGGATCGGTTCGACGGGTCGACGGGACGCCCGAGGTGTTTGCCCGGGGACAGGGCGGGCTTCTCGACGTCGCACTCCACCCGTCGTTTCCGGACCGGCGATGGGTGTATCTCACGTACTCGACGGCGAACGCGGACGGCGACTCGACGACCGCCCTCGGCCGCGGGCGACTCGACCGGGAGGCGCCCCGGCTGGAGGAGTTCGAGCCGCTCTACGCCGCCGATCCTCCCGTCGACTCCGCGGGTCACTACGGCTCGCGGATCGCCTTCGACGCCGCCGACCGGCTGTACGTGACCGTCGGCGACCGCCAGTTCAAGAACTTCGGACCGGACCACGTCGCACAGGACCTTTCGGTCGACCTGGGGAAGATCCTCCGGCTCGCGCCCGATGGCTCGGTGCCCGACGACAATCCCTTCGTCGACGACCCGAACGCGCGCGATGCGATCTACAGCTACGGCCACCGGAACCCACAGGGGTTGACCGTCCACCCCGACACCGGCGACCTCTGGGCGAGCGAGTACGGCGAGCAGGACGGCGACGAGATCAACGTGCTTCGACCGGGCGGAAACTACGGCTGGCCGGTTGCCGACGACGGCTGTACCTACGGCGAGGGCGACCCGATCGGCGTCTCTCACGACGACCGCGAGGACGTGATCGCGCCGGCCCACTCGTGGCCGTGTGGCAGCGGCGGGTTTCCGCCGGGCGGCATGACCGTCCACACCGGGTCGGCGTTTCCGGACTGGGAGGGCGACCTCTTCGTCGGCGGGCTGGCCGCTCGGGCCGTCGCTCGGCTCACGCTCGACGGCACCGCCGTCACCGGCGTCGACCGCCTCCTCGCCGACAGAGAACAACGGATCCGCACCGTCGCCGAGGCTCCGGAGACGGGCCGACTGTACCTGGCGGTCGACGCCGAGGACGCCCCGGTCGTTCGGCTGACACCGGCGTGAGCGTCGCGTCCGCCTCTCGGCTTACGCGCTCGCCGTCTCGATCGCCGCCTCCAGGTCGGCGACGATGTCGGCCGGGTCCTCGATGCCGACCGAGAGCCGCACCATGTCGCCGGTGACGCCGGCGGCCTCGCGTTCCGCCTCGGTCAGCTGCTGGTGGGTCGTTGAGGCGGGGTGGATCACGAGCGTCTTGGCGTCGCCGACGTTCGCCAGCAACGAGGCGAGTTCGGCGTTTTCCACGGTGGCTTTGGCGGCCTCGAAGCCGCCGTCGAGTCCGAACGTCACCATGCCGCCGTATCCTCCCTCGAGGTACTCGCTGGCGGTTTCGTGGGTCTCGTGGTCAGCCAAGCCGGGGTAGTTCACCCACGCCACGTCCGCGTGCGCCTCGAGCGATTCCGCGACGATCTGGGCGTTCTCACAGTGGCGCTCCATCCGCAACGGGAGCGACTCCGTCTGTTGGAGCGTGTTCCAGGCGTCGAACGGCGACTGCTGGTTGCCGAGGTCGCGCACCCCGCGGGTGACGGCCGCGAAGGTGAACGCCTGGTCGCCGAACGCCTCGACGAAGTTGACGCCGTGGTACGCGGGGTTGTCCGTCGCGATCTCCGGGAACTTCTCGGGGTACTCGCCCCACGGGAACGAGCCGCCGTCGACGAGGACGCCGCCGATGGTGGTTCCGTTGCCGGTGAGCCACTTGGTCGTCGACTCCCAGACGAGATCTGCGCCGTGGTCGATCGGCCGGCAGAGCGCGGGCGTCGCGAACGTGTTGTCGACGAACACGGGCGTGCCGTGTTCGTGAGCGATCTCGGCGACCCGCTCGATGTCGGGGGTGACGAGCGCCGGGTTACCGATCGTCTCGAGGTGGACGTAGGCGGTGTGTTCGTCTATCGCCTCGGCGTACCCCTCGTAGTCGAGCGTGTCGACGAATCGGGTCGAGACGCCACGGCGCTCGACGGAGTGTGTGAGGTAGGTGTACGTCCCGCCGTACAACGCCGACGAGGTGACAATGTTGTCGCCGGCGGACGCCAACATGAACGTCGCGAGATCCAGCGATGCCATTCCGGAGGCGGTGGCGATCGCGCCCACGCCGTTTTCGAGGGAGGCCATCCGTTCTTCTAAGGCCGCGTTTGTCGGGTTCATGATCCGCGAGTAGACGTTGCCCGCCTCCTCCAGCGCGAACAACCGCGCGGCGTGGTCGGCGTCGTCGAACTCGTAGGCGGTCGTCTGGTAGATTGGCGTCGCGCGGGCTCCCGTCGTCGGATCCGGCTCCGATCCGGCGTGGACGCTTCGGGTGCGGAACTCGTGGTCGTCGTCGCTCCTTTCGGATACCATACCGCTCCTGTGCCCCCGGCGGGGTAAAGTCGACCGACGTTCACAGACGCTACCGGTAGCTCGGAGACGCCGCCGCACCCTCCCGGGTCGCGACCGGCGACGACTGCGGGATACCGTCGGAGCCCTGTTGTTTAGAATTGTGAAAACAGAGCAATTAGATGAGACGGCTCATTACCGGGTTCAATCTGTTCTAGCGACGAAACGGTTCCACAACCGATTTAAATGCGATTCAGTATCAACAGGTATATGTCTCCGTGGACGTAGTATTGTACACATAGAGATATACTATGGACGACGATCCTCACACACCGATTCGACGGTCTCGGACGATACGGACGCTCGCGACGCTCGCGATGGTGGCGTTGTTGTTCACCGCGGGTCTCACCGCGAGCCTCGGCGGCGCACAGGCGCAGTCAGCGAGCGGTGGCGACCCAGATCTCGAGGCGTACGCTCCCGACCCGACGCTCACGCCCGGCACCGCCTCGACGCTGACGATCCAGATCGCGAACGACGCTACCACTCGGTACGACTCGCCGCCAGAGCGCGCCCGCGTGACGACCGCACGGAACGTCGTCGTCGAACTCGACGCCGGCGACGCGCCGTTGACGGTCGAGACCGCCGAGCACTCGGTTGGGTCGATCACCGAAAGCGAGCCGCGGTCGGTGCCGTTCGCCGTCGACGTCCCTGAGGACGCCGAGCCGGGCACCTACGAGGTCGACGTCGAGATGACGTACTCGTACACCTCCTTCCGGCGTGCCGGCACCGGCGAGAACGAGCGGACGTACACCGTGACCGACACGGTCGACGTCGAGATCGACGACGCGCCGCAGTTCCGGCTCACCACGGCCGACGACAGCGGGCTTCAGGTCGGTGAGACCGGCCCGTTCGCGGTGACCGTCGAGAACGTCGGCGGCGAGCCCGCCCGGAACGTCGCGGTCTCGCTCACCTCTCGGAGTTCGATGGTCGGCTTCGACGGCCAACAGAGCGACGTCGCTCGCATCGACGAGCTGGCTCCCGGCGAGACCGCCGAGGTCACCTACGAGGCGGGCGTGAAACCCGACGCGCCGGTCCGTCAGTACGAGCTCGACGGCGCCGTGCGCTACACCGACCCGCAGGGGATCAACGGCCGCGACGCCGACCTCTCCGTCGGCGTCGAGCCGGCCGCAGAACAGAACTTCTCGCTCGACCTCGTCGGCGGAACCCTCCGGGTCGACCAGGAGGGCGCCGTCACCGTCCGCGTGACCAACAACGGTCCGCGAGTCGCCGCCGACGTGGCGATCGACTTCGCCCGCGAGTACCCGACGCTCCGGCTGCTCGAGGGCTCCGTCTCCGCGGGCACGCTCGAGTCGGGCGAGTCCGCCACGGTCCGGCTCCCGGTCGCGGCGACCCCCGACGCCGAGGCCGTCACCAAGTCACTCGACATGCGCGTTCAGTACCGCACCGTCGCCGACGAGCAGCGCTTCGACGACGACGTCTCGCTCGTGACGCCGATCGCACCACGCCGCGACGACTTCCGCGTCTCCGTCTCCGACCCGACGATCGGCGTCGATTCCTCGCGGCTGATCGAGGTCGAGGTCACCAACAACCGCAACCAGACGCTCACCGACATCGAGGCGAGCCTCGGCACGAGCGACCCGCTCGACAGCGACGACGACGACGGCTACATCGACTCGCTCGACCCCGGCGAGTCGGCGACGCTGACGTTCGAGCTGGCGGCGACCGCCGACGCCAACCCGAAGACGTACGCGGCGAGCATCGACTTTGCGTACGAGGACGAGCGCGGCAAGTCGATGATGTCCGAGGCGTACCAGGTTCCGATCGAGGTCGAATCGAACGGCGGCGCCGGGCTGTTCTCGGCGCTTCCGCTCGTCGCGTTCGGACTCCTCGGGATCGGCACGACCGTGTACGTCGGCCGTCGAACCGGCCGTCTCCCGTGGGACTGATCGCCCCGTGACCACCCAGCCAGCCGACCACCCGCCAGACGCCGCCGAACCGACATCCATCCACACCGCTCACGATACGTCCACATGACCGACGACGAATCCACTCCGCTTCGCGACGGGCTCGAACGAGTCGGGCGGTTCTCCGCCGAGAACCGCCGGACGGTGTTTAGCGTCGTGGCCGTCCTCGTGGTCGTCTCGCTCGCCATCGCCGGCGCCTCGGTGCAGATGAGCCTCGGCATGGAGCTGTACATCGACGACGACTCCCAGACGAACCAGAACTGGCAGGAGGTCAAAGCCGACGACACGTTCGACCTCGGCAACAACGTGTTCGTGATGGTCGAGACCGACCACCTCTACGAGCCGGAGACCATCCGAACGATCGACCGCCTCGACAGGCGATACGCCGCGTCCGGCGAGTTTTCGAGCGTCACGAGCCTCGCGGACGTGGTCAGACGCGGCAACGGCGGCGAGATTCCCGACACCGAACGCGAGGTGCGCGCCTCAATCGCCCGCGTCGAATCGACCGATTCGAGCGCCGCGGCGCTCGTGAGCAACGTCAACCCCGACCGCGAGACGGCGCTCATCGTCGCCACCTACGGCGAGGTCGACGTCCCGCCGTCGGACGCTCAGTACTTCGGGTTCCTCCCCGGCACTGCGGCGGGCTACCTCACCGACGAGGTCGCCGACGCGACGGACCACGTCCACGTCCCGCCCCACGTCGACGTCACCGTCACCGGGGCGCCCGTCTTCGAGAACGCCGCGTTCGGGCTGATGCTCCCGGAGATGATCCAGCTGTTCGCGGTCGCGTTCGCGATCATCTTCTCGGTCGTGTTTCTCGTCATGCGCGGCCGCCTCTACCGGACGTGGAAGGTGTTTCTCCCGGTCGGAACGGCCCTCGTCGCGCTCGTGTACATGCTCGGCATGATGGGGGTCGTCGGATTCAACTTCAACGCGATCATGCTCGGCGTGCTCCCGATCGCCTTGGGGCTCGGGATCGACTTCAGCCTCCAGTTGCACACGCGGTACATCGAAGAACGCGAGAAGGGCTACGAACCGGTCGACGCCGCCGGGGCGGCCGCCCGCACGACCGGCAACACGTTGTTGTTGGCGATGGCGACGACGTCGATCGGGCTCGGCGCGTTGTTGGTCTCGGCGGTGCCCCCGACCCGACAGCTCGGTGCGACGGCGGCGTTCGGCGTGATCGCGGCGACAGCGTTGTCGCTCACGCTGCTCGTCGCGCTCTTGGTCGAGCTCGACGGCGACGAGTACGAGACGGTCGATGCTCCGAGCGACGGCGACGCGGCGGCCGCAGACGGCGGCAACCCCCCGTCGCCCGACGCCGACCAGCCGGCGCCAGAGCCGTCCGCCGACGACGGCGTCCTCGGCGACGACGAGCCGGCCTTCGAGCGGTTCATCGGCTCGCTCTCCGGCGGAATCGCCGCCGCGCCGCTGCTCGTCGTCGTTCTCATGCTCGCGGCGATCGGCGGCGGCGCGGCGGTGTACCACGACGTGGAGACCACCCAGGAGATGCTCGACTACTGGCCGGACATCGAGCAGCGCGACGACCTCGCGGAGCTCGAAGACACCGCCCAGAGTCCGAACGTGATCTACCTGGTCGTCGAGGGGAAAGACGCCTACTCGCCGACCACGTTCAGGCGAGCGTCGGCGTTCGAGACCGCCATCGAAGACCACGACGACGTGAACGCCGCGATGAGTCCGGTGACCGCCGTCGAGATAGCGAACGACGGCGAGATTCCGGAGAGCCGCACGCGGCTCGTCGAGACGGTCGACAGACAGGCAGCCTCGGAGCTCATGCCGATCGGCGACCGCGCGGACACCCCGGACCGGTTCGTCATCCAGCTGTTCGTCGCCGACATCGGAGGCCAGGAGGTTCGCCACCTGATCGACGACACCGAGGCGGTCGCCGACAAACACCTCGCGACCGAGCGGACGGCGGTGACTGGCAAGCCCGTGGTCAACCGGAACGTCATCGAGAACGTGACCTCCGGGCGGGACCCGATGACGGTGTTGAGCTTCGGCATGGCGACGGCGTTTCTCGCGCTGGCGCTCCGCTCGCTGCGGGAGTCGGTGCTGCTCGTCGTCAGCGTCGCCATCAGTGCCGTGATGCTGATCTCGATGGCGATGTACGCCCTCGGAATCCCTTGGAATCCGCTGACGGTGGCGACCGGGTCGATCGCCTTGGGCGCGGGGATCACCTACGGAATCCACGTGCACGAGCGGTTCAAAGAAGAGCTGTACGTCAACAACGCCGCCCCCGCGGCGGCGATGCGCGAGGCGATGGTCCGCAAGTCGCGGCCGGTCATCGGCTCCGGCGCGACGACGTTGTTCGGCTTCGGCGCCCTCGGGATCTCCGACTTCCCGGTGCTCGCGAACTTCGGCATCGCGGTCGCGCTCGCGATGACCTTCGCGCTCGTGACCGCCTTCGTGTTCCTGCCGGCCGCCGCGCTCCTGTTGGCCCGGTGGACGGCCACGTACGACGCGGCGTGACAGGCGCACGCCGCCGCGTGACCCGTCTCGGGTCCGGCCGTGCGAACTGTTAACCTCGTCGAAGCGTACTGTTAGCCATGGGAACACGTGGTCCGCAGGATGACCCTCCAGATCTCGACGACTTGGCCGACGGGATTCCCGACTCCGTCTGGCAGTACACGGCGCTCGGCGCCGCGCTGCTTGTCGGGTTCGCGGTGCTGAGCCAGAGCCTGGTGTTCGGCGTCGGCGTGTTGGCGATCCTGTTGGCGCTGGTCACGGTCGCCAGCGCCGTCAACGTCGTCGACGCCTACGAGAAGGAGGCGCTCACGGTGTTCGGCGAGTACCGCAGGTTGTTGGATCCGGGCGTCCACCTCATTCCGCCGTTCGTCTCACGGACGCACGCGTTCGACATGCGGACACAGACGCTCGACGTTCCCCAACAGGAGGCGATCACGCGGGACAACTCGCCGGTGACGGCGGACGCGGTCGTCTACATCAAGGTAATGGACGCGACGAAGGCGTTTCTCGAGGTCGACGATTACAAGAAGGCGACCTCGAATCTCGCCCAGACGACGCTCCGTGCGGTGCTCGGCGACATGGAGCTCGACGACACGCTCTCGCGGCGCGAGCAGATCAACAACCGGATCAACCAGGAACTCGACGAGCCCACAGACGAGTGGGGGATCCGCGTCGAGGCGGTCGAGGTGCGCGAGGTGAGCCCCTCCGCGGACGTGAAGCGGGCGATGGAAAAACAGACCGGCGCGGAGCGCCGCCGCCGGGCGATGATCCTGGAAGCCCAAGGAGAGCGTCGCTCCGCCGTCGAACAGGCGGAGGGTGACAAGCAGTCGAACATCATCCGCGCGCAGGGTGAAAAACAGAGCCAAATTCTCGAAGCACAGGGGGACGCAATCTCGACGGTGTTGCGCGCTCGCTCGGCCGAGTCGATGGGCGAACGCGCGATCATCGAACGCGGGATGGAGACGCTCGAAGCGATCGGCAAAGGCGAGTCGACGACGTTCGTGCTTCCCCAGGAACTCACCAGCCTCGTCGGCCGCTACGGCAAGGCCCTCTCCGGCTCCGACGTCCAAGAAATGGAGGGACTCGAGAGCAAGGAGTTCGACGAGGAGACCGAGAAGCTGCTCGGCCTCCAAGACATCGAGAGCGCGTTAGAACGCCTCGATACGGTCGACGACAGCGACCTCCGGACGGACGAGACCCGGGACGCCGACACCGCTCGACAAGAGGGAACGATGCGCGAGGCCGACCGCGACATCGAACTGGAGACCGAACGCGAGCGGCCGAGCGACTGACCGCGGCGCTGTTGTCGAATTGGTGTGAGTCGCGGACCGGCTCGCCGCCTTTCCGTCGCCGGATCGTGACTCCGAGCGGACGGTTACGGCTGCCACGCCGCCGGATCGACGACCCAGAGCGCGCCGACCGCGACCACGCCGGCGACGCTCCCCGTGGCGAGCGCGAGCGGGTCGTCCGACGCGGTCGCGACCGCCGCGAAAAGCAGGGTCGCGCCGACGAGCAGTGTGATCGTATCCTCGGTGGTCGCGGCGCGAACCACGGGCGCCACTGCCGCTCCGGCGACGCTCCCGGCGGCGACCGTGCCAGGCGGCCCGCCGCTCAGCGCCGCGAGCGTCTCGGTCGCGGTGAGCGCCGGCCAGACCGCCGCGGGCGCGGCGGCGACGACGGCCCCGACCGCGACGACCGCGCCGCCGACGGGCGCGAGGAGCGTCGTTCGCGCGGAGAGGGCCGCCCCTGTGAGCGCGGCCCCGCCCGCGACCAGAAGCACGGACCCGCCCGCGATCAGAGCCGGGGCGGCGAGCCAGGCGATCGGCGACGGAGCGACGACCACCACGCCGGCCGTCGCGGTCGCCGACTCGGCGACGATCGTGGGTACGACGGCGGTCGCGAGGCCGAACGCGGCCACGGCGACGACGAGCGACGCGGCCCCGACGAGCCGACGGCGTAACGATCGCATACCGGTGAGAACGCCCCGATCGGTTAAAGAATCGCGGGACTCCGAGCGACGCGGACCCCGCGGGCCGAGCGGTGAACGCGTCGTCGGTACCGAGTACCCTCGGGCTCACCGCGCGAGAAGCGGCGCGGCGACGAACTCCGTCTCCGGCTACTCGTCGAGCATCGGCGCGGGCACGCCGTCGTTGCTGCCGTCGAGCCCGAAGGCGCGGCGTAGCTCGGTGATCCGGTCGCGGATATCGGCAGCCAGCTCGAACTCCAGGTTGCTCGCGGCTTCGTTCATTTGTTCTTCGAGCGCCTCGATCCGTTCGCGTGCCTCGGTTTCGGTCTCGATGTCGCCGACGCTGACGTCCGAGGTGTCCGTCTTCGACCCCGGCAGGTTCGTCTCTCCGACGGGCTTGTCGATCGTCGTCGCCTCGTAGCCGTGCTCCTCGTTGTACGCGAGTTGGATCTCTCGGCGGCGCTGGGTCTCTCCGATGGCGGCCTCCATCGAGTCGGTGACCCGGTCGGCGTAGAGCACGACCTCGCCGTTGACGTTGCGGGCGGCCCGGCCCATCGTCTGGACCAGCGTCGTGGTAGAACGGAGGAAGCCCTCTTGGTCGGCGTCGAGAATCGCCACCAGCGACACCTCGGGGATGTCGAGCCCTTCTCGGAGCAGGTTGATCCCGACGAGTACGTCGATGTTTCCGAGCCGGAGGTCACGGATGATCTCGTGGCGTTCGAGCGTGTCCGTCTCGTCGTGCATGTACGCCACGTTGACGCCGGCCTCCTCGAAGTACTCGGTGAGGTCCTCGGCCATCCGCTTGGTGAGCGTGGTGACGAGAACGCGCTCGTCGCGGTCGACCCGCTCGTCCACCCGGTCGAGAAGGTCTTCGACCTGTCCGCTCGCGCCGGTCACCTCGACGTTCGGGTCGACGAGGTGGGTCGGCCGGACAATCTGTTCGACGACGTGGTCCGACTCCTCGCGCTCGTAGTCGCTGGGCGTCGCGGAGACGTACAGCGTTCGGTCCGTCTTCTCCTCGAACTCCTCGAAGGTGAGCGGACGGTTGTCGTAGGCGGTCGGGAGCCGGAACCCGTTTCCGACGAGCGAGTCCTTCCGCGACTTGTCGCCCTCGTACTGGCCTTTGATCTGCGGAATCGTCTGGTGGGACTCGTCGATGACAGTGAGAAAGTCGTCGGGGAAGTAATCTAACAGGGTGTACGGGGGGTCGCCGGACTCGCGGTCGTCCATGTGGACGGAGTAGTTTTCGATCCCCGAACAGTAGCCTGCCTCCCGCAGCATCTCGATGTCAAAGGTGGTCCGTTCTTCGATGCGCTGGGCGGCGACCAAGTCGCCCTGCCGCTCGAAGTAGCTCACCCGTTTTTGCATCAGATCCTCGATCTCCGCGATCGCTTCTTCCAGCTTGTCGTCGGGAATCGAGTAGTGCTCTGCGGGGTGGAGCATCACCGCCGGCTCCTCCGAGACGACCTCGCCTTTCGTCGGGTCGATCTTGATCATTCGGTCGATCTCATCGCCCCACAGCTCGACGCGCACCGCGTACCGCCCGTACATCGGGTAGATCTCGACGGTGTCGCCGCGGACCCGGAAGGTCCCCTGCGTGAAATCCACGTCGTTGCGCTCGTAGTTGAGGTCGACCAGCCGCGCGAGCAGCTCTTCGCGGCCCACCTGCTCGCCGACCGCCAAGCGGAGCGCCATGTCGCGGTAGTTTCCCGGGTCGCCGAGCCCGTAGATCGCCGAGACGGAAGCGACCACGATCACGTCGTCGCGCGTGAGAAGCGAGCGCGTCGCGGAGTGGCGCAGTCGGTCGATCTCCTCGTTTATCGACATCTCCTTGTCGATGAACGTGTCCGTCTGCTCGACGTACGCCTCCGGCTGGTAGTAGTCGTAGTAGGAGACGAAGTACTCCACCGCGTTGTCCGGAAACAGCTCGCGGAACTCCTCGTACAGCTGGGCGGCGAGCGTCTTGTTGTGGGCCAACACGAGGGTCGGCTGATCGAGCTCCTCGGCGACCCACGAGACGGTGTTCGTCTTGCCGGAGCCGGTGACGCCGAGCAGCGTCTGTTTCTCCGCGCCCGACTCGAACCCCTCTACGAGCTGTTCTATCGCCTCGGGCTGGTCGCCCGCCGGCTCGAACGGGGCGTCGACGCGAAGGGGATTGTCGACGGTCGGACGGTCCTCAGGAGAGGGGAGAGTCGGCGTCGCTCACGATACGCCTCGTTGGGCGGCGAGACACTTGAGCGGCGCGGCCGGCGGCTTCGACGACCCTCCCGTCACGGTCGACGTTCGCGGGTTTCGGGACCGAGGCAGGTAGGGCAGGTTGCTGTTGTGTCCAAAGCCACAGTTGATCGGTTATATGTGGGTGCTGGAAGACCGACGGCAAACACCTCCAAAGCCCCAGCCGCTCGGCTATCTGTGGGTGCTGGAAGACCGACGGCGAACACCTCCAAAGCCCCAGCCGCGAGGCGGGCGCACGCTCGCTGCGCTCCTCACTCGGTCGCTCACTGCGTTCGCTCCCTCGTTGCGGTGCTTACGTCGCCTGCGCCCGCCTCGCGGCTGCCCCTTTGAGTCCCGCCCCGCACGGCGACCGCACCTCACGCCTCCCCAGCCTCGCGGTTCGCGCTCTCCGAGCGCTCACCGCGTCCCTCGCACGCGCTCCTCGCGCCCGTTGGGCGCTCGGAGGCGCGCGCCACCGCGTCGTCGCTTTTTGATCTACGAGCGGCTGCGAGTCGTTGCTCGTCGCCGCTTTCCGGACGAAAACGTTTCCCGCTCCCCGCGTGAGCCTCCGGTATGCGCATCGCCGTCCCCAACAAGGGCCGCCTTCACGAGCCGACGCTCTCGCTACTGGAGCGCGCTGGACTCCACGTCGAGGAGACCGCCGACCGCCAGCTGTACGCCGACACGGTCGACCCCGACGTGTCCATTCTCTTCGCGCGCGCGGCCGACATCCCCGAGTACGTCCGCGACGGCGCGGCCGACGTGGGGATCACCGGCCTCGACCAGGCCGCGGAGTCCGGCGGCGTCGCCGACGACCCGAACACGGCGGTCGACGGCGACCTCGTCGACCTGCTCGATTTGGGCTACGGCTCCTGTCGGCTCGTCCTCGCGGCGCCGGAGGACGGCGCGATCGAGCACGTGGACGGTCTCGCCGGCGGCACTATCGCCACGGAGTTTCCGAACATCACCCGCGACTACCTCGACCGCGTGGGGGTCGACGCCGATGTCGTCACCGTCACCGGGGCGACCGAGCTCACCCCGCACGTCGACATGGCCGACGCCATCGTCGACATCACCTCGACGGGGACCACGCTGAAGGTGAACCGCCTCGCCGTGATCGACGACGTGCTCGACTCGTCGGTGCGGTTGTTCGCCCACCCGGACGTCGCCGCCGCCGACAAGGTCACCCAAGTGCTGACCGCCTTCGAGTCGGTGCTCGCGGCCGACGGCCGCCGGTACCTGATGATGAACGTACCCAAATCGCGCCTCGATCAGGTAAAAGACGTCATCCCCGGGCTCGGCGGCCCGACGGTGATGAACGTCGAGGCCGACGAGACCGGCACAGAGACCGTCGCGGTCCACGCGGTCGTCGAGGAGCGCGACGTGTTCGCGACCATCTCGGAGCTGAAGACGGTCGGCGCGAGCGGCATCCTCGTCACCGAAATTGAGCGGCTGGTGGCGTAGCCGGCTCACTCCTCGCCGATCAGCCGTTCCTTCTCGCGGCGCGATAACGACTTGATGGCGTGTTCTCGCGACATCGCGGCCGACCGCGACTCGAACGACTCGACGTGCCGGAGCGTCACCGGCGTCCGCCCGCGGGTGTATTTGGCTCCCTCGCCGGCGTCGTGCTCGGCGACGCGCCGATCCACGTCAGTCGTGTACCCGGTGTAGAGGGTGCCGTCGGCACACTCGAGCACGTACACGTAGTGGTCCGCCACGGTCAGTCGCCGGCGTCGACCGCCCGAGCGATCAGCCCCGCCTGCGCGCCGGCGACGAAGCCGGCGTCGACGTTCACCGTCGTGAGGACGGTACACGATTGGAGCGCCCCGTACAACGCGGCCGTTCCCGCGCCGCCCGCGCCGTATCCCGCCGAGACCGGCACCGCGATGACAGGGGCGGCGACCAGCCCCGCGAGCACCGTCGAGAGCGCCCCCTCGCGGCCGGCGGCGACGACGACGACGTCGGCCTCGCGGATCCGGTCGAGCTGGTCGAGCACCCGGTCGAGGTTCGCCACGCCGACGTCGGCGATTCGGTCGACCGTCGCGCCAATCTCGCGGGCGACGACGGCCGCCTCCCCGGCGACCGGCGCGTCCGCGGTCCCGCCGGCGACGACCGTCACGGTCGCGTCGAGCGACGGCGGCTCGAACCCCGCCGCGTGAACCACCACGGTGCGGGTCGTCTCGTCGTGGTCGATCGACGCGTCCGGCGCAGCCGCTCCTACCGCGTCCAGGACCGCCGCCGCGTGGGCGGAGTCGGCGCGGGTCACGACCGCCCGACCCGTCGTTTCCAGAGCGGTCGTGGCCAGCGCCGCGGTCTCTGCCGGTCGCTTCCCCTCGGCGAGCACCGCCTCCGGGATTCCGCGTCGCCGCTCGCGGTCGGCGTCGAACCGTCCCGCAGCCGTCGTGGCGTAGCCCGCGATCCGAGACTCCGCCTCCGCAACACTGATTTCTCCGGCTGCGAGCGCCTCAAGCACCGCCCGCGTGTCAGTTCCGTCCGCCCCGGTCTGCTCTTCGTCGCGCATGGTCGCTGCCTCGGGACCCACGGATTCGTAGCCGTCGATCCGTCCTCGTCGCCGCCGCTCCACAAAACATATATACTGGCTCTCGGCCTACCCGCCGCGAACCGCCCGCACGACGCTCCTCGCGGGCGAATTCAGGAACTCTTATTAACTATCGCCGGATACCTCCGATCGCATGGCAGACCTCATTGTCAAAGCGGCGGTCAAGGAAGCGCTAGACGACAAGAACGTCGCTTCGGACTTCTACGACGCGTTGGACGACGAAGTGGACGAGTTGCTCGAAGACGCCGCACGCCGCGCCGAGGCCAACGACCGAAAGACGGTCCAGCCTCGCGACCTGTAAGGCGTCTACAAGCTCCGTTTTTTATTTCGCCTTCGACTCGGCCCGGCCCGCCGACAGCGACGACTACGGCTCACGCACGCACACGCCGTCGGCCGTCCCGACGTGAACCGCGTCGGCGAGTCCGACGAACAACCCGTGTTCGACGACGCCGGGGATTCCGGCGAGCGTCGCCGCCAGCGATCCCGGCTCCGGAATCGGCCCGAACGCACAATCCAGCACGACGTGTCCGTTGTCGGTGATCACCGGCCCGTCCTTCCGTTCTGCCCGCCGGAGCGCCGGTTCTCCGCCGGCCGCCCGCACCGCTTCGGCGACAACCGACCGGCCGTCCGGCAACACCTCTACCGGCACTGCGCCGTCGAGCACGCCCGTCTCCTTCGAGGGATCGACGACGACGAGCAGCCGGTCGGCTGCCGTGTCGACCAGCTTCTCGCGGGCGTGTGCCGCGCCGCCCCCCTTGAGGAGCGCGCTCGAGTCGTCACCGGCGGCGACCTGGTCCGCGCCGTCGATCGCCACGTCGATTCCGGGTCCGTCCGGACCGACGGCCTCGTCGAGGCCGACGAGCGGGATTCCGTGGTCGACGGCGAGTTCGCGGCTCGCGAACGAGGTGGCCACGCCCCGCACGTCGAGGCCGGCGTCGACGCGGTCGCCGAGCCGACGGATCGCGTGTGCCGCCGTCGACCCGGTGCCGAGGCCGACGACGCTGCCGTCGTCGACGACCTCGGCCGCCGACTCGCCGGCGCGCCGCTTCGCCGCATCGCTGCCGCCGCTCGTCTTCATGTTCCCCGGTGCGTGCGGGGGAGTTGAAAAGCCGTCGGCCCGTTCACTCCAGCCGTTCGAGCACCGCGTCGGCGTCGTACGCCAACGAGAGCTCGCGGGAGCGGCCTCGCCCCTCGACGTCGGCGTACTCCGCGTCTATCACTCCGAGCTGGTCGAGCTTGTTGATGATCTCCGAGTAGCGGGTGTAGCCGAGCTCCGTCTCCTCGTGGAACGACTCGTACACCGTTCCCGCGCGCTCGCCGTCGTTGGCGGCGAGCACCCGGACGAGCGCGCGCTCCGACGCCGAGAGCCCCTGAAGCGACCGCGAGAGGTGGACGTGTTTCGACTTGTCGTAGGCGGACTCGACGTCCTCTGTCGTGATCGTCTTCGAGGCGCGCATCTCGGCGTTGAGCCCCGCCCGCCGGAGCAGGTCGATACCCACCCGGAGGTCGCCGCTCTCGGCGGTCAGTTCGGCGATCCGGTCCAACTCCGCGTCGCCGATCACGCCGTCGTGGAAGCCGCGTTTCGCGCGCTCGCTGAGAATGTCGGAAATTTCTCGGGCGTCGTACACCGGAAAGTACACTTCTTCGGGACGGAACACCGATTGGACCCGGCCGTCGAGGTCGTCGATGACGTCGAGCGAGAGGTCCGAGGAGACCACGATCACGCCGATCTTCGCTCCCGAGTGCGCCTCGTGGGCGCGCAACAACGAGTAGAGGGTGTCGGAGGCCTCGTTCTCGTAAAACAGGTAGTTCACGTCGTCGAGCGCGACCACGAGCACCTCGTCGTCCTCGACGAGCCGGTCGGCGATCTGTCCGAACAGCTTCTTGAACGAGATTCCCGAGGAGGGCGGCTCGTACTCGAAGATTCCCTCGAACAGCCGGGAGAAGACGGCGTACCGCGTGGAATCGACCTGGCAGTTCACGCGAACCGTCCGCACCTCCGTGCGGGCGCGTAGTTCGGCGAAGAGCTTCTGGACCGCCGTGGTCTTGCCCGTGCCGGGCGGGCCGCGAACGACCGTGTTGAGCGGGCGGGAGCCCCGAACGGCCGGCCGGAGAGCGTACTTGAGGTTCTCGAGTTGGCTCTCGCGGTGGCGGAACGTCTCGGGCACGTGGTCGATTTCGAACACCGACTCCTCGCGGAACACCGACTCGTCCCACGAGAGCATGTCGTCGTCGGCGTCCCCGGGCATGGAGCAATCACCTCACGCTGCCCACTTAACCGTTGCCCGCAACCGGGGCGAAACTGAACGCGAGTCCGAGAGCCGTCATGGCTCCCGATACCCGGCCGTTCGGTTTCACTCTCACGCCGCTCTGCCGGCCGACTCACTTCCGCCGGGTGACCAGGACGTGTCTCGTCAACGACCGGTGAACTCGGCGTTCGAATCCGGCAGCGACGCTCCAGCCTGCCGCCCGGGCGAGACTGCGCCAGTCGCGGTCGGCGACGACGACTGCGCGGTCGGCGACGCGGGCGGCCTCCGCGAGCGCGTCTCCGACGAGGTCGGCGAGTTCGTGGCGAGCGATCTTCGACTGGCGGCCGTACGGGGCGTCGAACACCACGCCGTCGACCGCGTCGTCGACGAGGGGCAGGTCGGCCGCGTCGCCGCCGAGGACGCCCCACGACCCGCCACCGCGGCCGTCGGGCGGGTCCGCGTGCGCCCGGAGGTTCTCGCGGGCTCCGCGCACCATCTTCGGCTGGGCGTCACAGCCGATCGCGTCGGCGCCGACGAGGACCGCCTCCAGCGGGAGCCCCCCGGTGCCACACATCGGATCCAGAAGCGTTCGCCCGGGAGCCGCGCCGGCGAGATTGACGTACGCCCGGGCGTCTGCGGGGGCCATACTCCCCGGCTGGAAGAAGGGGCGGTCGGTGGGGGCCGGTGCGAACTCGCGGGCGGGTTCGTGTTCGACCCAGCCAAGCACGCACACGGCGGCCGTCTCGCCGTCCGCCCCGGCGACGGCGTCGTGGTCGGCGCGTGGCCCGGCGGCGAACAACGCACGCAGGACGTGGTCGGGATCGTCGAGGTCGACGGCGAAGCCGCGGTCGACGAGGACGCGTCCGAGCTTGCGTTCCGCACGCGCCGTGGAGACGGCGGCCGTGTTGCGGACGTTTCGTGCGCGCACCGCGACGCTCCCACGTCGGTCGAGCGGGGCGGCTTCGAGTGCCGCGACAGCGGGCGCGACCGCCGCGTCGGTCCGGGCGACGGCCGCGTGGGCGGCGCGGGTGTACGCCAGCCGGGTCACCCCCGGCCCGACGCTCCCGGCGCCCGCGATTCCCGGCGCGAGCAGTTCGACGCCGGCCGCCGCCGTCGCCGCCTCACAGGCCGCGAACGCGTCCGTCTCCCCCGCTAACTCGAGCCAGTACACACGAGCGACTGCGGGACCCCGCCGCATGAGGGTGGCGGATCCCGCCGGCGGTCGGCGGCGGCTACCAACCGTTTTAACCCCCCGACTGCTCTGTATTCGCAGGAATGGCTGATCCGAAAGAAACGATTACGATAGAAAACGTCGTCGCCTCCACCGGGATCGGACAGGAGCTCGATCTTCAAAGCGTCGCGATGGATCTCGAGGGTGCCGATTACGACCCCGAACAGTTTCCCGGGCTCGTCTACCGGACCACGGAGCCGAAGTCGGCGGCGCTCATCTTTCGATCCGGCAAAATCGTCTGTACCGGCGCGAACTCCACGGACGCGGTCCACGAGAGCCTCGCCATCGTCTTCGAGAAGCTCCGTGACCTCCGGATACCGATCGAGGACGACCCCGACATCACGGTCCAGAACATCGTCACCTCCGCCGACCTGGGCCAAGATCTCAATCTCAACGCGATCGCTATCGGGCTCGGCCTCGAACACATCGAGTACGAGCCGGAACAGTTCCCCGGACTGGTCTACCGGATCGACAGCCCCGACGTCGTCGCGCTGCTCTTCGGCAGCGGCAAACTCGTCGTCACCGGCGGCACCGACCCCGCCGACGCGGCGGCGGCCGTCGACGTCATCGTCGAGGAGCTCTCGGGGCTCGGACTGCTCGACTGACTCCGTGTGCCGGCCTCCCACGACCCGGTCTCGCCCGATCCCGTCGATGATTTTACTCACCCCCGCGTAGAGGACGCATGCTCGCCCAGACGGTGACGCCGGTCTCTGTGCTCGTGACGACCGTCCTGTTCGCGGTGTTCCTTTCTGTCACCGCCCACGTGGCCGCCCGCAACGTCCTCGGCGACGTCGACGCACGCCGTGCGTTGTACGTCGGTCCGCTTCCGGCGGTCGTCAGCGTCGTCGGCGGCGGCTTTGCCGTGCCGGCGGCGGTGACGGTGACGGTCGCGCTCCTGCTCGACGCCGCCATGTTTCGGTGGAGCTACGAACAGGAGCCGCGTATCGTCGCCGTCATGACCGTCATCCACGCCGCCGTCACCGTTCTTGTCGGGGTCGTGGTCGCCGGCATCGCCCTCCTGTTTTCGACGCGCCCGACGTGAGCGCGGTCCCGCGTCGCGACCGGACTCACGGCTCCGGCGGCGATCCGCCGTACGCGTCGTGGTCGCCGTAGAAGTTCAGCATGCCGAACTTCAGCTTCGCCGCGTCGATGTCGAGCAGTTCTGCGCGCTCCTCCGGCGGAAACGCGCCCCGCACGGAGTATTTTCCCATGTCCGCGGTCGTGTATCGCCGGTCGACGAGCACCCGGACGCCGAACTCGTCCGGCCCCCGGATCACCCGGCCCAACGCCTGTCGCGTCTTCCGGACCGTCGGAACCTCGACGGCGTACGCCCACCCCGGATCGCGCGCCCGGTCGCGGTCGGCGAACGCCCGGTCGTACGCGTCTTGGACCGCCTCCATCCGGTCGGAGAGGTGCGGATACGGAACCCCCACCACGACGACCGTTCGGGCGTCGTCGCCGTCGAAGCTCACCCCCTCCGCGAGCGTTCCCCACACTGAGGTGAAAAGCGCTGCGTCGTCGCTCGCGGCGAACGTTCGGCGGAGCCGTTCTTCGTCCTTCTCGCTCCCGTCGAGGTACAACGATCCGCGGTCGCTGGCTCCGCGCCCCCCGCCGAGCCGCTCGTGGTAGCGTTCCGCCTCGCTGTACGACGGGAAGAACACGAGCGTGTTTCCCGGCGTGAACCGAATCGCGTCGCGGAGCACTCCCGACACTGCCTCCTGTGTCGCCGGATCGGTGCGCTCGGACGCGAACAACGGCGGCGTGTCGACGGCGTACGTCCGCCGGTTCGCCTCGGGGTAGTCCATCTCGTACGCGAGGGTGGCAGGGTCTTCGACCCCGAGCACGTTCTCTGTCACGTCGAACGGCCGGAGCGTCGCGCTCATCAGCACGGAGGCGGCGACCTCGTCGAACAACGCCGACGTGACCGCCCGCGGAATACAGGTGTACAACTCGGCGCGGCCGTACACCTCGTTGGTGCTCCGGTCGCGCCGCACGGAGACGACCGGGTGTTGGCCGAGCGAGGCGCCTTCGTCCATCCACGTCGAAACGAACCGCGCGGCCTGAAGCGTTTGACACTCCGTTCGGCTCGTCGTCTCGCCCTCGCGGTACGCCCGTTCGTACTCCTCGTCGAGCGCCGTCCCGAGCTGGACCGCGAGCTCGAGTTCGGCGTCGATCCCGTCCCCCTCGTATCGGTCGAGGAACGCGAGCGTGAGGTCGTCGCGTCGGTCGTCGTTGGCCACCGAGACGTCCTTCCAGGACTCGGTCACCGACTCGCGCCCGCCGAACCCGAGTGCGTCGTCGTACGCCTCCACCAGGGCGTCACGGAACGCCGACAGCACGTTCTTAGCGGGGTCGGCGCGGGAATCATCGCTGTCGGCGAGCTCCTCCAGGGCGGCATCGACGGTACGTTCGGTCAGCGACCGGGAGGCGTGGTCACGGGCGGCGTCCTCCACGTTGTGTGCCTCGTCGAAGACGGTGAGTATGTCGCTCGGGTCGCGGTCGATCCACCGAAAGAACTGTTCGCGGATGGTCGGATCGAGCAGGTGGTGGTAGTTACACACCACCAGGTCGACGCCCTCCATCCCGTCTTTCAACAGCTCGTAGCCACAGAGGTCGCGTTCGTCGGCGTACTCGTAGACGTCGTCAGGGGTCCGCACGTCCTCGAAGAGCCACTCAAAGAACGCGTCGGTGTCCCGGGTCAGGTTGTTGTAGTAGTGGTCACAGACGTTCGCGGCTTCGATCGCTTCGAGTTCGTCTTCGAGCTCGTCGAGTTCGTCCATGACCGTCTGTCGCGCCGCCGCGGCCCCCGCGTCGCCGTCTCGGCTTTCTGCGAGCAGCTCGCGCTGGCGCCGTTCGAGCTCGCGTTTGTCCGACTCGGTCTCGGCCATCGACCGGGTGGTGTCTCGGAGCGTCTGACACTCCTGATACTCGACGCCGATGTGACACATCGAGGATTTTCCCTTGAACACGACCGCGCGGATGGGTTCGGTTCGGGTGATCGCGCGGGCGTCTTCGACGAACTGGCGCATCTGCTGGTGGACGTTCGTCGTGATGACCACCGTTCGGTCGTTCTCGCGTGCGTGTTCGAGCGCGGGCACGAGCGCCGAGAGCGTCTTGCCGGTCCCCGGTGCTCCCTCGAACAACACGTCTTGGTCCCGCGAGAGCGCGTTGGCGACCCGGTCCATCGCCTCGCGCTGGTTCGGATACGGCTCCTCGTACGGGAAGAACCGCAGATGCGACGATCCTGACACGCCCGTATCTTCGGTCGCATTGGGCAAAAGGAGTCGGGTCCCTCGGCGAAAGTGGTCGCTCGCGGCCCGTCGCCTGCGAGTCGCCCGTTCGACGGGGCCGGTCGAGAACGTGGTGCCGCCCGTCTCGGCGACCGGCGCAGTCTCGCGCGTCGTCGATTCAAGATATTTATACGTTCCGCAAGCGTGCGCACAGAGCGCCAGCTACCGGCATCCATTACCGGTTACCCCCCGACGGCCCGACTGCTATGGCAACCGAAACCGCGACGACGACGGACGTATCGAACGCGACGGGCGACTGGAAGGCGGGCGTCGCCGGAGGGCTCGCCGGCGGCGTCGTCTTCGGACTCGTGATGGCGTTCGTCATTCCGGCTCCCCTCTTAGACGTCGTGATTCCGTCGATGTACGGGCTCGCCCCGCCCGCGGCGCCGTTTCTCGGCTGGGTCGTCCATATGTCTCACGGCGCCGTCATCGGCGTCGGCTTCGCCGCACTCCTCGGGGTTCGACCCGACCTCGGCGACACCGTCGGGAAGGCGATCGGCATCGGCGGCGCCTACGGGCTCGTGGTCTGGGTCGGTCTCGCGGTGATCGTGATGCCGATCTGGCTTCCCGCCGTCGGCTCTCCCGCTACCCCGCCGCTGCCCAACATCAGCGCGTTGAGCGCGGCCGGCCACCTGGTGTTCGGCGCCGTTCTCGGCGGCGTCTACGCCGGCGTCGCCGAGTGACGCGCCGCGCCGCACCGCCTTCCGGCCACCTGGCTTTTTATCGGCACGCGGCGAGCATCCGCACGAACGAATGTTCGACGAGATCCTCGAAAAGTTCGAGGGGTCCCCCAGCCAACAGGCCGTCATCCGGGTGTTCTTGGAACGCGGCTTCTCGGTCAACGAGGACGGGCGGGTCGTCTCCGGCGGAATCGAGATTCCGTACACGGGGATCGCCCGCGAGCTTGACGTCGACCGACGCGTCGTCGATTCGACGACCGACGCGATCTTAGCGGACCCCGAGCTGAAACGCATCTTCACCAACATCTCGTCGGTGCCGAGTCTGATGGATCTGGCTCCCGTTCTCGACCTCACTGTTCTCACGATCGAGGTCGCAGAGGCGGACGAGGCCGGAATCGTCGCCGAGGTCACCGGGATTCTCGCCGACCACGGGGTCTCGATCCGACAGGTGTTGAGCGAGGACCCGGAGTTCACCGACGACCCCAAACTCTACGTCATCACCGACGCCGACCTCTCCGGAGCCCTGCTCGTCGAGATCCGCGACCTGAACTACGTGCGCCGGGTCGGGTTCTGAGCGTCACCGGCGCGCAAACCGGGCTCCGGTGTCGTCGACGCCGGTCCGCAAACGGAGTCGGATCGTCCGCGGATTGATACGCGAAGCCGACCGAGAAACTGGCAGCGTCGACCCGGATTTCACTTCCACCAAGCTGTAAACCAGGCTTTATATCCGAAGCCGCACAATCCCGGTGTACATGCCCGAAGACGAACTCGAGGACCTCCCAGGAGTCGGCCCGGCGACCTCAGACAAGCTGGTCGAGAACGGATTCGAGAGCTACCAGTCGATCGCCGTGGCGAGCCCCGGCGAGTTGTCGAACACGGCTGACATCGGCGAGTCGTCCGCCTCTGACATCATCAACGCCGCGCGCGACGCCGCCGACGTCGGTGGGTTCGAGACGGGCGCGACCGTTCTCGAACGTCGCCAGGAGATCGGGAAGCTCTCCTGGCAGATCCCGGAGGTCGACGACCTTCTCGGCGGCGGCATCGAGACGCAATCGATCACCGAGGTGTACGGCGAGTTCGGCTCCGGGAAATCACAGGTCACCCACCAGATGGCGGTCAACGTCCAGCTTTCGGCGGAGAACGGCGGGCTCGACGGCGGCTGTATCTTCGTCGACTCCGAGGACACGTTCCGCCCCGAGCGGATCGACGACATGGTGCGCGGACTCGACGACGAGATTCTCGCAGACGAGTTAGAACGCCGCGAGATCGAGGGGACGCCGGGCGACGAGGCGGCAATGGAAGAGCTCGTCGCCGCGTTTCTCGACCAGATCCACGTCGCGAAGGCGTTCAACTCCAACCACCAGATTCTGCTGGCCGAGAAGGCGAAAGAACTCGCGAGCGAACACGAGGAAGGCGAATGGCCGATCCGGATCGTCTGTGTGGACTCGCTGACCGCCCACTTCCGTGCCGAGTACGTCGGCCGCGGAGAACTCGCCAACCGCCAACAGAAGCTCAACAAACACCTCCACGATCTGATGCGGATCGGTGACCTGTTCAACACCGCTATTCTCGTCACCAACCAGGTCGCTTCCAACCCCGACTCCTACTTCGGTGACCCCACGCAAGCGATCGGCGGCAACATCCTCGGACACGCCTCGACCTTCCGGATGTACCTGCGCAAATCGAAGGCCGACAAGCGGATTGTCCGGCTCGTCGACGCGCCGAACCTCGCCGACGGCGAGGCCGTCATGCGCGTCCAAGGCCCCGGATTGAAGCCAGAGTAGCCGCCTCGCGGTTGGTGTACAAACGTCAGATTCGAGGAGAGACCGCCTGAAACGCACGGTATCCGGCATCTCGCGGGTTCTACTGTGTGACGGACGACCGCGCAAACGGCAATATCTGCCCGCGGCCGCCGCGTCCGGGCCGAACCACCCCGTCTCTGCCGATACTATTGGTGCGCGTACACTACGCGTGTTTAGTTCGTTCGCAACGATTGCCAAGCCGCCGCCAGGATTACGTCCTTATACACCCTATACACGTCCTTATATCTGACACCGAGGCTAATATCAGAAGAATTTCTTGTGAAACTCAACTCTAAGGTTTATACGTATGTGTTTTTGAAAGTACTACTGTGACGCACTTCACAGACGGATTGTACGAGCCCGAAGCAGTGTCGGATCGTAAACTACTCACTCGGACCGTATCGGAGGCGGAACAATGACCGATATCGCCACGGTCGTCGACGCGGTCAACCAGACGTGGATCCTCACCGTCTCATTCCTCATCTTCTTCATGCATGCCGGCTTCGCCATGCTTGAGGCGGGTCAGGTCCGTTCGAAGAACGTCGCCAACCAGCTCACGAAGAACATGCTGACGTGGGCGGTCGGCGTCGCCGTGTTCTTCGTCATCGGTACCGGCTTCGAGAGCCTGATGACCGGCGCGGGCTTCGCGCCGGCGGCAGGCGCGGGCGGATACATCGGCTGGCTGTACGGCGCCGTCTTTGCGATGACCGCCGCGACGATCGTCTCGGGGGCCGTCGCCGGACGCGCGAAGCTCCGGGCGTACGTCACGTACACGTTCCTGCTGGCCGCGGTCATCTACCCGATGGTCACGGCGTTCACCTGGGCCGCCCCCGAAACGGGGCTGGTCGAACAGCTCGTCGGCGCGCCGTTCGCCGACTTCGCGGGCGGCATGATCGTCCACGGCATGGGCGGGATTGCCGGACTCACGGCCGCGGCCGTTCTGGGTCCGCGGATGGACCGCTACGACGACGACGGCAGCATCAACGTCATCCCCGGTCACTCGATGACGTTCGCGGTGTTGGGGACGCTGATGCTTTGTTTCGGCTGGTACGGGTTCAACGTCGGCACCGCCGGCGCCTTCGACCTCGGTGACGGCGCGAACACGCTCAGCCTCGTCGCGATGGGAACGACGATCGCCATGGCGGCCGGCGCTATCGGCTCCGCCGGCATGACCTGGGTTCGGTCCGGAAAGGTCGACACGCTTTACACCGCCAACGGAATGCTCGCAGGACTGGCGGCCATCACGGCCATTCCGAACACGACCGCGTGGTGGGGCGCCTTCGTCGTCGGCGGCCTCGCCGGCATTCAGCTTCCGATCGTGTTCGACTTCGTCTCCGAGCGGCTCAAGATCGACGACGTGTGTGCCGTCTTCCCCGTCCACGGAAGCGCGGGGGTGCTCGGAACGCTCCTGATGCCGTTCGTCGCCGTTCCCGGCGCGTTCGAGGCGAGCATCGGCGCACAGTTCCTCGCACAGGTCACCGGCGTGGTCATCATCGGCGGCTGGACGCTGACGGCGACCGCGGCCATCTGGTACGCGCTCAACGTCGTCGGCGAGGCTCGCGTCACTCCCGACCACGAACAGGACGGTCTGGACATCGCCGAACACGGCGTCGAGACCTACCCCGAGTTCGGCGGCGACCGCGTCGCGACCGACGGCGGCCCCGACGTCGTCGACACGACCGACTCCCCGCGCACTGACGGCGGCGAAGAGGCAGGGTCGGCGATCAAGATGGTCACCGCGGTCGTCCGTCCAGATAAGCTCGGCGACATCAAGACCGCGCTCGCGGAGATCAACGCCCCGTCGCTCACCGTGACGAACGTCTCCGGTCGCGGCAACCAGCCCGCAAAGAAGGGCCAGTGGCGCGGCGAGGAGTTCACCGTTGACCTCCACCAGAAGGTCAAAGTCGATGTCGTCGTCGCCGACATCCCAGCCGACGAGGTCGCGGAAGCAATAAGCGAGGCCGCGAAAACCGGCGAGCCGGGCGACGGGAAGGTGTTCATACTGCCCGTCGAAGACGCCGTCCAAGTCCGCACCGGCGCGACCGGTCCGGAGGCGGTCTGATCGGTCACTGCCGGAGCTGGGTTCCTCCGACGCGCGGCCGGTCGTCGTTCTCGCCGGCCGTTGACCAACCCCTTTTTGCCCCGCGGTCCAACCGGCTCGTATGGATCACGAGCGTTCTCGCGGCTTGTACGACCGCGCGTTGTCGGTCATGCCCGGTGGGGTCAACTCCTCGGTCCGGGCGACGATGCCTCACCCGTTCTTCGTCGAGCGCGGCGACGGCGGGCACGTGATCGACGCCGACGGCAACCGGTACATCGACTGGGTGATGGGGTACGGTCCGTTGTTGTACGGCCACGAGCTTCCGGAGCCGGTGGAGGCGGCGGTGCAGTCGCACACGGCAGCGGGGCCGATGTACGGCGCCCCGACGGAGATCGAGGTCGAACACGCGGAGTTCGTCGCCCGCCACGTTCCCAGCGTCGAGTCGATTCGGTTCGTCAACTCCGGCACGGAGGCGACGGTCTCGGCGGTTCGGCTCGCCCGCGGACACACCGGCCGCGACAAGATCGTCGTGATGCACGGCGGCTACCACGGCGCACAGGAGTCGACGCTCGTCGAAGGATCGCCGGAGAACCCGCATCCGTCGACGGCGGGCATCCCCGAGGCGTTCGCCGAGCACACGCTTCCGATCCCGTTCAACGACCCGCAGGCCGCAAGGGAGGTGTTCGCGGCACACGGCGACGAGATCGCGGCGGTGTTGGTCGAGCCGATACTCGCCAACATGGGGATCGTCATGCCGGTCGACGGCTACCACGAGACGCTGCGAGACCTCTGTGACGACCACGGCGCGTTGTTGATCTTCGACGAGGTGATCACCGGCTTTCGGGTGGGCGGACTCGGCTGTGCGCAGTCGCGATTCGGCGTCACCCCCGACGTGACCACCTTCGGAAAGATCATCGGCGGCGGCTTCCCGGTCGGGGCGATCGGCGGCCGAGCGGCGATCATCGAGGAGTTCACTCCCGCCGGCGACGTGTTTCAGTCCGGCACGTTCTCGGGACACCCGGTCACGATGGCCGCGGGCAAGGCGTACCTGGAGTACGCCGCCGATAACGGCGTGTACGACCACGTGAATCGCCTCGGGCAGAAACTCCGTGAGGGTATCACAGAGATCTGTGCCGACCGCGCCCCGGAGTACACCGTGGTCGGCACCGACTCGATGTTCAAAACCGTCTTTACCCGCGAGGCTCCTGCCGACGTGAGCGGCTGTTGTGCCGACGGCTGCCGACAGGATCCCTCGTGTGACCGGTACGGGAGCTGCCCGAAAACCGGCGCGGACGTGGCGGACGCCGCCACGGACCGGTGGGAGCGGGTGTTCTGGCAGGGAATGAAAGACCGCGGGGTGTTTCTCACCGCCAATCAGTACGAGTGCCAGTTCGTTTCGTACGCACACACCGACGAGGACGTCGAACGGACCTTGGAGGCGTACCGCGAGACGTTGTAGGCGTTCCGCGAGACGCCGCAGGCGTCGGCGGCACGCCGTCGGAGTTGGCAGCGCCGGCGCGTCTCGCAACCTTCTTGTACTCCGGATAGAGTACATATCAGTAATGAGCGCGGAGGCTCGTCGTGACCCCGTCCGTTTCCGACGACGAGCCCCGCGACCGCGACGAGGCGTCCGACCGCCGCGACCGGCTTCCGGCGCGGCGCGACGACCGGTCCCATAGGCTGGGACGTTCTTCTCGTCGCGTTCGCGCCGTTTCACCCGGAGAGCCGCCGCTGCGTTTCTCGCGAGCCCCGGCTCTCAGACATTATTACAAAACAAAAACCAACGAATTTAAGGGCGTGACCCTACTGTACCTCAGTAATGGCACGCGTTGCACTCGCGTTCAGCGGCGGACTCGACACCACGGTCTGTGTACCACTCTTGAAAGAAGAGTACGGCTACGACGAGGTCGTCGGCGTCAACGTCGACGTCGGTCAGCCGACCGAGGAGTTCGACGAGGCCGAGGAGACGGCGGAGGCGCTCGGGCTCGACCTTCACGTCGTCGACGCGAAAGCGGAATTCGCAGAGCTGTGTTTCGACGCGGTGAAAGCCAACGCGACGTACCAAGGATACCCGCTCGGGACCGCGCTCGCGCGCCCCGTCATCGCGGAGTCGATTCTGGCGGTCGCCGAGGAGCAAGGGTGTGATGCGATCGCACACGGCTGTACGGGCAAGGGGAACGACCAACTCCGGTTCGAGGCGGTGTGGCGCGGCTCGGACCTTGAGGTGATCGCACCCGTTCGCGAACTCGGACTCACACGCGAGTGGGAGATCGACTACGCCGCCGAGAATGATCTCCCGGTCGAGGCGGGCGACGGCGGCGTCTGGTCCATCGACGAGAACATCTGGTCGCGGGCGGTCGAGGGAGGGAACCTGGAGAATCCCGACTACGAGCCGCCGGCGGACATCTACGAGTGGACCGCCGAACCCGAGGGAGAGACGACCATCGAGGTCACCTTCGAGGAGGGGTGTCCGGTCGCCGTCGACGGCGAGGAGATGGCGCCCGTCCCGCTGATCCAGCACCTCAACGAGTACGCGGGCGACTACGGCGTCGGCCGCACCGACGTGATGGAAGACCGCATGCTCGGGCTGAAAGTGCGCGAGAACTACGAACATCCGGCCGCGACCGTCCTGTTGACTGCGCATCAGGCCCTCGAAGACCTCGTGCTCACGAAAAACGAGCGCTCGTTCAAGACGGGGATCGAACACGAGTGGTCCGAGAAGGCGTACGAGGGGCTCGTGTTCGCGCCCGTCGTCGACGCGTTGAACGCGTTCGTCGACGAGACGCAGGACGTCGTCACCGGCACCGCGACGGTGAAAGTCGCCGGCGGCAACTGCCGCGTCGTCGCCCGCGACTCCGAGTACGCGGTGTACTCCGAGGAGATGGCGTCGTTCAACACCGAGGACGTCGCCGGAATCGCGCAGGCGGACGCCACGGGCGTCGCGAAGTACCACGGGCTCCAGGAACGTCTCGCCAACGAGGTGAAGACGGGCGTGGAAAAGCCCGAGGTGGTGGCTGACGGCGGTGCCGCAGCGGCCGACGGCAGCGTCGACGGCGGTGCCGCAGCGGCCGACGACGACCCCGCAACGGACGACACCACAGACGCCGAATAGATGACCGACGACCCCTCCGGCTCCGACGACGACGCGGCCGCCGGGAGCGGCACGGCCGTCCGACGCGACCGGTTCAGCGGCGGCCCCGCCCGCGAGTTCCTCTCGAGTCTCGCGGCCGACGAGGCGCTCTTCCCAGCCGACCTCGCGGTCGACCGCGCGCACGTGATCATGCTCGCGGAACAGGACATCGTCGACGACGGGGTCGCGGGAGACATCCTCGCGGCGCTCGCGGACGTGGAAGCGGCCGGTCACGCCGCGCTGCCGGACGGCGAAGACGTCCACGAGGCGATCGAGACGGCCGTTATCGACCGGATGGGTCCCGACGGCGGGCGGATGCACACGGCGCGCTCGCGCAACGACGAGGTCGCGGCGTGTATTCGGTACCGCCTGCGGGAGGACCTGCTCGCGGTCGCCGAGGCGACGGTGACGCTGCGGGAGGCGCTCATCGACGTCGCGAAAGCACACACGGAGACCGTGATGCCGGGATACACCCACCTCCAGCCCGCTCAGCCGACGACGGTCGCTCACTACCTGTTGTCCTACGAGGGGGCGGTCGCTCGCGACACCGAGCGGCTGCTGGGCGCGTACGACCGCACGAACCGCTCGCCGCTCGGCGGGGCCGCGTTCGCGGGTACCCCGTTCGACATCGACCGCGAGCGCACCGCGGCGTTGTTGGGGTTCGACGGAGTCGTCTCCAACTCTATGGACGCCGCCTCTGCCCGGGACTTCCTCGCGGAGGGGTCGACCGCGTGTGCGACGCTTGCGATGTCGTTGTCGGGGCTCGCAGAGGACCTGATCCTCTTTTCGAACAAGGGCTTTCTGGAGCTGTCGGACGCGTACGCGTCGACCTCCTCGATCATGCCACAAAAGAAGAACCCCGACACGTTGGAGTTGACCCGTGGCGTCGCCGGCGACGCGATCGGCGAGGCGACGGGAACGTTCTCGTTGTTGAAGGGGCTGCCGCGCGCGTACAACCGCGACCTCCAGCGCGCTCACGCCGGGGTGTTCGAGGTCGCCGGCGACGTGCGGGAGGCGACGGCGGTCGCCGCCGGAGCCGTCGCGACCGCCGACTGGGCCGTCGAGACGCTCGCCGAGACGGCCGGCGACGGCTTTTCGACGGCGACGGGCGTCGCCGACCTGCTCGCGGCCGCCGGGATGCCGTTCCGGACCGCCCACGAGGTTGTCGCTGCGGCGGCTGAGACGATCGACGACGCCGACGCGCCCGCGGCGGCGGCCGCGACGATTGAGGAGGCGGTTCGTGACGTCGCCGGCGACTCGCTTTCGGCGTACGTGAGCCGCGCGGACGTCGAGGCCGCACTCGACCCCGTCAACAGCGTCGCGGACCGCGACTCCGCCGGCGGACCGGCGCCCGACGCCGTCGCCGAGGCGATCGCGACGGCCGAGTCGGCGCTCGACGACGACGCGGCGGCGCTTGACGCGCGCCGGGACCGGCTCGCGGCCGCGGCCGACCGCCGTGAAACGGAGGTGGCGACGTATGTGTGACCCGTCTCAGGAGGCGGGACCGCCCGTGCTCGACCGTTCGATCGATTCCTCACACGGGGCCGGGCTGCGACGACCGGGCCCAAACGGGCCGCCGTCCCCACGGCGGAGACGACGTATGATCGAAATCTGACACTGGATTTCACACGACGGCTGTGCGCCGCTTTTGTTCGGGTAGAGGCGTCTTTCAGTATTATAATTTGTATTATAGGTTCGAAGGATTTATGCCCATACGGTGAAGAGGATCGGCTACGATGACGACCAATACCGACCCGGTGCTGGCAGAGGACCCGATCACTGGCGAGGAGATCGAGCTTCCGGCCGACGTCGAGGTCGGCGAGATAATTGACAGTCCGGTCACCGGGACCGAACTCGAGGTGATCTCGCTCGACCCCGTCGTGCTGGAGGAGGCTCCCGAGCTCGAGGAGGACTGGGGCGAGTAGATGACGGCGACGATCGCGTGGTCGACATGCGCATAGGAATCCTCTACTCCCGGATCCGCCGGGACGAGAAGCTGCTGCTCGCGGAGCTCCGCGAGCGGGGCCACGAGGTCGAGAAGATCGACGTCCGCAGCCAGCGGTTCGGCCTGGAATCGACCACCGCCGACGTCGCGGATCTCGACCTCGTCGTCGACCGGTGTCTCTCGACGAGCCGCTCGTTGTACGCCACCCGGTTTCTCGACAGCTACGGGGTCCCCGTGGTGAACGGCCCCGAAACCGGCGACGTCTGTGCGGACAAAGCCACCAACTCGCTCGCGCTCGCGAACGCCGACATCCCCACCCCGGCGACGGAGGTCGCGTTCACCAAGGAGGCGGCGATGGAGGCGATCGAGGCGTTCGGCTACCCCTGTGTGCTCAAACCCGTCGTCGGCTCGTGGGGACGGCTGATGGCGAAGATCGACACCCGAAGCGCCGCCGAGGCGATCCTCGAACACAAGGAAACGCTGGGTCACTACGAGCACAAGGTGTTCTACGTGCAGGAGTTCGTCGACAAGCCCGGCCGGGACATTCGCGTGTTGGCGGCCGACGGCGAGCCGATCGCCGCGATGACCCGCTCGTCGGATCACTGGCTCACGAACGCCGCGAAGGGCGGCGAGACCGACTCGTTCGCGCTCGACGACCGCGCGGTCGAACTCGTCGAGCGCGCCTCCGAGGCCGTCGGCGGCGGTCTCCTCGGCGTCGACCTCATGGAGGTCGGCGGGACGGACTCCGGCGCGTACACCGTCCACGAGGTCAACCACACGGTGGAGTTCAAGGCGCTCACCGAGGCGAGCGAGGTCGACGTTCCGGCACGGGTCGCCGACTGGCTGGAAGCCACGGCCGAGACGTTCGCAAACGACCGGACCGACGAGGTCGTCGTATGACCGGCGCCGACGCGACCCTCGACTCCGAGACCGGAGCGACCACGGCCGACGCCGCAACGGAGACGTACACCGCGAGCGTCGTCGGCGCCACCGGTTTCACCGGCGGCGAGTTGTTGCGGCTTCTCGCCGGCCACCCCGGCTTCGAGGTCGTCCAGGCCACCTCGCGGTCGGCCGACAACATGACTGTCGGCCGGTCGCACCCGAACCTCCGGGGTCTCGACCTCCGGTTTTCGGCGCCAGACGATCTCGAGTCCGTCGACGTGCTCTTTTCGGCGACGCCACACGGCGTCTCGATGGACCGGATCGACGCCTACTTCGAGGCGGCCGACACGGTGGTCGACCTCTCGGCGGACTTTCGGCTGCCCCAAGCGGCCGCCTACGACGAGTGGTACGACGGCCACGCAGCGCCGGCGTTCCTCGAGCGGGCGGAGTACGCGCTCCCGGAACTCAACCGCGAGAACCTCCCCGGTGCCGATCTGATCGCCGGGGGCGGTTGTAACGCGACCGCGACGATTCTCGGGCTCAAACCCCTCGTCGACGCGGGAGTGCTCGGCTCTGCGGCCGGCGACGTCGTCGTCGACGTGAAGGTCGGCTCCTCGGAAGGGGGTGCGGGCGGCGGCGCGGCCTCCTCACATCCCGAGCGTTCGGGCGTCGTGCGGCCGTACGCCCCGACCGGCCACCGCCACGAGGCGGAGATCGAGGCGTACCTCGGGCTAGCTGTCTCCTTTACCGTTCACGCGGTCGACATGGTTCGCGGCGCGTCGGCGACGTGTCACGTCTTCCCCGACGAACCCCTCTCGAAGGCGGACCTGTGGAGCGCGTTCCGGGGCGCGTACGCCGACGAGCCGTTCATGCGGATCGTCGCCGGCGGGGGCGGCGTCTACCGCTACCCCGAGCCGAAGTCGGTCGCCGGCACCAACTACGGCGAGGTCGGCTTCGAGCTCGACCCCGGCAACGAGCGCGTGGTCGTCTTCTCGGCGATCGACAACATGACCAAGGGATCGGCGGGTCAGGCGGTCCACGCGGCCAACATCGCGCTCGGACTGCCGGAGACCGCCGGATTGGGCTTCGAGGGGCTTCACCCCGTGGGGTCGCCATGAGCGGCGCCGACTCGCCCGTCGTGGTCAAGATCGGCGGCGCGAAGGCGGTCGACCCCGCCGGCGCGGTCGGCGACGTCGCGACGCTCGCGGCCGACGGCCGCGACGTCGTCGTCGTCCACGGCGGCTCGACGGTCGTCGACGAGACGATCGAACGGCTCGGCATGGAGCCCGAGTACGTCGAATCCGCCTCCGGCGTCACCGGTCGGTTCACCGACGCGGCGACGATGGAGGCGTTCGCGATGGCGATGGCGGGCAAACTCAACACCGAGTTGACCGCGCGGTTCCGGGCGGCGGGCGTCGACGCGGTCGGCCTCTCCGGCGTCGACGGCGGGCTCCTCTCGGGACCCCGCAAGTCGGCCGTCCGCGTCGTCGAGGAGGGCAAACGCAAGATCAGACGCGGCGACCACTCCGGGCGGATCGAGTCGGTGAACGCCGACCTGCTCGGCGGACTGCTCGCCGACGGCTACACGCCCGTCGTCTCGCCCCCGATGGCCGGCCAGGAGGACGACGGCGACGTGACGGCAGTCAACACGGACGCCGACCGGGCGGCCGCGGCGGTCGCGGGCGCGCTGGCGGCCGATCTCGTTTTGTTGACCGACGTGGCCGGTGTTTACGCCGACCCCGCCGACCCCGACACGCTCATCGACGCTGCGACCACGCCCGCGGACCTGGCGGCGGTTGAGGACGCCGCCGAGGGGTTCATGAGCAAGAAGGTGATGGCGGCGACCGAGGCGCTCTCGGGCGGCGCCGGGCGTGTCGTCGTCGCGGACGCGAACGCCGCCGACCCGATCCTCGCCGCGCTCGGCGGGACGGGGACGGTCATCGCGCGCTCCGTGCTCGACGAGGACGGCCCCGACGCGATAGAGATCGGAGGTGAGACCGCATGAGCGGCTTCGTCTTCTCCGAGAAGCCGATCGAGATCGCCTCCGGCGACGGCGTCCACATCACCGACACGAACGGGACCGAGTATCTCGACTTTGGCGCGAGTTACGCGTGTGTCCCGGTCGGCCACTGTCACCCCGAGGTCGTCGACGCCGCGACGACGCAGCTGGAGGAGCTCATGTACGTCCAGGCGTCGTACCCGCACGCGGCGCGGACGGCCCTGTACGAGGGGCTGGCCGAGACCGCTCCCGTCGACGTCGACAACGTCTGGCTGTGTAACTCCGGGACCGAGGCCAACGAGGCCGCGCTGAAGTTCGCCCGGAGCGCGACCGGCCGGCAAAAGATCGTCGCGACGACGCAGGGCTTTCACGGCCGGACGATGGGCGCGCTCGCGACCACCTGGAAAGACAAGTACAAGAAGCCGTTCGAGCCGCTCGCCGGCGGCGTGGAGTTCGTCGAGTACGGCGACACGGCGGCGATGATGGAGGCGGTCGACGAGGAGACCGCCGCGGTGATCCTCGAACCCCTCCAGGGCGAGGGCGGCATCAACCCGGTCTCCACCGAGTACCTCCAGGCGGTCCGCGTCGCGACCGCGACGTCGGGGGCCGCGATGATCCTCGACGAGATTCAGACCGGACTGGGCCGCACCGGTTCGTTGTGGGCGGCGGACCGCCACGACGTGGTGCCCGACATCCTCACGACCGCGAAGGGGCTCGGCAGCGGGCTTCCGATCGGCGCGACGCTGTGTCGCGACTGGATCGCGGAAGACTGCGGGAACCACGGGTCGACGTTCTCGGGCGGTCCCGTTGTGTCGGCCGCCGCGGGCGCTACCCTCGACGTCATCCAGCGCGAGTCGCTTCCGGCACACGCCGCCGAGGTCGGCTCGTATCTCCGCCGCGAGGCCGAGGCACGCCTCGGCGACGACGTGCGCGACGTTCGCGGGGACGGCCTGATGATCGGCATCGAGGTGAGACGCGGCTCCAACCGGGTCGTCCGCGACCTGGCAATCAACCATCAGATTCTCGCGCTGCCGGCGGGCCGCACCGTGTTGCGGCTGCTCCCGCCGTTGACCGTCGACCGCGACCACGCCGACGCGGTCGTCGACGCGATCGCAGAGGTGGTCTCGTGACCGCCGCGCCCGACGGCCGGACGGAACGGCCGGCCGATTCGACCGGCGGGCAGTCCGACCGCTCGGGCACCTCGACCGGCGGACAGTCCGACCCCGGCACCGACGTGGTCGCCGGCGGCGGCTACCCCGAGGCCTGCGACACCCCGGCTCGGAAGCTGTTGTACGACCTCGTCTCTATCCCGTCGCCCTCCGGTGAGGAGTCGACAGCCGCCGACCGGCTCGTCGACTTCTTCGAGGCGAACGGCCGCGAGGCGTGGACCGACGAGGTGGGGAACGTCCGCGCGCCGGCGAACGACGCGGTGTTGTTGACCTCTCACATCGACACGGTCCCGGGCAGCATGCCCGTCGAGGTTCGCCCCTCGCCCGCCGACATCGACGAACTCGGGGCGACCGACGTTCGGGTCGGCGAGCCGGGCGAACCCGTGTTGTGGGGCCGCGGCGCGGTCGACGCCACCGGGCCGTTGGTCTCGATGGCGGTCGCCGCCGTCGAGACCGGCGTCTCTTTCGTCGGCGTCGTCGGCGAGGAGACGAACTCGCGAGGTGCCCGGCACCTCGTCGCCGACCGCGACGCGCCCGAGGCGGTGGTGAACGGCGAGCCGTCCGGCTGGGACGGGATCACCCTCGGCTACCGCGGGTTTCTCTCGGGAACCTACGTGAACGCCAGCGAGTCCGGCCACTCCTCGCGCCCGGAGCCGAACGCGATCCAACACGCGATCGACTGGTGGCACGACGTCGAGGAGACGTTCACCCCGACGGACGCAGACACGCCCGTCTTCGAGCAGGTGACGACGAAGCCCGTCTCCGTCGACGGCGGGTTGACAGACGACGGGCTCGCGGTCGAGGCGGCGATGGACGTCCAGCTCCGGGTCCCGCCCTCGCGCACGGTCGACGAGATTCACGAGCTCGCGGAAGCCGACCTGACGACCGGCTCGGTCCAGTGGAAGGAGCCGATCCCGCCCGTGATGGAGAGCCCCCGAACCGACCTGGCGCGGGCGTTCCGCGTGGCGATCCGCGCGGCCGGCGGCGACGTCCGCCTGCTCAGAAAAACCGGCACCAGCGACATGAACCTCTACGCGGCCGAGTGGGACTGCCCGATGGTCACCTACGGCCCCGGCAACTCGGAGTTGGACCACGCGCCCGATGAGCGGCTCCCGCTCTCGGAGTTGGACCGCGCGACGACCGTGCTGGCGGACGTCTGTCGCGACCGATCCTGACTCGCGGCCGCGCGCCGCGGCGTCATATATCACCCAACGACCGTCTCGCTCGCTCACCTCGACCACCACACTCACACCATGCCACTCGCAACCGACAATTTCCTCGACATCGACGACGTGACGCCAGCCGAACTGGACGCCCTGCTCGACCGCGCGGCCGCGATGAAGGCCGGCGAGACCGCCCCGCGACTCCCCGACGCCACGCTCGGAATGATCTTCGAGAAGCCGTCGACGCGGACGCGGATCTCCTTCGAGACGGGGATGACGCGATTGGGCGGCCACGCGATGTTTCTCGGCCCCGACGACCTCCAACTCGGCCACGGCGAGCCGTTGCGCGACACGGCGCGCGTGCTGGGTCGCTACGTGGACGGGGTGATGGCCCGGTTGTTCGACCACGCCGACGTCGAGACGCTCGCTGCTCACGCCGACTGCCCGGTGATCAACGGACTCACCGACGAGGCCCATCCCTGTCAGACGCTCGCGGACCTGCTCACGATCCGCGAGGCGGTCGGCGCGGACGCGAGCGTGGCCTGGGTCGGCGACGGCAACAACGTCGGCCAGTCGTTCGTCGTCGGCGCGGCGATGGCGGGACTGGACGTGTCGGTCGCGACGCCCGCGGCGTACGGAATGGACCCCGCGGTGTTCGAACGGGCTGCTGCCTTCGGCGCCGACGTCGAGCCGACGACCGACCCGGCGGCCGTCGTGGCCGACGCCGACGTCGTCTACACCGACGTCTGGATCTCGATGGGCCAAGAAGACGAACGCGCGGAGAAGCTCGCCGCCTTCGACGGCTTCCAGGTGAACGCCGACCTGCTCGCGGACACCGACGCGAAGGTGTTGCACTGTCTTCCCGCCCACCGTGGCGAGGAGATCACCGACGACGTGCTCGAGTCCGACCGCGCGCTCGTGTGGGACCAGGCGGAGAACCGGATGCACGCACAGAACGCGTTGTTGGTCGAACTGCTGGGCCCCGACACCGACTCGTGAACGACGGGACGCGGGCTCGCTAGCGATCCGAGCCAGGCGGGCGCAGACAACACCGTGCTGTGTGGCTCCCCGAGCATCCAGACCACGGACGGCCCCGGGGCGTCCCGGCCGTCATCCGTTCACCCGCTCGGCGTGCTCGGCGACGACCCGGCCGAGGCGTTCGGTTCGCTCCTCGAGGTCGTCGTCGCGGAACCCGCCGTCGGCGTCGAGCTTCGAGGCGGCGCCGCGGATCCCGACCTCGTGGGGGACGACCCACGCGTGGACGTTCCGGAACGTCGACCGGAGGTGTTCGAGCGTTCCGCCGTAGGAGCCGCCGCCGGCGGTGGCCAACAACCCCACCGCGGTGTGTTGGTACTCGTCGGACCCACAGAAGTCGTGGAAGTTCTTGAACGTCGACGAGTAGGAGCCGCGGTACACCGGCGTGCCGGCGACGACGCCGTCGGCCCGGCGAACCTGCCGTTTCAGTCGCTCGCTGTCGCCCTGCTCGTCCTCGTCGGGGTGATACAACGGCAGGTCGACGGCCCCGAGGTCGATCAGTTCGACGGTCGCGCCGGCGTCTGCGGCCCCCGCGAGCGCGACGCGCAGGGCGGCTTTCGTCGTGCTGTCTGCCCGCCGGCTGCCGGATACCGCGACGATCGTCGTCATAGCGGCCGTTTCACGCCCGCAGGCTAAAACCCGACGGGGCGCCCGGCGGCCGACACCGGCCATTATTATCCTCGCGCGCGAGACGTGAGGTATGGACGAGATTTCTTTCGGCACGGACGGCTGGCGGGCGACGCTCGACACCTTCACCGACGACCGGGTGCGCATCGTCGGCCAAGCGGTCGCCGACCACCTGGACGCGGCGGGTCACGACGAGCCGGTCGCGGTCGGCTACGACGCCCGCGAGACGAGCGAGGGGTTCGCCGAGAGCCTCGCCGAGGTGCTCTCGGGCAACGGCTTCGACGTCCTCCTGCCGGAACGCGACGTCCCCACTCCGGTGATCGCCTACGGCATCGTCGACAACGACCTGGCGGGGGCGTGTATGGTGACCGCCTCGCACAACCCGCCCGAGTACAACGGCGTGAAGTTCATCCCGAACGACGGCGCGCCGGCGCTTCCAGACGTGACCGAGGACATCGTCTCGCGGCTCGCGGAGCCAGACCTCCTCCCCGAGGCCGAGCGCGGCGAGGTCCGACGACACGACTTCGTGAGCGCACACGCCGAGGCCGCCCGAGAACTCGTCGACGCCGACCTCGACGGGCTCACGGTCGCGTACGACGCGATGCACGGCAGCGGCCGCGGCGTGACGGACGCCCTGTTGGCGTCGGCCGGCGCGGAGGTGCGCCGGCTCCGGTGTGACCGCGACCCGACGTTCGGCGGCGCGTCGCCGGAGCCGAGCGCGGAGCATCTCGAGGCGCTCGCGGCGACCGTGACCGACCCCGACACCGACGTCGACCTCGGAATCGCCAACGACGGCGACTCCGACCGGGTGGCGGTGGTGACCCCCGAGCGGGGCGTTCTCGACGCCAACCTGTTTTACGCCGCCTGCTACGACCGGCTGTTGGAGACCGACGCCGGCCCGGCGGTCCGCACCGTCTCGACGACGTTTCTGGTCGATCGGATCGCCGAGGCCCACGGCCAGGCGGTGTTCGAGACCCCCGTCGGGTTCAAGTGGGTCGCGGAGGCGATGGCCGAGCACGACGCGTTGTTCGGCGGCGAGGAGTCGGGCGGCTTCTCCGTCCGCGGCCACGTTCGCGAGAAAGACGGGGTGTTGATGGCGCTGCTCGCGGCCGACGCGACCGACGCCGAGCCCTTCGACGAGCGGGTCGACCGCCTGCTCGCGGAACACGGCCAGATCGCCGCCGGCAAGGTGTCGATCGAGTGTCCCGACGACCGCAAGGCGGCCGTTCTCGACGAGTTAGACGACCACATCCCGGACTCGGTCGCCGGACATCCGGTCGCGGAGGTCGTCACTCTCGACGGATTCAAGCTCCTCTTGGAGAACGGCTCCTGGCTGCTCGTCCGCCCGTCGGGCACCGAGCCGAAGCTGCGGGTGTACGCCGAGTCGGACGCCGACGACCGCGTCGAGACGCTGCTGGCGGCGGGACGTGAGCTCGTCGAGCCGCTCGTCTGAGCCGGTCGCGTCTGCCGTTCGCCCGACCCGAGCGGGGCGACCACACCCCTTTTGTCGCCGGATTCGCTCCCGGGGCGGCGAGTCCCGATTGGGTGGCTTTTTAGGGGATACCGCCGTAGCTGAACGTATATGTTCAAGGCCATCGTGAGCGCGTCGACGCTGCAGGACGCGCTCGATTCGGTGAGCGTGCTGGTCGACGAGTGTAAGATCCGCCTGAACGAGGAGGCCCTCTCGATCCGCGCCGTCGACCCCGCGAACGTCGGGATGGTCGACCTCACGCTCGAGGCCGCCGCCTTCGAGTCGTACGAGGCAGACGGCGGCGTCATCGGCGTCAACCTCGCGCGTCTCGAGGATATCGCCGGCATGGCCGCCTCCGGTGACCTGATCCACCTCGAACTCGACGAGGAGACCCGGAAGCTCCACATCGAGACCGACGGACTCTCCTACACCCTCGCGCTCATCGACCCCGACTCGATCCGACAGGAGCCCGACATCCCCGAGCTGGACCTTCCCGCCGAGATCGTCGTCGAGGGCGCACAGATGGACCGCGGCGTGAAAGCCGCCGACATGGTCTCCGACCACATCCGCCTGCGCGTCGACGAGACCGCCGAGACGTTCCTCATCGAGGCCGAGGGCGACACCGACGACGTCGACCTCGAGCTCGCCCGCGAAGACCTGATCGCGCTCGCCGCCGGCGCCGCGGACTCGCTTTTCAGCCTCGACTATCTCAAGGACATGAACAAGGCGATCCCGGGCGACGCCGAGGTCACCGTCGAGCTCGGCGAGGAGTTCCCCGTCAAGCTCCACTACAGCTTCGGCGAGGGGTTAGGTCAGGTGACCTATATGCTCGCGCCCCGCATCCAGAGCGACTGAGCCGCCGGGCGTCACCGTTCTTCCACGACCGGGATCGACACCGTCACCCGGGTGCCGCGCGGGTCACGGTCGGTGTACGCTACGTCGGCTCCCAGCGCGGCGGCGCCCCACTCGACGAGCCACAATCCGAGCCCGGAGCCGTGTTCGAGCGCGGTCTCTCGGCCGGCCTCGATCGCCGCGACCTCGTGGTCGGGGATCCCCGGGCCGTCGTCGACGACGGTGAACACGAGACGGTCGTCGTCGCGCCGCAGCCTCACCCGAGCCCACGCGCTGCCGTCATCGCGCACGACGCCCGCGCAGTCGTGGTGTTCGAGCGCGTTCTCGACGGTGTTTTCGGCCACCGCGCGGAGCGCGTCGGGCCTGAGCGGGACCGTCGTCGCCGCCGGACCGTCGTCGACGTCGACCTCGAGACGCGCTGCCGGGAAGCGCTCGCGGGCGTCGTCGACGGCCGTCTCGATCGCCTCGGCCGCGTCGGTCTCGCTCGGCTCGGCGTCGGCTAACAACGTCTCGACGGTGCCGGCCTTCTCGCCGAGCGCGGCCAGCGCGCCGGCCCGTCGCTCGATCGCGTCGGCCATCGAGACGAGCCCGGGGTCGTCAAGCCGCTCGACGAGAAGTTCGCCGTAGCCGTGAACGACGCCGGCGTCGTTGCGGAGGTTGTGTCGGAGCACCCGATTGAGCACTTCTAACTGTTGTCGGCGGCGCTCGCGGCGAGTGACGTCCGAGAACACCGCCGTGTACCCCACGTGTGTTCCGTTCGGGTCGGTCAGCCGCGAGCTCGAGACCGCGTACGTGCGGCGGCGGCCGGCGGTGTCGACCGTCACCGATTCGCCGTCGTCTTCGGGATCGATCGGCACGTCGAGAAACGCGTCGAGCGGGCGGTCGTGGGCCTCTCCCGCATCGACGCCCAGGAGCGTCTCGGCGGCCGGGTTGAGCCGGACGATCCGACGGTCGAGCGCGAGCGAGACGACGGGGTCGTCGATGTCGTCGACGGCGGTGCGCTCGGCCGCGCGGCTGGTCGTCGGGTGGGTGTCGAACATCTCCGCGCGGTCGAACGCGTACGCGTCGAGCAGCACGTGTGGAACGAACATGAGCGGCGCGAGCTGGAGCTGTGGCACGGGGCCAAGCTCGAGCGTCCACGCCACGAGCGCGAATCCCGGCGGAAGCGAGCTCAACGCGACCGCCGCGCTCTCGCGCCGGTAGAGCGGCCCGTAACTGAGCAGCGTATCCACGAGCAGGAAGACTCCGCTCGCAACGAGCACCGTCTCGACGGCGACGACGAGGTACGCCCACGGGCCGAAGCTGTACGAGACGGTCGCAACGCCGAACGCCGGGTCGACCGCGAGACCGGTCCAGAACGCGCCGTGAACCGCGTTCGTGGCGAGCCCGACCGTCGAGACCAGCCCGAATCCGACGACCGCGGCGAAGAGCCGGCTCCGAACCACGTCGCTGCGGCCGGTGTACGCGAGCGCGAACCCCAGAAAGGCGATCCCCGTCCAGACGATGCCGAGCCAGGTCGTCGTCTCCAAGACGACCCGGAGCGTCGGCCCGTCGACGAGCAGGCCGATCCCGTAGGAGAAACACCACGTCGCCTGCGCGAGGAACACGCCGAGAAACCAGTCGACGCCGGGGCGGCCGCGGTGGCGGCGGACCGCCCACCCCAGCGCGAGCGCGCCGGCCCCGCCGGCGATCGAGCCGACGGCGGGCCACCCGACGACGGGGACGGAGCCGAGGTCCATTGTACGAGACGAGACCAACGAGCGGCCTAAACCTGTCGTGCTGTGCCGCCAGTCAGCCGTGTCGTTCGATGACGCGTTTCGCCGCCTGTCCCTTCTCCTTCCAGCCGTATCCCTCCTCGTACACGTGGCGTTTCGACTCGACGAGCTCCTCGGGCGACGATTCCTCGAACCCGCCTCGGTCCCACGCGCCGGAGGCTCGGAGCCACTCGGCGACGTTTTCTTTGGTCTCCGACCAGGAGAGCCCGACCATCTCGTACCACGCGACCATCGCGAAGACGGCGTTGTCGTGACAGCCGGGCACCGAGCCGCGCTCGTAGATGGTCCGCATCGGCTCGCGGGTCGGCTCCGAGACGAGCTCCGTGAACTCCGCGGCGGTGAGCAGCCGAAGCTGCCCGTCGTCGCGGACGACCCGTTGTTCGCGTTCGAGCGCGCCCAGCGCGGCCTTGTTCAGCCCGTCCCACTCGCCCGGGACGGCCGCTCGCAGCCCGGATTCTGACATGCCGTCGCGGTCGGCGGTGAGGACGGCGAGGAGGTCGGTGTACGCCTTCTCGATCGTCGGCCAGCTCACGCCCTCGAACTCGCAGTCGGCGTCGTGGAGGCTGTTGGTGGTCCGACAGCCGGGACACGGGTAACGGAACGTCGGCACTACGAGTGGGTGTGTGCCGCCCCGAGTTAGACGTTTCGCGACGCAGACGCGGCGTGGCTTCCGAAACGTTTACTCACGGTCCGGTCGCGGTGTTAGGTGACATGACCAAAGTCAGCGTGATCGGCGCGGCGGGAACCGTGGGCGCGGCTGCCGGCTACACTCTCGCGTTGCGCGGCGTGCCCGACGAGCTGGTGTTCGTCGACATCCCCGACCAGCGAGAAACGACGATCGGCCAGGCGGCCGACACCAACCACGGCGTCGCCTACGACTCGAACACGACGGTGAGACAAGGGGAGTACGCGGACACCGCCGGCTCCGACGTCGTCGTGATCACGGCGGGGATCCCCCGCAAGGAGGGGCAAACCAGGATCGACCTGGCGGGCGACAACGCCCCCATCATGGAGGACATCGGCTCTCAGCTGGCCGAGCACAACGACGATTTCGTCACCGTCACCACCTCGAATCCGGTCGACCTGCTCAACCGCCACCTGTACGAGACGGGCGACCGTGACCGCCACGCGGTGATCGGCTTCGGCGGCCGGCTCGACTCCGCGCGCTTCCGGTACGTCCTCTCCGAGCGGTTCGACGCGCCCGCGACCAACGTGGAGGCGACGATCCTCGGCGAGCACGGCGACGCACAGGCGCCCGTCTTCTCGAAGGTCCGGGTGAACGGACGGGACCCGACGTTCGACGACGACGAGAAGGAGACGATTCTCGCGGATCTTCAAGAATCCGCGATGGACGTGATCAGCCGCAAGGGCGCCACCCAGTGGGGGCCGGCGACCGGCGTCGCCCACACCGTCGAGGCGATCGTGAACGACACCGGCGAGGTGCTCCCCTGCTCGCTGGTGCTCGACGGCGAGTACGGCTACGAGGACACGGCGTTCGGCGTCCCGGCGAAGCTCGGCGCGAACGGCGTCGAGGAGGTGGTCGAGTGGGACCTCGACGCGTACGAGGCCGACCTTCTCGACGAGGCGGCGACGAAGCTCTCCGAGCAGTACACGGAGCTCGCCTGATCGGCGGATCTTGGCGAATCGTTTTTTATATCGGAAACACTAGATCGCAGATGGTGACCCCACATGATCAGCAGCAGCCTCGTGTTCGGCCTCCAGGCCGCGCTGATTGCGCTCGGCCTCCTGATCGCGTACCGCGCGGGTCGTCTCCGGGATCAGCACGCGACCGGCGGACTCGGCGTCGACGCGGCCGATTCGGGGGCCGAGACCAACGCCGTCGACCCGGACGCCGAGGTCGTCCGGTGTCCGCAGTGTGACGTCGAAAACGAGCGCGGCTACCGATACTGCCGGTCGTGTGTCTCCCGGCTCCCGGGTGCGACCGGGCTCGACCGGTCGTCCGACGCGTCGCCGGGACGGGTCGTGCGGTGACGACCCGCCGGCGTCCCGGCCCGTTCTCCGTCCGTTTCCGGCCGAACGCCTCCGGTGCCCGAGTTTCGGCCCGGACCGTGTCCGCCCACCGGGACGGGCCACGTCGTCGAGCTTCACTTCCGCTTTTGGGCTCGGGTATAAGCCGGACCGGCACGAGGGTTACGGCATGAGCCAGTCCACGTTCGACGACGACGACCTATTCGGCGAGGCGGCCGCGGAGACCCGCGCCGAGGTCGAAGACCATCTTGAGGCCGCCCGCGAGGAGTTGCCCGACCCCGACGACGTGTGGGTGACCGACGCCGACAACATGCTCGGCGCGCTCAACGGACTGAAATCGGCGCTCGACGCCGGCGACGCGGTAGACCACGTGCGCTCGGCGAAGAAGGCGTACGTCCTCGGCGAGCGCGCCGACGCGTTCGAGGACGCCGCCGACCTCGAAGCGGAGATCACGGAGCTGGAATCGCTGGTGGGCGACATCGAGTCGGCCGCCGAGGAGGTCGCGTCGCTCACCGGCACGGTTCCCGCCATCCGCGGCGCACTCCAAGACGCCGGCGACTGAGCGGTTCGCCGTCCGGCGATCTCACCACCGTCTTCGGGTGAGAACGCGCGCCCTGATTTATTATCACCGACACCCGATACTCCGGTATGAGCGAGTCGACGACGAACGACGCCCGCGTCTGGCTGGTCGAACGCACGTACTCCGACGACGAGCAGAACGTGGTGATCCTCACCTACGCCACCCTCGACGGCGAGCGATACGTTCGGAAGGAACGGGCGCTCACGTCGTTTTCTGACGTGCGGGACACGACCGCCGCCGTCGACGCCGGCCCGGGCGACCTCGGCTCGGTCGCCGACCCGGACCGACGCGAGCGGTACGCCACGGAGGCACGACGGATGCGCGACGCACACGACCCCGACGACCGCATCTGAGCGAGCTGTCGTCGTGAGGGTGGGACCTCACCGTCGGTCGACGACCGCACGAGCCACCTCGCCGAGCGCGTCGCTGGCGCGGTCGAGCAGCTCGCGGCCCCGTTCGGCGTCGCCGTCGGCGGGGTCGCCGACGACGCCGTTGTCGGTGAACTCGTCGGCGTCGTGTGCGAGGTTCACGCCGGCGACCCACTCGCCCCACCGGTCGCTTCTGCCGTCGCGGGCGGCGTCGATCCGATCCGTTCGAACGAGCTCCGGCCGTGTGGCGCGCAACAACGCCGTCTCCAACGGCCCCGCGTGGCCCATGTCGCCGGCGTGCTCGCCGACCGCCTCGAACCAGGTGAACGCGACCCCGTAGCCGTCGTGGTCGGGGTCCCGCGAGAAGCGGCGGGCGACCTCCGCGAGCGCCTCGACGTTGCCGCCGTGGCCGTTCACGAAGACGACGCGGTCGATCTCGCTCGCCGCGAGCGACGCGGCCGCCTCGCGCACGTACGACCGAAACGTCTCCGGGCTCACCCACATCGTCCCGTCGAACGCGCGGTGTTCCTCCGCGACGCCGACCGGAACCGCGGGGGCGACGACCACCTCTCCCCGGTCCGTGTCGTCCGATTCCTGTGGCGCCGCGCCGTACGCTGCGGCTCCCGCCTCCGCGACGGCGGCCGCGTTCAGCGTGTCGGTCCCGAGCGGCGCGTGGGGGCCGTGTTGTTCGGTACTCCCGACCGGGAGAAACGCGACGTCGACGTCGGCGTCACGCACGTCCGTCCAGGTGGCGTCCGCGAGTCGCATACCGGTTCTTGTGAGCGCCGACCTCCTATAGCCGCCGGTCCCGCGGCCCATGGACTTACAACGTCGGACATCAATCGGCGAGCATGACCGAGGACGAGCCCACCTCCGCAAACGTGTACGGCGTGGCGTTCGGCCCGTTGAAGCCCGCGCTTCGCGAGCACACATACCCGGTGACCCGCGAGGAGCTCATCGAACAGTACGGCGGGTTCGAGATCGACCACCCCGACGGGAGCGACCGCCTCGAGTCGGTGTTGCGCCGCGCCGACATGGCGACGTTTCGGGAGCCTCGGCAGGTTCGCGACGCGATTCTCGCGGAGTTGGCCGACCACCCCGCCAACGATCACCTGCGCTCGGACAGGGTGTCAGACGAGGCGGGCGACTGGAGCCGAACGTCACCGTGAGCCCGGCCGTACGCCTCCGCGGTCGCCGTCAGTCGTCGCCTTCGGCGTCCTCGATGAGCCGCGCGGTCCGTTCCTGTGCGCGGTCGATGAACTCCTGTGGCAGCTCGTCGATCTCGCCGGCCTGAACGCCCCAGAGGTGCGCGTACAACCCGCCGTTTTCGAGCAGTTGCTCGTGGGTTCCCCGTTCGACGATCTCTCCGCCCTCCAACACCAGAATGGTGTCGGCGTCTCTGATCGTCGAGAGCCGGTGGGCGATGGCGAACGTGGTCCGGTCGGCCGTGAGCCGGTCTAACGACCGCTGGATCAGCATCTCCGTCTCGGTGTCGACGTCGGAGGTGGCCTCGTCGAGGATCAACAGGTCTGGGTCCTTGAGCACGGCCCGGGCGATGGTGACCCGTTGGCGCTGGCCGCCGGAGAGTTTCACTCCGCGCTCGCCGACCATCGTGTCGTAGCCGTCCGGGAGATTCTCGATGAACTCGTGGGCCTCGGCCGCCTTCGCGGCCTCGCGGATCTCTCCGTCGGTCGCCTCGAACGTTCCGTAGGCGATGTTCTCGCGCACCGTGCCGTAAAACAGGTACGACGATTGTCCCACGTAGCCGATCGACTGCCGGAGCGACCGCAGCGTGACGTCGCCGACGTCTTGACCGTCGATCCGGATCGACCCCTCGTCGACGTCGTACATCCGGAGCAACAGCTTGAGCACGGTCGATTTCCCCGCTCCGGTTGGCCCGACCAACGCGAGCGTCTCGCCGCCTCCGACGGCGAAATCGATGTCGCGGACGATCGATTCCTCGCCGTATCCGAACGCGACGCGGTCGTAGACGACCTCACCGTCGTCGACGACGAGGTCAGGCGCGTCGGCCTCCTGTTCGAGCTTCGAGGGCTCGTCCATCAGCCCGAAGAGCCGTGCCGAGGAGGCGCGGGCGCGCTGGTACATGTTGATGATCTGGCCGAACTGCGCCATCGGCCAGATGAACCGTTGGGTGTAGAGGATGAACACGACGAACATTCCGACGGAAAGCTCGCCGGAGAACGGCCCCGGCGGGGCGTTTTGAAACACCCAGAGCCCGCCGACGACGAAGGTGAACACGAAGCCGATTCCGGCGAGCACCCGCAACGCCGGGAAGAACTTGATCCGCGTTCGGATGGCGTCCCAGTTGGCGTCGAAGTAGTCCATCGAGACGTCGTCGACGCGGTCGGACTCGTACGACTCGGTGTTCGACGATTTGATCACCTGGATCCCGCCGAGGTTGTTCTCCAACCGAGAATTCATTTTTCCGACCGAGGAGCGCACCTCGGCGTATTTCGGCTGGATCGTCCGGATGAACAGGTAGGTGAACCCGCCGATGATCGGCACCGGCAACAACGCGACCAGCGCGAGCTGCCAGTTGATCCACACCAGCAGCCCGCCGATGCCGACGACCATCACGGAGAGCCGGAACAACGAGTTCATCCCGTCGTTGAGAAACTGTTCGAGTCGGTTGACGTCGTTCGAGAGAATCGACATCATTTCGCCCGTCTGCTTGTCCGAGAAGAACGCCATGTTCAGCCGCTGCATCTCGTTGTACGTGTCCGTCCGGATGTCGTGTTGGATGTGTTGGGCGAACGCGTTGAACCCCCAGTTACGGACCCAGTGGAACGCGGCGCCGAGCGCGAACGCGCCGGCGATGACGCCGATGGTGAACCAGAACTGCTCGGTCTGACTCGCCGGCAGCCACCCGGCCGGCAGAACGACGAGCGGAATCTGTTCGCTGAAGACCGCGTCCTCGTAAAAGACGGCGTCGATGGCGATTCCGAGCATCAACGGCGGCAGGAGGTCAAGAAACCGGGCGAAAACGCTGGCGACGACCCCGACGGTGAGCTGTGGCACGTAGTCGCGGCCGTACGCGAGAAACAACCGCTTCATCGGGTTCTCGATCGTTTCCCGCTGCTCCTCGAACGGGTCGTCTTCTTCCCACTCGACACCACTCATAGCCATTCTATCGGACTGCCGGTGAAATAGGTTTCCTTCGGGCCGAATCGGCCGACAGAAATCGGAGAGACTGGCCGCTTTCGGCGGGTTTCCCAATACGGACCGGCGCGAGTTCGGACGACGAAATCGACGGGGAGCACCCCGGAAACTGCGCCGGCTACGACGCGTGAGCCGCGCCGGCCGCAATCCCCTCAGACGGGCCGGCGCTCGACGGCCGGGTCGACGCCGGCGGCCGCGAGGTCTTCTCGGATTCGTCGGCGGAGCGGATCCGGAATCGACTCGCGCGGGACCGGAGCCGCGGTTCCGTTCGGCTCCGCGTCTGTCGCCGGTTCTCCGTCGCTGGGGACGGTCCAGTAGAGCACGGCGTCGGCTTCGGCGTAGAACTCAACGGCGAACCGGTCGCCGCCCCCGTCGTAGTGGACGCGGGCGGCGGCTCCCTCGGCCCGCCATCCCTCCTGACGGACGAGCGCGGCGATCGAGTCGTACATGACCGTTCTCGGGGCGGACGACACATGTCGGCTTCGACCGCCGCGGCTCGAAAGGAGTTTACCGCCGCCCGCCTCACCTCGGAGCATGTCTCTTCGCGTCACCTTTCTCGGGACGGGCGGTGCCATCCCCACCACCGAGCGCGCCCCGAGCGCCCTGTTCGTCAACCGCGAGGGCGACCGGCTGTTGTTCGACTGCGGCGAGGGTACTCAACGCGGCATGATGCGGTTCGGCACCGGGTTCGGCATCGACCGTTTGTTCGTCTCACACCTCCACGGCGACCACGTCCTCGGGATCCCCGGGCTAGTACAGACGCTCGGATTCAACGACCGAACGGAGCCGTTGACCGTCCACTGTCCGCCCGGCACGGCCGCGGACCTCGACGACCTCATCCACGCCGTGGGTCACCAGCCGGGGTTTCCCGTCCGCATCGAGCCGGTCGCTCCCGGCGAGGTCGCGTTCGAGACCGACGAGTACGCCGTGTCTGCCTTCGAGACGGCTCACCGCACGCGCTCGCAGGGGTACGTTCTCGCGGAGGACGACCGCCCGGGCCGGTTCGACCGCCCCCGCGCCGAGGAGCTTGGCGTTCCGGTCGGCCCGGCGTTCGGACGGCTTCACGCGGGCGAGACGGTCGAACTCGACGACGGCACCGTGGTAGAGCCCGACCAGGTCGTCGGCCCGCCGCGGCCCGGCCGGACGCTCGTGTACACCGCCGACACCCGCCCGCGCGAACGCACCGTCGAGGTCGCCGCCGACGCAGACCTGCTGGTCCACGACGCGACCTTCGCCGACGAGATGGCCGGCCGCGCCCGCGACACCGCCCACTCGACGGGTCGGGAGGCGGGCGAGATCGCACAGCGCGCCGGAGCGGACCGTCTCGCGTTGGTGCACGTCTCCTCGCGGTACGCCGGCGACGCCTCGCCGATCCGGCGTGAGGCACGCGGTGCGTTCGACGGCGAGTGTCTGCTGCCCGACGACGGCGACCGAATCGAGGTGCCGTTCCCGGACGCCGACCGCTGACCGGCGTTCTCCCGTCGCCGACACACGAGTCGGCCGACGGACCGGCGGGCGGGAAAGGTTGATGAGTCGCGGCGTCGACCGCTCGCGTATGTCCGACGACTGCGTCTTTTGTTCGATCGTCGCCGGCGACATCCCGGCCCGAACCGTACACGAGACCGACGACGTGATCGCGTTTCTCGACGCGAATCCGCTCGCACCCGGCCACACGCTCGTGATTCCGAAATCGCACGCGCCTCGCGTCGGCGACCTCGAGGCCGACCTCGCGAGTGCCGTCTTCGAGACGGTCACCACGCTCACCCCTCGCGTCCAGGACGCGGTCGACGCCGACGCGGCCAACGTCGGACTCAACGACGGCGAGGCGGCCGGTCAGGAGGTCCCACACGTCCACGCGCACGTGATTCCACGGTTCGCTGGCGACGGCGGCGCGCCGATTCACGCGGTCGCCGGAGAACGCCCCGACCTTTCCGACGACGAACTCGACGAGATCGCCGCCGCGATCGCGCCGTGACCGCTCTTGGGGTCCCGTGAACGGCCGTTTCGAAGCGGTTAAGCGGTGACCCGTCGAGCGGAGGCCATGCACGCGACGACGCTCGCGCTGGTCGGGGCGACCGGCGGCGCGGGGACGACACGGACCGCCGTCGAGCTGGCGGCGATCGGGGCGCGCGGCGGCCGCGACGTGGCGGTCGTCGACGCCGCGTTCGCGACGCAGGGGCTCTCTGAGTACGTTCACGGCCGAATCGCCACCGACCTCACGACGCTCGTCACCGACGAGGCCGGCGCGTCGTTGTCGGCGGCGACGTATCCGATTGCGGTCGGCGAGCCAAACGGGGACGACGGCGACGTCGCCCTCTCGGGGCGCGCCGACGCCATTCCGGCCCGCGCCCCGTTCGAGCGGGTCGCTCGCGCGAAGACGGCCGAGGCTGCCCGCCGACTCGAACGCCGGATCGACGAGGCGGCGGCCGCGTACGACGCGGTGGTCGTCGACGTCTCGCCGGTGGCGTCGAACGAGGCGGTGGCGACGGTCACGACGGCCGACCGCGTCGCCGCGGTGTGCCCCCCGACGCCACACGGTCGCGACGCGCTCCAGCGGCTCCACGGCCGCGTTGCCGACGTGGGGGCCGGCGTCGACGCGACGCTCGCGGTCCGCCGCGGGACCGATCCCGGGGAGACGCTCGACGCCGATGTCGTGTTTCCGCCGACGACGCCGCGAGTGGCCGCCGCGCCGACGGCGGCGACCGGTGACGGCGCGTTCACCCGAGCGGTCGCGGACGCCTACGCGCGGCTGTTCGACACGACGCTCGACGCCGGAGTCGCAACCGACGGGCTGATCGGACGGCTGCGGCGGTGAGCCGGCCCGGCGACGCGGCCCTACCGTAGCCCGTCCGGCGAGCCGAGCGCGTCGCCGAGCGGGTCGTCGGCGCCGAGCCCGGAGCCGAGCGGCGCCGCCCCGGCGACGTTTGCGTGGACCATATCGGCGACGGCCGGCAGCGGGTCATGCGTCTCGATGTACGTCGCGAGCGCGAAGTCGGCGTCGTTCCCGCCCGTGAGCGCCACCGCCTCGCTGCGCGGGAGCCGACCGTCGAGCCAGTCGCGGACGATTCCGCGGCGCGTCGGCGCGAGCGGACACACGCCGGCGACGCCACACCGGTGGAGCGTCTTCGCGGCGGTCATGGGGGTGAGACCCGCCGCGGCGGCGGCGTCGCCGACGCTCCGGCCGGCAGTGTACGCCTCGACCAGCGTCGCCGTGGCCGCCGGCGTACACGGCAACTCCCGACCGTGCTCGCGCAGCCGTTCCACGAGCGGGACGTCCGTGTCGTCCGCGACGGCGACGCCCCGCTCGCGCTGGCTGGCGGTCACCTCGAGCCCCTCTGCGATCTCCGACAACGTCATGATCTCTCTTCTCGCGGTTCGGTAGATAAACCCACCGCTGGCCCCCTGAGCCGGGCGATCCACCGACCGGTTACCGGTCGGTTCGACGGTGCCGCGCCGGTCGGTCGCCGCCCGATCCACCGGGGTATAAGTAAGGGATCCCGACCGAGGTTCAGATGTGATGAGCAAGACACGCCCCACCCGCGTCCGCTCGCACCGTTCTCACGCCAGCCGCACCGCCGAGCCGACGACGCCCAGACGCGCCGTCGACGAGTGCCCGGAGTGTGCGGGACGGACCGAGACAGACGACGCAGAACGCGTCTGCGTCGACTGCGGGCTGGTCGTCGAAGCCGACCGGATCGACCACGGTCCCGAGTGGCGCTCGTTCGACGACGACGAGGTGAACCCCAAACGGACGGGAGCGCCGTTGTGTCGGTCGCGTCACGACCGCGGGCTCTCGACCGAGATCGGCCGGTCGACCCGCATCACGGGCCGGAAGCGCCGGCGGCTCGCTCGGATGCGCGTTCAACACAACCGCGCGCGGATCGCCACGAAACGCGACCGCAACAAGGTGTACGCCTACACCGAGATCCGGCGGCTGACCGGGGCGTTAGAGCTCCCGACGAGCCTCAGAGACACCGCCTGTGCGTTGTTCGACACCGCCCAGTCCGAGAGCCTGCTTCGGGGTCGTTCGCTCGAGGGGTTCGCGGCCGCGTGCGTCTACGTGGCGTGTCGCACTGCCGACGTGGCCCGGTCGGTCGGCGAGGTGTGTGCGGCCGCGAAGGCGACCGAGGCGGAACACCGCGCGGCCTTCGACGCGATGAACCGCGAACTCGGGCTGCCAATCGGGCCGGCCGCGCCCGCGGAGTACCTGCCGCGGTTCGCGAGCGAACTCGACTGCCCGCCGGCCGTCGAGTCGCGCGCACGCGAACTCGCCGACCGCGCCGTCGAGAAGGGGATCGCGAACGGCCGCAACCCGGTCGGCGTCGCCGCCGCCTGCCTGTACACCGCCGCGCGGCAGTGCGACGCCGACTACACCCAACAGGAGGCGGCCGACGTCGCCGGCGTCACGCCCGTGACCGTCCGCCGCACGTACGTCGAGCTTCGCGACGAGGCGTGACGCCGCGGGCCACCGAACTGACGGCAAGCCGATCACAACCGGGGGGTTCAGGGAGCACGGACCGGCCGACGGGAGCGGTCGTCGAACGGCTCGCCCCGCGGTCGTCCGGCGCGGCGGGTCGCTCGGAGACCGGTCGCGTCGCGTGCGGACGGATCGCACGAAAACGGTTAAGCCCGGCTGTCGCCTACACCGGCGTATGAGCGCTGACCGGTCCGCGCTACGGCGGGCCATCGAGCGCGGCGAGCGCGACGGCGGCGCGATCGAGTTCAAGGAACGACTCACCCGCGAGGTCCACCTCGCGGACGGCCGGATGGAGTCGCTCGTGGCACAGCTCCGCCATCGGGTGCTCTCAGGCGACGGCGAGGCGACGTACGTGCTCGGCGTCACCGACGACGGCGGGCTGGCCGGCATCCCTCCGGACGCCTTCTCCGAGACGATGGACGTCCTCTCGCTTCTGGCCGAGGAGGCGGACGCCCACATCGCCGACGTGGAGACCTGGAGCGCGGGAGCCGACGGCAACGGCGACACGGCGGGGCTCGTCGGCCTCGCGACGGTTCGAGAGGGCGGCATGTTCGAGGCCGACGACGACCACCTCGTGGTGGGCACCGCCGGCCACGTCGACCACGGCAAGTCGACGCTCGTCGGCACGCTGGTCACGGGGCGGGCCGACGACGGCCAGGGTGGGACCCGCGGCTTCCTCGACGTCCAGCCCCACGAAATCGAGCGCGGATTGTCGGCGGACCTCTCGTACGCGGTGTACGGCTTCGCCGACGACGCCGACGGCCCGGTCCGGATGGACAACCCACATCGGAAGTCCGACCGTGCGCGCATCGTCGAGGAAGCCGACCGGCTGGTCTCGTTCGTCGACACCGTGGGCCACGAGCCGTGGCTCCGCACGACGATCCGCGGGCTGGTCGGCCAGAAGCTGGATTACGGCCTGCTCGTGGTGGCCGCCGACGACGGCCCCACGGCAACGACGCGTGAACACCTCGGCATCCTGCTCGCGACCGAGCTCCCGACCGTCGTCGCGATCACGAAGGCAGACGCCGTGAGCGACGAGCGGCTCGCGGCGGCCGAACGCGAGGTGGAGTCCACCCTGCGCGACGCCGGCCAGACGCCGTTGTTAGTCGACCGCTACGGGGTCGATGTCGCGGTCGCGGAGGTCGGCGACGGCGTCGTTCCCCTGCTCCGAACGAGCGCCGTGACGAAGGCGGGGATCGACACGCTCGACCGGCTGTTCGAGGCGCTGCCCAAGCGGGCGACGCCCGCACGCGAGACGTTTCGCATGTACATCGACCGGAGCTACAAGGTGACCGGGGTGGGCGCGGTCGCCTCCGGGACGGTCAACTCGGGAACCGTCGAGCGTGGCGACGAGCTCCTGCTCGGCCCGATGGCCGACGGCTCCTTCCGCGAGGTGACGGTGCGGTCGATCGAGATGCACTACCACCGCGTGGACAAGGCGACAGCCGGCCGGATCGTCGGCATCGCGTTGAAAGGGGTCGACGAGGCGGAGATCGAACGCGGGATGGCGCTCGTTCCCCGCGACGCCGACCCCGAGCCGGTCAGAGAGTTCGACGCCGAGGTGATGGTGCTCAACCACCCGACCCGGATTCAGGCGGGGTACGAGCCGGTCGTTCACATCGAAACCGTCTCCGAAGCGGCCGTCTTCACGCCGGCCGAGGGGCGTCTGCTCCCGGGCGACACCGGCGACACCCGGATCCGATTCAAGTTCCGCCCGTACCTGGTCGACGAGGGCCAGCGGTTCGTCTTTCGGGAGGGGTCGAGCAAGGGCGTCGGGACGGTCCGTGACGTTGAGCCGGCGTCCGATCCCGACCCGGACGAGCGGTGACCGAACGCCACGGCGTCTGGCGGTCGGCGGGACGTTGTCGTCGTTCTTGTGTGCCCTCGCAACACGCTTATGTTACAGCCGCAGTATAACGAGTATATGTCCTCCAACGAGACCGATCGATCCGGACTGACCCGACGGCAGGCGCTCGCCGGCGCCGCGGCGTCGGGGTCGTTCCTCCTCGCTGGCTGTGCCGGCGAGAACGCCGACGGAAGCGGCAGCGGCGACGGCCCACCGAGCCAGGAGCTGTACTTCGCCCAGGTGAAGGGGCCGCTCGATATGGACCCGGTCATCATCAACGACGTCCCGTCCGCGCAGATTGCGGGACGGATCTTCGACGGGATCTACGAGTACAACGAGGGCGTCGGCCTCACGCCCGGGGTCGCCTCCGAGATGCCGACCGTCGAGCGGGATGGGACTCGGTTCATCGTTCCGATCCGCGACGACGCCACGTTCCGGAACGGCGACCCGGTGACTGCCGAAGACGTGATACACACGGTTCGTGCGCCCGCCGAGGAGGAGACGGAGAACGCCGCGGAGGTCGACATGGTCGAGTCCGCCGAGGCCATCGACGAGACGACGGTCCAGTTCGACCTGGCGTACCCGTACGGGGCGTTCGAGACCGCGCTGGTCCGAAGCGTGGTCAACAAGTCGGTCCGGACGGAGGACCGCGAGGCGTACAACACTGACCCCGTCGGCTCGGGACCCTTCGAACTCGTCGAGTGGGAGCCCGAGAGCTACGCGACCCTCGAGCGCTGGGACGACTACTGGGACGACTCGGACGGCCTGCCGAACCTCGCAACCGTCGAGTTCGAACCGATCGAAGAACAGACGACTCGGGTGACGGAGCTCGAAACAGGCAACGCCGACATCATCGAGACCATCCCGCCGCAGCTGTACGAGACGGTCCGGAACAACGAGAACGCCTCAATCAGCGAGACCCCTGGTATCGGCTACTTCTACCTCGCGTTCAACTGCGCCGAAGGGCCGACGGCCGACCCGCTCGTCCGTGAGGCGGTAGACTACTGCGTCTCGATGGATCAGGCGGTCGAGAACTTCGTCGAACCGGCCGGCGTGCGACAGGTGAGTCCGTACCCGAAGACGATGGCCGATGAGTGGGACTTCCCGCTCGACGAGTGGAGCGACATCTCACACGACCAGGATCTCGAAGAGGCGCAGGCGTTGTTCGAGGAGGCGGGCGTGGATATGGATTACAACTGGCGTATCATCGTCCCGCCGGACGACAAGCGCGAACAGATCGGTATCTCGATCGGCGACGGGCTCCAGAACGCCGGCTTCGAGAACGTCCAGGTCCAGCGGCTGGACTGGGGGACGTTCCTCGACGCGTACATCACCGGCGATCCGGAGCAGTATAACATGTACACGCTCGGCTGGTCCGGCTCGCCCGACCCGGACGCGTTCGCGTACCAGCTGCTGAGCCAGGAGGTGGAGGGCTCGACCAACGGAACGTTCCACGGGTACGACGAGGCCTCCGAGATGCTGACGCAGGCCCGCGAGAGCGCCGACTACGAGGAGCGCCGGCAGCTCTATATCGACGCGACGACCCAGCTGCTCGAAGCACGCGTCCACATCCCGGCGTACAACCTCAAGAACTCCTACGGCATCCACGACCGCGTCTCGGAGTTCAGTTCGCACGCGATCTCCGACGAGATTCAGCTCTTCACCGGACACAACAACGTCTCGGTCGAGTAACAGTTCGAACCCGGAGCTGTAGCAGTTTGGACCCGGTTCGAGTATTCAGCGAAACAGCGGCGTGGCGCAAGCGGTAACAAGCGGGCAGAGTACATGACCGTTCACAAACATCGACGACAGTAAGCAAACAGATGGGGCTCGTACGGTACACGCTCTGGCGGCTCGCACAGGCCATCCCGGTACTCATCGGCATCATCACGATCACGTTCTTCCTTGCGAATCAGATCCCGGGAGACCCGGTCGAGATCATGCTGGGACCCAGCCCGGCGCAGGAACAAGTGGAGGCAATCCGGGCGCGGTACGGGCTCGATCGCCCGGCGTACGAGCGGTTCCTGAACTACCTCGCCGGCGTGGCGACCGGCGACCTCGGGCAGAGCATCTACTACGACCGACCGGTGCTCGAGATGATCCTGCTTCGGCTCCCGGTGACGCTGTATCTCACCGTGTCGGCGTTCGTCTTTGCGATCGTGACCGCGATTCCGCTCGGTGTCATCTCGGCGAAGCGGCGCAACAAGCCCGCAGACCACGTCTCGCGGATCGTTTCGCTCGTCGGCGTGTCGACGCCGTCGTTCTGGATCGGTCTCATGCTCATCATTATCTTCGCGTTCTACTTGGGGTGGTTCCCGGCTCGGGGGCTCCCGCTGCCGTGGGCGTCGCCGGCCGAGGTCAGAGGCGCCGAGACCCAGCTCCAAGTCCTCCTGACGTCGTTACATCACCTCGCGATGCCGATGGTGGCGCTCGGAACCCTTCAGATGGCTCAGATCACGCGGATCGAGCGGTCGTCGATGGTCGAATCGCTTCAGGGGGAGTACGTCACGCTCGCCCGCGCGTACGGCGTCCCCGAGTCGACGATCGTCCGCAAACACGCGTTTCAGGTCGCACAGCTGCCCGTGATCACGATCGTCGGCCTCGGGCTCTCGACGGCTCTCGGCGGCGCGGTGCTGACCGAGACCGTCTTCGAGATCCAAGGGATGGGCCGACTGATCATCACGGCGATCAACAACCAGGACTACGAACTTATTATGGGGACGACGTTCATGTTCGGTGTCGCGTTCGTCGGCGGCGTCATCATCACCGACATCGCGTACGCCTACATCGACCCCCGTGTCGCCTACGGTGACGAATCATAATGGCTACCAAACGTGACTCACCGACTGACGGCTCGACTGACACCGAAGGAACCGGCGCTGGCGAGATCGAGGCCCGCGTCGGCCTCAGATACACCCTGCGGCAGGTAAAACGCGACACGACGGCCCGGATCGGCATCTACACCGTCGGGTTCGTCACGCTCATCGCGGTGCTCGCTTCGATCGACAACTACGTGTTCGACTACGCGATCGCGGAGGCGATCTGGTACAGCCCGGTACAGGATCCCGAGCAGGTCCGACGGCTCCTCCCACCCGTCGGGATGGAGAACCAGTACGGACAGGGCACCCTCGAACACCCGATGGGAACCGACCATCGGGGCCGCGACATCTTTGGCCGGTTGTTCTACGGCACGCGGGTCGCCATCACCGTCGGGTTCATGGCCACGGCGATAGGGCTCGTCGGCGGCACGCTGATCGGCGCGGTGTCGGGCTACTACGGCGGCCGGATCGACGACGTGCTCCAGCGCGTCACGGAGACCATCTACGCGATCCCGTTTCTCGTGTTGGTCATCGCGTTCATGACCGCGTTCGGGCGCGACCTCACCTTCGCGATGATCGGCGTGGGAATCACGTCGATACCGGTGTTCAACCGACTGATCCGCTCCCGAGTCGTCTCGGTGCGCGAGGAGGACTACATCGAGGCCGCTCGGGCGGCCGGGGTGAAGGACCGAAACATCATCCTCCGGCACGTCATTCCCAACAGCTTCGCCCCGGTGCTCGTCCAGGCGACCCTCCAGATCGGCGTGAGCATTCTCATCGTTGCCGGGCTCTCGTTTCTTGGATTCGGCGCACAGCCGCCTACCCCGTCGTGGGGACAGATGCTCTCGGCGTCGCGCAACTACATGCTTCCGGCGCCGACGTTCAGCCTCTTCCCTGGGATGGCGATCCTCGTCACCGTCATCGGTTTCAACATTCTCGGCGACGGCCTCCAAGACGCCCTCGATCCGCGGATCAACAACTAACATGACCGATCCACTACTCAGCGTACGCGATCTCAAGACACAGTTTTTCACCGAAGACGGCACCGTTCGCGCCGTCGACGGAATCTCCTTCGACGTGTACGAAGGAGAGATCGTCGGGCTCGTCGGCGAGTCGGGCGCGGGAAAATCCGTCGCGACCTCCAGTATCCTCCGGCTGGTCGACAGCCCGGGCGAGATCGTGGGCGGCGAAATCGAGTTCAAAGGCGAGACGATCTTCGGACTCGAAGAAGACGCCGCCGGCGATCTCCGGCCGCGAGACGAGATGCTCTCCGAATCGGAGATGCGGAAGCGCATCCGCGGCCGCGAGATCGCGATCGTCTTTCAGGATCCGATGGAATCGTTGAACCCCGTCTTCACCGTCGGCGGACAGCTCCGGGAGTTCATCGAGATCAACCGAGACCTCTCCGAGGCGGCGGCGAAAACCGAGGCGATAGCGATGCTTCGCGAGGTCGGCATTCCCGCTCCAGAATCGCGGTACGACGAGTACCCACACCAGTTCTCCGGCGGGATGCGCCAGCGCGTGCTGATCGCGATGGCGCTGGCCTGTCAGCCCGACCTGATCATCGCCGACGAGCCGACGACCGCCCTCGACGTCACGGTCGAGGGTGAGATCCTTGAGATGGTACAGGAGCTCCAAGAGAAGTACGACACCTCGTTCATCTGGGTGACACACGACATGAGCGTCGTCGCGGAGATCTGCGACCGGGTCAACGTGATGTACCTCGGCGAGATCATCGAACAGGCCGAGGTGGACGACCTGTTTTACGACACGAAACACCCGTACACGTCGGCGCTGCTCGACTCGATGCCGCGACCGGACGAGACGGTCGACGAGCTCAGACCAATAAAAGGGGTGATGCCGGAGGCGATCAACCCGCCCGCTGGCTGTCGGTTCCACTCGCGGTGTCCCGAGGCGCGGGAGGTGTGCCGCGAGGTCCACCCCGAGGCCCGGGATCTGAGCGCGGGGGGCGAGGCGGCGCACACGGCCGCGTGCGTGAAACACGACGCCTTCGACGTGGGGTACGAAGAGAGCCCAGCAATCGAGACGGAGGCGACGGGCGGGTTCTCCGCCGGGTTCACCGAGACCGGGGGTGGAGCGGAATGAGCGAGGTCGGTCCGCCGGAGTCGGACCCCGACGCGTTGTTACAGGTCCGGAACCTCGAGAAGCACTTCGACAACGAGAGCGGGCTCCTCGCCGGCGTCGAGTTCACCGACGAGTTCCCATACGTCTCCCAGTCGGCCTCGGACGTTCGCGCCGTCGACGGCGTCGACTTCGACATCAAGGAGGGAGAGACGCTCGGACTCGTCGGCGAGTCCGGCTGCGGGAAGTCGACGCTCGCGCGAACCGTTCTCAGGCTGCTCGAACCAACGGCTGGGAGCGTCTACTTTCAGGGCGCGGACCTCGCGTCGCTCTCCGGCGAGCCGCTGCGGCGGAAGCGCAAAGACATGCAGATGATCTTTCAAGACCCGCAGTCGTCGCTCGACCCACGGATGAAGGTCGGGCCAATCGTCGAGGAGCCGATGAAGGCCCACGGCATGCTCGACGACGAGGGACGCGAGGCGCGCGCCAAAGAGCTCTTGACGAAGGTCGGGCTCGACCCCCAACACTACAACCGGTATCCGCACGCGTTCTCGGGCGGCCAGCGCCAGCGGGTGAACCTCGCGCGGGCGTTGTCGGTGAATCCCGACCTCATCGTCTGTGACGAGCCGGTGTCGGCACTCGACGTCTCCATTCAGGCGCAGGTGCTCAACACGATGGAGGAGCTCCAAGCGGAGTTCGACCTGACGTACCTCTTTATCGCACACGACCTGAGCGTGATCCGTCATATCTCCGACCGCGTCGCAGTGATGTATCTCGGGAACATCGTCGAACTGGCCGAGAAAGAAGAACTGTTCGAGAACCCGCGTCACCCGTACACGCGGGCGCTGCTCGACGCCATTCCGGTCCCGGATCCGAGAAGCGGCGGACGGACAGCGCTCTTATCGGGCGACGTGCCGTCGCCGATCGACCCGCCCTCGGGCTGCCGGTTCCGGACGCGTTGTCCGAAGGTGATTCAGCCGGAGGCGTACGACATGCGCGACGACGCTTGGCGGAACCTCGTGGCGTTCCAGCGGGCGGTCGACCGCCGGGAGTTCGAGGCAACCGATCCGGACGTTCTCCGCTCGCGGTACTTCGAGGACGCGATTCCGAGCGGCGACGCCGGCACCCTCCTCGACGAGGCGCTCGGCCACATCGAGCGCGACGAGTGGGACGACGCCGAACGGATCCTCGTCGAGCGGTTCGTAGACGAGAGCGTCTGTGCGACCGCAGAGCCCGCCTACGAGGTCGAGTCCGTTCTCGGCGACGACCGTCACTACGCGGCGTGTCACCTGCGCCGCAACGAGGCGGTCGCCAGCGCCGTCGACGAGGCTGCGACGCCCGTCGGCCCGAAAACGCCCGAAGCGGACGACTGACGGCGCGACGTCTTATGTTCGCATCCCGCAGAGGCGACCGCAGTGCGGCAGCCGCGTCAGCGAATCCGTATGTGGGTGGCGTCCTCGTGGCGCTCGTCGGCGTCGGGAACCGGCACGAACGCCGAGACGGTGTGGTCGCCCGGCTCGGCGAGGACGGACCGGTCGAGCCCCGTCTCGCGCTCGCGTCTGAACCGGCCGTTCCAGGTTGCCGTGGCGACCTTCGTCTCGCCGGCCCGGAACCCGATCACACCCGGTTCGTCTCTGACGTATCGCCGTTCGTCGCTCGCCTCCAAGACGCCGTCGACGCGCCAGCCCCACCGCCGGCGGGTGGTCGTCTCGAGTTCGACCGGCGCCGGGAGCCGGTTCCGCAGCCGAACGGTGATCGCGACCGGCTCGCCGCGCGCGTACTCCGTCTGATCAGTCTCGACCTCTACTGAGACCGCGCGCCGGGCGAGCCGCTCGGGGACGATCCGTCCGAGTGCGTCGCTGAGGTAGTTCTTGGTGTCGTCAAACCCCGTCTTGTCGTCCGAGTCGTGGCGTCGTCCCATTTTGCGTCTGCGTCGTCGGTGTATTTCGTCGGACGCGTGTGCGCCGTTCTCTCCTTGTCCCCGCGGCCGTCTCAACCGTGTCGCCAAAGCGACGAATGGGTTCCGGATCTCGAATCGATACGAATGGATCCGAGTGCCGGTGAAACGAGCGGGACGAACTGACAGGCACCGCGCCAGAAGGCGCCGGTCAGACGTACTCAAGGATGTCTCGGAAGTTAATTGCGATAGCCAGCGCGACGCTGATGAATAACACGATGATCGTTGCCATCGGGTCCATCGCCTCCGTGCCCTGAGAGTACACCACCATGCCGTACATTTCCTTGGTGAGTGCGTCCATTGTTCCGCCGACAAAGAAGACGCGGATGAAGTCCTCGAACGAGCGGAGCCACGCGAAAATGAAGCCGGCCGCAATCGCGGGAGAGATAATCGGGAGAGTGACGTCTTTCAGAACGGCGCGGCCGTCCGCGCCGAGGTCGCGCGCCCCCTCCTCGAGTTTCCGGTCGAAGACGGCGAGCCTAGCGACCACCGGCAGGACGATGAACGGCAGCCCGTACACGGAGTGGGCGAACACGGTCGTGACGAAGCCGGACGAGAGCCCGACGACGCGGAACAGGATCAGAAGCGAAATCCCCATGATGATTCCGGGCATCAGCAACGGGACGATAACGAGTCCCCTGAGCACCGCCCGGCCGCGAAAGCTGTGCCGGGCGATGGCGAACCCCAACGGCACACCGAGCAGCGCTGCGACTGAGGCCGATACAGTCGCCACGAACGCGCTTTGTCTGGCTGCCATGAGAAGCGACTCATTGGTGAATAGGCTGACGTAGTTCTGGAAGGTGACTCCTCCGAAGGGGAACAACACCGAGTTCTCCGTGAACGAGAGCACGATTATTTGCGAGAGTGGGAGCCAGAGGAACACGACGATTCCGAGCGTCAGCGCCCACATGCCGTACGAGGCGAGTCCGGAGACGATCCGGTCGACAGAGACGGTCTCTGTGAGATCGGGGCG
>KI543168.1:435734-451464 GCA_000496175.1 uncultured archaeon A07HR67 | reverse complement strand
GAGCCCCTGTAGCGACAACGGAATCACAATGTCCTTTGCGATCTCCAACCGCGTTGCCCCGAGATCGCGCGACGCCTCAATGACGCCGTAATCGATCCCCTCGAGACTTGAGTACAACGTCAGTAACATATACGGAAAGAAGGCGTGGGTGAGCGAGATGATTACTGCTACAACCCCGTACTCGAAGACACCGACCGGCTCGGAGAAGAGAGGGGTCGCGAGCAGCGCCGAGTTGATCAATCCCTGGCTCCCGAAGAGCGAGAGCCACGAATAAATGCGCACAATAAAGATGGTGAAGAACGGGACGAGCACTGCGAATAACAGGAGCTTAAATCGCCGCCCGGAGAGCCGTGTGAGAAGGTACGCGACCGGATACGCAAGAACGACCGTCAACAGCGTGGTGGCTCCTGAAATGCGTAGCGAGAGGAAAAGCGAGTCGACGAACGGGGTTTGAAATAACCCGCTCTCACCAATAAACAGCTCTCTGTAGTTCGACACTGAAAATGACCACACCACGTCGTACGAGCTGTTGATCTCGGCGAAACTCACCATCACGAGAAACGCTGCCGGAACCAGTATCAGCGTGAGCAGCCATCCGACTCCCGGTCCCGCCATAAGCGCGAGTTTTGCTCGCTTGCTCTGCCGTCCGAACGCGTCGTCGAGCCTCTGGATGGTGCTCATGTTGCGTTCACGCGTTCTTGACCCGCTCGAACATCTGGACCCACGCGTCGTCCTGTTCTGCCGGCTTGAACGGGATCATCCCGTCGAGTACGTCTGGTTCGATCTGGAGCGCATCCACTTCGATATTGTCCATCGCCTCCTGTGAGGTGTTCATGATGTTCCGGTTCTCCGAGAGCGCCGCCCCCGTCTCGGGAGCGATGTACTCGTTCAGCACCCGGAAGGCAGCCTCCTTGTTCGAAGAACCCGCCGTGACGACGGCCCCCTCAAACCAGGTGAGCTCTTCTTCGGCCGGTTGGGAGAACTCTACGTCCTCAACGTCGTTCATGATCCCCACGTGCGTACTCCGGTTTGCGAAGGACGCGACGATGTTTCCGTTCTGGTAGTCCTGTGTAAGCGTCTCCTCGTCGTGAACGAATCCAAGCAGGTTGGGCTTGAAATCGATCAGTGTCTCTTCGATTGTCGTGAGTTGTTCGTCGGTAAACGAGACGGTGTCACCCTCGAACGCATCCGTGTAGCCGAGTGCGAGTCCCGTTGCCATGATGGTCTTGTAGTAGCCGTCGTACAACGTGATACCACCGGTGAGATCCACTCCCGCGTACTCCTCGCTAAACAGGACGTCGTAGGAGTGATCGTGGTCCTCCGGAAGCACGGAGCTGTCGTAGCCGTAGGCGTACCAGCCGAACTGAAGCGGCATCCCGTACACCTCTTGCCCGTCGGAGAACTGCCCCTCTGCCGCGCTCTGGAACGTGGGATACAGCGCGTCGAAATTGGTCATGATATCCATGTCCACCGGCGCTGCCAGATCCGCGTCGATGAACCGCGGGACGTACTCGTTGTTCGGGATGACGATGTCGTACTGCTCGCCCTCGCCCGCGTTTACCGTGGAGAACATGTTTGCGGAGCCGTCTGCCACCGATATCTCAATCGAGACATCATCGAGCGATTCTTCAACCTGATCGTTTACTGCGTCGTATCCCGTCCACGTGAGGATCGACACCGTTGCTCCACCACCGCCGCCCATACATCCGGACAGCCCTGCCATACCCGTAACGCCGGTCGCGCCTGCCGCCTTGATGAATCGCCGTCTATCTATCATGCGTCACTCATCAACTGTTACGTATTTGTAATAAATCTACTCCGCATAATGCTTACTCATTGAACTAGAAGCCTTATATTATTTGGATCATTTCTCTTACTGGCCATTATCAGCACAAATGTGTTTTTTTGATTCTGCGGTAAGCACCGGCTATCGACCGATCTCAGTCTTTTTTGACGAAGTATGGTCTTATACGAATATTTTTCTACATAACTACATTTCTACGTCATTAAACAATATGGATATCACCAACACACCTGTCTTTTATTGACAAAAAGTTAAGTGACGCCAGGGTATTCGATAGTAGTATGACGGCATCAACGACAGCAGTACAACTCAAGAACGTCTGTAAGGAGTTCGGTGAGACGATCGCTGTCGACGGGATCGACATCGACCTTCGACACGGAGAGTTCTTCTCGTTGCTCGGCCCCTCCGGCTGTGGGAAGACGACCACCCTCCGGATGATAAGCGGATTTGAAACCCCGACCGACGGCTCAATCCGCATCGAGGGCGAAGATGTCGTCCACCGGCCGCCGAATAAGCGAAACACGAACTTGGTGTTTCAGGGTCTCTCGCTTTTTCCCCACATGACCGTCGCAGAAAACGTGGGGTATGGACTGGAAAAAGAAGGCGTCACCGCCGACGAACGCGAACGGCTCATTGAGAAGTACCTGGACATCGTGGATCTTTCTGGGTACGACGAACGAAAACCACAGGACCTCTCAGGCGGACAACAACAACGCGTCGCAATCGCGCGTGCGCTGGTGAACGAACCGGACATTCTGCTCTTGGACGAGCCGCTTTCGAGTCTCGATCGTAAACTGCGCCAGCAGATGCAAGTCGAGCTTCAGGAGATTCACGACCGCGTCGAGAGTACGTTCTTTTATGTGACACACGATCAGGACGTGGCCATGAGTATGTCCGACCGCCTTGCCGTAATGAACGACGGGCAGATCGAACAGATCGGTTCACCCAAGCAGATCTACCGCGAGCCGGCGACCGCGTTCGTCGCCAACTTTATCGGCGACACAAACCTGCTCAACGGCACCGTCGAAAACACGACGCATCCGCCGCGACTCGAGCTGGATGCCGAAACGAACGTGACGATCGATCTGGGCGAGTCCCCGGTGAAAGGAGACGTGATCGCGTCCATCCGACCCGAAGAGGTCGATATCGCGGAGCCGGGCGCCGGTGTGATCGACGGCACGATTGTCAACCGATTCTTCCACGGTGAACGCACGAATCTGGTGGTCGAACCACACGACGACTCGCTTCCGGAGTTTGATATCGCCGTTCAGGGACGGACAAACTTGCCCGACTCCGAAGACGTGTCCGTTGAGCTTAATCCAGATGCGATGAGCGTGTATGGACAGTAGCTGTCCCGGCCGCCCGTTCACGACGAGCCGACCGGCGACGACCGCTAGATCGTCGCCCGACTACCGTTCTAAACTGAACCTCCACGCGTGATCTCAGGAGTTCTCGCCGGTTCGAACAAGCAGGGTAGCGTATGAAACGCAGTATCGACGCGACGTCAGACACCGCCGGTACGAACGTACTCGTTCACCACAGCGTCTCTGCCGTCTTTGGCGACGACTTCATCAGCGGGCTTCGTTCACAACTCGACGCCGCGCTCTCGTCCGCAGACCGAATCGAAACGGCCGAGACCGCCGCCGAGTCCGGGACGGCGATCGGCGATGCGGATGTTGTGTTGACCATCCGGCCGATCGGCGAGGAGCTTCCCGACGAGACGGCGCCCGACTGGGTTCAGACGCTCAGCTCCGGCGTTGACTCCTACGACCTCGACACGTTCTCCGAGCGCGGGATCGCGGTAACGAACGCCGCCGGCGTCGCGGCAACCCCGATCGCCGAACAAGTCCTCGGCTACCTGCTCGTATTTGAGCGCCGGATCCACAGGGGGATCCGCCAACAGGAGCGTGACGGGATCTGGCAAAACTACACCGGGGGCGAACTCGCCGGGAAGACCCTCGGGATCGTCGGCGTCGGCGCAATCGGCACACGCGTCGCCGAGTTGGCCTCGGCGTTCGACATGGCTGTGATCGGCACGAAACGTACGCCTGAGACCGCACCTGATGTCGTCGACGAGGTGTATCCGCCCTCTGGTCTGTCCGAACTGCTCGCCCGCTCCGAGTACCTTGTCCTCGCCTGCCCGCTCGTTGAGGCAACCCACGGACTGATCGGCGCCGAGGAACTCATGTCGATGCGGTCGAATGCGGTGCTCGTGAACGTCGCCAGAGGAGAGATCGTCGAGGAGTCCGCGCTTGAGACCGCGCTCCAGCGAGGCCGAATCCGCGGGGCCGCGCTCGATGTATTCGAGGAAGAGCCGCTCCCGCCCGACTCACCGCTTTGGGACCTCCCGAACGCGGTCATCACCCCACACATGGCGGGGTCAACACCGAAGTACGCCGACCGGATTGGATCATTGTTCGCGGAGAATTATCGACGATACACCGCAGGTGAGCTGGAGGCACTCACGAATCGAGTCGCCTGACTGTGCTGACGCCCGCGGCCGTCTCAGTCGTCGGCCTCGATTGCCGGCGTCTCCGCGCGAACCGTGTCCGCCAGCGCCGCGATCCCCTCGTCGATTTTGACGGGCGTGACGTGGCTGAACGACAGCCTGGCGTGACGTGTGCCGCCGTCGTCAGTGTAAAAGAACGAGCCAGGAAGGTACGCCACTCCTTGGTCGATGGCGTCGGTAAGCATCGCCTCGGCGTCGATTCCCTCTGGGAACGTCACCCAGATGAAGAACCCGCCGTTCGGTTCGCTCCACGTTGTTCCCGGCGGCATCTGCTCCGCTAAGCTCTCCAGCATCCGGTCCCGGCGCTTACGGTATCCCGTGGACAACTCGTTGATCGCCCGGTCAAGCTGACCGTCCTCGGCGTAGCGGGCAATGAGCCCGCGAGTGAAGCTGGGCTCTCCCCCCGCGTTGATTCGGTCGAACTGCTTGATGAACGGCTCCTCAGCGATGATCCATCCAGTCCTGATCCCCGGCGCGATTGTCTTTGAGAACGTGTTGGCTCGGATCGCCCGACCGGTCTGATCGAGCGCCCTGACCGGCGGGGGCTCCGTTCCATCAAACCGAAGCTGCCCGTATGGATCGTCTTCGAGGATCAGGAAGTCGTACGTCTCTGCCAGTTCGAGCAGTCGCTCGCGGCGCTCCTCGGTGAGCGTCACTCCGGTCGGATTGTGGAAGTTGGGGATCGTGTACAACAGCTTCGGCAGCGCGTCGCCTGCTGCCTCGCGCGCGGCGAGGTCGTCGGCGAGCGCGTCAACGTCGAGTCCGTGGTCGTCCACCTCGTATCCCTCAATGTTGGCCCCGTAGTTGCGGAACAACCGCAACGCACCCATGAACGTCGGAGCCTCGACGATCACGGTGTCGTCGGGCTCGAGGACGGTTTGACACACGGTGTCTATCGCGTTGGTCGCACCGTTCGTCAGATGGACCTCCGCGGTCGTACAACTGATTCCCCGGCTGCGGGCCTGCTCGACGATTACCTCGGGGAGCGCGTCAGCGTACTCGCCGCCGCCGTACTGGAGCGCACACTCTGATTCACTGTCTAAGAGTGACTCGGCAGCCGAGAGTAACTCCCCGTTCGGGAACGAATCCGGATACGGAAACCCGAAGCTCAGCGGGACGGCATCCGCATCCCGAATCGAGCGCCATGCTCCGTACACGGAGCTGTCCATCGTCTCGCGGACGGTATCGGTGAACAAATGCTCAAGCCCGTTGGACTGGTCGCGTTCGCTCATTCGTTTTCGTGTACAACTCCGGTATCCGGAGTATAAATCTACTGGCGCGTGCGGTTGAGTAATCAATTGATTTGAACTCGATAACTGATCGAAGACAGACAGAGAGCGTGATAATGTGAACATACCCTGTCCACGGGCTCCGTTCACGACGAACAAAAGCGACGCTGACTCACTCCTCGACGGAGACCAGCTCCATCAGCGGATAACCCTCGGCCATCGTCATCTGCGTGTGAACCGTCACACCCTCGTGGACGATCCGCATCTCCACGTCCATGAGCGAGCCGGTCAGCTCGGTGTAGCCGTTCTCGTGGCCGATCGCGTCGGCGACGCGGTCGTCGTGGATGTCGACGGTCACCGACTCACAGAACGGCTGGTTCTCGATCGCGTCCGCCATCGCGGCCTCGAGGCTTCGCGTGCTCGTTGGGCTCACCGGCGTCCCGGCGAACTGGTGGTACAGCGAGCCGAACTTGATCCCCGCCTCGAAACACGCCTGCTGGGCGTCGGTGGCCATACCGAGACGGGGTGGCGTCGACGTAAGAAGCTTCGGCCCCGCCGCCTCCGAAGGGTTTTATCTACCGGCCGAGCACCCTCGGGTGTGGATGAACGAGAATAGCCGGTCCATCGTGACGTTTACTATGGTGTCGCACGCGATCGTCCACACCTACGAACTGTCTATTCCGATCCTCGTCGTGATCTGGCTCTCCGAGTTCTCGGTCACCACCGCGACGATCGGGACGATAGTCGCGGTCGGCTACGCGTTGTTCGGCGTGGGGTCGCTGCCGAGCGGACTTCTCGCGGACCGATACAGCACGAAGACGATGGTGCTGATCGGATTGGCGGGGATGGGAGCGTCGTTTCTGTTGTTGAGCGTCGCACAGGGGACGGCGACGATCGCGCTCGCGCTCGCGGTCTGGGGGGTCTTTGCGAGCGTCCACCACCCCGCGTCGCTCTCGCTGATCTCGACCGGCGTCGCCGAGAGCGGAACCGGCTTCGCGTATCACGGCATGGCCGGCAACCTCGGGATCGCGTTTGGGCCGTTCATCACCGCGTCGCTGCTCGTCGCGTTCGACTGGCGCGTCGTCTCGGCGCTGCTCGTCGTTCCGGCGCTCGTCGCCGTCGGATACGCGCTGACCGCCGACTTCGACGAGATGGCGGCCGTCAGCGTCGACGGCGGCGAACCCCGCGAGGAGGATGCCGGATCGACCTCGACGTTTCTCGCCGACAGTCGGGCGCTTTTCACCGCCGGGTTCACCCTCGCGCTGGTCATCGTGCTGATGAACGGATTGTTCTACCGCGGGACGCTGACGTTCCTGCCGGACGTGCTCGGGGACTTCGTGAACGTCTCTGGGTCGCTCGGGCTGTTCGAGCCCGACAGCCGGATCGCACAGGAGTTCGATCTGGCCTCGTACCTGTACGCGGGGCTGTTGACGGTCGGGATCGCCGGCCAGTACGCCGGCGGCAAGCTCACCGACCGGATCCCGGTCTCTGCGGGGCTGGCGGCGGTGTTCACCGCGCTCGTCGTGCTCTCGGCGGTGTTCGTCCCGGTCGCCGAGTTGGGCATCGGTCCGCTCGTCGTCATCAGCGCGATCTTCGGCTTCGTGTTGTTCTCGATCCAGCCGTTGTATCAGGCCACCATCGCGGCCTACAGCCCGCCCGACGGCCGCGGGCTCTCGTACGGCTACACCTATCTGGCCAACTTCGGGATCGGCGCGGCCGGCGCGGCGATCGCCGGCTACCTCCTCGGCGTCGCGAGCGTCGGCCGGACGTTTCTGATCCTGGCGCTCGTTCCCGCTACCGGCGCGGTTCTCGCCGTCGTGTTGTTCGCCGTCGTCGACGAGGGGTGACCCGCCCGAACGGAAGCGATTAGCCCCGCCGGCCGAAACGGGGTCGCATGGACACGCTGTGTATCACGGGCGGCCGTGTGCTCCACCCCGACGGCCGCGTGCGGACGGACGATGTCGTCATCGACCGCGACGCGGGACGGATTCTCGCCGTCGGCGACGAGACGCGCGCTGCCGACGCCACGGCGACGCTCGACGCGACGGGCGGACTGGTGATCCCCGGGCTGGTCAACGCTCACACGCACGCCTCGATGACGTTGTTGCGCGGGTACGCCGACGACAAGCCGCTCGACGCCTGGCTCCGCGAGGACATCTGGCCGGTCGAAGCAGCGCTCACGCCGGACGATATCGAGGCGGGAGCCGAACTCGCTGCGTTAGAGATGATCCGCTCGGGGACGACCGCCTTCGCGGACATGTACTTCGCCGTCGACCGGGTCGCCGCCGTCGTCGACCGCGCGGGACTGCGCGCCCGCCTCGGCCACGGCGTCGTGACGCTCGGCAAGGACGAGCCGGCCGCGGCCGCAGACATCGACGAGAGCCTCTCGGTTGCGGCGGAGTTAGACGGCGCGGCCGACGGCCGGATCCGCACCGCGTTCATGCCACACTCGTTGACGACGGTCAACGAGGACCACCTGCGAGACGGGATCGCTCGCGCGGCCGCGGCGGACGTGCCGGTTCACCTCCACGCCAACGAGACCGCCGACGAGGTCGACCCGATCGTCGACGAGCGCGGCCAGCGCCCGCTCGAGTACGCCGACGAGCTCGGCGCGCTCGGCGCGGACACCTTCCTCGCACACTGCGTTCACGTCGACGACGCGGAGATCGACCTGCTCGCCGACACCGACACCGCGGTCGTCCACTGTCCGGCCTCGAACATGAAACTCGCGAGCGGGATGGCCCCGGTCGCACGTCTGCGGGAGGCGGGCGTCACCGTCGCGCTCGGCACCGACGGCGCGGCCTCGAACAACGATCTCGACCTCTTCGACGAGATGCGCGACGCGGCGATGATCGGAAAACTGGCGGCCGGCGACGCGAGCGCGGTGCCCGCCGCGGCGGCCGTCGACCTGGCGACGGCGGGAGGCGCCGACGCGCTGGGGCTTCCCGGCGGCCGGATCGAGCCGGGTGCGGCCGCAGACGTCGCCGTCGTCGACCTCGACGCGGCTCACCTCACTCCCGTTCACGATCCGGTCTCGCATCTTGTGTACGCGGCCCGCGGCAGCGACGTGCGACACACCGTCTGTGACGGCCGGGTGCTCATGCGCGACCGCGAGGTGGTGACGCTGGACGCCGCGGCGGTCCGCGAGCGCGCGGCGGCGGCGGCTCACGATCTGGTCGCGCGCGCCGAGGCCGACGGGTGACAGACACCGCCCGCCAGGGTGACAGACACCACGTACCCGAGCCGCGGGCGAGCCTCGCACGGACGGCCGACCGGCCCGAGCGCCCCGCCGATCGAGGGGTTTCGCGGCTCCGTCCGTGATCCGTCCGTAGAACCGGATTAAGCCGGATCTAATCCGCATTAAACGGCGTTAACGGTGTGTACCCCTTATCGGATGCTGGCGACTCGACCCGGACGCAATGACCGAACGAATCATCAGCGTGCTACTGGTCGCGGTCGTCGCGCTCGGTGCGATGACCGGCGTCGCGGCCGCCGACGGTGACCTCGGCGTGGCCGTCGACGACACGGACGGAGAACCGACGGTCACGGTGACCGCCAACGAGACCGCCGTCGAGAACGCGACGGTAACGGTGACGGCCGCCGACGCGGCGAACGAGTCGTACGCGGGAACGGGCGAGTACACGACCGACGAGAACGGGACGATCGCGTTACCTGCTCCCGAGGAGAACGTCACGGTCGACGTGACCGTCTCGTCGGCGAACGAAACCGCCTCGACGACGGTCGATCTGACCGTCGCCGACGAGGCCGACGCGGATCGGCCGTTCGGCCAGCTGGTCAGCGAGTACATCGACGACCTCGCGGACCGCAGCGGCGGCATCGGCGACGCGGTCTCGGACTTCGTGACGGAGACCAACCGCGGGAACGCCCCGGACCGCGCGGGCGGCTTCGACGACCCGAGCGACGGTCCCGGTACCGCGCCGGCGGACGCCGGACCGACCGACGACGAGCGGGGTCCCCCGGACGCGCCGGCAACGACGCGGATGAGGACGACGCCGACGAAGCGGACGAAGAGAACGAAGACGACGCGGATGAGGACGACGCAGACGAAGATGACGCCGACGAAGCGGACGAAGATGACGCCGACGAAGCGGACGAAGACGACGCAGACGAAGCGGACGAAGACGACGCAGACGACAGAAACGGCCCCGGCAACGGGAACGGGCCGCAGAACGACAACGCCCCCAGCAACTGACGGCAGCCGACCGACGACGAGACGTTCCGTCTGAGACCGCCCCCGCCCTGCCGACCGCCACCCGGTGTCGGCAGGGTTTAATGCGCGGTGGACGAACGTATTGACATGAGCAAACACGCGTATCCGCCGGTGACACAACACCTGTCGGACCCCGAGACGGCCCGCGAGGACGGCCGCCGAAAGATGGACTGGGCGTTGCAACACATGCCGATTCTGAACGCACTTCGCGACGAGTTCGTCGACGAGCAGCCGCTCGAAGGGGAGGTCGTTGCGATGGCGATGCACGTTGAGGCGAAGACCGCGAACCTCGTCGAGCTGCTGGCCGAGGGAGGCGCCGAGGTGGCGATCACCGGCTGTAACCCGCTTTCCACACACGACGACGTCTCCGCCGCGTTAGACGACCACGAGTCGATCACCTCCTACGCGGTTCGCGGCGTCGACGACGAGGCCTACTACGACGCGATGCACGCGGTCGTGGCTCACGACCCGACGATCACCGTCGACGACGGGATGGACATGGTGAAACTCGTCCACGAGGAGTACCCCGAGCTGATCGATTCCATCGTCGGCGGAGCCGAAGAAACCACGACGGGCGTCCACCGCCTGCGCGCGATGGACGACGAGGACGAACTTCACTACCCCGTCTTCGCCGTGAACGACACGCCGATGAAGCGGTTGTTCGACAACGTCCACGGCACCGGCGAGTCCTCGCTCGCGACGATCGCGATGACGACGAACCTCTCGTTTGCGGGCAAAAACGTCGTCGTCGGCGGCTTCGGCTACTGCGGCAAGGGGGTCGCAAAGAAGGCCGCCGGGCAGAACGCCAACGTGATCGTGTGCGAGGTCGACCCGCGGAAGGCGCTCGAGGCCCACATGGAAGGATACGAGGTGTTGCCGATGGCGGAGGCGGCCGAGACGGGCGACGTGTTCATCACGACGACCGGCAACCGCGACGTGATCACCCGCGAGCACTTCGAGGTGATGGACGACGGCGTCCTGCTCGCGAACGCCGGCCACTTCGACGTGGAGATCAACCTCGATGCGCTCGACGACCTCGCGGTCGACCGGTTCGAGGCTCGCGACGGCGTCGAGGGCTACGAGCTGCCGGACGGCCGCGTGCTCAACGTGCTCGCCGAGGGCCGGCTCGTCAACCTCGCCGCGCCCATCGCGCTCGGTCACCCGGTCGAGGTGATGGACCAGAGCTTCGGTATCCAGGCGGTTGTCGTCCGCGAACTCGCCGCGAACGCCGCCGACTACGAAGCGGGCGTTCACGACGTCCCGGACGACCTCGACCGGGAGGTCGCCGAGATCAAACTCGCCGCCGAAGGCGTCGACCACGACTCGCTCTCGGAGGCCCAACGCGAGTACATGGGAAGCTGGGAGCACGGAACCTGACCGCCGACGCGACCGCTTTTTGTACCGACGGCGCCTACCGCGGACATGAACCAGACGGCGGTGCTCCACACTGGCTTCGGACTGATGATACTGGTCGGCTTCGCCGTCTCTGACCCGACGGTGCGGATCGCGGCGTTCTCGCTCGGTGCCGTGCTCTTCGTCGCCGGCATCGTCGCCGCCCGCCGGGGCGACGACGGGTCGGCCGAGCCGTCCAGTTGAGTCGGGCGTCGTCCCGGCGGACGCTTCCGTCCCGGCTCGCGTGATTTTTGTTCGTCGCTCCCGTTGTCGAACCAGTGACAGTCATCAGCCTCCACGACCCGAGCCATCGCGAGGCGTTCTGGGAGCTGGAGGCGGCGTTCGACCGCGGCGACCTGGTCAGCGTCTTCGGACAGTGTACCGTCTCCTACGAGGGACGCGCCGCCTCCGACCTCGGCTCCGGCGACCGCCTTCTCCTGTTGAAGCCGGATGGGGCAGCGCTCGTCCACACCGACGAGGGACGCACTCCGGTCAACTGGCAGCCTCCGGGTTCGACACACCACGCCGCGGTCCGGGAGGGGCGCCTGCGGGTCCGCTCGACACGAACCAGTCCCGACGAGCGTCTCACGGTCCGGTTTTCGACCGTCCGCCAGTTCTCCGCCATGCCGGTCACGGGCGGGCGCGACCTCGACGTTCACGGCAGCGAAGAAGACCTCCGAACGCGGATCGTGGAACGCCCCGCGCTGATCGAGCCCGGATTCGAGCCGACGGCGACCGAACGACCCTCGAGCGCGGGGCCGATGGACGTGTTCGGCGTCGACGCCGACGGCACCCCGGTCGTCGTCGAGTTGAAGCGCCGGCGGGTCGGCCCCGACGCGGTCGGCCAGCTCGCCCGCTACGTGCGAGCGGTTCGCGAGGAGCGCGGCGTCGACCCGGACGCCGCCGACTCGGACGCCGCCGTCCGCGGCGTGCTCGTCGCCCCCTCCGTCACCGATCGCGCCGCAGAACGGCTCGCGGACCACGGGTTCGACCACGTCGCGCTCGATCCGACCGCGGACGACTGAGCCGGGATCGACGGGTCGCATCGGCGACGAAAGCGGGAAGAGGTGACGGTCGTCCGCCGGCTCCGTCGGCGTATCGAAGGCTTTATCGACGCAGCGGAGGCTACATCGGACAAGTAACTATGTCCGACAAACCCGCTTCTATGTACCGGACGATCGACAAACCCTCGTACACCCGACGCGAGTACATCACCGGGAATCCCCGGCTCGAAGATCGCCCAACACAACATGGGCGACCTTTCGTCCGAGCCCGACGACTACCCGGTCCAGATCAGCCTCCGCGTCGAAGAAGAGCTGCAGATCCGCCACGGCTCACTCGAGAGCGCGCGGCTGTCGGCGAACCGCCACCTGATCAAGGAACTCGGCGAGGGAACCTACAAGATGACCCTCCGGAAGTTTCCCCACCAGGTCATCCGCGAGAACAAACAGGCGACGGGCGCCGGCGCGGACCGTGTCTCCGACGGCATGCGTCAGGCGTTCGGCAAGCCCGTCGGGACGGCCGCCCGTCTCAACGCCGACGACATCGTGTTCTCGGCGTACTGCACCGCCGACCAGGCGTCTGCGGTGAAAGAAGCGTTCCGCCGCGCGTACAACAAGCTCTCGCCGCCGTGTCGGATCACGGTCGACCGCGGCGAAAAGCTGCTCGTCGCGTAGCCGGCCCACCCCCGTTCGGTCCTTTTGTCCACCCCTCTCGGCCTCACCGATCGATCGCCGAGACGGATCGCTGAAATACCCGCCTCACCTACCCTCTCGCAGTGTCACAGCAGTTGGCCGAGGTCGAGACGTTGTTCCTCCACGAGGCGCGGAGCGACTACACCGTTGTCGCGAACCGGGACGGAAGCCGGGTGCTTCGCGGGCGACTCGAGCTCAAAGAGACCGCCGCGGGCCCCCGTCCCGGCAAGTTCCGCGTGGTCAAGGACGGCGAGGACCATCCTCGCCGGCCCGACGAGTTCGTCGACCTCGCCCGTGCCGCCGACCGAATCCGGATCTCAGAACAGACCGCCTCGGAGCGTCGCGAGCGGCTTCACGCGATGCTCGACGGCTACCAGCTGGAGGCGGTCACCGTCCGCACGTGCCGGCGGTGTGCGAACAACGGCCGCTACGGGCCGATCACCGCCGACACCGCGATCGAACACAACGACGAACACATCTGTCGCGACTGCGCCCGCCGAGAGCTCGAACGCGAACTGTCGTACAAAGGCGAGTTCACCGGCGCGGCCGAGGAGCGTCTCGAGGAACTGTTGTACGACTCACAGGACCTCGACCGGATCATTTCGTTGTTGTCAGGCGGGCTCGACCCCGACCTCACCAAGTACGACGAGGTGTCGGCCAACGTCGACGACGTCTCGCCGGTTCGGACGGACGAGCTCGAGTTACACCCGGCGCTGGCCGACCACGTCCAAGGCCGGTTCGAGGAGCTGTTGCCCGTCCAGAGCCTCGCGGTGCGCAACGGGTTGCTCGACGGCGACGACCAGCTCGTCGTGAGCGCGACCGCGACGGGCAAGACGCTGGTGGGCGAGCTCACCGGAATCGACCGGGCGTTGACCGGCGAAGGGACGTTCTTGTTTCTGGTCCCGCTCGTCGCGCTCGCAAACCAGAAACACGAGGACTTCACCGACCGCTACGGCGACCTGTTGGACGTCTCCATCCGAGTGGGCTCTTCGCGGATCGCCGACGACGGGAACCGGTTCGACCCGAACGCCGACGTGATCGTCGGCACGTACGAGGGGGTCGACCACGCGCTCCGGACGGGCAAAGACCTCGGCGACGTGGGGACGGTCGTCATCGACGAGGTCCACACCCTGAAAGAAGGGGAGCGCGGCCACCGGCTCGACGGGCTAATCTCGCGGCTGAAACACTACAGCGAGAACCGTATGGGAACCCACGACGAGTACGGCGGAACCCAGTTCGTCTACCTCTCGGCGACCGTCGGCAACCCCGAGTGGCTCGCCGAGCGACTGCGCGCGACGCTCATCGAGTTCGAGGAACGGCCGGTGCCCATCGAGCGCCACGTCACGTTCGCCGACGGCCGCGAGAAGGCACAGATCGCCGACAAGCTGGTCAAACGCGAGTTCGACACGAAATCGTCGAAGGGGTATCGCGGACAGACGATCGTCTTCACCAACTCGCGGCGCCGGTGTCACGAGATCAGCCGAAAGCTGCGGTACGACTCCGCGCCGTACCACGCCGGACTCGATTACGGCCGCCGGAAGACCGTCGAGCGCCAGTTCGGCAACCAGGAGCTGTCGGCGGTCGTGACCACGGCGGCGCTGGCGGCCGGCGTCGACTTTCCCGCCTCGCAGGTCATCTTCGACACGCTGGCGATGGGAATCGAGTGGCTCTCCGTCCAGGAGTTCTCTCAGATGCTCGGACGGGCGGGCCGTCCGGACTACCACGACCGCGGACGGGTGTATCTCCTCGTCGAGCCCGACGCCGTCTATCACAACTCGATGGACCGAACCGAAGACGAGGTGGCGTTCACGTTGTTGAAAGGCGAGATGGAAGACGTCGCGACCCACTACGACGAGGCCGCGGCCGTCGAGGAGACGCTGGCGAACGTCGTCGTCGCCGGCAAGCAGGCCAAGCGGCTCAACGACCGGATGATCGGCGACGTGCCGACGAAACACGCCGTCGGCAAGCTGTTGGAGTGGGCGTTCATCGACGGCTTCTCGCCGACGCCGCTCGGACGAGCGATCTGCCGGCACTTTCTGGCGCCCGACGAGGCGTTTTTCATCCTCGACGCGGTCCGGACGGGCACCGACCCGTACGACCTGGTCGCGGAGCTCGAACTGCGCGACGCCGAGTGAGCCGGCGGCGAACGAAACGCTTTAGCGGCTTATCCGGGTAGTGAGAGACGCGGGACCGTGGGTTAGTGGTATACTCCGGGCCTTGGGTGCCCGTGACCCCGGTTCGAATCCGGGCGGTCCCATCCTGTGTCGCCTCGCCGGTCCGCTTATTCTCGTGGCGCGCCAACGCGATTTGTGGACGACATCGACGCCGTGTGTTTCGATCTTGACGGAACGCTCTGCCAGCACGCCGACTCCGCGGACGCGGCCTATCGGCGGGCGTTCGACGACATCGGTGCCGAACCGTTCGGCGAGCCGGACGCGTTGTGGGCGGCACTCGACGGGCCGCCGGATCCGGACGACCGCGTCGGCTACCTCGGCGCGGGATTCGCGCGCGTGGCCGCCCATCACGGCCGCGACGACGTCGACCCAATCGCGTTCGCGGAGGCGTTCGCCGAGCGCATCGACGAGATTCCAGTCGAGTTTCTTCCCGGCGCGGCGGCCGCCCTCGACGCCGCGGCCGCCCACGGCCCGACCGGGATCATCACCAACGGGCCACAGGATAGACAAGCCCGAAAGGTGGCGACACTCGGACTGGACGACCGGGTCGACACCGTCGTCTACGCGGGCGACCTTCCGCGCCGGAAGCCGCACGTGACCCCGTTTCGCGAGGCCCTGACCACGCTCGCGGTGCCCGCAGAGCGCGCGTTGTACGTCGGTAACTCGCTGCCGTACGACGTCGCCGGAGCACACAACG
>KI543168.1:428488-433465 GCA_000496175.1 uncultured archaeon A07HR67 | reverse complement strand
TCAGCGTGTAACCCTGAGTTCGCTATCGGAACAGTGGCGGGTCAAACGCAGTTGATGGCGACACGCCATCAGCCGAAACTGTCACCTCAGTACCATCAAACGTGGTGTAATTAAACTCCGCTTCAGAACCGTAAGCGTCCGCCGGTCGCTGCCGGAGCCGTTCGTTCAGTACAGCCGTTGCGATCCGCTCGCCAACCCGGAGACCCGCAGTTGTGTCGCTTCGGTAATGAATCCCTGCCCAACTCCGGGCGTAGGCCACGTTCGCTGCGAGCTTGTTGATCTCTCCACGGACGGTGAGAGTATCCGGCGTGCCGTCGGTCGTGAGGCTGGTCGGATCGTTTGGATCCGGTCGGACTGGATTCGTTATCAACGCGTCGCCATCGAAATAGGCTTTGAGAATCGTCCCGTTTGACCCCGCAGTGACAGCGTGCCCGCCTGGGTATGATGGATGTGTCGGTGATCCATCGGGGTACGCTTGTGGTAGTAACGTGGTACTGACTCGTTTTTTTGTCTCGCTCAGCGCGTTCGAGTTGATCAGGTCCTGGTGAATTGGGTACCGTTCGGCTGCTGGTTGTCCGTCGATTTCGGTTTCATTCATTACATGATACACCCGGCCACCATACTCCTCTGGTCGGGGACGCCGGTGAACACGCCACTTGTGATACCAAGCGGCGTGCGCGTGTGTCTGAAAAATACCGCCCAGCAGCGACTGGTACCCGCTACGGACGAAGTCGACAAATCCATCTGGAACATTCGGGTCAACCGGTAGGCTGGGATCAATCGGCATGGATCCTGCGCCGCCAGCCGATAGATTCGCTCAGTGCCAAGTTCCCCGGAGAATCGTCGTCTGGCTCGCTGTTTTGAAGAATTAATCCCGCATTCATATATGGCTGCTGTGAAACGTTTTCGCCGACGTACGTTGCCAGGTCCCGCCCCGTGATTGGATACCGCTCAGTATCCCTGCGGATCCCTGCATCCGACAGCGAGGGCTCGTCTGGCGTTGTACGGTTGATACCGCCTAGTGGAATATTGCCGTTCTGAACCGCAAGCCAGTGGTCGTAATTAATCATGTAGTCTGTCGGCTCAAGCGGTCGAAACCGCTGAGTACGATGGACGACGCCACGCTCGAAATCCTTGAGAAGAAACTGGCTCACATACGGACCTGTCTGTGCTCCCTGTATGTTCCCTCTGAATATGTTTGCCGGCTCAACTGGACCAGTGAAATCGGTTAATCCGGCGAGTTCCGTGGCGGCTGCAGCGACATCGGCATTATCTGTGAACTCATGGAATGGGATGTCACGGAGAAGTGCCATCCAGTAGAGTTCAACCATTTCACCTGCCGTTCGGGCACTGTCAAACGACGGCGCTGGCGGGCTATAGACATCGTTCGGGTCCAGCCCCATCGTATTGTAACTAATAGCCGCCTCGGGGTTAGTTAGAGGCCGAACACCGGCTTGTGGGACGTCCCCGAAGCTACCCCCGTTTTCGCTGGCCAGGGCCGACTGGAGTGCTTCGTACGCGTCTGTGTCTACCTCGCCGTTTTCATCATGCGGCAACCCTTTTGAATATGAGGCGAAGTAGTTGACAGCGTTGTTATAGGTGGACTCATCCGAATTAACCGGTTGTTCAACCAGTGGCCGTCGCTGGAGTGCCTCACGAATTGCTTCGCGCCGCCGCTGCGCGGCTCGTTGGCGTCGATTGTCGCTGCTCTGACCTTGACCACCTCCGCTCGCTTGGTACGCAGTAGACTGATTATCAGTAGTTGACTGCTCACTTTCTACTGTTAGAGCGGAAACGCCGACACCGAGTAGTTTAAGCAATCTACGACGGGTTTTACGTCCAACACCACTACCTAACATATTCTGCTGTACGCTATATCATATTTAAATGTTACGTATAAAGAATCGGTAGACCACCGAATAATATTACCAGTTAGAGATTGGGGTAGAGAAGCCCACGCTATTTCGACTCGCCTCGCTCCAGAAAGCATACAGTAGGCTTGAATTAATCGAGTACTCAGCGTTACACGTTGAACAAAACCATAATACAGTAGATAGTAAGGGTGGATAACTCCAATTATACGCTTCTCGGTGGCTACCATCTAAGCCTGAGGTATGGCAGCAAGACCCGTCTCCGACGGGTCGTCTCTGCTCCCACTCTACAGCAAGGGCTGCGTCTCGAAGCGACCCGAGCTGTGTTCATGATATTCACAGATGTAACCCGGCAGATTGGGCCGGATACAACAGGTCTGATGCCGTCTCAATCTGCCGGCCGGATTGTTGTCACAGAGAGTCGCCGTCCGAGCCGTCCGCATCCCCGTCTGGCAGCCATATCCGGACCGTCGTTCCCGCGTCGTTCTCGAACGAGAGTTCACCGTCGAGCGCGTCGACCCCCCACTTGAGCTGCCAGAGGCCGAGCCCGCGGCTATGCCGCAGGTCGGTCTCGGTGCCGGCTGCCAGCGAATCGAGTTCGGTCGCCGGAATCCCCGGGCCGTCGTCGTCGATGATGATGGCGTAACCGCCATCCGTCGGCTCGACACGGATCGCCACCGTCGAATCGGTGTACTTGACCGCGTTCTCCAGCGGACTCACGAGCGCCGCCCGAAGCGTCTCCTCGTCTGTCCGGAGCGTGGGCGACGACGGCACGTCGGTTTCGACGGTGACTCCCTCGGACTCGATCTCCGCGAGAAGGTCGCGTAATACTACCCCGAGATCGACCGTGGTCTGCTCGGCGTCACGGGTCATCAGCCGGTCGATCCGGCGTGCGCGGATGCCGACCTCCGCCAACCGGTCCGTCGCCGACAACACCGCCTCGGCGTGGTCGTTGTCCGCCTCGTCGGCCAGTTGTTCGGTGTGGCTGTTGATCACGTCGAGCCGGTTCCGAAGGTTGTGCCGGAGCACCCGATTGAACACCTCGAGGCGTTGTTCGCGAAGCTTCTTTTCTGTAATAAACTGCTCGAGATCGTCGCGCATCGCGACCATCGACTCGCCCACGGGGCCGGGGACGTTCTCGTCGAGGGCGTCGTCGTCGAACTCTCGTTGTGCGATCTTTTCGGCCTGTTCGGTGATCGCCTCGACGTACGATTTCGTCTTGAACAAGCTTCGTTGGAGCTGGCCGACCTCGTCGACCCGGTCGTCGGGCGTGATATCGACGCTCAGGTCGCCGCTCGCGATCGCATCTGCCTGTTGTGACACCCGTCTGATCGCGTTTATCGGACCGTACTGGATCATCCAGCTGAGCGACAACAATCCGAGAAACATGAGCCCGACCAGCCCGACCAGATACGTCTGAATCTGGCCGGTTACCGCTAGCGCGCTCGACCGTGGAACCTCCGTGACGACGACCCAGTTGACGCCGTCGCTCGGAACGCTGTGATAGCCTCTGACCTCGTTTTCGCCCAGTTCGGAGCCGTTTATCGGCGCAAACTGGTTCTCGCGGCTGTCGATCCGCGCTTCGACCTCGGTGACGGTGGACTCCGTCTTGTACGGACGGAACTCGTTTGGACTGTTGGCTTCGAACATCACGTACCCACTTACGCCTCCGAGAACCACGGTGTTCGCTCCGTCGAACGCCTCCGTCGCGTTCGCTATCCGAGTGCTCGGACGGTACTCGCCGATCAACACGTGATCGCCGTCGCGCGTCGGCGACGCAATCGCCACCGACATCTCGTCTCCGTCGAGATACACCCACGAAACGAGAACGTCCTCGGTGTCGTCGAACTGAAACGCCACCTCCTCGCCGTCAGCGGTTTCGCCCCAGTCGACGCTGGTCGTAGCGAGTTCTTCGCCTTCGATGTCGTCGGTGCTCGCGACGATTCGTTCGGTCGTCCCGTTCGAAGGCTGTTCTGACGCGCGCTCGACGACGTGGAGACTGACGAGTTCGTCCGGTGCTCGGGCGAGTTCTCTCGAAATCGTCCGGTCGGTCAACGCCGGATTCGACGGGTCGATACCGCTGTGAGCAGAGAGCAGCCGGATCGATTTCTGTTCGCCCTCGAACCAGCTGGCGAGATTCTCGGCTTCGAGTTCCGCGTTGGCCTCGACCGAGTCTAACTGTTCTTCGGTCACCCGATCGGACACCTGATACGCAATCGCCGTCCCGCCGGCGACGATGACCGCAGTGATGAGCAGCGAAACGACCAGGAGCTTGAGGGCGTATCGAGAACGCAAGCGTTCCGGTAGAGATCGTCCGCTATCCATCGAGTGTGAATTCGATTCGGACAGAGACAAATAAATCGTGTGCTGTGTGCGAACTCACGGCCGCGGTCACGACGACGACTGTCCGCTATCGGTCCGCGTCGGCGCCGCTCGCCGTCGGTCCCGCTCGGATTTCGAACCGAGTCCCGTGGTCGCTGTCGCACCCGTCTGACCGGACGACGCGGACGACCGTCGACTCACGGAGGTCGAGTCGACGACTCGCTCGGATCGACGACGTCGAGATGGACTCCCGTCTCGTTCTACTCTCTCGACCCGTCTACCGACGCGATACGGCCAGCGTACCGATCATGAGGAACACGCCGACGGCGATCAGTATCCCGCCTATCTGTGTCGACTCGCCGATCATCGTCGCACCGACCGCCGTCGACGCGGCCCCGATCACGAAACACACAATCTTCAACACGACGTCGGGAACGAGCCCGAGTATCACGTCGAAAATCAGGTCGACAATCGCATCGAGCATACTGACCTACCATTTCTCGCTTATGACGTTCGTGAATAAAACTGCCGGTGCGCGACGAGCGGACCCGATCACACCGACGTGGGCGGAACCGCATCTCGTCGGTTCCGTGCCACGGTGACACACGACGGTCCGGTTCGAACCGGCCGGTGAAGAGACCGCGAGTCGTTCGCGCCGCCGACCCTGCCAGCGACGACCCTGAGAACCGGTGCGTGCCCGGTGCTGTCCCTCTCGATTCTGACCGGTTTCTGATAGCCGGACCGCGACCGCGAACATATATGTTCCACGCGACAGATACACCGA
>KI543168.1:412414-425938 GCA_000496175.1 uncultured archaeon A07HR67 | reverse complement strand
CGTCCGCCGAATACTTGATTCGCGCGCCGAGCCGAGACCTCGTTGATCAGGTGGCCGACTGGTTCCAGAACGCCGCCAGGGGCGCGGCGCTGATGGCCGACGTCGACGTCGCGGTCACCCAGACCAGCGGCATCTACGGCGTCCGCCCCAACGAGACGCTCGGCGACGCCGTCCGCGAGACGATGGGCGAGCTCGGCGGATTCTCCGTCGACGACCCGCTCGCTGACGACCTCCGCGCGTCGCTGGGTGACGTCTCGGACCGGCTCGCGGAGCTGGATCCCACACACCGCGACCGCGCTCGCGACTCGGCGTACTTCACCGAGCCGGTCGACGCACCCGACGCCGGCGAGACGGGATCGTACTCCACCGACTCCGGCGACGTGAGCCAGATCGTCCCGCTCGGTCGGCTGACGACGGCGACGTGGCCGGTCGGGACGCCGCCGCACTCCTGGCAGGCGGTGGCCGCCAGCGGCTCGACCGGGACCGAGGGGATGATCTACGCCGCCAAGACGATTGGCGGGACGCTCTGTCGGCTCCTCGCCGAGCCGGCCCTCCTCGCCGAGGCCGTCGCCGAGTTCGAAGAACGCGGCGGCGCCGACGGGTACGAGTCGCCGATGCCGGCCGACGCCGACCCCTACGAGCTGCTCGGCGTCGACCGTCCGGGCTTCGAGCCGACGCTCGCGGACGCCACGGACGCCGGGGCCGCCGACGACTGAGACCCGACCGCCGGCTCACTCGACGAGCGTCGCGGCGGCGATCCCGATCGTCTGGCCGACGCCGACGACGCCGAGTCCCGCCGCCATCTCGATCGGCCGGCCGGCGAGCGCGACGCCGACGGCGCCGGCGAGACAACAGACCGCCCCCACGTCGTAGGCGCGGGCGGTCGCGTCGGCGCGGCGGCCGGTGTACGCCAATCCCGCCGCCGGGAGCAGGATCCACCCGTACAACGCAACGGCGAGCAACGGCTCTGCGGGGACGGCGAGTCCGTCGAGCGCCAGAAAGCCGACGACGCCGGCGAGCGTCACAGGCGTTCCAGCGAGGATCACCGTCTTCCAGGCGCGGAGGACCCCGGTCGCCATCTCGCCCCACGAGCCGACGAGAAACGCCACGAGCAGGAGGCTCATGACGACGTGAGCGACGAACAACGCGTGCTCGGAGACGACGCCGACGACGGCGCCTCCGACGACGATCCACGCGGCCGGCACGAGCAGCGCCGGCCCGTTTGCCCGGACAGTTCGGAACACGCGCCTGACTCGGTCGGCATCGGATATAAACGTCGGCGACCCGCCGGTCGGGTCGACCGCCCGGTCGTGTCGGCGGTCGCCCACGTCGCTCCTATCGAATCCACGAGCGTCGGCGGCGCGAGCCGAGGTGCCAATTCGATCACGAACGCACAGATCAGCGCACGTATGAATGTCGATCGGTTACTGAACCCCGTGGTAACTGTACACTCGCAAGTCTTATTCCCGTCACCCCCGTTCGTTCAAGCGCAATGGCGACAGGAAAGGTTGATTTCTTCAACGACACTGGCGGCTACGGTTTCATTTCGACTGAGGACGAGGACGACGACGTGTTCTTCCACATGGAAGACGTTGGCGGCCCAGATCTCGAAGAGGGTCAGGAGCTCGAGTTCGACATCGAGTCCTCGCCCAAAGGTCCCCGCGCGACCAACGTCGTTCGGCAGTAAACCGGATCGAAGCGGGCCGTCCGGCTGACGCCGAACACGGCTCTGACACGCGAAAACGAGTTTCTTTCCCGCGGCGCGGATCGGTTCCGTCCCGGGGCGTTATCGACCACTCAGCGGCCGCGCCGTGCGGTCTCGGCCCGAACTAGATGTGTTGGCCCCAGAACCCGTCTCCTTTCGTCACCTCGACGTCACCCTCGACGCGCGTCTGACACGCGAGTCGGATGTCGTGGCTGGGATGGTGTGGCGGAAACCAGAGCCGTGCCGTCTCCTTCGTTGCCGGCTCGCTCACGTCGCCGTCGACTTGGACCGCACAGGTCCCACACGAGCCGTTCCCTCGACAGTTGAGCTGTGCTGACTTGCCGTTGTACACCGACAGGCCGGCCTCGTTCAACACGTCGCGGAGTATCGCACCCTCCTCACACTCGATCTCCTCGCCCTGGTAGTACACGGTCGGCATGTGATGTGTGGCGTACGCGGCCGAGCCACAAAGAGGCTGGCGTATCGAACACCGAGACCGACGCGCCTGAACGCGACCGCCGGAACGAGGTCGGCTTCGCTCCCGTCGGCGTGTGCCGGGCGTCTGACGCCGACGGGGCGTTTTTTACCCTCGGCACCGCAGGGAGGGATAATGGGACTTAGGTGTCTGCTCGGGCACGAGTTTTCAGAGCCCGAAATCGAACGCGAGCGCGAGGAGACGGGCGAGGAGGCCGTCACGACCGTCAGGGAGGTGAAGACCTGTGCCCGTTGTGGCGAGACGCGGATCGTCAGCGAGAACACCGAGGTCACGACGATCGAACAGCTCGCCGACCAGGCGACGACCGCCGCGGCGTCGGCGGAGCCGACGCCGGCTGACCCGACGCCGACCGACTCGGCGCCGACCGACCCGACGCCGACCGACCCGGCGCAGGCCGACCGACCGGATTCCGGCGACGCTGGAGTGTCGGCGACCGGCTCCGCCACCCGCCGATCCGGATACTCGGCGGGCGACCGCGACTCCGACCCGAACACGGCTCGCGCCTTCGACGACCCCGACACCGACGACGCGGAGATCCTCGACGAGACGCCCCGGTCGTCGGTCGGTGCCGACGCGGCTGACCCGCCCGCCGACGCGACCGCCAACCCGCCCGTCAACGAGTCGCGTGCCGACGACACCGGTCCGGCCGCGCCTGACGACGACGGCGCCGAACTCATCGACGACGGTCCTGCGAGCGCGCGCGACGAGCCGACGAGCCGTGCGGATTCGCCCGCCGGAGCCGACTCCGACCGCCGCGGGTTCGACGGCGCCGCAGACGATGTCGACGCCGCCGAAGACGCGGACGACGGGATAATCCTCGACGACGCAGACGACGCGACTCCCGACGCGAACGGCGAACGGACACGAGGCGCGTGGCCGGCAGTGGACGCATCCGAGTCGACGGAGTCGGCGTCCGCGCCGACGGCGTGGCCGGATCAACGCGGCGCGGACGAGGGATTCAGCGCCGAGACGGGTGACACCGCCGACGCCGAGACGGAGTACATCGAGGCGCCGGACGGAGATGTCGCCGGAGCCGCCGAGAACGACACCGGATCGGCGATCATCGACGGCGAGACCCCTATGGAGACGTCGTCCGCGGGAGCGGCGACCGAGTACTACTGTCCAGAGTGTGGGATGTCCGCGGCCTCCGAGGGTAACTCGATGCGGGCGGGCGACATCTGTCCCGAGTGTAAACGCGGCTACGTCGCCGAGCGGTCCCGCTGAGCGGCGGCGGACCCCTCGTTCGTATCCGTGGTTCTCGAGCGTCCTATCGGGCGTCTCGCGCCGGTACGGCGTGACGAAACTGGTTTACGCACTCCTGTCGAACGGTCGCCGCATGAAGGAGTACAAGATGCGCCGCGGCGAACACCTCGACGACCGCATGCCGGACCTGAAAGCCTCCATCGAGGACTACTTCGGCACGGTCGACGGCACGGAAGCGTACGACGGACACGAGCTGTACGTGGTCGAGGATCCCGACAATCCCGTCTTCGAGCGGATCGTCGCCGGCGCCGCCGAGTACAGCGGCAAGAAGAACAAGCTCGCGGTCCACTTCGAGGAGCGTCCCGCCGAGGACGTGATCGCCGAGGGACACGCCGACGCCGCCGCCGACGCGGTCGACGCGAAGAACTCGTTTCTCCTGGAGGCGACGGGCCGTGACGCGAAATCTCGCCGCGAGTCGTTGAAACGCGAAGTCGAAGACGACGCGCCCGATTACTGAGTCTCGTCTGCTCTGCCGCGCCCTTCGATTCTCGTCGCCGTCTCGCAGTTCTCGTCGACCGGCAAGGCCGTCTTCGGCAGCGTCACACAGACGTGTTGTGCTCGGCGCCGTGTCCCGTCACGTTCGTCCGTGCGGAGACCGCAGAACGGACGCGCGTCGCGCCCTGACGGAATCGTCCGGATTAAGTGTCAACGGCCACCTCTTCTCGCTGATGGCTTACTACGTGGGCGTTGACCTCGGCGCGACGAACGTCCGTGCGGTCGTCGGCGACGAGACCGCGACGGTGCTCGGCTCCGGCGCGCGGGGGACCCCTCGTGGCCCGACCGGCATCGCCGTCACCGAGGCCGTGCTGGGCGTCGTCCGCAGCGCGTGCGCGGAGGCCGACGTCGATCCGGAGTCCGTCACCGCCGCCGGCATCGGCTCGATCGGTCCGTTGGATCTCGCGGCCGGCGTCGCGCTGGGCCCGGCGAATCTTCCCGACACCGTCGACCGGATCCCGCTTGTCGGCCCGCTCTCGCGGCTGCTCGACACCGACGAGATCCACCTCCACAACGACACCAACGCGGGAGTGATCGGCGAGCGGTTCCACTCCGAGCGCAACCCCGACGACATGGTGTATCTCACGGTCTCCTCGGGGATCGGCGCGGGAGTCGCCGTCGACGGCGACGTGCTCTCCGGATGGGACGGCAACGCCGGCGAAGTCGGCCACATGACGGTCGACCCTCACGGGTCCATGACGTGTGGCTGCGGTCACGACGGTCACTGGGAGGCGTACTGTTCGGGCAACAATATCCCGGCGTACGCCCGCGAACTGCACGAAGAGGACCCGATCGAGACGACACTCCCCATCGAGGAGCCGGACTTCTCGGCGGTCGACGTCTTCGAGGCGGCCGGCGAGGACACCTTCGCCGACCACGTGATCGACCAGCTCGCTCACTGGAACGCGATGGGGATCGCGAGCGTGATCCACGCGTACGCCCCTCTCGTGGTGAGCGTCGGCGGCGCGGTCGCGCTCAACAACCCCGGCCGGGTTCTCGATCCGGTTCGCGACAAACTCCCGGACATGGTGTTTATCAACGTCCCGGAGATTCGGCTGACGACGCTCGGCGACGACGTGGTGGTGAAAGGCGCGCTCGCGAGCGCGCTCACCGGCGGCACCGGCGACCGCTCGCGGGTCGAGTCGCCGCCGTGATCATTCTTCGGTCCGGCTCGGCTCCGTGGCCGTTCTCTCGGCCGGCGTCTCCTCGTCTATGGCTTCAACCGGATTCGCCCCCGTCGTGAGGTACACGTCCCGGTAGCGGCGGAGCTTCCGTACCAAGAGATAACCGAAGAACCCCTGAAACACGACGACGAAGACGAAAAGCGCCGGCACCTGCGGCAGCCCGGACGCCGACGAGAGCACCACCGTGGCCGGCCCCACGAGGGTGTTGTACAGCCCGTGGATCGCTGCCGCGATCACCAGCCCCTTGACGACGATCGGCCCGCGGTCTGCCGGGTTGAACTTCGCGAGCCCGAGATAGTACCCCGCGAACGCCGAGTACACCACGTGGCCGGGGCCGGCGAGCGCGCGCAGCGCGGCGATTCCGTCGCCGGCGCCGAGTGCGGCAACTCCGAACGACAGCTCCGCCGCGTCGACGTTCTGGACGATGTAGAGGAGGTTCTCGATGACGGCGAACCCGAGCCCGGCGATCGCGCCGTACACCGCCCCGTCGATCACCGCGTCGAAGCGGGCGTCGGTGTACGCGTACAACCGCACGGCGAGCAGCTTCACGCTTTCTTCGATCGGACCGACGATGACAAAGAAGAACAAGACGACGCCGAGAAACCCGAACGGCTGGAAGAACGGACGTATCGCGCCGTTGAGCACCGCCGCGAACGTCGCGGTCAACACCGACAACAGAAACGTCGCAACCAGAAGCGAGAGCGGCTCGGCGGTCGTGACGTCGGAGACGTACACGTACGCCGCGAGCCCGAACGCGGGATCGCCGACAACGCCACGAGCACGGCGACGACGGGCTCGAAGAGCAATCCCACGCCGAACGAGCCGAAGATGCCGAGGAGAATGACGATTGCGACGCCGACGACGGCCGCCTTCGCCGACCGGGTGAGAAGCCAGTACACCGCGACAGAGAGACCGTCGAGGGAGGTGCGCTCCTCCCACGTGGCGACGTCGTAGAGGTCACGGTCGCCGTCAGCGGCTCGCTCGACGGGATCCGAGCCGGAATCCATACGCCGCATTTGGGGTCGGCCTAACTTAAGTCGTCGCCGTCGAAGAGTGGGCCGCCCGGACGGATGCCGGAGGTTCAAGCCGCCGGGGACGAAACGAGTCGGTATGGCTCTTGTTGGCAGACGCACGGACCCGACCGACCGATCGGCTCGAGGTGACGCAGCATGAACGCCCGCGTTCGCGGCATTTACACCACGGCGCTCACGCGGCTTCTGCTCGCGGCCGGCCACGACGTCGTCGATCCCTCGCCGCCGATCCGCCGGCGGTTCGACGCGACGTTCTCGACCGCCCCGCCCGACGTCACCGTCGCGACGACCGACGACCGCGAGGGAATCGGCGCGACCGGCGACGAGGCGGCCGTCGCGGCGTTGCGAGACCATCTCGTCGAGGTCGGAATCGACACGTTTGGCCCTGGACCGACCCCGGCTCCTCCCGGGACCGTTCTCGACGGCGAGGTGACGGAGACGCTCGGCGGCGGCGCGGTGGTCGACCTCGCGGTCGGCGCCGACGTCCCGGGTGACGGCGACGCTGTCGAGGGGTATCTCCCGTACGACGCCGTCGACGCCCGGATCGAGACGGGCGATTCGGTCCGGGCGCAGGTGACCGCGTCGGCGCCGCCGTGGGCGTCGCGCCGGCCGGCGCTCGACACCGCGGTGTCTGCGGGCAGCGGACTCGTCACGCTCGAGCCCGGGTCGGGAACCCGCGTCGACGTTCGCGACGACGAGGCGGCCCGCGAACTCGCCGGCATGGTCGACCTCCTCGGCATCGAGCCGCCGGAGGGGTGGCGCGCCGTCTGGGGACCCGCCGCCCTCGACGCCGAGATGGACGAACTCGAAACGGGATTGGCACGCGCCGTCGACGCCGCGGAACGACTCGCGGCCGCGGTCGGAGACGCGGAGAACGGGATCGCCGGCGGCGACCTCGCCACTGGGCTCCTGTCGGAGCCGCCGGCCACGGACCCGCTCGCTCGCCCGAACGCCGGCATCTGGGTCTGGTTCGGCCGCGAGTCGCGGTTCGCACTCGACGACGTCCGTCGACAGGTGACGACGACGATGCCGGGCCACCACCGGATCAAGGCCGGTCCGGAATCGGCGTCGGCGGGCGTCGACTTCGCGGAGGCGTTCTGTGACCCCGCGCCCGACGCCGACTTTCCGTTTGCGGCCGTGCGCGAGTCGTTCGGGCCGGCCGTCGGCGACGCGCTCCGGATCGACCACGGCAAGCCCGACGGCCGACTGATCACGCTCGGCGAGGGAGAAGTCACCGACGTCGACGACGACGGCAGCGTCACCGTCCGCCGAGAAATGACGCCCGGCGGACGCTACGACGGCCTCGAAACCCGCCGGGCCGCCGGTGACGTCGCGGTGACGAGCCTCATGGAGGGCCGCTGGTGGTACCCCACTACCTACCGCGGCGCCGACGGCGAAGTAAAAGGAACGTACGTCAACGTGTGTACGCCCGTCGAGGTGTTCCCGACGGCCGCCCGCTACGTCGACCTCCACGTCGACGTGATCAAACACCCGGACGGAACGGTCGAACGGGTCGACGACGGGATTCTCGACGAGTCCGTCGCCGCGGGAGACACCCCCGAACCGCTCGCGGCGAAGGCCCGCAGCGTGGCGTCGGCACTACAGAACGCGTTCTGAGCCGTCCGCGTGCGACGGAGGGGCTCAGAAGTGGTTCGCGGGGTCGGTCTCGTGTTGGAGTTCGCCGCCGCGACCCCCCTCGACCGTGGAGGCGCCCTGGTCGCCCGAAGAAGCGACCCGAACCGTGACGTCGGTGACCTCCTCGAAGTCCATGATCAGGTCACGCCGGATGTTTTCGGCGGTGATGTTCGAGACGCCGCAGCCGGAGCAGCCACCGCCGAGCTCGACGACGACCTCGCCGGTCTCCGGATCGGCCTCGCGCACGACGCTCGTCCCGCCGTGCATCTGGATGATCGGCATCTGGCCGACCATCCACGTCTCAACCCGTTCCGCGAGGCTCTCGTCGCTCATTGCCCCGTCTTCGGTCCCGACCCTTTGGAAGGTTGCGGTTTGCGACCGGTTCACATCGGCGAAACGAACTACGTCATCGTCGATTACGCGGAACGTCCCGCGGCGCTCGGTGACCCCTCACCGCTCCGGATCGGCGGGCGTCTGCTCGGGAGCGTCAGTCTCACCGGCTCCCTCGGCGTCGCCGGCCGCCTCGGCGGCCGACGGCTCCCGCCCCGCGCTCGGCAGCCGCGTCGGGTCTGCCGGATCCTCGCCGTGGACGGAGTCGTCGCGTTCGAGGAGATACAACAACGGCCCCAGCGCCACCAACACGAAGACGCCGGGAAGCGGGGCGTCGGGAACCGCCGCCGCGGTGGCCACGCCGGCGCCGGCGGTGAGCGCGACGAGACCGGCCCACAGCCCGGGCGACCCGGCGTCGACGCCGATCCGGGTCGCGTCGCGGTAGACTGCCGCGGCTGCGGCCACGAGCAGAAGACCGCCGCCGGCGACGAGCGAACCCGTGCCGACGGCGAGCGGTACGGCGTGTGACATGTGTTCCTTTCGGGCGAGACGGGAAAAAGCGTGTCGCGAGCGGCGGCCCGGTCAGGGCGCCTCGCCGGTCTCCAGCGTGAACGAGTCGCGGGGGTACGCCACGCAGGTGAGCGTGTAGCCGTCCTCGAGTTCGGCGTCTTCGAGCATCTGTTGGTTGTCGTGTTCGAGGTAGTCCTCGGAGGGGCCGTCGGCGACCCGACCCGCACACGAGACACACTGGCCCTGCCGACAGGCGTACGGGAGGTCCCATCCCGCTTCTTCGCCCTGGTCGAGAATCGGCTCGTTGTTGGCGAGTTCTATCGTCTCACCCTGCTTGGCGAACTCGACCTCGTAGTACTCGACCTCGTCGTCGGGGATGTCGCCGGGGCCGGCGCTCGCCTCGCTGCCGTCCTCAAGCGCTCCCTCGCCGCCCTCGCCGCCGGCCGGGATCGCTCCTCCGCCACCGCCGCCGATCGCACGGTTACCCGGCTCGGGAAAATCGGTTTCTGGCAGAGACTCGGCACGACGTTCGAGAATCTCATCGGAGATGTCTCCGGTGGGCTCCCACCCCGTCCCCTTCAGTGTGCTGACGAGAACGACCGTCAGCGTCGCGATCGCTGCGAGCGCGATCGGCAGTGGGCTTAACATACCGTCCGATATGCGGAGGCCGTTTAATACCGTTTTGATCGGGCCACTCGGTCGGCTCTACCGCCGCGACAGGCCCGAGCGCGCTCGCGTACCCGGACCGACGAGCCCGGAACGGTCCATTTATCGCGCACGCGACCGACCGAACGGCCATGCGAGTCAAATCTCGGCACCACCTCCGGAGCGACGACATCGACGCGATCCGCGAGGCGGTCGCCGACCACCTCGGGGTCGACATCGACGGCGACACCTTCGAGTTCGTCGAGTTCGTCGACGCGGACTACGAGCTCGTGCTCGTCGACGGCGACCCGGCGGTGTTTTACGTCGACGACGACGAGCCGTTTCTCACCGTGCGCGGTGCGAACGATTACACGCCGCGGACGGGCATCGTCACTGTCGACGCGGGCGCCATCTCGTTCGTCTCCGACGGCGCGGACGTGATGCGACCGGGAATCGTCGACGCCGACGCCGCGATCCGCGAGGGCGACCTCGTCGTGATCACCGAAGAAACACACGACAAGGCGCTCGCGGTCGGCCGCGCGCTCGTCGACGGCGACGAGATGGTCGGCGACAACGGAAAGGTCGTCTCCTCGATCCACCACGTCGGCGACGACCTCTACGAGTTCTCGGCGTGAGGTCCGGCCCGTGCGGACGGCGGGACCCCGCAGCGCCCGTGTCGATCCGCCGACTGTCACCGCCCTTCACGACCCAGCGATAGCCGGGTCGCTTCGTCACCGACACCACACGGTCGAGCCGTTGTCAGCGAACGATTACCACAGGCACCGGCGCACGCCGCGACACCGTCTCGGCGACGTTTCCGACGAGAAACCGGCGCGCCGCCCGGCTCCAATCCGCGCCGTGCGCGCCGACCACGACCGTGTCGTACTCTCCGGCACGGTCGATGATGTTCCGGGCAGGGTGGCCGATGCCGACAACCGTCTCGACCTCCTGATCGCGTGTGGGTGCTACCTCGTGAACCCGCTCGAAGACGGGTTCAGCACGTTCGGCAGCGGCGCTTTCGATGTCGTCTGCGAGCGCGAGCGCCGTCGCCTCGCCCATCATTGGCGACGACACGCCGACGACGTGTAAGACGGCGATGTCGGCGTCCGGATACGATTCGAGCGCGTATTCTAACGCCTCCTCGGCGTGCTCGGAGTCGTCCATCGCAACGAGAACTCGTGAGACCATACTCAAGAGAGGCCACCACTCTAGGTAAGCTTCACCGCTAGGCGACGCCCGGAACGAGCACGAAAAATCGGCACGCCGGCGCCGTCGACACCGACGGACGGATAATCCACGGCACGCGGCGTCGTTCCGTCGGTCGCCGCACTCGAGCTGCTGGCGCGGTTCTCCGCGTCGCTGGCGCCGTCCCGGGTGGTTCCATCGGGCAGCTCCGTTGATCACATCGCGAGCCCACACCTCGACGCGACCCCGACGGCTCAAGCGGGCCGGTCAGCCCTCGAGTTCGAACGCGACCTCGACTTCGGCCTGATACTCTCGGCCGGCGTCTTTGATCTCCACGCCAAACTCCTCGACCTCCGCCCAGTAGACGTTCTCGAGGGTGTCTTCTGCGCGGTCGATCGCCTCGTCGGCGGCGGAGTCGAAGCTCTCCTCGCTCGTCCCGATCAGCGTGATTTTCTTGAAAACCATGTCTGTGTTCACCGTCTGTCCGTTCAACGCGCGGCAGGCGCCGGACACCCACACGCTCGCCGCGGCAGATAATATAGGTTCGGACACCCTGGGGTTCGCTGGTCGGGTCGACGCGCAGCGTTGTTGTCTGTGTACCGACGCGCAGCGTCGCTGTCTGTGTGCCGACGCACAGCGTCACTGTCTGCGTACCGACGCGCGGATCGCGACCCTCGACATCACCGCTGGTTGGGCGGTCTCCCCCGAGCGTCTGAGACACAGACGCGCTCGGGAGAAGACACGGGCAGTACCAGTCTTGGGGTGGGTCACGGCAGCTGTCAGTTCGTCCGATACGATGAGTCGGTGAACTACCTCGACTCAACGTGTATACGTTCGGTCCCACACGGGAATTTGTTCGGCATGGTCGAACAGGTAGAATAAGTCAGCGAGCGGGTGAAACGGGCCTGGTTTTCGACCGTCACACGGCACGGCGGACTCCGGCCGTTCGACTCACGGGCTACCGGGAGCGCCTTCCATCACGGAGAACTCCTCGCCGTCTGACTCGACGCCGATCACCGCCCAGTCGTACGGGGGTTTCAACGACGTGAGGTGTTGTTGTAGCTCGTCGGCGTTCTCCCGCCACGTGACGAAACAACGAAGCCGCGGCGTCTCGCCGCCGTCGGCGAGATACGGGTCGAGGTCGTCGTCGTCCATACACAGCGCCGTGACGAGCACGCGCCGCCACTTTCGTTCTGCGACGAACTCGCGCCCGCCCTCGGAGACGGTGTAGCCGAGTTCACGAAAGACATCTCTGGCCTCCGTCGTCGGTGGGATGCTCGCAGGGGCCATCTGAGCGGCTGTTGGTCCGGATCCGTGATAAACTTTCTCACGGATCTCGGTCGCCGACATCGCCGTGGCTCACTCGTGAGCGGCGTCCCACTCGTCGGGCTTGCGGAGATTTCCGCAGTCGGTACACTGGATCCGCCCCATCGTGTCCATCGCGGTATCGAGCGAGTCGCAGCTCCCGCAGGCGAACCCCCACCGATCGCGGGCGTCGGCCTCGGCGAAGACGACGTAGAACGGACCCTCCGCGCCGCGTTCTGTGCGCCCCCGGTCGATATATACCTGCTCGCCGCCCGCGGTCGTCGACGTTTCGAGTTCCATACCAGCGGGGAGACGGGCGAGAAACTTAAGTGGCGACACGCGGCCCGAGGACGGGGGTGACCCGTAGCGGGTCTAGACTCGTTTCAGGTTCGGAACGATTCTCCACAGCCGCACTCGGAGACGACGTTGGGGTTCTCGACGTGGAAGCCGGCCGCCTGGAGTCCGTTCTCGTAGTCGAGTTTGCTCCCGCCGATGTAGTTCCGGCTGGCGGGGTCGACGAACACCCGCAGCCCGTGGTGTTCGACGACGAGGTCGTCCGGCTCCGGCTCGGTGTCGAACCGCATTCCGTAGGAGAGTCCCGCACAGCCTCCCTGTTGAACGAACAGCCGGAGTCCGGCCTCGTCGGTGTCGAGTTGTTCACCCTCCAGAAGCGACAACGCCTCCTCGGCGGCGGTCGGTGTCACCTCGATCGCCGGGTCGTCGCCGCGTTCTTGGACCGATTCGGTGCTCATGCGGCCTCATTACACCTCATCGGATAAAAACCCTCGCGGCGAGCGCCCGCGACCCGGCTGCCACGGGTCGCTTCTCGTGACAACCCGGGATCAACTGCGCTGGCACACACGTTTGTATGGATCGCGCCCCTCGTCCCTCCATGGACGTCCCGTCAGAAGCGGCGTTCGCTCGACAGTTCCGAGCGCTCTCGACCGCCGAGCGGCGCCGCTTCGTCGCCGCGCTGTGGACGGCCCGCGGCTGGGAGACGAGCCACGAGACGGCGGAAGCGACCCTCGTCGTCGCCCGGCGCGACGGAGAGACGCGACGCATCGCGGTCGGCACGCCCGTTCCGGACGACGTCGACGTCGTCGTCGACGAAACGGGACGATCGGCGGCCGTTCGCCGCCGGACCGAAGCGACCGGAGCGAGCCGCGTCTCACCGGCAGACCTCCGCGACAAGTTGTTGTACGGCGTCGACCGAGACACGGCCGACCGCCTGTTCTGCCGCCACTTCGGCGTCGACCTCGCGGCCGCGGCGACGACGGACGCGGTCGGCGGTCGGCGTCGCGTGATGCGGGCGTGGCGGTCCATCGTCGCCGACGAACGCCCGGCGATCGGGCGAGCGCGTTCGGCGATTGCGGCCGCGGCGGCGGTCGCGTTACTGATCGCGATCGTCGTTCTCTTGCCCGGAGGCGCTCCTCTGTTGGACGGCGGGATCGATTCCGCCGACGCGGACCGGGCTGGTCCGTCGGAGCCGGTCGACGGCGAGTACGCCGCCGCCGCCGACGTGATCGGCACGCCGGCGTCCGCGGAGCGCACCGCGGCCAGCCTCGATGACTCGGCGTATCTGGGGCTCTACGAGGACGGACTCACCGGCACCGTGGGGTCGACGGCGCGGACGCCGCCGGGCGCCTTCCTGACCGGCGTGTACGACCCGGACGCGCTCGCCGACGCGCACGTCGCCGCCGTCTCGAACGTTTCCTCGGCGTCGCTGCTGCTCGTCGCCTC
>KI543168.1:410869-411648 GCA_000496175.1 uncultured archaeon A07HR67 | reverse complement strand
CGTCCTCGGCCGCGCCAAACGGGACGGAACTCGTCGGCACGGCCGCCGCGGAGCCGATCCGACGCTTTCTGAACGGGAGCAACTCGACGGTCCGGCCGGCCGCCACGGAACTGCCCCTGTACCGAGTGACGGTCACCGGCGAGCCAGCCGCGCTCGGCGACGAGGTCCGCGACTTCCGGTCGGTCGCGTTCGTCACCGCCGACGGCCTCGTTCTCGAATTGTCGGCCACGTACGTCCACGGGCCGACCGGCGAGCGCGTCCGGGTCGCGTTCCGATACGACGGCCTCGACGACACCGTCGTCGTCGCTCCCGCGTGGTACTGGGAGAGCGACGCCACGACGGACTAACACGACTGGCGTCGAACCGCGCGGAGACGGCGCCGCGCTGTCTCGTCTGGTCTCCGCGGACGCCTCGGCTCACAGCCGTTCTTCGGTGGCCGTTCTGTCGGATCGGAGGGCGGCTCGCAGCCCGGCGTCGGCGATGTTGATCCCGCACTCGACGGTCCGAGTGACGCTATCGAGCACCGTCGCGAGCACGTAGCCGTCCGCGAGTCCGCGGTCGTACAGCTCGCGGTCCACCCGTTTCGTCCCCTCGATGACCGCGTCCGCGTCGGCGACGATGCCGCCGAGCGTCCGCGGGTCACACTCGGCGAGGACCTCCGAGAACGCCCGTTCGACGACCGCGCGGGCGTCGGCGGCCAGTCGGCCGAGGTCGGCGGCGATCGGCTCCGGCGCCGGCTCCTCGATCGTCACGGCGGCGGTGGCGATCTTTTCGGCGTG
>KI543168.1:350173-410821 GCA_000496175.1 uncultured archaeon A07HR67 | reverse complement strand
GAGCTGTACCTTCCGGTCGTACGTGTCGCGTCGGTCGCTCATCTGGAGCGTCCCTCCGTGTTGGCCGGCGCCCCTTCGGTACCGTTCCGATCGGATCCCATGCCAGCGGGTACCAGACGGACGATCATGTACCCTGCTATGTGGGATATATGTCACCTCGGTCGGCCACGGAGCCGATAGGACCGATCATATCCTCTCTTAGGACTCAATACCGGTATATAGCCGGCGCGCGCTGACCTCTCACCGGTCGTCGACGAGCGGGAGCAGTTCTTCGAGGCTGCCGACCTCCGCCGTCGGCTCGACGCCGAGTTCGAGCCCAGCGTTGTGATCGCGTCTGATGAACGCGCTGTCGAGGCCGGCGCGCTCGGCGGCGATCACGTCCGTCGCACGATCGCCGACGTAGAGGCCGTCGGACGCGCCGAGCGCGTCGAGCGCCTCGTTCAGATAGTGCGGGTCCGGCTTGCGCCGCCGGTAGCCGTCCGGGCCGAGGTCGCGCCCCCGGGTAACCCCGAACTCGGTCAGCCGGAAGTGGTCGACGACGAACTCGACGGCCGGCTGGTAGTTGTTGCTCACCAGGCCGACGGCCGCCCGCTCGGCGATCGCCTCCAGCGCGCCGACGTCGGCACACAGCCGGCGGTTGCCGGCGGCCAGCCGCGAGACCGTTCGCTTCGCGCTCCGTCGGTCCCGCGCCCGGTAGAACGCGGCGGGGTCGACGCCGATCTGCTCACAGGCGGCCCGGAAGTCGTCGTCGTACCCCTCCGCCGCCAGCGCCTCGCGGCAGCCGTCGTCGACGGTCAGGCCACGGTCCTCGAGCAGGTCCTCCAGCGCCCGCCGGCGGACGGCGGTGTCCGTCCCCCACCCTTCGAGGATGACGCCGTCCATGTCGAACAGGACGACGCGCCGCGACGACTCGGAGTCGTCGCTTCGTTCCGCGCCGGCGTTCGAGCGTCGGTCCGGCGCGGTCACCGGACCAACCCCCGGGTGTACGCCGACAGGCTTTCTGTGACGACGACCACGCCGAGGATGACGATCAGGACCATCGCCACCGACTGCCAGGCGAAGGCGTTGACCGCCCGGAACAACTCGACACCGATGCCGCCCGCACCCACGAAGCCCAGCACCGTCGAGTCACGGATGTTGATGTCCCACCGGTAGATCGACAGCCCTACGAGCGCGGGTTTGACCTGCGGTAACACGCCGTACAACAGGATCTGTGCCGAGGAGGCGCCGGAGGCCCGGACCGCCTCGACCTGGCCGAAGTCGATCTCCTCGATCTCCTCGCCCAGCAGCTTCCCGAGGAATCCGATCGAGCGGAACACGATGGCGACGGCTCCCGCAAGCGGTCCCGATCCGAACAACACCACGAAGAACAACGCCCAGATGATGGTGTTGACCGACCGGCTCACGGTCACGATGAGCTTTCCGAGCCAGAACGTCGCGGCGTTCGGTGTGGTGTTTTCGGCAGCCAGAAGCGCCACCGGCACGGCGAGCAGTATGGCGCCGAGCGTGCCCAGGGCGGCGATCTGGACCGTCTCGATCAGCGGCTGAACGATCTGGGTCGTGTACGCCACGTCCGGCGGATACATCCGGGTCAGGAGGTCGGCGATCTCCCGCGGAATCGTTTCTGGCCGCGCGACGCCCGTGTCCATGAACCGCCACGACGCGACGACGGTGACGGCGGCGACCAGTAGGAGAACGAACCGGCTGAGCCGCCGCCGCCGGTCGAACCGCTCCCACGTCGGTTGCTCGGTCGCCATTCAGGTGTACCTCCGTCGGACGACCGCGCTCACGCCCTCGGCGACCAGCACGACCGCGATGATCGCGAGCAGGATGGCCGTGACGTACTGGTAGTCGTAGCGGTTGAATGCGGTCAGAAGGACCGACCCGATTCCGCCCGCGCCGACGATACCGATGATCGTCGAGGTGCGGATGTTGATGTCCCACCGGTACACCGAGAGGCCGGCGAAACGCGGAATGATCTGCGGGACGACTCCGTACAACACCGTCTGGATCGGCGAGGCTCCCGACGCCCGGACCGCATTGACCGACCCCATGTCGATATCCTCCAGATCCTCGGCCAGGAGCTTCGAGAAGAAGCCGACCGTCTTGAACGTGATCGTAAGGATGCCGGCGAGCGGGCCGAACCCGATGGCCTTGACGGCGATGATGCCGACGATGATCGCGTTGAACGCCCGGGAGATCGAGATGAAGCCTCTGTTGATCGCGTACAACGGCTTCGGCGAGAGGTTCTCTGCGGCCATGAACGCGATCGGAACGCTGAGCACGATGCCGGTGAGCGTCGACACCATCGCCATCGCGACGCTTTCGAGCATCTTATCGGCGATCCGCTGGGCCTGCCGCGGGGTCGCCGAGGGCGGCAGAAAGTCGCCGACGAGCGAGCCGGCGCTACCGAGCCCCTGTGCGATCCGGGCCGGATCGGCGCCGACGCCGACTCCCGACCAGAGAACGAACCCGACGATGCCGACGTACACCGCCCACTTCACCTCCCGGCGCCGGAAGACGGTCGGCCGCTCCCAGGTCCGGTTGCCGGCGGCCATTCAGGTCTCCCCCGCCAGCGGCCGGTCCGTGTCCGGCAAGACGTCCCCGTCGCCGGTGGTCTCCGGAGCCTGTCCGTCGTCGGCGTTCTCCGGCACCTCCGCGCCGCGGTACACCTGATCTAACCCCAGTTGGTCGAGCTCCGACGGCGACCCCTCGAAGACGAGTTCGCCGTCGTGGAGCCCGACGATCCGGTCGGCGTGTTCTATCGCGAGGTCGACCTCGTGGATGTTGATCAACACCGGCACCTCGCGCTCGGCGGCGATGTCGGTCAACAGACGCATCACCGTGTTCGACGTCTCCGGGTCGAGGCTGCTGGTCGGCTCGTCGACCAGCAGGATCTTCGGCTGCTGGATCACCGCCCGCGCAATGCCGACCCGCTGGCGCTGGCCGCCGGAGAGCTCGTCGACGCGTTTGTTCTCCATCTCGCCCAGCCCGACCCGGTCGAGAATCTCGTAGGCCCGCTCGATGTCCTCGGGCGGGAACGACCGCCGGAACGCCTGCCAGGCCGAGACGTACCCCAGCCGCCCGGTGAGGACGTTCTCCATCACGGTCAGGCGTTCGACCAGATTGTACTCCTGGAAGATCATCCCGATGTCGCGGCGGGCCGCCCGGAGCGCGTCGTCGTTGAGCCCGGTCAGTTCCGTGTCGTCGAGATAGATCTCGCCGCCGCTGGGCTCGGTCAGTCGGTTGACACATCGGATGAAGGTACTCTTGCCGGCGCCGCTGGGCCCGATCATCGCAACGGTCTCGCTGCCCTCGACCGACGTCGTGACGCCTTTCAACGCCTCGTCGCCGGTCGGGTAGGTCTTCCGTAGGTCGGTGACTTGGAGCATCTACGACCCGAGCGCGCTCTGGGAGTACTCGACGTCGTTGTACCGCTGGATGATCATGATGTCCTTCCACACCGTGCGGTAGTCGATCGGCACGAACTTGTTGTACCCCGTCCGTTCTTCATAATCGGTCCCCGAGAAGTCGGATTCGAGGTACGCCCGCTCGATCCCTTCTTGAATCTCGGGTTTCAGGTTGTACCGGTACGCGACCGGGCCGCTCGGGAACGGCGCAGACGCCCAGACCACCTTGAAATCGTCATAACTGAGGTCGCTCTGGGCCTCGACGGTGTCGACGAAACAGGTCGAACAGATCGGGCCGGCGTCGTAGTCGCCGGCGGCGATCCCTCGCGTCGTGTTGCCGTGGCCGCCCGAGAAGTTGACCGTGTAGTCCTCCTCGGCGGTCACGTCGAAGTACTGGTCGAACAACGCGGACGGCGCCTGGTGGCCGGAGTTCGACGCGGGCTCGGAGTGACCGACGGTCACGTCGTCGCGGGCGAAGTCCTCAACGCTCTGGATGTCGTCGGCGTCGGCCCGCGTGGTCGCGAACAGTCGGTAGCCGAACTCTTCTTCGGGCGTGAGTCCGACGCCAAACGGGACCGCGCCCCCGAGGTTGACCGCGAACGCGGTCGTGCCAGTCGAGAAGTTCGCGATGTGGGCGCGCTCCGAGCGCATCGCCTCGACGGACGCCGCGTAGCTGTCGACTTTACTGAACTCGACGGGCTTGCCGGTCTCTTCTTCGATGCGGTCGAAGACTGCTTGGAAGTCTTCTTCGAACCGACCCTGGACGTCCTCGCTCGGACTCTCCGTGAACACCAGCGTGTCCGGATCGAGCAGTTCGTTCTCGTCGCTCGGAGTTTCTTGAACCGGGTCCCCGTGTGGGACCTCCTCGACCTCCCGGCTGCGCATGTTCTCCAGATCGGTCGTCGACCCGCGCTGATACCCCTCGTCGACCAGCGCCGACGAGAGGAAGTTGTGGTCCTCCCATCCGGGGTTCGCCGGGTCGAACTCGCTCGCGTCCGTCAGCATCGGGTCGCCCTCCGAGGAGGAGCCGCCCCCGTCGCCGCTCGATTCCGTGCTGGCCTCGTTGTTGCCGTCGCCGCTGCTGCCGCTACCGCCGCTGGCACACCCGGCCAGTCCGGCCAGTCCGAGCGCGCCGCCCGTCAGAATGAATCGTCGTCTCGAACTCGGTCCAACCCGTCCGTCAGTGTCTTCCACCATTGCGGGCTCACAACTCCTCGTTCGGCCAAAGAAGCCTGCTATGAGCCGTATATCTGCGACCTGAGCGCTCGTGAGCCGCCCGAACGGATCGAGAGCCGCGGGGAGACGTACGCGGCGGTTCGAACGGCTATATATCAGTTCGGACCGCGGACCGCGCGTTCCGGCCCGAGATTCGCCGCCGCCCCGACCCGTGGCGTCTCACTCGAACCGCGTCCGGACGCTCTCGGCGTGTGCGTCCAACCCCTCGGCGTCCGCGAGCGTCGTCACCACGTCGGCGACCGAGGCCAACGCCTCCCGGTCGAGCCGCTGGACCGTCGACGACCGGAGGAAGGTGTCGACGGAGAGCCCGCCGTACCGCTTCGCGCCGCCGTTCGTCGGCAGCACGTGGTTCGTGCCGGCCGCGTAATCGCCGACCGCCACCGGCGAGTGTGCGCCGAGAAACACCGACCCCGCGTTGGTGATCCGGTCGAGCAGCGTCTCGTCGTCGTCGGCCATGATCGAGAGGTGCTCGGCGGCGTACTCCTCGGCGAAGAGGACCGCCTCCGACATCGACCGCGCGTGGAGCACGCCCGAGGCCTCGTTGTCGAGCGCGTTCTGTATGGTTTCTGCGCGGTCGCGTTCCGTCACGCCGGCTTCGACCGCCTCCGTGACCGCCGCGGCGAGGTCGGCGTCGTCGGTGACGGCGACGACCGACGCGTTCGGGTCGTGTTCGGCCTGCGCGAGCAGCTCGGACGCGACGTAGTCCGGATCGGCCGTCTCGTCGGCGAGCACCAACACCTCGCTCGGCCCGGCGAGAAAATCGATCCCGACGTCGCCCTGTACCTCGGCCTTCGCGGCGGTCACCCACTTGTTGCCGGGGCCGACCACCTTCTGGACCGTGGTCACCGTCTCGGTTCCGTACGCCAGCGCCGCGACCGCCTGTGCGCCGCCCACCTGGTACACCGCGTCCGCGCCGGCCTCGTGGATCGCCGCGAGCGTGACCGGATTCGGGTCGTCGGCCGGCGGGGTCGCGACGGAGACGTGGTCGACGCCCGCCACGACCGCCGGGATGACACCCATCAGCGCGCTGGAGGGGTACGCCGCTGCCCTCCCGGGGACGTACACGCCCGCTCGGTCGATCGGACGGAACCGGCGACCCAACTCGCGCCCGTCGAACGAGTCGCGCCAGTCGCTGGGGCGCTGGCGCTCGTGAAACGCCCGGATGTTGTCGGCGGCCTCGCGAACCGCGTCGAGCACCGGGTCGTCGGCGTCCGCGAGGTCGGCGTGTGCCCGAGCGGCCTCGTCGGTGATGTCGAGGTTGCCGACGCTCACCCCGTCGAACTCCTCCGTGAACTCCCGGACTGCGACGTCTCCCTCCTCGCGCACCCGGTCGACGATCTCTGCGACGTTCCCCCGGACCGCCTCGATGCCCGCGTCGCGCTCGAAGAAGGCGCGGCGTTCTCCCGGCGAGAGGTCGGCCACGGCTCGTACGTTCATAACTCTGATCCGAGGCGACGGGAAAAGGGCGTTCCGGCTCGTGTCAGCCGGAACGACACAAGAGGGCGTTCCGGCTCGTGTCGGCCGGAACGACACAAAAGGGCGTTCCGGCTTCCGTCACTCGCCGGGCTCAGTCGGTTCGGAGGGCGGTCGGGTCGTGTCGGCCGTGCCCGTGCTGGCTGTGGTCGCGGTCGAAGCCGTGGCTCATCGCGTAAAACACCCGTTCGGGGTCGTTGTTCCACTGCCACTTCCATCGGGTCCGGACCAGAAGCGACAGTTTTCGGGTGAGCGAGAGCTCCGGGGTCGTCGATACGGTGTCGTAGCCGAGGTTTCTGATGAGCCGGTGGTGGTCCGCGTACAACACCGCCGCCAGCAACACCGCCAGCTGACACTCCTCGGGCAGGTACTTGATCCCGGCGACGCCGGTCTCGTAGAGCCGCTCGGTGCGGGCCAGCTCCGCGCGGATCGCGGCCGCGACGTCGTCGTCGAACTCCAAGTTCAGAATCTGTTCTTCGCTCACGCCGTGTCGCCGGAGCGTCGCGAGCGGGAGGTAGATCCGGTCGCGCTCGACGACGTCCTCGCGAACGTCGCGCAGGAAGTTCGTCATCTGGAACGCCTCGCCCAGCTTGGTCGCGTGCGGCAGCGCCGTCGCCTCCGCTTCCTCGTCGAGGTCCATGATCGCGGTCATCATCCGGCCGACGGCGGCCGCGGAGCCGTCCATGTACGCCTCCAGGTCGGCGTACGTCTCGTACCGGTCGGTGTCGATGTCGCTCTCCATCGCGTCGACGAACGCGTGGACGTCCTCGTCGGCGATGCCGCGCTCGGCCCGGACGGAGGCGAACGCGTCGAGCACCGGGTCGTCTGTCGGCTCCTCGCCGAGCGCGGCCCGTCGGAGCCGGTCGAGCTCCGCGCGCTGTTCCGGCGGGGGTGCCGTTTCTTCGGCGTCGACGACCTCGTCGGCGATCCGGAAGAACCCGTACAACACGTACGTGGGATGCCGGATGTCCTCGGGCAGCAGGCGCGTGGCGACGTGGAACGTCTTCCCGGTGCGGCGCTGGATCCGCTTGCTCCGGGCAACCTGGGATCCCTCTACCATACTGACCCCTGACGCCCGACGAGGAGGGTCGAGAACGGGTCGCCCATCATGGTCGGAAAGTCGGACCGCAGAAACATAACAGTTCCCACGTGCCGGCGGTTTTCATCCTCGCCGCCTCCGGCTCGCCCCCATCGAGGCCCGAGCGGGACCGCCGATCAGTAGAACGTGTCACTACAGTCGTACACGACTCCGTGGGCGGGACAGACGTACTTACAATGTCTGTGGACCATCGCTGTGCCACACCGGGGACACGGCCGACCCCCGTGGTCGGCGTCGCCGTCGTCGCTCGTCTCGCTCACGTCCGCTCAGACGCGCGCCGCGAACATAACCCCTCTCATCGGCGCGGTCACGCCGCTGCCAGCGCCTCGTACACCGACTCGGCAACGCCGGCCGACTCGAACGGGAGCGTCACCACGCCGCTCCACTCCTCGTCGGACAACGCCGTCACCGTCTCCGCGTCGAGGTCGACGCGGCGAACCTCCTCGCCGTCGAGCGTCATCGACGCCACGAACGGCTCGGGCTCGTCTGTCACGCCGGCGTTGGCGAGCCGCTCGCGAACCGCCGTTCGTCCCGCCTCCGAGAGCGCGACGTACACGAGGTGTTCGCCGTCCGTGGCGTCGATCCCCTTGACCCGGTCGAGTTCTGTCGCGTCGAACAACCGATACCCGTCGTCGTCTGACGCGTTGCCGTCGGCGGCCCGCAGCAGCCGCGCCTCGAACGGCGCGTCCGGGTCGACAGCCACCGTCGTCGTCTCGTCGCCGGTCGATCCGTCGTCGGTCGTGTCGGCGGCCGCGTCGGCGCCGCCGTCGCCGGCGTCCGTCGACTCCTCGTCGGTGACCGAGACGGCCCCGGCGAACCCGACGGCTCCGACCGCACACGCGGCTCCGAGTCCGCCGAGAACGCCGCGTCGAGAGAGGTCCATGCCCGACCGACCCGCTCGGGATACAAAAACGTTGAACGCCGATTCACGCGACTGATACTCAGGGGAGGCGGTGCGGTCAGGCCTCCGCGAACGCCACCCCCTCCCGCGTCGTCGTCTCGCCGAACAGCCAGTCGGCGTGGTCGACGGCGTACTCGCGGTGGTCCGCGGTGATGTAGCCGAGCGCGTCCTCGACGACCACGGGCCGATAATCCCGGAGCCCGGCGCTGCCGGCGGTGTGAAGCACACAGACGTTCGCCAGCGTTCCACAGATCAGCAGGTCGTCGACGCCGCGCGCGTCGAGGTACCCCTCTAGGTCCGTCTGATAGAAGGCGTCGTAGGTGTGTTTGTCGACGACGTGGTCCGTCTCGCGCACGTCGAGAGCGCCGACCAACTCGGCGCCCCACGACCCCTCGACGACGTGTTCGCCCCAGCGGTCGAACTCGTCGTAGTAGTGGGCGTCGTCGAACTGTTCGGGCGGGTGGACGTCTCGGGTGTAGACGACGCGCGCGCCGGCGTCGCGAGCGCGGTCGACGAGCGCGGTCACGGGCTCGATCGCCGCCTCGCTCGGCTCGGCGTAGAGACCCCCGTCGGGGTGACAGAACCCGTTTTGCATGTCCACCACGATCACCGCGGTGTCGCTCGGATCGTACGGCATACCCGATCGTTGGGGACGCGGTCACAAAAGTCCGAAGCCGGAGCGGCCGCGGGCGGCTAGAAACTTCGGCCGAGATACGCCGACTCCCACTCGCCGTCCTCCGTCGACTGTGCCCACTCGCTCCGTTTCACCTCGAGATACGACCGGTGAAGCGGCTCGCCGAGCGCCGCCGCCAGCACGTCGTCCGACTCGAGCGCATCGAGCGCCGCCGCGAGCGAGTCGGGCAGCCGTTCGATCCCGCGGTCGGCGAGCGCGTCGTCGTCGATCCCGCTCGGATCCCGGTTGAGCGGCTCGCCGGGATCGATCTCCCTGTCGATCCCGTCCAGTCCGGCGGCGAGGAGGCCGAGCTGTGCCAGATACGGGTTGTTCGTGTTGTCCGACGGCTTGAACTCGATCCGCGTCGTCGCCGCCGGGTCGTCGGCCCGAACGGAAGGGACCCGAACCGCCGCCTCGCGGTTGTCGTGTCCCCAGCAGGTGTACGCCGACGACCACATACCGGGCGCGAGGCGGTCGTACGATTCGACGGTCGGCGCGGTCAGGGCGACCAGCGCCGGCGCGTGTTCGAGCAGCCCGCCGACGAAGTGCCGACCCCGGTCGCTGAGCGGGTACCGACCCTCGGCGTCCGGGTCGTACAGGACGTTCTCGCCGTCTCGCCACACGGAAAGGTGGACGTGGCACCCGGTTCCGGGGAGTCCGTCGAACGGCTTGGGCCGGAACGTCACGCCGACGTCGTGTGCGGCCGCCACGGCTCGCACCGTCTCCTTGAACAGAATCTGGGTGTCGGAGGCCGTGACGCCGGCGTCGTGGTCGACGACGAGCTCCTGTTGACCGGGGCCGTACTCGGGGTAGTACGCCGCGAGTCCCATCCCCTGGGCTTTCAGCGCGTCGACCGTCTCGAGGATGAGGTCGTGGGCGCTTTGCATCCCGGCAGTCGAAAAACAGGGCGTCTCGTCGAACGGAACGACCTCGCCGTCGTCCGTCTCGTCGGTGTAGTAGAACTCGCTTTCGAAGGCGAGTCTGGACTCGTATCCCGCCTCGCCGATCTCCGCGAGGTACTCGCGCAGCCGGGCTCGGGGACCGGCCGCCCAGCGGCTGCCGTCGAGGTCGTGGAGGTCCGCGAGCATGATCGCCGTTCGGTCGGCGTACGGCAGCGTGGTGAACGTTGACGGGTCGGGAACGACGCGGACCTCGCCTGCGGGGCCGTACCGTCCGTCCGGGGCGAGCCGGTCCAGCGCGTTGAACGATTGCATCGCCTGCGTGATGTTCGTGCCGTTCTCGAGCACGCTCGGCAGCGTCTCGGCGTCGACGACCCGCCCGCGCGGGACGCCGCTGTTGTTCACGAACACGAGTCGGACCAGCTCGGTGTCGCTTTCGTCGAGCCGTTGGAACACGTCGTCGGCCGTGGCCATGTCACCGCCTGACACCCGACGCTGTTAAACTCGGTGTCCCTGGCAACACCGCCGGCAATCTTGGACGCGTCCGGCTCGGCGAGTGCCGCGATACCGGCCGCCACGCCACCCCGCTCACTCGGCGAGTCCGACCGGGTCGGCGTCGAGAATCTCCCACTCGTGACCTGGGAGGATCCGGTCGCCGCGCGCGAGCACCTCGGTCGCGCTCTCCCACCACGCGATGTCGTCCATCGCGAGCCCCCGCCGCCGCGGGGTGGCGTCCGTTCTCGAGACGTTCGCGAACGTCGGGACGGCGTCGCCGGCGACGACGGTCGTCCCCTCGTCGGTCGCCACCGCGACCGACTGGTGGCCGACCGTGTGACCGGGCGTCGGAAACGCGACCACTCCCTCACACAGTTCGGTCTCGCCGTCGATCGCCCGCAGGTCGCGGGTCAGCCACGGCGGCTCCCGACCCAGCGAGGTCGACTCGTACCGCTCGGCGTGCATCGGATACGGGGCGACCGCGTAGGCGAGTTCCGCCCGCTGGACGTAGAACGTCGTCTCGGCGTCGAACAACGAGAGGTTGTAACAGTGGTCCCAATCGAGGTGGGTGAACACCACGCTGTCGACGTCGCTCGGCGCGTATCCCTCCGCGTCGAGGGCGGCCGACAGCCGCTGGGCCGCCGGCCGATGACACGGAAAATCGGGGTGCCGGTCGGCCATCGCGTCCGGGTCGCCGAAGCTCGTATCGACGAGTATCGTGTCGGCGGCCTCGATCAGCGACACCGTCGACGGGGCTTCGACGGCGCCGGCGTCGCCGGCGACCAACACGTCTGCGTCCATCCTCAGCGAGCCACAACAGATCGGGGTTACCCGGGGAGCCATCGATCTCTCGTCGTTGACGGACGCACTAAACTCCGTGTGCTGGGTGGTCCGTTGCCTCGGGGGTCCTGTGGTGAGCGCGGACGGGAGATCCGCGCCGGTCACGCGGTGTTCGCGGCGGCTGGTTCTCACAGACGCCAGAACGGACAAACTACTTACCCGACCACCCGTATCGATCCGTATGCGACGGGTCCTCACCCTCTCGGTGACGGCTGCCGTGTTCGTCCTTCTGGTGGCGGGCGCCGGCGGCGCCGCCGCCGCCGACGCGCCGGTCGCCGAGACCGCTGCGGAGTGTGAAACCGAGGCGGACAACGAGTTGGTCGGCTGCTGGAACGGCGTCTACCACGCCGAAACGCTCGATATCACCCAAGAGGACGGGCTGACGGAGGCGGAACTCGAGACGCTGACACACCGGAGTATGGCCCGCGTCGAATACCTCCGCGAACGCCCGTTCGAGACGGACGTGCCGGTCGAGACGGTCTCGCGCGAGCAGTTCCAGTCGGACGGGACCGGCAACGCGAGCAGCCAGAACAGAACCGAGTTCCAACGCTGGAACGACCAGGTGTGGAAGGCGTTGTTCGTGGTCGGCGAGGACGACTCCGCCGCCCAGGCGATCGACACGGTGTTCGGCGGGTCGGTTTCGGGCTTCTACTCGCCGGCCGACGACCGCATCGTCCTCGTCGTCGGCGAGAACGAGACGCTTCGGGTCAGCGAGTCGACGCTGGTCCACGAGCTTGACCACGCAATGCAAGACCAGTACCACGACCTCACGGGATCACAGTACGTCGGCGCAACCCAGGACGCCGACCTGGCCGTCGACGGGATCGTGGAGGGAGAGGCCGTCTACATCGAAGAACGGTACACCGACCGGTGTGGCGCCAACTGGAGTTGTCTCGCCGAGCCGGAGTCGAGCGGCTCCGCCGACCAACCCGAGTTCAACTTCGGGATTCTTCAGACGATCCTCCAGCCGTACTCCGACGGCCCGTTCTACGTCGAGACCCTGCTCGCCGACGACGGCTGGGACGCGGTCAACGAGAGCATGAACGACCCTCCGACGTCCACCGCGGAGGTGATCCACCGCGATCCGGCGTACGAGACCCGCGAGATCGCGTTCGACGACGCCGCCGAAGGCGGGTGGGAGACGTACGCCGACCAGGGGATGAACGGCTCCGAGACGGCGGGCGAGGCCTCGATGTTCGTGATGTTCTGGTACCAGGCGTTCGAGTACGACGCGGCCACGCTCGAGCCGACCCGAGAAGCGAGCGTGAACGCCCACCTCGACCCCGACGACGAGTTGGAGACGCGGGCGGCGTACAACTACGCGCATCCCGCGACCGCCGGCTGGGCGGGCGACCGGCTCTACCCCTACCGGAACGACGCGAACGGGACCGAACGCGACGGCTACGTCTGGGTCACCGAGTGGCAGACGCCACAGGACGCCGCGGCGTTCGAGGAAACGTACCTCACGATGCTCGCGTCTCACGATCCGGTTCACCGCGACGACGGCGTTCGTGACGTCGCCACCGGCGACTTCCGCGGCTCGTACGGAATCGAGCGGAACGGAACCCGGGTGACGATCGTCCACGCACCGGAGCCGGCGGGCGTCTTCGAGCTTCGTCCCGGACTCGATCTCGAGACGCCGGAGACGACCGACACGGAAGCCAACGCGACCGACGCCGAGGAAACCGACGGCGAACCCGACACGGACCAGACAACGGCCGCGGACAACGGGTCGGAGACGTCGGATACGGACGACGCGGCGCCGACGACTGGATCAGACGACGAGTCGACCGCGGCGGAGACGCCGGGACTCGGCGTCCTCTCGGCGGTCGTCGCCCTGCTCGCGGCGACCGGGCTTCTCGCGCGTCGACGCCGGCCGTAGCTGCCGTCGGCTACAGCCTCCGACGGATCGCCCGATTTCGCCGACGATCCGGCCTGCCGCGACCCGCCCGCTCCCGACACGCGTGGCTTTTCGTGTGTGCCGACCGAACGCGTTCGTATGACGGAGTTTGATATCGTCGGCGCCGAGCCGATCCGGAGCGGCCGGGCGACCGACGCGTACTTCGACCGCACGACGGCCGCGCTGACCCACGCCGACCGCAACCCCCGCGTCGTCGCCGAGGTGACCGCCGACCAGTTCCCGAGCGGCGAGTTCGAGCTGTTCGCCGGATTGAACGACGCGGTCGCGTTGCTCGCCGGCCGCGAGGTCGACGTTCACGCGATCCCCGAAGGCCGGCTGTTCGACGGCGGCCCGGTGATGCGAATCGAGGGGCCGTACCTCGAGTTCGCTCGGCTGGAGACGTCGCTTCTGGGCTTTCTCTCGCACGCGTCCGCCATCGCCACCGCCGCGCTCGACTGCCGGGCCGCGGCGCCTGACGCGCAGGTGTTGTCGTTCGGCGCACGCCACGTCCACCCGGCGATGACGGCGGCGGTCGAGCGGTCGGCGCTCGTTGGCGGCTTCGACGGCTTCTCACACGTCGCGGCGGGCGACCTGATCGGACGGGACGCGTCGGGGACGATGCCGCACGCGCTCTCGATCTGTTTCGGCCGCGGCGGCCAGGAGGCGGCGTGGCGCGCCTTCGACGAGGCGGTTGACGAGTCGGTTCCGCGGGTCGTGTTGTGTGACACCTACTCCGACGAGGTCGACGAGGTGCTCCGGGCGGCCGAGACGCTCGGCGACCGCCTCGACGGTGTCCGCCTCGACACCACCGGCTCGCGCCGCGGGGACTTCCGACACATCGTCCGCGAGGTGGCCTGGGAGCTCGACGCCCGCGGCCACGAGGACGTCGACGTGTACGTCTCCGGCGGGCTCGGTCCCGACGACCTCCGCCGGCTCCGGGACGTCGCCGACGGCTTTGGCGTCGGCGGCTACGTCTCCAACGCCGACCCCGTCGACTTCGCGCTCGACCTCGTCACCGTCGACGGAGCGCCGGCGGCTAAACGCGGGAAGCTCTCCGGAGCGAAGGCGGTCTACCGCACCGCCGACGGCCGCCACGCGGTCGGACTCGCTGACCGCGAGGGCCCGCCGAACGCCGAATCGTTGCTCGAGCCCGTGATCCGTGACGGGGAGGTCGTCGCCGGCGACGCCACCGACCTCGACGCGGCGGGTGAGCGGGCGCTCGCGGACGCAGAACAGGTCGGCTACGGAACCTAAGAACGGTTCTCGGAGAACGCGCGGATTACAGTTCTTCGACTGCGCCGCCGTCTGGGCGCTCCCGGAACACCTGGCCCTCGATGAGCGTTACCATGGTGTCGTCGTCCTCCCAGGCGGTCGGCGAGAGCTTCGCCTTTCGGCAGGCCCGCGAGAGGAACTCCGCGCCGGACCAGCCGTTCTCGACGGGGACCGTCGGGTACAGCCAGCCGTGGGCGTTGCCGCCGTCGACGGCGACGCCGTGGGTGCCGATTCGGAGGTCGCCTAAGGGGTCGTTCGTGAGGACGGTGTTCGAGACGATACAGACAGAGACGGTGATGTTCCCGAGTTCTTTCGGCTCGACCTCCGAGCCGCAGGAGTCGTCGGAGGCGGCCTTGATCGCGGCTTCGACGATGGCGTGGCCGAGCTGGTCTGAGGTCTCCCACGCGCCGGCACACCCCCGCAATCGGCCGCGACCACGGGTCGATTCGAGCCGGACGAACGCGCCGGTCCTGGCGTAGAAGGCCTCGCGCATGCTCCCAGGCTGTTCGCGTTGTCCGTGTCGAACGAACGACTCGACCGCCTCGCGTGCGAGTTCGACCGCTCGTGCCCCATCGTCGTATGACAGCCGAACGGTCTGAGCCTCGGACATATATCGCACTACTACTGCTGACGACTTGAACGCTTCCCTTTGATGATCGTTCATGATCGACTTGGCCCGCGATCGCGTGGGACCCGAAACGTCCCGTGTTGCCGGCCGCGTCGCTGGGTAGGCTGTGGACTGAGGGGAGTAAGCCCCCTTCAGTTCGTCCCGACATTCGGCTGAGCGTCCGCGCCGTGGCCGGACTACCTGGTGGCGCGGACTTGCACCGGCGAGGATTCGCCGTTCCATCCGTTCCCGCCCGTCTGTGACGTGGTACCGCCACGTGCCCTCTCCGGGTTAACTCCCTTCCCTCGCGGGTCGGTTCGCGCGAGTCATCGGTCGGGGCGGGGGGTCTCGTTGCTGTTCCAGAGCCAGCCGTCTCCGACTCCGGGCGTGTGCCCGGTCGCCCGTCCGGCCGGTGGGGGGACTTTCCTCATGCCAGCGGCACGGGAGTCGGGCTCCCTCTGTCCGTCCGCCCGTACCCCAGCGGCTAAAATAAACGGTTCGGTCGGGAGCCACCCCTCTCCGCCCGACGGCGCCGAGATCGCAGACCGGCGCGCGAACTGTTCGCGTGGCACGCCCGCGACGCCTGGCTCTGCCCGGCGGACGACATTTCGCCGGTCGTCGGAGCCGGCGGACTGACGGCGCAGCCGGTGCCCGCTCCGTTCACCACAACACTGCCGCGCCGCCCTCGGCGACCTGTTGGAGTTCCTCGCCGTACACGATCGAGACGTACAGGATCGTGAACAACACCGCGTTGTGGAGGCCGTGTAACAACGCCGGGACGATGAGGTTGTCGGTGTACTCGTACACCGCACCGAAGACGAGACTCGGGAAAAAGAGAATCCCGACCGTCGTGAGCCGCCCCGAGAGCCCGCCCGTCAGCGCCATCACGTGAATCAGCGCGAAGATGCCGGACGCGATGGCGATTGCGGGGGCCGCCGGCAACGACTCGCGGAGCCGTCCTTGGACGACCCCACGGTAGAGAATCTCCTCGGAGGGCCCGACGACGAGAAACATCGCGACGATGAAAAGCGGGATGATCGCCGGGTTCTGCATCGCCACCTCGGCGCTCTGGTTCGACGCGGTCTCGGTGCCGAGCAGTTGGACGATCGCCGAGACGACGAACAACGTGACCACGATCACGACCCAGCCGCCGACGACGAGTCCGAGTTCTTTCAGGCTCGGCCGCCGCACGCCGAGATACGAGACGATTCCCGCGCGGTCGAATCCCCGCCACGCCAGGTAGCCGACCGCGAGCCCGCCGAACGCGACGTACTGGCCGACGATCAGCGTGAGTACGATGTTGACCGCCAACGACACGCCGCCGGCGACAGCTCCGAGCAGGCTCACCCCGAGCCCGCCCACGAGCGCGATCGCCGGCCCGAGTACGCCGAGCCCGACGGCGACGACGACGGCGACTGCGGGAGAATCGTCGTCGGCCGTGTCGCCCAAATCGACCGGGCCGACCGACTCGGTGCCGACCGAGTCCGGGTCGGCCGACTCGGCGTCTCCGGTGCCGTATCCGGTGTCTGCTGGAGGCGCGTCGACCGGGTCCCCTCCGTCCGGCGTCGGATCGGCCGGGGGTGGCCCATCGTCGTCAGAGGTGTCCGTCATGGCCAGATCGTACGGACTGGTCGCTCAAAGGGTTGTCCGTCGGCAACGCGTTCGTCTCGGCTCAGTCCGGTTCGCCGGCGTCCCGTTCGGCCTGTCGCGGCGGCACATCACCGATACAGCAGTTCGTACCACAACACGGCGGTCACGACCCGGCCGTCGCGGAGTTCGTCGTCGACGACCGCCTCGAGCAGGGCGTCGTACCCCACGGTCTCGACGGCGATCGACTCGTTGTGGTCGAGGTCGCGCTCCGCCGTCGGCTCACAGCCGGTCGCCAGAAAGTGGTGGTGGACCGCGTTCGCCACGCCGTTGGCCGGCTCCACCGTCGTCAGTCGCTCGAACGCCGCGGCCTCGTAGCCGGTCTCCTCGGCGAGTTCGCGGGCGGCGGCCCGTTCGAGGTCGCCGCGGTCGTCCGCCTCGACGGTGCCGGTGGGGATTCCGCGGTTGACCCGCCCGACCGCCTGTCGCCACTCGTCGATGACCACCACGTCGCCGTCGGGCGTCATCGGCAACACGACCACCGTCGGCGACTCGTCGACGTAGTGGTACTCGCCCGCCTCCCCGTCCGGAAACCGCACCGCGTCGCGTCGCACGCCGAAGCCGGGACAACGGTAGTCGATGTCGGTGTCTGTCGTCTCCCACGCGAGGTCGTCCATGGATCGATGTCGGCGTCCGGGGAGTAAACTCTGTGTGTTCGCCCCACCGCGGTCTCGACGCGAACCCTACCCGTCTCGCCGAGCCACTCCGTAACGGCGGCTGAGCGCCGTGCCAGCCAGCCCGACGAGCCGCCCAACGAGCCACGCGAGCGTTCCGATCGCGAGCGTCTGGACACCGAGGTAGACGAGCCCGTCGACGCCGAGCAGGGCGACGAGCCGGTCCCCGAGCGACCGCCCGGAGAGACCGAGCAGATAGTGGTCCGCGCTGTAGCCGAGCAGTGCCGCGTAGACGGCGGCCCACGAGGCAATCAGCCCGTTTCGGCGGACGGCGAGCGCCGTGGCCGCGAGGCTCCCGACGACCGCCGCGTCGCCGGCGAGAACCACGAGGCCGCCGGCGACCTCGAAGACGCCGACCGCGTAGGCGGCGAAGACGAGCGCGAAACACGCTGGCGGCGCGAGAAGTCGCGGATCAAAGCGGGAGCGATTACGCTTCCGACCGACGAGGAGCGCGCGAGCGGAGGGCACACTCGGGAGATGCCCGTGACAACATAAAAACGTCCGCTGGGACCGCCGGTTCGGCGGGTTACTCCCAGTCGCCGAGCGACGCCTGGTCCTCCTCGAGACCCGGCGGGCGGCGGCCGGTGCGGTCGGCACTGTCGTCTTCGGCGGTCGGTTCCGCGCCGAGCCAGTCGGTGAGCCGCTCGCCGTCGCCGCGACCGTCGTCGACCGGTCCCGGCTCGGCCCGCGGCCGCTCGTCCTCGGAGTCGAACCCGGCGAGCGTCGCCTGGTCGCTGTCGGCGAAATCCAGGTTCGAAACGCGGACGCCGAGTTTGCGAACTGCCTCGTCGTCGAACTCGTCGAGCAGGTCGAGCGCGACCGTCTCGACCAGATCGGGGTCGTCGACGGGACCGGAGAGGCTCCGCGCGCGGGTGTTGACGTCGAACGGCGGCCGGACCGCCTTGATGCCGATCGTGCGGTACAGACAACCACGCTCGCGGGCGCGGCGAGCGACGTCGGCCGAGAGCGCCGAGACGGTCTCGCGTTTTCGTTCCTGGTCGGCGGTCGCCGGAAGCGACGACTCCCGCGAGAGGCTCTTCGGTCGCCCCTGCGGCGTCACCTCTCGGTCGTCGTCGCCGCGGGCGCGGCGGTACAGCTCCCGGCCCCGCTCGCCGAACTCGTCGGCCAGCGTCTCCGGGTCGGCCGCGGCCACGTCGCCGGCCGTCTCGATGTCTAACGCCGAGAACGCCCGCTCGGTCACCGGTCCGACCCCGTGGAGCGCCGCCGTCGGCAGCGGCGCGAGAAACGCCTCGACCGAGCCGGGCGGGACGACGACCAGCCCGTCCGGCTTGTCGGCGTCGCTCGCGACCTTCGCGGCCGACATGTTCGGCGCGACGCCGACGCTCGCGGGGACGCCGGCCTCCCGTTCGATCCGTTCTTTGACGTGTCGTGCGTACCCCTCCGCGAGCGTTCGCGTCTCGCTCGGCCCGGCCGCTCCGCTGGATGCCGAGCCGTCGTCCACGGCGTCCCAGGCGGTCCGGTCGGTGACGTCGAGGTACGCCTCGTCGATGCTCACCTCGCGGACGACATCGGCACAGTCGTGGAGGACCGCTTTCACGTCGGCGGCGACCGTCTCGTACCACTCCATGTCGACGGGGCGGTAGTGGCCCGTCTCGTCTTCGTCCGGCGCGTCGGTCGCGTCTTCGCCCGCCCGCCTCGGGAGGTGTTCGACCGCCTCGGAGATCGGCATCGCGCTCTCGACGCCGAACGCGCGGGCCTCGTAGCTCGCGGTCGCGACCGCGCCCACCGTTTCGCCCGGCTCGTACCCCATCCCCACCACGACGGGCTCGCCGCGGAGTTCGGGCTCGCGGAGCCGTTCACAGGAAGCGTAAAAACAGTCCATATCCACGTGGAACACGATCCGATCGGGCTCGTCGGCGTCGTCCGGCTCGCCGGCCCCGGGGAGCGTTCCGCCGTCCATCGGCCGTACCTCGGCGCCGCGGTCTCTTAAACGCCCGCCACGCACGGTGGCGTCGTCCACGGCCAAGACCGACACGCCGACCGCTTGGGAACCGGATCGGTTCTCGCCGTCCGCAAGCGGCTTTATGCCGGGGATCGAACCCCGACCGAATGGGATCGCTCTCGCAGATACTCGACACCGACCGCCGCGTCATCGTTCTCGCGCTCGCGCGGATGGTCGGGGCGGTCGGCAACTCGTTTCTCATCGTCGTCCTTCCGTTGTACGTCGCCAGCGATCTGATCGAGATCGACCCGCTGCTCGGGACGCGCGTCGGGGTCGGCGCGGCGAGCGTGACCGTCACCGAGCCGCTGTTGATCGGGATCGTGCTCTCGCTTTTCGGCTTTCTCAACAGCTTCTCGCAGCCGTGGACCGGGCGGCTCTCCGACCGGCTGGCCACCCGGCGGCCGTTCGTGTTGGGCGGGATCCTGCTCTTGGGCACCGCGAGCGGCCTCTACACGCTCGCGAGTTCCTACTGGATCCTCGTGGTGCTTCGGGCGGTCCAAGGGTTCGGCGCGGCGTTGACGATTCCCGCGACGGTCGCGCTGGTCAACGAGTACGCCGGCAGCGCCGACCAGCGCGGCGGCAACTTCGGCGTGTTCAATACCTTCCGGCTGATCGGCTTCGGCTTCGGCCCCGTCCTCGCGGGGCTCGTCGTTGACAACGGCCCGTACGACCTGACGGCGGTCGGGCTGCCGGTGGTCAACGGCTTCGACGCCGCCTTCGCGGCCGCCTGTGCCGGCGCGTACCTCAGTTTTGTGCTGGTGTATCTGCTCGTTCACGACGCGGCCGACGCGGCGGAGGCGGGCGACGACCTCTCGATCCGGGTCCGCGGCGAGGACCGCCTGCTCGACCCCGTCTTCGTGCTCGGGGTCGCGACGGTCGCCATGGGGCTGTGTATCGCGTTGTTCGCGACGTTGCAAACCCAGGTGAACCTGCGGCTCGGCCAGCCGCCCGTCTGGTTCGGTGTCCAGTTTTCGGCGGTCACCATCGCGAACGTGGCTCTCCAGGTCCCCGTCGGGCGGGCGAGCGACCGGATCGGCCGCCGGCCGTTCCTGCTGGCGGGGTTCGTCCTCCTCGTTCCGACCACGTTGTTGCAAGGAGTGGTGGTTTCGTCGGTCACGATGACGCTCGTCCGTCTGGGCCAGGGCGTCGCGGTCGCGTTCGTCTTCGCGCCGTCGCTCGCGCTGGCGGGCGACCTCGCCCGCGAGGGAGAATCCGGCACGACGTTGTCGGTACTCACGATGGGGTTCGGCCTCGGCGTCGCGCTGGGGCCGCTGGCGTCCGGCTGGCTCGTTGGCTTCGGGTTCATCGTTCCCTTCGCCGTCGGCGCGGTCCTCGCGCTCGTCGCGCTCGCGATGGTCATAACGCAGGTCGAAGAAACGCTCAGCACGGCCGCCGGCTCCAGCGGGGCCGCCGCCGACGACTGAGACGAACACAGGTATAAGCCGACGAGCCCCGAACTCCAACCGTGTCCCGCGACCGCGTTCGGTGTGTCGACTGCCACGAGCCGATCGCCGCCGACACGCGGATCTGTCCCCACTGCGAGACGGTCCAGCCGTCGCCGCTCGTCGATGTCGGCGTCGCCGTCGCGGGCGTGTTCGCGCTGGTGTTCGGCGTCGTTCTCGCGTTGATGACGCTCGGAACGACCCGTCTGATCGGGTTTCTCCTCCTCGTCGTCGGCTTCGGGCTCGCCGTCGGCGGCTACACGCGACACATCGACCGGCAGGCCGAGCGCCGGGCACGGTGACGCGACGCCACCGACCGGACCTGCGGCGCGTCGCGACCATTTATGCCGGATGGCGGCGCATGTGACGGTATGTTCACGCCACTCGACGCGGGGATCGTCGTCGCGGGCCTCCTGCTCGCGTTCGTCGGCGCGGCGGTCTCGGTGTACGCCGTGTCGCTGACCGGGTTCCTGATCGGCGCCGGCGCGGGCTACCTCGCGGTCCCGAACCTCGCCGGCTTGGTCGCCGTCGACGGACTGGCGCTTTCGGCGGCCGGCGTCCTCCTCGGCGGCGCGATCGGCGGGTTCCTCGCGTACACCGGGCTCTCGTTCGCCGTGCTCGCGATCGGCGGCGTCGTCGGCGGCTTCGCGGGGCGATTCGCCGTGGGACCGGTGTACGCGGCCGACGTCGCCGGCCTCGGCGGGACGGCGCTGCTCGTCGGGGCGACGCTCGCTGGCGTCGCGGCCGGCGCGTTGTGCGGGTTCGTGCTCACGCGCACGACGCTCGTGGTCTCGACGGCGTTCATCGGCGCGGCGCTCGCGTCCCGCTCGCTCACTCCCGGGTCGTTCGACGCCGTCACGGCGGAGTTGACCGTCGAACCCCTGTTGTTCGACCCGACTGCGCTCCCGTTCCTCGCGGTGTTCGTTCTCGGTGTCCTCTCGCAGTTCGGGTTGTTCAAGTTCGGCTACGTGACGACGCTCGTCGGTCTGCTTCCCGGCGCGCGGCGCTGGACTGCCGGCGACGAGGAGACGGCGTCGTGAACGATCCGCTCGCGGCGCCGCGCCCGTCGCGCCCGACCCCTTATCCGTCGTCGAGTGCGGCTTCGAGCCGGTCTATCAGCCGACCGTTGCCGATGTAAAGCGGCACACGGTCGTGAAGCCCCTCGGGTTCGACGTCGAGAATCGAACCCGAGCCGTCGGAGGACGCCCCGCCCATCGCCTCGATGATGTACGCGATCGGGTTCGCCTCGAACGACAGCCGGAGCTTTCCCTCCGGCGCGTCGACGAGCGCGGGGTACGCGAACACGCCGCCGTACGTCACCACCTGGTTCACGTCGCCTACCATCGACCCGCCGTAGCGGAGTTTGAGCTCGTCTTCGACCTCGCGGGCGTATTCTCGGAACGCGGCGGGCCAGTCGGGAACGCGTCCACCGAAGCCGTAGACGGTCGGCTCGTCGGGCAGGGTGAGGTCGTCGACCACGACCGACCGAGAGACTCCGTCGTCACCGTTGCCGCGGTCGACGACCTCCTCGCTGACGCCGGCGTCGTCGGCGACCACCAGCGTCGTGATCGGGCCGTACAACGCGTAGCCGGCCGCGACGAGGTCGCGCCCGGACGCCGGCAGCGCGGCGTCGTAGACGCCCACGACGGTCCCCATGGTGTTGTTCGAACGGAGGTTCGAAGAACCGTCGAGGGGTCGATCGCCACCGCGTATCCCTCGCCCACGTCGATCGCCTCCGGCCGTTCTTCGCTGACGAACGAGCCGACGCCGTCGACCTCGCCGAGCGCCTCCGCGAGCAGTTCGTCCGCGTGGACGTCGCCCGCCAACACCGTCTCGCCGGAGGGGTTCTCCGTTCCGCTCTCGACGCGGCGACCGGGGAGCGCGTCGCGGATCGCGGGCGCTGTCTCCGCGACCGCATCGAAGACCGCTTCGACGACGGGGTCGGTCATCAGTCGGCGCTCCCGGCGACCGCCAGCGCCTCGGTCGGGTCGGCCTCCTCGAAGACGACGGCCTCGAGCGCGTCGAGGATCCGCTCGGGCTCATCGCGCTGGAAGACGTTGCGACCGACGGCGAGCCCCGTCGCGCCCGCGTCGATCGCGTCGGCTACGTTCCGGAGGAAGCCCTCATCATCTTTCATCGTCCCGCCGGACATGACGACCTTCGCGGGGCCGGCCATCTCGACGGCGTCGGCCATCGCCTCGGCGGAGCCGGGGTACTTCACCTTGACGACGTCGGCGCCGAGTTCGAGCCCCACCCGGGCGCCGTAGGAGATGACGTCCGGATCGTTGGCGTTTCGAAGCCCTTGGCCGCGGGGGTACGACCACATGACGACCGCCATGTCGTGTTCGCGCGCGCCTTCTTGCGCCTCGCGGAACTCCTCGGCCATCTCGACCTCGTGGTTCGAGCCGCCGTAGACGGTGAAGCCGATCGCGTCTGCTCCCAACGCGGCGGCGTACTCGGCCGAACAGTTGACCGCGCTGTTCGGCTCGCCCCGCCAGAGGTTTGACGTGCCGTTCAGCTTCACCATGAGGTTGATCTCGTCCTCGTAGTCGGGATAGTACGCCTCGGCGATCCCCTTCTGGACGGCTAACGACGTGACCGCGCTGTGGGTCGCCAGTTCGAACAACCGCTCGGGGTCGGCCGTCGCCGGGTTCGGCTCGAAGTCCACCGGTCCGTGCTCGAGGCCGTGGTCGTACGCGAGGATGATCGATCGCCCGTCCCGCGAGATCGTGTTGTCGGCGCTTGGGAGCATCGTGCGTAGTTCCAGTCACGCAAGCAAAAAGGGCTATGGTCGTTTTCGGTCTCGACCCGTCCGCTCGGCTCTGTGGCCGTTCTCGGACGGGATCCGTGAGCGGGCATCGCGGCCGGCTCCGACGACGGCTTGGCCCGTCCCGACCGAGGGGTCGTCCGCACACCGGCGCCGCGGTCTCCGATGTCTCTGCTCGGGGACGTGTCTCCTGGGTGTTTGTTACACATATTATATTTAATACGCAATTAGCTAATATTATTATCAGAAGACAAAATTAAACGTACGACCGAGTTCGAATCGGTCGTCGAATCCATGGCTAGCAAAACCAACGAACCGCCGGTGACCACGGACCACCACGTCCGGTGGCACGCCGGCATCCCCGCATCGGTCGTCGACGCGGGACACCGGATCAAAGACGTCCTGACGTACAGCTCTGCTTACCTCGTGTTCATCGCGATGGTCGAGGTGTTGACCGTCCATCTCGTGTTGTCGCTGCCGTTGAATCCCGCTTCGGTCGTCGTCGGGCTGGTCACCTTCGCGGTGTACGCTGGCGACCGGATCGCCGACGCCGAGGACGACGAGCTGTCGAGCCCGGAACGGAGCGCGTTCGTGACCCGCCACCGGCGGCTGTTGTCGATGCTCACCGCGGGCACGTACGGGCTCGCGATCGCACTCTCGATAACCGGCGGCCCCCTCGCGCTCGGTATCACCCTGCTTCCCGGCGCCTTCTGGATCCTCTACGCGTCCGAGTGGCTCCCGACGCTGGGGTCGTACTTCAAGCGGTTGAAACGGATCCTGGTGGTCAACTCGGCGATCGTCGCGCTGGCGTGGGCGATCGCGGTCGTCGGACTGCCGATGGCGTTCGCCGAGGCGTCCGTGACGCCGCTTGCGGGGGTCGTGTTCGTCTACCTGTTCGTCGACACGTTCGTCAACACGGAGATTCCAAACGTCAGAGACGTTGCGGCGGACGAGGCCGTCGGCGTGTCTACGATTCCGGTCGTCTTCGGCATCCAGCGGACCCGACACGTGCTGTACGGGCTCGACCTGTCGCTGATCGCGTTCGTCGGCGCGGCGCTGGCGTCCGGCGTGGTGTCGACCCCGGTTGCGGCCGCGATACTCCTCGGACTGGGGTACGCGCTGGTCCTCGCGTGGTTCGTGGGCCGGAGCGCGGCGCCGGGGCGGCTCGCCATCGCCGGCGAGGCGAAACACCTCGTGGTGTTCGCGCTGCTTCTCGTCTTCACCACGGGACTCTGATCACGGAACCGACGACCGCGGGCGGGTCGCGCGGTCGCCGGATCGCACTCCGGCTCCACGCGACTCCCCCGTCCCCGGGACCGGCGTCGGAATACGTCGGTTGATTCATATGTCGGGGGGTCGTTTCACCGGTATCTGTGCTCGCCTCGTCGTCAATCGCCGTGCTGCTGCTCTTCGGGTCGGTCGCTATCGGGAGCAGCGCGGCGATTCTCGCGTGGCGAAACCGCCCGGAGCCGGGTGCGAGCCCGCTTGTGTGGCTGTTGATCGGCCAGTCGTGGTGGTCGACGTGTATCATCTTCGGCCTCTCGGCGGGCGACCCGGCAGGAGTGGTCCGTTGGACGAAGGCCGGCTGGGTCGGCGTCATGATCGTGCCGGTCGCGTGGATCCTGTTTGCGCTTGAGTACACCGGACGCGACCAGTACATCACCCGTCGAAACGTCGCGCTGCTGGCGGTCGTTCCGGCGCTCACAGTCGTCTTCGCGGTGACCACACCGTACCACGACGCGTTGTACATCCAGCAGGCTGGCGTCGCCCCGGACGGGACGGCGGTCGTCGAACAGGGGGGACTCTGGTACGCGGTGGCCGCCGGCTACACCTATCTGCTTGGCGTGCTCGGAATACTCCCGATACTGGGGCTGTTGTCGAGCGGCGCGACGGCGTTTCGCGGACAGAGCGCGGCGCTGCTCGTCGGCATTCTCACTCCGTGGACGACGAACATCCTCTACAACCTGGGCGTGCTCTCGCCCGTCGGCATCGACCCGACGCCGGTCGCGTTCGCCGTCTCCGGCGTCGCGTACCTGGGGGCGATCGACCGATTTCGAATGTTCGGCGCCAACCCGGCCCCCACGTGGCGCGCCAAGGAGTTCCTCTTCGATCACATCCACGAGGGCGCCATCGTCGTCGACGGACACGATACGATCGTCGAGATCAACCGAACGGGCGCCGACATTCTCGGCATCGACGCCGACCGAGCGCTCGGCGCGTCAGCGTCCTCGCTGCTCCCGCTCGACGACCGGCTCGAAACCGACGGCGGCCGCGACTTCCTGACGATCGGCACCGAAGCGACCTCGCAGTCGTACGACGTGACCGCGACAGAGCTCACCGACCGGCACGGAGAAACGCTCGGACACGTGCTCACCCTCCACAACGTCACCCAGTACCTTCAACAACAACAACGACTCCGCGTGCTCAACCGCGTGTTGCGCCACAACATCCGCACCGAGGCGAACATCATCCAGGGGTACGCCGAACGCACCACCGGCGCCACCGCCGAAACGATCACGCAGCGAACGATGCGCATCGTCGAAATCAGCGAGAAGGGCCGCGACGCGATCGAACTCTTCGAGGACGCGGTGAGCGACCGCGACACCGTCTCGCTCGCCGCTCTCGTCGACCGAAGCCTCGACGACGCCGCCGAGGCGTTTCCGGGCGTTGCCTTCGAGGCCGAGCCCCCCGACGCGGACGTCGTCGTCCCCGACGCCCTCTCTGTCGTGGTGAACAACCTGATCGAGAACGCGGCGGCACACAACGACGGCGAGCAGCGGCGCGTCAGGGTCGGCGCTGCGGTCGACGACGGAGACGCTCGGGTGTGGGTCGCCGACAACGGACCGGGGATCGACGACTACGAACTGAACGTGTTGAACGCGGGCACCGAAACCGCGCTTCAACACGGGAGCGGTCTCGGCCTCTGGCTGGTGAAGTGGGGCACGGAGCTGCTCGGCGGCTCGGTCTCGTTCGAGCCAAACGAGCCGACCGGAACGGTTGTCACGGCGACGATCCCGCTCGAGCGTGTCGACCGCCGCTCGTACGCGCCGAGACGCCGCTGATCAACGTGGGGCGTCTCACTTGGGGCGCCGCGTGCTGTCGTCGTCGTTCTCGCCGTTCGACGATTCTCGTCCGACGGCGTGAGCCACACCGCAATACTTAGCCCCGTTCCCGCGCCAGCGGACTCCATGCGCGAGTTATCTGACGTGACAACCGTTGGCGTGGTCGGAGCCGGGACGATGGGCAACGGGATCGCACAGGTCGCCGCGACCGCCGGCTACGACGTGGTGATGCGCGACATCGAGCGCGAGTACGTCGACAACGGCCTCGCAGCCATCGACTCGAGTCTCGACCGTCTCGCGGCAAAGGACGCGCTGGCGGCGGAGCCGGCGACGATCCGCGAGCGGATCACGGGCACGACCGACCTCGCCGACCTCGCGGACGCCGACGTCGTCGTCGAGGCCGCGGTCGAGGAGATGGCGGTCAAACGAGACGTCTTCGCCGACCTGGACGCGATCACCGACGACGACGTCGTGCTCGCGACCAACACCTCGACGTTGTCGGTCACCGAGATCGCGAGCGCGACCGACCGCGCGGCGCGTGTCGTGGGGCTTCACTTCATGAACCCGGTCCCGGTGATGGACGGCGTCGAGATCGTCGTCGGCGAACGAACCGCGCCAGCGGTCGTCGAGTTCGCCCACGCGTTCGCCGCCGCACTCGAGAAGGAAACCTGGGAAGCAGACGACAAGCCGGGATTCGTCACCAACCGCATCCTGATGCCGTGGATCAACGAGGGGATCCGCGCGTACGACGAAGGGGTCGCCGCCAAAGCCGACATCGACCGCGGGATGACGCTCGGCACGAACGTCCCCATGGGCCCGCTCGCGCTCGCCGACCACATCGGGCTCGACGTGGTGCTCGACGCCACGGAGACGCTTCACGAGGAGCTCGGCGACCGCTACACGCCCGCGTACCTGCTCAAACGAAAGGTGGCCGCCGGCGACCTCGGCAAGAAGACCGGCGAGGGGTTTTACGCCTACGAGTAGCCTCCCGGACCGGCGCCCGGGAAACGCCTAAGCCGCTCGCCGCCCGGATTGGGGTATGCAACCGATCTCGATTCTGGGTCCCGGCGCGGCCGACCTCGCCGCGACGCTCGCGGACCGGCTGACGGGCCGGGTCGCCGTCGTCCGACGGATCGAAGGGGCCGCCGACTCCGGCGGCGAGCCGGCCGCGGTCGGCGATACGACGGTCGACATCTCGCCCGACGGGTCGTGGGTCGGCCGAGGGGCCGCCTCCGACGTCGACGCCCTTCTCGACCGGTTTGCGCCCGATCACGACTACGTCGTTGTGGTCGGATACAGCCGCCTGCGACTTCCGACGGTGTTGGTGGGCTCCGACGCCGACCCAGCCGACACTCCCGGCGACGTCGTCACACGGGCGCCGACGCCCGCCGACGTCGACGTTGCCGAGCTCCTGACGGCGCTCGACGGCGCGGAACCGTGGGTGACCCGCGAGGAACTCGTCGCGCGCGTCGAGCGATCGGCTGCCGCGGACCGGTCGGGCGCAATCGCGACGTTCACGGGCCGCGTCCGCGCTCGCGACGACCCCGACGACGACCGGACGACACACCTCGCGTTCGAGAAGTACGAGGGCGTCGCCCGCGACCGGATGGACGCCATCGCCGCCGAACTGACCGACCGCGAGGGCGTCTTCGAGGTCGCGATGCATCACCGCACCGGCGTCGTCGAGGCGGGCGAAGACATCGTCTTCGTCGTGGTCCTCGCCGGCCACCGCGCCGAGGCGTTCCGCGCCGTCGAAGACGGGATCGACCGGCTGAAAGACGAGGTCCCGATATTCAAAAAAGAGACGACGGAGACGGAGGCGTTCTGGCTCCATCAGCGCGAGTAGCCCGCCGACCGCGGCTGCGGCCGCCGCGCGAGCGACCGTCGTCCCGGGCACTGGCGGCGTCTCACCCGGCGATCCCGCTCGGTACCGCCGCGTGCCTCTACCACCGATCGAACGGCTTAGAAACTCCGATAAACTGTCTAAAGAGATTTTAAACGGTCATAAAACGTCACCGCCGTCGTTTTACGCCCCGGCGATTCGGTGAAAGGACCTGAATGCCGTCCAACGGTCTCCCCTTTATAACACCCTTCGGCGCCATGAGGTGGATGTATCATGAGCGCGACTGCGAACCCCTCCACGGACGCGAGCACCACCGACGACCTTAGCAAAGAAGAACGGCTGAAACGATACCTGCTCAGCCGGGCCGAGGACGGCGAGATGTATTTCAAAGGAAAGTTCATCTCCGACGACGTCGATCTCTCGCCGAAAGAGATCGGCGCGCTAATGGTGAAACTTCGCGACTCCGCCACCGAACTCACCGTGGAAAAGTGGTCGTACACGGGGGCGACCACGTGGCGCGTTGAGCCCGCCTGACCGCTTCGCGCGTCTCCGACCGTCAGAGCCCATCCCCCTCGGGCGCGCTCGTTCGCGTCCCCGCTGTCTGTCTTCTGTGTCCCCGCCCGCCTCCGGTGACGCGGGGTTTATACTCGGTGACGGCCAACAACTGATGATGCCAGAACGCGAGGACGGGACGGCGTCGGTGCCGGCCGACGTTCCCCGTCCCGACCCGCTCCGAACGTTCTTTCGCGTCGAGGAGGTCCGCCAGGAGGACGGCCGCGTCCGCTACGTGGGCGAGTCGTACGTCCCGGAACGGACGCTCCTCCGGAAGCTTGCTCCGGCGTTTCGCGAGGCGGGCTACGACGTGGACGTCGAAACGGTTGCGGACGGCCACGTCGTCGTCGCCACGCCGTTCGCCAGCGCCCGCGACGGAATCCCGTGGGTGAACGTCGGGCTGTTCTTCGCGACCGTGCTCTCGACGTTGTTCGTCGGGGCGTACGGGTGGTACTACGTCCCCCTCGCGGAGATCCGGGCCAACCCGTTCTCGATGCTCCGCGCGTGGCCGTTCACTGCCGCGGTTCTCGGCGTGTTGATGACCCACGAGTTGGGCCACTACGCCGCCGGTCGATACCACGGTGTCGACGTCTCGCTGCCGTACGTCATCCCCTTCGTCTTCCCGTTCGGGACGCTCGGCGCGGTCATCCGAATGCGAGGCCGGATGCCCTCCCGAAAGGTGTTGTTCGACATCGGCGCGGCCGGGCCGATCGCCGGGCTCGTCGCCACCGTTATCGTCACCGTCGTCGGGCTCTCGCTCGACCCGATCCGCGTTCCCGCCGAGCTGGCGAGCAGTTCCGGCACCGTGATCCGGTTCAACAACCCGCCGCTTTTGAGCCTGATCGCCGACCTGATCGGCCAGCCGACGTCGTATCCGGACCCCGCCCGCTCGGTCCACCCGGTGATCATCGGCGGCTGGGTCGGGATGTTCTTCACCCTGTTGAACCTGCTTCCCGTCGGCCAGCTCGACGGCGGGCACATGGTCCGCGCGATGGTGGGACCACGCCAAGAGACGGTCGCGTCGCTGGTGCCGGGCGCGTTGTTCGTGATCGCCGCGTACCTCTACTACGGGCGCGGACTCGGGCTCAACGAGTCGGTCGGTCTCTGGGCGTTCTGGGGCGTCTTCTCGCTTGTCATCGCGTTCAACGGCCCGGCGAACCCCGACGACGAGCAACGGCTCGACTGGCCCCGCGTCGCCCTGGGCGTGCTCACCTTTGGCGCCGGCGCGCTCTGTTTCCTGCTCGTTCCGATCCAAGTCGTGACGGCCTGAGAAAGCCGACGGATGGCCTCTACCCCCGCCTGGCTCGAACGGCTCGGGTTTCGAACCCTCTACCGGCTCGCCGACCTGACGTACACCGTCGGCCTCGCCACCCCGAAACGCACGGTCGCGGGCACCTACTGGAGCTACGAGCCCACGAACCCCCACGGCGACGACCCCGGACTGGCCGCGCTCGACGCGCTTCCCACGGACGCGACCGTCCTCGACGCGGGCGCACACGTCGGTGAACACGCTATCCCGCTCGCGGTCGGTACCGATCGTCGGGTCGTCGCGATCGAGCCGAACGGCGAAAGCGCCGACCGGTTGGCTCGAAACGCGGCCAGGAACGGGCTCGCCGACCGGATCGACCTCCGGCGGCTCGGCGTCGGCGACGAGCAGACGACGCTGCCGTTCTACCGGTCAACGTTCTCGAAGTGCTCCGCGTTCGACCGCGACCGCGCGACCCGCTGGGGCGCGCGCGTCGCCGACGTCGAGACCGTCCCCGTCTACCGGATCGACGACCTCGTGGACGCGACACCCGACGCTCCCGACGTGGCTCGTGTCCCGCCGCCAGACGCGGTCAAGATCGACGTCGAGGGCCACGAACTCGCGGTGCTTCGGGGAGCCGAGCGGACGCTCCGCGAACACCGCCCGCTGCTCGTTCTCGAGGTTCACGACGGTCGGACGAGCCGGGCCGGATCGCCGTCGGACGCCGCCGACCCCGCTCGAACGCTCCGGTCGTGGCTCTCCGAGCGGGGGTACGGCGTGGACGACCGGGGGGACGTCTGGGTGTGTCGCGGGTGAGCCGTGCGTCCCGGTCGACCGGGGGCGCGGACCGGGTCAGTCCTCGCGTTGTTTCCGCATGCCTTGTCTGGTGAACTGTGGGTTCCCCGGGATCGTGCGCTTCTTTCGGAACGACCGGTAGAGCGCGACCGCAAGCGGCGCGGCAAGGAGGAGAACGACCGCCGCGAGCCGCCACTCCTCGGCGAACGAGTAGAGGATCGTCGCCGAGAGGACGCCGACGGCGAGCAGCACGGAGTAGGCGATTCGCATCGCCAACTTATCGAGCACGCGCGACTCGTCCTCGATGGTGACGCCGACCTGGAGGTCGCCGCGGTTCGCTCGCTCGAGAAACGCGTCCGCCTTCGGCGGCACGGTGAACAACGCCTCCGTCGTCCGTTGGAGCTGCCGGGCCGTTCCCTCGGCCAACTCGCGGGCGGTCTGTTCGTAGTAACCTTGATCCTCGAGGTAATCGGTCGCCGTCGCGATGAAGTCGAACTCGGGGTCGAGCGTGACACACACCCCTTCGACGACGGTGGCGACGCGGAGGACCAACGCGAGGTTTCGAGGCAGCCGCAGCGGGAACTCGTAGATCGTCGACTCCACCTGCTCGACGATCTGGTTGACGCGGTACTGCTCGATCTCCTCGCCGCGGGCGTCGGCGATCGCGAGCTCCATCACCTCGCCCATCACGTCGCGGTCGACCTCCGGCGAGAGCGTCCCCATCGAGATCAGCGTGTCGAGGATCGCGTCGGTGTCCTGTCTGGCGACCGCGACGTAGAACTCGACGATCTTGTCCTGGATGAACGGGTCGACTCGCCCGGACATCCCGAAGTCGTAGAAGATCACGGTGCCGTCGTCGGCGACGGCGAGGTTGCCGGGATGTGGGTCGGCGTGGAACACCCCGTCGTCGATGATCATCTGGAGGTACACTTCCTGCAGCGTCTCCGCGATCGCCGTCCGGTCGAGTCCCGCGCCGTCGAGTTCCTCGACGCGGCTGATCTTCGTTCCGCCGATGTACTCCATCGTGAGCACGCGCGGGCCCGACGCCGACTCGTAGGCGGCCGGGATCCGTATCCGGTCGTTGTCGGCGAAGTTCGTTCTGATCTCCTCGAGCATCTCCCGTTCTCGGCGGTAGTCCATCTCCTGGCGGATCGTCTTCGCGAACTCCTCGGAGAGGTTCTCGATCGAGAACGCCCGGCCGCCGCCGATGAACCGCCGGACGATCGGGAGCGACCAGCGAATCGCGCGCAGGTCGGCCTCGACGAGTTCTTCGATCCCGGGCCGACGAACCTTCACCGCCACCTCGGTCCCCTCGTACCTGGCGGTGTACACCTGTCCGAGGCTGGCCCCGCTTATCGACTCGGTGTCGAAGTCGTCGAACGTCTCCTCGACGGGGCCGAGTTCGGCTTCCAACACGCGTTTCGAGTCGGCCCAATCGGCCGGCGGCACGTCGTCTTGGAGCCCTTCGAGCACGTCGATGTAGGCGGGCGGCAGGATGTCGGGACGCGTCGACAGGAGCTGGCCGAGTTTGATGAACGTCGGCCCGAGCGTGAGCAGGATGTCGAGGAGGATGTCGGCGCGCTCGCGCTGTGTCGCCTCGTCGACGTCACGGCCCCCGCCGACGATCAAAAATCGCTTTCGGTCGCGCCAGTAGGCGACGATGAGCGGCGAAAACTGCCGGAGCACGACGAGGAACCGCCAGTAGGCACGGAGGTTGACCAGCGTCACCACCCGTCAGGCGGCAGCCTGGTCGTCGGTGGTCCCCGCGTCGTCCTCGCCGTCTCCGTCGCTCCCGTCGACCGGAATTCGGCGCGAGCCGCCCTCGGTGCGCTTGGGGAGAACCACCTCGAGGACGCCGCGGTCCATCTCGGCGCCCGCGGCGTCGCCGTCCGCGTCCGGCGGCAGCGGCAACTCGGCGTCGAGAAAGAGCGGCCGGTTCTCGCGGACGTACTGGAACCCCTCCGGCGTGGACTTCTCGCGACGCCCCTCTATCGCGATCCGGCCGTCCTCGAAGAGGACCTCTGTGGTCTCTGGGGTCGCTCCGGGGAGGTCGACGAGAAGAACGTACTCGTCGTCGGACTCGAGCAGGTCCGCAAACACCGCGTCCGGGAGATCCCGAAGCGCGTCGCGTAACGCTGACATGCGCCGACGTACGACCGCCGCGGCGAAAAACCTGTGGTACCTGCGTCGCGCTGTCGCGCCCGCGCTCGAGACCGGCCGTTCTCGGCTCCGGGTCAGTCGCCGACCCCATCGCCGAGCTCGTCGAGCCGGTCGCTCACGTCCCGGCCTGTCGATTCTCCGGGCAGAATGTCGCCCAGCGCGGCCCCGAACGCGGCGGCAGCCCAGACGACGGTCACCCTGGCGAACGCTTCCGTGGGCGCCGGATTCCCCTCGAAGAGCCGCCCCCATAGGACCATCGTGCCGAGCGAGACGAGGAACGCGGCCGCCAACACCCCGACCAGCCGACGCGGGACGACCCCGAAGATGGGCCTGTACACCTGGACCTGCCGGAAGTCGGCGTAGTACAACAAGCCGGTCGTCATGGCCACGACGAAGACGACGTGTCCCAGCAGGAACACGGGGACTCCGGCGACGAGGGCCGTGGTGAACCACTCGGCGATCTCGAAGACGCCGCCCTCCACGAGCAACGGGAGCGCGAGGAGAATCCCGCCGACGAACGACTCGGCGATGTCACGGCTGGTGTACGTGCTGATCCGCCGCGTGAACGCCGCGCTACCCGGCATCCGGCGCACCAGCGAGATCGTCTGACGGACCTTCTCGCGCTCGTGGCCCTCGTCGACCGTTCGTTCTAACGCGTCCAACTCGTCTAACAGATCGCCGACGTCGGGATTCTCGCGGCCGCGGGCCGGTCTCGACGTCGGCTCCGTCCGTGGTCCGGGACCGGGTCCCGCGTCGTCCTCGGTGCTCATGCGCTCGGGATCGCCGCCGCCACGCAAAAAGCCGCGGTGCGGGCCGACGACGCAGAGGGGATCGCCCGACGATCGGGTGGATCCGGGCGCCCGCTTTCGGCCGGATCGATCCGAACCACAATACAACCGTTCAAGCTGGATATTCTCACGTCCTGCGATTTTATCCGATTAGTTTATATACGTTCACGCCTAACCTGTAGTTAGGATGACTCTCAGACAACCCCGATCGGCCGGCGACAGTGCGCTCCTTCGCCAGTACGAGTATCCGGACAGCTGGGTCGTCGCCGCCGATATCGGCGTCGACGACGAGGCGATCAGCGTCGATACCGTCGGCGACACGGCGATCGTCGTGGTCGAGCGCGACGGCGAGCCGGCCGAGTCGGAGCTCGAACTGCCCGGCACAGCCGAGACCGTCTCGGTGTCGAACGGCGTGTTGACGATCGAGGGTGACCGATGACACTCACCGTCAAACCGTTGAAACAGAAGGACGCCGGCAGCCGGCTCGCGGCGATCGACCGCGTCGCGGCCGAGGAGCGCGGGCTCTCCGGCGGGGATTTCATCCGCGTCGAGGGCTCTGACGGCGCCGCGATCGCGCGGGTCTGGCCCGGCTACCCCGAGGACGACGGGACCGGCGTGATCCGCATCGACGGCAAGCTCCGCCAGGAGGCCAGCGTCGGCATCGACGACCGCGTGACCGTCGAGCAGGTCGACGTCGAGCCCGCCGACCGGATCACCATCGCGTTACCCCAGCGGCTCGGAATCCGCGGCAACATCGACGCGCTGATCCGCCGCGAGCTCGGCGGCCAGCCGGTCACCGAGGGCCAGAACGTCCAGCTGCCGCTCGGCTTCGGATTCATGGGCGGACAGTCGCAGGCAGTCCCGTTGAAGATCGCGGGCACGTCGCCGTCGGGGACCGTCGTGGTCACCGACTCGACCGAAATAGAGATCTCCGAGAAGCCCGCCGAGGAGATCGTCAGCGGCCCGGGCGGCGGCGCCGGCCAGGCCCCCGACGGCTCTCCCGACGTCACCTACGAGGACATCGGCGGCCTCGACGACGAGCTCGAGCAGGTCCGCGAGATGATCGAGCTGCCGATGCGACACCCGGAGCTGTTCAAACGGCTGGGGATCGACCCGCCGAAGGGCGTGTTGCTCCACGGGCCGCCGGGCACCGGAAAAACGCTGATCGCGAAGGCGGTTGCCAACGAGATCGACGCCAGCTTCCACACGATCTCCGGCCCGGAGATCATGTCGAAGTACTACGGCGAGAGCGAAGAACAGCTCCGTGACGTGTTCGAAGAGGCCACCGAGGAGGCCCCCGCGATCGTGTTCATGGACGAGCTCGACTCCATCGCGCCAAAACGCGAAGAGGCCGGCGGCGACGTCGAACGCCGCGTCGTGGCCCAGCTGTTGTCGCTGATGGACGGCCTCGAAGAACGCGGCGAGGTGGTCGTGATCGGCGCGACGAACCGGGTCGACGCCATCGACCCCGCGCTCCGGCGCGGCGGCCGCTTCGACCGCGAGATCGAGGTTGGCGTCCCCGACCGCGACGGCCGCAAGGAGATTCTACAGGTCCACACGCGGAACATGCCGCTGGCCGACGGGATCGATCTCGACGCCTACGCCGAGAACACCCACGGATTCGTCGGCGCGGACCTCGAATCGCTGGCGAAAGAGTCGGCGATGCACGCGCTCCGGCGGATCCGCCCGCAGCTCGACTTGGAAAGCGACGAGGTCGACGCGGACGTGTTGAACTCGATCCAGGTCACGGACAACGACCTCAAAGAGGCGTTGAAAGGGATCGAGCCGTCGGCGCTGCGCGAGGTGTTCGTCGAGGTGCCAGACGTCACTTGGAGCGACGTCGGCGGACTGAACGACACCAAAGAACGGCTCCGCGAGACGATCCAGTGGCCGCTCGAGTACCCCGAGGTGTTCGAGGAGCTCGACATGGAGGCCGCAAAGGGAATCCTGATGTACGGCCCGCCCGGCACGGGTAAGACCCTGCTCGCGAAGGCGGTCGCCAACGAGAGCGACTCCAACTTCATCTCGATCAAGGGGCCCGAGCTGTTGAACAAGTTCGTGGGCGAGTCCGAGAAGGGCGTCCGCGAGGTGTTCTCGAAGGCCCGCGAGAACGCGCCCACGATTGTGTTCTTCGACGAGATCGACTCGATCGCGACCGAACGCGGCGGCAACACGAACGACTCGGGCGTCGGCGAGCGCGTCGTCTCACAGCTGTTGACCGAACTCGACGGGCTGGAGTCGCTGGAAGATGTCGTCGTGATTGCGACGACGAACCGCCCGGACCTGATCGACTCGGCGCTGCTCCGGCCCGGCCGGCTCGACAGACACGTCCACGTCCCGGTCCCCGACGAGGCGGGTCGCCGGAAGATCCTGGAGGTCCACACCCGCGAGAAGCCGCTGGCCGACGACGTCGACCTCGACGCGATCGCCCGCCGGACCGAGGGGTACGTCGGCGCGGACCTCGAGGCGGTGGCCCGCGAGGCGTCGATGAGCGCCTCCCGGGAGTTCATCCAGAGCGTCTCGCGCGAGGAGGTCCGCGAATCCGTCGGCAACGTTCGCGTGACGATGGCCCACTTCGAGAACGCCCTCGATGAGGTGACCCCGAGCGTCACCGCGGAGACCCGCGAGCGCTACGAGGAGATCGAACAACGGTTCCAGCGGTCGGAGGTCGACGACTCCGCGGAGACCGGGCTCGGCGCGTTCCAGTAACGCTTCGGGCCACGTCGCGGTCTGAACGACCCGCGGCGTCACTCTTAGATGAGCCCCGTCACCGACAGGAGATAGAGGGCGGCGACCACGACGACGCCGATGGTGACGAGCCGCCACGCGAGCGACAACACGAACTTCCCGACGACGATCACGATCGCGGCCACGACGAGTGCGACGAGGAGTTGGCCGACCGAGCTGCCGAACATCCCTGCCTGTGAGAACACGGCCGCGACGTCGGCTGTGAGCGCGGTCATGGCCCGGCAAACGGCGAGCACCCGCATAAGCTTGGTGGCGACCCCACGGACCGGATTCTACTCAACTGATACGTTCGACGCGTCGATCCGTTCACTTTGCCCCCGGCGACCGCGGCGTCGCCGGCGACACAGCCGGCGGCAGCCCCGGGAACCGCCGCGGCTACCCCCCTTTCTTTCTGTTGGGACCCCTCTGCTGTCTCTCGATTTCTCCGATACGCGTTCAGTTTCACCCCGGTCTGGCCATGCTTATGTGTGTGGACCCCGTCCCCATGAGTCGTACCAGCGTCGACGCCGGACGCATCGCTCGACCGTTACATACGCGATCGAACAGAACGCATACCCAATGGACCGGAGAACCGAACGTTACAAAGGTCCGCTTCGCCAGCATACCAACACCACATCATGAGCCAGACCGCACGCGAACGCCGCGAGGTGACCGTCGCATGAGCAGCGACGGCATCTCCGCCGACGAACTCGAACTGCCGATCAAACGAACCGCCGGAGAAACGATGGAGGACCGTCTCACGGCCAACGCCTACCACAACATTCTCCCCGCCAGGTACCTCCGGAAGGACGCGAACGGAGACCCGGTGGAGACACAAGAAGAACTGTTCGACCGCGTCGCGCGCAACGTTGCGCTCGCGGAAGCAGTGTTCGAAGCCGAAAAACGCGACATCGACGTCACCGTCACGCCCGACCAGCTCAAGCCCGACCACCCTCGGCGCGACGAGCTCGCCGAAGACGTGTTTGGCGCCGGCGTCTCGGCCGACGACGACAGCGAGACGACGCTGACCCCGCACAACGTCAACAAGTTCGCCTACGACACCGTCGTTCCGGAGCTGCCGGCGGCGGTCCGCGACCACGTCGAGGAGACCGCGGCGACGTTCCGTGACGGGATGGAGTCGTTGTCGTTCATGCCGAACTCGCCGACCCTGATGAACGCGGGCGACGAGCTCCAACAGCTCTCCGCGTGTTTCGTCGACTCGCCCAACGACGACATTACCGACATCCACCAGACCGCAAAGGAGGCGGCCGAGGTCTTCCAGAGCGGCGGCGGCATGGGGTACGCCTTCTGGCAGCTGCGGCCGTACGGCGACGCGGTCGGCTCCACCGGCGGAATCGCCTCCGGCCCGATCACGTTCATGCGGACGTTCGACCAGATGTGCGAGACGATCGCCCAGGGCGGCGCGCGCCGCGGCGCACAGATGGGCGTCATGCGCGTCTCGCACCCGGACGTGATCCAGTTCATCCACGCGAAAAACAAGGACGTCTCGTTGGCCCACTCGTTGCGGCTGAACGACCCCGACGACTTCACGCACAACTCCTTCGCCGACGCCTTAGAGGAGGCGCGCGAGCTCATCGACGACGAGGGCCGCGTCCCCGAACACCTCCGGAACGCCGTCGAGGGACATCTCTCGAATTTCAACATCAGCGTCGGGATCACAGACGAGTTCATGGAGGCGTTGTACGCCGGTGAGGAGTTCACGTTCACGAACCCGCGCACGGGCGAGCCCCACGTTGCCACGCCGGAGACGAAGGAGCTGTACGACATGTTCGGCCTCGGCGAACACGTCGAGGTCGGCGAACCGCTCTCGATTCCCGCCGCCGAGCTCTGGGAGGACATGATCGAGGGCGCCCACGAGAACGGCGAACCCGGCGTCATCTACCTCGAACGGGTGAACAAGGAACACTCGTTCGACGTGGAGGAGAACCCGGACCATCGCATCCTCGCGACGAACCCCTGCGGCGAGCAGCCGCTCGAAGAATACGAGGCGTGTAACCTCGGCCACATCAACCTCTCGACGCTGGCGGCGGAGGGCGCCCCCGACTGGCGCGTCTGGAGCGAGGCGCACGCGGACGAGTACGACACCCACGAGGACGCGGTCGACGCCTTCCTCGCGGAGGCGATCGACTTCGAGGAGTTCGACGAGCGCATCGCGTACGGCACCCGGTTCCTCGAGAACGTGGTGACGATGTCCGACTTCCCGGTCGACGAGATCGAACAGACGGTCCGGGACATGCGCAAGATCGGCCTCGGCATCATGGGGCTCGCCCAGCTGTACATCCAGCTCGGCGTGAAGTACGGCTCCGAGGAGGGCAACGAGGTCGCCCGCCAGCTGATGACCCACATCAACCACGAGTCGAAGGAAATCTCTCACGAGCTCGCTGAGGAGCGCGGCGTCTTCAACGACTGGGCGGACTCGAAGTACGCGGCCCCGACGGAGTACCGCGACTGGTTCGAACACCACACCGGCCTCGACGCCGACGAGTGGGCGGACGGCTATCCGATCCGCAACCACAACACGACGACGATCGCGCCGACCGGAACGACCTCGATGATCGGCAACACCACCGGCGGCTGTGAGCCGATCTACAACGTCGCGTTCTACAAGAACGTCTCCGGCGACGTCCAGGGCGATGAGATGCTCGTGGAGTTCGACGACTACTTCCTGCGGACGTTGGAGGCAAACGACATCGACGTCGACGCGGTGAAACGAGAGGCACAAGAACAGATGGCCGAGAACGCGTTCGACGGCGTCGAGGGGCTCTCGACGGTGCCCGACGCGATCGGCGAGCTATTCGTCGTCACCGGCTCGTTGTCGGGGATCGAACACGCCGCGGTGCAGTGTGCCTGTCAGGAGGGGGTCGACTCTGCCATCTCGAAGACGTGTAACTTCCCGAACGACGCCACCGCCGCCGACATGGAAGAGGTGTACCGGTACATCTACGACCACGGCGGCAAGGGCGTCACCGTCTACCGCGACGGCACGCGCTCGAAACAGGTGCTCACCACCCGCGCGCAGAACACGGAGTTCGCCGACGAGACCGAGGCGGCAGAAACGATCGTCGAACAGATCCGAGAGGTGTTCGGCGGCGTCGAGGCGTTCTTGGACAACGACGACGTTCGGGCGGCGGTCGACGCCGAGATCGCCGACCTGCTCGCGTCCGCCGACGAGCCCGAGCTCGCGTACACCGAGACCCGACCCCGCCCGGACTCGTTGTCCGGCGTGACCCAGCGCGTCGAGACCGGCTACGGAAAGCTGTACGTCACGATCAACGAGGACGAGGCGGGCCGTCCGTTCGAGCTGTTCGCGAACATCGGCCACTCCGGCGGCTACACCAACTCCTTCACGGAGGCGCTCGCGAAGGTCATCTCTACGGCGCTCCGTTCGGGCGTCGACCCCGAGGAGATCGTCGACGAGCTTCACGGCACCCGGAGCCCGAAGGTCGCCTGGGACAAAGGCGAACAGATCCAGTCGATCCCGGACGCGATCGGCACCGCGCTCCGGCGCTACCTCGACGACGAGATCGACAAGGGGATCCCTCAACAACAGAGTCTCGACGACGTCGAAGGACACGGGCAGACCCGGGAGACGGCGCCCGACGCCCCGAGCCAGACCGACGGCGGCGCGGTCGCCGGCGGGACCGTGGCCGACGAACCGGACGCCGGCCTCGCCGAGGGGCCAGAAACGGACGTGACCCAAGACCTCATCGCAGCCGGCGAGTCGCCCGAGTGCCCGGAGTGTGGCGGAATGAACCTCTACTACTCCGAAGGGTGTAAGACGTGCGAGTCGTGCGGTTGGTCCGAGTGCTAACGTAACGTAGCCGGCACATCACGCTTTTCACACATTTTCAGAACGCCTCAACGACCCGCGTCCTGAGACGAACCAGCAACTCACCGCTGGTGTCGACGGTGGAGCCAACGTGAGTACGGCGGCGCACGCCTCGTAGGCCGCCGAGGGTGCCCGCGAGCGCGTGCGAGCGAACCGGTTGGGGAGAGTGTGGTAAAAATAGTGTCTGTGTGGCGCCGAGGCGTGCTGATCACACATACCATCGTATCCGAGCGAATCTGCTGGGGAAGGCGCAGAAAGGCGTGCCCGCGCGCCGCGGATCGACGTTCTTCACTGAACCGCCATCGGCGGACGAGAACGAGATGATCGTCGAAGCGAGAACACCGGACTCCGTCGAAATCCCCTTCTTTAGATATGAGTTGCGCTGAAACACCCGGTAGGTGAAGCGTGCGTGCCGATTACTGAGATTTCTACCAGCGCGACGAGACGTTCTGTGACTGTGCGAGACACGACACGGCTACTTAACGCGAAGACCCCTGCTACCTCTTAGATGGGTTGTCCGAAGAGTACTACACAGCACCCTCACCTGTGTGTGTAGTGTCCTGATACTGGTAGTCACCGAACCCGAGAAGCGGATAGAAGATGAACGAAATAAACGTGAGTCCGAGGCCGAACAGGACTCCTCTACCGAACTTCTTAGCAATGTCTATGCTGATCTTCAGCGTGGCGAAGAAGTTAATCACTGGAATCAAAACCAGAATAAACCACCACCATGCGTTTCCGCTTATCTTGACCAAGACGTAGAGATTGTATATCGGGATGATTCCAGCCCATCCCGGTTCACCGGCCTTCTCAAACATCTTCCAGAACCCGGCGAAAATCACGACTGTAAGCGTCAACACAGCGAACAGTTCGATACTGCCACTACTCTGTAACGGAACGGATAACCCGATTACTGATATCATCAATAGATAAATTCACGCCCGATGATAACAAACTAGCTGACAGTCAAATCGCTGTTTTATGATCGGAAACTCCGCGGTCGGAATTTTTGTTGAATCTATCCTCTATATCTCGCACGCCGCTGCTGACAGTCATCACGTAGAGATTACAGACGCTGCTGAATGTAGAGCGCAGGTCTCGCACAGAACCGGTACAAATCCAGCTATTCCGGACCGGCCAGTAGAAAGCATACAGAAAATAATGGATTTCTACCCTCTGTACGTTCAATACAACCAGTGTTTCACACAATGAGTGTTCCGCTGTGTATGGGTTGCCACGGTGAACAGCCCCCCACCGATTTAGGGTTGCGTGTTTCTGCGGCTGAAACACGAGCAGCCGGCTTATTATCGGCGCATGTCACGGCTCCCGTATGAGCAGTCATGATCAGGCGAGTCAACTGATGCCAAGACGCAGTCTGCTTGGTGCGTGTATTACTGCTGGAACCGCCTGCCTCGCAGGGTGTACGTCTGGATCGCTTGAGGCTGAAACCACGGTTACCCAAGAGTACAACGGCGTTGACGCCTCGGAGATTGTGATCCAAGTCGTAAACGGTGATATCGAGATTCGCGACCAACAGCGCGAGACAGTCCACGTCGAAGCGAAAAAAGAGGCGGCAAGCGAGGAGAAACTTGACCGCATCACGCTCCAAGAGAAACAATCCGACGACCGCCTGTCGCTCACTGTCGACACTGAGAACAGCGGCTTCTTTTCTCTCAACTCTCCCTCGCCGCAGATGGATCTCACGCTTACCGTTCCCGAAGGGTCACACCTGATTGCCGAGTCAACGAACGGTGATGTTGATATCGAAACCACGGGCGCCGAGAGTGTCAGCGCCGACACGACAAACGGCGATGTCTCAATTACCCTCCCGGCAACGGCAGAGCCGGCGGTCTCGTTTGAAACACACAATGGCGACGTAGCAATCAACGGATTTGAGGCAGATTCAACCGAGCCTGATTCAGAAATCGACCGGATGATTGGAGATGGAACACACCGAATTACAGCCAATACGATGAACGGAGACATCAGCATTCGCGGAGAGGATTGAAAGCATGTTCAGATGGTTTCAATCTAAGGAGTTTGCGGTTCAGCTTATTATCCTCGCAGCGGTCTTTGACCCTCTTGGATTCGCCAGTGGGTACCTGATCGCTCCTTCGTTCGATGTTACCCCTCTCTACGGCGGGATAGCCGGACTACTCGTGGGGAGTTTCGTACTGTCTTTTCATGTGCTTTACACAACGATGACCCAATGATCAATGCGTAAGCGCATTCGATTGACTGATTCAGGAGTTAGATAGCGAAGATACCGTGATTCAAATGATGACTACAACCGTCGTATCTCGATGCTGCTACTGACAAAATCTAAGAAGCTAGTATAACCGCTGTTGTATACAGCGCGGAGCGATTCAGGGGCAAGTTACACAACCGAGACCGGAGTCATTCTCCGTAAACAGACCGAAGTCGACGGCGAGATTTGTTTCTGGCCCTACAGTAGCAAGGTCTCGTACACGCTCGGCGATCACCCGCGGGCGCAGCGTCTCAAAGCGATTGACCTGCGTGACCGAGCGCTCATACGGTTTATACCAGACACCGAGTTCGTCATTCATATTGGGAATAGAGTCGGGGCAGTGTGAACGGGGCGCCCGCTCAATACGCGTCTCACCTCGGGCTCTTGGGTTTAGCTCTCCTCTGAACACTCGTCCGTGTCGACACGAGAGGTGGTAACCGGATCTGAAGATGGCAGTTACTGCGTCCACCCTCTATCTCCCACATAGCGCTCTTGACAAGTAGTGAACGGTCCGTCGGCATTTACGTATTGACCGTTCTAGGCTCAACACAGACCACCTGCTGAGGATTCCAACGAAGTCGAACACACACCGTCTCCGCCAGACGCAGTCCCGACCGCGGGTGCGTCACGGTCTCGTGTGGGATCGTCGCTTCGAGTAAGACCCGGCCTCGACGCCGAGTGAGACCGCAGTTCAGTCGTCTTCGAGCGCCTGTGCGATCCGCTGGAGCTGTCGGGTCGCGTCGCGGACCTCGTCGCGAAGCTGTCGCACCTCACGGACGAGCTCCTCGTTGCCGGCATCTTCGCCGCCACCCTCACCGGGTCGGCCGCCGCCCATCCCCGGCGGGCCGCCTGCGCCGCCCGCGCCGCCCGGACCGCCGCCACCCATCATGCCGGACATCATCTGTGCGAAGGGGTTGCCGCCGCCACCGCCGCCGCCCATCCCCGGCGGGCCACCGCCGCCCATCATCTCGTCCGGTTCCGGACGCTCGCCCTCCTCGCGCTCCTGCTCGCGTCGCTCGCGGATCTCCTCGACGCGCTCGCGGAAGGATTTCTCCTCGTCGTCCGCGGCGTCGGCCTCGTCGGCATCTGGCGAGTCGTCCGTCTCCGATGTCTCGTCGTCGGTCATACCCTCGCGTTCGGGGCGGGGTCGCAAAAGGGTTGTTTCTCCGGGCCGTTTCGGCGGGCTCGCGGCGCTCTCCCGGCTCAGTCGTGACCGGAGACGGGGACCGGCTCGTACGGTTCCTCGAGCCACTCGATGTCGGACGCAGACAGGTCGATGTCGAGCGCCTCAACCGCGTCCTCGAGGTGTTCGACGCTGGTGGTGCCGACGATCGGCGCGTCGACCGGCTCCGCGTGGAACTGCCAGGCGAGCGCGATCTGTGCCATCTTCACGCCCTTTTCGGCGGCCAGCTCCTCGACACGGGCGTTGACCGCCGGACCACCACCGTCGCGGTACGGGTGCCGGTAGAGATGTTCTTCGGTTTCTCCGCGGGTGGTTGCGTCGACCGCCTCGTCGGGGCGGGTGAGGTACCCGCGTGCTAGCGGGCTCCAGGGGATGACGCCCACGTTCTCGCGGTCACACAACGGGAGCATCTCGCGTTCCTCCTCGCGGTAGACGAGGTTGTAGTGGTTTTGCATCGTGGCGAACCGGTCGAGCCCCAGCCGGTCGCTCGCGTGAAGCGCCTCGGCGAACTGGTGGGCCCACATCGAGGAGGCGCCGAGGTGTCGGATCTGTCCGCGCCGGACTGCGTCGTCGAGGGCGGCGAGCGTCTCCTCGATCGGGGTGTCGTAGTCCCACCGGTGGATCTGATAGAGGTCGATCGTCTCCATTCCGAGCCGGTCGAGGCTGTGTTGGAGCTCCTGTTCGAGTGCCTTGCGAGATAGCCCCCCGGAGTTCGGGTCCGACTCGTCCATCTGGAAGTAGCCTTTCGTGGCGACGACGCTCTCCTCGCGGTGGCCTTCTAACGCTTCTCCGAGGATGCGCTCGGACTCGCCGTTCGAGTACATGTTGGCGGTGTCGAAGAAGTTCACTCCGAGCTCAAGCGCCCGCTCGACCAGTCGCTTCCCTTCCTCCTCGCCGAGTACCCACTCGCGCCAGTCCGGGTCGCCAAAACTCATACAGCCGAGACAAATCTTCGAGACGGTCATCCCCGTGTCGCCGAGCGTCGTGTACTCCATACTCCGGCCATGCGCGGGAGCAATCAAAAGCCTTCGTGGCGGCGCCGCGGCGTCCGCGCCCGGCTCACGCCTCGCGGAACGACGCGGTGTACACCATGAACGCGCCGGTCAGGAGGACGAAGGCGAGAAAGGTCACGAGCGCGAGCAGGTTCGCGACCGCCTCGATGGGGACGACGGCGTCGAGAAACTCCCGGCCGGTCGCGTCGAGAACGAGCACGGCGAGCAGCGCGGCGATCAGCCCGAGAAGCCAGTTGGTGAGCGCGTGTTCCATGCTCCAGTCCTCTCGCGGAGCTGATAAAAGCCCCTTGACGACGTTAGGTCCCGTCGACGAGCGATCGCACGCGGGGAAGCACCTGCTCGTATCCCAGCGCGACGACGCCGATGTACAACGCCACCAGTCCCATCGCGAGCGCCCAGACGCCCACGACGAGATCGCCGCCGGCCAGCCCGGCGATACCGGTGCGTTCGAGCTCGACACCGATGAACGACGCCACTCCGGAGCCGAGACCGAGCGCGATCAGTTCGACGAGATCGACGGCGAACTCGGGCAGTCGTGTCATACCGGGTGAGGACGACCGACGCGTATAGCCGTTTCGGACGCGCTCCGGTCGGTGGCACTGCCCGGAGACGCGGGCGCCGCGCCGGAGGGTGGGGCTTTTATCGGGTGGAACACGTATCGTTGGACACATGACCGACGGAGACGGCGAGGGGCGACGCGACCTCCGGATGCCCGACGACGACGAAGTGTTCGCCGAGGTCGTCGAGATGCTCGGCGCGAACCGTGTGCGGGTCCGCTGTGCGGACGGAAAAGAACGGACGGCCCGGATCCCCGGGCGGATGCAAAAACGCGTCTGGATCCGCGAGGACGACATCGTCCTCGTCGAGCCGTGGGACTGGCAGGACGAGAAGGCCGACATCTCCTGGCGCTACGAGAAAAGCGAGGCCGAACAGCTTCGCAAGGAGGGGCACCTACAGTGAGGCGCCCGTCGGCCGCGCGTCTCTCTCCTGTCGGCGACGCTGACCCCGTGTGTCGCCGCGAGGCCCGGTAGCCCGCCCGATGGCCGACCCGATTCGGCTCGCGATGACCACCGCTGCGGAGACATACGAGCGGGTCCGCGAGCCGTTCTCCGACCGCGGCATCGCGGTTGACCACGTCCAGCCGACACAACGGTCGCTCCGGGTCGCAGACGGCGATCCCGGCGACGCGAGCGCCGACGACGCCCTGGGCGACGCGAGCGCTGACGACGCCCCAGGATCGATCGACGCCGCGTTCGACGTCGGCTTCGTCTACCCCTCGCGGCTCATGGAGGGTGCCGTCGTCGACCAGCGGCTGTCGGTGCCGTGGGTGAACGGCCGCGATGCGGTCGTCACCTCCCGAAACAAGGCCGGCGTCCTCGCCGCGCTCGAGGACGCCGGCCTCCCCGTCCCGCGGACGACACAGGTGTCGAACCCGGCCGCGGAGTCGACGGTCGTGGACGCGGTCGCCGGGTTCAGCTTCCCGGTCGTGATCAAGCCGAACTCCGCGACCCGCGGGGTCGGCGTCGCGAAGGCAGCCGACCTCGACTCGCTTTTGGGGATCGTCGACTACCTCGACCTGGTCCACGACTACCGGGCGACCGGCGACAAGTCGTACCTGATCCAGGAGTTTCTCCCGGACGCACGCGACTACCGGGTGATGGTCGTCGACGGCGCCTACGCCGGCGCGGTCCGGCGGGCGCTCCCGGCCGACGCGCTCGACGCCGGCCGTTGGAAACACAACGTCCACCGCGGCGCGGACGCACGCGGCGTCACCCTCGACGCGGAGGGACGCGACCTGGCCGAGCGGGCGGCGGCGGCGCTCGGAATCGACTACCTCGGCGTCGACCTGCTCGAGACCGACGACCGGCTCGTGGTCACCGAGACGAACGCCAGACCGACGATCGACGCGGAGACGAAGTACGAGCCGGGGTTTTACGACCGGCTCGCGGCGCTCGTCGAGCGGGTTGCGGCGGACGGGTAGCGGGCGAGATCAGACGACGTCGATGGAGGCGGCGTCGTCGTCGCGGTCGAACTCGACCTCTAACACGCCGTTGTTGAACGTCGCATCCCCGGAGTGTTCGTCCACGGGCGCGGGGAGGTCGATCGTCTCGTCGTACTCACGTCGGTCGGACGCCGCCGAGATAGTGAGCGCTTCTCCGTCACACTGTAAGGAGAGCTGCTCTTTCGAGACGGCCGGGAGGTCGGCGACGAGTCGAACGGTATCGCTGGTCGCGTACGCGTCGACGTGCGTCTCCGAGCCAAAGCCGGCGTCGTCGGCTCCGGACTGGCCGCCGGCCATCTCGTTCATCATCCGTTCGATCTCCTCGAAAAAGTCCCCGAACGGGTCGTCACGGTCGTCTCTATCCATATTCCATCTGACGGCGGTCTCCCCGATAAGCCTTCTGTCGGTTCGCGTATCGGCCGTCTGACCCCCGCTCGCCCCCGGCGCGGCCAACTCGTGCGGATTTAAGTATCTGCGTTTCTCTTTTTCGCATATGAGTAAATCGTATCTCTCCGCGGGAGACGACGTGCCCGAAGACGAGGTCGTTCGCGTCGGGCTCAACGGCTTCGGCCGGATCGGCCGGAATGTTCTTCGCGCGACCCTCGAAGACCCCCGCGTCGAGCTCGCCGGAATCAACGACGTGATGGACTTCGCGGACATGGCGTATCTCGCGAAGTACGACACGACGATGGGACGGCTCGACGGTATCGAACTCGACGGCGAAGCGCTGACGATCGGCGACACGTCGGTACCGTTGTTCAACGTCCAGGACCCGGCCGACATTCCGTGGGACGCGCTCGACGTCGACGTCGCGTTAGAATGCACCGGCATCTTCCGCACGAAGGCGGACGCGAGCGCCCACCTCGATGGAGGCGCCGACACCGTCGTCATCTCCGCGCCGCCGAAGGGCGACGAGCCGGTCAAACAGCTCGTGTACGGCGTCAACCACGACGAGTACGACGGCGACGACGTGGTCTCGAACGCCTCCTGTACGACAAACTCCATTACGCCTGTCGCGAAGGTGCTCGACGACGAGTTCGGCATCGAGGCCGGCACCCTCACCACGGTCCACGCGTACACCGGCTCGCAGACGCTCATCGACGGCCCGAAGGCGAAGACCCGCCGGGGACGCGCGGCCGCCGAGAACATCGTTCCGACCTCCACCGGCGCGGCCGGCGCCGCCCAGCAGGTTCTCCCCCAACTCGACGGCAAGATCGACGGGATGGCGATCCGCGTCCCGGTGCCGACCGGTTCGATCACGGAGTTCGTCGTCACCCTCGACGAGACCGTCACTGCGGCACAGGTGAACGACGCGTTCCGCGCGGCGGCCGACGACGGGCCGCTGGCGGGCGTGCTCGGCTACACCGACGACGAGGTCGTTTCCAGCGACATCGTCGGCCTCCCCTTCTCCAGCTACGTCGATCTCGAATCCACCAACGTCATCGCCGACGGCGGGTTGTTGAAGATCCTCACCTGGTACGACAACGAGTACGGCTTCTCGTGCCGGATGCTCGACATGGCCGCGTACGTGACCGCCGACTCGTAAGCCGTCAGCACCCACCCCGTCGACACACCCACGTTCACCCATGCCCACGCTTCGTCCCCTCGACGACCTGCCGACAGACTCGCGCGTGCTCGTCCGCCTCGATCTCAATTCTCCGATCGAGGACGGCGAGCCGCAGGACAACCGCCGGTTTCACCGACACGCGCAGACGGTCCGCGACCTGGCCGACGCCGGCCACCGCGTCGTGCTCATGGCCCACCAGGGTCGTCCCGGACGCGACGACTTCACCTCGCTGGCCGGCCACGCGGACGTGCTGGCCGGTCACCTCGACCGCCCGGTCGGCTTCGTCGCCGACACGTACGGCGAGGCGGCGCTCGCGGCGATAGACGCGCTCGAGCGCGGCGAGGTGCTCCTGCTCGAGAACACCCGCATGTGTGCCGAGGAACTGCCGGAAGCGAGCCCGGAGACGAAAGCCGACACCGAGTTCGTCCGGACGCTCGCACCCCGGTTCGACGCCTACGTCAACGACGCCTACTCGGCGGCTCACCGCAAACACGCGTCGCTCGTCGGATTTCCGCGCGCGCTGCCCGCGTACGCGGGCCACGTGATGCGCGCCGAGTACGAGGCCAACACCGCGATCGCCCGCCGGACGTTCGACGGCCCGGTCACGATGGTGATCGGAGGAACGAAAGCCACCGACGTGATCGGCGTGATGGACGCGCTCGACGACCGGGTCGACCGGTTTCTGCTCGGAGGGGTCGCCGGCGAGCTCTTCTTGCGCGCGGCCGGCCACCCGGTCGGTCACGACCTCGAGGGGATGGACCTGTTCGACGACCAGTGGGAGGCGACCCACGAGACGGTCGAGTCGATTCTCGCCGACCACGTGGACCGAGTCCACCTTCCGAGCGACCTGGCCTACGACGACGGCGGCGACCGCGCGGAGGTCGCCGTCGCCGACATCGACCGGAAGACCGAGGCGTACGTCGACGTCGGCTCCGGGACGGTCGCCGAGTACGGATCGCTGATCCGCGACTCCGACGCGGTGTTCGTGAAGGGTGCGCTCGGCGTCTTCGAGGACGAGCGGTTCGCGGCCGGCACGGTCGGCGTTCTGGAGGCGATCGCCGAGACCGATTGCTTCTCGGTCGTCGGCGGCGGCGACACCTCGCGGGCAATCGAGATGTACGGACTCTCCGAAGACGCCTTCTCGCACGTTTCATCGCCGGCGGCGCGTACATCCGTGCGCTTACCGGCGAGCCGCTGCCCGCGGTCGAGCCGCTTCGGATCGACGACGCCTGAACGCTCCGGCGACGCGGCGTGTCGCCAGCCCGCGTTTCTCCGTTTGCTCAACGCTTTTTCGGCTCGGCTCCGAGGCGTAGGTATGGAGCCACTGACGACGTTTTCAGACAGCTCGTTGTCGATGATTCGCCGCGACCTTCACCGACACGCCGAGGCCGGCTGGAAGGAGTTCCGCACCTCGGCGCTGCTCGCCGCCGAGCTCGAGGCGCTCGGATACGAGGTGTTTCTCGGCGCGGAGACGGTCGACCCCGACGCGCGGATGGGCGTGCCGCCTGCCGACGAGCTCGCCGCAGCGCGCGAACGCGCCCGCGAGGAGGGGGCGCCGCCGGAGTACCTCGAGGCGATGGGCGACATCACGGGCGTGATAGCGACCCAGACGTTCGGCGACGGCCCGACGGTCGGGCTCCGGACCGACATCGACGCGCTGGAACGACAGGAGGCGATGGACGACGACCACCGGCCGGCGGCCGAGGGGTTCGCGAGCCGCCATCCGGGGGAGATGCACGCCTGCGGCCACGACGCACACGCCGCCATCGGGCTCGGTGTGGCGCGCGCGTTCGCCGACGGCGGCTTCGACGGCACGCTCAAACTGTTCTTTCAGTCGGCCGAGGAAGGGGGTCGCGGCGGCAAGCCGATGGCCGAATCGGGCCACCTCGACGACGTCGACCGTCTGCTCGCGGTTCACGTGGGGCTGGACGAGCCGACCGGGACGATCGTCTCCAGCTACGACGCGCCGTTGTCGAACGCCAAACTCGACGTCAGCTTCACCGGCGAGCCCGCTCACGCCGGCGGCGAGCCGAACGTGGGCCGAAACGCGCTTCAGGCGGCGACGGCGGCGATCGGCAACCTCTACGGAATCGCGAGACACGGCGACGGCGCGACCCGGATCAACGTGGGGCAGGTGGCAGCCGACAACGCCCAGAACGTGATCTGCGAGGAGGCAACCATGCGCGTCGAGGTCCGCGGCGAGACTCACGACCTCAACGAGTACATGCTCGAGCGGGCCCGCGACGTCGTTGACGGCGCGGCGACGATACACGACGTGGAGTACGAGACGAGCCTCTACGGCAAGACGACGACGTTCGAGAACGATGCGTCGGTGGTCGAGACCGTCGAGTCGGCCGCGGCCGCCGTCGACGCCGTCGACCGGGTGACGACGAAGGAGTTCGGCGGCAGCGAGGACGCCTCGTATCTGATCCGCCGCGTTCAACGACAGGGCGGGGAGGCGACGTATCTCGGCGTCGGCGCGAGCAACCCGGCGGGTCACCACACCGCGTACTTCGACGTCGACGAGGCGGCGATCGACGTCGGTGTTGACGTGATCGTCGGCGCGGTCGAACGGCTCGCCTGAGAACCGGACGCGTTCTGGCGGTCCGTCCACGCGAGCGTCCGCGGTTCAGGCGGGGTTCTCGCCCGGATCACTCCTCGTCGACGTCGAGGTCGAACTGTTTGTTCTCGGTGACGGCGTTGAGCACGACGCTCGTGTTCGACTCGCGGATGTCGGTGTCCGCGAGGATCGACTTGATCTGGTCGTTCATCCCGTCGGTGTCGGTGAACTTCCCGACCGCGATCACGTCGTAGTCGCCGGTGACCTCGTAGACGCTCACCATCTGTTTCTCCTGTCTGAGTTTCTCCGTGATCTCGGGCAACGCGCTCCCTTCGACTTTCAACTGGAGGATGGCAGTCACGTCGAAGCCGAGCTTGTCGTAGTCGACGATCGGGCTGTATCCGCGGATGACCCCCTCTTCTTCGAGGTCCCGGAGGTGGTTCGAGACGGTCGTCACCGAGACGTCGAGTTCGTCGCCGAGGCTCCGGAGGCTGGCGCGACCGTTTCCGAGCAACGAGTTCACGAGCTTGGCATCGAGGTTTTCGTACGTCATTAGGCTCTACCACGGCTCGGGGGGTTTAGAATTTTACGAACGTCCACTACACAGCCGGCGCTGGCGGTTCATGCACCAATCGATAAGGCCTTTATACTGGCAGATAAGAAGATAACTGTCTAAAACATGACCGACAACAACGCGGCTCCGGACGGCGGCCTCACGGCCGACGAACAGGCGGTACTCGACGAGATCGACGAGCAAAACATCGACTTCCTCCGGCTCCAGTTCACCGACATCCTCGGCGTCGTGAAAAACGTCTCCGTTCCGGCCCACCAGGCCGAGAAGGCGTTCACCGAGGGGATCTACTTCGACGGCTCCTCGATCGAGGGGTTCGTCCGCATTCAGGAGTCCGACATGCGGCTCGTCCCCGACCCGGAGACGTTCGCCGTGCTCCCGTGGCGCGACGACGGCGACTCCGGCGCCGCCCGGCTCATCTGTGACATCGTCGACACCGACGGCGAGCCGTTCGTCGGCGGCCCGCGTCAGGTGTTGAAAAGCGTTCTCGAGAAGGCCGACGAGATGGGGTACACCGTCTCGATCGGGCCCGAGCCCGAGTTCTTCCTGTTTAAGACCGACGACCAGGGGAACGCGACGACGATCCCCCACGACAACGGCGGCTACTTCGATCTGGCGCCCAAAGACCTCGCGAGCGACGTGCGCAAGGAGATCATCTTCACCCTCGAGGAGATGGGCTTCGAGATCGAAGCCTCCCACCACGAGGTCGCCGAGGGGCAACACGAGATCAACTTCAAGTACGCCGACGCGCTCACCACCGCGGACAACATCGCGACGTTCCGCGCCGTCGTCCGCGCGGTCGCCGCCCAACACGACCTGCACGCGACGTTCATGCCCAAGCCGATCGCCGAGATCAACGGCTCGGGGATGCACAGCCACATCTCGTTGTTCGACGAGGACGGCAACGCCTTCGCGGACGACGCCGACGAGTTCAACCTGAGCGAGACGGCCTACCAGTTCATGGGCGGCGTGTTGAACCACGCGCAGGCGTTCACGGCCGTCACCAACCCGACGGTGAACTCCTACAAGCGGCTGGTGCCCGGCTACGAGGCACCCATCTACGTCGCGTGGTCCGACACCAACCGCTCCGCGCTGGTTCGCGTCCCCGACGCCGCGGGCGTCTCCGCGCGCTTCGAGGTTCGCAGCCCGGACCCGTCGTGTAACCCGTACCTCGGCTACGCGGCGCTCATCGCCGCCGGACTCCACGGCATCGAGACCGACGCCGACCCCGGCGACCCGGTGCAAGAGGACATCTACGAGTTCGACGACGCCAAACGCAAGGAGTACGGCATCGACACGCTCCCCCCGAACCTCGGCTCCGCCGTCGACGAGTTGGACGCCGACGAGGTCGTCTCCGAGGCGCTCGGCCCGCACGTCTCCGAGAAGTTCGTCGAGGCCAAAAGCCAAGAGTTCAGCGAGTACCTCACGCAGGTCTCCCAGTGGGAGGAAGACCGCTACCTCGAGACGTTCTGAGCCGGCCCCGACCCGCGTTTTTTATCCGCCGACCCGCGCCCACAGCGCCGGCGCTGCCGGCATCGCGATCACGCCGACCACCGCGGCTGCGGTCGCGACCGTCGTGCCGAGCGCTCCGCTGAGGGTCCCGCCGAGCGTGTACGCGCCGACCCAACACCCGCCGGTCACCACGAGCCCGGGAGCCGCGACGCGGACCCGAACGGGCGGCTCGGCGCCGGAGACGAGCCGCCAGCCGACCGCGCCCCCAACGCCCGTGCCGACGCCGATCCCCGCCTCGACGACCTCGCCGGTGTGGCCGCCGGCGACCGCCACCGCCGCGGCAACCACCGAAACCGCCGCCGCCAGCCCGAAGACCGGCGTCGGGTCGAGACGGGACGCGTCGGCTCTGCGGTCGCCGCCGCGCCGAAGCCGCGGGTCGCCGGCGAGCCACAGGCCGATCGCGAGGACCGCGGCGCCCAACGCGAGGCCGGCGACGACGTCGACGAGGTAGTGAACGCCGATGAGGACCCGGGAGGCGGCGACGGCGACGGCGACCCCGGCTGCGGCGCCGTACCGTCTCCGGCGCGTCCACGCGTCGGTGAACACCGCCGCGAGCGCGCCGTAGGCGACGGCCGCGCCGGCGGCATGGCCGCTTGGAAATCCGAATCCGCCGGAGACGAGTTGTGCCTCGTACCACCCCGCGAGTAGCTCCGGGAGCCACGCGGGAACGTCGACGGGCCCCGTCGCCTCCGGCGGGCGCGGGACCGCAGAGACCGCCTTGCCGACCGCGACGGCGGCGTAGCCGGCGGCGACGAGCGCGATGGCGGTCGCGCCCGCCCGTCGGGGGCGGGCCGTGAGCCGGTCGCTCGCGAACCAGTAGACGCCGGCCAACATCGCGAAGAGAAACCACGGGTCCGCGAGGTGGGTGACCGCCGCGAAGACGACGACCACGACCTCCGGCAGCGCGTCGACGACGACGAACTCGCCGACGCCGCGGGCCGGCGGAACGATTCCGACCATCGCCGTCAATCGCCGCCGCGCCGCCGCGCGTAGTCGAGCGCCTTCCCCGGCGTTCCGATCAGGTTGAGCCCGACGCCGACGAGGATGAACAGGGTGTACAATCCCAGCGTTGACAATCCGAGAACGACCATCGCGGCAATCGCGTACACCCCTTCGAGAAAGGTGAACGCCCCGAGCGTCAGCACCGTCCCGTACAACAGAACGAGGTACGGCCCCCAGCCGCGCGCGTGGCCGCGACGCATTCGCGAGCGAACGTAGCGTTTCAGCTCGGACTCCAGTTTCGGGCGGTCGACGGTTCGGTCTTCGATGTCCGCTTCGAACTCGTCGAGCTGCGCGCGGAGCCCCCGCACCTCTTCTTCGAGGGCGGCGACGTCCGGCGCCCCGCGCGGGCGGTCTCCGTCGCCCGATTCTCCCTCGCGATCCGCCTCACCGTTCATATCGGTCGGTCGACCGCTGCCGTGTTGTAACTGCCGGTCCGTCCCCTCGCGGCCGGGCGACTCCGCCGTGCTCGACGGCGGCCGCGGACCCGACCCGTCCGCCAACACGGCGTTGAGGACGGCGCCGAGAATCACCACCATCGCGGCGACGTACAGCCACGTGATCAAAAGCAGCACGCCGCCGATGACGCCGTACACCTGGTACTGTCCGGCGGCGGTGGCGTACGCCTGGAACCCCGCCTGCGACACGGTCCAGCCGGCCGCAGCGAAGACCGCGCCCGGGGCCGCCGCTCGGAGCGTCATCGGCGGCTGCGGCAACAGGTAGTACATCGGCAGGAAGGCGACGCCGAGAACGAGTGGCAGCGCGAGGACACTCACGGAGGCGCGCCCGGAGAAGCCGGCGGCGGCCACAAGCACGCCGACGGCGAGCATGGCCGCGACTCCGACCCCAATGCCGAAGACGACCGACGCGGCGTCCGCCAGTTGCCGGAGCACGCCGGCCGTCTCCTCGGTGCCGTACACCTCGGCGAAGGCGGTGTCGAGCCCCCGAAACAGCTTCAGCGTCGACCAGAGGAGGACGCCGAGTCCGAGCAGCCCGACGCTCGCTCGCCCTCGTGCGGCGGTGACGGCGCTCCCGACCGCCTCCTGGCTCGTCGGCGTCAGGAACCCGCCGGCGACCGCGAGCGCCCGCGTTGCGACCGCGTCGCCGAAGAGGCTGCCCGCGACGACGACGAGCAGCAACAACGTGGGCAGGAGCGAGACGAACGCGTAGTACGCGACGCCGGCAGCGAGAAACGTCACCCGCTGGTCACGGGCGGCGCCGACGACGAGCCGGGCGGTGGGGAATCGAGCGGTCGGAGTGTGGGTCACGCGACCCGGTTCGGCCGACGCCGACAAAAGCTGGCGGGTCGGACGACGGTCCCCCGCCGCGGCGTCAGCCCGCGTCGCCGAGAACGACGGCCCGCATCTCGGGAATCGACGCGGTGGTCTTGACGGCGGTTCCGCGGTAGTGGGCGCGGCTGGCGTCGTAGCCGGCCGCGGTGAGTCTGTCGACGAACGCGTCCATGCCGATCGCCGGCTCGCCCCATTGTTTGTACAGCCGGTGTTGGTCGTAGTGTGTGGGGGTGTCGAGCTCGCGGGCGACGGTCCCGAGCAGCCGCCGCGCCCGTTCCGCCTCGCCCATCTCGTCGGTGACGCGCTCGTGGACCGCGCGGGCGAACGCCGACTCCGCGACGGGACCCAACCAGAGCGGCCCGGCGGTCAACACGCGCTCGCTCCCACAGTTGGGACACGCGTCCACGGGGTCGGCGATGAGCCCGTGGGTCGGCTCCCGCCAGAGACAGTCCTCACAGTTGTCCACGTGGCCGAGCGCCTCGAGACGGTCGTCGGCCGCACGCGCGCCGGATTCGAGTTCGAGGTACGTCCGGGCGTAGTGTCGCGAGACGTGCGAGAGGATCGGCCGTGCGGCCGTGTCGTACCGCGCGGCGGTGCGAACCAGCGCGGAGACGAGCGTCCGGAGCCCCATCTCCGGATGGTAGTCGGTGTTGCGCGGCACCGCGCCGTACTTGCGGATTCCGCTCTGTAGGTGTGCGCCACACAGCGGCGCGGTGTCGGTGGCGGTGACACAGACGAGGTTACGCGCGTTCGCGAACGCGGCGTCGGCAAACGGGATCGGCGTCCCGTACGGGTCCACGTCGACGACGTCGAACACGGTCTCGTGTAACAACGCGTTGACGTCGCGGTTGACCGTCTCGCCTGCGAGGTCGTTGCTCGCGAGGTTCTCTTCGGCGAGCGCGACCGCGTCAGGGTCGATGTCGGCACACGTCACGTCGTACCCCTCGGCGGCGGCGCGCACGCCCCGAATCCCCGAGGCCGCCATCGCGTCGAGGTAGGTCTCGGCGCGCGGCTCGCGCTCGCGGTAGGCGCGCAGGACGGCGACCGTGACATCACGGTTCAGCTCCTGTGTCGGGTTGAAAAAGACCCCGCTGCCGGTTCCCTCGCTCGCGCCGTCGCGGGCCTCGGGAACGCTGATCGTGAGCCCGCCCTCCTCGATGTCCATACGGTGGCTTCGTGAATACGGAGTAAAAGAGCCGCGCTCCGGGTCTGCCGCGACCTGCCGGTCGGGCAAGCGGAACGGGTAAACGCTCACGGGTCGTCGCGCAGGTACATGCCACGGAGCCCCGAACGGCTCGGAAAAGCCCACGAGATGTTGACACGCGACGAACTCGACGGGGTCGACGCCCGTCCGGACACCGACGAGCAGCTCGCACACCTCGACGCCGACCAGCGCGAGCGGGTACGGATCGGGGCGCGGAAGGCAGCGGCGTTTATCACCGAGCACACCCCGTTCGCGATCGACCACGCGACAGAGGAGGGAGACGCCCGCAAGACCGACCCCACGGACGACGTCGACGTCGTCGTCCACGGCGAGGGCCAGACGAAGGGGTACTCGTTGAAGCTCACCTCGAACACCGCGATCAACGTCCGGAACACTCTCGCGTCGAAGCTCGCCGAGGATATCTTCGAGACCAACATCGACGAGCTGTTGACCTCCGCAGAGCTCGCGACGTACGACCGCGTGACGAGCGAGTTCGTCGCCGAGGACTGTGCGGGCTCGGACATGGCCGCCGCGATGACGCCAGTCTTCGCCGAGAAGTTCCGCGCGTTTCGCGACGCGGACGAGCAAACCCTCCGGGAACGGCTTCTCGAACACGTACGGCTCGACGCCAACATGGTCGCGTGTAAGGTGACCGCCGCCGGCAACTTCCACGGCTTCGCGTCCATGGAGCGAGCACCGCTCGAGGCGTTTCAGGCCGGCACCGGCGAGCTGTCCATCTACACCACGGACTCGAACGACACCTCCATCTTCTTCGACGTGGACGGCGAGGCCGCCTTTCGGATCGACATGTACGGTCAGTACAGCGGGAGTACCCGCAAACCTCGGATCAAGACGGTCTACCGCGTGACGTTCGGGTGATCCGTCTTCGACCGGCTCACGCGATGTCGGTGAGCGATTGTTGCTCGTACACGTCCGGGTCGACGCGGGGCGCGTCGCGGATCGCCGGATACCACTCGCGGAACCGCTCGGCGAACGCCGCGGCCAGCCGCACCGGCACCGCGTTGCCGATCTGTTTCATCACCGCGGTCTTCGTCCCCTCGAAGACGAACTCGTCGTCGAACGTCTGAAGCCGAGCCATTTCTCGGGGGGTGAGATATCGGTCCTCGCTCGGGTGGATGAACTCGTTGGTGCTGACGGTGAGCGAGGGCTCGTCGGGGTGGAGCCGCCGGAGGTACGTTCCGTAGCGTTTGACGATCTCGGGCTCGTGTGGACAGCTGTCGGTGTCCGCACACTCACACCGGTACTTTTTTGTTTTCAGCCGGTCCGGGAGGTCTCGGTAGTAGCCCCCCGGCGGCACGTGCCGGATGCGCTCGAGCGTCCGTTCCTTGGTGTTCGCGTACGTCATGTTCGGGAGGTCGTCGCTCGTACCCGCGAGCGCCTCGCCTGCGGTCCGACGGCTCCCCTCCGGCGTGGTCGGCTCCGGGAACCGGATCGGCACGTCGCGGTTGGTCCCCACGAAAAACAACCGCCGGCGCTTCTGTGGCACATCGTACCCCTCGGCTCTGAGCACCTGATACTCGCAGTTGTATCCCTTCGAGGCGAACTCTCTCACGATCAGGTCCTTGACGTAGCGGCCGTCGCTCGTCTCTCGGTTGATCAGGTCTCTGACGTTCTCCATCAACACGAGCTGTGGGTCGAGAACGGTGACCATCCGCAGAAATTCCTCGAAGAGGGTGTTGCGGCGGTCTTTCTCCATCTCGTCGAGTTCGATCTGCTCGTTGTTGAGCCGGCTGAACCCCTGACACGGCGGTCCGCCGATCACAACGTCCACGTCGTCGACGCCGTGTCCTGCCTCGCGGACGGCCGCTCGGATGTCGTCGGCGCTCAACTCACGGACGTCCGCCTCCAGAAACCGCACGTCGGGATTGTTCTCCCGATACGTCTCCGCGGCCGGTTCCCAGTGGTCGCTCGCGAGCGCCACGTCGAACCCCGCTCGCTCGAACCCCCTGTCGAGCCCGCCACAGCCCGAAAAAAAGCTGGCGACGACGGGTGCGCCGGCGTCTCCGTCATCCATCGCCTTCACCCCGGCCGAGCGCACGCGCGGTTCGTCGGTCCATCGTAATCCCGGATTCGACGCGACCGCATAAAAATCACCCATTCTTCACCGCCTGCGACGAGCCGGTCGCCGGCCGCCGCGTCGACGCGCCTGCGAGCAAGGCTTTTCAGATGCTTCTCCGAACGTACGCGCATGCCTCCGACATCCGGCATCCTCCAAGGACACGAGATGGACGACGAAGCGATCTCGGCGTTCCTCGCCGAACAGGGGGTCGGCGTGTTGTCGATGGCCGCCGACGGGACCCCGTACGGGGTTCCGCTCTCGTTCGGGTACGACGGCGACGACCGGCTCTACTTCCTGTTCGCCGGCCACTCCGAGGCGGGACGAAAGGTGACGTACGCCGAGCGGTCGTCGGACGCGAGCTTTCTGGTGTACGAGATGGCCGCGGACGACGCGTGGCGAAGCGTGATCGTCGAGGGACGCCTCGACCGAATCACCATCGACGACTGGGATGCCGCCAGAGCAGCGATGGGAGACAACGCCTACCGACCGGAGCTGCTCACGAACGTCGACTCCCAGGAAGACCCACGCGTCTGGACGATCGACATCGAGACGTGGTCGGGTCGAAAGAACGACCCCCGGTGACGACCCTCTCGACCGATCGCGTGTCGACCCGACCCGTCGCCGTCTCTCGGCTGCCGGCGTCAGGCGAGTCACGCTCGTCGATTCTGCCGACCCGGCCTCAGCCACACGACACGCTGTGAGTGCGGTCCATCGAGACGCTGACCCCCGGCCCCCGTCCGGCCGCCTCGAACGCGAAGACGATCGTCTCGCCGGACGAACACGACCGCGTGACGCTGATGGATTCTTCTGCTCCGGGGTCGAGAGTTATCGTCTCTGATCTGACCTCGTCTCCGTCTACGACGACGGTAACGTCCAGCGTAAGCTCGCCGCCGAACCCGTTTCGATACGTCGCTTCGGCGGTGACGGTGCTGGAGTTGTTGGCTGTGGTGGTCTCGGTGGTCAGCTCGTAGCCGAGGTACGCGTCCTCGTCGTCGGTGACGTCGACGTTGATACCGCGATCCGCACTCATCGCGGTGAAGCCGCCGCTACCAAATATGAGCCCGGCCGCGGCGATGACCGCGAGCGCGACGCTTAGCGCTCGTGCGGGCCGGTAGCCGGGCCGTTCTGCTCTTTTCTGTCGGCGGAGTTCGGGCGGCTTTTCCGTGCTTCCGAGCCGATTCCGTCGGTTGACGAGGTGGTGTACGAGTGACGACACGCCGAACGCGACGACAGTGACCACGCCGGCGTCGATCGGTTCGAGCGCGGCTGCCCCGGGGGCGTCGGCGGCGACGGCGAGGACGAGTGAGAAGCAGATAACCGCGAGCCCGATGTAGTAGGTGCTCCACGGAATCTCATCTTCTCTGAGGGCTTGGATGTAGACGTCGAGTTCAGAAAGCAACTCCGTCGACTGGACAGTCTTTGTTTGTTGCTCGAACTCTACCACGCCCCGTTCGTCCATCATCGGAAGGTGTGTGGTCTTGAGCGTCACGTACACGCCGCGACGATCCTCGTAACTGATCTGTTCTTGCTCCGTGTCCATCTCCCAGGCGGCAATCTGTTCTGAGAGCTCGGAGAGCTCAACCGGTTCCTCTCTTCGTTTGATCGCGTGGAGGGCGAATCGACGGCGGCGGTTCGACAGTATCTCGAACACGTCGGCGTCGGATATCTCTTCTTCGTCCGCGGGTGATCCCCCTGTCTGTGTTGCCGGTGGTGACATTGATACGGCCCCGTCGCCGTCCAGCAGATGATTCATTCGTTCTGAACGACAACTACACCTGACGCTTGGTGTGTACTAAAATAAACCTGTATGATACTTAATCTGTCAGTGTATGAATTTCTACATAATATGGAATTGGTTGTGATTTTCAGGCACGGTATGAGCCACCCAAGATTATCCCATGCGGAACCACAGGCAGAGCCTGAAACCCGGTAATGACGGACTGAAACCGGCTATATCTGACCGTACTTGATTCAGGGCTGTCTTGTCACGAACACCACAGACGCTCGTGTGCGTATCAAGTCACGCGTGGAACGACACAACCTACTCTCAAGGACGTGTCAAGAAATTCATAACGAAGTACCTCCCCGCCTATCAC
>KI543168.1:348133-350123 GCA_000496175.1 uncultured archaeon A07HR67 | reverse complement strand
ACGCCACTGGCAGACTGATCGCGATTCCGGCGACGGTCGCGACCATCGCCATCGCGATCGTCTCGATCATGCGGTCAAACAGTCTGAGCGTGTATTCGTTTCCGGTCTCGGGTGCAGCATCGACTCGATCAGCTCGTAGCCGTAGCCGAGTCCCGAGAGAAACCGCTCGGGGGTGATTTGCAGGCTCGCCAGCGACCAGACGACGAGCGCGAGGACAGCTCCGTACACCGCCCACTTCGTGTATCGGTTCCGGAACGCGGTCGGTCGTCGCCACGTCCGTCGATCGGTTGACTTGGCTGATCCGGTCGCCATCGGTCAGTCCTCCGCCGACAACGACTGCTGCTCTGCGCGGTGACCTGTCGTCTCGGTATCGGTTAACTCACTCGTGCCGATCGCGGTGGCCGACTCCGGTGGTTCCTCGCCCCGGTAGATGATGCCCTTCGATTCCTCGGTGAGGTCGGCAGCCGGCCCGTCGAAGACGAGTTCCCCGCGGTGAAGCCCCAGGATCCGGTCGGCGTATCGTTCGGCCAGATCCACCTCGTGGATGTTGATCAACACCGGCACGTCGCGCTCGACGGCGATGTCTGTCAGCAGCTCCATCACGTCCCGTGACGTCTCGGGGTCGAGACTCGAAGTCGGCTCGTCGGCGAGGACGATCTTCGGCTCCTGGACGACCGCCCGGGCTATCCCAACGCGCTGACGCTGGCCGCCGGAGAGCTCGTCGACCCGCTTGTTCTCCATGTCGCCGAGGCCGACCAGATCGAGCAGCTCGTACGCTCGCTCGACGTCCTCGGGCGGGAAGTTCCGGCGGAGCGCGGCCCAGTTCGAAACGTAGCCGAGCCGGCCCGAGAGCACGTTCTCCATCACGGTGAGCCGCTCGACGAGGTTGTACTCCTGAAACACCATCCCGATGTCTCGGCGTGCGTTCCGCAGTTCATCGTCGCCCAGACCGGTCAGCTCCCGGTCGTCAAGGAGGACACGCCCCGTGGTCGGCTCGACCAGCCGGTTGATACAGCGGACGAACGTGCTCTTGCCCGCTCCACTCGGTCCGATCATCGCGACGACCTCGCGGCCGTCGATCGTCACGGAGACGTCGCACAGCGCCTCGTCGCCGGTCGAATACGTTTTTCCGAGGTTCTCCGTTTCGAGCATGGGCTACAGGTTCCCACTCTCGTACTCGACGCCGTTGTACCGCTGGATGATCAGGATGTCGTTGAAGACGCGCTTGTAGTCGAGCGGGATGTACTCGGCCTCGCCGGTCGCCTCCGCGTAGTCGGTCCCTGTCCAGTCGGTCCCAATCGTCGCCTCCTTGATTCCCTCGACGATGTCCGGGTGAAGGTTGTATCGGTGGACGAGCGGCCCCGGCGGGAACGGGTTGCTGGCCCAGACCACTTTGAAGTCGTCATAGTTGATGTCCTCTGTCGACCCAACGAGGTCATCGACGCAGGTGCTGCAGATCGGCCCGGCGTCGTAGTCGCCCGCCGCGATGCCGCGGGCGGTCTGGTCGTGGCCGCCCGAGAACTCCCTCTCGTAGTCCTCTCCGGCCGTCACGTCGAAGAACTGGTCGAACAACGCCGAAGGCGCCTGGTTACCGGAGTTCGACGCCGGCTCGGAGTGCGTGACTGTGACATCGTCGCGCGCGAAGTCGTTGACGGACTGGATGTCGTGTTCGTCGTCGCGGGTGATCGCCAGCAGCCGGTAGCCGAACTGTCCAGAGGGACTTATCGGGACCGAGAACGGCACGATGCCGCCGAGGTTGACACCGAACGCTGACGTCCCGGTCGAGATGTCGCCCAGGTGTCCGCGACCCGCCCGGAACGCCTCGACCGTCGCCGCGTTCGAGTCGACGGGCTGCCACTCGACTGTCCGGCCCGTCGTCTCCTCGAGCCGGTCCAGCAGCGGCTGGATGGTGTCCTGATACTGCGACTGGCCCGATCGCCAGGCTTGTCCACATAAATGAGCGGGTCGGGGTCGACCCAGTCGCTTTCGT
>KI543168.1:330607-348083 GCA_000496175.1 uncultured archaeon A07HR67 | reverse complement strand
AGACGAGACCAGGTTTGGATACGCCGCGCGAGATGAACCGACAAAGACTGTTGCTCGTGCTCGCGATTGTACTACTGACCGTCACGGCCAGCGGCACGCACGGGGCAACGACGGTCGCGCTTGACCGAACAACAGCCACTGACATCGTCGACCAGGATTCGGGTTTGCTCGCCGTCTCACAGGCAACAACCGGATTCAACACAACAACGAACAGGGCCGATCTCACGGTCACGGCGACGAACCAACTCACTCTGACGATCGATAAAATAAATATCTCGGTCGACGGCACGACCAGGACAGCGAAGCGTGTGTCGCCCGGCGCGACTGTTAGCGTATCGTTCACTAGCGTCGACTGTGCGGCAACAGTCGTGATCGAGTATGATACTGAGAGTATTACACAGCGCGCCGAACGACAGATCGACTGTGGATAAATATGTATAGAGTGGTTTCACTATGTGTTGATGCGCTTGTGGCCGCGACAGTCTTGTTAGCGGTCATGACCATCCTCGGGAGCGTGCTTGGCCTTTCAGCCGGAGTCGCGTATGTCGAGACTGAGAGCATGTCGCCGACGCTTGAGCCGGGCGACGGTTTCATTCTCATTCCAAGCGCACTTGTGGGCCCACCAGAGGCTGGCGACGTTATCGTCTTTGAGGCGAAGGAACTGCGCGGTGGCGGGCCGACGACCCACCGAATCGTCGGCAAGACTGAGCGCGGCTACATTACACAAGGAGATAATAATAACGCCCCGGATCAAGCGACAGATGAACCCGCAGTACAGGAGACACAGATTACCGGTCGGGTGCTTCAGATCGACGGCACCGTTATCTCTATTCCGTACGTGGGCGCGGCGACACAGATGACAAATGGACTCCTAAACACCACCCGCCAGTACGTGAATACACTCACTTGGCGGTTGACCAGCACAAGCGGCTTTCTACGACCCAGTTCAGTTACTTGCTCACTGGTCTTCTTATTTTATCGTATGTGATTGAGTCGATTCGAACTGGAGATGGCAGTCAGCCGGGAGACAGGCAACGCGTCCGTACACACAAAAAAAGCGACGAGGCAGCTGTTTCGGCGCACACAATTTTACTCGGGCTGACCGCAGTGGTTCTTATCGCAATGACGGCAGCGATGGTAATCCCCGGAGGCACACAACAGTACGATGTCGTCGCCTCCGAATCCGAGTCTCCTGTTCTAGCCTCGCCGGGAGAGAAGGCACAAATCACACACGGAATCGGTAACTCACCTGTGCTACCGATGGTGGTGTTCGTGGAAGGTGGCAACGATGTTCAGGTTGACCGTCGTGAGGTCGCGCTTGACCGCGGCGGGACGGCAAACATCTCTGCTAGTCTTGCCGTACCCGACTCAATTGGCCATCATCGATTCTATGTTGTTGAACACTGGTACATCCCGGTGCTGCCGGAGTCGGTCACGCGGGTACTGTACGCGCAACACCCATGATTGCCGGTACTAGCTATTGACGCGCTCGTTGTCGTGCCATATTATTTGATTGGTCGCTGGTTCCTTCCAGACCGACCGTCTCGGCGGAGGCGAACTCAAAGCAGAGTTTAGTATTATTTCGATGGCGAAAAAATTCACACAACGGAGCCTTCAGGTCTGTAATTTAATTCAATACCCGCTTGGATGAACCGTAGCGACGAAAATAATTAACCCGAGAGGCCGTATCTAGGCCCAGCAGTAAACAATTCTTTGATATTTTAATCAGTTATAATACAATATTGTCAAATATAAAAAGAATAGAAATGGGATAGCTAATGCTTAGAACAAGGAATGTAATAAAACCAATTATACAATTTTGATAAAACAATATATGAATGTCCGTCGTGTTCTAGAACTGTGCTTACTCGTTGGCGAACACCTGGCGCATAGATAGCTGGCTGTGCTCAACCCATGAATATAATATGAAATAAGCCGAGAAGATCGTACTCGTGAGAGGTTAGATCTTCGCGCGGGGGTCTATCCGCGGTCTCGTGTGTCATCGATTTAGAGGACCTCAGTCCGGAAACGTTCGACATAGTCGTTGAGACCGATGACCTCTATTCCGGTCACGCAATTCAGTGCGCCGGTCGCGTCTCGACTCACTCGCCCCCGTCGAGTAATTGCTGGGAAGTTCCGCACCCGTTTGGACCAACTCGGAGCCGAACGAGACGAGGGTTGCGTCGGCAGCGTCAGCTACCGAGAGGATCACCGCGTCCATCGGGTACAACAGGTCGTGACGAGAACGTTCGTGTCGAGGAGCACTCTCATAACCGTTCGCGGACGTCACGAACGGCCTCCACGGAGTCGACCTCAACGTCGAGTCCTAACTCTGACAGAGCCTGTCCGAGCGGGATCGTCTCGTCATCGTCAGGGTCCGAGGAAACGAACTCCTCGAAGTCGTCGGAAGTGAGACTCATACCCGACCTTACCCACCAACTCACAAAACGATACTGGTGGTCCCAGTGTCCGTGGTGTGAGCTCGTCCGCTTCTGTTTGCTTGACTGACCCCCGGATCGAGTCAGCGCGGTCGTCGGCGACTGGCCGGCCTCGTCGAGTTGCTCGAAGAAGTCGTCCGAGTCAGTCACTGCGGCCACCACCGGATGGACCGCCGAGTACAACGAAGTCGCTCAGGGTTGAAAAAGAACGGAAAGGAGTGTAGATGTCCGCTACTCGTTGCCGAACATCTGGCGCATCATCGGATGCATTTCCATCAACTGTTCTTCGGCAATCTCCTCGTACAGCTTGTACGTGATCGAGACCGCGAGCAGCAGGCCGGTTCCGGAGACCTGTCCGATGGTGCCGAGCAGGTTCGCCAAGACCGCGAGCAGGCCGACCAACGCGCCGCCGATGACGGTCACCTGCGGGATGTACCGTTCCATCACCTTCTCGACGACCTGTGGGTTCCGGCGGAAGCCGGGAATCTGCATCCCGGAGTCTTGGATCTGCTCGGCCGTCGCCTCCGGCCCCATGCCGGTGGTTTCGACCCAGAAGATCGCGAAGATCGCGCCGCCGATCACCATGAACGTCAGGTCGATGACGAGCCGGACGGCGATCATCCACGGCTCAACAGACGCCGGAATCTCACCGAGGAACCACATCCACTCGGTCCGCCGCTGGATCGGGTTCAGGTAGTAGAACAGCCCGGAGAGGGGTTGTCCTTGGTCGCTGTACTCTCCCAGCCACGCGGGCATCGCCGCCCACTGCGAGGAGAGAATCTGTCCGAGGAACTGGATGTTCGCCTGGAGTGCGCGAACCAGGATCATCGGCAGCACGGACGCGTAGATGAGTTTCACCGGGAACCGACCGCGCGCGCCCTTCACCCGGGCGTGTGACAGCGGGATCTCGACGCGGACCGACTCCGCGTACACCACGATTCCGAAGATGAACACCGTGGTGAAAAGCGCCAGAATGTTTCCGGGAGCGAACAACAGGTTCTGTAATCCCTCGGCGGTGAACGGCGACAACGACACCGGGACGTCGCCGAACACCAGCCCGTACCAGCTCGCAAAGAAGCCGGGGGCGCCGAGCGCGGAGAAGCTGAAGAACCCACCGACGATCTGTTGGCTCACGGCGGCGATGATGAACAGCCCGACGCCGGAGCCGACCCCCCACTTGCTCACGATCTCGTCCATGAACAGAATGAGGACGCCGCCGACGAACACCTGGGCGAATATCAACACCTCGACGCCGAACTCGCCGATCCCGAGCGCCTGCCCGACCGCCGGGTCGGCTGGAAGGAACTCGCCGGTGAACACCATCGGGGCGGCCGTCAGCGCGGTGACGATGATCACGAGCAGCTTCTGAAGCCCCTGATACAGCACCTGATCGCGCGGGTCGTCGGTGTCGAGTCCGAGCAGATTCGCTCCGCCCAGCAGCTGTAAGACGATCGACGCGGTCACAATCGGGCCGATGCCGACCTGTAACAGCGAGCCGGATTCGCCGGCCAGCACCGAGCGGAACTGTCCGAAGAAGTCGCTTCCTTGACCGGCCGCCAACCCGAACGGATTGATGTTGGTCAAAAAGAAGTAGACGACCAGAATGCCGGCCGTCCACATGAGCTTGCGCTTGAACGGGACGTGACCCGCGGGCCGTTCGACCACGGGCATCCGCGAGAGCACCGGTTCGGCGACCTCCTTCCAACTCATCGTTACGCCTCGGTAGCCTCGTCGTCGGAGGTGGTGTCCGGCTCGTCAGCCGCGCGCTCGGCGCGGTCCGAGAGCGTCGCCTCGCCGCCGGCCGACTCGATACCCTCGACCGCACCGGCGGTGAACGCGTCGGCGGTGACGCGAAGCTCGTGACGCACCTGGCCGCCGCCGAGCACCTTCACCACGTCGGCGTCGTGGCCGTCGTCGACGACGTCGCGGGCGTCGATCACGTACGCGTCGCCGTCCGTCTCGGCGAGTCCCTCCGCGACGTACAACGCCGCGTCCTCGTCGAGCTTCTGGGCTTTGACCTCGAGTACGTCCGTCTTGGCGTCCTCGGGACGCTTGAAGCCGTGCTTGCCGAGCGGTCCGTAGTTGTGGAACTCGTGTTTCGAGCGGCCCGCGGCGCCGCGGCCGCCCCGGTGACCGGCGCCGCGCCGGTTCTTGTGGGACCCGCCGCCGTGGGTCCGTGATCCGCGTTGTCGGCGTTTCTTGTCCGTCATCGCATCGCCTCCAGGAGATTGTCGATCTCCTCGGTGGAATGGCGTCCGAGCTCGCCGCCTTCGATCACCGGATGTTTGATGCCGTCGTGGCCGCCACGCGGGGCGTGAAGCCGGAGCGTCGGCGAGAGGCCCTGCTCGCGAAGCGTCGTCTCTTCGTCGACGAGCGCCTCCGAGAGCGCCGCCACGTCGTCGTACTCGGTGTTGTCGGCGACCCACTCGTCGTCGATGTCGGCACCGCCCTCGACCGGCTCGCCGCGCCGCTCGATGGTGGCCGCGACCGTCTCCGCGGTCGGCTCGCCGAACGCGATCAGGTCGTTCACCTTCGTGATCATGCCGCGGTACGAATCGGTCTCGGGAACGAGCGTCGCGTGGTTGACGCGCCCGACGTTCAACATGTCGAGCGTATCAGCGACGCCATCGTTCACGTTGACCTCGCCGCGGAGTTGGACGATCGCCTGCATCACTCGCTCACCTCGTCGTAGTGGACCTGGCGGGCGTGTTGTGGCGTCCGCGACTGTGCGGCGTTCTCCAACGCGTTGAACGTCGCCTTCGCGAGGTTCACGGTCGTCCGCGTGTTTCCGTCGGAGTTCGTCCAGGCGTCCTCGACGCCCGCGAGCTCCAAGATGTTCCGGACCGTCTCTGCGGCGGCCAGCCCGAGCCCCTGTGGGGCGGGCTTGATCTCGACGGTGACGGAGCCGGCTTTTCCGGTCGCCGTCCGCGTCAACGAGTTGGTGCCGCCGGGCTGGTCCTCCCAGGAGCCCGAGCCGCGGTCGACCTTGATGATGTTCAGCTTCGCGACCCCGATCGCCTTCTGGATCGCGCCGCCGACTTGATCGTCGCGAGCCTGCGCGTACCCCAAGTAGCCGTCGCGGTTGCCCACCGCCACGACACATCGGAACTTCACGCGCCGGCCCGAGTCGGTCATGCGCTGAACCATGTTGATGTCCAGCACCTCGTCTTCGAGCCCCGGCAGGAGCTGGTCGACGATCTCGAACTCCTTCAACGGGAGTCCCGAATCGAGCGCCTGCTCCATCGACGTGATGTCGCCGTCCTGTACCTTGCGGCCGAGCCGCGTCCGCGGTTCCCAGCCGTCGTTGTGTCTACTCATGGTTCTCCTGGATGGTTGCGAGCACGTCGTCGAAGTGCTCGGGTAGCTCGCTGGCGTCGAACGCCCCGGCGTACAACGGCTCGTCGAGCTGGTCGGCGTACGCGGCGATGTGCTCGCCACGCGTGCGCGACCAGTCGGCCAACACGTCGTCGTTGTGGGGAATCTCGAGGCCCGCGTCGATCGCTCCTTCCTGTACTGCGAACGTCTTGTTGCCGGGCGTCGCCGTGTTGAGCCCGATGTCGAGAACGGCCTCGTCGAGGCCGGCCGCGACTGCGCGAGCGCCCGCGAGATATCCCGTGAGATACGCGCTCGGAAGGTTCCCCGTTGGAGCCTCCCAGCCGTAGCCCGCGAGGTCCTCGCTCGAGGCGGCCGCGTGGGTCTCGTCGCCGTCGGGTCCGGGAGTAACCAGCTGCGCCCTGACGTGAGCGTTGCTCACCCGAGCGACCAGGCGAGGCTTGCCCGATTTCAGCAGGCGCAACCTCTGGTGGTAATCCGTCCGGACCTCACGGCGGCGCCGCATCGGCACCTTGTATCGTGGTCCTGTCGCCATTAGTCTGTCACCTCGTAACCGAACTGTGTCTGGATGAACGCCTCCAGACGGGCGACGTCCTCGAACTCGCCGCCGCTCGCTTTGTTGTACAGCGTGCGGTACTCCGTGGCGTCGAGCACGTCCTCCTCGTCGCGGAGCTCCTTCAGGCGCGCCCGTTGTGCGCGGATCCGCGCCTTCCAGTCGTCTTTCGTGTTCTGTCGCGCGCCGGACTGGCCCTTCCGGGTGCCGGCCCCGCTCTTGTGGCCGTACGAGCGCTTCTCGGCGCGCTCGCGGGCCCGACCGCGGGAGTTGGTCTTCGCGTCCTTCGCGCGGATCGTTCCCTGGTCGATGAGCTCGCGGATGTCCTCGCGGGTGATCGCGTCTTCGACTTCCGCCTGTGCGTCGGGGTCGAGCCAGACGCGGCCCTTACCGACGCCGAGCTCGTCTGCGGCCAGCCGTTTCTGGGCTTTCAGGTCACTCATCGTCCACCTCCACCTCGACGTACGTCGGGTTCAACACGCGAATCTCGCGTTCTTCGGCCTCGTCTTCGATCAGCTCGCGCTTGCGACCGCCGACCTTCGAGGCGATCCGCACCGCCTGCGTGTCGCCGTCGACGCCCTCGAGGTCGTCCGTGTTGTGGACACGGACTTCCTCGAAGCCGCTCGGGTGGAGGTCGCGCGACGCCGTCGGCGAGCGGAACCCCGCCTGAACGACGGGGCCCTTCGCCTTCATGCGGCGGCGTTGCTTTGAGAGTCCGCCGCGCGGCTTGCGCCACGACGTCGGGATCCGTTTTTTCTTGTGGTAATCCTGCCGGTTAAACTGCGGTTTCCCCTCGCGGTGTTTCTGTGCGAGCGCGCGAGCGGTCTCGTCGTCCAGCTCCGGCGTCTTCTCGGCGTGACCACGGGGACGAAGCTCCGTCTCGACCGTCTCGGTGTCGGCCTCAGCGGCCTCCTCCTCGTCGGTCTCATCTTCGATCTCCGCGTCGGCCTCCTCGTCGACCTCTAGACCGCCGACGTCGGCTTTGATCCGCGCGGCGAGCGCGTTGCCGACGCCGTCGACCGCGGAGAGTTCCGACTGAGAGGCGGCTTTCACGTCTTCGACCGTCTCGTAGCCGGCCTCTCGAAGCGCGTCTGCCTTCGATGGACCGACGCCGCTGATTTCTTCGAGCTCGTCTGGCATCTCAGACACCTCCGGTCGGCTTCTCGACGATGTACACGCCGTCTTGGAAGACGCGCGTGTCCTTGTCGGTCACCTTGGTCAGTTGCTCGATGTCGGCGGCGGTCTGCCCGACGGCCTCCTTATCGGAGCCCGTCAACCGCACCGTCTCGCCGTCAACCTGTACGTCCGTGTCCCCGCGGATCGGGGCGCGCCGTGCCGCCTTCTCGCCGAGGAAGTTCTCGATGACGACCTCGTCGCCGTCCACCGTGACCTGCATCGGGAAGTGGGCGTAGTACACTTCCATCGTGTACTCCCACCCATCGGTCACGCCGTGGACCATGTTGGAGACGTGGCTCTCGAAGGTGCCGACCGTGGCGTTGGTCTTCGCGTCCTCGTTCTCCGAGGCGATGACGACCGCGCCGTCGTCGACCGACACGTCGATGTCGGGGTACCAGAGGCGTCGCGTGACGCTCCCGTTTGGTCCCTCGACGGTTAGTTCGAGGTGGTCGGTCTCCGCGGAGACGTCGTCGGGTATCTCGATTTCTACGCTGTTCATTGTGTTAGTAGACGTATGCGATCACTTGGCCACCGACGCCCTCTTCGCGGGCCTCGTAGTGGCTCATCACGCCGTGGCTCGTCGTGACGATGAGCGTCCCGTAGTCGCGGGCGGGGAGGTATCGCTTCTCCCACTTCTCGAAGTCGTCTGCGCCCGCCGAGTAGCGGGGCTTGACGGCGCCACATTCGTTGATCGCGCCTTTCAGTTCGACCTCGAACTTCCCGGCTTTTCCGTCGTCGACGTACTCGAAGCCGTCGACGTACCCGCGGTCGTAGAGGACCTCGAGGACGGAGCCGATAATGTTCGAAGCGGGCTCTACCGTGTACGACAGATGGCCAACGCTCTCGGCGTTGTCCACGCCGGCGAGTGCGTTGGCGAATGGGTCGTTTCCCGTCATAATCAGCTGTACTTCTCGAATCCCATGTCTCGGGCGACTTCGCGGAAACACTGTCGGCAGAGGTTGATGTCGTACTTCCCGACTAACCCCTGCTCGCGTCCGCACCGACGGCACTCGTGTCGGCTGTCGGTGCGTTTCGCCGCGTGCTCGCCGGTCTCGTTGTTCGCTTCGCTCATTCCGTTACCTCTAACTCAAAGTTCGCTTCGAGAAACGCGATCGCGTCCTCGGCGGTCATCCGGTGATTCGACGGAATCGACCGGGTCACCTTGTCGCGCTTGGCGACGCGGTATCCCGGCCGAACGATCGTCGTCGTCACGTCGAGCCCGTAGATGCCGATGTTGGGGTTGTACTCCTGGCTCGGGAAGTCGGTGTGGTCTTCGACTCCGAAGCTCAGGTTCCCGGTGTCGTCGAACTGCCGCGCCGCGACGTCGACCAACTCGAGTGCGGTCTCGAGGAACTCGTGGGCGTCGTCGCCGCGCAGCGTCACCTTGACGCCGATCGGGTCGCCCTTCCGGATCCCGAACTCGCCGACGGTGCGTTTCGCGGTCGTCCGCACCGACTGCTGGCCGGTGATCTCTTCGATGATCTCCTCGGCGTCCGCGAGCGGCTCACCGCCCTGGCCGACGCCCATGTGGACGACGACCTTCTCGAGGACGGGTTCGCGCATCTCGTGTGTGGTCTGTTCGGCGTCACTCATCGGTCTCACCCGCCTCGTCGGCGTCGGACTCGGCCGCAGCGTCCTCGTCGTCGGTGAAGTTCTCGTCGATGACGACGACGTACTCCTCGATCGTCTCGTACCGGTCCTCGCCGTCGCCGACGACAACCGTGTTGGAGCCGGAGCCGAGCGTGACGTCGATCGCGTCGATCTCGCCGATCTGGCCGGCGTGTTGACCGGCGGTGGCAGTGACGAGCGCGCCCTCTTCGTACTCGAAGTGGGCGACGATCGCTTGCGACTCGTTGTCGATGACGATCGAGTCTTTGGTGTCGTACTCCGTACCGGGCTCGACGCGGACGTTCGTCCCGTCGTGGAGCGTCAACTGAACGTCGCCGCCGGGGACGACCGTCTTGTTGGTCACCTTTCCGAGCCGGCTACTCGCCGATTCTTCGTCGATGGGCGTCAGCGCGAGCCGACCCCCCTCGTCCGGGAACACGCGGAAGTACTCCCCGCGGATAGGGAACGCCAGGATGTCGAACATCCCGATCGGGCGTTGTTCGTCCGACACCGCGGTTCCGTTCACGAGCACGGCGTCGGTGTTCACCGCGTAGCGCGCCTCCTTCGTCGAGTCGACGTAGCCGAGCACGTCCCGCAACAGGACGACGAGCGGGACGCCAGCCTCCCCGTGCGGGCCTGCGCCGGCCTTCACGGTGAACGTCTGGGTCTTCCGCTCGACCGGCCAGGAGTTCGGTACTGACAGTCGTTTCTGGTGTCGCGTCATTCGTTCTCCTCCTGGAGCCGCGCCTCCCGGCGCTCGTCAGATAGGTCCAGCTCCGTCACGCGGACGTTGCTCGCCGGGATCGGACGCGGGGTCTCTTCCCCGTCCGCTCGCTCGACGGTGACGTCCTCGACGGCGATCCGCTCGGCGGACAGGTCCACCGAGAGGACCTCCGCCTCGGTGCCGGCCGCGTCGCCGCGGAGCACCTCGACGGTGTCGCCCGCGTTGACGCGGACGTTCCGCTGGCCGTACTCCTCGCGGAGTTCGGGCGTGAGCGGGGACCGGACCTTTCGTTGTCGCTCGTGAAGCGGCGCGGTCTCCGACCGTTTTCGTTGTTTGTGTGGCTGTTTCGTCATGGTTACACGATCATCGTCGCGGTAGACGCGATGCTCCCGTAGCGCTCGGCGACCTCCCGGGCGATGGGGCCTTTGATCTCCGTGCCCCGCGGCTCGTCGAGGTCGTCGATGATCACGGCCGCGTTGTCCTCGAACCGCACGCGCATGCCGTCGGGACGGCGGATCGGCTTGCGCTGGCGGACGACGACCGCCTCCAGCACCTGCCGACGCATCTCGGGCGTTCCCTTGGTGACCGAGACGGTCACCCTGTCGCCGATGCCCGCCTTCGGCTGGCGGTTTTTCACGCCGGAGTAGCCGGCGACGGAGATCACCTTCAGCTCGCGCGCGCCGGTGTTGTCGGCACATGCGATCAGCGAGCCCTTCGAGAGCCCCTGTGTGACGTCGGCTTTCAGCGCCTCCATCACGCATCACCCGTCAGGTTCTCGACGACGACGTGTGATTTCGTCTTCGAGAGGGGCCGCGTCTCCGCAATCGTCACTTCGTCACCGACATCGAGCGAATCGAGCACGCCCGGCACGTGGGCCGGGATGCGCGACCGACGTTTCATGTACCGATCGTATTTCGGCACGAACACGTCGTATTCTCGCTCGACGATGACGGTCTTTTCCATATCCGTCGACACGACCGTCCCCTCTCGGAGCTGGCCGCGGACGGGAAGCTGTCCGTAAAACGGACACTTCTCGTAGTCGTACGCCTCCGGGTCGTCTGGCTCCGGAGGCATGGGTACGTCGATTCCTATCGCCATTGTGTGACACCTCGTTCGGTGCGTTCGGCGGGCCGGTCCCGCAGCCGCGTGCCATCCACCGTTACGTAGACCGCGTCTTTGCACTCGCCTCGCCGGCTCGCCGGACCCGCGTCGTCGCCGTCGACGACGCTCGTAGACCCGGACGGGCCAGACTGACGAGGGCGGACCCTCGCAGTATCCGACCCGAGTTGGGACGTGGACCCCGACGATTGGCCGTCGTCGGCGGCTTCATCTGTGCGTGCGGTCGCCGCCTCGACGACCGCGAATTCGAACGTCGTGCCCGCCTTGGGCACGCGTTTGTCCCCCGACTCGGTCCGCACCACCAGGGTGTTGACCGTCTCGTACAACACTCGACCCGCGATCCCGACGTGGGCGTCGCTGTCGGCGTCGGCCGCCCGAACCGGGAGGCCGACGAGTTCGTGTCGCGTGAGCGTCTCGGGGGTGATCATTCGTTACTCGTCGTCGAAGTCGCCTTCTTCGGCCTGGATCGTCTTGATCCGAGCGATCGTCTTTTTCAGCTCGTTCATCCGGCCGGGGCTGTCGGGCATCCCGCCAGCCGCCTGCTGGGCCTTGGTGTTGAGCAGCTCGGTCTCGAGTTCTTCGAGCTCGACCGCCCGTTCTGCGGCGGTCATGTCTCGGATCTCGTCGGTGTACAGAATCGCCATGCGTTACTCCTCCGTCTCCTCGTCCGCCGCTTCCATCTCTGCGACCAGGTCCGCGGCCTCGGATTCGATCTCTTCGTCGAGCTCGTCGAGCTCGTCGGGCTCTCCGTCGACGGCGCCGGTCTCGACCGGCTCCTCGGCGGGGGCGTCCGTCGCCTCGGCGGCGGTCTCGCCCGTCTCCTCGACGACCTCCTCGACGATCTCCTCGTCGATGACGTCGGCCGGATCCTCTGCGGGGACTTCCACGTCGTCGTCGGCTCCGACGTCCGGCACCTCCTCGGGCTCCTCCTCGAGGAGCGCCTCGACGCCCTCGTCTGCGGCCGCGTCGGCCTGTTCGACCTCCGGCACCTCGGCGTCCTCGCGGACCTCGAAGTCGTCGGGCAGCTCCGCGCCCGGCGGGATGATCTTGACGTTGACCCCGATGGTGCCGAGTTTCATCACGGCGACACCCTGGCCGTGGTCGACGACCTCCTGGGCCGGCTCGCCGTTGTGTTTGATGTATCCTCGGTTGAACTTCTCAACCCGGGAGCGCGCGCCGGTGACCTTCCCGGCGAGCACGATCTCCGCGCCGAGCGCGCCCGCCTCGATGATCCGGTCGATCGTCGTGTGGCCGGCCTTCCGGAAGTACCAGCCGCGTTCCAACGCGTTCGCCAGCCGGTCCGCGACGATCTGGGCGTTCAGGTCGGGCTCGTCGACCTCCTGAACGTCGATCTGCGGGTCGTCCATGTCGAAGCGGTCCTCGAGCTCGGTGGTGATCTTCCGAATGTTCTTGCCGCCCTTCCCGATCACCATGCCGGGCTTCTCCGCTTTCAAGACGATCTGCGTGCCCATCGGCGTCTTGGCGACGTCCATGCCGCCGTAGCCGGCTCGGCCGAGCTCGTCCGCGAAGAACTCGTTGATCTGTGAACGGCGTAGGCCGTCCTCGATGAATTGGTGTTCGTCAGCCATCAGTCCTCAGCCTCCGGCTCCTCGATGATCAGTTCGACGTCCGCGAGCGTGGTGTTCCACTGTGTCGCGCCCGCAGCCCGCGGGTTCCGCCCGGGCCGCTCGCCCACCTTGTGGGGGGCGACGTGTTTGATCACCATCTCCTCGCCGTCGAACCCCTGCTCGTCGGCGTTGTTTTTGACGTTCTCCAAGAGCTTGAGAAAGTCCTTGGCGGCCTTCGCGGGGTACCGACCCGCGTCCCAGCCGTCGATGTCCGAGCGGTGACCCGCGCCGGCGTTGTGCTGGCGCATGGGCACCGACCGTTCCTCGTCGATCACTGCCTGGAGGAACGCCTCGGCGTCGGCGACGGTCTCGCCTTTGATTTCTCGGGAGATCTCTTTGCTGTCCTTCACGCTGATGGGCCGGTCGCGGAGCATCCCCTTGGCGGTGGTCTCCGGGTCGGCCTCGACGCTGTAGTTGATTCCCATGGATTACTTGAGCGGCACGAACTTCGACGACCGGGTCGCGCCGATGCCGGCCTGGCCGTGTTCGACGGTGCTTCGCGTCTGGTGGAACTCGCCGAGATAATGGCCGATCATCTCGGGTTCGACCTGGACGCGCTCGAAGCTGTGGCCGTTGTACACGGAGAAGGTGGTGCCGACGAACTCCGGCAGGATCGGCATGTCGCGCAGATGCGTCCGGATCGGGTCGTCGGCGGTCGTCTCCGTGTCGCGGCTCCGGGCCGTCTCGAGCAGCTTCTGCTTCTCGACGCTCAGCCCTCGCGTGATGCTTCGCCGTTGTCGTGCGGGGAGCAGTTCCGCGACCTCGTCTACGTCCATCTCCTCCAACTCGTCGAGCGAGTGGCCGCGGTAGGCGAACTCCTCGCCCTCGCGGCCGGTGCGGTATTCGGAACTCATTTGTTGCTACCTCGTCCGGTCCGTTTGGATGCGATGTCTCCGACCTTCCGTCCCGGCGGGGCGTCCCGCGAGACGGACTTCGGCTGGCCGGGGTGTTGGCGACCGCCCCCGCCGAAGGGGTGGTCGACGGCGTTCATCGCGACGCCGCGCACGCGCGGGTACTTGGTCCCGCGCGCTTTCATCTTGTGGTGTTTGTTGCCGGCCTTCACGAACGGCTTCTCGGTTCGCCCGCCGCCCGCGACCACGCCGATCGTGGCGCGACACTGCGGGTCGAGCCGTTTCACCTCGCCGCTGGGAAGCTCGACGACCGCGACGTCGCGGTCGTGTGTGAGAAGCGTCGCCGAGACGCCCGACGCGCGGGCGAACTTCCCGCCGTCGCCGCGGTTGCTCTCGACGTTACAGACGGGGACGCCCTCGGGGATCTCCGCCAGCGGGAGCGTGTTCCCGGGTTTGATCTCCGCGCTCACCCCGACCTGTATCGTCTCGCCCACGCGCACGCCCTCCGGCGCGAGCACGAGTCGGCGGTCGTCGTCGTCGAACTCGACCTCCGCGAGCGGCGCGGAACGCGCCGGGTCGTGTTCGATTCCGACGATCTCGCCGGCGACCATGTCGGCGTCTTCGAGTTTCTTGTGCGACAGTTCCGCCTTGTACCGGTGGGAGGGGGCCCGGAACGTCGGGCCGCCGCGTCCACGCCGTTGTCCTTGAATTCGTCGTCCCATCGTCAGAATACCCCGATCCGAGAGGCGATGTCCGTCGCGTCGTCCTCCTCGGACAACGTGACCGTCGCCTTCTTTTTGCCCTTCGACGTCACCTGCGTGTTCACGTCGACGACGCGCACGTCGTACCGGTCTTCGACCTCGTCGCTGATCGCCGGCTTCGTCGCGTCGATGTCGACGATGAACAACAGCTTGTTTTTGAAGTCCATCTCGTTCATCGCCTGCTCGGTCACGAGCGGGTGTTCGATGAGCGAACTCATCGGCCGGCCACCTCCTCGATCGCGGACTCGGTCCACACCGTGAGCCGTCCCGGGTGCGTTCCGGGCGCGAGGTCCTCTGCGTTGACCTCGCCGGCGGTCGCGACGTCGACGCCTGCCAGGTTGCGGGCGGCACGCGACGGCTCCTCGCTCGTCACGACGAGCACGGACTTCGGCTGGCTGTACTTGCGGCCGCGGGTCTTTCCGCGGCCGGACCGCACGGAGTGGCCCTCCTCGGCCCGCTCGATGTCGGCGTCGACGCCGACCGCCTCGAGCACGCCAAGCGCCTCCTGGGTCTTCTTGAGGTCCTCGAACTCGTCGCTCACGACGAGCGGGAGGTCGAGCGCCTCGTCGAACGCGTGGCCGCGCTCGGCGACGACCTCGGCGTCGGCGGTGGCCGCGATCGCCGAGCGGATGGCGAGTTGGCGTTCCTTGTCGTTCAGCTTCTTCGTCTGGTCCTTCTCGGCTTTCGGCGGGTGTGCGGCGCGCCCCGACACCGCGCTCGGCACGCGGCGGGCGACGTTCTCTGACCGCGGGATGTGTGCGAGCCCGCGTCCGGAGCCGAACGACTCCGCGGGGGTTCGCAGCCCGGCGAACTCGTCTGCGCCGTATGCCTGTTTTCGGTTGGCCTGTGCGGCGGAGACCGCCCGACCGATGAGGTCCGGTCGGAACGCGGTGTCAAAGATCGCCGGCAGCTCGATGCTGCCCGCGTCCCCGCCGTCCAGGTCGTGTACTGTTGTGTTCATGAGTTATCCCTGGTTGGATGCGGTGGATACGTACCGAACCTCTGGGTCGAGGCGCGGCTGGTCGTTCGGCCGGATGGCCGGACGGAAGCGCAGCAGGCGTTGTTCCGGTCCCGGCAGCGAGCCCTTGATCAGCGCGTACTCGCCGTCGACCTCGCCGTAGTTGACGAAGCCGCCGTCGACGCTGGCGTCGTCGCCCTCGCCGAAGTCGATGAGCCGCTTGTTGAGCTCGGTGCGCTGGTGGTATCCGGTCTGGCCCTGCTGGGGAACGGTGGAGCGCACGCGCGACGGGTTCCACGGACCGAGGTTGCCGATCCGGCGCCGCCATCCCTGGCGAGCGTGTTTCCCCTTTCGCTTCTGAACGCCCCAGCGTTTGACGGGGCCCTGTGTCCCCTTCCCCTTCGTGATGCCGGAGACGTCGGTGTACTGGCCGGCACGGAACACGTCGCCGAACTCGTGGGCGCCGCCCGCCTCGACGAGTTCGAGCGCGAAGTCGGCACGTTCCGTGAGCGAGCCGCCGCCGACGCGCGTCTCCATCACGTCAGGCGTCTTCTTCGGCACGTTCGCGAGATCGGCGGGTGCCGTGTGGGTGATGGCGCGGACGTCGTCGACGACGTCGGCCTCGAGCAGCTCGCGAAGCTCTGTGGCGTCCTGCTCGAAGGTGTTCTCCGCCGGCAGGTCGAGGGCGCGATCGAGCTCGTCGTGGAACTCGGTCGTCCAGACCTCGGCAACCGGCTTCTGTCCGTACGGCGTTTCTTCGTAGGCTCGCACGGCGACGGCGTGCATCGGCGGCGTCTCCACCACCGTGACGGGGACGGATTCCTCCATCCCCTCCCGCGGCGAGTCCGCCTCGTCGTTGACCATCATGACGTGGGTCATCCCGGCTTTGTAGCCGGCGAACCCCTGTAGTGCGGGCGCACCGTCGTCGTCTGGCCACGAGCGGATGCGCGGTACCTCGCTGTCCGCGCGGGTGCGTGGGCCGTAGCCCAGCGAGCCTTTTCGTGGTCGGCTTGGTTGTGGCATGTGTTTACTCCGTGAGTGTGAGCGAGCCGAGGGTCGCGAACAACGCTTCTTCCGTTCGGACTACCCCGCTGCCCTGTGCCGGGATCGTGTTCAGCCAGAGGTCAAACCCCGGATCGGGTTCGACTCGGCGGCCGTCGGCGACGGCCGCCCGGACGTCCTCGGGCGAGCGCCCGAGCATCTCCGGAAGCCCCCGTTCCGGCGCGCCGAAGGCGACGGTGTACCCGCCAGCCTCCCGTGCGTCCGAAACGAGGTCGCCAAGCCGCGAGACGGAGAGCGATTCTCCGTGTCGCGACGTCGCGACGGCGACTCCGTCGCCGGCGACTGCTTCCGAAAGGTCCGCGCCGACGACCTGGAAGCCGACCGTCGGCTTCCCGGTGATGCGGGCGCGGACCGGTTCTCTCGAAGAGACCCTGATGGTGACGCGCTCTCCTTGCTCGACATCCATCTCGGACGGGACGAGCAGGGAGATCGGGTGTTCCCGCAGCGGGGAATTGACCCGGACGCGGCCTTCAGGTCCGACCTCGGTCACGAGTCCCTGTGTTATCGACTCGTCCCCGTCGGGGGGCGAGCCGGTCCGCCACGGCACGCGGAGCGGCGGCAGCACGCCGGCGTACCGGAGTTCGTCGCGGTGCCCCCAGAGATCCGTTCGGAGCTCCGGCGGCGTCGCGGCGTACCCCAGCACAGCACGGACGTACTCCCCGCCCCGGCGGCGTTCGCCCTCCCGGTCGGGGAAGACGACGAGCCGGTCCGCCCGGAACACCGCCGCCGCGCGGGCGACGTAGCCGAGTTTGCGAGTTGCCTCGCGGTCGTCCTCAGCTTCCCGGACGACCGAAGACGGGACACAGATCGTGAGTCCGTCTTCGGTGCGCATCGTGGCGAGACTGTACACCTGATTCCGGACCACGGCCTAAAAGGATAGCGGTACGGTTTCGCGGCTGTGGGGCGTTCACACGCGGCTTGCCGGGGAGTTCGGCGTTTTTAATCGAATCCGCTTATCAGCGTGACGACCCACTGTGCGGGGTCGCGTTCGGCGCGAACCTCGACCCGCGTCACCCACTTCACCCACTGGAATCCCCGGCGGCCGGGAGCGACGAGCCGGGCGGGACCGCCGTGGCCGTGGCTGAGCGGGTCGCCACCGACGTGTGTCGCGAGCAGGGCGTCCTCGGCCTCCGACAACGGGAGACTCCAGCGGTAGCCGGTCACCGAAACGAACCGGACGTACGCCGGCTCGCGGGCGCCGGCAGCCGCGCCCTCTCCCGCGTCGGCGCCGGACCCGGCCGCCGGACCGCCGGCCGCCGTCACCA
>KI543168.1:293432-330587 GCA_000496175.1 uncultured archaeon A07HR67 | reverse complement strand
AGAAAGCCTCGCGCTTTAGCGCGGGGATGAATCCGACAACTCCTCCACAGCCCACCGCTCGAAGGCATGGCTGGATATTCCACACCATCTGGATGGCTACTGGTAAGTAGGATTACTGTCATAGGTTACGTATGGCAGAACGGGTCGTCACACGCACCTATACTGCTTCCATTCGGAATCAGTCTCGGGTGTCTGACGATCTTGATGCCCTCGGGTTCGCAGCCTCGAAACTTTGGAACGTCGGGCGGTGGACATGCAGCCGGATTTGGGACGAAATCGGTCACATCCCAAACCACAACGAGCTCACCACCTACCTCAAGAAGCACGAACGCTACGATGACCTACATTCTCAGTCAAGTCAGCGAGTCCTTCAAGAACTCGCTGAAGCGTTCAACGGCTGGTACGGCAAACGACGCAACGGAGACACGAGAGCAAACCCGCCCGACTACCGCAAACACGGCGATGAACATCCGCGTTCCACGGTGACGTTCAAAGCCGCTGGCTTCAAACTCGACACCCAGTACAACCGCGTTCGACTCTCAAAAGGATCGAACCTGAAGGAATACTGGTCGGATTTCGTCCTGTGTACATACCAGACTCGACCCGACGTTGATCTCCCCACCGTGGAGAACGTCCAACAAGTGAAGGCAGTGTGGGCAGGCGACGAGTGGGAACTCCACTTCGTCTGTAAGGTTGAGATTGAGGTATCTGAGTCGCCCGGCGAAAAGACGGTTGGCATTGATCTCGGGATCAACAACTTCGCCGCGCTCGCCTACGAGAACGGTCACAGCGAGCTGTATCCGCTCAACTGTCTGAAGCAGGACGACTACTACTTCAGCAAGCGGCTTGCGCGGTGTGACGATTCAAACTCTGAGCAGGCTACACGGCTGAATCAGAAGAAATCGAGTCGGCGCACGCACTACTTCCACACGCTCTCGAAACACATCGTCGAGCGGTGTGTTGAGGAAAATGTCGGCACGATAGTGATCGGCGACCTCTCTGGCATCCGTAAGGACGACGAGGACGGTGAGTCGAAGAACTGGGGCAAGGATGGTAACCTCGATCTTCACTCGTGGGCGTTCGACCGCTTCACGGAGCTACTCACCTACAAGGCCGAGATGGAAGACATCACCGTCGAGGGGGTGTCTGAGCGCAATACGTCGAAATCGTGTTCATGCTGTGGTCGCAAGTGCGATGCAAACCGTGTCGAGCGTGGGTTGTACGTGTGCGACGAGTGTGGAACGACGGCGAACGCGGACGTGAACGGAGCCGAGAACATTCGACAGAAAGTATCTCCGAGTTCACCGAACCTGTCGGTGAATAGGAGTAACGGCTGGTTGGCACAGCCATCGACGTTCCTGTTTGATAAGGAAACTGGCGCATTCGCGCCTCAAGAACAGGCAACGTCGTAAACCACAATATCCCAACCCAGCGGTGCGGTACCGTGGGAATCCTCGCGCTTCAGCGCGGGGAGGATGTCAATCGAATCCGCTTATCAGCGTGACGACCCACTGTGCGGGGTCGCGTTCGGCGCGAACCTCGACTCGCGTCACCCACTTCACCCACTGGAATCCCCGGCGGCCGGGAGCGACGAGCCGGGCGGGACCGCCGTGGCCGTGGCTGAGCGGGTCGCCACCGACGTGTGTCGCGAGTAGGGCGTCCTCAGCCTCCGACAACGGGAGACTCCAGCGGTAGCCGGTCACCGAAACAAACCGGACGTACGCCGGCTCGCGGGCGCCGGCAGCCGCGCCCTCTCCCGCGTCGGCGCCGGACCCGGCCGCCGGACCGCCGGCCGCCGTCACCAGGTCGCCGACGCGGATCCCGCCCCATTCTTGAACCGTGTACCAGCCGCTCGTACAGTCGAGCAGCGCGGTCAGTTCGTCGTCCGCGACGAGGTCGTCGGCCGTGAACGTCCGCGGCTCCGCGACGAGCCCGGTCACCGACAGGCGGTACGCCTCCCGGTCGATCGGATCCGGGTCGTCGGCGACCCACGAGGTGACCGGAAAGCCGTCGTTTCCCTCCGCCTCGCGCGGCTGTGAGCCCGTGAACCGCCGATCCTCGCCCGGCGCCGAGAGGAGGGCGTTCACGCCCTGCTGGAGCCGGTAAACCGCCGCGCCCGCGATCAGCAACACCGCGTACTGCGCCGCGGTTCGGCGCCCCTCAAAGTCGACCCGGCGCGGCGGACGAAACCGGGTCGCGACGTGTGCGACGACCAGCGGGACGAGCGCCAGCCCGAAGCCGACGTGGACCGACAACACCGTCCAGTAGGCGACCCGGACGTCGAGGCCGAACACCCAGACCACTCCGGTCGAGATCGCTCCGACCGTGGCAACGAGCGTGAGCACGGAGAGCGCGGTCGACCGCTGCCACAGCCGCCGCCGGAGCAGCCGATTCCGCACCCGGGACAGCTTCCACCCGATCAGCACGACGATCGCGAATCCGAGCGCCCGATGGAGCCAGAAGATCGGCCACCCCGCCGGCGTTCCGATCGTGAACGAGAGTAGCCCCGTGACCGCCTCCGCACAGACGACGGCGAACAACGACCAGTCGACGAGCCGTGGCGGCGGCTCCAGCCGACCGAGCGCGTCCGCGATCGCGGCACGACCTCGCATGGCACACCGTCGGGGCGAGACGGACATATGGTTGACGGGGCGGCCGCCGTCGACCGTCGGTCGCACGTGTCGGCGCCGGCACCGACTGCTGGTCGCACGCGCCGCCCGACCGCCGGCGTCACTCCTGAAGCAGGTACCGAAAGGCTTCGAGGTGGTTCTCGCCGCTTTCGGTGACCGCGACGTACTGGTATTTTGAGTGTTTCTCGATCTCGACGAAGCCTCGGCTCCGAAGCGGTTCGACGATCCGCGTGTTCAACCGACGATAATACCCTCGCTCGGGATTTTGTACGCCCTCCGTGTCGTAGCGGGCGACGAACGGGAGCCCCTCGCGCCGGCCGTACTCGATCAGCTCCCGTTTCGTGACCGGCTGGTTCGCCTTGACGTGATCGAGGACTGCGATGTGTTCGCGTTCCGGCTCCTCGATGTGGTACTTCGGGAGCGTCTCCGGCGGCTTGGCGCCCGAGGCGACGGGCCGCTCCTCGCCGCCGGCGTACGTCTCCGCGCGGACGTAGTACGGCACCGCTCCGGTCACCATACAGGCGATCATCCCGCCGATCGCGGTCACCTTCGACCCCGACGCGAGATTGACGTAGACGTTGTGTTCGCGGAACCGATTCGACACCTCGGCGATGGTGCCGAGCGAGCTGTACAGGTTGAAGATGTCGCACTCGATGGTCTCGGTTCGGATCCCCGCCTCCCGAATCCGGTCGCGGACGTCGTCGTGATACGCCGGCTGGTCGATCTCCGGCGCGTCGGGGTCCGGGTGTAAAAACAACGCCTCGTCGGCATCGGCGTCGATGACCGGCTGTACGATCCGGTCCTTCTCGTACCCCAGCGGGACGATGTGGACCCGTCTCGGCACGTCCATGCTCGACATGTCTCGCGGTAGTACGGTGCGGATATTGAGGATTGTGATAACAGTGTTGTTCGTGTTGGCATAACTCCTAAACGGCGATGTGTCCTTCCATCAGAAACCCGATGCTCGTTTCAGCCAACCGAACCGTTCAGTTCGCGAACTCAACCGCACTCTTCGGTAGATGACGCTCGAACAGCTCTCCCCGACGCCCGTCGAATCGACGCCCGACCGGGACCGTCGGACCGCACGGCTGGAGGACGCCGGCCCGCTTCTGGACGTGTTGTCCTCCCAGACGGCCCGAGAAATTCTCGACGTCGTCCGCGAGTCTCCCTCGACGCCGTCCGACATCGCCGCCGAGCTCGACGTCTCGCTTCAGGCGGTCACGTACCACCTGAGCCGTCTCCAAGGCGTCGACCTCCTCGCTCCGGTCGGCGTGAAATACTCACAGAAGGGCCGGGAGATGAACGTCTACGACCTCTCGGCGGAGTCGGTGACGGTCTCGTTCGCGGAGCCGCCGAAGTGACAAGTTTAAGTATTTCACCGGTTCACATCTTAGTGCGACGCACGCACCGGTAGTGTAGTGGTATCACGCAACCTTGCCATGGTTGCAACCCGAGTTCAAATCTCGGCCGGTGCACTTCTCGCCGCGCCCAACGATCTACCGGCTTGACTCCCCCTCGTGGGGATTTCGGTCGGTGCGCTTCGACGAGTCGGTGAAACTCGAGTTCGGCGCCGCTCGAGACGGCCGACGCGACGAAGTCGGGTGCCGTGACGCCGACATCGATCGTGCGAACTGTGGGCGTTCACCGAACGAAAACCCTCCCGCGATGCGAGCCCTCATATACTGTAACGACCCACCTGCGGTATGCTTGACTCCTCGTTCGAGACGACGCTCGGCCTCCTCGAGACCTACGGGATCGCCGTCTTGTTCTGCGTCTTCGTGTTGGAGGGCGCGCTGGTCGGCAAACTGATCCCGACCCGCACGGTGTTCGTCGCCGCGATTCTCGCGGTCGGGTCGGACGTTGTCGCGTTCTTGCCGGTGGCGGCCGCGGCGGTCGTCGGCGCCACGGCCGGGCAGTGTCTGTTGTTCGTCTCCGTCCGCCGGTTGGGCGTCGACCCGACTCGGATTCGCGTCGTCCCGGTGGCCGACGACGGGGTCGACGGGCCGCTCCGCTGGCTCGACCGATGGGGCGTTCCGGCGGTCGCAGTGACGAACGCGCTTCCGGGAACCCGCAGCTGGATCGCCGTGCCGACCGCGAACTCGTCGGTGTCGACCGCGCGGTTCGCCGCCGCGTCGCTGGCGGGATCGACCGCGTACGCGGGCGCGCTGGTGACGGTCGCGTTGGGGCTCGACGCCGCGATCGCGGCCGTTGGAGGCGTGCCGGTCGCCTTCTCGTGATCGGCTTGCGGTCGCTCCCGGCTTGATAACGCTTAAACCCGCGACACGGCTACCTCACGGCAATGAGACTCGTCGTTTCTATCGGCGGGAGCGTGCTCGCGCCGGAGCTCGATCCCGATCGAGTCGCCGCCTACGCCGACGCGCTCGATCGGCTGGCGGCGGAGGGGTGTGAGACCGGCGCGGTCGTCGGCGGCGGCGGCGTCGCCCGCGAGTATATCACGACCGCCCGCGAGCTCGGCGGCAACGAGGTCGAACTCGACGAGCTCGGCATCGGGACCACCCGTCTCAACGCCCGGCTGCTGATCGCCGCGCTCGGCGACGCGGCCGCTCCGGCGCCGGCGACGGCCTACGACGAGGCGGCGACGGCGCTCCGCCGCGGCGAGATTCCCGTGATGGGCGGGATGACCCCCGGACAGACGACCGACGCGGTCGCGGTCGCGCTCGCGGAGTTCGTCGACGCCGACCTGCTCGTCTTCGCCACGAGCGCCGACGGCGTCTACGACGCCGACCCCGACAGCCACCGCGACGCGACCCGATTCGGGGAGGTGTCGCCGGCCGAACTGGTCGACGTGGTCCTTCCCATGAGCCGCGATGCGGGCGCGTCCGCTCCCGTCGACCTGCTCGCGGCGAAGCTGATCGACCGCGCCGGGATTCGCGCCGTCGTCCTCGACGGAACCGACCCCGACGCGGTCGTCGACGCGGCACTCCACGGCGACCACACGGGCACGAACGTGGTTCCGGAGGGGGGAACCGACCCGGCGGCGTGGACGGAGGAGCGATGACGGACTCGCCGCATATCCTCTCCGACCGACCCACGGAAGACGCGGACGACCCCGCGGCCGACGGCTTCCACGATTTCTGGGCCGACGCCGTCGCCGACGAGATCGAGGCGCGCGACCCGACGGACCCGATCGTGATCAAGGGAGGCGTCTCCCCGTCTGGCGTCGCTCACCTCGGCAACGTCAACGAGATCATGCGCGGCCACTTCGTCGCGGAGGTGCTCCGCGAGCGGGGCCACGAGGTTCGGCAGGTGTTCACCTCCGACGACAAGGATCCGCTCCGCAAACTCCCCCGGAAACTGGCGGACGCCGACGGCGAAATCGTCGGTCTCGGCGACGTCGACGCGGGCGCGCTCGGACGCAACCTCGGCAAGCCGTACACCGCGATCCCCGACCCGTTCGGCGAGCGCGAGTCGTACGCCGCCCACTTCGCGGCTCTGTTGCGCGCCGACGCCGACCGGCTCGACGTCCCGATCGAGATGGTCTCGAACACGGCGTTGTACGCCGACGGCGCGTTCGACGAGGCGATTCACACCGTCCTCTCGGACCTCGACGGCGTCCGCGACACCCTCGGAGCGTACCAGAACAAGGTCGACGACGAGTACGTCCCGTTCAACCCGGTGTGTGCGGAGTGTGGAACGATCACGGAGACGGTGACCGCCGTCGACCCAGCGGCCGGCACCGTCGAGTACGCCTGTACGGATCTCGAGGTCGGTGACGACGTTATCGAGGGGTGTGGCCACGAGGGAACCGCCACGTTCCGCGAGGGGAAGCTGCCATGGCGGCTCGAGTGGCCCGCACAGTGGGACGTGCTCGACATCGACTTCGAGCCGTTCGGCAAGGACCACGCCGAGGGCTCGTGGCCGTCCGGCGTCGACCTCGCACGCACCGTGTTCGACACCGAGCCGCCGGTTCCGATGGTGTACGAGTGGTTCACGCTCGGCGGGGAGACGCTCTCCTCGTCGGCGGGCAACGTCGTCACGGTGCCCGAACTCCTCGAGATACTCGAGGTCGAGGTGGTCAGATACTTCTTCGCGTTACATCCGAAACGAGGCCGCGACCTGGACATCCAACGGATCGACCAGCTCGTCGACCGCTTCGACCGCTTCGAGCGGGCGTACTTCGGCGAGGTCGACAACGCGGAGCTGACCCGGTTCGCCGAGCGGGCCTACCCGTTCGTCGTCGGTCCGTCTCTCGACCGGCCGGCCGACGCGGATCCCGCCGACCGGATCCGTCTCCCGTACACCTTCGCGGCCGTCCTCGGCATGGTCGAGGACCCGGCCCTCCGCGAGCAACTCGCACGCGACGAGGGTCACATCGGCGACGACGCGCCCGAGTGGGCGGTCCGCGAGGCGCTCGGCCGCGTCGAACGAGCGCGGACCTGGGCCGAACGAACCGACAACGAGTACAACTACCGGCTTCAGACGACGCTTCCCGACGTCGACCTCGATGACGACGTGGCGGCGGCGCTCGACGACCTCGCCGACGTCGTCGCCGCGGGCACCGACGGCGAGGCGATCCAGGCCGCGATGTACGACACCGCCCGGGACCACGATGTCGAGGTCAGCGACTTCTTCGAGGCCGGGTATCGCCTCTTTTTCGACCAGCCGCAGGGCCCGCGGCTCGGCGAGTTCCTCGGAGACTTGGAACGCGAGTACGTCGTCTCGCGGCTCCGACGAGAGGCGTGAATGCCCGAGGACCGCTCGCTCGACGAGTTTGCCGGAGCGGGCTCCGAGGAGACTGAGAACGGCCAGACCGCCGGCGAGGAGTCCGAAGACGCCGGCGAGAACGACCGCGCCGTCGATACCGAGTCCGAGAACGGCCAGGCCGCCGACGCGAACGGCCACGCCGACCGGCTCGACCCGGCCGACGACCCTGCCACGTCGACGGCGGCGTGGACGGCCGCCGGCGCCGGCTGTCAGCGGTGTGGAGCACAGGTCTCGCGCCGCTGGCGCGACGACGGCGACCTGGTCTGTGCCGAGTGTAAGGAGTGGTGACACGCACGGCGGCAACCGACCGCCGAGCGTCGCGACGACCTCTACGAGCGGGCCTCGATTGTCTCGACGACGGCGTCGGCGAACTCGCTGGTCGCGAGCTTCTCGCCGCCGTCGATCTGCCGATGGAGGTCGTAGGTGACTTGTCCGGAGGCGATGGTCTCCTCGACGGCGTCGCGCACGAGGTCTGCGGCGTCGGTCCAGCCGATGTACTCGAGCATCTCGCGGCCCGAGAGGATCATCGCCGTGGGGTTCACCTTGTCCTCGCCGGCGTACTTGGGCGCGGAGCCGTGGACGGGCTCGGCGAGACACCGGCCGTGTCCCCGGTTGATCCCGGGTGCGATCCCGAGTCCGCCGATCTGCGCGCCGGCGGCGTCGGACATGTAATCGCCGTTGAGGTTCATCGTCGCGACGACGGAGTAGTCGTCGGTGCGGGTCAGCAGCTGTTGGAGCATGTTGTCGGCGATGCGGTCTTTGACGACGACCGCGTCGTCGGGTTGTTCGCCGTCGTGCTCCTCCCAGAGCTCGTCTTCGGTGATGAGCTCGTCGCCGTACTCCTCGCGCGCCAGCTCGTATCCCCAGTCACGGAACGCCGCCTCGGTGAACTTCATGATGTTCCCCTTGTGGACGAGCGTGACCGAGTCGCGGTCGTTCGCGAGCGCGTAGTCGTACGCCTCGCGGATGAGCCGCTTCGAGCCGAACTCCGAAATGGGCTTGACACCGATGCCGACCGGGCCGTCGTGGATCACGTCCGCGATCTCCATCTCGCCTTCGAGGAACTCGCGCACCTGCTCGGCGCCGTCGGTGCCGGCCTCCCACTCGATGCCGGCGTAGACGTCTTCGGTGTTCTCTCGAAACGTGATCATGTCCATCGCTTCGGGGTGTTTGACCGGCGACGGGACGCCGTCGATGTAGTAGGTCGGGCGGACGTTCGCGTACAGGTCGAGCACCTTCCGCAACGCGACGTTCAGCGAGCGGAAGCCGGCACCGACGGGGGTCGTCAACGGCCCCTTGATCGCGACGCGGTGGTCGCGGATCGCGTTTACCGTGTCCTCGGGGAGGTTCTCGTCGTACATCTCCCGGGCACTGCTGCCCGCGTACACGCGCATCCACGCGATCGACCGGCCCGTCGCCTCCGCGGCCGCGTCGAGCACTCGCTGGGCGGCCGGCCCGACGTCGGTTCCGATCCCGTCGCCGTAAATGATAGGAATGATCGGATTCTCCGGGACGGTCAACGCGCCCGTCTCCTCGTCGGCAAGCGTAATCTGCTTCCCGTCGTCGGGAATATCTACCTTCTCGTAGCTCATAACGGTCGTGGCTTCTCGAACCGCCGTAAAGTGCCTGCCGTTTTTCACGCGCCGCGGGCCGTACGGCGTCACGCCGGCGTTACGCGCGTTATCTCCGGGTTTTCCGCACGTCGTGTTTGTCGAGCCAGCGGTAGCGCCGGCCGCCCCAGACGAACGTCCTGCGCGCGAACGCGTACGCCAACAGTCCGGGCATGGCGACGACGGCCGGTCCCGCGAGCAGAAACGACGGCCGCCGGAGCCCCGCCCACGCGTACGTCGCCGCCGAAACCAGCGTCGCCGCCACGACGGCCGCCGCCGGCGCGGCCAGACACGCCGCCGCGAGCGCGACCGCGAGACAGACGTTGACCGCGACGGCCCGGGGTGCGTGGTACCGCGTTATCCACAGAAACCGGACGAACCGCTCGAGCGAGTCGCGGACTGACCCTCCGCTCGACACCAGCCGGAGCCGTTTCACCGGCGTCACGTCGAGGTGTTCGCTCAACGTTCCGTCGTCGCTGACCGTCCGGCCGAGGTCCGCGAGCAGGGCGGTCTCGTCGACGTCGTCGCGCTCGAAAACGACGGCGCCGCCCCACGCGACGCCGCCGGTGGCCACCCCCAGCGTGCCGCCGAAGAGGTAGGCGGGCTCCAACAGAATCCCGAGCGGGTCGCGGCCGAGAAAGACCGGCAACTCCGTCGTCGGTCCCTGTCGCTCGTAGTCGGCGTGGAGGGCAGCGAGCCACCCCGGCGGGTGGTGAAAATCGTCGTCGGTCCACACGATCCGGTCGGTCTCGGCCGCTCGCATGCCCGCGATGATCGCGTTCGCTTTTCCGGAACAGCCCGTCGGCTCGCCCGCGAGAACCACCCGGACGCCGTCCGGTGTCGTCCCGCGGCGGTCGGCGACGGGGTCGTCTTCCGTGTCGGCGATCACCAGTAGTTCGTCGGTCTGCCGCACCGCCTCGGCGACGTCCGTACAGGCGTCGGTCCACCGGACGGTCGGCAACAGAACGGTTGTCGGCGGCGGGTCGGTCACGACGATCCCTTCGGCCGCCGCGTACAAAAGCCGGCCGTCGACGGAGAGCCGGTCGGCAGCGATCGGCCGACGGTCGCTGTCGCAGTCGCGCACACAGCCGTCCGCACCGCCGCTTTCCGGGGCCTTATGCCGCTGCCGTCTGAGGTTCGATCATGCGCGTGATACTCCACGGCGGCGCCGGCGGCGTCCCGGACGACCCCGAGCCTCGCCAGGCGGTCCTCGACGAGGCGGCCGAAACGGGCGCCGCCGAGACGACGCCGCTCGACGCGGTCGAGTCGGCGGTCCGAGTCCTCGAAACGAGCCCGCGGTTCAACGCTGGCGTCGGCGGCGCGGTACAATCCGACGGCGTCGTCCGCACGGACGCAGGCGTGATGACCGCCGACCGCGCGGTTGGCGCGGCGTGTTCGATGCCGGGCGTCGAACACGCGGTCAGCGTCGCTCGCGTCGTAATGACAGAGACGCCGCACACGCTCGTCTCCGGCGACCACGCCGTCGCGCTCGCCGACGACTTCGGCGTCGAAACCGGCGTCGACCTCCTCACCGAGGAGAAACGCGAGCAGTACGCGGCGGCGGACCCGCCCGACGGCGGCCCGAGCGCCCACCTCGACTGGCTGGAGACCCGATTCGGCGCGGGCGGCGACCAGGCGGGCGGCGACTCCGATGCGCCGGAACGGACCGAACGGACCGCCCCCGACCACGACACCGTCGGCGCGGTCGCGTCCGACGGCGAAACGTTCGCGGCGGCGACCTCCACCGGCGGGCGCTCGTTCGCGCTGGCCGGCCGCGTCGGCGACGTGCCGCAGGTCGGCTCGGGCTTCTTCTGTGCGGACGCGGGCGGCGCGAGCGCCACGGGCGCCGGCGAGGACATCACGCGGGTCACGCTCACGCGCCGGGCGGTCGACTTACTCGAGGCGGGCCACGACGCCGAGACGGCGGCCGACCGAGCGATATCGGAGTTCGAGACGGTCACCGGGTCGGGCGCGGGTGTCATCGTCTGTGGCGACGACGGCGTCGGTAGCGCGTTCAACACGGACGGGATGCAAACGAGCGTCGCCACCAGAGAGTGAGCAGTTCGCCGGTGTCGCGCTGGCCGCCCCGTCGAGCGTGATCGGTCGGCGACGAGCCCAGAGCCGAGGATACAAATCCGACCGCCACCTTGCGGGCACATGGTGACGTTTCTCGCCGGCGGCACAGGGACGCCGAAACTGCTCGACGGCGCCACCCGCCTGTGGGCCGCCGACGACGTGACGGTCGTCGCCAACACCGGCGACGACGTCGAGCTCGGCGGCCATCTGGTCTGTCCGGACGTCGACACGGTGTTGTTCGCCGAAGGCGGCGTTCTCGACCGTGACCGCTGGTGGGGGATAGCCGACGACACCACGGAGACCCACGCGGAGCTCGCGCGGCTCGCCGATGCGGCCGGGCTCGCGTCGGGCCCCCGGTATCTCGACGACGACGCTCAGACGGCCGGCAGACGGATCGCCCGCTGGCGGCGCTTCTCTGGCGTCGCCGAGTTCATGGAGATCGGCGACCGCGACCGCGCGGTCCACCTCACGCGGACGGGCCTGCTCGACGAGGGACACACGCTCACGGACGTCATCGACGTTCTCGCGGACGTTTTCGGCCTACCGTTCGACCTGCTTCCGATGTCCGACGACCCGGTTGCGACGCTGATCCACACGACCGACGGCGAGACGATCCACTTTCAGGAGTACTGGGTCGCCCGCCGCGGCGAGCCGGGCGTCACGGACGTCGAGTTCCGCGGAGCGGACGCGGCCGAGCCGACGGACGCGGTCCGGACCGCGCTCGCCGAGCCGGTCGTCGTCGGCCCGTCGAACCCGGTGACGAGCATCGGTCCGATGCTCGCGGTCCCCGAGATCGAGGCGATGCTGGCCGAGACGCCGGTCGTCGCGGTCTCGCCGTTCGTCGGCGACTCCGTCTACTCGGGCCCCGCCGCCGATCTGATGGCCGGGGTCGGGCTGGCTCCCTCGACGACGGGCGTCGCCGACGCCTACCCGTTCGCGGACGCGTTCGTCCTCGACGACGACGACCCGACCGACCTCTCGCGTCACGTCGAACGAACCGACATCACGATCGACGGCCCCGACGACGCCGAGCGCGTCGCCCGCGCCTGTCGACGGGCCCTGGAGGCGGTGTCGTGACCGCGGCGCCGGCCGCCCCCTTCCTCGTCGCCGCCAGCCTCAGCGGTCGGGCCGACGCCGACTGGGCGCGCGCGGCGTCCGACCACGTCGACTGCGCGGTCATGGGAGGGATCGCGCTCGACCCGGCGAGCCGGGACGCCGCGCGCGAACTCGTCGCGCGCGGGCGCTCCGAGTTCCTCCCGGACGACCCGCTCGCGTGGCTCGGCCGCCAGCTACGGGCGACCGCCGACGCGCCGGTCGTTCCCGGGATCAACGTCCGTAGCGCGACCATCGAGCCGGTTTGCAAGGCGGCCGCGGCGTGTGCCGAACGCGACGCGATCTGTGAGATCAACGCCCACTGCCGCCAGCCAGAGCTCCGCGCGGTCGGCTGTGGCGAGACGTTGTTGGCCGACCGCGACCGGCTGGCGGCGTACGTCGCCGCCGCGGCCGACGCGGGCGCGACGACCAGCGTGAAGGTGCGCGCGGAGGTTCCGGGCGTTGACCTCACCGCGGTCGCCCGCGCGGTCGCGGCGGCGGGTGCCGACTGGCTCCACGTCGACGCCATGGACTCGGAAGCCGTCGTCGCGGAGCTCACGAGAACGGCTCCCGCCGGGCTCACCGTCGTCGCCAACAACGGCGTCAGGGGCCACGACACCGTCGCGGCGTACGCGGCTCGCGGCGCGGACGCGGTGAGCATCGGCCGGCCGAGCACCGATCCACAGGCTCGCTCGCGGGTCGCCGAGGCGGTCGCGGCGTGGCGTGACGGGCGCCTGACGGGTCGACTGGAGGCGTCGTCGTGACCGCCTCGCCGCCTCGTGCCGGCGTGAGCGCCGAGCGCTCGCCCGCGGACGACGCGACGCTCGCGCTCCTGTTGGAGGTCGCGGGAACGCCGAAGCCGGGAAACGTCGACCGCCGCCGCGACCTCGCAGGCCTCCGGTTCGAGTCGTTTCTCGGCGGCGCCGTCGGCGCCCGCGAGGGGCTCGAACGGGCCGCCCGCGGCGCGGCCGTCGGCCACGCCTTCGAGCGTGCGGTCGCCGGGATGGCCGGACGCGCCGGCACGAACACCCAGTTCGGTTGTTTGTTGCTGCTCGTGCCGCTCGTCCGGGCGACCCGGGCCGGCGACCTCTCGCCGGCCGGGCTCGACCGGGTGACCCGGGCGACCACCGTCGACGACGCGGTCGCGTTCTACCGGGCGTTCGAACACGTCGACGTCGCCGTCGACGACCCGCCGCCGGACGCGTCGGACATCGACGTGCGACGCGGCGCGGCGGTGGCTCCGACGCTCCGCGAGCGCGGACTCACGCTCCGGGAGGTGATGACCACGGCGGCGACCGCCGACGGCGCCGACCGGCTTCCCGACCGCAACGCCCAGGAGTGGGTCGAGGGGTTCCCGCGGACGTTCCGCGCCGCCGAGTGGATCGTCGCCGACGAGGGACCGCTGGCCGACCGAGCCGCCCGGGCCTTTCTCGGGCTGCTCGCTGCCGTCCCGGACACGCTCGTCGCGACGGACCACGCTCCCGAGACGGCACGCGAGGCGAGCGCCGAGGCGCGTGCGCTCCTCGCGGGCGACGACGCCGCGATCGAAACTGGATCGCTTCCCGACGCCGACGCGGTTCACGCGATCGACCTCGACGCCGCAGAGCCGCTGGCGGTGTCGTTCGTCGAGGCGGAGATCAACCCGGGCACCACCGCCGACCTCACCTGTGCGGCGTTGTACGTCGCGCTCCGGCGGGGAGCCGATGTCGCCACGGAGGCGATCCCGTGAGGCCCGACGGCTGGCCGGTCGATCTCCGTGGCGTCACGGAGTCCGTCGTCACGACGCGCGGGCCGAACGACCTGTGGAACGCCGCCGCGCTCGGGCTTCACGCGCCCGAGACCGACGCCGACCCCGTCACGGCCCGAACGTACGGCCGAACCCGGACCTGGCGGAACTTCGTCGAGCGCGGCGGCGGGGTGGTCCAGTTCACCGTCGACCCTCGGGAGTTCGTCGACGCGGCGCTCGCCGTTCGCGAGGCGCCTACGCCCGTTCTGCCCAACGCCGACGCCTGGGTCGAGGTGCGCGTCGAGGCGGTCGCGAGCGAGACGGCCGGCGACACGACGATACGCACGTGGGAGCTCGAGCCCGTCGAGAACGCGGTTCTGGCCGAGCGGGTGCCGACGGTGAACCGTGGGTTCGGCGCGGTCGTCGACGCCGCCGTCGCCGCCTCGCGGCTCGACGTGCCCGCCTACGACACGTCCGAGCTACTCGAACGGCTGCGGTACTTCGCGGATGTCGTCGAGCGGTGTGGCGGCCCGGCCGAGCGCGACGCGTTCGCGCGGATCGACGAGGCGACCGGGTGGCGAGCACTCGCCGAGGAGCACGCGTCCGAGCGGGTCGATGCCGGCGATGCTGACGCCAACGGCGCGGAGTGAGACCCCCACACAGCCGCTCGCGCTGGAACGAACCCTTTTAGTCCAGCCCGCGGGTAGCGCCGGTATGGCTATCAAACCCAAGTACATCAAACAGCTCGCGAACGTCCTCTTAGAGGAGTATCCGGACTCGTTCAACGCCGACTTCGAGACGAATAAAGAAAGCGTCGCCACGCTCACTACCGTCGAGTCGAAGGGCGTCCGCAACCGAATCGCCGGCTACATCACCGCCAAGAAGTCGCAGGCGGCCGCCGCGGCCTGAGTTTTTCATCACCGCTCCGCCCGTTTCGCCCGGTCTGTTCGAGCGCCGCCGGTCCGGCCGTTTATCACCGAAGCCGCGGCCACTCAGCCGGGATGGACGCGCTGGTCCGGCCGGTCTTCGATCCGACGTTCGCCGGAGCCGCGCTCTTGTTTCTCTTCGGTGGCGCGGCGTTAGGGACGTTGAGCGGACTGATCCCCGGGCTCCACGCGAACAACTTCGCGCTGCTGCTCGCCGGGGTCGCCCCGTCGATTCCCGCCGACCCGTTGCTCGTCGGCGTCGCCATGCTCGGCGCGGGGGTCGTCCACTCGTTTCTCGACATCGTTCCCGCGCTCGCGCTCGGCGTGCCCGACGCCGCGACCGCCGTCGCCGCGCTCCCCGGGCATCGGCTCGTCGTCGCCGGTCGCGGCCGGGAAGCGCTCCGGCTGTCGGCGGTCGGGTCCGGACTCGCCGTCGCGCTGGCGGTGCCGCTCGCCGTCCCGATCACCTGGCTCATGGTGCGCGGCTACCCGACCGTCAGGGCGCACCTTCCGTTCCTGCTCGCGGGCGTCGTCGTCTTTCTCGTCGTCACGGAATCGTCGAAACGGTCCGCGGCCGGCGGGTTCGCCGCCTTTCTCGCCAGCGCCGCGCTCGGGATCGCCACCCTCGACGTGGACCCCTCTGCTCCACTCGACGCCGGGGGAATGCTCGCGCCGTTGTTCTCCGGGTTGTTCGGCGCGCCGGTGCTCGTCGACGCGCTCGGCGGCGAGGGTGTCCCGCCGCAGTCGGACGCGCGGATCACGATGGGCGGCCGCGACCTCGGCGTCAGCGCGACCGCGGGATCGCTCGCGGGGGCCGTCGTCGGCTACGTTCCGGGCGTTTCGGCGGCAATCGCCGCAGTCGCCGCCCTGCCGTTGGTTCCGCGCCGCGAGGCCGACCGCGGCTTCATCGTCGCGACCAGCGGAGCCAACACCGCGAACACCGTGTTCGCGTTGTTCGCGCTCGTCGCGCTCGGCACCCCCCGGACCGGCGTCACCGTCGCGGTCGACCGCGCCGAGGTGCCGCTCGCGCTCCCGATCCTCCTCGTCGCGGTCGCCACCGCCGCGGTCTGTGGGTTCACGCTGTTGCTGCTCGTCGGCGACGCGTACCTCCGGGTCGTCGGCACCGCCGACTACACCCGGCTCTCGCTCGGCGTCCTGTGTCTGCTCGCCGGCGTGTCTTACGCCTTCGCGGGCGGGTTCGGCGTCGTCGTCTTCGCCGTCTCGGCGGTGCTCGGGCTCGTCCCGCCGCGGCTCGGCGCGCGCCGAGTCCACCTGATGGGCGTGCTCATCGGCCCGCTGATGCTGTGGTGACCGCGTCGGTGCGAGGGCAAAGAACAACGGTTAAACCTCACGCGCCGGTGAGAACTGGTATGAGCGATACCGACAACCGCAGCGCACAGCAGTGTGTCTCCTGTGGCATCCAGGTGTCCGGGATGAACGCCGCCCGGTTCGCCTGTCCGGACTGCGGGGCGACGATCCACCGGTGTGCGAAGTGCCGGAAACAAAGCAACCTCTACGAGTGTCACCAGTGCGGCTTCCGGGGGCCTTGAGGATGGGCGACGTCGCCGCCAAGATCAAGGTCATGCCGAACAGCCCGGAGGTCGACCTCGACGAACTACAGGACGAACTCGAGGCCACCCTCCCGCAGGGCGCGCGGATCCGCGGCTTCGAACGCGACGACGTCGCGTTCGGGCTGGTCGCGCTGCTTCCGACCGTCATCGTTCCCGACGACGCCGGCGGTACCGAGGCCGTCGAAGAGGCGTTCGCCGGCGTCGACGCGGTCGAATCCGTCGCCGTAGAGAACGTCGGCCGGTTGTAGCCGGCCGCCGTCGCCCCCCTCGTCTGCCGTCTCACCGGCTCTTTTGTACGACCTCTCCGAACGCGGTGTATGGATCTGAAACGGACGCTTCGAGAGGGGGACCGCCCGGTCGGCGGCTGGTGTTCGCTGCCCTCGCCGGGCGTCGCAGAAGCCATGGCGACCGCGGCGTTCGACTTCCTCACCGTCGACACCGAACACTCGCCGGCCACGGCCGAGTCGGTCGAGAATATGCTCCGCGCAGTCGAGGCGGCACCGGGCGACACGGAGACGCTCGTGCGGACCGCCGACGTCGACCCAGCCCGGATCAAACGCATCCTCGATGCGGGTCCCGCCGGCATCATGGCCCCGCAGATACACTCGCCGGCGGACGCACGCGAGTTCGTCGAGGCGTGCCGGTACCCGCCGCAAGTCGACGGCGACGCCACGGACGTCGACTCGGCCGACGACCAACGCGCCGACGCCGACGGCTACCGCGGACAGCGCGGCGTGGCGGGAAGCCGGGCCTCCGCGTACGGCCGTCGGCTCGGCGAGTACCTCCGACACGAGAGCGACGAGATTGCCGTCATCGCTCAGATCGAGACCGAGCGGGCGGTCGAGTCGGCCGGCGACATCGCCGCCGTGCCGGGAATCGACGCGTTGTTCGTCGGCCCGGCCGACCTCTCGGCGGCGCTCGGACGGTTCGGCGCGTACGACGACCCGTCGTTCACGGCAGCGATCGAGGAGACGATCGCCGCCGCGAACGACGCGGGCGTGCCCGTTGGCACGCTGGCGACGAGCGACGACCTGATCGACACCTGGCTCGACGCCGGCTACGACTTCCTGATCGCCGGCACGGACGTCGGCTTCCTTTCTGCGGGAGCCGACCGGGCGATCGAGCGGTACGAACGGGGCCTCTGAGGGAGCAGACGGACGCGCCCGCGATGGCGGCGACACCACACAGAACCCGCGCGACGCCTGTAACACCTAACTTCGCGGAACACATGTGCCTGAATACATGACGGAGATCGTCGCGCTGCTCCACCACGGCGGTGACCTGCGAGGACGCATCGAGATCGCGCCCACGACCCCGCTTCCGCGGAAGGGAGAAATACTCGAGTACGACGGCGAACGCTTCCGCGTCGCCGAGATCTCACACGAGTACGCCGGCTCGCCCGACGGCGACGTCCACACCGGGCCGCCGACGGTCCACATCGAGATCAGCCGCCTGCGGGACCGGTACTGATCGCCGCCGCGGGCCGGCGCGTCCGCGACGGACCTGTCGACGCGGGCCACGACCGGAGGTGCGCGGGTTCGGACGCCGGTGGCCCGGAGATGCTCGTCGAGCGAAGACGTCGCCCAACCGTCGCCGTCACTCCAGATCGGGCGCCTTCTCGCCGGCGGGCACGACCGTCTCGAGCCAGTTCTCCTCCGGCGGGAGCGGACACGCGAACGTCTCGCTGTACGCACAGAACGGGCTGTACGCGAGGTTGAAATCGATCGTTACGGTGTCGCCGTCGGCGAGGTCGCCGTCCGGCTCCAACTCCATGTATCGCCCCTGTGAGTACGTCTGCTGGCCGGTCGTCTTGTCGCGAAACGGAACGAAAATCTCGCCGTCCTCGTCGGCCTGGCGGTAGCCCGCGAGCGTGTGCGTCTCGTCGCCGAGGTCGAACGCGAACGTCACGACCCGCAGGTACCGGACCGGGTTGCTCGCGGTCGTCTCCATCTCGACGGGGTCGGGGTCGTCGTGGACGGTCACGGTCGCCTCGACGCGGTAGTCGGGGTCGGGATCGAAGTAATTGAGTCCGGAAAACCCGTCGCGGTGCTCCGGCGGGATCGGCGATTGTGGGTGGTCGGCGAAGAACGCGTCCTTCTCCTCGCGGTTGGCTCGGAGCCGTTCTGCGTACGTCTGATCGGTCATGTCCGGCGGAAGGCGCGCCAGCGGTTTCAGGTCCGCGGTTGGTCCGGCGATGACCACCCCCGCCGAGCGATCGGCCGCGGAGCCGCTCGGTGGCCGCCGGGCTCGCTCATCGAGCGTTCTCGACGGCGACCGTTTCCGGTTCGAACCCCGTCTCGTCGCCTCTCCACCGCCACGACCCGACGAACGGGTAGCCGTCGAGCGCACAGATGACGTACGAGTGGTCGGGCCACGCCGCCCGTGCGGCGTCCGTTTCGCTCGGTCGCGTCGGGCCTGCCGGATGCGAGTGGTAGAAGCCGACCACGTCGAGGCCGTCGTCCTCGACGGCCTCGATGACCTCGAACTGTTCTTCGGCGTCGATCAGGTAGCGAACCGCCGGCGTCTCGGCGGCGTTCTCGGTCTCGTGGGTCCGCGTCACGACGCTCGCCTCGCCGTCGGTTCCGTGGCTTCCGGCCAACACGCCACAGACCTCCTCTTCGTCGCCGCTGTATGCGTGGAAGACGACGTCGTCGTACGCCGCGCGCGTGAACTCGATCACGCCGGAACACACGGGTGGGTCGCTCATAAGTCCTCTCGGCCGGCAGCTGGCCCGTCCCGGCTCACAGCGCACGCAGGTCAGACAGACACGCCTCGAGATTCCGGGTGGACGTCGCGAGCGAGAATCCGTCGACGCGCGCGAGGTCGGCGGCGTGTTCCCAGAGGTCGTCGTCGTCGATCCCGTGGAGCACGACTGCGTTCGGCGTCGGGCTCACGACGCGCATCGCGACCAGCGGGGACTCCCCGCGGGTGACCTTGGTGAACACGAGCGCGCGGTTGGTCGATTGGCCGTACAGCCGGTAGAACTCCTCGCTGGAGAGCCGAGTTATCGCCTGGATCGAATCGATCACGGTGTGGCCGTTCACCCGGTCTCTGTCGCCACGGACCACCTCCGTCGCGCCCATCGCTTCGTAGAACTCCGCTACCGGAACCGCGGTGTCGTACTCCCGGAGGTCGTGGACGATGTCGCTTTCGAACCCGGCCGAGAGCACCCGCGCGTACTGCCGGAGCCGGCCGCCGCCTCGTTGCTCGTCGATGTCGAGCAATCCCTCGACGGTCCGCCGGACGACGCCGATTCCGGGGCTCTCGCGGCGGCCGCTCTCGTAGTCTGAGACGACCGACGACGACACGCCGAGCTGGTCGGCCAGCTCCGTCTGTGAGACGTCGAAGTCGGTTCGCCACTTCCGAAGCGTCGCTCCCGGGTCGTCGCTGAGCGTGATCTCGCCGGCGATCCGGCGTGAGAGCTCCTCGCGTGCGGCCTCGCTCATCGTCGAATCTAAGACGTGAGCCCCGCAAAAGGCTACCGTTCGTCGACCGACGGCGCCGTCACGGCGTCCCGCCGGCTACTCCACGTACAACGAGTAGACGATCACCGCGAACCCGGCCGCGGTCAGCAGGCTATCGATCGCGATCCCCACCGCCAGGTTCGCACCGACGAGCTGGTGTGAGACACCGCCCACCAGCGCGCCGACGGTGACGACGCCGAACCCGATAGCGAGCGCGCGAAGCGACGGGTCGCCGGTGCGCTCGAACGCGCGGAGCGCGTAGTAGGTGATCGAGCCACCCAGCACGAGGATGGCGGTCTTCGCTGCGATTATCGTCAGATCGATGTGTGTTGTCATGTTTCCTCGCGGAGCTCCGACCAGAGGTCTGCCAGGCGCTCGTCGCGCGCCTGCTCGGGACGTTCGAAGTCGACGGCGAACGCGCGTTCGTTCTCCTCGTCGACCGAGACGGCGACCTCCTCGAACGCGACCGCGTACCGCGTCGTGTGTTGTCCGTCGCGGCGGATGTCTGTCGACTCGTCCAGCAGCGACGCCTCGGTGAGCTTCTCGAGCTTCCGATACGTCGTCGACAGGGGGATCTCACACTCCTCTGAGAGCTCGCTCGCCGTCTTCGGCTCCGAGAGCGCCGTGACGATCCGCCGCGCGGCGTCGTCGGCCAGCGCGTCCAACACGTCGCCGACGTCGGGCGACGTCTCCTCGCGCGACGGATCCCGCACCATGTCGAACGGTTCCCTGCGACGGGCGTTAAACCATCGAACTTCGGCTCGATTCCCGCCACTCTCGCGCAGAGGCGGCCGTCGCGTCCGGCCGACGGCGACGCGGCCGCCTCACTGGTCCGGCCAGCGTTCGATGTAGATCGCCTTGTCGGTGTAGAAGTCGATCATGTCCTCGCCCTGTGCGTGAAGGTCGCCGAAGAACGACTCCTTCCACCCGCCGAAGTGGAAAAACGGCATCGGCGCGGCGGTGCCGACGTTCACGCCGAGGTTCCCGATCGCCGCGTCGTGGCGGAACCGCCGCGCGTCCGCCCCGCGTCCGGTAAAGAGGCTCGCGGCGTTGCCGAAGCGGCTCTCGTTCAGCCGGTCGATCGCCGCCTCGACGTCTGCGACCGGTGCCAGCCCGAGCACCGGCCCGAACACCTCTTCGCGGGCGATCTCCATCTCCGCGGTGACGCCGCCGAACACCGTCGGCCCGAGGAAGTTCCCGTTCTCGTAGCCGTCGACGCTGACGTCGCGTCCGTCGAGAAGCAGCTCTGCGCCCTCCTCGATGCCGGTCCGGATGTACTCCCGTACCGCCGCCTCGTGGTCCGCGCTGATCAGGGCCCCGACGTCGGTCTCGGGGTCGAGCCCGTCGCCGACGGTCTGTTCGGCGGCCGTCTCGACGACTCGGTCGACGAACGCGTCGTAGACGGACGCCTCGACGAGCGCGACGTCGTTGGCGAGACACCGCTCGCCGGCGCAGGCACACGCCGACGAGACGGTTTTTTCGGCGGCAAACGACAGGTCTGCCGTCTCGGTCACGACGATGTGGTTTTTTGCGCCGCCCTGCGCCTGGACCCGTTTTCCGCTGGCCGCGGCGCGCTCGTACACGTGTTTCGCGATGGGCGTGCTCCCGACGAAGGAGACGCCCTCGACTCCGTCGTGGTCGAGCAGCGCGTTCACCGTCTCGGGGCCGCCGTTCACCAGCTGGACCACGCCGTCGGGAAAGCCCGCCTCGTCGATCAGCTCGAAGAGCCGCTCGGGGACGAGCGGGTCCTGTTCGCTCGGCTTGAGCACGAAGGCGTTGCCCGTCGCGACGGCGTACGGGAGAAACCACAACGGGATCATGCCGGGGAAATTGAACGGCGTGATCGCGGTAAACACCCCAAGCGGCTTGCGGACCGCGCTCTCGTCGATCCCCGGAGCGGCGTTCAGAAGGGTCCCGCTCTGGCTCATCGACGGAATGCCGCAAGCGACCTCGACGTTCTCGATCCCCCGACGGAGTTCGCCGCGCGCCTCGGCGAGCGTCTTTCCGTGGTCCTCGACGAGCGTCTCCGCGAGATCGTCTTGGTGCGTCTCGAGCAGCGTCTTCAGCCGGAACAACGGCTGGATGCGTTCTTCGACGGGACGTGAAGACCACGACTCGAACGCCTCGGCTCCGCGCCTGACGGCGGCGTCGACGTCCGTCGGAGAACTGAACGGCACCCTCGCGATCGGTTCGTCCGTCGCCGGGTTCTTCGATATCAGGTGTTCGTCGCCGTCCGGCGTCGTCCATTCTCCGCCGACGTAGTTCCGGACGACGTGCGTTCGACCGCGGGTGTCGACATCGCTCATACAAGACGTTCACACAGACCCCGAATAAATACTCCGGGGGAGAACCGATCGACAAGCGCGCACGACCCCGACCCGGCTTCCGATCGTTGCGACCGTCGGCGACCGAACTGGACGAACCGGCGCCCGAACGCCCGGCCACACAAACGTTCATATTTCGCCAGCCTGAGGGTGTGGTATGGCTCAACACCACTCGGATCAGACGGAGATCGAACGGCTCGATCAGGAGTACACGCTCGGTACTTGGACCCGTCAGCGGGACTTCGATCCGACCCAGATCGTCGACACCGAGGGACCGCGGCTCGTGACGGCCGCGGGAGACTCGATTCTGGATTTCAGCAGCCAGTACGTTTGTACCAGCCTCGGCTACGACGCCGAGCGCGTGTCGGACGCCGTCGCAGACCAGGTCCGGACGGTGCCGTACGTCAGCCCCGGCTGGTCGACGGAGCCACGCGCCCGACTCTCAGAGAAACTCGCCGAGATCACGCCCGGCTCGTTGAAACAGACGTTCTACTCGACGAGCGGCACCGAGGCCAACGAGGTGGCGTTTAAGATCGCCAGAGCGTACACCGGCAAACACAAGATTCTCTCGCGGTACCGCTCGTATCACGGCGCGACCGCCGCGTCGTTGTCGGCGTCGGGCGACCCCCGTCGGGTCGCACAGGGTCCCGGAGGTCCAGCCGGCGGTGCCCGGAATGATAAAGGGTCCCGACCCGTACGCGTACGGCTCGAGTCTGGACCCGGACGAGAGCCTGGCGTACATCGACGAGATGTTAGAACTGGAGGGGGGAACGGTCGCAGCCGTGCTGGTCGAGCCGCTCGTGGGATCGAACGGCGTGTTGACGCCGCCCGACGACTACCTCTCCCGGCTCCAACGGATCGCCCACGACCACGGCGCGCTGTTGATCTGTGACGAGGTGATGACCGGGTTCGGCCGGACGGGCGAGTGGTTCGCGTCGACCCTCTACGACGCCGAGCCGGACATCATCACGATGGCGAAGGGGCTCACGGGCTCGTACCAGCCGCTCGCGGCGACGACCGTCACCGAGGCGGTCGCCGACCACTTCGAGGACGAGCTGTTGAACCAGGGTCACACCTTCTCGGGCCATCCCGTCGCCTGCGCGGCCGGAGTGGCGGCCATCGAAACCTACGAACAAGAACAGTTGGTCGCGAACGCACGCGAGATGGGCGCGTATCTGCGCGGCGAGCTCGAATCGCTGGCCGAGCGACACCCCAGCGTCGGCGAGCGCCGCGGCGTCGGGCTCCATCAGGGGCTCGAGCTCACCCGGAGCGAGACGGAGCGCGTGCCGTTCGAGGAGCGCAGCGACAAGGTTTCGAGCCGACAAACCGTGCTCGACGAGGTGGGGGCCCACGCGCTCGAGAACGGCGTCTACTTCTACACCTCGGTGAACACGATTGTCGTGACACCGCCGTTGACGATCACCACGGAGGAGGTCGACGAGGCGATCGCGGCGCTCGACGAAGCGCTCGAAATCTCCGACGCCGCCATGGACGGCTGAGACGCGTCTGTACGGCGGCTCCGCCCCGAACACACCGGAACACACGCGTACTTTTATTATGCTCCCCGCGGAGTGCTCGGGTGAATGGCCCCTCCAGGAACCGACGCGAGCGGCGTGGCGTTCTCCCGCGAGGAGGCGTGGGTCGCACACGCGGCCCTCCTCGACGCCTGCGACCGCGCCGCCGAGACCGGCGAGGACGTCGCTCGCTACCGGCGGCCGCTCCGCGACATCGAGCAGGGACGCCCGCTCGACCCGCCGGAGGTGGCGCTGCTCCGCGACGCGCTCGTCGAGTATCTGGGCGACGCGCCGATCCGCGACCGCGCGCTCGGCCGCGCCCTGTTGTGTCGAACCGACGACGCCGGGCCGTCGGCCAGAAGCGCCTGACCCGCCCGCCACAACGGCTGCGTCTGGGACGTCTTCGGACTCACAGTACGGTCGCCAGCGCGGCCGCGAACAGCCCGCCGCCGAGCGCGAGCGCGAGGGAGTCCGTGTCGTCGAACGCCAGCGCCGGGAGCGTCGGGTTCCACGCGAAACACCGCGCGGCGAGCGCGGCTCCCAGCCGGTCGGCGCGGCCGAGCGCGCGGTTCACGCCCGCGACCGCCACCAGTCGCATCCGCTCGTGAACTGGAAGCCGACCGCCGCCTCGGCTCTTGACCGCCGCGCGTGCGCTTCGCAGGTCCTGGATCACCAACGGGAGAAACCGGAACACGAGCGCGACGCCGACGCCGAGAACCGCGCCGGCCGTCCCCGGAACCGTGTGATGGATCGCCGCTCGGGAGTCCCGGACGGGCGTCGACCGAACGTATGCCGCGCCGACGACGAGGACGACCACGACTCGATACCCGGCGAGCGCCGTGTCGACGGCACGGCCGACGCGGAACCACGGCTCGCCGAGAGCGACGCCGGCGACGAAGGGGGCAACAACGAGGACCGGCAGCGCGAACCGATACTCCCAGAGGTCACGGCGGTCGCCTCCGGCGGCCCACAGACAGCCCCAGGCGAGCGCCGTGAGCGCGAGCAGACCCGTCGGGGTCGTGTACGCGTAGGCGGCCGCCACGACGCCGCCCTGGACGACCAGTTTCGACCGAGGATCGAGCCGGTGTGCGAGCGAGTCGCCCGGGACGTACGCGAGTGTCACGGGTCGCCCGGGCCGGAAGCGGCGGGGGTCTCGATCCTGTCTGGCACCCGCACGCCGAGCGCGGCGAGGTCCGCGGCGGCTGTCTCGGGAGGGCCGTCGACGACGATCCGCCCGTCGGCGAGGCCGACGACCCGGTCTGCGAGCCCGATCACGTCGCGGAGGTCGTGAGTGACGACGACGACCCCGGTTCCCGCCTCGTGGAGGGCACGCAGCCGGTTGAGCACCGCCCGCCGGGCGGGTTCGTCGAGGCCGGTGAACGGCTCGTCGCACACGAGGTGCGACGGCTCCATCGCGAGCGCGCCGGCGACGGCGACGCGTTCGCGCTCGCCGCCCGACAACGCCGCGATCCGGTCCGATTCCCGGCCGGTCATCTTCACCGCCGCGAGCGCGTCGGCGACCCGCCGGTCGACCTCGTCGCGTGCGAGCCCGAGGTTCTCCGGACCGAACGCCACGTCGCCGCCGACGGTCGCCGAGACGAACTGGTCGCGCGGCTGTTGAAACACCATGCCGACCGCGGCACGAGCGGCGACGAGGTCCGCTTCCACGGGAGTCTCGTTCACCGAGACGCGGCCAGCCTCCGGGGTCACGAGCCCGTTGAACGTCCGAACGAGCGTAGTCTTACCGGAGCCGTTTGCCCCGGCGACGACCAGAAACTCGCCGTCCGGAATCGAGAGACTGATATCGTCGACGGCGACGACGGCCTCGCCGTCTCCGCCACGGCGCCCGTCGTACCGACACGTGACGGCTTCGAGTTCGATCACGGCCTCAGGCGGCCGCGATCGCGTCCGACCGAACGATCCCGACCGCGGCGGCGAGCTTCACCGCCTCTGCCGGCAGAAACGCGACGGCTCCGACCGTCACGGCCTCGACGGGATCCAACGAGAGGACGATTGCGAGCCCGGCGACCCCGAACGCGTAGATGACGGCCGTTCCGAGACCCATCGCGGCGGCGAGCGTCACGAGGCTCACGGACGCGGGGTCACGGAGGTCAACGCCGCGGTGAACGACCGCGCCAACGGCGCCGGCCGCCAGCGGGTACGACCAGAGGTAGCCGGCCGACTGCCCCACGAGCACGCCGACGCCGGCGGAGCCGCCCTCGAACACCGGTGCGCCGAGGCCACCGGCGGCTAGGTAGAACACGAGCGAGGCCGCCCCCCAGACTGGCCCGAGGTAGATCCCGGCCAAGAAGACGCCGAGCACCTGGAGCGTCACCGAGACGGGCGAGACGGGGTTCGGAAACGTGACGTACGCGAACGCGCCGACGAGCGCCGCGAACAACGCGGCACGGGCGAGATTGATCGCCGTCTCGTCGCCGACGAGGTCGACGTCCTCGGTTCGGGTCGACATGTTCGATTCTCATTCGTAAACCTATTTTAGCGCATCGGTTTACGAGCGTCGGCTGCTTCGCCGACGTCCGCGCGTCGACCCTCCTCGCCGGCGATACGCTTTTTCGGCCGCGACGTCTCCGTTACGAACACATGGACGAGAAAACCGCGGAGCTTCGGGACCTCTTCGTCGACGCCACCGGCTCGGAGACGGTGACGGAACGCCAGGCGGAGTCTCCCGGGAGTCTCGTCGACCGCGACGAGGACGCGGTCGCCGAGCGCGTCAGCGAGCTCGTCGCGACGATGCGAGACCGGTACGCGTTCGACGGCCGGCTCACAGAGGCAGCGGCCGTCGATCCCGACGACCCGACGGCCGCCCACGAGCGCGTCGTCCGCGGCTTCTTCGCCGACGAGGACGACGCGACGATCGCCGCCGACCTCGGCGTCGACGCCGAGACGGTTCGCGACGCGCGCTTCGACCTCCACCTCGTCGCCGAGGCTGACCGCGAGACGCCGTTCGAGTACGCGGCGCTGAAACGGCTGCTCGCGGCCGACCGCTCCGTCGCGGCGTGTGCGACGGCGCTCGACGCCGACGTCGACGCCGTCCGCGCGGCCGTTCCGGTCGCCCGCGCCGACCTCGCGTCGACGCGCGCAAACGACCGCTTCCGCGACGGATTTCGCGACCTCCTGACCGACGCCGACATCGAAGACGACCACGCGGCGACGGCCCGCGACGACGGGCTGCGCGAGGCGACCGAAGACATCGAGACCGACGTGTCGTTGTGACGGCCCGCCCGAGGTGACCCCGGCCGACCCCTTATGACCGAAGCCGCAGCAGTCACCCGTCGTGATCGCCTTCAGCGACCTCGCGACCGCGGCGTACTGCCCGCGACAGCTCTACTACCGCCGGCGCGAGGACGACCGGCGCCTCCCGGCGACGGTTCGCGACCGGATCGACCTCGCGTACCGGTATCCCGAACTGGCCGAGGCGTCCGACGCGACGCTCGAGCGGCTTCCGCTTCGGCGCGAGCCGGCCACGTACCGCCACAACCTCGCGCGGCTCCGCGAGCACGACGCCTACGAGCGGCTCGTTGCTCCCGCCGAGACGCGGGTCTTTCTGTCCGGCCGCGACTGCCACGGGATCGCACACAAACTGCTCGCGGGCGTCGACGACGGCCCGCCGATCCCCGTGATTTGCTCGCCGGGCGAGCCGCCGGAACACGGCGTCTGGGAGCCCCAGTCGGTTCGAGCGGTCGCGGCCGCCAAGGCGTTAGCGTGGGAGCGCGAGCGGTCCGTTCCGCGCGCGTACGTCGAGTATCCGGCCGTCGGCGTCGTCCGCGGCGTCCGGCTCACGACTCGCCGGAAGGCGACGTATCGCCGGGCGCTCAGAGCCGTGCGTGCGATCGACGGTCCGCCGGCACGCGTCGACGACGGACGGTGTACGACGTGTGCGTACCGCGACCGATGTGGGACAACGCGCCGGTCGCTCCGGTCGCTGCTCCGGTGACCGGTCGGCCGCCGAACGGTGAGAGATCCTCGCTATCGGTCCGGATCTGGCGACGATCGCTCGCCGAACCCGGACGCGAACCGCCCGATTTATTATCCTGTGACCCATCACCACGGACACGAATGACACGAGACACTCGTGGTCGTTCGGAGGATAGAGCAAGTCGCTTCACGGCGGCTGGCCGTGAAATTCGCCGATCGTAACGATCACCCCGACACCCGGGACGCGGCGTCCCCCGACCAACACCCACCGACAACGGAGATCCTTTTGAACCACTTCACCCATCTCGAGGAGGTACAGCTGCTGGACACGACGCTGCGCGACGGCGAACAGATGCCGGGCGTCTCGCTCACCCCGACGAACAAGGTCGACGTCGCCCGCGAGCTCGACGCCGCGGGCGTTCACGTGATCGAGGCCGGCTCGGCGTGTACCTCCGAGGGCGAACGCGAGGGAATCCGCCGCGTCGCTGCCGAGGGGCTCGATGCCACGGTCACCAGTTTTGCGCGCGGCGTTCGGTCCGACATCGACCGCGCGCTCGATTGTGACGTTGACGGCGTCAACCTCGTGGTGCCCGCCTCGGACAAACACGTCGAGACGAAGGTGAACTCGAGCCGCGAGGCGGTCGTCGACACCACCGTCGAACTCGTCGAGTACGCCACCGACCACGGGCTGTGGGTCGAGGTGCTCGGCGAGGACGGCTCCCGAGCCGACCTCGACTACCTCGAACGGCTCATGGGGGCCGGGCTCGACGCGGGCGCCGACCGGGTCTGCTACTGTGACACCGTCGGCGCGGCCGGTCCCGAACACACCGCCGAGGTCGTTTCTCGGCTCGCCGAACTCGGGCCGACGAGTTTACACACCCACGACGACCTCGGCTTCGGACTGGCGAACGTCCACGCCGGATTGAACGCGGGCGCGGACACGGTCCACGGCACGGTCACCGGCGTCGGCGAGCGCGCCGGCAACGTCGCCTTAGAGGAGGTCGCGATCGCGTTGGACCGGTGTTACGACGTGGCGACGGTCGACATCGAGCGGCTCTACCGGCTGTGCCGGCGCGTCTCGGAGGTGACCGGGGTCGCGATCCCGCCGAACAAGGCGGTGTGTGGCGAGAACGCCTTCGCTCACGAGTCGGGGATCCACACCGACGGCACGTTGAAAGACGGGACGATGTACGAGCCGTATCCGCCGGAGACGGTCGGCCGCGAGCGCCGGCTCGTGTTGGGCAAACACGCCGGCCGCGCGGGCGTCGCGGCCGCGCTCGCCGAACACGGCCTCGACGTCGACCGACGACGAACTCCGCGAGGTTGTTTCTCGGGTGAAAGAGCTCGGCGACCGGGGAAAACGCGTCACCGATGCCGACCTTCTCGCGATCACCGAGGACGTCCAGGGTCGCGAGCGCGACCGTCACGTCGAGCTCGTCGACCTCTCGGCGACGTCGGGTGGCAACCTGCCGACCGCCTCCGTGCGGCTCCGCGTCGGCGACGACGAGCGGGTCGCCTCCGGAACCGGCGCCGGGCCGGTCGACGCCGGCCTCGAAGCCGTTCGCTCGGCCCTCGCCGGCAGCGACGACGTCGACGCAGTTTCCTTCGAGCTGGATTCGTACCACGTCGACGCGATCACCGGCGGAACGGACGCCGTCGTCACCGTGGCGGTCGACCTCTCGCGCGGCGACCGCTCCGTCTCCGTCTCCGCGTCCGACGCCGACATCACGCGCGCCAGCGTCGTCGCGATGGTCGACGCGCTCGACCGGCTCTCGGCGCTCACCGGCGAGGAGACCGCCTCGACGAAGGTCGGCTCCGCCGACGACTGACGCTGCGGGCCCGGCCCGTCCACCCGTCGCCGGCTCAAAAGAGTCCGTCCCGCTCGGCGCGGCGCCCGGTGATGACGTTCGGGGTGCCGCCGGTCTGGATGATGTTGAACGCGGTCATCAGGTCCGACCGCGAGATGAGCCCGACCAGTTCTCCGTCCGCGTCGAGGACGGGCAGTCGTCCGACGCCGTGTTCTTGCATCGCCTGAAGTGCGGTCATCGCGTCCGTGTCGGCACCGACAGACGCCACGTCCGTCGCCATCACGTCCTCGACGCGGTAGGCGTCGCGTTCGACCTCTCGGACCTCGCGAGCGTCTTCGAGGGTGACCATCCCCACGAGGACGCCGCCGTCCATCACCGGGTAGCCGGTGTGTCGTTCCTCGAACATCCGGCTCATCAGCTCGGCGATCGACGTGTCCTCCGTCACCGTGTGGAGCTCCTCGCGCCGCGTCATCACGTCCGCCACGGTGACGTCCTCGAACACCGCCTTCAACGTCGTCTGCTGGGCCTCGCCGGAGGCGGCGATGTAGACGAAGAAGGCGAGCACGATCAACAACAGCTGGAACGTCACCACGCCGACGACGCCCATCAGAAACGCGAACACCTTTCCGACCGTGGCGGCCCGCTGGGTCGCCTGCGCGTGCGGCTGGCTCCGCGCCAACAACGCCCGCAGGACGCGTCCGCCGTCCATCGGGAAGGCGGGAAGCATATTGAACACGGCGAGGACGACGTTCAACAACGCGAGGTAGCCGAAGACGAACAACACGGCGTTCGACCCGGCGGGTGTGAGCCAGAACACGCCGTAACACACCGCGCCGACGCCCAGGCTGACGATCGGCCCGGCGACCGCGATCCAGAACTCGTGTTTCCAGTTTTCGGGAAACTCGGCGAAGTTCGCGAGCCCGCCGAGCAGCCACAACGTGATCGACTCGATCTGGTAGCCGTAGCGCATCGCGACGAGCGAGTGGCCGAACTCGTGGAGCAACACGCCGGCGAACAACCCGATCACGGCCGCGAACCCCAGCAGCCACGGGACGGCGCCCCCGCCGATCGCCGCCGGGTCGATGCCGGCTCCCATCGTCTCGTTCATCACGCCGGCGATCGTCGTCACCTCGGTGCCAATGAGGTAGGCGAAAAGCGGCAACACGAGGAGGAACGTCCAGTTGAGCCTGACCGGGATGCCGACGACGGTCCCGATCTTGAGTCCACGCATACCCACATTTTGGACGGCTACTGGGTTAAATATCGGGTGGTCGCCGTCTACCGCGGCGACCGCCGGCTCCGTGGGAGCCTTTTATTGCGGCTCGGGCTAATCGGCGGTCATGAGCGAGGCAAGCGAGACGAGCGACGCGACCGAGTCGGACCCGACTCCGATCGTCAAACACGCGAGCGACGTGCGCTACGAGGCGGTCGACGCCGCCGAGGGGCTGCGAAAAGGGGTGCTTCTCGACGAGTCGGACGGCGCGCCACACTTCGCGCTCCGGCGGTTCGAACTCGCTCCGGGCAGCGAAGTGCCCCGTCACACCAACGCGGTCGAGCACGAACAGTACGTGCTCGCGGGCGAATACGTCGTGGGAATCGGTGACGACGAACATACCGTGACACCCGGGGACACGCTTTTGATCCCGGCGGGCGCAGAACACTGGTACCGAAACGACAGCGACGACACCGGGGCGTTTCTCTGTGCGGTGCCGAACGGCGACGACACGATCGAACTCGTGGAGTGAGCGTCGACACGCCCTCCGGCTCGCGACCTTGCGTCGGACGAGGCCGGACCGTTCTCGGCGATCGGTTACTGTATCGTGCCGACCCGCTCGGCGGCGTATCCGAACTGGTCGCGGTAGCCGTACGCCGACAACAACACCGGATAAAACGGTTCGTCCGCACACAACGGCTCGCCGTCGGCGGCCGCGAACCGTTCGCCGTTCTCGACCCGTTCGAAGTTGCGGGCGAACACCTCGTACTCCTCGGCGGGCGGCTTCGGGATCCGATCGCGGAGCCGAAACACCGGCACTGCCTCGCGCCCCCCAGCGTCGACGACGGTGTCGGAGCCGGGCGCGGCGATCACGCCGGTCGCCGCGAGGAACGCCCGCGTGACCCAGTAGGCGTTGTCGACGGCCTCCGGTGAGCCCTGGAGGCCGGCCTCGACCTCGAGGGTGTGGGGGTGTTCGATCAGCCGCCCCTCGGTGAACGTGTCGGTCTGGATGACGGCGTCGACCGGAAGGTGTGGCGTGACGGCGCGGGCGACCTCGTCGACCGAGTCGATGACGGCGAACGGCTCGGCGTACGACTGCGTCGAGTGGATCGCGAGCGTGGTACAGCCGCCGAGCTTCGAGCGGAGCCGGTGTGCGAGCCGTTCCTCGTGGGTGTTGGCGTCGAGGTCGCCGGGAAACGACCGGTTGAGGTCGGCTTCGAGATACCGGCTGCCGTCGGCGAGCGCCTCCTCGTTCGCGACGATAAACGTGACCGGACGCTCGACGTCGGGATCCTCGGCGACGAGACGCTCGATCGCACGCGCACCGCAGGGCTCGTCGCCGTGGATCGCTCCGACGACCGCGACCTCCGGCGGGCCGTCGCCGAGCTCGTGTACCTCCATACCACGCAAAACGGCCGGCCGGATAAGTGGCGTTCGGATCCGGGTGTGCCGCACGCGGGCTTCTGGCGTCGACCTGTCGGCCGGGTCGCTCACGCGACCGGCTCGAACCGAAGCACGTCGCCGGCGCTCACGCCGCGCTCGGCGGTCCACCGGTAGACGACCTCCAAGACGTACTTGCCCCGGCCGGGATACCCCTGGCTCGCTCCGTCCTCGTCGGGCTCTGGCGCGGGGGCGTGGTGGATGTCGGTGATCACTCCGTCGGCGTCCGCGTAGACGATGTCGATGCCGAACGCCATCTGCCGCATCACGTAGGTGCGGTCTCGGACCGACTCGTGGACGAACAACATCCCGCGGTCATCGGGCAGCGACTCGGTGTCGCTCAGGCCGGTGTACCGCAGGTCCGGCGTGTCTGCGACCGCGGCCGTCACCGACCCGAGTCGGTCGCCGTCTGCGGTCTCGACGCGGACCTCGCGGGTCTCGTAGCCCGCGTGGATCGCGTCCGCCTCGTCGTCGGTGGTGGTCTCGTCGGTTGCGGTGGCGGTCTCGTCGCCGCCGGAGTCGTCTGCCTCGTCACTGGAGTTGTCCGCCTCGTTGCTGGAGCTGTCCGGCCCGTCACTGGAGCCGTCCGCCCCGCTGTCGCCGGCCGTCGATCCGTTGTCGTCCCGGCCGAGACAGCCTCCGGTCCCGACGAGACCGCCGACGGCGAGCCCGCAGGCGTCGCGAAGCCACCGCCGCCGGGACCGACCTCGGCCGCCGTCGGTTCTCTCGTGCCGCCGGTGGTCGCCGGCGCTCATTCGAGCGTCTCGGCGTACGCGTGGCTCTCGGGGCCCGCTTCCGGCCGGTCGCCGTCGAGTTCGATCTGCCAGCCGTCGAGGCTGCCCGGCTCTGCGAGCGCGTTCCGCAGCGCGGTTCGCACGTCGGCGACGTCGACCCCGTAGTAGTCGTCGGGGACGCCGTGGAGGTACTGGAGGGCGGTCTCGAACAACGACCGCATGCCGGCGTCGTTCTCGAAGTCGACGTGTTTGTACGCGCCCGCCGCGACCTGGACCATTCCGTGGAGAAACGCGCTCTCGGTGGTGCCGCTGCCGTAGTTGTACCACTCGTCTTCGAAACAATCGTGTGCGTCGTGGAACGCGCCGGCGTTGTACAACCGGACGCCGTGAACCACCGCCCGCCTGAGCGTTCCGTGCTCCCAGCCGTTCGACTCGATTCGGTCCGGCCGCCAGCCGGAGGGCGCCCCCGAAATCGGCGGCGCGACGGTCGGATCGCGGGTGTGGTCGTCCATGCCACCCGTTCGTGGTCGAACCGTGCTAACCGTTTCGCCCGACGGACGCGATCGAAAACCGGTGGATTGAATCTTCCCGGGAGTCTGGATCGAAACGCGTGCGAGGGTAGCCAAGCCCGGAAACGGCGGCGGACTCAAGATCCGCTCCTGTAGAGGTCCGTGGGTTCAAATCCCTCCCCTCGCATGAGCGCGTCCACAACGCGCGAATGCACCAGGGGATGATTTGAATCAGGAAGCGCCTCCGGCGCGACCGTGGTTCAAATCCCTCCCCTCGCATCGCCGGGGTCTCCCCCGCGATGCGGAAGGCGCTCTCGGAGCGTTCTTCCCTCGCAAAACCTCACTTCCCACTCCTCCGAGCCGTGAGTCCGACCGCTGGAACCCGACAGACTCGGGCTGTCCCCGCGTCCTCGCGAGCGACCCGGCCGATTCTGCCTGATCGACCCCCGCCAACAGCGTTATTCCCGCCGAACGCCTACAATTGATACCGATCGTGTCCACTCACGACGCCTCCACTTCCGACGCGACCTCCCGCCCGAAATCGGTGTTGTTCTGTCCCGATTGCGGCCACGAGAGCGGCTTCCACGGCGACTGGATCCGCGAGGACCACGCGAGCCGGACCACCCACACCTGTCCGGTTTGTGGTACGACCGTCGAGAACCGCCACCGGCCGGACCCGCTGCCCGCGTCTTAGCCTCCTCGATTGTGGTTCGTCCCGGCCCGCCCTCCTTGCCCGGCTAGTTGCTGTGATCCACCGTTTGTCGGCGATTGCCGGCTGTAGGGCCCGATCAGTCCACGAACGATCACACCAGCTGCGGCGCCGTCGGAACCCCTCCGAAACGGTTTTGCCGACCCCTCACGGACGGTCGATATGCCAACGGATCCCGATACGGGGTACGATCCCTCGCTGGGCCGGAAGTTCGTGTTCGTCACCGGGGGCGTGATGTCCGGGCTCGGAAAGGGAATCACCGCCGCCAGCACCGGCCGGCTCCTCGCGAACGCGGGGTTCGACGTGACCGCGGTGAAAGTCGACCCGTATCTCAACGTCGACGCCGGGACGATGAATCCGTACGAGCACGGCGAAGTGTACGTCCTGAAAGACGGCGGAGAGGTCGACTTGGACCTGGGCAACTACGAGCGGTTCCTCGGGACCGATATGACCTTCGACCACAACGTCACCACGGGAAAGAGCTACCAGCACGTCATCGAGCGCGAGCGCGCCGGCGACTACCTCGGTAAGACGGTCCAGATAATCCCGCACGTCACCGACGACATCAAACGCCGCATTCGAGAGGCGGCCGAGGGAAGCGACGTGTGTCTCGTCGAGATCGGCGGCACCGTCGGTGACATCGAGTCAATGCCGTTTCTGGAGGCGCTCCGGCAGTTCGCACACGAAGAAGATCCTACAGACATTCTCTTCGCGCACGTCACGCTCGTTCCCTACTCGAAGAACGGCGAACAAAAGACCAAGCCGACCCAACACTCGGTGAAAGAGCTGCGCTCGATCGGTCTCCAGCCGGACGTGTTAGTCGGCCGGTGTACGGACCGGCTCGACCCGGCGACGAAAGAAAAGATCGCGTTGTTCTGTGACGTCCCGACGGAGGCCGTCTTCTCGAATCCGGACGTCGAAGACATCTATCACGTCCCGTTGATGGTCGAAGACGAGGGGTTAGACGAGTACCTGATGCGGCGGCTCGACCTCGCCGACGAGTCGCTCCCCCAGTCCGAGCGCTCGACGGAGTGGCGCGACCTCGTCACCCGCGACCGCGACGCGACGGTCGACGTGGCGCTCGTGGGCAAGTACGCCCTCGAAGACGCGTACATGTCGATCCACGAGGCGTTGAAACACGCCGGCATCCACACCGAGACCGAGGTGAACGTGTTGTGGGTCGACGCCGACGAGACCGACGACCAGCACACGGAACGGCTGACCGACGCGGACGCGGTCGTCGTTCCGGGCGGGTTCGGCTCCCGCGGCACCGAGGGGAAGATCGAGGCGATCCGCTACGCCCGCGAGACCGGCGTTCCGTTCCTCGGGCTTTGTCTGGGGTTTCAGCTGGCCGTCGTCGAACACGCGCGCAACGTGCTTGGGCTGGCCGACGCCCACTCCGCCGAGCTCGACCCCGACACTCCACATCCCGTCATCGACCTGCTTCCCGACCAGTACGAGACGGAGGAGATGGGCGGGACGATGCGGCTCGGCGCTCACCGAACTGACATCGACCCGGGGACGCTGGCGGCGGCGGTGTACGACGCAGACGCCTGTACGGAACGCCACCGCCACCGCTACGAGGTCAATCCCGAGTACATCGACGAGTTAGAACGCGACGGGCTCGTCTTCTCCGGGTACGCCGACAACCGCATGGAGATTCTCGAACGCGACGGCCACCCCTTCTTTTTGGGGACGCAGGCACACCCCGAGTTCCGGTCGCGGCCCGACCGTGCGAGCCCACCGTTCGTTTCGCTCGTCGAGACGGCGCTCGAATCGACGGACACAACCCAGCGGAACGCGGACGTGAGGTTATAGATGGTCGAGACGGACGAGTTCATCGAGGAGGCGGTAGCGGAGATCCGCGAGGCGGTCGGAGACGCAAACGCGGTGATCGCCCTCTCGGGCGGCGTCGATTCGTCGGTCGCCGCGACGCTCGCGTACGAGGCGGTCGGCGACCAGCTCACCCCGGTGTACGTCGACACCGGGCTGATGCGCAAAGGCGAGACGGCACAGGTGCGAGACACCTTCTCGTTCATGGACTCGCTCCGCGTCGTCGAGGCACAAGACCGGTTCTTCGACCGACTGGCGGGCGTGACAGACCCCGAGGCGAAACGCCACGTCATCGGCGAGGGATTCATCGACGAGTTCGAGACAGTCGCCCGCGAGGTCGACGCCGATTACCTCGTCCAAGGGACGATCTATCCCGACCGGATCGAGTCGGAGGGGAACATCAAATCTCACCACAACGTCGGCGGCCTCCCCGAGGTCGTCGACTTCGAGGGGATCGTCGAGCCGGTGCGTGATCTCTACAAAGACGAAGTCCGCGAGGTCGCCCGCGCGCTCGACTTGGAGGCGCTGATCGCAGAACGCATGCCGTTTCCCGGACCGGGGCTGGCCGTCCGCGTCGTCGGCGAGGTGACACCCGAGAAGGCCGAGATCGCCCGCGAGGCGTGTCACGTCGTCGAAGACGAGCTCGACGACTACGATCCGTGGCAGGCGTTCGGGGCCGTGATAGGCAAGGCGACCGGGGTGAAAGGCGACAACCGCGTCCACGGCTGGGTCGTCGCGGTCCGGTCGGTCGAGAGCCGTGACGGAATGACCGCCCGCGCCCAGGAGATCGACTGGGGAACGCTCCAGCGGATACAAAGCCGGATCACCGGCGAGAACGAGCGCGTCGCGCGCGTCGTCTACGACGTCACCCACAAACCCCCCGCGACGATCGAGTACGAGTGATGGCGGAGAACACACAGACGGCGATCGTTTCCGGTCCCGACGACCACGGGATCGGCGAGGAGCTATCGACGCTCGGCGCCACGGTGTCCCGGATCGAGGGCGCCGTCTCGGCTGACGCGTTGAACGCCGCGGGAATAGACGCCGCCGATCACCTCGTGTTGACCGATGTCGAGGAGGCGACCGGCATCGCGGTCGCCAAGGAGCTGAACCCGTCGGTGACGGTCGTGACGTACGCGACGCGGTCGCTGCCCGAGTTTATCGCCGGACTCGCCGACATCGCGGTCGACCCGGCACTCATGGGTCCGGACGTCGTCGCCGCGGAGTTGGTGGCCGACACGCCGGACGGCGGCTGACGCCCGCCGTCGCGCTCGGCCGCGATACCTGCCCCGGTGCCGACCGCTTATGTACCCGC
>KI543168.1:291786-293174 GCA_000496175.1 uncultured archaeon A07HR67 | reverse complement strand
TGGAGCCGCCACAACGCTACTTTCGTCGAGAGGTGTACGCACGATACGCTCGACCCGACCCACCTGCTCGAGTTCTTCCAGATCGAGGGCTGGGTGATGGCCGAGGAGCTCTCGGTGCGAGACCTGATGGGCACCTTCGAGGAGTTCTACCGGCAGTTCGGGATCACGGACATCCGGTTCAAGCCACACTACAACCCGTACACAGAGCCCTCCTTCGAGCTGTTCGGCGACCACCCCGAGACCGGCGAGGAGATCGAGATCGGCAACTCCGGCATCTTCCGCGAGGAGGTGACCGGCCCGCTGGGCGTCGAGTGTGACGTGATGGCGTGGGGGCTCGCTCTCGAACGGCTCGCGATGTTGACCACCGGCGCCGAGGACATCCGCGACCTCCACGGCACCCTCGCCGACATCGACTTCCTGCGAACCGCGGAGGTGAGCTACTGACGCTATGAATACCGTATACAATACGTAAACGGTTTGGCTGAGTTTGAAAAATCGAACTTGTAGTTTGAAAATCACTTAATTAATAATCATTCATAGATTATGTTCTGCTCATAGTCGAAACTCACCATCCCGTGAGTCTCTGAGGTCACACTCATACCGCTGGATTATTTCATCAAACCCAGTCAATCGACTTTGACAGAATATGATACAGGTCGTAAATTGCGGACTAGTTTGATGTTCAATCACGACAGGTCTGATATTAGACTATCACGCACACGTACGCACATAACATCGATGACAGTCCTCGTCTGATATTATCGTCTATCAAAGCAGGTTTCCAAGTGCTATTCATCCTATTGTTGCTGGAATCTCTTAGAATCCTATCTGACAACGCTCAACCAAATAAAGGAATCCAGACGAACACGAACAACACAACCCCAAATATAGCTAGGACTGGAAGTATACTAACTACTCCAATCACGAACATACTGATTAGAATAGCCAATCCGCCTACGAGTATGGGTGACAAGATTAGCGATGATATGATGTCCAAGTCAAAAGACCCCATCAGAACAAACATCAAAAATACAGACCAAAGCATAAATGTCCAAATCAGACCGTCAGTACCTGCTACAACATCTGTAAATATACCGACTTCATCGACCGTTATTCTATTCTAAACTCGTTCGCACGTGCGTCCTCTAGGTCACGCTCGATGCGGTCTATGTGTGACTGTAGCTGTGATTCGGATATGTCAGCTAAAGCCTGAAATTCCGTAGGTAGAATATCGTTACGAAAGCATTTTAGATATTTATTACAGTAGAAACTATGCTCGTTTTCGCCTATTCGCTTTGCCTCACGCAAATACCTCAAACGCTCCTTCAGAATCTCTTCTTCTGTTCTCATAGTTATTGTCAGTTAGTCGAGGAGATCAAAAAGCGGAG
>KI543168.1:275522-291736 GCA_000496175.1 uncultured archaeon A07HR67 | reverse complement strand
AAGCCCGCCGGTCGTCGATACCGAGGACGTCCGGCTGGGGTGAACCGTTTCTCGTCGCGAGCGGCGGCGCTCTCGGAAGCTAGGTCTGATAAAAAATCGCGTGTCGCGCAACGGCTTGCGGCCGGGGTCGACACGGCGGTTGGAGGCCGGTTCAGCGCGGCGGTCGGGAGTGGTGGGTGTGCGTCCTCTCTGACGCTTACATCGCACCGCCCATGCCGCCCATGCCACCCATGCCGCCGCCCATGCCGCCGGGCGCGCCGCCGGGGCCGCCGGGGCCCTCGTCGCCGTCGTCGTCGGAGCCGCCGCCCTTGAGGTCGCCGGCCGCGATCACGTCGTCGATACGAAGGATCATGACGGCCGCCTCGGTGGCGGACTCGATGGCCTGTGTCTTGACGCGGAGCGGCTCGACGACGCCCTCGGCTTCCATGTCGATCACGTCGCCCGTGTAGGCGTCGAGACCGGCGCCGAACTCGCCGCCGTCGTGGCGCGAACGGAGGTCGACGAGCGAGTCGATGGGGTCGAGACCCGCGTTCTCGGCGAGGGTGCGCGGGATGACCTCAAGCGCGTCGGCGAACGCCTCGACGGCCAGCTGTTCGCGGCCGCCGACGGAGTCGGCGAAGTCACGAAGCTGTAAGGCGAGCTCGGCTTCGGGTGCGCCGCCGCCGGGCAGAACCTGCCCGTCGAGCAGCGTCGTGCGGACGACGCCGAGCGAGTCCTCGATTGCGCGCTCGATCTCGTCGACGACGTGTTCGGTGCCGCCGCGCAGGATGAGCGTGACGGATTTGGCTTCTTCGACGTCCTCCACGAAGATGCGCTCGTCGCCGCCGACGTCCTTCTGTGCGACGGAGCCGGCGAAGCCGAGGTCGTCGGACTCGATGTCCTCGAGGTTCGAAACGACGCGGCCGCCGGTCGCCCGGGCGAGCCGGTTGAGGTCGCCGGACTTGGCGCGACGGACCGCCAGGATGCCCTCCTGTGCGAGGTAGTGTTGGGCCATGTCGTCGATACCGTCGCCGACGAAGACGACGTCGGCGCCGATGTCGACGAGGTGGTCGACCATCTCGCGGAGCTGTTCTTCCTCCTGATCGAGGAACTGCTGGAGCTGGTCGGGGTCGGTGACGTTGACCTCGGCGTCGATCTCGGTCTCTTTCACCTCGATGTCGCCGTCGAACAACGCGACGTTGGCGTCTTCGACCGCGTAGGGCATGTTCTCGTCGACGCGTTCTTTGTCGACGATGACGCCCTCGACGAGCTCGGATTCGTCGACGGAGCTGCCGACGACCTTCTCGACGGAGACGTTCTCCGTGTCGATGTCGTCGTCGTCGGCGACCGCGAGCACCGCGTCGACGACGAGGTCAGCGAGCAGGTCCTTCGCGTTCTCCGCGCCCTTGCCGGTCATCGCGGTTTGGGCGATCTCGACGAGCGTGTCGCGGTCGTCCGCGGAGACCTCGATGGCGTCCTCCTCGAGAATCGACTTGGCCTCCTCGGCGGCCTGTCGGTATCCCTGCGCGAGCGTGGTCGCGTGGATGTCCTGGTCGAGAAGCTCCTCGGCCTGGTCGAGGAGCTCGCCGGCGACGACGACGGCGGAGGTGGTTCCGTCTCCGACCTCGTCTTCTTGGGTCTCGGACACCTCGACGATCATGTTCGCCGCGGGGTGGTCGATGTCCATCTCTTTGAGGATGGTGACACCGTCGTTTGTCACGACGACGGACCCGCCCGAGTCCACGAGCATCTTGTCCATCCCCTTGGGACCGAGCGTGGTGCGGACGGACTCCGCGACGGCCTTGCCGGCCGTGATGTTCATGTTCTGGGCGTCCTTGCCGGACGTCCGCTGTGATTCCTCGGAGAGTACGATCATGGGCTGGTTGCCCATCCGCTGTCGCTGAGACATAATCACTCCTTGATTGTTTGTGATTCTATATAAACCCTTCGTTAAAGCCGTGCGAAACCGCATCACGGGGGGCCGATTCGCCCCCTATGTGTCCCCTTATCACGGATATTTATATATGGTCGCTCGGGGACTCACTGCGGCGGCTGGAAGCTGACGTCGTCGTTGAGTTCGTTGGATTTGCGTTCGAGGTACGAGTACACCGCGCCGTGGGGTGCGCCGTCGAGCAGCATCCCGACCGCCCGCCGAACCACTTGTAGTTCTTCGGGGCCGCCGACGGCGCCGACGGTCGTCCCGTAGACGACGACGTTCGCGCCCGTGAGTTCTTCTATCAGTTCGCGCGTCCGACCGTTCTCGCCGATGATTCGGCCCTTCTTTCGCTGAAGGTCGTTGTCGTTCCGGGTGTGTTCGGTCAGGTCGATCAACTCCAGCGTGCGGAGGTCGTGGTCGAGAATCGACAACGCGGTCTCCGGTTTGAACCCCCGACCGATCGCTTTGATCACGTCCGGGGCGACCAGCGCAGCGACGGGGTCACCGGCTTCCTCGATTGCGACGCTGCCGGATTCGGAGTCGATGTCGAGACGGACGCCCGCTCGTTCCTCGATTTCCCGCATCGTCTCGCCGCCGGCGCCGATGACGACGCCGATCCGGTCCTGCGGAACCGTCACGTGTTGCATACAGAATCGTACCCTGCCGAGCCGTTTAAACGTGTTCCGACAGCACCGTCCGCCTCGGCTGCGCAAGCGAGACCGACCGGCTGAGGCGCCGAGACAGCCCGCACAGGCATTTTATTCTTCCAACCAACCTCTGCCTATGGACGTGAGACGGCCGAAGACGGACGCGGACGTCGAGGGCCTGATCCGGGTCCACGGGCTGGCGTGGCGCGAGGCGTACGATGGAATTCTTCCCGACAACGTCCGCAACGCACAGCCGGTCGATCCGACCGCCGAGGACGTTGACCGATGGAGAACCCGGCTTGACGACGCCTGCGCCGACGCGTTCGTCGCCGTCGTCGCCGGCAGCGTTCGTGGATTCGTCGACGTTCGCTGGCGGGAAGCGAACACGAAGTCGTTTGTCGACGAGAACGAGGCCGAGCTCAAGGCCATCTACGTTCATCCCGACTCGTGGGGCGACGGAATCGGAACGGCGCTGCTTGACCGCGGTCTCGACGCGCTCCCCGACTGGATCACGACGATACGTCTCGAGACGCTCGCCGACAACGCGATTGGCGTCCGCTTCTACGAGGCGCGCGGCTTCGAGCGCGTCGACACGACGACGCGAACGTTCGCCGGCGAAGAATATCCGGTCGACGTCTACGCCCGCGAGCTCTGAGCCGCCACCCCGGTCACGCGTCCGGGTCGCCGCTGGGATCCGGCTCCGGCTCCGTGACGTACGCCCGGAGGTCGTCGCCGTCGACGTCGATCCCCTGTCGGGTGAAGAAGGCCGCCACGTTCTCGCAGTCCCGAGCGAGAAAGTCGCCGGCGTTCGGGTGGTGGACGGTGACCGCCTGGCCCATGTCGATGACGACCAGTTCGCCGTCGTGGATGATCATGTTGTACTCCGAGAGGTCCCCGTGGATCAGCCCCGCGCGGTACAGCCGGCGCATGTACTCGCGGACGACCTCGTAGGCGGTCTCGGGGTTTTCGACGTCGACCTCGCTCAGTCGGCGGGCACGGTCGTCGGCGTGGCCGACAAGCTCCATCACGAGCACGTTTCGCTGAACCGCGATCGGCTCGGGGACGCGCACTCCGGCCTTGCGGGCGCGGTTCAGGTTCGCGAACTCCTTTTTTGTCCACGCCAACACGACCGCCTTCTTGTCGTTCGCGATCCCCTCGAAGCGCGGGTCGCCCTCGAGATACTCGCGCATCTGCCGGAAGTTCGAGGAGTTGATCCGGTACACCTTCACCGCGACCTCCCGGGCGTACTCCTCGTTCGCCGCCGCCGACCCCGGTTCGGGTCGCTCGCCCGCTTCTCCGCCGAGCGCCTCGAACACGCTCGCCTCCTTGCCGGTCGAGACCGGTCCACCGAAGGCGTCGACGTAGCCGTCTTGGACCAGTTTGTACACCGCCGCGAGCGTCGCGTCGTCGAACACCGATTCCTGGAGTTTGAACTGCTCGGTGTTTTTCACCCGTTCGCGGAACTCGCTGAACTCCCGGTCCTGCCGGCGGGCGATCCGGTCCGCCTCCGTGTCGGAGACGTCGAGCTCTTCCCACTCGTCGCCGGGCTGGTCTTCGGGCTCGAGCAGTACGAACTCCTCGCTCATCCGTCCCCAAGTTCGCCGCGGCGACGTATAAGCGGGCGGGTCGTCGGCCGCGCCGGCCGGCAGACCGACCGCGCAGCGGCGGATCCGTCGGTTCTCGCCGGCGTGGGGTATATACGGTCGAACGGCATACGTCACGGCGTGACATCCCGGACCATCCGCGCCCGCGACCGGCCGGTGTTCGGCGTCGACGTGCAAAGCGGCGACGTTCGCGGCGACGACCCTTCCTACGCGCTCGTGATCCTCGACCCGGTCGACGGCGACGACCCCGACGCTCCGGACACGGACGAGCCGCTCGCGCGGGTCACCCGCGATGTCGTCTCTCTTCGAAAGCTCGGCCGGCTGATCGCCGACCGCGAGCCGTTGTACGTCGCCACCGACAACGCGTACGAACTCGCCCCGGACAAGAACGCGCTCGTCGGCTTCCTCCGGTCGCTCCCGGACGGCACCCGGCTCGTCCAGGTCACCGGCGCGGAGCGCCCAGAGCCGCTCTCTCGGGTCGCCTCCAGACACGGAATCCCCTACGGAAAGAAACCGATGAAAGAAGCGGAGGCGGCCGCCCGGCTCGCAGCCGCGAACGTCGGCCACGAGGTGACCGCCTTCACCGACGAGACCACGGTGAAGGTCTCACGCGGCCGCTCGACCGGCAAGGGCGGCTGGAGCCAGGACCGGTACACCCGCCGAATCCACGGCAACGTCAGAAAACGGAGCCGACAGGTCCAATCGAAGCTCGACGACGCGAACCTCGAGTACGAACGCGAGGTGACAGAGAAGTACGGCGGCTACGCAAACGCCGTCTTCACGGTTCAGGCCAGACCCGAGGAGATCCCCCTCTCGAACTCGCGGGCGGGAGACGTTCGCGTCGAAATCGACCGCGAGCGCCGCGACGGCATCGAGTACGAGCCGCTCGTCAAACGGCGCGACCGCGTCATCGTCGGGATCGACCCCGGCACCACCACCGCGGCGGCCGTCGTCGGCCTCGACGGCACCGTCCACGACCGCTACTCGTCGCGCACCGCCGACACCGCCGACGTGACCGAGTGGATCATCGAACAGGGGCGGCCAATTCTCGTCGCGGCCGACGTTGAGCCGATGCCCGAGACGGTCGAGAAGTTCCGGCGCTCGTTCGACGCCGCCGGCTGGCAGCCCACCACCGACCTCCCGATTGACGAGAAACTCCACCGAACCCGCGAGACGAACTACGACAACGACCACGAGCGGGACGCGCTCGCGGCCGCGTTGTACGCCTACGACGCCCACGCCGACCAGTTCGAGCGGATCTCACAAAAGACCCCGCCGCGGCTCGACCGCGAGGAGGTCATCGCGGGCGTCGTCGCCGGCGACGCCTCCGTCGAGTCCGTTATCGAGGACCTCCGCGAGGACCCCGGCGACGACGACGCCGGATCCGGCGACGACGACGCGGACCCGACGGAGCCCGAACGCACCGAAAGCGAAGAAACGATCCGCCGACTTCGTGAGCGGGTCGACCGTCTCGAATCACACGCCGACCAACTGGAGACGGACGTGTCCGAGCGCGACGACCGAATCGAGGAGCTTGAAGCCGCTCTTGAAGAGGCCAAACGCGAAGAACGGATCGAGGCGCGAAGCCGCCGGATCGTCTCGCGGCTCGAACGCGAGACCGACCGGCTCGAGCGGGAACGCGACGAGGCCCGCGAGACGGTCGCGGAGCTCGAACGCAAGGTGGAGACGCTCAAAGAGCTCTGGAAACTCGACCACTCGAACTTCAACGATGTCGCGGACGACGAGGGGCTCGTCAGCGTGAAGACGGTCGAGCAGTTCACGCTCGACGCCCTCGACGCGACCGACGAGGCGTACGGGCTCGTCGCCGGCGACGTTGTCTACCTGCGCGACGCCTCCGGCGCGGGTCGGCGTACCGCCGAGCGGCTGGCCGACGCGGAGCCGCGGGCGGTGATCCGCGACGGCAACCTCTCGGACGTCGCCGACCAGGTGTTGTTCGACCACGATATCCCGGTCGTTCCCGCCGCGGCCGTCCCGGTTCGCGAGGTCGACGAACTTGCGGTCACCCGCGAGGCGGAGTTGGAAGCGGCCGTCGACGACTGGGAGACGCAGGCCGAGCGCCGTCGCCGCGACGAGAAGGCCGAGCGGCTCGACCGGATCATCTCCGAACACCGGGCGGGAACGACGCTTCCCGAGACCGAGGAGTGAGCCGGAGTCAGAAGTCATATCCCCAGCCCACCCGCTACCGTAGGCATGGACGCCCACGAGCGGATCACCCGGAACACGGCCGAGGTGGTCACCGAAGCGGAGATCGAGACGCTGGCCGACGACCCGGACGGCAAACGGGCGTACGTCGGCTACGAACCCTCCGGCGTCCTCCACATCGGCCACATGCTGACCGCGAACAAGCTGATCGACCTGCAGGAGGTCGGCTTCGAGGTCACCGTTCTGTTAGCGGACGTTCACGCGTACCTCAATGATAAAGGCTCGTTCGCGGAGATCCGCGGGACGGCCGAGCGGATGCGCGACCAGTTCATCGCGTACGGGCTCGACGAGTCGAACACGCAGTTCGTGCTCGGCTCCGACTTCCAGCTCGACGAGGATTACACGCTGGATCTACACGCGTTGGAGCTCGAAACGACGCTCGCCCGCGCCGAGCGCGCGATGGCCGAGATCAAATCCGGCGACTCGGTGAAGGTTTCACAGGCCGTCTACCCGCTCATGCAGGCGCTCGACATCCCGTACCTCGGCGTCGACCTCGCGGTCGGCGGCATGGAACAACGCAAGGTCCACATGCTCGCTCGCGACGTGCTCCCGAGCATCGACCGTGAGCCGCCGACGAGCCTCCACACGCCGCTCATCGCCGACCTCGGCACGGGCGAGGGGAAGATGTCCTCCAGTACGGGCGTCACCATCTCGATGGAGGACACCCGCGCGGCGATCGAAGAGAAGGTCAACGGGGCGTACTGTCCGCCGACGGCCGACCCCGATCCGACCGCCGACGGCGTCGCCCGCGAGAACCCCGTCTTGCAGATCTTCGAGTACCACGTCTTCCCGCGGTTCGAGACGGTCGTCGTCGAACGCCCGAAGGAGTACGGCGGCGATCTGGCGTACGACGCCTACGATCCGCTCGAGGCCGACCTCGAAGACGGAGCGCTTCACCCCGCAGACGCGAAGGAAGCGCTCGCAGAGTACCTCGACCGGCTCGTCGAGCCGGGTCGCGAACAGCTCGCTGACTGACCCCCGGCCTGTCACCGCTCCGTTCCCTCGACGCCGTTCACCGCACAGGTTCCGTCGAGACACCGGCGACCGGTCGCCGTCTCGACGATCGGGAGCCCGCAGGCACACTCGTCGACGGCGACGCCAGAGGGGATCGAGAGGGTGGTCTCGCAGTCGGGGTAGTTTTCGCATCCGAGAAACACCCGTCCCGGCGCGGACTCGACGGTCAACTTGCCGTCGCAGTCGGGACACTCCCAGACGCGGTCGAACCGGTCGCGGACGGCCGCCGCGAGCGGGTCACACGAGGGGTCGAGACAGAGGTGGAACGCCTCGCCGCGCTCGACGCGAATCTTCGGCAACCCACACTCCTCACAGGTGGCGTCGGTGACGCTCGCGCCGGCCGGGAGCCCCCACCGACGCTCGCAGTCGAGACAGACGACGTCGCCGCGCGACCGGACGAGCGGGCCGCCGTCGTCGGGACAGGCGCCGACGGGGATTCCAGCTTCCGTGACCGGGAGCGCCCGGTTGGCCGTCGCCTCCTCGGCGACGACGCGGAGCCGCCGGGGGTCGTCGCGGGCGGTGACGGTGAAGCCGTCGCCGTCGTCTTCGACGACGACCGACTCCGGACGGGTGAGCCACGCCACGGGCTGGTAGCCGTCGGCATCGTGAACGAGCGTGGTGTTGTCGGGTTTGATCAGGACGACGACCCGACCCCGATGCGTGCGGGTCCGGTCGCCGCGTTCGGTCACCTGACAGTCGCCGGCGAGGACGCGGAGGCGTGCTGGCATGAGCCGACTGGCCGCGGCATCCCTGATAAGCAGCCGGAGACGAGCGGATCGCGTTGGGACACCGCGGCCGTGTTCTGTCGGAGCCGTTCTCGGGGTCGTCGCTCGGTCATGTCACCCGCACCGTTCGACTCGCGCGCACGGGCAGCAACGGTAAATCGGGAAAGGCCACCTCGACGATGAACTGAAGCGTCTCCTCGTCGGGCGGACCGAACACCCCGACGGGAACGGTCGTCGTTCCGTCGAGGTACGCCGTCCGCGTGGTCATCTCCACGTCGTTGACGGTGACACGAATGCCGACCCGCGCGCCGCCGCCGGCCGCGGCCACGCCCACCTCACACAGTCGGTTCTCGCCGACGGCGATGGCGTCGGGAAACTCGCCCCACTCGACGTCGATCCGCGGACACTCGCGGGCCGCCTCGACGATCCGCTCGGCGACAGAATCGCTCATACCGGCGCCTGCGAGCGCCTCCGACCCGGCGTCGACGACGGCGGCCGGCGCGGTGAGCCCGGCGTTCGCCAGCCGTTCTGCGCGGCCCGAGCCGACGCCGTCGATGGCGGTGAGCGCGACCGCCTCACGGGAGACGCCGTGTTCGACCCGGGCCTCGACGCGACACGCCAGGTTCGCCGCCCGCGGCCCCGCGAACCGGTCGAGAAACTCCGAGAGCGCGGCAAGCAGCCGAAGCGCGTTCTGCCGGATCACCCACGCGTCCGACCGGAGGTCCGCGGGCATCGCGTCGGCCATCCCTGCGAGCAGGATGGCGAACACCTTCCGGTGGCCGTCGGCCAGGTCCGTGTCGTGGTCGTCGAGAATTCGGTCGACCGCGTCGGACTCCGCCGCCCGCGCCGACACCGAGTCGAACTCGCCGGCGGCGGCGACCGTCTCGAGCACCGCGTCGACGGTGAGCCGATCTCGGTCGGCGAGCGCGCGGAACTGTCGGGCGGTTTCTAAGCGCATGTAGTACTTTGAGGCGAGCCGCCCGAGTGTCGTCGGCTCGACCGCGAGGTCGTCGCCGGCGGCGACGAACCCTTCGTCCACGAGCGAGTCGAGCGTGGAGCGCACCCGGTCACGGATCCCGTCGAACCCGTACTCGGCGGGCTCCGACTGCGCGCGAACGTAGTAGAACGTGGTTTCGAGCCACTCCATCACGTCTTCGAGCCCGCGGATCGTCCCCATCGCGACCTCCGCGTTGAGGTGGGATTCGAGCTCCGTCGCCAGCCGGGACTCGATCGCCTTCCCCTCCCGGAGGAGTCGTCGATACCGGTCCGCGTCGGCGCGGTCACACACTACCCATCCGTAGCCGACGTCGTCGTAGCCGGGGCGGCCCGCCCGCCCGAGCATCTGTAACACGTCGAGCGCCGAGATGTCTGTCTCGCCCTCCAACGGGTCGTGGTACTTCGTGTCGCGGATGACGACACACCGCGCCGGGAGGTTGACCCCCCACGCCAGCGTCGACGTCGAAAAGAGCAGCTTGATCTTTCCGTCCTTGAACCACTCCTCGACGCGGTCGCGGTCGCCCTTGCCGAGCCCGGCGTGGTGGAACCCGACTCCGTCCGTGACCGACTGCCGAAGGGTGTCGTTCGTCAGCTCCGTCGCCTCGGTGTGAAAGTCGTAATCGCCCCGCGAATCGATGGGAATGTCCCGTTCTGCGATCTCGTCGCGCGCCTTCTTGGCCGCCTGAACGGTGTCCTGTCGCGAGGAGACGAAGACGAGCGCCTGGCCGTCCTCGCGGACGTGCGGCTCGGCGAGGTCGAGCGCGCGGTACAGCCGGCGGTACTTGTCGGCAAACGCGTTCGAGCCGTGGGTGTACGTTTTGACACCGGTTTCGAGGTCGACCGGCCGGTACTCGTCGCCGAACGCGTAGGTGGTCTCGGGAGGAGCGTCGAGCCACTCGGCCACGTCGCCGACGTTCGGCATCGTCGCCGAGAGCGCGACGACTCGGGGGTCTTGGAGCCGCCGGAGCCGAGACACGGTGACCTCCAACACCGCCCCGCGTTTCTCCGAATCGAGCAGGTGAACCTCGTCGATCACGACACAATCGATGTCGGCGATGAAGCTGTACCGCGCCGAGTCGTGTTTGCGCGTGGCGCTGTCGGCCTTCTCGGGCGTCGTGACGAGGACGTCGGCGCGCTCGGCCCGCCGCGGATTGAGGTCGCGCTCGCCGGAGACGACGTACACCGAGTAGCCGAGGTCCTCGAACCGCTCCCACTCGCTTTCCTTCTCGTTCGTGAGCGCACGCAGGGGTGCGATGAACAACGCGGTTCCCTCCTCGGCGAGCGTCTTACAGATCGCGAGTTCGGCCAGGGCGGTCTTGCCGGAGGCGGTCGGCGCGGCGGCGACGACGTTGTGGTCGGTTTCGAAGATCCCCGGCAACGCCTCCCGTTGCATCCGGTTGAACTCCTCAAACCCGAAGGCGTCGGCGAACTCCGGAAGCCGCTCGGCGACCTTCATCTCGTACCACGCCCGTGGGCGACCCGTCCGAGACCGAGGCTGGTTCGCATCACTCCGACTCGGGGGCTTCGAGGGCAAAGGCGTTTCTCATGCGCGCGGCGTTCTCACGGGCGGGGGAGAGCGCCGGCGGGAGCGAGCACGGACGAGAGCGGGCCCAGGCGGAGGCGACCGCGAGCGGACGCGGGGGGACCCGTCGTCGACCCCGGTCGTTTAGGCCACACCGCGTCGACCGTCCGGTATGATGCCCACATCGCCGCTCGTCGTCGGGGCCGTCGCCGTGGTCGGGCTGTTGCTGGCCGTCGCCGTCGTGCGCCGTGCTCGCGGTCCGTCCGCGGACGCCCGAGAATCGAAACGCGCCCACGAGACCGCACAGGACCGCGAGCCGCCGGTAGCGATCGGTGAGACGTACGAGCTCGGGGTGACTGAGCTGACAGACCACCACTCCGGCAGCGAGGTCGCCGTCGGCAAGGTCGAGGGCTTCGTCGTCTTCACCGCGGACGTTCCGAGCGACCTCTCGGCGGGCGACGTGATCCGTGCGAGGGTGCTCTCGTTCAACGAGGGACGGACCTCTGCCGACGCGACGTTCGTGACGAAGGTGTGAGGCGGGCACCCGGCTCGCTGCGCCGCCGAACATGAGGTTGATACGTGATGCCGACGAAGGAGTGGCGTAATGGCTCAGGCCGGGAATCAGGACCTCACCGAGCGGTTCATCCAGTTCTATCGCAACTACTACCGCGAGGAGATCGGCACCCTCGCACAACGGTACCCGAACGAGCAGCGCTCGTTGTACGTCGAGTACGACGACCTCTTTCAGTTCGACCGAGACCTCGCGGAGGACTTCCGAACCAAACCCGACCAGATGCGCGAGTACGCCGAGGAGGCGTTGCGGCTGTACGACCTCCCGGCCGACGTGAGTCTCGCTCGCGCGCACGTTCGGCTCCGGAACCTCCCCGAGAACATCGACATCCGTGGGATCCGCGTCCACGACGACCACATCGGCAAGTTGGTTTCCGTTCAGGGGATCGTCCGCAAGGCCACCGACGTCCGCCCCAAGGTGACGGAGGCCGCCTTCGAGTGTCAGCGCTGCGGAACGATGACGTACATCCCACAGAGCGACGGCGGCTTCCAGGAGCCCCACGAGTGTCAGGGGTGTGAACGCCAGGGACCGTTTCGCGTCAACTTCGACCAGTCGGAGTTCATCGACTCCCAGAAGCTCCGGATTCAGGAGTCGCCCGAGGGGCTCCGCGGCGGCGAGACCCCACAATCGCTCGACATCGACATCGTCGACGACATCACCGGCGAGGTGAGCCCGGGCGACCACGTCACCTGCGTCGGCGTCCTCCACATCGAACAGGTCGAACAAGGCAACGAGAAGTCCGCCATCTTCGATCTGTACATGGACGGCGTCTCCATCGCCATCGAAGACGAAGAGTTCGAAGACATGGACATCACCGACGCGGACCGTCGGGAGATCATCGAACTCTCCAAGCGGCCGGACATCTACGACGCGATGGTCGACTCCATCGCGCCCGCCATCTACGGCTACGAGGAAGAGAAGCTCGCGATGATCCTCCAGCTCTTTTCGGGTGTCACCAAACACCTCCCGGACGGCTCGCGGATCCGCGGCGACCTCCACATGCTGTTAATCGGCGATCCTGGAACGGGTAAATGTCTTTCTGGTGATACGAATGTCACGCTCGGCGACGGCCGCGAGGTCCCGATACGCGAACTGGTCGAGCGGAACCTCACCGAGCCGAAACCGGTCGACGACGGCGTCTGGGACGAGGTGGATTTCGGCGTTCCGTCGCTTCAGGCGGACGGCAGCGTCGAGACATCGCGAGCGACGAAGGTCTGGAAGCGAGACGCACCCGAGACGATGTGCCGGGTTGAGACCGCGTCGGGCCGTGAGCTCGACGCGACTCCGTCTCACCCGTTGTTCGTCCAGCGCGACGGCGAGGTTACCCCGGTCGCCGCCGAGGAGTTGGAAGCGGGCGAGTTCGTGGCGACCCCGAGACGCCTCGACGCGAGCGCCGACGACACGCTCACCGTCGACTTCCGCAGGGCACGGTCGCACAACGCCGTCCGTCTCGACGCTCCCGAACGGTGGACTCCGGAGCTGTCACGTCTCGTCGGATACATCGTCGCCGAAGGATACGTCGAAACGCGCGAGGACCACTCCGGATTCGTCTCGATCACGAACAACGACGGTGCGGTCCTCGACGACGCCCGCAGCACGCTCCGCGATCTCAACCTCGAAACCACCACACGAGAGCCACACGAAGGGAAGCGTGCGCGCGAGCTGCTGTGTTCTGCGGGCGAGTTCGTCAGCTTTCTCAGTGAGATCGACGACGCGCTGTTGAGCGGCTCGTCGGAAAAACGGGTTCCGCCGATGATTTTCGGGGCGTCTGACCCAATCACCGCGGCTTTCGTTCAGGGATTCATCGAGGGAGAAGGACACGTTTCCTCGTCACAGCGCGAAATAACCGTCGCGTCGATGAGCGAGGAACTGCTCGACGGAATCCGATCGCTCCTGCTTCAACACGGGATCGTCTCCCAGATACACGAGCGCCACGACGGAAGCTACCGGCTCCGCATCAGCGGCGCACAGTTCGATCGCTATGTCACCGATATCGGGTTCGTCACCGACCGAAAGCAGTCGGCGGCCGAAGAACACCTCACAACCGATCGGAACACGAACGTCGACGTGATTCCGAACGCCGGTCCGACGCTCCGCCGACTGCGTGAGTCCCTCGGACTGACACAGTACGAATGCGGTGTGCCACGGAGCACGTATCGACACTACGAAGCCGGAACCCGGAATCCGAGTCGCGACGCCCTCGGTCAGATCGTCGACGCGTTCGCGGACGCGTGTCGATCCTCAACCGACGCCACCGATGACGGTCTCGCCGAGACAGACGGTGGATCCACCACACGCGACGTTGCTGCGCTGCGTCAACTCGTCGAGAACGACGTTCGCTGGGATCGGATCGAATCTATCGAGCGGGTCGACCCCGAAGACGACTGGGTGTACGACCTCGAAGTGGCAGGGACACACAACTACGTCTCGAACGGCGTCGTCTCACACAACTCCCAGATGATTTCGTACGTAGAAAACATCGCCCCCCGCTCCGTGTACACGTCCGGGAAGGGGTCATCCGCCGCGGGGCTGACGGCCGCGGCCGTCCGCGACGACTTCGGCGACGGCCAGCAGTGGTCCCTCGAAGCCGGCGCTCTCGTCCTCGCAGATAAGGGTATCGCTGCTGTCGACGAGTTAGATAAGATGGATTCGTCGGATAGGTCGGCCATGCACGAGGGGCTCGAACAACAACAGATCTCGGTGTCGAAAGCCGGGATCAACGCGACGTTGAAGGCGCGGTGTTCGCTGCTGGGGGCGGCGAATCCCAAGTACGGCCGCTTCGACCAGTACGAGCCGATCGGCGAGCAGATCGACTTAGAACCCGCACTGATCTCGCGGTTCGACCTGATCTTCACCGTCACCGACCAGCCGGACCCCGACCACGACTCCCGGCTGGCGAAACACATCATCAAGACGAACTACGCCGGGGAGCTCAACACCCAGCGCGAGGAGCTGGCCGCCTCGGAGTTCACCTCCGAACAGGTCGCCGCGGTGACCGAACAGGTCGCTCCGGCGATCGACGCCGACCTGCTCAGAAAGTACGTTGCGCACGCGAAACGCTCCTGTTATCCGACGATGACCGAGGAGGCGAAGGAGCTGATCGAGGAGTTCTACGTCGACCTCCGTTCGAAGGGCGCCGACGAGGACGCGCCCGTTCCGGTCACCGCTCGGAAGCTGGAGGCGATGGTCCGGCTCGCGGAGGCGAGCGCGCGGGTCAGGCTCTCCGACACGGTCGAACGCGAGGACGCGGACCGCGCGACGACGATCGTCGAGTCGTGTCTGAAGGATATCGGTGTCGACCCCGAAACGGGACAGTTCGACGCCGACGTGGTCGAGACGGGCACCTCCAAGACCCAACGCGACCGGATCAAGAATATCAAGGAGCTCATCGCGGACATCGAAGCGGAGTACGAGAAGGGCGCACCCCTCGACGAAGTGCTCGACCGCGCCGACGAGATCGGGATGGATCCCGGCAAGGCCGAACGGGAGATCGAAAACCTCCGCACCAAAGGCGAGGTGTACGAGCCTCAACAGGGTCACCTCCGGACGACGTAGATGGACCGAATCTCCGCGCTTCGGAACGTCGAGGACGCGCTCCGGGCGTTCGAGGACGGCGACGCGGACCTCGCGGCGACGGAGCGGCGCGTGGCGGCCGTGTTGCGGACGTACGCGACGGAGTTCGACGGCGAGAACGACGTGTTTCGGGCGGTCGGCGAGGCGCCCGCCGACGGCCGGGTCGTCGTCGCTCCGTCCCCGCCGGCGGCGCACGAACGCGTGCTGGCCGCCGTGGGAATCGATCCCGGTGACGACGCGGATCCGCCCGACTTCGACGTTGAGCGGGTGTGACGTTCGGTCGCCGACCCGAGCAATACGACGCTCGTCGGCTCTCCCGGCGCGGTTCGGAACTGCTATATACGATTCCGGAGGACCGACGCCCGTGCTACTGGTCGTAACGTACTCTACGGCGGCTCGAACCGCACTCCGCAACGCGTGTCGTCGCCACGACGAGCAGGTCGTCCGTCGGTTCGGGCGCGCGGCGTTGTTCGAGCCGACCGCGTACGGCGCGTTTCTCGCGTTGCGGCTGCGGGAGACCTACGGCGACGACGTCCAGATCGAGCGAACGGTGCCGTTCAACGAGTTCGCCGACGTCGATGCCGCCGTCCGGGAGGCGGCCCGCGCGTACGCCGACCGCGACGCCGCATCGACGCCGTACGCCTCGTTTGCCGCCGGGACCGACCACCCGGCCCCGGAGACGATGAAACGGAGCGAGCTGTGACCGGCCGCGCTCGGTCGACGCCGCCCGCCGGCGACCCGGCGCCGACGACGGAGCCTGCCGTCGTGCTCGGTCGGGTTCCGACCGGGACGACGCTGCGGAGAGAACTCGCCGCCGCGGCCCGTTCCCGCGGCCGAGCGTCGTCGTTTGCGGCCGAGCTTTCGGCGCTCCACGCGGAGCTCGCGGCGATCGAAACGCTGGCGGTCGACCTCGAAGCGGCCCGTCGACGGCTCGCCGACGCCACCGGCGAGGAGGAGCGGTTGAAAGAACGCGTCGCGGCCGTCCGGGGCGACGTGCGGGCTCGCCGGGCGGTCGGCGCCGACACGGCGGCGTCGCTTGCCGACCTCGAGGCGGCCGCCGCGGCGTTATCGGACGCACAGACGACGCGGATCGCCGCGGAGCAGGCGCTCGCGCGAGAACGACGCCGGGCCGCGGCGGTTCGCGACGAGCGCGAGCGGCAGCTCAGCCTGTCCGACCGGCTGAACAACCGCCGACGAGACGCCCGTGCGGAGCTCGCGGCCGCGGTGTATCCCGACTTTCGAGCGGCGTTGTCGGCCGTCCCGGGCGGCGACCCGACGGCCACCGGCGCTGCCGTGAGCGAGTACGACGGGTCGGCGCTCGCCGGCTCGCTCGCGGCGGTTCGGATCGCTTCTCTCGACGGACCGGTCGTTCTCGGTCGGAGCGTCGTCGCCGCGTTCGACGCGTGGGACGGACCGGAGCCGGC
>KI543168.1:268777-275502 GCA_000496175.1 uncultured archaeon A07HR67 | reverse complement strand
CGCCGCGGCGGTCCGGCGTCCCAGAAGCAGGCTGGGACGCCGCCGGTGTCACCCTCTGTCTCGATCCTGCCGAGCGTCGTGCGGCTGGGTTCGCCGTTCTCGCACCCTCGGGCGAGCCACCCGCCGACCCGCCGGTCGAGGTTGTCGACCACGAGCCTGTCGACGGAGGCGACACCGCCCGTCGTCGACGCGGAGGCGGCGGTGCGAACGCTCGGCGAGCACCGGCCGCCGCGCGCGGTTGCGGTCTCCTCCGACGCCACCGGCCCGTCAGTCACGGCACGCGGGTCGCCGTCTGCCACGGCCGAAGCGTCCGCGCAGGGCGCACCAGACCGGATCGACGACTGGCTCGCTGCCGTCGAATCGCGCGTCGAGCAGGCAGAACGGCTGACCGACGCCGACCTCGAGGCCGCGACGGAGGCGGTTCGGACGCTCGGCGGCGTGGACGCGGTCGCAGTGCTCGACGACCGGGTCGCTACCGACGCGGCCGCGCTTCGCCGGGTGAGCGAACGCGCGTCGTCGCTGGCGGCGCGCGCGTCGGCGACGGAGCTTCCGGTCGAGTCGTTGGAGCGGCTCGCGTGATCCTCGCCGTTGCCGGCGGCAAGGGCGGGGTCGGGAAGACGACGCTCTCGTACAACGTCGCCGCCGCGCTGGACGCGGTCGTCGTCGACGCCGACCTCGGGATGGCCGACCTTCCGGCCGGCCGCGGCCCCGACCTCCACGACGTGCTCGCTGGCCGCGCGTCGGCCGTCGAAACGCTCCGATCCGGCCCGGTGGACGTGGTTCCCTGTGGACGAACGCTCGCCGGCGCCCGCGCGGCAGACCTGACCCGGCTCGCCGCGGCCGTTGAGGCCGTCGAACGAGAACACGGCACGGTCGTGATCGATTGTCCGGCCGGCCGCCGCGCCGACGCGGGCGTCCCGCTCGCGGTCGCCGACGCCTGTCTCGTGGTGGTCTCGCCGCGAGCGTTCGCGCTGGCAGACGCGATCCGGACCAGAGAACTGGCACGCGAGCTCGACGCCGGGCTCGCCGCGTGTGCGATCAACAGAACGGTCGACGAGCCACCGGCCGACGCTGTCGCCGACGCGCTCGGCGCGCCGACGGTCGTCGTTCCGGCCGACCCTCGCGTTTGCCGGTCCGTCGTCGAGGAACGCCCGGTCGTCACCGCGGCGCCACACAGCACCGCCGCCGACGCGATCCGACGGCTCGTCCGACGGCTGCCCGCGTGACCCGGCGACGTACGGCGGCTCGCAACGGGCCTCGTCCGTACGCTCGAACTGCGCCGACGCGGCCAGCAGCGACCGAGAACTACAGAGGAATATTGTCTGCTATTAGCAACTGATTAACGCGGCTACGCCCACGGCACACTCACGGACCGACACTCACTCTCGGAGTGTTCGGTTCGGTCAGCAACGCAATGGTCACGACGCCACGATTCAGCGACGCGGTCGAACCACGCCACGAGCGGCTCGATATCGACGGCTACGATCGGGTCTACATCGTCGGAGATGTCCACGGAAGTCGGTCCACGCTCGAACGGCTGCTCGCGAAGCTCGCGCCGACCGGCGACGATCTCGTTGTCTTCGTCGGCGACCTGGTTCGGAAGGGACCGGACAGCCCGGGGGTCGTCGACCTGGTTCGCGAAGACCCTCGACTGGTCAGCGTCCGCGGAAACAACGAACAAAAGATCGTGCGCGGCGACAAACGCCCGGCATGGCTCCGCGACGGCGACCGGGCCTACTTCGAATCGCTTCCCGTCGTCCTCTCGTTTGCCGACGCGCTCGTCGTTCACGGCGGCGTCGACCCGAGCCGACCGCTCGCGGACCACGCCGTCGACGAGCTGTTGACGATGCGAGCGCCACACGGCAGTGGATACGACGGCCCGTTCTGGTACGACAGCTACGACGGTCCCTACCGCGTGTTCTTCGGCCACACCGTCCACGACGCCCCGCTGGAACGAGCACACGCCGTCGGTCTCGACACCGGCTGTGTCTACGGCGGAACGCTCACCGCGTACGACTACCGGACCGACGAGTTCGTCGCCGTGAGCCCGACGACGACCCACCAGGAGCGGGCCCGTTCGAAGGTCGTCGACCCGGCCTGAGACGGCGTCGTCCGGCTAGGCGCCGCGCGTGTCGGCCGCGTCGCCGTCGTCCGAGTCGGTCGCGTCCTCGTTTACCGCCGGCTCGATGAGGAGGTCGGTCTCGGTCGGCGCCGAATCGACAGCCATCCCCGGTCCGTAGCCGCGGTCGAGCGCCTGTTCCGTGGCTCGCATCAGTACGTCTTGGACGTCTTGTACCGGCTCGTCGCCGGGCGACGCCTGCTCGTAGCTGCCGTCGCGGTGCATCACCCACCGGCGGCGGTTGTCACACAGCGAGGCTTCCAGAATGAATCGAAGCTGTCTGCGCAGCCCGGTATCTTCGACGGGCGTGACGGCCTCCACCCGGTGATCGAGGTTGCGGGTCATCCAGTCGGCCGAACCGATGTACCACTCTGGCTGGCCGCCGTTCTCGAAGTAGAATATCCGCGCGTGTTCGAGAAACCGGCCGACGATCGAGTGGACGGCGATGTTCTCGCTCACGCCCTCGATGCCGGGTCGGAGCCGGCAGATGTCTCTAACGATCAGGTCGATCTCGACGCCGGCGATCGAGGCCTGGTAGAGCTCCTCGACTATCGAGGGGTCTTCGAGGCCGTTCACCTTCACCACGATCCGCGCCTCTCGGCCGGCACGAGCGTGTTCGGCCTCGCGTCTGATCATCTCGGTGAACCGTTCTCGCATCGTCACCGGCGCGATCAACAGCTTTCGGAACCGGTCGTCGAGCGTCGGCCCGGTGAAGAAGTTGAACACCTTGGTGAGATCGAGCCCGACGTCGCGGTCGGCGGTCAACAACCCGAGATCCGAGTAGCCTTTCGCCGTCCCCGAGTGGTAGTTTCCGGTCCCGACGTGTGAGTAGAGCTGGACGCCGTCCTCCTCTTGGCGGACGACGAGCGCGGTCTTGGTGTGGGTCTTCAATCCGACCGTGCCGTAGGCGACGTGGATCCCTTCTTCTTCGAGCTGGCGGACCCACTCGAGGTTGTTCTTCTCGTCGAACCGCGCCTTGAGCTCGACCATCACCGCCACCTGCTTGTCGTTGTCGGCGGCGTCGATGAGGCTCTGTATGACCTTCGAGTCGCTCGCGGTCCGATAGATCGCCGCTTTCACCGCGAGCACGTCGGGGTCGTTTGCGGCCGCGTCGAGAAACCGCTGAACCGTCCCTTCGAAGGAGTGATACGGGTGTTGTGCGAGCACGTCGCCCCGCCGTATCTCGTCGAAGATGTCCGGCGAGCCGTTCTGTGTGTCGCCCGTCGCTGATCCAATTCTCGGGTGCGGCCGGGGAGTCCACGCCGCCGGCTTGAGGTCGGGCCGGTCGAGTTCGGTCAGCTCGAAGAAATCCTCGAAGTCGATCGGCCCGTCCCGATAAAACACCTCTCTGTCGTCCACGTCGAGCTGTTCTTTGAGAATCGAAACCGACCGGTCCGGCATGTCGGCGTCGACTTCCAGCCGGACGACCGTCGCGAAGCGGCGTTGTTCGAGGACCTCCTCGACCATGTCGATGAGATCTTCGGCGACTTCCTCGTCGCGCCGCACCTCGGCGTTTCGGGTCACCTTGAACTTCGAGACGTCGCGGATGTCGAGGTCCGGAAGCAACAGGTCGAGGTTGGCCTCGATCAGGTCCTCGATGAGGACGTACCGGTCCGTTCCGCCGGGGACGGCGATCAGCCGGGGCTGGTTCGAGGGAATCTTGATCCGGGTGAACGTCAACTCGCCCGACTCGTCCGACGAGAGCACGGCGAGCGACAACGAGAGGTTCGAGATGAACGGGAACGGGTGTGCCGGGTCGAACGCAAGCGGCGTCAGCGTCGGCAGGATCGATTCCTCGAACCGCACGCGCAGCGCCTCCCGGTCCGCCTCCGGCAGCTCGTCGGGGGTTCGGATCGCGATTCCCTCGTCGGCGAGCGTCGGCTTCAACGTCGTCTGCCAGTATTCGGACTGGCGGCGAAACAACGGATGTGCCGCGTCCAACACCTCCTCCCACTGCTGGCTCGGCGTTCGGCCGTCGGGCGTCGTCTCGGTCACGCCGGCGTCGATCTGTTGTTTGAGCCCGCCGACCCGTTTCATGAAGAACTCGTCGGTGTTCTTGGTGAAGAACGCGAGAAACCGAAGCCGTTCGAGCGGCGGGTTCCGCTCGTCCATCCCCTCGTGGAGCACGCGCTCCTGGAAGGCGAGCTCGGAGAGCTCTCGGTTAAGATAGTACTCTGGGTCGCGGAGGTCTGGCTCGCTCACTGGCGTGTGTTACCGCGAGCGGCCACTAGTATGTAGCGCCCCCCGGTCTGAGACGCGTCTCGTGGACGGTCGTTTTCCGCCCCATGGCTCCGCGTCGACATCGGTCGTTCACTCCTCCCCGCGGGCCCCGTGGCGCTCTGCCGACGGCTCCGGCCGGCCGTCGGACGCGCCGGCCGCCGGCGTCACCCCTTCCGGCAGCCACGCAGCCGCGCGCTCACACCAGTCGTCTACCGGTAGCCGCTCGAACTCGTCGGCCGAGACGATGAGGCGACGCGTCTCGTCGGCCATCTGGTGTTTTCGAATGACGGCCTTGCTCTCCTCGAGCGAGTGGCCGCGGAGATGCCGCTTCACGACCGGAAACACCCGTTCTTTCCGGTAGTCGCCGTCCGACGCGTCGAGGGCCCGAACCGCGTCACAGACCGGGCACCTGAGGAGCACAGCTCTCGTCACGCCTTCGTGAGGGGAAGCCGTCTACAAATATCCCGATCAATAGGCGTACTGTCGGCTATATACCCATCTGTTCGGATCGTGTCGACATGGCCCGCGCGGGGGCCGTGCCGGGACCGCGTCGGACCCGCGTCGGGACCGCGTGACTTTACCCGCCGGGTGACAGATTCTGGGTCGATGCGCTCGGCCGTGCTCCTGTTCGGCGTCGTCTTCCTCGCGTTTCTCGCCGTCGAAGTGGGTCCGTTGTACGTCACCGACCGGTTTCGGGACCTTCGGGAGCCGACGGCTCCAGAACGCGCGGCGCTCGACGCGCTTCGCCGAGAAGCCGGTCTCGGCGTCGACCGGGTCGCGATCGTGCGGACGGGCGCCGCGGACTCGATAACCGTCGCGGTCAAGGGGCCGCCGCGCCGGCGGGTGGCGTTCGTCACCGACACGATCCTCAAAGACATCGAGGAGGACGTCGCGCTCGGGCTGATCGCGGCTGAGGCCGGCCGGGTCGCCACCTACTACCGCGAGTTTCTCGCGGTCGCCGTAGCGGCCGTCGTGGGGATCCTCGCGGCGATCGTGACCACGCTCGTCGGGTTCGAGGCGGGCTTTCTCTCGCTCGTCGCGGTCGGCGTGGCGTCGTTTTGGGTCGGCCGGCGCGTCCAGTACGCCGCCGACGCCCGCGCCGCCGACGCCGTTGGCGCTGCCTGCGTCGCGAACGCGTTCGAGCGGGTAGCCGACCGCCAGGGCGTCGAGCCCGAAACCGGCGACTGGTCGACGTGGTTCGAGGTTCAGCCGCCGCTCGGCGACCGGATCGCGGCGCTGCGCCGCCGGGCAGACGCGGCCGCCGACGGCGCCGAGTAACTCCTCGACGGCCGGTGGTCGCATCGATCGGCTTATACCACTCGGTGGCGAGTTTGTGTTCGATGCGAGAGATACTCACGATGTGGCGCGAAACGAGGATGGTCATGCTCGTCGCCGTCGTCGCGGCGGTGTACGCCGCTGTGCTCATCCCGTTTCAGACGTTTCAGATCATCCCCGGGATCACGAGCATCCGTCCGGCGAACGTGTTTCCCGTCATCTTCGGAATCATGTTCGGCCCGGCGGCCGCGTGGGGATCGGCGATCGGCAACCTGATCGGCGACGTCTTCGGCGGAACCTTCGGCCCGGGCAGCGCCGGCGGCTTCGTCGGCAACTTCTTTTTCGGCCTGGTCGGCTACAAGCTCTGGGGCAACCTGCGGCCGCTCTCGAGCGGAGTCGAACCCGATTTCCGCGAGGCGGCCGGTCGCCAGGCCGCCGAGTACGTGATCATCGCGGTGACGGCCTCGGCGGCATGTGCCGCGATCATCGCCTGGGTGGTCGATCTGCTGGGGCTCGTCCCCTTCGCGGTGCTCGGGCCGCTCATCCTCACGAACAACGCCCTCGCGGCGGTCGTTCTCGGCCCGCCGTTGTTGTATCTCACCTACCCACGGCTGAAGGAACTCGGCTTGTTGTATCCCGACGTGCTCCGCGAGGAGGACCTCTCAGAGGGGAACGCCGGCGTGAGCACGACGCTCGCGTGGGTGCTTGTCGTCGCCCCGCTCGCGTGGGTGGGGATCGGCACCGCCCTCAGCGCGGACGCGGGTCCGGAGCTGACGAGCGTCGCGGCGCTCGGGGCGGTCGGGATGCTCGTCGTGCTCGCGGCGACGGTCCTCATCGGCGAGCGGCTCACGGGGATTCTCAGCCGTACGTAAACGAAACAGGTACCACACAGCGACCGTACACCTACGCAATGACCGACGACGCCGACGGAATCGCGACACGGCTCCGGAATGTCGTCTTCTCGTACGACCGGTCGGAGTCGCTGCCGGATCCGGACACGCTCGACCCGACCGACGCCGTCGACCCGGACGAACGGAGCGGCCCCGTGCTTCGGGGCTCGACCTCGACGTGCCCGCGGGCTCGTTCACGGTGATCATGGGGGCCTCGGGCG
>KI543168.1:242072-268757 GCA_000496175.1 uncultured archaeon A07HR67 | reverse complement strand
CGCTCAACGGGATCATCCCCGATTTCATCACCGGCTCGTTCGCGGGCGAGGTCGACGTGCTCGGCCGCGACGCCACGGCGACGCGGGTCAGCGAGATGGCGACCGACGTCGGAATGGTGATCCAAGACTACGAGTCACAGCTGTTCGGCACCAGCGTCGCCGCCGAGGTCGCCTTCGGCCCCGAGAACCTCGGCGTGCCGCCGGCGACGATCGACGACCGGATCACCGACGCGCTCGACCTGGTCGGGCTGTCGGAACTCGACGCGCGGCGTGAACCCGCCGGCCTCTCGGGCGGGCAGAAACAACGGCTCGTCTTCGCCGGAGTCGCGGCGATGCGCCCGCGACTGCTCGTCCTCGACGAGCCGACGAGCGACCTCGACCCCTCGGGGACTCGCGGCCTGCTCTCGACGATCGGCGAACTCGCCGGCGCGCGTCTCGACCGACTCGACGAGACGGCGGCACCTCTCGACAACGGGTCACCCGTTGACGGACCGGCCGCCGACGAATCGGCCGCCGACGCGAACTGGACGGGCCCCGAGACCGTCGTGATGGTCACCCACAAGATAGAGGAAGCGCTTCTCGCGGACCACGCGGTCGTGCTCAAAGACGGCGGCGTGTACCGCCAGGGGCCGGCACGCGAGGTGTTCACCGACACGGCGGCCCTGCGCGCGTCCCGCGTCGCGGTCCCCCCGCTCGTCGCGGCGTTCGACCGGGTGGGCGTCCCCGAGGCGGACCTGCCGTTGACGCCGTCTGAGGCCGTCTCGACCGCGGACGCTCACGGACTCGACTGGACCCCACCGGCCCGCGCCGCCGCGGTCGCCGACGGTGACCGGCCGGACGCAGACGACCGCGACGCAGACGCGCCGGCCGGGACGGGCACCGACCGCGGCGGCCCGTGTTTCGAGCTGGAGGACGTCGTCTTCGAGTACGAGACCGACCGCGGGCCGGTTCGCGCCGTCGACGAGGTGTCGCTGACGGTGCCGGAGGGGGCGTGCTCGCGCTCGTTGGCCACAACGGCTCCGGGAAGACCACGCTTGCGAAACACCTCAACGGGCTTCACTCGCCGGACGCGGGGAGCGTTCGGTACGCCGGCCGCGAGGTCGACGACTACAGCATGTCTGCGATCGGCCGCGACGTCGGCTACGTCTTCCAGAACCCCGATCACCAGATCTTCGCCGACACGGTTCGCGAGGAGGTCGCCTTCGGCCCCGAGAACTTCGGGCTGTCGGGCGACGAGTTGGACCGACGGGTGCGCCGCGCGCTCGAAACCGTCGAGCTCGACGGGCTCGCGGACGCCGACCCGTTCGCGCTCTCGAAGGGCCAGCGCCAGCGCGTCGCGCTCGCCGGGATCCTCGCGACCGACCCGTCGGTGATCGTCTTCGACGAGCCGACGACGGGCCTCGACGCGACTCAGCGGGACCGGTTCATGGGGCTCGTCGCCGAGCTCAACCGCAGGGAGAGGATGACGGTCGTGATGATAACCCACTCGATGGAGACGGTGGCTCGGTACGCGCCACGGACCGTCGTGTTGCGCGACGGCCGAGTCGTCTACGACGGCAGCACCCGCCGGCTGTTCGCCGACCGCGACCGGCTCGACGCGAACGACCTACAGCCGCCACACGTGGTCGAGGCGGCGAACCGACTCGCGGCGGCCCGCGGGATGACAGACGCGCTGCCGGCGTTGTCCGTCGACGAACTCGCGGCGGGGCTCGGCGGTGAGAACGCGTGAGCGCGGCGTCGCTCTACGTTGACCGAGCGTCGCCGATCCATCGGCTCGACCCGCGGAGCACCCTCGCGCTCGTGACCGCGGTGTTCGTGGCCGGATACGCGTTCGACGACCCGCGGTACGCGGCGGTTCCGCTCGCCGCCGCGTTCGTCGCGCTCGTCGCCGTCGGCGGCTGGCAGAACTTCAAACGGCTCTCGCCGATCGTCGCCGCGTTGTTCCTCGTCGGACTCGTCGTCTGGCCGGCGTTCACCGCTCCCGGCGGCCCGACCCTGGTCGCCGTCGGGCCGGTCGTGCTTTCCGAGCGCGAGCTGTTGTTCGCGTTGGCGCGCTCCGAGCGGATCGCGGTGTTCATCGTCGGCGGCCTGTTGTTCGTGACGACGACCGCGAACGAGGAGATCGTCCGCGGGATGCGTCAGGTCGGCGTGCCGTACGCGTTCTGTTTCGCGGTCGGCACCGCGCTCCGGCTCTTCCCGACGTTTCTCGAGGCGGCGGGGACGGTCAAACAGGCACAGGAGGCGCGGGGACTCGACCTCTCCGACGGGGGCCCGATCGCTCGGCTCCGGCGGTCGGTCCCGCTTTTGATCCCCGTCTTCATGACCGCCTTCCGCAACGTGAACACCCAGTCGATGGCGCTCGAAGCGCGGGGATTCGACACCCGCCGCGAGCGGACGTTCTACGGCGCGAGGCCGTTGTCCGCGGCCGACTGGGCCGTCGTCGTCGCTGCCGTCGGTGTCGTCGTCGGCGTCGTCTGGCTCCGGCTGTCGGGGTACGGGATGTTGTGAGCCGGCCCGACGCGTCCCGGAACCGTTACCAACCAGCCACACGCGTATTGACACATCCGAATGCGACTCCCGGAACGACAGCTCGCGGTCCTCGAGGCCGCGAGCGCGACCGACGAACGGACGATTGACGAGATCGCGGCCGAGACGGGATTGAAACCCGAAACCGTCACCGGCGCGGCCTTCGACCTCCGCGACGAGGGGTTGCTCGCCGTGACGGAGACGACGACCGCGGTCGCCGAGCTCACCGACGAGGGGCGTGCGTACGTCGCCGACGGGCTGCCCGAGACGCGGCTGTACGACGCGGCCGTCGACGCGGGCGCCGACGACGCGGCCGTCCCCTTGGGCGAGGTCATCGGCCGCGCGGCGCTGTCAGGGCCCGCGGTCGACATCGCGCTCGCGAACTTCCCGCGAAAGGGATTCGGTGAGATCGACGCGGGCGAGCTCGCGGCCGACGCCGCTGCCGACCCGGCGGCCGACCCCGAGGCGACCGCGCTCGCCACGCTCGCCGACGGGGAGGCCGTCGCCGACGAGTCGGTGCTCGACCGGCTCGCCTCGCGCGGGCTCGTTGACCTCGCGGAGCGAACCACCCGTGCGGTTCGGCTCACCGACGCCGGCGTCGACGCGCTGATGGAGGGCGTCGAGGCGGCGGAGACGGTCGGACGCCTCACGCCGGACCTGCTCGCGAGCGGCGACTGGCGCGACGTCGAATTCAGCGACTACAACGTGGAGGCCGACGCGCCCGCGGTCGGGGGAGGGCGAAAACACGTGCTTCGGCGGACGGCCGACCGCGTGAAAGACGTTCTCGTCGGCATGGGCTTCTCGGAGATGCAGGGGCCCCACGCCGACAGCGACTTCTGGATCAACGATTGTTTGTTCATGCCACAGGACCATCCGGCACGCACCCACTGGGACCGGTTCGCGCTCGACGTGCCGCCGATGGAGTCGATCCCGCCGGAGCTGATCGACCGCGTCGAGACCGCCCACCGCGACGGCTGGGGCGAGGACGGCGACGGCTATCACTCGCCGTGGTCGGAGGCGTTCGCCCGCGAGGTCGCGCTTCGCGGTCACACCACCTCGTTGTCGATGCGATACCTCTCCGGACACGCGGGCGCGGAATTGGAGCCGCCACAACGCTACTTTTCGGTCGAGAAGGTGTACCGCAACGACACGCTCGACCCGACCCACCTGCTCGAGTTCTTCCAGATCGAGGGCTGGGTGATGGCCGAGGAGCTCTCGGTGCGAGACCTGATGGGCACCTTCGAGGAGTTCTACCGGCAGTTCGGGATCACGGACATCCGGTTCAAGCCACACTACAACCCGTACACGGAGCCCTCCTTCGAGCTGTTCGGCGACCACCCCGAGACCGGCGAGGAGATCGAGATCGGCAACTCCGGCATCTTCCGCGAGGAGGTGACCGGCCCGCTGGGCGTCGAGTGTGACGTGATGGCGTGGGGGCTCGCTCTCGAACGGCTCGCGATGTTGACCACCGGCGCCGAGGACATCCGCGACCTCCACGGCACCCTCGCCGACATCGACTTCCTGCGAACTGCGGAGGTGAGCTACTGATGCCCGTCGTCGACGTCGACCCCGACGAGCTCCGCCAGCTCACCGGCCACACCGACACGACCGACGAGGAGTTCAAAACCGACCTGTTCGGGCTCGGCTTGGAGTTCGACGGCGAAACCGACGACGGCGAGCTCCAGTTCGAGTTCGCGCCCGACCGGCTCGACCGCCTGAGCGTCGAGGGCGTCGCGCGGTCGCTGCGGTATCACGCAGGCGACGACCGCGGCGTGTATCTCCCCGAGACCAACGACCCCGAGTGGACGATCGAGGTCGCGGAGTCGGTGCCAGACGAGCGGCCGTACGTCACGGGCGCGGTGGTCCGCGGCGTCGACCTCGACGAGGCCGCCTTGGAATCGCTGATCCAGCTACAAGAGAAGCTACACGCGACGATGGGCCGCGGCCGCGCGAAAGGCGCGATCGGGATCCACGACCTGGCGATGGTGAAAGGCGCCCCGCTGCGGGAGGGGGCACAACGGTCGATCACCTATCGCGGGATCGATCCCGACGGAGACACGTTCGTGCCGCTCGACGCGAACGCGGAGCTGACGCCGGCGGCGGTGCTTGAGGACCACGCCACCGGCCGAACGTACGCCGACCTCGTGAGCGAGTACGACCGGTATCCGGCGATCTACGACGAGCTCGGGCTCTTCTCGTTCCCGCCCGTGATCAACGGGAAGCGGACGGAGGTGGGGACCGGCTCCCGCGAGCTGCTCGTCGAACTCACCGGCACGGACCAGTGGACGATCGACAAGATGTGTACGATCATCTGTTATGCGCTCTCGGCGCGCGGCGCGACGATCGAGACGGTCGAGGTCGCGTACGCCGACGGGGCGACCGCTCCCGACACGTACGGCGCCGACCTCGTTCGGCCGGCCTTCGACGTCGACACGAAGTCCGTGACCCACGACCGGATCGAGACGCTGCTCGGGGTCGATCTCGAGCCGGAGACGGTCGTCGACTGCTTCGAGCGCTCGGGGCTCGACGCGACGTACACGCTCGAGGAGACGGTGACGTACGAGGTGGAGATTCCGCCGTACCGCGTCGACGTGCTCCACCCGCTCGACCTGGTCGACGACGTGGGGCGCGCCTACGGGTTCGACCGACTGGAGCCGCGGTATCCCGACGTGGGCACCGTCGGCGGGCGACACGAGCGCACCCGGCTCGAGGATGCCGTCCGGACGAGCCTCGTCGGGCTCGGCTTCGAGGACCTGTTGAACTTCCACATGACGAGCGGCACCGAAAACTACGAGCGCATGCGGATCGAGCCCGGAGCCGACGCGTTCGGCGGGGGCGACCCGGTGGAGATCACGGAGCCGTACAGCGAGGCGTACACCCAGCTCCGGACGTGGGCGCTTCCGTCGCTGCTCTCCCTGCTCGAGGGGAACACCCACAACGCGTATCCACAGGACGTCGCCGAGATCGGCTTCGTGGCCGAGCGCGACGAGACCGCGAACACGAACGTGGCCGAGCGCCGGCACGTCGCCGGCGCGGTCGCGCGGCGAGACGCCTCCTACGAGGCGGCGAAGGGCCGCCTCCAGGCGGTGTGTGACGACTTCGGCGCCACTCTCGAGACGCCGCGGACCGAGCATCCGACGTTCATCGACGGCCGGGCCGCGAGCGTCGTCGTCGACGGCGCCGACGCGGGGATCATCGGCGAGGTCCACCCCGCAATCCTCGTCGACCACGACCTCGAGGTGCCGGTCGCCGCCTTCGAGTTCCGGCTCGACGCGCTTCGGTGAGCCGACTCGGGGGTGTCGGTCCGGCGCCGGGTCCTGTTCTCGCTCGCGCCGGTCGCGCGGGGAATGACCGGCCCGTATTAATGGTGTGACATACCATGCCAAAGGCCCTTACCGACGCAGAGAGTAGCCGTACATGGCTTCCGCGCGCTCCCGAAGAGGCACACGTCACGTGGAAGCCATCGGCCGGACCGACCGGAACCCTGCCAGTCCCACCACGCTGTCTGCTTCGTCGGGATCACATCCCCGTTCTCGACGGAGTCTTTGCCCTTTCGACACCCCGACCCGTGGGTCCGTTCCTCGTCGATACGACTCGTTCGCCGAGCGGCCGGCGTCACCGCTCGAATCCGTCCTCCCATCGGAAGACGCCGTCCCGCTGGACCACCTCGCCGTCGACGGTCACAGACGAGCGTTCGCTCACGTCGGCTATCATGTCGACGTGGACCGCGCTCTCGGTGCCCGACTCGCCGTCGGGAAGACACGCGTCGTACGCGCGGCCGACCGCCAAGTGGACGGTGTCGCCCATCTTCTCGTCGAAGAGAATCGAGTCGGTGACGCGGTCGATCCCGCGGTTCATGCCGACTCCGAGCTCGCCGAGCCGCCGGGCGCCGGGGTCGGTGTCGAGGACGCTCGCGAGCGCGTCCTCGCCGGCGCCGGCCGCGAAGTCGACGACCGCGCCGTCCTCGAAGACGAGGTGGACGTTTCGAACCCGCGTCGCGTCGATGGTCATGGGCACGTCGAAGAAGACCTCGCCCGCGGTGTCGTACGGCGCAGTGAACACCTCGCCAGAGGGCAGGTTGTGTGAGTCGTACGCGACGGAGGCGGCGGAGTTGACGGCGGTGCGGCCCGCGATCGACATCGTCACGTCGGTGTCGGGCGCGCCGTCGCGCTCGGTGACGATCCGGACCTCCTCGCCGGCATCGAGGATCGCTTTCAGGCGGGCCATCTCGTCGGCGAGCGATTCCCAGTCGCGGAGAACGGCGTCGTAGACGAAGTCGCGGTACTCCTCGTAGGCCATCCCCGCCTGTTGGGCCAGACTGCGAGTGGGATGGACCGTCGACACCCAGTCGGTGTCCATCCGCGCCTCGCGGACGCCCTGTCGCGCCTTCGCGTACGCCTGCCGGGTCGAGCGGTCGACGTCCGCGGTCGCGGTGGTGTTGCGCCCACCCCCGATCCGGAGGTAAGCGTCGGCGGCCTCGAAGAGCGCGCGGTCGACCGCGGGGTCTGAGTCGAAGTCCCCGGCGTCGACGTCGCCGTCGGTCCCGGCCTCGACGCCCTTTAGATAGGCCCGGGAGAGTTCGCTCGACCCGTACACCGTCGTGACGGTGGCCCCGCGTTCGCCGAGCGCCTCGGCGACTGCGACGCCCAACTCGTGGGCGCCCTCCGCGACGCTCACGACGACGTCGTCGCCGGCCTCGACCCGCGCGCTCCAGTCGACGAGCACCTCGGCGTGCTCGCGTACGCGTTCGTCCATGAAACCACGTCGCGGGCGAGCGGTAAATCGGTGCCGACGCCGATCGCTGCTCGGGTGTCTCGGTCTACGCGTAGACCGGCGCAGAACGGGCTCGGCAACTACGCTCTGACCCAGTTCCGATCACTACGAGAGATCCACGGCCCGCCCGGTACAGGAACTCGCGTGGCGATCGGTTTGTCGACCTGGTCGCTGTACGTCAAGACCGCGGTGCGAGAAACGAGTGTAGCACGGTACCTTCGTTCGTAGCCAGTTTCGGGAAGGTGTGTTCAACTGCTGACATAATTGTAGTACAAGCTATACGCACGATGTCAAATGAATCTGCGATCCGCTTGCTAAGCCGACGTGGATCGAGAACGGACGGAGCGTAACGTACTGACCAGAACGCTTCCAATAAGGGCAGCGGCGCAGATCGATCCAGCGACGCGTATCGAACGGAGGGCTAGGGGAGTTTCACCTCGTGGGAGGAAGCTGGAGAAGACGTCGCTGACGGGCGAGAGTAGAAGCAAGAATACGACACCGGCGACGGCAGCGACCTGGATAGGTCGATCGAATTCCCACAGCGACCGAGGATCTCGAAAGACCATCCAGAAGACGCTAATTACGAGGACCGAGAGAAGCAAATTTCTGCCTCCGTGACCGAAGATGACTGCAAAAATAAACCCAAGACCGAGCGAGGCATCGCTGAAAAGCACTTCGAATAGCGGGAATAACGCTGCCGGTTGGACAACCCACGACACCCCAGCAAGTATTGACAAGGGAACTGCTCCGGCCGGGAACGAATCCGACATATTTTGAGAGTATGGTAGAGGAATATATACCTTCGGCTCTGTTGAAATCCTCAGCAAGTGATATTTTCTGACCCGGGTGGGGTCACTACAAAGAACTCACAGACCGTCCGGTCCAGTCCACGCGATGCTGCTGTCCGGATAACGGTGTAACCTATCGTCTTGTTTATATTTGATACTACTTATGTTCTAAACCATAGCATGTACGAGGTGTTAACGTCAACCCTTATTAGATCGATCGCTGAGCACAAGCGTGTTGATCTGAGTGATCCAGACATTGTAGTGGCCGATTATATCCATCTACCTGCCGTAGAAAAGCTCGCAAGTCACGATAACAGCACATGGAGTCTCCAATTTGAACTCCCAGATACTACTGTAACTGTACATAGTGATGGCAGAACCCTCGTTGATGATCAAGTAAGGCAAAATTGGATATCCGATTGAGCAACACGCAGGCACGTTCTCTCGACTGAGTCAGGACTCAGAGAGAGAATATGAGCTAGCTCCCGTGGTAAATACAGCCTCTATGATCAGCACGCCAATTCTGGCAGCTATTGAGGGCATTTTAATGTGTGGTATCAGATCTTTGAAAACATATCGCCGATAGATTTTCTATTGACCGAACGGTGGTTCGCACGAAACCGCCAGATAGCGGCGACCCCCGTCACGGTGCGTGACGAACTCAAAACCAGATCACTACGTTTGCTTTATATAGAACGTACCGCCGTCTAGCGGATTTGTATCGTTATGAAACGGAACGGGCGCGACGGGATTTGAACCCGCGGCATCTTGGTCCGGAACCAAGTGCTCTGTCCGCTGAGCTACGCGCCCTCACAAAATCGTCTTTCGGGCGAGCGTTTAATCCTTCTGACTCCACCCGGCGTCCCCGCGTATCAATCGTCTCACACGCCCGAACGACCGACTAGTATCAATTATGATATCTAGAGCGCACGGATTTATATGTTCGACATCGTTGACCGGACAAGTCCCATGGGTTCCCCGCCTCCCGATCGTCGCTCGCCCGCCGACGAGACGCCGAGTCGCAACACCGAGCGGTCGGAGACGGATCAGTCAGAAGCCGACCGGTCGAGCACGGACGGCTCAAGCGACGGAATCGACGTAGAGTTCCCGACGCATCCCGCGCTGATGTCGTCGGCGAAGCCGAGCGTCGAGCGGTCCGAGTCGACGGAACCGGCTCCGACGCGGTCAGACGCGGATCGGTTCGTGTCGGTGGTCGCCGTCGACGGCGAGGTGATGTTCGCCGGGCCGTCGGTGCCGGCGATGCTCGGCGTCGACCGCCGGGAGTTTCGCGGAGACGACTTCCTCGCGTACGTTCACCCAACCGAACGGACGCGGGTCTCAGACGCCCTCTCGGCGGTGTCGACCGAGCGACGGGTCACGCACCGCCTCCGAGACGCCAGCGGCGGGTATCGTCGCGTCGTCTCGGTCGTCGACGAGGAGTTGGCTCCCGACCTCGGCGGGCGCGTCGTCACCAGTCGTCGCGTCGGCGTCGAGCGTGACGCCCCCGAGTCGTTCCGCGCGTTCCTCGAGTACGGCACGGACATCGTTACGATCGTCGGCGACGCGGGACGCGTTCGGTACGAGAGCCCGTCGGTCGAACACGTGCTCGGCTACGAGCAGGGGTCGCTCGTCGGTCAGTCGCCGCTGGGTTACGTCCATCCAGCGGACAGAGACCGGGTCACGGAACGGTTCTACGAGGCGCTCGCCGACCCGACGTGTGTCTCGGCGTTGGAGTACCGGTACCGGACCGCCGGCGGCGACTGGGTCTGGCTCGAGTCGCGGGCGCGGGGACTCCCCGAGGACGCGGTCGGCGCCCTCGTGATCAACTCGCGGGATATCACCGAGCGCAAACGGCGCGAGCGGCGGCTCGTCGACCGCAACGAGCGGCTTGACCGGTTCGCGAGCATCGTCTCACACGACCTGCGTAACCCTCTCGCCGTGATCCGAAGCTCGATAGAGATGGCCCGACTGGAAGCCGACACCGAGCCGCTGGAACGCGGCGAGCGCGCCGTCGACCGGATCGACCAGCTCGTCAGCGAACTGCTGACGCTCGCCAGACAGGGCGCCGAGATTGACGAGCCGACCGAGTTCGGATTAGAAGACGTCGTTCGCGACGCGTGGACGACCGCCGGCGCGGACGGCGCCGAGCTCGTCGTCGCCGGCGACGCCCGGATCCGCGCGGATCGAAGCCGGCTCAGACAGGCGTTCGAGAACCTGTTTCGGAACAGCGTCGAACACAGTTCGACTAGCAGTCAGCCAGAGCCTGACGACAGCGTCGAACACAGTTCGACTGGCAGTCAGCCCAAACCCGACCACGACCCGAAACCGAGCGACGGCGTCACCGTCGTGGTGGATACGACCGCCGACGGCATCGTCGTCGCCGACGACGGCCCCGGGATCGCCGCCGCGAACCGCTCGGAGGTGTTCGATTCCGGGTTCACCACCCGAACGCACGGAACCGGCTACGGGCTCGACATCGTCCGTGAGATCGTCGAGGCACACGGCTGGCGCGTCGACATCGCAGACCGAGACGATGAGTTCGCCGAAGGGCTCCCGGACGGGGCGCGCTTCGAGATCCGTGCACCGACGCCCGACACCGCCGATCCGACGGCGCCGTGGATCGAGCGGTGAGACCGGGGATCGGCCTCGTCGTCACGCCGGTCGCGGTCGGCGCGCTCGCGGGGCGGCCCACCGTCGTCGCGTTTATTTCGACCGCACCCTAACGATCGATGTGACTCCCGCCGAGGCAACGATCCGGTCGGTCGAGCGCGCGGACCTGCTCGCCGTGCTTCGGATCGAGCGGGCGTCGTTCGACGACCCGTGGCCGTACGGCGCCTTCGAGCGGCTGATCGACGAGCCGGCGTTTCTCGTGGCCGAACACGACGGGGCGATCATCGGGTTTCTCGTCGCCGACGTCACGCCGAACGCCGGCCGCGACATCGGCCACGTGAAAGACCTCGCCGTCAGCCCGGAGTCGCGCGGGCGAGGACTGGGTCGGGCGCTGCTCCGCGCCGGGCTCGTGCGGCTCCGGACGGCCGGCGCGACCGTCGCCAAACTGGAGGTTCGCGAGGGAAACGACCCCGCACGGTCGTTGTACGCGACCGAGGGATTCGAGCCGGTGCGGCGGGTCGAGCGCTACTACGAGGACGGCGAGGACGCGCTCGTTCTCGCCGTCGACCTCGGCGAGTGGGTCCACGGCGGGTGACGGGCCGGTCCGCGAGGGGTCGTGGTTGACAAGTCTTAGTGCGGCGGGGGCCGATGATCTTGTATGAGTTCGGTTCGCGAGCGATCCGAGATCGACGAGGCGTACAAGTGGGATCTTCAGAGCGTGTTCGCCGACGACGAGGCGTGGGCGGAGGCGTACGAGGCGGTCGACGGCCGGATCGACGAGCTTCGGGCGTACGAGGGGCGCGCCACCGAGAGCCCGGAGACCCTACTCGAACTGTTACAACTCCGCGAGGAGGTGTTCCGCGAGCTGGCGCGCGTTGGGGCGTACGCCCGGCTCCGGAGCGCCGAAGACACGCGAAATCAGGAGTATCAGGCGATGTCCGCGAAGGCGTCGTCGTTGCGGTCGACGGCATCGAGTGCGATCTCGTATCTCCAACCCGAGCTCCAGTCGTTGACCGAGGAGGCGGTCGCAGAGTTTCTCGAAGCGGAGCCGGCGCTTGCCGCGTACGACCACTACCTCGACGACGTGTTGCGAATGAAGCCACACACGCGGTCGACGGCGGTCGAAGAGGTCCTCGCGGACCTCTCTGAGGTCACCGACGCGCCGAGTGAGATCTACTCGATGTTGACGAACGCCGACATGAGCTACGGCGTCGTCGAAGATCCCGACGGCGAGGACGTCGAGATCACCCAAGCAAACTTCACCAAACTTCAGACGAATCCGGACCGAGCGTTCCGCAAGCGGGTTCACGAGACGTTCTACGACGAGTGGGAGAACGTACGGAATACGGTTGGAACGAGCCTGGAGAAGGCGGTTCGTGAACACGTCACGAGCGCGGAGATCCGCAGCTACGACAGCGCCCGCGAGGCCGCCCTCGATGGGTCGAACGTCCCCGTCGAGGTGTACGACACCCTCGTCGATACCGTCGACGACAACCTCGACGTGCTCCACCGTCACGCCGAGTTGAAACGGGCGGCACTCGGCGTCGACACCCTCGAGAGCCACGACCTGTACATGTCGCTGACGGGCGACCAGGGGCCGGACGTGGAGTACGAGCAGGCGGTCGAGTGGGTGATCGAGGCGGTCGCCCCGCTCGGCGAGGCGTATCAAGAACGGATGGCAGACGGATTAGAAAGCCGGTGGGTGGACGTCTACGAGAACCGCGGGAAGCGTTCCGGCGCGTTCTCGTCGGGCACGTACGACACCCAGCCGTTCATTATGATGAACTACCAGGACGACGTGGCCTCGATGTACACGCTGGCACACGAGCTCGGCCACTCGATGCACTCCGAGCTCGCGGGCGACGCCCAGCCGTGGCACGACGCGAGCTACGAGATCTTCGTCGCCGAGATCGCGTCCACGGTCAACGAGACGCTTCTCACACGGCACCTGCTCGAAACCGTCGAGGACCCCGAGCTGCGAACGCACGTGCTCGACGAGTACCTCGAACGGTTTCGGTCGACGTTGTTCCGCCAGACGATGTTCGCCGCGTTCGAACAGGCGATCCACGAGCGCGTCGCGGACGGCGAGGCGCTCACGCCGGACGTTCTCGACGAGTTGTACGTCGATCTCAAGAGCGACTACTACGAGCCCGCCGCGCTCACCGGCGGCATCGAGCGCGAATGGGAGCGCATTCCGCACTTCTACTACAACTTCTACGTCTACCAGTACGCGACCGGAATCTCGGCGGCAGCCGCGATCGTCGAGCGCGTACTCGAAGAGGGCGACTCCGCCGCCGCCGACTACCGGGAGATGCTGGCGGCCGGCGGCTCCGACTACCCGCTCGCGGTGGTCGAACTCGCCGGGATCGACATGTCCTCGCCCGCCCCGATCGAGTCGGCCGTCGAGGTCTACGACGGCTACCTCGACGAGGTCGCGGCGCTGCTCGAGCTAGAGTAGGCCGATCGGCAACGCGCTGAGGGAGATGTGCCGATCGAAGACAGTACGTGACAGCCGGAGGGTGTTTGTGTTCAGATAGACCCCGTGTTCTACGTGTCTTTCTGTCTGGATAACTGGGTAGCGTCCTGAGTATCGCCGTTGGTTCTCTTGCGGCCCTACTACACTTTGGCTAGAAGACGGGGACAGAGGGTGTGCGTCCAGCAAACTGCCGAGATAATCGACTGCGACCCCAGTTCCCTGACAACGAGACACGATCCCAGAACCGCCTCTGTATCTCGAACAGCGATCATAGTCATCGCTTCCGGACCGATCTTCCCCTGCGGTAGGGGGGTGCGTCCGGTAATGAATCTTAGCGGACTACGCTCCAAGAACACACGGCCCACAACGTTTTATCAAAACTCTTGAAGACACACGTTTATGAGCGAAAAATCTCGCGAATCCACGAGCACGACCTCCGCTCGGTGTGGGAAACCGAAGAGCGGGACTTCACGAGATGGTTGACAGAGAACATCGACCTGCTCGCGTCGGAGTTGGGAATAGAGATCGAGGACGCACGAGCGGAGGAAGCTGTCGGCGACTTTTCGGCCGACATCGTCGCACGAAAGACGACCACCGGCGAGACTGTCGTCATCGAGAACCAATACAACCGGACGGACCACGACCACTTGGGAAAGCTCCTGACGTACTCGTCGGGAAAGAACGCCGGGTTTACCATGTGGCTCGCCGAGGAGTTCCGGCCGGAACACCGGAGCGTCCTCGAACGGCTGAACGAACCCGGGCCGAAAGGCGCGAGGTTCTTCGCGATCAGACCCCGCGTCGTGAGTGTCGAGGGATCCGAAGAACGTGGGTTCGCGTTCGAAGTCGTCGTTGAGCCCAACGAATGGGAACGAGCGGTTCGCCGCGAGGCAAGCGATTCCGTCGACGGTGTACGACCGCCTCGACGTTTCACACGGCCGCCCGTTCGACGACGAGGTCGCGGTCCCGCTGTCGCGGGCCTGCGAACGAGAACGGTGCGTGACACGTCCCGCCGTGGCCTCACCCGCCGGTCATCTCGTGTGCCAGGCGGTGTGGCATCAGCGCCAGCGTCCGGACGATCGCCGCGAGCGCGACGAAGATCCCGACGAGAATGTGTGCGACGCCACCCAGCTTCAGCCAGAGCAACACCGACGGGAACGAGTGGATCGTCGCGAGCTGTGCGTTGAGCGCGGCCTCGCCGGCTCGGTCGGCTCCACCGCCGGCGAGGCTCCACCCCGTGTGGGTCGCGAAGTACTCCTCTAAGAGGGGGTGAAACGCGGTTATCTCCACGAAGAGCGCGAATCCGACGAGCAGGTAGCCGACGGCAGCGAACCCCGCGCCGATCTTGAGCATGCGTTTGATCCCGGCCATCGTCGATTCTATCTCTGCGGTCGTGAGCGGTTCTAACGCGGCCGCCCCGGTTTCTGACGCCATATCACCCACCACGGAACGCCTCTCATAAGCGTTGTCTGAGGGACGCGTGACCCGGTTACGGTCACGTGACGCCCTGGCGGCCCTCCGAACGGGACCCGTCGCCCGCCACCGGTCGGACTCGCGACACGCTTCGGGCCGGAAGACGGAGACACCCAAGCTACCCGATCACGGCTCGCTCCGTCACTCTCGGTCGTCGCCGACGAACGACGAGACGAGCGCGTGTTCCGCCGCGCGCAGGTGCTGGTGAAGCGTCGCCGAGGCGATGTCGAGGCGTTCTGCGATCTCCTCGGCGGTGTGACCGCGCGGCCAGTCGTAGTATCCCGCCTCGAAGGCGGTTTCCAACACCGACCGTTGTCTGTCGGTGAGCCCCGCCGCGCCGTCAGCCGGGACCGCGAGGTCCACGCCCCGGGTCGGCGTCTGTCGTTTGGCGACCAGTTCGACGTCGTCCCAGTGGTTCGAGAGCGCGTCGAGCACCCGTGTGACGTCCTCGTCGCTCGGCACCTCGGCGATCAGCCGCGTGTCGCCGTTGCTCGCGTACAACGACACCAGGCCGAAGCCGGCCTCGGCCAACAGCCCCGGCGGCGCGCCAGCCACCGTGATTTCGACGACACACGCCTCGTCCCGACGCTCGACGAGTCGGCACCCACGAATCGCGGCGTACTCGTCGAGAAACGACCGTATCTCGTCGAAATCGTCGTGCGCGATGCGCGTCTCGTACGCGTGTGCGTTGCCGTCATCCGCGACGCTCCCGAGGTGGTCACACCGGCAGTCGAACGCCGCCGACAGGTCGCCGAGGGGGCTCGTGAAGGCGAACTCCAGCTCGACGGCGTCGCTCTCGATCAGGGTGTTCCGGCGGCGGTCGGCGATGATCGCGAACCCGAGCGTCTCCCCGAGCAGTTCGAGCCCGTTCTGGGTCGTCTCCGCAAACCCGCTTTCTTCGGTTCCGGCCACGGCGAGCACGCCGAATCGCTGGCGGCCGCAGGCGACGGGGACCGCGGCGGCGATAGACTCGTCGTCCGCGTCCGACTCGACGCCGGCCCGGGCGTCGGATTCGAAGCGTCGTCGCTCGACGACCGCGGCGTCGGCCTCGTCTGCCTTCCGGACGAGCCGCCGCGCGAACGGCGAGGTGAGAAACGATTCCTCGTCCGTCTCGCTGAACGACTCCGTCGCGACCGAACTGGACTCGATCGCCACGGCACCCGCGTCGTCTCCGGCCTCTGCGGGGGCGATCCACGCCGCCTCGTACAACGAGGAGCCGGCGAGACCGTCACAGACCGACTGCCTGACTGCCGCGCCGCTTTTGCCCGCAACACCGAGCGGATCACCTCGGTGACGAGCGTGTTGAACCGGTCGGCCGCGGCCAACTCCTCGCGACGGCGCTCCAGTTCACTCCGGCGCGACCGGAGCCGTTCGTCGCGCTCAGCGCGGGTGAACGCCGACCGAACCACGCTGGCGAACAGTTCGATCAGTCGGACGTCGACCGCGGTCAGCGGCTCCTCGCGGTCGAAGACGCTCAGGACTCCGAACTCGCCGATTGGCACGTGAACCTCGGCCCGACACGGGTCGTCGGTGTACGCGTCGTCGACCGCCAACTCGTTTCGGACCGTCTCTCCGCTCCGGTACGCTCTGCCGGCGTTCGACGTCTTGAGGTCGTACGCAACCGCCGAGCGAACGAGTTCCGCGGCCGCGTCCGTCGTGGCCGTCCGAACGAGCTCGTTGGCGTCGGCGTCGTACGCTCTGACGCAGGCGAGTTCGTAGCCGAGAACGTCGACGACCGTCCGGATCGCGACGCGGCTCACGTCGTCGCGGTCGGCGGCGGCGAGGAGCTCGCGGCTCGCCTCTGCCAATCCCGTGAGCCGGCGTTCTCGTCGGCGCTCCTCGCTCACGTCGCGGGCGACACAGACGAACTCGTCGCCTTCGAGCCCCGTCACCGACGCCCGAACGGGCACGTCACCGTCTTCGCGGGGGGCGGTCAGTTCGCCGCGCCATTCTCCCGCCTCGGCGACCGTCGGTCGACAATCGAGTTCGAACCGATCGGGGGTCGCGTACAGCTCCTCCCACGTCGACCCGGTGATCGCCTCCGGGTCGCCGTAGCCGAACAACGAGGCGTACGCGGCGTTCGCGTGGACGACGGCGCCGTCGGCGCCGAGCACGGCGATCCCGTCGTTGGCCGCGGCCATCGCCGCCGACCGGCGCCGAAGCTCGCGTTCCTGCTCCGTGCGCGCCGACGTGTCTCGCACGATCGCGAGGATCCGGTCGCGTCCGTCGAACCGAACGGCCGTCGCGGTGACGTCGACGGGGACGACCTCGCCGTCTCGCGTGCGACACGACAACTCGGCGGTGAACCCGCTTCCGTTGTCGCGGACGCGCTCGACGAACTCCTCGAACACGTCGTAGTCGTGCGGGTGAATGTCGGGCGGCCCGAGCGACAGGAGCCGTTCTCGGTCGTAGCCGAGCAGTTCACACGCCCGCTCGTTGCAGCGGAGGATACGGCTCGCCGCGGCGTCGATAACGAGGACCGCGTCGGGCGTGTGCTCGAACAGCCGCTCGAAGACGGCCGACGCCGACTCGTCGTCTGCTTTCGGCCTGTCGTCTGCTTTCGACCCGTCGTCCGCTTTCGTCTCGTCGTCTGGCGCCGACCCGTCGCTCGCCGTCGACCCGGACTCGGGACCGTCGTTCATAATGCCGGACGAGACGTGGAGCATCGGTCGGTCATTCGGAGTCCCTCTCGACCGGCCCGTTCGGGACACACGGTTAAGAAACCAACCGCGAGAAGCGTCCACCCGGCTCAGGCCGGCGTCGTCCGCGCGGTCGTCACGACATCGTGAGCAGCTCGTATCCGTCGTCGACGAGCGCCGCGACGTCCGGCCCGTGTTCCTCACCGGCCGTTCCGCGGAGCGGGATCCCGTTCCTCCGACAGCCCGCCGTCGCGTCGAACGCGGCCGCACAGTACGCGCAGGCGGCGATATCGACCTCCTTGGTGGTCGCCCGGTTGAGGCCGTCGCGAAGCGGATGGTCGGCTCGCGTCGCCAGCTCGCCCGGCCATCGGGTCGCCGGCCCGTCGAGGTAGATCCGCACCTCGTGGCCGCCGTCGGCGAGCCCGAGCGCGTACTCTACCCCGTTGAGCGCGCTCCCGGTCCGGTCGGGACCGGCGCTGAGCAACACCGCGTACTTTCCCATACACACCGGCGAGCGGAGTCGACATAAACGCTATCGGGGGCCCCGGTTACGTCGTTACGTCGCAGTTACCCCGGGAGACCGGACTGACGGGCTGCTCCTCCGCGTCGGCGACCTCCTCGATTCCCTCGCTTCCCCGGTAACGCGGTCGTCGATGCGGCCGTACGTCTCACATAAAACTACCGCACGCGTGTCCGCCCGGTGGCGACGCGAGATATGTATTAGTCGTCGGTGACATACGAGTAGACATGAGCACCGACACCACCCGTGAGAGACCCGCTCCGGACCGCGACGACGCCGTCCCCGATTCCTACGCCCTCCACGTAGACGATCGGGGCGTAGACGTCTGGCAGTATCGCGTCGATCTCGACCAACCGGACGGGGCCTGGCGCTTCGTCGAGACACACGACACCGAAGACGACCCCCGGGTGTCACTCGAGTTCGCGTCGCTCACACCCCCATCTGGCGACGGCTACTGGGTGTACAGCAGAACGTACGACTGCGAAATCGAGTGTTCCTAGCGGGCGTCAACGACCGCGTCGCTCGCGCGTTTCGTTCGATCGAGCCGGTCCGTTTCGGGCGCCGACGACCGAGACCCCGGGCGCGAACACAGGAGCACGGCGAGCCCCCACGACGTGTCGTCGCGAGTCGAGCGAACAGGGAAGGATTTACTACTGTATCGGGCGCTACTCTCTGTATGTTTGGCGTGAGCTCAGCCGAATTGGTGACCATTCTCCCCGTACTCATCATCGTGCTGCTGCTGCTCGGCCTGTCGTACGCGTTGTTCCTCATGTACAGCGGCTCCTCCGGACAGTGAGCCGCCGTCGGCGCCTCGACCCGTGACACGGCCGACGGATCACACGGGGCTCGTCGGCCCCGCTCGAGAGGGCCGACGCGGCTCCATCGGGCGGTCGCCGATGCGGCGGCCGAGTTCGCGGTCGGCTCGGCCGTAGCGCTGCTTCTCAGGATCGGCGCCGGACTCAGACGGCCCAGACGACGAGCCCGGCCATCACGGCCGGCGGAAGCGAGTAGATCGTGGCGACCACCGCCGCCGTCCGGTCGGCCGCCAGAAGCGCGAACAACGCGTCGCCGTCCTGGCTGATCGCGTTGGCGACGAGCGCCGACACCGGGACGGCTCCCTCGGCGTACGCCGTAACGACCCCGACGTGAACCCCACATCCCGGGATGACGCCGATCAGTCCGCCGACGACCGCAGCGAGCGGTTCGCCGCCGCCGACTCCCAACGCCGCGCCGGCGTCGACGCGCGCGGCGAGGGCGCGCACACCGCCGAGCGCGACGACGACCCACGCGACGACGGGCGCAGACTCGACGGCGGCGTCCGCCGCCGCGTTTCGGAGACGCCCTCGCCGCGACGAGCGGAGCCATCGGTCCGGCGCAACCGCGAATCCGACCGACAACCCGACGCCGAGCGCGGACACCCGACGACGCTGACCGGCCGACCACTGGATAAAACCCCCGGCACCTCGCGGAACACCATCCGGTGAGCCGCGACGGTGAATCCGGTGACCGCGGCGATCCACCAGACGACGAGCGCGAGGTCCCGAACCCTCGTCGCGAGCGGTCGCCCAGCGTCGTCTTCGGCCGACACCCGTCCGCCGTCGGGACGGCCCGCGTCGGCGCGCGGCTCAGGCGTCGCACGTTCCGTGATCGTCACCCGGTCGGGCGCCAGGTCACACGCGTTCACCACGACGCCGAACGAGACGGCGGTCACGAAGGCGACGGCGTAGGTGAGGAGAGCGGTGCGGGGGGCGACGGCGATGAGGACGAACGCCGAGTCGCCGGCGGTGGCGACGAGCGCCGCGAGCAGCGTTCCGAACCCGGCCGTTCCGCTGCGGTACAACGAGACGACGGCGATGGCCCCGCCACAGCCGGGGATCATTCCGAGGAGCGCACCCCCGAGCGGACCGGCGCCCGGCCGCGCGATGAGGGAGCCGACGGTCTGCCGGCCGACGACGCTTTCGACGAGGTTGGCCACGACCAACGAAACGGCGACGAACGAACCGATCGCCGTCCACGCGTCGACCACGATCGGCCCGCCGGCACCACCGAGCGTATCTATCATGGAGTTCCGTCCCGCGACGCGTTGGGGCGTCCGCGGCGACGTCAAGTGTTTTTGGCCCACCTAAAATAACTATCACGGATTCGATTGGTTCACAAAACACCCCGATGTTGGGGGAAGGTGCGGCCCCGCGAACCGGAGTCGGCTACCGGTCCGCCGGCCGGCGGCAGCGCGGCGGCGACACCGTCCGGGAGACCGGTCCGGCCGTCCGCCGCTGGCCGCACTCGAGGCCTACACGCCCCCGCCGTCGACGGTTCCGGACCGCCCCCGAGGCGCTCGGCGTCGCGGCCGATCCGACCCGCTCGCGGCGGGGGCAGCGTCGCCGCGTCGGAATCGGCGGAGGAGCTAAGTTTGTTCGTAGTCTTGTGCTAACTGTACATGTCTGGAATCGCGATCGTCGGTGGCGGTCCGGCGGGATTGAGCGCAGCGATCTACGCCGCCAGGGCGGACAAACGGACGCTGGTGTTCGACGACGGCGGCGGCACTACCCGCGACGTGGACATCATGGAGAACGTGTACGGCTTTCCCGACGGCGTGACGGGACCCGAACTGGTCGCGCTGGGCCGAGAACACGCCGAGACGTACGGCGCCGAGATCGTCTCCGAAGAGGTCGTCCGCATCGACCGCGCCGACGGCGCCTTCGACGTCGAAACGACGGACGACGAGTACGCCGTCGACGGCGTCATCCTCGCGACCGGGACGGAGTACGAGCGTCCGGCAGTCGCGAACGTCGAGCGGTTCGAGGGTCGCGGCGTCTCCTACTGTGTGGAGTGTGACGCGTACTTCTACCGGGACCGCCCGGTCGCCGTCGTCGGCGACGGAAACTACGCGGCCTCCGAGGCGTTGTCGCTGCTGGATTACACCGACGACGTGCGGGTGTTGACCAACGGGTCGGAGCTCGCGGCCGACCCACACCTCACGGACCGCGTCGCCGAAGCGGACGTGTCGGTCCGGACTGACCGGTTAGACCGGCTCGCGGGCGACGACGCGCTCGAAGCGGTCGTCACGCGGGACGGCGACCGGATCGCGGTCGACGGGGTGTTCGTGGCCGTGGGGACCGCAGGGGGAACGGACCTCGCGGAGATGCTCGGCGTTCCGGTGGAGAACGGGTCGATCGTCACCGACCGCGACCAGTCGACCGCCGTCGACCGGGTGTACGCGGCCGGCGACGTGACCGGCGGTCACCAACAGATCGCCACCTCGGTCGGCGAGGGCGCCCGCGCGACGATCGCTCTGCTCGAAACCCTCCGTGGCGCCGACTACGTCGACTATCAAAAGCTCGAAGCCGACCCCGCCTGACCGACGCCCCGCCCGACCGACGTCCTCGCGCGGGCCGAACGCGACCGGCTCCGAACGCGAGACGCCGCGAGCGACTCCCGTCTCCTCGCCACGACGCCGAGCGCGCTCGCCGGACGAGCCTATAAGACCACTCACCGCCCAACGGCCTACATGGAACGTACCGTGGTGGTGGTGCCGGAAGCGGGTCTCCACGCGCGGCCCGCGTCGACGCTCGTACAGACGGCGAATCGATTCGACGCGGACGTGTCGATCGGGCGCGCCGACGACGACGAGACGGTCAGCGCCGCCAGCATGCTCTCGGTGAGCGGGCTGAACGTGGCACACGGCGAGACGGTTCGCGTCGTTGCGGAAGGACCGGACGCCGCCGACGCGTTGGCGGCCGTCTGTAGCCTGCTGACGACCGAACTCGACGAGGAAGCCGGCGACGGTGGTGAGACGGAGTGAACACGCTCACCGGCGTCGGCAGCACCCCGCTTTCGGGCGTCGGCACGGCACGCTGGTATCGGCCCGACGCCGACCTGACGCTCCCCGACCGACCCGACCCGTCGGCGGTCGACCCGGCGGCCGAGCAGACCGAGTTCGCGGCCGCCCGCGACGACGCCCGTGAGGCGATCCGCCGTGCCCGCGACCGGGCGGCGGCGCGCGTCGGCGCGGACGAGGCGGCCGTCTTCGAGGCACACGAGCAGTTTCTCGACGACCCCGGTCTCGTCGCCGATATCGAGGCCGCCATCGCGGACGGAACGCCGGCCGCACACGCGGTTCACGACCGCTTCGCGGACGCGATCGACCGCTTCGAGGCGATGGAGGGGCCGATGGCGGACCGCGCAGACGACCTGCGAGACGTTCGGGATCGCGTGTTGTCTGCGCTGCTCGAAGGGGACGCGGACGCCGCGGGCGGGTCGGTCGCGGCGTTTCCCGACGGCACCGTCGTCGTGGCCGAGCGGCTCACGCCGAGTGACACCGCCGAACTCGACCCCGACGCCGTCGCCGGGATCGTGACCGCCGCCGGCGGACGGACCGCTCACGCGGCGATCATCGCGCGGTCGTTGTCGATTCCGGCGGTCGTCGGCGTCGGAGACGAACTCGACGACGTGCCGGACGGCGCCACGGTCCTCGTCGACGGCGAGGCCGGCCGGGTCGTCGTCGACCCCGACGAGGAACGCCGTGCGACGGTCGGCGACGACGAACCCCCCGTCGTGTCGGCGCCCGTCTCGACCACCGACGGGCGACCGATCGAAGTCGCCGCCAATGTCGGCAGCGAGGCGGAGCTCGATCCCGCACGCGCCCGCGGCGCGGACGGCATCGGGCTGTTCCGCACCGAGTTTCTGTTTCTCGACCGCGACGCCCCGCCGAGCGAGGACGAACAATACGCGGCAGTGACGGCGGCGCTGGAGGCGTTTCCCGGCGAGCGGGTCGTCGTCCGCACCCTCGATATCGGCGGCGACAAGCCGGTGTCGTACCTCGATCTGCCGACCGAGCCGAATCCGTTTCTCGGAACTCGCGGGATCCGGCTCTCGTTGTCGACACACGCCGACCCCTTCGAGACGCAGCTCCGAGCGATGTTGCGCGCGGCGGCTCACGAGCACGGCGACAGCCTCGCGGTGATGATTCCGATGGTCACCCGGGTCGAGGAGGTCGAGGCGGTACTGGAGACCGTCGACGCGGTCGCCGCCGACCTCGAAGCCGAGGGAGTGGCTCACGCGGTTCCCGCGTTGGGCGCGATGATCGAGACGCCCGCTGCGGCCGCTATGGCCGACGCGCTCGCCGCGCGACTGGATTTTCTCAGCATCGGCACGAACGACCTCACGCAGTACGTGATGGCCGCAGACCGCGAGAACGACGCCGTCGCCGGCTACCACGACCCGCTTCACCCGGCGGTGGTGCGCACGATAGACCGGACGACCACGGCCGCGGCCGACGCGGACGCGTGGGTCGGCGTGTGCGGCGAGATGGCCGGCGATCCGGCGCTCACCGAGCTGCTCGTCGGGCTCGGCGTGGACGAGCTCAGCATGAGCGCTGTCACCGTCCCGTCGGTCAAAGCTCGGGTCAGAGACGTCGACGCGGCGGCCGCGACGCGGCTCGCCGCCGAGGCGGTCGCCTGCGAGACGCGTGCGGACGTGCGGGCGGCGGTCGGTCTCGACGGCGACGACTGAGGCGGCGGGTTACAATTTCTCGATGTCGCGTGCCGCCTCGGCCTGCTCGCGAACCGAGTCGAGCGTCGCCGACGGGTCGGTGGCGGCGACGGCTGCGTTGACCGCGCCTTCGAGTACGGGGGCGTCGGCGACGACCGCCTCGGCCTCGCTCAGTTCGATCGCCACGTCGGCGTTCATCACGGCGCTCCCGAGGTCGACCACCACGACGACGCCGTCGCCGTCGTCGGCCGCCTCCAGCGCCGCCTCGATCGCGTCCGGAACGGTTCCGATCCCGCCCTGACCGTCGCCGCCGACCGCCTCGATCGGGGTGTCGCCGGCCATCTCGGCGGCGACCTCGACGATCCCCTCTGCGGCCCGCTCGCTGTGCGAGACGACGACGAGCCCGACCATCACTCCTCGTCTGCCGCGTCGGCTTCGGTTTCGTCGTCCGGAATCGTCGGCGAGGCGGCGTCGACCGCGGGAACGTCGGCGTCGAGCTCGTCCGCGGCGGTCGCCAACACCTCCTCGAGAATGAACAACGTGCTCGTCGCGCCGGGGTCCTGATGGCCGACCGAGCGCCAGCCGAGATACGAGGCGCGTCCCTTGCGCGCCCGGATGGGAACGGTGAACGCGACGCCCCGTTCGGCCGCGGCGACGGCCTTCGCAAGCGCCTCGAGCGTCCCGATGTCGTCGGACTCGATCGATTTCTTGAACGTGTGAACGGCGGGCGTGAGCGCGTCGACCATCGTCTGGTCGCCGAGCCGGGCGTCACCGCGGTCCTCGACCTTCTCGAGATACGTCTCGGCGAACGCTACGGCGGTCTCGGCGGTGATCCCGTCCGTGATCTCCGCGCTCGCGAACACGAGCGACCCGCCGAAGAGCGGGCCGGACGCCCCGCCGACCTCGCTCATCAGCGTCTTGCCGACGGCTTTGACCACCGTTTCCGGCTCGGGGTCGTCGAGATCGCGGGCGGCGTCGGCTGCCTCGGCCCAGCCGCGAGCCATGTTGCCGCCGTGGTCGGCGTCGCCGATGGCCGAGTCGAGCTCTGTCAGGTGATCGCGCTCGCGCTCGAGACGCTCGGCGACGGCCTCGACGGCGGCGACCACGGCGGCTCCGTCGTCGCTCATCGGACGGTGAGCGCGGGTGTGTCTGCCGGCGCGCCCAGCAGGTCTTTCAGCTCGTCGTCGACCGCACACACCGTGATCGACGCGCCCATCATGTCGAGTGAGGTCATGTAGTCGCCGACCCACGCGTCCCACGTCTCCAGGCCGTGCTCGCCGAGCAGCTCCTGGAGCCGACGGTTGACGACGAACAGCTCCATCTGTGGGGTTCCGCCCATCCCGTTGACGATCGTCAGCACCTCTTGGCCGTCGTCGAGGTCGAGGTCGTCGAGGACGGCCTCCGTTAGCTCGTCCGTCACCGCGTCGGCGCTCATGCTCTCGGTCCGCTCGGTCCCCGGCTCGCCGTGGATTCCGATTCCGAGCTCGATCTCGTCGTCGCCGAGGTCGAAGGTCGGCTCGCCCTTCTCCGGGGTGACACACGAGGTGAGCGCCATCCCCATCGTGCCGACGTTGTCGACGACCTTCTCGGCGACCCGCTTGACTTCGGCGAGGTCGGCGCCTTCGGCGGCCTTCGCGCCCGCCGCCTTGTGGACGAGAATCGTCCCACAAACCCCTCGTCGACCGGAGGTGTACAACGAGTCCTCGACGGCGACGTCGTCGTCGATCACGACGCTGTCGACCTCGACGCCCTCCATCTCGGCGAGCTCGATGGCCGTGTCGAAGTTCATCACGTCGCCCTCGTAGTTTTTCACGACCGCGAGAACGCCGTCGCCGGCGTCGCAGGCGTCGATCAGCGCCTCGAACTCGTCGGCGGTCGGCGACGAGAAGACGTCGCCTGCGGCGGCCCCGTCGAGCATTCCGTCGCCGACGTAGCCGGCGTGTGTCGGCTCGTGGCCGCTGCCGCCGCCCGTGACCAGCGCGACCTTGTCGTCGACCGGCGCGTCGTCGCGCACGAGCACCTGGGTGTCCGGAAGCCGGCGGAATCGGTCCGGATGCGCCGCCACCATTCCGTCGATCATCTCGTCGACCACGTCGTCCGGGTCGTTGATCAGCTTCTTCATAATTAACGTCAATGACACTCTCTGCGGAGTTAAAGATAGTGGCCACTCGTACTCCTCGGCGACTCGCCGCCGCCGACCGCGTCGGTCACCACGAGACGCCAGCAGGCGTTCGTGCCTGATCGGCTCGGCCGCGGTCCTCCAGGACAAAGATCCAACGCGATCCGAGCCGGATTGCGCGCGGCGTTCTCGCCGAGACACAGAGCGAATATCCGCCGGACGCGCTGCGGCACGACCCGAAGCACGCGACGGCCCTGGTTACTGTGGTTCGATTGTGACGCTGACAATCTCGCTCGCGTCGGCGTAGTCGAACCCGTCGTCGATATCGTCAAGCCGGTGAACCACGCCCTCCTGTGGCCCGACCGTCGGACCGCCGTTTTGCGCTTGGAGAGGGGCGCTGGCGGGGTCGACGCCGGGGCGACCGTTGAGCTCGGTGCCCGCATCCCAGAGACCAACGGATTCGGTCACGCCGCCCTCGACCGGCTCGCCGTCGTCGGTGTACAGCTCGATCGCCGGCTCGGGGGCGATGAACACGTCGTTCGAGGGGACGTACATCGACGCGAATGACAGCCGCTCGCTGGGGTCAGCCTCCACCGTGAACTCGAATGCGCCGCCGGGAGCGATCGGCGGCGCACCGGGAACCGCGCCCATCGGGTCGTTGGGGTCGGTGACGGTGTTCGATGGCGTATACGCGCCCACGTCGACGACATTATCTGCTTCAGGAAGCTCGTCGACGAGACCGGGTTGTCCCTCGAAGCCGGTCGGCGGGCCGGCCTCGGCGAGTGCCTCTAATCCGATGGACGCCGGCTCGCCCCGCTCGAAGATCGGGTTCGAGCCCGTATGAACCGCCCAGGCGCCGGGGGTGATCCAGACCTGACCGCCGGTCGCGGTGTCATCACCGTAGACGTCCGTCGGACTGGTGTTCTCGAGGCGAACGGTGAACGAGCCGTCGCCGTCGTGTGTCAACGTCACGTCGACGATCTCGCTCGCGTCGGCGTAGTCGAACCCGTCGTTGATGTCGTCAAGACGGTGGACGACGCCCTCCTGTGGTCCGGCCATCGGACCGCCGTTTTGGGCCTGGAGAGGGGCGCTGACGGGGTCGACGCCCGGCTGCCCGTTGCGCTCGGTGCCAGCGTCCCACAACGCGATGTCCTCGCCGACCTCGCCGCTGACCGGATCCTCGCCGTTGAACAACTCGATGCCGGCCGCCGAGGAGACGAAGACGTCGTTGGAGGGGACGTACATCGACGCGAAGTTGAACAACTGGCCCGGCT
>KI543168.1:240506-242052 GCA_000496175.1 uncultured archaeon A07HR67 | reverse complement strand
AGCGGAATCGCGAAGATTCCGATGAAGAAGTACGCCATGGTGGTGTACCCCTGCGCCACGAGGTCGATGATTCCGACCCGCGACAGTCCGAGCGCGCCGACGAGCACCCCGACGGCCAAGCCGCCGCGTTGTGTGCGCGAGAGCCCCGTCTGCGTCTCGAACGGCCCGGCATCGATCTCCTCGATGTTCGTATCCAGCCGGCTGATAATGGCGTGGATAAGCCCCACGCTCGTTTCGATGAGCGTCCAGCCCATGACGACGCCGTACAATCCGATGAGAGCGGGCCCACCGACGCCGTTCAGAACCGGCAGCCAGGGCACGGGCGCGCCCATGACGTTCTCGGCCGGATAAAATCCCATGAACGCCACGTACGTGATGGCGAACGGGATCGTCATCAACGTCCCGGCGAGCACCCCTGAGACGACCGATTCGCGGCGGTCGACCTGCCGATGGAGCGCGAAAAACACCGCCGGAAGCACGACGAGGTTGTAGCCGACGTACAGAATTCCGGACCGGAGCACGGCGAGCGGGCTGGCGTCGCTCGCGTAACTCGTGTCTCCGGCCGCAAACACCGACGTGATGTCACCCCACGTCGCCGCGAGAACAACGATTCCGAAGGTCAGGTACGCGAGATACAAAAACACCGTCCCGCCCGTTTTGAACCGCTCGATGAGCGAGTCACCGACGTAGCTCAACACTCCGACGACGGCGATGACCGCTCCGACGCCCGCGAGATACGGGACGCCGAGCGTTTGCTCCATGATGTTGCCCGCCGCGGAGGCCATGATCGCGATGACGAGAACGGCCATGACAGAAACAGGAGGTCGAACACCGGCCACAGCCGGCCGATGAGCTGTTTGATGAAGTTTTTGTAGTCGTAGACGCCGAACGTTCGGGCGAGTTCGAACGTGAGCACGGCCATCACGGAGAAGCCGATCCAGATGACGAGAATGGCGGGCCACCCGGCCGCGCCGTACTTTGCTCCGTAGGTGACAATCTCTCTGCCGGTCGCGTATCCGCCGCCGATCAGTACCGACTGAAGAATGACGGCCGGCAGCACAATCTTTCCGAACGGTCCCTCGACGAGAGTGTCAAACAGCCCGGTGTTCGCACCGCTATTTGACATGATCTAAAATGAATTATCCTGTACGATCGTATATACCTGTCGCCGCCGGCGCGGACCGAGGCCGTCCCGTTTGATCGGAGCGTATTGCCGGCCCCACCGCCACGGAGGGGGTGAATTCGGTCGACGAGCGCCGCCCGCCGGATCCACCGCGGCGGTCAGTAGCCGCCGCCCTCCTCGAAACAGGTTCCACACCGGCTCGTGTCGGTCGCCTCGGTGAACTGCGTCACGTCGACGAGCCGCAACCGACCCCGTTCGACGTGATACGTGTGTCCACAGACGGTGTGGACGTCGGCCGCTCCCGGCTTCCGCCTGTGGACCGTCATCGTCGTCTTGTTCAACACACCGCGTTTGGTCTCGTTGCGTGCTGTAGCCATACTGTGTGCTGCCGCGACCCACGCACTAGACGCTACGCCATGGTAC
>KI543168.1:226792-240486 GCA_000496175.1 uncultured archaeon A07HR67 | reverse complement strand
GCGCTCGACGTGGAGCTGTTTCGACCGGTTCAGGCCATGCTGGCCGAGAGGGCCGACTCGCTGCCGACGGCGGTGACCGACGCCGCGAGCGACGGACGGGCGGTGTGTGAGTACAAGTACGACGGGGTTCGCGTCCAGATACACGTCGAGGGCGACGACATCCGACTGTTCACCCGGCGGCTGGAGGACGTGACCGCGCAGTTTCCCGACGTGGTCCGGGCCGTCGACCGGGGGATCGGCGCCAATCGGGCCGTCCTCGACGGCGAACTGGTCGGCTACACCCCCGGCACCGTCGCGACCGACGCGCGGACTCCGGTCGCGTTCCAGCGGCTCTCCCAGCGAATCAAACGCGAGTCCGACGTCGAGGCGATGGCCCGCGACGTGCCAGTCGTCGTCCACCTCTTCGATTGCCTGGCCGCCGACGAGACGCTGCTCACGAGCCCGTTGTCGGACCGGATCGACCGCCTCGACGCGGCGTTCGACCCGGTCGACCCGGACCCGGACGCGGCCACGGCGGGACTCGAGCGCGCCCGGTCGGCGCGGGTCACGACCGACGACCTCGCTCCCGCCGAGACGCTCTACCGCGACGCGCTCGACGCCGGGCACGAAGGGCTGATGCTGAAGAACCCGGACGCGGCGTATCAGCCCGGGCGGCGCGTCGGACGACTGCTCAAGCTCAAGCCGACGATGGAGCCGCTCGACCTCGTCGTGACGCGTGCGACCTACAGCGAGGGACGCCGAAGCGAGTGGCTCGGCCGGCTGTATCTCGGCTGTTATGAGCCGTCGTCCGGCGGCTTCCGCGAGGTCGGCCGGCTCTCGACCGGCTACACCGACGAGGAGCTCGCCGCGCTCACCGACCGCCTCGAGGCCCTCGTCACTGCCCGCGACGGCCGGGACGTGGAGTTGCGGCCCGAGGTGGTGCTCGAAGTGGAGTACGAGGAGATCCAGGAATCGTCGGCGTACGACTCCGGCTACGCGCTCCGATTTCCGCGGTTCCTCGGAGTCCGTGAGGACGCGGCTTCGACCGACGCAGACACGCTCGAGCGCGTGGAGGCGTTGTACGACACACAGTGAGACGCCCGCGAACACAACGGGCTTATCGGTCCGTCGATAACTACCGGCCGTGACGGTCAGGTATCGAGATGGCATCGAGATCGAGCTCTCGGACGGCACCCGCGTCGTCTGTGACGCCGACCACCCGGACGGCGACGTGAACGTCGTCTCACACGCTCACGGCGACCACTGGCCGGAGAGTGCGGTCACGGCCGTCTGCTCGCCGCTCACAGCAGCGCTGGTCCGTGCCCGACGAGACGTCCCGTTCCGCCGGGCGACCGACGACCGGATCGACCTCCGGCCTGCCGGCCACGTCGCCGGCTCACGGGCCGCGCTCGTTGCTGATCCCGACGGCACGCGCTACCTCTACACCGGCGACGTGTGTACGCGTTCTCGGTTCTATCTCGACGGCTTCGACCCCCCGTCGGCGGACGTGTTGATCGTCGAAGCCACGTACGGTGAACCGTCGTACGGCTTCCCCGACCACGCGAGCGTGGCTCGCGACATCCGAACGTGGCTCGCGGAGACGCCGGAGCCCGTCATCCTCTTTGGATACGCGCTCGGCCGCGCACAGAAGCTTCAACTGCTCGCGCGAGCGGCCGACCGCGAGCGGGTGCTCACCACCGACGCGGTTCGTCGCGTGAACGAGGCCATCGAGGCCCATCGCGACGTGCGCTTCGACGCGGAGCCGTACGATGCCGAGACCGAACTGCGGGCCGGCGACGCGCTCGTTCTCCCGATGACCAGCGGCCGTATCGACTGGGTCGACCGGCTCGCCGACGAGGCCGGCGCGATCAAGGCCGGATTCTCCGGCTGGGCCGTCGACGACTCGTTCAAGTTTCGCGGCGACTACGACGTCGTCTTTCCGCTTTCGGACCACTGTGATTTCGACGAACTCCGCTCGCTCGTCGACGCCGTGGACCCGACCCAGGTGTACACCCACCACGGTTCTGTCGCGTCGCTCGCCACACAGTTGACCGACGCGGGCTACGACGCGACCGCGCTCCGGCAGAACCAGACCTCGCTCGGCGACTTCTGACCCCCCTCGCGACGTCCGCCGGCTCTGGGGGCGCAGAGAGATCGACACACGGCGGATCGACGGGCCGAGACCGGGTCGCTCCGGGGGTTCTTGTCCGTCTAGGCACTGTACATCGTATGTCGGTTTCCGTACTCGACACGTTCGTCGAATCGACAGAACGCATCCAACCGAACCAGGCGAACAACTACGAGAACGCCCACGGCGGCGAGGTGGTGCGACTCATGGACGAACTCGCGGCCGTAGCGGCGATGCGCGTGGCACACGAAACCTGCGTCACCGCACACATCGGCAGCGTCGACTTCCAGAATCCGATCCCTGTCGGCCACGTCGCGACGGTGTCGGCGTACGCCTACGAGACCGGGGGCACGAGCATCGGCGTCCGGGTCACCGTCGAGAGCTGTGATCCGCGCGAGGACGAGCCGTCGCCGACCACTGCCGCCTGCTTCACCATGGTCGCCGTCGACGAAGCCGGCGACCCGACCGAGGTTCCTCCGGTCGTCCCCGAGACCGACCGGGGAGCGACCCTCGTCGAAACGGCCCCGTGTTGACCGCCGCCGCGGTCGCCGCGAGTCGACGCACCCGATAGACGCACGACCCGGCCTGACGGCCCCCGCCGCGGATCGACCTCTGCCCGTTCTCGCTCGTCTTCGGCTCCGTTCTGAACGCCCGGACACGACCCACCTGCCGCCGGCGCCGACGCACGTACGGGGATTTTTCTCACGGTACTCGTCACGAGCCGACCCGTCGGCTATTGCGTCGAACGGGCGGTTCATAGCAGCAGTCATCCGACGGCCGGGTCACGGGAAGCGTGACAGGGCAGCCGAGACCGGAGACGGCTCGGCTGTCCTGTGTCCGTCGACCGCACGCGCCGCAGTCGGCGGGGTCTCGGGAGCGCGTCGATTCCGCGACGAACGAATCGGTGTGACTCCCCGAGACGCGGGTGACGCGGCGCGTACCACACCTGAGATCATGACGGACACCACCACACAATTCGAGGCGTCACGGACGAACAACGCGGCGAGCAGGCGGTCGTTCATGGGCGGCATCGGCGCGGTCACGGGACTCGGCTCGCTGTTCGGCCAACAGACGGGAGCCGGCGGAGGAGACGGCGCGCCGATCGGGTCGGGCGGGACGTACTACGTCTTCCGTTCTGCCAACCAGTACCGCGTGGCGAGCAACGAGAACGGCGGCGTCGAGTTCACCACGCGAGCCGACGGCAACGCCGAGGAGGCGTTTCAGTACGCTTTCGACGCGGTCTCAGAGTCCGGCGGCACGGTCATCGCGGACACCACCGAGTTCCAGTTCGGCGGGCCGGCGACGATGGGCGATAGGACGCATCTGACCGGCAGCGGCGGCACCAGATTCCTTGCGTCGACGACGGGCTCACGGGTGGGATTCACCGAGCGCGACCTCGACGTGGGCCACGACCTGATCCGCGTCCGCGGGGACGACGCGGCCGTCACCGACATCGAGTTCGACGCCGCCGGCACGCGGCTGGACAATCACGCCGTTCAGGCCGAGAGCTGTGACGGCCTGCTGCTCGCGAACAACCGCACGGTCAACGGGTTCCAGATGGCGCTGTCGTTCGCCGAGTGTCAGAACGTCGTCGTCCGGAACAACGAGGTGATCGACCCGAACTGGTACGGGATCACCAGCCGCGGCGCCCGTGACGGCCTCGACCTGCGTCGATCGCGTGATGTCCTCATACAGGGCAATCGCGTCACCGACGTCACGTTCAATAACATCGCTCCGTACAACGTCGCCAACTTCAGCGTCGTCGGCAACGTCTGTTATCGAGGCGGACACAGCCTCATCGCGTGTTCGCCCTCCCAACAGGGGACCATCGTCGGCAACGTTTGTCGCGACCTCGACCTCGAACCTATCGCCGCCGACCCGGGCGGTGAAGCCGGCTTAGAGATCGAGTACAAAGAAACGCACCTGCTCGAGGAGGTCGCCGGCACGCCCGACGAGACGTCGTTCGACATCACGGTCGCGAACAACCACGTCGAGAACTGCGGCGTCGGGTTCATCGCCCGCACCGTTCCCATCGACGAGGCCGACGAGGCGACGTTCCGCGAGACGAAGCGGCCGTACAGCTTCAGCGTCACCGGAAACGCGATCAACGACTGTGACACCGGCATTCTCGTCCGGTCGGGCGCCGACGGCGTGATCGCGACGAACACCCTCCGAAACAACGACACGCAGATCGACATCAGCGACCCGCCGTTCACGACCAACGTCCAAGCAGACCTGAACGCGACGCGCTGAGAGCGCGCGTCGCCCTCGGCCGCTGTCACTCCTCGTCGGCCGTCGCGCCGAATACGCCCTCCGCGGCGAGCGCGTCGATCTCCGCGTCGGAGTAGCCGAGGTCGCGAAACACCTCGCGGTTGTGCTCGCCGAGCAGCGGCGGCGGGAGGTCGAAGCCGCTCTCTGCGCGGTCGTACCGTAGCGGGTGTTCGATCACTGGGATCTCGCCGAGTTCGGGGTGTTCGATCTCGGTGACGGTGCCGCGCGCGTCGATCTGAGGATTGTTCAACGCTTCTTCCACTTCGTACACCGGGCCGGCCGGCACGCCGGCGTCCTCCGCGATGATCTCGATCCACTCCTCGGTCGTCCGTTGGCCGAGCGTCCGTTCGATCTCGGCTTCCAGCTCGTCGGCGTGTTCGACGCGGTCGGCGTTCAGCTCGAACCGCTCGTCTTCGGGAAGGTCGGGCCGGTCGAGCGCCTCACAGAGCTCGCCCCACAGCTTCTCGTTGAGGATACACACGTTGAGGTAGCCGTCTTTCGTCTCGAACGTCTGATACGGGGCCAGAACTGGGTCCTTCGTGCCCATGCGTTTAGTCTCCTCGCCGGCGAACGTCATCCCGGCCTGCTTGGTGAGCCACGGCAGCGTCGCCTCCAACATCCCGAGGTCGATGTACTCTCCCTCGCCGGTTTGCTCTCGGTTGTAGAGAGCGGTCATCGTTCCGAACGCCGCCCACATCGCCGTGATGAGATCCGTCATCGGCAGCCCGACCTTCGCGGGCTGGCGGCCCTCCTCGCCGGTGACGCTCATGATTCCGCTCATCCCTTGGATGAGGAGGTCGTATCCCGACCGCTCGCGCCACGGTCCGGTCTGTCCGAACGCAGAGATGGCGAGGTAGACGAGCTCCTCGTTGTGCTCGCGCAGCGTCTCGTGGTCGACGCCGAGCCGTTCTGCGGTTCCCGGACGGAAGTTCTGGATGAACACGTCCGCCTCCTCGACGAGTTCGTACAACGCCTCCGTGGCCCGCTGGTTCTTCAGATCGAGCTCGAGGCTCCGTTTTCCGTAGTTCAGCGTCCAGTAGTACGGCGATTCTCCGTCGATGAACGGCGGCCCCGAGTGGCGGACGGCGTCTCCGTACCCCGGTTGTTCGACCTTGATCACCTCTGCGCCCTGGTTCGCGAGCATCGCCGAGCAGAACCCGCCGGTGACGAAGGTGGACAGATCGACGACCGTGATCCCGTCGAGGATTCTGGCTCGCTCGTTCTCGCTCATCTCCGCCCCCGCGCGCGACGCGTTCGCCGTCCGTCTCTCCGTTCGGGCTCCGGTGAGTCACCGTTCATCCGTGACCGGTAGTTGGGACACCGCGTGGTGAAACTATCGACGAGCCGCCGAGGTACCGCGCTCTCGACCCGCGCCGTCCGAGAAGGCTAAATCCCGGCGTCGCCTATGACATCACGAACCCAACACCTCATGATGCTCCCGACACACGCGATGGTTGGGCTGGCGCTCGCCGCGCCGCTCTCGTATCTCGCTCCGGAAGCCGCGCCAATCGCGCTCGGCGGGGCGTTCGTCGGGAGCGTGTTTCCCGACCTGGATCTGTACGCGGGCCACCGGCGGACCCTCCACTACCCGACGGTGTACTCGGTCGCGGCGCTTCCGGCGGCGGCCGTGGCCGCGCTCGCGACCTCTCCAATGAGCGTCGCCCTCGCCGCGTTTCTGGTGGGCGCGGCCGTCCACTGCCGGATGGACCGGTACGGCGGCGGGCTCGAACTCCGGCCCTGGGAGGGCACCTCCGACCGCGCGGTGTACGACCACGTTCGCGCCCGCTGGCGGCAGCCGAAACGCTGGATCCGGTACGACGGCTCGCCGAGAGACCTCCTGTTGTTGGTCGCACTCGCGGTCCCGCTTCTCGTCGTTCTCGACGGTCCGTATCGGGTCGTCGTCGCCGTCGCGGTCGCCGTCGGCGCGGTGTACGTCGCCCTCCGTCGCCGACTCGCGTCGATCGCCCCCGTCGTCTTCGGGTACGTTCCAGACCGGCTGCTCCGATACGTCCCCGACAGGTACCGTTAACCGTCGGTTCGGGCCTCCGTTTCACTCGTTCGACGGCCGCCGCGTCAGCGCACGACCGTCACCGACACCGGCGACGATTTGAACACGGTCTGAGCGACGTTTCCGACGAGCAGCCGGTCGACGAGGCTTCCGTTGTGAGTGCCGACGATCACCGTGTCGACATCGTCTGCGCGCTCGACGATTCGCTTGCCGGGTTGTCCCATCGCCACCTCGACGTCGACCGTCGTGTCGTGCTCGCTCGCAATCTCGCGTGCGCGGTCGGCCACGGCCTCCGTCTGCTCGCGTGCCTCGTCGCTGAGGTCCTCGGCGAGCGCTATCCCCGCCGCCTCACCCATCATCGAGGAGGGCTCGCCCGCGACGTAGAGAACGGTCACCTCGGCGTCGTCGTGGACTTCGAGCGCGTACTGGAGGGCTCGCTCAGAGGCCTCCGAGCCGTCCATGGCGACGAGCACACGCGTTATCATGCCTCGTAACACGCGACGGCTCCTGATAAATCCCGGCGGTGACGCCGAGCGGCGGCCGCCGAACCGGCCCCGTCGACCCGTCGCTCTTTTAGCCTTCTCGCGAGTACTTCGGACCGTGACTCATCGGGGTGACCGCGACCGTGTCAGCTAACAGAAAGGGTGACCGCCGCGAGCGCGAGCTCGTCAACGCGCTCGACGACGCGGGATTCGCCGTGATGCGCGCGCCGGCCAGCGGCGCGGCGACCGACCGCGAACTCCCGGACGTGCTCGCCGGCGACGGCGAGACGTTCTACGCCATCGAGGCGAAATCCAGCGCCGGCGACCCGATATACCTCACCGGCGAGGAGGTGGAGGCGTTGTTGTTCTTCGCGCGGAACTTCGGCGCGAAAGCGCGGATCGCGGTGCGGTTCGACCGCGAGGACTGGTACTTCTTCCACCCGGGAGACCTGTACACTACCGACGCCGGCTCGTACCGAGTCAAAAAGGCGACCGCGCTCGCGGAGGGGACCGACTTCCCGGAGTTCGTCGGCGAGACGGAGAAGGTCACACTCGACGAGGTGACGACCGACCCGGCGGACCGGCGCCGCGAGGTGCTGGAGGCGGTCCGGGACGGACACATGCCGGTTGAGGACGCACTCGACGTACTGTAATCGTACGGGCTTCCCGGCGACCGACGCCCTCGTCGCCCGTCAGTCCTCCTCGTCTCCCGCCGTTGCCCGATCGGCTCGCACCAGCCGCGAGGCGGGAAACCCGTAGCGTCGGGCGTCGTCGACCCCGTGAGCGGGCCCGAGCGAGTCCGCGTACACCGCCTCGACGACGGGTTCGTGTGCGCCGTAGGCGGCGTTGGTCGGATACGCGTCGACCCGCCGCCGCTCGTCCGTTCGATACTCGTCGGCGCGCCGGTCGGTGACACGGGCGACGATCAGAAGCGTTCCCGTCTCGCGGTCGCGGACGGCCTCGCCGCGCTCGAAGTCGTGCCGCTCACACAGTTGTGGTCCCGACGTCTCGAACGGTACGACCGTTTCGATCCCACAGACCGCACAGACGCCGACCCGCTCGTCGGGCGCCGGGAGCCGCCCGTCGGTCACCTCGATGGCGACCCGCCGGAGGTGTTTACACCGCGAGCCGCGAATCTCGTGGTCGGGACAGCTACAGGTGCCTGTCTCCAGTGCGACCACGTACGTCCCTCCCTCTGTCTCGACAACGTATCGCCGGTCCCGAAGCGGCCGAACCGTCATCGGCTCGCGTTTGGCCCGCGCCGAGCGGTCACCGTGGTCGGCGGCCTTGTCGGCCAGGTCGGTCTCGCCGCCGGTTGGGCCGTTCTCATCGTCGCCCGGGCCGTCACCGGCCACCGGACCGCCATCATCGACGCTCGACGGAGTGGGTGGGGTCCATCTGTGGGTCATAGCGATCCTCCAAGCGCTCCTCTGCTCGGGCACCTCTACGCGCGCTGCCGGCTTAACGTGTCGGCCGGTGCCCGTGACCCGGCCATCGAAGTCCTTTTTTAGCGGCGACAGAAAGCAACCGACATGGAAATCGATGCGGAGCTCCGACGACAGATCACCGTTTCGCTCGCGGCGGCGGCGGTGTTCGTCGTCGGGCTGATCGTCATCGGCGTCACCTTCGACGGCTCCTCGCTCCCGGAGACCGGCGCGATGGCGCTCGTCGGACTTCTCACCGGGTTCGTGTTGTTGATGGCGCTCGTCGGCGCGTACCTCATCCGCACCGAGAACTCCGAGGCGTAGCTCGGCTCACTTTTCGACGGCGTTCTCGCCGCGTGCCGCCTCGTCGTCTCGTTCAGCCGGCTCCCTTTCGACGGAGCCGCGTTCGTCGTCTGGTTCGTCCCGATCAGCGTCGCGTCCCTCCCGCCAGTCGGTGACCGCGTCCGCCTCGTTCACCCGCGTCTCGTAGTACGCGAGCGGGTCGGCGGCGACGCGCATGTGATCCGCTTCGTTGTGACAGATCCCGTAGTTCGACAACGTCTCACAGGTCGGCGGCGGGTACTGGGTCCCCCGGTCGTCGCGGAGATACTCGGTCTGATATCGGATCCCCTCCGCGTCGAGGCTGGTGTCCGCACAGAACGCGACGACCTCGTCGGGCGACATTCCGATCCCGACCAGAAACGCCATCAGCGCGAAGCTCTCCGGCGACGACAGCTCGACGCCGCGTTCGGCCTTCTCTATCAGATTCCGCATACACGGGGGGAACAACTCCGGTGCGACGACGTCGATCGGCCCGGCGTAGGTGCGCTCGGAGAGCAGGCGTCGTAGCTCCGCCACGCGCGATTCCAGCTCTGCCGCGATCCCCTCGCCGGCCGTCAGGTCGAACGGCAGCCCCTCGCGAACCCGGCGTTCGACCGCGGCCCCGAGCGCCTCCAACAGTTCTTCACGCGAGACGCGCACCGCCCCGTCCGAGAGCGCCCGGTTGACGAGCCGCCATGACTCGCCCCACGACGGCGAGCTCAGCCGAAGGTACGGCCCCACCTCGATCCAGTAGTGGGTCGGGTCGCGACGCCCCCGGATCGGTTCCGCCCGAACCGCCTCGGCCAGGTCGAACTCCGTGAGGACGTCGGCGAGCTCCACCGTCGGCGTCGGCGTCGACTGTAACCCGTCGTCGTGGTCGATGTCCGCCCGGATCCGGTCGAGCGCGGTCGCCGCCTCCGCGGCCGCGTACTTCTCGATGGCGGGTTCCGAGTCGAGAAGCGAGACGAGGATCCGCGCGATCGGATACGAGAGCAGCTCCGCGCGGACATCGCCGTCGACGCTCCCGCCGCCGAACGCGCCGTCTTCGGGCTCGACGGTCCCTTCGAGCAGCGCTCGCTCGACGCGCTCGCGGGCCCGTTCGACGGCTGGGGCGTCGGCGGCGACGAGCGCCGGCAACGAGGCCGACGCGTCGGCGACGGCGTCGCGGGCCCCCTCAAAGAACGGGTACTTGGCGTGGAGCGCGTCCATGTCCGGCCCGACGTAGAGAACGGCGGCGAATAAGCGGTGCGGTCCGGGGTCGTGAGGCGGTCACACAGCCGCAGTCAGTCGGTCAACCCGTATCCCCGCTTCAACAACAGGTCGATCAGCAACACAGCGATCGTTGCGCCGGTCAGTACGCCCAGAGACGCGTTCGGGTCGATCTCGGTAACGCCAATCATGCCGTAGCGCACGCCGTTGACGATGTAGACCATGGGATTGAGCAGTGAAACGTTCCGCCAGAACGGTGGCAGTATATCCAGCGAGTAGAACACCGCACCAAAGAACACCAACGGCCGGAGGATGAACTGGTTCATCACCGTGGGGTAGTCGAAGTCGTCTGCCCACAACCCACCAATCACTCCGAGACCGCCGAACAGGACGGTGATCACCAGCAGAAACGCCGCCAAGTACAGCGGATCGGCCACGGCCACAGACGTGAACAGTAGTCCTACACCGACGATCAGAAGCGACGTGACGACCCCTCTGAGTGCGCTCGCCGAGACATACGCAGCCAACATCGTCCAGCTTGAGATCGGCGAGGTCACCACAGCCTGTATATACTCGTTTCACCTGTCATGAAAAATACTAAACGAGGCGTTCTCGAAGCTGTCCGAGATAGCGCCGAGCACGACCAGGCCTGGCAGAACGAACACCTCATGGATCGAAAAACCGGTCGACGTTGAACTCCTGTGGGGCGAGCCCGATGCGGTCGCGGGCCCGTCGGTAGTCGTCTTCGACGTCGTGGCCAAATACCCGCGTGCTGCCGCCGGAGGCCCGCACGAGCCCGACGAGGATGTTGATGAACGTCGTCTTTCCCGCGCCGTTGGGACCGAGCAGCCAGAAAAAGGCGCCCTCGGGCACCGTCAACGACACCCCTTCCAAGGCGTCGACGTCCGCGTACCTCTTCCGGAGGCCGTCGACCTCCAGTGTTTTCGTCATGGTCGATCCGAGGCCGTCTGGCCGATTAAACGCTCCGTTTGGCCTCGTCTCCGGCTGTCCCGTTCTCCCCGTCTCCGCCGCGCCCGGCGCTACCCGTCGGTCTCTTCGACCGCTGCGCCCGGCGCGTTCGCCTTGACGCTCTCGAGCCCGCCGACCGCGTTTCGTTTCGAGGCGTATCCCTGGCCGCCGTCGGCGATGATGTTGCCGTTGTCGTGGACCAGCCGCCAGCGCCGGTTTCCGTCCCGTCCCTCGAACAGTTCGAACGTCGCGTCGCTGCCGCCTTCCGCGGGCGGCGTTTCGTCTCGTTTCAGGTCGACGACGTGTGCGCCCGGGGCGTTCCGTTTCACCGAGTCGATGCCGTTCATCGCGTCCCGCTTGTCGGCGTACCCCTGGCTGCCGTCGGCGACGACGTTGCCGTTGTCGTGGACCAGCCGCCAGCGCCACGCGTCGGCGGCGTCGGCGTACACCTCGAACGTCGCCTTGCTCGCGGCGGCGTCGGTGTCGACGGCTCCCTCTCGAGCCGCCCACTCCATCTCGACCTCGAGACTGACCGTCTCGCCCTCGCGTTCGAGTTCGACCTCCAGGTCGGATTCGGCCGGCGGGTCGACGGTGACCGTTCCCTCGTCGTCGACGGGGACGGGGTCGCCGCGCCCCAGCGCCGTCGCGATCCGCCGGAAGTAGGTCGCGAGTGCTTGTCGGCTCCGCGACCGTTCTGACTCGTGGGCGTGTTCGTCGGGCATACACGCCCACCTTTCTGCGAACATAAAAAACGCTGTGGGCGAGTCGTTACGCCTCCCGTTCCGCGATGATGGTCTCGCCGGCGCGAACGGCGTCGCCCTCGGCGACGAGGAGGTCCTCACGGCCGATGTCGGCCGGCAACACCACGTCCGCGCGCGAGCCGAACGAGACGTGGCCGACGCGGTCGCCCCGCTCGACCCGGTCGCCGGCCTCGACGGCGGGGTGAATCCGCCGGGCGAACCAGCCGGCGATGACCAACAGTTCGTACTCCCCGAAGTCGATCGCGACCTGCTCGTTGCGGTCGGACTCCTTGTCGAACGCCGGGCGGTTCGCCCCGGGACGGTGCCGGACGTCACGGACCTCGCCGGCGACCGGCGCGCGGTTGACGTGGACGTCGGTGACGTTCATGAACACGCCGACGCGGAGTCGGGCTCCCTCCTCGCGAACGACGGTGACGGTGCCGTCGGCGGGCGAGACGACCGCCCGTTCCGGTTCTGGCGGCGTTCGCTCGGGGTCTCTGTGGAACCATAGGATTCCGAGCGCGAGCGCGAGCATCGCGAGCCCGATGGGCGGAAACGCGGGGAGAAGCACCGCCGCGGTGAGCGCGGGAGCGAGCGCCAGCCGCCAGCCGTTGTCGACGACGGGAAACGGAAGCAGCCGAGCCAGCGGCGGGTTTCGGCGCACACTCACGCCTCCGCGGGCTCGTGGAACCCGTCGCGCAGTTCGGTTCGACCGGCCGCCCACGCCGCCAGCAGGTGAGTGAGGTGGAGCCGGTCGTCGAGCCCGTCGGTCAGGTCGAGGTCGACCTCGCCGGCGAGCTTGTAGAGCCGGGCGAGGTCGTCGCCGTCGTATGCCGAGCCGGCGCGGGCGACCCGGAGCGCGTCTCGGAGCAGCCCCGGACCGTCGTATCCGGCTTCGTCGAGAAGGTCGTCGAGAGTCTTTCGGGCGTCCTGTAACCGCCCCTCTTGGGCGGCTTCGAGCGCGTCGCGGATCGCGTCGTCGTCGCCGACCTCGCCGAGCGTCTCGTACGCGGTCGTCATGGTGATCGCCTCGCCGTCGACGGCGGTCGTCTGTGCGGCGAGGATCGCCCGTCGGAGGTCGCCGCCGGCCGCGCTGGCGACGAACTCCACCCCGTCGTCGTCGTAGTCGACCCCCTCGCGGTCACAGATCGTCTTGAGGACGTCGATCGTCTCATCCGTCGTCGGGGCGCGCAGCCGGATCGGAAAACACCGCGACCGGATCGGCGCGATGAGCTTCGACGGCTGGCGGGTGGCTATCAGAAACTGGGTGGTGCGGTGGTGTTTCTCCATCACCCGCCGAAGCGCCTGCTGGAAGTCCTCGCGGATCGACTCGGCGTTGTCGAGGAGCACGGTCTTGTACTCGCCCGACATCGGCGCGTAGGAGGCCGACTCCGTCAACACGCGGTTTATCATGTCGCGTTTCGCCATCCGGCTCCGCCCCTGGAGGAATCCCTCGAAGCGCGGGTCCGTGCGGATCTGTTTTTTTGTTCGGCCGAAGAAGTCCGCGACGTTGATCTCGATCAGGTCGCTCTCGGGATCGGCGTGCGACTCGCAGGCGAGCGCCCGCGCTGCGGCCGTCTTGCCGACGCCCGAGGGACCCTGTACGACGAGGTTCATCGGCTCGTCGACGGCCCGGTACAGCCGGTCGCGGGCGTCGTTCTGGCGGATCTCCCCCAACTCCGGCGCGTGCGTGTCGATCCACAACGGTCCGTCCATCACCATACACTCCGGGGCCCGCGGTCAAGAATCGGTCGATTCCGGCGGCTGGCTCCGCTCAGCGCTGCCGGTCGCTCGCGTCTCGGCCGGCCGTCTGGTATCAATTTGTGTGATACTATACCATCAATAATTAAGTATACACAGTCACGATTTTCGGTTGCATTATGACTGACACACCACCCCGTGACGCGGACGACCGCTTGACTCGCCGCCACTACGTCGCCGGAATCGGCACCGTTGGGGCGATCGGACTCGCCGGCTGTGCCGGCGGCTCGGGCGGCGACGAGTCGAGCGACGGCGGCTCGGACGGCGAGGGGTCGAGCGACGGCGGCTCCGGCGACGAGACGAGCGAGTTGGAGATCGTCCACTGGTGGACCGCGGGCGGAGAGAAGGACGCGTACACGCGCTTCTCGACGGCTTCCGCGAGGCGCAGCCGGACATCGAGAT
>KI543168.1:223101-225857 GCA_000496175.1 uncultured archaeon A07HR67 | reverse complement strand
CACCCGGCTGCTCTCCGATTCGTCGTTTCACGCCGCGTTCCAGAACACGCTCGTGTTGTTGCTCGCGTTCACCGTGCTCTCCCTGGTCGTCGGCCTCTTGATTGCGATCCTCGTCGACCAGCGAATTCGCCTCGAGAACACCTTCCGGACGATCTACCTGCTGCCGATGAGTCTCTCGTTCGTCGTCACGGCGATCTTCTGGTCGTGGATGTACAACCCGCGGATCGGGCTGCTCAACGAACTGCTTCGCGGTCTCGGTCTCGGCTCGCTCACGCAGGCGTGGCTCTCGGACCCGCAGTTCAAGCTGGCGGCGATCGTCTTCGCGCTGATGTGGCAGTTCTCCGGCTACTGTATGGTGGTCTACCTCGCCGGGCTCCGTGCGATTCCGGACGCCCAGTACGAGGCGGCACGCATCGACGGCGCGTCGACGCTCCGGCTCTACTGGCGGGTGATCATCCCGCAGTTGCGGGCCTCGACGATGTCGGCGGCGGTCGTGCTCGTCGTCTTCGCGTTGAAGGCGTTCGACTTCCTGTTCGTGTTGTTCGGGGTCAACCCCGGCGAGTCGGCCGACATCCTCTCCGTGATGATGTACCGGGTCGCGTTCGATCGGATCCAGTGGGCGTACGGCTCCGCCGTCGCGATGGTGTTGTTCGCCATGGCGCTCGGCGTGATCGGGCCGTACCTCTTCGTCCAGTACCGCCGAGGTGAGCTATGAGCGCGGCCGGACGGCTCCGTTCTGCTGCCGACACACTCGACGCCTCCCGCGTCGCGTTGTACGCCGTTCTGCTGGCGATGGTCGCGTTCTACCTCGCGCCGTTGGAGTCCGGACTGACGACCGCGTTCAAGACGCCGGACGGCTTTCGAGCCACGACGCCGTTCGCGCTTCCGCCGATCGGCGAGTTCACGCTCGCGGCGTGGGCGACGGCGTTCGACCGGCTCTCGACGGGACTGCTCAACAGCGCCCTGATGGCGGTGCCGGCGACGGTGTTGTCGGCGTTGTTCGGGTCGCTCGCGGCGTACGGACTGACGAACCTCGACTGGCGCGGACAGATCGGCATCCTGTTGTTGTTCGTCGCCGGCGTGTTCATTCCGTATCAGGCCGTGTTGGTGCCGTTGACGCAGTTCTGGTCGTTCGTCGACCTCGCCGGCCGGATCCCGTTGACCGTCGTCGCCGACCACGAGGGGCTGATCAACCTGAGCATCACCCACGTCGCGTACGGCATCCCGATCTGTACCGTCCTCTTTCGATCGTACTACGCGACGATCGACGACGAGATGTTGGAGGCGGCGCGGCTAGACGGCGCCTCCGCCGCGACGATCTACCGGCGCATCGTCTTGCCGTTGTCGGTGCCGATCTTCGCGGTGACGCTCATCTACCAGTTCACACAGATCTGGAACGACCTCTTGTTCGCTATCGTGCTCGTCAGCGACCGTCCAACCAGGTGGTGACGGTCGCGTTGAACCAGCTCCAGGGGTCGTTCGTCCAGCAGTACAACCTCCAGATGGCGGGGGCGTTCGTCGCGGCGTTGCCGACGCTCGTCGTGTACGTCCTCTTCGGCGAGCAGTTCGCAAAAGGCGTCGCAGGTGATACCTAATGGGACAACTCGAACTCGACTCGGTGACGAAACGATTCGGCGAGGGAGACGGCTCCGTGCTCGCCGTGGACGACGTGAACGTCGACATCGCGGACGGTGAGTTTCTCGTCCTCGTCGGCCCCTCCGGCTGTGGCAAGTCGACGACGCTCCGGATGGTCGCCGGGCTCGAATCGATCACGGACGGCGAGATCCGTCTCGCCGGCCGACGGATAAACGAGCAGGCACCCGCCGAGCGGGACATCGCGATGGTGTTTCAGAGCTACGCGTTGTACCCGCATATGAGCGTCCGGGGGAACATGCGGTTCGGACTCGAGGAGTCGACCGACCTCGAGGACGCCGCCATCGACGAGCGCGTCGAGGAGACGGCGGCGCTGCTCGACATCACCGAGTTGCTCGACCGGAAGCCGGGGGCGCTCTCGGGCGGCCAGCGCCAGCGCGTCGCGCTCGGCCGTGCCATCGTGCGCGAGCCGGAAGCGTTCCTGATGGACGAGCCGCTCTCGAACCTCGACGCGAAGCTCCGGTCACAGATGCGGACGGAGCTCCAACAGCTCCAGGCCGACCTGGACACGACGACCGTGTACGTCACCCACGACCAGACGGAGGCGATGACGATGGGCGACCGGATCGCGATTCTCGACGACGGCGAGTTACAACAGGTCGCCACCCCGTTGGAGGCGTACCACCGCCCCGCGAACCGGTTCGTCGCCGGCTTCATCGGCGATCCGTCGATGAACTTCGTCGACTGCGCGGTCGAGGGAGACGCGCTCGTCGCCGACGCGTTTCGGTACCCACTCGCCGGCGCCGCCGCGGCCGCGGTCACGGACGGCGAGCCCGTGTCGCTCGGCGTTCGCCCCGAAGACGTGGCCGTCGACGTCAGCGGCGGCGACGGAAGCGAGTACGGATTTTCGGCCGTGGTCGACGTGGTGGAGCCGATGGGCGACGAGAACGTCGTCCACCTCTCGCTCGAGGCGGGCCCGGAGCTGGTCGCAACCGTCGACGGACTCCGTCGGATCGACGGCGGTACGGACGTTGCCGTGTCGATTTCGCCGGACGCGATTCACGTCTTCGACGACAGATCGGGCGAGGCGCTCCACAGCCGTTCGCTCGACGACGCCGAGCTGACAGAGGCGCGGGTATAACGGCCTCAGACGCCCTGTCGTC
>KI543168.1:215741-221307 GCA_000496175.1 uncultured archaeon A07HR67 | reverse complement strand
CCCGCCCGAGCCCACTCGCGCGCCGCGAACACTCCGTGAGCGGCGCCGCCGTGAGTGTCTGAGAGCGGTTCGAATCCTGACAGACGCAGCGTCGACGAAAGCCGATCACGACTCGACGGCCTCGGGCACGATCGTCACCGGCACCGCCGCCTCCTCTGCGACGACGAAGCCGGTGTGGCCGTCACGCAGCGCCGCCAACTGGGTCTTCGAGCGATGCCCGATCACGACGTGGTCGATGTCCACGTCTTCGGTGATGTCGACGAGCTGTTTTCCGACCGCCGTCCCCGAGCGGAGCCCGCGCCTGTTGAGGTGTTCGAAGCTAACCTCCGACTGAGCGTCGGTCGTCGACAGCACCGCTCGAACGTCGTCGCGAAACGTCCGTTCGTCTCCCGAGGCGGTTCCGTTCGCGGTGACGTGAACCACCGACAGGTCGCTGTCCAGTCCCGACGCGAGCCGCACGGCGACCTCGAGAACCGTCTCGAAGCGGTCGTCGTCGCCGATGGCAACCAGGATACTCATACGGGTATCACGGGCTCGATCGGTATACCCGTTATCGTCGGCGCAACGCCTCGTAGCTCGCGGTTTGGCCGATCTCGGCTCCGGGCTCTCTGACGACCAGCGCCGGTCAGTTGCCGGTCCAGCGCAGGATCGCCAGCGTTCCCTCGAAGAGGGTGATCATCGTGAGCGTGACGATGATCGGCGCCATCCCGGTCGGGTCGGGGCTGAACAGGAACGCGATCCCGAGGAACGCCCCCCAGAACAACAGCCGTTTGTTCTCCAGCCACTGGCGCGTGACGAGGTTCATCATGATAGCGAGCATGATGAACAACGGGATCTGAAAGACGATCGCCATGAACGCCAACATGATCACGATCAGGTTGAACGTCTCCGCGAGCCCGAAGGCGATCGTCGCGGCGTCGGAGGTGTAGGTGGTGAAATACGAGAAGATCGCAGGCAACACGAGAAAGTGCGCGAACGCGATCCCGATCCCGCCGAGCACCAGACTCGTCGGCACCGCCGCCAGGTAGTAGCGGCGCTCGCGCTCGTAGAGTCCGGGCTTCATGAACCGGTAGGTCTCGTAGACGAACGCCGGGAGCCCGACGACCACCCCGGCGATCCCGGCGACTTTCAGCCGCGTGAGCGGGAGTTCGAGCGGGCCGTACAGCCGCGGCCGATTCTCGAGCGGCGCGGGGATGTGATACCCCCAGAAGTAGTTGATCATCGTCGTCGACTCCGTCACGACGACGAGCGTCGCCAGCCCGCCGAACAGGAACACGACCGCGAGCCGCCGCATCATCTCCTCGATGTGCGCCGCGAGCGGCATCTCCTCGTCCGACTCCGGCCCTTCTATCCCCTCGAAGGGCTCGTCGTCTGTGACCGCTTCCGTCTCCGCGAACGCTTCGGGATCCTCGACGGCCGCCGGCGCGCCGCCGTCGCCGAGGCTCTGGGTGCCCTCGTCGACTTCCTCGGAGTCGTCTGTGTCGGCGGCGTCCGTGCCATCAGGATCGTCCGCGTCAGAGGCGTCGTCCTCGGGTGTGTCGGGATCTACGGACCGGTCCCGGTTGTCCGACTCGCCGTCGTCTACAGCCTCCCCGTCGCGAGTGCGGCCGTCCGCCTCCGGGCTGTCTCCGCGGTCCGACCGCTCCGTCCCCGTGGATCCCGCCGTGTCGCCGGACTGCGGGGTGTCCTCGGGGTCCGACGGCTCGTCGCGCGACCGGTCGGCGTCGTCCATTCACCTTAGGTACGCCACCGGGTGATTATAGGCCTTTTCGGATACGGCCGACGACCCGCCCCCTCGTTTCGGGTGCCCGCCGGCGTGAACGACCCGCCGCCGTGACCGGACACGGCTGACTCCCGCGAGCGGGCGAAAAGGTTGATAACGACGACGGCCGTCCAACGCTGTATGGCGAGTGCCCTCGACGAGGACACCCAGCAGTCGCTCGCGGCCGGCCGCGAGTCGGCGAGAGCGTTCCTCCGGTCGATTCAAAAGGATCTCCAGAAGGTGTTCGTCGTCTTCCTGATCGGCTTCCTCGGGACGTTCTGGGCGCTCCGCGTGTACGTCTGGGACTACCTCTTTGCGATGACGCGGTCGAACATGACGGCCGCGATCGCCGAGGAGGTCGACGTCATCGCGACGACGCCCTTCGAGGTGATCCTCCTACAGGCGAAGATTGGGTTGATCGTCGGCGCGATCGTGTGTCTCCCGGTGTTGCTCTACTTCGGCCGCGACGAACTCCGCGACCGCGGGATGTGGCCGCAGTCGCCGATCCCGCGCTGGAAGGTCGCGGCGATCGCACTTCTGGGAGCGAGCCTGTTCAGCGTCGGCGTGGCGTACGGCGTCTTTGCCTTCTTCCCGATCATGTTCTCGTTTCTGGCCGGCTTCGGACTCGAGGCCGGCATCCAGCCGACGTACGGTATCGTGATGTGGACGGAGTTTATCGTCTTTCTCTCCCTGTCGTTCGGGCTGGCGGGCCAGATGCCGCTTCTCATCACCGGCCTCTCGTACTCCGGTGTCGTCCAGTACGAAACCTTCCGCGACAAGTGGCGGTACGCGGTCGTCGCCATCTTCGTGTTCGGCGCGATGTTCTCTCCGCCCGACCCGTTCACCCAGCTGATGTGGGCGTTTCCCTTGATCGCGTTGTACGGATTCAGCCTGTATCTCGCGAAGCTCGTCGTCACCGCACAACGGAGCTCCGACCGGATCCGTGTGGCCGGTGCGGTCCGGAACCACTGGAACGTCGTCGGCGGCGCCGGCGTCCTCGGCGGCGCGCTCGTCTACGCGTTCTACGAGTACGGCGTCCGATCGACGGTAAACGACCTCCTTCGAGCCGCCGGCAGCGACTGGCGGTTCTTCGTCCCCGGCGACGGCCTCGGGATCGCTGACCCTACCACCGCTCTCGCGGCGTACGCCGGCGTTTGGGCGCTGACGTTCGTCGCGTTCGCGACGTTGTGGGCGGTGTACGCCGACCTCGACACCACGAGCGCGGGCTACCAGTACGGCGACCCGACCGCGGTCGACCTCGACGAACTCGACGCCGCGGGAATCCGTGCGGCGCCCGACGAGGCGTTCACCGAGTCGTCGGAAGACGAGCTGCTCGCGCGGGCACAGGCGGCGGTCGACGACGACGATCCGGAGAAGGCGCAGGCGATCCTCGACCGGGCGGACGAGGCACCCGAGCCGGACGACACGGAGGGTGCCGCCGGCGACGAGCCCGCCGGCGGACTCGCGGCCACCGTGGGCGACCGCACCTCGCGCGCCTCCTCGACGTTCCTCTCGGAACTCACGGACGGCGACGACGCCGAGGACGACATCGGCGGCTACTACACCGACCTTCGTTTCGTGCTCGACTCGTTGCGGTCGAAGTCGTTCATTCTGCTCGTGGTGTTCGGCGGCGTGATGGCGGCGACGTTCACCTGGCTGTACATCGGCGGACTCGAGGCGGTGCGCGCGGACCTCCAGTCTCGCGTTCCGGCGGCGGTCGGCGGCGGCATCAACATCATCACGCTTCACCCCGTCGAGGCGTTGATCTTCATGGTGAAGGTCTCGTTGTTGCTCGGCGCCATCGCCGTCTTTCCGGTGTTGTTGTACTCCGCGTGGCCGGCGCTGCGCGACCGCGGGTTCGTCGCGGGACGGGCCCGCCAGGTGTACCTCTGGGCCGGCGCGTTGTTCGGCGGTCTGATCGGCGGGTTCGCGCTCGGATACACCACCATCGCGCCCGCGATCATCGGCTGGCTCGTCACCGACGCCGCCAACGCCGACATGATCATCACGTATCAGGTGAGCGACTTCATGTGGCTCGTGATCTTCACCACCATCGGGATCGGCCTTCTCGCCGACATCCCGATTCTGATGTTGTTGTTGAACAAGTCGGGCGTTCCCTACGACGGGTTCCGAGGCCGGTGGCGGGAGGTCACCGTCGGGATCATGTTGGCCGCAGCGGTGTTCACCCCCGCGGACGTGATCACTATGTTCCTCGTGACGCTCCCGCTGATGGCCACGTACGGGATCGGACTCGGCGTGTTGTTCCTCGTCACGGCCGGCGGTCGGCGGGACCTCTCGCCGCCCGCGGAGATCGTCGGCCGGTGACAGCGCGGTTCTGACCGGCGGACCGACGCTCCCGCCCCCCGACGGCCGACGCGGTCCGAAAGCGGGAGACCGTTCCGCCGTCGACAGCTATTACTCGCTGCTCGGAGTGTGAGGCGTCATGCTCGAATCCCCCGACTGGATCGGACGGACCTACACGTCGACCGTCGGCTGGAACGTGTTGTACGACCTCACGGAGATCGGGAGCCGACTCGGCGCGAGCGAGGGCGAACGCCGGGGTCACGAGCGGGTGGCCGAGGCGTTCGAATCGCTCGGCGTCCGCGACGTCCACAATCACTCCTTCGGTCTCACGCGATGGGAGCGCGGCGACGCGGGGGTGACGACCGCGGTCCCGACGACGAACGAGTTCGAGGCCATTGCGCTTCCCGGCTCGCCGGCCGGTGACATCTCGGGCGAGATCGTCCACCTCGGCTACGGACTGCCGGGCGATTACGACGAAGACCTGACGGATGCGATCGTCGTCGCGCGGTCTGACGTGCCGACACACCACGACCGCTGGATGCACCGGCGCGAGAAGTACTTCCGCGCGTACGACGCCGGCGCGGCGGCGTTCGTCTACCAGAACCACGTCGAAGGGTGTCTGCCGCCGACCGGCTCGCTCGGCGGCGGCGAGGACGTCATGGGGCCGCTCCCGGCGGTCGGCGTGAGCAAGGAGGTCGGCGAACGGCTCCGTCGGTACGCCGCCGACGGCCCCGTCGAGGGGCGCGTGACGGTCGACGTTGACATCGGCGAGGGCGAGTCGCGCAACCTCATCGGGACACTCGGCCCGGAGACCGACGAGACGGTGCTCGTCGGCGCACACGTCGACGGCCACGACATCTCACAGGCCGCCCTCGACAACGGCTCCGGGACGGCCGTCCTCTGTGAGGTCGCGCGAGCGCTCGCCGACCGCGAGGACGATCTCGACCGCCGCGTGACGCTGATCGGGTTTGGCGCCGAGGAGCTGGGACTCATCGGCTCGACGATGTACGCGAACGACCACGACCTCGACGACGTGGTCGGCATCGTCAACTGCGACGGCGCCGGACGCGCCCGCGACCTCCTCGCGAAGACATGTGGGTTTCCCGGCATGCGCGACGTCGTCGAGTCGGTCGCAGACGATCTCACCCACCCGATTCGGGTCGTTCCGGGCGTCAACACCCACAGCGACCACTGGCCGTTCGTCCAGCGGGGGATCCCCGGCGTCCAACTCCACTCGGAGACGGGGTCGGGACGCGGCTTCGGGCACACCTACGCCGACACGTTGGACAAGGCCGACGTGCGTGCCATCCGCGACCACGCCGTTCTCGCGAGCCTGATCGTCGAGCGGCTCGCGGCGCGCGACCCGATCGCTCGCCGTGATCCGGAGCACATCGAAGCAGAACTCCGTGCCGACGGGGTAGCAGAGTCGATGCGGGTCGCGGGCGACTGGCCGTACTGATACTGGATCGACGCCTCACGACCTGTCCCGTTCGCGTGTCG
>KI543168.1:191097-215475 GCA_000496175.1 uncultured archaeon A07HR67 | reverse complement strand
CTGTCCCGGCGCACGACTCAATCAGTATTGGAACACTCCACGGTATTGCTGACGACGCCGGTGCGGAGAATTTCGAAGCATTCTGCGAGTGGATCGACGAGAATAGATGATGACCGGTCTTAGTATCTCTGTCGCCTAGGTTGAGCGAGTTCGTGAGTAACGGGCCAGAGGAAACGAACAAAAAGGTGGGTCGAAGTGAGTTTGTTAAGTGCGTTCGGTGCTTGACTCAGGTAACGATGAATCGGGTTCGGTCTACAAATCATGGACACGTTATGATGGGTCCCAAAGTATGAGCAAGGACTACATCGAGGTCCGCGGCGCGGAGGAACACAACCTCAAGGACCTCGACGTCCGGATCCCACGCGAGAAGTTCACCGTCGTCACCGGCCTTTCTGGGTCGGGCAAGTCGTCGCTCGCGTTCGACACCGTCTACGCCGAGGGACAACGCCGCTACATCGAGTCGTTGTCGGCGTACGCGCGCAACTTCCTCGGGCAGATGGACAAACCGCAGGTCGAGGCGGTCGAGGGGCTCTCGCCCGCCATCTCGATCGACCAGAAGAACGCCGCCAACAACCCCCGGTCGACGGTCGGAACGGTCACCGAGCTTCACGATTACCTCCGGCTGTTGTACGCCCGGGTCGGCACCCAGTACGACCCGGTCACGGGCGAGGAGGTCGGCGAGCAGTCCGCACAGGACATGGTCGAACAGATCCTCGAACTCCCCGCGGGAACCCGCGCGAAGGTCGCGGCGCCGATCGTCCGCGACCAGAAGGGAGCGTTCGAGGACCGCTTCGAGGAGCTGGTCGCCGACGGATACAGCCGCGTCGAGGTCGACGGCGAGCCGGTCGACCTGACGCTCGAGACGCCCGACCTCGACCAGAACTACGACCACACCATCGACGTGATCGTCGACCGCGTGAAGGTGAGCCCGGAGGCCCGCTCGCGGATCACCGACTCGGTCGAGACGGCACTCGAGGAGGCGGGCGGCGCGCTCAAACTGATCGTCCCTGACCCCCCTGCGGACGTCCCGTTCGCTTCCAACACCCGGTCGACGGGGTCGCTGGCGGAGGACGCCGACGGCGACGACCGGCTCGTCGTCGAGTTTTCGGAGGCGCTCGGCAACCCGAACTCCGATTTTCAGTTCTCGGAGATCGAGACCCGCTCGTTCTCGTTCAACAGCCCGTACGGGGCCTGTCCGGAGTGTGAGGGGATCGGCTCGACCAAGGAGGTCGATGAGGACCTCGTGATCGTCGACCCCACGAAGCCGCTGAAGAACGTCTTCGAGGCGTGGTCGTACAATCGGTCGTACTACCGCACCCGGATCGACTCGGTCGCCGACCACTTCGGCGTGTCCGTGGAGACGCCGTGGGAGGCGCTCGACGACGAGATCCACCGACAGTTCCTCTACGGAACGGACCGACAGGTGGTGTTCAAACGGCAGACGAAAAACGGGACCCGTCGAAAACAAAAACGCTTCGAGGGGGTGATCCCCAACTTGGAACGCCGCCACGTGGAGACGGAGTCGCAGTCGACCCGCGACCACATCGAGGAGTACATGGCGGTGACGACGTGCCCCGCCTGCGAGGGCACTCGTCTGAAGGAACAATCGCGGCACGTCCTCGTCGGCGACACCCCGATCACGGCGGTCAATCGCATGTCGATCGGCGAGGCCCGCGAGCACTTCGAAGGGCTGGAGGCGGAGCTCACCGAGCGCGAGACGACGATCGCCACGGAGATTCTCAAGGAGATCCGCGCCCGGCTCGGGTTCATGGAGGAGGTCGGACTGGAGTACATCACGCTCGACCGGGAGGCGTCGACCCTCTCGGGCGGCGAGAGCCAGCGTATTCGGCTGGCGACCCAGGTCGGCTCCGGGCTGGTGGGCGTGCTCTACGTGCTCGATGAGCCCTCCATCGGGCTCCACCAGCGCGACAACGACCGGTTGTTGAACACGCTCGAAGGGCTTCGCGACCTCGGAAACACCCTCGTCGTGGTCGAACACGACGAGGAGACGATGCGCCGAGCCGACGAGATCATCGACATGGGTCCGGGCCCCGGCAAGCGGGGCGGCGACGTAGTGGCACAGGGCGACTTCGACGACATCGTCGCGAGCGACGACTCCGTCACCGGCGACTACCTCGCCGGCCGCGAGGCGATTCCGGTGCCCGACGAGCGCCGCGCGCCGGACGGCGAACTCGTCGTGCGCGGCGCGCGCCAACACAACCTGACCGACCTCGACGTGCCGATCGAACTCGGCACGCTCACGACGATCACGGGCGTCTCCGGCTCCGGCAAGTCGACGCTGATGCACGACGTCCTCTACAAGGGGTTGGCCCGCAAGATGAACGACAACACCTCCGTCGACCCCGGCGAACACGACGCCATCGAGGGGATCGACGAGATAGAAACGGTGCGGCTCATCGACCAGTCGCCGATCGGCCGGACGCCCCGCTCGAACCCCGCGACGTACACCGACGTGTTCGATTACGTCCGCGAGTTGTTCGCGGAGACCAAACTCTCGAAGCGCCGCGGCTACGAGAAGGGTCGATTCTCGTTCAACGTGAAAGGCGGCCGCTGTGAGGAGTGTGGCGGCCAGGGAACGGTGAAAATCGAGATGAACTTCCTGTCGGACGTGTACGTGCCCTGCGAGCAGTGTGGCGGGGCGCGTTACAACGACGAGACGCTCGACGTGACCTACAAGGGAGCGACCATTGCGGACGTGCTCGATATGAGCGTCGCCGAGGCGTACGACTTCTTCGAGAGCCACAGCGGGCTCCAGCGCCGGCTCAAGCTGTTGAAAGACGTCGGGCTCGGCTACATGGAGCTCGGTCAGCCCTCGACCACGCTCTCGGGCGGCGAGGCCCAGCGCGTCAAACTCGCCGAGGAGCTGGGCAAGAAGTCGACGGGCGACACGTTGTACCTTCTCGACGAGCCGACCACCGGCCTCCACAAAGAAGACGAACGGAAGCTGATCGAGGTGCTCCACCGGCTCGTCGACGCCGGCAACACGGTGGTCGTCATCGAACACGAACTCGACCTCGTGAAGAACGCCGACCGCGTGATCGACCTCGGACCCGAGGGCGGCGAGGGCGGCGGCCGGCTCGTCGCGAGGGGGACGCCCGAGGCAGTCGCGCGCGACGACGACTCACACACCGGGCGGTACCTGCGCGACCTGCTTCCGGATGTCGAACTCGCGGGCCCCCGCGACGACCGCCGGAAGCCGGCGACCGCGGCCGACGACGACTGAGCCGGACGCCGCGACGACCCCTATCTTGATATGCCGGTGTGTGTTCTATCGAATCGATGAAAGAGATCACCAGCGACGAGGTTCCGGACGCCATCGGGCCGTACTCTCAGGGCATCGTCTCCGGCGGCAGGGTTCACGTCTCGGGCAAGACCGGCGAAGACCCCGACACCGGCGAGGCACCGGAGTCGGTCGCCGCACAGACGACCCAGACGTTGTCGAACGTCGACGCGATACTGGAGGCGGCCGGCACGACCGCGGCGTCGATCGTCAGCGCGACCGTCTACCTCACCGACATGGACGACTACGACGCGGTGAACGAGGCGTACCGCTCGTACCTCTCCGAGCCGTATCCCGCTCGGACCTGCGTCGAAGTGTCGCGGCTGCCCGCCCCGCTCGACGTCGAAATCACGGTCACCGCGGAGCTCGACGGAGACGACTGACCCGGCGAGACGGCGGCCCGTCTCGTGGCTCGGAGGGCGGTCGGTCCACGCGACCCGCCCGGCCACGGCCGTTCGGTCTCACCGCACGGCCTTCTCGATCCGTTCTGCGAGAATCTCGTACTGTTCTGGCCCCACGTCCTTCTCGACGTAGTCGGTGACGTCGTCGAGAATCGCTTGTTTGGCGACGCGTTCGCTCCCCTGTCCGGTGTACAGAATGAACGGCAGCGTCCGCGTCTCCTCGCGAACCGCGTTGAGAAACGCGATCCCGTCCATCTGCGGCATCTTGTAGTCGCTGACGATACACTCGATGTCGGAGTCCTCGTCGCCGAGCAGCTCGAGCGCTGCCGCCGCACTCGACACGTCAGTTATCGACAAGCGGTCGGACTGCTCGCTCAGAAACACCGTCGTCAGATCCCGGTCGTACTGGTCGTCGTCCACCAGCAGCACCTCGATCGAATCGTCGTCGGCCCCGCGGACCCGAGCGGCCTCGACCGTCAACAGGTCAGCACGCCAGGTATCGCCCGAACAGGTTCAACAGGCGGAACGACGGCAGCCGGATACCGATCCGCTCGACTCGTCGGCGCTCGAATAGAGCACGACCGACGGCGCCGTCGTCTCGATGGCGTGTCGAACCGCGTGATGTCCGTTCTCCGGACGGCAATTGGCGTGCCGCCGTCGGTCGGCATGAGCCGGATCCGACCCGCCGAGACGCGGAGCCGACAGGTGCGCCCGCCGCTCGTCTCGTGTCCGGCTTGTTGTCGCTCGACGGCGACCTCGGTGCCGGTCAACAACTGCGCGTACGCCAGCCGTTGAAATCTGACGAGGGTTTCTGCGTCGGTGCGGATCGAGATAGTCTTTCGTCGACTCCCGGCCGCGAACGCGAGCGTGACCGTCTCCGTCGAATCGGCGTCGGCAACGAGCGGCACGTCTCGCACCACATCGAAAATCGAGTCGATGTCGATGGCCCGGGTCGTCTCGTCGGTGACGACACGGAGTTGGTCCTCGGTCATGACGAGGCGGGCCTCCGTTCTCTCGTCGTCCGACGGACTCAGCCTGATCGTCGCCGTGAAGTCCGCGATGACGGAATCGGTCAATGCGTCATTTTTCTCCGAGGAGCGTATAAGGGTACTGCTGAGATCGGCTGTCACTTAGCGCGCGGCCCCGGCTCGACGACCCGAAGCCGTGGCCTCGCGGTCATCGGGCTCAGAACTTCTCCAACAGCTCGCCGTAGAACGCGTTCTCGCGGTCGTCGGCCAGCTTCTCGACGATGAGCTCCGGCGTCGACCGCGCGAGGTGACCCTTCCGTGGCGACCGGTTCACCCGAAGCTCGCCGTCGACGAGGCCCGCCGCCTCGATGCCGTCGACGGCCACGTCGAAGTCGGCCGCCTCGCGGATCTCGCGGGCCAGATGCGAGACGAACACCGCGGTCGCGTCCTGTCCGTCGAGCGCTTCGAGGATGCCCGCGATGATCTTCGCCGACGCGCCCGGCTCCGTGATCGATTCGAGCTCGTCGACCAACACGAGCCGCCCGTCGGCGCCGTCGACGAGGTCGCCGAAGTCCCGCAGGGTCGCCTCGAACGCGCCCGCGTCGAGCGTCCCCTGTGATTTGGCGTAGTAGTGGAGCTCCTCGAACCGGTGGAGCTCGGCGTGGTCGGCCGGGACGGGCATCCCCATCTGTGCCAGGACGACCACGAGCGCGACCAGGTCGAGCGTCGACGTCTTGCCGCCGGAGTTGACCCCCGACAACAACGTCGCGCCCGACACCGCGTAGTCGATCGGCTCGACCGCCTCGAAGGACACGTCGAGAAGCGGAGAACGGCCCCCCTCGATCCGGAAGCCGCGGGGGTCGTCGGCGCGTCCGTCTGCGGCGGTCGCTGTGACCTCCGGGTCCCGAATCGTGGGCATGACGCAGTCGAACTCGCGGGCGAACCGCGCGATCGCCAGCTCCACGTCGAGCTCGAGGGCGGTCCGAACGAACTCCTCGACCGGCTCTCGAAGCGCCGCCAGGTCGCTCGCGAGCTCGGCTTTCAGCCGCGCGGCTCGACGGTCGCGGCCGGCGGCCAACTCGGTCCGTAGCCGCGAGACCGCCGACTCGTCGCGTTCGACCGGAAACGCCGGGTCGCCGCCGAAGACCCGTTCGGCGAGGTCGACCTCGGCGTCGTCCAACTCCAGCGCGTCGGCGAGGTGTTCGCGGGCGCGTCGTATCGCGGTGTCGTACTCGTCGGCGAGCTCGCGGTTCAAAAGCGAGTCGACGCGCGCGCCCTGCTCGACGAGCGAGAGGAAATCCGTTCCCTCGATGGTGACGTCGCGTTCGCGGATCGCGTCGCGCAGGTGGTCGTCAGCGACCGACTCCGCCGTCGACACCGCCGCGTCGAGGTCGTCGACCGCCGCGGTCAGCCGCTCGAGCTCGGCGTCGCCGACGACCGTGCCGTCGTCGTCGAGGCGCCCCAGCGCGTCCCGGAGGGCGTCGACGTCGACAGCGGCGTCGCCGAGGGCCGTCTCGTCGGCCGCGTCGTGGACCGCCGCTGCCGCCTCTAGCCGCGCGCGGTTCTCTGAAAAAAACGCCAGCAGCCGCTCGGGGACGGTCCTCGCGGGATCGTTCAGCGCGTCCGGCCGCACGTGGACGTCGCCGTCGACGTCCATGCCCGCGAACTCCTCGTCGAGGACGATCACGGTCGCGTACGACCGCGCGAGCTCGGCGATGTCGCGCACGCCGTCGACGATCTCGACCGACAGCTCGGGCACGAGCGACTCCGCTCGTGCGTACGCCTCGGCGTCGGCGGTGGCCAGACACCGGTCGCGGACGCGGACGGTCGGGGGGTCGACGAGCGGCTCGACCCCGCCGAGCGCCTCTAAGACGGCCGGGTCCGGCTCGCGCTCGATCGCGGCCGAGACGAACGCCTGTGCCTCCGCGATCCGAGACGCGGAGCCGCTCGGATAAAACGTCTCGAGCCGTTTCTCGGCGTAGTCGGTCACGGTGCGTCGTTTCAACAGGCCGACCGCGTCGCGGTACACTTCTCGCGCCCGGTCGGTCGCCAGCACGCGGCTCGCGTCGTCGTGACGACGGCGGATCGCACCCCGAGCGACGCGGGCCGCCCGCGCCTCGGTGACTCCCGGCGCGCGGGCGATGGCGGCCACGTCGCCCGATTCGACGGCCGCTGCCGGGTCTTCGAGCTCGCGGAGCGCCCGCGCTGTCTTCTCGCCGACGCCGGGGATCGCCTCCAGCTGCATTCGTGCGCCGGTATCGCGGCAACGCGCAAAAGCATACGGGTGCCGGCCGACCGCAAGCGCCCGGCGCTGCCCGCCCGTCGACGCCGACGCCCTTTTTTCGCCCCACGACGAACCGGCGGCATGGATCAGGACGGCTCCGTGGCCGGGAAAGACGACCCGCTCTCAGCACCGAGCGGTCTCGACCCCGAGACGGCCGCCAAAGCACGAGACGCCCGCGATGCGCTCGCGACGCGAGACGGGGTGCTCGTCGCCTTCTCCGGCGGCGTCGACTCCTCTGTCGTCGCGGCGCTCGCACACGACGCGATCGGCGACGACGCGGTCGCGTGTACGGCCCGCAGCGAGACCCTGCCGGCGGCCGAGCTCGACGACGCGAGAACGGTCGCCCAGGAGATTGGCATCCGCCACGACACGGTGACCTTCTCCGAGCTCGACGATCCTGACTTCGTCGCCAACGACGGCGACCGGTGTTATCACTGCCGGACGATGCGGCTCGGCCGGATGTACGACCGTGCTCACGAGCTCGGGATCGCCACGGTGTGTGACGGGACGAACGCCGACGACCCCGGCGACGGCCACCGCCCTGGACTGCGCGCGGTCGAGGAGCTCGAGGTATCGTCGCCGCTTCTCGACGCCGGGATCACGAAAGATGCGGTGCGAGCGATCGCCGACGCCTACGGCCTCTCGGTGGCGGACAAGCCGTCGATGGCGTGTCTCTCCTCGCGGATCCCGACCGGACTCGCGGTCACCGAAGAACGGCTGTCTCGCGTCGAGAAGGCGGAGACGCTGCTCCGCGAGTGGGGGTTCGAAGGGTTTCGCGTGCGCGACCACGACGGGCTCGCGCGGGTAGAGATCGCGCCCGACGAGCTGGAACGCGCGCTCGATCCCGCCTTCGCCGACGCGGTCCACGAACACCTCTCCGATCTCGGATTCGAGTACGTCACGCTCGACATGGCGGGGTACCGAACCGGCAGCGTGAGTCCCGGCGGAGACGCGGGCGGCGCCGACGGAGGCGTTTCTGACGCCGGTGACGACTCCGCCGACGCCGCCGCTGACGACTCCGCCGACAACGACGCCGCCGCTGACAACTCCGTCGACAACGACGGTGACCCCGCCGACCCGGGCGCGGACCTCGGGCAAACGTATCCGCGCTGAGACCCTTGCGCGCGACTGCTCGTCCGTCGCCGGCGTTATCAGCCCCGAGAACCCGACGCGAACGGTTATATACTGTCCCGGCGGATCGGACGGTATGAGCGAAGCAAACACGCTCGCGGTGCTCGCCGGCGGCGTCGGCGGGGCCGTCGGGGCGTTCGTCGGCGTCGCTGTCGGCGGGGCCGCGCTGACGGTCGCGTTGACCACGCTCGTCGTCGCGCTCCTCGTCGGCGGCGGCGTCGTCGCCAGCGCGGTCATCGCGGGCGACGTGGAGTTCCTCGTGGACCCAAACGGCGAGTGACGCGACGGCGCGTCGACCGCCCTCTTTCGGCCGCTTCGAGCGCCGGCCGTCGCCGATCGAAACGTTCTGGCCGCTCGCGTTCCTTCCTCGCGGCGTGAGCGACACGACCGACCCGACTCCGAACGGCTCTGCCCCCGACGGCGCGGTCCCGGTCACGATCTACACCCGCGAGAACTGCTCGTTGTGTGTGGCCGCCCGCGAGACGGTCGAACGGGTCGCCGCCGACCTCGAGGTGGCCGTCGTTCTCGACACCGTCGACGTCGACGCGGACCCCGACCTCGCGGCGGAGTACGGCGACCGCGTTCCGTACGTGTTCGTCGACGGCCGCCCGGCGTTCAAATACGAGGTCGACGAGCGGACGCTCCGGCTGAAACTGCTGTCGGCGTCGTGAGCCCGCCGGGCCGCTCGGCCGCGTCCGCTACCGATCAGGTATTTATTCGACGACGACGACGACTCGCTCATGACGGCATCACGCGCGCCGGCCGAGCCGGCGGTCCGCGAGTTCGAGACGACAGTCGACCGCGTCGACGGACGCGAGGTAGTGCTCGAGGAGACGTACTTCTATCCCGAGTCCGGCGGCCAGCCGGCCGACCGGGGCAGCCTCGCGGGGGTCGCCGTCGCCGACGTGACGGAGCGCGACGGCGAGGTCGTCCACGTGCTCGCTGACGACCCGACGGCGGGCGCCGGTGTGGAGCCGGGTGCCACCGTGGCCGGCGTCGTCGACGACGCCTTCCGAACGTACTGTGCTCGCGCCCACACCGCCTCACACGTGCTCTACGGCGCGGCCCGTCGGATCTGCGACGACCTCGGCTACGCCGGCTTCGACATTTCTTCGGAGAAGGTGCGCGTCGACCTGACGACCGCGGACCCGCTCGACGACGCCGACCTCGTCGAACTCGAACGGCTCTCGAACCGCGCCGTCTGGGATTCTCGCCCGGTCTCCTGGGAGGTGCTCCCCGAGGCGGAGGCGCGGGCGCTCGACGGGATCGCGTTCAACGCCAAAACAGAGGAGGGAGCCATGAGCGGGAGCGCGACGGTCCGTGTCGTCACGATCGACGACTGGGACGTGGCCGCCTGCGGCGGCACCCACGTCGAGAACACCGCTGAGATCGGACCGATCAGGGCGGTAGACCGGTCGAATCCCGGCGAAGGCGTCACCCGAGTGGAGTTCGCGGTCGGACCGACAGCGATCGACCGCGCCGCCGACGCCCACGCGGCCGCCCTGGAGGCCGCCTCGGCCGCCGACACCAACGTCGACGACCTCCCGGACGAGGTCCGGCGTCTCCGCGACGAGACCGACCGCCTCGACGCGGCGTTGCGGGACGCCCGGTCGGATCTCCTTCGCGCTCGGCTCGGCGAGTTCCCCACGACGGAAATCGACGGGGCCACCTGGGCGGTCGGCGTCGTCTCCGACGCCGATCCGAACGACCTCCGCGAGCCAGCAGAGGCGCTTCTCGCGGCCGACTCGCCGGCCGACGCGCTCGCAGCGGTCGGCACCGGCAGTGCGCCGTTCGTCGTCGCGGCGGCCACGCCGGACGCAGACGCCGACGCAGGCGGGATCGTCGACGCGGCGACAGCCGAGTTCGGCGGCGGCGGCGGCGGCGGCCCGACGTTCGCACAGGGCGGCGGCCTCGACGCCGACGCCGACGAGGTCGCGGCGTGGCTTCGGGATCGATGACCGGGAAGGTCACACCCGACGCGCTCGCCGACTTCCTCGCGGCGACCGGCGCGGCCGACCCTGCCGTCGCGGTGGGGCCGGCGTACGGAGAAGACGCGGCCGCGATCGACCTCGGCGACCGAACGCTCGTCGTCGCCACCGACCCGGTGTCGCTGGCGGCCGACGCGGTCGGCCGGCTGGCGGTCCACGTCGCCTGTAACGACGTCGCCGCCAGCGGCGCGGACCCGCGGTGGCTGACGAACACCGCGTTGTTGCCCGACGACGACCCCGACCGGCGGGCATCGGTCGCGGGCGATGTCGACGCCGCGGCCGCCGACCTCGGCGTGGCGGTCGTCGGCGGCCACACGGAGACGGTGGCGTCGCTGGACCGGCCGCTGCTCTCGATGACGGCGTTCGGGACGACCGACCGCGTGCTCCCGACGGGCGGAGCGTCGCCCGGCGAGCGGGTGGTGCTCACCACGGGCGCTGGCATCGAGGCGACCGCCATCCTGGCGACCGATTTTCGAGACGACTGCGCGGACGCCGGCGTCTCCGCGGCGACGCTCGACGCCGCGGCGGGCGTTCTCGACGCGGTGAGCGTCGTTCCCGACGCCGCCACGGTTCGGGCGTTCGCGACCGCGGCTCACGACCCGACCGAGGGAGGCGTAGTGACCGGGCTCGTCGAACTCGCGGCGGCCAGCGAGGTGGTCCTCACGGTCGAGCGCGAGCGCGTCCCGGTGAGACCCGAGACGCGCGCCTGTTGTGACGCGCTTGGCGTCGACCCGCTCCGCACCTTCGGCTCGGGCGCCCTGCTTGCGACCGTCCCTGCTGACCGCGTCGACGACGCACACGACGCGCTCGCGGCCGCCGGAATCGACGCCGCGACAATCGGCTCGGTCCACGAGCCGGGTGCGTCGGCGGTCGCCGCCCGCGAAGACGCCGCCGAAGCCGGTTGCGTCGTTCTCGACGGCGATCCGATCCGCGAGCCGCCTCGCGACGAACTGTATCGCTTCTGGGAGTGAGCCGGCGTCGCCGAGCCCGTTCTCGCGGCCGGCGGGCGAAGCGCCGGAGATCCAAAGCGAAATGTCCGCCCGGGTCGTGTCGGACACACGATGACGACCGCCCTTGCCGCGGCCGACGCGACCGTGTACGACCTCGACGGCACCGTCGTCGACCTCGCGGTCGACTGGGACGCCGTCGCCGACGCCGTCGTCGACGTGTACGCGGCCAACGCGCTGGTGCCGCCGACCGGCGACCTCTGGTCGCTTCTCGACGCCGCCGGAGAGTACGGAATCGCCGAGGCGGTCGAGGAGACGATCGCCGACTACGAGCGCGCCGGGGCGAGCGAGTCGACCCGCCTGCCGCTCGCCGACCGGCTCGCGGCGGCCGACGACCGCCCGGCGGCGGTCTGTTCGCTCAACTGCGAGGCCGCCTGTCGGATCGCGCTCGAAACCCACGGCCTCGACGGGGCGGTCGAGGCGGTGGTCGGCCGCGACACCGTCCGGACCCACAAGCCGGAGCCGGAGTCGCTGCTCGCGGCGGTCGACGCGCTCGGCGTCGACCCGGATCGGTGCGTCTTCGTCGGCGACTCCGAGAGCGACCGCGTCACCGCCGACCGCGCCGGTGTTCCGTTCGTGTGGGCCGCCGACGCGGTCGACGCGTAAGCCGGTCGATCCCACCGCGTCGGGCGGCCCGTCAGGCCTCGTCGCGTCCGGGGTCGTCGCCGGCGGCGTCCTCGCCACCGTCCCGCTCGTCGGTCTCGCCGCTGGCTTCGGTGTCACTCGCGGCGTAGCCGTCTCCGGCTTCGCTGTGTCTCGCGTACGCCGCGACGCTGACCGCCGTGAGAAACCAGATCGGCGCGCCGATCCGGACCGCGAACGCGGCGCGGGCGCTCCACGAGTCGAGCGTGACGAACGCGGAAAGCACGGCGACGACGGGCGCTCCGACCAGAATGGTGACGACGAACGTCGTCTGCATCACCCAGCCGTAGTCGACCCCCTCGACGTCGGCCTGCTCGACGGATTGCACGCATGAGTTACCGGGACGAACGGACATATCGATGGCGGTCGCCGGCGTGCCCGCCCGCCGCGCGGCGCTCGGCGTCCGGATCCCGGCGGTTTTAATCGCGAGCGCGATGACCATCGATCGATGACCACGACGCGGGAACTCCGGGACCGCGAGGATTCGATCACGATGCTCACCGCCTACGACGCGCCCACCGCGGCGGTCGTTGACGAGGCGGGGATCGACGCGGTGCTCGTCGGTGACAGCATGGGCAACGCCGCGATGGGCTACGACACCACCCTCCCGGTGACGATGGCGGACGTGACCTCCCGCACCGCCGCGGTCGCACGGGCCGTCGACGACGCGCTCGTCGTCGCCGACATGCCGTTTCTCTCGTTCGGCGTCGACGAGGCGGAGTCGGTCCGGAACGCCGGCACGTTGCTGAAAGAAGCGGACGCGGACGCGGTGAAACTCGAGAGCGGTCCCCACACCGTCGAGGCCACGCGACGAATGACCGCGATCGGGATTCCGGTGATGGCTCACCTCGGGCTCACTCCCCAGCACGTCAACCGGCTCGGCGGCTACACCCAGCAGGGAACCGACCAGGACGCCGCCGAGGAGATTCTGGAACTCGCCCGCGCACACGAGGCGGCCGGCGCGTTCGCGCTGGTGATCGAACACGTCCCCGCTCCCCTCGCGGCGGCGGTCACCGACGCGCTCGCGATCCCCACGATCGGAATCGGCGCGGGCCCCGACTGCGACGGTCAGGTGCTCGTGATCAACGACGTGGTCGGGCTCGGCGAGTGGTCGCCGCCCTTCTCGCGGCAGTTCGGCGACGTCCGCGGCGAGCTGCGCCGGGCGGTCGAGAAGTACAAGACCGCGGTCGCAGACGGCTCGTTTCCGGCCGAAGAACACTACGACGCCGACGCGGATCTCGCGGACTTGACCAGCGACGAGACGCCGGATGGGGCGGAGGGGCAGGAGACGCCGGACGGCACAGAGGAGACGCCGGACGGCGCGGGCGACCCCACGAACTGACTCTCTCCTCCGATCGAGACGTCGACGGAGCGGGTCACAGACTCCACAGTCGACGCCGCGAGCGACGTCCACGGGCCGGAGACTGCCCGACGCGACGGTCTCGAACGCTGCCACGGCACGGCCCTCGCGTCGAAATCGTCGGCGCGTCCGCTCGCCGGGGCAGGTCTGATAACATGTGGATCGTCGGGGCGTCGCCCCGAACGGCGTCGGAACGCCGGGCTGGCTGCCGGTCAGCCGAAGAGTTCGCCGAGGCCCTCGCCGCCGTCGCCGTCGTCGTCATCGTCGTCGTCGGCTTCGGCTTCCTCCTCGTCGGCCTCGTCTTCCTCGTCGGCCTCGTCGGCGTCCGCCTCCTCGGCGGCACCGCCGGCGGCCGCGCCCGCGGCGGGAGCCGCGGCGGCCGTCTCGATGGCCTCCTCGATGTCGACGTCCTCCAGCGCGGCGACAAGCGCCTTGACGCGGGATTCCTCGACGTCGACGCCGGCGGCGTCTAACACGCCGGTGATGTTGTCCTCGCTGATCTCTTCGCCCGTCTCGTTCAGGATGAGTGCTGCGTAAACGTATTCCATTGGTGTCTCCTCGATTATCCGAACATCGCGCCGAGTCCCTCGCCACCGTCATCGCCGTCGTCGTCGTCGGCGTCGTCAGCGGGCTCCTCGGCGTCTTCTGGTTCCTCGTCTGTCTGTGCGTCCTCGTCGGCGTCGTCCGTCGCCGGAGCCGCAGGCGCCTCGACGCCACGGAGCTCCTCGGGGAGCGCCTCGTCGTCGTCGATCGCGGCGGCGAGCGCGCGAAGCTGGGCGTCCGCCTGTCCGATCAGGTCGGGGACGACGTCCGGGCTCTCGATTGCCGCGTGAAGTCCCAGCGACTTCGCCTCGCCGGAGCCCTTCGCGAGAAGGGTGCCGGCGGTGGCGGCCGTCGGGTAGGCGGCGTTGACCGAGAGGTTGCGCGCGGCGGCCGCGGCGGACTCGACGTCCGCGCGGTACTCGTCGACGTCGATCGCGAGCTCGTCCGGCTCGAAGAGCACGCCCTCGGAGTAGACGCCCTTCAGGTCGAGCCCCACCTCTTTCGGCTCGATGCCGAGTTCGGTGAGCACGCTCGCGAGGTCTTCGTCGACGACATCGCCTTCCTCGAGAACCTTCGAGTCCTCGGTGACCTTGATCGACCCGTCCATGATGCGCGCGGACGCGCCGACGGTCTGAAGCTCGCCGACGAACGGTCCCGGGTCGACGCCGGTGTCACCCTCGGGGATGACGACGTCGTTCGGGGCGACCTCGCCGGCGTTGATCGGTGCCGGGGTCTTCGAGGCTTCGAGCTGTTTGTAGAGGCCAAAGGGGTTGTCGTTGGTGCCGATGAGTGCCACCTGTCCCTCGACGTACTCGGTCAGCTCCGCCGCGCCCTCGCTCGCCTCCTCTATCGCGCGGGTCATGAGCGTGTTGCGGCTCATCCGCACGTCCGCGGAGCCGTGAAGCTCGCGGCGCATGGCTTGGAGCTGCCGGCTCGGGATGCCGGCGACGCCGACGACCCCGATGGAGTTGAACGAGTCGACGAACGCGACGAGTTCGTCGACCTCCTCGCGTTTCCACTGCGGAATCGTCTCGGTTTTGCGGACCGAGCTCATACGGGCACCTCCTTTGCGGGACCCATCGTGGTCTTCACGTAGATCCGGTCGATGTTGAGCGGTCCCTTCTCGAGGTCGGCCTCGAGCCGGCGGATGATGACGTCGATGTTGTCCGAAATCGACTCGGCATCCATATCCTCGGCGCCGACGCGCGTGTGAAACGTGCGCCGGTCGCGCGAGCGGAGCTGCACCGTGTTTTTCATCCGGTTGACGGTCTCGACGACGTCGTCGTCCGGCTGTAGTGGGGTCGGCATCTTTCCGCGCGGACCCAAGACGGTACCGAGGTACCGACCGATGTCCTGCATCAGGGTGGCCTCGGCGACGAAGAAGTCGGTGTCGCCCGCCAGGTCCTTTGCGCGGTCGTCGTCGTCTCCGAGGTCGGCGAGGTCCTCGCTGTCGAGAACCTCGTCGGCGACTTCGGCGGCGCGGACGGCGGTTTCACCCTCCGCGAAGACGACGATTCGTGTTTCTTGCCCGGTTCCAGCCGGCAGCACGACGGACTCGTCGACGCGATTCGACGGATCGTTGAGGTCGAGGTCTCGCAGGTTGACAGCGATGTCCACCGTCTCGCGGAAGTTCCGCTCGGGGGCCTCATCGAGTGCGAGAATAACGGCCTCTTGTATTGTGTCTGCCATTTTCACCTCCGTAGTACGCAGGTCGCTCCTACGGGTCAGTGAAACAGGCGAAGCCTGTCTCATCGGAAAGAGGCCCATCGGACGCTTAAAGCCGTCGAAGCCCTCGTCTCCGTGTGAATTGGCGACAGCCACCGCGGCGGCGAGGCGACTTCGGCACCCTCGACGCCGAGCCCAAGCAATAAACACGACGATCGTCGAACACCACACTCGTCGTATAGGGGAACCCTTTTGCCGCCGCTCGCCGACCCGTAACCCAATGACTCAGGGTGGTCCTGCGTGACGATGGACGACCGGATCGAGGACCTCCGGGAGCGCCGCGAGCGAGCCGACAAGGGCGGCGGCGACGACCGGATCGCCGCCCAACACGAGAAGGGAAAACTGACCGCCCGCGAGCGGATCGATTACTTTCTCGACGACGGCACGTTCCACGAGTTCGACCAGTTCCGGACCCACCGGAACCACACCTTCGGGATGGAAGAACAACAACTCCCGGGCGACGGCGTCGTGACCGGCTACGGCGAGGTAAACGCCCGGAAGACGTTCGTCTTCGCTCACGACTTCACCGTCTTCGGCGGGTCGCTCGGCGAGGTGTTCGCCGAGAAGGTGTGTAAGGTGATGGACAAGGCGATGGACGTCGGCGCGCCGGTCGTCGGGCTCAACGACTCGGCGGGCGCGCGGATCCAGGAGGGCGTCGCCTCGCTCGGCGGCTTCGCGGACATCTTCCGGCGCAACACCGAGGCCTCCGGCGTGATCCCGCAGATATCGGCGATCATGGGGCCGTGCGCCGGCGGCGCGGTGTACTCGCCGGCGATCACCGACTTCACCTTCATGGTGAAAGACACCTCCCACATGTTCATCACCGGGCCCAACGTGGTCGAGACGGTCACCGGCGAGGAGGTGAGCTTCGAGGAGCTCGGCGGCGCGGTCACCCACACCGCGACCTCCGGCGTCGCTCACTTCGCCGAGGAGAGCGAGGAGGCCGCACTCGACGGGATCGCCCGGCTCCTCTCGTATCTCCCCGCGAACAACGTCGAGGACCCGCCGCGGGTCGAGCCGTGGGACGACCCCGAGCGCGCCGACGAGTCGCTGACGCGGGTCGTCCCCGACGCCCCCCGGAAACCCTACGACATGCACGCGGTGATCGACGGCGTCGTCGACGAGGGCTCCTTCTTCGAGGTCCACGCGAACTTCGCGAAGAACATCGTCGTCGGCTTCGCCCGCCTCGACGGCCACTCGATTGGGGTCGTCGCCAACAACCCCCGGGTGAACGCCGGCACCCTCGACATCGAATCCAGCCAGAAGGCGGCGCGGTTCGTCCGCTTTTGTGACGCGTTCAACATCCCGATTCTCACCTTCGAGGACGTCCCCGGCTTCATGCCCGGCACCGACCAGGAACACAACGGCATCATCCGCCACGGCGCGAAGCTGTTGTACGCCTTCTCGGAGGCGACGGTGCCGTTGTTGACCGTCATAACCCGGAAAGCGTACGGCGGAGCCTACTGTGTGATGTCCTCGAAACACATCGGCGGCGACGTCAACTACGCCTGGCCGACCGCGGAGATCGCGGTGATGGGACCGAAGGGGGCCGTGAACGTGCTCTACCGCGAGGAGCTCGAGGCGGCCGACGACACCGACGCACACAGACAGGAGCTCATCGACGAGTACCGCGAGGAGTTCGCGAACCCCTACACCGCGGCCGACCGCGGCTTCGTCGACGACGTGATCGAGCCGACGGAAACCCGCGCTCGCCTGATCGACGACCTCGCCATGTTGAAGGGGAAACGCTCGGACCAGCCGGACAAGAAACACGGCAACATCCCGATCTGAGATGGCGACCGACCCGCCCGCCGGCCGGACCGAACCGGAGTCGTCACCCAACGAGACCCCAACAGAGACGACCAAGTCCGATCATTCTACCGCCGAGGAGCGGACGGTTCGAGTGCCCGCAACAGCCGACGCCGAGGAGGCAGCCGCCATCGCCGCCGCAATCGGCGCCCACCTCCGGGACCGCGAGGCGGCCGCGCGGCAGCCGACGACGACGACCGCTCCGGCTGGCGCGGCACCCGCTGGGGGTTCGCCGGCCGCGTGGAATCGGTTCGGGGATGTCGCGTCCGCGCTCCCGCGACCGCCCCGTCCGACCCGTGGACGGCGGCCGGCCGCCTTGACCGGTTCTGAGCGGTGTCGCCGCCGGAACCAGCCTACTCGTTCACCGCGTCGGCTCGTCGCCCGGGCCCTCGCTGCCGGCCTCGTCGGGCGCGTCCGTGTCGTCTGCGCCGCCCGCGCTGCCGCGCAGAGCCGTGGCGATCCGATTCACGACGACCGGCACGACGCCGGCGAGACCGACGAGGATGCCGACCCGGACGAGGACCGTGACGTCGGTGAAAAACGAGAGCCCGAGGTAGACGGCCGCGCCGACCAACACCGACGGCAACACGTACGGGTTCCCTGCCGAAAGCATGCGGGTCGATCCTCTCGTCGGATTCCTCTTAACGGTCCCGGCCGCCGGCCGAGCGACCTGGACCGACAGAATGAGGTGTGCTTTCCGAGAACCCTCCGGTAGGCATGTTCGACACGGTACTGGTCGCGAACCGCGGCGAAATCGCCGTCCGCGTGATGCGCGCCTGCGAGGAACTCGGGGTCGACACGGTCGCCGTCTACAGCGACGCGGACAAACACGCCGGCCACGTCCGCTACGCCGACGAGGCGTACAACATCGGACCGGCTCGCGCGGCCGACTCCTATCTCGACGGCGCGGCGGTGCTCGACGCCGCGCGCGCGGCCGGCGCCGACGCGATCCACCCCGGATACGGCTTTTTAGCGGAGAACGCGGCGTTCGCGGCGCGCGTCGAAGACGCCGACGGGATCACGTGGATCGGCCCGACGAGCGACGCGATGGAACGACTCGGCGAGAAGACCCACGCCCGCCGCGCGATGGCCGACGCCGACGTGCCGATCGTCCCCGGAACGACGGAGCCGGTCACCGACGCCGCGGCGGTGCGCGAGTTCGGAGCCGAGCACGGCTATCCCGTCGCGATCAAAGCCGAGGGCGGCGGCGGCGGCCGCGGCATGAAAGTCGTCGAATCGCCCGCGGAGGCGGCCGACGCGCTCGAATCCGCCAAACGCGAGGGCGAGGCGTACTTCTCGAACGACGCCGTCTATCTCGAACGCTACCTCGAGGCGCCTCGCCACGTCGAGGTTCAGATCGTCGCGGACGCCGGCGAGACCGGCGAGGGCCCCGCAGACGAGTCCGCCGTCGTCCACCTCGGCGAGCGCGACTGCTCGCTTCAACGCCGCCACCAGAAGGTGATAGAAGAGGGTCCCTCCCCGGCGTTGTCCGACGAACTCCGCGAACGGATCGGCGCCGCCGCCCGCCGTGGGGTCGCCGCCGCCGGCTACACCAACGCCGGCACGGTAGAGTTTCTGGTCGAAGAGACCCTCGACCGCGACCCGGACGAGCCGCTCGGCCCGGATACGCCGTTTTATTTTCTCGAGGTCAACACCCGGATCCAGGTCGAACACACCGTCACCGAGGCGTTGACCGGGATCGACATCGTGAAAGAACAGCTCCGGGTCGCCGCCGGCGAGGGGCTCTCGGTCGACCAGGCGGACGTCGAACTCGACGGCCACGCGATCGAGTTCCGGATCAACGCCGAGGACGCGGCCGCGGGGTTCCAGCCCGTCGCCGAGGGGCACCTCGACACCTACGACCCGCCGGGCGGGATCGGCGTCCGCGTCGACGACGCGCTCAGACAGGGCGACGAGCTCGTCACCGACTACGACTCGATGATCGCGAAGCTGATCGTGTGGGGTCACGACCGCGAGGAGTGTCTCGCGCGCTCGCGGCGGGCGCTCGCCGAGTACGACCTCGAGGGCGTCGTCACGATCGTTCCCTTCCACCGGCTCATGCTCGAGGACGACCGGTTCGTCGCGGGCACGCACACGACGAAGTACCTCGACGAGGGGGTCGACCCGGCGCGGATCGCCGCGGCACAAGACCGGTGGGGCGTCGAGTCGTCCGCGGACGACGACGGCGACGAGCCGGTGACAGAACGCGAGTTCACCGTCGAGGTGAACGGCAAGCGCTTCGACGTGGCGCTCGAAGAACGCGGCGCGCCTCCGGTGTCGACGTCTGCGGACGGGGACGAGACGGGCGGCCGCCGGGGACGACCGCCGCAGGCGACGACCGACGGGGCGGACACCGGAGCCGATGTCGCCGAGGGCGGCGAGGCGGTCGAAGCGGAGATGCAGGGGACGATCCTCTCCGTCGCGGTCGCCGAGGGCGACGAGATCGCCGCCGGCGACGTAGTCTGCGTGTTGGAGGCGATGAAGATGGAAAACGACGTGGTCGCCGAGCGCGGCGGCACGGTCGCGAGCGTCCGCGTCGCCGAGGGAGACAGCGTCGACATGGGCGATTCGCTGGTCGTGTTAGAATGAGCGGCCGCCGTACTGTCCGGTCTGGCGCTCACGCGACCGACGGGATTTAACCGACCGCCCGAGAACGACGGGATATGGAGTCGGTCGACGACTGGCGGGCGGCGCTCGCGACGGCCGGAGAACTCACCGGTCCGATCGCGGCCGCGATCGTCGACGAGCACGGCGACCGCGGCACGCGCGCGATCGAGGCGGTCGCGGAGGGTCGCGTGAAACAGTACCGCGATTTCACCGTCGTCGTCGGCCACGAGGAGGAGTACGTCGTCGAGGACGGCGGCTGTGACTGTGCGGACGCGACGTACAACCTCGACCCCGAGGATCCGACCGACCGCTGCTGGCACGCCATCGCGGTCGACGTCGCCGACGCGGTCGGCGCGGTCGACCACCACGACATGTGGTACTCCGAGGTTCGCGAGTTTCTGTGAGCGCCGGGCGAATCGGGCTGAAACGGCCCGTCTGTCGGCGTTCGACCGCGTGAGCCGGCCGTTCGTCCGGATCTCGGCGGGGGAGTCGAAAACGTTTACAACGGCGGCCGGTCTCTGCTAGGGTATGGCGGACTGTCCACTCGCCGACGACTGCCCCAGTTTCGACGAACGGATCGAGGGGATGGGATGTCAACACTACGGCAACAAGGGGGGTGCCGAGTGGTGTAACCACTACGACATGCCGATCTACGAGCTCAAACAACAGCCGGTTCAGCCCGGCGAGGAGGTCGTCGTCGAGGTCGACGACATTCACGAGAGCGGTGCCGGCGTCGGCCGCACCGACGACGGGTTCATCGTGTTGGTCGACGGGCTGCTCCCCCCGGCCCGCGCCGTGGTGTCCGTCCACCGCGTGAAATCCAGCCATGCGACCGCCCGCGAGGTGGTCGAACGACTCCCGGACGACCCCGACGACGAGGGATCCGACGAGGAGCCCGGAAGCGACGCTGACGCCGACGAGACCGACGACGAGACCCGGTCGCGCCGGACGGACCGGGAGCGGCTCGGCAGCCGCGAGAACTTCTGGGGCAAGTGACCGCCTTCGGGGTCGTCTCACCCCACGGACAGTCCAGACGCCGCCGATCGGTCGCCCGTCGCGCCCGCTCAAACCGCCGTTTTTTCACCGATCGACCCGTCATTTCACGCATGGTCGCAGACGACGCCACGCCCGAAGGAGACGCGTCCGACGACGTCGACGCCGCGGAGCTGTTAGAAAGCGCCGGCTTCGACGCGGACGCGGGCGTGCTTACCGAGCGCCAGGCCGAGGTCCTCGCACTCCGCGAGCGTGGGCTCCGTCAGTCTGACATCGCAGACCGGCTCGGCACCTCGCGCGCGAACGTCTCCAGCGTCGAGGCAAGCGCGCGCGACAACGTCGAGCGCGCCAAGGAGACGGTCGCGTTCGCCGAGGCGCTCTCCTCGCCCGTCCGCGTCGAGATTCCACAGGGAACAGACCTCTACGACGCACCAAAACGGGTGTACGACGCCTGCGACGAGGCGGGCGTGAAGGTGAACCAGACCGCACCAGACCTGATGAAGACGATCGGCGACCGCGCCGGCGACGCGGTGTACGGCCGCGAGGTTCGCGAACGGCTGTTCGTTACGGTCTCGGCCGACGGACGGATACGGGTTCGGTAGCCTCCAGACGGCGTTTCTCCCGGTCAGTCGTCGATCCGCTCGGCGACGCCAACCAGCGTTCCGCCGGCGGTGACGGTCGACTCGCGGGCGATCGAGTAGACGATCCCGTCGCGGTCCGCCTCGGCGACCCCGAGCGTCTCGAACGTCGTCGGGTCGTACACCTCGCCGAGCCGGTCGCCGTCTTCGACCTCGTCGCCGATCTCGAGCCCGGGCGTCGCCCGGAACAGCCCGGAGTCGACCGCGGTCACCCGTCCGAGGTGGTTGCGCGCGACGGTCCCCTCCCAGGGCTCGGGCTCGCCCGCGAGAACCCCCTCGCGTTTCAACACGCCGATCATCCCCTCGACGCCGGTCTCGACGGCGTCTTCGACGATCTCGCGGCTGTGTGCGAGCTCGGGGGTGATCGTCGGGATCCCCTCGCGGGTGGCGGCGACGCGGAACTTGCCGCCGAAGTTCCGCTCGGCCCACTCCGTGTCGGCGTCGTCGCCCGCCGCCTCCGCCAACAGGATCTCGGTCCCGAACGCCTCCGCGAGCCGCCGGCAGTCGTCGTCGCCGCGCATGTACACCGTGTGGGTGAGCATCGTCGGCGAGCCGGTGTGGAGGTCGACCACGGCGTCGGCCCGGCTCGCGAACGACCAGAGCCGCGCGGCCATCCGCTCGTGGAGCGAGCCCTCCGGGTCGCCCGGCCAACACCGGTTCATGTTGGCGTTGACGGAGTCGAGCGATTCCGGCGTGGTGTACGAGACGTGATCGAAGGTGAGCGGGTCGGCGACCGGGACGGCCACGAGGGTTCCGTCGAGGTCGGCGTCGCCGGCCGTCCCGGCCGTCTCGCCCGTGAGCCGCCCGTGGAGCCGGCGAAGGACGGCCGCGCCGTTCACCTCGCGGCCGTGTTGGGCCGCCTGGGCGTAGACCACGGGACCGCCGTCGTCCGGCACGGCGAGTGCGGGACCCTCGTCGCCGTCGACGAGCGTGCCCTCGCCGTAGACGTGGACGGTCGTGCGGATCGGGACGCCCGACGGGAGTCGTGCCAGGAGGAGTTCGCGGCTGTCGTGCATATCCGAGCCTCGTCTTTGACCCGCTTATACGTCGGGGTAACGGACCGCGCAGGCAACCCCGACGGCGACCGACCACCGACGCTAAGGCCGTGCGGCGAGGACCGATCGACGAGATGCGGGTCACCCTGCTGGGAACCGGCGACACGACAGGCACGCCCACCGTCGGCTGTACCTGTGACACCTGTCGGGAAGCGCGCGAACGAGGCGTCTCGCGGTCGCGGTTTTCGGTGCACGTCGCCAACGAACGCACCGGCGAGTCGTTGGTGGTCGATTTCAGCCCCGACTTCCGCAGTCAGTTTCTCGACAACGACGTGACGCTGCCCGACGCCGGCATCGTAACGCACATTCACTTCGACCACCTCGACGGCCTCGGCAACGTATATCGGCTGGTCGACGGGCTCCCCGTTCACGCGCCGAGCGAGACGGACCCCGCGACCGATGAGAGCGTCGCCGACACCATCCGCGCGAAGTACGACTACCTCGAAGACCGGATCGGCGTCCACGCCCGCGAGCCGTTCGAGCCGTTCGAGACGTGTGGGCTCTCGGTGCGATTCGTCCCCGTCGACCACCCGCCGCTTCTGTGTTTTGGCGTCACCATCGCCGACCCCGAAACCGGCGCGAAGCTCTCGCTCACGGGTGACACGAGCTACGCCATCCCGGACCGCTCGCGCGAGGCGCTCGCTAACCCCGACCTGCTTTTGGCCGACGCCATCGTTCCCGCGTCGTCGTGTGAATACCATCCGATCGGCGGCCGACACGAGGGGCCAGACGGCGTCCCCCGCACGTTCGGCTCGAAACACATGACTCGCGAGGGAGCGCTCGCGCTCGCCGACGAGCTCGACGCCGACCGGACGCGGCTGGTCCACGTCGCGCACTTTTACCCGTCCGAGGAGGCGTTCGCGGAGCCGCTGGCGGTCGACGGAGAAACGTACGACCTGTAGCCGCTACGCGTACTCGCTGCCGACGACCTCGCGGATCCGTTCTGCGGTCACCGGTCCCACGCCGTCGACTTCGCGGAGGTCGTCCTCGGGCGCAGTCATCACCGCCTCGACGGTCCCAAAGTGTTCGAGCAGCGCGCGGGCGGTGACCGGGCCGATGTCGGCGATGGCAGAGACGACGTACTCCTGTTGTTCTGCCCGGGTCTTCGTCGTCTTCTCGCCGTGGACGCTCACCTCGCGGTCGCGGGTCTCCTGTTCGCGGCGGGCGATCGTCGCCAGCAGCTCGGTGGTATCGGTTTCGCCGTCGGTCCGCAGGACGCTGATGCCGAAATCGACCGCTAGCGACGCGAGCGCTCCTCGGATCGCGTTGGGGTCGATGTCGCGCTGGCCGTACAGGTCGGCCCCTTCTACGACCAGCACGGGACGCGCGTACGCCCGCGAGAGTTCGCCGACCTGCTCGAACATCGAGCGGTCGGCGTCGAGCATGGAGTCGACGAAGTCCGCCGCCGATTTTCGCTCGACTGCCACCCGGTCGGAGAGCACGTAGTCGCCGACGGCGAGCGTCTCGAGCCGGGTGAGCAGTCCGTCCCGCGTCGAGAGCGTCTTGGCGATCGAGGAGTCGAGCTCGCGCTGGTCGACCACCACCTCGATGCCGTCGTCGACGCCGGCGGTCGCGACGACGCCGTCCGGCTCTGCCGTCTCGTCGGCTCCGCTCGCCTCTGCGGCGAAATCCGTCAGGCCGGTGACGCCCGACCCATCGGCGTCGTTCTGGCTCGGCTCCGAACCGACCCTAGAGTCGTCACCGGACTCGTCGTCTGTCGCCCCGTCGCCGTCTGCTGTCGCGTCGCTGTCCGTCGGCCCATCACCGTCGCCTGCCGCGTCGCTCGTCGCCTCCTCGTCGCCTGCCGCGTCATCGCCGGCGAACGCGGCGAGGTCCGATTGTCCCTCGCCGGCCACCGACGCCTCGATGTCGTCGGTGGCTTTCTTTAGCGCCGACAACTCGCGTTGCATCTCCTTTTCGCGCCGC
>KI543168.1:183660-189458 GCA_000496175.1 uncultured archaeon A07HR67 | reverse complement strand
CCCTCCTCGGCGACGCTGGTGGAGACGAGCACCTCGAACTCGCCGGCTTTGAACTCCTGGAGCGTCTCCTGTTGTTGGGTCTGGCTCATCCCGTCTGAGCCCTCCTTGTCACCCTGGCCGACGAACTTCCGGACGTCAAAACTCGCCGACAGAAACTCGACGAGCGCTTCCGCGGTGTCTCTCGACTCGGTGAACAAGATGGCGCGCTCGCCGCCGTTTATGCCCAGCGTCTCCGCGAGCAGGATCCGCGCCTGCGAGAACTTCGGGTGGAGCCCGTCGAACGCCTCGGCCTTCCGCATCGCCTCTCTCACCGCGGGGTCCGCGATCATCCGCTGGCTCGCCTTCGACGCCCCGGACGAGCGGGCGGCCTCCCGCTGGCGCTCGAAGTAACGCCGGACGGACTCGACGGACTGGGTCTCGACGAGTTCGACCGCCCGGCGCAGCTTCATCACCTCGGCGTGGGTGGACATCCCCTTGTACCCGTCCGACTGGTCGTTGTCCATCATCCGTTTCAGCTGTCCGCGCATCTTGTTCAGGTCCTTCTGCGAGAGGTCCGGGTTCGTCGTGTTCGTCACGCCGAGCGATTTCAGCGTCTCCAGGCGGTCGGTGATCACCTCGTTGAGGGCGTCGCGGATCGCGATCACCTCGTCGGGGAGGGTGACCTGCTCCCAGCGAACGTCGGTGTCGTGGGTGTACTCGTCGACGTCGGCGTCCGACTCGGTCATCACCTCGACGTTGCGGAGTCCGAGGTTCTCACACACCGTCTCGATCTCCTCGGTGTCGCCGCCAGGAGACGCCGACATTCCCGTCACCAGCGGCGCGGCGGCGTCGGCGTGGTAGCGCTCGGCGATGTACACGTACGCGTAGTCGCCGGTCGCGCGGTGACACTCGTCGAAGGTGAGGTGTGTGACATCCCGGATGTCGATCCGATTGCCGACGAGGTCGTTTTCGATCACCTGTGGCGTCGCGATCACGACCCGCGCGTCCGCGAACAACGCCGCGCGGTCGCTCGGTTTCACGTCGCCGGTGAACACCACGATCTCGTCGTCCGGAATCGTCGTCGCCTCCCGATAGAACTCGGCGTGCTGCTGGACGAGCGGCTTCGTGGGCGCCAAAAACACCGCCGTTCCGCCGGTCTCGTGGAGCCGCCGCACGGTGACGAGCAGGCTCACCGTCGTTTTGCCGAGACCGGTCGGGAGACACACCAGCGTGTGGTCGTCGACCGCGGCGTCCGCGAGCCGCAGCTGGTATCGGCGGGACTGGAGGAAGTCGTCGACGAGCAACGGGTGGTCGATGCCTGTGGCCTCGGTCGCCATCGACGGGAATTCGCCGTCGTCGGACTAAAGGCTTCGCGAAGCAGGGTGGAAGTGAAGCCGCGGCCGGCCTCACCTGCGGTTACGGCTCGTCGGCCTCGTCTGCCCGGACGTCCTCGGGAACGTCCTCGTCAACCAGCTCTGCCCACTCGACGAGCCGGTTGACGGATGGTGTGGGTGCGCTCATCACATGTTTGATCTCAGCGGTTCTTCTTAACGCTTGCCCCGGCGGGGGGCTCGCGTCGCCGGCGACACGCGTCCCTTTTACTCCTCAGGCGCGTGTCGCCCGTATGAGCGACCTCGACGACTTTCTCGCCGGCGACCGGCTCGACGACGTCGTGTTCTACGTGAGCGACGCGTTCCTCGACGACGAGTCGCGGCTCCGGCGCGTCGGCACCGAGACGACCGACGGCGTGCGGCTGGTCCTCGACGGCGAGACCGGCCGCTCGGCGTTCGAAGCCGGCACGGGCATGGGCGCGATGGCGTTCGCAAAGGAAGCGATGGGGACCGAGAGCCGGATCGCCCGCTCGCTCGACGGCGGTGAGTGTCCCGCGGCCGCCGCCAGTCCCGACACCGACCACGCCGTCCGATTCGTCCTCGCGTTCGCGGAAGCAGAAAACCCCGAGGTCGGCGGACGCTACGCCGAGGGCGACGTGGTTCACGCGTACGCCCACTGCGCCTGCGGAGAGAACTACTCGCACAAGTGGGTCGTCGGCGACCGGACCTGAGGCGGCGCGTCGGCCGACCGCGTCTCGATCCGCGGGCTTCGGGCTCTGACGTTCCGATCAGCGATTGAACAGACTGGAGTGGACGGGGGCGTGCGTCGGCTCAGCGGTGTCCTCACGCGGGGACCCGTCAGCGCCCTCGTCTTCGACCGCGCGGCCCGCCACCCCGTCCGCGAGAAAGTCTCGCAACGGCGGACCGACGTGTTCCGGCTCGACGAGGAACGCGTCGTGGCCGTGATCGGAGTCGATCACGTGGTGGGCGACCGGGATGTCGCGGTCGCGGAAGGCGGCCGCGACCGAGGCCGCCTGTTCGACGGTGAAATGCCAGTCGGCGGTGAAACTCATCACGAGCGCCTCGCCCTCGAAGGCCGCGAGCGCGTCGGCGTCGGAGCCGTACCCCGCCGCGAGGTCGTACTCGTCCATCGCGCGCGTGAGATACAGGTAGCTGTTGGCGTCGAACCGCTCGCTAAACCCCTCCGCCTGGTAGTCGAGGTACGACTCCACCTCTCGGTACGGAAAGAAGGCGGCCGCGGCGTCGGCGTCGAGCCCGAGGTCCCCCTCGTCGCGACTCAGCGAGTCGCGCCCGGCCGAGCGGCGGCCGAACTTCCGTTCCATCGACGCCTTCGAGAGGTACATCACGTGGCCGATCTGCCGCGCCATCGCGAGCCCGGTGTCCGGATTTGGCCGGTCCTCGCCGTAGTACTCCCCGCCGCGCCAGTTGGGGTCCGCACGGATCGCCCGTCGGGCGATCGCGTCCAGCGCGAGACACTGTGCGTCGAGCCGAGCGGCCGCCGCGACGGGAACGATCAGATCGACGTCGTCGGGGTATCGCTTCGCCCACTCTAAGACGTTCATGCCGCCGACGCTCCCGCCGACGACAGCCCGGAGCCGCCCCACGCCCAGGTGGTCGAGCAGGCGACGCTGTGCGCGCGCCCAGTCTTCGACCTGTACCGGCGGAAACGCCGTCCCCCAGCGGTCGTGATCCGGCTCGTCGGCGCGGTCGAGTCCGGCGGGACGCTCGCTGGCCGGTCCCGACGTGCCGTAACAGGAGCCGGGAACGTTCGCACACACCACGTAGTGTTCCGTCGTGTCGATCGCCTTTCCGGGACCGACGATGTCGTCCCACCACGCCCGCGCCTGGCCCGCCTGGTTCGCGTCCGCGTCGCGCTCGGGCGTCCGGGCCACGTTCTGGCTGCCGGTGAGCGCGTGACACACCAGTACCACGTTGTCGCCGTCGAACTCCCCGTACGTCTCGTAGGCAACCGTCAGCTCCGGGATCGATTGGCCACACTCGAAGACGAACTCGCCGAGCGACGCGACTCCGGCGTCCGCGGGCGTCACGGCCACGATCAGCGCACCCCCGCCGCGTCTCCAGGTCCGTCCGTGCCGCCGGTCTCGTCCGCCTCTTCGGCGTCGGCCGCCGCCGACAACGCCGCGTCGAGGTCGGCGATCACGTCGGCGGGGTCTTCGATGCCGACTGAGAGCCGGAGCATGTCGGGGCGGACCCCGGCGGCCAGCCGCGTCTCCTCGTCCAACTGAGCGTGCGTGGTGGAGGCGGGGTGGATCACGAGCGTCTTGGCGTCGCCGACGTTCGCCAAGAAACTCGCGAGGTCGACCGACTCACACAGCGTTTTCGCGGCCTCGTAGCCGCCGGCGGTTCCGAACGTGATCATCCCGCCGTAGCCGTCGAGATACCGGGAGGCGTTCTCGTGGGTCGGGTGGCGCTCGAAGCCGGGATACGTCACCCAGTCGACGCGGTCGTCGTCGCGGAGAAACGTCGCCACCTGTCGGGCGTTCGCACAGTGGCGGTCCATCCGGAGCGGGAGCGTCCCAATTCCCTGAAGCGTCTGCCAGGCGTCGAACGGCGACTGTTGGCTTCCCGTGGGCCGGACAGCCCGTTGGCGGACGACGTTCGCCAGCGCGGCGTCGCCGAACCGGTCGACAAAATCGACCGGGAACGCCGGCGACTCCCCGGAGAGCTCGTCGTAGTCGGCGTCCGGATGGTCCCACGGGAACGTGCCGCCGTCGACGAGAATCCCGCCGACGGTGGTTCCGTTGCCCGTGATCCACTTGGTCGTCGACTCCCAGACGATGTCGGCGCCGTGGTCGACCGGCCGGCAGAGCGCGGGCGTCGCGAACGTGTTGTCGACGACGAGCGGGACCGCCTCCGCGTGGGCGATCTCGGCGAGCCGCTCGAAATCCGGCGTGACGAGCGAGGGGTTCGACATCGTCTCCACGTGGACGAACGCGGTGTCGCCGTCGATGGCGGCGGCGTACCCGTCGTAGTCGGTGGTGCCGACGAGCCGGGTCTCGATCCCCCGTCGGTTCGCGACGCTCGTGAGGTACGTCGCGGTGCCGCCGTACATCTCCTCGCTGGCGACGACGTTGTCGCCGGCCCGCGCGAGCACCGTCGTGACCGCGTCGAACGCGCCCATTCCCGAGGCGGTCGCGACCGCTCCGGACCCGCCCTCAAGATCGGCGAGGCGGTCCTCGAGACGCCGCACGGTCGGGTTCGAGACCCGCGAGTAGACGTCGCCGTCGGCCCGCAACGCGTACAGCTCCGCGGCGGCGTCGGCGTCGTCGAAGACGTACGACGTCGTCTGGTGGATCGGCGTCGCGCGAGCCCCAGTTGCCGGGTCGGCGGCCGCGCCGGCGTGGAGACTCCGGGTTGTGAACCCACGTGTCATGTATGTAGCGCATATCTCTTCGTACTTCTATAACCGTCAGTTACGGCAAGCCCTGCCGGACCCGTGAAATCGGCACCCGTGTCTCCACGCCGACTCGGCTACGGCGACTCCGCGTCTCCGCCGGCGCTCGTCCGTGCGTTTATCTCCGATGACGCCCCACCGAGGGGTAATGGCAGCCGCCGATCATCCCGTGCCCGCCCTCGGCGGGCGGGCCCGCGCCTGTGCCGACCGGCTCCGTGCGGCCGACCGCGTCCTCCTCGCCTCACACATCGACGCCGACGGGCTCACCAGCGCCGCCGTCGCGTCGTCGGCGCTCGCCCGGGCCGGGATCGACCACGAGGTCGTCTTCGAGAACCAACTCGACGCCGAGTCGGTCGCGGCGATCGCCGCCCGCGAGGTCGACGTCGTCTTGTTCACCGACTTCGGCTCCGGCCAGCTCGACGTCATCGCCGACCACGAGGCCCGCGGCGACTTCGTTCCCGTCATCGCCGACCACCACCAGCCCGCCGACCCCGACACCGAGTTTCATCTCAACCCGTTGCTGGAGGGAATCGACGGCGCGAGCGAGCTCTCGGGCGCGGGCGCAAGCTACGTCCTCGCTCGCGCGCTGGAAGGGCCGGACGACGACAACCGCGACCTGGCAGCGCTGGCGGTCGTCGGCGCGGTCGGCGACATGCAAGACGGCGACGGAGGGCTCGTCGGCGCGAACGAGGCGATTGTCGCCGACGGCGTCGCCGCGGGCGTCCTCGAAGAACGAACCGACCTCGACCTGTACGGCCGCCAAACCCGCCCGCTCCCGAAGCTGCTGGAGTACGCCTCGGACGTCCAGATACCGGGCATTTCGAACGACGAGGCGGGGGCGGTCGGCTTCCTCCACGAGTTGGACGTCGAGGTGAAACGCGACGGCGCGTGGCGGCGCTGGGTCGACCTCGACGGCAGCGAGCGCCAGCGGCTCGTCTCCGCGCTGATGCAACGCGCCGTCGCCTCCGGAGTGCCGGCCGACCGGGTCGAGGCGCTCGTCGGAACCAGTTACACTCTACTCGAGGAGGAATCCGGCACCGAGCTCCGCGACG
>KI543168.1:177411-181876 GCA_000496175.1 uncultured archaeon A07HR67 | reverse complement strand
TGTGTTGTTCGAACCGGTCGGTCAGGAAGTACAGCTTCCCGTAGTCGTGCTCGCCTGGCTCGACGACATCGTGGTCTTCTAACATCTCCATGTGGTGTGTAATTGTATTGTAATCGACGCACAGCTCCTCGGCGAGCTCGTTCGCGTTCCGTGGACGTTCTCGCAGCTTGCGGACGATCCGAACCCTGTTTGCGCCGCCGCGGCTTGCGGCGAAGAGATACCACAGGGCCTTCTCCATTCAGTGTTCGTCGTTGCTTCTGGCTCGGACAAAGTCGTTTCGACACCAGCAGCGAGACTCGATACCGAATTCACGCTCCCTCCACGTCATGTTTCGATCGTCCGCCGTACCCAGCCGGACGAGCCGGTCGGCGAGGGATCGGACGGTTCTCGAATCTGCCGGTTCCCCTCGCCGTCGACTGCGCGGACGACCGCCTCGTGTGTCCCGTCTGGCTCGAACACGTATCGCCACTGCCGCCACACGTCGTCGTCGGGGAGCGGGTCGGAGAGGGTCGCGTCGGTCCACGACTCGCCGCCGTCGGTCGAGACCTCGACACGGCTGATTCCGCGCGTCCCGGCGTACGCGTGGCCGGCGAGTTCGATCCGGCCGTCGGAAAGCGTCGTGACGCCCTCGTCCCAGAGCTTGGCGACGGCCTTGACCTCGCCTGTTCCCTCCCAGCCGCGTTCTTCCCAGTAGCCGTCCTCCTCGACGTCCAGCAGCTCGATCTCTGTCAGCCACTTCACGTTCGTCTCACCCCAGTGGCCGGGAATCAACACGCGCACCGGATGCCCGTGTGCGGGCGGGAGTTCTTTACCGTTCATTCCCCACGCGAGGAACCCCTCGGCCAGGACGTCGACCGGAAACTGGACGTAGTAGCCGTCTTTCCCGCGAAGCATCGCACAGTTACACTCGCCTGCGGGGTCAACAGACTCAAGCAGCGGCCGGATCGGTGTTCCCGTCCAGACGGCGGTGTCGAGCTTCCGCCCGTTCAGCTGCTCGCCGACACAGCGCAACGAGACCGCTCGGTGTTCGACCGGCTGGTCAACCAGCTCGTCGAACGTGACCGTCCGCTCCCGGCCGGTCTCGCCGGTGAACGTCAGCGACCACTCGTCTGCGGTGATCTCCGGATCGAACTCCGTGATGTCGACGTTGTAGAACTCGTCGATGGGGCTTTTCAGCCCGAGGAGGCTGTCGCTTTCGAGCGAGAGCGACGCCGAATCGAGCGCTTGAAGCCGCGACTCAGCCCCTTCGAACTCCGGTGCGCTGTCGAGTGACCCCTCTGACTGCGGTGCGCTAGTGGGCGACCCCCCTGACTGCGGCACACTGGTGAGCGCTTGCCGGCCGATGATCGACGCGGCGACGACCCCGAGCGCTCCCGCCGCCGTCCCGAGCGTTTGTCGGCGCACCGCATCAACCGACGCCGTTGTGTCATCGGTTCCTATCGCGTCGCCGAGTGCGGTGGCCGCCGCCACGGGAACGGCCGCTCCAAGCGCGAGGACCGGCGTTCCCGTCAGCCCGGCCGCGAGGAGCCACGAGCCCACGCCGACCACGACACCGACCGAAACCGGCGAGTCGACCCGTTTGCCGAGACGAAGTCCGGCGAACGACACCGCGCCGAACACGCCAGCCACGGCGGCGAACGCCATCGCAATGTGAAGCAGGTGTCCCGCGTCGCCGACGGTTTCGATCATGAACGTCACGATCGCCCCGGGCGTCAGGTTGACTATCATCTGGTCGACAGGACTGACGACGAACGACGGTGACCACCCCGTGACGAGGTACGAGCCGGCGACCGCGGCCGTTCCTGCCGCCGTCGCAAACGCCGCGTCTCGCCGCGCGGTAGCGTCGATCACGAATCCCTCACGATGTCGGTCGCTCGGCCAACGGCCCCGATCGTCTCGCCCGACCGGCCGACGGCCTGCCGCTCGCCGGCACCCTGATTGCTCCCTCCTCGCGCCGGAGCGCTGTCTGGCCCGACCCGCGTTGGTTCAGCCGCCGATTGTGTCGCCGAAGCGATCGAATTCTCAGACACACGGCCCTCCGTCGTGTCAAAAACACGCCGAACTGAGCTACTTTCTGCCGCCCGCGGTTGCGTTCCGTGATAGACCATTAGCTATCATATCGACAGGAGATAAAAAATACATTTTTCAACAACTGTTCGGTCTCAGTTCAAACTGTCTCCAAAATTCGTCCGTGCTGCGGGTCGTATAGGGTGGTGTTGAAGCGCCGAGTGGGCGGGATCACACCTCGCCGATATCGCGGAACATCGCCCGGTAGTCGTCGGCCGACAACGACTCGCCGATGTCGTCGATGTCGGCGTCGAGTTCTTCGAGCCTGTCGACGAGTTCCGCGTACGTGTCGTTGTTGTTCAGCCGGCTGGCCGGCTTCTGCGCCTCAAGGACGGCGCGCTTGCTCGCCAGCGCCGCGGCTTCTCGAAGCCTCTCGTCGTACTCGTCGCGCGTTAAAAGGGTTTCGAGCGCGGCGAGGAGGTTCGTCCGGCTGACCGGCTTGGTCAGATACAGGTCGAACCCCATTTCGAGAATATCGAAGTCGGGCTCGACGGCTGTCACCATCGCGACCCGACACCCGGCCTCCGTCTCTCTGATGTGTTCGAGTACCTCGTCGCCGCTCCCGTCCGGCAGACGCCGGTCGAGCAGAACGGCGTCGACGGCGTCGCCGACCATGTCAACCGCCTCGGCGGCCGTCTCGACGACGGTGACGTCGTACTGTTCTTCGAGAAAGCCGGCGTACAACGCGGCGATATCGGGCTCGTCCTCGACAACGAGCACCGTCGCTTCGCTCACCGCCGATCACCTGTACCGACGACGAGGTGCCATTCACTGATCATAGTACACATGCTGGTTTGTCGAGAAATAAGACTATCGCCCGCAGGCTCCGAAACCCGGCGGAACGCCTTTTATGTAGTCTCGCCGCAAATGCCAACTCGAATGTCAGAACTCGTTTCTACGGGCGTTCCGGGGCTCGACTCGATCCTCTCCGGCGGGATCACGAAGCAGTCGACCGTTCTCGTCTCCGGCAACCCCGGTACCGGCAAGAGCATCTTCGGGATACAGTACCTCTACACGGGCGTCACGGACAACGACCAGCGCGGCGTGTACGTCTCCTTCGAAGAGGACGAAGCGGACATCCGCGCCGCCGCCGAGTCGGTCGGCCTCGACCGATTCGACGAACTGGTCGACGCCGGCGACATCGTGATCCTCGACAAGCGCCAGATGCTCCGCGAGACCGACTTCTCGACGGCGGTCGACAAGCTGCTCGACACCCTCAAAGGCGAGTCGTTCGACCGGCTCGTGCTCGATTCGTTGTCGATGTTCCAACTCTTCTTCGAGGACGAACAGGAGAAACGGACGTACCTGCTGAAGTTCTCGGACATCCTCAAGGATAACGGGCTGACGTCGCTTCTGATCAACGAACAGGCGGCAGTGTTTCCCGACACCGAAGTGGGATTGGAGAACTTTCTCACCGACGGTAACGTCTACTTCATCCAGACGCCGACGGATTCGGGCGTGAACCGCTACGTCTGGGTGGCCAAGATGCGAAAACAGGACATCGACACGGACATCTTCCCGATGGACATCGGTCAGGGAGGAATCACGGTCCACGACCGGGCCGGCGGGTTCTCGATGATGAGCCGGTCAGACGAGCCGTCGTTCTGACTCGCGGCGCGTCTCCGCTCAGCGCTCCGACGAGAGGTTTCGCCACACGTCGTCGAGTCGGTTTTTCACCGCGGAGCGTTCTTCGACCTCGATCGTGAGCCCGTCGCGAAAGTTGACATCGACTCCGTCGACCTTTCGTCGGTACACCTTCACGCGGCGGTGTTCGTCGGAGAGCGGCCGGTCGTGAAGTTCGAGCAGGTCCGCTTCTTCGAGCTCGTTGATTCGGCGGTAACACGTCGCGATGGGGACGTCGAGTTCTTCGCTCAGGCTCTGGGCAGACTTGGCTTCTCCCGTCGCGGTCAGAATGTCCGTGTTGTACTTGTTTCCAAGCACCGTGATCAGATCGTCTCTCCCCATTCTCGTTATCAATTGTGAGTCCCGAGCATCAAAAGTATACTGGTGTGGCCTGTTCAGACGACAGCGCGCGCGCCGCTGCCGCGACGTACCCTCTCACTTCGTCCGTCTTTGGTCGTTTCCGATCCGTCGTGGATCGCGACCGACGCAGTCGCCGTGGTTGACGTACAGTATCGGTACTGATACGCAGTAGCGAGCGACCCGCTCGCTCTGCGCACAGACCGATCGTTGAGCACGGGCGGCTACCGTCCCGACGCGCGTGACGCGCTCGTGGGCCATGACGGATGGGCCGTCCGTCACGGGTCGCTCCACTGCGGGCGAGGTCATAGCTGCTCGCGGCCACGAGCCCGGACCCGGTCCACAATTCAATATCGATAATCGGGCCGCACGGTAATCAGATTAATTCGTCTTTTTGATCCCAAAATAAACACGAAAA
>KI543168.1:174757-175803 GCA_000496175.1 uncultured archaeon A07HR67 | reverse complement strand
CGGTAGCAATCCGATAACTCTCGGTGCGAACGTTGATATCCAAGTTGTCGGACCTAACGGCGTCGCGACAACAGACCTGTCTGGCCTCTCCAGTAATCCTGACTTGACCGATTCCTCAAGCAGGGAAACGGTTCCACTTAATCTCGGCGAAGGTAGCAGCGGCGCGATTGATGTCACCGCTGCTGTCGGGAGTAGTGGACTTACTGCCGGCCAAACGCTTGAAGTAACGATCACGTCTCCGTCCGGCGGGCAGACGTTCGAAGTGTACACCGCGCCTGATCCGCTACAGACGGACCAGTCGATTAGCCTGTAACAATGTTCGAGACACTAACTAACGAAGAGGAGCGCGGTCAGGTGGGCATCGGGACGCTCATCGTGTTCATCGCAATGGTGTTGGTGGCGGCGATCGCTGCCGGCGTCCTGATCAACACCGCCGGCTTCCTCCAGACACAGGCAGAGGCAACGGGCGAAGAGAGCACGGCACAGGTGACGAACAACGTCGACATCGTGTCGTCGGTGGGAATAGACACCGAAACCAGCCCTTCAGACGATACTACTATCGAACAAATAAATCTCGTGCTGAAGAAATCGCCTGGATCTGATCCAATTGATCTCACACAGACGGAGATTCAATACGTCGGTCCCGGCACCGTGACCACGACACAACTTAGCGATGGTGATGTCAATCTAGTAGGAATCAGCGGTGGCAGCGACATCCTTGAGTCACAAAGCGATAGAGTCGAGGTTCAAATCACGCTGGCTGGTTCTAATGACTTCAGCGCAACAAGCGCGCTCACCGCGGGTGACGAGGTTGAGATTACACTGACCACGGCGTCTGGCGCACAGACGTTTGAGACGCTTCGGGTTAGTGACCCGCTCAGTACGCCGGAGGACCTGTAAATGTTCGAACCACTATTCGACAAAGAGGAGCGCGGTCAGGTGGGTATCGGGACGCTCATTGTGTTCATCGCGATGGTGCTGGTGGCGGCAATCGCCGCCGGCGTCCTGATCAACACAGCCGGATTCCTCCAGACGCAAGCGGAGGC
>KI543168.1:161555-174737 GCA_000496175.1 uncultured archaeon A07HR67 | reverse complement strand
ACGACGGGTTCGAGTACGGGATCGACCTCACCGTCAGCGCCGAGGGCCAGACCGCCCGGAACCGGATGATATCGAACGACGTGACCGCGACGTTCGACACGCTTCTCTCGTGGTTCGTCGCCAACGCCGGCCCGGAATCGCCGCCGTCGGAGGCGCTCGGCCTGTTGTTGGTCGCCGCCGACACCTCGGTTGAGCTGCCGCCGGAGGCGATACAACAGTTCGCGGCCGACCAAGGGCTCTCCGCTGACGACTCGATCGGCGACCTGATGCGTGCGGCCGAGAACGCCGGCGGATTCCGGATCGAGTAGCCGGGCGGGTCGGGTGTTTCACTGTTCTCAGCGCTGAGAACCACGGGGGAGCCGTTAAGTGGCCGCTCGCGCCGAGTGTGTGTATGGCGACGCGCGTGCTCATCGCGGACGACTCGGAGTTTATGCGGAATCTCCTCCGTGAGATCCTCGAAGGGGAGTTCGAGATCGTCGGCGAGGCTGAAAACGGGGTGGAAGCGGTGAACATGTACGACGAACACGGCCCCGACCTCGTGATGATGGACATCGTGATGCCGATCCGGGACGGGATCGAGGCCACCACCGAGATCAAAGGCGACGACCCGGAGGCGACGGTGATCATGTGTACCAGCGTCGGCCAGGAGGAGAAAATGAAAGCGGCGATCAAGGCGGGCGCAGAAGGGTACATCACCAAGCCGTTCCAGAAACCAAACGTTCTCGACGCAATCGGGTCGGCCGTCTGATGCGCGTCGACGTCCGAGCGCTCGGAGCCTGTAACCGGCTCGCCAAGCGCGGCGCGGAACGGGCCGCCGACGCGCTCGCCGAACTGACCGGCACCGACCTCGCGGTCGAGGTGACGGGCGCGAGCGTCGCCAGCGGCGAGGACCTCGCGACGGCGTTCGCGGGACGCGAGTCGATCGGCGTGCGCGTCGGGCTCGACGGCGGCCTCGAAGGCGAGGCCGTGCTCGCGTTCGACGCCGCCCAGGCAGACGGCCTGCTCTCGGTGCTCCCCGGCGGGACGTCGATCGGCCACAGCGCGGTGACGGAGGTCGGCAACATCGCGCTGGGCGGCTTTCTCGACGGCTGGGCGAACTACCTGGGCGAAGCGATAGATATGACGCCGCCGCGCTACTTCGAAGCGGACGGCGCGGCGGTGCTGCCGGACGGCGCGCTCGCCGGCGACGGGGTGTTTCTCTTCGAGAGCCGGCTGGACGCGACGACGACGGACCTCGACTTTTCCATCTACATGCTGCCCGAGTCCGGCCAGTTTCGTGACCTCGTGGTCGGCCGAGCCCCCGCGGCAGCGGGCACGGGCGGCGCCGCCAGTACTCCCGGCAGAGCCGACGACGCCGGTGCGTCCGGCACCACCGCAATTCCGTACGAGTCGCTCTCGACGTTCGCGTCGTTGGCGAAGCGCGGCTCGACGAACGCCGCCGACAACATCGCGATGATGACCGGACTCGAGACGACGGTCGACGTGAGCCGGCTGCGGTTCGTTCCGCTCGCGGACGTGCCGAGCGAGGTCGGCCCGGAGCCACACGCCGGCACCGTCTTCGAACTCCAGGGACAGCCGAGCGGCTACCTCGCGATCCTCTTTTCCGAGGCGTCGGCGGCCGCGGTCGCCGAGTCGATGCTGCCGACCGAGCCCGCCGAGCCGCTCGGCGACATGGCCGAAAACGCGTTGTGTGAGCTCGGCAACGTGATGACGAGCGGGTTCATCGACAGCTGGGCGAACGTGCTCGGCACGTCGATCGCTCACTCCCCGCCGGAGTTCGTCCACGACATCGGATCGGCCACCGTCAGCCCCCTCGTGGCCTCGTTGAGCCGCCGACAGGATTACGGGTTCGTCATCGACGCCGCCATCCGGACCGCGGAGATTCAGGCGCGGTGTGACGTGTACGCGCTGCCCGACGAGCGCGAGCTGGCGGCGGCACTCGAGCAGCTCTCCGAGACATGAGCCATCCCACGTCGTCGGGCGATCGGCAGTCCACGGACGGGCCCGGTCGTCCCCGGCGCGTGAAGGTCGGTGTCGGCGACCTCGCTGTCGTGAGCGACGACGCGACGCTGACGACGAGCGGGCTCGGCTCCTGTGTCGCGATCGCGGTCGGCGACCCGACCGCGGGCGTCCGAGGGCTGTTACACGCCATGCTCCCGTCGGCGGAGAACACGGCCTCGTCGTCGGTTCCGGCGAAGTACGTCGACACGGGCGTCGACGCGCTTCTCGCCGAGGTCGAGGCGGCCGGTGCGTCACCCCGCCGGCTCGAGGCTCGTCTCGCCGGCGGCGCCGAGATGCTCGATCTCACCGCCGCGGTCGGCCCACGAAACGTCGAACAGGCGGAACAGAGCCTGGCGGCCGCTACGGTCTCTATCGTCGCCAGCGACGTCGGCGACGGCGTCGGCCGAACGGTGCGATTTCGCTCGGGCGGTGACCTCGTCGTTCGGGCCGCCGACGGCTTCGAGCGGACGATCTGAGCCGGACACGCGGCCGCCACCGCCTTCTCATGTCTGATATTTTGAGGAGTGGGTTGAAGTGTTCGTCACGGGTTGCTACTGATAATGGGCCTCGAACTGCTGCTGTGGGACGTTTCGACGATCGCCTGGGCGGTCGTCACGCTGGGGCTCGTCGGTGCGAGCGTCCTCGATCGGTTCCTCGACGACGGGAACGACGACGACGACGGGAGCGGCGGCGAGGACGACATCTTCGGCGGTGGCGGCGACGGGATGGGCGGCGACATGGACGGTGGCGACTTCGACGACTTCGACGAGATGGACGAGTGGGACGACGAGTTCGGCGACGGCGACGATGCGGCCGGCGCCGCCACGGACGAACTGGAGAACCGACTCGACGACCTCGAGGCCGAGGTCGCCACGCTCTCCTCGACGGTCTCGACCGTGCGGTCGGAAAACGAGGAGATTTCGGCGACGGTCGAGGAGACCGAAGAGGACATCCGGAACCTCCTCGACATCTACGAGATGGTGACGCGCGGCATCAACCCCTTCGTCGACGAGTCGAGCGGCTTCGCCGGCGGCGGTGCCGAGGGATCGTTCGGCCTCTTCGACGACGACGAGGACGAAGACGAGCCGGCACTCGACGACGACGTCGCGAACGCCGATCCCGACGGGTTCTTCGACGAGGAGTTAGTCGAGCCGGACGAGGGCGACTTCGACGACGCGGACGACCCGTTCGGCGACGACGTAGACGGTGACTTCGACGACGTAGACGGCGACTTCGACGACGCCGACGACCCGTTCGATGGGGGATCGAGCGATGACCTGGACGACGGCGAGCCCGCCGACGCCGCGTCCGAAACCGACCCGGCGGACGACGATGACGCTATGAACGACGACGGAAAGAGCTTCAGCGAACTGAAAGCGGAGTACGACGCCGGGGAGGCCGACTGGGCCGACGACACCGGCGACGCGTCCCCGGACGATGACCCGGGTGAACCGGCCGACGACGACCCGTTCGAGGACGACCTCGGTGCCGACGAGGACCCGTTCGGGGACGACCTCGATGCCGCCGAGAACGGCGACGCCGGGGGTGGATTCGACGACGCCGCACCCGGCCTCGATACTGCCGAGAACGGCGCTGACGCCGGCGGGAGTCTCGACGACGCCACGAACGGGACCGACGACACCCGCCGAGACCGGGAGACACCCGTCGCCGAGCCGGCTCCCGGCGGCGACCCCGCGGACGCGAACGGGGACGGCTTCGAGTACGTCGAGCGCGACGACCTCTCGAGCCCCCGGCGCAAACCGTACCTCACCGAACTCCCCGGCGACTACGTCGGCGATCTGCTCGTCATGGAGTGGCTGGAGTTTCTCGTCTCCGAGAGCGACGTGACCGACGCGGTGCGCGCGATAAACTACTACGAGCGCATCGAGTGGGTCGGTCCCGACGCCGCCGCGCGGCTGCGCGAGTTTCTCTCCGGCTTCGGAACGGTCGACCGCAACGTCGTCGACCGGCCGGGCACCGACCGGCTGGTCCGTGAACACCACACGCGGAGCCTGCGATACATCACCCAACTCAACGGAACCGACAGCCACCTCATGCTGCTCGACCGCTGGGACGACCTCGCCGGCGGCTCGCTGGTCGGCGGGGACGCCCCGGCGTCGTCCGACGCGTCCCGAAGCCGCGATCGACGCGGTCCCCGGTCGAACGGCGACGCCCACGCCGACCACGGCCGGAACGGCGGGGGATCTGGACGCCCGATGACCGACCCGGACCCGCATCCCGACCGCATCGACCCGGCGGACACGGGGTGGGGAGATGGGCGTTAGCGTCTCGGCGTCGACGGCGATCATCGTTGCCGGCGCGTTCGTCGCGTTCACCGCGTTCTACCCCGTCGCGGCCAACGGCTTCGACCGCGTCACCGAGAGCGAACGCGGCGTTCACGAGCGCGCGCTCGAGCGACAGAACACGGAGCTGACGCTGACGAGCGCGGAGTACAACACGAGCACCGACGAACTCGTCGTGCGCGCCGACAACGACGGCTCCGTGGGACTGGTGGTGAGCGACACGACGCTCGTCGCCGACAACGAGTACGTCGACATCGCGTCTCCCGCGACGCGGACGAGCGTCGCCGGCACCACCGACACCGACCTCTGGCTCGACGGCGAGACGCTCACGATCACGGTGTCGGACAGCGGGACCGACGCCGACCTCGCGAACGCGAGTCGCGTCGTCGTCGCCGCCGAGTCGGGCGTGCGCGACGCCACCGACGTTACCGAGGTGAGCTGAGTGGCGAGCGTCCCCGTCTCACACCTCGTCCTGTTCATCGCCAGCCTCGTCATCGCCGCCGGCGTCGTGGGGACGGTCACGACCGGGGTCGACCGGGTGAGCGAAGCCGTCGAGGACGGAAGCATCGACGCGACCCAACAGCTCCGCACGGACGTCACGGTGATCTCCGATCCGAACAGTGGGGTGTACGACTCGAACGCCGGCACCGACGGCAACGTCACGCTGTTGGTGAAAAACACCGGCACACAACGGCTCGCCCCGGACGGCTCGGGACTCGACGTCGTCTTCGACGGACAGTTCGTGCCGCCCAGCGCGCAGTCCGGCGTGCTCGTCTCGGCCGGCGGCTCGGCGGCGTGGGGCCGCGGCGACGTTCTCGAGCTCACGATCGACTTAGACGAGATGAGCGACGTCGGCAGTCTCGACGGCCAAACCAGCGACCATCGGGTGTATCTCACGGTCAACGGCGACGAGGAGCTGTTCCAGTTCCGGGTGGGGGCGTAGATGCCGCGCGCCGACAACCTGCTCTCGCTCGGCATGGGCGACCGCGACCGCCTGAACAAGGAGCTCGGCGGCGGAATCCCGCGCGGAAGCATCGTGTTGATCGAGGGCGATTACGGCGCCGGCAAGAGCGCGCTCTCACAACGGTTCTCCTACGGCCTCGTCGAGGAAGGGGCGTCGGCGACGCTGATGTCGACGGAGCTCACCGTCCGCGGGTTCATCGACCAGATGCACTCGCTGGAGTACGACGTGGTGCGGCCGTTGTTGAACGAGGAGCTGTTGTTCTTGCACGCCGACTTCGACTCCGGCGGGGCGTTCTCCGACGGCGACGGCGAGCGAAAGGAGCTGCTCAAGCGGCTGATGAACGCGGAGGCGATGTGGAACTCGGACGTGGTCTTTCTCGACACGTTCGACGCGATCTTTCGCAACGACCCCACCTTCGAGGCGCTGGTCCGCAAAAACGAAGAACGACAGGCGGCACTGGAGATCATCTCCTTTTTCAGGGAGATCATCTCACAGGGGAAGATCGTGGTTCTCACCGTCGACCCGTCGGCCGTCGACGACGACGCGATCGGGCCGTTTCGGTCGATCGCCGACGTCTTCTTACAACTCGAGATGATCGAGGTCGGCAGCGACATCCGCCGGCAGATCAACGTCAAGCGGTTCGCGGGGATGGGCGAACAGGTCGGCGACACGATCGGCTTCTCCGTCCGCTCGGGGACGGGCATCGTCATCGAGAGCCGGAGTGTCGCCTGAGCCGGTCGACGAAGCGGTCTCCCGGGCGGCGACAACACACACGAGACACGAGCTATGACCGAACACGGAACGACGAAACCCTCAGACGGGCTCCGGAAGGCGGCCATGCGCCGGCCACACCTCCGGAATCACCTCAAGGAGTTCAAACAGATCACCGGGGAGTTCCCGTTGTTCATCGAGGAGCCGAAAGACGAGTACGAGTCGCCCCGCCCCAACGTGCTCTACCCGGTCGGTGGCCCCATCTACTGTCACGTATACGGCGACCTCGGCCAGGAGACGAAGTACTACGCCATCGAGCCGGAGATGTCCGGCCCGCAGGCGACCGTGCTCGAACGGGTAAAGAACAAGCTGCTCGCCGCCAGCGGGGGCCACGCCGCTCCGGACTCGGAAGCGGAGTACGACGACCTCATCGAGGAGCTGCTCGCGGACGTCACCCACATTCAGACGGGCCACGACGGATGGAAGGCGAACGCCTCGAAACTGCTCAATATCGGGAAGCTCTCCGTCACCGAGGAAACCTACGAGAACATCCGCTACCGGCTCAACCGCGACATCGTAGGGTTGGGACCGCTCGAACCGGTGATGCGCGACCCCGCCAACGAGGACATCCACGTCATCGGCCCCCACGAGTGTCACGTCGACCACGGCACGTTCGGCATGTTGGAGACCACCGTCGACTTTGGCACCCCACAGGAGTTCGACAACTGGCTGCGCAACATGGGCGAGCGGATCGGCGACCCGTTGTCCGACTCCGACCCGATCGTCGACTCCACGCTGCCCGACGGCTCGCGTATCAACATCATCTACTCCGACGACGTCTCGTTGAAGGGCTCCTCGCTCACGATCCGTCAGGGCGACGACGTGCCGTTGTCGATCAACCAGATCACGAACTGGGGAACGCTCTCGCCGAAACTGGCGGCGTACCTCTGGCTGTGTCTGGAGAACGAACAGACCGTCTTCGTCGTCGGCGAAACGGCCTCCGGCAAGACGACGACGCTGAACGCGATCTTATCGTACATTCCACAGGACTCGAAAATCTACACCGCAGAGGACACCGCCGAGGTCATCCCACCGCACAACACCTGGCAACAGCTGTTGACCCGCGAGGGCGGCGGCGAGGGCTCCTCCGACGTCGACATGTTCGACCTGGTCGCGGCCGCGTTGCGGTCACGGCCCGATTACATCATCGTCGGCGAGGTCCGTGGCGCGGAGGGACGCATGGCGTTTCAGGCGGCCCAAACCGGCCACCCGGTGATGTTGACGTTTCACGCGTCGGACGTCGTCTCGATGATCCAGCGGTTCACCTCCGAGCCGATCAGCGTCCCCGAGACGTTCATGGACAACGCCGACGTGGCGTTGTTCCAAAATCGGGTGAAACAGGGCGACGAGGTGCTCCGTCGGGTGACGAGCGTCCAAGAGATCGAGGGCTACTCGAAGGAGATGGAGGGAGTCGTCACCCGCGAGGTGTTCAGCTGGGATCCCGTCGAAGACCAGATCGTCTTCCAGGGGATGAACAACTCCTACGTGTTAGAAGAACAGATCGCGACGCTGCTCGGCTACGCCGACACCCGCGACATCTACGACGACCTCGACTTCCGAGCGGCGCTGATAGAACGGATGATACAGGAGGGGATCTTGGGCTATCACGAGGTGAACACGGCGATAGATGCCTTCCAGCGCGACGGGGTCGAGGGGCTTCCCTTCGACATCCATCGCAACGTCGGGTGACCAGATGAGCGTCCAACGGGCGGGTGACGGCCTCGCGACGGCGATGCGGCTGACCGGCGAGGTGTTAGACTCCTACGAGAAACTCGACATCTCCAAGCGCCAGTACGTCGGCTACGTGCTCGTTCCGGCGGCACTTCTGTTCGTGGGCAGCGTCGCCGGGTTGTTTCTCCTGCCGCTCCCGCTCGCGGCCCGGGTTCCGATCCCGCTTTTCGGGGCGCTCGCGCTGGTGTCGGCCGCGATCTATCCCAAGATCTACCTCAGCAGCCGGGAGAATCAGATCGACAACCAGCTCCACCTCGTGATGACACACATGACCGTGTTGTCGACGACGAACATCGACCGCATGGAGGTGTTTCGAACGCTGGCGAGCGAGGAGGAGTACGGCGTCGCCGCCGAGGAGATCGGCCGCGTCGTCCACCTGGTCGACACGTGGAACCAGAGCCTCGACGACGCGTGTCGCCGGCGGGCCAAGGCGGTTCCCTCGGACGCGATGGCCGACTTCTTCGACCGCCTCGGCTACACTCTCGGGGCCGGCCAGCCGTTAGAAGAGTTTCTGATCTCCGAACAGGACGTGATGCTGGCGCAGTACGAGACGGTGTACGAATCCTCGTTGTCGAACCTGGAGGTGATGAAGGACCTGTACATGTCGATGATCCTCTCGATGACGTTCGCGCTGGTGTTCGCCATCGTGCTTCCAATTCTGACCGGCAACAACCCGACCGTGATGGTCGCGGCCGTCATTACGCTCTTCGTGTTCATTCAGGTCGGCTTCTACGCGGTGATTCGGGTCATCTCGCCGTACGACCCGATCTGGTACTATCCCGACGAACGCTCGCCCGGCGACTTGACGTTGTGGGCGTCGCTCGCCGTCGGCGGCGGGCTCTCGTTTCTGCTCATCGCGGTCACGGCGGGCGGAATGTTCGGCTACGGACCCGGGCTTCCCGGCCTCCTCTGGTTTCTCGACGACGTGCGGCTCCCGTTGTACATCGCGGTCCCGGTCACTCCGCTTTTGATCCCTGGCGCCGTCCTTCGCTCGGCCGAGCAGTCGATCACCGCGTGTGACACCGAGTTTCCCTCCTTCGTCCGCGCGCTCGGCGCGACCGAGAGCGCCAAGCAGTCCACCACTTCGGACGTGTTGGAAACGCTCCGCGACAAGGACTTCGGGGCGCTCTCCCCGGCGATCACCCGGCTCTACCGACGGCTCAACGTGCGGATCAGCACCGAGGGGGCGTGGGCGGCGTTCTCACGAGACACCCGGTCGTACCTCATCCAGAAGTTCTCCGAGATGTATCTGGTCGGCCGGCGGATGGGCGGTGATCCGAAACAGCTCGGCGAGCTGATCTCACAGAACATGAACGCGGTCAACCAACTGCGCGAACAACGCCGGCAGGAGGCCGTGACGCTCATCGGGTTGTTGTACGGGATCACGGCGGCGGCGACGTTCGCCTTCTTCATCGGACTGGAGATCGTCGCGATCATGGCCGAGCTGACGGCCGACTTCGGGCTTCAACAGATGGACATCGGCCAGATCGTCTACCCCGACGCCTACGACATGCCGCTCATCGAGTACCTCCTCTTGACCGTCGTCACGTTCAACGCCGCGCTCTCCTCACAGATGATCCGGACGATCGACGGCGGGAACCCCGCGAACGGCTACATCCACTTCGTGTTGCTGACGTGGCTCGGCGCGGTCACCGCGATAGTCACGCGGGAACTCGTCGGGGCGATCCTGTCGATTTAGCGTTCGTCACTCGAACAACGCCGGCTCCGTCGCGGCCGCCTCGGCGGCCGTTCGCCACGATCGGGCGGGCTCCCACCCGAACAACCGCTGCGCCTTCGCGATCGCGTACGCGCTTCGGTCGTCGCCCTCGGTTACCGTGTGTCGTCCGGGACTGCGCCGTACGCCGCCCGCAGACACTCGAGGAGCGGCCGGCCGAGCGCGTTGTCGGCGGCGACGCAGTTGACCGCCTCGTGGCCGCCGGCGGCGACCGCGGGGTCGTCGCCGCGAAGGTCGGCGACCGCGCCGGCGACGAGGTCGGCAACGTCGCGGGCGTCAACGTACGACCAGAAGTTGCCCGCCCCGGCCGAGAGGTCGTCGAGATACGCCTGTTCTCGGCAGGCGTACGCGCCGGGATACTGGATCCACGACGGTCGGATCGAGACGGCGGCCACTCCGTGTCGGCGCGCGACCGCCGCCGCCGTCGCCTCGGCGGTCACCTTCGAGAGCCCGTACGGATCTTCGGGCCGGAGCGGGTGGTCTTCGGTCACCGGCAGCTCGTCGGGCAGCGGCGTGGGGTCGGCAAAAAAGAAGCCGTACGCGCCGTCGCTCGACGCTTGGACGATCGGCGCCTCGGCGCGTCCCGCCGCCGTCAACACGTTGTGAGCGGCCAGCGCGTTGGTCTCGAAGACGCGTCCGTCCGGGTGTGTTCCCGCCACGGGGATGGCGGCCCAGTGGACGACCGCGTCCGGAGCGACACTGTTCACGACGTCGAGCGCCTCGCCTCGCTCGGCGAGGTCGGCTGCCAGAAACGAGACGTTCGGCGCCGGCTCGACCCCGAGCCCGGGGTGTTCGCGGTCGACGACGACGACCTCGTGGTCGTTCGCGAGTCGGTCGACGACCCACCTTCCCGACGCCCCTCGCCCGCCCGTGACCAGAACGGTTGCCATGCGGATGTGTCGCCGGAGGGCGACTAAAACGCGCCGGTGTTTCGAGCGGCGAGGCGGCTCCGGACGCGGCGCGACCGATCGGGAGAGGGCACCGCCGTGCGACGGAGCTGTCGCCACCCGACCGGGGTCTGTCCGGTAGGCTTTAACGCGCTGAGCAGCTATTAACAGACATGGATTGGAACACGGATTGGGGATTGCGTGGACGAATGGCGTTCACGATGTTCCTGTTGTTCGCCCTCTACCTCGTGTTCGTCGGGTTCCTCACCCTCTACTTCGGGAATGGGTTGCTCCCGCTCGTCATGCTCGGCGGGTTCGCGGTCGCTCAGTACTTCTTCAGCGACACGCTCGCGCTCCGAAGCATGGGCGCCCGCGAGGTCACCCCCGAGGAACAGCCGGAGCTCCACCGAACGATCGAACGGCTCAGCCAACAGGCCGACCTGCCGAAGCCGAACGTCGCCGTCGCCGACTCGCGCGTGCCGAACGCGTTCGCCACCGGCCGAAACAAGAATAACGCGACCGTCGCGGTGACGACCGGGCTGCTCCGCACCCTCGACCAGGACGAACTGGAGGGCGTCCTCGCTCACGAGCTCGCTCACGTCAAGAACCGCGACGTGATGGTGATGACCATCGCGTCGTTCCTCTCGACTATCGCCTTCTTCATCGTGCGGTGGGGATGGCTCCTCGGCGGCGACAACCGTCAGGGAGGCGGCGCGCCGGTGATCGTCGCCATCGCGGTGTCGCTCGCCGTCTGGGTGGTGTCGTTCCTCCTGATCCGCGCGCTCTCGCGGTACCGCGAGTACTCCGCCGACCGCGGCGCGGCGGTCATCACCGGCAAGCCGGGCGCGCTGGCGTCCGCGCTCGTCAGCATCGACGGCCGGATGGACCGCGTCCCCGAGAAGGACCTCCGTGAGGGCAGCACCGAAATGAACGCCTTCTTCATCATCCCGATCCGCTCGGGGTTCATCAGCCGTATCGCCTCCACACACCCGCCGACCGAAACCCGAATCGAGCGTCTTCGCGACCTCGAACGCGAGATGGAGACGGCCTGACGACCGCGCATTCAGGGACTCGCGCCGACATCCGCACGGTCGCCCGACGTTGACCGGCTCACAGGCCGCGTCTCGACACTGTCGCCTATCGTGCCGGATTGACGTGACTGTTCGTCCAGCAACACGCTGGTCTGCTGGACCCGTGTGGTTTTATATACCGACTCACATGTGATACATCGACAGGAACACAATGAGTTCTGAGAACACACATCGCGTCGAGTCGACCCCGGAAAACGTAGACTGGGGCGCGTTCGATCCCGACAGAGACCCGGTCCTCGAGGTGTCGCCGGGAGCAACCGTCGAGATCGAGACGGTCACGCCGCCGCGGCCTGCCCACCGTGAGACGCTGACGAGCGCGGGCGTCGACGAAGACGACATCCTCGCCGACGAGCTGGCCGTCGCCGAGACCGTCGCACACACGGGACCCGGACCACACGTCGTCACCGGCCCGTCGCTATCGAGGGCGCCACCCCCGGCGACGTGTTGGAGATAGAGGTCGTGGACGTCGACCTCCGTGCCCCGTACGGGATCAACCTGTTTTCGCCCGCTGGCGGCGAACTCCCCGAGCAGTTCCCGCACGAAGCGGTCGAGGTCGTTCCGTTCGACCTCGAGGCGGGCGTCGCCGCGTTCGCCGACGGCGTTGAGCTTCCGTTGGACCCGTTCTTGGGAATCATGGCCGTCAGCCCGCCCCCGTCGCAGGGGCGAACCGACACCGCCCCGCCGGATTACTTCGGCGGCAACCTCGACCTGCGACGGCTCGGGGCCGGCTCGACGCTTTATTTACCCGTTCACGCCGAGGACGCGTTGTTCTGGGCCGGCGACGGCCACGGGATGCAGGGCAACGGCGAGGTGTGTCTCACCGCGACCGAGACGTCCGTCACCGCCACGCTCACCTTCGAGTTACACACGGGGACCGGCCGACTCGACTGGCCCGTGGCCGAAACCGACGACCATTACATCGTGATGGGGCTCAACGAGAGCCTGGACGACGGGGTCACCCACGCGTTGCGACAGTGTATCCGGCTGTTGAGCGACCAGACGACGCTCTCGGAGGCGGACGCGTACCGCCTCGCCAGTCTCGCGGTCGATTTCAACGTCACCCAAGTCGTCAACGGAACGAAGGGGGTCCACGGGCTGATACCGAAGGCCATCTTCACCGGAGACGGCGACATCGACCTCACGACGCTGGAGTGACGCCGACTTCGGTCGTCGTCGGCCGCGGCCGACCGGAAGATCTTCTCGCGACGCTTCTCTTGGCGAGCGCTCGGTCCGCCCGTCGTCCGAGCACCGATCAACGTTTTACTCCGCGGGCCAACCACGACACGATGGACGACGCGTACGAGGCGGTGTTTTTCGACATGGACGGCGTCACGGTCGAGACGGCCGACGTGTGGCGCGAACTCGAACGGACGACGATTCTCCCGGCGGCGGTCGCGGGCGAGCCCCCGGTCGAGATGATCCGTGCGCTCAGCGTCGCGGACGCGTACGACCGCCTCGTCGCCGCCGACGACGTCGAGGTGACCGTCACGCGAGCGGAGTTCGACGCGTTGTACGACGACCACGCGACGACGGTGTACGGCGAACGGGCGATCCTGATGGACGGCTACCGAGCGCTGCTCGCCGACCTGCGCGACGCCGGCGTCGCGACCGGGCTGGTGTCGGCGTCGCGCCGCTCGTGGGTCGACCTCGTGCTCGACCGGTTCGACCTCCACTCTCTGTACGACGTCGTCGTCTCGTC
>KI543168.1:157134-160894 GCA_000496175.1 uncultured archaeon A07HR67 | reverse complement strand
ACCACCTCGTTGAGGTGGTAGTGTCGGCCGAACTTGACCCCGGGCGCGCCGAATATCGGGATGCCGTAGTGGATGTCCTCCTCGTCGGAAACGAGAAACACCGGCAGACGATCCGGGGTGAACGCCTCCGGCTGTTCCGGTTGTATCCACGAGATGACCTGTCGCTCCGGCGAGAGCCTGTCGTCGAGCGATTCGATCAGGTTGCCAGTCCAGGCTCCCGCCGCGACGACGAGCCGGTCTGCCTCGTACGTTCCCTTGTTCGTCGTCACCGTGACTCCGGTCGGTGTCGAGTCCCAGCCGACGACCTCCTCGCGCGCACGGATCCGGGCTCCCGCCCGCTGTGCCAGCCGCACGTGAGCGGTGATGCCCGCCTCGGGCCGGACGAACCCGCCGTCGGACTGATACACCGCCTCGAAGCCCGCGGGCAGTTGGATCCCGGGGAACCGTTCTGCCGTCTCGTCCGCGCCGAGCTGCTCGTAGTCGATCGAGTGTTTCTCACAGGTGGTCACCGCTCCGTCGACGAGGTCGCTCGTCGGCGGCCCCGCGGTCAGCGATCCGGTCTCGTACAACAACTGCTCGCCGTACGCGTCTTCGAGGTCTCGCCACCGCTCGTACGCCCGCGTGATCATCGAGACGTACTGTGGATTCTCGTGGTAGGCTCGTCGGATGATCCGGGTGTATCCGTGCGACGAGCCCATCGTGTGCGGGATGCTGTATCGCTCGAGCCCGAGCACGTCGATCCCTCGCTTCGCCAGCTCGTAGACAACCGCGCTGCCGATACCCCCGATACCGATAACGATCACGTCCGACTCGCCGTTGGGCGATCCCATGTTCAGCCATCGGGCGTCGGAGTAAATATATGTAGAGGCTACCGGCGGCGCTTCACGTGGAGTCGGCCCCGGTCGCGCCGACCGGTCAGCGTCACTCCGTCGCGGGGAACACCTTTCCGGGATTGAGCGTTCCGGTGGGGTCGAGCGCCGTCTTTATCGCCCGCATCGCCTCGACGCCGGTCTCGCCGTGTTCGACCGGGAGAAACTCGCGCTTTTCGCGCCCGATTCCGTGTTCTCCCGTCGCCGTCCCGCCGAGTTCGATTCCGCGGGTGACGATGGAGTCGTATATCTCGGCGGCCTCGGCGACGGCGTCGTCGTCATCGGGGTCGACGAGCACGTCGAAGTGGACGTTTCCGTCGCCCGCGTGCCCGAAGGTCGGAATCGGAACGTCGTGGGCGGCGGACAGGTCGTGAATGTGTTCGACGATCGCCGAAAGCGACCCCAACGGGACCGCGACGTCGCCGGAGTGAAGCGATCGCCGGTCGGGGTAGTACGCCTGGACCGCGTCGGCGAGCTCGCGCCGGGGCTTCCAGAGCGGGTCCTCGTCGGTTCCCTCCTCAAGCGTGACCGTGACGGGGTCGTGTGCGTCGAGCACGGACCGGCAGGATGCCGCCTCGGCGTCGAGGCCGTGGTCCGCCTGAAGCTCCAGAAACAGGGTCGGTCCCTCGGCGAGCGACGAGCCGATGTACTCGTTGACCATGCGCGCGCTCATCCCGTCGACGAGTTCGAGCGCGCTGAGGTCGACGCCGGAGCCGACGAGGTCGGCGGCGGCGGCGGTCGCGTCCCCGAGGCGTTCGAAGACCGCACGTCCGACCCGCGTCTCCGCGGGCCGATCGGTGAGCGACAACGTCGCGCGCGTCACCACGCCGAGCGTGCCCTCGCTCCCGACGATCAGGTCACGGAGGTCGTAACCCGACGAGGTCTTTTCGGCGCGGGTTCCGGCCGTGATCACCGACCCGTCGGCCAACACCACCTCGATCTCCCGTACCCAGTCGCCGACCTTCCCGTACTTCACCGTTCGTTTTCCGCTGGCGTTCGTCGCGATCATGCCGCCGACCGTCGCGATGTCGCCCGAGGTGGGCAACGCCGGAAAGAACAACCCGTCGGCGGCGGCAGCCTCGTTGACCGCGTCGCCGATCACTCCCGGCTCGACGTCGATCTGCCGGTCGGCCGGCCGGACGTCGACGATCGCGTCCATGCGCGTTAGGTCGAGGCTGATCCCACCGTGGGTCGGCACCGCGTTCCCGGCGATTCCGGAACCGGCGGCGAACGGCGTCACCGGAACGCCGCGTTCGGTCGCCGCCGCGAGAACGTCGGCCACCTCGGCGGTCGACTCGGGCCAGACGACGACGTCGGGCGGTGCGGCGTCGTCGTCGGGTGTGCCCCAGTCCGTTCCGTGTCGGTCGCGGTCGGCGTCGGCGCTCGACACCTGGTCTGGCGACACGATCGAGCGGAGAAACGACGCGTCGGTCATGCGAGCACCTGACGGGTGACGCAAAAAAAGGTCTCGAATCCCGCGGTCGGCACGGAGCCGGCACTGTCGATCGCTCCCCCAGACACCAGAGACCGCAAGACGGGACGCGGCCAATGCGGAACTACCCCGATACGCTTATTTGTTCGGATCGTGGTTGGTAAGACGTAATGAGTACCGAGTGTTTCAGTTTCCAGACAGAACGTTCGACGGAGACCACATATGCGTAAGATAACCGACGGTTCGACGAGTCTGAACCGGCGCCGGTTTCTCCAGGCGACGGCGACGACCGGCGTCGCGGCCGTCGCCGGCTGTGCCGGCGGCGGCGGCGGCAGCGACAGGGTCCCGATGGACGTCACCGAGTGGCCGCCGGAGAACCTCGAGTCGAGTCTCAACCTGTGGAACTGGTACGACGACTGGGCGGAGTGGGCGACCGGCACGTTCAACGAAGAGTTCGGCGTCGAGGTGAGCAGCTCGGGCTACTCCGCGCCGAACCAGTGGTACACACAGCTGGAGGCCGGCAACGAGGAGATCGACAACATCGCCGCCCAGACGAACTGGGTCGAACGCTCGATCACCAACGAGTATCTCCACGAGTTGCCGGTCGATATCATGCCCGCCTGGGAGAACATCAGCGACCGGGTGAAAGAAGCGAGTTCGTACCAACAGGACGGGTCGGTGTACGGCGTTCCGGAGTCGCTCGTGTTGTACCCGCTCACGTACAACGACGAGTACTTCGACTCGGCGCCCGACTCGTGGGGCGTCCTCTGGGACGACGAACACGAGGGCGACCTGTGTATGTGGGACAACGCGACCGTCTCCTGTCAGATCGCGGCGATGTACACCGGCCAGGACCCGATAGCGCCGGACGATTACGAGGAGATCGAGGAGGTGCTGATCCAACAGAAGCCGCTTCTCCAGACGTACTGGGGCGACTACCAGCAGGGAATGAGCCTCTTCGTCAACGAGGACGTCGTGGCGGGGCCGCTCACGATGGGCCGAACGTACACGGCACGGTTCAGCGAGGGAGCGCCGGTCCACTACACCGCGCCCGACGAAGGAGCGATGTTCACGAGCGACCTCTTCGTCATCCCGAAGGGGGCGCCCAACCCGATCGCCAGCCTCCAGTTCACCAACTGGGCCAGCGAGCGGGAGAACGCCGCCCAGTTGTTCGAGACGATGGGATACCAGCCCGCAGTCGACATCAGCGACCAGCTCTCCGAACAGGACGCCGAGTTCACGAACTGGCCGGACGAGTGGGACCTCGTCTTCTCCGAGACGCTCTCCGACGAGGTCCGGTCGCGGTACGACGAGATCTGGACGGCCGTGAAGCCGCGTAAGATGTCGTTGCTTCGCGTCCGCGGACTGACGAAGCGTTCGGCGACCTCGTCGCCGTCACGACGTGAGCTTCGACATCGACGACGCGAGTTCGTCTCGATTCTCGGTCCGAGCGGGTCGG
>KI543168.1:148032-157055 GCA_000496175.1 uncultured archaeon A07HR67 | reverse complement strand
CTCGCGCGCGCCCTGGTGAACGAGCCGTCGCTCGTGTTGTTCGACGAGCCGCTCTCCTCGTTGGATCGCAAGCTCCGACAACACATGCAGCGCGAACTCCAACGCATCCAAGCCGAGACCGACACGACGTTTCTGTACGTCACCCACGATCAGGAGGTCGCACTCGCCGTCTCCGACCGGCTCGTCGTGCTCGACGACGGCGAGATTCAACAGGTCGGAACGGTCGAGGAGCTGTATGAAACCCCGGAGAGCCGGTTCGTTGCCGACTTCATCGGCGACGTAAACACCGTCGACGGACACGTCGCCGCCGTCGACGAGGACCACGTCGTCGTCGACGCTGGCACCGGCCCCGTCTCGGTCCCGCGCGAGGCGGCCGGCGACGTCGCGGCCGACGACCTCGTCGACGTCTGCGTCCGGCCGTTTCGGGTTCGACTCGCGGACGACGAAGACGCCGGAGCCCACGACGGCTCGTTCACGGCCACCGGGGTCGTACGGAGCCGAAGTTATCAGGGGAGCGACTCGGTGTACGACGTCGACACCGACGAGTGGGGCCGGGTGTCGGCGGCGGTCCGTTCTGCGTCCTTCGACGTGGACGAGTCGGTCACGGTCGGGTGGGACGCCGACCACGTCCACCTCTACCGCCGCGAGGCGCCGCGGACGCCCGACGAGCGGGGTGACCCGATCACATGACCGACGCGTCGTCTGCTGACGACGATACGGGCGGTGCCGACTCGACCGCCGGCGCCCAGCCGGACACACCCGAGAACGTCGCGGCCGACGGCGGGTCGACGACGGCGGCCGGGCCCGCGCCCGGTTCGGCCGGTCGGCTCGCTCCGGTCACGGGGTTCTTCCGCGACCACCCGCGGCTCCGGACGCTCGCCGTGGCCGGACCGCCGTACGGGATCCTCGTGTTGTTCTTTGCGGTGCCGTTGCTCGCGATGCTCCTCATCTCGTTTCAGACGGGACAGATCGGCGGCGCGTGGACGCTCAGTAACTACACCGGATTTCTCGGCTCCGAGACGTACCTCACGGTGGTGTGGCGAACGTTTCTGATCAGCGCTCAGGTGACGGGAATCGTGGCGGCGGTCGGCTACGCGCTGGCGTACAGCATCGTCCGGTTCTCGCGCCGAACGACGTTGCTCCTGTTGTGCGTCATCCTCCCCTTCTGGACCAGCTACATCATCCGGATGTACGCGTGGATAAACATCCTCCAGAGCGGCGGCGTTCTCGACTCGGCGCTCGCTGCGGTCGGTCTGCCGACAATCGGGCTCTTGTACACCGACACTGCCGTCCTCATCGGCTTTACCTACGTCTGGCTGCCGCTCGCCGTGTTGCCCTTCTACGCGTCGTTGACGAACCTGGACCCGGACCTCATCGAGGCCTCGAAGGATCTCGGTGCCGGCCCGGTTCGAACGTTCCTGTCGGTGACGCTGCCGATGACGATCAACGGCGTGGTCACCGGGATCGTTCTCGTGTTCATTCCGACGTTCGGCTCGTTCATCACCCCGCGGCTGCTCGGCGGCACGAGCAACGTCATGATCGGCATGGTGATCGAAAACCAGTTCAAAAGCGCGTTCAACTGGCCGTTCGGCGCGGCGATCGGGATGGTGATCACCGTCGTGGTCGTGGCGTTGTTGCTGCTCGCGGCGCGGCTCGGCGGCGGGCTCTTCGGCACCGGAGGTGAGACCGCGTGAGCGTTCTCGCGCGGATCGCCGGAACGGGCGAGCGGTTCGTCCACGGGTACGCCTCGCGGATGGCGGCCGTCGTGACGGCGCTGGTGCTCGCGTTTCTCTGGCTCCCCATCGGCGTGCTCGTGTTCATGTCGTTCGCAGACGGCGGGGTGTTGTCGTTCCCGCCGGACCAGCTCACCCTCCGGTGGTACCGCGTGTTTCTCTCGAACGGCGCCGCCCGCGGCGCCATCGTCACCACGCTCACCATCTCGATTCCGGCGACGATCCTCACGGTCACCCTCTCGACGATGATCGCGTACGCGGTCGACCGGTACGGCTTCGTCGGACGGAGTTGGCTCCAGCTTCTCGCGACGCTGCCGATCATCGTCCCGCTCGTCGTGACCGGAATCGCGATGGTGTTGTTCTTCAACGGCACCCTCGGGCTCCCGAACTACGTCTCCGTCGTAGTCGCTCACGTGATCCGAACGATTCCGTTCGCGACGCTCGTCATCCTCCCGACGTTTCTGTCGTTCGACAGGAGTCTCGAGGAGGCCTCGAAGGACCTCGGCGCGGACGAGCTCGCGACGTTCCGACAGGTGACCCTGCCGAACGTCTTTCCGGGCGTGGTGGCCGGCGGACTGCTCGCGTTCACCCTCTCGTTCAACGAGTTCGTGTACACCTACTTCGTGAAGGGATCGAGCGACCCGACGCTGCCGGTGTACATCTGGAACCAGATCCGGTACAACGTGACGCCGGAGGTCAACGTCATCAGCGTCGTCTTTCTGTTGGTCGCGGTCTCGATGGTGCTCGTCGCCGTCTGGCTCACGCGAGTCGACCTCCTGGCCCGCCGCTGATGCCGGTGTGGGCTGCCGCCGGGCGTGAGCCGCCGCCGGGCGTGAGTCATCCCCAGACAGCTCGTTCGGCGGCGGGCCGACCAGCACGGTCACGCTGACACCGTCACGCTGACGCTGGCGGCTCTCCACGGCGGCGGACCTGGTCACTCGTCTCTGGACTCGCGCTGGGGCCGGAATCTCGGGGAGCCGCCGGAGCCCTCACGAGCGATCACCCCTCAACGACTAACTACCTGCCGTTCGATACCCGACCGATGTCACACTCGAACCCGACCGACTCGGTCCTCTTAGAAGACCGCACGTGGACAGAGGTCGAAACGGCGCTCGAATCGGGCACGGACACGGCAATCGTGCCGGTCGGCTCGCTCGAACAACACGGACCACACCTGCCGTTGGCGACGGACTCGCTCATCGGCGAGGAGCTCGCAACGCGTATCGCGCGTCGGCTCGGCGACGCGCTGGTCGCTCCGGTGATCCGTCCCGGCTGTTCGGGCCACCACATGGCGTTTCCGGGCACCATAACGGTCTCGGCGTCCACGCTCATCGAGGTGCTTCGCTCGTACTGCGAGTCGCTCGCCGAACACGGCTTCGAGACCGTTGTGCTCCTCCCGTCACACGGCGGCAACTTCGCTCCGGTGAACACCGCGGCGCCGGAGATCGCCGACGAGACCGGATTGGGCGTCGTCGCGCTCGCCGACATGGAGCGGTACATGGACCTCATGAACGACGGGATGGAACACGCCGAGTTGACACCGGAGCCGGTGGTTCACGCCGGCGGCACCGAAACCTCCGCGATACTGGCGATCCGCCCGGAGCTCGTGCGGAACTCGGCGTTCGAACCCGGCCGAGACGGCCCGGTCGACACGTCGTTGTTGCTTTCTCGGGGATTCAAATCGATAACGGACAACGGCGTCCTCGGCGATCCGAGCCGGTCGAGCGAGGCGGCCGGCGAGGCGATTCTCGAGACCATCGCGGACACGTACGCCGCGGACGTGCGAACGGGCCGAGACGCGTTCGAGTGACGCGTCGCTCCTGCCGAGTGAGCCCTCACCCGGTCGCTCAGGCACGGTCACGGTCGCGCGCCGTGTCACGGGGGCGCCGCCGCGCCGTCCGACGGGATTTTTATCGGCGGCGCCCTCAGAGGCGGTCGTGAGCGTCGTCGTCGCGGTCAAACCGTCTGCTCGCAAACGCAACGCGAAGGTGGGGCGACTCGTCTTCGAGGACGGCTCCCGTCACGCGTTCGGGAGCCGAGCGGCCGCCGAGCGGTGGGCCGACGACCTCTCGACGGGTGACGGCCACGTCTGGGTCGCCGCCGCCCACCCCCGCGACGAGGGCGCCGCGGACCTGTACCTGGTCTCGCGGGCGACGAACGCGAAACTCGAGGCGGCCTACGACAAGCGTCGGCGGCGGCTTCGCGGCGACGCCGACGCCGAACAGGAATCGCTGGGTCGCGGGCCGTAGCGGCGGCTGGCGTGGTAAACAACGCCGAGGCGGAGATTTGAACTCCGGTGTCCGAATGGACAGTAGATTTCGAATCTACCGCCTTGGCCAGGCTAGGCTACCTCGGCTCGATCCACGCTTCGTCGGTTCTGCTGTTATGGGTTTCGATCGCGGTCGGCCCGTGCGCCGTGACGCGGTTCGCGCCGAACGCGACAACGCTTTTTGCCGCCCACCCGTGACGCAGTCACATGGATGTCCCCGACGCGGCCGAGGCCTGCGCCCGCGTGATCGACGAGGTCGGCTCCGCAGTCGTCGCCGACCGCGAGTTCCTCGAACGCGTCACGCTCGGCATCATCGCCCGCGGACACGTTCTCCTCGAGGACGTGCCCGGCACCGGCAAGACGCTCTCGGCCCGGTCGTTCGCGACTGCGCTCGGCTTGGAGTTCTCCCGCATCCAGTTCACGCCGGACCTGCTTCCCTCCGACGTGACCGGAACGAACGTGTTCGACGAGCGCGACGGTGCCTTCTCCTTCTCGCCGGGGCCGATCTTCGCGAACGTCGTGCTCGCCGACGAAATCAACCGCGCGCCGCCGAAGACGCAGGCGGCGCTGTTGGAGGCGATGGAAGAGGGCCAGGTCACCGCCGACGGCGAGACCCACGCGCTTCCGGACCCCTTCTACGTCATCGCGACACAGAACCCCGTCGAGAGCGAGGGGGCGTTCCCGCTGCCCGAGGCACAGCTCGACCGGTTCATGATCAAGACGTCGCTGGGATACCCCGACGAGCCGGGCGAAGTGGAGATCCTCAGACGCCGCGCCGGCCGCACCGACCGGAGCCCGACCGTCGGGCGCGTGCTCGACCCCGACGAGGTGACCGAACTCCGGACGGTGCCCGAATCCGTCCGCGTCGACGACGACCTCCTCGCGTACATGGCCTCTATCGTCCATCGGACCCGCGAGGACCGCCGGGTCGCGGTCGGCGTCTCGCCGCGGGGCACCCAGCGGTTGTTCGAGGCGGCCCGCGCGAACGCGACCGTCGCCGGGCGGGCGTTTCTGACCCCCGACGACGTGAAACGCGTCGCGGACCCGACGCTCGCCCACCGGCTGGTGTTGACCCCCGACGCCACCGTCAACGACGTACAGAAGGGCGACGTGATCGACGACGTGCTCGAGCGCGTCGCGGTGCCGACGGTAGATCCGCCGGAATCGCCTGGCGCGTGACGCCTCTCGGATCTGCCGGCGTCGACGCCGTCACTCCTCGTGGTCCGTGAGCAGTTCCGAGGCCGTCACCAACGCCTCGAGCTCCACGTCGTGGTCGGCCAACAGCTCCGTCGCTCCCTCCTCGCGGTCGACGACGACGACGACGCGGTCCACGCGCGCGCCGGCCGCCCGCAGCGCTTCGACGGCGTCGACGGCCGACTGGCCGGTGGTGGCGATGTCTTCTATCACGACGACGGGTTCGCCCTCCTCCAGCCGCCCTTCGATCCGGTTGCCGGTGCCGTACTCCTTCGCCTGCTTGCGCGCGATGACGTACGGACGCCCGAGCTCCGTGGCGGTCACCGCGACGAGCGGAACTGCGCCGAGCGCGACGCCGGCCAGCGTCGCGTCGCTCGCCGCGAGTCGGTCGGCGAACGCGTTCGCGATGTGTGTTAAACACTCCGGGTCGGTCTCGAAGAGGTACTTGTCGACGTAGTAGTCGCTGGTGCCGCCGTGTGAGAGCTCGAACTCGCCGAACCGAACGGCGTCTGCCGCGCGCAACGCGGCGATGAGGCCGTCCCGTCGGGTCTCGTCGGTCATGTCGGATCCGGGTCACGGCGCGGTAATAAACCGGTCGGAACACGGGCCGAGCCGACGAGCCTATCGGTCGATCCCGTCGGCCCCCTCGACGACGCGGTCGACCTCCGCGGCTGTCACGACGGCGACGTCGCCGCCGACGGTGCGTTTGAGCGCCGCGGTCGCGGCCGCCCGTTCCAACGCCGTCGGCACGTCGTCGCCCTCGATCCGCGTCGCCAGAAAGCCGGCGACGAACGCGTCACCCGTCCCGATCGCGTCGAACGTCTCCGCCTCGAACACCCCTTGTTCGTGGACTGCGCCGTCGCGGAGCGCGACCGCGCCCCCGCTCCCGCGCGTGACGACCACGCAGTCGAAGCCGTGTTCGGCGGCGAGCCCGTGTGCCACCTCGACCGCGCCGCCCTCGCGGCCGAGCACCTCGCGGGCGTCGCGTTGCGGGACGAACAGGACGTCAACGTGGTCGAACAACGACTCGTAAGCCGACCGCGCGACCTCCGGATCCCACAGCTTCGCTCGGTAGTTGAGGTCGAACGTGCGAGTGACGCCCGCCTCGCCGGCCGCGCGCAACAACGCGGTCGTCGTCTCGCGGGCGGCAGCCGACAACGCCGGCGTGATCCCCGTCGTGTGGAAGTAGCCGGCAGAGTCGAGGTCGCTTGTGGGGAGCTCGGTCGGTTCCACGGTCGTGATCGCAGCGTCGTCGCGGTCGTAGATCACGTCGGTTCCGCGGGGCGACCCGCCCGGCTCGAGGTAGTAGGTCCCGACCCGGCCGTCCGCCGGGTCGGTCCACGCGACGCCCGTCTGAACGCCGTGGCTCCGAAGCTCACCGACGATCCGGCGGCCGAGCGGCGAGTCGGGGAGCTTCGAGAGCCAGGTGGCGTCGACGCCGAGACGAGCCGCGCCGACGGCGACGTTGCTCTCCGCGCCGCCGGCCTGGACGTCGAACTCGCGGGCCGTCTCGAGGCGCTCGCCGCGCGGCGGGGAGAACCGAAGCATCGTCTCGCCGAACGTCACGAGGTCGGTCACGCCGCCCACCTCGCCGGCTCGGTCGGTACGGTGTCCATGCCCGCCCCGTCGGCGCCCGGGTACAAAAACGACGCCGGTCCTCACCTGAACGCCGACACCAACACTACCCCGCCGAACAACAACAACGCGAGCGCGGCGATCGGCTGGCCGCCGGACGCGGCCACGAACGAGCCGTAGACGACGCCGGCCGAAAGCGCCCCCGTCAACAACGTCGTTCCGGCGTGGACGGCTACGTTTCGGCGGGTCCGGGCTTCTCGGCCGACCTGTCGGCCGACCGAGAGGCCGTGGTCGGCGACATCCCACGCGAGCGCGAGCGCGACGCCGGCCACGAGCAGCGGTTCGGGGCCGGCGCCGAACGCCGCCGCGAGCGCGATGCCGGCGACGCTGGCGGCCGCCGCCCACGACAACACGCGATCCGAGCCGGCGAGCGATCCGACGGCGAGTCCGACGATCGACAACCCTGCGACTGCGCCGCCGAGCGGCGCGGCGACGATCACGGCGAGCGTCCCGACCGCGGCCGCGGCGAGGCTTACGACGACCGCGAGCGTCGGCGGACGCGTGTCGCGCTCGGGTGGGTCCGTCTCCGCCCGCCCGTCGCGGTCGGCCCGCTCGCGCCCGCCCATCCGGCTCATCGTGACCACCGCTGGCTCGCGCTCGCGACCGCGGCGGGGAACGACCGGTCGCCCCACTCAACGACGCGGATTCCCGCGGCACGGAGTTCCCGAACGCGCTCGCGTCGTTCGAGCGCCACCAGCTGTCGCCCGGTCGTCGCCGCGGCAGTCATTCTCTGTCGTCGCCGAATCTCCGGCGCCGTTCGCTCCGGTCGCCGTCGCGGTGACGTCGGGCGAGAGCACGGTGACGAGGTGGCCGTACGCGTTGAGCTGTCGGGCGGCGGAGGTGGGGTAGTCGTCGACCAGCGGGCTGAACACCAACACCTGCGCGTCGCCCGGCAGCCGCCGCCGGAACTGCCGGAACCACAGCGTCCGGTAGAACTGCTCGTCGCTGGGCGTCGGTGCGAGCGCGGGGTCCGTCGCCAGCGTCTCGCGGCCGCGGACCGCGTGGTCGGTCCCGGCTCCCGGCGGAAGCCAACAATCGTGTGCGCCGATCGTCGCGATCCCGACGCGGTCGCCGCCCGTGAGCAGGGCAGTAAACGCCGCCCCCGCGGCCTCGACGCTCGCCTCGACCGCCGTGTCGGCGTCCGGCTCGGTAGCGACGTACGCCGCCTCCCGGGCGTCGATCAACAGAACGACCGTCGCCGCCCGTTCCTCGCGGAGCTCCAACGTCGCCAGCTCGCCGGTCCGGGCCCGCCGGTTCCAGTCGACCCGTTTGAGCGGGTCGCCGCGGCGGTACTCGCGGGTGGCGTAGAACTCGACGCCGGCCCCGCCGATGTCGGTCGGAACGCGGCCGTGTGACACCGTCGTCAGCCCTCGCAGCGGAAGCTCGCTGCCGGCCGCGAGCTCGGGCGTACACGTCAGTCGAGTGGGCGTCTCGATCTCGGTCACCCGTTCTCGTGCGCCGGCGGGGGTGCGCGTGACGGCCCGCATCGTCTCCCACTCGTGTTCGCCACGGCTCGCCCGCACCGCGTACGAGAACGTCACCTCCGCGCCGGGTCGCAACGCGGTCGCGACCCTCGCGGGGCCCTCGACCGCCTCGAGACCGGGCGGCACCCCGTCGACGATCCGGAGGTCGACACACGGCTCCTCGCCGACGTTTCGCGCTCGCACCGAGACGGTCACCTCGTCGCCGGGCTCCGGCGTTCGGTCGCTCAGCTCGCGGGTGACCGCGAGCGTCGCCTCCTCGGCCTCGCCGAGGCGCGCGTACAATCCGTATCCGACCGCTGCCGCTCCGACGAGCACCGTCCCCGGCTGTCTGAGGACGACCCCGACCCCGACGAGCGCAAGCGCGACCCCGGTGATCCCTACCCACCGCTCGGTGTCGAACGCGCGACGCGCCCGGCGTTCCGTCGATGGGCTGTCCTCGCCGGCCGCCTCTGTGTTCGCGTCGGCGGCGTCCTCGTCTGCGGTCTCGTCGCCGCTGTCGACGACGGCCGCCGGGTCCGTTCGCTCGCGGTCGGCGGCCGTCATCGGTCCCCGTCCTCGCCGTCGGCCGTTGCGTCCGGGTCGGTCGTCTCCGCCCGGCCTGCGGCTCCGGTCATCGCCCGTTCGACCGCGTCGACGGCGGCCGTCATCCCGAGCCGAAACGTCGACCGCCCCGGGAGCCCACCGCGGAGCTGGTCGCGAACCGAGTAC
>KI543168.1:139063-148012 GCA_000496175.1 uncultured archaeon A07HR67 | reverse complement strand
GGCGTTCCGGCTCGCCGAGGTCCGTCGACCGCCGGTCGCGGCCGCGGCGTGCGCTCGCGTATCTGACGCCTTGGAGAATGCCGAGCACACCGATCAGCGTGACCACGACCGACGAGAGGTCGAGCGCACCCGCGAATCCCTGGTCGACGAGGACGAGAAAGCCGCCGGCGACCGCGATCACTCCGACGACGGCGAGCGGACGCACTACGCGTTCACCCCGTGTGTGGCCTCGATCTGTCGGAGCGCCGCCGCGGCGCGTCGTTCTCGTTCGTTCGTCGGGTCCGCGCCGCCGTATCGCACCTGCTCGAAGACCTCGGTGAGTTCGACGACGGGCTCCTCGTCGACGCCGGCGGCGACCGCGGCCGTCGCGAACTCCGCGGGCGTCGCCGAGGCGGGGCGGTCGACGTCGAGCGCCTCCGTCATCTCGCGCCACGCGCGGTACACCTCGTTGTCGCCGTCGGCGGACTCGATCCGTGCTGCCGCCTCGCCCGCCGTCCGCGCGATCGCGGCCAGCTCCGGGTCCGGCGTTTCTGGGTCGGGCGCCTCGGCTCGGCTCGCGCCGGCCGTCTCGTCGTCGTCGCCGCCGGCCGCCACCAACACCAGCAGGCTCGCGATCAGTGCGACGACGACGACGGCGATGAATATCGCTTCCGGCGTCGACACGCTTCCCGACCCGCTTGCGAGCCCGCTTCCGCCACCGCCGCCCGGCAGGATGATCCCGTCCTCCTCGCCGACGAGCCCGAAGTCGAACTCGTCGGCCGACTCGGGCGTTCGACAGGCGGACACCGCCACCCACAACACGCCGACCGGGAAGCCGACGGTTCCCGCGACAACGCCGGCGGCGAACCACGATTCGGTGTCGTGGTACGCGAACGCGCCGATCGCCGTCAACACGCCCGCGAACACCAGCAACGCCGGCGGCTCGCGCAAGAACGGATAACAGATGGGCGGAAAGGTGAGCGTCGTCGGGCCGCCCGGGGTCGCAGACGGGCTGATCTCGCCGGGATCGCTTGGACCGGCGCCGTCTTGGGCGCCGCCGCCGATCCCACTGCCGCCGTCGACGGTGACGGCAGTGTCTAAGGTGGCCGCCGCGACGCCGAGTGCGACGACCGCGAGGAGCGCGAGGAGCACGACGGAGAGGGTCTCCCGCTTCACGACAGTAGATGCGTTCTCCCGCGGGTATAGCTTTCGGCGACGGCCGCGGGTTCCGGCATCGTTACCGGCCGCCGTCCTCGGTCTCGCACACCCTGCCGTCGAGCGGCGTCGTCGGGAACAGGGCGCCCACGTCCGGGTCGGGGTCGACGAGCCGGTAGGCGGTTCCGTCCCGTTCGGCGACGCCGGCGCTCGCCAGGTGGTCGAGGTGAGCGAACGCCTCCCCGGGTCCGTGGAGCGTGTGGATTCCGTCGAGGTCGCCGAACAGGGCGGTCGACACCTCCCAGGCCGTGGCCGCGCCGGCAGTCAGCACGTCGATCACCCGCCGCGTTCGTTGTCGGTGGTGCTCGAGGGTCGCGGCGGCCCGGCGGCTCGGCTCGTCGATCCGTTCGCGGTGGCCGGGGTGAGCGGCGTCCCAGTCGCGGCCGACGATCCGCGCGAGGCTGTCCGCGTACGCCGCGAGCGGGTCCGAGAGCCGGACATCTGCCCCGCCGACGTTGGGCGTGTACCGCGGCAACAACGCGTCGCCGGTGAACGCCTCCTCGGGACCGTCGTCGCGTTTCTCGTTTCTTCGGGCGGAGCCGTCCTCTCTGCCGTCCATCTCCGCGGCGTCGTGATCCGCCAGCGTCCGCGGGTCGAACGCGAACGCACAGAGTCCGGCGGTGTGGCCGGGGAGATGGACTGCCTCCAGCGTCGCTGCTCCCAGCGAGACGGTCGCTCCGTCCGTGACCGTCGTCACCGAGGCGTCGGGACCGCCCAGCCCCGTCGCCTCGGTCTCGAAGAACGCCCGCAGGCGGTCGCGGGCCGCCGCCGGCATCCCCCAGCGTTCGAACGTCTCGCGCTGGGCCGTCGGGTCCGCGGGCAGCGGGACGTCCCGGCCGTCGACGAGCGGCGCGTCCGCCTCGTGGACGAACACCTCGGCGCCGCCCGCGGCCTGAATCTCGCCGGCGAGTCCGGCGTGGTCCGGGTGCCAGTGGGTGAGCACCACCGCGTCGACGTCGGCGAACGCGACGCCGTGCTCGCCGAGGCCCTCGCGCAGGTCCGCGCGCACGTCGGGGATCGCCACGGCGGTATCGACGAGCGCGGTCACCCCAGCCTCGATCAGATACACGTCGTTTTTTCCCCTCGAAGACGGCGTTCTCGAGCTGGATCCGTTTCACGTCCGTCGAACGACTGGCGTCCCTTTGAGGGTTGCTACCGCGAGCGGGGGTGTCGCGGCCGGTCAGAGCGCTGAGTTCGAGCGATCCGACGCGCGACACCTGCCCGTGGGGATACGGGGCGGGTCGAGCCGGATCCGCGGGTCCTTTTATTTGCCCGGCCGAACGCGAGGTATGGAGTATCAACCCGGGGTCTGTAACATCGGGCCGACACAACGCCGCCGCCGACTGCTGCTCGGCGCCGGCTCGTTGCTCTCGGCGGTCGTCCTCGTCGCCGTCGCCGTCGCTGCCGAGTGGCCGCGGTGGACGCTGGCGTTCACGATGTTTCCGTTGTACGGGGCCGCGATGGGGTTTTTGCAGTACCGCGAACGGTTCTGCGTCGGCTTCGCCGGCGTCGGCGTCTTCGACGTGGGAGACGGAACTCGCGACGTCACCGATCCCCAGGCGCTCGCGGCCGATCGGAAGCGCGCGGTCTGGCTCAACGCGAAGGCGCTCGCGGCCGGCGCGGCCGGCGCGCTCGTGACCTACGGCGCGTCCGTTCTCGTCGTCTGACCCGATCCCGCACGAACGTGGGCATAGAAAAGCATTAGAACGGGTGCGATGACCACGTAAGTGGATGAGCCTGTCCGAGACGGACCACGACCTCGTGACCGCGGAGCTCGGCCGGGAGCCCACGCCGGCGGAGGCCGCGCTCTTCGAGAACCTTTGGAGTGAACACTGCGCGTACCGGTCCTCGCGGCCGTTGTTGTCGGCGTTCGACAGCGAGGGCGACGCGGTCGTCGTCGGACCGGGCGACGACGCCGCCGTGCTCGCGCTGCCGACCCCTGGTGCGGCCGACACGCCGAGCGCCGAGCGCGACGCAGACGACTACGGCGACACCTACGTCACGTTCGGCATCGAGAGCCACAATCACCCCTCGTACGTCGACCCCTTCGACGGCGCGGCCACCGGCGTCGGCGGCATCGTTCGCGACACGATGAGCATGGGCGCGTACCCGGTCGCCCTGCTGGACTCGTTGTACTTCGGCGGCTTCGACCGCGAGGAATCGCGGTACCTCTTCGAAGGAGTCGTCGAGGGGATCTCTCACTACGGCAACTGCATCGGCGTCCCCACGGTCGGCGGCAGCGTCGCCTTCCACGGCGGCTACGAGGGGAATCCGCTCGTCAACGTCGCCTGCGTCGGCGTCACCGACCCGGACCGGCTGGTGACGGCGACCGCCGAAGACCCCGGCAACCGGCTCGTTCTCGTCGGCAACGCCACCGGCCGCGACGGGCTCGGCGGCGCGTCGTTCGCGAGCGAGGACCTCGCCGAGGACGCCGAAACCGAGGACCGTCCCGCGGTACAGGTGGGCGACCCCTACGCCGAAAAACGGCTGATCGAGTGCAACGAGGCGCTCGTCGACGAGTCGCTCGTCGTCTCTGCGCGCGACCTCGGCGCGGCCGGGCTGGGCGGCGCCTCCTCGGAGCTCGTCGCGAAGGGTGGGCTCGGCGCCGCGATCGACCTCGACTGCGTCCACCAGCGCGAGCCGAAGATGAACGCGCTTGAGATCCTGTTGGCCGAGAGCCAGGAGCGCATGTGTTACGAGGTCGCCCCCGACGACGTCGACCGTGTCCGCGAACTCGCCGACCGGTTCGACCTCGGGCGTTCCGTCATCGGTGAGGTGACCGACGGCAACTACGTCTGTACGTTCGACGGCGAGACCGTCGTCGACGTCGACGCCGCGTTCCTCGCCGACGGCGCGCCGATGAACGACCTGGCGGCTGCGGCGCCGCCCGAGCTCGACCGCGACCTGCCGGAGCCCGCACTCGAGACCGCGTTCGAGGCGGTCGTGTCGGACCCCACTACCGCCAGCAAGCGCTGGGTGTACCGGCAGTACGACCACGAGGTAGGGACGCGAACCGCGATGAAGCCCGGCGACGACGCCGCCATCCTCGCGATGCGCGAGGCGGCCGACGGCGCGGACGACCCGACCGGCGTCGGTCTCGCGCTCTCGTCGGGGTCGACTCCTCGCTGGACGGACGCCGCGCCGTACGACGGCGCCCGCGCGGTCGCCGTCGAGAACGCCACGAACCTGGCCGCGAAGGGGGCGACGCCGCTCGCGGCGGTCAACTGTCTCAACGGCGGCAACCCGGAGAAGCCGGACGTGTACGGCGGCTTCACGTCGATCGTGGAGGGGCTCGCGGACGCGTGTGCCGCGCTCGACACTCCCGTCGTCGGCGGCAACGTGTCGTTGTACAACGACAGCGTCGCGGGGCCGATTCCGCCGACGCCGACGCTCGCGCTGCTCGGCACGCGGGCGGGCTACGACGCGCCGCCGGCTCGGCTCGACGGCGACGCCGCGGCCGACTCGACGCTTCTGCTCGTGGGGCCGTCAGGCGACGCGCTCGGCGGCTCGGCGTACCTCGCGGCGACCGACGGCAGCGACCGGTTCCCGACGCTTCCCGCGACGCCCGCCGACCTCGTCTCGTCGCTGGCGGCGGTCGCGCGCCACGAGGCGACGCTCGCGACACACGACGTCAGCGAGGGGGGGCTCGCGGTCGCGCTCGCCGAACTCGTCGCCGACGGCGCCGGCGCGGACGTGACACTGCCCGACCACGTCGCGGCCTTCGAGGAGACGCCCGGACGGATCGTCGTCCAGACGACCGACCCGGACGCGGTCGCGACGCTCGCGGGCGACCATCCCGTCTCCCGGCTCGGCGACGTGACCCCCGAGGGAACCCTGTCGATGTCGGTCGGCGAGGAGTCGATCTCGGTCGACGCCGACGCGCTCCGAGAGCTCCGCGGCGTGATCGGTCGCGAACTCGCCTGATATCCGACCGCGGCCTCGGGTTCTCGACTCGTCGATGTCGGTACCGGGTTCGGCCTGCTCCGGACCACCCGGCGTGAGCGTCCGCGAACGACACGCTTTTAGGTTCTCCTAAAATATCGGGGCGTACCGACTCACCGCCGGCTCGCCGGCGTCCGGATCACAATGGCACACTCTGAACACCCCGATACGGAACGGCCGACCGACCGCGTTCGCGGAACGTCGATCGCCTCGCCGGACGGGACCACCGCCGGCGCGGCCGCCGAGGACCGCTCGGACACGGCGGATACAGAGCCCGTCTTGCGGCTCTCAAACGTCACGAAATCCTTCGGCCCCGAGTGCGCGGTCGACGGCGTCTCACTCGATGTACAACCCGGCGAGCTGCTCACCTTTCTCGGCCCGTCCGGCTGTGGCAAAACCACGACGCTTCGAATGATCGCAGGGCTCGACGAACCGACTAACGGCTCGGTCGCGCTCGCGGGCGAGACGGTCGCGGACGCGTCGTCGTTCGTCCCGCCCGAACGCCGCGACGTCGGCATCGTCTTCCAGAACTTCGCGTTGTTCCCGCATCTCACGGTGCGCGAAAACATCGCCTTCGGGCTGACGGAAGCCGACGAGGCCGCGACGGACGCCCGCGTCGAGGAGCTGCTCGAACTGGTCGAGATGACCGCTCACGGCGCGAAAACTCCCGACAAGCTCTCGGGCGGCCAGAAACAACGGGTCGCGTTGGCTCGGTCGCTCGCGCCCGAGCCGGACGTGTTGTTGCTCGACGAGCCGTTCTCGAACCTCGACGTCCGCCTGCGCGTCGAGATGCGCGAGGAGGTCCGTCGCATCCTGAAGGCCGCGGGCGTCACCGCGGTGTCCGTCACCCACGACCAGGAGGAGGCGTTGTCGATCTCCGACCGCGTCGCCGTGATGAACGACGGCTCGATAGAACAGGTGGGGCGTCCAGAGAGCGTCTTCGAGCGCCCCGAGTCGAAGTTCGTCGCCTCCTTCCTCGGGCGGGCGTCGTTCCTCGAGGGGAATCTCCGGGAAGGCCAGGTCGAAACCGGCGTCGGCCGGTTCAACGCCGCCACGCTCGAGGGGTACGACACGACATACGACGGCGCGCCGGTGGACGTCTTGGTCCGGCCCGACGACCTGCGGGCGACGCCCGCCGACGAGGACGTCGCCGACGGAACCGTCGTCTCCAGGCAGTACGTCGGTCCTTCGTTCATCTACCGGGTCGAACTCGACTCCGGCGAGGCGGTTCACTGTCTACACAACCACGTCGAGGAATTCGATCTCGACGAGCCGGTGAGTATCGACCTCATCGCCGACCACCCGCTGGCGTGGTACCCGCGGTAGCCGTCGACGAAGCGCCCACAGGAGACGCTACCCCAGTCAGAACAGTAGCGCCGGCAGTACGTACGCGAGGAGAAGCCCGAGAAGCGTGACGGCCGCGCCGACACCGACCTCGCGGCCTCCGAACTCCTGCATCGGGGCGGTCACGCGCTTGTCCGGGTCGGGCTCGTGCGAGTGGTCGTCCATATCGGCGCATCCGGCCGGGGGATACATAAGCGCACCTGAACCGGGCGGTCGAGTCCGGCTCTCGACGAGGGGCCACAGACGATTTCCGGCGACCGGCTGGAAACGTGCGCGGAACGACTCGACGTCGGGGAGCGATATGAGCGACTCACGAGCGCTTGGGAGAGGATTCGGCTGGAGCCGACGACGGTCCCGAGTGACCACGCTACGAGCAGGTGATCCGGTGGACCGAGTATACCAAAGCACAGTCGCCGGAGATGTGGGGCCCACAGCAGAACGCGGTCGTGAACGGCCAGATCGAGAGCGCGCAGCGATTAAGATGAGCGCTGAAAAAAGTGAGTTCGAGAGTTCGCGCGGGCGGAGTCAGATATCAGTCAAAACGGACGGGAGAAGTCCGAGCGGTCGAGGTCAAGCTCGTTTACTGGTATTATGCTAATCTTCTTCGTCTTCTTCATCTTCTTCGTCTTCTTCATTGTCGTCAGTAGTTTCCACGTTGCTTGGCTCCTCACCTACAATCTGGAACCGCCGCGTTTGTGTGTCGCCGAACAACTCTGCTGTGACATCACTTCCCTCCACTGTGACCGTTATCTCAATATCTACTCTTTCACCCGGCGAGATATCCACAATATGTGCTTTGATATCCTTTTGCTCCCCAGATTCGATAGTCCCGCTATTACTAATATCGCTAAGCACCTCCCCTCCTTCGTCTACTTGGACACCGACGATCGAGATCTCTTCGTCGAACCGGTTCGTTACTCGGACCAAGGTTATGGGATGATCTTCCCTAACGTCTTCCCCATCGTTCGGCGTTTCGTATCCCACAAACGCCTTATTATCACTCACCACATCCACCTCCACGTTACGTTCGGCTTCGACGCTGGTGAACGCGCCGGTACCGATGCTCATCGCGCCCGAGCTCGCACCGCCGAGCAGGAGGATCAGTTGTCGCCGTTTCATGTGATGGGGATCGTCACTGCGTTCACGTTTCACGTGACGCCCGAGGCCTATGGTTATGGGGTGCCAGAACGCCAGAAGGGAGCGCCTGAACCCCCTTCAGGACCCCCCTGTTATCGGTGTCGTCGACCACTCCCCGCTTTCGATCGGGTGCGGCTCACTGGAGCTCCGGCGGCTCCTCTAACTCTCCGACTTTCATCTCCTCGGCGTAGTACTTGTGTGCGAGCGCGGAGAACCCGAATCCGACCACGATCGCCAGCGTCCACGCGATGGTCGGAAGCAGTGTGAACGGCCACGCGCCCATCCAGACCGCGGCCACCAGCGCGGCCGAGACTCCCGCGAGCCCGAGGTAGTACTCGCTCCACGGGATCTCTCTGCCCTCGACCACGTCCATGTAGAGGTCGATGTTCTGGAGCGCTTCCGTGGGCTCGACCATCCCACGATTCTTGTTGAACTCGACGACGCCGGCACGGTCCATCTTCGGTAGGTGCGACTGTTGGAGCGCGGTGTACACGCGCTTGCGGTCGCTGCCCGTGATCTCCGCCGTGTCGACATCGTTCTCCCAGGCCGCGATCTGTTCTGCCATCTCGCCGATCTCCATCGTTTTCTCCTCCCGTTTCAACAGGTGTACTGCGAACCGGCGGCGCTGGTTCGCGAGCACGTCGTACAGCTCGTCGTCGTCGATGTCGACTCCGACGTCAGAGGGCCCCCCGTCGATCTGCTGTGCCGACGCCATTACTGTATCGTACACGTGAACCTGTCAACATAAAACCCACGGTTATGACTGTCATTTGAGGTGTTTTGCGACGTGAGATCCGCAAAAGAACAGAATCGGGTATATCGAGAAAACACGGCTTTCAAGCTCTAAGGCTGCTGTTTTCTGCGGCGATCTCGACACAGTGCGAATTGATAACGAGGTTTTATTCATGTATTCATATGTTTTTGAATCCGCTACCGGCCGTTTCAGGCACGGCCTGAACGATGGCTGGACGGATTTCAGGTCCGGCCTGAACGGGTTTCGACCCATTTCAGACGGAGCCAGAAGGTCGCCGGCGGATGTTCAATCGCCCCCTGAAGCGTTTCTGGTGAATCATTACGATATGGGTATGGTCCAACGGGTGAAGCGAAGCGACCCAGGGTGATACGGGATGTCCCGTGTCGGCGGCCTGCGGGTCGCGTGCGGACTAAAACGAGGTTACACAACAATGGCAAACCGACGCAAGTTCCTCGCCGGACTGGGCGCATTGGCTTCAGGTAGCGCAGCTGCAGTGGGTACAGGCGCGTTTACGAGTGTGAGTGCGGATCGTAGTGTCGCGGTCGAAGTAGCCGATGACTCCGATGCGCTGCTCGCTA
>KI543168.1:136578-137875 GCA_000496175.1 uncultured archaeon A07HR67 | reverse complement strand
GTGGCGATGGTGAGGACGCGGTCAAAAACGCTACTGTACGGAACAACACTGTCCGGCGACTACAGAATACGGGCAAAGAGGAGACCAACTCCCCTGGTGGTGCCGCCGGTATCAGCGTCCAAGGGAACGTCCAAAACACAACCATCGAAAACAACGCTATAGAGGAGGTCGGACAGGAAGTTACCAACTTCGGGTTTGGCGTTGTTGTCCGTGGAACGGGGAACAACGACCAGACTCCGACGGGGGTCACGGTCGCAAACAACGACATCGACAGCGTCCTCTCGGACCCCAACAGCCCGACGGTTGGTGTGGGCATCGGTCTCGAAGCTGGCGAGGCAGCCGATGTGACATTCACTGGCAACGACATCAGTAACACAGAGTTCCTGCTCGAAGACAAGACCGCAACGATCGACCTGAGCAGGTTTGTAAATAACAACACGCTCGACCGGGGCGCACTTCTCGAAGACGGCGATTTCGAGGGTTTCCCCGGCAACGCTCCTGTCAGAAACGTCATTTTCGACAGCATCCAATTCGCGCTCAATTTCGCCACTCTCGACTCCACGGTAGAGGTCGTGCCCGGGACCTACGACGACGAAAAGACGTTCCGCGACGTGAACGGCCTCCAGATTGGATCTCAGGACGCCGGGACCGACCCAGAGTCCGCACCACTAGCTGACGTCAGCGTCGTTGGAATCAACGGCCGACCAACTATCCCCGGCTGGGTCCAGATCCTCGACCCCGGTGTCACCTTCGAGGGGTTCGAGGTGACTGGCGAAATCTTCGGATACGGTCTCGCGGCGTTTGAGCCCGATGTGACGGTCCGGGACGTAACGATTAGCGGCGTGACCAACGGATTGTTCGTCCCGTCGGTATCAAACGTACTTATTGAGGACTGTACCGTCGAGAATTACTCGTTCTACGGGGCGCTCGTCTCTGGGCGCGGCAACTTCGTCGGCGCCACGCCGACAATCAATAATTCTATTTTCAACGGGGCCTCCGGTGGCGGTGCGGTCGGGATTGGCGTGGTTGAGACTGCGGCCACACTGAGAGGTAACGAGATTACTGGTAATGAATTCGAAGGAGAAGACGGCGCGGGGATCGGTGTGTTCAGCGGAGCGTCTGCCACAGTTCAGCAGAATACAATCGCGAAGAACGACGATGGAATATTCGTTGCTAGCGGGGCTCTCGGCGGCGACGTGACCGCAACCAGCAACGACATCGTGAATAATCGCGTTGGTATCGCCAACGAGAACGACACGGCGGTAACCGCGAACGGGAACTGGTGGGGCGACGAAAG
>KI543168.1:134483-136558 GCA_000496175.1 uncultured archaeon A07HR67 | reverse complement strand
ACAGATGACGACCACCCGTCGCGCTCTCATCCTCGCAGTCCTCCTCGTAGCGACGGGATCGCTGATCTTCACTACGGGTGCGGCGGTTATAGACGGCCCGGCCGATACCCTCGCCGACGACCGCGTGGCGATCCAGCCCGCCAATGGCCCCAACGGCGACTACGCGTACCTGAACGACGACGACGAGATCGTCGTCGACGTCTCGCCGGCGAACCCGAATCTCCCCGCGGACTTCGAAGGGGTCAACGTCGGCTCGACCGGCCGGATAGGTGACGTGTTCACGATCACCTACACCGCCAACGAGACGGCGGACGTCTGGATCGAACACGAGGGCGAGAACGTGACGTTCGTCGGCGACGACGGCCCGGTCGAAAACGAGTCGAACGCGGTCACCCTCGAACCAAACGGGTCAGTCTCCGTCGGCCTCCAGTTCGACGCGCGCGAGGCGGAACCGAACACCCGGCTGGGAGCCGACGAGTTCGAGATCCACGCCAACGTCACCGACCCCGATTCGGAGCCGGATTCATCGTCGACTGCTGGCCAGCAGTCCGCGGGCGCTACCGACGAGGATCCTGAGGCGACGCCGAGCGTGACCGTGAGCCGGCCGTCGCCGTCCGAGCGGTCGCTTGAGGCGACCGGCCTCGGTTCGGACGACACGGTCGGGTTCGAGATGGACCGCGTCCGCATCGACCAGACCAACGTCACGCTCGATTACCTCGAGCTCCGCGGCGTCTCGACGGAAACCGTCGACATGGAGACGACCGGCAGTCCGACTGCGTTCGCCGACGGGGGCGAACTCGACGCGGCTCAGGACCCCGTCCCGATGGGGTATCTCTCGGTAGTACACGAGTTCGACCCGGCGAACGTCGAACAGATGCGCCTCCGGTTCAGCGTCGACCGGGAGCACCTCGGCGCGGCCGACCCGGAGGACCTGGTCGTCTTTCGGCAGACCGACGCGGGCGGCTGGGAGCCCCGCGAGACGACGCCACTCGACGAGACGACCGTTGACCGCCGCGGGCTCTCGACGGACCGGGTCCACGTCGTCGCGACCACCGACGACTTCTCGACGTTCGTGCTGGCGACACACGTCGACCAAATCGGGGTTCGAGAGGCGACGATCGCCGACGCGACCGTCGAGGCGGGCGCAGAGACGACGGTGACGGCGACCGCAGAAACGCGGGCGGGGCGGCCGGCGAGCGCACTCTGACGCTCACGGCCGACGGCACGGCCGTCGACACGGTTGAGGTCGCGCTCGAGCCCGGCGAGTCGACGACGGTCACGTTCTCGGCTGCCTTCGAGACGACCGGGACGTACGACCTCGCCGTCGAGGGAACCCCGGTCAACGAGCTGTCGGTCGGCACGGCTCCAGCGTCGACCGCGACGACGCCGACCGCCGAGGGAGAGACCGGTTCGGACGTCGGCGGATCCGCCTCCGACTCGGCCGACGGCTCGTCGCCGGCCGCCCCGACCGAAGAACCGGGCGGGTTCGGGCTCGACGACCTCGGCCGGCTGGCTGCGCTGCTCGCGGCGGTCGTCGCGGTGTTGACGCTGGCGCGGCGGCGACGGCAGTCCTGATCTCGGCGACGACAGGCATTTTTATCTCGTGTGCGACTGGTCGGTCGTGACGTCTTCGACGGACGCTGGTGTCCACGCGGCTTCGCCGCTCCGCGTCACCCTCGTCGCGCGAGCCAGCCGACTCGATCTCGTTGCGCTGGCGGCCGTGCCGGCCGTTCTTCTCGCGGTGTTCGCGCTTCCGGAGGCGACCCGACGGTCGCTGGCGTTCGCGTACCACGACCCGACCGCGCTGACGGCGCTCAGCGCCCACTACGTCCACTTCGGCGCCGACCACCTGCTCGCCAACCTCGCCGGCTACGGACTGCTCGCGGGGGTCGGCTACCTTCTGGCGGTCGCGAGCCGCCAGCGCCGGTTCTTTTTCGTCGCGTTCGCGACGGTCTGTGTCGTGTTTCCTGTCGTCCTCTCGGCGTTGAACCTCGCGGTTCCGCGGCGCGCCGTGGGGTTCGGCTTCTCCGGGGTCAACATGGCGTTTGCCGGACTGCTTCCGTTGTTTCTCGCGG
>KI543168.1:131107-134463 GCA_000496175.1 uncultured archaeon A07HR67 | reverse complement strand
CGGGCCCGGCGGCTCCAGCGGGCCCGACGGCTCGAGTGCGGCCGACACGCCCTTGCGGCCCGACGGCTCGACAGAGCCGTTCTCGGAGTCGACGCCGGTTCGGCTGCTCCCGGCGACGTTCTTCGTGCTCGTCGGCTGGATGGCGTCGTTAGCGCTGCCGTCCTCGACCGAGTGGACCGGCCTCGTCGGCCCGGCTGTCGCCGCGAGCGGGCTCGTTCTCGGCGCGGGTCAGACGTTGTTGCTTCCCGTGGAACGTCGGCCGTCCCTGAGGACGCTTTTCGGGCGCGTGATCGACCGACGAGGAGACGGCGACCTCTTCGCCGTCGGTGTCGTGCTGGCCGTCTCGTACCCGCTAGTGGGGTTTCCCGCGGAGCCGTCGACTGCCGGAGGCGTGATCAACCTCTACGTTCACCTGCTCGGGTTCTGTCTCGGCTTCATCGGTCCGTACGCCATGCTCGCCGTCGGCGTGTTCGACGAGTGAGCGTCTCGACGCCGACCCGCCGTCTTGTCAATCAGATATGATAACGCGATCCGCGGACTTATACGGCGCTGTCGATAGCGTTGTATTGAACACAGCCCCTGTTTGACTGACACATGCGCCTCAGACGCACCCTCTCCGTCGGCCTCCAGATCGCGGCGGTCCTCGTCGTGTTCTCGCTCGTCGTCGGACAGTTCCTCGGACAGCCGGTGCTCCTGAGTTTCGTCGAGACGGGAAGCATGCAGCCGACGCTCGACCCCGGCGACGGATTCGTTGCGATTCCCGCCCCGATAGCCGGTGGGATCGGCGTCGGCGATGTCGTGACCTTCGAAGCCAAGGAGATTCAGGGCGGCGGGCTGACAACACACCGCGTCGTCGAGGAGACCGAACGCGGCTACGTCACCCGCGGCGACAACAACCCGTTCACCGATCAGGACGGCGGCGAACCAGTCGTCCAGGACGCCGATGTCGTCGCCAAGGCGCTCACCGTCGGCGGAAGTGTCGTGGTGATACCCCACCTCGGGACGGCCGCCATAGCGTTTCAGTCGGCCTTGGAGGGGGTCCAGACCTGGCTGGCGGTGACGCTCGGGGTCCGGTCGCTTCAGGGAACACAGGGGCTCGCGTACCTCCTGTTCGGGCTCTCGATCGTCGCGTACGTGGTCGACTGGCTGCTCACCGGGTCGAGCCGCGACCGGTCCGAACGGGACCGCTCGCGCGACGACGGCACCTCCGTGACGGCCATCCTCGTCGTGCTCGCGGCCGTGTTGATGGCGACGGCGACGGCGGCGATGGTCGTTCCGGCCGGCACACAGGAGTACGGTGTCGTCAGCGCGGAGTTCGAGTCCGACAACCCCACCGTGATCGAACGAGGGACGAGCCAGGAGGTGGAGTACCCCGTTCCCAACGCCGGGCTCGTTCCCGTCCAGACGTACGTGACGCCCGCCAGCCCCGGCGTTGCCGTCGATCCACAACAGATCGCGGTCGGCCCCCGCGGAGAGGCGTCGACCACGGTGACGCTCACCGCCCCCGACGAGACCGGCTACTACCGGTTGTTCGTCGTCGAACACCGGTACCTCGCGGTGTTGCCGCCGGCGGTCATCGACGGACTCTATCGAATCCACCCGTGGGCTCCGCTCGTCGTAATCAACGGTCTGCTCGGCGGCGGCATTCTGGCGACCGGACTCCTCCTGCTCCGCGGCGAACCCGCGCGGATCCGACGCCGGGAATCCCGCCGAACGACGGCGTTACACCGCCGCCTCCTCCGCGCGTTCTACAAGTAGATCATGACCGCATCCACATCCCCCGACGAAACACGACTCCGATTCCGGTCGTTTCTGGACGCACAGTTCACGGTCCTCCTCGTCGTCTGTCTCGTCCTCGCGGCGGCCGGCGCCGGACTCGTCTACACCACCCACGTCGACCCCGGCACCGAACCGGAGACGCGAACCGTCTCCTCGTGGACCGTCGAGACCGAGTACGCCCACAGCGCCGAGGTGACCGAGCCGAACCCCGTGTTCGCGCTCGGGGCCGTCCTCGAGAACCGCGAGACGTACTTCGCGAACGTGGCTCCGGAGCTGGACGTCACTCCCCGGGTCACGTACACCGCCGACGAGGCCGAGGGAGTCGACGTCGAGGTCCGCTCGGTGCTCGTCGTGCGGAACGTCGGCGAGGAGGGGACCGTCTACTGGGAGCAACAAGAGACGGTCGACTCGACGGCCGCGACCGGCGTTACGCCGGGCGAGACCGTCACCGCCCCGTTCACGCTCAACAGCACGGCGGTCGACGAGCGCGTGGCGGCGATCGAGTCCGAACTCGGCGCCTCGCCGGGCGAGACCGAGACGTTCGTCGTCACCGACGTCGAGGTGGCGGGCACGCTCAACGGCGAGAACACCACGTACACGCGCTCCGTCGAGTTCGGCTTCAGCCACGAGGACGCCACCTACACCGTCGCCGATCCCGGCGTCCAGTCAGACACGACCGAACAGACGGTGACGGAACCCGTCGAACGGACGTACGGGCCGCTTCGGTCGTTCGGCGGTCCGCTGGTTCTGGTCGTCGGGCTCCTCGGCGTCGCGGGGTTGTCGTACGCGCGGTACGCAGGGCTGTCCGGTATCGACGAGGCGGAACGGACGTACCTGTCGTTCCGTGACGACCGCTCGGAGTTCGATGAGTGGATTACCCGAATTCGGCTGCCGCCGGAGACACACGACCGCCCCGAGGCGCACGCCGACACCCTCCGTGACCTCGTCGACTTCGCCATCGACACCGACACGGGCGTCGTTGAGGACCCGGACACCGGAGCGTTCCACGCCGTCGCCGACGAGTACGTCTACACCTACCATCCCCCGCTCGCCGCGACGCGAGGCCCCGCCACCGACCCGCCGTCCGAGGCCGACGCCGACACATCCCAGTCGACCGCGGCCGAATCGACGCCGAACACGGCACCCGACGGGTCCGAAGCCGACGAGTCCGCGGTCGACGGGTCCGAGACCGACGAGGCGGACACGGACGCGAGCCTGTTCGCAAACGGGTCGCCGGACGCCGACGGCTCGGCGACCGCGACAGACCAGGCGGTCGACCACGGTGCCGAGGCGGAATCGGACGACGACTCGGACGCGACGGAACAGAGCTGAGTTCTCCCGCTCGGAGTCGTCCCCGTGAGGCGTGTGGGCACGACCGTACCGCCCGGTCGCGTTCTCGCCTCAGAACGCCGGCTCGTAGCCCGCTTGTTCGACCGCCGCCGCGAGGGCGTCGGTGTCGGCGTCGCCCTCGACGCTCGCGGTGCCCGCCTCGTGGTCGGCCGAGGCCGCCTCGACGCCCGCCACGTCGGTGAGCGCGTCGACGACCGCGTCCTCACACCCGCCACACGCCATCCCGT
>KI543168.1:120706-128580 GCA_000496175.1 uncultured archaeon A07HR67 | reverse complement strand
CAAGACACATCAAAGTAATACTTACTCAAAAAATGGCTCCGCGTGAGCGACACCGACTGCTGAATCGACTTCTTCGTTCAGGATATCATTCATGCGTCGAAAACGTATCAAGCACATCAGCAGCGACAGTGGCCACCACGAAACGGTCCACGAGGTCCGAAAGCAGTGTACGGAGATCCGAGCCACTGCTTGGCTTGTCCGACCGATCCCGCGGACAGACAGACAGGAGAATGTCCACTACAGAGATGAGGCGCGTCGTCTCTCTGTAATCCGGGGATGTCCACCCCGCTATCGAGCTGTTTGACGAGCAGCCTAGAGCCCGCTGTCAAGAAGTGGAACGAACTGGACGAGATAACCACTGCGAAGCGATCCGAACGTCACCGTCAAGGCCGGTCGCTCGGCGAGCGCCCCCTTAGACAGGGCCCAGTTGGTCGATCGGATCGGTGGTTACTGGCAGACGACATACGAGCGCGCCTCTGCCACGTGACTATTCGGCGCTGACAGAGCCGCACGGTATGTCCGGCAGACATATCAAACCATATCACCGATTGAGTATCTCAGCAGCTCCGGGTATCGATTATACACCTAACAATACTCCCGGAATTCCCCGACATTCTCACGGATCACGTGATCATAACTCTGCGGTCAGACCAGCCGCTCGGCGATCCGAGCCGCTCCCTCCGCGGCGGCCGTCGCGGGGTCGTCGGGGGCGACGACCTCGACGTCGCGGTCGAGTTCGGCGCTGAGTCGCTTCTCGAACGCCTCGACGAGCCCGGGGATACACGCCATTCCGCCGGTGACGGCGACGGGACGACCCAACGCGAGCTGGTAGGGTTTCATGTGGTCGTTCGCGAGCCCCGGAAGGAACTCGTTGGCGACCGCGTCGACCGCGTCGTCGATGTATCGGTCGACCGGCTTTCGGACGCCGCGGTCGACGGTGAACTCGTGGCTCCCGCCGCCGGGTTGTTGGACCACGTCGGTGAACGGCTCGAATCCGCCCACGTTGGCGTGTGTTTCCTTGTACTCGCGGGCGGTCGTCCGGTCGATGTGGACCCGGCCCTGGCTTTCTTCCTCGACGGCTGCGACGATCTGACGGTCGACGCCGTTGCCCGTGACCGACCCGGTCGAGAACGGCGAGAGCTGTTCGCCGCGGCGATACGCGCTCGCCTCCAGGGTGGTCGACCCCATGTTGACGGAGAGACACACCTCGTCTATCGCCTCGAGCCCGTCGCCGTAGGCTGGAACTGCCCCACACAACGACTCGGGGAAGCTCCGAACCGCGGCCTCGCCGATCGCGGAGTCCTCGATCACGGACTCGAGGTTCTCGATACCCGCCTCGTTGTCGATGGTGGGGACCGCGTAGACGACCGCGCTGTCCGCGGGCACGTCGTAGCCGTCGACGATCGCGTCGAAGAAGCGTTTGGCATCGGCGACGCTCTCGTCGTTCTCGGGCAGCCCGGAGCGGAGCATGAACCGGACCGCGTCGGGATACTCGGTGGCGGCGTCGTGGCCGAACACCACCCGTTCGTCGCCCGTGATGGCGTCCTCGTAGGTCGCCAGACACGTGAGCGTCGAGTGGCGTTCACGCCCGTCGCGTCCGTCGGGAAGGTCGAGCACCGTTCGGGTGCTGCCGAGTTTCACTCCGACCGGCGTCGGCGCGTTCGTTTCGTCGGTATCTGTCGTGTCTGTGGATTGTGTGTCGCTCATTGGTCTTCGGTTGTACACGAGACGATCCGGACGACAGAGACGAGGCTGATCCGATGGTCGGCGGGGGTGAACGGCCGGTCGTTCCGCGGCGCGGCGAAGCCGGGGAGCCGGCGTTTCAACGCCGCCGCGACCGCCGGCGTGATCCAGCCGATGTCGGCGTAGTACGACAACGCGTCGCGGCTCCGCAGGTGCCCGCCGGCGTCGACGAGGTAGCCGAGCCAGTCGGCGATCTCGCGTTCCGCGTCGGCTCCGGCCGGGATCGTCCGCAGGTACGGGCGTTCGCCGCCGGCCTCCCCCAGCCCCCGCTGGCGCTGGACGAGTTCTCTGAACGCGGCCGAGCGGGCCGCCCGCTCGGCTTGGTTCCCGTCGGGGCGGCGTCGTCGCTCCCGAGATGCCGTCTCGGCGCCGTCTCCCGTCCCCGCGAGCCGGCGAAGCTCTCGCACGTCGTATCGCCGCGGATCCAGACTCATGATTCGTCCGTCGTTCGCGTCCGTACAGGAAGCCTTCCGCGGGCGTACATGAGGGTTTGTCCGCAGTTATCAGCTACGAGAAACTACCGCGTCCTACCACCCGGCCTGGCTGTCCGTCCGCGAGACGAGTCGGTCGGCGACGGCGACGCTGCCCGCCGCGAGCACGATCCCGGCGAGCACGTCGAGCCCCCAGTGGATTCCGAGGGCCATCGTCGCGAGGAGGATGCTCCCCGCGAGAACGGCCGACACGGGGGTCCACCGCGGAAACTCCCCGTGGGTCGACACCGCGACGAGGAGGACGGTCACCGACAACGCCGCGTGCATCGAGGGAAACACGTTCGTCTCCACGTTCACCCGCGCCGTGAGCTGTGTCACCTCCCGAAACGAGTCGAGCAGCGGCTCCTCGACGCGCGCCGCGTCCGGGTCCGCCCCGGGCAGCCGGTGGTAGTTGCGCGGGCCGTACGCAAGCACGGCGGCGTAACACCCGATCGCCACGGCGTAGTTGACCGCGTACGCCGCGACGAGCGTCTTCAACGCCCTCGCGTTCTCCGCGAACAGATACGCCACGAACGGAAACCCGAGCAGCACGACGTAGCCGATCACGTACATCGGCGCGAAGTAGTACACCCCCCAGTCGGGGACCACTCCCTGAACCGTCGCGACGAAGTCCCCCTCGACGGCGTACAGCCACGCCGTCGCCTCGATGCCGTATCGCCGCGAGAACGCTTCGAGCCGTTCGATGAGTCCCTTGTTGAACACCAGCACGACCGCCAGCCCGCCCACGTACGGGGCGATCGCTCGGAGCCGTCGCCGGAGCCGACTCCGGTCGTCGACGATCGGTCGGATCCGATCGAGCCCGACACAGAGCGGCAACAGGAGGGCGAAACACGTGAGGGTGATCCCGGCGACGAGCGCCGAGAGCGACACGAACAGCATTAATCGGCGAGGATAACGGCTCCGGGGGTATCACTGCTCTGCTTCCGGCGGCCCGAACCGGGAGTCGAACGGGGCCGATTCGCTCGACCGGTCTCACCCTCGCGGGGTCGGCTCCGACGCCAACGGTCGTCCGCGATCACGCCGCGTTCGCCCACGGGAGCGGTTCGGTACACCAGTGACAGAAGTCGAGTTCGACGTCTGCCGCCCGACCGCAGTGTGGGCACGCGACGTGTGCCGGGATCTCGGTGGCGGCCGGGACGGAACCGTCGAGGAGCGGACCGTCCGGCTCGCCGTCGCCGGTCGTCGTGTGCTCGCGAATCGCCGCCGCGGCCGCCTCGGCTCGGGCCGCAGCGGCCGCGCTCGCCCGCGCGACGAGGTACGCGTCGACGGCCGAGAGCCCGATCAACAACGCGATCGGGAAGGCGACGTCCGCCGGCACCGCCGCCACGAGGTCTCCTATCGACCCGGTGGGGTCGATCGGGCCCACGTCGTAGAGACTGTACAACGCCAGCCCGCCGGCCACGATCGTCGCGTGCCAGACGAGCGCCCGTCGGAACTGACGCGATATCAGGTGGCCGAGTCCGGGTATACACACCGCCAGGACGGCAGCGATCGGCGGACGGAATCGGCGTCGCATGGCCGCCGATTTTCCCGGGTGGTACTTACAGACTGCGGTGTCGGTCGACGCGACGGCGCGATAACAACCGTTAATCGCCGGCCGCTCCTTCGGACAGCCATGACCAGGGAACGGGCGACCGCGTTCGTCCCGGGCCACGTGACCGGCTTCTTCAGCGCCCACCCGGCTCCCCAACCGGCGGCCGCCGGGTCGCGCGGAGCCGGACTCACCCTCTCTGACGGCGTCGAGGTGACGGTCGTTCGCGCCGACGAGGCGCTTGGTGACGGCAGGGAGACCGTCGTCGACGCACCCAACGCCGAGGCGGCGGGCTCGCTCACGCTCAACGGCGACACGACGGCGATCGGTCCCGTCGCCGACGTGCTCGACGCCCTCGACGTTCGAGCCCGGGTCGAAGTCGACACCGACCTCCCGATCGGGGCCGGCTTCGGCGTCTCGGGAGCGGCGGCGCTGGGCGCCGCGCTCGCCGCCAACGCCGCTGCCGACCGCGGTCGGTCAGTGAACGACCTCGTCCAAGTCGCCCACGAGGCAGAGGTCGAGCGCGGAACCGGTCTGGGTGACGTGGTCGCACAGGCGCGCGGCGGGATCCCGATCCGGCTGGAGCCGGGCGCGCCCGGCTACGGCGAACTCGACGCGATCCCGGCGCACGCTCGGGTCGAACACGTCACCTTCGGCGAGTTGTCGACGGAGACGGTTCTCGCGGGCGACACCGCCGCGCTCTCCGAGGCGGGCGAACGGGCGTTGTCTCGGCTCCGCGCCGACCCGCGGCTCTCCACCCTGATGACCGCCTCGCGCGAGTTCGCCGAGCGAGCCGACCTGTTGGTTCCAGCAGTCGCCGAGGCGATCGACGACGTGGCGGAGGCCGGCGACGACGGCGACTCCGCGGCGATGGCGATGCTCGGCCGCACCGTCTTCGCACTCGGGACCGGCCTTTCCGACGCCGGCTACGACCCGGCGGTCTCTCACACCGACCCCGCCGGCGCGCGGGTGGTCGGCGAAGCGGAGTGACAGACGCGAGTCGTCACCGTCGGACCCGAGTCGTCTCCGAACGGACGGGTCGTCTCCGGGCTCAGTCCGTCTCCGCGGTCGCCGGCCGCCCGGCGTCGAGGTGGTCGCGCGCGGCCTCGGCTCTCACCTCGGCGGGCCCTCGGACGCACTCCCGGCGACACGGACGCCTCGGTGGCGCCGCTTCATCCTCGCGACGAACAAAGCCTTTAGCCCGTGGCCCGCCTACGGTCGACAAATGGTACTCGACGACCTCGGCACGTCCCTGCGGAGCAGCCTCGACGCGCTCCAGGGGAAGACGCGGCTCGACGAGGACGACGTCGAGGGGATCGTCAAGGAGATCCAGCGGTCGCTGCTCTCTGCCGACGTCGACGTCTCCCTCGTGATGGAGCTGTCGGACTCGATCGAGACGCGCGCGCTGGAAGAAGAACCGCCCGGCGGCACCACCGCCCGCGACCACGTTCTCAAGATCGTCTACGAGGAGATGGTCGCGCTCGTCGGCGACTCCACGGCACTCCCGTTGGAGCCGCAGACGATCCTCCTCGCCGGCCTCCAGGGCTCCGGAAAGACCACTTCGGCCGCCAAGATGGCGTGGTGGTTCTCGACGAAGGGACTCCGGCCCGCGGTGATCCAGACCGACACGTTCCGGCCCGGCGCGTACGACCAGGCCGAACAGATGGCCGAGCGCGCGGAGGTCGACTTCTACGGCGATCCCGACGCCGACGACCCCGTCGAGATCGCCCGCGAGGGGATGGCGGCAACCGCCGACGCCGACGTTCGCATCGTCGACACTGCAGGGCGACACGCTCTCGAAGACGACCTCATCGCAGAGATCGAAGACATCGAGCGCGCGGTCGACCCCGACCGGTCGTTGCTCGTGCTCGACGCCGCAATCGGCCAGGGGGCCAAAGACCAGGCCCGGCAGTTCGAGAAGTCGATCGGCATCGACGGCGTCGTCATCACCAAACTCGACGGGACCGCGAAGGGTGGCGGCGCGCTGACCGCGGTCAACGAGACGGGCTCGTCGATCGCCTTCTTGGGAACCGGCGAGACCGTCCAGGACGTCGAGCGGTTCGAGCCCTCGGGGTTCATCTCCCGCCTGCTCGGGATGGGCGACCTCAAACAGCTCTCCGAGCGCGTCGAGCGCGCCATGCAGGAGGCCGGCGAGGAGGAGGACGACTGGGACCCCGAACAACTGCTTCAGGGCGAGTTCACCCTGAAGGACATGAAAAAACAGATGGACGCGATGAACCGGATGGGGCCGCTCGACCAGGTGATGGACATGATCCCCGGCATGGGCGGCGGGATGATGGACCAACTCCCGGACGACGCGATGGACGTCACCCAAGATCGGATGCGCTCGTTCGAGCGGATCATGGACTCGATGACCGAAGCGGAGTTAGAGAACCCTCGCGTCGTCGGCCAGTCGCGAACGGAACGGATCGCCCGCGGCTCGGGAACCGACGAGGAGACCGTCCGCCAACTGCTCGAACAACACTCGATGATGGAACGGACGATCGAGCAGTTCCAGGGGATGGGTGACGGCGACATACAGCGGATGATGAAAAAGATGGGCGGCGGTGGCGGCGGTCTCGGCGACATGATGGGTGGCGGCAAGGGGCCGTTCGGGTAGCCACCCCGGCGCCACACCGGATGTCGGCGTCTTGAGGTTCGGCCTGCCGACTCCCTCTCTTTTAAGAGGCACACCGAATAAGAGCGCTCGATGGACCTTCGGCGGCTCGTCGAGTACGACGTGCTCGCGTTGACCGCGCTCATCTGGTTTCTCGGCAAGTTCTTGCGGTACGCGTTCCCGCCGCTCTTCGAGCTGCTTCAGGGGAGTTACGGCGTGAGCAACGCCGCGGTCGGGACGGCGTACACCGGGTTCATGTTGGTGTACGCGCTGATGCAGTTTCCAAGCGGCGCGGTCGCCGACCGCGTCGGCGCGGTGCGAGTCATCACAGTCGGCGCGGCAATCGCGGGGATCAGCGCGCTCGCGCTCGTTTTCGACGCGCCGTTTCTGGCCCTGGCGGCGGTCATGTTGTTCATCGGCGCCGGCACCGGCGCACACAAGACGGTCGCCGTGCGGCTGCTCTCGCGGGTGTATCCCGTCCGGACGGGGCGCGCGCTCGGCGTTCACGACACGGTCGGGGCGCTCGGCGGCGTCGCCGCGCCGGCCGCGGTCGTCGCCTTCGTCTCCGCCCCGCCGCTTCTGGACGGGCTCTTGCGGCGGTTGCCCGGCGCCGACTGGCGCGGCCTGTTCGTCGTCTCTGGGGTCGTCGTGTTCGCGGTGGCGGCCGCGTTCGCCGTCCGCGTCCCCGGCCGTCTTCCCGCGGATGCCGACCGCGGCGGCCGACAGGATGACCCCGAGCCGAACGCCGGGGAGTACCTCGTCCTGTTTCGCGACCGCCGGCTCGCGGCGTTCGTGTTCGTGACGATCGCGGCCGCGTTCGCGTACAACGGCGCGGTCGCGTTTCTCCCGTTGTACCTCTCACAGGAGGCGGGGCTGCCCACGTCGACCGCGAACCTGTTGTACTCCGTGTTGTTCGCGGTCACGTTCGTCCAGTTGGTCTCCGGCGACCTCTCCGACCGGCTCGGCCGGTTTCCGGTGATGGTCGTCACGCTCGGGCTGGCCGCGGTTGCGCTCGTCGGCGTCGTCGCGCTCGCTGGCTCCGGCGCGCTTGTTCTCGGCGTCCTCGTCGCCGCCTTTGGCGTGGGGTCACACGGCTACCGGCCCGCTCGCGGCGCGTACCTGATCGAGGCGCTTCCCGATCGGCTCGCCGGCGGCGGGCTCGGCGTCGTTCGAACCCTGCTCATGGTGGCCGGAGCGCTCTCACCGGGCATCGTCGGCGGGATCGCCGACGTCGCGGGCTTCCGTCCGGCGTTCGCGCTGCTCGCCGGGGCGGTGGCGTCGTCCGCGCTCGTCGGGGCCGGACTGTGGGCGACCGAGTAGGCGGCGCTCGTTAGTCGTCCGCGTCGAGCGTTCCCGGGTCGAATCCGTCGGGGTCGAACGCGTGCTCGCGGAGCCGCTCGGCGTCGACGGCGGTCAACACCGACTCGTTCGTCGCTTCCAACACGACCGGCGGCGCGACCCCGGCGTCGACCGCCTCCAGCCAGCGACCCAC
>KI543168.1:115198-120071 GCA_000496175.1 uncultured archaeon A07HR67 | reverse complement strand
ATATACGTTGTTTATGATGAGGAATTATTAGTGTAATCGGTGGATTTATACGTTACATGTCAAGACAATACATCGGACATGGTACGGAGTCACACATGTTTCAGGAACCCAACCTAACCGCCAGATCGGATATAGGGCACGAGCCGGGACACGGCCGGTCGGTCGGAGGTCGATGTCTCGAGACACGCCGTGCGGGGGCCGAGCGATGACGGGTGCCGAGACGTTCGGCGCGATCTCGGTCGTTCCGCCGTTGTTGGCGATCGTTCTCGCGGTCGTCACGCGCCGGGCGATCCTCTCATTGTTCCTCGGCATCTGGTCGGGAGGCATCATCTTCACCGGAAGCCACGGCTTCGCTCAGACGCTCCTCTGGACCGCCCAATCGATCGGCGAAAGCCTGTTTCACGCCAAGATCCTGATGATCGTGATGTTTCTCGGCGGCGGCGTCGCGCTCATCTGGCGGCTCGGCGGAGCGATGGCCATCGCGAACGCCGCCAGGTCGCGGCTGAACTCCCAACGGAAAGTCGGGCTCGCGACCTGGGTGTTCGGGATGATGTGGTTCTTCGGCGACTACTCGAACACCGCCATCGTCGGGACGACGATGCGGAGCATGGCCGACGAGATGCGGATGTCCCGCGAGAAGCTCTCGTACATCGCCGACTCCACCGCCGCGCCGGTGGCGACGTTCGGCATCTCCAGCTGGATCGTCTACCAGCTGAGCATGATCGAGCAAGGGTACGAGGCCGCCGGCATCGCGAGCGAGGCGCCCGGGGCGTTCAGCGTCTTCCTCCAGAGCATCCCGTACAACATGTACTGTATCCTCGCGGTGGTGATGGTGGGAATCATCATCATCACGCAGCGCGACTTCGGCGAGATGCTCGACGCTGAACACCGCTCGTGGAAACACGGTAAGGTGCTCAGAGACAACGCCGTCCCGATGCAAAGCGCCGAGGACAGCCTGGGTGACGTGGTGACGGAGTCCCCACAGCTCCGGTACTTCCTGTTGCCCGTCCTCTCGCTCGTCGCCGTCGTCTTCTTCGGCGCGGCGTACACCGGCGCCACGAACGCCGGAAGCGGCGCGCAACTGATCGACATCGTCGAGAACGCCGCGTTCATCGACGCGTTGTTGTGGGGCTCGTTCGCGTTCGTCGGCATGGGTCTGGTCAGCGGGGCAGCCGGCCGCCTGATGGACCTCGAGGAGCTGATGGAGACGGTCATCGACGGGTTCAGCATGATGATAACCGCCGCGGCAATTCTCACCATGGCGTGGACCATCGGGACCGTCACGAGCGCCCTCGGAACCGGCGTCTACGTGACCGAGATCGCGGAGCCGTTCATTTCGCCGATGTTGTTGCCCGTGGTGATCCTCTTTGCGTCGGCCGTGATCGCCTTCTCCACCGGGACGTCCTGGGGAACGATGGCCATCGTCACGCCCATCGCCATCCCGCTCGCGTGGGGCATCGGCAACTCCACGCCCGCGCTCCTGCCGGTGGCGGTCGGGACGGTGTTCAGCGGCGCCATCTTCGGCGACCATTGTTCGCCCATCTCGGACACGACGATTCTGTCGGCGACGTTCACCGGCGCCGACCTCATCGACCACGTCCGGACACAGATGTACTACGCGACCACCGTCGTCTCGGTCGCTGCGGCGATGCTGCTCGTCTGGGGTGCCACCCGGATCACGCCGCTCGTCCTGCTGCCGGTCGGCGCCGTCACGCTCTACGGACTGGTGTACCTGTTCTCCGAGTTCGACGCCAGACGCAAGGACCTCACCGCACGGGCGGCCCGCACCCAACAACAACCCGCGCCGTCGGACGACTGACCGCGTCCGCCGGCCGGTTGCCGATCTGTTCTGCCGCCCGCGGCGTCCGACAGTATAAGTTTGGTCCGGCCGAACTTGGTTTCGAATGAGCCGGAACGACGAGGTCGCGGCCCGCCTCGAGGAGTTCGCGGACCGACTCGAGGCGAGCGGAGCCGAGTACAAGCCGACGGCGTACCGCCGCGCAGCCGAAAACGTCCGCGAACACCCCGCCCCGATCGAGAACCTCGCCGGCGAGGGCGCGGACGCGGTCGCGGAGATAGACCGCGTCGGCGACGCCATCGCGTCGAAGGTCGTCGAGTACGTCCAAACCGGCGAGATCGAGGAGCTCGAAGACCTTCGTTCGACGCTTCCGGTCGACATCGAGGCGCTGACCGCGATCGAGGGCGTCGGCCCGAAGACGGTCGGCACGTTGTACGAGACGCTCGGGATCACGACGCTCGACGAGATGGAGGCCGCCGCCGAGGCCGGCGAGATCCGCGAGGTGAAGGGGTTCGGCGCCAAGACCGAGGAATCGATCCGCGAGAACATCCCCTTCGCGCGCGAGTCACAACAACGGACGCGCCTCGGCGACGCCCGCCCGGTCGCCGACGACGCCCTCGCGTACCTCGCGGCCGTCGACGGCGTCTCCCGGGTCGAGGTGTGCGGGTCGATCCGTCGCTGGAAGGACACGATCGGCGACATCGACCTCCTCGTCGCGAGCGACGAGCGGGAGCCGGTCGTCGACGCGTTCACCGACTGGCCGGCGGCGGACGCGACCATCGAGGCGGGCACGGGGAAAGCGAGCGTTCGCGCGGACGGCACCCGCGTCGACGTTCGGATCGTCGACGACGCGGAGTTCGGGGCGGCCCTCCAGTACTTCACCGGCTCCAGAGCACACAACGTCGCGGTCCGCAACCGCGCCATCGACCGCGGGCTCAAGCTCAACGAGTACGGGCTCTTCGACGTCGCGGACGTCGACGACCCCGATGCCGGCCAGCGCGTCGGCGACCGGATCGCGGGCCGCACCGAGGACGGCGTGTACGAGGCACTCGACATGCGACCGGTTCCGCCGGAGCTCCGCGAGAACGACGGCGAGGTTGCGGCGGCCGCGGCGGACGAGCTGCCGTCGCTCGTCGGGACGGACGACCTGCGCGGCGACCTCCACACCCACACCGACTGGTCCGACGGCGGCTTCTCGATCCGAGAAATGGTCGCGGCCGCCGCCGAGCGCGGCCGTGCGTTTCACGCGGTCACCGACCACGCTACCGGGCCGGGGATCTTCGGCAACACCGGGCTCGACGAGTCCGCGATCGCCGACCAGGCCGAGGCGATCGCCGAGGTCGCCGCAGACGCGGAGATCGCGGTGTTCCACGGGATCGAAGCGAACATCGCCGCCGACGGAACGATCACCACCGATGACGCGACGCTCGCCGACCTCGACGTCGTTGTCGCCTCGCCACACGCAGCGCTCGACGCGGACGCGGACGCCGCCACCGAGCGGCTCGTGCGGGCAGTCGAACACCCGTCGGTCGACGTTCTCGGCCACCCCACCGGCCGAATCATCAACAGCCGCCAGGGGCTCGAGCCGGACATGGACGCGGTCGCGGCGGCGGCCGCCCGCGAGGGCGTCGCCATCGAGGTGAACGCCAACCCCGCTCGCCTCGACGCCGACGGAGCCGCGGTTCGCGCCGCGGTCGAGGCAGGCGCGACGCTCGCGGTGAACACTGACGCCCACGCGCCCCGCGAGCTCGACAACGCTCGGTACGGCGTCCACACCGCCCGCCGCGGCTGGGCCGAAACCGCGGACGTGCTCAACGCCTACTCGCTCGCCGAGCTTCGCGAGTTCCTCTCGTAGATGGCCGCTCCCGACCCTGCGCCCGGTTCGGGCGTCAGATCTCCCGACGCCACCGACCCGCCTCGCGTCCTCGTCGACGTCATGTGCGGGAAGCTCGCGACGTACCTGCGGATGTGTGGATACGACGCGGCGTACGCGCTCGATGAGGGGATCGAAGACGACGACGCGCTCGCAGCCCTGTCGACCACGGAGGACCGACTCCTTCTCACCCGTGACCGCGAGCTCGCGGCCCGCGTCGACGACGCGCTCTGTGTGACGGAACGCGACGTCCTCGACCAGCTCCGCGAGGTCGCCGCGGCGGGTTATCCGGTCGAGATCGCGGCCGAGCCGACCCGGTGTGGCGCGTGTAACGGCCCGGTCGACCGGGTCGCCCACGACGCGGCGCGGCCGGCGTACGTCCCCGACGACGGCCCCGACCGCCACTGGCGGTGTCGCGACTGCGGCCAGTGGTTCTGGAAGGGGGGCCACTGGGCGTCGGTCGCCGATCGGGTGTCGTCGATCGGCGAGTGACGACGGGTCGCCCGAGCGCAACCGGTATCTGGCCGCCGCCCGTATCGAAGGCCGATGGACCGCGACCGGGCCGTCGACCGCGTGGAATCGATCGTCGACCGCGTCGAGCGCGAGCCGATGCCCGTCCCGGTTCGAGAGGTGTGGGTCTTCGGCGATGTCGCGCTCGGACTCGACCCGATCGACCGGCTCGACGTCTACGTCACAAAGGACGTTCTGATGGAGAGCGACTCGGACGCGGCGGCGGCGTTCAAACGAGAGTACGGCGTCGACGGCGTCGGGACGACAATCCGCGCGTCGTGGGCCGAACGCAACCCCGACCGCGTGCGCGCCAGCGAGAACGGCTACGCCGCTCCCGAAAAGTGTCTCGCGGCCGCGCTGCTCGGCGGCGCAGACGAAGCCGCGGACGATCCCATCCACCTCGAGGTGTGTAACGCGAGCTTCGGCGACAACGTGACCCAGCGGCTGAAAGGAGCGCTCGCACGCGAGGCGTACGCGGAGGTGCTCGACCCTCGCGGGGTGTGTTTGTGGGTCGACGGCGAGCGCGACGACGAGGCGTTCGAGCGGCTCCGGGAGGCGGCGTTCGCGATGCCGACGTTGTCGGCTGCCCTCGAGATGCTCGGCGTCGACGACGCCGACACCGCCGCGGCTATCGCCGACGCCCTCGCGGCCGACCGCGCCCAGCAGGAGGCCTCGTCGGTGCGCGGCGACAT
>KI543168.1:107121-114554 GCA_000496175.1 uncultured archaeon A07HR67 | reverse complement strand
AAGGTACGCGGCCGCGTCGGCGATGTCTTCGGGCTGGCCGTATCGGTCGACGGGAATCCGCGCCAGCTCCTCGCGTTTCTCGTCTGGCGTCCGGTCGTCGGTCATGTCGGTTTCGACGTGGCCGGGCGCGATGGCGTTCACCCGCACGTCCGGCGCGAAGTCGCCGGCGTGACTCCGGGTGAGCGAGAGCAACGCCCCCTTCGAGGCGGCGTAGTGACACTCGATCGGCGCGCCGGTGTGTGCGAGAATGGACGAGATGTTCGTCACGGACGGGGCGTCATCGGAGCCGCGAAGGTGCGGAAGCGCCGCTTTCGTCACGTTGAACGCGGAGTTGACGTTGACGTCCATGATCCGGTCGAAGTCCGCCGGATCGAGCCGCTCGGTGTACACGTGCTGGTCGATTCCGGCGTTGTTGACGACGTGGTCGACGCCGCCGAACGCGTCGGCCGTCGTCTCGACCAGCCGCGCGGCGGCGTCGGGCGCCGAGACGTCCGCGCCGACGACGACCGCCTCGACTCCCCGGTCGCGCGCCTCGCTGGCGACGGCCTCGGCGGCCTCCGCGCTGGTGTGGTAGTTGACGGCAACGTCGTAGCCGTCCGCGGCGAACCGAAGCGCGGTCGCTCGACCGATCCCTCTCGACGACCCAGTCACGAGTGCGGCTGGCATGTGTACTCCGTTCGGCCAGACCGACTTCGACCTTCCGAACCCGGCGAGAGAACGGTCCGGCTCGCTCACCGCACCCGTCCCACCGTCACCTCGAAGGGAACGAGCTCCACGCGCTCGTACGCCTCGTCGCGCATCGCCGCGACGACCTCTCGGCCCATCTGCCGCCAGCGCCGACGGAGGTCGTCGTACGCCGCCGCCGACAACGTCTCCCGAAGCTCGCGGCGGTGGTCCGCGAGGCCTGCCCCAGACGCCTTTCTGGCCGCCGATTCGAGGGCGGGTTCGGTGTACGGCGGCGCCGTGCGCTTCTCGTGGAGGTACCGCCGGGTCCGGACGTCGCCGAGCCCGGCGTCCGAGAACATCGACGACACCCGGTCGCCGAGCGCCACGTCGGTGCCGACGCCCGCCAGGTACGCTTCTCGCGCCTCGCGCTCGAGGCCGGCCTCGGCGTCGACCGTCGAAGACACGGCCACGTCGGCGTTGTTCGGCTCCACGGCCGCGACTAGGTCGCTCGACACCCGCGTGAGTTCTCCGACCGCTCGTTTCGGCTCCGAGAGGTTGATCAACAACGCCTGACACGCCGCGAGGTCGACGGCGTCGTCGGGAACCGGAAGCCGGGTGGCGTCGCCGGCGACGTACCGCCCGCCGGGCTCCCTCCGAGCGACCGCGAGCAGGTCGGTGTCGGCGTCGACGCCGACCACGGTCGCTTCCGCGCTCGTCTCTTCGGTGAGCACGCGCGTGAACGCCCCGGTGCCACAGCCGGCGTCGAGAACGCGGTCGCGGTCGGCGAGCGAGCAGTCGGCGAGCGCCTCGCGCCCGTCGGCCCACATCCCCTGACGGGTGTGCTCGAGGTACGCCGCCGAAAATTGTCTCACGGTCGGACCCCGCGGGGGCTCATTCGCGGCGGAGCTCGCGGACGCGGTCGATGTTCCACGCGAAGCTCTTGCCGTTCTCCGTCGGCGTCTCCAACACGAGCGGGACGTCCCGCAGCTCGGGGTGATTGATCACGCGTTCCATTCCCGCCTCGCCGATGTGCCCCTCGCCTACGTGAGCGTGTTCGTCCTTGTGGGTGCCACAGGCGTGTTTCGAGTCGTTGAGGTGGATGCACTTCAGGTGGTCGAGCCCGACGACGTCGTCGAACTCGGCGACCGTCTCGTCGACGGCCTCGGCAGACGAGAGGTCGTAGCCGGCCGCGAACGCGTGTGCGGTGTCGATACACACGTCGATGTCGGTCTCCGTCCGGTCGATGACGCCCGCGAGGTGTTCGAACTCGCCGCCGAGCTTCGTGCCGGCGCCCGCGTCGCTCTCGAGTAAAATCGTCACCCCGTCGGGGATGTCGATGTCGTCGATGACGCCGGCGGCGTTGTCGAGGCCGCCCTCGACGCCCGCGCCGGTGTGTGCTCCGAGGTGAACGTTCACGTAGGGGATTCCGAGCCGTGCCGCGGCGTCGACCTCAGCCTGCATCGACGCCAACGACTTCTCGCGGAGCCCCTCCTTCGGCGTACAGAGGTTGACGAGATAGGAGGTGTGGATCACCCACGGCCCGTCGAGGTCCTGTTCGGTCGTCTCGCGGAACTGTGTCGCCTCCGTCTCGTCGATATCGGGTTCTTGCCACACCTGCGGCGAGTGGGTGAAGATCTGCCCGCAGTTGCCGCCGAACTGCGTTTGTCTGAACACCGCGTTCGCGATGTTGCCGTGTGGGGGTGTCTCGGGGTCGTTCGATGCCCGCGACGTAGAGATGGAGACGTGTGCGCCGACGCTGAGGCTCATACCTCCGGTAGCGCGGCGACACGAAAAGCCGCTTCGGAACCCGATCGGATCCGCCTCGAATCCAGCGGCCTCGCGTCGCGCGTCTCGCCGGCCGCCGAGCCGCGTTCCGGCGGCCGACGGACCGGACCGGTCTCCCCCTGGCCGCGGGGCCAGCCTACCGCCGGCCGCCGGAGCGGCTCCGTACCCAGTCGTCAGCGCGGTACTTCTCGGCCTTGAGCTCGTCGGCACGGTCGAGCTCCTCGCTCGTCCACGATCCGTCTCGCGTCAGCGAGCCGTTGGCGTCCCCCTCGCCGGATTCGATTCCCGCCTCCACCCACGCGGCCAGCGACGTCTCGACCGCTCGCACCGCCTCCGCGCGGTCGACGTCGGCCAGCTCGCCGATTCCGACGACGCGCTCGCGGAACCGCTCGGGGCTCACCGGCGGGTCGGCGAAGGCCGCGAGATGTGCCTCGGCGTCGACGGCGAAGGTCAACGAGCCGTGTTGAACGACCGCGTCGCGGGTGCGGTACTGCGCGTTGCCGGCGATCTTTCGCCCGTCGGCGACGACGTCGTGGGCGGAGTGGAGCTCGCGGAGGTAACACGCGGGGTGATACAGCTCCGCGACGGAGTCTTCGACGTAATCGGCGTCGATGCCGAGCCGGCCAAACGCGTCGAGAATCGGCTCACACAGGAGGTGGTAGGCGTCGAGCAGCTCGCCGGGGACGGCCGCGGCGGGAACGGCGATGGAGTACGCGATGTCGCCGACGGCGTCGTGGTAGATTCCGCCGCCGCCGGTCTGGCGTCGGGTGACGTCGACGCCCGCGCGCTCGCAGGCCGCCCAGTCCACCGTCTCCGGATCCTGTCCGTATCCGAGGGTGAGACAGCTCGGATCCCATCGATACGTCCTGATCGTGGCGGGCCCGCCGTCGCCGGCGGTCTCGGCGGCGGCCTCGTCGAGCGCCATCTGCGTCGCCCCCGGACGGGATTCCTCCCGAATCAGCCGCCAGTCGCCATCCGGCGCGGTCATGCTACCTCTCGTCGCGGCGGCCGGAAATCGGTTGCGTCCGGCGGTCAGCCGTTGTCGTCGTCCGTTTCGATCGTCGTCACGTCGTACTCGATGTCGGCCTCGTCGAGGTACGAGCGCAGCATCTCCATTCCGCGGTCGAAATCGAAGCCGACGCCGTCGATGTGCTCGTTGCCGTTTTCGGTGGGTTCGAGCTCCCAGTGGGCGTGGAGTTCGAGCCGTCCGTCTGCGCCCTGCCAGCCGCGGAGGTGCGTCTGCCACCAGCGATACGTCGTTCCGTCGACCGTCCGTTCTTCGTACACCACGCGGGCGAGGTTCAACACCTCTCCCCGCTCGTAGTAGGAGAACTCCCAGTTGGGCGCGAAGCTGAACGCGCCGAGTTCTCCTTCGAGCGCGGCGACGGACCGGTCGACCACGAGGTACTCCCCGGAGGGTCGCGACGCCGTGAACAACGCCTTCCGCAGCTGGCGATACGCGGTCCGAACCGCGTCGAAGGGGACATCGACGATATCCCAGAGGTTGACCCCCGACATCTACCCGACGGCGAACGACGCGGGTACGGTCTGTGCCAAGGCGGACGGCGCGCGGTTCGTGGACCCGTTTGTCGGTCGTCGAACGTTCATAGCCGGTAGTTATCATCTGCGTATTTAATTTTGGATGCCATTTCTCGTTCCGCCGAGAACTGTCTTCGCACCCGCCACGGCGAGTTTCCCGCGTGAGTCGCCGGCAAGCCGCGAGCCGGGTCGGGGCAGTCGTCCGTGCGATCGCCTTGGCTCCCGTCCAAACGTTTAATCCTTGGCACTCTGACATGGCGCCATGATCGCTGATCGGTGGACCAGGCGTTCACGCGCAGGAATACGGCTTCGACGCCGCGGAAACGACACGGGGGTGTCCGATGTGACAGTCGCCGCGAGCGCGTCGAGTCGATCCGGCACGACCGATCCGGGGTGAGACCGGATGGTGGCGAACAGCTACGACGCGGTGGTGGTCGGCGCGGGCGGCGACGGCCCCGTGACGGCGTGGAAACTGGCGGAGGCGGGCCTCTCCGTACTCGTTTTGGAGGCCGGCCCGTTCCACGGCAACGAACAGTGGCCGAACCCACACGAGGAGCCGGGCGGCGAGGCCTCCTCGAGCGTCGAGGACCTGAGCGGCGAGCTTCTCGACGAGCAGTTCACCACCCGCGAGTTCGAGATGCTCAACGAGCTGCTCTTCGGCCCGGCCGACCACGAGCGGGGACTCTGGTTCCGGAAGTTCCCAGGTGACGGCGCGATTCTACAATGCGCCGGCGTCGGCGGCACCACCCTCCACTACCTCGGCAATCATCCCCGTGCGTACCCGTCGTCGATCGACGAACAGGGCCACTGGCCGATCGAGTACGCCGACCTGATCCCGTACTACCAGGAGGTGGAGGAGATGTGTAACGTCGCACCCGCGCCGTTCACCGCGAAAGAGGAACTGTTCGCCCACGGGGCGGAGGCGGCGGGGTGGGATCTGATAGAGGACCGGAACGTCACCGAGGCGGGCTACCGCCCCCAGCCGAACGCAATCGAACAACCGGACGAGAAGCTCCACGTCGACGCCGCCTACGACGGCGAGTTCACCTATCCCGAGGTTGAGGGCGATACCCTCGCGCTCGGCAACATCACCGGAAACCCCCACCCACGAGGCGCACCGTTCGAAGAGAAGGCGAAGCAAGCCAGCAACGTGAGTTTCGTGCCGGCGGCGTTGCGAACGGACAACGTGACGATTCGGCCGAACGCCTTCGTCACCGACGTGTTGACGGAGTCACCGTTGGGTGACACCCCGACCGCGACGGGAGTGGAGTTCCGCGACACGTGGTCGGGGGAGACCGAGCGGGTGGCCGCCGAGGTGGTGGTGTTGGCGGCGGGAGCCATCGAGACGCCGCGGCTCTGGTTGAACGCCGACCTCCCCGCCAACGACTGGGTCGGTCGCGGTATGACGATTCACTTCCCGGACAGCGTGATGGGATTGTGGGACGCCGACGACCTCGAAGACACGATCGGCAAGCGAACCGTCGACCAACACGAGGGACAAGACAGCGCCGTCCGGTTCGATTACCCCGGCGTCGGGATGTTCCAGCCGATCACGGCCGCCCCCGGAATCGCGGCGTTTCTCGGGTTCGGCGCGAGCGCGTCCGGCTTCGCCTTCCAGAACGATCCCGCGGACGCGCCGTGGGACACGACGGGGCGGCTGGTGGGATCGAAGCTCAAACGCCTGCTCGCGAACTACCGTCGACTGTTTCCGCTTTTCATCCTCACCGACGACCGGCCGCACAAGCGCAACGGCATCTCGGTCGCGCCGGGGATCGCGGACGAACACGGCCCGGTCGCGCAGGTCAACTTCGAGCCGAGCGAGGGCGACCGTCGACGGCGAGACGAACTGGCTGAGACCGCCAGTGAGATTCTCCGGGAAGCCGGCGCCTCCTATGTCCACCGCTCGGACTCCCCGCCGACGGCGATCCACATTCAGAGCACGATGGCGATGGGGAAGGTGGTCGACGAGGCCTGCGAGGCGTACGACGTCGACCGGTTGTTCGTGGCCGACCACTCCGCGCTCGCCAACGGCGTCGGCGGGCCGAATCCGACGAACACGGGACAGGCGCTCGCGGCCCGGACGGGCGAGCAGATCGTTGCGCGCCACTTCTGAGGGTCACACCCACCGTGTGAGCAGCCCCCACGCGAGTCGCGGCAGGCGTGGAACGACTTCGAGGGACGTGAATCCGAGCTGTTCGGCGATCGCCGGGACAGGCGGGTAGACGCGGTGTTCTTCGACCAGCCCGTCTGCGACCCGGATCAGCCCCATGTACTGGACCTCGGCCCGTTGACCGGTCGGCGGAATGCCGTAGAAGCTCCCCTCGTGGCTCATTCTCAGTTCTCCGACGTACGTCACCACCTCGCCGTCCGCGAGCATCCGGCAGACAGTCACCTGAAAATCCGGGAATCCCCTCACGACGCCTCGGATGAAGGCCTCTAACCCGTCGGGGCCGTGGACCTCGCCTCTCGGTCCGGGAACCGGATCCGCGGGCGCAGCCGGGTCGTACATCACGAACGACTCCGCGACGAGGTCGGGAATCTCCGCGTACGCCCGGTCGTTCCAGACGACGGCCAGATACTCCGAGGCGATCTCCTCTGGCGGCGGTGTCGCGGCTGGCATGTCCCCACTCATCGGTACCGATACACATAGAAATGCTCATAAACACTCGCTCACCTATCGGGCCGACGGCCGAGGGCGACGACGCCGTCGGGCAGACACGCTTCCGCGTGAACGCGGGTTCGAGCATCGCTCTCCCGAGGGTCCCACACGAGAACGGACTCGGGAACTCGGCTCCGGGTAGACCGTCTCTCAGCGGAGACGACGGCACCTTTACTATCGCCCTTGCGCTGGGAGCTACCATGGTCGAAACGGGGAGAGCACGCTACACGCCGCACGCGCTCGTGGCGACGATGGTGTTCGAGTTCATGCACGTGGCCGACGAACTGGCCGGAAACTGGGCCCCCTTTGACCCAATAAACGTCCCGTCGGTGGCGACGGTCAGCATGGGGATCTTCACGCTCGTCGGGGCGTGGGGATTGTGGTGGGTCTCGACGGACCGACCCTGGGGGTACGGACTCGCAGCCGCCTTCGGGCTCTTCTTTCTGATCGCGGAAAGCTGGCACCTCGCGGATCCGGCCAATATGACACCCGTCCGCTGGGGGGTCGTCCTCCTCGCACAGTTCTTCGGCGCGGCCGTCGTTGCCCTGGGTGTGACCGGTCTGCGTGCACACGAACCGTGGCGGTAGCGGGCTCCGCCGTCCAAGCGGGACTCGAAGCCACGCGCCTACTTTTCGAACACCGCATCAGGCTCCTCGATCGCTTCGAGGTTCGCCGCGACCTCGAGGATCACGCCGCCGAGCTCCTCCCGCATGTCGAGATACCAGAACTCCACTCCGTCGAAGACGCCGCTCTGGACGACCGGTATCCCCGCCTCCTCGTACTC
>KI543168.1:98572-106958 GCA_000496175.1 uncultured archaeon A07HR67 | reverse complement strand
GCGCGTCGGGTTCGGGTACCGTTCCCTCCTCCCACAGCGCCGCGTGGTCGACCGGGGCGAGGAAGTCGAAGTCGTACCGCCGCGTCAGCCCGAACGTCAGAAGGTGGATCCCGTACGAGAAGCGACCGAAGAACGCCTTGCCGACGGCGAGGTCCTCGGTCACCGGAAGCAGGAGGTCGTAGAACGGGCGGTACTGGAGGTCGGTGTAGGTGAGCAGGGCGTACGGCCGTCCCTCGTGTTCGACCTCTCGGATTCGGTTGTGGCCAGTGACGACGCCGTCGGCGTCGGTCGTCTCGCCGACGTACGAGCCGTCTTCGACCCAGAATCGCTTGTGGAACCCGGCGGGCAACGGCAGGAACCGGTTCAGGGTGTTGACGACGTGGTCGGACGGGAAGAACCCGCGCCAGTGTTCGTCGACGTGGACCTCGCGGTCGGGGACGTGAATCCGTCGTCCGCCCTCGTTGACCAGCATCTCCAGCGGACCCGGATCGGCGTTCCGGAACACCTGCTCGATTGTTCTCCGACTGCTGTTCCTCGGATCGGCCGTGAACGAGTCGATCTGGTTGCTCATCTCGTATCACCTGTGTAGGCCCTATTCGGGCGGGTCGACGCGTCGCCGCGGTTCCGCCGAAGGCGTCGTCGTGGTCATTCGCGGTTGAGTTCGAGTCCCAACTTCATCCAGAGCGGATAGGCCGCAAACATGATCACGGCGAGAATATCCGTTCCCGGTTGTCGGGTCACCTCCGTGTCCAGCCCCGAGTTCAGCATCCACTCGGTGCTGTCCTCGTCGGTGAACCACCAGGGGACGACGTCGAAGTACAACAACGTGCTCTTGAGGAGAAACAAGCACACGACGCCTATGGTCAGTCGCACGCGACGAACCGGGGACTGGACGTGCCGGTCGATTGCGACGCCGATCGCCACGAGCGACGGGGGATCCAGCAGAAAGCTCATAATACCTTGACGCGTCTATATGTTTATCCATCTGTTATATAGATTCCGCCGGCTCGTGGACCCATTCCGGGTGTCTGCTCGGGAGGTCGACGGCGAGTCGTGGCGAGCGTCATTAGAACAACATTTTTTTACCCGGTCGTTCGATCCGGCACCATGACAACCAGTCGCATTACCGAGTGGATAACCCACGCGCGGCGAAGCGCGGCGTCTACGTGGGGATTGCTCCTCGAGTTCGTGGGGATTGGTCCCGACGTCGACCCGCACACGAGGGTGACGTTCCGGGCCATCACCGACGCGGTCGTCCCGGAGACGCCGACGCTCGCGGAGGACATCGGTCCGGAACATACCGCTGGCGGCTAGCGATCGACCTCGACGAGTTCGCTATCACCTACGTGGACGACGGCTTCCAGTTTGGGCTCCCTCACCTCGGGCCGCAGGGAAACATCCCGATCGCGGACCCGATCGCCCACGTTCTCGACACCGCGGCGCTGACGCTGCTCGAACGCGGGGACAACGAGGCAGACCCGAGCCTCGACCGCGCGCTGTCGCTACTCGGCCCGGACGACCCGCCGGCGGCGAAGACCGAGGACGCGGTTGGCCCGTTCGCGAAACTGTCGCGGCGCGATCGGTTGCGCACAATCGCTCTGCTCGACGAGTTCGAGGTCGAGTTTTCCCCGACCGACGACGACCTGTTCGAACTGGATGCGGGCCTCGTCGGCCAGTTGGTGATCGGCTTCATAGAAATGATCTACTACAGCGAGTGGCAGGGATACGACGATTTCACCGACCCACCGAAACAGCGTGACCATCCGAACGACCCGTCCGCGATCCAGAGTTGGCGACAGACCGGCTTCCCGGGCTTCGCGAACGGATACGCCGCGTTGCGCGGCTACGTCGGCGTTGACGATAGTCCGCTGGGTGACGGCGACACGTGGACGACCGTCGACGAGACGTCGGGCGTTCGGATCGTCCGCGAATCGGGATCGTTCCGCGAAAACGACTACGACACGAGCGGCTACGAGGAGCCGTTTCCCGTGGAGCCCGGGTGAGTCCGGATGGTTGCGGACAGCTACGACGCAGTGGTGGTCGGGGCGGGCGGTGACGGCCCCGTGACGGCGTGGAAGCTGGCGGAGGCAGGCCTCTCCGTGCTGGTGCTTGAGGCTGGCCCCTTCCACGGCAACGAGCAGTGGCCGAACCCACACGAGGAGCCGGGCGGCGAGGCCTCCTCGAGCGTCGAGGACCTGAGCGGCGAACTTCTCGACGAGCAGTTCACCACCCGCGAGTTCGAGATGATCTCCAATCTCGTGTTCGGCCCAGCCGACCACGAGCGAGGGTTCTGGTTTCGGAAGTTCCCAGGCGACGGCGCAATCTTACAGTGTGCCGGCGTCGGCGGCACCACCCTCCACTACACCGGGTGTCACCCGCGCGCCTATCCGGCGTCGATCGACGAACAGGACCACTGGCCGATCGAGTACGCCGACCTGATCCCGTACTACCGGCGAATCGAGGAGATGTGTGAGGTGACGCCCGCCCCCGTCACCGCCAAGGAGGAACTGTTCTTCCGCGGGGCGGAGGCGGCAGGGTGGGATCTGATAGAAGACCGGAACGTTACCGAGGCGGGCTACCGTCCCCAGCCGAACGCGATCAGCCAACCCGACGAGAAGCTCCACGTCGACGCCGCCTACGACGGCGAGTTCACTTATCCCGAGGTTGAGGGCGATACCCTCGCGCTCGGCAACATCGCTGGCAATCCTCATCCGCGAGGCGCACCGTTCGAGGAGAAAGCAAAGCAAGCCAGTAATGTGAGCTTCGTGCCGGCGGCGTTGCGGACGGACAACGTGACGATTCGGCCGAACGCCTTCGCCACCGACGTGTTGACGGAATCACCGTTGGACGACACGCCGACTGCGACGGGAGTGGAGTTCCGCGACACGTGGTCGGGGGAGACTGAGCGGGTGACCGCCGAGGTGGTGGTGTTGGCGGCGGGAGCCATCGAGACGCCACGACTCTGGTTGAACGCCGACCTCCCGGCCAACGACTGGGTCGGCCGCGGTCTGACGATCCACTTCGGCGACAACGTGATGGGATTGTGGGACGCCGACGACCTCGAAGACACGATCGGCAAGCGAACCGTCGACCAACACGAGGGCCAAGACATCGCCGCTCGCTTCGATTACCCGGGCGTGGGGATGCTCCAAACGGTCGGTACTGCCCCCGGAATTGGCGCGATTCTCGGATTCGGGGCGAGCGCGTCCGGCTTCGCCTTCCAGAACGATCCCGCGGACGCGCCGTGGGACACGATGGGACGGCTGGCCGGAAACGATCTCAAACGACTGCTCTCCGACTACCGCCGCACGTTACAAATACTCGTCGTGAGCGACGATCGCCCTCACCAACGAAACGGGGTGAGCACCGCACCAGGGGTCGCAGACGAACACGGGCCGATCCCGCTCGTCAACTACGAGCCGAGCGAGGGCGATCGGCGGCGGCGAGACGAGCTGGCCGAGATTGCCAGTGAGATTCTGCGGGAGGCTGGGGCGTCACACGTTCACCGCTCGGATTCTCCGCCGACCGCGCTTCACGTCCACAGCACGATGCGGATCGGAAAGGTGGTCGACGAGGCCTGCGAGGCGTACGACGTCGACCGGCTGTTCGTGGCCGACCACTCCGCGCTCGCGAACGGCGTCGGCGGCGCCAACCCGACGAACACGGGGCAGGCGCTCGCGGCCCGGACGGGCGAGCAGATCGTTGCGCGCCACTTCTGATCGGCAGAGTGCGTCCCACGTTCCCCAGACGACCGGTCACGCCGATCCGTGTAGGCGCCGTCTGAGCACGACCGAGTACTTCGAGTCGGCCTTCCACTCCTCGACGCTTCCCGGGTGGATACGCCCCGAGGAGTACACGCGCTCGTCGTCGAACGCGATTACGTGTCGCGGCCAGGGGTACGGGAGGTTCCAGCAGAACCCGATACCGACGCCGTCGCGGTCGTGTGCGACCGCCCACGAGAGCGCGACGAGCGCGTAATCCTCACAATCCCCCCGGCCCGCGTCGACGCAGTCGCGCGGCCGCCGCGCGAAATCGACGACCCCATTCCACGGGTCCTGTGTCCACTCGTACTCCGAACGCGACCACGCCTCGAGATCGAAGGTCGTCCACCACTCGTCGCGGTCGACGTAGCGGTCAGGAGCGACGAACGTGAACGGCGTCCAGCGACGAACGTTCATCTCCGGACTAACTTCTCTGGCCACCCTACTGATACTTTACGGCCGCACAGGACCATGTGGAGAATCGGCGGAGCCGATATCGCATTTGCTATCGCGACATACGGTGTACGACTCGGCTCGCCGAACGCGGGTCGTTTTTACGAATCCCCGGAGTAGGAACCGTATGGTACGCAACGTCGCCGGCGACATGGCGGAGCTGGACCCCGAGGACTTCTATCTCCTCTCGGGCGTCGAGCAGGGGATGCGGTTTTCCGAGTGGGTACGCCGCGACAAGCTCCCGGACTACGCGGATCTCACCGCCGAAGAGATCGAGTACCGGCTCGACCGATGTCTCGACCGCGAGCTGATCCAGCGAAAAACGATCCAGTACGAGGGGTATCAACTCACCTTCGAGGGGTACGACGCGCTCGCGTTGCGAACGTTCTCCGAGCGCGGGACGATAGAAGGGGTCGGCTCGCCGCTCGGATTCGGCAAGGAAGGCGATGTCTACGAGGTGCGGTCGTTCACGCCGCTGGCGTTGAAGTACCACCGCGAGGGGTACACCAACTTCCGGGCGGTGAACCGCGAGCGAGAGTACACCGCCGACCGCGATCACGTCTCTTGGATGTACACCGCGCGCAAGGCGGCCGAGCGCGAGTACGAGGCGATGGAGGCGTTGTATCCGGCGGTGAGCGTCCCCCGTCCGGTCGACCACAACCGCCACGCCATCGTGATGGACAAGTTCGACGGCGTCGAACTCGCGCGCGCACAGTTGGCGTCCGAACAGGCAGTCGGCGTCTTGGACCTGATCTACCGGGCGCTCACGACGACGTACGACCACGGCTGGGTCCACGCCGACATGTCCGAACACAACGTCGCGGTCGCCGAGGGCGGCATCACGGTGTTCGACTGGCCACAGGCCGTCTCCGTCGAGCATCAAAACGCCGACGAGTTTCTCGAACGCGACGTAGCCAACCTGTTGAGCTACTTCGCCCGAAAACATCCCCACGAGGTCGGCGACGCCGACGCTGCCGCCATCGCCGCCGCGATCGCCGACGGCTCCTTCGAGACGGTTCGGGCGTTTCTCGAGTGATACACCGTATTCGACGATACGAAACGCTGGCTTCACGACTGCGAGCGTTTCCGAGCGACGGCCCCAAGCCGGAGCGGTAACGCCGGGATCGACCGCCACGAACCGGCCTTGCGAGCGCGCCTGATCGGGAACCGATGCCGTGTGACCAACGCGACAAAAAACACGTGTTCGACGGACCTGTTACATCTCCACGTCCGGCAGGTTCGTGTCAGGTATCGCCCTGAGCGGCGGCCGTCACTCGCCGTCGTCTCTGCCGTCCGCGGCGGGGGTCGATCCGGCGGTTGTCGCTGTGGACGCTCGGTACCGGCGCGACAGTCGTTGGCGTGCCCGCACGCCGACCTTCGCCGCCGCGTAGATGCCGATCGCGACGAGTACGATGGTGCCGCCCGCGGCGACGTCGTAGCCGTACGACACCGTCACTCCGGTCGTCGTCGCGAGGAGGCCGGCGCCGATAGCCGCGCCGATCGACCGCTTGAACCCGCGAACGGGTGTCGCTGCGGCGACCGGAATCACGAGCATCGCGGCGACCAAGATGACCCCCATGATCTGCATCGCCCCGACGACGACGACCGCCGTCAACACCGCGAGAAGCCGGTTGTATCGGGAGACGCTGAGTCCCGCGGCCCGAGCGCCGACCTCGTCGAAGGTGACGTAGATGAGCGGCCGATACGCGGCGGTCACGGCGAGCCCGACAACCGCGCTCATCGCCAGCAGAATCGCCGCGTTCACACGAGACACGGTCGCGAGCGACCCGAAGAGATAGGCGTTGATGCCGACGGCGATGCCGCCGTCGGTCGCGGTCACGAGCACGCTCCCGACCGCAAACGACCCCGTCAACACGATCGCGAGCGACGTGTCGCGGTAGGCGCCGGCGTAGTCCACCAGCGTCTGTACGAGCAGGGCGGCGACGGCCGCGACGATGAGCGCCGTCAGAAGCGGCGCGACCGTGACCGCGAACGTCGCGTTCACGAACAACCCCGCAGCGACGCCGGCGAACGCCGAGTGTGCGAGCGTATCGCCGATCATCGCCATCTCTCGGTGGACCAGAAAGCTCCCGACGAGCGGTCCGATGAGCGCGACGCAGATCGCGGCGAGGTAGGCTCGCTGCATGAACGGAAATCCCAGCATGTCGATCCCGGTGATCCCAGCCAGGCCGTCGAGCACCGCGCCCCACAGGTCGTCGAGAACGACGCGCATGAGTCGGTCGAGCGGGCTGGCCTGTCCGGGCGCGAGACGAGCGACCACGCCGAGAGACGGAGGTGATGTCATCAGTGGTGGTGGTGGACGATCGATTGTGAGCCGCCGTAGGCGTCCGCCAGCGCGTCGGTCTCGACGAACCTCTCTGGATCGCCGTGGAAGAACAGCTCTCGGTTGAGACACGCGATCTCCGAGGCGTGCGTGGTGACGATCCCGATGTCGTGTTCGATGAGAATGATCGTGATCCCCTCCCGGTTCAGCTCGTGAAGCAGGTCGTAGAACGATTCGCGCGACTCGGCGTCGACACCGACGGTCGGCTCGTCGAGCGCGAGCAGGTCCGCTCTGGACGCGAGCGCGCGGGCGATGAACGCCCGCTGGCGCTGCCCACCCGAGAGCCGGCCGACGCGACGGTCTGCGATGTCAGCGATCTCGACGCGTCGCAGCGCGGCGTCGATGGCGTCGCGGTCGTCTTGGGTGAACCGCCGCGTCAGCCTGTGTGGATACCGGCCCATCCGAACGGCCTCTCTGACCGTTATCGGCATCTCTTCTTCGGTGGTCGTCACGTCCTGTGGGACGAACCCGATCTGTTCGCCGTGTGTCGACTCGTGTGCCGGGTCGCCGAACAACGTTACCGAGCCGGTGTCGGGACGCCGGAGCCCGATCATCAACTCGAGCAGCGTCGTCTTCCCGGAGCCGTTCGGGCCGACGAGTCCGAGAAACTCTCCCTTCTCGACGTCGAGCGACACTCCTTCGACGACCGGACGGTCGCCGTAGGAGAACGTCACATCGCTGACTTCGAGAAGCGCCATTATGCGTCTAACGTGCGTTCCAGCGTCGGGAGATTAACGTTTTCCATCACCGCGAGGTACCCCCATTCTTTCTTCTCCCACTCGTCGGTGAGTCCCGGCATCGCCGTGAGCGGCAACACCGCCGTGGCATCGGTCTCGGCGACGAGTTGGTCTGCGGCCTGCTGTGACTCGAGCGGGTCCGCACAGATGTACTCTAAATCGTGTGTTTGGATGACCGACTGGGCGCGCTCGATGTCTCGGGGGGTCGGACGGTCGTCCGGCGAGACGTTCGTGAGCGATTCGACGGTCACGCCGTAGCGGTCGCCGAAGTACTGGAACGAGTCGTGGCCGGCGACGAGGATGGTGTCCTTCGAGGCGTCGGATACCGTCGTCTCGATCCGGGCGTGAAGGTCGTCGAGGTCGCTCCGAAACGCCGCGGCGTTTTCGGCGTACGCGTCCGCGTTGTCTGGGTCGACGTCGGCGAACCCCCTCCGGACGGTGTCGACAGCCCGTTTCACCCGAAGCGGATCCGTCCAGAAGTGCGGATCCATTCCAGCGCCGTGTTGGTCGTGTTCGTCTTCGCCGCCGTCGTGGTGGTCGTCTTCGCCGTCGTCGTGGTGGTCGTCCGCGTGTTCCTCGTCATCGCTGTGATCGTGGTCCGTTCCCGCCTCGAGCAGGTCGACGTCTGCGCTCGCGTCCACCGTGGTCACGCCCGACCCGTCGGCTTCGAGGTCGGTCCTGATGTCGTCGACCCAGGGCTGGAAGCCGGCCATTCCGTGAACGAACAGGTCGGCGTCGCGGATCTGCTCTCGAACCCTCGGGCCCGGCTCCCACCCGTGTCCGTGCTGGCCCACCGGCACGAGAAGGGCGGACTCGGCCGCGCTTCCGGCAACCTGCCCGGCGACGTCTCCGAACACGAAAAACGACGCGCGGGCGGTCGTCGCGTCCGACTCCGAGCCAGTCGCCGATCCGTCGCCGGCACAACCCGCGAGCACGCCGGCGCCAGCTGCCGCCGTCACCGCGGACAACACCCGCCGTCTGTTGAGGCTCATGTGTAGTTATGAATTGACTGCCTTGGTATAATAATATTTGGATACCAAGAGAAGCTTAGTATTAACTCGTCCGTCGCGAGCGGCGTGGCTCGGTCCTGT
>KI543168.1:61992-98552 GCA_000496175.1 uncultured archaeon A07HR67 | reverse complement strand
GACGCTCGTCGTCTCGTAATCGAAGAGCACGGTCACGACCCCCATCAGCTCGCGGCCCTCGAGCTTCTTGTCTTCGAACTCGCCGAGGAGGTTCCGGCTCGCTTCTCGAAACACCTCGCTCCGACCGGTGTAGCCGTGGTCGTCGGCAAACTGGTCGATCCGCTCGAGCAATTCTTCCGGCATAGACACGCTAACGACGCTCATGTACTAACTCAGTGGGGTGAAAATATTAAAGATTGGTATCCGCCGTCATCCCGATCAGTTCACGCGGCAGCCGACGCCGCGCCCGCAACGCCGAGCGGGCCCGACGAGGCAGCGCCACAACACCTACCACCGCCGGCGCCCCATCGCCGGCATGAACGCGCGCGACCTGATGATCGACGACGTGAAAACGGTCTCGGCCGGCGACGACGTCGCCACCGTCTTCCACACGTTCGCCCGGAATCCCTTCTCGGGCTTCCCGGTCGTCGACGACGATGGCGTCGTCGTCGGCGTGATAACGGAGTCCGACCTCGTCGACCTCTTCGAACCCGACGAAGAAACGCTGTGGATCCCGGTCGGGCTCCCGCCGTTCGTCGACACGCTCACCTATCAGGTGAAGCCGCCCTGGGCGGACCTCGACCTCGGCCTCGACCTTGCCCGCAACGCGGACCGGCCGATCACCGAGGTGATGACCGCCGACGCCGCGACCGTCGGTCCCGACACCGGCGTCGACGAGATTCTCGAACTGCTCTCGGGCGACGACCCGGACATCAACAGGCTGCCGGTCGTCGCCGACGACGGCACCCTCGTCGGGCTCATCGCCCGCCAGGACGTGGTTCGGGCGTTTCGAGACGAACGGCTCTGATCCTCGGAGCCCCGATCCGCGGAACCGTTCCCGCTCACCCCTACTCGGCGTCCAGCCGAACGAGATCCGCTTCCACGTCCTCGACGAACGCTCCCTGTCCGCCGACGGCGACGACCCCGTCGTCAGTCGTGAGCGTCAGCGAGTGTTGAACGGGAAACTCGTTGTTCGTCGGCTCGACCATCCCCTGGCTGACCGAGGCGACGCGTCCCGCGACCTCGACGGTCTCGTCGTCGGCCGTGCGTCTGCCGCCGACCGTGGCGTAGAGGGTCGTTTCGCTCCGCAGATGCTGGGTCGATTGAAACACCGCATGTCTGAAGTTCGTGTACTCCGCCGGCAGCGCGGCCGGCTCTGCGGTCGCCGCCTCCGACGCGACGGGCCAGTAGTTCCCCAGAAACGACCCAACGATGACCGGAGCCAACTGCTGTTGGGTGAAGGCGATCGCCCGCCGGTCGGAGTTCGACCGAGACACCAACTCCGGCGGCGCGACGACGCCCCGGGCCGAGTCGACGGTGAGCATCGTCGGCATCGCCTCGCTCCAAGTCCGCACGACGCTCGCGACCCCGTCGGGGACGGCATCGACCGCCGACGGGTCGTCGACGCCGGACACGATGAGCAACACCAACACGCCGCGGTCGACGGCGCCGGCGAGCGCAGGAGCGACCTCCGACAGGCGCCGTGCCGGAATCGAGAGCGTCAGCTCCGCGTCGGCGCCGGCGGCGAGCGACCGGAGTCGCTTGATCACGGTGACCCGGGATTTGATCACCTCGAACTGCTCGGTCTCGCGTTCCGCCCGCGAGAACCGTTCCTCGAGACCGGGTCGGATCGCGTCCACCTCCGACCGGAGTCGTTCTGTCACCTCCGTCGGCGGGTTCGCGCGGATCGTCGTTGGCACGGCGTGGTCGTGGACCTCGACGAACCCGCGATCCGCGAGCGACTCGCTCACGCTGTACACGTACCGCTTCGAGACCCCGGCGGCGTCGGCGACGGTGCTGGCTTTCGCCTCGCCGTACTCGAGCAGGGTGAGGTACGTGTCGATCTCCTTCTCGGAGAGCCCGAACCGCTCGAGGCGGTCGGTCAACGTCCGGTCGTCCATACGTCGAAGGGAGGAACGTCCTATTTATAATGGTCGATGATACACGCGTCACGCGAGAACCGCGACATCCTCGACGACGCAGCCGCCGCTCGACGGGTTCACCCGCGAACAGCTCCCGTTCGAACCGGTCCGGAACCGTGATCGTCGCGGGCTCTGTGCCGAAGTTCACGACGACGAGCAGTCGGTCGCGGGACTCGGGCGTCTCGTCGCCGGACCCGTCGCTTGTCTCGGCCACGCGCTCGTAGGCGGTCACCCGGTCGGGATCGCCCGCGACGACGTCGACGGCGGCCGCGGCGTCGACGCGTCCGGAACGGAGGAGCGGTTCGGCGTCTCGCAGCGCCGAGAGCCGGCGGTGAAACGCCGTGAGCGCGTTGTCGCCGTCGTGCCAGCGGAACGGCCCGCGGGTCGTCTCGTTGCCCCGCTCTTGGCCCGCGTAGATCATCGGCGCGCCGGGCAGCGTGAACGTCACCGCCGCGGCCGCACGCAGCGCCGCCTCGCCGTGCGACGTGAGATACCGGTCCTCGTCGTGGTTCTCGATGTACCGCAGCTGTGCGCTCGGGTCGTCGAACCCGAGCCACCGGCCGCGGTCGAGCGCGTCCGCGACGGCGTCGGCGGATCGTCTGCCGGCGCCAACCGCGTCCAGCGCCCCGTACAACGAGGTGTCGTAGTGGAGGTCGAACTCGCCCTCGCCGTAGAACGGATCGTGCGGAAGCGTCTCGTCGAGCAACAAGACGTCGTCGGGGACGCGGTCGGCAACCTCCTTCCAGAAGCCGTGGGGGACGCCCCAGGCGACGTCCGCGCGGAAGCCGTCGACGACGGCCGCCCACTCGTCGACGACCGAGAGCAGCCACGTCCGGACGGCCGGACTGTCGAAGTTCAGGTTCGGGATCCGGCCCCAGTCGAAGTAGTACTCGGGTGTAGCGCCCCCCTCCAGTTCCGCCCAGTCGATTCCGGTCACGTCGACGGCGCCGTCGGCCCGCCGGTAGTGGTCGGCGTACTCCTCGACGCCGGCCGCGTGAAGCTGGAACGCCGGGTGGTCGCGCGAGGTGTGATTGATCACGAGGTCGAAGATCACCCGGATCCCCGCCGCGTGACAGGCGTCGACGAGCGACTCGAAGGCCGCCCGCGACCCCAGGTCGGCGGCCGTCTCGAAGTAGTCGGTGACGTGATACCCGTGGTCGGTCGGCGAGGCGAGCACCGGCGTCAGCCAGAGCGCGTCGACTCCGAGGTCCTCCACGTACGGCAGCCGTCGTTCGATCTCCGCGAACGTCGTCGCCAGCGTGTCGCCCGCGAACGACCGGACGTACACCTCGTACACGGTGGGGGCGTCGGCCCACGCCGGGCGGGCGTGCGGATCCGTGACCGTTCTCGACCCGTCCGGCTCCCGGTCGACTCGGACCGTCTCCATCGCGCCGTGTCGGTCCGCGTGCGGGACCGCGTGGATCCGGAGGCCGTCGGCGTCGCCGCCGAGGTCGTCGAGCGGGACACGGAGCGTCCGTCCGTCGGCCCGGCGCTCGATTCGCTCGACCGTCTCCGGGTCGGCGTCTCGGTCGTCGACGAGGAACGCGACGTCGACGTCGCCGGAATCCGTCGTCGACTCCGGCGGGACGCCGACCGCTGCGGCGACGACGAGAACGTCGCCGGCCTCGTCGGTCGTCTCGAGACGGCCGTCGAGTGAGAGGCGGGGACGTCCCGGCCCGTCGACCTCGTGGGTGACGCGGTGTTCGGTCGCGCGGTCGTCGTTCGCGAGGAAGCCGACGGCGTGTCTGCCCGGCGGAATCCGCGCGTGATACACCCACTCGTCGCCGTCGCGCTCGGGGCGGTCGCGCGCCAGCAGCCGGTCGTTGTGCCGCCACGACACGGAGACCCGATCGACCGCGTCGTCGTCGACCGGCAGGTCGCTCGCGGGCACGCGGATCGCGGTGTCGCGCCGCTCGTCGGCGAAGACCCGCACGCGCTGGCGGTGCGTGCCGTCGGGGGCTTCGAGGCTCAACACGTAGGTTCCGGGCGCGTCCGGGTGGAGGTGGACGACGGGGTCGTCCGCGCGACTCGTCTCGCCGGGCTCGAGCACGTCGCCGTCGCTCTCGGCCGGCGCGTCGCGAAGCGTCCAGTCGTAACGGCCGCTCGGATCCGGGTCGCGGGGCGCCAGTTCTACCGGCCGCCCGACGCTCGTCGTCCGCGGCGGTCCGGGCTCGTGCATACCCACACCCGGCGGCCGAGTCGCTTGAGCGTTTCCGTTGACAGAATCTATGAATAACCAGTACACCAAACATTCATTTTCGTTCGCGTTCTCCTCGAAGGTGATGCACCTGCGCGACGCGCTCGACGATTACAAGCGCAACACCGGCCACGGACGGCTCTTCGCGGGGGAACGACGCACCGCCTCCGGCCGGTTCACGGGCGGAGACGGCCGGCTCGTTCACGTCGACGCGGCCGGACGGCTCCGCGACTTCGGCTATCCCCTGACCGGTCACAGCGGGCTCGTTCGTTCTCGGCTCGGAATCGCCGTCGACGGCGACGTGACTTGGTTCGAGGCGGACCGAACCCGCCAGCGATACGTCGACGAGACGACGCTGGTCGAGACGGTCCACGAGACCGACCGCGCGACGGTCCGGCGACACGACCTGACGGTCGGCGACGCCCACGTCACGCGCGCGACCGTCGACTCGGCGCCCGAATCGGGTCTCGACCCGGGCGACGTCTCGCTCGTGATGTACGCGGCGTTCGCCCCTGACGGCCGCGACGACCGCGTGGGACAGCTCCGCTACGACGACGCGATCGAGGTGTACCACGCGGACGAACACGACTTTCTCGCGAGCCCGACGGGCTTTGCCGACCTCCGCGGCCAACCCCCGACGACCTTCCCGGAACTCCTCGACGACGCCCCGACGGACCTCCCGCGTGAGCCCGACGGCGACCGCTACGACGAAGAACGGCTCTCGGGAGAACTCGTCGTCGACGTGCCCGTGACGGACGGCGTGGCGACGGTCGCCACGCTTCTCACGGACCGCTCGGAGACCACCCGGACGGCGGCCCGCGAGCGACTGTCGACGGCGTTCGCGACGGCCGACTCCCCCGACACGATGGCGGCTGCGGCCGCCGACTCGGTCCCGTCCGTTCCCGACGCGGCCCCGTCCCGCGAGTCGGTGATCGCGGACCTCCGGGTGTTGTCGTTGTTGTCGGCCGACACCGGGCTTCGGATCGCCGGCCCCGACTTCGACCCCTGTTGTGAACACTCCGGCGGCTACGGCTACACCTGGTTCCGCGACGACGCCGAGATATCGACGTTTCTGATCGACGCCGACGACCGGCTCGGACTCGGGCTCGACGCCTGGCACGCCCGGTCGGCGCGGATGTACGTCGCCACCCAACGGCCCGACGGCTCCTGGCCACACCGCGTCTGGCCGCAGAACGGCGCGCTCGCGCCCGGCTGGGCGAACGCACGCATCGAGGACGGCCCGGATGTCGACTACCAGGCCGACCAGACCGCAAGCGTCATCGCGTACTTGGCACGTGCGCGCGCCAACGACGTCGATGTCGACGGGCTCGACGCGACGCTCCGAGACGCGCTCGCGAGCCTCGACGCGACGCTCGCGGACGACGGTCTTCCGGTCGTCTGTCAGAACGCCTGGGAGGACTCGCTCGGGCGGTTCACGCACACGACGGCGACGTTTCTGGAGGCGTACAGCGAACTCGCGCTCCACGGCGAGGGGATCGCGGCCGACGCCGACGACGCTCCCGCGGCAGACGCACACGACCGGGCTCGCGAGGTGTACGCCGCCCTCGACGACCTCTGGGTGCCCGGCCGCGGCTGTTACGCGCTCCGCGAGACGCCCCACGGCGACGTCGACGACCGGCTCGACGCCTCGACGCTCGCGCTCGCGAGCGCCCACCGCGCGTTCGACGCGCTCGCCGAGGACGGGGTCGACGCCGAGCGGCTCGACCGGCTGGTCTCACACGTCGAGACGGTCGTCGACGGACTCGCACGCGAGACGGACGCGATCGCGGGGCTGATCCGATACGAGGGAGACGCCTGGCGGCGCGGCGACCAGTTCTCCGAGAAGGTGTGGACGGTGTCGACCGCCTGGGGGGCACACGCCTGCGGCGAACTCGCGGTCCTGCTCGCCGCCCACGACGACCCGCGTGCGGACCGGCTCGCGGGCCGCGCCCGCGACCTGCTTGGACGCGTCTCGCCGGACGGCCCGTTGTGTGCGCCGACGGGATACCTCCCCGAACAGTTCTTCGACGACGGCACTCCCGACAGCGCGACCCCGCTCGGCTGGCCCCATGCGATTCGGCTGGCGACGGTGGCGCTGCTCGACGCACACGACGTGCTGGCGGGCGATCCTGTTCCCGCGGACGACTGACCTATCGCCACTCCTCGCGCGGCACGCAGTCGGCCTCTCGCACCGTGATCCACCGCGTCGTCCGCTCGTCGGGGTCGCGGTCCGCCTCGAAAAATGTCACCTCGGCGTCCGCGGACGGATCCTCCGTCGATCGACACACGATCTCCGGCCGCTCGGCGTGAACACGCGTCGGTGACGTGGACATACATCATCGTTCATGTTCCATCGAATAATAGGTGTTGGTTCGCGTTTCGGCGCCACGACGGTTCGCAGATCCGCACCGTCTTCACTCGTTTCTGAGTGATCGATCACCCGCCGGCCCGGTTCGTGTGCTCACCTCACAGCCGGACGGGGACGCCCCGCTCGTCGAGGTACGCCTTCGTCTCCTCGATCGAGTAGTCGCCAAAGTGGAAGATCGAGGCGGCGAGCCCGGCGTCGGCGTTCGCCGCCGTGAACACCTCGTGCATGTCCTCGGGGCCGCCACAGCCCGAAGAAGCGATCACGGGCGTAGAGACGTTGTCACAGATCGCGCGGATCAACGGAACGTCGTATCCGTCCTTCGTGCCGTCCATGTCGATGGAGTTGACGAAGAGTTCGCCCGCGCCGCGTTCTTCGGCCTCGCGGGCCCACGACACGGCGTCGCGGCCGGTTCCCTCGCGGCCGCCCTTCTTCGTGCACTCGAACCACACCGCTTCGCCGGTCTCGTCCGTGACGTAGTTCTCGCCGGCGTCGTCGTCGCGACGGCGGGCGTCGACGGAGATAACGATGCACTGGCTGCCGAACGCGGCCGCGCCCTCCTCGATGAGTTCGGGGCGTTCGAGCGCGCCGGTCGTGATCGACACCTTGTCCGCGCCCGCGCGAAGCGTCTCCTTGATGTCGGCTTTCGTGCGGATCCCGCCGCCGACGGTGAGCGGAATGAAACACTCGTCGGCGACCGCGTTGACGACGTCGAGCATCGTCTCGCGCCCCTCGGCGCTGGCGGTGATATCGAGAAAGACGAACTCGTCGGCTCCCGCGGCGTTGTACTTTTTGGCCAGTTCGACCGGGTCGCCGGTGTACTCCAGGTTCTCGAAGTTGACCCCCGTGTAGACGGCCGCGTCGCCGTCGTCGTCGAGGTCGACGTCGATACAGGGGATGATCCGCTTCGTGAGTCCCATTCGATACTCGCCGTTGGCGGCGCCGGGAATTAAATGGCGTGGGGACGCGTCGAGTCTCACTCCCGCCGGTCGTACTTCGCCACCGCGCGGTCCGCGCGCGCTGAGAGGCCGTTCGGGTTTCGTCTGGGGGTTCGGTCGCGTGCGCGCGCTACCATCCCGTCGGCGCTCCCGCCGGCGATTCCCATCAGCACGTCGCGTCCGTGTGCGGCCCACCCCGACGGCGTCGCCTCGCCGCTGATCACGTCGCGGGCGGTCGACGCCGCGTCGGTCACCGCGTGTTTGCCGGTCCGCCCGAGAACGGTCGGGCGAATCCCGTAGTTCTTCGCCAGGCGGTACGCGAGCGCGCGGTACTTCCACCGCCAGTCGCGCTCGACTCGCCCCCCGTCGGCGGCGGGTTGACTCGCCGGCTCGTTCGTGACCGCGACCGCGTCGTTCCAGACGATCTCGTGGTCCATCCGCGCGAGCCGGTGGGCGGTGTCGCGCGAGCCGCCGGTGTGGAGATACTCGTCGAACCCGTCGAGGTCCCGAAGCACCTCCCGGCGGAACGCGACGTTTCCGCCCGCGAAGTACGTCACGTCACGGCCCGCGATCTGGCGACGCTCGGGGTAGTCGGTGCGATCGGCCGCCGCGTCGCCGTCCGCCTCCGCCGAGAACGGGTCGTCGGCGTCGGCCGCGTCGTGCGCTGCCGACCCAACCGGCCCGGTCACCACGCCGGCGCGGCCGAGTCCGTCGACCACGCCGTCGACCCACGACTCGTCGATCCGGTTGTCGTAGTTGACGAGCGCGACCGCGTCTCCGGTCGCTACCTCGATACCGGCGTTGCGGGCGACGTTGACCGTCCGGTCGGAGATCTCGACGAGCACGTCGACGTCGTCTCGGTCGCGGACCATCCCGGTGGTGCCGTCCGCCGAGGGGCCGTTGACCACGACGACCTCCGCGTCGGGGGCGTGGGCCGCCACTCCGTCCAGGCAGGCGGCCAACCGGTCCCGGCCGTTGAGCGTCGGGACGACGACCGACAGATCCATACGGTGTATGATTGGCTCGAAGATATAAAAAGGGCGTCGTGGCGGCGGGAGCCGCGTTTTCGACCTGTAGGGGTCTTCGGAATGACGGATAAAAAAGTGCGGTCGTGGCGTCCGAGACGGATCAGACCGTCCGACTACGTCGTCAGGAAGTACACCTGCTTCCGGGCGTCCTTGAAACTGTACCGGGAGTCGACGAGTTCCTCTTCTTCGAGACGGTTGAGCGCGTAGCGGACGGTGCGGTCGGGCAACAACGATTCCTCGGCGAGACCGCCCTGTGAGAGCGGGGAGTCGCCTTCCAACACCTTCGCAACGAGTTTGGCGCTGGGCGGAAGATCGCGAAGGCGCTCGCGGTATTCGGTCTCGGATAGGCGGTCCTGATCGGCTGCCCCCACGGGACTGGTACTCATGCGTTTTATCAATTCCCCACCCGTTGGTAAAGGTTGGCTACATATGGGGGAATCTGATCGTTATTATATAATGTCCTAATATGTCTTCCGGCTCGAATTCTTTCCGATCGTTTGGCATGGATCCCCTCGCCGGCGGCGAAATTCGCGGACGACTCGGCGCTTCGGGCGGAGGCGTCCCGGCGGCGCGCATCCAGTACGGTTTTGTTCGTCCGGCCTCCATCGGAGACACAGTGAAGGGTCAGGAATGGTACCAGGCCGACGAGGTCGCCGAGGAGTACGAAGACCTCCGATTTTCCGGCGGCGGAGCGCTCATCGACCGGCGCGAGAAGGAAGCGGTGCTCTCCGCGCTCGGCCCGTTCGACGACGGCCACCGGGTGTTGGAGGTCGCGTGCGGCACCGGCCGGTTCACCACGATGCTCGCCGCCCGAGGAGCGGACATCGTCGGACTCGACATCTCCCGCGAGATGCTCGAACAGGGCCGCAAGAACGCGGCGAGCGCGGGCGTGTCGGAGACGGTCGAGTTCCTCCGCGGCGACGCGTCGCGACTCCCGTTCCCGGACGACCACTTCGATTCCGTCGTCGCGATGCGGTTTTTTCACCTGATGGACGACCCGCTCGAATTCCTGCGAGAACTCCGGCGGGTGAGCGCCGACCAGGTGTTTTTCGACACGTTCAATCGACGAAGCCTGCGGGTGGTGTACACGTGGCTGCTCCCGATGGGATCGCGGCTCTACTCCGAGCGACGGGTCGCCGAACTGCTCGGCGCGGCCGACATGACCCTCGCGAACGAGACCCACGACTTCGTGCTGCCGTACGGGTTTTACCGCGGGCTCCCGGGTCCGGTCGCGAAGCCGTTTCGCGCCCTCGACACGTTGATCGGCGCCACGATTCCGGGCGATTACGTGGCGTCCGTCTCCTACTGGGACGCGCGAATCGACGACAAAAAATAACAGCACGCCGGGGTGCTCCCGGCAGCCGGATCACACGTCTTCTTCTATCACTTCGCCCACCGCGAAGTTGGACTTCACCTCGGTCACCTCGATCTTTACCCGCTCGCCGACGTCCGTGTCGGGCACGATGATGACGTACCCCCGCTCGACTCGGGCGATCCCATCCCCTTGTTTGCCGAGATCTTCGATCTCGACGTAGCGCATCTCGCCGGGCTCGACGGGCGGCTGTGGCCCGTCGTCGGCGCGCGACCCCGACCCGCCGCGTTCGCCGGCCGAGTTCGCCTCGTCGCCGTCCCGTTCGATGAGAGCGACCCGGTACGTTTCTCCGGGTTCTAACGACCCGTTGTCGATCTCTCGGCGCGGTACCTCAACGATGTAGTCGCCGTCCTCCTCGTGGATATCGGCGCTGAACAGACAAAGGAGCTTCTCGGAGATTTCCATGATATACTCCACCGGTACGTGGCGACCACGTCACATAGTTGTACCGCCACCCGACCCGCGTCCCGCTTGCGGCAACCGCCGCCAGCGGACGAACGCCTGTTGCCGTGGTCCCGCGACCTCCGGCGATTCCCCCGATACTCCGGTACGCGGCCGTCTCGCCCCCGTTCGACGCCGACGGCGACGCGGCGTCGAACGGGGGCTGAACGATCCGACCGGTCGGCAACACTGCGGTCGGCCAGCGTGTCGACTCCCGCGCTGCCGTCCCCACCGGCCGTCAGCCGCCGTCGACCGGCGTCCCGTCGGCAGTTTTGGGCCCTTCTGAGTCGAACACCACCACGTCGCCGTCGGCGCGTTCTGCGGCCGTCGGATCGTAGCCGTCTCGGACGCCAATCGCCTCCGTGAGCTCGCGGACCGCCCGTTCTTTGAGCGCCGCCGCTAACTCCTCGGCGTCCGCCCGGGAGATGTCACGCCCCAATCCCTCGCACTCGTGAGCCCGCACCATCCCCTCGCCGTCGACCGCTTCGCCCATCGGCTGGCTCGTTCCGCCGAGCGCGACGCTGAACGGATACGTCTGGCAGATCAACGGCCGGGAGTCGTGGACGGTGCACGCTCCTCGGTCGTCTTCTTCCTCGTAGAAGACGCAGTCGCCACACTCGTCCGTCGCGAGCGCCCACTCGAACGTTTCGCCGGCGGGCTCGCCGTCGTCGCCCTCGACGAGACCGTACGGCATCGGCCGAGCCACGTCGCGCCAGTCGTACGCCTCGTCGGCGGCCGCGGCGTCGGCGACCTCGCGAACCTCGTCGGGGAAGACGGTCGCGGTGTGTGGCTCGCGGTCGGTCTCGCCCGCCTCGCCGTCAGTCCGCCCGGCGTCGTGGCAGCCGCCGCTCGCGTCGTCGTCTCCAGTGCCCTCGCCGGCCGGCGCGCCGCCAGGGTCGTCGGGGGCGTAGCCCGTACAACACCCGCCACAGCGCGTGCACTCGAAGCCGATCGTCTCGATGGCGTCGGCCAACTCGCCGACGTCGAGGCCGCGAGCGCGGTCGAGTTCGGCTTCGAGCGACTCCATACCGCTACTTGCGCCCCGATCGGCTTAACCGCGTTCCCTCGGCGGAACGGGCGGCGGCCTGCGGGCCGAAGGAGCGAAGTACGACCGCGTCGTACCGTGGAGACGTGAGAGAGTACGAGCGAAAGGGGCTGCTCGAACGCGTGGACCGCGAGGCGGCCACAGTCGGCGCGGAGATCCCCGAGGAGATCGAGATTCAGGGAGAATCGATCGACCTCCAGTCGTTCGTCTTCGAGATCAAGCGGCGCGACTCGGTGCCGTCGGGCGAGCGCGACCGGGTCGAGCGCGCCAAGCGCAACCTCCGACGGGAACGGCTCGAACGACTCGAACGCATCGAGGAAAACGAGGTGAGCTACGAGAGGGGCGAACAGCTCGCGGCGTCGATCATCGGGATCGACCGCGCGTTAAACGCCTTAGAGGGCCTGAACGCGGCGGATCCGGAAACCGAGGCCCAGCGCCAGGAGGCGGCCGACAGAAAACGGTGGATGAGCTTCCTCAAGCAGGCGCTCGGCCGTGAAGACGCCGGCTCGGGATCACAGACGCGGTTTTGAGGCCCCGGTTTCCCCGGCTCAGCTCCCGGTAAAATCGATCCGAGAGCCGCCGCCGTCGTCGTCGCGCTCGGCCGGACCGAGCCGAACGAACTCGTAGTCGTCGTCTTCGAGGTACACCGCGTCGTCGACGACGCCGACGCCGACGGATTCGAGCACCGCGCCCTCACACGGCCCGAACGTGCAGTAGCCGGAATCGGCCTCGAACGTCGCGCCGTGTTTCTGACAGAACACCTCGCCGTTCCGGACGAACGCTCCGTCGTCCGTGTCGAGCCGGGTATCTCTCCAGTGTTGACAGTAGTTGCGAAACGCGGCCACCTCGCCGGCGGCCCGCGTGAGTATCGCCTCCGCCTCGGGGTCCCCGTCGGCGTCACGCCCCACGTCGCCGTCGGCGTCGTCGACCCCGTCCGGGTCTGTCGGCCGAATGGTGACGAGCAGCGTTCCGTCCTCCGGCACCTCGTCGACGCCCGCGATCCGGCGGTCCGCGTCCATACCAATCACACGCCCGCAGCGCGTTTGAACGCTGTGATCGGTACCGTCCACAGCCGGTCCGTCGACGGCCACATGGAGCCAGCCGCAGTGGCGCGCGCCTCGCGAGGTCGCCGAAGGCGGGTTCGCGAGCGCGTGCGAGGGGTGAGCGAGTCGCCAGAGGCGGCTCGCGAATCGGCTGGGGAGGAGGTGGCACAAGTCGTGTCCGTGTGTTCGAGTCGAGTCAAGTCGAGTCACTCGCGTCCGGTGTCGACGGGTGTGTGAACGAGACGACCGCGCGACAGCCGGACAGATCTGTGCCTCACCCTCCCCAGCCGATTCGCTCGGTCGCTTCGCTCCCTCGCTCATCCCTCGCGCGCTGTGTGCGCCCGACGGGCGCACACCGGAGCGCGCCACCGCAGGCACTCGTCGTCGGTGACTGTCAACACCGCTCGCCGTCGTAGTGTCGTTCTTCGACCCGCCGGTCGAACAACCGCGACACCAACGTCGTGACCGGCCCGGCGACCCCCTCGCCGTCGCTTCCGACGTCGATTCCGTCGACCGTTCTGACCGGCCGCAGCTCCCACCGCGTGTTCGTGAGAAACACCTCGTCGGCCTCGCGCACGTCGCTCGGCGTGTAGGTGCCCTCCTCGACGGGGATCCCCTCGGCGTCGGCGATCTCGATGACGACCTCGCGGACGACGCCCGGGAGCACCGGCCCGTCGAGCGCTGGCGTCTTCAGCCCCGTTCCGTCGGCGAAAAACAGGGTGGCCGCCGCCCCCTCGGCGACGTGGCCGTCGGGACCGCAGATCAGCGCCTCGTCTGCGCCCGTCACCCGAAGCTCCAGCCGCGCGAGAATCCGATTGAGGTAGTTGTGCGTTCTCGCGTCCGCGGGAACCGCACGGTCGGACACCTTCCGGGTCTTCGTTGTCTGAAGCGTTGCGGGACCGGCATGTGCCGGCGCCGAGCCGACGCCCCCGCGCGCGGCCGGCCAGACGACAACGACGACGGTCGGATCGACTTCCGCTTGCGGGTCGAGCGGCAGTTCGGGGCCGAACCCTCCCGGTTGACGACCTCGAGTGATCGAGAGCCTGACGCCCGCATCGGAGAGGTCGTTGGCGGCGAGCGTCTCGTCGACCCGGCGTTTCAGCTCTGCGTCGTCGAGTCCGTGATCGAGCGCGAGCGCCTCACAGGTCGACGCCAGCCGCTCGGCGTGGTCGCTCCAGCGGAAGACCTCGCCGCCGTAGGCCCGCAGCGTCTCGACGGCGGCGTCGCCGTATGCGAACCCGCGGTCTTCGACGTGGACGGCCGCCGCGTCGGCGGAGACGAGCTCGCCGTCGACGTGGTACGTTCGGTCCGATGGCTCGCTCATCCGCCGACGCCCCCTCGGTCTGTCGTTCTGTGGCGCCCGGGGGCGGCGACGCTCAGAACTGCTCCGCCCGGTCGATCCATCGCGACGCGCGCTTCTCGCCGACGCTCGCTCCATCGGCCACGTCGACGGGGTCCGCGGCCGCGAGCTCGTCGACCGTCTCGATCCCCATCTCCGCGAGACGTTCGCCGTACGCCGGTCCGATCCCCTTGATCTGGTCGACCGGATCGCCGTCCGAGCGGGGCTCCGCGGCGTCGGTCGCCGTGTCGTCGGCCGCCGTGTCGTCTGCCGCCGCGCTCGGGGCGTCGCCGGACTCGACTGCGTCCCCGGATTCGTCGACCGCGTCGACCTCGGCCACGGTCGTCTCCTCGGCACCGGACGCCGCCTCGTCGTCGGGAGTCGTCGACGCGGCGTCGGCCGTCTTCACGCCAGCCGGGCGGCTGTCGGCGGCGGTCTCGCCGGCCTCCTGTTCGACGGTCACCGTCGTTTCTCTGGGGCCCTGGTCGGACGACTCGCTCCCGAACCCGAGCTTTCGTTTGATCTTCTCCAGCAGTGCCATTATTGCTGATTAGGCGCGCCCGACAGTTAAATGCCTGCGACAGTTCCGCGCGGCCGACGACTGGACGAGTGGTCCGAACGAGTCGTTTGCTTATAAGTCTCGCGGCGACCGAGACGGATTATGTCACTCGTCGAGGCGGCCGCGTGGTCGCTCCACGTCGGATTCGCGGTGTTCTGGACCGGAAGCGTGTTGTTCGTGGCGGTGGCCGTCGTGCCGCCGGCGACCCGCGGCGACATCGGCGCCGACGCGCTCGCACACATCGTCGGTCGGCTCCGATGGAGCACCCGGATCGCGGCGCTCGCCTTCCTCGGGTCCGGCGGTTACATGATGGAGACGCGGTACACCGTCGACGCGCTCTTTGCCACCGACCGCGGCCACCTCGTTCTCGCGATGGTCGCGCTCTGGTTCGTGACCACGGGACTCGTGGAGGCCGCGAGCGGAACGCTCGCCGACGGCCTCGATGCGGGCACACTGCGGGAGCCGGCCCGCGACGCGCGGCCGTTCTTTTACGCTGCCGCCGGGCTCTCCGTCGGGCTGGTCCTCACCGCCGGGCTGTTGGCGGCTCCGTTCGGGTCGTAGCCGGCGCGGAGAGACTCATCCAAGCCGCTCGCGCAGCGCCGCGTTCATCGCCGCGACCGGCGCGTCCTCGCCGGTCCAGCGTTCGAACGCCTCGACTCCCTGAAACAACAACATCCACGCTCCCTCGATTGTCGTCGCGCCCGCGGCGTCGGCGTCCCGAAGGAGATGCGTCTCCGTCGGCGCGTAGACGGCGTCGAGAACCGCCAGCTCGGCGTGGAGCAGTTCTGCCGGAACCGGCGTCGCGTCCTCTTCCATCCCGACGCTCGTCGCGTTGACGAGAACGTCGGCCGCGGGCACCCGCTCGTCGAGCGTCGCGAGCCCACCGCCGGTCGCCTCGGGGACGTCGGCGGCGAGTGTCACCGCCCGATCGGCCGTGCGGTTGGCCACGTGAACGGTCGCGCCCGCGTCCGCCAGCGCGACCGCCGCGGCCCGCCCCGCGCCGCCGGCGCCGACGACGACCGCGTCGGCCCCCGCGAGCGTCACGTCGTGGTGCTCGAAGGCGCGCGTCACTCCCGCGGCGTCCGTGTTGTACCCCCGCGGCCGGCCGTCGCCGCCCGGAAAGACGACCGTGTTCACCGCGCCAATCCGCTCGGCGAGCGGGTCGGCAGCGACCGCCTCGAGCACGTCTTGTTTGAACGGAATGGTGACGTTGAGTCCGGCCACACCAAGCGCAGCCGCCCCTTCGACCGCCAGCGCGGCGTCGTCGGGAGCGGGCTCGAAGGTGACGTAGCGCGCGTCGATGTCGAGAGCCGCGTAGCCCGCCTCGTGCATCGGCGGCGACAACGAGTGGCCGACCGGATTCCCGATCAGTCCGTACACGTCCATGCCGACACGAGCGGCCCGACCCGATAAAAGCCGTCGGGTCCGATGGCGGCATCGCTCGCCGGTCAGCCGCCGACCCGCTCGGTCCTCACTCGCGTTCGGCTCCGCCGTCCGTGTCGGCGTCGGCGTCGATCACGTCCTCTAACGTCTCCGTTCCCACGTCGCTCGCGAGTTTCACGCCCAGAAGCGACACCACGACGCCGGCGACAATGAACCCCGCGAGCCGCTGACCGGGCGTGACGGCGAGCTCGCCGATGCGAACCGGATCGAGCGCCGTCTCCTGGGCGAGAAAGTACCCCGCGAACCCACGCACCACGAGGCCGACGGCCACGATGACGAACGGAAGATTGAGGTACGGCGTCCGGATACCCTCGTCGCGGATCAGCTCGTCGAGCAGCCGGCCGACCGCGGCGGTCACCCCGGCGACCGCGAGCCAGGGGACGGCCGCGTAGGTGAACTCCATCGCCTGGACGGTCAGGGCGTCCTCGACGTCCGTGGCCGCCAACACCCCAAAAAAGCCGCCGACGAGCGAGAGCCCACCGGCGACGACGTACGTCACGACGGACACCTGACCGGCGTACAACGCCTCCCGAACCCGTTCCGGCATTCCCGCCACCAGCCGATCGATCCCCAACCCCTTGTATAACAAGGCCGCGCCCAGCAATCCGGCGACGCCGGCGATCGCGGCCTCCGCCGAGAACCGCGCGAACAACACGGGCAACAACAACAACGCGATCCCGACCGGAACGAGGACGGTCGACCGGAGCTGCTCGTCGGCGAGGAACTGTTTCAACAGGTAGTACGTCGACTCAAGGTCGTGCGCCTGCCGAACCACAACGCGGTCGACCCCGTCGACGGGCATTCGCGACTCGACGATCGGAAGGACCCGTTCGTCCTCTGCGGAGTCGACGACGATGACTGCGGCGCTCGGCGCGTACCGGTCGACGAGGTCGTCGAGTTGGGCCGCGATCGAGCGGTCGGCGCCGACCGGCGTCTCGCTCTCGGCGGAGACGACGGCGACGACCGACTCCTCGCGCTCGTCGCGGAGGTCACGCGCGATCCGGAGCGCCTCGAGCAGGCAGTTGACGCTGGCGTCCTCGGGGTCGGCGAGCCCCGCGTCGGTGACGAGCGATCTGACGGCCTCCCAGCCAGCGACCGGCATCGGCACGTTCGTGGCCCGCCCGATCGTCCCCGAGCGGTCCACACAGATGACCAGCGTCGTCACGGCTTGGCCAACTCTCCGACGGAGTAAAAAGCCTCTCCGTTCTGGCGGGGTCGGGCCGGCCCGGGTCGACCCGCTCAGCGAAACTCGACATCGACGTCGCGACCGTCGCCGGCGAAGACGCTGGCGACGCCGCTCCCGGCGGCAAACGCGACGCGCTCAGCGCCGATTCCGAGCCGCTCGATGAGCCCGCGGTCGGGTGCGAACTCCCTGATTTCGGCCTCGTCGCCGATCCGCTCACCGATCCGGTCTTCCACGTCGTTTTCGACGCCGAGCTGATCGACGAGCCCGATATCGAGGGCGTCAGGGCCGAGGTAGACGCGTGCTTCCGTCTCGCGGATCGCTTCGGAGTCCATCTCTCGCCCCTCGCTGACGGTCTCGACGAACTGCTCGTAGTAGCCGTCGATGATCGATTGGAGGTACTCGCGCTCGTCGTCTTCGATCTCGCGAAGCGGGACGCCGGCGTCTTTGTACTCGCCCGCGGTGAACTGCTCGTAGGAGATTCCGAGCTTGTCGGCCAGCCCGGCCGCGTTCGGCCGCGAGCCGACGACGCCGATAGACCCGACGAGACTCCCGTTGCGGGCCCACAGCTCGTCACAGCCGCTCGCGATCCAGTAGCCGCCGGAGGCACACAGGTCGGTCGCGTACGCGACCGTCGGGCCGTCGAACGCGGCGACCGCCCGCCGGATGTCGTCGCTCGGGACGACCTCGCCGCCGGGCGTGTTGAGTTCGACGAGCAGCGCCTCCACCTCCTCGTCGTCGTCGGCCGCCTCGATCCGGTCGACGACCTCGTCGGCTGTCGTGCCGGTCGCTCCCGACAACGGCGAGGGTCGCCCCCGGTCGCGGGCGATCGGCCCCGACACCGACACCTTTGCCGTGTTGTACTCCGTCGACTCGCCGAGCCGCCCCCCGGTGAGCCGGGCGAGAACCTGTCGACCCGCCAGCGTCGCCGTCGCACCCAATACGGCGGCCGCGAGGAGATCCCGTCCGGTCGAACGCGCGTCGCTGTCCATACTGTCGGTTGGTGACGGGCGCGTTTCACCCTGTTGCTCGAGGGCCGTCCCGTGCCGTTCTCGCCACACGACCACCCTCTCGGCGCGCTCCCGCGAGCGCCCGCCAGGGCGCGAACGGAGCGCGAGGGAGGCGGCGGGCCGGAGCGGCGCGTCCGCGACGGCCCGGCCGCCGAGGATGGGGAGGCGTGAGGTGCGGTCGCGGTGCGGGCGAGACGAGACACACCCGGGGTAGCCCCAAGGGCGAAGGGATGCGACGCGGCACACGACCCACAGGATCGCACGGAGTGAGCGCCGAGGGCCGGGACGGACGCATCGGACCGCCGTGGCTGTGGGCTCTCTATACCGCCACGCCAACAACGGCCTCGCAGCGAGTGGTCGGGCTTTCGATCCCGAACCACTCGACCCGCCGCTGCCGCGTAACTACCCTCACGCGATCACACACAGAAACCGCTCGGTAAGAAGTATCCCCGGCGTTACAGCAGTCCGGTCTTCTGTAGCTTCATCAGATCCTCGGTGTCGAGGGTCTCGCCTTCTTTGAACTTCTGGTATATCTCTTCGGCCTCTTCTTTTTCTTCCTCGCGCTTCTCGGCGCGCTCGTCTTTCCGTTCTTCTTCCTCCTTCTTGTCGAGCTCGCGCAGGCGTTTCTGAACGCGGACGAAGTCCTCGTGGTGGCGGTCGGCCGCCTCCTGTGCCTCGACGAAGAGCTCGTGCATCTCGTCGGCCTCGTCGCGGATGTCGTCGGCCTCGCGGTAGGCCTCGATCATGTCGTTGTGGTGTTCTTGGGCCTTGTCCGCGAGCTCTGTCACCTTCTGGTGGTGTTTCGACGCCTCCGAGCGGACTTCCTCGGCCTCCTCGACGAGCTCGTCGAGTTCGCTCGTGTCGTCGACCTTCTCTTTCTTTTCGGCGAGCTCCTCGCGTTTGTCGTCGATCTTTTCGATGAGCTCGCGCTCGTCTTCGGCGTCGAGCACCTCCGTCTGCTGGCGGAACTCGAGGTCCTCGATCTCTTCTTTGAGCTCCTCGATGGACTTGCCCGAGCCCAGCTCCATGTCCTGTTTGAGTTCTTCGACCTCGTCGAACAGCTCGTTGGCCTTCGCGTTCAGCTCGTTCCGCTTGTCCTTGTGTTCTTGGACCTGCTCGTTGAGCTCGTCGCGCTTCTCGCGGTGTTCTTGGGCCTCGTCGACCTTCTCGCGGGTTTTCGCGTTGAGGTCGTCGCGCTTCGACGCGCGCTCGGAGGCCATCTGGTTCAGCTTGTTGCGCCGGTCTCGCAGCTGTCCGGCGCGTTTGATGAGCTGTCCTTTCGACCCGTTCTCGAGGTCGCCCTCGGAAAGGTCTATGTTGTCCGCGTCGTTCATCGGCTCGATGTCGTACTGTTCGATGACTTCGTCTTTCGTTACCATTTGTTATCTCTCCATCACCGCTCCGGGTGTGGCCGACGCTCGCCGAGATGCGTGGGGCCGTGAATAAGAACTCCCGTTCATTTCAGCGTGCGATCCAACCAGCGCCGGAGGCGTTCTGGTAAATAAATGTACCGCGCACCGACATATAAATACTTCGGTGGATTTGTGTGAAACACGGTAGCACGGGGCGTGTACTGCCCGATTCCGCGTGTCTGCCGCGTGCGGACACGTCTCCACGCCGCGTGTCGCCGCCCTCAGTCGTGGCCGGCCGACTCCGTCTCACCGACCTCGTAGGAGAGAACGACTCCGTCATCGAGCCGTTCGACGTCCGTCAGCCGCAGTTGGGGAAACGCCTCGACGAAGCCGTCACCGTCGGCCAGCGTCGGCGCGTCGCGCCCGCCGACGACGAGCGACCCGACGTAGACGGTGAGTTCGTCGACGATTCCGGCCGCGAAACACGAGAAGATCACCTCACCGCCGCCTTCGATCATCAGCCGGTCGATCCCTTCTTGAGCCAGCGCGTCCGTGGCCGCCGCCATGTCCACGCGGTCCGACCCGGCGACGATCACGTTCGCGCCCGCCTCGGTCAACGCCTCGCGTCGTTCCGGGTCGGCGGCCGCAGACACGATCAGATGGGTGGTCGCGGCGTCGTCGAGGATCCGCGCGTCGGTCGGCGTCCGGCCGGTCGAGTCGACGACGACCCGGGCGGGGTCGCCGGGGCGTCCGTTTCGCAGCCGTTCGACGCGGCGCGCTTCCTCGTCGAGAACCAGCCGTGGGTCGTCGGCGAGAACGGTGCCGACGCCGACCAACACCGCGTCGGCGGCGGCCCGCACCCGGTCGACCCGGTCGAAGTCCTCGCTGCCCGAGATCCGAAGCTGCTCGCGGCGACGGGTCGAGAGCTTCCCGTCGACGCTTTCTGCGGCGTTGACGACCACGTACATGGGCGTAGATTATGAGGGCGTCGCATGGTCGTTTCGGTCTCGCCCCGCCCACCCTCCAGCCGTTCCCGACCCTCTGGTGAGACCCGGACGGAGCCGCGAAGCCGCAACCACTTAGACGCCGGCGAGCGATTCTCGCCACGTGACAACGGTAGCAGACCTCATCGACCGGCTCGAGACGGAGGCGGCGGCGGACGTCGACTCCGAGACCACCCCCGACGTCGGGATCATCATGGGCTCGGACTCGGATCTCCCGACCATGGAGGGCGCGTACGACGCGCTCGACGCGCTCGGATTCGCCGAACAGACCGACTTTGCGACCCCCCCTGAGGCCCGCTTCACCTTCGAGAGCTACGTCGTCTCCGCACACCGCACCCCCGAACTCATGTACGCCTACGGCGAGACTGCGGCGGACCGCGGGCTTGACGTGATCGTCGCGGGCGCGGGCGGGAAGTCGGCGGACCTGCCGAACATGACCGCGTCGATCGCGTATCCGATTCCCGTCATCGGCGTCCCGGTTCAAGAAAAGTCGGTCGACTCCGTGATCGGCATGCCCACCGGCGCGCCGATCGTTGCCGTCGACGCCGGCAAGTCGTTCAACGCGGGGTTGTCGGCCGCGCAGGTGCTCGCGCGCGAACACGACGAGATCGAAGACCGGCTGCTGGCGTACCACGAGGATCTCACAGGCGGCGTCGCCGGCGTCTCCGCCGACCTCCACGACTTGGGGATCGACGGGTTCCGTGAGAAACACGGGGAGTGACGACTGGATCCGGCCGGGTTCCCCGGGATCCGACGAGGTTTATAACCGAGCCGTCAACGACGCCCGAGCGACAGTGAGAACGAACGTTCGGCGGATCGCGGCGAGCGTCGGCGGACTCCGCGACGACCCGCGGACGCCGGTCCTGATCGCCGTCGCTGGCGGATGGTTCCTCTCGCTCGGCGTCCGACTCGTTTATCCGGCGGTGATCCCGTACCTCCGTACCGCGTACGGCATCTCGCTTTCGACGGCCGGTCTCCTGCTCACCGTGTTGTGGCTGGCGTACGCGGTCGGACAGCTCCCAGGCGGGGTCCTCTCGGACCGGTTCGGCGAGCGGGCGATACTCGTGACGAGCACGCTCGTCTCCGGGGCGGTACTGGGGTTGGTCGTCGTCGCCGGGGTCGTCGAGCTGTTGTTCGCCGCGACCGCGTTGTTCGGGCTGAGCACGGCGTTGTACGGCGTCTCCCGGTTCACCATTCTGTCGGCGGTCTACCCCGACAACGACGGGACCGCGATCGGGGTCACGATGGCTGCCGGCGACCTCGGAAACACCCTTCTGCCGCCGTTCGCCGGCTTTCTCGCGGTCACGTTCGCCTGGCAGTTCGGGTTCGCGTTCGCGATCCCGGGATTCTTGCTCGCGGCGATCGGCCTGCTCGTCACGCTCCCGGCGCCGAACGGCGGGTCCGGGGGCGACGACGCACCCGCCGGCGACCCGGCCGCGTCCTCCGCCAATTCAGCCGGGTCCTCTGCCGATGTCTCGTCTGCCGCCGCGAGCAGGGCTCTCCGGCGCGCGGTCGAGACGGGCCGGACCGTTGCGGACGCACTCCGGAGCCGCCCCGTGATCGTCGTGACAGCGATCCAGACGCTCGCCTACTGTGCCTGGCAGGCGTTCACCGGCTTCTATCCCACGTACCTGATCGAAGTGAAAGCGATCGCGCCGACGACGGCGACGCTGCTGTTCGGCGGGTTCTTCGCCATGGGCGTCGCGGTCAAGCCCGTGACCGGTCGCGCGTACGACATGTACGGGGCGCGGCGGACGCTGCCCGTCGTGTTGGCGGTCGCGACCGCGTCGCTCGCGGCCCTGCCTTCCGTCGGGTCGCTTCCCGGGCTGGCCGTCCTGACGCTCGGGCTCAGCGCCCTGCTCGGCTACTCGACGGCGACGCTCTCGTATCTCACGTCCGCCCTCCCGCCGGCTGTCCGCGGCTCCGGGCTCGGCGTGCTCCGGACCGGATACATGGCTATCGGCGCGGGGAGCCCGGTCGTCGCCGGCACCCTCGCGGACGCCGGCTTCTTCGACGAGGTGTTCCTCCTGTCGTCGGCGCTCGCGCTCGTCGCCGCCGGCTGTTGTCTGCTCCTGCCGCGGGAGGCGACAGAGCCGTAAGCCGGCCCGTCCTCGGGGTCGGAATCCGGCGGCGGTCAGCGTCAGGGGCGACGAAATTCGGCGTCAGGAGCGACGAAACCCGGCGTTCGGAGCCCGGACTCGGCGTGCTCGGGCGTACACAAGTCTCAACGCTTATGAGGGGGCAGTTCGAATCTCAGCCCGTTACGGAGACCCATATGAGTGATTGGATAGCAATCGGCGCTCTGGCGGCCGTTGGCCTTCTCATCCCGGTCGGGATGATGACGGTGTCGGCGTTGCTCCGCCCGAGCGTGCCCGAGACCGGGAAAAGCACCACCTACGAATCCGGCGAGACGCCCACCGGCGGAACACGGATCCGGTTCAACATACAGTACTACATGGTCGCGTTGTTGTTCGTCGTCTTCGACATCGAGACCGTGTTGTTGTTTCCGTGGGCCGTCATCTACCGCCCGGCCATCGAGGCGGGCGTCCCCATGGCCGACCTGTTGTGGCCGATGTTGACGTTCGTTGGCATTCTCGCCGTCGGGCTCGTCTGGGCGTGGCGGACCGGGGCGGTCGAGTGGGCCCGCAGCTCCCGTGCCGCCAGCAGAAAGACGGAGCGTGACATCAACACATGAGCAGCGATCAACCCTTCATCACCGACGAATCGCGCGTGGTAACCGAGACCCGCGACAGCCGCATGACCGGCCAGGGAGACCGATTCAACTCCCGGCTCCGAGAGGCGTTCGGCTCCTCGCCGTTCATCCTCACCAAGTTCGACAAGTTCCTGAACTGGTGTCGCGGCTCCTCGATGTTCATGCTGCAGTTCGGCATCGCCTGTTGTAGCATCGAGATGATGCACACCTACGCGGTGAAACACGACCTCGACCGGTTCGGAAGCGGGGTCCCCCGGGCGTCGCCGCGGCAGGCCGACGTGATGATCGTCCCCGGCACGATCGTCTCGAAGTTCGCCCCGCGGATGAAACGCGTCTACGACCAGATGCCCGAGCCGAAGTTCGTCGTCGGCATGGGCTCGTGTACGATCTCCGGCGGCCCGTTCCAGGAGGGATACAACGTGATCAAAGGCGCCGAGGAGGTCATCCCGATCGACATCCACGTTCCCGGCTGTCCGCCCCGCCCGGAGGCGCTCGTGTACGGCGTCGTGAAACTCCAAGAACGCGTCGCCAACGGCGAGGCCGCTCCCGTGACGGTCAAGCCGTACGAGCTCGAGGAGTTCTCCGACCTCGAAAAGGACGAACTCGTCGAAAAACTCACCGACCAGATCGACGAGGACGAACTGGTCATGCGGTACAACTTCGCTGATTCGCCATGAGCCTCGAACGACCGGACACTCCAGACGACGCGACGATCGAGCGAACGCCAGATGAGCTGGCCGAGCTGCTCGGCGACCTAGTTGTCGGCCGCGACGACCACCGCAACGCGCCCGGCTTCGTCATCCGGCCGGACACGGTTCAACAGACGCTCTCCCGGCTCAAAGAAGAGGCCGGCTACGACCACCTCTCGCTGGTCACCGCCCAAGAGTACGAGAACCGGTACGAGTCGATCTACCACCTCAAAAAGTTCGACGACCCGACCCAGGAGGTCAGCGTCGTCGTTCCCGCCGACACGGACGATCCGGTCTCCGAGTCCGGCGAGCCGGTGTTCCGCACCGCCGACTGGCACGAGCGCGAGGCGTACGACCTGATCGGGATCGAGTACGACGACCACCCCGACCTCCGTCGGATCCTCCTGCCGGAGACGTGGCAGGGTCACCCGCTGTCGATTGGGTACGACAAGGACCGCCCGCAGATCGCCACGCTCCCGGAACACGCCAATCCGCTCGAGGACCACCACAGGGACGCCGAGTCCGACACGATGTTTCTCAACATCGGTCCACACCACCCGGCGACCCACGGCGTTCTTCACCTGAAGACGATTCTCGACGGCGAGCAGGTGATCGACGTCGAGCCGGACATCGGCTACCTCCACCGTTGTGAGGAGCAGATGGCCCAGAACGGCACCTACCGCCACCAGATCATGCCGTACCCCGACCGCTGGGACTACATCTCGGCAGGGCTGCTCAACGAGTGGGCGTACGCGCGTGCGGCCGAGGACCTCGCGGAGATCGAGGTGCCAGAATACGCACAGGTCATCCGCACCATGGGCGCGGAGATGTGCCGGATCGCGGCGCACATGCTCGCGCTGGCGACGTTCGCGCTCGACGTGAACGGCGATTTCACCGCGACGTTCATGTACGCGATCAACGACCGCGAGCGCGTCCAGAACCTGTTGGAGGACCTGACGGGCCAGCGGCTGATGTTCAACTACTTCCGGCTCGGCGGCGTCGTCTGGGACCTGCCCGAGCCGCGCGAGGAGTTCTTCTCGAAGACCCGGGACTTTCTCGACCAGCTGCCCGGCTCGGTCGAGGAGTACCACAACCTCGTCACCTCGAACGAGATCTTCCAGATGCGCACGATCGACACGGGGATTCTTCCGCCCGATGTCGCGAAAAACTACGGCGCGACCGGGCCGGTCGCGCGCGGTTCCGGCGTCGATTACGACCTCCGGCGCGACGACCCGTACGGCTACTACGACGAGCTCGACTGGGACGTCGTGACCGAGGACGGCTGTGACAACTACAGCCGGCTGCTCGTCCGGATGCGAGAGGTGGAAGAATCCGCGAAGATCATCGGTCAGTGTGTCGACCTGTTGGAAGACTGGCCCGAAGACGAGCGGAACATCCAGTCGAACGTCCCCCGCACGCTCCGGCCGGACGACGACGCCGAGATCTACCGCGCGGTCGAGGCGGCGAAAGGCGAGCTCGGCATCTACATCCGCGCCGACGGCACCGACAAGCCGGCCCGGTTCAAGATCCGGTCGCCCTGCTTTTCGAACCTCCAGACGCTGCCGGAGATGGCCAACGGCGAGTACATCCCCGACGTGATCGCCGCGTTGGGAAGCCTCGACATCGTGCTCGGAGAGGTGGACCGCTGATGGGGACCGCGTCGGTACAGCTGTTCCCCGAGTTCATCTCGGAGACGCTCGGGCTCCCGGGCGTGATCGGCGAAGTCATCGGGGCGCTCGTCGCGGCCGCGGTCGTGGGCAACATCGTGCTCGCGTTCACCGGTGTCGCCGGTCCGTGGGCGAAACGCAAGATCACGGCCGCGTTCACCGACCGGATCGCCGTGAACCGCGTCGGACCGTTCGGGTTGCTCATCATCCCGGCGTCGGCGGTCCAGCTGCTCGCGAAGGAGCTCATCATCCCGGAGGGTGTCGACCGCCCCACGTGGGACCTCGCGCCGATCGTGTTGCCCGCCTCGGCGCTTCTCGGCTTCGCCGTGATCCCGATGGGGCGGCTCGGTCCGGTGAACCTCCAGTTGGCCGATCCCGAGGTGGGGTTGGCGTTGGTGTTCGCGTTTGCCTCCATCGCGTCGGTGTCGCTGGTGATGGCGGGGTACGCGTCGAACAACAAGTACTCGATGCTCGGCGGGCTCCGAGCGGTGGCACAGAACCTCGCGTACGAGATTCCGTTGATCGTGACCGCGATGTCCGTCGTGATCTTCGCGGGGACGCTCCAGACGAGCGCGATCGTCGGCGCACAGACCGAGGTGTTGTTCAGCGTCGCCGGGTTCGACGTGCCGACGTGGTACGCCTTCGTGAACCCGTTCGCGTTCGTATTGTTCCTCACGGCGAACATGGCGGAGATCGGACGGAACCCGTTCGATATTCCCGAGGCGCCGACGGAGATCGTCGCGGGATACCAGACCGAGTACTCCTCGGCGTACTTCGTGTTGTTCTACCTCGGGGAGTTCGTTCACATCTTCCTCGGCGGAGCGATTCTCGCGGTGACGTTTTTGGGCGGGGCCTCCGGCCCCGGACCGGAGAGCATCGGCTTCCTCTGGTTCGTGGCGAAGATCTGGGGCTTCTTCCTGTTCACACAGTGGGCCCGCTCCGCGCTGCCGCGCGTCCGTATCGACCAGCTGATCGAGATCGGCTGGAAGGGAATGCTGGTGTTGTCGTTTGCGAACCTGGTGCTCACGGCCGTAATCGTGGGGGTGATCGCGTAACATGATTGGACTCATGAAATCGATGGCGACGACGATGAAACACGCACTGGACGGGTCGACGTTCACGGTGGAGTACCCGGAGGACGCACCCGACGTGAGCCCGCGGTTCCGCGGGGTCCACAAGTTCAGTCAAGAACGGTGTATCTGGTGTCGACAGTGCGAGAACGTCTGTCCGAACGACACGATTCAGATCGTTCAAGACGACAAGCGCAACGGCGAACAATACAACCTCCACATCGGCCAGTGCATCTACTGCCGGCTGTGTGAGGAGGTGTGTCCCGTCGACGCGATTCTGTTGACACAGAACTTCGAGTTCACCGCGGACACGAAAGACGACTTCGTGTACAACAAAGAACAGCTCAAAAACGTCCCGTGGTACAAGGGTATCGACCCGCTCGAATCCCGCAACCCGGACCGTGGCGCGTGGATCGGCGAGGGAGACGGCGAGGTCGACTACCAGTAGCGGGCACATCTCGAAATCTTCAAAGGGGCGCTGATTGGAGAGGTATACAATGGTCTACGACACCATCGCGTTCGCGCTGTTCGCCGCGGTCACGCTGGCGTTCAGCTTGGGGGTCGTCTTGGCTCGCGACGTGTTCCACGCCGCGTTGCTGTTGGGCGGTGCCCTGACCAGCGTCGCGGTGCACTACGTGATGTTACAGGCGGAGTTTCTCGCCGCCATGCAGATTCTCGTCTACGTGGGCGGGGTTCTGATTCTCGTCACGTTCGCCGTGATGCTCACGCGATCGAACAGCACGGACGAGGTCGAGGTGAGCAGCGGATGACCGACCGAAGCCGGGCCCTGCCGGCGATCGCGGCGACCGCGCTGTTCGTGGTGATGGCCGCGACGTTCGTGTCGGCGACCTTCGAGGAGGCGGCCGGCTTTCCGGAGGGCGAGTCGGTCGTCCACAACCTCGGCTACGCGTTGTTCAACCTCGGCGAGGCGGCGGCGATCCCCTCCGAGGGGTTCCTGGCCGCGTTCCTGATCGTCGCGGTCGCACTCGACGTCGCCGTCGACGGAGCGCTCTACCTCGCGCGCCGCGAGGACGACGGCTCGGTCACGGCGGCGATTGGCGACGCGCTCACCGACGGGGGTGAGCGGTGATGGTGCCGCCGGAGTGGTACCTCCTCCTGGCGGCGGGCGTGTTCTGTATCGGGTTGTTCGGCGTGCTCACGCGAAACGACGCGTTGTACTTTCTCATGAGCGTCGAGCTCATGATGAACGCGGCGAACATCAACTTCGTCGCGTTCGCCTTGTACTACGGCGACCTCACCGGCCAGGTGTTCGCCTTGTTCGTGATCGCGTTGGCGGCCGCGGAGGTCGCGATCGGCATCGGGATCATCCTCGTGTTGTACCGCAACTTCGGCGACATCGACGTGACCGTTCCAACGGAGATGAGGTGGTAACATGGTGAATGCCTTCGCGTACGTCCCGGCGGTTGTACTGTTGCCGTTCGTCTCGTTCCTGGTCGCGCTGGGAGCGGGCAGATACCTCCCGAAGGGCGGCGCGTTCGGCGGGATCGCGGCGACCGCCGGCTCGTTTCTGTTGTCGGTGTGGGTGGCCGCGACGGTCGCCGGCGGCCGCGCGTACAACGAGACGGTGTACACGTGGGCGGGCGGTGACCAGTTCGAGCTGACGTTCGGGCTGCTCGTCGACCCGTTGTCGGCGCTGATGCTCGTGATCGTGACGCTTGTCGCGTTGCTGGTCCACGTGTTCTCGCTGGGCTACATGAACGACGAGGGCGAGACGGGCCTGCCGCGCTACTACGCCGGGCTCGGATTGTTCACGGCCTCGATGCTCGGCTTCGTCGTCGCCGACAACCTGTTGATGGCGTTCATGTTCTTCGAGCTGGTCGGGCTCTGCTCGTACCTGCTCATCGGCTTCCACTTCCGCGAGCCCGGCCCGCCCTCGGCGGCGAAGAAGGCGTTCTTGGTCACCCGGTTCGGCGACTACTTCTTCCTCGTCGGCGTCGTCGCGGTGTTCGCGACGTTCGGCACGGCCGCGTTCGCGGGTGACGGCTCGTTCCCCGCGCTCGCGGAGGCGGCACTCGAGGGCTCGGCCGACGTCTGGACGCCCGGCGGACTCGAACTCGGCACGTGGCTCACGGTGGTGGGTTTGTTGGTGCTCGGCGGGGTCGTCGGCAAATCCGCGCAGTTCCCGTTGCACACCTGGCTGCCCGACGCGATGGAGGGTCCAACGCCCGTCTCCGCGCTGATCCACGCCGCGACGATGGTCGCGGCAGGCGTCTACCTCGTCGCGCGGATGTACGGCTTCTACGCGCTGACGCCGACGACGCTCGGCGTTATCGCCTTTATCGGCGGCTTCACCGCGTTGTTCGCGGCGACGATGGGCGTTGTCAAAGACGAACTGAAACAGGTGCTCGCGTACTCCACCATCTCGCAGTACGGCTACATGATGCTCGCGCTGGGCGCGGGCGGGTACGTGGCGGCCGTCTTCCACCTCACCACCCACGCCTTCTTCAAAGCGTTGTTGTTCTTAGGCGCCGGTTCGGTGATCATCGCGATGCACCACAACGAGGATATGTGGGACATGGGCGGGCTGAAATCGAAACTCCCCGTCACCTACTACACGTTCCTCGCGGGGTCGCTCGCGCTCGCGGGCATCTTCCCGTTCGCCGGCTTCTGGTCGAAAGACGAGGTGCTCTACGAGGCGCTCGTCCACGGACTGAACGACCCGTTGCTGCTGGGCGGGTATCTCATGGGGCTGCTCGCGGTGCCGGTCACCGCATTTTACACCTTCCGGATGGTGTTTCTGACATTCCACGGCGACCCCCGGACCGAGACCGCCCGCGACCCCGAACCCGTTCGCTGGAACGTGAAGGGGCCACTGATGGTGCTCGGAACGCTCGCGGTCGGCACCGGGCTGATCAACATGGTGCCCGTCCAGAAGGTGTTCGGTCTCGAGGGGATCGACTACCTCCACCGCTGGCTTGACAACGAGTGGGGCGGTATCGCTGGGCTCTCCTCACACCACTACGCAGACATCGGTCCGTACAGTAGCGGCTATCTCGTCGGCGGAGAGACCGGGACGGTGCTGGTCGGGGCGGCTGTCTCGCTCGGCCTGGCGCTGGCCGGACTCGGGCTCGCGTGGCGGTTCTACAACGTGGCGTCGCCGACGGAACACACGGCTGCACTCGGCGGGATCAAAGACGTGTTGTACAACAACTACTACCTCGACGAACTACAGGTCTGGATCGCGTATCGGACGGCGGACATCGCCGGCGGCGCAGACACCTTCGACCAGGGGATCATCGACGGCGTGGTCAACGGGATATCCTCGGTCAGTCTCGCCGGCGGCGGCCGGATCCGCCGGATACAGACCGGCGTGGTCTCCGAGTACGCCGCGATGCTCACGCTCGGGCTGATCGCGTTGCTCGTCGTCCTCGGCGTCGGCGGGGGGTGGTTCCTGTGATACTCGAGGCGCTCATCGCGTTCACGTTCCTCGCCGCGCTGGTCGTTCTGCTCGCGCCGGACGCGTGGGCCGGCCGCCTCGCGTTCGCGCTCAGCGCGGTCCCGTTCGCCGGTAGCCTCTACGCGTGGTCGCAGTTCGACGGCGCCGGCAACGCGCTCACCGGCGGCACGATCGCGTTCGAATCGCAGTTCGAGTGGATCGAGGTCGGCGGCCGGTCGGTGTCGTGGTTCGTCGGACTCGACGGGATCAGCCTCCCGCTCGTCGTGCTCACGACGTTCCTCGTCCCGCTCGCGATCGTGAGCGCGTGGACGCCGATCGACACCCGTCAGAGCCAGTTTTACGGGCTGATGTTGTTCATGGAGGCGAACCTGCTCGGCGTCTTCACGGCGCTCGATTTCTTCCTCTGGTTCGTCTTCTGGGAGGCCGTGTTGGTGCCGATGTATTTCCTCATCGGGGTCTGGGGCGGCCCGCGCCGGAAGTACGCCGCGATCAAGTTCTTCGTGTACACGAACGCGGCGTCGTTGCTGATGTTCATCGGATTCATGAGTCTCGTGTTCGCGCTCGGCGACTCGGTGAGTTCGTTCGCGCTGCCGGAGATCACGGCGGCCATCGCCAACGGCGGCCTCGGCGAGTGGTTCGGGATCGCGCCCGGCACCGTCGCACTGGGCGCGTTCCTCGCGATGTTCGCCGGGTTCGCGGTGAAGGTCCCGGTCGTCCCGGTTCACACGTGGCTGCCCGACGCCCACGTCGAGGCTCCCACGCCCGTCTCCGTCCTGTTGGCGGGCGTCCTTCTGAAGATGGGGACGTACGCGCTGCTCCGGTACAACTTCACGATGCTGCCGAACCAGGCGTCGGCGCTCGCGATCCCGATCGCCGCGATCGCCGTGATCAGCGTCATCTACGGCGCGATGCTGGCGCTGGCACAGAAGGACCTCAAACGCATCGTCGCCTACTCGTCGGTCTCGTCGATGGGATACGTGATCCTCGGGCTCGTCGTCTTCACCGAGTACGGCGTCGGCGGCGCGACGTTCCAGATGGTCGCGCACGGGCTCATCTCCGGGCTGATGTTCATGGCCGTCGGCGTCGTCTACAACGCGACCCACACGCGGATGGTCGGCGACATGGCCGGCATGGCCGACCGGATGCCGATCACCGTCGGCATCCTCGTCGCCGGCGCGTTCGGCTACATGGGGCTGCCGTTGATGGCCGGCTTCGCCGGCGAGTTCTTCATCTTCGTCGGCGCGTTCGGCGCGCCGTCGCTGCCGTACGCGCCCGCGTTCACGGCGCTGGCGATGTTCGGCATCGTGATCGTCGCCGGCTACCTCCTGTCGGCGATGCAAAAGACGTTGTTCGGGCCGTTCCGGCTCGAAACTGACTACGAGGTCGGCCGCGCACCAGTCCACGACGTCGCGCCACTGGCGGTCCTGCTCGCGGCGATCATCGTGCTCGGGGTCGCGCCGGACGTCTTCTTCGAGATGATCCGCGACGCCGCGATACCCGTGGTCGAAGGGGTGAGCGCCGATGTATAACGCGCTCCCGCCGTGGACCGCGCTGGCGCCGGCGCTGCTTCTCGGGCTCACCGGACTCGCGTTGTTGTTGGTCGACACGATCCGGCCGCGGAGCCGGTCGAACACCTCGATGGCGGTCGTCGGGGCGCTCGGCGCGCTCGCATCGCTCGCCGTCACCGTCTGGTTCGTCGCCGCCGGCACCGGAAGCGCCGACACCGGCGGCGGAATCACCCTGTTCGCGGACGCGATCACGGTGGACACGCTCTCGTTGTTCTTCACCGCGATCTTCGCGTCGGTGACCTCGCTCGTGGTCGTTGCCGCTCACGATTACTTCCACGACCACGAGAACCCGGCGGCGTTCTACTCGCTGACGTTGTTCGCCGCCACCGGAATGGCGCTTTTGGCGGTTGCCAACTCGCTCGCGGTCGTCTTCGTCGCCCTCGAGATGGTGTCGCTGCCGTCGTACGCGCTGGTGGCGTTCCTGAAGACGAACCGCGGCAGCGTCGAGGCGGGGTTGAAGTACTTCCTCGTGGGCGCGTTGTCGTCGGCGGTGTTCCTGTTTGGCATCTCGCTCGTGTACGCGGTGACGGGATCGCTGATCTTCGCCGAGGTCGCCGCCGGAATCGGCTCGCTCGGCGATCTGGCCGGGATCGCCGGCATCGGGATCGTGATGATCGTCGGCGGCGTCGCGTTCAAGACGGCCTCCGTCCCGTTCCACTTCTGGGCCCCGGAGGCGTACGAGGGCGCACCCGCGCCGGTGAGCGCGTTCCTCTCGTCGGCCTCGAAGGCCGCCGGCTTCGTCGTCGCGTTCCGCGTGTTCACCGAGGCGTTCCCGCTGGGGGCGTCGGTGTCCGCGGAGATCAACTGGGTGCTCGCGTTCGGCGTACTCGCGGCGGTGACGATGACGCTCGGCAACTTCGCGGCCGCCGTCCAAGAAGAGGTGAAACGCATGCTCGCGTACTCCTCGATCGGCCACGCGGGGTACGCGCTGATCGGACTGGCGGCGCTTTCTGCGGGCGGCTCCGGAAACGGCGCCGTGATGGGGGCGGCGATGGCACACCTGTTCGTCTACGGCTTCATGAACACCGGCGCGTTCCTCTTCGTCGCGATGGCGGAACGGTGGGGCGTCGGCCGGACGTTCGAGGAGTACGGCGGCCTCGCCCGGCGCGCGCCCGTGGCGTGTACCGCGATGGCCGTCTTCATGTTCTCGCTGGCGGGGCTCCCCCCCTTCGCCGGCTTCTTCTCGAAGTACTTCCTGTTCATGGGCGCGATCGACAACGGTTTCATCTGGCTGGCGGCACTCGGCGCGGTCAACAGCGTGATCTCGTTGTACTACTACAGCCGGGTGGTGAAGGCGATGTTCCTCGACGACCCGACGACGCCGAGCGCGTTGGACACGATCGACGCCCGGCCGACCGCGTTGTACGCCGCGGTCGTCTTCGCCGCGGTCGCGACCGTGCTCTTGTTGCCCGGCTTCGGACCCGTCATCGAGACGGCCGAGGCGGCGGCGTCCGCGTTGTTCTAGCGGTCAACGGCGCCGCGCCGTTTTAGCACCCGCCCGCCGGTATCCGCAGATATTACCGGCGCCAGCCCGTAATAACACTGTGACCAACAGGGAGTATCGGTGTCTGAACTGCCTCGAGCACACGATCGATCGGGCGTTCGACACCTCTCACCTTTCGATGACGTGTCCGACCTGCGACTCTTTCCAGCGGTTCGTCAACGAGGCCGTGTTCGAGCAGTTTCGGGCGTTCGAAGAATCGCCGCCGTCGGAGCTCGAGTGGACCCGGCTCGACCGGATGGAAAAGCTCGTGGTGTGTGAACGGCTCGTTCGGTCGACGAAGACGATAGACGACTTCGCCGTGGTGGAGTGACGGTTCTCACCGGGCGTACAACGGGCCGCCGACGAGCGCCGCGAGCGCGACGCCGTCGGCGGGGGTGACGGCGACGTACGGGTGGTCAACGGGGCCGAAGACGTCCACGACCCGACCGACCCGCGAGAGCGACTCGTCGACGACGCCCGCGCCGATCTCCGGCGGGTCTTCGCCTTCGGCCGGGCGGGCGATCGCGAGCCCGCCGGCGGTGCGGACGACGGTGCCGACCCGGCGCATCGTCACTCGCGGAGAATCCCGATGTAGGCGGCGACCGCCTGTACGAGGTCGTTTTTCGTGGTATCGTCGGTTCCGCGAACCACCACCGCGCCGCGCGGATCGAACTCCCGGGAGTACGTCTTCTCCCGTTCGATCACGGCATCGTAGCCGACCTGTTGGACCGCCTTCGCGATCTCGTCGACGGTCGGCTCCTCGACCGCGAGCCCCGCCGGGACGCGGCGGCCTTCCGACCGCGAGCGGCCGGCGTCGAAGTACGCGGGATACACGACGTTCTCAACCATACGGGAGGGGCGAGCGCACGGGGTAAGGCCGTTTCGGACTGCGGCCGGCGCCGCCGGGGGCGAGCGGCTCGCGACCCGTCCGAGGCCCGGCTCCGCCCCACCCCGGAACGCTTTTGAACGAACACGGGCCAGAACGTGGTAATGAGCGATCTCGACGCGGAGTACCGCCTCGATTACTTCGAGGAGGAGGGGTTCGATCGCCGGGAGTGCCGGTCCTGTGGCGCACACTTCTGGACGCGCGACCCCGACCGCGAACTGTGCGGCGAACCGCCGTGTGAGGATTACAGCTTCATCGACGACCCCGGCTTTCCCGAGTCGCACTCGCTGTCGGAGATGCGCGAGGCGTTTCTCTCGTACTTCGAGGACAACGGCCACGAGCGGATCGAGCCGTACCCGGTCGCGGCCAACCGCTGGCGCGACGACGTGTTGTTGACGCAGGCGTCGATCTACGACTTTCAGCCGCTCGTCACCTCCGGGCAGACGCCGCCGCCGGCGAACCCGCTCACGATCTCACAGCCGTGTATCCGGATGCAAGACATCGACAACGTCGGAAAGACGGGCCGACACACGATGGCGTTCGAGATGATGGCCCACCACGCGTTCAACACCCGCGAGGACGCGACCGAAGAGTACGCCTACGAGGGAGAGGTGTACTGGAAAGACGAGACCGTCGCGTTCTGTGACGGGCTCTTCGAGCGGCTCGGCGCGACCTCTCGGAGATCACCTACATCGAGATCCGTGGGTCGGCGGCGGCAACGCCGGCCCGCCATCGAGGTCATCTACAAGGGCGCAGAGCTCGCCACGCTCGTGTTCATGTGTATGGAACGGGACCCCGACGGCGAGTACGAGATGAAAGACGGGAACACCTACTCGTTCATGGACACGTACATCGTCGACACGGGGTACGGCCTGGAGCGATGGACGTGGATGAGCCAGGGCACGCCCACCGTCTACGAGGCTATCTATCCCGACGCCATCGCCTTCCTGAAACGGAACGCGGGCCTCGAGTACACCGACGAGGAGGAAGCGCTCGTGAGCCGCGCCGCGACGCTCTCGGGACGGCTCGACATCGACGACGTCGACGACGTGGAGGCCGCCCGCGGCGACATCGCCGAGCGGCTCGACGTCGACATCGACCGCCTCCGCGAGCTGGTGGAGCCGTTGGAAGCGATCTACGCCATCGCCGACCACTCACGGACGCTCGCGTACATGCTCGGCGACGGCATCGTCCCCTCGAACGTCGGGACCGGCTACCTCGCGCGGATGGTGCTCCGCCGGACGAAACGGCTCGTCGACGAGGTCGGCGTCGGCGCGCCGCTCGACGAGCTCGTCGACATGCAAGCCGAGCGGCTCGGCTACGAGAACCGCGACACGATCCGTGAGATCGTCCGCACCGAGGAACGAAAGTACCGCCAGACGCTCGAGCGCGGCTCCCGGAAGGTGGAGGCGCTCGCCGACGAGTACGCCGACGCCGACGAGGCGATCCCCACGGACGAGCTGTTGGAGCTGTACGATTCACACGGGATCCAGCCTGACATGGTCGCCGAGATCGCCGCCGACCGCGGCGCGAGCGTCGACGTTCCGGACGATTTCTACGCGCTCGTCGCGGACCGTCACGAGGAGACCGACGGCGAGACGACAACGGCAGACGGCGACGACCGGATCGAGGACCTCCCGGAGACGGAGCTGTTGTTCTACGACGACCAGGGTCGGACCGAGTTCGAGGCGGTGGTGCTCGACGTCTTCGAGACCGAGGACGGCTACGAGGTCGTGTTGGACCAGACGATGTTCTACCCCGAGGGCGGGGGCCAGCCGGCCGACCGCGGCCAGCTCGTCGGCGGCGAGGCGGCCGCCGCCGTCACCGACGTCCAGGAGGTAGACGGCGTCGTCTTACACCACACCGACGCCGACCCGGGCAAAGGCGAGTTCGTTCGCGGGCAGGTGGACGGCGACCGTCGCGACCGGCTCCGAACCCACCACACGGCGACCCACCTGATCGGCCACGCGGCCCGCGAGGTGCTCGGCGAGCACGTCCGACAGGCGGGCGCACAGAAGGGGCTCGATTCCTCGCGGCTCGACGTGCGCCACTTCGACCGCATCTCCCGCGAAGAGGTGCGCGAGATCGAGCGCGTCGCCAACGACCTCGTTCGCCAGAACGTCTCCGTCAGACAGGAGTGGCCCGACCGCAACGAGGCCGAGGCGACGTACGGCTTCGACCTGTACCAGGGCGGGGTGCCGCCGGGAACGACCGTTCGGCTCATCCACGTCGGCGACGCAGACGTACAGGCGTGTGCGGGGACCCACGTCGACCGAACCGGCGACATCGGCGCGGTCAAGGTATTGAAAACCGAGCCGGTTCAAGACGGCGTCGAGCGGATCGTCTTCGCCGCCGGCGACGCCGCGATCGCGGCGACACAACGGGTGGAAGACGCGTTGTACGACGCCGCCGACGCGTTCGACGTGGAGCCGCTCGACGTGCCCGAGACGGCAGAACGCTTCTTTACCGAGTGGAAAGAACGCGGCAAGGAGGTCGAATCGCTCAAAGAAGAGCTCGCGGCGGCACGGGCCGGCGGCGGCGCGGACGCCGAGCGGGTCGAGATCGCCGGGACGACCGCCGTGATCCAACGGCTCGACGCCGACGCCGACGAGCTGCGTGCGACCGCGAACGCCCACGTCGACGACGGGAACGTCGCGGTCGTCGGCAGCGGCGCGGGCGGCTCCGCGAGCGTCGTCGTCGGCGTTCCCGACGGCGTCGACGTCAACGCGGGCCAGGTCGTCGCCGACCTCGCCGACCGCGTCGGCGGCGGCGGTGGCGGTCCGCCG
>KI543168.1:48756-61945 GCA_000496175.1 uncultured archaeon A07HR67 | reverse complement strand
GCCAGAACCGACGGCGTCGCGATCCGATACGAGGTCGACGAGGGCCGGTCTCCCACCGACGAGGCGGTGGTGTTCTGTGGCGACGTCGGACTCGGCGCGTGGCAGTTCGGCTGGCAACACGCCGCGCTCGCGGGGCCACACACGGTCATCACGCCGGAGACGCGCGGGGTGGGCCGGTCGGACGCGCCGCCGGGACCGTACACCGTCGAGACGCTCGCGGCCGATCTCGACGCCGTGTGTGCCGCGGCGGGGATCCGCAACGCTCACCTCGTCGGCTACGGCCTCGGCGGAATGGTCGCGCTCGCGTACGGGATCGCCTCCGCGCGGCCGGCGAGTCTCACGCTCGTCGGCACGCCACCGGCCGGCGACGCGTACAATCCGGCCGGGGTGTGGGCGGACCCCTCGGATCCGGACGCGGTGATGGGGTCGCTGACCGGGCTGCTCTCCGAGCGGTTTCGCCGCGAACACGCCGACGCCCTCTCGCGGATCGTCGAGTGGCGGGTCGCCGAGGACGCCGACCGCGAGACGTACGAGGCACACCGTACGGCCGTCGACCGGTTCGATTACCTCGACCGGTTGTACGAGGCAACGACGCCGACGCTCGTCGTTCACGGCACCGCGGACGCCGTCTGCCCGGTCACGGCCGCAGAAACTCTCGCGGAGGGGTTGCCGCGCGGCGAGTTTCACACGGTCGAGGGGGCGCGACATCTCGTCGGCGTCGAAGCATCGGCGGCGGTCAACGACGTGGTAGCCGGGTGGCTCGCAGAACAGGCGACGGATCCGGACGCGTGAACGGCACCGACCGACACGGACAACCCGAGCGCCCCCTGACGCAACGCCGCGTCTCCGACGCCGGACGATTCTGATCCCGCCACAACGGTTTTGAGCCCATCGCCCGTCAGATCGGCTATGACCCGTCTCCGGTTCGCCCTGTTGAACGCCGCTCACGACGGCGAGAACACCCGCCGCAACTTCCGCCGAGAACTCGACGCCGACCTCGTCGAGTTCGACGCGACCGACGCTCACCTCCCCGACCACACGGAGTTCGACGGGGTCGTCGTCACCGGATCGCGCTCGTCGGTCTACTGGGACGAGGCGTGGATTCCGCAACTGGTCGACTACGTCGCCGAGGCGGCCGACGCCGGCGTGCCGATACTGGGCGTCTGTTACGGCCACCAGGTGCTCGCCGAGGCGCTCGGCGGCCGGGTTACCGGCATGGACGGCTTCGAAGTCGGATACAACACCGTCCGCCACCGCGGGGACGACGAACTGTTCGCGGACGTGCCGGAGTCGTTCACCGTCTTTACGACACACGGCGACGCCGTCGTCGACCTTCCGCCCGGCGCGACGCTGCTCGCCGAGAACGAGTACGGCGTTCACGCGTTTCGAAAGGGCCACAGCTGGGGCGTGCAGTTCCACCCCGAGTACGACATCGAGACCGCCCGCGAGGTGGCCGAGGGAAAACGCGACCGGCTCGACGACGCCCGGATCGACGACGTTCTCGCCGGGATCACGCCGTCGGCGTTCGAGGCCGCCTGCGAGGCGAAGTCGTTGTTCGACAACTTCGCGGCGTACGCTCGGTCGGTGAAACGCGACCGCGAGGCACCCGCGGCCGACGACTAAATCGACCCGTTCTCCGACGAGACGCGCAGCCGACCGCCGACAGCTATTTTCGCGCTGGCCGTGTACTCGTGTTCGATGATACTCCGCCGGGTCAACGCGTGGCTCGGGCGGGCGAAAACCGAGATTCAGCGGTCGTTCGTCGAGGAACACACGGTTCGTGAGACCGCCGGAAGCTTCTCTATCGGCGTGTTCATCACGATGCTGCCCACTCTCGGGACCGGCCTGTTGGCGTTCGTCGTGCTCGCTTGGGCGTTCCGCCGGATCAACCACGCGGCGCTTCTCGCGTCGGTCGTCGTCTTCAACCCGGCGGTGAAATGGGGGGTGTACGCCGCGAGCTTCACGCTCGGCGTAGCGATTCTCGGGCCCGTTCCGGGCGTGTCGCCGGCGGAGGCGTCGTTGTCTGCCGGGCCCGCGATCGTCACCCGGCTCGTCGTCGGCAACCTGATCCTCGCGGTCGTGGCGGCGGTCCCGAGCTACGTCGTGTGTTTCCGGCTGGTGGACGCCTACCGCGCCCGCGAACTCGACGTGGTCGAGGCCGTCTCGGGCGTCGTCGAGACGGAGACGGCGGCCGACTCGCCGGCCGAGGACCAGCCGACCGGCGAGGACGCGGCCGAGCCGACCGACTGAGTCCGGTCGCCGCGCGCCGGTCGAACACCCTTATACGCCTCCCGCCCGCAAATCCCGTATGAACGTAGTACCGGACACCAGTGCGGTCGTTGACGGCCGCGTGTCCGAACGCGTCGACGACGGGACCTACGAGGCGGTGACGGTCGTCGTCCCCGAAGCCGTCGTCGGCGAGCTGGAATCACAGGCCAACGACGGGCTCGAATCCGGCTGGGACGGCCTCGAAGAGCTCAAGCGACTCGCCGACCTGCGCGACGCCGGCCGGATCGACCTGCGATACGTCGGCGACCGCCCGACCGGCGACCAGCGCTCACACGCCGACGAGGGAGACATCGACGCGGCGATCCGTGCGGTCGCCGCCGACGCCGACGCCACCCTCCTCTCCAGTGACGTGGTTCAAGCAGAGGTCGCCCGCGCGAAGGGAATCGACGTCGAGTACGTCGAGCCGGTCGCTCGAGGCGTCGTCGACGAGCTTCCGATCCGCGAGTACTTCACCGACGAGACGATGTCTGTCCACCTCAAGACGGGGACGAAGCCGAAGGCCAAACGCGGCTCGCTCGGCGAGATGCGCTACGAGGTCATCGAGGAGACGGAGACGTCGGAGACCCAGATGGCCGAGCTGGCGAACTCGATCGTCGACCTCGCGCGCCAGTCTGCGGACGGGTTCATCGAGCTCTCCGACGACGGGATGGACATCGTCCAGTACCAGAACTTCCGGATCGCGGTCGGTCGCCCGCCCTTCGCCGACGGAATCGAGATTACTGCCGTCCGTCCCATCGCGAAGACGACGCTCGACGACTACGAGTTCGCCGGCGAGCTCCGCGAGCGATTCCTCGAACAGAAACGCGGAGTGCTCATCTCGGGATCGCCCGGAGCCGGGAAATCGACGTTCGCACAGGCGGTCGCGGAGTTCCTCAACGACAACGACTACGCGGTCAAGACGATGGAGAAGCCGCGAGACCTCCAGGTCGGCCCGGAGATCACCCAGTACGGGGCGCTCGGCGGCCGAATGGAGAACACCGCCGACTCGCTGCTTTTGGTCCGGCCGGATTACACGATCTACGACGAGGTGCGCAAGACCGGCGACTTCGAGGTGTTCTCGGACATGCGGATGGCCGGCGTCGGCATGGTCGGAGTCGTCCACGCGTCCCGCGCAATCGACGCGCTCCAGCGGCTCGTCGGCCGCGTCGAACTCGGGATGATCCCGCAGATCGTCGACACCGTCGTCTACATCGAGGCCGGGGAGGTACACACGGTGTACGACGTCACCACGGAAGTGAAGGTGCCGGCGGGGCTCACCGCCGAGGACCTCGCACGGCCCGTGATCCAGGTGTCGAGCTTCGAGACGGGCCAGCCCGAGTTCGAGATATACACGTTCAACCGGCAGGTCGTGACGGTCCCGCTCGGCGAGGACGACGCGGAGACCGAGTCCGGCGTCGGCCGCATCGCGAAACAAGAGATCGAACGCGAGATTCGGTCGGTCGCTCACGGCCACGTCGACGTCGAGTTGCGCGGCGACAACGAGGCGATCGTGTACGTCGACGAGGGCGACATCGGGACCGTGATCGGGAAGGGTGGCGGTCGTATCAGCGACATCGAGAGCCGGCTGGGGATCGAGATCGACGTGCGAACCCACGAGGAGAAGTCGGACGGCCCCGGGTCGGGAGCCGGCGGAAACGGGCGTGGTGCCGCAAACGGCGGTCACGACGCCCAGGTGGGCGAGGAGCGCGGCTCCGTCGTCCAGCCGGAGATCACCTCTCGGCACGTGGTTCTCGACGTCGACGGCGGCGTCGGCGAGACGGTCGAGGTTCGCGCAGACGGCGAGTATCTCTTTACCGCGACGGTCGGCCGCGGCGGGGAGGTGCAGGTGTCACGCGGCTCGGCCATCGCCGAGGAACTGGAGGACGCGATCGACCGCAAACGCACGATCACGGTCGTTCCGGCTCGCTGACGCCGATCGTTCGGACGTTCCACGATCGTCGTACTCTCACCACCCGAAAGATAACGCTTTTTTGTTGGTGGTCGGAAGGACAACGCATGTCAAACGAGCTGAAACGCGGGCTGGAGGGCGTTCTCGTCACGGAGTCGGAGCTCAGCCACGTCGACGGAGACGTCGGCAAGCTCGTCTACCGCGGCTACGACATCGAAGAGCTGGCACGCGGTGCAAGCTACGAGGAGGTGCTCCACCTGCTCTGGTACGGCTCGCTCCCAACCCGCGGGGAGCTCGACTCGTTCCGCGGCGAGCTCGAGTCCGAACGCGCCGTCGACGACGACGTGCTCTCGACGGTTCGCGCGCTCGCCGAGGCGGACGAGCGACCGATGGCCGCGCTCCGGACGGCCACCTCGATGTTGTCGGCGTACGACGCGGGCGAGGGCGGCACGCTCGAGGAGGGAGCACGGATCACGGCGAAGCTTCCGACGATCCTCGCGGCGTTCGAGCGCGCCCGACAGGGCGAGTCGGCGGTCGACCCGTCTCCCGACCTTTCTCACGCGGGGAACTTCCTGTACATGCTCACCGGCACCGAGCCCGACGAGACGAGCGAGGAGACGTTCGACATGGCGTTGACCCTCCACGCCGACCACGGGGTCAACGCGTCGACGTTCACGGCGATGGTGATCGGCTCGACGATGGCCGACGTCTGCTCGGCCGTCACCGGCGGGGTCGGCGCGCTCTCGGGGTCGCTCCACGGCGGCGCGAACCAGGACGTGATGGAGATGCTCCACGAGATCGACGCCTCGGAGAAGGGTCCCGTCGAGTGGGTGAAAGACGCCCGAGCGAACGGTCGGCGTATCCCCGGCTTTGGCCACCGCGTGTACAAGGTGAAAGACCCGCGGGCGCGGATCTTAGAGGAGAAGCTCCGCGACCTGGCCGACGCCTCCGGCGACGCCACGTGGCTCGAGTACACCACCGCCATCGAGTCACACCTCGAGTCTGAGGGGCTCTTCGAGAAGGGGATCGCTCCCAACGTCGACTTCTACTCGGGGTCGGTGTACGACGCCATGGGGATCCCGATGGACCTGTACACTCCGATCTTCGCGATGAGCCGCGCCGGCGGCTGGGTCGCACACGTCAACGAGTACCAGGAAGACAACCGGCTCATCCGCCCGCGGGCGCGGTACGTGGGCGCGGCCGACGCCGCGTTCGCTCAGATCGACGACCGCTGAGTCGTCCCGCCGCCCGCTACGACGAAGCCATCCGCTTGCGGAGATACTTCCCCAGAAGCGGCAGGTCGTCGAGGTGGATCACCTTCGCTATCGCGCGTTTGTCTCCCTGGTTGACCGCCGCGAGCGTGTCATCGTCGGTCCGCCGGAGGTCCTGCATCAGCCGATCGTAGCGCTCGTTCGGGGCGAGATACAACAGTTCGGTGAGCAACAGCCGCGAGTTCATCCGCGGAGCGACGTCTTCGTGCCAGAGTTGGTCGTACAACGCGAGACTCTCCGCGTCGGTGGGCTGGTCGGCGTCCGTGAGACACCGGTCGATCGTCATCGCCGCCGCCCGCGCGGATTTCATCCCTTTGTGGATTCCTTCGCCCCACAACGGGTCGATCGTCGGAACCGTGTCGCCGATGGCGATGAACCCGTCCGTGTGCATCCGTCCGGGCCGTTGGATGTGCGCGGAGCCGCGGTGGATCTTTCCGTCGAGGCGCTCGGCGTCGGCAAAGCGCGGGTCGGACTCCAGCCAGCCTTCGAGGTAGCCGTCGATGGTCTGGCCCGACTCGCCGGCCTCCTCGTGGCGGTCGTTCTGGATGTAACACAATCCCACCTTCGCGGAGTCCTCGCCGGTGGCGAACACCCACGAGTAGCCGCCGGGAGCGATGTCGTGGTCGAGCCGAAGCATCATCGACCGCCGGAGGTCGCCGTACTCGGGGTGGTCCAACTCGACGCCCTCGAGTTCGTACTCGATGCCTATCGCCTGGTTCTCGCGCTCGAGGTCGACCACGTCGAGCGCGCTCGCAATCGGCGCGGCTGGACCGGTGGCGTCGACGACGACGTCGGCGTACAACTCCTCGTCGCCGTTGTACCTCACCCCTTCGATGACGTCGTCGTCGTCGAGAACCGGCCGAGACACCCGGGCGTCGAACCGGTACTCCGCGCCGTTGTCGCGGCCGTCGGCGACGAGAAACCGCTTGAATTCGGCGAACTCGAGCACCGCTCCCGGCTGGTACGTCTCGTAGTAGTCGTTCGGCGATTCTAACACCACGTTGTCCGTGTATGACATCACGACGTCGTCGGGGATTCCGAACGCCGACATCATCGACGGGAACGTCCCCGCGGTCGACTTGTTGCTTTGGCGCGGGAATTCGGCTTCGGCTTCCGTCTCGAGGACGACGACGTCGTAGTCTCGGGCCGCCAGATCCCGGGCGCACTGAGCCCCCGCCGGTCCGGCACCCGCGATCGCGACGTCGTAACGCTCTGGCATGTCACGTACATATCGACGCGCGTAATTAGGTTTGCCGAATCGGGACGATACCGCCACCGAGACGGCCGTCGTCGGCCGTTTTTGACGCGTTCAGGAGGTCGGGATACGACGGGCCCGTATCGGGGTGAACGGACCTGACAGAAACTCACAACGGAGCCGGGGTGATCGGCTCGTCCGGGGGCTCAGTAGAACTCTCGAACCAGGTCGGTCGCGTCCCCGGGAGCGCCGTCGGGAATGTCGGACATATCCTCCTCGACGCCGTGTCGCTCGTTGTACGGCACCGACGCCTCGTTCTGGTAGATGACGCCCTGGTACTCCTTGTCCGAGTCGAGGATGACGTCCTTGGCGGCGTCGTAGTCGGTCGGATCGTGGTCCGCCTCCGCGAGGTCGACGAGCGAGTCGCGGAAGTAGTCGTAGGTGTCGACGTCGTTGAACGTCACACACGGCGAGTAGACGTTCACGAAGCCGAAGCCGTCGTGTTCGACCGCCTTCCGGATGATTTCTTGATGACGCAGGGCGTCAGAGGCGAACGATTGTGCGATGAACGTCGCCCCCGACGCGAGCGCGAGCGCGTGCGGGTTGACCGGCGGTTGTTTGGGCCCCTCGGGGGTGGTCGACGTCTCGAAATCCTCGCGCGAGGTCGGCGACGCCTGCCCCTTGGTGAGCCCGTAGATGCGGTTGTCCATCACGACGTAGGTCATGTCGACGTTGCGCCGGACGGCGTGGACGAAGTGTCCCGCACCGATGGAGTAGCCGTCGCCGTCGCCGCCGGCGACCATCACCTCGATGTCAGGCCGGGCGAGTTTGACGCCGGTCCCCACCGGGAGCGCTCGGCCGTGAACGCCGTGAAGCGCGTAGCTGTGCATGTACGTGCCGATCTTGCCGGAACACCCGATGCCGGCGACGATGAACGTGTTGTCGGGGTCGTTGCCCGTCTCGGCGAGGGCTTTCATCATCCCGTTCATCGTGCCGAAGTCGCCACATCCCGGACACCACGTCGGCTGCTTGTCGGATTTGAAATCGGTGAATCTGATCTCTGAGCTCATTGGTTACGCCTCCACTCCCTGTATGAGGGTGGCTTTGATTTCTTCTGCGAGTTCGTCGGCCTTGAACCGCACGCCGTCGTACTTGGTCACCCGGTCGACGCGAACCAAGGCGTCGCGTTCGACGAGGTTCGCGAACTGGCCGGTCTCGTTACACTCGACGACGATCGTGTTCTCTGCGGTCTCGATCGCCTCGGTGAGGTCGGGCCGAGGGAAGACGTACGGAACGGAGAGCACCCGGGCGCGGATGCCGTCGTCCGCGAGGATGTCGAGCGCCTCGGCGAGGGCTCCCTCGTTCGACCCCCACGTGATCACGAGGTTGTCGGCGTCGGGGTCGCCGAACTCGCGGGGACTCCAGTCCTCGCGCCGCCGCGCCGTCTCCACCTTCCGGTTGCGCTTGTCGACCTGTTCGACGCGCATCTCCGTGTCCTCGGTCCGTCGGCCCTGCTCGTCGTGTTCGAGCCCCGTCGACATGTGTGCGCCGTCGACGGTGCCGGGGAGCGCCCGTGGCGAGACTCCGTCCTCCGTGATCTCGTGTGGCGTGAACCCGCCGCTTTCGGTGCGGTGGTCGTCGACCGTCGACTCGTCGACCAGAAAGCCGCGGTCGATCTCCACCGCGTCCATGTCGAAGGCGTCCGGCGGGAACGTTTGTTCCGTGACCGCCATCGAGAGGTCTGCGGTGAGGTACACCGGCAGCTGGTACTGCTCGGCGAGATTGAACGCCTCGATCGTTTTCCAGAAGCACTCGTCGACGGTGGTGGGCGCGAGCACGAACCGCGGGACCTCGCCGTGGCCGCCGTACAACATGTGGTTCAGGTCGCCTTGTTCCTGTTTCGTCGGCATCCCCGTTGAGGGGCCCGACCGCATCACGTTACAGATCACGAGCGGCGTCTCCGAGGTCGCGATCAGTCCGAACGTCTCGGTCATGAGGTCGATTCCGGGCCCCGAGGTGGCCGTCATCGCTCGCGCTCCGCCGCGGGCAGCGCCCAGCGCCATGTTGATCGCGGAGAGCTCGTCCTCTGCCTGCACGACGTGGCCGCCGAACCGCTCGATTCGGCCGGTGAGGTAGGTCATCACGTCGGTCGCGGGGGTGATCGGGTAGCCGGCGTAAAACCGGCAGCCGGCCGCGATGGCGCCCATCCCGATCGCCTCGTCGCCGTTGAGCAGGACGTAGTCCGCGTCGGTGGTTTCTAACTCGTACTCGAACGTCTGGTCGTACTCCTCGGCGACGTACGACCGGCCCGCGCGGGCCGCCTCCTTGTTGTTCTCGACGAGCTTTCGACCCTTGTCGCCGAACCGTTTTTCCAGGGCCGAATCGAGGTTCTCGATGGGGAAGTCGGCGACCGCACACGCCGCGCCGAGCGCGACGACGTTCCGCATGATGGCTCCGCCGGCCTCCTCGGCGAGCCGCTTGAGCGGGACGTCAACGCCGACCATCCCCTCGGGAATCTCGACGTTTTGCATCGTCGTTCGCTCCCCGTCGTAGATGATCACCGATCCCTCGTGGAGCTCGTCGAGGTTCTCGTCGATGGTCCGTGGCGTCAACGCGATGAGCACGTCGAGCTCGTCAACCACGCTCTGTACCTTGTCGACGGAGGTTCGCACCTTGTACGCGGTGTATCCGCCGCGGATACGCGAGGCGAAGTCCTTCGACGTGAACACGTGTCGACCCGATCGGGACAAGGCCTGCGCGAAGATCTTGCCCGTCGAGTCGATGCCGTCGCCGGCCTCTCCGCCGACGGCCCAGTTGAAGTCCGCGACCATTCTATGCCGGGGCTTCAGCCGGATTAATCAAAAGGCTTCTGGAAGCCGAGACCCGCAAATAATCTCACGAACGTCTTCTCGTGCGCAAAAGTTGCGGTATCTACGAAATGTTTTTCGGAAAATACTGATCTGATTAGTCGCGTGTACACCAATTTCGACTGAGAGACACTCCGCGTCGCACTCTGATTCGACGATCGTCGAACGTCTCGGCGAGGCGGGGCGACGGGACCGGACGAGCAGCGCGGGACTGCCCGTTGTGGGGCCTGACGCAGGGACGACGCCGCCGGACGGGAACACGTTTGTGTACGAGGCCCCGATCCGTGGTATGGACGCGACAGTCACGGTGACGTCGGTTGCGGAAGTCGGTCCGGACACGTACGCGATCCGGTTCGACACGCCGGCGGGATTCAGCGCTGAACCCGGCCAGTTCGTGCGGCTTGGAACCGAACTCGACGGCGAGACCGTCTCCCGGTTTTACACCCTCTCCTCGCCGACGACCCGCGACACGTTCGAGGTGACCGTGGGGATCGACCCCGCGGAGGCGGGCGACTTCTCGGCGTTTCTCGTGGGGATCGAGCCCGGCACGGAGATGTCGCTCGCGGGACCGTACGGCGACCAGCACTACGACGGCGAGGGACGCGTCGTGGTTCTCGCCGGCGGCCCTGGGGTCGGCCCCGCGGTCGCCATCGCCCAGCGCGCGCTCGACGACGGCGGGACGGCGGCGGTCGTCTACCGCGACGACGCCCCCGCCCACGGCACCCGAATCGCGGCGCTTCGCGACCGCGGGGTGACGATCCACCTGTTGGACGACGGCGCGGCCTTGACCGACGCCGTCGCCGACGCGTTGACGCGGGCGGACGGCGAAGGCGTCTTTGTCTACGGCTTCGACGACTTCGTCGCCGACGCGGAGGCCGCGATCGCGGCCGCTGGTGGCGACCCCGACGCCGCGAAGGTCGAAAACTTCGGCTAGCCAGACCGTCGTAGCCGGGAACCGATCCGGCCGCAGCCGGGAACCGATCCGCTTAATTCTTCGACCGCTCTCCGGAGGAACGAACCGATCGTGGACACGAACTCGACGAGCGCGGCGTCTGGCGATCACTCGACGCCGGAGGCCAAGGCCGACTCCCCGGCGACCGCGAGGACCGCCGACGCAGAGACGGCGGCGACCGCGAGGGACGACTCCGAGCCGACAGCCGAAGGCGACGCCAACGCCGAGTCGACCGCGATTCCGGACGACGAGCGCGACGCGCTCGTGACGATCGCCGGCGGCGCCGTCGTCACCTCCGGCGCCTTCTCCGCACAGCGGGGGTTGCTGACCGCGACGGAGCTGGTGTTGACCCGCGGGCTCGGTCCGGCGACGTACGGCGTGTACGCGCTGGCGTGGCGGATCGCACAGGTGCTCGTCCGGCTCGTCACCTTCGGGAGCGTCCCCGCGCTCCAAAGGTTCCTCCCGGCCGCTGCCGACGATCCCGCTCGTCGGTCGCGGGTGACCGGCCTGGCGTACGCGACGACCCTCGGCGTGGGGGTGTCGATGGCGCTGGGGCTCTGGGTCGCCGCTCCTCGGGTGAACGAGCTCACGGTCTCGGCGCCGACGTTCCCACCGACGATGCGGTTGTTCGGAGCCCTCGTGGGATTGCTCGGACTCGTCACCGTCACCGCGGCCGTCTTCCGGGCGATCGGCTCGGCGCGCGGGGAGGTGTTGTTCAACAAACTGCTCCGGCCGGCGGTCCGGCTCGTCGGGGCGGCTGGCGCGGTGGCGCTCGGCTACTCCGTCGTCGGCGTCGCCGGAGCGATCGTCGCCTGTACGCTGCTGCTGGTCGCGGTCGGCATTCCGGTGTCGATCCGGGTGACCGGAATCGTTCCCACCCTCCGTGGCGCCCGCGGAGAACTCCGGCGGTTCTACGACCACGCCGCGCCGGTCGCGATGAGCAGCCTCGGCAAGGTGTTTCAAAACCGGATCGACGTGTTGTTGGTCGGAGGGCTGCTCACAGCGGTCGCTGCCGGCGTGTACAACGTCGTGCTCGTGTTGATCACGATCGCGTGGATCCCGTTGCGCTCGTTCAACCAGCTTCTCCCGCCGGTGGCCTCCAAACTGTACGCGGCCGACCAGACCGCCACGCTCAACGCGGTGTACTCCTCGGTGACGCGGCTGATCGTCACGACGGTCCTCCCGGTGCTCGCGGTGTTGGGCGTGTACGGCGAGCCGCTACTGGCGGCGTTCGGCCCCACCTACACCCGGGGGTATCTCCCGCTCGTCGTCTACCTCGGCGGCGTGTTCGTCGGCAGCGCCGTCGGCGCGACGGGCTGGCTCCTCATGATGACCGACCACCAGTACGCGCGGATGGCGCTCGACTGGCTGCTCGCCGCGCTCAACGTCGGGCTGACGTACGCGTTCGTGCTCCGCTACGGGCTGGTCGGAGCCGCGCTCGGCACCTCCGCCGCCATCGCCGTGCAAAACGGCGCGCAGGTGGTGCTGCTCCGCCGGTTCGAGGGATTGTGGCCGTTCGACCGGACGTTTCTCACCCCGCTCGCGGCCGGCGCGGTGATGATCGCGATCATGGGCGCCGTGCGAGTCGCGGTCGGCGGGCTTGCGGCCGTCGGAATCGGGGCAGTCGCCGGGACGGTCGGCTACCTGCTCGCGCTCCGCGCGATCGGCGTCGACCCGCGAGACCGGCTCGTCGTCGGCGAACTCGTCGGGAGCTACCTGGCAGCCATCGACGACTGGCGGTGACCCCGCACGCGCCCGCGAACCGGACACGACGGGTCCGAGACGCGACCGACTGATTGTGCGCGGTTTCACGACGTATTATATATGGGCACGACCGAGCCTGATCAGGATGGTTCCGATATGACCGCCAGCGTGGACCCGATCGAGGTCCTCCTCGCCGACCCGGGAGCCGCCGCGGAGACGCTTGCGGCGGCGGTCGAGGAGGCGGACGACCGGCTCGCCGTCGACGTCGTCGCGAGCGCGGACGACGCCACAGAGCGGGTCGCTCGGGGAGAATACGACTGCGTCGTCGCCGACCACGACCCTCCGGATCGGGACGGCACCGATCTTCTCGGTCGCGTTCGCGACCACGACCCGGACCTTCCGTTTCTGTTGTGCGGCAACGGACGAGACGAGGCCGCCGTTCTCGCTCGCCGGATCGCCAGGGCCGTCGAGTCGCGCCACGCGGTGCGCGAGGCCGAGCGCCGCCGCGACCGCCTCGAACGGTTCGTGGAGGTGGTCTCACACGACCTCCGAACCCCGCTCAACGTGGCGCAAGGGCGGCTGGAGCTCGCCGCCGACGAGTGCGACACCGAGCATCTCGCGCCGGCGGCCGACGCGGTCGACCGAAGCCTCGCGTTAGTGACCGACCTGTTGACGCTCGCCCGCGAGGGCGAGGCGGTCACCGACGTCGAACGTATCGACCTCGCGTCCGTCACCGAGGCGTGCTGGGCGACCGTCGAGACGACCGACGCGACCCTCGTCGTCGACACCGACCGCGCGATCCGTGGACACCCGAGTCGCGTGAGACAACTCGTCGAGAATCTGATCGGGAACGCCGTTCGGCACGGCGGCGACGGCGTGATCGTCACCGTCGGAACGATGGAACCGATGCACACGTCCACGCGGGCAGACGCCGACCGCCGGGCCGGGTTCTACGTCGCAGACGACGGCTCCGGGATTCCTCCCGAGCGCCGCGACCAGGTGTTCGACACCGGCTACACGACG
>KI543168.1:37286-48096 GCA_000496175.1 uncultured archaeon A07HR67 | reverse complement strand
AACGTCTCGCCGGGCATCCCCGCGACGCCGGCCTCGTCGACGAGCCGTTTGACGTTCGCCATCGTGCCGGGGTAGCCGTCGAACCGCGCCAACACGTAGAAGGCGCCGTCCGGCCGTGTGTACTCCGCGCCGGCGGCGTCGAGGGCATCGGTGAACGCGTCGATGCGGTCGACGAGCTGGTCGCGGGCCTCCGCGTAGTACGACGGCTCCGTCGCCTCCAGCGCGTGTGAGACCGCGTACTGGGCCGGCCGCGAGCCGGCGACGTTTACCAGCATGTGCCGCGTCTTCGCGGGACCGACGTGTGCGTCCGGCAGGATCGCGTAGCCGACGCGAAACCCGGTGATCGCCATCGACTTCGAGAACCCGCTCGTGACGACGACGCGCTCGGAGTCGAGTCCGAGCGCCGACTCGAACTCGCCGGCGAGGTCGAAGTGGTCGTACACCTCGTCGACGACGACGAGCGCGTCGACCGCCTCCGCGATCTCGACGACCTCCCGGATCTTCTCGATGTCGTAGATCGCTCCGGTCGGGTTGTTGGGCGTGTTCAACACGATCAGCGCGGTCTCCTCGCGCGCGGCCTCGCGGACCGCGCCGACGTCGAGGCCGCCGTCGCGCTCGGTGGGGACGAGCGTCGGCTCGCCGCCGAGCAGCTCGGTCTTTCCGGGGTAGTACGGGTAGACGGGGTCCATCAACAACGCCTCGTTGCCGGCGTCGCGGTTGAGCGCCCGAGCCATCCCGAGGTAGTTCGCCTCGCCGGTGCCGTTGGTGACGATGATCCGGTCGACGTCGACGTTTCGTCTGGCGGCGATCGACTCACGAAGCTCTCGGATTCCCTGGCTCGGCGGATACTGAAACTCCGCGGACGGAAGCTCCGCGTACGCCGCGAGCGCCTCCCGGAGCGCGGACGGCGGTTCCCAGTCGGGGTTGCCGCTCACCATATCGATGACGTCGCGGTCGGCGTTGATCGCGTACTGCATCACGTGGAAGAACTTCGGCTCCTCGTACTCCATATCCTCTTCTGGGAGTCGGTCCCCGTGGCTCTTTCGACGCGTCCCCCGTCGGTGACCGGCGACACCCCGCGTCGGCGATCCGTGCCTTTTCAACCGATGCCGCGGGAACGACGGTATGAACAAACGTGGGCACGTGTTGAACGCGCTGCTTCTTGCGATCGGGCTCGGGTTCGTGCTCGAACCCGGCGTCGACGTCGCCACCGCCGAAAAGATCGGTCAGATCACCGTCCCGGTCGTGCTTGGCGCGTTGTTTCCCGACGTCGACACCGCCTTCGGGCGACACCGGAAGACGCTACACAGCCTCCCGGTGCTCGGCGTCTTTCTCGCGTATCCGATGGTCTTCGACAACCTCCACTTCGTCTGGGTCGGCGTGCTCACCCACTACATCCTCGACCTAGCGGGGAGTCGCCGCGGGATCGCGTTGTTCCACCCGATATCCGACACCGAGTTCTCGTTACCCTTCGGGGTGACGACGAGCAGCAAGTACGCCGGCCTGGTGACGGTGATCATCACCGTTCTCGAGGTCGCCGCGTTCTGGGTCGTCTCCACGTACGTCGTCTCGCTCGACGTCGACCTCTCTGCGGCGAGTGCCGGGTTCGGGATCTGAGTCTCACTCGTAGACGGCCACGTCGTCGAATCGCCCCTCATAGGCGACGTTCGACGGCAGCGTCGGCTCGTCGCCCGAGAGAAAGAGCCGGTCGGCTTTCGCCCAGGTGTTCTCGTAGCCGAGGTGGACGTACTCGACGAGCCCGCGGAGCCGGTGACCGATCCCGCCGCGGCGGATCACCTTCCGTGGGGCCCCGTCGCGGAACGCCTCGACGATCGCCTCGGCGTCGGGGAGCGCGTCCTCGAAGGCGGTCCAGGCCTCTCCGACGGTCGACCAGAGGTGGGCGTACGAGGAGCCGAACCCCGTCACGTCGAGGTCGGCGGCGATCCGCCGCATTCGGGCGTTCTGGTGGGGGAGTAACTTCGTGTTGTACGTCTCGACGGCGTCGATCCGGGCGGTGTGGGCCGCGAGATCGGGACGGGTGAGAGACACCGTCGCAAACGACGGGTGCGGAATCAACACCGCGGCGTCCTGTCGGTCGAACTCCGCCATCGCTCCCTCGAAGGTGATGTAGTCGGGAACCGGTTCGGAGAGGCCGAGCGCGATCAGGTGCCGGCGGTTCGCCCAGTCGCCGGTGAACACCTCGCGCCCGGGGACGATCGTCAGGTCGTCGTCGGTGTAGCGGGCCGCACGCTCCCGGACCGTCGGCAGCCGGGTGAAGTGTGGCGCGTACACGAGCGCGTCGATCTCGCGTTCCTTCGCGCGGGCGACGACGCGCTCGTCGAGAACCTTCACGTGGGCGTCGACGCGCGTCCGGGATCGGCTCACGATCGAAGGTTGAGGTAGCCGCTCAAAGGCGTATCGTTCGACGGCGCGGAGGCGGCACGAAGCCGGGGCGGGACCAGCACGGGGCCAGCACGACGCCGGCACCGGACGGTCCCGGCCAGCGAGCGCGTCTCCTGGCCGATCTCGTCGGCCGTGCCCTCCCGACGGGGGTGGGTCGGCGGCCGTGTGCCGGCGTGACCGACTCCGACGCGACGTTGCGGCCGAGATATCCACCGTCTCGTCGGTCGCCTCACCGCGTCCGCACCGCCGGCCGGCGGGACTTGGTCCCGCGTTCGCACGGCGCCGGACCGACGGGTACACAAACGCGCCGCCGCCAGTGGCGAGTATGGACGACATCGACGTCGAACCCGTTGAGCGCGTCGACCCCGTCGACGACGCGGTCACGATCGAGGACGGCGCCGACCTCCCACAAGGGGTCGACGCGCCGGAGTACGTGTTGTACGGTGGCAAAGGCGGCGTCGGAAAAACCACGATGGCGGCCGCGACCGGCCTCTCGTCGGCGGCCGGCGGCGTTCGAACGCTCGTCGTCTCGACGGACCCCGCACACTCGTTGTCGGACACGCTCGGCGTCGACGTGCCCGCCGACCCGGCGATGATCCACGAGGACGTTCCGTTGTACGCCGCCGAGATCGACCCGGACGCCGCGATGGAAGAGGGGATGTTCGGCGCCGACGGCGACCCGCTCGGCGGGCTCGGCGACGTGGGCGAGGCGATGGGCGGCATGGCCGACGACGCCGCCGCGGGGATGGACGACGCCCCCGGATCGCTTCTGGGCGGCACGATGCCCGGCGCGGACGAGGCGGCGGCGATGCGCCAGCTGCTCGAGTACCTCGACGACCCGCGCTTCGACCGGGTGATCGTCGACACCGCACCGACCGGCCACACGCTCCGGCTGCTCCAGCTGCCGGAGATGATGGACTCGATGATCGGCCGCGTGATGAAGCTCCGACAGCGCTTCTCGGGAATGATGGACGGGCTCAAGGGGATGTTCGGCGGCGGCGGCGACGACGACCCGAGCGCCGACCTCGAGGAGCTACAGGCGCGGATCGAACGCCTCCGCGGCGTCTTGCAGGACCCGGCACGGACCGACTTCCGCGTGGTGATGATCCCAGAGGAGATGAGCGTCGTCGAGTCCGAACGGCTCGTCGCGCGGCTCGACGAGTTCGGAATCCCGGTGAACACCCTGATCGTCAACCGCGTGATGGAGGGCGTCGGCGACGTGGCCGACGTGGACCCCGAGTGGGTCGTCGAGCCCGACCCCGAACACTGCGGGTTCTGCTCGCGCCGGTGGGACGTCCAGCAGGCGGCGCTGCGAGACGCGACCGACCTGTTCCGCGGCCGCGAGGTGAAGCGGGTGCCGTTGTTGGCGAACGAGGTCCGCGGCGAGGCGGCGTTGCGGGTCGTCGCGGCGTGTCTGCGTTAGGACCGCTCGTCTACCGACTCGTACAGCGCCTCTCGGACCCGTTCTGCGACGCCCGTGAGGTGTGCCTGGCCAAACGTCGCTACGACCAGCGCTCCCACAGAGTTGTACATCAGGTCGAGAACGGTGTCGTCGAGCCCGAACTGCGCCAGCGGCATCGAGATGTCCGTCTCGTCGGCGACGATGTCGAGCGCGAATTCGAACAGCTCCCAGACGACGCCGAACGCGAGCACCACCACGAGAATGAACACGAACGCGAACCGCGAGGGAATGTGAATCTCGTCGCTGTGGAGGTCGACCGCCCGCAGCGTCGTGTACCCCGCGCCCGCGATCAGCGACGCCGAGAGCGCGTGTGTGAGGTGATCCCACCACCCGATCTGCGCGTAAAACCAGGCCGACCCCAGCGTGTGCAACAACACCGCGGTCGTGATCCACACGCCGAGCCACGGGTCGAGCGGGATGTCGTAGTTGCGCTCGAGGAGCGCCGGCACGAACGTGACGAACAACCCGAGTCCCCCGTTGGTGATCGCCTTTGGCTGGCCGAAGGCGGCGCCGTAGACGACGATGCCGGCGAGCAGGAGCTGCATCGCCCGGGTGAGCCGACGCTGGGTTCGAAGCGACGGCCGAGCGCGGAGCACGTTCCGGACGCTCATCGGCGCACCACCCACCGAAGCGCGCGACGGAGCCGCAGGTCGCGGCGACGAAAGTAGACGACAAAGAGGATGCCGCCGGCGACGCCGGCGGTCGTCACGTAGATCCACTCGGCCATCAGCGCCTCGTTGGTCGTCAGGTAGGCGGTGCCGAGCAGCCGGTCGGCGTACCACCGAAGCACCGTCCACGCGGCCGCGGTCGCCATCGTCGTCAACACGACCAACACGACCGCGAACCAGCGTGTCACCCGCAACGTGGTGTACAGTTGGAGTTCGACGGTGATGACGAGCGCCAGCGCGGCGATGGCGAGGTACGTCGCGAAGACGCCGACCTCTCCGCCCAACAATACCCGAATCAGCACCGGCAGCGTCGCGATCAGGAGCAACTCCCACGGAAGCATCACCCTCGGGTCCCGCGCTGAGACCGCCGGCGCGACCACGATACCGGTGATCGCCGCGGTGAGAGCCACGGTGAGCACGTCGGCTTCGAACAGGCTATTCAGGCAGGCGCCGACGAGGACCGCGACCATCGCCCACGCTATCAGCGCGTTCACCCGCCCGCCGTGGAACAACCGTTCCAGCCACTCGGCGGGAACGGTCCCCGACAACGCCGGCTCCGGACGGTCCGGCTCCTCGTCTGAGGCGTCTACTCCGGACCGATCCGCGTCCATATCTGCTATCGGCCTCGGACCCATTAGTATCACTCGCTCTGCCGACCCGGTCGTGAACGCTATCGGCGCCGAACGGACGCTCTTTTATCATACACGCGCGTTCGTTAGTTATGAACTGCCGGCGGTGTGGGACCCCGATACGGAAGCCCGGGGATTACTGTCTGACCTGTCACACCGCGAACAGCGATGCGGTCGTCGTGGAGTTCTCGCCGGAGCGCGCGGAGCTCACGATACTCGACGACGACGCGGTGGTCGGCCGAACGACGATCACGACCCGACCGGAAGACGACGAGGAATTGACCCACGTCCAGTTGCGCAACTTCGCCGGACGAGTCGCCGACGAGATCCGTCGGAAACGTCCAGAGACCGTGTACGCGGCGGGTGCCCGCGATCCGCTTCGGGAAACCCGCGCGCAGATCCACCACGAGTTCTACCGCGTGCCGGACGGCGGACTCGACGGCGACGCGGCACGAGACACGGCCGACGGCGACGACCCGGAAAGCGACGTGGTTCGGTGGGTGCTCGACCGCCGAGGCGACAGAGCGCTCGAGGTGGTCGAGACCCCACCCCGCGACAAGATCGGCGGGTCACACTCGACGCTGATCGGCGACCGCAAGGGCCGCCGGGCGGTCCAGACGGTCGCCGAACACCCCCACGTCAAGAAGATCGTTCCGGGGCCGATCGACGCCGGTGGCACCGGCTCGCGGACGGGCCTTCGCGCGAAGGCGACCCGCGCCGGGACGAACGGAAACGTCCGGCTGTTGTTGCGGGACGGCTCCAGCGTCCAGGAGAATCGGATCGTCACGACCGCACGAGACCGCGAGACGGGCGAGCGCGTCCGCGACGACCTCAACGAGGCGTTGCGGGACGCGGAGCTACAAGACGAGTGAGCCCGCCGCGATCCGTACCTATTTCCGCCGAGTCGACGGACCCGAAGACATGACCGGGTACGACGACATCAGCTACGCGGTGACCGGTGGGATCGCTACGATCACGCTCGAACGTCCGGACGTGTACAACGCGTTCACGCGACAGACGGTTCTCGAACTCAACGACGCCGCCCGGACGGCCGAGGCGGACGACGAGGTGTACGCGGTGGTGGTGACGGGCGCAGGGAAGGGGTTCTGCTCGGGCGCCGACACGACCGAGATGCCGGACTGGGACGAGCAGTCGCCCGAGGAGTACGGCGCGTTTCTCTGGCTGATCCAACAGTTCGTCTGGAAGCTCCGGACGATGGCGACCCCGTCTGTCGCGGCGGTCAACGGCCCGGCGATCGGCGCGGGCTGTGACTTCGCGCTGGCGTGTGACCTGCGGGTCGTCGGCGAGGACGGCGTGATGCGCGAGGGGTTCGTCAACGTCGGGCTGGTCCCGGGCGACGGCGGAGCGTGGCTCCTTCCGCGGCTCGTCGGCGAGTCGAAGGCCCGCGAGTACCTCTTGACGGGTCGCGACATCACCCCGGAAGACGCCGTCGACATCGGGCTCGCCGTCGAACTGGCCGACGACGCGCTCGAGGCGGCCGGCGAACTCGCGGCGGAGATCCGCGACAAGCCCGCGACGGCGGTCCAACACACCAACCGGCTCGTCGATCCCCAGCGGAGCTTCGACGAGTACTGTCGGGAGGCGGCGGCCTTCCAGTGGGAGTGTGTCGTCGATCCGGAACACGCCGAGGCGGTGGCGGCGTTCAACGAGGGCCGGGAGCCGGCGTACGACCGGCCGGATGGAGACTGAGCCGGCGTCGGGGGCCGACGAGCGCCCGTCTCACCTGTCGGAGACCGCCGGCACTCCGTCGGATTTCAGCGCCCGCGCGATGGTGTTCAGCTGCATCTCGTCGGTGCCGGCGGCGATCCGCCGGCTCCGCGCGAACCGATAGAGGTACTCGAGCGGGTGGCCCTGCTGGTAGGCGCGGGCGCCGACGACCTGAACCGCCTCGCTGACGACCTCCTCGGCGATCTGTGAACAATGGAGTTTCGCGGTCGAGGTGCGAAGCCGGGACGGCGGGTCTTCGTGTCCCTGCGCGCCGGCCGCACACCCGTACACGAGCGAGGCGGCCGTCTCTACCTGGCGGTACATCTCCGCGAACTTCCACTCGATCCCCTGGAACTCGTCGAGCGTCTGGTCGAACTGCTCGCGCTCGCTCGCGTACGCCAGGGCGCGCTCGAGTGCGGTCTCGGCCCAGGCGACGGTGAGCACGGAGCTGCCGAGCCGTTCCCAGTTGAGCGAGATGAGCTGGCGTTTGAACGCCTCTTTTCCGCGGGTGAGAACGTGGCTCTGTGGAATCACCACGTCGTCGATGCTGAACCGGGTCTGTGCGTAGCCGGCCATGTTGGTGTACACCTCCTCGATCTCGATGCCGGGGTCGTCGTACGGGATCACAACGGAGCCCAGCCCCTCGGGAAACCGCACCCACGTCACCGCCGCGTCGCCGAAGGGAACGCCGCCGACCCAGGTCTTCTCGCCGTTACACACCAGCTCGCCGTCCGTCTCCGTGACCTCGGTCGACATGCTTCCGACGTCCGACCCCGCCTCGGGCTCGGAGATCGCGATGGAGACGAAGCTCTCGCCGGCGGTCACCGCCGGAAGGTACTCGGACTTCACCGCCTCGGAGCCGAAGAGATCGATCGCCCGCGGTCCGACCATACTCTGCATGTACGTGAACCAGCCGGTGTCAGGACACATCCGGCCGACCGCTTCGATCAGGAGCATGGCCGCCACGTCGGAGCGACCCTGCCCGCCGTACGCCTCGGAGATGGACGGACAGTAGAGGTCCGCCTCGGCCAGTCGCTGGAGGTTCTCCCACGGCACCGATCCCTCCCAGGTGTACGCGTCGTCGGCGAACTCCTCGGCGACCGCCTCCGCACGCTCGGCGTACTCGCGCTGGTCGGCTGTCAGAGTCGTCATTACGTGATCGTACGAATAGCACATAATAAACCGTCTGATACGCGTTCCCGACGCCCCCGCCGCAGGCGATAGATAGGCTTTAGCTGACCGGCGCGAAGAGAGGCGCATGGTTGAGGCGTTCGCGGTCGCCAGCGGCAAGGGCGGCACCGGCAAGACGACGAGCACGCTCGCGCTCGGAATGGCGCTCTCCGACGACCACGACGTGACGGTCGTCGACGCCGACACCGGGATGGCGAACCTGCTCTTTCACACTGGACTCGACGACGCGACCGTGACGCTTCACGATCTGTTGATCGAGGGGACCGCGACCGACGTCTCGGAGGCCACCTACGAGCGCTTCGGGTTGTCGGTCGTTCCTTGTGGCACCTCGCTCGCGGGATTCGCGGCCGCCGACCCCGGCCGACTCCGCGACGTCGTCGCCGAGCTCGCGGCCGACACCGACGTGTTGCTCTTGGACTCGCCGGCCGCGCTGGGCTCGAAGTCGGCGGTGTTGCCAATCGTTCTTGCCGACCGGACCGTGATCGTGGTCGAGCCGACGATCCCGGCGCTCTCGGACGGGCTGAAGGTGCAAGAATACGCCCGCTCGTACGGCACCGAGACGGCCGGCGTGCTGCTCAACAAGGTCAGAGAACCGGCCGCCGCCGTGGCCGACCAGGCGGGGAGACACTTCGGCGGGCCGGTGCTCGCGACGGTCCCCGACAGCGACGTGGTCCGCGCGGCGCGCCGGGCGGGAGAGCCGTTGCTCGCACACGCCCCCGACAGCGAGCCCGCAGCCCGGTTCCGCGAGGCGGCCGCCCGCCTCGCGGTCCGTGACGGCGACGGCGACGCGGTGGCGGCTCGATTCAAGAGCGCGGTGGTTCCCGACACGCCATGACGACGCCCCCAGACGCGCCGGAGCTCCGAATCCCGCGGGGCGACCTGTTGCGTTCTCGGGTGGTCACCGACGTCGGAACGACGTTGTCGGCCGCGCTCGACCGGGAGCTGACCGGCTACGCCACCGTCGTCCCGCAGGAGACGTTGTTGCTCTCGGGGGAGGCTCGCGGGGTGATCACCTTCGCCGACGGCGTCCCCGTGTTGGCGTACAATACCGTGACCGACAACGGCGGGGCGGACGCGCTCGCCGAGTTGGCCGTGCCGGGCCCGTATCGCGTCGAACTGTACGCCGTCGCGCCCGACGTTCTTCGCCGGGCCCACGAGACGGCCGCGCTGCGGATCCCGCCGGCCGCCGCGGCGACGGAACTCGCGGACGACCCCGACCTCGCGGCGCGGACCCGGGCGGCCGCGCCAGCCGCTCGCCTCGACGACGACCGCGAGGAGACCGACGCGCTCGCGGCGTTTCTCGCGGACGACGACCGGATCGCCGCGCTCCGCGAACAAGCGCGAGCGGAGGCGCGACGCCGCGCCGAGGAGTGGGGACTCGACGGCGCGCTCGCCGACGACGAGCCGGCCGGGACCGAGCCCGACGAGCCAGCCGGAATCGACGCGAACGAGCCATCTGGAGCCACCCCCGACGAGCCGGCCGGGACCGAGTCCGGGACGGAGCGGTTTTGACCCCCCCGGTCGTACGACCGCCATCACCGTTCTCCGTCTCCTCCGGCTCACGACCCCACGAGCATTCGCGGACTGGTACGCCGCGAGTCGGGCATACACCCGCCGCGTCGCCGACGGCATGGGGTTTGCGGGAGCTGACCGCCTCGACGGCGACCGGGTCGCGGCCGCGCTCGCGGACGACCCGACCGGCCTCTCGCCGGCGGCGGCACGCTCCGTGGCGACGACGCTGCTCGCCGACGGCGCCTTCTCCGAGCCGTACTGCGAGTGGATGCCGTGGTGGTACGAACTCGGCCTGATCGCGCCGGTGCGGTACGCGGACTGGCGGCTCCGCCGGGTCGCTGGCGAGGTCGCCAACGCTGCGGGCGTGACCGTGACGGCGCCCCGGTTTTCTCGTCCGCGGGACGTGGTCGTCGACGGCGACCCGGCGCTGACGCGGCTCTCCGGCTTCCGCGAGCGATTTCTGGCGGCGGCCGCGCTGCTCCACCTGGAGTGGTTCGTCCACGCCGCGGCCGCCGACGGCATCGAGGTCCCGACAGACCTCGTGACACGGACCCGAACGGAGTCGGTGTCGCACTACGCCGGCGACCGTGACCACCTCTCGCCGCCGGTGCGGCGGTTCCAGCGGCTCCTGTTCACCGACGACGGCTGGGTCGGCCGCGTCGACGCGGCGTACGACCTCGACAGTTGGCTGTTCGGGCTCTGGGAGCGACTCCTGCGGGCGGAACGCCGCCGGCTCTCGGCGGAGTGATACGCGTTGTCTTCCGTGTCGGCGCGACCACCCTGCGGCCGTCCAGCGACCAGACGGTGTTACAGCACCTGTAACATGTGTCGAGATCGGTGGTCGAATCGGGAGGTAAGTATAGACACCGAGAAGCCGTACTCACTGTTACGAACCGTTCTGCGGTTCGTTGTGCCCCACACGACGTTCGGCCCTCCTCACGCCCGGTCCGGCCCGCGAGACGGCCATGGTTAGTCTCCGCTGCCGATTGCGATGCGCCCGGATCCGTCCCCGAGACTGTTACGGGCAACTCGGTTCTGAGTAATCTTATTATCGTCGACACATCCTTCGGAAGATTCATACGGCGGGTCGTGGATCCTCCGAGTAGACGAATGGCAGTACTCTGGCTGGACGACGTCGACGCCGACGACATCGAGACCGTCGGCGGCAAGGGAGCCTCGCTGGGCGAACTCATCGACGCCGGGCTTCCGGTGCCGCC
>KI543168.1:31336-37229 GCA_000496175.1 uncultured archaeon A07HR67 | reverse complement strand
CGGGAGGCGTTCGTCGCCGTCCGGTCGTCGGCGACCGCCGAGGACCTCCCTGACTCGTCGTTCGCCGGCCAACAGGAGACGTTTCTCAACGTCCGCGAGGACGACCTCCTCGAGCGGGTGAAAGAGTGTTGGGCGTCGCTTTTCACCCAGCGGGCGATCTACTACCGCCAACAACGGGGATTCCCGCACGCGGCCGTCGACATCGCGGTCGTCGTCCAACGGATGGTCGACGCCGAAAAATCGGGCGTGCTCTTCACCAGCCACCCCTCGACCGGCGACCCACAGATGACAATCGAGGCCGCCTGGGGGCTCGGCGAGGCGGTCGTCTCGGGCACTGTCTCTCCGGACAACTACGTGTACGACCGCGAGGACGACACCCTCGCGGACGTCACGGTCGCGGACAAGAAGGTGGAGATGGTGAAAGACCCCGACACCGGCGAGACGGTCGAACTCGACGTCGAGTCGGACCGCCGCACCGAGCGGGTGCTCTCGGACGCGGCGATCGACGAGCTGGTCGGGCTCGGCGAGCGCGTCGAAGCCCACTACGAAGCCCCACAAGACGTCGAGTGGGCGATCTACGACGGCGAGGTGTACATGCTCCAATCGCGGCCAATCACCACGATCCGCGACGACGCCGGCGGGTCGACGGGGACGGCAGTCGACGGAGCCGGCGGCGACGAGACGGAACCCGAACCCAACGGCACGGAGCCGGCGGCGACGGACGGCTCGAGGTCGATCGGCACCGAGCCATCGACCGCCAACGGCGACGGCGACGTACTCGTGAGCGGGCTCGGCGCGAGCCCCGGCGTGGTCTCGGGTGACGTTCGAATCGTGACGACGCTCGATCATCTCGAGCAAGTGGAAGACGGCGACGTGCTCGTGACCGAGATGACGATGCCGGATATGGTGCCGGCGATGAAACGCGCCGCCGGCATCGTCACCGACGAGGGCGGAATGACGAGCCACGCTGCGATCATCTCGCGGGAGCTCGGTGTCCCCGCGGTCGTGGGGACGGGCAACGGCACCCACTCTCTCGAAGACGGCCGGGCGATCACGATAGACGGCGACAAGGGGACCGTCAGGGCCGGAGCCGACGACGAGGCAGAGCCGGCCGAGGAGTTCGAGCCGGTCGAGGCGGCCCGCCCGGAGACGCCGGTGAAGCCGATGACGGCAACGGAGGTGAAGGTGAACGTCTCGATTCCGGAGGCGGCAGAACGCGCGGCCGCGACCGGCGCCGACGGCGTCGGACTCCTTCGGATCGAGCACATGGTGCTCTCGCTGGGGAAGACGCCGGAACGGTACATCGCCGACCACGGCGCACGGGCGTACCAGGACGAACTGGTCGAGGGGATCCGCACCGTCGCCGACGAGTTCTATCCCCGACCGGTTCGGGTGCGGACGATCGACGCGCCGACAGACGAGTTCCAACAGCTCGAGGGCGGCGACGACGAGCCGACCGAACACAATCCGATGCTCGGCTGGCGAGGCGTCAGGCGGAGTCTCGACAAGCCGGAGCCGTTCAGAGAGGAGTTAGCGGCGTTCGCGCGGCTCATCGAGATGGGGTACGACAACATCGAAATCATGCTCCCGTTCGTCAACGACGCCGCCGAGATCGAGGCGGTGAAAGGCCACCTGCGCGACGTCGGGATCGACCCCGAACAACACCGGTGGGGCGTGATGGTCGAGACGCCGGCGAGCGCGCTTCAGATCGACGCGCTGGCCGAGGCGGGAATCGACTTCGCCTCCTTCGGCACGAACGACCTCACGCAGTACACGCTGGGGGTCGACCGAAACAACGAGAACGTCGCCAACCGCTTCGACGAGCTCCACCCCGCCGTCTTGCGGCTGATCGCCGACACGATCGAGCGGTGCCGCGAACTCGGCGTCGACACCAGCATCTGCGGGCAGGCCGGGTCGAAACCCGAGATGGTGGAGTTCCTCGTCGAGGAGGGCGTCTCGTCGATCTCCGCGAACATCGACGCCGTCCGCGACGTCCAACACGAGGTGAAACGGGTCGAACAACGGTTGTTGCTCGATTCGGTGCGCTGAATCCGCACGACGCCACCGCGGCCCGTTCTCGCCTCGGCGACCGCGATGGAGCCGAACCAACATATTCACTATCGGCGGCGACGAAGCCCGATTTATGAGCACGGACGACGTTTCTCGGCGCGCGTTCATCCGGACCGCCGGCGGCACGGCGGCGGCCGTCGGCACGACGGCGGCGGCGGGAACCGCGGCGGGACAATCGGAGACCGTGGAGCCGGACTGGCCGAGCGGCGTCACGTCCGGCAACCTCGGCTCCTATCAGGACGCCCGGGGCGAAGACGCGGTGACGGTCGCCGTCGGCGCCGGCGAACAGGGGCTGGCGTTCGACCCGACCCAGCTGTGGGTGGATCCGGGGACGACGATCACGTACGAGTGGACCGGTAACGGCGGCGCCCACAACGTCCAGACCGTCGACGGAGGCGGCCCGGCGAGCCTCGACAGCGGCAACCCCGTCGGTGAAGAGGGCGCGACCTACGAGTACGAGGTGGCCGAGGAAGACGCGGGCATCACCCACTACCACTGTGTCCCTCACACCGCGGTCGGCATGCACGCCGGCCTCGCCGTCGGCGAGGACGTCGCGACCGTCGAAGTCGGCGGCGGCGGAGACAGCGACGCTGTCTTCGTGCCGCAGGGTGCCCGCGCGCTCACCATCGCCACGTTCATCGCCATGGTGAGCACGCTCGGGCTGGCGTTCGTCTTTATGAAGTACGGCGGAACGGTCACCGCCGACGAGACGTAATCACCCGACCGTCTCCGCCCCGCCGACGGGGTTCAGCATGACGACCACGCCGAGCAGTCCCGGACAGAGGCCGAGTAGACCGCCGCGGTCGAGCCGTTCGTCCGCCACAACACCCAGCCGAACCCGGCGGCGACGATGCCGAACCGAAGCGCCGCGAGCGACAGCGGCGGAATCGATGGCAGCGCCGCGCGGGTCGCGACGAACGATACCCCACACGGCGGCGAGTGACACGAACAGGCCGGCGGTCGCCAATCGCATATCCCCGCGTATCGGATCGGACCGTGGGAGTTCTTCTTATCGTGTTGATACGTGACACGATTACTCCGCGCCGAGCTCCCGGTAGGCGGCGAGGTAGCGGTCGAGAACTGCCGCGTGGTCGTACGTCTCGAACGCCGGGTCGACCGCCAGACGCTCGCGGTCGCCGACGGCGGCGATCGCGTCGGCCAGCTCCGCGGGGCTGGTGACGAGCCGTCCGCGTTCGCGTCCCTCGACGAGTTCGTGGGCGCTCGAGTCGGCCTGATACTCGACGAGTCCGACGCAGCCACACGCCAGCGCCCACAGGAGCTCCGTCGCGAACGACTCCCAGCTCGCGGTCTGTGCGAAGACGTGCGTCCCCTTGAACACCGAGACGCGCTCGGCGAGCGGGCGGTCTCCGAGAAAGGTGACCCGGTCGTCGATCCGGAGCTCCGCGGCCGTCGACTCGATTCGATCGCGCTCGGGGCCGTCGCCGATGACGGCCGCACGCCAGTCGCGTCTCCGGAGTTCGGCCAGCGCCAGCAGGAACGTCTCGGCGTTGGCGTGGCGGTCGAGCCGCCGAGAGTAGACGACGTCGAAGCGGTCGTCCGGCGTCGCGTCGGCGACGAGGTCGGCGTCGATGCTCTCGGGTATCACCCGAACGTCGTCGTCCGCCGCGCCGTGTTCGCGGACCCGGGTCTTCGTCGTCCGCGAGGGAGTCACGACCGCGTCGGCGGCGCGAGCCACGAGCCGGTACGTCCGCCGCGAGTCGGCCGGGTGGTCGCGCCACCAGTCGACGAGCACCGGCGGTCCACGGAGCCGCCCGGCGAGACCTGCGGCGACCGCCGCGACGGGCGGGCTGTTGACCGCGTGAACGACGTCCGGGTCGAGCCGACGAACCACGGTCGGGAGCCGCGCCGCGAACCGCGTCGGCGACGGGTCGACGACGACGGACCGGTACGCGATGCCGTCCGCCTCGAACCGCGGGGTTCTGCCGCCCCACCAGCGACCGCACAGCCAGGTCACCTCGTGGCCGCGCGCGGCGAGCCCCTCGGCGATCCGCTTCGTTCGGGAGCGCGCCGGCGTGTCGCCGTGGTCGGGAGCGAAAAGCGAGACGAAGGCGACGCGCATACGCCGACCGGAGGGCAGGACCGAGTAAAAAGCCACGCCCTCCCGCGGCCGCGCCGTCTCGACCCCACCCGAAACGGTTTGCCGCCGGCGGCAGAACGAGCGGTATGCGCCGATACGACATCGAACGCTATCTCAACGTGCGGAGCGCCGGCGGGGCGGACCTCGGTCCCGGCGGCCGGCTCTCCTTTCTGCTCGACACCACCGGCACCCCGCAGGTGTGGTCGGTCGAGACCCCCCTCTCGTGGCCCGACCAACACACGTTCTTCGAGGAGCGCGTCACCTTCGTCGACTCCTCGCCGGAACGCTCGGAGGCCGTCTTCGGGATGGACGAGGGAGGTAACGAGCGGACACAGCTGTACCGGCTCGACTTCGAGGCAGGAACGGTCACGGCGCTCACCGACCGCCCGGCAGCGAAACACCGATGGGGCGGCTGGGCGACCGACGGCGACCGGTTCGCGTTCACCTCGAACCGGCGCGAGGCGTCGGCGTTCGACGTCTACATCCAGGAACGCACGACGGTCGGCGACGCGGCCACGCTCGTCCACGAGGACGACGGCCAGCTCTCTGTCGCCGGCTGGTCGCCGAGCGACGACCGGCTGCTCGTCCACGAGGCGCACTCCTCGTACGATCACGACGTGTACACCCTCGACCTCGCTTCGGGCGAGCTGACACACCATACGCCTCACGAGGGCGACGTTCGGTACGCGAGCCCCGAGTGGGGCCCCGACGGAGACTCGGTCTATCTCGTCACCGACCGCGAGAGCGACACGCTCCGGCTCGAACGCCTCGAGCTCGCGACCGGCGCGTTCAGCGTCGTGGTCGACGGCGACGACCCGGACGCCGACCGCAGCTGGAACGTCGACGGGGTCGCGGTCCACGAGGCCTCGCGCCGGGTCGTCTACTCGCGGAACGTCGACGGCTACACGGAGATCACGATCGGCGAACTCGTCTCGGCGGACCGGATAGACCCGTTTCCCACTCCCGACCTGCCCGACGGCGTCGCGGGCGGCGCGAGCTTCGGTCCCGACGGCGACCGCGTCGCGCTCACCGCCACCGGGCGCACGATGAACCCGAACGTCTACGTCGTCGAGACCACCACGGGCGAGACCGAGCGGTGGACGACCGCCTCGACCGCGGGCATTCCGCGAGACTCGTTCATCGAGCCCGAACTCGTCCGCTATCCGACGTTCGACGGCCGCGAGATTCCGGCGTTCTTCTCGGTTCCCGACAGCGAGACGCCCCCGGACGGCTACCCCGTCGTGGTCGACATCCACGGCGGGCCGGAATCACAGCGGCGGCCCTCCTTCGGCTCGGTCACACAGCATCTGTTGAACGGCGGATACGCCGTCTTCGAGCCCAACGTTCGCGGGTCCTCGGGCTACGGCACGGCGTACGCCGCGCTCGACGACGTGGAAAACCGGATGGACTCGGTAGCAGACGTCCGGGCCGGCGTCGAGTGGCTTCACGACCACCCCGAGGTCGACCCCGACCGCGTCGTGGCCATGGGCGGCTCTTACGGCGGGTTCATGGTGCTCGCGGCGCTGACCGAGTATCCCGACCTGTGGGCCGCCGGCGTCGACATCGTCGGCATCGCCAACTTCGTCAGCTTCCTCGAGAACACCGGCGACTGGCGGCGCGAACACCGCGAGGCGGAGTACGGCTCGCTCGACGAGGACAGGGCGTTTCTGGAATCGATCTCGCCGATCAACAACGTCGACCAGATTGCGTCGCCGTTGTTCGTCT
>KI543168.1:7902-30838 GCA_000496175.1 uncultured archaeon A07HR67 | reverse complement strand
CACGTCTTGAGCGGCGAGTGACGCGGCTCGGCCGACACACAGAGGCGGCGTGACGACCGTGCCGGCTCACTCGGTCACGTCCGTCGTCGTCGAGTACGCGTTCCCGAACGCGTGGTGTTCCGTCGCAGCGACCCGCCGAAGTCGGCCGCCGACGGTCGCTTCGAGGCGGTAGCCGGCCGCGTCGATGTCCTCGGTACACTCGGAGCCCGCCTCCGGATCGTCGGCGGCGACGACGAGCAGGTCAAGTCTGTCCTGTGAGGCCTCGTATCCGGCGTGTGCCAGTTCGACCGTCCCACACGTGCTCGACGCGTACCGGACCGTCCCGCTGGCGGTGACGGTGTTCTCGTCGACGGCGACCTCCGGCGCGGCCTCGGCGTCTCTCTCCGGGTCGACCAGTTCGAACTCGACCGAGTCGACCGACTCCGCCGACGTCGACGCCGACGATGAGTCGGGTTCCGTCGCGTCGTCGTTCTCGACACAACCGGCCGAACCCACCACTGCCCCCGCGGCGAGGCCGAGAAGCGAGCGTCGGTTCACGCGTCGTCGTTCCGCGTCGGCTCATAAAAATCGTCGGATACGTACGACGCTGGTTTAGTCTCGTTCGGGCGCCGGCCGCTCGCCGCCCCGGCGCGTGCCGTTCTCACTCCGCTAACAACGGCCGCGAGGAGTTCGTCACGACGAGCAGGCTCGACACTCCCATGGCGACCGCGGCGAAAAGCGGGTTCAACAGGCCGGTCACCGCCAGCGGGATCGCGATCGCGTTGTAACAGAGCGCCCAGCCGATGTTGCCCTTGACGCGCCGCCCCGCGGCCCGCGAGAGGTCGAACACGGTCTCGATCGACGCGAGGTCGTCGTCGATGACGGCGACGTCGGCCGCGTCGGCCGCCATGGCGGTGCCGCCGCCGAGTGCGATCCCGAGGTCGGCGGCCGCGAGCGCCGGCGCGTCGTTGGTACCGTCGCCGACCATCACCGTCTGCCCTTGGCGTTTCAACCGCTCGACCGTCTCGGCTTTCCCCTCCGGAGGAACCCCGGCGAACACCTCCGTGACCGCGTCGTGTTCGCGGAAGACGGTCGCCGCGCGCGCGTCGTCGCCCGTGAGCACGACCACCTCGACGCCGGCGTCGGCGAGCGACGAGAGGGTGTCGGCCCACCCGTCGCGGAGCCGGTCGCCGACCACGACGACGCCCGTCGCCGCGCCGTCGCGGCCGACCGCGACCGGCACGCGACCCACGTCGCGGGCGGCGGCGACCGTCTCGCGGACCGCGTCCGGAACCCGCCATCCCTGCTCGTCGAAGCAGTCCGGGTGGCCGACGACGACCGGAACGCCGTCGACGACGCCGGAGACGCCCCGCGGATGCGTCTCGAACGATTCGACGGTCGGCTCCGGCCGCTCGACGGCGTCGACGTCTCCGGTCACGGCGCCGCCGTCCGTCGACGGCCGAGTCTCGTCGCTCCCCCGGGCCGCGGCTATCGCCTGTCCGACGGGATGAGCGGAGCGGGCCTCGAGCGCCGACGCCAGTGCGAGCAGGTCGTCGTCGACGTCGCGGTCGACGAGCCGCATCTCGCCGGTGGTGAGCGTGCCGGTCTTGTCGAAGACGACGGTGTCGGCGCCGCGGATCCGTTCGAAGACGGTGTCGTCGAACACCACGATCGAGCGTTCGAGCGCGTCGCGAACGCCCGCGGCGACCGCAAGCGGCGTCGCCAGCCCGAGCGCGCACGGACACGAGACGATGAGCACGGTGAGCGCGACCAGCATCGCGGTCGCGATCCCGTTGCCGAGCGCGAGGTTGACAACGGCAACGACGACGGCGACGCCGAGCACCACCGGCACGAAGACGGTCGCGAGCCGGTCGGCGAGCTTCTGGACGCCGTGGGTCCCGCTCTGGAGGTCCCACACGAGCTCGGCGACCCGGTCGAGACTGGAGCTCGCGTCCGCCCCGACGGTGATCGTGAGCGAGCCGTCGGCGACGACCGAGCCGCCGACGACGGCGTCGCCCGACTCCTTTCGGACCGCCATCGACTCGCCGGTGACGACGGATTCGTCGACCGCGGCGTCGCCGTCGGCCACCGTTCCGTCGACGGGAACCCGTTCGCCGGCCCGAACGAGCACGCGGTCGCCCGGCGACAACGCCTCGATCGCGACCTCTGTCGGGTCGCTACCGCTGCCGGCGCCCTCACTCGACGCGGGGTCGGCGTCATCCTCGCCGACGCGTCTGGCCGTGTCCACCTGGACCGCGGTGAGATCTGAGAGCAACTCCGTCGCCCGCCGCTTGACCGACGACTCGTAGTGGTTGCCGACGGTGACGATCACCACGATGGCGACCGTCACATCGTAGTAGATCGACGGGTCGGGCAGTAACGCGACCGCCAAGGTGCTGTACAGGTACGCGCTGCCGGCGGCGATCGCGACGAGGAGGTCCATGTTCGGCGACCGGGTTCGCGCGCTCACGTACGCACCGCGCAGGATCGGCTTGCCGGTGACGAACAAGACGATCGTGGTCAACACGCCGAGCACGATGAAAAAGTACGTACCGGACGTCGACGCCATCGCCTCGTTGAGATACGAAAGCGTCCGCTCGTTGTAGAAGGGGAACGCGAAGTACGTCGGATAGATCAACACGATGTACTGGAGCATCACCGCCATCCCGACGAGCACGCCGACCGCGAGCCGAGCGGTCTCCATGTTGCTCGCCTGCCGCCGGGAGAAGGCGTCGTCGCGGGAGTACGCGCTGTACCCCAGCCCGCTCACGGCGTCCGCGAGGTCGTCCGTGGAGACGTCGGCGGGGTCGTGGTCGATCCGCACGGTGTCGGTGACGTAGCTGGCGCTCGCGGCGCTGACCCCCTCGGTCCGGGTCGCGACCGTCTCGATGAACGCCTCACACGTCGCACAGTGCATGCCGTCGACCTCGAGAAACGTCGCCTCGTGGTCGGCCGGGACGCTCGGCTCGGCGTCGGCCGCCTCGTCCTGCTCGCGGCGTGACGCGACCGTCTCGGCGTCGACGTCGACGTCGCCGAGCGCGTCGTACACCCCTCGACAGCCGGCACAACAGAACCGGTTTCCGTCGTCGTCGACGACGTCGACGCCCTCGGTCGGGAGGTCACAGAGCGTACAGTCGGGGAACGGGCGGGCCGCCGCCTCGGCCTCCGCGTCGGGCGGTCCGTCTGCGGTCGCGTCGTCAGCGGCCATGTGTCAGCCGCCTCCGTGTCCGATCATGGCCGCGCCGCCGGCGTCGAGCGGATTCCAGAACGGGAGCCGCGGGTGTGGGACGTGGACGCCGACGGCCATCAGCCCGTGTGCGAAGAGAACGTAGCCGAGGATCAGAAACGCGACGCCCAAGAGGCGGTGAACCCGCCGTCGGTGGACGGCGTCGACGCTCCCGATCAGTGTGCCGTAGAGAAACACCGCGGGCATCGTTCCGACGCCGAGCGCGGCCAGCGCGATCCCGCCGTTCAGCGCGGATCCCCCGGCGAACGCGTACAGGTACGCCGGGTAGAGAATCGGGCAGGGGAGCAGCCCGTGGACCGCTCCGAGCGCGACGATCCCCGGCCCGTTCGCGAGCCGGTCGACGTGACCGGTCAGCCACCCCGTGATCCGATGGAGTCCGGGAAGGTGAACGCCGCCCGCCGCGCCGCCGAGGACGTATCGAACTCCGACCGCCATCACCGCCGCGCCGACGCCGAGGCCGACGACGCCCCGGATCGTCCCGGCCGCACCCGTGATCGTCGCGGTCGTCACCAACACCGCGCCGCCGACCGCGCCGAGCGCCGCGCCGATCAGCGCGTAGCTCGCCGTTCGCCCGAGGTTGAACAACGCGTGCTGGCGCACCTCGTAGGTGGTGAGATGGCCGCCCCGGCCGGACCGCGCCGCGGCTCCGTGTGTTCCGCCGTCGGTTCGCCCCTCGTCGGGGCTCATGCGCGCCGAATACGTCGTGACGAGCGGCCCGCACATCCCGATGCAGTGGGCCCCGCCGAGCAGGCCGATGGCGAGGAACAACAGGACGTCGACGCCGAACAGGCTGGAGGGATCCATTGATTGGTTCGATTGATGTTGAGTGTGCGCGCGCTAATGCGTTTCGTCGGCTCCGCCGGGTCGTTCCGAGCGGGTCCGTCGGTCGAGACGGCCGCTGCCGACGGGTACCAGGCGGGTTCACGCCTCGACGACCACCGTGGCGTACATCCCGCCCGTCTCGTGTGGGATACAGACGTACTCGTAACGGCCGGCGACCTCGAAGGTAGTCGAGAACCGGTCGCCGGTCTCGAGGCGGCCGCCGAACTCGTCGTGCCACGCCTCGCGGGCGGCGGACTCGGTATCGAACCCGCCCGAGGCGAAGTATTCGGCGTCGTCGGGGATCGCGCCCTCGTAGGCGGTCACGGTGTGGCCTCGGCTGCTCGTGTTCTCCCAGACGACCGTGTCGCCGACCTCGACGGTCACCTCTTCGGGGGCGTAGGCGGACGCTCTCATCCCGACGTCGTAGTCGTCGCCGAGACAGCCGGCGAGCGTGAGTGACGCTCCGACTGCGACGCCGGCGCGCTCAAGAACCCGTCTCCGGTGCATACCACCACTCCGGGTCTCGTTCGTTTCAATATCGCGGTTGCTCCCGCTCGGCGGGACTCGCGGCATCGACCCCCGCTCCCCCGTCGCGTCTGTCGGTCTCACCCCACGTCTGCTCTCGGTTGGTATAAAAAGGCCACACTTGTTGGGTATGAGGTTTATATAGCACTTCGCCAAATATGTATTGCTGTATGATAGAAACAGCCGCAGCCGAGTTGGCGGTCGCATCACAGGGGGTCGTTCCGCTCGAAATGACCCAAACCGAGGTGTATCAGGCAGTTCAAGCAGACCAGCTTCTGAACCTCTCGTTCTGGGTGAACATCGCCCTTGCGGGCCTGTCGATCCTGTTGTTCGTCTTCCTTGGCAGGAACGTCGACGACCCGCGTTCACAGCTGATCTTCGTTGCGACGCTGATGGTCCCGCTCGTGTCGATTTCCAGTTATACTGGGCTCGCAACAGGACTCACGATAAGTTTCCTTGAGATGCCGCCCGGGCACGCACTGGCTGGCGAGGAAGTTCTCACGATGTGGGGTCGGTATCTCACGTGGGGGCTGTCGACGCCGATGATTCTGCTCGCGCTCGGCCTGCTGGCCGGGTCGAACATGACGAAGATCTTCACCGCGATCGTGACCGACATCGGAATGTGTGTCACCGGCCTCGCGGCCGCGATGACCACGTCTTCTCACGCGCTCCGGTGGTTCTGGTACTTCATCAGCTGCGCGTTCTTCGCCGTGGTGGTGTACATTCTGCTCGTCGAGTGGTCCGCCGACGCTGAGGCGGCGGGCACCGCGGAGATCTTCAACACGCTGAAAGTGCTGACGGTCGTGTTGTGGCTCGCGTACCCGATCGTCTGGGGACTCGGCGCCGAGGGAATCGCCGTGTTGAACCCCGCGATCACCTCGTGGGCCTACAGCGGCCTCGACATCGTCGCGAAGTACATCTTCGCGTTCCTGCTGCTCCGTTGGGTCGCTGACAACGAGAGCACCGTCGCAGGCATGGCGTCCGGGCTCGGCTCCGCGAGCGGCAGCGGAGTCGCGCCGGCCGACGACTGAGGCTTGGTTCGGTCGACGCGGTTTGCGGTCCAGCAGCTCACGGATGTGATCCGACGCTTCGCGGCCATCCACCGGTGCGGTCCTTTTATTCTCGACTGTGATCGACAGCCCGTAGTGTGTTCGAGTCAGACAAAGCGCGGCGTTTGACCCACGGCAGCCGACTCCGTCCGGTGGCATACGTTCGTTCCTGTGGATCCGTCCGACACAACGCCGACGAAGATTAGCACGGTATCGCTCAGACCCACTACACCACGGCGCGTCCGACGGAGATCATCATCGGTCCCGCTGTCACACACAAACGTACGACAGCGTTCTCGCGGGAGAACGTGCTCCCATCGTGCGCTCACTTCCCCCAGAACGGATCGCGCTTGCGCCGCGTGTCGAGATAACTGGACAACGCCTCGCGCTCGTCGGCAGTGATCTCTTCTTTGAGCTCCTGTTCGAGTATCTTGGCGTGTTTTTCAGGGAGTTCCGTCCAGAGCGTGTCCCCCTCCTCGATGTCGCGGCCGACGGTGGGTCCGTCGACCGCGATGCTCACCCGCTCGCCGGCGCGGGCCTCGCTGACGTCGTCGCCCTGTTTTTGAATCCCCGAGAGGCCCCCGACGCGCTCGAACTCGTTGCCTTCGAAGTACCCGACGTTGCGGTTGTTCTGGAGGGTTCCGGCGATCACCTCGACGCCGACGACCGCGGGGTCGTTCTGTCGGAACGTGTGATCTGGAAGGAGCCGGAACCGCGCGGGCCGAACCACCTTGTCGAGCACCGTCTCCTGTTGGGCGCGCTGGCGTTCTTCGACGTACGTCTCGTAGTCTTCGACCAGCTGGTAGATCACGTCGTTCGTGAACAGTTTGACGTCGGCGCTTTCGAGCTCGCCCTCGGCGTTGGTGAGCACGTCGACGTTGAACCCGAGAAGCGCCTTGTGTTCGTCCTGGTTTGCCGTTTCCGCGATGGCGATGTCGCGGGGGGCGATGTCGCCCACCTCCGCGCGCATGATCGGCACCTCGGCCTCTCGGAGCGCGTTCGCCATCGCCTCGAGCGAGCCGAGGGTGTCGGCTTTGACCACGACGCCGTCCTCGGCGGTGTCGACCTCGATCTCCGCGAGTTCGGCTTTCACCTCCGCGATCACGTCGTCGACGGGCGCGTCTCGGACGACGCGAACGGGAGCGCCGGCCATCGCGTCGTCGAGGTCGGGAGCGGCGATCTTCACTCCGGCGGCTGCGCCGACCTCCGCGACCTTCTCGAACTGTTTTTCGGTGCGCATCTCCTCGAGCGGGCGCGGCTGTAACAACGCGCGCACCTCCGTGACGATCGGGTCGTTCTGTCCTCCGATGACGATCGTGTCGCCGTTGTGTACCACCCCGTCGTACACCACGGTGTCGATCGTGGCGCCGAAGCCGCGCTCGTCTTTCACCTCCAAAACGGTCCCCTCGCCGGGGCCGAACACGTCGATCGCCATCTCTTCTTTCATGAACCGCTGGGAGAGTCCCATGAGAACCGCGAGCAGGTCCGGAATCCCCTCGGCCGTGAGCGCGGACACGGGGACGACGCCGATGTTCTTCTGGAAGTCCTGGACGCGCCAGTAGAGGTCGGCGGAGAAGCCGGCGTCTGAGAGCTGGCCGATGATCTCGTAGAGGTTCTCGTTGAGCATCGTCTCCGCCCGCTCGGATTGTGCCGCGAGACTCGCCTGTATCGGCTCGCCGTCCTGTGGATTCCATCCCGGCGTCGTGTCGACCTTGTTCGCGGCGACGACGAACGGCGTCCCTGTCCGTCGGAGAATGTCGATCGCCTCCTCGGTCTGCGGCTGAAACCCGTCGTTGACGTCGACGACGAGCACCGCGATGTCGGCGAGCGCGCCGCCGCGGGCCCGCAACGTGGAAAACGAGTGGTGTCCCGGCGTGTCGATGAACAACAGCCCGGGGAGGTCGAAGTCGTCCGGGTTCACGAGTTCGCCCGCCATGGTGGAGATCGTGGACAACGGGATGTCCGTCGCCCCGATGTGTTGGGTGATCGCGCCGGCCTCGCCCTCGCTGACCGCGGAGCCGCGGATCTCGTCGAGGAGGCTCGTCTTCCCGTGGTCGACGTGGCCGAGCACGGCGACGATCGGCGTCCGAAGGGTGTCCGTGTGTGTGTCGTCAGTCATGAGAATCGCCCCGAGAAGGTGGTTGTCCTTCGTTCCGCCCGGCCGTCAGTTAAGCCTTTCAGGACGTGGACGCCCGATCCGGGCGGTCGAGCCCCGCTCGCGGAGGGCGTCCGTCCGTCAGCCGTCCGACGCCCCGTGGCGTTTAATACCGTCGCCCGGGTGTATTCGCATATGGCAGATATCCTGGCCGAAAACCTCTCCGGCAAGGCCGTGATGGGAGCCGACGGAACCGAACTCGGCGACCTGTACAACATCACGATGGATCTCAAGTCCGGGCAATTGAACAACCTGCTCGTCAGCCCGCACGAACAGCTCAACTCCGAACGGATCGACTTCGACTCCGACGAGACGGGCCGCCTCCAGGTGCCGGTCGCGAACGTCCAGGCAGTGAGAGATTACATCGTCGTCGCCCGCTGATGAGAGTTCTCGACGCGTCCGCGTTCATCCACGAGTACACCACCGACGACGCGGTGGTTTCGGTGCCGGAAGTTCACGACGAACTCGAGGGCGAGACCGCCCTCCGGTTCGACGCGATGGAAGGGTCGGGTATGACGATCCACGTCCCTGCTCCCGAGGCCGTGACGAACGTCGAGCGGGCGGCCCGGGGTTCTGGCGACGCCGAGGAGCTCTCCGACACGGACGTCCGGCTGATTGCGACCGCGCTCGAACTCGACGCCACGCTCGTCACCGACGATTACGCGATGCAAAACGTCGCCGAGCGGCTCGACCTCGGCGTGGAGGCCATCGCCCGCGACGGGATCACAGAGGAACGCGAGTGGCGATTCCAGTGTGTGGGGTGTAGTCGAACTTTCGATCAGAACCGCGAACGGTGTCCGATCTGTGGAAGCGACCTGACCCGAAAGAATCCGGCCTGATACCGGCGTCTTCGCCGCGGCTCTCCTGTCGTCACCGGATCTCGATCCCGTGTTCAGTCTGCGGACTCCGACTCCACGTCCGTTCCCGTCAGAGTCGTCTCGCTTCCGGGGGCTGATTCGATCACGGGACCGCCGTCTCCGGCGGTACCCCGTTGTTTCTCGGGCAGTTCCGCGGCGAGCGCCTCGGTATCGACGCGCGGAAGCCGTTCTCGAAGGCGTCCGGCGACCCGACGTGCCTCCGTCAGTTCGACCTCGGCGACGGCTCGAACCAGCGCCGCGGCGCGTTCCGTCCGCGCCCGCTGCCAGGATGCCTCCCGCGACCCGTACGTGCGGATGGCGCGCATGAAATCCACCTCCGAGAACTCCGGCCAGTACGGCGTACAGAAGTAGACGGCCGCCTCGTTGCCGTTCGCGTGCCACGGCAGGAAGTTCGAGGTGCGCTCGTCGCCGCCGGTCCGAACGATGAGGTCGACGTCTCGAACCGGCCGGTCGTAGAGCCGGCGCTCGACGGTCTCGACGTCGACTGCCGCGGGGTCGAGGTCGCCGGCTGCGACCTCGCGGGCGACGCCGCGGGCCGCGTCGAGCAGCTCCGTCCGGCCGCCGTACGCGAGCGCGACGTTGAGCGTGAATCGGTCGTTGCCGGCGGTGCGCCGCTCGGCGTACTCGACCGCCTCGCGCACCCGCGACGGGAGCCGCGGAACGTCACCGATCGCCCGGACCTGGACGCCCTGGTCGTGGACCCGGTCGGCGTCGGCGAACTCGCGCAGCTTGGTTTCGAGAAGATCGAAGAGGGGCTCGAGCTCCTCGTCGGGCCGGTCGAAGTTCTCCGTCGAGAACGCGTACAACGTCAGCTCCGAGACGCCGAGGTCCGCACACCAGTCGAGGACGCGCTCGGTCGTGGCCGCGCCTGCGCGGTGTCCCTCCGGAGCGTCGCCGCCGTGTTCGCGGGCGTACCGGCGGTTGCCGTCCTGGATGACGGCGACGTGTGTCGGCACCGTGTCGATCCGCCGGCGGAGGTGTCGCAGGTAGGCGCGTTCTGCTGCCGAACGAAGCCGGCGAAGCATACCCGCTCGCACGTCGCGTGATGATATGTACCTTTTCGTTCGTGTTCGCTGATACCGGTGATCTCCCGCGGCGAACGGCTTCTATCCCGGTCGGCCGACACGAATGAGGGTCTTTGTCGCGGTGCGGCCCGGTTTTCCACCCCTGTGACCGCCGCGACCGGCGGACGCGAGCCGGCTCCACAACACACTTACCGGTGACGCGTCGACAATCTATCGATGGTTCTCGCCGAGTACGACTTCCACCTGTTCGACCTCGACGGGACGCTCGTCGACGCCGAGTGGGCGTACACCCGCGAGGTGTTCGACCGCGTCGGCGACCGCCTCGGCCGCCGGTTCTCCGACCGCGAGGCGCGCGTTCTCTGGCACGGTCTGGGCGGATCCCGCGGCGAGACCCTGCGCGAGCTCGGCGTCGATCCCGGCCGCTTCTGGCCGGCGTTTCACGACGTGGAGGACCCGGGTGCCCGCGCGGAGGCGACGTACCTCCACGACGACGCCGCCCGCCTGCTCGCCCGGCTCGACGCCGCGGGCCGGCCGACGGGGCTCGTCACCCACTGTCAGGCGTTTCTCGCCGAACCCGTGCTCGACCGGCTCGACCTCGACGACCGGTTCGACGCCGTGATCTGCTGTACCGACGAGACCGGCTGGAAACCCGATCCGAGCCCGCTCGAAGCCGCGATGGACGCGATGGGCGTCGACCCCGGCGGCCGCGGCTACTACGCCGGCGACGGCGAGAACGACGTCGCCGCGGCGTGGAACGCCGGACTCGACGCGGTTCACGTCGAACGGATCGGCCACGCCGACCGGGGGCGGTGTGTCCTCGGCGACCGGCGCGTCGAACGGATCGACGAGCTGATCGCCGCCTCCGAGGCGACGCAAACGGACACCTCCAGCGCGCTCCGGTAAGCGACCCGATGCGTGGGGCGCGACCGGACGTGGTCGATGCTCGCCAGAGTCAGCGTTTAGCCGCTCGAGCGACAATCCACGCACATGCGCTGGCATCGACGCCGCGATCTCGAGGGCGGCAAGGAGCTGGGTGTCTGGCTGCTCCTCGACGACGGCGCCGTCGAGGAAGAACTGTACGTCGAATCACACGAGTACCGGGGCGGCGACTTCGACGTGTACACCGCGTCTCCCGACGGCGAGTGGGACCACAAAGGGACGTTCGACGAGGCGGGCGACGCGTTCGACGCGGCGCTCGAACACGTCGACGAGAGCCGGTTCCCGCTCGAATCCGGGTGAATACCTCTCTCTCTTCGCGTCCGTCCGCCTCGCGCTTCGCCGACACCACAGCGAGCACCCACCCGTGCGATGAGGCCAGACGGTTTGACGGCCGCGGGCCGGTCGCCGGACCCACCGCTCCGGTCAGAACACCACCAGCGCCGCGACGAGAAAGACGACGCCGATCGCGACGAACACGCTCCCAGCCGCGACAAGGCCGAGGTTTCTGAGCGTGTTCGTTTCCCGCGTGAGAAACCCTTCTCCGGGCTCGTCGGGGTCGACGTAGGCTGTCACGGCGTCGCCCTCCTCGTACTCGTCGAGGTGGTCGCGGGCGCGAGATTCGCTGCCGTACCGCGGAATCGCCTCGACTCCCCCCGAGGGGGGATTCAGATTACCGGCGGTGTGCGATTCTCCTCGAAACGTGTACCTGAACGCGATCTGTGGCACGTATCTCGTCCGCGTGGTCGTGCCTCCGTCCTCGATGTCGACCCGTTCTTCGGTCTCTGAGGCTCCGACATCGGTGATCTCCGCACGAACCTCGACCGCGTCGCCAACCCGCGTCTGTTCGTCGGTATACGCCGTCCATCCGTTCCACGCGACGACGGCTCCGAAGCCGGACCAGACCAGTGCCCCGATCACCCCTTCAACTGACACCATGTGGCACACGTACGGCTACATCAAAAATACGCTTACGCCGAAACCGGGCGCCCGCAGCCTAGAGAAGCCGGTACTCGTGGCTCGACGGCTCCCGGGACGACCCCGTCGCGGGACCGAAACGGTCCTGAGGCCGCGGCCGAAACGGGACGCATGACGAGGTGGTTCCACAGCGGGCGGCGGCGGGACTGCTGTGTGGTGTTGTACGACGCCGGCGAGCTGCGAGCCCAGCCGCTCAAGAGCCGGCTCGAGACCCACTACGACGAACGGATCGACCCACAGAGCTTCTACGCTACCCTCTCGGCGATGGTCGACGACGGCTTTCTCTCCCGGCGACCCGAGGGGCTCGCGGACGTGTACGCGCTCACCCCCGCCGGTGAGGCCGCGCTGCTCGAGCACTACGAGTGGCTCTCCGCACGTATCGACGACGCCCCGGGCAAGTGACTTCGCGGGCGTGCGACACGACGCCGTTGCTCACAGCTGTGACGCCGAGACGCTCGCGATCGCCGCCGAGAAGTCGTCCTCGGTGATCGTCACCTCGTCCGCGTGGTCGTTCGCCGACTTGCCGTGTTCGTCGGCGATCCGCTCGATCGCGGTCATCGCGGCCTCCCGACAGACGGCGGCGACCTCCGCGCCGGAGTAGCCGTCGGTTTCGTCGGCGAGCCGTCCGAAGTCGACCTCGTCCGCGACCGGCTTGTCGCGAGTGTGGACCGCGAACACCTTTCGTCTGGCGTCGCGGTCGGGTTCCGGCACCTCGACGTGAGTTTCTAACCGCCCGGGACGCAACAACGCGGGGTCGAGCGCCGACCGGCGGTTCGTCGCCGCCAACACCACCAGGTTCGGATTGTCGCTGGCGCGGTCTAACTCGGTGAGCAGCTGTGAGACCACCCGCTCGCCGACGCCCGAGTCGCCCCCACCAGCGGCGTCGCGGTCGGTCGCGATCGCGTCGATCTCGTCGAAGAAGACGATCACCGGCGCCGCCTGTCGGGCGCGGTCGAAGAGGTCACGCACCGCCTTCTCCGACTCGCCGACGTACCGGTCGAGCAGCTCCGGACCGGCGACCTGAATGAAGTTGACGCCGCTCTCGCCGGCGATTCCCCGCGCGAGCAGCGTCTTGCCGGTGCCCGGCGGGCCGTGTAACAGGACGCCGGTCGGCGGGTCCGCGTTCGCCGCGTCGAACAACGGGCCGTACGTCAGCGGCCAGCTCACCGCACGCTCCAGTTTCTCTTTCGCCTCCGGCAGCCCGCCGACGTCGGTGAAGTCGGTAGCGGGCTGTTCGGCGACGTACTCGCGCATCGCGCTCGGCTCGACCGCGGCGTGGGCCGCCTCGAAGTCGGCTTTTCGGACGGTCACGCCCGTGAGCGCCAGCGAGTCGTCCGCGCGGGCGCGCCGGAGCGCGGTCATCGCCGCCTCCTGTACGAGCCCCTCGATGTCCGCGCCGACGAAGCCGTGCGTCCGGCTCGCGATCCGGTCGAGGTCGACGTCGTCGGCGAGCGGCACCCGCCGGGTGTGGACGTCGAGGATCTGTCGCCGTCCCGTCTCGCCGGGCACGCCGATCTCGATCTCGCGGTCGAACCGTCCGCCTCGGCGGAGCGCCGGGTCGAGGCTGTCGACACGGTTCGTCGCCCCGATGACGATCACGTCGCCGCGGGCGTCGAGTCCGTCCATCAACGACAACAGCTGGCCGACGACCCGGTTCTCCACGTCGCCGCCGTCGTCGCGCTTGCCCGCGATCGAATCGATCTCGTCGAAGAAGACGATTGCCGGCGCGTCCTCGCTGGCTCGCTCGAACACCTCGCGAAGCCGTTCTTCGCTTTCGCCTTTGTACTTCGACATGATCTCCGGCCCGTCGATCGTGATGAACGTCGCGTTCACCTCGTTGGCGACGGCGCGTGCGATCAGCGTCTTGCCGGTGCCCGGTGGGCCGTACAACAGGACGCCCTTCGGCGGGTCGATCCCGAGACGGGTGAACACCTCGGGCTCCGAGAGCGGGAGCTCGATGGTCTCACGCACCAGCTCCAACTCCTCGTCGAGCCCACCGATGTCCTCGTATGTCGCCCCGGCGGTGTGGTCGTCCGGCGGCGCCGCTCCGTCGCCGGCGGGACGCCCGTCCGTGCCGGGAGCGCCGGTCGACGCCGAGCTGCCGGGACCGCCGGCGTCCGGGGTGTCGGCGTGGTCGGTATGGCCGTCGCCGGCGTCTCCGTCGGCCGTCTCATTCTCGTAGGCGACCGCCACGTCGGTGTCGCTCGCGACCCGCACGGTGCCGGTTGGCCGGGTCTCCCGGACGACGAATCGGAGCCCGCCGAGCCGTTCGACGTGAACGGCCTCGCCGCGGGTGACGGGACGGTCCCGGAGGTCGCGGGCGAGCGCGCGCTCGACCACCTCGCGGCTCACGTCGACCGACGCCAGCCGGGCGGGGGCGCCGAAGACGACCCGGTCGGCGTCGGCGACGTCGACCGGACTGACGGTGACGACGTCACCGACCTTCACGCCGGCGTTCGCGCGGGTGTCGGCGTCGATGAGGACGGAGCCGTCTTGGGCGTTCGGGCCGCCCGGCCACACCTTCGCGACGGCCGAGCGTTCGCCGTTGATCCGGACCGTGTCGCCGCTGAGGAGGCCGAGTCGCTTGCGTGCGGGTTCGGGGAGCCTGGCGATGCCACGGCCGGCGTCACGCTTCTCGGCGGCGCGCACCGTGAGCCTGACGCCAGCGGTCTCGTTCATGTCTTCTGTTCCGCCCGCTGACCCTTTACGCTTGCCCGGACGGCCCGATAGCTCTCCGCCCGACCGCAACCGCCTTACCCTGTCCGGCCGGGAGTGGGCTCATGTACCCGATAGGCGACCTCCGCGGCGACGCCGTCCACGTCGGCGGCGACGCGCGACAACGATTCTACGACTCCCGTGGCTACGGTCGCCCGCTCGGCGGCGACGCGATCGAACTCTCCCGCGTCGAGGCCGCCCACCTGTTGTTCCGCGGCGACCTCGCCGGAGTGAGCCTCGGCGACGACACGAGCGACGACCCCGCCGGGTTCGAGCGCTTCTTCGTCGACAGCGCCGCCGCGGCCGACCGGTTCGCGGTACGGTATCTCGTCTACGCCGACCTCCGCGACCGCGGCTTCTACCTCTCGCCCGCCCGCGAGCCGTGGCCGGGTGGGCGCGCAGACGTCGCCGACGCGGTCGACATCGTCGCCTACGAGCGGGGGTCGACGCCGGCGACTGGCGCCGTCAGCCACCCCATTCGGGTGGTGGGCGAGCGCGAACCCGTCCCCGCCGCCGACGTGGCCGGCCAGACCCTCGCCGTCGTCGATGAAGAAAGCGACATCACCTACTTCGGAACCGGGTGCGCGGACCTGACGGGCGCCACCGACTACGAGCCGCCTGCCGACCTGACGGGCGTCCTGCTCGACGACCGCGTCGTCGTCTGGAACGCGCCGTCGACGCTCTACGAGCGCGGATTCTACGGCCAGCCGCTGACCGATCGCGCCGCCGCGGTCGAGGGGATTCTCCAGCTCTCGCTGCTTGAGGCCGCGTCGTTGTCGGCCGACGGCTCGCTCCGATTCTCCGCGGTCGTGGACGACGACCCGCCGCCGGATGCCGACCCGAACCCGAGCGGCGCTCTCGACGAGGACCCCGCGAGCGCCGCAGCCGCGGTCGTCGCCCGCGGCCGCGCTGTCGAGGGCGACCGGTTCGACCGTCGGCTCGCGGCCTACCGCGACCTCCGCGAGCGCCGGATCGTCCCCAAAACGGGGTTCAAATTCGGCGCGGACTTCCGGACGTACCTCGACGTCGACACCGTCGAGGAGTTGTCACACTCCGAACACCTCGTGCGGGTGGTCGAGCCGACACACGCCTTCGCGCCGCGGGAGCTCTCGCTCGACGTCAGGCTCGCGGGCGGCGTCCGCAAGGAGCTGGTGTTCGCGCTGGTCGACGAACGCACGGCGTCCGGGGGGAGCCGGATCGAGTGGCTCTCGGTCGAACGGGTGACGCCGTGAGACGACCGACCGACCGACGGCGCGTCCGATGACGCTCGCCGTCTCGTTTTGGGCGCTCGTCGTCTTCGCGACCGGCTCGTGTCTTTTCATGGCGTGGTCGCTCGGAGCCAACAGCAACTCCCCGCCGTTTGCGCCGGCGATCGGCGCCAACGCGGTGTCGACGATGCGCGCGGCGTTTCTGATCGGGATTCTCGCTGCCGCGGGGGCGTTGACACAGGGCGGCGCGATCTCGGAGACGATCGGCGCGGACCTCATAGACGGCGTCGCGATCACGCCGCTCGGCGCGACGACTGGCCTGCTCGTCGCCGCGTCGTTCATGTCGTTCGGCGTCTACAGCGGCTACCCGGTGCCGGCGGCGTTCGCGACGACGGGCGCGATGGTCGGCGTCGGGCTCTCGCTGGGGGGTGACCCGGCGTTCGACACGTACCGCCGTATCGGGACGTTTTGGCTGCTCGTTCCGCCCGTCTCCGGCGGGCTCGCGTACGTCACGGCGACGGTGCTCCGGCGCGACGACGTGCCCGACACGGTCGGCGTCCCGCTGTTGGCGGGGATCGTCGCCGGCATTCTCGCGAACGTCCGTCTCGGCGTGATCCCACATCCGACCCGCGCGCAGGGATCGGTCGCGGAGGCGGTCGCGCGGGGCGTCGACGGCGTCGTCGACGCCCCGACCGCGCTCGGCGTCGACCCCGTCGTCGGTCTCGTCACCCTCGCGTTCGCGCTCGTCGGCTTTCGGTTCATCCGTCGGCGGACCAAAGCCTCCGTCGAGCGGGGGATACGTACCTTTCTGCTCCTGCTCGGAAGCGTCGTCGCCTTCTCGAGCGGCGGCAGTCAGGTCGGGCTCGCCACCGGCCCTCTAGAGAACCTCTACGGCACCGAGCTGGGGCTTCCCGCCGTCGCGCTCCTCGGCGTGGGTGCAACCGGGATCCTCGCCGGCGCGTGGATGGGTGCGCCGCGGCTCCTGCAGGCGACCTCTCGGGAGTACGCACAGCTCGGTCTTCGGCGGTCGATCGCCGCGCTTGTGCCGGGGTTCGTCATCGCGCAGGCGGCGATCACGCTCGGGATCCCCATCTCGTTCAATAACATCATCATTTCGGGCGTCATCGGCGGCGGACTCGCGGCGGGCTCCGCGGGCGTCTCGCGGCGCAAGATCGCCGTGACGCTCGCCTTCTGGGTGATCACGCTCACGACTTCGATCGCGGTCGGATTCGGCGCTTACCGGCTCTTCTCGACGCTGCTTGGAATCGCGTGAGCGAGGCGTCGCCTCCTCGGGCCCGCTATCGGACGACGGTGACCGTGACCGACGCGTTGCCGACGACGGCCGTCGCGACCGTCCCTAAGAGCCGCCGGGCGATCGAGTCCCGCTCGCCGCCGTGACCGCCCATCACGACGTGGTCGACGTCGTGGTCCTCGACGTACGCGAGAATCGCCTCGGCCGGGTCGCCGGTTTCTGTCGCCGTCTCGACGGCTCGTCCGTCTGCGTCGGCGCGCTCACGCGCCGTCTCGACCAGCCGTTCTGCGCGCGCTATCGCCGCAGCCACCCGGTCGTCGTCGGGCGCCAGCACCCCACCCTCTGTCATCCCCGCGTCGAGGGGGGTGACGACGTTCAACACCGTCACGCGGCAGTCGAAGGTCGCGAGCGCGTGTGCCAGCGCCTCGTCCGCCAGCGGCGAGCCGTCGAGCGGAACGAGCACGTGGTCGGGGGTCATATCGGTGGCTCGGCCGGCGGAAATATAAATCCCACAAGCCGCCGGCGGACGCGTCGGCTCCCGTCTCCGCGGCGGCCGACGCGGGCAAGCGAACCGTTTTTGTCTCGACCGACGGGACGTGGTGTATGGACGAGGATACCCCCCACGCGGACGGCGGGACGGAGCGCGCCGACGGGCCGACTGCGGACGTCGCGCTCGACCCGTGGGGGTCGGCGTCGGTCGGCGACTACGCCGAGTTGTTCGCGGAGTTCGGCATCGAGGCGTTCGACGACGTCGTCGACGAGGTGACCGACCCACACTACCTGATGCGCCGCGGCGTCATCTTCGGCCACCGCGAGTACGACGCGGTCGCCGAAGCGATGGCGAACGACGAGCCGTTCGCCGCGTTGTCGGGATTTATGCCCACCGGCGACCCGCACATCGGCCACAAGCTCGTCTTCGACGAGCTGATCTGGCACCAACGACAGGGCGGCGACGTCTTCGGGCTCATCGCCGACTTGGAGGCCCACTCTGCCCGCGGGATGTCCTGGGACGAGATCGACGAGCACGCCCGGAACTACCTGTTGTCGCTGCTCGCGCTCGGATTCGACCCCGAGACGGGCGAGTTATACCGCCAGTCGGACAACCGCGCGGTCCAAGACCTCGGCTTCGAACTCGGCTCGAAGGCCAACTTCTCGGAGTTCGAGGCGATCTACGGCTTCGACGGCGAGACGAACATCTCACACATGCAAAGCGTGATCACCCAGACCGCGGACATCCTCTACCCGCAGCTCGTCGACGAGCCGAAGCCGACGGTGATCCCGGTCGGACCCGACCAGGACCCGCACGTCCGGCTCACCCGCGACCTCGCGACCCGCGTTCGGTACTTCAAGGTGACCGAGGCGTTCGCGAGCTTCGAGCTCGACGACGACGAGCGCCGGCTCGTTCGCGCCGCCTACGACGCGCTGGCGGCCGACGGTCCGGACTGTGAGAACGCCGCCGAGTGGCTCGCGGCCTACGAGCCGCCGGACCGCGACGAGCAGGACGCGGATCTCGCCGCCGCGAAGACGACCGCACTGGAGAAGCTGCGGGCGGGCGGCAAGGAACCTCTCCGTCCCCGCGTTCGGTTTCTCGACCGCAACGCCACCGACGAGGCGTTCGAGGCGCTGATCGCGGCGGTCGACGGCGACAAGCGCGTCTTCGACGGCCACATCGACGCGTTCGAGATGAGCCGTGGAGACGCCGAGGCGCTCGCCCGCGAGGTGGAGATCGACCACGGCGGCTTCGGCTTCCGGCAGCCCTCGTCGATCTACCACCGGTTTATGACCGGACTCACCGGCGGGAAGATGTCCTCGTCGGTCCCGGCGAGCCACATCTCGCTGCTCGACGACCCCGAGGACGGCTACGAGAAGGTGAAAGCGGCGACGACCGGCGGCCGCGACACGGCGGAAAAACAACGCGAACTCGGCGGCGAGGCCGACGAGTGCCCCGTCTACGAGCTGTACGCGTACCTGCTCGCGGGCGACGACGACGACCTCACCAAGACCGTGTACTCGGAGTGTGTCAACGGCGAGCGGCTCTGTGGCGGCTGTAAAGAGCAGGCCGCCGAGCTGATGCGCGAGTTCCTCGAGGAGCACCAGGAGAAACGCGCGGAGGCAGAAGCACTCCTCGCCGACCTCGACATCGACCTCGATTCCGACCGCCGCGGCACCGGCGGCGAGCACTGAACGCGGGTTCGCCGCGAGGGTTCGGGGAAGCGGTGCGGTCGGCGCGCTCCGGTGAGCGCCCGACAGGCGCGACCCCGAGCGCGAGGGACGCGGCGAGCGGTGACGCCGCGAGCCGCGAGCCTGGGGAGGCGTGTGGCGTGGCCCAGACGCGTGTAGCACGCCCAGACGCGTGTGGCACGCCCCAGACGCGTGTAGCACGGCTCCGACACGCGCGAGACGCGGCGGTGTCACCTCTCGCGGCCGAGGTCTCGCCGGCGGTCGCCGTGGCGAGCACTTACCGGCGACCGGCGCAACCGGCAGCGAGGGGTCTCGTATCGCACGATACCGCCAGAACGGTGTCCGAGCCACGCGGTCGGTGCTTCGCGCCCGCTCCGCAGTTGGCCTGCTCCGCGTCCACCCGTCTCTATCCGCACTGCCCCGCTACAGTTCGTCCGCCAGGTAGATCCCGATCGCGCCGCCGAGCGCGCTCAACGCGACGGTGTATCCGACGCTGATGACGACGATCACGACGACGATCACCAGCCCGCCGATCGCGACCCCGAGATCGCCCGCGAGCGGCAGAAACACCAGCGCGATCGCGAGAATCGCCCCGACGGGGATCGACGCGATCAGCCCGGAGAGCGCGCCGACCCGGAGTCCGTTTTTGGTATCGCCGCCGTCGAGATACGCCGCCAGCGCGCCGCCGAGCACGGGCGAGATTCCGGTGAACGAGAGGCCGATCGTCGCGACCGCGCCGACGACCGCGTTGAGGAGGGTGTTGTCGGTGTTCACGCCGAGGAGACTGCCCGGATTCAGCATAGTTTTTGCGGACGGCAGTCGGCGGTCGGCCCACCGTGACCCCCGAATCTCAAGCGCGTCGGCGACCGGTCGGGCCGATAGTTTATGAGGCGGGCGGTGCCTGTCACGAGTATGTCCGAGCAGGAGACGATCCACGTCGCGGACGTCAGCAGGGGAATCGGCGGCGACGCGACAGCGCAGTTCGGGCTGTTCCAGCCTCCTGAAGAGTTATGTGAACTCACATGACCAGTACCCAGCATGAACGGGACTCTCACCTACGGGCGAACTGTGTGTCTGAAATGACCGAGAAACCCCCGTGGAGGCAGGCGGACCGCCTTCGATCGCTGTATATCGAGGACGACTTGACGACGAAAAAAATCGGTGAAAAACTCGGTTGTAGCCGCAAGACTGTCGAGAACTGGCTAAAAGAGCACGAAATCGAGAAATCCAAACCTTGGGAAGACGAAGAACGACTTCGCTCTTTCCGTCAACAGGGAATGAGCGAAGCCGACATCGCAGACGAGTTGGACTGTAGTCAGACAACCGTTCACAACTGGCTAACCGAATTCGGGATTGACACATGTCGGACGCGACCGGAACGGCCATGGCACGACGAGGAGACGTTACGTGAACTGTACGTCGAATCGGAGATGACCATGGACGAAGTCGCCTCGGAACTCGGCTGTGGTCGGCAAGCGATTGAGGTGTGGATACATCGTCACGATATCGAAACGCGGTCGTACAACCCAGAGACGCCGGAAGCACTTCAAGATGAATCGAAACTCAGGTCGATGTACCTCTCGGACGGAATGAGTACGTACACGATAGCAGAGCAACTCGACTGTGCCGCGTCTACGGTCCATAACTGGTTACACGACCACGGAATTGAGACCCGGACAGTCGGTTCACAGCCCGGAGAACTACATCACCGTTGGAAAGGGGGCGTAGACGAGTACTACGGTGATAACTGGGCGAAACAGCGGCGAAGAGTCCTTCGGCAAGACGACTACGAGTGCCAGCAGTGCGGTATCACGCAATCCGAACACAGGAACCGAACTGACATGGGCTTAGACGTTCACCACAAAACGCCGATCCGTACGTTTCAGTCCCCCGAAGACGCGAACACGTTGGATAACCTCGTAACGCTCTGTCGTTCGTGTCACAACACCATCGAGCCGCCGAACGAGAACCAAGATGACTGACATTCAACAACAGATCCCCGTCGGCGTCGATCAGGAACAGGACACAGAAGTTTTACTCCCGGTAGTGGAGCTGCTCACCGGACGGGGATTTATAACGGGCAAATCCGGCTCGGGCAAGAGCAATACCGCCTCGGTCGTCGCCGAGAAACTCCTTGATTCGGCGCTTGGTATTCTCATCGTTGACGTAGACGGAGAGTACTACGGTTTAAAAGAAGAGTACGAGATTCTCCACGCCGGCGCCGACGACGAGTGCGACATCGTCGTGTCTCCCGAACATGCCGAGAAGCTCGCCGGCCTCGCGTTAGAACAGAACGTCCCGATCATCTTAGATGTCTCCGGTTATCTCGACGAAGCGACCGCAAACGAGCTGTTGTTGGAGGTCGTGAGACACCTGTTCGCCAAAGAAAAGCGGCTCAAAAAGCCGTTCCTGCTCGTCGTCGAGGAGTGTCACGAGTACATCCCGGAAGGTGGCGGAATGGACGAGACGGGCAAGATGCTGATCAAGGTGGGGAAACGCGGCCGGAAACACGGGCTCGGGATCGTCGGGATCAGCCAGCGCCCGGCCGACGTAAAAAAGGATTTTATCACGCAGTGTGATTGGCTCTGTTGGCACCGGCTCACCTGGGACAACGACACGGCGGTCGTCGGCCGAATTCTGGGCTCGAAGTACGCCAGCGCGGTCGAAGACCTCGACGACGGCGAGGCCTTTCTCATGACCGACTGGGACGAGTCGATCCGCCGGATCCAGTTTCACCGCAAACACACGTTCGACGCGGGCGCGACGCCCGGTCTCGGCGACTTCGAGCGCCCGGAGCTCAAATCGGTCTCCAGCGACCTCGTCGGCGAGTTGCAATCGATCTCCGACGAGAAGGCCCGCCGCGAGTCGGAGCTCGCCGACCTGCGTCAGGAACTCGATAAAAAAGACCAGCGGATTCGGCAGCTCGAACGCGAACTGGAGGAGGCACGGGACCTGAGCGACATGGCAGACCAGTTCGCACAGGCGCTCTTGGGTAGGGCCGAGGCTCCCTACAGGGGCGGGTCGGGCCGGTCCGTCGCCTCGGCGAAGCGCCGGGATCGTTCCGAGCACCCTGGAGACGAGTCGGGCGCCGATACCGGCGGAGAGCCGGTCGAAGCCACCGCCGGAAACGAGTCGGGCGACGGCGCCGAGGACTCCCCGGCCGACGCCGAGAACACAGCGGGGACCCCGAACGCGGCCGACTCCGAGGGCTCCGGAGACGACGCTGGCGACGAGGGGACTGCCGACGATCCAGACTCGCCGGCCGCCGACTCGGCGACTGGAGGCGCCCCCGGCCGGCGGTACCGACTCGGCGTCCGGCGTCGAGCCGGTGACGCGTGCGGACGTCGCCGAGGGGGCGCTCCGATTCGACGACGCGATCGAACTCGGCACCCGCGAGGCCGTCATCGACGAGCTCCGCGCCCGGATCGAGTCGCTGCCGGCGCTCTCGCGCGGAATGTTGCGACACTATCGGCGCGAGGAGATCAGCGACCCGATCGCCGCCCACATCGACGCCGGCGGCGACGGCGACGCGGGCCACGCCTACAGCCGCCACCGGCCGATTCGGACGGCCGGTCTCATCCGACACGCCGGCAGAGGACGCTACACGTACGCGGTTCCCGACCTGATACGCGAGGCCTACGCGGACCGGCTGGAGGAGCCGGCCGTCCGAGACACGGTCCGCGAGGTCGAAGCCGCCTTCGTCCCGTCCGGCGAGCGCTCGTCTCCGCCGGACGCGGCGCCCGACGCGACGTCTGAGACCGCCGACGGCGACCGGCCGGCCGCGGTCGACGGGAGCGACGCCGAGACGCCTCCTCGGACCGGAGGGCTGAGCGAGGCGGCACGCCGGCTCGCGGAGCGCTCCGGAGCGACGACCCGAGACGGCGGGCCGTCCGGGTGAGACGGCGGCGACTTGGGAAGTCGACGGCGAGGGCCGCGGACAGTAGTCAGCCGCGGTACCAGTGGTCGATCAGGATACCGGCGGCGAG
>KI543168.1:0-7882 GCA_000496175.1 uncultured archaeon A07HR67 | reverse complement strand
ATCCTCGTTCCGATACCGGCGACCGCGGAGTTCTCCCGGCTGCCCGAGTTCGTCAACGTGCTCTGTGAGGACTCGACACAGGAGATCACGTTGTTCCACGTGGCCGAGGGGACGAGGCGATCGACCACGGCGAGACGATCCTCGCCGAGACCCGCGAGGGACTGATAGCGGCCGGCTTGGACGCGGAACTGGTGGACACCCGAGTCGTCGAAGGCGAAGAACACGACGAGGAGATTCTCCGGCTCGCCGGCGAGTACGACGCCGTCGTGATGTACCAGGCCGATCCCCGCCTCGGCGACCGGATCTTCGGCACGCTACCGGATCGGATCGCCAACCGGACCGGCGATCCGGTGGTCATCGTTCGGCGGGACTACGAGGCCGCAGACGAGTGACCGCCGAGCCAGACGGCGCGTGGCACCGATCGCCGGCCGCTAGCTCCGGATCGCGGTGCCGGGAGTCGCGCCCGTGTGTTCGCCGTCGCGGACCACGAACTCGCCGTTGACCAGGACGTGTGGCAGGCCCGTGGGGAACTGCCGCGGGTCCTCGTAGGTCGCCGGCGACCCGACGGTTCGCGGGTCGAACGCCACCAGGTCGGCGTCGTTCCCCTCTCGGATCACGCCTTTTCCTTCTAATCCCACGACCCTCGCCGGCAGCGACGTCATCATCCGGATCGCCTCCTCCGTCGAGAAGAGGTTCTTCTCGCGGGCGTAGCGTCCAAGCACGCGCGGGTAGGTTCCGTACGTCCGCGGATGTGGCTCGCCGCCGAGCAGTCCGTCGGTCGCGACCGCCGCCCGCTCGTACTGGAGGATGTTCGTGACGTCGTCTTCGATGGAGTGATACGAGTAGTGTTCGACCTCGAGTTCTTCTTCGAGCAGCAGGTCCATCACGCTCACCGCTGCCGGCTCGCCGCGGGCGTCGGCTATCGCCTCGACGCTCATCCCGATGTACGACTCGTTCGCCTCGGTCGCCACGCTGGTGACGAACACGTCTTCCCACGCTGCCCTGGTCTCGGTCTCGAGGTGGTCGCGTATCGCCGACCGCTCGTTTCGGAGGTTCTCGAGCGTCTGCTCCGTCCCCCCCGCTCTGGCCCACGACGGGAGAAACGACGCGAGCATCGTGCTTCCCGCCCTGTACGGGTACTGGTCGGCAGTGATGTCGATCCCGCGCTCGCGGGCGGCCTCGAGGTGTTCTATCGCCCGTCGTGACGTTCCGTGTTGTTTCTCGCCGGCGGTCTTGAAATGCGAGAGGTGAAGCGGGACGCCGGTGTCGGCTCCGATGTCGATGAACTCGTCGAGCGCCGCCCAGATGTCGTCGTGTTCGTCTCGGATGTGCGCGACGAACGGTCGGCCGTACGCCGCGAGGCGAGCGGCCAGCGTCCGAACCTCGGCCGTATCGGAGTTCGTCTGTGGCGTGTATATCAGCCCGGTCGAGAGCCCGATTGCCCCTTGTTCGAGCGCTTCGGTGACCAAGTCGGCCATTTCTTCGAGTTCGTCCTCGTCGGGGAGACGGCTGTCCATGCCCATCACGTTGAACCGAACGGTGCCGTGGCCGACGAGCATCGCCATGTTCGGCGCGACGCCGTTCTCGTCGATGGCGTCGAGGTAGTCGGCGGTGCTCCCCCAGTTCCACTCGCGCTCCGCGCGCCCGTCGAGGCCGCTGAGGTGGTTTTCCCATTCTTTCGCCCCGCCGTCTCGGTACATCGGCGCCATCGAGAACCCGTCTTGGCCGAGAATCTCCGTCGTGATCCCCTGCATGGTCTTCGGCTTGAGCTCGGGGTCGGGAAACAACCGGAGGTTCGAGTGCGAGTGGAGGTCGATGAAGCCGGGAGCGAGCGCCAACCCGTCCAGGTCGACCGTCCGGTCGGCGTCGATGCCGTCCGGCTCGCCGCGGACCACGCTCGTAATCTGTCCGTCGGTCACGCCGACGGAGCCGCGAAACCACGGGGCGCCCGTCCCGTCGATCACCCGTCCGTTCGTCAGGAGCAGCTCGTGTTCCATGCGCCGCACCACCCACTACCGATGCAAAAAGACTCGGTTAGTGGAGATTATGGCCTGATGCCCGCTCACGGCGCCCGATCCGACTCCAGAAACGCCTCCAACGCCTCGTCTTTCGGAACGTCCTGTGGGATCAGCGTGACGACGTCGTCGCCTCGAACGACGGTCTCGTCGCTCGGCTGAACGATCTGGCCGTCTCGTTCGATGGAGATCAGGATGACCCGCTCGGAGAGGAGCCCGTCTCCGCGGGCGTCGCCGACGCTCGTGCCGACGATCGGCGCCCGCTCGGAGACCGCCACCTCGAACACCTCGGTGCCGTCACCGAGGGTGACGAGCCCGGTCGCTTCCTCCGACGGCGAGGCGCCTTCGGGCGCGAACGCGGCGTATGAGCTCCGAATCTCGGTTTGAACCAATTCTTCGTCTTCGATCTGGATGTCGAGTTCGGAGAGCGACCGCGCGATCTCCCTGAGATCTCTGGTGTCGTTGCCGACGGCTACCACCTGGAGGTCGCGCCGGCCCGCCATGAGCACGCGGACGTTGACCACGCCCGGTATCGACTGGGCCGCCAGCGCGAGCCGCTCGCGTTCTGCGGCCGGAACCGTACACATGTACAACGATGTCAGCCGGCCGCCCGCGCGCTCGAAATCGACGGTGGCGGTGTATCCTTGGATGATACCGGCCTCCTCGAGTCGGTCGATCCGATTTCGAACCGTCCCCGCAGAAACGTTCAATCCCTCCGCGATCATCGGCGCCGAGGTGTTCCGTGCGTCCTCCATCAGCGCGTGGACGATGCGTCGATCGATCTCGTCCAGCCGGTAGGTCATGAGGAGCGATTCGTGACGGCGGATCTTATCGATTGCGTCTGTGAACCGTTCGACGGCCGGCCGTCGAGCGGGCCACGACACCGGTCGACCACGGGCCCCCGAATGCGGTCTGCGCCTCCCAGCAGACTCACGTCTGCGGCCGCCCGGCTCGACCGAGCGCAGGTCACTCCGGCTCCGTCGCGGCGAGTCCGTCGTCTTCCTCGCCGCGGCGGTCGTGGAGGATCGTTCCGGCCGCGCCCGTCCGGTCGGTTCGCGACCGTCCGTACAGGAGGTACACCAGCGTGCTTCCGAGGATGATCCCGGCCGCGCCCAGAATGGGGACCATTCCCATCTGGGTCAACAACGCGATGCCGGCGAGGAAACCGAAGATCTGTACGAACGGATACCCGGGCGAGCGGAACTCCGGCTGGTACGACGGGACGTCCGCCTCGCGAAACGCGATCAGCGCGACGTTGATGATCGAGAAGACGAGAATCTGAAACGCGCTCGCCAGCTTCGCCAGCTCGATCACCGGCACGAACGCGATGAGCAACAACAGGGTGACGCCGGTGAGAAGCACCGAGTTTCGGGGCGTCTTGAACCGACTGTCGATCGTCCGAAGCCGCGGCGGCAGGAGGTCGTCGCGGCTCATCGCCAGCGGGAACCGCGAGGAGGACATCACGCCCGCGTTGGCCATACTCGTGAGCGCGACGACGGCGATCACGGAGATGAACACCACGCCGGCTCCGCCGAGCAGCGCACTCGCGCCGTCGGCCATCGGCGTGAGCGACGCCGTCTCGCCGGGACCGCCGTACTTCAAGACCTCCGGGTCGCTCAGCCCGATGACCGCGCCGACGACGGCGACGTACAACACCGTCATGACCGCCATCGATCCCAGCATGGCTCGTGGCAGGTTCGTCCCCGGGTCTTTCACCTCCTCGGCGACGCTCGCGACCTTCGTGACCCCGGCGTACGAGACGAAGACGAACGCGGCGGCGGTGACCACTCCGCCGCTCCCGTTGGTCGCGAACGGCGAATATCGGGCGGTGTCGGCGACGAATCCGGCGTTCACCACGTACGCGAGCAGCCCGGCGACGACGGCCGTGACGATGACCGCCTGTACCTGGCCGCTTAGTTTGGTTCCGGAGATGTTCAACGCGACGACGACCGCCCCGAGCGCGAGTCCGACGTACACCACCGCACCCTGTGAGATCGGCGCAAACAACAGGAGATACGCGCCGAGTCCGACCAGCGCGAACGAGCTTTGAACACCAGCGAGAACCACGCGCCGATGCCGGCGATCGTCCCGAGCAACGGCCCGAGAGCGCGGTCGATGTAGAGGTACGTCCCGCCGGATTCGGGCATCGCCGTCGCCATCTCGGCTTTCGACAACGCCGCCGGGAGCACGACGATCGCTGCCAGCACGTACGCGAGTATCACCGCGGTCCCGGCCTTCTTGTAGCCGAGCGCCGGAAGCACAAAAATACCGCTGCCGATCATCGCGCCCATGCTGATCATCATCGTCGGGTACAATCCCAGACTCCGATCCAAGTCGTGTCCAACCATCTATACGTCCAATTCGGGATGATAATGTATATCTCTTCGTATCCCGAAGTTTGTGCGGTCCGATACTACGGTATCAGTAGGCCGTCCGGATCGTCGGCGCACGCACGCGCCGAAACCGCCCGAAGAAACGGCGGCGACGGCACTCCCCGCGCGTTTGTTCCGACTATTCGTCGTCTCTGCCGTGACGGTCGCGAGCGTCTCCGCTGGTCGGATCGGATTTCGTCGGCACCGGTCCGGTAGCGACCGCTGTCGGGCTCATAAAAACGACCAACGGCTTCACGGCCCACGCGGCGGGGCTTCCTCGGACGGCTCCGCTCACTCTCGTTCGGTCTCGGGTTCGGCCTCTTCGGTCGCGCCCGGCGGCTCCTCATCGGTCGCCTTTCGCGCCCGGTCGGCCGCGAGTTCGCGGTCGATGTCGTCTTCGACGTACCCCATCGACTCGACCGTGACGACGTTGCCGCCGCCGGGATCGACGACCATCACCTCCTCGCCCTCCTCGATAGTGCCGTCCATGGAACGGGCCGAATAGTACGGGTTGAACCCGCCGCCTTCGAGTTTTACCTGTCCGCCCCGCGGTGTCACCGTTTCAGACACCGTTCCGGTCTTCCCTTTCAGACTGTCGCTGTCGCTGGTCTGTGGCTGCCCCTTCCCGCCGTAGAGGTCGAACTCGTTGTAGCCGTAGAACGCGGCGGCGCCGAACAACAACGTGAACATCGCCATCAGCAGCGTGAGGATCCCCCCGGCGACCCCCAGCGTCGTCAACAGGAGTCCGCCGAGTCCCGCACCGATCAGCGCGATGCCGACGACGATGAAGTTCGCGCCCGGCGCGAGCGCCTCCGCCATCGACAACAACAGCCCGGCGGTCAACAACAGCAGGGGGAGAGTGTCGGGACCGAACGGGTCCGCCTGTAAGAACACGTCCATACGGTCTCGTATGGCTGCGAGGTGGATAAGTCATGGTGCGGGGACGACCCGCGGCGCAACCGGCAGCCGGCCCTCGCGGCGGCGTCGGCTCCGAGCGCGTCAGAATCCGAACAACAGGACCCCGATCGTAATCGCGACCCCAAGAACGACGAAGACGGCGTGTTCGGCGTCGATCGACCCGGGCTCGATGGGCTCGGACGCCGGCGTCGCGGTGTCCTCGGTCACGCCGTCCGGCCCGACGTCGTCGAGGCCGAAACGCCACTCGCCGCCGTCGGCCTCGTCGTCGCGACCCTCGGCCGCTCGGGTTTGTGTGTCGTCGCCGCTCATGTGTCACGGTAGGCGCGTCGATGATAAATGGCTGGCGGGAGCGGACCGTCGGGTCTACCGCCGCCGTCCGGAGGCGATCACGTCGCCGTCGTACACGACTCCCCGCTCACCGTCGACGGTGAGCGTGGCTCCCTCGGCGACCGATTCGGGCAGGGTCGCGCCGGCCACCATCGGGACGCCGAGTTCTCGGGCGACCACCGCCGGATAGCCGGTCATCCCCGGGCGTGCGTCGACGATCCCGGCGATCCGGTCGAGGTCGCCGGTGAATTCTCCCTCGAAGTCGGGTCCGAGCGCGATCACCGAGCCATCGGGAACGTCTGCGAGGTCGCCGTCGGCGGTCCGTCGAACCGGAGCGGCGGCGCGACCGGCGACGGCCGCTTTCCCGGTGGCGACGGTCTCGGCGGCGACGTGGACCTTCAGGGTGTTCGTGGTGTTCGTCCCCTCCAGTTTCGACAACATTCCCGAGAGGACGACGAGCGTTTCTCCGGACGCGGCCGCGCCGGTGTCGAGTGCCGCCTCGACCGCGTTGTCGAGCACCCCTTCCATGTCGTGTGCGTACTCGGTCGTGACGGGTTGGACGCCCCACGACAACGCGAGTTGGCGGCGGACGCGGTCGTCCGGCGTGGTCGCGACGACGGGGACGGCCGGACGAAACATCGCGGTCTTGCGGGCGGTGTAGCCGGATTCCGACACCGCGACCACGGTCGACGCGCCGAGGTCACGCGCCAGGTACCGCGCGGAGCGCGCGAGCGCCTCCGTCCGAGACCCGTCGGCAGCGGCCGGGACCCGCTGGTCGCGCGTCTCGGCGTACTCCTCGCTGGTCTCGACCTCTCGGACGATTCGGTCCATCGTCTCGACCACCCTGACGGGGTGGTCGCCGATCGCGGTCTCACCGGAGAGCATCACGGCGTCGGTCCCGTCGAGGACCGCGTTGGCGACGTCTGAGGCTTCTGCGCGAGTGGGTCGCCGCGAGTGGACCATCGAGTCGAGCATCTCCGTCGCCGTTATCACCGGAACGCCGTCGTCGACGCAGGTGCGGATGATCCGTTTTTGAATCATCGGAACGTCCTCGAGCGGGCACTCGACCCCGAGGTCGCCGCGCGCGACCATCACGCCGTCGGCGGCGCCGACGATCTCCCGCAGGTTCTCGACGGCCCCCGCGCGCTCGATCTTCGCTATCACCGGGATGTCGTCGCCGCCGTGTTCTTCGAGCCGGTCGCCGATCCGGTAGACGTCCTCGCCGTCGCGGACGAACGAGGCGGCGACGAAGTCGGCGTCGGCACGCGCCGCGAGCCGGAGTTCGTCCTCGTCTTCGGGCGTGACGAGGTCGACGTCGATGGCGACGCCTGGGAGATTGACGCCCTTCCGCGACCCGAGCGTTCCTCCGGAACTCACCGTGGCGACGACGGAATCGTCGTCGACGCGCTCGACCCGGCACTCGATCCGGCCGTCGTCGAGCAGGATGACGTCGCCGGGACTCGCGGCCGCGATCGAGTGTGTGAGCCCGACCCGGTCGGGCGTCGCCGTTTCGCCCTCGTGAAACGCCACCGTCGAGCCGGCCGCTAGCGTGATCGGCTCGTCGAGTTCGGCCGTCCTGACCTCCGGCCCCTTCAGATCGACCATCACCGCGAGCGGGTCGTCGGTCGCGTCGTCGACGTCGCGGATCCGCTCGATGACCCGCTCGCGGTGGGCGGTCGTCCCGTGGCTGGCATTGAGTCGGGCCACCGACATGCCGGCGTCCGCGAGACCACGGACCGTGTCGTGGTCGTCCGACGCCGGACCCAGCGTACAGACGATCTTGGCGTTTCGCATACCCCTCGTTCGACGGAGAGCCGCAAAAAGCCACCCGGTCGCGTCCCGGAGCGACAGCGACGGTAGACGCTTGTTTGAGCCGGTGAACCCGCCGATGTCCGGCGATCCGCCCGAACGATCTGAAACGATCACGACGGATCACCCGACGCGTACCGCCAGCCCGCGGTGTGACTCGCTGGCCCGCCGTCAAGCCAGCGTTGACGCCATCAATATGTCAGGTAACTCAAAATATATGTGCCCTCCTCGTCACCAGATAGTAACGAATGAGAGAGATTGCCACGGCTCGCTCGCGGGACGCCCTCGCCTTCTCCCTGCTTGACAGCGACGTTCGGCTCGCGATTCTCGACTCGTTGTACGAGCGGACCGTCGAACCGGGGCCGTTCGCGAGCGACGCGGCCTACTCGGCGGTCAAATCCGACGTCGGGGTCGAAGACAGCGGCCGGTTCAGCTACCACC
>KI543167.1:562359-566758 GCA_000496175.1 uncultured archaeon A07HR67 | reverse complement strand
GGGCGTCGAGTCTCACAGATGAGGAGATGGACGTGGCAGATGCTGATCTCGAGAGTGACGAGATTCCGACATCGCACGTCCCGTTCCGGAACGCGAATCTGTTGTCGATGGCGACGTCGTACGCGGAGGCGACTGACTCGGAAGCGCTGTTTATCGGCGCGCATTCGGAGGACTTCTCCGGGTATCCTGACTGTCGTCCGGCGTTCTTCGATGCCTTTCAGGATTATTTGAACACTGCCGGTATATCAAGTCAAAATTCGATATGGATGGAGGGGATATTGAATCTCAACGGGGCTTAATCCTGTAGAGCCAACTATCAGGACAATCGTCTGGGCTGATACTCTAAAACTGTCTTGACGACTGACCGGTATAATTATGTCTGCGTACACACAATTTAGATGTAGCGAACCGCAGGACAGCACCGCCGTATTTCAGAATCGTTTGATAATCGAACGAAATCAAATCCGCGCACCGGGGGTCTTTTTATAAACGACCCGCTGCTGTCTGTCGGATTTTAATCGTTCGGAAACCGAATGGGCGCTGCAGGATTTGAACCCGCGACAACTTGGTCCGAAGCCAAGCACTCTATCCAGACTGAGCTAAGCGCCCGTGTCGATACGATACTTCGCTAACGGTTTTAACTCCCGCGATCCGGGTCTACAGATCACGGACCGATGCCGACACACGTCGCGCAGATGCGGTCGGCCGTGTGCCGTCTCGAGGAGACAGCGGGAGTTTCTACCATCCGAAGGAGGTTGAGCGGATCGAACCTGTCGTCCGCCGATCAAAAAGAATATTATCGCGACTGGAGTTTGTTCTTGTAGTCGATGTGTCCCGGTCGGAGTTCGTCGTCGAACGAGCGATCCGCATCGGTCCCACTGCGACCGAGGTACACGTATGTATGACCTGAACCCCCACCTCGACGCGGAGGTGACACCGGGAACGAACCTGCTTTTCACGGGCTCGCCGTTATCCGGAAAGCGCTCGCTCGCGATGGACGTTCTCGCCGAGGGGACAGCCGACGGGGACGGCGCAATCGTCGTCACGACGAAAGACGGTGCCGAACGGGTACTCCGAGAGTACGAGAACCGAACCCCGTACGAGGGAAAGCCGGTCGCGGTCGTCGACTGTGTCACCCGCCAGCAGGGAGCCGACGTGCGAGATTCAGACCGGATCAAGTACGCCTCGTCTCCGGTGGACATGACGGGCATCGGGATCAAACTCTCCGAGTTTCTTCAGGCGTTCGGCGACCGCGGGATCGACCGCAACCGGGTCATGGTCCACTCGTTGTCGACGCTGCTGATGTACGCGGATCTACAGACGGTCTTCCGGTTTCTTCACGTGTTCACCGGACGGATACAGAGCGTCGACGGGCTCGGGTTGTTCAGCATCGATTCGAGCGCTCACGACGAGCAGAGCCTGAACACGCTCAAACAGCTGTTCGACGGTATCGTGACGGTGCCGGACGACGGCGACGTCGAGATCCGGCTGGCGTGACCGCCGGCCATGTTTAACACGGGTCGAGCGTCAACTGACGGGTATGCCCATCACTGACGACGCGGGAATCAAACGCGCGCTCGACGCCGAGACGGTCGCCGTCGTCGGGTGTTCGACGACCCCGGGAAAGGCCGCTCACGACGTTCCGGCGTATCTTCAACGGCAGGGATACCGGGTGATTCCGGTCAATCCGTTCGCCGAAACGGTGCTCGGCGAACCCGCGTATGACGACCTCGAAGCGATCGAGCCGGCGGTCGATCTCGTGAACGTGTTCCGCCCGAGCGACGAGGTGCCGACGATTCTCGGTGCGGTGCGCGACCGACACGCCGACCGCGGCGACATCGAGACCGCGTGGCTCCAGTTAGGAATACGCCACGACGAGGCGGCCGCCGAGACGGAAGCCGACGGGGTCGACGTGATCCAAGACCGGTGTATGAAGATCGAACACGGGCGACTGCTCGGGTAGCGCCGAGAACGCGTGAGTGGAGGATCAACTGGGGGAGATACTGAAGCCGGCGATTATAGCCAAAGCCGGCGACTGTCCTCAAAGCCGGTGACTGCCGTCGAAACAGGAGCCGAGGTGGCCCGGACCGCGCGGATCGAACAACACTTATGCCGCTCGTCCGGCTTCCTCGGAGTATGAGCGAGACGGATGCGCAGGCCGACGTGGCGGTCGTCCTCCCGGACGGATCGGAACTCACCGTGCCGGCAGGATCGACGATCGAAGATGTCGCCTACGAGATCGGCCCCGGGCTCGGCGCCGACACCGTCGCCGGAAAGATCGACGGCGAACTCATGGAGCGACACGCCGAGGTGTCCGACGGCGATCGGGTCGAGATCGTCACCGACCAGTCCGACGAGTACCTCCGTGTTCTGCGCCACTCTGCCGCACACGTCTTTGCACAGGCGCTCACGCGGCTGTATCCGGACGCGAAGCTGACGATCGGCCCGCCGACCGACGAGGGGTTCTACTACGACGTCGCCGGCGTCGACCTCGACGAGAACGATCTCGCGGCCATCGAAGACGAGATGGAGTCGATCCTCGACGCCGACTACGACATCGAACGGAGCGTGCGTTCTCGCGAGGACGCGGCCCGGATCTACGCCGACAACGAGTACAAACGCGAGATTCTCGAGGAGGAGGCGGCCGGCGAGACGGTCACGTTCTACGAACAGGGAGAGTTCGAGGACCTATGTCAGGGTCCACACGTCGAGTCGACCGGAGCGATCGGAGCGGTGACGCTTCTCAACATCTCCGCGTCGTACTGGCGGGGCGACGAGGACAACGAGACGCTGACGCGGGTGTACGGCACCGCGTTCGAGCGCGAGTCCGACCTCGAAGAATACCTCGAGATGCGTGCGGCCGCCGAGGAGCGCGACCACCGAAAGATCGGCCAGGAGATGAACCTCTTTTCGATCCCGACGGTGACCGGACCGGGACTGCCGTTGTACCACCCGCCGGGCAAGACCGTTCTGAACGAGCTCTCCGGGTTCGCAGACCGGCTCAACCGCGAGAACGGCTACGAGGAGGTCGAAACGCCACACGTGTTCCGGACGGAGCTGTGGAAACGATCCGGCCACTACGAGAACTACAAAGACGACATGTTCCTCCTCGACGTCAACGACGAGGAGTACGGACTCAAGCCCATGAACTGTCCGGGCCACGCGACCATCTTCGACCAGCAGTCGTGGTCGTACCGCGACCTGCCGAAACGCTACTTCGAGAACGGCAAAGTGTACCGGAAAGAACAACGCGGCGAGCTCTCCGGGTTGTCTCGGGTCTGGTCGTTCACCATCGACGACGGCCACCTGTTCGTTCGCCCCGACCAGATCCGCGCCGAGATCGAGTCGGTGATCGAGATGATCTTCGAGGTGGTGGAGACGCTCGGATTGGACGTGGAGGTGGCGCTCGCGACGCGGCCGGAGAAGTCGGTCGGCGGCGACGAGATCTGGGAGTCCGCCGAGACACAGCTGCGTGAGGTGCTCGACGCGGGCAGCTACGACTACGACGTCGAGCCGGGCGACGGCGCCTTCTACGGCCCGAAGATCGACTTCGGCTTCGAGGACGCGCTAGGGCGCGTCTGGGACGGCCCCACGGTTCAGCTCGATTTCAACATGCCGGACCGCTTCGGGCTGACCTACACCGGCGAGGACAACGAGGAACACCAGCCGGTGATGATCCACCGGGCGCTGTACGGCAGCTACGAGCGGTTCTTTATGGTGTTGATCGAACACTTCGACGGGAACTTCCCGTTCTGGCTCGCCCCCGAGCAGGTGCGAATCCTGCCCGTCTCAGACGACACGCTCGGCTACGCCCACCGCGTGAAGAACGCGCTCGCGGAGGCCGGGATCCGCGTCGACGTCGAGGACCGCGACTGGACGGTGGGCCGGAAGATCCGACAGGGACACGACGACCGGCTCCCCTACATGGTGATCGTCGGCGAGGACGAGGCGGACGCCGGCACCGTCTCCGTGCGCGATCGCTTCGAGAACCAGCGCGGCGACGTCGACCTCGACGCGTTCGTCGACCACCTCGTCGCCGAGCGCGATCAGAAACGGGTCGAGCCGGATTTCATCGCGGAGTAGCCCGCGACCCGCCCCGACAGGCGTCGGTCACGCGTCGACGATCCCGACCTGTTCGAACTCGAAACGCGCGCCGCCGTCGGTCCCCTCGGTGGCCGCGACCGTCCAGCCGTGAGCGGTCGCGATGTCGGTGACGATTCGCAATCCGAACCCGGTTCCTGCGTCGCTCGTCGTGTATCCCGCCTCGAACACCTGTTCGCGGCGTTGCTCTGGGATCCCGTCGCCGTCGTCGTCGACGTAGAAGCCGTCGGCGTTCGCGAGCAGTCCGACACGCACCGTCACGTCGGCGCCGCCGTGGTCGATCGCGTTCCGAAAGAGG
>KI543167.1:550426-560444 GCA_000496175.1 uncultured archaeon A07HR67 | reverse complement strand
CGCGCCGAGCATGACGTAAATCGTGCGCAACGCGCCCACGTTTCGCCCCCCGCGAGTCGTCGGGAAACCGGTCGGTCAGGTCGGAGATGACGATCGTCTCGTAGCCCAGAATGCTGCTCGCGAGCATCGTAACCGCGAGAAACGACCACACGCCCGTCGAGAACGGGAGCCCGGCGAGCGCAATCGCCGTCACGGTCATCAGAGCCGCCAGCGGATACCGGACGCCGAGCCGGTCGTACGCCCTCCCCGCGACCGGCTTGACCACGGTCCCAAGCGCGAAGAAGACCCCGAAGAGAATCGTCGCGACCCGCGTGGTGACGCCTTTCACGTCGATCAGGTACGTCGGGTAAAAGCCGATGAACGCCTGGACGACCATCCCCCACGTCACCAGCAGGACGACCGCGTTGATCACGGCCGGCTGGCGGATCATCGGCGCGATGCCCTCGATCGAGAACGCGTCTCGGAGCGGCGTTCTCGCCGCCGCCGTCGACGGGAGCGTCAGCCACAACGCCGCGGCGGCGAGGACGAACAACGGCACGACGAACCCGAACCCGTACTGCCAGGCGAGCGTCGCCGCGATGAACCCGGCGGTCGGCGGCATCACCGCGTTCCCCACGTCGCCGGCCGCCATCGTCACCCCGGTCGCCGTGCCGAGCTGGTCCGGGTAGACGTCCTTGAGGATGGTAAACCGAGAAACGCCGTACATCGCCGTGCCGGCTCCGAACAACGCGGTACCGGCGAACAACACCGCGGGCGAGTCGGCGAGGACCACCAGCGAGAGCATGGCGGCCGCGAGCAACGAGCTCAGTATCAACACCGGCCGCTCGCCCGCCCAGTCGGCGAGCATGCCGCCGGGCAACTGGCCGACGCCGTACGCCACCCACAACACGGTCAACAGGAGTCCGGCAGTCGTGAGCGTGAGCCCGTACGTCGTCCGGAGGAAGGGTAACAACGCCGGATACACCATTCTGGCGCTGATCGAGAGGAACCAGCCGAACGCGATGGCCGACACCATCTTGCCACGGCCCTCGCCGCGAAGGTCCCCGATGACCCGCCTTGGAACGGAAACGTATCGCACGGCTCACCTACTGGGTGGAGCCGCGTTCGAGACTTTACTCTTCGACTTCCTGAAAGGATCGCCGGAGCCTCTGTGACGGTCCCCCGGGATTCTCGGGTCGCCGGCGCGTCTTGCCACGTCGCCGGCGCGTCTCACCACGTCGCCGGTGACAACGAGCCCCTGAAGCGCACGGATCAGGACGAACGACGCTGAATAGTCCACGACCGGAAACAACGCGTACACGCCGGCGCCGACCGCGAGGACGCCGAGTAGGACGCGCCGCTTGTCGAGGCGGTCGACGACGGCTTCGGTCGGAGGGGGCGGTCGGCGGATGACATACCGAGAGCGCCCCGCGGCCAACACATCGGGGACATCCCGGCTGCCGGCAGCGGCTTCCCGGGGACGCTTGCACGCGCCGCCATATTCAAACCGATACCCCGCGACATACTCATATGGACGCCGAGCGCGAGGTACTCGACGTGTTGGCGCGGAATGCTCGCGAAGACATCGCGGACATCGCGGCCCAGACGGGCCTCGACGCGGACGCGGTAGAGGCGGCCATCGCGTCGCTAGAAGCCGACAGTGTCGTCCACGGCTATCAGGCCGTCGTCGACTGGGACCGCGTCGACGAGGGGATGATCCGCGCGGTCGTCGAGATCAACGTGGAGCTCGACCGTGAGACCGGCTACGAGCAGGTCGCCGACAGGATCGCGAAGTTCCCCGCCGTCGACGCCTTACACCTCGTCTCCGGCGATTACGACTTCGCCGTCGAGGTGCTCGGCGGCTCGATGAACGACGTCTCGCGGTTCATCTCCGAGCAGGTCGCGCCGATGCCCGAGGTGACACAGACGGTCACCCACTACATCATGGAGACGTACAAAGACGGCGGGGTTCGGTTCGCCGACGGCGACGACGACGACCGCCTCTCGGTTTCCCCATGAGAACGGCCGACCGAGCCAGCGCCCTCCCGGAGTCGGGGATCCGGAAGTTCTTCGAACTGGCCGAGGCGCGCGACGACGTCATCTCTTTGGGCGTCGGCGAGCCCGACTTCTCGGCGCCGTGGGCCGCGCGCAACGCCGCCATCGGAGCGCTCGAACGCGGTCGAACGTCGTACACCGCCAACCGCGGGACCGCAGAGCTTCGCGCGGGGATCGCGGCCCACCACGAGCGGTACGACCAGTCGTACGACGGCGACTCGGAGGTCTTGGTGACGACCGGCGCGAGCGAGGCCGTCGACCTGGCCTTTCGCACGCTCGTCGACCCCGGCGACGTCGTGGCGCTCCACGAGCCGACGTACATCTCGTACGCCCCGGGCGTCGAGCTCGCCGGCGGCGAGCCGTTGTCGGTCCCGACCGCCGCCGAAGACGACTTCGCGCTCACCCCAGACCGGCTGGCCGCGGCCGGGGCGGCCGACGCCGACCTGCTCGTGCTCTGTTATCCGAACAACCCAACCGGCGCGACCATGTCCGACGCCGAGCTCGCCGAGGTGGCGGCGTTCTGTCGCGAACACGATATCCGGGTCGTCGCCGACGAGATCTACTCGGCGCTCACCTACGACACCGACCACGCGTCGATCGCGACACAGCCCGGTATGCGCGAGCGAACCGTCGTCGTCAACGGCTTCTCGAAGGCGTACGCGATGACGGGACTCCGGCTGGGATACGCGCTCGGCCCGGCCGAGACGATCGACGCGATGAACCGGATCCACCAGTACACCATGCTCTCCGCGCCGACGACGGCCCAGCACGCGGCGCTCGAGGCGCTCCGCAGCTGTGACAACGAGGTCGAGGAGATGGTCGACGAGTACAATCGCCGGCGGCGGCTCGTCGTCTCGCGGTTCAACGCGATGGGGCTCGACACGTTCGAGCCGGGCGGCGCGTTCTACGCGTTCCCCCGGTGTGGCGGCGACGACGAGGCGTTTGCCGAGGCGTTGTTGAACGAGCAGGGCGTCGCCGTCGTCCCCGGCTCCGTCTTCGGCGCGGGCGGCGAGGGTCACCTCCGGGTGTCGTATGCGACCTCGATGCGCGAACTCAAGGAGGCCACAGACCGGATCGCGGCGTTCGTCGAGAACCGATGACGATCGGTGGATGGATGCGTTCTCGCCGCCTACCGCATCCATGAGCGACGGACGTGGCCCCGAAGAACGGCTCAAACGACAACGCGACGACCTGCAATTGTTGAACCAGGTGATGCGTCACGACATTCGCAACGACCTCCAGCTGGTCGGAGCCTACGCGGAACTCCTCGACGACCACGTCGACGACGAGGGCGAAGACTACCTCGAAGTGATCAAAGAAAACACCGAGAGCGCGGTGGCGTTGACGACGACGGTGCGAGAACTCACGCAGGTGTTGCTTCGAGACGGCGTGGAGCCACAGCCGATCGCCATCGATCAGGTTCTCTCTCAACAGGTCGAGGAGGTGCGCTCTACCTATCCGGAGGCGGTGTTCACAGTCGAGGGGGCGTTTCCGGACAGACGCGTACTCGCCGACGAGATGGTGAACTCGGTGTTTCGAAACCTCTTGCGGAACGCGGTCCAACATAACGATACGACGCCGCCGACGATCGAGGTGTCGGCGGCCGTCGACGCCGACGCCGTCGAGGTGCGGATCGCCGACAACGGGCCCGGAATACCCGCGGATCAGCGGGATGAAATCTTCGGGAAAGGCGAGAAGGGCCTCGACAGCCCCGGGGCGGGAATCGGACTCTACTTGGTGCGCTCGCTCGTCGAGCTCTACGGCGGGTCGGTCGGGGTCGAAGACGCCGAGCCGAGCGGAGCGGTCTTCGTCGTCAGGCTGCCGGCCGCGGAGTGACCGGCGGCCGGAGCAGAGGGCTCACTCCTCGTCGAACGCCATCGCGACGGAGTTGATACAGAACCGCTTGCCGGTTGGTTCTGGGCCGTCGTCGAAGACGTGTCCGAGGTGAGAATCACACGACGAACACCGAACCTCGGTCCGGCGCATTCCGTGGCTGGTGTCGACCGTCGTCGTCACCGATTCCTCTTCGGCGGCGTAAAACGCCGGCCAGCCGCAGCCGGAGTCGTACTTCGTCTCCGCGTCGAACAGTTCCGCTCCACAGGCGGCACAGCGGTAGATTCCGTCCGCCTCGTGGTCGACGTAGTCGCCGGAAAACCGGGCTTCCGTGCCGCTTTCACGCAGGACGCGGTACTCGGCTTCGGTGAGACGGTCGCGCCACTCCTCGTCGGTCAGTGCCGACGGGTCGGCCGGTTCAGTTTCGGTCATACCTCACGTACGGTTCCCACGCTAAAGCCGGTTGCGCCGCCCGGGGACGAGTCGGAGACGCCTCCGGGCCGACGCGCGACCACGGCGGCTCGGCGCGAGCGTCACAACACGCCCATCTCGTCGAGCCGCTCGGGGAGGTACGTGTCCGTGACGAAGTCGAGCCCGCGGCTCGCGAGCGATTGTTGTTCGGATTTCTTGCCGATGTCGAGCTGTAACTCGATCTGTTCTTCCCAGTAGTCGGTCTGGAATCGAGGGTCTTCCAGCTCCGATTCGAGCGCGTTGACGTCGGAGTCGGACAACGGGTCCGAGGGGAGGTCGTACTCCACGATGTCGGCCGGCTGAATCCCGACGTAACGCGCCTCGGGGGTCGCGAGGTACTTCGAGAGGTGTGCGGACTTGATCGAGCCGTACGCGACGGAGCCGTAGATCCGGTATGACCACGGGTCGCCGTCGGTGAAAACCACGATCGGCACGTCGAGTTCGTCGTGGACGCGCTTCGTGATCCGGCGGGTCGCCCGCGCCGGCTGGCCCTTGAGGTGAATCACGAGACAGTTGTGTGCCTCGTCGAAGCCGTTCTCCACGAGCCGGTCGCGCATTCCGCCGGTCTCGACCGCGAGCGCGAAGTCGATGTCGTGGTCGAGAAACTCGATCATGTCCGGGTTGTTCGGGATCTGGTAGCCTCCCTCGCCGACGTCCTCCTGACAGTGGATCTCGCGTTCGCCCCGGCGGGTTTGTTCGCGCAGCCGCAACGGGCCCATCAGGGTCGCGCCCGACTCCTCCGGCCGCATGTGGAAGTCCTCGCGAGTGACGCCAGTGACGATTTCGAGGTCCTCGACCAAGTCGTTCGACTCGTCCTGATTGGAGAACTGCGCCTCGTCGTTGTCCCACGACTCCGAGAGGTAGTACAGCTCCCGCAGCGTCGAGGACCGATCCTCGCCGAGCTGGTCGGCGAGGAACTCGATCGTGTACGTCGCCTTCAATAGCTTCCGCGCGCCGTTGACCGAGTTGGCGCTCCGAACCGACGTGCGGTCGCCGTACGTCCAGACGCCGCTCTCCTCGTCGTATTCGATGTTGCTTTTCGTCCGCGTCGGCAGCTCCATCTCGGGAATCTGTCCGGCCGCGAACTGGTCGTAAAACTCCGCTGCCAGGTCGATGAGCTGGTCTCGTGCGTCGGCATCCGTGGTCATGTGTTCACCGTGAGCTTCTCCGTCTCGACGCCGCCGACGCTGACCTCGAACGTCGCGTCGTCGTCGACGGTGTACGTCAGCTGTTGTTCCTCGCCAGCGCCGACCTCCGGCTCCCACCGAATGAACCACTCGCCGTCCATGTCGACGACGCTGCCCGCCGACACGTCCGTCGGCTCGATCGAGACGATGTCGGTTATCTCCGGTCGCTCGGTCGTGTTCGAGTGGTTTTCGACGAGAAGCCTCACCTCGCCGTCCTCGAGTTCTCGCTCGACGCTGAGGTTGTTCATGATCCGCGCCAGCGCGCCGTCGATGTCGGGCCGCGAGCGGCCGGTGACCTCGGAGACCTTGTCTGCCATCTCCGGAAGGATTCGACCAAGCACGTCCTGTTTCTCCCGGCGTTGTTGCATCGACCGCCGCTTGTTGAGGTACGATTTCAGTTCTCGGGCCGCCTCTCGGACCGCGAGCTCGATCTCGTCTTCGATCGCCGGGACGTTGGCCAGCGCGTCCTTCGACTCGCTCGTGAACGGGACGTTCGTCGAGGCGACGTGGATGCTTATCACCGCGGGACCGTTCGGCATCCCCGACCCGCCGGGCTGGTCGAGCCCGTAGTTGCGCCAGCCGATGCTCCGGATCGTGTCGGTGGTCGCACACGCCCCGCGCTGGTAGACGAGCGGCACGCGGTTCGCGAACCGCAGCAGCTCGACGCTCCCCTCCGCGGGGATCTCGCCGCCGTAGGCGATCCCCGCCTCGACGATGAACGGGTCGCCGCCGTGGACCTCGGCGTCGCGGGTCGCGGCCGCGTAGAAGTCGGCGTCGTACTCCTTTCGCAGTCCGGCCTCGACGAGTTCGGCCGTGATCGGCGCGAGACACCCCGTCGGCGGCGCGAGAATGTCGGTTTCTCGCATCGCCTCGAGCAGGTCCGCCGCGGCGTCGCGGTCGCCCGCGACCGTCCGGACCTTCGGCGGGTCGTCCGGCACGGTTCGCGACCGCGACCAGACCGCCGCGACGACGTTTCCGCGGGCGGTCTCGCCGAACGTCGCGTCGTGTTGCTCTTCGACGAACGACGCGGCGTCGACGACGAGGCGTTCGAGGTCGTCGCGGGTGATCCGAAAGGCGTCTCCGTCGAGTTCGGCGACCCTGCGGGCGAGCGCCTCCGCCATCGCCCGAACCGTCGCGTCGTCTTTTCGGGTGGAGGTCGCGTCGTCGACGAGCGCGTACAGGTCGGTCACCAGCGGGGCGTCCTCGGCCGCGGGATCGGTCTCGCCGTCGACCCCCGTCACGGCGGTCCATGCGGCGTCTACGGCGTTTTCACGCACTGTCGAGCCGAACGTTCGACCGGTGTCGTCTGCGACCTCCTCGGCGACGGTGTCGACGATCGCCACGAGCTCACAACGGGAGAGGTGGTCGGTTCCGGCGACCGTCTCTGCGACGCCCGCCGCGAACGCCGCCGTCGCGGCCGCTCCCTTGTTGGCGACGGCCGTTTCGACCGCCGTCTCGACCGCGTCGGGAGCGTCCGTGACCGTCGGACGGGTCGACGGAGGCGACCACGCCAGCTCCCGGCCGTAGTACCGGTCGCGGAAGGCGTCGACGATGGAGTCTGCGGTTTTCGTCCCGACGCGCGTGAACTCTTCTTGAACGAATCCCGAGATCGAGTACGACTCCGTCGCCTCGAGCATCTTGATGAGCGCGCCGAGTTCGACCCCGTGGGGGTGTGGGCGGATCTCTTCGGTCTCTGCCGGCAGCTCGTCGGTCGCACGCTCGAACTTCCACGGCTCGTCGAGCCCTGGCTCGCGGAGCTCGATCCGGGCGTGCGGGTTGACGACGGCGGTGTGTTTGATGTAATCGTGAAGCTGCTGGCGGGCTCGCATGTTCGCTTCCATCTCCAGTTCGATCCGGGTGCCGTGCGGGCGGTCCCAGGCGGTCGTCTCGTCGACGCTTATCTCCGGCTCATTCGTGTCCGTGTCGATGATCAGCTCGAAGTACTGCGCTTCGGATTGTCCCTTCGGACGGGAGGTTATCTTCGCCGGCTGGCCGGAGGTGAGCTGTGAGTAGAGCACCGCCGCCGAGATGCCGATCCCCTGCTGGCCGCGGCTCTGCTCGCGCTTGTGAAACCGCGATCCGTACAACAGCTTCCCGAACACCTTCGGAAGCTGTTCTTTCGTGATTCCGGGCCCGTTGTCCTCGATGACGACGCGGTAGTAGTCGCCGATCTCGGTGATCTCGACGTAGATGTCGGGGAGGACGCCCGCCTCCTCGGTCGCGTCGAGGGCGTTGTCGACCGCCTCCTTGACGGCGGTGACGAGCCCGCGAGCGCCCGAGTCGAACCCGAGCATATGCTTGTTCTTCTCGAAGAACTCGGCGATGGAGATCTGGCGCTGGCTCTCGGCCAACTCCTCTGCGATCCCCTCGTTCTCGCCGAGGCTCGACTGAAATGACGTCATTCGGTGTCCGTACCTATCGCCGAGGGGAATAAAAACGAACCGGCAGCGAGGCGGAAGTGGAAACTCTGACCGAGCCGCCCGCCGTCTGCGGCGAACGACCGACGCCCGCTTAGTCTCCGCGGCCGTGTTCTTCGATGTTCTCCCAGACGACGCCCATTAGGGCTCCCGTCTTCTCGACGAGGTCGTCAACCGCGCCGTCCGTCTCGGCGGGCGCACACCCGAGGTCGCGGATCGCCTTCGTCGCCGAGACGTGGTGGACGTGGACGCGGTCGTCGGATTCACGCTCGTACACGAGCGTCGTACACGGCAACAGCCCGCCGAGCGTCGGGTCGATGTCGATCGCGTCGAACGCGATCTCCGGGTGACACACCACGATCAGCGCGGTCCGCTCGACGTCGTCGTGGTTGAGCATTCCCTCGATCATCTGGTCGAGTCGCGTGACCTGAACGGTCTCGAAGTCGGCGAGTTCGTGTTCGATCTGGACGAACGGAACCGCGTCGTCGAACGGCATATCGAGAGTCGTGTGGAGTGCTTCGTCGGCGGTCGGCGCCGGAGATCGGTGGCCCGTGTCGCTCATAGATCGTCTCGTAACCCGAGTGACAAAATACCTCGCCTCGAAGCGAGCCGTATCGCCCGGGAGCCAATACTTGATTCCGCTGGGTCGCGATGGCGACGGTAGATGACCACTCGACGCGACCGAACACGACCCGAGACATCCCGCCCGCCCGCCCACGCCCGGCTGCGAGCGCCGACCGACGCCCGTGAGACGATCGAGCCGCGGGAGGTGATCGACGCGTGACCGACCCGACGACCCCGGCCGCGGCGTTCCGCGAGGCGACGACCGGCGCGGAGATCGAACTGGCGTACGCCGGCCTCGACACGTTCCTCAAGGGGGAGCCGCGCGACGTCGGACGCCTCGGCGACGCCGACGTCGCCGTGTTCGGCGTCCCGTACGACGGCGCGGTTTCCAACCGGCCGGGGGCCCGCTACGGCCCGCAGGCGATTCGGACCGCGAGCGCGTGGTGGGCGTACCTCTCCGCGTACAAGGGAGCGCTGACCAATATGCGAACCGGCGACCAGGTGGACTTCGACGCGTTCACCGTGGCCGACGTCGGCGACGCGCCGGTGTTTCCGATGGACCGCGAGACGACCGCCGAGAGCATCAGTGCCCACGCGGCGACGCTGGCCGCCGAGGCGTTTCCGGTGATGCTCGGCGGCGACCACTCGTGTACGTTCCCCGCGGTTCGCGGCTTCGTCGACGGGATCGACGCCGACGACGTCGGACTCGTCCAGATCGACGCTCACACCGATACGGTCGCCGAGAGCCCGATCTTCGGCACCGACTTCCACGGGTCGAGCACGGCCCGGATCACAGACCTTCCAGGCGTCGAGTACGGCTCGGTCAGCCAGGTCGGGATCCGCGGCTACGAGTCACCGGCGTTCTTCGAGTTCGCCGACGAGACCGGACTGAACCTGTTCACGATGCGCGACGTCGAGGAGGACGGAATCGCATCCGTGGTGAAAGACGCCGTCGCGGCCGCCGCTCGCGACACGGACGCGGTGTACGTCACCGTCGACATCGACGCCGTCGACCCGGGATTCGCCCCGGGAACGGGGACGCCGTGTCCCGGCGGTCTGACGCCACAGCAGGCGTTGACGGCGATGGAGGTCGTCGGCGATCACGACGACATCGGGGCCGTCGACCTGATGGAGGTCGCCCCGAGATACGACCCGACGGACGGCACCCAACGGCTCGCCGCCTACCTCCTCGTCACGTTGTTGGAACGGCTGTTCGCGCGGTGAGCCGGGTCGCGGCGGGAGCACCGACGACGGGAATCCACGGTCGCTCACCGCCCGTCGCGAGACGGTCGGCTACCCGAGCCGCGGCGTGCCGACGCCTCACGCCGCGCGCTTCAACACCTGCGGAACCACGAGTAGTTCGACGGCGACAATGACAAGCACGACGAGACGTTCCAGTCCGCTGAACACGGTAACGCCGATCACTGCGACGGCTGCGGCGCTGATCAGCGGCACTCCGTAGTGAAACGCCGGCTGCTCGAGTATGGAGGGCATCGAGCGACAGTAGCTCCG
>KI543167.1:546187-550304 GCA_000496175.1 uncultured archaeon A07HR67 | reverse complement strand
CATCCGTCCAAACGCGTGCGTCAGCGTCGCCTCTGACCAGTGTGTGTTCTCGGTCGTCCGTCTGCGTTCGCACTCGGTACTGCCGCGGGTGAGTCGCCCGGCGTTCTGTCGGACCCGTGGCCCGACGCGCCGTTCTGCGGTCGGCTCACTCGACGGCGGTCCGAATCTCACGAACGGCGTCCAGCACCGACCGCCACTGGGCAGTCGATCCCGGAACCCCCTCGTCGGTGGCGTCCACGCGGCCGACAATCGCTGCCTGTAGGGATTCCGGGTCGTCGATCCGCCGGAATCGCAGGTCGCGGCCCCCGGCGACTTCGACGGTGAGCGTGCCGTAGCCGAACATCGATCCGGTCACCGACCGGCTGTAGGCGGTGTTTTGTACCTTCTGGAGCCCGACGCGGCGGACGGTTCGACCGACGACGCCGCGTTTCAGCCACACCGCCCGTGTCGTGAGCAGGTACTCGGTGCGTCGTTCGCGGAGAATGGCCCACGCCATCGCCACAACACCGAGGACGCCGCCGAGACCCGCTCGCGAATCCACGAACACCGCCGCCGCGGCCGCGAGAACACACACCGTGGCCCCGACGCCAACGCCCTTGAGAGCCGCCGAAAGCCGGGGCTGACCCGCCCAGACGACGTTCTCGTCGCCGTATCGAAACCACCAATCGTCGCTCATGTGTCGTCGGTCGCCGGCTGTTCGGTCGACGCGCCGTCGCTCGTCTGTCGTGGCTCTCCGGCGTGGTCGTCGGTCACCGCCCGGCGGATCAGTTGGACTTCCTCGAGAATCTCGTCCAACACGTCGTCGGCGTCGGCTGCCGCGTCGGATTCGCCTCGTCGCTGGTCGTCGGTTTCTCTGGCGATCAGTTCTTGTACCGACGCCGGGTCCGGAATGTTGCGGAACTGGAGTTCCACGCCCGACCCGCCGGCCGTGCTGACGTCGACGGAGCCGTACCCGAGCGACGAGCCGAGCGCCGACTGCGAGTAGGAGATGTTCTGTACCTTATCGAACCCGATCTGTTGGACGTCACGCGAGATGATCCCGCGCTTGCTGTAGAGCCCACGGTTCGTGACGACGTAGTTCGTGTTCGCGTACTGGAGATACGACGCGACGAGGATCGGAATCCCAACGAGAACGAGCGAGAGGGGGATCCCGATGACGAACGCGGGAACGATGCTGTATCTGTGGGGCGTACTCGCCCACTGGATCGATTCGTTCTCCTCGAGTGTGAGCCACTCGAGATCCATGTCGGTAGCGTCAGTCGGGTCGTGTGTCGGTGCGTCCTGGAGGGCCGTATCGGACATGCGTCCGTCAACACGATCCACTCATAAAATCGTAGCGAGTGATCGACACAGGAGCGACGCGAACCATCACGGGGTCGGATCCCCGACAGCATCTGTTTGCTGCCCCGAGGCGGTTCACCCGGCGTGGAGGCCGGTCCGCCCTCCAGCCCGCAGCGACCTCACGACCCAGTGTGGGTGCGGTCGGGGAAGCGGCGGTCTCACAGCCGGTCTGCGTTTGCTGTGACCTCGTGGCCCGAGATGATCCCCTGCTGTTCGAGGAGGTAGTACGCGAGCGTGTGGACGACGAGCGAGGCGAGCAGCCCGTTCAACGCTGCTCCTGCTGGGCCGGGGAGCAGTTGTGGGGCGGCGACGCCGGGAACGACCTGTCCGGCGGTGAGCACCGCGACCACCGCGCCGGTCGCGTACGCACCGATCGCGATCCACCGAATCCCGGCGAATCGAACGTCTTCCATCTTCGGGATATCCATCCTCCAACACAACAGGAAGTCGGCGATGATGACCCCACCGAGCGGCGGGACGTACTGGCCGAGCGTCGAGAGCCACGGGAGCAACAGGCTATCGGCGCCCACCAACGCGAGCCCGATGCCGATCGCACCGCCGGCCAGGACGAACGGCCGCTTCCGGTCGAAATCGAAAGCCTCGCTGCCGGCGACTCCGAACGCGTACGCGGCGTTGTCGTTCGTCGTCCAGATGTTCAGTATCAGCGCGATGAGTCCGACCGCGGCAAGCCCCTGTGCGGCGAGCACCTCGTAGAGGTCACCCGCCGGCGTCACGTCGTACACCACTCCGCCGACGGCTCCCGAGATGAACAGGAAGCCGTTCCCGACGAGAAACGCGATCAGTCCCGCCCAGAATCCGATCTTCGAGTTCGTCGCGAACCGCGCCCAGTTCGGCGCCTGCGTCCCGCCGCTGATGAACGTGCCGACGACGATTGTCACGGCCGCGGCAAAGCCCATCTCGCCGGTGCCGGTCTGGCCGAGCAGGCCGTCAACCCCACCCGCGTCCTGTGTCGCGATACCGATCGAGAGCACTCCGACGACGATCAGAATCGGGACGGCGACGAGCGAGAGCTTCTCCATCCCTTCGTAGCCGAAGTACGCCGTTGCGAGGTGTAAGACGCCCCAAGCCAGGATGAGCACCGCGCTGAACGTCGGCGTATTGATCCCAAAGAACTTCGCGGTCGGAATCGCAATGAGTGGAATCGTGACGCCGAACCAACCGACTTGCGTGCCGCCGAGTAACAGATCGGCGAACTTGGCACCCCACCGTCCGAAGCTGTACCGCGCCAGCAGGACCGTCGTCAGGCCGGCTTTCGCCGCGATGCCACAGAGCGTCGCGACGTACACTCCGAGAATCAGGTAGCCGACGGCCATCGCGTTCAGCATCGGTCCGAACCCCATCGCCGCCCCGACACCGGCGCCCGCCCACAGCGTGCCGGCGAAGAACACGAACCCGAGCAGAACCGCAGAGATGCTGATGAGACCCTTGCGTTCGTCGGGCGGCACGTGGTCGATCGGATAATCGGGATCCGGCAACTCCTCGTCGCCAAACACGAACTGGCGAACTACTGATCGCGTATCTTCGGCTGCCATACGTCTCACTCCAATTTCAAAAATATAAACCTCGGGAGTACGGCGACATTTGATTCAAGAGGCAAACAACAGCTATATTTACACTTCTGAAGACCACCCGGTATGACGGAGTATCTCGTGAGTGAGTGTCGGACGTTGGATGGGAGCGCCAGAGACATCCTCATCACGGACGGACAGATCGAGCGAATCGTGCCCGCTGGCGAGGCCGATCGACACAGCGTGCCGGCGGACCGCCGGTACGACGCCGCCGGGCGGCTGGTGACACCACCGCTCATCGAACCGCACCTCCATCTCGACGCGACCGGAACGGCCGGCGACCCGCGCTGGAACACCAGCGGGACGCTCGCCGAGGGAATCGAGATCTGGGCGGAGTACAAGTCGGACACGTCCGTCGACGACATCGTCGAGCGCGCAACGCGCACCGTCGAGTGGTACGCGGCCCACGGGGTGACGCGAATCCGGACCCACGCCGATACGACGGATCCGTCGCTGACGACGGTCGAAGCGCTTCTCGAACTCCGGGCCGCGGTCGCCGACATCGTCGACGTGGAGATCGTCGCGTTTCCCCAGGACGGACTTCTGACCGACGACGCCCACGAAGACCTCTTGGCCGATGCCGTCGAGATGGGCGCCGACGTGATCGGTGCGATCCCCCACAACGAACACACGCGTGAAGACGGCGTCAAGAGCGTCCAAATTGCCTGTGACCTCGCCGAACGCCACGACCGACCGCTGGATCTGCACATCGACGAGACCGACGATCCACACTCCCGGTTCACCGAGGTGCTCGCCAGCGAGGCGCTCAAACGTGGAATCGGTGACCGCACGACGGCGAGCCACGCGACGGCGTTACACTCGTACAACAACGCGTACGCGGCGACGGTCATCTCGCTGATCGCCGACAGCGGCATCAGCGTCGTGACGAACCCGCCGGACAACTCCGTGTTACAGGGGAGTTACGACGACTACCCGCGGCGACGCGGACACACCCGCATCGACGAACTCCGGGAGGCGGGCGTCACCGTAGGTATCGGACACGACTCCGTGCTCGATCCGTGGTACCACTACGGCGTCGCCGATCCGCTCGACGCCGCGTTCATTCTCGTCCACTACGCACACATGGCCGGCCACGACGACGTCACAACCCTGTGGGAGATGCTGACCAGCGCTAACGCATCGGTGATGGGCGTGAGCGAGTACGGTCTCGAAGAAGGCCACGACGG
>KI543167.1:538315-546020 GCA_000496175.1 uncultured archaeon A07HR67 | reverse complement strand
AGGCGGTCGGTCGGCCAGTTATCGAGCCGTGCCCGAACGTTGGATACTGCGAGCGACGGGAGACACCCGAGCGCTACGACGCCGATTCCAGCGAGGTACTGCAGCAGCGTCGTCACAACGCTACTGAGAGGGATAGAGGGGCTCATACGCCGTCGTGAACGCCGCTGACCGCATAATGGTATTCGTCTGTTAAAATCAGTTGTTAGTACCGTGTGGCGCTGCGTCCACGGTTAACAGCACATCTGAGTGTGTAATCTATACAATACTGTGATGAGCCTTCGACGCCCTTACCGGCGGGAGGGAGCGTTCACACGGCCGTCTTACGGACGCCAGCAGATAGTATCCGGCGAAGAGCCCAGACGATGACCGACGACGAGACGACTCACGACGGGTCGATGCGACGGTGGGTCTCAGACGTTCTCAGACCCGCTGGCATCGGCGCCGGGATGACGATGCTCGCGAGTCTGGTCTTTGTCGGGGTGCTCGCGTCGGCGATCGGCGGCGGCGTGGCCGGTCGAACGGGAGCATCCGGCGACACAAACGGGCCGCGAGTCGGCCTCGTCGCGGGCGCGATAGTGGTGCTGTTGTCGCTGCCGGTGACGGTTCTCGCAGTCGTCGTTGCGGCGACCCTCCCCGGCCGCGATGGTCGGCGTGCTCGGGGCGACGCTCGTCGGCGCGGCGTACGTCGTCGGGAGCAGCGCGCTCGGTGGCTGCCTCGCCGACGAGTTCGGCAGCGAACGGACGGGTCGAGAGAACGCCGCCACAGACGCCACGGCGGCCGCAAAATCACCGATCGAACGGCTCAAGCGACGGTACGTCGACGCCTCGATACTGGTTCGGTCGTCCGTTTTTCGGCAGTCAACCGTGGCTGGTGGCGATTAGGCCTCGGTCGGACCAACGCCAGTTTGAGCCTCCGAACGCGTAATGTGTCGGCTCCGCGATCGATCGACTCGATCATGGCTTCTTCGACGCTACTCTGTCGCGTTCCGCACGTGTGGCGGATCACGCTTCTCGGTGCGGGAGCGTCGGTGCCGGCTGCGGTCGTACTGAACTGGCTCCCGAACGCCGACGCCACCGTCGGCGGTGCGATGATGATCGTCGGCGCGTCGATCGCAGGCGGGCTCGCGGCCACCCGGTCTGTGGATCCGGGTGCCGTCGGACTCCGTGCTGGATTCCTCGGTGGCGTCGTCGCCGTGCTCAGGCTTGTCGGCACCGTCGGGACGACCGCGGCGTGGTCGGGGTCTCGGCTCTTCGCCGTGTTCGCCGGCGTGGTCGTGGTGTGCGTGTCGCCCTTGTTCGGGTGGCTCTTCGGTCATCTCGGTGGTCGGGTGGCGGCCGCCGTCGCGCGGTAGCTGCCCCAATAGGCTGGCGTCGTGTCCGTCCGCTCAGTTCGCCGGTGGCTCAGTGCGAGGACGCGTCGGGACTGTTGAGTTGGACGAAGGCGTCGGCGAGAATGGCTACCACCACCAGCGAGAGCGGCAGTACGATGACGCCCGAGGCGAGAACACCGAGGCTCCCTCCAGAAGCGGCGGCGACGGCCGCCTGAGCGAGAAGCGAGAGAACGCCCTGTGCGAGGCTCAGCAAAACGAAGACGACCGTCAACAACAGGAACAATCGCAGCCAGTGACCCCGCGTGGTGTGCCAACTGCTGGCGAGCGCGGCGACCGCGTTCTGATCCTCGGTCGTGATGTACAGCAGAGTGAAACTCAACGCGACGTACGCGATAATACCCGGAACGACGAGAAGAACGGAGCCAACGAGCACGGCGAGCCCGTAGAGAATCCCTCCGACGATCGCGTTCGCGAGCACGGGTACGATGTTCCGCGTGTAGTACTCCGAGGGAATCGTGCCGGACCGCCCGTCGACGAACGTCCGCATCGTGACGACGGTGACGTACTGTATTCCGACCAACGCGACCACGGCTCCAGCCGCAGAGACGGCAAGTGGCACGTCGATCGTCGGAAACGGTACTGACTGTGCTGACATTCCGGGAGGCTGGACTGCCGTTGAGATGGCGCTGTAGAACAACAACTGCCAGACGGCGCCGATTGCGACGAGCGCCAAGCTCAACAACAGGCCGTTTCGATTCGCGGCCCGGCGGATTCCGCCGGTCATCGCCGATGTAACGCTGAGGGCCATACCTCACGGTGACGACGGAGTTACGGTATAGATTCGGTTGGGTTCTATCTCGGTTGTACCTTTCATCATGAGAGCGAGCCGACCACCCACCCCGGAGGGCGGTCACAGGCCGCAAGCAGCGCCGTGGGTCTCAAACCGACGCGCACAGATGGCTCCCGGGTCGGAGGAATCGACGCTGCTCGGCGCGACTTCGTCGGCCGACGCCGCCCGTGGCGTCTCAACGGGTGTCGGCCGACCGCGTTCACTCCCCCGCCCCGGCGGTTCCGGTCGGCGAAGTGGCCTCCGCGTGTTCGGCCACGAGCCGTTCGAAGTTCTCGAAGACCCGTCCCGGTGTGACGTCCTCGAAGGTCGCCTCCGGACGCCAGTCGAACGTCTCGGCCAGACGCCCGCGGTGGTCGGCGGTGATCTCCGGATGAAACTGGACGGTCCACAACGGCGCCGTCCGGTGACGAGTGCCGAAGACCCGAGCGTGGTCTGCCGACGCGATCACCTCGAGTCCCTCGCCGACCTCGGTCACGGCGTCGCCGTGAAGCGAGACAACGACCGGGTCGACGCCGTCGAAGATCGGGTCGTCGTCGAGGTCGGCTGCGACGAGGTCCGCGGTCGTGCCGATCTCCTCGACAGTGCCGCCGAGCGCGGCGTTCACCACCTGGTGGCCGAAACAGACGCCGAGCGTCGGAACCGTCCGGTCGACGAGCGCGCGGACGAGCGCCATCTGATCGCCGATCCACGGGCGGGATTCGGCCTCGTACACGCCCGCCGTGCTCCCGCTCAACACGACCCCGTCGGCTCCGTTGGGGCCGTCGAGCGGCACCTCCTCGCCGGCGACGAAGTCCACCTCGGTCGCGGCCGGGAACCACGACGCGAGCGCGTCACAGTGGTACTGGCTGTCCGGGTCTGGCTCGTTGCGAACGACGTAGACGGTCGGTGGATCCGGATCGCTCATGGATGGCTGTGTCTCGAACGTCGGGCGTCTTAGGTGTGTGGCGTTCGGCGGGCGGCTCGTTGTCAGTCCGTGTCAGTCATCGGCCGCGGCCACGGGGTCGCCGTGGCTGACCTCGTCGCCGAGCAGGTCCATGAACTCGGCGAGCCACTCGGGGTGGTCGGGCCACGCCTGTGCGGTGACCAGGTTGCGGTCGCGGACGACGCCGTCGACCCACGAGCAGCCCGCGGCCTCCACCTCGGGACGGACCGCCGGGTAGGCGGTCAGTTCGTACCCGTCGAGCACGCCCGCGGCCGCGAGAACCTGTGGACCGTGACACAGCGTCGCGACCGGCTTCTCCGCCTCGAAGAAGTGAGTGACCGCCTCGATCACCTCCTCGTGGGTCCGAAGGTACTCCGGGGCGCGCCCTCCCGGAACGACGAGCGCGTCGTAGTCGGCAGGGTCGATCTCGGCCATCGTCGCGGTCAACGCGAAGTCGTGGCCGCGTTCTTCGAGGTACGTCTGGTCGCCACGGAAGTCGTGGATCGCCGTCTTGATCCGGTCGCCTGCCTCCTTGTCCGGGCAGACCGCGTCGACGGTGTGGCCCACGGCTGAAGCGTCTGGAACGGAACCATGATCTCGTAATCCTCGCCGAAGTCGCCGACGATCATCAGGATCTCTTTTGTCATCGTCGGACGATTGTTCGGCACCAACATAAGTTTTTAACGAACGACCGTGTGGGTTGTCGCCGACAGGCTTCTCCTTGTGTCTCCCCTTTGACCGGATATGACCGAATGGACTCCCGCGGAGATGCCACCCCTCGACGACACCACCGTCGTCGTGACCGGCGCCAACAGCGGGCTCGGCTTCGAAGGAACGCGAGCGTTCGCACAAAAGGGCGCGACCGTCGTGATGGCGTGTCGAAGCGTCGAGCGCGGCGAGCGCGCAGCAACCGAGATCCGAGAATCGTCGCCGGGCGATCCCAACCTCGACGTCCGCGAGTGTGACTTGGCCTCGCTCGACTCGATCGAGGCGTTCGCGGACGGGCTGGACGACGAGTACGACGCCGTCGACGTCCTCTGTAACAACGCGGGCGTGATGGCGATCCCGCGGCGCGAGACGGCAGACGGCTTCGAGACGCAACTCGGCGTCAACCACCTCGGCCACTTCGCGCTGACCGGCCGGTTGTTCGATCTTCTGACCGCCGCCGACGGCGAGGCCCGGGTGGTGACCCAGTCGTCGGGCGCCCACGAGCAGGGCGAGATGGACTTCGCCGACCTCAATTGGGAGGAGTCGTACGGAAAGTGGGCGGCGTACGGCCGGAGCAAGCTGGCGAACCTGTTGTTCGCCTACGAGCTTCACCGTCGCGTCGACGCCGCGGGACTCGGCGTTCGGAGCGTCGCGTGCCATCCGGGCTACGCCGACACCGACCTACAGATGCGGACCGCCCGCGAGAACGACAGCCTGTTGTTGACCGTCGGCATGCGACTCGCGAACGGCCTGCTGGGTCAGGACCCTGCCGTCGGCGTCGAGCCGATGTTGTACGCCGCGACCGCCGACGTCGACGGCGGCGCGTACGTCGAACCCGGGGGGTTCCTGAGCATGCGAGGCCATCCGACGGTGGGGCGGTCGAACGACGCCTCCTACGACCGACCGGACGCGCGCCGGCTCTGGGAGTTCTCCGTCGAGGCGACGGGAGTGCGGTATCCGTTCGCCGACGGCAACGCCGGCAGCGACGGAAGCAGCCAGACGGTGGGGCCTGACGCCCGGTAGGCGCGCGGGCCCGAGGCTCGCGAGATAATAATGCGCAAGACGCGTTTTCGGCACTGTCCGGCCGTGTCGTCGCCGGTTACAGTCGAGTGAGGTTCTTCGCGCGCGGCCCCTTCTCTGCCTCCTCGATTTCGAACTCTACCTCCTGGCCTTCCTCGAGGTCTGGGCCGCCGACGTCCTCCATGTGGAAGAACACGTCCTCGTCAGCGTCGTCAGTCTCGATGAATCCGTAACCGCCGGTGTCGTTGAAGAAGTCGACATTACCTGTCGCCATCGCGCGTACATAGACGCCCAACCAAGATATAAGTGTTTGGTATTTTCGACCGAATCGCCCACGAGAAGCGTTCTCACGGCCTAACGCCGGCGATCACTGGCCGTCGATCGGCCGTATCGACGACCGCCTCCCGTGTACGGTTCGCCGGCCGAGACGGCCCGCGCAATTCGGCATCGAGACGAGCCGCCGGATGCGTTTTCGATCCCAAAGTACAGCGAGGTCCAGAACGCGGATATCGTAACCACAACCCGCATGAGTGAGCCACACGTACGTACACACGAGATGAACGCTCGCACCGCACACCTCGAGATCGGCGGGATGTCCTGTTCGACCTGCTCGGCGACGGTCGCCGAGGCGGTGAAGTCGCTCGACGGCGTCGAGGAGGCGTCGGTCAACTTCGCGACCGACGAGGGGACGGTCGAGTACGACCCCGGCCGGACCACCCTTGCCGACCTGTACGAGGCGGTCCGCGAGGCCGGCTACACCCCCGTCTCCGAGACGACGACCGTCGGCATCGGCGGCATGAGCTGTTCGACCTGCGCGGCGGCGAACGAGGAGGCGATCGGCGAGGTCGACGGCGTTGTCGACGTCGACGTCAACGCCGCCACCGACGAGGCGCGCGTCGAGTACAACCCGGTCGACGCCGGCTTAGAAGACGTCTACGACGCGATCGAGGACGCCGGCTACGAGCCGGTCCGCGGCGACGAGGACGGCGCCGACGACGACCCCGGTCGTACGAGCGCCGCCGAGGCGGAGCTCTCCCAACAACGCCGGCTCGTCGTCGGTGGCGGGCTTCTCACGCTGCCGTTCTGGTACCTGATGGGAGAGATGCTCGGGATTTACGCGGTGCCGGAGACGATTGGGGTCGTCGACCTCGGCTGGCTCCAGTTCGTGATCGCGACGGTCCTCATGGCGACGCTCGGCCGGGAGTTCCTCGCCGGAGCGTGGCGCGCCTGGCGGAACGGCCGCGACGTCAACATGGACACGCTGGTGGCGGTCGGCACCACCGCCGGCTACGCGTTCAGCACGGCGGTGCTCGTCGGCCCGCTCGTCGGCACACCGCTGGCCGGCGACCTCTACTTCGAGGCGGTCGCGTTCATCCTCTGGTTCATCACCGTCGGCAACTGGCTCGAGGCGCGCTCGAAGGCGCGCGCGAGCGACGCGTTGCGCGAGTTGCTCCGGCTGAGCGCCGACGAGGCGACCGTCGTCGACGACGACGGGACCGAACGCACGATTCCGGTCGACGAGATAGCGACTGGCGACGTCATGAAGGTGCATCCCGGCGAGAAGGTGCCGACGGACGGCGTCGTCGTCGACGGCGAGTCCGCGGTCGACGAGTCGATGCTCACCGGCGAGTCCGTCCCCGTCGAGAAGCGGCCGGGCGACGAGGTGGTCGGCTCGACGGTCAACGAGAACGGCGTCCTCCGCGTCGAGGCCACGAAGGTCGGCGCGGACACCGCGATCCGACAGATCGTCGAGCGCGTCCGAGAGGCCCAGTCGCGCCAGCCCGACGTCCAGCGGCTCGTCGACCGGGTGTCGAGCGTGTTCGTCCCCGTCGTCATCGTCAACGCGCTGGTCTGGGCGGTCGTCTGGGGGCTCTTTCCGGAGGCGCTCGCCGCGTTCGTGAACTGGCTTCCGTTGTGGGGACCGGTCGGCGGCGGCCCCGTCGCCGGCGGCGTGAGCGTCCTCGAGTTCTCGATGGTGGTCTTCGCCTCCGCGGTGCTCATCGCGTGTCCGTGCGCGCTCGGGCTCGCGACCCCGGCCGCGACGATGGTCGGGTCGACGATCGCCGCGACCAACGGCGTCCTGTTCAAGAGCGGCGACGTGCTCGAACGCGTTCGCGACGTCGACGTGGTCGTCTTCGACAAGACGGGGACGCTCACCCACGGCGAGATGGAGCTCACCGATGTGGTCGCGTTCGCGGACGGAGAGCCGAGCGACGCCGGCGACGTCGCCGCCGCTCCGGACGGCGGGGTCGCCGTCGACGCCGACGCCGCGTCCGAAAACGCGGCTCCCGACCCCGAGACCCGCCTCCTTCGAGCGGCCGCAGCCGCCGAATCCGGAAGTGAACACCCGCTCGGCGAGGCGATCGTCGCCGGCGCCCGCGAACGGGGCGTCGCCGTCGACGCGCCGGAGGGGTTCGAGAACGTCCCCGGCCACGGCGTGCGAGCCGAGACGGCGACGGGCACGGTGTTCGTCGGAAATCGGGCGTTGCTTCGCGAGAACGGTATCGACCCCGACCCCGCCGAGGCGACGATGACGCGGCTGGAACGCGAGGGAAAGACCGCGATGCTCGTCGGTCGGCTCTCGGCCGGCAGCGCCGGAGGTGCCGGCGACGGGAGGGACGTGGACGGGATAGACGACGGAGATGGGGACGGGGCGGAGGACGAAGACCCCGACGGAGCGGGCGACCTCCTCGGCGTCGTCGCCGCCGCCGACACGGTCCGTGAGAGCGCCAGAGAAACCGTGACGGCGCTTCGCGAGCGCGGCATCGCGGTGTCGATGGTAACTGGAGACAACGAGCGCACGGCCCGCGCGGTGGCAGAGCGGGTCGGCATCGACCCAGACCGAGTTCGCGCGGAGGTGTGCCCGACGACAAG
>KI543167.1:531862-537865 GCA_000496175.1 uncultured archaeon A07HR67 | reverse complement strand
GCGAGCGCGTCGACCTCGCGGAAGTACGCGGCCGGCAGGCTCCCACCCAGCAGCGGCAGTTCGACCGGGTCGGCGGCCCACACGGTCTCCAGCGCGTCCAAGACGGGAGCCGCCATCGGCGTGTCCACCGGCGTCTTCATCGGCGGGAACGTCCCGTGTTTCGTCACCTCGACCCGCGGTTCTCGCTCGCGGAGGTGGCTTCGCACTGCCTCGAAGACGCGGTCGGGATCCTGGTCGGGCACCAGCCGAAAGTCGAGCTTCGCCGACGCCGTCGCCGGCAGGACGGTCTTCATCCCCTCGCCCTGGTAGCCGCCGGCGAGGCCGTTTATTGTCATCGTCGGCCGGGTCAACAACCGCTCGTAGTAGGGCGTCTCGGTCGCGAACCCCGCCAGGTCGAGCTCCTCACGGATCGCCTCGCTGTCGTCCGGAATCGCGGCCACGAGCTCGCGGTCCGCGTCGGTGATCGCGGTCCCGTCGTGAAAGCCGTCGACGGCGACGCCGTCGCCGTCGGGCGCGCGCATCGACGAGAGCAGTTCGACGAGCCGGTTGGTCGCGCCCGGCACCGGGCCGCCGAAGTTGCCGGAGTGGAGGTCCGTGTTCGCGGTCCGGAGGTCGACCCCAACAGAGAGCACGCCGCGGTTGCCGTACATCAGCGTCGGAACCCCCTCGCGGAGGCCGTTCTCGCGGGCGACGGCGTGACGCGGCCCGTCGGCGACGTACACGAGGTCGACGTCCGCGAGCGCGTCCGGCTCCGCGCCGAGATACGCCCGGAGCCCCGCGCTTCCGCTCTCCTCGCCGCCTTCGATCAGCAGTTTCACCGTGACGGCCGGAAACGCGTCGGCCGCCAGAAGGGCGTCGACCGCACACGCGTGAGCGACGAACTGCCCCTTGTTGTCGCCCGCGCCGCGGGCGTAGATGGCGTCGTCACGCACCGTCGGCTCGAACGCCGGCGACCTCCAGGCGTCGGTGTCGCCCGGCGGTTGGACGTCGTAGTGGCCGTAAAACAGGATCGTCGGCGCGTCCTCCTCGGCCGACGCGTCCTCGGGCTCCCGCTCCGCGTACACGAGCGGGTAGCGGTCGGTCTCGATCCGGCTCGCGTCGAGGCCGCTGTCGGCGAGCGTGTCGACCACGAGCCCGGCGGCGGCGTCCATCCCCTCGCCGGTCGTCGAAACGCTCGGCTGAGCGAGCAGTTCGAACAATCGGTCGCGATACGCGTCGAGTCGGTCGGTTATCGCCGTCGCGATCGCGTCGTCGAGGTCGGTGGCCGGCGCGTGTGGTCCGTCGTCCATGTCAACGCCGACGCCGCGCCGGGCCCTCGTCTTTGTGATCGCGGCACCCGTCTCCGGAAGGCCGACGCGCCGGGTGCCCGGTGTACGTCGGAGACCGGCCCGCGCTGGGCCCCCGTCCGTCCACGGTCTCGACCGAAACGACAAGGAGGGCCGGGCGAGAAGCCGACGGCATGGCAACCCTCCTCGTCGTCGGCGGCAGCGGCTTCATCGGCCGGGCGATCTGTCGGCTCGCGGTCCGCGACGGCCACGAGGTCCGGAGCGTCTCACGGAGCGGTCGCCCCGACGCCGGCGGCTGGACCGACGGCGCCTCCTGGACCAACGCCGACCTCTTTCGACCGGACGCCTGGCGCGACCGGCTCGACGGCGTCGACGCCGTCGTCCACGCCGTCGGCGTCATAGACGAAGCGCCCGAGGCGGGCGTCACCTTCGAGCGGCTCAACGGCGACAGCGCGATCGTGACCGCCTTGGAGGCCGAGCGCGCGGGCGTCGAGACGTACGTCTTTCTCTCGTCGGCGGTACAGCCGCCCGGCGTCCGCAACGCCTATCTCACGGCGAAACGGCGCGCCGAGTCGGCGATCGCCGACCTCGCGTTCGACGATGTCACCCTCAGACCGGGTCCGGTGTACGGCCCCGGCCAGCCGCACTTCTCGCCGCTCGTCAACACCGGACTCCGCGCGATAGCGTCGATAGAGCCGATCGCGCGCCGGCTGGGTGAGGCGCGACCGCTGTCCGTCGACACGGTCGCGCGGGCGACGTACCGGACCGCGCTGGACCCGGGCGAGTCACTGCTCGACGTCGGCGACATTCGCGAGCGGGGGCGGTAGGCCCCCGGTCGAAAGACTGGACACCCGCCAAGCCCGCCGGCTCCCGAAACGTTAGGTCACAAGCGGCCGAAGACGCACAGAGAACGCCTCGTGGGAAACGACGACGCCAGGGTCGACATGACGACGGGGTCGATCACCCCGAAGCTGTTCGACCTCGCGTGGCCGCTCGTGCTCGGCAACCTCCTCCAGACGTTGTACAACCTCGCGGATATGTTCTGGGTCGGACGGGTGAGCACGGAGGCGGTCGCTGCCGTCTCGCTCATGTTTCCGTTGTCGTGGATGTTCGTCTCCACGGCAGTGGGGCTCACGGCCGCGACGATCGCCGTCGTGTCACAACACATCGGCGCCGGCAACGACCGCCGCGCCGACGAGGTGGTCGCTCAGACGGTGTTGCTCGCGCTCGCCGTCTCGGTCGTTCTGGCGCTCGCCGGCTTCGCGGCACGCAACTGGCTGTTGTTCTGGATCGGCGCGCGCGGCGCGGTGTTCGTCGAGTCGCTCGCGTACATCGAGGTGATCTTCCTCACGCTGCCGCTCACCTTCTTGTTCTTCGCGTTTCGGGCGTCACTACAGGGCGCCGGCGACACGCGAACCGCGATGTGGCTGGTCGCGATCTCGGCGGCGCTGAACATCGTCATCGACCCCGTCTTCATCCTCGGCTGGGGGCCGGTGCCGGCGCTCGGCACGCGCGGTGCCGCGATCGCGACGCTCATCGCGCGGTTGTTCGCGACCGCCGTCGGCGTGTGGATCCTGCTCCGGGGCGACTGGGGCGTGAAGCTGTACCTCCGGGACCTTCGACCCAACCCGACGATCCTGCGCAAATTGATCGACGTCGGGTACCCGGCGACGCTCGACGGCTGGGCTCGGTCGTTCGCCGCGGTGGCGATGGCCGCGCTCGTGGCGCGGTTCGGCCCGGCCGCCACGGCGGCGTACGGCATCGGCGTTCGGCTGATGTCGATCTCGTGGTCCGTCGCCGGGGCGGTCGGCCAGGCGACCGCGACGGGTGTGGGCCAGAACCTCGGCGCGAAGACGCCGGCGCGCGCGGCCGCCGTCACCCGGGTCGCCACCGCGGGAACGATGGCGCTGCTCGCCGCCGCCGGCGGGCTGGTGTGGCTGTTCCCCGCGGCCGCGATGCGCGTGTTCGTCGCGGACCCCGAAACGATCGCCGAAGGGGTGGTGTTCCTGCGGATCGTCGCGCTCTCGTGGGCGTTCTTCGGCGGGCTGATGGTGGTCCAAGGTGGGTTCCGCGGCGCGGGCGACACGAAGGTGGCGATGGCGTTGTCGTTGTTGTCCCGCTGGGTGGTTCGGATCCCGCTGGCGGCGGCGCTGGCGTTCGGCGCCGTGAGCGTCACCGTCGGCGGCGTCGGGGTCGGCCCGATTGCCGTTCCCGCCGTGGAGATCGGTTACACGGGCCGCGCGTGGGGCGTCGAGGGGTTGTGGTGGGCGTACACGACAGCCGCGGTGGTCTCGTTTCTCCTCGGGGTCGCGTGGTTCCGGCGCGGAACCTGGACGGAGGGCGTGATCGACGAGGAGCCGGCGGCCGAACCGACGGACGACTGAGCCGGAGGTGTGGCGACCGCCGCCGCTCCGGCCGGTCGCCGCGGCCGTCCAAGACTCGGTTACTACGTCTCCTCCGCTATCGCCACCAAGACGACGAGTCGTCGGATCGGGAGGCGTCGTCCGCGCCCACCGGTTGTGTGGTACTGTCTGTCATGTGTCGTGAGGTCGTGGTGCGGTGTCGGTCACAGGATAAAAACGGGGTGCGATTTCGGTCGGGTTACTCGCTCGCCTGTGCTTGGATGTCGTCGACGATCTCCGGGTTGCGGAGGGTGCTGGTGTTGCCCAGTTCCTTGCCGTCGGCGATGTTCTCCAACAGACGACGCATGATCTTCCCCGAGCGCGTCTTCGGCAGGTCGGGCGTGAACACGACCTCTTCCGGGCGGGCGATCGGACCGATGGCGTCCTCGACGCCCGCGATAACCCGCTCGCGGAGGTCGCCGCCGCCCTCGTAGCCGTCCTCGGTGATCACGTACGCGTAAACCGCCTCGCCTTTGATCTCGTGGTCGCCGCCGACGACTGCCGCCTCCGCGACGCCTTCAACGCCGACGATCGCCGACTCGATCTCCATCGTGCCGAGCCGGTGGCCCGAGACGTTGATCACGTCGTCGACCCGGCCGAGCACGGTGATGTAGCCGTCGTCGTCGATCTTCGCGCCGTCCTCGGGGAAGTACACCCAGTCGTTCGGGTCGTCGCTGTCCGTGTCGGAGTACGCCGCCCAGTACTCCTCGATGAACCGCTCGTCGTTGTTGTACAACGTCCGGAGCATGCCGGGCCACGGCCGCTGGACCGTGAGGTAGCCGGCCTCGCCCGCCTGTATCTCTTCGCCGGCGGTGTCGACGATCGACGCGTCGACGCCGGGCAGCGGCGGGCCGGCGGAGCCGGGCTTCATCTCCGAGACGCCCGGCAGCGTGGTGATCATCATCCCGCCCGTCTCCGTCTGCCACCACGTATCGACGATGGGACACGCCTCGTCGCCGATGTGCGTGTAGTACCACTTCCAGGCGCGGGGGTTGATCGGCTCGCCGACCGTGCCGAGCAGCCGCAGCGAGGAGAGGTCGTGTCGGTCCGGATACTGTTCTCCCCACTTCATGAACGCGCGGATCGCCGTCGGGGCGGTGTACAGCTGGGTGGCGTCGTAGTCGTCGACGATCTCCCACAGCCGGTCGCGGTCCGGGTGGTCGGGCGTCCCCTCGTACATCATCGTCGTGGTGCCGAGCGCGAGCGGGCCGTACACGATGTACGAGTGACCGGTGATCCACCCGATGTCGGCCGAACAGAAGTAGGTGTCCTCGGGCGTGATGTCCAACACCGCCTGTGAGGTCCACGACACCCACGAGAGGTAGCCGCCGGTCGTGTGTTTCACGCCCTTCGGCTTCCCGGTCGTCCCCGAGGTGTACATCAGGAACAACATGTCTTCGGCGTCGCGGGTGACCGGGTCGACCGTCGCCCCCTCGTGGTCGGCCACGAGGGCGTCGTAGTCGAGTTGGTCGTCGTCGAGGTCGTGGCCGAAGTCGTCGTCGTTGGGGCCGAGCCGGTCGACGACGACGGTCGTCGTGTCGTGGTCGACGTTCGAGAGCCCCTCGTTCGCCTTCTCGAGGTGGTCGAGCGGGTCGCCGCGGCGGTAGTAGCCGTCACACGTGACGAGGTACGACGATTCCGCGGCGTTCATGCGGGTCGCGAGCGCTTCCGCGGAGAAGCCGGCGAAGACGACGCTGTGGGGCGCGCCGATGCGCGCACACGCCAGCATCGCCACCGGCAGCTCCGGGATCATCGGCATGTACATCGTGACGACGTCGTCCTCCTCGACGCCCTGCGCGCGGAGCGCGGCCGCGAACTCGTTGACCTCGCGGTGGAGTTCCGCGTACGTGTACGTCCGGTTCGCCTCGTCGACGGGCTCGCCGACCCACTCGATGGCGGCCTCGTCGCCGCGCTCGTCGAGGTGTCGGTCGAGGCAGTTTGCCGACGCGTTCAGTTCTCCGCCGGTGAACCACTCGTAAAAGGGCGGGTCGTCGTCGTCGAGCACCCGGTCGTAGTTCGTGTCCCAGTCGAGGAGGTCTGCTGCCGTCTCCCAACACTCCGGCCAGTTCTCCTCGAACTCCTCGTAGAGGTCCGGATCCGTCACGTTCGCCTGTTCTACGAACGATTCCGGCGGCTCGAACACCTCCTGTGCTTCAACTCTCGCCTCCAGTTGTCCGTCTTCCTGGGTCATGCGTCCGTTCGTGTACACGGAACACCCGTACATAAACAACCACCCTAAATAGGAAAAAATAGTGATCAATCTGGGGCCCGCCAGAACAGCCCACGCCGAAGAGGCCGATTGAACTTGCGTTCGG
>KI543167.1:524092-531842 GCA_000496175.1 uncultured archaeon A07HR67 | reverse complement strand
CCCGCAACAGCACGTATCACGTGGTCGAATGCGGCGACGAAGACGTCAAAACCGTGCTCGACGAGGTCGAGCGCGGCGACGTCCTCCGTATGGAGCTGCGGCGCGTGGGACGCCGCGGGAACGCTTGGTGTGCGGAGAACGCGACGCCGGTCGTCGGCCTGGTGAGCCCGGGTGCGGTCGCCGAGAACAGATAGGACGCCGGCTGTGAGTGTCCCAGGTCAGAGCCCCTCGGCGCTTCGGAGCGCCTCTCGAACGGCCGCGGGCGTCGCGTACGGCCCGCCCTCTACCCGGTGGTCCGCGATCACGATCGGAGTGGGATTCTCGCGGAGCGTATTCTTTACGAGGTCGAGGTCGGCCGCGTCGTTGTCGTCGAGGCCGGCCAGCCGGGTGAGCCGGCTCACCGAGACCGACTCGCCGGACGGCACCTGTCGCAGCGCGTCGAGCACCGTCCGCTGGTCCGTCGGCACGGTCAACGCGACCTCGACGTCGTCGATTTTCGTCCGGTCTCCCCGGAGGGAGTCGCCGATCCGATCGAGCAGGTCGTGGTCGGCGTCCGCGTCGTCCGGGACCCGGTCGGGAAACGACACCGCGATGACCTGGCCGCCGGCGAAGCCGACCTCGACGACCGTTCCGACCGCGTCGTACTCGCGCGCGAAGACGCCAGACGTTCCCGTGGTGACCATACCACTCGATCCGGCGTCCCGACGGTTAAGCCGACGGGGACGCACCCGACGACGACCGCGGCGCCCGGTCGCCGGTCCGCAACCCTTATGTACAGATACGTTCATTAGTGTACACTAATGGAGGATACAGAGGAGCTGGATCCGGCGGTGCGGTCGATCCTGTCGGCGGCACACGATCGGGCGGAGAAACGAGGCGAGGGGTCGGCCGACGGCGGCCCGGTCGCCGTCGACCCCACGACCTGCGCGCCGCCATCGACCGGGCGGAAGCCGACGGGCGCGTGCCAGTGATCGCCGAGGTGAAACCAACCAGCCCGACGACGACCGGAACCCGCGAGGACGACCCGGTCGCGCTCGCAGAGGAGATGGTCGCCGGCGGGGCGGCCGCGCTGAGCGTGCTCACGGAGCCGGACCACTTCGGCGGCAGCACGGCGACGCTCGGCCGCGTCCGCGACGCGGTCGATGTGCCGGTCCTCCGCAAGGACTTCGTCCTCGACGAGGCGGGGCTCGACGCCGTCGAGAGCGACGTAATCCTGCTGATCGCTCGGTTCGTCGGCGACGACCTCCCGGCGCTGCTCGCTGCCGCCCGCGACCGCGGCTTTCAGGTCCTCGTGGAGGTTCACGACCGCGCAGAACTCGCCGCCGCCGTCGACGCGGGCGCGACGTTCATCGGCGTGAACAACCGCGACCTCGCCAGGCTGCGGGTGGAACTCGAGACGTTCGAGTCGGTCGCGCCGGCCGCTCCCGACGACGTCACGCTCGTCGCCGAAAGCGGAATCGGCTCCCCGGCGGACGTCCGCCGGATGCGCGAGGCCGGCGCCGACGCCCTGTTGATCGGAAGCGCGATCATGGACGGAGACGTCGAGGCGAACACGCGAGAACTGACACGCGCCGAGACGGATGTATCGACCGCCAGCGATACGGTCACGCACGATCAAGAGACCACCGACGCCGACACCACGGAGACACACACATGAGCGAAACCGGATCCACGACGAGCGAGACGACGGACGCGACGGACACCACGACCCGACCGGGGCGACGCCGCGGACGCGACGACGGAAAGTTCGGCCGGTACGGCGGCCAGTACGTTCCCGAAGCGCTGATGCCCGCGATCGAAGAACTCACCGACGCCTACGAGCGGTACGTCCTCAACAACGAGGACGGTTTCATGGACGAGTTCCGCGAGCGGCTCGCCGACTTCGGCGGGCGGCCGACGCCGTTACAACGCGCCGACCGGCTCTCCGAGCGTTACGGCCGAGACATCTATCTCAAGCGCGAGGACTTGCTCCACGGCGGCGCACACAAGCTGAACAACGCCCTCGGCCAGGTGCTTTTAGCGAAGTACATGGGGAAAGAACGGATCGTCGCCGAGACGGGCGCGGGCCAACACGGCACCGCGACCGCGATGGCGGCCGCCCACCTCGACATGCCGTGTGAGATCTACATGGGCGAACGCGACATCAACCGCCAGCGGCCCAACGTGTTCCGGATGAAACTGAACGGCTCGGAGGTGACGCCGGTCACCGCGGGCCGCGGCACGCTCAAGGAGGCCATCTCGGAGACGATGCGCGACTGGGCGACCACCGTCGAGAACACCCACTACGTCATCGGGAGCATCGTCGGTCCGCATCCGTTCCCGGTGATGGTTCGTGACTTCCACGCGGTGATCTCAGAGGAGACGCGCAGACAGATCCGCGAGCAGACGGGCGGCCTTCCCACCGACGTGGTCGCCTGTGCGGGCGGCGGCTCGAACACCATGGGGGCGTTTACCGCGTTCGTCGACGACGAGTCGGTCGCACTCCACGCCATCGAGGCGGGCGGCTCCACGCTCGAGGTGGACGAGGAGGCGGGCGTCGCGCCCAACTCCGCGTCGCTTTTCACCGGCGACGAGGGCGTGCTCCACGGTGCGCGAACCAAACTCCTCCAAGACTCCGACGGCCAGATCATGGAGAGCCACTCGGTCTCCTCCGGGCTCGACTACGCGGGCGTCGGACCGGAACTCGCGTACCTCGTCGACGAGGGGCGCGTCACGCCGGTCGCCGTCGACGACGACGCCGCGCTGGAAGGGTTCCACCGGCTCTCGAACACCGAGGGAATCATCCCGGCGTTAGAGACCGCCCACGCGTTCGGCTACCTCGAGGATCACACGGAGTCGCTCGGCGACCGCGTGGTCGTGAACGTCTCCGGCCGCGGCGACAAGGACCTCGACGCGGCGATCGAAGAAACGGACAAACGCGACCTCGACAACGCGCCCGACATGTCGATGTTCACGGAGGGGATCTGAGTGCTCGACGCCGGGAACAGCGAGGCCATCGCCGAGGCGTTCGACGGCGGGCCGGCGTACGTGCCGTACCTCGCGGTCGGCGACCCCAGCTACGAGGCCTCACTGGAGTACGTCGAGGCGCTCGACCGGGGCGGAGCCGACGTGATAGAACTCGGGCTCCCCTTCTCGGAGCCGATCGCCGAGGGACCGACGATCCAGGGTGCGGTCGTCCGCGCGCTGGAAGGCGGGATGACGCCAGACCGGTTTTTCGACTTCGTCGGAGATCTCGACGTCGACGCGCCGCTCGTCTGTATGACGTACTACAACCTGATCTATCAGTACGGCGACGAGGACGCGGCCGGTCCGAAAGCGGGCGACGCCGCGAGCAGCGACGGCCCCCGGGCGTTCGTCGAGGCCGCGGCGGCGGCCGGCATCGAGGGCTTCGTCGTTCCTGACCTACCCGCCGAGGAGGCCGACCCGCTGCGAGCGGCGTGTGACGAGTGTGGGCTGGACCTGGTGTTCATCGTCGCGCCGACGACGAAGGGCGACCGGCTGGCGGACATCATGGGTCGGGTGTCCGGCTACGTCTACGTTCAGGCGCGGCTCGGAACGACGGGCGCGAAAAGCGACGTCTCCGACCGGACGGCCGAGAGTCTCGACCGTCTCAGCGGCTACGACGTGCCCAAGGCGGTCGGCTTCGGAATCTCGACGGGCGAGCAGGCCGAGCGCATCGTCGGGAGCGGCGCGGACGGGATCATCGTCGGCTCCGCGCTGGTCGACATCGTGGCCGACGGCGACGAGACCGACCTCCCGGTCGCGACGGTCGCCGACCGGCTCGAGTCGCTCTCGCGGGAGCTGAAGACGGGCGCCGAGCGCGGCTACGCGGCCCGTGCGGGCGCACCAGAGTCGCGATAACGCCACCCGGTCGGGTTGGAGCCAATACGTCCCGGAACGAAACCGACTTATCTCCCTTTGACACACGCTCACACAAGACCGATCCACAATGACAGCAGGACTCTCGGCACGACTCGACCGGATCTCTACGAACGATCACTACCTCATCGTCCCGATGGACCACGGCATAACCATGGGAGCGGTGACGGGACTCGTCGACATCGAGTCGACGATCGACGGCGTCACGCGCGGTGGGGCGGACGCGGTGCTCACCCAGAAGGGAGTCGCGCCGCGCGTTCACCCGAACAAAAACGACGCGGGCTATATCGTCCACGTGAACGCCTCGACGACGATCGGGCCCGACGAGAACGACAAGCGGCTCACGGCCGACGCCGAGGCGGCCGTTCGGGCCGGCGCGGACGCCGTCTCCTTCCACATCAACGTCGGCTCCGACCACGAGCCGGACCAGATCGAGGAGTTGGCCGCGCTCTCCGACGACGCCGCGAGCCTCGGGCTCCCCGTGCTCGCGATGGCGTACGCCCGCGGTCCCGGCGTCGACAGCACGGACCCTGAATCGCTCGGTCACGCCGTCCGGCTCGCCGAGGAGCTCGGAGCCGACGTGGTGAAGACCGGCTACTCGGGCGACGGCGAGTCGTTCGGCCGGGTGACGGAGTCGACGCGGCTGCCGGTGGTCATCGCCGGAGGGTCGAAGGGGACCGACCGCGAGACCGTCGAGATGGTTCGCGGCGCGATAGACGGCGGCGCGGCCGGCGTCTCGATGGGGCGGTCGATCTTCCAACACGTCGACCCAGAAGGGATCGCGAGCGCGGTGTCGGCGGTCGTTCACGACGACGCCGGCGTCGACGAGGCGCTCCGAGCGGGCGGATTTCTCGAGGCGTAGCGGCGGTCGTCTCGCCGGCGCGGCGTCCCCACTCCCTTCCGCAGTTTTCAAGCCCGGCCGCCGTGAGGTGTGAATAATGACACGTACGGTCTGGGTCAAAGCCGACGGCAGCGTTGGCGACTGGGAGACGCGAAAGCGACGAATCACGAGCGCCATCGAGGCCGGGGCCGACTGGGTGCTCGTCGACGAGGCCGACGTCGGGCGCGTCAGAGAACTCGGCGAGATCAAGGTGGCGGCGTTTCTCGCGGACGCAGACGTCGTCGACGGCGACGACACGAGCGCCGAGGCCGACGCCTACTTCGTCGGAAAGGGCGGCGAGGGCGACGGCACGATCGACCTGCCGGACGACTTCGCCGGCTCGGCAGACCTCACTACGCTCCGCCGGCGCGACGACCGCGCACAGGGCGCGTACGTCCGCGTGCTCGGCACGGAGTACGAGGCGTTCGCCGAGGAGGCGGCGGCCGCCGCGGACTTCACCGTCGTCGTCGGCGAGGACTGGTCGATCATCCCTCTCGAGAACCTCATCGCGCGCGTCGGCGAGGAGACCGACCTCGTCGCGGGGGCGACGACCGCGGCCGAGGCTCAGACCGCCTTCGAGACGCTCGAGATCGGCGCCGACGGCGTCCTGCTCGATGCCGACTCCCCCGACGAGATTCGCGGGGCGGTCGAGGCCCGCGACGCCGCCGACCGCGAGTCGCTCGAGCTTCGATACGCCGAGGTGACCGCCGTCGAGCGGACGGGGATGGCCGACCGGGTGTGTATCGACACCGGCTCGCTGATGACCGACGACGAGGGCATGCTCGTCGGCTCGATGTCGCGCGGGCTCTTTTTCGTTCACGCGGAGACCGCGGAGTCGCCGTACGTCGAGTCGCGTCCCTTCCGGGTGAACGCGGGTGCGGTCCACGCGTACGTCCGCAACGCCGAGGGCGGAACCAACTATCTCGCGGAGCTATCGAGCGGCGACGACGTTCAGGTGGTCGGCGTGGACGGCCGCTCGCGTGAGGCGGTCGTCGGCCGCGTCAAGATCGAAAAGCGGCCGATGTTCCGCGTCCAGGCGGAGGTCGAGACGGACGAAGGAGTCGACCGGGTCGAGACGCTGATTCAGAACGCCGAGACGATCAAACTCGCCACCCGAGACGGCCGGACCGCGGTCACCGACCTCGAAGCGGGCGACGAGGCGCTGATCTACTACGAGGACGTCGCCCGCCACTTCGGCGAGGCCGTCCAGGAGAGCATCATCGAGAAGTGAGCCGGCGGGAGCGGCGACGGACCGCCCGCGGGCGGTGGCCTTTCTCGGCCGCCGCCGACAACTGTTACCCGTCCCGGACCCAACGGGAGCGTACGGATGACTACCATCGGAATCGTCGGCGCGGGCGCGGCCGCGGCGGCGGCGACACACGTTCTCGACGGCGCAGTCCCGGACGCCGACATCACCGTGTTAGAAAAGTCCGGCGGGCTCTGTGGGCGGGCGGCGACCCGCCGGAACGACGACCGCGGCCTCGTGTACGATTACGGCGCGAACTACCTCAAAGCCGACGACGAGCGCGTCGTCGACCTCGTCACCGAGACGCTCGACGACGAGGGGATGGTCGACGCGACCGAGCCGATCTACGTCTTCGACGAGTCGGGCGAGGTGTCGCCGGGCCGAGACGCCGACGAGCACAAGTGGAGCTACCGGCGCGGGCTCACGCAGATCGCGAAACGGTTGTTCGGCGGGACGGACGCGACGGTTCACCGACGCACCCGCGTCGAGACGGTCCGGCGCGACGGGGACTCGTGGAGCGTCGTCGACGCCGACGGCGACTCGTGGGGGCCCTTCGACGCGTTGTTGCTGAACCCGCCGGCGCCGCAGACGGCCGACCTCGTGGCCGACGCGGCGTGGGAATCGCCCGTCCGCGAGGAGCTTCGGGCGGCCGCCGCGGCCGTCCCCTATCGGACCGTCTGGACGGCGGTGCTCCACTATCCGTTCGAACTCGACCGGCCGTACTACGGGCTGGTCAACACCGACAAAGCCCACGCTGTCGGGTGGATTTCGCGCGAAGAGTGTAAGGCCGGCCACGTCCCCGACGGCGAGTCGCTGCTGGTCGTTCAGGCGGGCGGCGAGTGGTCCGCAGAACACTACGACCGCGACCCCGCCGACAACGTCGCCGAGTTGGCCGGCCACGCCGCCGAGATCGTCGGCGACGACCGCCTCGCCGACCCCGACTGGACGGACCACCAGGGATGGCGGTACGCGATGCCCGAGCAGGGCGCAGAACGCGGTCCGATCGACGCCGCCGCGGACCACGACCTGTACTGTCTGGGCGACTGGGTCGCGGGCGAAGCTCGGCTTCACGCCGCGCTCGCGAACGGACTCGACATCGGCGAACAGGTCGCTGACGCGCGCTGAGCCGGGGGGCGTCGGCCCGTCGCCGGAGCGGACCGGCCGCCCGGCGAAAGTCCTAAGCCTATTGTTAACTATTATCACACAACATCATGTCCTCTACAGACTCACGCGGCCGGCAGGGTGGACGCGCTTCGAGCCGGCGACAGAACGAACGCCGCCCGACCGTCGCCCGAAACAGCTAATCTTACCGCACCACCAATGAGCGAGAACGGAAACACGGACGCCGACGACGAACCCATCCGGATCGATCTGTCGGTCGGATTCTCCGCCGGAACGACCACCGACTGGACCGCCGACCCGAACACTGTGAGCGACCGCGAGCGGCTGGAGGCGTTCGTTCGGAAGGCCGAACGAGGGGAGTTCGGCGCGGACTCGGACCTCACGTCTGCCGTCCGGACGATCAAGCTCTTGCTCGAAGAAACGAAGACGGACACCGAGGAGTGACCGTCGGGGGCGACGCAGTTCCTCCCGTCAGGGCCGGCACAGTTCCCGCCGTCGAGACGCCCTGTCGGAGCCGGCGATCACGGCGGGTCGGACAGAAACGAACACTCGCGAATCGTCCGTTCGAGCACCGACTCCACGTGCTCGAGACAGGACGCGTCCAGCCGCCGCTCCCAACTGCT
>KI543167.1:522345-524072 GCA_000496175.1 uncultured archaeon A07HR67 | reverse complement strand
TTCACCCGGTCTGTCGGCGACGACCCGGCGTTTCCGGGCGGTCGCCACGACTCACCCGGGTCGAGTTCGGTGTGGAGCCGCCGGAGCGTCTCGCCGAGCGTCCGAGCGGCGGCCGACTCCCACCGAGTGTCTCCCCAGCGCTCGTGGCCGTCGACCCGTTCGAACAACACGTACGCGTGTGAGTCCGCGACGCCGGAGCGAACCACGGCCGGCGCGAACGGGTAGGCCCGAAGCGAGTCCACAACGGCCGTCTCGTGGGCGATTCGCCGTCGGTTCTGGTCGGTGTCGGCGGCGATCTTCAGCACGTACTCCGCGCCGGAGGCGTCGACCACGCCAAACACGGCGTGAACGATCGCCCTCGGCAAGGCGCTCGCGGACCTCGTAGGCGTCGAGGTCGGTTTCCATGAGCGACCGCACGACGGCTGGAAGCTTCACACGGCGGCTCAGGTCGGTATCGGCTATAACGCTTCGGTCGCCGGCCGCTCGCGTCGGCGTGAGTGCCCGTCGAGACGCGCCCGTCGGCGTCGACAGGCCCGCCGTGGCTCAGCCGTCTCGATCGGTCAGGCCGTCGGCGTCGCTCGGGGTCTCGGTCGGATGACGGAGCGCGGCCCCGGTGTCGGCGTCGAACAGGTGGACGCGCCGCTGCGGCATGCCGACGGTGAGGCGGTCGTTCTCGGCGACTGCGACGTCGCCCGGCACCGAGGCCGTCACCGTCGGTCCGTCGAGAAGCGAGACGTAGAGCAGCGACCGCTCGCCGACGGGCTCGATGAGGTCCACGTGGCCTTCGAACTCGGGGGTGTCTCCGGTTAGTGTGACCGACTCCGGTCGGATCCCGAGAACGACGCGGCCGGCGGTGGCGTCGCGGGCCGCCCGCGCGAGCGAGTCGGTCGCGGGATACGCGATCGAGCCGTCAAGCCGCGACGAGGAGGCGTCGACGCGACACTCAAAGAAGTTCATCGAGGGCTCGCCGATGAACGACGCGACGAATCGGTTTGCGGGGCGGCGGTAACACGCCATCGGCTCGGCCACCTGCTGGAGGCGGCCGTCGCGCAGCACTGCGATTCTGTCGCCGATCGTCATCGCCTCAGTCTGGTCGTGTGTGACGTACACGGTCGTGATGTCGAGCGACCGTTGGAGCTCCTGTATCTCGGTCCGCATTCTGGACCGGAGCGTTGCGTCGAGGTTCGAGAGCGGCTCGTCGAGTAGGAACACCTCGGGATCGCGGACGATCGCTCGGCCGAGCGCAACCCGTTGTTGTTGTCCCCCCGACAACGACTTCGGCTTCTTTTCGAGCAGGTCGTCGATGCCGAGCGTGTCCGCGACCCGGCTGACCTCGCGTTCGATCGTCTCCGACGACCGGTCCGTCGTCATCTTGAGCCCGAAGCCGATGTTCTGTCTGGCCGTCTTGTGCGGGTACAACGCGTAGTTTTGAAACACCATCGCGATCGCCCGTTCTTCGGGGGTCAAGCCGACAACCGATTCTCCGGCGATCCGGACGTCCCCCTCGGAGGGGTCTTCGAGCCCGGCGATACACCGGAGCGTGGTCGACTTCCCGCAGCCGGAGGGGCCGACGAGCACGAGCAGTTCGCCCTTCGACAACGATAACGAGAGGTTCTCGACGGCCGTTGCGTCCGTCCCGTAGCGCTTCGTGAGCCCGCGGAGTTCGACGTGTCCGCGCGAGCGCTCGTCGCGTGAGTCGCTCATTGGCCTTTGAACGACCCCTCGAC
>KI543167.1:520103-522325 GCA_000496175.1 uncultured archaeon A07HR67 | reverse complement strand
TGATGATACCCGGGATGATCCACGCGAGCAGCACCGACACGCGGGTGGTGAGGTGGCCGGCGAGTCCGCGCCGAACCCCGTAGTCGATAGCCAGCGCGAGCACCAGTCCGAGAAGCACGTGTAACACCACACTCGAGAACGCGAAGATGCCAGTGACCCGGAGCATCGAGTAAAATTCCGGATCGGCGACGAGACGCGTGTACTGAGCGAGACCGACGTAACGCGACTGGTCGCTGATGAGACTCGCGTTAGTAAAGCTCAGCCGGATCGCCTCGACCATCGGGTACAGCTGGAACACGGCGAGCGCGAGCAGAGTCGGGAACAGCCACGGCAACGGATGCTCGATCATCGCGCGCCAGGCTCGGCGTGCGGACACGCTCAACCCGGCGCCGACGGCGTCACTCGACATGACGATGGCTGGTCGCCAGTCCCCGCTGAGGCGTGTCGAGCCGACCGAGAGAAGCGGTGACGCTCATGGAGCCGAATACGTCTCGTTGACGTTCTGGATCATCGACTCGGCCGCCTCTGTCGGCGTCGCCTGGTCGGTTATCACGCGCTCGATAGCAGTCTCGTACTCGTCCGCGATGGTCGGATAGATCGGGAACGCCGGCCGCGCGACGCCGTCTTGGAGAAATTCTCTGAACCGATCTTGGTACACGAACGTGTCCGACGCAAAGAGGTCGTCGTCCTCGTACAACGACTCGCGCGTCGGGAGCAGGGCCGCCGACTCGCAGTACCGACCCATCGACGCCGGCTCGACGAACTTCCCGATGAACGATTTCATCGCGTCAACGTCTTCATCCGGCGCATCAGAGCTGATGAACGTCGCGTCGGTCCAGCCGCCGACACCGGTTGCGTGTGATCCGTCTGCGGGGCGTGGTATCTTCGCCACCTGCCACCGCTCCCACTGATCGTCCGGGACCGAGTCGTCCTCCTCGATAACGTTCTTCAGGTTGCGCTCGATTTGGTCGTTGTTCCCGATGAACATCGCGAGCTGGTCGTTTCGGCCCTCACGCGGGAGGTCTTCGACCTCAGAGACGTTCGCGGTTCGTTGTGGAGTGACGCCCGTCTCCACCAGCTCCCGGATGAACGCCAACGCGCCGATCAGCGCCGACCGGTTGGGTTCGTCGTCCAACACCGGTGCTCCCTCGTCGTCGACAAGTTCGCCGCCCTGCGCCCAGAAGTGTGGGAGATTCGCCAGCGCTGACGGGGTAAACATGAACGCCGTGATCTCCTCGTTGTCCGCGATGTCACCACCGACCGCGATCAGTTCCTCCCAGGTTTCTGGCGGGTCGCCATTGTTGTACTGGTCGAGGAGGTCCTGACGGTAGTAGAGACACCGGCAGCCGGTGTACTTCCACGCGGCAAGGAGGTCGCCGTCACGCATCGCGGTTTCTCTCACGAACGGAAAGAAGTCGTCGATGTCGTCGACGTGGTCGTTCAACGGCTCGAGGTACTCGTAGAATTCTGGCACCCAAAACGAGTCCAGCGTCGACCCGTCGGGGAGACCACCCTCCGACGCACGGGTCAGAAGGTCGTCCTTCCACTGTCCAAACGCCGGATACGACACCTCGATCCGGTGCTCCGGGTGGTTCTCGGCCCATTCTTCGTGTTGTGCCCGCAACGCCGGGGCGGCGGCGGGCTGGTCGCTCTCGTCTTCGATGGGCGTGTAGAACGTGCTGGTCTGATACGTCAACGGGGTTGCCCCTCGGCCGAACCGCTCGTGGGTGACGAGCGGCTCCGAGTCGTCGATTGCTTCGCCGCTCGATCCGCCCTGACATCCCGCGACGCCTGCCGCCAGTCCGGCGGCACCGACGCGAAGTACCGACCGTCGGGAGAACGCGTCTCCGACTCTGGATGGCATACGCGCAAGTATATGCGTACAAACAAAAAGGTGGCTCGACCGGCATACCGAACCCGGGATCGATCACGCCCGCGGTCGAGAACGCCGCACCGACGTCGGCTCTGCCTCGCCGGGGCTTGGCACCAGTTAGGTCACAACGGCCGAACCGATCTTCAAGCACTGCTTGACCCGTTATCAGAATCTGACACCGGTTATTGACCGGATAATACTGAAGTGTATTACGCGGTTGTTATCTGTGAGCCGTCATCGGCTCAAGGGGATCATCGTGAAACGACGAACCTATCTCGCTGCGTTCGGATCGGCTGCGGCCGGCATGGCCGGCGCGATCGGCAGTGGGGCTTCTGTAGCGGTATGGGCG
>KI543167.1:509765-520083 GCA_000496175.1 uncultured archaeon A07HR67 | reverse complement strand
CGCCGAGGTCTACCTCGGAGACAACCGCGTCAACGGTGAGATTGATCTTGAGGGACTGACCACGGACAACTCGTCACTGACGGTCACTCTCCGCAACACGGCCGTCGTCTCCGGGACTCTCCCGATCCGTTCAGATAACAGGTACGACCTCGTCAGGGCGACCATCGGCGACGTGACGTTCCTCGAAGACGAGGCGACGTTGTCGGCAGATCAACTCGATCTCAGGGACGCATTCTTCGAGGGATTCGACTTCGGCCGTCACAAGGACAGCTTTCAGCAAGTCGACTGGAACCTCTACCAAGGTCACGAGGCCCCCCCTGCGGTCAAGGAGAACACGTATCTTCGAGCCAAAAACGGCGCAATCGATATGGGCGACACCGCCGCGGCGAGCGAGTTTCACTTCCGGGAGCTGGACAACCGCGGACGGTCGTACTGGCAGAAGGCCCGGGACGCCAATGACGACAGCCAGTGGGAACACTTCACGTGGAAGTGGCTCAGCAACCGGCTCCTGAAGTTTACCTGCGGCTACGGCGAACGTCCCAGTTACGTTGTGCTCAGCTCGATTGGGATTATTTTCGCGTACGCGATGTTGTACACCGTTGGTTCGGTCCCAACATCATACGGAGGTGTGACCGGTCCGCTGGTGTTGAGCTTCGAGGCGTTCAATGCCCTCGTCATCGGTCTCCCAACCGTTGAACGCAGCACCACCGCTGCGCTCGTCGCCAGTCAGGCTTTCTTTGGGCCGTTCGTCATCGCGTTGTTCGTGTTTACTGTCACACAGTCGCTCAGCCGTTAATCGACGGCTTCCGCCCGATCAGACGTACCCCAGTTCCGCAAGCCGTTGACGGGCCGGCTTGACGACTCGACTGTCCGTTCGGGCGGCGGCAGAAGACAGGGAATCGAACCGCTCCCGAACGCGGCGGCGGATGTTCTCCGGAGGGATATCAACAGCCGCCTCGGCTCTAGAAGTGACCTCGGTATCGTCTGACTCCTCGGCGCAGCCCCGGTCGGTCCCGTCGTGGACACATCGCACCGACGTTCCTCGCGGGTCGTCAACGTATTTTATGATGGTTTCGCCCTGTTGCTCGTAGAGAACGCGTGCGCGCTCGCCAGCCCACTCGGCGGTCGTCGTGACGTTTCCGCCGTACAGGTGTTCGGCGGTACAACGTTCTACGCAGAATCCGTTTCCATCGATGGCTTCTGGGAGCCGGGTGAGCGCTGCCAGTCGGTCACAAGTCACACTTTTTTCCGTGCCGGGTGGGCGCTCGTACAGCGGGACGTGAAGATTCTCCTCGTTGACGGCGTCCCAGTGGAAGGAGATCGGCGATCCGTCGACCTCGTTGTGTTCCCCAAATCCCTCGCCGTGGTCGGCAGTAACAACCATGTGGATGTCTGACATTCTCTCGGTATCGGCCAGTCGTTCCAACAGCCAGCCGACGGCGGCATCTGCCTGCTGAATACATCCGTCGTACAACGCCTCCATCGCGCGGAATTCCGCGTCGTTTCGACTGAAGTCTTCATCGTCGCCGTAGCCATACCCCCGGGTGCGTGGAGACAACACCGACTGCCAGGACCCGCTGTTGTGCCCACGAACCGGTACGTACGGACTGTGTGCGTCCATCAAGTTCACGCAAACCCCCCACCGGTCGTGGTCACTGATCCAATCGTACGCGGCCTCACAGGCTCGTCTCGCCTCTGAGCGACCTGTGAGCGTCTGTCGAACGCGGGTGAGACGCCCCGTTGTCGGGTCAAACGAGGGATTAGCGGCGTCGAACAGATTCTGGAGGTTCCACTCCGCGTCCGCGAGAAACGGGTTCGTTGAGAACACCGCCGTTTCGTGGCCGATCCGGTCGAACACCGTCTCGACCGTCGGGTCGAACAGTATCTCGTCGCTGTCGACTCGGTGAGCGGCCGCCGGCCAGCCCGGTGAACAGGCTGACGTGGCTCGGATACGACCAAATCGCCGGCGCCCGTGCGTTGGTGTACTGAACTCCTCCGTGTTCACGATGCCAGCGACGCAGTGCCGGGAGCGTCTCTCGATGATGCTTCGTTACGAAGGCGTTGCTCGCCCGAACGCTGTCCAGTACGACAACCAGCACTGACGGGGGTGGCATGGAGTTCGTACAGAGTATGTCTGCGCCGGCATGTATGCGTATCGTCTCTGTGGAGCCGTCTGTGTCGCGGCTTCGAGCGAACGACACGTGAATCCAAGCGATATCGGCTGCCAGTTCGTGGCGTCGCAGATCTGCTCTATGTGGAATCCGCTGGACCGCGACAAACGGTCGAACCGCCGTCGGTCCTTCCCTGTCGGGGTCAAAAAACCCATACGATCTCCGAATCGAGCACGCCCGCCGGTCGAAAACGCCGCGACGACGCCGGCCGTGACCCGCTTCGGCCCGACAGCTTTCGGGCCATGACGGCCGAACCGATCTTCAAGCACTGCTTGACTCGTTATCAGAATCTGACACCGGTTATTGACCGGATAATACTGAAGTGTATTACGCGGTTGTTATCTGTGAGCCGTCATCGGCTCAAGGGGATCATTGTGAAACGACGAACCTATCTCGCTGCGTTCGGATCGGCTGCGGCCGGCATGGCCGGCGCGATCGGCAGTGGGGCTTCGGTAGCGGTATGGGCGGACAGAACTGCAAATGTCAATGTCGTCAGCGACTCCGACGGTGTGTTGGGTATCACTCCCGGCGAGGAGAACGGGCAGTTCGTAGACGACAGCGGCGGCGCGATCAGCATCGACTTCGACGAGATGAGTGCCGAGGGGTTCAACGCCGAGGCCCGGTCGACCGTCGACGACCTGTTCAGAATTCGGAACCAATCGGGCGACACCCAGGTCGTGTGGATCAAAGACGCCGAGCAGGGCGGGGACCTCGGCGATCTTAGGGGTCCGATCAACTTTTTCCGTGGACCGGTTAAAGTGACGAGCAAGCCGGGATTTCAGGTCATCAGCGCCATCGATCCCGTCCCAGGAACGGACGGAACGAAACAACGGCTCTCGATAACTGGACTGGTTCCGCCCGCAGGGGTTAGTGTTCCAGGTCTCGACGGAGAGACGATATCCAAGATCTGGATCAACTCCGGCGGGCTGACCGGGAAGACAGGCGCAGAGATTCCAGACGGCTTCAGTTACGACCCGGACGCCGACGTTCCGTACTCCGGCGGCTCCGGCGAGAACGGCGGCCGACTACAACTCGCCCCGGGCGAGGAAATGAACGTCGGGCTGGACGTCGACGCGAGAAAAAACAGTGGGGATGATACCAAGATCGAACTAAGCGAAATCCAGATCGTCGGTCGGTCCGTCGAGAACGCCGAGGATCTCGCGACGGGAGCCACCGAGTTCAGCAACGAGTGACCACTCTCCGTTGAGGTAACGCCGACTCAGGGGGCGCCGACGCGTCTCCGGCCGGCGACACGACCGACGTCCGCGGCAAACCGTTCAGGTCCCCGGCGGATACCCCGCGAGACGTCGGTTCACGTCCTCCACTTCCTTCGTTCGTCGCCGCGTGTCGTCGCGAGCGGCCGGTGAACCGACGCCGTCGGCGTGCGTCGCCGTCGCACGGTCAAGCTGAACTCGGTGGTAGAGACGGAGCAGGCTCACGGAAAGAAATCGTGGGCGGCCGAGAGGACCGCACCCGCGACAGGGTGAGCGGGCGATCTACAGGTCGTACAGCTCGCCGTACTTCTCGTCGACGTACGCGAGGAAGGCGTCAGCCGAGAACGCCTCGCCGGTCGCTCGCTCCACCAGTTCGTTCGTCTCGTAGCGGGAGCCGTGTGCGTGGACGTTCGTCGCGAGCCAGTCGCGGAGCGGGTCGAAGTCGCCGTCGGCGATCGATCCCTCCAAGTCGTCGATCGCCGCGTCGGCGGCGTCGTACAGCTGTGCGGCCATCACGGAGCCGAGCGAGTACGTCGGGAAGTAGCCGAAGTTGCCGTGGCTCCAGTGGATGTCCTGAAGACAGCCTTCGGCGTCGGTCTCGGGGCGGATCCCGAGGTACTGCTCGTACTTGTCGTTCCACACCTCCGGGACGTCTTCGACGGCGAGGTCGCCGCGGATCAGGTCGCGTTCGATCTCGAACCGAGCGACGATGTGGAGGTGGTAGGTGAGCTCGTCGGCCTCGACGCGGATCAGGTTGTCCTCGTACACCTGGTTGGCCGCCTCGTAGGCGTCCTCGACGGTGGCGTCTGCGGCGTCGGGGAACCGGTCTGTCATCATCGGGAGGAACTGCTCCCAGAACGCCCGGCTCCGGCCGACGTGGTTCTCCCACAGCCGCGACTGCGACTCGTGAACGGAGAGGTCACGCGCCTCGCCGAGCGGGGTCGCCCAGTGTTCTTTCGGGAGCCCCAGGTTGTACTGTGCGTGGCCGAACTCGTGGATCGTCGAGCCGATCGCGCCGAGCGGGTCCGACTCGTCGAACCGAGTCGTCACCCGGCAATCGAACTGGTTGCCGGAGGTAAACGGGTGTGAGGAGACGTCGAGCCGGCCGCGGTCGAAGTCGTAGCCGAGGTACTCCAGCGCGTCGCGCGCGAGCGCCTCCTGTGCGTCGGTCGGATACGCGCCGTCGAAGGTGTCGACGGCGAGGTCGCGGTCCGACTCGCGGATCGCGTCGATCATGGGGACGAGCGCCTCCCGCAGTTCGGTCAGGATCGCCTCCGCGCGCTCGATCGAGAGACACGGCTCGTACTCCTCGAAGAGCACCTCGTAGGGGTCCCGGTCCGGGTCGATGTGCTCGGCGTACTCCCGTTTGAGCTCGACGTGTTTCCGGAGGTACGGCGCGAACGTCTCGAAGTCGTCGTCGGCTTTCGCCTGTTCCCACGCCTGTAACGCCTCGGAGCCGGTCTCGGAGATCTCCTCGACGAGCCCGACCGGGACGGCGGCGGCGCGTCGGTGTTCCCGGCGTATCTCGCGGACCGCCGCCGCCTGCTCGTCGGTGAGGTCGGCGTCCTCGAGTGCCGCGAGGAGGTCGGCCGTCTCGTCGTCGGTCAGCATGTCGTGGCGGATCGACGACAACGTCGAGAGCTGTTTCGACCGGGCGGGCGTGCCGCCCTCGGGCATCATCACCTGCTGGTCCCAGCCGAGCACCCCCGCGGCGCTGCCGACCGTGTTCCAGCGTCGCGCCCGGTCGAGAAGAGCGTCGTACGCGTCCGGCGCGTCGGACCCGTCGTCAGTCGTGGCTTCCGTTGCCATACCCGATCCTGTGGGCCGCGGGTTAAGAAGGAACCGACGACGGAACCCGCAGGGCGTCGCCGGGCCCGGTGTCGAACGCGGTGGGTCGCGGCAGGCGTCCGGCGCCGTCGGCCCGCGTGACGGCCGGGAGCCCCGTTCCGCGAGCGCGGGCTATTTGACGCCGGCCCCGAAAGGAGAGACAAGAATGTCGACAGACGAGTTCATCGACCTGCGATCCGACACCGTCACGCGGCCCTCGGACGCGATGCGCGACGCCGCCAGAAACGCCGACGTCGGCGACGACGTGTACCGCGACGACCCGACGGTCACCGAGCTCGAGCGCCGTGCGGCCGACGCCGTCGGGATGGAGGCCGCCCTCTACACCCCGTCGGGGACGATGGCCAACCAGACCGCCGTCAAGGTCCACACGGAGCCCGGCCAAGAGCTCCTGCTCGACCGGGAGTCGCACATCTATCGCTGGGAGCTCGCGGGCGCGTCGATGCTGTCCGGCGTCCAGACCCGAACGATCGACGCCGGCGACCGTTGTGTGCCGAGTCCCGAGGCGGTCGAGCGAGAACTCGTCGCGGAGGATCTTCACCGTCCGGGGACGGGCCTGATGGCGTTGGAGAACACCCACAACTACCGCGGCGGGGTCGCGGTGCCGAAATCGCGGATCGACGCCGCGGCGGCGGCCGCCCACGACGCCGGCGTGTCAGTCCACCTCGACGGGGCGCGGCTGTTCAACGCGAGCGTCGCGCTCGACGAGCCCGCGCCCGCGCTGGTCGACGGCGTCGACAGCGTCACCTTCTGTCTCTCGAAGGGGCTCGGGGCGCCGGTCGGCTCGATTCTCGCGGGCAGCGAGGCGTTCATCGAGGAGGCACGACGGGTCCGCAAGCTGTTCGGCGGCGGGATGCGCCAGGCCGGGATGATCGCCGCGCCGGGGGTGCTGGCGTTGGAGAACGTCGGTCGGCTGGCCACGGACCACGCAAACGCCGCCCGGCTCGCCGCCGGGCTCGACGACCTGCCCGGCGTGTCGGTCCCCGAACCCGACACGAACATCGTCGTCGCCGACACCGAGGCGGCCGGCATCCCGGCGGCCGACTTCGTCGACGCCTGTGCGGCGGTCGGCGTCGGCTGCGGGGAGTTCGACACGTACACCACTCGGTTTACCACCCACCTCGACGTGGACGCCGAGGACGTCGACGCCGCCGTCGACCGGGTCGCGGGGGTCGTCACGGAACACGGCGCGTGACGCGAGACCGGGTCAGGACGCGACCCACAACAGCCACACGTTCGAGCCGGTGAGAATGAGCCCGACGGCGGTCAAAAGCACCGGCGGAAAGTAGTAGAGTAGGCCGTCGCCCTCTCGGGCGCCGTGGACGCTGATCCACAACATCACGAGGTACACCGCAATCTTCAGTCCGACGAGCCCGGCGAGTCCGAAGGTGTCGAGCGCGCCGGCGACGATCGGATTCGCCTCGTCGACCGTCGGGACGTACTCGAGAAACGCGATGGTGGAGACGATGTCGCCGACGCCGTAGGTCGTCGTCGCGGCGATCCAGAGGGAGTAGAACTCCCGCGGGCGACGGAGGTACGCCGCGTGGCGCCGGGTTCGGTCGCGAGAACGGGACACGTTCGTATCTCAGACGGACCCATCCTGAAGCTATCGTTCTGTGGCGGCGCCCCGCACAGCTGGCCGGCCACGGGGCACCACACGGCCGCCGGTTCCGGATCGTTCAATGCGACGCGGACGGTGGGTGGCACATGGGAACGCCGCTCGGTTCTCGCGAGGCACAGGTCGCCGAGGTTCTCGAGAGGTTCTACGAGGAGTACCCGGATTCGACCATCTCGCTCACCTACTCGAACCGGCTGGAGCTGCTCATCGCGGTGATCCTCTCGGCGCAGTGTACGGACGAGCGCGTCAACGCGGTCTGTGCGGAGTTGTTCGAGACGTACGAGACGCCGGAGGACTACGCGAACGCGCCACAGGCGGAGCTGGCCGAGGCGATAAACTCGATCACGTACTACAACAACAAGGCGAAGTACATCCGTTCTGCGTGTGCGGACATCGCCGAGAAACACGACGGCGAGGTGCCAGACACCATGTCCGAGCTCACCGACCTCGCGGGCGTGGGGCGGAAGACCGCCAACGTCGTCTTACAACACGGCCACGACGTCGTCGAGGGGATCGTCGTCGACACGCACGTCCAACGGCTCACCCGTCGACTCGGGATCACCGAGGAAGAACGCCCGGAGCGGATCGAAGAAGACCTGCTTGAGATCGTGCCCGAGGCGGACTGGCAGCAGTTCACCCACCTCATGATCGACCACGGACGCGCGACGTGTACCGCGATCAACCCGGACTGTGCGGACTGCGTGGTGGCCGACATCTGTCCCTCCGCGAAGCCCGACGCCGACATCGACCTGGCGAGCGGCGAAGAGTGGTGAGCGGGTCGGCCCGGCCTCGGCCGCTCCGGTTCCCCATCCAATTCATATAAGAACGCGGGGGCTAATTGGGTCGTAATGGAGTTGGGTTCGCGGGATGCGTTCACCCGGACGGGAACGCTCGGCATCGAAGAGGAGTTCTTCGTGGTGGACGCCAACGGCCACCCCACGTCCGGAACCGACGACCTCGTGTACGACCGCGACCCGCCAGCGGCCGTTCCCGAGGGGTTCGACCACGAACTGTTCAAATGTACGATCGAGGCACAGACGCCGCTCATCGAGGATCCGAGCGACGCCGGTGACGAGCTGCGGACCGTCCGGGAGGCGCTCGTCGACCACGCCGCCGCCGACGGCTACCGGATCGCCGCGGCGGGATTACATCCGGCGGCGCGGTGGCGCGAGCTGGACCACGCCCAGAAGCCGCGGTACCGCTCACAGCTCGACCGGATCCAGTACCCACAACACCGAAACACGACGGCCGGATTACACGTCCACGTCGGCGTCGGCGACGCCGATAGGGCGGTGTGGATCGCCAACCGGCTCCGGTGGTACTGTCCGGTGTTGCTGGCGTTGTCGGCGAACTCGCCGTTCTGGAACGGCCACGAAACGGGGCTGGCGTCGGCGCGCGCGACCGTCTTCGAGAACCTGCCGAACACTGGCATTCCGGGTGCGTTTGACGACTTCGAGGCGTTCAACCGGTTCGAGCGCCGGATGCTCGAGACCGGCTCGATCGAGGACCGCGGCGAGCTCTGGTTCGACGTGCGGCCGCACACGGGTCACGGAACCGTCGAGGTGCGTGCTCCCGACGCGCAACGCGACCCCGAGCGGACGGTGGCGTTCGCCGAGTTCGTCCACGCGCTCGTCGTCGACCTCGCAGAGCGGCACGCGGACGGCGAGTCTCGGCCGCGTCTCAGACGCGAGCTGTTAGACGAGAACAAGTGGCGGGCGGTCCGGCACGGACACGACGCCTCGTTCGTCACGCGCGACGGCGCGGAGACGGTCTCGCTGGGCGAGGTGGTCGACCGGGAGTGTGACCGGTTGGGCGTCGACGGGATTCGCGACATCTACGAGGCCGAGAGCGGCAGCGAGCGCCAGCGCCGGATCCGCGAGACGGACGGGCTCGACGCGTTGTGTGCGGACCTCGTCGTGAGACCCTGAACGCCCGCCGCGGGCGAGGCGTTTCGCCGGACCGAAGACGACGAGAACCCTTTTGTCCGCGCGGAGCGACCGTATCGTATGACCACGGACGACGACACCGCCAGCAACGGCACCGACACCGACGACGGCTCGCCGGCCGAGCGAACGAAAGAAGAGCTCCGAAAGACGCGAGAACGGCTCGGCGAGGGAGCCGGCAAGGCGGTGAAAGGCTTCGACGACAACGTCGTCGACCTGTTGGCGTGGTTGCTCGACACGGAGACCCGGGCGCGTATCTACGTCTACCTTCGGGAGAACCCCGAAAGCACCAGCGACGAGGTCGCCGACGGAACCGGCCTCTATCCCAGCACCGTTCGGGAGGCGCTCGCGGAGCTCCACGACGAGGAGACGGTGTCCCGAAAGAAACGCGAGGCCGACGGCGCGGGGAACAATCCCTACGAGTACGAGGCGATCGCGCCGAGCGAACTGGTTCGCGGGGTCGTCGGCGACGTCCAGGCGGAGCTCAACGCCGTGTTCAACCTCGACCGACGGCTCGGCGGCGAGTCGCCCGACGGCGACGACGAACCGGTACAGATCTCCGTCGCGAGGTCGGCCAACGACGACGCGGGCGCCGACGATGCGGCCAAGCCCGGCCCGCACGACGACCCCGAACCGGTGGACGCCGACGACCAGTGATGGTCCCGACGGCCGGGTCGTGATGATTTAAGTTCTGCCCAGATAAGATATCGACATGGATGTCGCGCTCGGCGGCACGTTCGACCCCGTTCACGACGGTCACCGGAAGCTGTTCGAACGGGCGTTCGAGCTGGGTGACGTGACGGTCGGTCTGACCGCCGACGACCTCGCCCCGAAGACCCGCCACGTCGAACGGTACGTTCGGCCGTACCGCTGCCGGAAACGCGACCTCGAGGCCGAACTCGCCGCGCTCGCCGAGGAACACGATCGGACGTTCACCGTTCGAAAGCTCGAGGTGCCGACCGGGATCGCCGTCGAGCCGCAGTTCGACGCGCTGATCGTCTCGCCCGAGACGGAAGCGGGCGGCGAGCGAATCAACGAGATCCGCGAGGCGCACGGCCGCGAGCCGCTCGAGCTCGTCGTCGTCGACCACGTTCCCGCGGCGGACGGCGAGCGAATCTCCTCGACGCGCATCGTCGCCGGCGAGATCGACGAACACGGTAGGCTCACCCCCGACCGAGAGGGGCGGGAGGCGACCCGCCCCGAATGACGGAACCGACCTGGGCCGGCGTCGGAACGCGCGGTTTCGAGCGCGCCGCCGTCTGGAGCGCGACCGGCTTCGCGCTCTCGCTCGGCGCCTTCGGAGCCGCTGGCGCCGCCGGTGCTCCGGGTCGGACGACCGTCGCGGCGGTCTGTGTCGGCCTCGTCGCGGTCGGCGTCGCCGGCTTCGCGCGGAGCGGCGGCGACGCGGTTCCGAGCTTCCTTCTCGCGTACGGCCCGACCGCGGCCGTCGCCTTCGCGACCGTCGGCCCCGCGGTTCGGGTTGGCGCCGGCGAAGGGGTAGAACTCGTCGGCGTCGGCGCGGACGGG
>KI543167.1:508660-509745 GCA_000496175.1 uncultured archaeon A07HR67 | reverse complement strand
ACAGCGATACCCGGCGCCACCGGTCGCAACAACACGTGTCTAAGCGTCTGGAGCCGATTACAGCCGTCGATCCGTGCGGCGTAGTCGAGTTCTACCGGCACAGTGTCGAAGTAACCTTTCAAGAGCCAGATCGAAAACGGAGTCTGAATGCCGACGTACAACAAGACGAGTCCGATCCGCGACCGAACCAGCCCGAGCGTCGACATCACCGAGTATAACGGAACGATGATGATCACCGGCGAGATCATCTGAAACAACAACACGAGCCCGAGCAGCTTGCGACGCCCGCGGAACTCGAACCGAGAGAACGCGTACGCCGCCGGCGTGGCGACGGCGACGATCCCACCAACGCTGAACACCGTCACGAGCGTCGAGTTCGCCAGCCACAATATCATCCCCTCCCGAAACACGCGGCGGTACGCAACGGTTGAGACGTCCGCGGGAAGCAGCCGAAACGGGTAGCTGAACAGTTCGCCGGGCGCTCGAAGGCTCACGGAGACAACCCACAATACCGGGAACACAAAGAAGCCGACGGCGACCGCGTACACCAGCCAGACCGAGGCGTCGACGAGCGTGAACTCGGCGACGGAGGGAATGCCACTCAGTCGATCGCGTGCTCGGTCGCGAACCGTGCCGGGGGTCGTGGGCCGGTCGGAGACAACGGGGTCGCCGTCTGCGGTGCCGCCGTCGGGTCGTTCGGTCGAATCGTCGCTCATATTTCCTCCCATACGTCGAACGTCCGAAGATACACCGCGGTGACGGTGAGGTTAATCCCGAGCATGACGACGGCGATCGCTGCCCCCCTGCCGAGCGCGTACGTACCGAACGCCTCCTGATACATGAACAACGCGAGCACCTCGGTCGCGCGGCCGGGACCGCCGCCGGTGAGCGCGAATATCAGGTCGAATGTGTTTAACGCGTATATAGTGACGAGCACGGTCGTCACGAACAACACGGATTGCAGTTGTGGCAGGGTCACGTGCCGGAACCGCGCGACCGGTCCTGCGCCGTCGACGCGCGCCGCCTCGTACAGCCGTTGTGGAATGCGTTGGAGCCCGCCGTAGATCATGATCATCGAGAACGCA
>KI543167.1:505008-508640 GCA_000496175.1 uncultured archaeon A07HR67 | reverse complement strand
GTGTTTACCCGCACCGCCGCGCGGTCGGGTCCGACGATGCTTCCGCCGATCAGCCGCCCCGAACTGCGGTCGGCAACGAGCGTCACGTCGGTCGCTGCCGCTCCGGGATAGTACCCCGACCGCGAGCCGGCGGTGACCGTCTCGCGAACGGGATCGAAGCCGGCCGCCGTCGCCGCGGCCGAATCGAGAAGCCCGACCCGGCCACACTCCATCTCGAACGCCTTTACAACGGCCGTACCGGCGACCGTGCCGACCGGGCTCGGGTCGCCCGCGACGGTCGCCCCGATCGCTCGGCCGGCGCGGTTCGCCGTGAGTCCAAGCGGGACCCACGTCTCCTCGCCGGTCACGGCGTGGGTCGCGGTCGCACAGTCGCCGGCGGCGTACACGTCGGGGCGCGTCGTTCGGCCGTACTCGTCGGTCCGAATCGCCGACCCCGCCCCGAGTTCGACGTCGGTCTCGTCGAGCAGCGCCGTGTTCGGCGCGATGCCGACGCCGACGACCGCGAGGTCGACCGGAAGCCGATCGCCGTCGACCGCGACCGCCCGGATCCGGTCGTCGCCGACGAGCGCCTCAACGGGCGAGCCCGTGTGGACCGTCACTCCCGCCTCCCCGAGCGCCGTCTCGACGCGGTCGCCGACCGCGTCGCCGAACGGCGGGAGCAGTCGTTCCGAGCGCTGAAACAGGTGAACGTCGAGCCCGCGGCCCGCGAGCGCCTCCGCCATCTCCACGCCGACGTACCCGCCGCCGACGATCGCGGCCGTCTCCGGCGCCGGCAGGGCTCTGTTGTGCTCGAGGCGCTCGCGGTCGACGGCCGAGACGTCGGCCCGCCCGGGGTCGTAGGCGTCCGGCTCGGCGATGTACGCGTCGATGGCCGCCGCGGCGTCCATGTCGTGTAACGTGAACGCGCCGTCGAGTCCACGAACGTCGAAGCCGGCGGTGACGGCACGGCCGCCGGTGGCGACGAGCAGACTCGAGTACGGTTGTTCGAACGCGTCTCCCGCCGCTGTCCGGACGCGGACGCGGTTCGCGTCGGGGTCGACGCCGACGACCTCGTGGCCGCGCCGGAGATCGATACCGCGGTCGCGCACGTCGCTCGGCGACAACGAAAGCAGGTTCGAGAGCCGCTCGACCCGCCCCTCGATGAAGTACGGCATGCCGCAGTACGCGAAGGAGATCCACCGGCCCTTCTCGAAGACGACGACCTCGCGGTCTGACGTCTCACGGCGGAACTTGCTGGCGGCGCTGAGTCCGGCTGCGTCCGCTCCGACGACGACGAACGGGTCGGGCATACGTGTCCGGTCGCCGAGCGCGAGTAAAAACCCACCTCCCGTGTGCGACGGGCGAACGGAGACGATCGTTCTCGGACCGCCCGGCTTACGAGCCGTTGCCGCTCTCGGCGGCGTCCTCGACGCCGAGCGTGTCGAACAGCTTTCGTCTGACCGCCTCCTCGGTGAGGTGTAACAACGTGTCGCGGTTCCCGCCGCTCGTCTCGATTCCGGTGAAGATGCCGAGCGGAATCTCGACGGAGCCCTGTGTCGAGTGGCCCGCGGCGTCGCCCATCTCCGCGAACGCCTCGTCGAGGACGTTGCCGATGTTGAGCCGGATGTCCTTCGAGCGGGCCGCGAGGTAGATGGTGTCGTCGGCGATACCCAAGACGGCGGTGGTCGTGATCCCCTCGAGGTTCAGGAGGTGTTGGGCCGCCTGTGCGAGCGCCTCGCGGTCGCGGATGAACCCGGCCGTCGAGAACAGGTGGCTCCCCTGGACCTGCCGGTTCTGGATCGCCTCGGCCAACACGTCGAGCGTCTCCGGCGACATCGACGGCGACTCCACCTGTTCGAGCGTGTCGTGGTTGGCGAACGGATGGAGGTACGCGGCGGCGGTGAGGTCGGCCGGCGTCGTGTCGCGTTTGAAATCCAGCGTCTCGGCGCGGATTCCGTACAACAACGCGGTCGCGACCGCCTCCGTCGGTGACTGGTCGAACTCCTGGAGATACTTGGTGAGGATCGTCGACGTCGAGGAGACGTTGGTTCGAACATCGACGAAGCGGGCGTCCGGCGGCGCGTCGGACTCGAGATGGTCGATGTAGATGTCGATTTCGCTCGCGGGCTCGGCGCCGTTCTCGGCGGACTTCGCGAGGTCGACGGCCGCGAGGGTGTCGTACTCGGCGAGTGCGGGCGCGTCCTCGCGGGAGCGCAGGTCGATCCCGAGCAGGTTGACGAACGCGCGGTTCTCCTGGTGGCCCACGTCACCGGAGTAGAGAATGTCTGCCTCCACGCCGAACTCGGCGGCGATGGCCTGGAGTGCGGTCGCCGACGCGATCGAGTCCGGCTCCGGGTTGTCGTGGGTGAGAATACCCATCCGGCCGCCACCCTCCTCGATGATCTCCGCGAGCTGACGCGCCATGTACTCCAGCTCGCCGGTTTCGAGCGACTGAACCGCGCTGTCGGCGATCACCGTCGACGGGTTGATCACCACGTCCGCGCCGCGCTCGCGAAGCTCGTCCTCGCTGACGGGGTCAGACGCCCGGACGACGACGTAGTGGTCGCCGCCGGTGTCGCGGATCGCAGACACCGCGGCCTTGTTCGCTTCCACGTCGGACGACAAGATCAAGACGATATCCCGGCCGTCGATCGCGTCGACGACCTCGGGATCCGCGATGTCCTGAACGCGGGCGTTGAGGTCCTGGTCTCGCAGCGCCTCGACGCGGCTCTCGTCGCGGTCGAGAATAAGGACGTCCTTGTCACGATCCGAGAGGGCCTCCGCGACCGCGTGCCCGACGCTCCCGCAGCCAAGGATCGCGTACCGCGTGCGTGCCGAGCCGGATGCGCCACTACTCATTAAACCCTGGTTCCGCCGGACCACACTTAACGAGTGCGCTCTCCGCACGACACCGGATCCGAGGCGTATGGGGAATTCGGGCCGGATGGAAATTCGGGGCGCATGTGGAATCCGGGTACATCGCAATTCGGGCCGTCGACCGCGCCGACTGGCTCTCCCTGGCGGTGCTAAAACGGGATACAGGACGGGCGGCGACGGTCCGAACGGCTGGGATGTCGAGTCGCCCGCGTCCCCGCGCCGCCCTGCGAATGAAAAGGTCTTTTACCGTGACTCGGGTAGATTTATATCAGGGCCGGTAGCTCAGTTAGGGAGAGCGACGGACTCTTAACCCGTCGGTCGCGTGTTCAAATCGCGCCCGGCCCGCTTCATTCTCAACAAGTTTGAGTCGAGTAGATCGCATGAAGGCGAGCTGATCAGCTCAGAATCATCGCTAACCGCCGAGTGATTTCGTTCGGAAACTGAACGCGCCCCGGAGCCGTCTGGCATCTAGACTATATTTGAAACCGCGTGCGTATGAGTGTTATCGCCACGGAGTCGCGTCTGTTTCGACGTCCGGCAAAGTGTGACTATACCGATACGCCACCACACAAACCTGTGGCAACAGCGAATGAGACTGACAGGCCCCCTCGGTGCGGATCCCACCCCGCACGTCATCGGGGATTACCAAGCCCGTCCGTGGGATACTACTCGTCAGCGTCGTTGCGCTCGAATTCGAGATCGTCCTTGTCGTGGAGTGCGTCAATAAGCTGCGTCAGGCGCTGATTGATACAGCTGATCTGTGAGGCGATACCATG
>KI543167.1:503274-504988 GCA_000496175.1 uncultured archaeon A07HR67 | reverse complement strand
GCGGCTCCGCGGTGATTCGAGCGTAATTCCATGTGGTATTAGTGGTAGTCGCAACAAAGAATCGATCATTAATGAGCCACAGCAGCAAGATGGGTGACCCCGAGCTACTGGTGATAACAGACGATCACTCGTTCGGAGGTGCGATTGTCGATACCATCGCGGAGTTGAGTGTCGCGGCGAGCGCCGAGCACGTTGAACCACCCGCTGACAGGGTGGCCAAGGAATCTACCGACACAGTTGCGGGGGCTATCGTTGACACGGAAATACCTGACATGGTGTCTGTTGTCGAGCGTCTCGCCACAGCGGCTCAACTCCCGGTCGTGGCGTTGACCGGTGCTAGTGAGAATAGAGTTGTCGACAGAGTTGTTCGGGCTGGAGCAACGGACATTTTTCCCCGAACAACCGCGAACGCGCAGTACGAACTCATAGTTGAACAGCTTCTCAGTGAGAACACATACGACCTCTTCAACACCGTTCAGGACTGTATTACGATCCACGATGCGGAGACCGGCGAGATCGTCGATGTCAACGATACATACTGTGAGCTGGTTGGGTGCGAACGTGCGGAAGTTCTTGCGACAGACCCAATGGAGCTGAGCGTTCCAGCAGAAGGCTACACCGAGGAGTATGCCGAGGAGATCTTTGAAGAGGTACTCGAAACCGGTCAGAAAAGCTACGAATGGATGATACGGACAACGGACGGTGAACCTCGAATTGCCGACGTTGTCGCCTCCCGAGCCGAAATTGACGGAGAGAAACGTATCATCTCAATCAGTCGGGACATCACCGAACGCAAGCGCCGCAAACAGGAGTTCGAGGAGATTTTCAATGCTGTTCAGGATGCGATCACCGTTCACGATGCGGAGACCGGTGAGATCGTTGATGCTAACGATGCGTACTGTAACTTGGTCGGATACGACCGTGAGGACCTGCTCGAAATGGATGGAATTGAGCTCAGCGTTCCGGCCGAGGGCTACACCGAAGCGTATGCCGAGGAGATCTTTGAGGAGGTGATCACCCAGGGCCAGAAAAGCTACAAATGGAAGATACAGACAAAAGACGGAGAGCGTCGGATGACAGAAGTTGCTGCAACGAGAGCTAAGATCGGTGGCGAAACCCGAATTATTAATGTCAGTCGAGATATCACCGAGCGTGAGCGTCGTGAGCAGCGGTTAGAGGTATTCAATCGAATTTTACGCCATAACCTACGCAATAGACTTGATATTATTCGCAGCCACGCTGAAGAACTGGCAGGCTCGAACAAAGCTACTAATTCCTCTCAAATCTTGGAAGCGACTTCAGAGTTAGCCTCGTTGGGACGCCAAGCGCGAAAAATCGATCAAATCATGTCGAGAGACGAAACGCTGGAGGAGATTGATGTGATTGAGACGCTACGTGAGACAGTTGATATGACTGACTCAGCTGAGAATGGCGTGAAAGTAATATCTGACCTCTCAGGGGAAAACCATCTGTGGACAGATGAAGAAGTCATATCATTGGCATTTGAGTCCGCAGTTGAGAACGCGATTGAACATGCCTCATCAGTTGTCACGGTTACGGCTGAAGCAAGAGCTAAAGAATGTGTGATTACAATTTCAGACGATGGAGCAGGGATTGAAGAAGAATCACTGGCCCCGATTGAAGCGGGGACGGAGACAATGTTACAGCATGGGACGGGACTCGGTTTGTGGCAACTCAGATGGAGTGTGAGTAA
>KI543167.1:498916-503254 GCA_000496175.1 uncultured archaeon A07HR67 | reverse complement strand
AGTAATAAACGAGCACAACGAAGCGAGGAAGACGAGCAGATACAGCGGAGGGAACCGCCTCAAAGATATCTAAATTCAGAACTCGATGGTTCTCGGATGAGGTGATACAACACCTCAATCACTGGAAATTTGGATCAAGTAGCAAATCACGACCACAAACACTGTTCCATCGACTGTAATAGGGCGCTGGGCTGCGGTCCACAGGACAACTCCGCTGGGTTGGAGCACGACAAGCGGGTCGCATCCGGCTGGTGAAATAATGACAATAGGATCACATTTTTATGATCAGGATTTTATTCGATATACGAATGGCTGGGTCAACAGACACGCGATCGAACGACGGTGAGAAATCGGCCGTCGACACCCTGTTGACCGCACCCGTCACAGCCATGGCCGGCGTTATAGTGACTGGTGGGCTCGCGGTGGCCGACGCCTTTTGGCCGGCGCTGACCGTCCTCGCCGGGGCACTGACGGCGTCAGGACTCCTGCTCGCGCGCCGTGGCGGTCGCAAGCGCTACCTGCTTGCCGGCGTCGGCTACTGTCTCGGGCTGGCCACCTTCATCGAACTCGGTGTCGGCAGCTTCGCCTCGGTGTATACGACTGGCGTGTTGCCCGCCACCGCCAGCCTCGGTGCGATCAGCGGTCTGCTCATCATCGGGAAGGTCATCGGTAAACAACTCCTCAAGCGTCTCGCGGTCCTCGTGGCCAAAGACGAGGACTACTGGGGGCAAGTCTGGGAGGCGTTGGCGGCATTAGGGAGCCTGCTCTCGTTCGTCTGGTTGTTGTTGACCTTCGTTCAAAAGGTTGCCCGGTATGTCGGTGTCTCCGTCGGCGGCGCAGGTCTCTTCGTCATAAATATGCTGGGTTACGAACTGACCGTTAACCTCCTTGGAATCGAGTTTGAAGTCGTTCTGGCATTGTTCGTCGCCTGTGTCCTCATCTGGTTCCACCTGCTGGATACACTACACAATTCTCGGCGTGTAACCGCGATGTCGGCCGAAAAGGTCACCTCATGAACTGAGACGGCCACCGGCGCCGACGAGTAAGACGGAACGTTATATATTCATTCCAGAGTGTGCTGACCCGGGGTTGTGCTACCGGCCTGTACGCAGTAGGTCAGAGTTTTCTTGTTCGTGGTTTGTCAACATTCGTGGCGCAAAGCTTCTACACTGTAGTCTATCAGTTTTCTCGTGATATACGTAGAAACGTATTATTCTTGTAGCAATTTTGAACCACTCTGTGATTCTGTATGTGATAACTGGCTTGATCGTAGGAGTTCACACAAGAGATGCGAGTTCAACACAGACCGGGTTTGTCGGAAGTCACTTTTAATGGTCGGATTGCGTTGGTGTGTCAGGAAGCATGTGATTATCTAATGGCGGGGTGTGTATATAGAACTAGCCCGATAGCATACCGACTTTCGAAATGGTTGTGTTCGAAACGTACTCGCATAACGATATCAGCACGTCGTCCGACTTGTGAGTGGTAGATATGTAGTCTAAAAGCAACTCCGCTTCAGTTCAGAGATCATTCGGCAGAACAGTAGCAAGGATATTTTTACCACCTAACCGAACACCGAGGCGATGTCAGAGCAGCCCTCCAACGGATCGAATCGCCTGGCTAGCACGGAGACCAAGATTACGGCAGGGTTCATCGTGGTCGCTCTCCTGTCCGTGCTCGCCACGACAACGGTGACCGACAGCCAGTGGGTTCACTTCGCCGTGCTCCTCGGCGTCGGCGTCATCGCTCCGACGCTGATCAACGAGTGGCGCGACTGATCGGGGACGCGCCCGCCGCACCAGCCGTACACCGTGAACGGAGGTCCACGACGCGGTACGCGACCGAAACGCCTTGCCCAGCGATTCGGCCCGCGTCGCCCTCTCCGGCGGATCGTCGCGAAGCGGCACCCCGGAGGAGCGCCCGATACACGAGAATACGCACCCGCTACCCCCGACAGATACCGCGGCGTCGTCATCCGAACGACACTGGCTCACCCAGAGTAACCGTATGTTAGAACGGATCCGAGACAGAGCGGCTCGCCGGCTCGGGCTCCCTCTAGGCTACCTTTCGCCGGTAGCGGTACACGCGATGCTCGCCGTCGGCATCGTCTTCTTCGAGTGGGACTTCGTCGAACTGATACTCATCTACCTGAGTGAGATCGCGATCGTCGCCGTTCTGTTCGCGACCGTTGCGATGATCACGCCGCAACCGATAGACGACCACGACGCCGACAGGTGGCGAGACGATCCGACGCCGATCCAGCCGGTTTCGGTGCTGCCGCCGATATACGGGCGAAACCTCGGCGTGATCGCGGAGAACATGATCACGTACGCGGTGTTCTTCTTTTTCTTCGTTGGGATGTTTCTGTCCGTCGTCGACCGAAGCGTGTCCGCGCTGTTCTCGCCAACGACCGGGCTCGCAGTGCTCGCGATCTGCGTCTCGCAGGTGATACGCGTGTGGCGCGAGTTCCTCGTCGATCGCTCGTACCGAGAACGGTCACCGGCAGAGGCGCTCGAACTGGGCCTCCGGCCGGTGGCCAGATTCATTATCGTCGCGATGTACGTGGTCGTGCCGACGACCGTCGTGGTGGTGACGGCCGTGTTCGCCGCGCCCGAGATGATGTCGCGGCCTGTGATCCTGTTGGCGTACGTGCTTCCGATCGGAGCCGCCAGAGTGTGGTTACAGGACGGCGCTGTCGAATCGGTGCTTCAACATCAAGAGTGACCGGTCTGTCGAGCGGCAGCCTCTGCGTACCGCGAGGGCGACGCCGCACGTGAGATCACGCGGCTTGCTCGTGACCCGACGCAGGGTGGATCTCGCTGTCTACTCGCCGTCGTTCGACGGCGCAGTTCGGTGCCGTCTGATGCCACGATCCCGCGTCGTCTGTCGGCCGAGACGGGTTCGGGTCCGGCTGTGGCGGGTCCGTCTCGGACGACACGTCTCGGCGGCGGATTTATCTGATAGGTGAACCCAGCCTGTCGTATGGCCAAACGGCCCGTCGATGTCGACCCGGCAGGCGAGAACGCCGCCGGCGAGACGCCCTCTCCGGAGCCGGACGCGGTCACCGACGACGCCACCGTCTACGACGACGACGTCGAACTCGAGCGAACCATCGGGCTGGTCGGCGGGCTGGCGATCGGGATCGGGACCATGATCGGAGCAGGAATCTTCGTCTTCCCGGGGCTGGCGGCCGAAAACGCCGGGCTCGCGGCCACGCTCTCGTTCGCGATCGGCGGGCTGATCGCGCTGCTCGTGGCGCTGCCGACCTCCGAACTCGCCACGGCGATGCCCCGGAGCGGCGGCGGCTACTACTTCATCTCGCGGGGGATGGGAACGGCCTACGGCGCGGTCGTCGGACTGGGGCTGGTGTTCGCGTCCGCGTTCTACCTCGTCGGTCTCGGCCACTACGCGAGCGCCGTGTTCGTCGAACTCGGCGTCAAACTACCGGGTACTCCCGTCGTCGGGGTCGGACTGGTGTTCGGCGTCGCGTTGACGGCACTGAGCATCGGCGGCACCGAAAACACCGCCAGCATACAGAACGTGGTGGTAGGGGTTCTCCTCGTGGTTCTCACGGCGTTTCTCTCGTACGGTATTCTCGACGCGGTGGGCGTCTTCGGCGGCGACACCGTCCCGGAACGGTTCTTTTCGCGGGGGTACGCTCCGGTGTTGACGACCGCGGCGCTCGTGTTCACGTCGTATCTGGGATTCGCCCAGGTCGCGACGGTCGCGGGCGAGATCGAGCGACCGGGCCGGAACCTACCGCTGGCGATGGTCGGATCGGTACTGATCGTCACCGTTTTTTACATCGTGACGATCTTCGTCGCAACCAGCGCGTTCGGCGCCGAACAGCTGGGACGGTTCGGAGAGACGGCCATGGTCGAAGTCGCACGCGACTTCCTCGGGTTGCCCGGCGCGGTCGCGATCGTGGGTGCCGGGCTGCTGGCGACGTTCTCGAGCGCGAACGCCTCGATCCTCAGCGCCTCGCGGGCAGTGTACGCGCTGAGCCGCGACGCACTGCTTCCGAGAAGGGCAAGCGAAATCAACCTCCGATACGGCACGCCACACGTCGCGCTGCTCGCCGCCGGCGGGCCGATTCTGGTGCTCGTCGCGACCGGACGGGTCGAACTGCTCGCGGAGGTCGCCTCGTTTCTCCACCTGATCATGTACGGACTGATGTGTGTCGCGCTGCTCACGTTGCGGCGGCGCGATCCCGACTGGTACACCCCGAGCTACCGGGTACCGTTGTACCCGGTGGTGCCGGTCGTGGGTGCGCTCGCAAGCTTCGGACTGATCGCGTTCATGCGACCCGCGTCGATCGGCATCGGCGTCGTACTGATG
>KI543167.1:494810-498896 GCA_000496175.1 uncultured archaeon A07HR67 | reverse complement strand
CGGCCGCGCCGACGAAGCCGAGCGCCATGACGGCGTGCGTGACGAGCGACCGAAATCCGAAGTCGGCGAACCGTACCGAGAGGCGTGATCCGATTGGCATGCGCTGAGTTCAGGCGGGGAGGTAGATAGAACCACCGCCACGGAGTCGGCGACGCCACGGCGGCCGCGGACAACCGGCGTGACTCGCCGGCGACGCTCCACGCGCCGATCGGGCCGTCGGCGCTCGGACGTCCAGTGTGTTACACGTCTCGCGCGCGGTCGTGTGCCCGCTGAAGATCCTGAATAGGCGTCTCCGTGGCGTCGACCCTGAGATCGTCGTGAAACGCCGGAAACGGGCGGTCTTCGGTGTGGCGAACCCGAACCGCGGCGCTCTGAACCGCTCGGTCCGTCCGCTTGTCGCCGCCGGCCTCGTGGCCGGCCCGCAAGCAGTGAACGAGCCGTTCTGACAACGAGGTCGCTCGGTCGTGGCTCTCGTACTCGCGCGCAACCGCTGAGAGAACCGCTTCTCCGACGAGAAGGTTGCCGGCGACGGTGTAGTTCTCACCGACCTCGTGGCCGTACCAGTCGCCACACTCCTCACCGGAGAAGGCGTACGTGTCCGCACGGCCGACGCCGTGGACCTGTCGTTCGCCCGCGTTCGAGTCGGCGTTCAACAGGGCGTCGACGGCGTCCCCGAGCCGCAAGCCCTCGCCGGCGTACCTGAGCCCCGCCCGTCCGAGAACTGGGTTGGTCACACTCTGTGTGGCGATCGCTCCGTGTTCGGAGACGAACGGACATCGGGCCCCGATGCTCGGGCGGCGGGTGGTGACGGCAACGCCGAACCGAGCGTGGCTGGCGTCGTCGGTCTCGTATCGTTCTCGAACGCAGATGCTGAACGTCACGGCTCTCGGCACGCGCGGGAGTGATAAAAAACGGTCCGGTGTGTGCCGCCGGCGGGGCTGAACAGGGACACACGCCGGGTCGTCGGCCGCAGACGCCCAGGCGAGGACGAACCCGCGCCGACTCAGGCGTCGAACCCGTCGGGCAGTTGGACGAGGGGCTCCAGTTCGTACCCCGCGTCGCTCACCAGCGACGCGGCCCCTTCGTTACGGTCGACGACGGCGATGACGCGTTCGGTCACGCCTCCCGTCTCCTCGATCAGCCGTGCGGTTTCGACGATAGTCTGGCCCGTCGCGGACACGTCTTCGACGATGGCGACGCGGTTTCCTTTTCCGATTGTTCCCTCGATACGGGCCTGTGTCCCGCGGTGTGTCTCGCCGTTTCGGACGTAGGCTGCGTCGATACCCGTCTCGAGAGAGACCGCGGTCACGAGCGGCACGGCACCGAGCGTCGGCCCCGCAAGAACGTCGATCGTCTCCGGCGAGAGCAGTTGGCTGATCTGGTCGGCGATTTGACCGAGGAGTTCGGGGTCGGTTTCGAACGCGTACTTGTCGACGTAGTAGTCGGTCAGTTCGGCGTTCGAGAGGGTGAACCTCCCTCGCTTGATCGCACCGCTTTCTCGTATGAGTCGTTCGATGTCGCTCATGGTCGCTCGTATTGGAGCAGCGTTCTGGTGAGCGTCCGCGTTGCGTCGCGAATCGCTCGCGTCGTCGTTTCCTCGTCCGGGTGGTGGCTCACGCCGTCGATGCTCGGCACAAAAAGCATGCCCGCCGGAATCCCCGTCCGTTGGAAGTTCATCGCGTCGTGGCCGCCGCCGCTCGGCATGCGTCGATACCGGGTATCGACCGACTCCGCGGCCGATTCGAGCGTCGAGACGACTTCGGCGTCGAGCGCGACCGGCGCGGTCCGGTCGATCAGCTCCGACGCGACCTCAACGTCGCGGTCCGCGGCGATCCGTTCTATCTCGTCGACGACCGTCGATTCGACCGTGTCGCGGTACTCGGCGTCGGCGCTTCGCAGGTCAAGCGGAAACACGACCTCGCCACACACGGTGTTGATCGCGCCGTCTTTTGGGTCGATCGTTCCGACCGTCCCGACGACATCTCCGTCGGCGGCGGCGTCGCCGACGACGTCTTCGATCGCGACGATCATCTCGCTTGCGGCAGCCAGTGCGTCTCGGCGCATCGTCATCGGCGTCGCTCCGGAGTGATCGTAGTTGCCAGTGACGGTAAAGCGATGTCTGACGGGCCCGCGGATGCTCGAAACGACGCCGATGTCGGTGTCCGTCTCTTCGAGCGTGCGACCTTGTTCGATGTGGATCTCGAGAAACGCCGCGACGCGGTCGAGCCGTATCGACGGCTCCGAGAGGTTGTCTGGCCGGAACCCGGCGTTCTGTACGGCTCTCCACAACGGAACGCCGTTCTGGTCGGCGGCCGCGAACGTGTCGACGTCGAGCAGCCCCAAGCCCGCGCGACTTCCGACGGTGTGGTGACCGAACCGCGCCGATTCTTCGGCTCTGAACACCGTGAGGGTCGGAGGGTACGCGGGGTCGGCGTCCGACTCGTATACGGCGTCGACGGCTTCCAGAGACGAGACCACGCCTAAGGCTCCGTCGAGACGCCCGCCGTTGAACACGGTGTCGAGGTGACTGCCGGTGTGTATCGACCGGTCCGCCTCCGGCGCTCGGGTCGCGATCAGATTGCCGACGGAATCTTCTCTGACCGTGTACCCCTCGGAGAGCTGATCGCGAATGTACGCGAAGGCCTCGGTCTCCGCGTCGCTGTACGCGGGCCGACTCACCCCGCCGTCGGCGGTCGCTCCGATCTCGCTCAGCCGGTCGAGCCGGCGGCGGATCCGGTCGACAGAGATCCGATCGAGCGCCGATTGAATCGTGGTTGGCATCGATCTCACTCACCCATTCTGGAGATTGTTCACCAAGGGTCGTACATATATAACTACCGGGGGCGGGTTCGAGGCCGGCGTCGACACGCGAGACGAGAACCGAACCCGCGGACGTGAGCAACCCTCTCGCACCGTTCGACGGAGTGACACCGCAGGTCCGACCACCGCGTGCTGGCCTCGGGCGAGAGAATCGACTGTCGGCGTGAAGCGAGTCGGGTCGAACGGGGCCCGACAGAAGTATCAGATTTCAATACTGTGTGGCGACGACCGCGCGAGGACTGCCGCCGAGCAATCCGGCCCTGTGGCGGCGATCGAGACCGCCGCGTCTCGTCGCGTCCCCGTCTCGTCGCAAGATTTATTAAAAGACGGATGTCCGATTGTAGCATCGATGTGGAAGTACCTGATAAAACGGCTGCTGTTATCTGTCCCAACCATGATTGGGGTCAGCATCATTATCTTTATGATGGTCCACCTCGCGCCGGGCGGACCGGTCGACGTGATGCTCGGATCGCAGATCGCGACCGAAGAGATGGTCGAACAGATTCGTGCGGAGTTCAACCTCGACCAGCCGTTGTACGTTCAGTACGTTGATTGGTTCGTGAACTCGCTCCAGGGCGACCTCGGCGAGTCGTGGACCGTGACATCGGGGACGCCGGTGAGCGAACTGATCGTACAACGGCTCCCCGTCACGGTGGAGTTGACCGTATTCAGTCTCCTGTTGGCGGTCACGATCGGCATTCCCGCAGGGATCATCAGCGCCGTCTATCAGGATCAGCTGGCCGACCACGCCATGCGGATCACCGCCCTGACCGGGATCTCGATCCCGAACTTCTGGCTCGGTATCATGCTGATCGTCCTGTTTGCGGTCCAGTTACAACAGCCGTGGGCGTCCGGTGGCTGGATCCCGCCGTCCGAGGGGATCGGCAACAACCTTTTACACATCCTCTTTCCGATCATCGCGCTCGGAACGGCCATCTCGGCGCTCATCGCGAGGATGATGCGGTCAGAGATGTTAGATACCCTGAGTCAGGACTACATTCGCACCGCCCGCGCCATGGGGATCAGCAAGTGGGAAGTCATCCTCAAAGACGCGGCGAAGAACGCGTTCATCCCGGTTCTCACCGTTATCGGATTTGCCATCGGCGGACTGATGAACGGGGCCGTTCTGACCGAAACGGTGTTCTCGTTGCCGGGTATCGGGACGCTTCTGATCCTCGCGATCGACCGCCGCGACTACCGCGTCATCCAAGGCATCGTTCTGTTCATCGCGTTCATTTTTGTGTTCGCGAACATCTTCGTCGACAT
>KI543167.1:474749-494790 GCA_000496175.1 uncultured archaeon A07HR67 | reverse complement strand
TGTTCGGGATGCCCGCCGATCAAGTCGCCGAGCGGTTTCTGGGTCCGGTGTTCGTGGTCCAACGCGCCCCGGAATCGGACGAGCCGAACGCGTAGCGCTGTGCCGCGGTCGACCGCCAGCGGCCTCTGGCGTCGCTCGCCGAACAAGCAGAGACCGCAAAAACACGCGAGGCCTCCGCGACGGGTTCGACGGTCGATCGAGAACGCGGGCCAACGGGCTCACTCGAGCGCGTCGTCGACGACCGTTCTTGCGACCCGCACCGCGTTCTCGAGACCCGTTTCGAACGCGGACTCGGTGTCGGCGTCGGAGTCCGGCCCGAAAAACGACGCGCGCGCCGAGACGCCCGGATCGGGACGGTCGTGATTGGACACGCCACGGACGCTGAGATACCGGTCTCCGAGTCCGAACCGCTCGAGCGCCGCCGCCGTTCCGCTGTCTTCCATCTCGGTCGCCTGGTACGGTCCGCTTTCTCGCTCCTCGACGAACCAAGACACCCGCTCGGCGACGGTTCGGCCGTGCCACAGTTCGTCCGCACAGACGTTGGTACCGACGGTCAACACCGGCTCGTCGTCGACGCTCGCGAGGTCCGCGTCCGCTCCGAGCGACTGCGCCCGAGAAAGCAACCCGGGATTCACGTCGAACACGCCTGCCTCCCCGGTGTATGGGTTCGTCGCAACGGGTATCTCACCGTCGTCCGGGTCGAAGCGGCACTTGTCGTCCCAGTCGAGAACCGTGTCCGCGAGCACGACCGACCCGATCGGGATGTCGGGCGGCGCTCCAGCGATCCCGACCGAGAGAACGAGCGCCTCGTCTACCGTGACGGCGTCGCTGGCACACACTGCGGCCGTCGTCGTCGCAGCGGCGGTCTTGCCGATGCCGGTCGGGACGACACCGAGGCCGCACTCGCCGTGATACAACGGCGCTGGGACGCCCTCGATGGCTGTCGTCTCGTCGAGATCGTACGCCGCCCGCCACGGGTCCACCTCTCCCTCCAGTGGGGCGGCCGCGATCCCCTCGAACGCGGGTAACACGAGCGCGCGCAGGTCGACCGGCATTGCTAGGACGTGTCGGCCAGACGGGTATCAGGGTTCGGGTTCGCGGCGGATCCGGGACGCGTCGCGCGGCGGACGGCGAGTCGGCCCCCGACCGCTCAGGCGTCGACGGCGCTGCCGGCCGCGACGAGGAAGCCGACGATGGCGGTGACGACGGCGATCGTACCGATCGCGACGGCGCCGATGCGAAACACGTCGTCGTCGAGCCGATTGGCCGTGAGCATCAGAAACACCGCGGTCACGAATCCGACCAACACGAGCGTGCGGCCGAACCGGCCGAGATCGATTCCCGGCTCGCTAGACACGGTTGAGTACCTCGAAGAGCACGCCGTTGTACTCGTCGTCGGTCGCGGCGTTGCCGAGCGAGTGAATCGACTGGCAGATCCACATTCCCGCGGTGAAGTTGATGAACGCGACCATCGAGATCAGCCCGACCTGTCCCTCGATAAACAACCCCGAGACGGCCGCGCCGACGAAGCCGAGCGCCATGACGGCGTGCGTGACGAGCGACCGAAATCCGAAGTCGGCGAACCGTACCGAGAGGCGTGATCCGATTGGCATGCGCTGAGTTCAGGCGGGGAAGTAGATAGAACCACCGCCACGGAGTCGGCGACGCCACGGCGGCCGCGGACGACCGGCGTGACTCGCCGGCGACGCTCCACGCGCCGATCGGGCCGTCGGCGCTCGGACATCCAGTGTGTTACACGTCTCGCGCGCGGTCGTGTGCCCGCTGAAGATCTGAATAGGCGTCTCCGTGGCGTCGACCCTGAGATCGTCGAACGGGTGTTCCGCGGGCAGGCGATCCCACAGACCGGCCCGTGGTTCCCGGACAGCGAGTGGACCTCACCCGAGCTGAAAGACATGGAGCTGTACGACCTCGACCAGGCCCAGGCCGAACTCGAGCAGGGGCCGAGTCCCGATGGATTCGAGGTGGAGCTGATGACGGAGAACGTCGCGTACATGATGGACTCGGCCGAGATCATTCAGAACAACCTCAGCCAGATCGGCGTCGACGTCGAGATCGTCACGCTGGAGAAGTCGGCGTTGTTCGACCGCCTCTACGGAAACGTTGGATGGGAGCTCGCGTTGAACGACTGGACGAACGGCATCCCGCACGTGATGTGGTGGTTGTTCGCCGACAAGTCGCCACAACGGAACCACAACAACTGGCACCACGAGCCGGCAGACGGCGAGCTCTCGGACCCGTGGAAGGCCAGCGGGCCGTCGCCGCCGGAGTCCGCACAGGGCGAGTTCGGAACCGGGCCCGGATCGGGACACCAGTGGTACCGCTCGCGGATCAACGAGGCGCTCGCGACCACGGACACCGAGACCCGCAAGGAGATCGCCTACGAGCTCCAAGAGTACATCATCGACAACGCGATCGGCGTCGACATCTGTTACGTGAACCGCATCGACGGGTGGCAGGAATCGGTCGAGGGGTACAAGTTCGGCCGCTGGAACGAGGAGTACATGGACGTTCAGCTCGGAGACCAGTAGGCAATCGGCGAGCGCCGGTTACCTCTCCGCGTCGACGCCAGCGAGCCGGTCGATGGTACCGGTCACCACCTCGACTCCGATGTTGAGCGCGCTCTCGTCGAAGTCGAACCGTGACGTGTGGTGGCCGGAGACGTTGCTGGCGCCGATACCGATGTACGTCGCCGCTCCGCCTTCCTCCTGAACCCGTCTGATCAGGTACGACGCGTCCTCGCTGGCGCCGATCTGGTCGCGGTCGCGTACCGTCTCGACGCCGTCGACCGATCGGGTGGCGGCCGAGACGACATCGACGAGCGCTTGATCGGCTTCGAAGCTTGTCGTTTGTCCGTACAGGGCGGTGTCGACGGAGACGTCGTGCATCCCGGCGGCGTGTTCGATGACCCTGTCGGCGGCGTCGCGCATGTACTCGTTGAGGTCGGCCGTCCCGCCGCGGACCTCCACCCGTAGCTGTGCGTGTTCGGCGATGACGTTCTGTGCGTTCGGCGAGTGGACCTGGCCGACGTTGATGCGCGTGGGTCCGTCCCCGTGTCGGGGGATCGCGTACAGGTTCTGGATGGCGGTTGCGGCCGCCTGGAGCGCGTTACGGCCGTCGTTCGGCTCTTTTCCCGCGTGTGACGGGTCGCCGCTGAACTCGACGTCGAACTTGGCGTTGGACAACGGTCGGTCGTATCCGGCGATCACCGTCCCCACGTCGTTGTCCAGCCCGAGGTGAAGCGCCATGAAGTAGTCGACGTCGGCGAGGTGTGCCGTGCGGCTCATCGGATAGCCGCCGCGGCCCCCCTCCTCGGCGGGCTGGAAAAAGAGCTTCACGACGCCATCGAACGCCGTGTCCTCGCGGAGCGCGCGGGCGACGCCGATACCAATTGCCGTGTGGCCGTCGTGGCCGCACGCGTGCATCTCCTCGGGGTGCCGGCTCGCGAACCCCTCGCTCGCAGGACGGTGGTCTGCGTCGCCGGCCTCGGTCAGTTCGAGCGCGTCCATGTCGACGCGGAGCCCAACTGTCGGACCGCTGCCGTCGCCGAACGTGGTCTCGGCGACGAGCCCGGTGACGCCGTCGGTCGCGTCGACGTACCGCCCCGGAGCCCCCTCGTCTTTGGCGCGGCTGAGAGCCCGCGAGAGCTCGTCGTCGTCCGGGACGCCGAGTTGACTGCTCGTGTCGAGCGCATCGCCTCCCAGGTGGAGTTCGTATCCGAGCCGGTCCAGTTCTTCGGCGACGAGCGCGGTCGTTCGAAATTCCTTCCAGCCCGCCTCGGGGTACGAGTGGAGGTCTCTCCGAATCTCGGTGAGCGACTGCGTTTCGATGGTGCTCATGACGAAACAAAACGCGACACGTGTAAAATAGCTACTGGCTTCGCCGCCCGCGTGGTCAAGCGTCTCGGCGAAGACGTGGCTCCGACGTTCTCTCCGCCCCATTAGTATTGTACATAATTCACAAAATTATAATATTCTGAAGAACGTATCCTCACACATGCGGCCTCGTCTAGCAGTCATCGACGCGTCGGTTGGAGACACCCCGGCCGAATCGAACCTCGACAGAGAGCTCGACGCGGCGACAGACGTGTTCAAAGTGAGCGACGGACGGTTTCCCCCGTCGGTGTCGACGACGAGCTGGGAGTACGACGGCATCGTCATAAGCGGCTCACAGACCGCCGTGTACGACGACCGCGACTGGATCCACGAGCTGACGGAGTGGTTCCGTCGCGCACACGCGGCCGACGTCCCGACGCTCGGGATCTGCTGGGGACATCAGTTCATCGCCCAGGCGCTCGGCGGACGGGTCGTCGACATGGGCGAGTACGAGCTCGGCTACGAGACGATAGAACGACGCGGCGAGGATCCGGTGTTCCGCGACGTGCCACGGCGGTTCACCAGCTTCGAGACCCACTCCGACCGCGTGGCGGAGCTCCCGACCGGAGCGACGACGCTCGCGCGCAACCGGTTCGGCGTTCAAGCGTTTCGCCTCGGGAGCGGGTACGGCGTCCAGTTCCACCCCGAGTACGACCGCGAGACGGCCGAGTGGGTCGTGCGGCAGAAGGAGCTGTCGACCGACCGCATCGAGTCGGCGCTGAACAACATCACCGACGACGCCGTCGAAGACGCGGTGGCCGCAAAACGCGTGTTCGACAACTTCCTCGAGCTGGCGGCGACCCACCAGCCGGAGACCGGACCCGTTCGATGACGCCCGTGTAAACGGTCACCCGCGGCCGAGTCGAGCGAACGCTCCAACTGATTCCGGGTCCGCGTTCACCGACGCCGCGCGACGAGCGCCCCGGCGAGCAGCGCCACCAGAGCGACGACGACCCCGAACCCGGGCGTGTCGGTCTGCGTCTCCTCGGCGGTCGTGTCGGGTGACTCCGCGCTCGGGTCGTCTGTGTCAGTGGACGCGGAGTCGTCCGTCGAACCGCTCGAATCGGTCGACGTCGCGTCTTGGTCGGTCTCGTCCGCCGTACTGCCGCCACCCCCGCCTCCGCCGCCGGAGGAACTCGTCTGGTCGTCGGCCTGAAGATCTTCGACTTCGGTCGCGAGCGTCTCGGTCGACTCGATCACGCTGCGCGGCGCCGGCTGGTTGAGATAGTTCACGTCCATCACGACGTAGTTCTCCTCGGCCCCGGCGGTCGTGCTCGCGTACGGCTGCTCGTCGAGAATTGCCGCGTCGGGACTCGTGACGATCAACAGCTTGGGATCGGTTTCGAGGATCACCTCGTCTGACAGCTGCGGATAGCCGTCGTCTTCTGCGGCAGCGACGTTCGTCGTGCCGCCAACCTTCATAATCTCGTTGATAAACGTCTCGTCGCCGGCGACGATGCCGCCGCCAAGCGGATACAACGCGTCGGGCCGGTCGATGTCGGCCGTCCGGTCTTTCACGTCCTCGACCGTCTCGTTCATCTCCGTGTTGACGTCCGCCGCCGAGTCACAGCTGCCCACAAGCCGTCCTGTCCGCTCCGTTTTCGCCGCGATGTCGTCGATGTCGGTCGCCTCCGGGAAGTGATACACCGTGAGACCGGCGTTGCGGAGATCTTCGACCTGTCCGGCCGACGCGTTCGGCGCCAACACGAGGTCCGGATCGGTCGCGACGACCCGTTCGACGCTCACGCCGATGCCGTCCGAGGAGACGTTTGTCTTGTCTTCCGCTCCGTCGAGGTACGTCGCGAACTGCGTGACGCCGACCACCCGGTCTTGGGCGCCGAGTTCCCAGAGCGTCTGGGCAGCAGACGGATTTGTTGTCGTGATCCGGTCCGGCTGCTCATCAAGGGTGATCTCTGTACCCGTCGCGTCGGTCACCGTAACCGGGAACTCACAGGTGTCGCTCGCGTCCGTGGTCGACGGTGAGTTCGCCGACGGGTGATCGACGCCGGTCAGTCCGGCCCCCGCGGCCGTCCCTCCGGTCCCGACGACCGCCAGTACAACCAGTGCGGTCAGAAAGACCGCCCGCGCTTTTTGCATACGTCTCGGCGACGACTTAGCAATATAAGTTTGCTTATCGCAATCCCGCTTGTGTTTCTCAGGAGGTGGCTCACGAGACTGCCCGGGTCGGCGACCCAACCACGCGTGTCCTCGGCATGGACTTCCGTGACGAGTCAGACAGAACAACGGCGTCTCCGGTGCTCTGTCCCGGAAGCCGGCCCCGGTTGGCGGGAGACCGACGCTACGAGCGCTTTCCGGCCGCGCCGATACCGAACGGGCGGCCGGCTACGCGTCCACCCGCTCGAACCGGTGACGAACGACGTCGGCGTCGTCGTCCCACTCGAAGCTCCCGCCGTGTGCCCGGACCATTCGTTTCTTGTACGCCTCGAGCGACGGCGACCCTTCGCGGTTGGCGTCCGCGTCGGTCATCTCGCCGAGGGTTCGATCGGCCACCTCGGTCAACGCGAACGTGACCCCGTCGACGCTGAACGTGTCTCCCTCCTCGCCGTATCGGTTCCCGCGGTGTAGCTGGGTGATCTCGCCGTCGAGCGCGGCCTGTCGGACGCGGTCGTTCGGCAGCAGATCCGCCGGATCGTTCTCGGACATACCCCGTTGTACGGCCCGCTGTGATTTATACTCTCTCCGGCTCCGTTGCGGGCGCGAACGGCTCCTCGGCGGCCCGCGGCCGTGACCGCCGGCGGTCGTCTCGAGCCGCGGGTTTCAAGATACTGCCGCTCCCCGTCTTTGACGATGCGTCAGGACCACCTCATCACCGCGACACAGCTCTCGCGGGGTGACATCGAAGGGGTGCTCGACCGGGCCCGCAAGGCCGCCGCCGACCCCAGCGCGTACGCGGGCCGACACGCGGGGACGGTGCTCGCGCTCTGTTTTTTCGAGCCGAGCACGCGCACGCGGATGAGCTTCGACGCCGCCGCCAAGCGCCTCGGGATCGACACGATCGACATGGGCGACGTCGGCTCCTCGTCGGTCTCGAAGGGAGAATCGCTCGCCGACACCGTTCGGGTCATCGAGGGATACGCCGACGCGATCGTCCTCAGACACCCGAGCGAGGGAGCGGCGACGCTGGCCGCGGAGTTCGTCGACGTGCCCGTGATCAACGCCGGCGACGGGGCGGGCCAACACCCCTCACAGACCCTGCTCGATCTCCACACAATCCGAGAAAACCACGGCCTCGACGACCTCACGGTCGGGATCATGGGTGATCTGAAGTACGGCCGGACGGTCCACTCGCTCGCGACCGCGCTGACGAACTTCGACGCCCGCCAACACTTCATCAGCCCCCAGTCGCTCCGGCTCCCGCGGTCGGTCCGATTTGACCTCCACGAGACCGGAGCACAGGTGCGCGAACACGACGAGTTGGCGGCGGTGCTGCCCGAACTCGACGTGCTGTACGTCACCCGCATCCAGAAGGAACGGTTCCCCGACGAGAACGAGTACCACCGCGTCGCCGGCGAGTACCAGATCGACGCCGACACGCTCGCCGACGCCGCGGCAGACCTCACCGTGATGCACCCGCTACCCCGCGTCGACGAGATCGCTCCCGACGTCGACGACACCGACCACGCCCGGTACTTCGAACAGGCACACAACGGAATTCCGGTTCGGATGGCCCTGCTCGACACGCTGCTCGGTGACGGCGCTGACGACGGCCCGACGACCGAGACGGAGACAGATCATGAGTGACCACGAACTCCGCGTCTCGAAGATCCGCAACGGTACCGTCATCGACCACGTCGAGGGGGGACAGGCGCTCAACGTGCTCGCGATCCTCGGTATCGACGGCTCCGAGGGGCTCGGCGTCTCCGTCGGTATGAACGTCCCCTCCGACCGGCTCGGCCGCAAGGACCTCGTGAAAGTCGAGGGGCGCGAGCTGTCGCAGTCGGAGGTCGACGTCCTCTCGCTCATCGCGCCGGAAGCGACCATCAACATCATCCGAGAGTTCGAGGTGGTCGAAAAGAACCGCGTGACCCGCCCAGACCGCGTCGTCGGCGTGCTCTCGTGTCCGAACAGAAACTGTATCACCAACGCCGACGAGCCGGTCGACACCCGGTTCGAGGTGGTCGCAGACGGCGTGCGCTGTGATTACTGTGCGACGGTGCTCCGGTCCGAGCTCGCGACCCACATCGACGTGTGAGGTGTCGGACTCGGGGCCCGGGCGTCGTCGATACCCGCTCGTCCGTACTCACTCGTCCGCTTCGGTGACCGGAATCGCCACGCCGGCGTCCGTCTCGTCCGGGCGCCGTCCGTCGGTCGGACGCCCCCCGTCGGGAAGCGGGATCCCGTCGTCGCCGTCCGGCTTGAGGTCGTCGACGACGGAGCCGGCGAGAAAGCCGGCCGCCCCGCCGAGTCCGGACGCCAGACCCGCCCCGAACGGTCCGGCTCTCGACCCGACGGCAGCGCCGATCCGTGCTCCGGTCTTGGCTCCGGACCGGGCGGTCGATCGGTCGGAGTCGGTGTCACACAGCGAACAATTGCCTTGAGACATCGATCTATGGTACGGGGCGTCGACACTTACATGATCCGCCGAATCACGCCGTGTTGTCCCCGATAGCGGCGTCTCGTCGCGGTCTGAGAACGCGCCGGTAGGTTTTAATTGGGTCCGCCCGATCGGTGGAGCATGGGAACGAAAACGAAGTTCGTCCTCGTACTGTCGCTCGTCGTCCTCGCGTACTTCCTGTTTGCCGGCGACAAGGAGCCGGTCGAAGTGGAGTAGCGAGCGTCGTCACCACACCGCAGCGAGACCACCCTGACCGAACGACGGCCCGCCGTTTTTATTCGTCACCCGCGTACCGACGGTCATGTACGGGGTCGTCACGCGGAACGCCGAGGAGGTCGAGATGGAGCCGTTCGACGTGGCCTTTTACGAGGTGAAAGACGTCACCGGTCGGGCGGCAGCCCCGCTGCCGAACGCGGTGAACATGGTCTCGTGTTTCGGCGACAACGCCGCCGCGGGCGAGAACCCCGAGTTGGTCCCCGTCGACGAGCGCGGCGACCCCGCCACCCGCGACCGCGAGTACTTCGACTGGGCGTACATCTGTCCGACCCACCCGGAGTACCGCGAAGGGTTGTTCGAGATCATCGAAGACTGCGCCGCCGAGAACGGCGACGTTCGCCTCGACGACGTGGGCTTTCCCCGCGAGGGGTTCTGTCGCTGTGACCGGTGTCGCCGGTTGTTCGACGAGAGCGACCACACGGCGTGGCCCGAGTGGCGCGCCGAGGTGATCACGCGGTTCGTCGCCGAGGCCGCGTCCCGGATTCCGGGGCGGACGCTTCTCACGCTCTACCCCGACCCGTATCCGGCACACCTCTACGAGCGGTCGGGACTCGACATCGACGCGCTCGCCGACCACGTCGACGAGTTCGTCGTCCCTCTCTACGACACGGCGTACGGCACCACCTACTGGCTCGAAGCGATCGCCCGCGGATTCCGGTCGCGGCTCGGCGGCGACTACGACGTCCACGGGGCGCCGCCACAGACGCCGTTCTCGATCGAGTTGTACGCCGTGAACGTAGATCTCGACGACCTGATCGGCGCCACGGAGGTGGCAGACGCGTACGCCAAGGACGTCTTCTTCGGATACGACGCAAACAACGCGGCGGCCGCGCTCCGGCGGAAGGACGCCGACGGCCGAGACGGGGCGGTCCACCGCCCGGAGTGACGGCGGACACGGAGACGGATAATCGACGAGCCGGGGGCTTCCTCGGCCGGGCGGTCAGTGGACCGTGCGGTCGTCGCTCGTGTCGATCGGTTCGATCGGGTCGGCGTTGCCGAACTCGGGCGCCGGCCCGTCCGTCGGGGCCGCCCACCCGACGGCATTCTGAAGCACCCGCTGGATGTCGTCGTCGTCGTAGATGGGGTACGTCTCGTGGCCCGGCCGGAAGTAGAAGACGCGGCCGTTCCCCCGCCGGTAACAACAACCGGAGCGGAACACCTCGCCGCCGGCGAACCAGGACGTGAACACGAGCGCGTCCGGCTGTGGAACGTCGAACCGCTCGCCGTACATCTCGGCTTCGTCGAGCTCGATGTACTCGCCGACCCCCTCGGCGATCGGGTGGCCGGGCTCGACCGTCCACAGCCGCTCGCGTTCTGCGGCCTCGCGCCACCGAAGCGAGCAGCTCGTCCCCATCAGCCGCGTGAACACCTTCGAGTAGTGTGCGGAGTGTAAGGCGATCAGTCCCATCCCGTCGAGAACGTGCTGGACGACGCGGTCGACCACCTCGTCGCGCACCTCGTCGTGGGCGGCGTGGCCCCACCACGTGAGCACGTCCGTGTCCGCGAGCACCGCCTCGGTGAGCCCGTGGTCGGGCCCCTGATCGAGGGTGGCGGTTCGAACCTCGTGGCCGGCCGCCTCCAAGGCGTCGGCGATCACCGCGTGGATCCCGTCGGGATACACGTCGGCGACGGCGTCGTTGTCGCGTTCGTGACGGAACTCGTTCCAGACAGTGACGCGTACCATACGGGTGGTCCCGTCCGGAGAGACTTGTAGACCCGTGGTTCGGCGTGTGACGGCGACCGCCTAACACCTGTGATCGGAGCGAAAAACGGCGGTATGACCGAATCGATCCTCGAACGTGTCGTCCGGGGAATCGCGGAGGCCGAGAACGTGACCCCATCGAGCTGCCGGTGTCGGTCGAACGCTACGTCTCGACGGACGCGACACGAGAACTGGTCGACCACGACAACGACTCGTGGCGGCTTCGGCTCGAGACGCGAGACCACGTGGCAGAGATCACTGGAGACGACGCGGTCCGCGTCGACGGCGAGCCGGTCGAGCCACTCTCCTGGTCGGTCTCCTCACAGCTCCGTCGAGAGGAGGCTCGCGAGCGCCCGAGATAAATCGCATGGCCTACCAGGTCCGTGCGGCCTCTGGGACTGTCGGAGAGATACTCGGGACTCGGACCCTCCCGCGAGCCGGCGCGTTAGCCGGAGAACTCCGCGTCGCTCACCCGAACGACGAGCGTCGCGTCGACGTCGCGGAGGTCGTACTCGGGCGTCGACCCCTGCGTCCGTCTGACGAACATCGGCTCGACGGGCTCGCCGTCGACGAGCCCGTATATCTTCAGCCGCTGGTCGGTCTCCTCCGGGGGCACCTCGCCGGCGCGCACCTCGCGTGCGAGGTCGCGCGAGAGCCACTCGGTTCGAGAGATCGACGGCTCGGCGACGAGCGCCTCGTCGACGAACCGGGCCAGGTACCAGTCGAGGTCGTTGAGCAGCGACACCGCGGCGCCGAGGCTCACGGTGTCGACGGCGACGCTGTTCGCGAACGGCTCCTCGATCGCGTAGGTCGCGAGCGCCTCGCGGGCGGTCTCCCGCGAGAGAAGCTCGTAGCTCAGGGTCACGTCCGGGTCGCCGAGGAGACACACCTGCGTCACGGCGGAACGTGCGGGAGGCGGTCGGAAATCCGTTGTGGTCGGCGGAGAGACGGCCGACGGGGCCCGCTCGCGGTCAGAACGTCGAGACGTCGCCGTCGATGACCCGTCGGGTCACGCCGGTGACGTCGGCGAGTTCGGCGTCGACGATGTCGACGACCTCCGCTTCGATCGTCGACAGATCGACGCCCGCTTCGGTGACGATCTGTGCGTCGGCGACGTGGGGTTCGTCGATCGGCCGGCCGATCTGTGAGAGCAGCCGAACCTGGAGGTCGCGGATCCCGTCCACCTCGGCGGTGACCGTCTCCGCGATGTGTGTCGACAACAGGTTGTATATCTTGCCGATGTGGTTGACCGGGTTCTTGCCGGAAGTGGCTTCCATCGACATCGGCCGGTTGGGAGTGATGAGCCCGTTCGCGCGGTTTCCCCGGCCGACGGAGCCGTCGTCACCCTGCTCGGCGGAGGTGCCGGTGACGGTGAGGTAGATCGATCCCTTCTCGTACTCGTCGGCCGTGTTGACGTCGACGGCGACCTCGCGGTCGGTGTGGTCCTCGGCGAGCGCCGTGACGAACTCGCGGACGCCGCCGACGGCGTCGTCGTACTCCTCGAGGCCGGCGACGTGTGCGTCGATCATCGCGGCCGCGACCGTGATGTCGATGCGGTCGCCCTCGCGTTTACCCATCACCTTGATGTCCGGCCCGAGTTCGGGGTGGTCCGCGCCGTAGGTCGTGACGAGTTCGCGTTCCGCCTCGTGAACGATCCGTTCCGTCTCCGTCAGCGGCGCGTGCCCGACCCCAAAGGAGGTGTCGTTCGCCATCGGCACCTCCTGTGTGTCCTCGCCGAAGACGTCTTGGAGGTCTCCCGATCCCTCGCCGAGCCTGACGTCGACGACAATCTCGGTGCCGTACTCGAGTGCCGGCACCGTCTCCGCGAGGTACTCGCGGGCGGCCGCGAGCGCCGTGGCGTCGACCGGGAGCTGGCGGCCGTCGTATTCTTTCGTGGCGCGGCCAACGATCAGGACGTAGATCGGCTCGATCACCTCGCCGCCGCCGAACGCCGGGGCAGCGCGGCCCGCGACCAACTGCGTCTCGTCGGTGTTGTAGTGGAGGACCTTGCCGACGCGGTCTAAGTACAGCTGTGAGAGCGCCCGCGAGACCGACTCGGCGAGGCCGTCACAGATCGAGTCCGGGTGGCCGACCCCTTTCCGCTCGACGATCTCGACCCGTTGGTCCTCGACCGCTCGCCGGTCGAGGCGGCTAACTTGGATGTTCCGACTCATGCCGATACCCTCGTTCCCCCCCGGCAGTATAACTTGCGGAAACCTCTCGCGGTCGTATAATGTTCTCTAGTAATCGATCACCGGGCCGCCGCGTGCGCCTCGGCCATGACGTCGATCGCCTCCCGGAGGTCGTCCACGTCGGTCGCGTACGAGATCCGCGCGGCCCCTCGCCCTCCCTCGCCGAACGCCTCGCCCGGCACGACGATCACGCCGCGGTCGAGACACTCCGTCACGAACCCGTCCGGAACCCGTGGCATCGCGTAGAAGGCTCCGTGTGGAGTCGGACACTCGATGCCGGCGTCGGCGAGCCCGTCTAAGAGGATGTCGCGGCGGCGCTCGAAGGAATCGGTCATCTCCTCGACGACGCCGCGGTCGCCGCGCAGCGCGGCCTCGGCGGCGTACTGTGCGGGCGCCGAGGCACACGCCTGTGCGTACTGGTGGACGCGAAGCATGCGGTCGATGCGGTCCGGCGAGCCGTACACCCATCCCAGCCGCCAGCCCGTCATCGAGAACAGCTTCGAGGCGGAGTTGACGACGACGACGTTGTCGCGGTCTGTGAACTCCACTGGAGACCGGTGGTCGCCCTCGAAGACGGTGTACTCGTACACCTCGTCGGAGATACAGAGCACGTCGTGTTCGTCGGCGATCCGCGCGAACGCTCGGACGTCTGCGGCCGAGGAGACCGCCCCGGTGGGGTTGCCGGGAGAGTTGACGACGAACGCCGCGGTGTCGTCGGTGATCGCCGCCTCGACCGCGGCGGGGTCGATCGTGAGATCCTCACGGAGTCCGACGGGAACCGGGTCGCCGCCCGCCAGCTTGGTGAGGGCGTCGTAGGAGACGAAGCCGGGGTCCGGGACGATGACCTCCTCGCCAGCGCTCACGTGTGCCTCCAAGGCGATGTGGAGCGCCTCGCTGCCGCCGGCGGTGGCGATCACGTTCGCCGGATCGAGGTCGATCCCCTGGTCCGCGCGGTGTTTCTCGGCGATCGCCTCCCGGAGCGAGGCGGTCCCCTTGTTGGCGGTGTACGCGTCCGCCATCCCGTCTTCGATCGCGTCGACTGCCGCCTGCCGGGCGTGCTCCGGCGTCGGAAAGTCCGGCTGGCCGATCCCTAAGTTGATCGCGTCGTCGCCGGCCGCCTCGAACACCTCGCGGATCCCGCTTATCCGGATCCGCTCGATTCTGTCTGAGAACGTCGCCATGATCTATCGAGCGGCCCGCCCGGAGTTAGGTCTTGTCACGCGCCCGCACGACCGCCGCCCGAAGCCCGCTGTGTGTCCGACAGTTCCTTGCCGATTGGTTGTGAACACACCGCATGGACGCGCTCGTCACCGGCACGTTGTTGATCACCATGGATCCGACCGTTCGGGGAGCGACCGGCGACCTCGGGATCGTCGGCGACGGCGCAGTTGGGTGGACCGACGGCGAGATAGCCTACGTCGGCCCTGCCGACGGCGTCAACGCCCGAGACGCCGACCGCACCGTCGACGGCGACGGCTGTCTCACGCTTCCGGGGCTCGTGAACGCCCACGTCCACGGCCGCCACACGGTGTTGCGCGGCGCAGCACAGGACGTGCCGGAACACGAGTGGCTGTCGCGGTCGCTCGGGCCCGTCTCCGCGCACGCGACCCCCGAAGACGGCGTCGTCGGCGCAGAGCTCACGGCGATCGAGGCGCTTGCCTCCGGCACGACGACGCTCGGCGAGTACGCCCGCGACGTCGGCGAGCTGGTCGACCAAGTGTACCGCCCGCTCGGACTCCGCGTCGTCGCCACCGAGCGGCTAACCGAGGTTCCAGACGACCGCTCCGAGCTCTCTCCGGACGAGCCGTATCCCCTCGACCGAGAGGCGGGCGAGACGGCGTTGGCGCGGGCCGACGACCTCTTCGCGTCGGCCGAAGAGGATCCTCTCGTCGAGCCGGCGTACGGACCGCAGGCGCTCGATATGGTCTCCCCGGAGCTTCTCGAGTCGATCACGGCGCGGGCCCGAGCGGCCGACCGGACCGTCCACATGCACGTCGCCCGGGGCGACCGCGAACACAGACAGGTCGCCGCCCGCTACGGCGACGGCGAGACGACCGTGTCGGTGCTCGACCGAATGGAGCTTCTCGGCGACCACCTGCTCGCGGCGCACCTCCACGGTGCGACGCCCGACGAGCGCGCGCTGCTAGCCGACGCCGGCGTGCGGATGGTCGGCTGTCCGTCCTCGGTTGCCGCCATCGACGGGGCAGTTCCCCCGATCGCCGAGTACCGCGAGCGGGGTGGAACCGTCGGGCTCGGCACCGACCAGGCGCCCGGCCCCGGGGGCCACGACGCGTTTCGAGAGGCGCGCACGGCGGCGATGCTGGCGAAGGCCGACCGCGGAGACCCGACCGCGGTCGACGCGGCCGACGTGCTCGCGCTCGCGACGCTCGGAGGCGCGCGGGCGCTCGGGATCGCCGACCGGGTCGGAACCCGTCTCACCCGGGAAGCGCGCGGATGTCGTGGTCTGTGACCTGGAACGACCGAGCGTCGCGCCGACCGTCACGCGGCCGTTCCACACCGCGATCCCCAACCTCGTGTACGGGGCGGCCGGCGACGTGGTCCGAGACGTGTTCGTCAACGGCGTCCAGCTCGTCTCCGCCGGCGGGATCGTCGGCGTCGACGTCGATGCGGTCGTCGAAGACGCCGTCGGCCGCGCCGAGCGGTTGTTCGCCGAGGCCGAGGCCGACTGGCGCGCCGCCGGCTCGACGCTCGTCGACGCCGCCGACGAAGGGCGGCTCTGAGGCGCCGACCCCTCCGCGCTACCGCCGCCGGTCCCAGACGGGGCGGTCGTCGCCGCGAGACGCAGCCGCGTTCGACCCGTCACCCGTGGCCGCGAACTGCGCCCGCAACGCGGAGAGCAACTCCTCTGGGTCGGCGCGGTCGATCGCCTCCGCGACCGCACGTAGCCGGTAGTTCGGCCGGCCGATCCCAATCGGCACCTTGATCGATTCGACGAGTCCGCGGTCGACGAGCGCCCGGCGCTCGGCCGTGAACTCCTGTTTGGGGGCGATCCCGACCTCGTCGGCCCACTCGCGCACGTCGTGGAACAGGTGGTCGTTGCGGGCCGCCAGCGCGACGAGCAGTGTCCGGTCGTCGACCGGTTCGGACCGGTCGAGGGCGGCGGAGTCGGCGTCGAGCGACCCGAGCACCCCGGCCAAGTCGTCGGCGAATCGGCTGCCGAGCGCGTCGCGAGCGCTCTCGACCAGCCGGCGTCTCGGGGGCATGCGGACCGCCGCCGGCGTCGCCGCGGCGAATCGGGCCGCGATCGCCTCCGACGCCCCACGCGTTCGGTCCGGGTCGACGTCGGTCACGAGCGTCCGGTCGCCGGTCGGCCCCGCGACCGCGTCCACGCGGCCGGCGGTCGCGAACACCGTCCGAGCGGACCGCGAGTCGGGCTCTGCTCGCAACGCGATCGCGCCGCGGGCACAGGCCTCGGCGACGGCCGTTCCGAGGGGAAACGCGCGGCCGAGGTCGTCGACGACATCCGGCGGGCACGCTACTCGCCACCGACGCCCGCGGGTGTGACGGCGCGCAGAGAGCAGCGCGGGAAGGAGTTCGGCGCCGACGCCGACGGCGACGACGCCGGGGCGTCTCGCGACCGCGGCCTCGACGTCGTCGGCGAGCGACATACCCTCCCTGACGGTCGCGGGCGAATGAACGTTGCGTCGAAAATCGCCAGAAGCGGCCCGGAAAGACGACGACTCAGTCGACGCGCGCGACGACGAGGTAGCCGGTGTGGCCGACGCCGGCGGTCGAGGGCCGGGAGCCACGGTCGGAGAACTCCATCTCGCGCTGGATCGTCTCCAGCGTCTCCACGCCGGTCAGGCCGGCGGTTCTCGCCGCCGTCACCGCCTCGCGTGTCCCCTCGACGAACGGCGAGTAGACGGCGACGAAGCCGCCGGAGACGAGCAGTTCGGGCGCCCGCTCGACCACGGCCGGCGCGTCACCCGTGTCGAGCGTGAGAACGTCGAAGGGGTCGCCGGCAGCGAGGTCGTCGAGCGCCGCGGTGAGATCGCCCGTCCGAACCTCGACGCGGTCGGCGACGCCGGCGGTGCGCATATTCGCTTGAGCCACCTCGGCGAACGACGGATCGACCTCGTAGGAGGTGACGTCCGCGCCAGCCCGCCCGAGGTGTGCGGCGAGAATCCCCGTGCCCGTGCCGGCGTCCAGCACGCGATCGCCGGCGGAGACGCCGGTGAGCCCCATCACGAGCCCGACGTCTCGGGGCATCATCGGCGCGCCGGTTCGCTCGAGGTGGGCGAACAGGTCCGGACCGCGAAGCTCGCGGGCCTCGAAGACGGTCCCGAGGTGCGTCTCGACGGCGTCGCCGGCAGCGACGTCCTCCGGGACGGTCAACACGCCGAGGTCTGTCCCGAGCTCTTCGCCGGGTTCGAGGAGGTACTCGCGGTCCTCGTGGACCAACAGGTACGCGGCGTCGGTCACTCGAGGTCCGCGATCGCGGCCGCGAGGTCGCCGTCGAGCGCCTCGAGCGTCTCGCGGGCCTGCGACTCGGGAACGCCCGCGCGTTCGGCGACGAGCGCGACGTCCTCGTCGGGGATTCCGTCGGTCGCCTCGTCTGCGGCCTCGACGGGGGTCGCGCCGCCCGCGTCGGCGACCTCGTCCGGCTCGCCGACGATCTGGTAGGTTTGTTGCCCCTGCGCGTCCATCCGCGTGACCTGCGGGCTCTCGAAGACGAGGTCGCCGTCGGTCGTCTCGACGACTACCCGCTCGGCGTCGAGCTCCTCGACGTCGATCCCCATCTGTTCCATCATCTGTTTCATCTTCCGCGGATTCATACCGCCTCCTCCAAACATACCGAATGGTTCGGTCGCACGCTACAAAAAGGGTGCCGACACGTTCGCCTCGGCCCGCCGTCTGACACATCACGTGGATTGATACGGGTCGCCGCTCAGGAGGCGGTATGGACCTCGCGGACCACACGTGGCCGGACGTTGGCGAGCAGCTCGGATCGGCGTCGACGGCAATCGTGCCGCTCGGCTCGACGGAACAACACGGACCGCACCTCCCGCTGGCGACCGACCACCTGATCGCCGAGGCGCTCGCGACCGCGGCCGCCGACGAGACGGGGATTCCCCGGACGCCCACGGTCGACATCGGCGTCAGCCCACACCACCGCCAGTTCCCGGGCACGTTGTGGGTCGACCCGCCGCAGTTCCGCGACTACGTCGAGAACTTCACCCGGAACCTCGCGTACCACGGCATCGACCGGGTGGTGTACGTCAACGCCCACGGCGGCAACGTCTCACACCTGCGCGAGGTCGGCCGCCGGCTCCACCAGGCGGGAGACATGTACGCGATCGAGTGGATGTGGGACGAGTCGATCCCCGAGCTCGTCGACGACCTGTTCGCACAGAACGGCCCCCACGCGGGACCCAAAGAAACCGCGATGATCACCCACATCGCGCCCGACCTCGTCCATCCCGAGGAGTTCGCGGCCGCCCGCGACGGCGGGCTTACCGACATCGACGACTCCGAGACGATGGTCCACGGCGCGCGCACCTTCTACGACGCGGTCGATAACTCTCCGAACGGCGCGTTCGGCGACCCGACCGACGTCACGCCGGAGAAGGCCGAGCGGTTGTTCGAGGCGGCCACTGACCAGCTCGTTCAGCTCCTAGACTGGCTCGACGACCGCGAGATCGAGGCCTTGCTGCCGGAGCCGCGGGTGGAGTGAGAATCCGGGTTCGGATCGGGTCGATGCGGAGACCTCACACGAACAACAAGAGGGTGAGCAACCAACCGATTCCAACGACGACCGAAGCCGCGGTCGTAGATGTGGTTGGTTCAGTCGGCGGTTTCCGAAAGAGTATTTCATACAAGAAGACCGTCGCTACCAAACTCCCGGCAGCGAGTCCCTCGTACATCGCTATCAGAGGATGAACACTCACTGCCGTAGCAGCGATCATCACCGCGGCGATCGCGAGGAGAACCGTGTCATAGTAATCGAGCATCTCTACGCGGCAGTTGTCGGTCACGAACAAATGCTGGGCGTTTTTTACCGCTCAGTAAAAACGCGAGACAGAGGCGTCGGTGCGGCGAAGCAGCTGATACGGAAGGAAGCCGATACAATACGGTCGCCGTACAAGCGTTCACGATCCCTCAAGACGGCGTCCGTGACACGCGAACGCCTCTCCGAAGACATATATCGGGTCTCGTGGATCCGTAGAATCATGATCCCTCTCCAAGTTCCAGGCGGTCCAGAACTGATACTGGTCGGCCTTGTCATCGGCCTCAATCTCTTGGTTCTCGTTGGGATATTGGGTGGCATGGGCTACGTTCTCCTCCGGATTCGCTCGGGCGGGAACGTGAGCGAACGGCTGGATCGAATCGAGCGAAAGATCGGTAGACTAGAAGCACAGGTTGAGCAGCTACAGGAGGACGAATCGGAGTGAGCACTGTTATCTGAGCGCCGATCACGAGACGACGGGCACGAAATCGCAAGACTGCTCTCCACCGACGACGAGTAACATGATATGTTTGATAAATACACGAGACAACACGATTATCGAGGAAATCTCACTCACACAGTGCCAGCCGAACAGCGTCGGAAATCCCACCGACGCGGGCTGCGTGTTCCCACGACTCCTCACGAATCCCGTTCGTGACGTACGCAAAGCCGACATTCAACTCCGGATCGCCCCAGCCGAAGATGCTTCCGAGACCGGCGTGGCCGAACATTCGCTCGCGGCTGAGCGACCCAAACATGTCGTTGGCAAGACCGCCGGTCCAGAAGCCGAGACCGTATCGCGCCGGCCGCGAGAGCGTTCCATCCGAATCAGTCTCCGCATGCGTCCGGGTCGCTTTGGCGACCGTCTCTGCGTCGAGTAGGCGAGTGCCGTTGAGTTCGCCGCCGTTAGCCATACAAGCGTAAAACCGCGCCATCTCTCGAGCAGTTCCGATGCCGTTAGCCGCGGGGATTACGGCGCGGTGGATGGATTCTTCGTTGAACAAAGCCGCGGACTCGGACGCCGGAATACCGAGCCCTTCACCGGGGTCGCGACACCGGTCGTACATCTCGAACCCGGAGAGGGTCGCAATATCGTCTTCCTCGTCGTCTTCGAGCCCGATCGCGGACTGTTCCATCTCTAGGGGGTCAAACACGTTCTCGGCGACGTACGTCTCGACGGGGTGACCGCTGATGCGCCGGATGAGTTCGCCGATGATCCATCCGTAATTGAAACTGTGATACGCTGGTTGTTCTCCCGGGTCGAACACGGGCTCGATATCTTCCATCGCCTCGACAACAGCATTCCAATCGCCCCACTGTTCGGCTTGGTCATCGAACTCGCCGTAGGGGACGCCAGCGGTGTGGCTCAAAACCTGCTGGAGTGTGATGTCAGCCTTCCGTGTCCCATCGTCTGCGAATCCAGGCCAGTGCTCG
>KI543167.1:472569-474729 GCA_000496175.1 uncultured archaeon A07HR67 | reverse complement strand
CGGGTTATCGGGTGTTTGTTGTGACATCATTGTACACAAGGAGCCGGACACGTAAAACTTACTCGTATCATAGTAAATAATGAACGTCGTAGCGATCGGGGCCTGAGAGTATCGAGTGTACACCGTGGCCGACTGGAGTTGTGAGCGTCGGGTGAGCAGCGGAGTCGCGTGTATCGTGGGACAGTTGGATGCCGATCGAGATTGTGAGCGTCTCGAACTGATCGAAAAATCGGCCAGGATCTCCGCCAGTGGCGTTCGCCCCGTGGAGTACCACGCGTTGTCTGCCGGCGGCGAGACCGCCAGAAAGCAGCGACAATCGATCAAGCCCGCATCCGGAGTTGCTGATTCAGAGCATCTCAATGGGCGGCCAGCGTTACAACGAGTGAAACAATCCCTGCGTGTTCATTATCGGTGCCACCCGACGGACCACGCACAGAAGATCATGTCAGCTGACCTGAACAGACGCGGCTTTCTCGCCGGAGCCGGGGCGGCGGCGGCGACGGCGATCGGGCCTACAACGGCTGCGGCCACTGGGGGCGTCCCGGCGCAGGCGGCCACTGATCCCCCCTCAGCGGACGCGCTCCAGTCGTTTTTCGACGAGCAACTCCCGATCCAACTCGAGGAATACGACATCGCAGGCGCGACGGTGTCAGTCGTCGCCGGCGGTGAACAACGCGTGGCCGAGGGGTACGGCCTCGCGGACGTCGCCGCCGAGGAGCCAGTAAAGCCGGATGAAACGCTGTTCCGGATCGGATCCGTGTCGAAGTCCATCACGGGAACAGCGGTTATGCGTGGCGTCGAGGCCGGCCGACTCGCCCTCGACACGGACGTCCGCGAGCACGTCGACGGGTTGTCGTTGCCCGGCGAGTACGACGCTCCGATCACGCTTGAGCATCTAGTACCCACACGCCTGGCTTCGAGAGCGTCGTCCTCGGGGTGTTTGCCGATACCGCGGAATCGATGCCGGAGCTCGAATCAGCGATCAAAACCGACCCGCCGACGCGCGTCCGCCCCCCAGGCGAGTTCGCCACCTACTCGAACTACGGCGTGGGGCTGGCAGGGTATGTGGCCAGCACGACCGCAGGCACCGACTACGCCACGCACGTTCGCGAGGAGGTGTTCGAGCCGCTCGGGATGGACCGAAGTACGGCCGCCCAGCCGCCGGGCGGGGAACTGGGCGAGGCGGTCTCGAAGGGTTACGTTGCGACCGGCGACGGCCCACAGGAGCGTGGCTTCGAGTTCGTCCCGCTACGGCCTGCGGGGTCGATCAGCGCTACCGCGACGGATATGTCGCGGTTCATACAACTCCATCTCCAGAATGGCGAGTTCGACGGTGAGCAGTACCTCCGCTCGGCGACGGTCGCGGGGATGCACGACGCCCGGTTCCAGAACCATCCCGCGCTCAACGGCGTCGGCTACGGCTTCTACGAGATGAGCCGGGGTGACACGCGAATTGTCGGTCACGCAGGCGACACGCAGTTGTTCCACAGCCTGCTCGCGTTGTTTCCCGATCGAGATATGGGACTGTTCATCTCATACAACACCGCGGGCGGCGCCCAAGCGCGGCACGAACTACTCGACGCGTTCGTCGACGAATTCGCTACGCCAGAACTCCCTCCCGTCGAGCAGTCGGGCGAGGCGCCGGCGCGGGTGGACGAACTCACCGGCTGGTACCGCGGCACGCGGATCTCCGAGACCGAGCCGACGAAGCTCCTCGGCGTCACCGGGACAGTACAGGTGCGGACCGACGACGATGGCACGCTCGTCACCGAGTCGGTCGTACCGGGCGCCGATTCCCAGCGCTGGGTTGAGACTGAACCGCTGGTGTTTCGCGCGATCGACGGCCACGAGCGCCTCGCGTTTCGCACCGAGGATGGTGAGATCACCCATATGGTCAGGGGTCCGGTGAGCGGATTCCGTCGGCTCGGTCCACTGGAGCACCCGCTCGCGCAAGCCGCTGGCTTCGCCCTGTCGACCCTGTTGCTCGTCCTCACGGTGGTCGGGTGGGTCGGCGCCGGTCTCTACCGGTACCTCGGGGAGCGACCGCCGATGGACTGGCAGCCCCGTGCCGCCCGGGTGCTCGTCGGCGTGAGCAGCCTGTTGGTGCTCGCGGCGCCAGCCGGACTCGTCTTGGCCGCCGGGCTAAACCCCACCGGGATC
>KI543167.1:470973-472549 GCA_000496175.1 uncultured archaeon A07HR67 | reverse complement strand
TATACTGTCCTTCGACGGTTAAGCCGTACGGGAACGCAGTATAAACGACCTCAGGCAGAAGCACCATCGGAAGGAACGTCCCTGGAAGTTGGAGTGCTAGCAGTAACAATCCAACACGCGTGAGCGGCGGATACAACAGGCAGACCCCGATGAGCACCTCCCAACCGCCGAGGACCGAAACGAAAAACTCAGGCGGAAGGACGTACACCGTCGAGGCGACGAGGTCGGCGGCTGGCGAGACGCCGAGCACTTTCAGCGCGCCGAACCAGATGAATACCACGCCGACGGCGACCCGCAACGCCGGGACGCTCCACCGGTCCATCACTGATGTCAGCGTCGCATCCAGTGTGTCCAACCGCTCTCGGTACTCGGTCATCGTGTCCTTCTGTTCACCTTCTGGGGTCGCCATCGTGTGGATACTAATACTCTTCTGACAGCTAAAGCGCTTCTAGCACCTGATCGACCTGTAAATACAGCCACGTTCATTAGATGTCTCGGAACGGCTAATCAGCGCCCGTCGACCAGAGATTAAGTGAGTCCATCGACGGAGATACAGCGTCTGTGTCCCTCAGAAGTCGTATCCGGTCTCGACGTCGGCGTACACCACTAGATCCCCGTCTGAATCCGCCGCGTGGGCCTCCCGAGCCCGACCGGTTCCGAGGGTTCGAAGGAGCGGCACAGATCTTCCCGCTTGTGATTGGCGCGTTCTTTTGACGCAGTGCGACGCGTGAGGGGGCGATTGCCGACTTCGCGCTGGGCGTCATCGTCACTGCGCTCTTGACTTTCGGATTTGCCACTATCTCAGAAGATTTCCTGGATTTTCCCCGGATTTTATACCCTACTGATCAATGTTATGACTTTTATCGGTCTGAGTCTCGTCGTCGATGCCGTTCCTGATGAGAACCACAGCAAGATTCAGGGGTACATCAACTGTGCGACGAGTCACCAGTGCGAACAGAGCCATCTGACAGACGACTGACAGACCGATCGGTATCTCCTGAATCAATTCTAATTACTCAGGACTCCTGTGAGTGTTTGCTACCGGGCGCCGCGGATTTGCTAACCGGCTCTGCCGAAATCCGGAGAATCCGATACCAAAAGCTTGAGAGGGTGTAGTCAGCAAGGCCCCTGTGGTCGGGAACCGTTACTCAGAGCGAGCGTACAGGGTGCCACAGTCATCAATTTACGTGGTGGCCCCAAGTGACGCTTTCGGAATCTCACCCCGCGTCGCTTTCACCCACAAAAAAATCGCCGCGATGAGTACCCCGACCGGGAGGAACAAGACCGTAATAAGTTCGAATCCGAGATCAAACGGCCGAGTAAGCCGAAAAGCCGCTGGGAACCCGCTGTCAGGCTGCCCGAATACGACCGTTATCCAGAGGTTTGTCGAGAAATGGATGCCGACTGGAAGGGCGAGACTATCGGTAAGCACGTACGCGAGACCGAAGTACAGACCTCCAACGACCGCCTGTAGTACGACAACCGTGGTTGAGAGTCCCGCAACACCGGCGTTCACGTGGAGCGCTCCGAACAGAAGCGCCGATACGACGACCGCACAACCCGTCGCACGACTCGG
>KI543167.1:467769-470953 GCA_000496175.1 uncultured archaeon A07HR67 | reverse complement strand
GTCCTCGTCTTCAGCCTCCTCACCGTCGTCCTCGTCTTCAGCCTCCTCACCGTCGTCCTCGTCTTCAGCCTCCTCACCGTCGTCCTCGTCTTCAGCCTCCTCACCGTCGTCCTCGTCTTCAGCCTCCTCACCGTCGTCCTCGTCTTCAGCCTCCTCACCGTCGTCCTCGTCTTCGGTCTCAGTCTTGAGGACTGTGCCGTCGTTCGCGTGAACGGAAACGTCGGTCTCCGAGCCGTTTGTCGTCACGAGTTCAACCTCGTAAACAGGCACACCGTCCTCATCCTCGAGTTCGACTTCGTCGACGCTCCCGTTGGCTTCGGCGGTTGCGATATCAACCGCCTCCTCTTCGGTGAGTGAGACATTGTTCTCTGAAACTGAGTCGTCATTATCGACGTCCGGTTGTAGTGACGACCCGGCGTCTTGCGCGAGTGCTACCCCGCTGCCGGCGACGGCAAGCAAGGCGAGTGTAACAACGACGACCCCAACTAACGTTCGACGGGGAGATTCCATGCGTTTCGTGACCTCCATCTACCTATTGAGGACAGTGTGTAAAGTGTCGTTTGGTATATGAGTCTAGCAGTGGTACGCGCCTCTAACGGCTGCGTTGAATCGCTGTAAGCAGTTCCTTGTCTGGCCTGAGGGAACGATACCGCCGCCTCGATTGCTAGGGCGTCTGACTACTTGTTTACGATACTGTACTAACGATTGAATCTCCGAGTCAATACTCATTACAATACATAAATTTGAATGTAAAATATACAAGTAGAGCTCCGTAACGCTTCCCGCGTTCGAATCAATAGCGCTGTGTATCACAGATCCGAATTTTCGGGTATTCTCTCAATATACTGTGAGTAAGACACTGGCTGACTGGTAGTATGATCTACACCAGAAAAGCAACTGAAAATACGCGCGATACATCTCACACGATCGTCAGAACACCCTCTAAGCGAATCGAATCTGGCGGTCGGCACACGAGCGAGACGTAACAGCCGTCTCAGCCGAGCACGTATCTGAAGAACTGTTCTCGGCAGATCCCGGCCGAGTAACCCCTGTATCACCGCGAGAACGGCACCGAAATCCGATACGCCGTCCAGAGCTGGACGACAGTCACGGCCGCGAACGCCGCCAGCGCCCCGCTGGTCCACAGGAGCGGGTCGACCGCGCCGACGAACGGGGCGTCGAGTTGGGCGGCGAGCACGACGAACAACGTGACGACGCCGAGCACCTGATACAGCTCCGTCCACGTGAGCCCCCAGTCGGTGACTATCGTCATGTACCGTCCCACCTCGCGTGCGCCCCGGCACGCCCGAACCTCCTTGCGCGTGCGGTCGTACTCGACGATGCCGAGCTCGTGGAGCCGCGGGAGGTGCGTCTGGTGGAGCGAGGCGTACACGCTCTCGCGCGCACACCGCGGAGCGGGCCACTCGCCCGTCTCGTCGGCGGCGATCGCCTCGGAGAGCGCGCGGACGGAGACGGCACCGCCCCGCGTCCGAAGCTCGGCGAGAGCGTGTTGCCGGCGGCTGTTCGAGAGCACGTCGTGGACGACGGTCTCCGGGAGCGAATCGGACCGGATCTGTATGGGAATGGGTTGACACCTCCTCGTGTGTAGAGACGTCGGCAGGGGGCATATCTATGGGCCGCGTACGGGCACGGTATGTGCCACTGTGTGACGGCCGCCGTCGACCCGCGAACGGGTCGGCGGTCTGCGAAACGCGGTAGGGAATACCACGATATTCGGTAGGACGTGTCGCAAGGGCGGTAGGCGCCCCGAAGCGAGCGGTACGTCTCCCAATCCACCGGCTCCAGCGGTGTCTCCGTGGCGGCGTCGATCGGCCGATATCGGGCGAATCGCCCGTTATAACCGTCGAGTGTGGCGTTCGAAGCCGACGTGTCGAGTCGTAACTATCCCCCCTTCCGCTAAGAGAGGGGTACTGGCCGAGACGCCAGGGATGACCAATGGACGACAACAATACTGACCTCGGATTCTCGCGGCGCAAGCTGCTCGCCGGCCTCGGCGCCGTCGGCGTCGCAAGCGCGGGCGCGGGACTCGGAACGACGGCGTACTTCAGCGACGACGAGAGCTTCGCGAACAACACGCTCACCGCAGGCGAGTTAGATCTCAAGCTCGACTACCGTGCCACGTACGCGGGTGGAACCGGGCGTATCGACGAGATCAACGGCTGGTACAGCGAGTCCGGTCCCGGCGAGCCTTTCGACGTCGTCGAAGAAGAGGAGGGTGTCTACCTCATCGGCGAGGTTCCGAGCATTGACGAGGCCGACGCGTGGGAGGAAGAGGTTCAGACGCGCGACTTCTGTCTGCCCGAGGTTGACCTCGTCAACGGCGACGACATCCCGGTCTTCGTCCTTGAGGACGTGAAGCCGGGTGACTGCGGCGAGGTGACGATCAGTCTTCACATCTGTGACAACCCCTCGTGGGTGTGGATGAACGGCGAGCTCACCGCGAACGACGAGAACACCGTCTCCGAGCCGGAGGCCGGCGCGGACGGCGAAGGCAACGCGCTCGGCGACGACAGCGACGGCCCGATCACCGGTGAGGGGGAGTTGGCCGACGCCATCGACGTGACGATGTGGTACGACGAGAACTGCAACAACGTCTACGAGCCCGGAGGCGAGACCGGCGGCCCGCTCTGTGTCCAGGTCGTCCTCGACGCGTCCGGATCGATGAGCGGCAACCGCAACACGCAGGCCATCAACGGCGCGAAGACGCTCGCGGAGAGCATTCTCCAGGACGGCCCCGCCGGCAGCCGAGTCGGTGTGACGTTCTTCAGCGCGGACGGCTACGACCAGAGCGCACAGGTCATCCAGACGCTGACAGACGACCTACAGGACGTACTCGACGCGATCGATACGCTCCCCGCGAACGGGGGCAACACCGCCATCGGTGAGGGGATCCAGACTGCACAAGGCGACCTCGAGAACTGCGACGAGGACGAGTCGCCGACGATGGTCGTCTTGACCGACGGCGGGAACAACGCGGGGACTGACCCCGGAGTCGCCGCAGACGACGCGAAGGGCGACGGGACCACGATCTACGCGCTCGGCGTCGGTGGCGCACAGGTCTCGACGCTCAACGCCATCTCCAGCGATCCCGACGAGGAGTACGTCTTCTTCGCGAGCGACGACGGCGCGCTCGAACAGGCGTTCGGTCTGCTCGGTGAGACGC
>KI543167.1:466016-467749 GCA_000496175.1 uncultured archaeon A07HR67 | reverse complement strand
GACCTCGACGGGGATCACACTCACCGAAGACGACTGTGAGGTCGTCGCGCGAAACCCGACCTGCGAGGACTTCGGTCTCTTCCGGGCGATCAAAATCGAGTCGGAAGACCTCCCGACCAGTGCCGGTGACTCACGGACGTACGCGACTCCCGTCGGCGACGTCACCGTCACGGTGACCGAAGCCGACGACGACGTCCGCGAGTTCGACTTCGGACTCGACGGCTTCGAGGTCAGCGCCGTCATCGTCAAAGGACGAGACGCCAACGTCTGTCGCCGCGGCGACGGTGACGGCGGTTACCTCACGGCCGACACGGGCGTGGGTCTCGGCGCACCGTTCAGAACCGAGTCGGAGCGCTACGGCGTCAGCCACGTCAGCTTCTGTTACGACGTGGTGCCGCCGGCTGAACCGCCCGCAGAGGAGACGCCGTGTTTCCCGCCGGCGGAGACGACGTTTATTGGCTTCGGGTGGTGTCTGCCGACGTTCGTTGGCAACGAGGTACAGGGCGATTCCGTCGCGTTCGACCTGTCCTTCTCCGCCGAGCAGTGTCGTCACAATCCGGGCCCAGGCCGCGGCGAAGCGCTCACCGACGAGTCGGACGGGGACGGCGATCCGCTGATTAACGTTCTCGACCCGAGCTACACGGCGTCGTCCGGCGATTCGATCATCGTCGATGTGGAGTACGCCGAGGCGAATCTCGACACGCTCGGCGCGACGATTCTCGACGGGTCGACGGTGCTTGCCGGCCAGACCAACTCGTCGCTCACGGCGGGGTTCGACACCGCTGTCCTCGAACTGATCATTCCGAGCGGGACACCGCCGGGGACGTACGATCTCGAGGTTCGGATGACGGACACGTTCGGCGGCGAGACGGCTGTGACGGAACCCGGTGCGGTGACGGTACTCTGATCTGTCCAACACGATCAGCCTACCGGACGCTCCGGCGTCGACGGCCCGACGGGTCGGACGCCGAACCGGCCGGTAGGGTGCGCGTACATAGGTAGTCGGGCGACGTGAGGGGAATCGACGACACAGACGATCCGGCCGTTCGGAGCCGACGAGGAGGAGACGAATGACGAAACGAGACACACACATAACCCGCCGAAAGGCGCTCGCAGGCATCGGAGCCGCTGGCTTCGCGACGGTCGGAGTGGCGAGGGGGCGGCCGACGGGCGGCTGGGACCGGTACACGAACTACACATACGCGCAGTCGGACGTCCCTACGCGGCTCGTGGTCGGCTGGCGCAGCAGATACAACGGTCAGCTCGTGCGCGAGAGCCCGACCGACGCGGTCGACGACGTCGACGAGATCGGCGAGTCGGTTCGGCTCATCGATCAGGAGAACGTCCTTCCGGCCGATCGGGGCTCCGCGAGCGTCGGCGTTCGGATCGACGACCCGGGAGAGAACGTCCCGGACGGCGTTCGCGTGTGGATGCAGATCAGCCCGGAGATCGGCGACGATCCGGCGAGCCGTGCGCTCGCGGAGCGGATCGACGTCTCCGTTCGCTACGACGCCGGGTTCCTCGGCGTCGGCGGCTGTGCCGGCGCGGAGACCCTCGACGAGTTCGGCAGCTTCGGCGACGGAATCTTCGCCGGCACGCTCGCCGAACTCGCCATCGCCGTCCCGGCGGACGGAGTCGAGGTCGATCCCGGCATCCTCGACAACGGCTGTCTACAGCCCGGAGAACGCCGGTGTCTCGCGTTCAACTGGAGGTTCCCGGTCGGCGACGGCGGC
>KI543167.1:463698-465996 GCA_000496175.1 uncultured archaeon A07HR67 | reverse complement strand
GCAACCAGCTGACCGCCGGCCAGCTCGACCTGCTGGTCGACTGGCAACAGACCTACGACTTCGGCGAGGGCCGCCAGTTCGTCAGCGCACACCCCGACCACGACGGCGACGGCGAGCAGTCCGTCGAGATCGACGGCGAGGTGTTCAGCTACAGCGACTTCCCGGATGAGACAGACGAGGACAGCAACGGAGCGAACCTCCCGGTGCTCACCTGCGACAACATCCCGCCGCTCTCGGAGGTGGACTTCGGGACGGATCCGGTCACGGGCGAGGAGATGGAGACGCTCGTTCAGCTCACCGACGTGAAGCCCGGCGACTCCGGCGAGATCACCTTCTCGCTCCACCTCTGTGACAACCCCGGCTACATCTGGATGCAGGCGGAGAACATCTCCGAGGACGGCGGCGCCGGCACCGAGCCCGAGCTAGCTGTCGACCCCGACAACCTCGGCGACCTCGGCGACGCCATCGAGGCGCGCCTCTGGTACGACGAGGACTGCGACAACGTCTACGACCCGGCCGAGCCGGTCGACATCATGCTGACGCTCGACTTCTCGGGCTCGATGTTGTACGACGGGTTCGGCGGCGTGGTCACCGGAGACGATATCACGATCAACGGGAGCACCTACGACGAGACGACGAAGATCGACCTCGTCGAGCTCGGCACCCGGCAGTTCATCGACTTCCTCCAGAACGCGAACGCTGACGTTGAGGTCGGGGTCGCGTACTTCGACGGCGAAAAGAACGGCGACAACGAACCCCGAACCGGGATCTTACAGCCCCTGACCGACGATCTGTCCGTGGTCGACGGCGCGCTGTCGGGCCTGCGGCAGAAGCTCGCGAACGTCGTGAGCGGCGGCACGGGATCGACGCCGTTCGACGGCGACGGTGACCCGAACCCGTCCGCGGGCGGCGGTATCGCGACGGGCACGTACATCGGTGAGGGTGTCGACGACGCGCAGGGCGAACTCGACACGAACGGTCGGAGCGGCGTGGCGAAGCGGAACATCGTCCTCTCCGACGGGGAGTCGTTCAACGGGACGGGCTCGACGACGTTCTCCTCGCCCACCGCGGCGGCCGATGACGCCCGCGCGGCGTCGCCCAGCCCCGCGACCGACGTCTACACGATCAACGTGAACGGCAGCGCCAGCACCCTGCTGGCGATGGCCGGCCCCGCCGGCGGAGCGGGCGGCGACCTGCTGTTCTTCAACGACCTCGACGATCCGCTCAACATCCCGACCGTCTTCGGAAACCTCGCGGCGCAGGCAACGCAGGAGAAAATAATCATGGAGGACACGCTCGGAAGCGTCCTCGGGTCGCTCGCCGACGGGAACGGCGTCCCGCTCGACGGGAACCGCGCGACACCGTACGACGAGCTCGCGGACCCGGCCGACGATCCGAACCGTGACGCGTTCCGCGGCGACGGTGTCATACACTGTGTCGCGCTCTCATGGGAGGTCCCGGTCGGCGTCGGCAACGAGATCCAGGGCGACACGCTCGGCTTCGATCTGGGATTCTACACCGAGCAGGAACGCCACAACGACGGCGCTGGCCCGGAACAGACCGCTGACTGACGACCGGCACGCCGGGCGGTCAGCCCGGTGTCGACCAACTTTCCCATACCGGTGTGTCGCTGGTCCGTGCCGACCGCGGACCGCGACGGCGGTTCGACTCCGCTGATGGGCAGTACCCCGTTTCGGGGAGACTCATGACAAATAAAGACACAATCGGATTGTCGCGGCGGAAGCTGCTCGCCAGTCTCGGCGCGGTCGGCGTCGCGAGCGCGGGCGCGGGACTCGGCACGACCGCGTATTTTAGCGACACCGAGTCGTTTGCGAACAATACGCTCACCGCCGGCCGGCTCGATTTGAGCGTCACCTGGCAGCAGCTCTACTACGGCGGCCCGCAGTCGTCGCGGGCGCAGGACTACAGAACGGCGGAGCGACCGTTCGTGAACGCGTATCCCGACGGCGACGGGGACGGACTCCAGTCGTTCGATCGCGGCGACGGCGTCGACAAGTACGTCGACCTCAGCGAGTACGACGACCCCGTAGAAGCCGCGGCGGGAACGAACCTCGAGTTCACCTGCGACGAGATCGAGACGTTCGGCGACGTCTCCTTCGCGCCGAACGAGGCGAGCCTGGTCGAACTCGACGACGTGAAGCCGGGCGACTGCGGCGAGATCACGTTCGGGCTCCACCTGTGTGACAACCCCGGGTACGTCTGGCTCGACGGCGAGTTGACCGGCGAGAACGACGGCGGCCACGCCGAAAGCGGCGGCGCGGAACTCGCTGACCTGAT
>KI543167.1:461035-463678 GCA_000496175.1 uncultured archaeon A07HR67 | reverse complement strand
GCCGATATCGGGCGATCGCCCGTTATAACCGTCGAGTGTGCGTCGAAGCGACGTGTCGAGTCGTAACTATCCCCCATTCCGCTAAGAGAGGGTACTGGCCGAGACGCCAGGGATGACTAATGGACGACAACAACGACACAATCGGACTCTCGCGGCGCAAGCTGCTCGCCGGCCTCGGCGTGGTCGGCGTCGCAAGCGCGGGTGCGGGGCTCGGCACCACGGCGTACTTCAGCGACGATGAGGGGTTCGCGAACAACACCCTCACCGCAGGGGAACTGGACCTGAAACTGGACTACAAATCGACGTACCTCGGCGGCCCTGGCCGCCTCGAAGACGTCGTCGACATGGGTTACCCGGACGCAGAGGACCTCGGCGATGGGCGGTACCTGCTTGACCAGGCGCCCAGCCCCGCGGACATACAGACGTGGGAAGACCTCGTCCAGAGCGAGGAGTTCGACTTCTGTTCGGACGAGGCCGACGAGTTCCTCGTCAACGGCGACGGGATCCCGGTGTTCACGCTCGACGATGTGAAGCCCGGCGACTCCGGCGAGGTCACGATCAGTATTCACATCTGTGACAACCCCGCGTACGTGTACCTCGCGGGCGAGCTGACCGAGAACTTAGAGAACGGTCAGTCCGAACCCGAGATGGAAGACGAGGGCATGGACACCGACAGCATCGGCGAGCTCGCCGACGCCATCGAGGTCTGCGTCTGGTACGACGAGGACTGCGACAACGTGTACGAGCCCACGGGCACGGGCCAGCAGCAGGAACTGGAAGTCGCCTTGGTCAGCGACGTCTCCGGTTCGATGAGCGGATCCGCGCTCTCCTCGCTGAAGGCGGCCGCGACCAGCTTCGTCGGCAACCTCTCGTCGCCCGACGAGGCCGCGGCGATCTCGTTCAGCACCAGCGCATCGACCGATCAAGAGCTGACGACGAACTACCAGCTCGTCCAGAACGCGATCAACAACTACAGCGCGGGTGGCGGCACCTCGATCGCCGCCGGCATCATTGAGGGCGAGGACGAACTCCTCAACGGCACCAACGCCACGCCGGGCGCGTCGAAGGTGATGATCCTGTTGAGCGACGGGCAATCTGACGAGACCGCCGCGATCAACGCCGCGAACGACGCCAAGAACAACGGGATCCGCATTTTCACCATCGCGCTCGGGAACGCAGATACCGGTCTGTTGGAGAGCGTCGCCAGTTCTCCCGGCGACGCCTTCGTCGCACCCGATCCGGCCGACCTCGACACCGTCTACGCCGAGATCGCGCAGATCGTCTTAGAGGGCGAACAGAAGATCCTCTCCGGCACGATGAGCGAGGTCTTCGCGGAACTGGCCGATGGTGAGGCGCTCGACGGCAACCGCCAGGAGGAGGGTCGCCAGCCGTACCCCGGCGCGACCACCCAGTGTATCGGCTTCGAGTGGACGCTCCCGGCGGAGGTCGGCAACGAGATACAGACCGACTCCGTGAGTTTCGATCTGGCCGTCTACGCCGAACAGTCGCGGCACAACGACAATCCGCAGGTGGCGTTCAACGGGACCGACGTGAACAGCACCAGCCCCGGTCCCGCCCCTAACGGCACCGGCAACGTGAGCAACTCGAACTAGCTCCTCGGAGCAACGCGGCCCGGACGACGAGACACGTCCGGTTCCCGGCTCGGCGCCTTCGGGCGGCCGACGCGGCGGTTCGCGACCGCCACCGGAAGTTCCCTTCGGGGATGATACACAATGAACGACGACAAAATCGGACTATCGCGGCGTAAGATGCTGGTCGGACTCGGTGCGGTGGGCGTGGCCTCCGCGGGCGCGGGCCTCGGCACCACGGCGTACTTCAACGACACCGAATCCTTCGAGGGTAACACGCTGACGGCGGGCTCGCTCGACCTGTTCGTCGACTACGAGGCCTCGTACGACAGCGACGGGACGGTCGTGAATCAGGCCGAGACGGCGGCCGGCGAGCAGGACGGCACCCCGGCGGGGATGTTCTACGACCTCGACGATGTGAAGCCCGGCGACTCGGGCCACGTCGAGTTCTGCTTCCGGATCGTGGACAACCCCTGTACATGTGGGCGTGCGGTGACCTCTCGCAGGCGGAGAACGGGATGTCCGAACCTGAGATGTCGGTCGACGACACCCCTGACCTCGGCGAGCTCGGCGACGCGATCGACGCGCGGCTCGTCTTCTGCGAGCGCGACGAAGCGGGCGAGTTCGTCGAGGGCGAAGAGCTCGTCTCCGGCTCGCTCGTCGACATCATCGCGGCGATCACCGGCGGCGTTCCCCTCGACGGGATGGGAATGGCCGGCATGACCCCCGGCGACCAGGCGGAGTACTCCGAGGTCGTCGAGCCCGAGGAGAGCGAGTCGTACATCACCGGCCCGTGCGTCTGCCTGTTCTGGGAGATCCCGACGGGGGTCGGCAACGAGATCCAGACGGATTCGCTGATGATGAACTTCGAGTTCCACGCGGTCCAGTCGCGCCACAACGACGGCACGGCGAACCCGTGCGTCCCGAGCATCACGACCCGGACCGGCGAGGGCTTCGCCAAGCAGGAGGAGTTCGCCACCCAGCAGGAGACCTCCTTCGCCCGCGGGCGCTTCGGGAACAACGGCTCCTCGGGCTCGTGGGAAGTCGCGGTCGG
>KI543167.1:439026-461015 GCA_000496175.1 uncultured archaeon A07HR67 | reverse complement strand
CAGAACGGTGAGTCTGCGGGTGGAAACGGGGCCGAGCCGTCCGCTCTCGACCGGACGCCTGCCGGCGAGTCCAACGCGGAAGACGGCACTCCTGACGCGGAAGACGGCACTCCTGACGCGGACGACGGCGAGCCAGGCAGGGGTGACGACGTCGACGGCGATGTCGATGACGGCGACGAGTCGGATGACGGCTCATCAGATGAACACCCATCAGACGACGACGAGTCGACTCGTGAACGCGAGTCGAACTCGGACAGGTCTTCCGGCGGCCAGTCGGACGACGAGGCGTCTCACAGAGACGAGACCGGCGCCGACGCGAAGTCGTCTGGCTCGAACGAAGACGCCGCAAGTGAGACCGAGACCGACGAAGACGGGGCCGAAGAGGACGACGACTCCGGAGGCGACGCCCCCGACGGCGACGATGTCGATCACGAAGCCGACGCCGATGATACCGACGCCGGAACGGACGACACTGCCGACGACGGCGCCGGCACCGACGACTCGGACACAACCGACGACAGCGCTGTCGACGACGCGGAAACCGCCGATTCGGACGGGTCCGCAGAGACCGGTGACGACAGCGATCAAGAGAATGCCGAAACCGACGGGAGTGACGACACAACCGAGAACGGATCCGACTCCGGCGACGGAGACACTGACAGCAACGAGGACGGATCCGACTCCGGCGAGGATGAAAGCGGATCCGACTCCGACTCGAACAGCGGGGACGAGAACGCCGACGGCGACGAGACCGATGCGTGACTGCCGGCGAGGACCGGCGCGGAGCCCGGTCCGATGAGACCCCGCTGATGCGACGAAACGGACACTACGGCGGGCGCCCTCCGCCCCCCCGGCCGTGTCTCACGAAGCGCCGCGTGCTCCTCGCGCTGCTGGTGACGCTCGGTTCGTTACTCGTGGTCGGGATCGTTTTTCGGCTCTGATCACCCGTCGAGGAGTGCGTCGAGTTCGCGCGTGACCCGTTCTCGGCGGTCGTCGAGCACCGAGAACCGCTCGGTGCGGCGGCGTTCGAGCCATCCGAGCAGCCGAGCGGCCCAGTCGAGCTTTCGGGCCTTCATCGGGCCCACCGTCTCGTCGTCGAACGCCCACCCAGGGAAGACCAGTTGGTCGGCGCCCGCGTGGTCGGCGAGAAACGCGGCGCGGTCGCCGTCGGTGAACCCGCCCGGATTGTGAACGCCACCGGCCGGAGCGGCCTGGGTGGTCGTCAGCGTGTGGTCGGCGTCGAACCGCGGCAGCCACTCGCGAATCGCGGGAACGTTGTCGCCGTGAGCGTGTGCCGCGACCGGGACCCCTCGGGCCGTCAGGTCGGCCGCAGTGTCCGGGTTCTTGTCGAGGTCGGTCACCATACAATCGACGTCGACGCCGGCGTCCAAGAGAACGTCTGCCGCCGTCGACGCCGCGACGACGACATCGGCTCGCCGGGCGAGGCCAATCTCGTCGCGGAGACACGGCGCGGCTCCCGCGACGGCGACGACCGCCCCGTCCCAGCGGTCGAATCGGGAGAACGGAAACGGCGTCGACAACTCGGCGGCGACGTCGCGGGCGTGTTCGTCGGCGGCGCGGTCGAAGCCGAAGTCCGCGAGAATGGCCTCGTACACCGGTTCGAACGTCTCGAAGTTCACGGCGTCACCTCTCGGCCGAGATTGGGCCGTCGCTGGCGGGTCGTGATACGGTATGGACCGGAGTGGCACAGAGTACCCCTACCCGCGTGCCCCTCCGGCGTCCAATTGAACCGTTGTCCACACGAGGGCATAAACTTTCTCTTACTTTTGACCGTCGTCGATCGCGCGAAGCCCGGCGTCGAGAGCGGTCGAAACGCCGGACGCAGCCGCCGTGACACCGGCGATCCCGTCGGGCGTACCGACGAGGACGCCGCGAGCGCCGCCGGTGTCGGCGTCGCTGCCGAGCGCGAACGCCGCGTCGGTGTCCCGGGTCGCGGCCCGCAGCGCGCCGACGGCGTCCGCCGACAATCCCGTGAGCTCGTAGGTGCGAACGACGGCGGCGTCTGCGACGTCGTGGGACGCGTCGAGCCGGTCGAGGTGTCGACCCGCCTCGCGGGTCGTCGTCACGTCGAGTTCCTCAACGGTGACCTCGCCGCGGTGGCGGCTCCTGTCGCGGGCGAAGGTTGCGCCGATCAGCGCCGCGTCTCGCGTCTCGGCGACGTCGTGGGTGCGGATCACGTGGGCGCCGCGCTCGACGGCCATGGACGTGGCCGCAAGCGACACCGGCAGCGCGCCTTCGGTGTCTCGGCCGGCGATCTTCCGCAGGAAACTCTTGCGGTTGATCGAGACGAGCAGCGGGCGGCCGTAGCCGCGGAACTCCCGAAGCCGACGGAACGTCTCGCGGTCGTCCTCGAGCGTCTTCGCCGCCGACCACCCGCCGAAGGCGGGATCGAGAATCGTCTTCTCGGTGAGGCCGTTCCGCGAGAGCGCGTCGTATATCTCGTCGACATCCTCTATCGCTCCCGGCCGTTCGAGGTCGGGCGGCGACGCCATCTTCGAGACAGCCACGTCGTGGTCGGCACACACCTTTGGCATCTCCGGGTCGGCGAATCCACAGATGTCGTTGACCATATCGAACCCTCGCGAGAGCGCCGCCTCCGCGACCTCGTGGTACCGCGTCTCGATCGACCAGACGGCGTCGCCGGAGGTCGACGCCAGCGTCTCGACGGCGGTGTCGAGCCGCGCCAACTCCTCGTCGGCCGAGAGCACGTCCAGGTCCTTGTTCGCCGATTCGAGCCCGACGTCGACGATGTCGGCCCCCTCGCCGATCAGCTCCTCGTCGACGTATCGGGCCGCTTCTCCGGGGTCGTCGTACACGCTCGGGTCGTACGGCGATTCGGCCGACACGTTCAACACACCCATGATCCGCGGCGGGTGATCGTCGCCAATCCCCAGACCCGCGGCCTCCACGTTTCGCATACGTGACCCAGGAGGGCCACTCTTAAATCCGGTCCGGAATCGGGCGGCGACGAGAAAACGACGAGGTCGAGACGGCGATCGGTCCGACGGGTTCCGGAACCCACGGTCGGGAAGGACGCGCTTTTATTCGCTCCGAGATAACGCCGTCCATGGCGAAAGTGAGCATCGGCCTCCGTGGGTGGCGGTTCGACGAGGAGGAGATCATCTCTGCGGACGGAGAGTTGAAGCCCCTGGACGAGATTCCCGAAGAACCCAGAGAACGGCTCGTTCGGCTCGTCGGACTCGTCGAGGAGCCGTGTGACGTCTGTTATCTCGAACACGGCGACGCCGAGATCCACCGATGCGCACAGGCCGAAATCGTGTACGGCGAGCCGGGCGGCGAGGTGCTTTTGTGCCCGACCCACGAGCCGGACTTTATCTACTGGTTCCGCGAGGCCGGCGGCAGCGACCACACGGGTCGTCAGGCGTTCGGCGACCGGTTTCACGAGTGGATCGCCGCCGGCAACGAGGCGCCCGACGGCTACGCGTCGGTCGAACACGTCGAGGAGGACCCTGGCGGACTCCCAGACCTGCCGGACCAGACCGAGATTCAACAACGCGTCGAAGACGAATTCGAGGGTGACCGGATAGACATCCGCGCGCTCGCCGGCGAAAATCCGACCGACGACGAGTCGGCCGACAGACTCGACGAGAACGACCTCGCCGATTCCGGCGTCGACCTCTCGACGGAGTACCCGTCCAACCGATGAGCGACGGGTGGCCGGAGGGGTCGACGGACGAGGAAGACGCGACAGACGACGAGCCGACGACCCGCCGGACACCGGTGGTGGTTGTCGTCGAGCCGGAGACGCCGGGCAACGTCGGCACCATCGCTCGGGCGATGAAGAACTTCGGGCTCGACGATCTCAAACTGGTCGACCCGCCGGAGTTGGCCGAGGACGGCGAGGCGTACGGGTTCGCCGGCCACGCCCGCGAGGACGTGCTGCCGAACGCCGAGGAGGTGACCCTCGAGGAGGTGACCGCCAACTACCACACCGTCGGCACCACGGCGATCACCGGCGAGGACGACCGGAGCCACGAGCGGTTTCCGTTCAAGACGCCTGTCGAGCTCCGGGAGTCGCTGGAGACGGTCGACGCGCCGACCGCAATCGTCTTCGGCCGCGAGGGTCGCGGGCTGAACAACGACGAGTTGTCGCAGCTCGACGAGGTGTGTTCGATCCCCGCCGCCGCCGACTACCCCGTGCTCAACCTAGGGCAGGCGGCGACGGTCGTGTTGTACGAGCTTCGCGATCTCACCGTCGAGGAGACACAGCTTCCCGACACGGCGGTCACCCGCGCGCCGGAGGCCGACGTCGAGCGGTTCCACGAGTACTTCGGCTCCTTTCTCGAGGCGACGGGCCAGCGAACCCACCGTCGCGAGAAGAACGCGTTGTTGATGCGCCGGCTGCTGGGGCGGGCACACCCGACCGAACGCGAGGTCCACTCGCTTTTGGGAACGATCCGAAAGGCCACGACGAAGCTCGAACACGCCGACTACCTCGCCGCCAAACACGACGAGCCGGCGTACCCCCGCGAATGAGCCGGGCGGACGGGAGCTTCGCCGACGGGGATCTGTGGGCCGGCGTGCGCGACGTGTTTCCGCTCATGCTTGGGGTGATCCCGTTCGCGCTCGTCGCCGGAATCGCGGCCGTCAACGCCGGTCTCACGCTGACCGAGGCGGTCGCGTTGTCCGTGATCGTCTTCGCGGGCGCGTCTCAGCTGGCCGCCCTCGACCTGCTCAGCTCGAACGCCCCTCTCGCCGTCGTGGTCGGCACCGCGGTCGTGATCAACCTGCGGATGGTGATGTACTCGGCGTCGATCGCGCCGCACTTCGCCCGGTATGCCGCCCGGATGCGGGCGGCGCTCGCGTACCTGCTCACCGACCAGGCGTACGCGCTCTCGGTCGCCAAGTTCGCCGAGAACGACGAGCGGAGCCGGTGGCGCTACTACCTCGGCGCGGCGGCGCCGTTGTGGGTCGTCTGGCAGATCGGCACGGTCGTCGGCGTCGTCGTCGGCGCCGGCGTTCCCGAGCGGTGGGGACTCACGTTCGCGGTGCCGCTCGTGTTTCTGGCGCTGCTCGTCCCCGCGATGAAAGACCGGCCGACGACCGCCGCCGGTGCTGCCGGCGGCGCGGTCGCCGTCGTTGCGGCCGGACTCCCGCTCAACCTCGGGCTGCTCACAGGGGCCGTCTCGGGCGTCGCGGTCGGTCTGCTGGCGGAGGCGATCGGCCGATGACCGGCGGCTGGATCGCCCTCGACGGCGCGGCTCGCGTCTGGGTCGCGATCGTCGTCATCGGACTCGCGACATACGGGTTTCGAGTGTCGTTCATCCACCTCTTCGGGCGGATCGAGGAGGTCCCAGAACGGATCCAGCGCCCGCTGCGGTACGTGCCGCCCGCGGTGCTCGCGGCGCTCGTGCTTCCCGATCTGTTGACGATGCGACCCTCCGTCGTCGCGACGCTGGCCGACGAGCGGCTGATCGCCGGCGTCGTCGCGGCTGTCGTCGCCTGGCGAACGGAGAACGTGTTCGCGACGATCGGCGTCGGCATGGGCGTCTTCTGGCTGTTCCGGTTCGTCGTCTTCGCGTGAGCCGGGTGCGGCCGGCCGACACGCCCCGTAGTCACCGGCCGGTTCGGTCGTCCGACGTTTCTGGAGGAGCCGGATGTCGACCCGTGCCGCGCGGGCTGCGGCGTCGTCGAAGCGGTCCGAATCACTCGCGGCGCTCGCCGAGCCGGTCACCGGAAGGGTCTCGCGGCGAGCCTCGGTCGGTCGTCGCGTCGTGGTCGGCCTCGCGCTCGCGGACCGCCACGAGCCGCTGGGCCGCGTCGGCGATCGAGTCGAACACGGCGAGAATCCGATAGGTGAGGTACACCCCGAGGGTGAGCCCGACGCCGACGATGACTCCGAGGAGGAGCTGTGCGAGAACGACGATCGAGTAGACGAACACGAGGAGGCCGACGACGGCGAGCGCCGCGCCGGTCCGCGTTCGGAGGGCCTCGCGCGGGGAGAGCGGATCGTGAGCCATGCCGACGGCTATCGACGCGCGCCGTCAAAAAACTGAAGCCGAGTGGCCGAACGCGGGAGACGGCTCAGTCGTCTGCGGGCGCCGCCGAGTCGCCGGCCGAGACGCCGGTGCCGGGACCGACCTCGATGTCGAGTTCGGCGAGTTTCTCGTCGGGAACGACGCCGTCGACCCAGCCGCGGTGCGCGTAGTACTCGTCTTTCATCAGGTCGAGTTCGGCGAGTTCGCCCTCGCTGCCGCCGTGACCGGGCATGGCGTCGGGGTGACCCTTCACGAACCGACCGGGAAGCGTGTCGTCTTCCCCGTCGAAGCCCGCGAGGTTGTTGTAGTAGCGTTCGAGCGTGTAGATCCGCTCGCCGGCCTCGAACAGGTCGTCTTCGCTCACGTCTCGGCCGGTCATGCCGTTGTACTGGAGAACGTACTCCTCTATCCCCTCGGCGAACGCGTTGAACTTGCAGATGTCGAACGAGTCCGAGATCGCGTGGAGGTCTTGGAAGGTGGCCGTGAGTTCGCCTTTCCCCTCCCACTCGTACGGGTCGACCTTCTCCGGAATCCCGAGGATCTCAGCCGCGGGCGTGTACCCCCGCAGGTGACAGGCTCCCCGGTTCGAGGTGGCGAAGGCGATCGCCATCCCCTTCATGCACCGGGGGTCGTAGGCGGCGATGCTCTGGCCTTTCACCGAGAGCTTGTTGTCGTGAGCGTCTTTCCGCTCGGCGATCGGTTCGGGCCCCTCCGCGAGCAGGTCGCCGAGGTCGGTCGATCGGGTGCCGATCTCCTCGATGAGGTCGACCATGCGCTCGGAGTCGCCCCAGTCGACGCCGACGTCGAGTTTCCCCTCCTCGGTCATCTCCATCGCCATCGCGATCGTGTTGCCGACCTCGATCGTGTCGACGCCGACGTCGTTACACCGCTGGATCATCGCCGCGATCTCGTCGCGGTCGGTGTGGCCCGCGTTCGGACCGAGCGCCCACGCGGACTCGTACTCGTACGACTCCGTGCGGACGTTCATGTCCTGGCCCTTGTGTTGCATCTGTACTTCGACCTCCTTCTTACAGGCGACCGGACAGGAGTGACACGTCGGCTCGTCGACGAGAATGTTCTCGCGGACGTTCTCGCCCGAGACGCGTTCGGCGTCGACATCGATCCCCTCGGTGCCGTTGTACGCCTCGGTGGAGGTGTACTTCGCGTTCTTCGTCGGGAGACCGTCCATCTCCTCGGTGGCGTTCATCAGGACGTTGGTGCCGTACATCGAGAGACCGCCCTCGTTGGGGGCGGTGACGTCGGACTCCCTGATGACCTCCATGGCCTGTTGGTACCCCTCCTGGAAGGTGTCGGGGTCCGCCGGCCTCGGCATGTCGGTCCCGCTTTTTACCACGATGGCTTTCACCTTCTTCGACCCCATCACCGCGCCGGTGCCGCCGCGGCCGGACGCGCGGTCGTCCTCGTTGATGACACACGCGTACCGGACCTCGTTTTCGCCCGCCTGGCCGATCGCCATCACGGAGAGGTTTCTGCCGACGGTGCCGTCGACCTCGTCGCCGAGAACGTCGACGGTCTCGTGGACCCCCTCACCCCAGACGTGAGACGCGTCCCGGACCGTCACGTCGCCGTCCTCGACGACGAGGTATACTGGGTCGTCGCTGGCCCCCTCGAGCAGGACGCCGTCGAGTCCGGCCCACTTGAGCCGCGCGCCCGACCAGCCGCCGTGGTGAGAATCGGTGACGGTGCCCGTCAACGGGGATTTCGTCACCAGCGCGATTCGGCCGCTCATTACGGTTTGGGTCCCCGTTAGCGGCCCCGTCATGAACGCGAGCCGGTTCTCCGGCCCCAGCGGGTCGACGTCGGGGCCGGCGTCGAAGACGTACTTCACGCCCAACCCGCGCGCGCCGATGTACTTCTTTGCGTCCGCGTCGTCGATTCGCTGGTAGTTGACCTCGTTCGCGCCGAGGTCGACCTGTGCGACTCGGTCTCTGTAGCCACCCATTTCGGTCATGTAATACTCGATCGTTATAGACGTGCCACAACGTGTTATGTCTTCACGTTCCACCGAAACCTGTGACGGTTACATCCGGCGGGTGAACGCGGGCAGCTTGTGCCGTTGGCCTTCTGTCGGCGAAGTACTAAGCACCCTCCGGACGAACGGGCTCCGTGAGCGGCTCGACTCGTGACGACGCCACGGCGGTCAGCGAGGCGCCCGAGTCCGAGACCGAGAATCCGCGCGACCGATGGCGAAACGCGGCCGCGTTCGCCGGCGTCGTCCTCCTCGCGTCGGTCGTTCCGGTGCCGGGCAGCGGGGGCAGATCCGGCGCGGCGGCCGACGGTCTTCTCGCGGGAATCGCGCCGACCGATCCGTTTCATCTCGTCGGCTACGCGCTTCTCGCGGGTCTGTCGGCGCGGGCGATGCCGGACGGAGTGCGTTGGCTCGGCGTCGCGGTCGGGGTCACCGTCGGCTTCGGCCTCGGGGTCGAACTCGTCCAGACCGCGGTTCCGTGGCGGGCGTTCGCGTGGCGGGACGCCGCGGTCAACGCGCTGGGTGCGTCGGTCGGTGTGCTCATCGTTGGCGTCCGCTCCGGCTCGATACGCGACGACTGGCGGTACACGGAGTGAGGCGGGCCCGCGGACACGCGCGCTTCGTCGAAAGAATATATCACCCGTCCCCGCCGAACGCCTACGCGCATGGTTCCGGTCGAGGTGTCCGTTGTCGTTGGGTTCGTGCTCGCCGTTCTTCTCGCCTGGGCGCCGCTTTTGAGTATCGAGCGGCTCCGGGCGTTGTTCGCGTGGCCGACCCGCTCGGTCGGCGTGAACTATCTCCTCGTGGGGAGCGTCGTTGTCGTCGGGCAGTGTGTGTCGTATCTCGGCGTGATCCTTCTCGTCGCCGGAACCGGGTCGGTCACCGGCGGAGAAGCGGCCGGCATCGTCGGCGGCGTCGTTGGTGCGAACCTCCTCGTTCCCGGGGCGGCGGCGGTCGCGTCGCTGCGGTTGTTGCCGTCTCGGGGCTACTGGTCACCAGACGGCGAGGGGTTCGGCGGGCGGTTCGCGCTCGGCCTCGGCGTCGTCTGGTACGCCGTCGTCACGTCGGTCGCGTTCGTCGTCGTCGCGCTCGGTGCCATGTTCGCCGCGCTCCCGACGTGACGACACGGCTTTACGCGCTCGACCGTACCTCTCGATATGAGCGAATCGAGCCCCGAGGCGTACGAGCAGGGGCGCGGTATGGACGCGCACAACGCGGTCATGCGCGACATCCGCGCGGAGCGGTCGGAGACGTACGACCCGACACAACCGACCCGCGTCTGGATCGACGAGGACAACACCCCCGACGGCGTCGTCGATTCTCTCACGATCATCTTGAACACCGGCGGCTGTCGGTGGGCCCGCGCCGGCGGTTGCACCATGTGTGGATACGTCGCCGAGTCGGTCGAGGGCGGCAGCGTGAGCCACGACGCCCTGATGAACCAGATCGAGGTGTGTCTCGACCACGAGTCAGAAAACGCCGACGAGCCGGCCGACCTGATCAAGATCTACACCTCCGGCTCGTTTCTCGACGAGCGAGAGGTTCCCGCGAAGACCAGACGGGCGATCGCCGAGACGTTCGCCGACCGCGACCGGATCGTCGTCGAGTCGCTGCCGGATTTCGTCGACCGGTCGAAAATCGACGACTTCGCCGAACGCGGAATCGCGACCGACGTCGCCGTCGGCCTCGAGACCGCGACCGACCGCGTCCGGCGCGACTGCGTGAACAAGTACTTCGCATTCGCCGACTTCGAAGACGCCTGCGCGGAGGCCGCCGCCGCCGACGACGCCGTCGACACAGACGTCGGCATCAAGGCGTACCTGCTGATGAAGCCGCCGTTTCTCGCCGAGCCGGAGGCCGTCGAAGACATGGTCGACTCGATCCGTCGGTGTGCGGCCGTCGAGGGGTGTCACACCGTCTCGATGAACCCGTGTAACGTCCAGCGGTACACCATGGTCGACGAGTTGTTCTTCGAGGGCGGCTACCGTCCGCCGTGGCTCTGGTCGGTCGCCCACGTGCTCGCGGAGACCGCCGACGTCGACGCCATCGTCGTCTCCGACCCGGTCGGACACGGCTCGGACCGCGGCGCACACAACTGCGGCGAGTGCGACGACCGGGTCCAGACCGCGATCAAGGATTTCGACAAGCGCCAGGACCCGAGTGTCTTCGAGCAGGTCTCGTGTGCGTGTGAGGCGACGTGGGAGCTCGTCATGGCCGAGGAGACGAGCTACAACATGCCGCTCGCTCGGTGAGTCACGCCGGGCGGGAAATTCAAGCCCGGGGGGTGTGTACGTGGGTCCGTGTCACGAGATTCCGCGGTCAGAACACACACAATCGGGGTGGCCGGCTCCCGCCCCTGAGGTCGTTGGCGTGGACATCAGCGGCCGCCACGAGGAAGACGGCGAGTACCTAATGGTCGCGGCTGCGGTTCACGCGCGCGTCGACCCCAGCCGAATCCGCTCGGTCGAGGGGATCGGATTCGCCGCCGTCCGCGAGGGTCCGACGCTCGAGGCGACCGTCGCGCTCGTCGCCGATGCGGTCGGGAACCTCCCGGAGCCCCCGTCGTGTCCGATCGTCTCCGAACACGGCGAGTTCTACGAGGAGCCGGCGGCCCGAATTGGCGTGAGCTTCCAGCCCGAGTTTAAATACGTTGAGAGCATAAGCGAGCGTGAAACAGTGCAGGCCGCACACCACGCCGCGTACGCCGCCCGGGGGCTGTTGCGATGACCGACGGCCGCGACCGGCCGGCGAACGGACCGACCCAGCGAAGCACCGGCGGCATCGTTCCACACAGAACCGACGCCGACGCGAACCGCCGCGCGGTCGTCGCCAAGCGGGTCGACGCCGGCGACGCCGACCTGACGGAGATTACCGACCTCGCGCGAGCCGCCGGCTACGAAGTCGTCGGCCGACTCACCCAGACCCGGACCGAAGACGCCGCGTTCATGTTCGGCGAGGGGAAGGTCGCCGAGTTACGCGAGCTGGTTCGCGCCCGCGAGGCCGACTGCGTCGTGATCGACAACGACGTCGGCCCCTACCAGACGTTCAACATCGGCGGAAAGCTCTCCGCGGGGGTCGAGGTGATCGACCGGTTCACGCTCATCCTCGAGATATTCGGCCAGCGGGCGAACACCCGAAAGGCACAGCTCCAGGTCGAACTCGCGGAGCTGCGGTACGAGCTTCCGCGCGCGGAGGCGAAAGCCAGCCTCGCGAAGCGCGACGAGCGCCCCGGGTTCATGGGGCTCGGCGAGTACGACGAGAGCGTCGAGCGCGACATCAAACGCCAGATATCGGAGATCCGCGACGAGCTGGAATCGATCGCACAGAAAGAACAGGCCCGCCGTCAACAACGCCGCGACTCCGGGTTCGACCTGGTCGCGCTGGCGGGCTACACCAACGCCGGCAAATCCACGCTGATGCGACAGCTGGCGGCCGAACTCGCCGTCGACGAGAACGACGACCGCCACCCGGACCTGGCGACGACCGCCGAGTCGCAGGACATGTTGTTCACCACGCTCGGGACGACGACGCGCCGGGCGGAGATGGACAAACGCGACGTGTTGCTCACCGACACCGTCGGGTTCATCGCGGACCTGCCCCACTGGCTCGTCGAGTCGTTCGAGTCAACGCTCGATTCGGTGTACCGCGCGGACCTCGTGTTGCTCGTGGTGGACGCGAGCCAGCCCGTCGCCGAGATGCGCGAGAAGCTCGTCACCAGCCACGACACGCTCTACGAGCGCAACGAGGCGCCGATCGTCACCGTCTTCAACAAGATCGACCGGCTCGACCCCGGCGAGCTGGCGGACAAACGCGCCGCGCTCTCGGGGCTCGCGCCGAATCCGGTCGCCGTGTCGGCGCGGACTGGAGCCGGCGTCGCAGAGCTCCGCGACCGCGTGGAAGCCGAGCTCCCCGAGTGGGAGGAAGAACGGCTGATGCTGCCGGTGTCTGACGACGCGATGAGCCTGGTCTCGTGGATTCACGACCACGCGCACGTCGACGGAGAAACGTACGCCGACGGCAGCGTCACCGTCACGTTCGAGGCGAGACCCTCGATCGTCGCCCGGGCGCGATCGAAGGCGGCAGAGCTGGCCGCCACGAGCTCGACGTGACGGCAGTCGGGGGGCGGCTCCGGACGACCGAACCCGCCTGATCGATCGTTTCATACGCGCGGCACGGCTGAATACGGGACACATGACACGCGACGACCGGATTCCCGTCACCGTTCTCAGCGGGTACCTCGGGGCCGGAAAAACGACGTTGGTGAACCACCTGCTGGCGAACCCGGGCGACCGGCAGATCGCGGTGATCCTCAACGACATGGGCGAGGTGAACGTCGACGCGGAGCGCATCGCGCGCGAGAACGACGAGGAGGGCGTCATCGACCTCTCGAACGGGTGTATCTGTTGTCGGCTCCAAGACGATCTGTTGACCGAGGCGGCCGCGCTGGCCGAGTCCCGGGAGTTCGATTACCTGCTCGTCGAGTCGTCGGGCATCTCCGAGCCGATCCCGATCGCTCGGGCGTTCCTCGAGGGAACCGAGGAGTCGACGATCGACCCGACGGAACGGTTCCGACTGGACACGATGGTGACCGTTCTCGACAGCTACGGATTCTGGAAGGAGTTCGACGCCGGCGAGAACCTGCCGGACAGCGCGGGCTCCGAGCCCGGAACGGACCGGCCGCTCGCGGACGTACTCGTCGAAGGGATCGAGTTCTGTGACGTGCTCTTGGTGAACAAGACCGACATGGTTCCCGACGACGTGCTCGGCCGGATCGAGTCGGTGGCCGAGCGTCTCGGTCCTCGCGCCGAGCAGATCCGGACGACCTACTCCGAGGTCGACCCGGCGGCGGTGCTCGACACGGGTCGATTCGACTTCGAGACCGCGAAACGCTCGGCCGGATGGAAGCGCGCTATCGCCGAAAGCGAGACCGACCACGGTGACCACGCGTCGGGTCACGACCACACAGAGGGGGCGGCCGCCGCTCACGGCGTCGATTCGTTCGTCTACCGCGCCGCCGACCCGTTCGAGCCCGGTCCGTTCGTGGACTGGCTCGACGACTGGGACGGCTCCGTGATCCGCGCGAAGGGAGTCGCTTCCGTCGCCGGCACCGACGACGTGATCGGCGTGAGTCAGGCTGGGCCGTCGGTCCAGGCCGGCCCCATCGGCGAGTGGGATCCGGACAACGACCGCCGGACGCGGCTCGTGTTCATCGGCCAGGAGATGGACGAGCCGGGCCTGCGCGAGGCGCTCGACGAGTTGACCCGCGAGAACGCGGAGGCTGGCGGCAGAACCCCCGACGACGTGTTCCCGATCTGAGCGGGCCGAAGGCGACGTGCGGGTCGCGTCGTCGGTCGGCCGACGGGCGGGTCAGATCCCGAGCTCCGCCTGGAGGTCGTCCCAGTCGTCGTGGAAGCCGTGGGTGGCTGTCGTCTCGCCGCCGACCGCCGACTGGTACACCTCGTCGTACTGGAGCAGCTCACCCCAGCCGTCGTGAAACGCCCAGTTACAGTACTTACACATACGCGATCGAACGAGGCGGCAGAGCATAAGCGTTGGCGGCGCTCCGCGAGGCAGTCGTCGTGCGGGCGAGCCAGGGCGGTCGCTCCGGGAATAAAAAACGCGAGAACGGGGCGGCGTCGAAGCCGGATTAGGGCTCGAGCAGGACCTTCGTCACGCCTTCTTCGCGGGCGTCGAACGCCTCGTACATCTCCGGCGCCTCTTCGAGGTCGACGCGGTGAGAAACGACCCAGCTCGGGTCGGCGCGCCCCTCGATGATCATGTCGCGGAGGTACCGGTTGTACGACTTCACGTTACACTGGCCGGTCCCGCATTTGAGGCCCTTCTCGAAGAACTTCCCGAAGTCGATGCCGAGTCGGCCCTGTGCGGCCATGTCGTCCGGGGCGCCCGGGTCCTCGGGGACGTACAGTCCGGGGATGCCGAGCTGGCCCGTCGGGCGGACGACCCGGATCAGGTTGTTGATCACGACCGCCGGGTTCTCCTTGGCGGGCTGGTAGGAGTAGTCCTCGGTCTCGGTGTCGACGTCGTCGGGGTCCGTCGCCTGGTATCCGACAGCGTCGACGCCCTTGTCGACCATCCCGCCGTGCGCCTCGATGATCTGATCGACCGGGTCGCCCTCCGAGAAGTTGATCGCGTGGGCGTCACAGTGGTCTTCGGCCAGTTCGAGCCGGCTCGGTACCTGGTCTACCACGTAGATTTCGGCTGCGCCCTTGATCTTCGCGCTGTAGGCGGCCATCAACCCGACCGGGCCGGCGCCGAAGACCGCGACCGACTCGCCGGGTTGAAGATCCGCCAACTCGGTGCCGTGCCAGCCGGTCGGGAAGATGTCTGCGAGAAGCGAGAACGCGTCCTCGTGTTCTCGCCCCTCGGGGAGTTTCAGCGCGTTGTGGTCCGCGTACGGGACGCGAAGCTGCTCGGCTTGTCCGCCCGGGTACGGACCCATGGCGACGTAGCCGTACGCACCGCCGGCGAAGCCGGGATTGACGTTGGTACAGAAGCCGGTGTACCCCTCCTCGCAGTTCTGACAGAACCCACAGGAGACGTTGAACGGCAGGACGACGCGGTCACCCTCCTCGAGCGTGGACACCGCCTCGCCGACCTCGCTGACGATTCCCATGTTCTCGTGGCCGAATACAATTCCTTCTTCGGCCGCGGTTCGGCCCTCGTACATGTGGAGGTCCGAGCCACAGATACACGACGTCGTGATGTCCACGACGACGTCGTTGGGGTGTTCTATCGCCGGTTCGTCGACGTCTTCGACGGCAACCTCGTACGGTCCCTGATAGACAACTGCTTTCATAAGTGATCCATCGTAACTATGTTTGTCACATATAATAAGGTTATTTACAGGTCTGTTACCCTTAACAAGACCGTAATGAAAGATAATATCATTTCGAGAACTAGACACACTCTCACGGAGGGTTCAAACGGGTAGAGACCGTCCATACGATCGAATGGTTTACCTTCGGCAGGTCGAGACGAAATGGTGACGTATCGGCAGGGCGGCTACGTTCAGTCGACGGACGACGCGGTCGAGCGAAGCTGTGAACACTGCGGCTGGCACGGCGTTGCTGACTCCTACCCAGAACTGATCGAATCCTATCAGTCACACCTCCGCGAGAACCACCACAAGGCGTGGCTCCGGGTCTGAGCCCGTAGCCGTCGGTCGCCTCGTTACTCCTCCGCGTGTCGATCCGTCCAGAGACGCCAGAGCACCATGTACAACTCCCACGGGTCCAAGCCGTAGCGGTCCGCGAGGTCGTCACACGCGTCGAGATAGGCGTCGTACGCGCCGACCGAGGGCGGGTCCGGATACGGCTCCTCGAGCGCCGTCAGATCGGAGACGACGTCCCACTCGCGAGGACCGACGACGACGAACTTCTCGGGGTGGACGAACGCGAGAAACGCCGAGGCGACCGGGAGGTCGACGCCCGGCAGCGCGGTCAACGCCGCGACCGCGTGGTCGTATCCGTCCCGGTCTGCGTCGGCCGCAGCGGAGACCGCGTCGCGGACCGCCTCGACGTCGGCGTCCTCGAACGCCTCCTCGCGCCGGCGCCGGTCCACTCCCGGCGGCTCGTCTCCGAGATACCGACGACCGTACCACCGGACGATCCACTGGGTGTCACGGCGGCCGTACTCCCCGTCGCGGAGCGCGGCCGGAAGGGTCTCGACGGCCTCGGCCTCGACCGTGTACAACGGTTCCGCCGATCGATACGACGCGAGCGCCGCGTCGATCGTCTCCTGTGAGGGCTTCATGCCGAGCGTCTCGGCCGCCCGCGTGTTAAACCGTTCTGCGGCCAGCTCGACTCCGTCGTTCGTCCGACCGATACACTCATGATTCATCCCACTCGATCATGACATATGAACGCACGGATACGAGGTGTGACGCATGTCCAGTGAGAACGACGACGCGGTCAAAACCATCTGTCCGTACTGCGGCGTCGGTTGTGGAATCAAGGTGCAACAAGGCGACGACCCCGGCGACGTGAACTTCAGGCCGTGGGGCGACGCGCCCGTCAACGAGGGACGGATCTGTATCAAAGGCGGCGCGGCGACCCAAGTCGTCGACCACGAGGACCGGCTCACAGAACCGCTGATCAAAGATGACGGGGAGTTTCGTGAGGCGACGTGGGAGGAGGCCTACGCGCGAATCGTCTCGGAGATGGAACGGATCCGCGAGGAACACGGCCCGGACGCGATGGGCTTTTCGGCTCCTCGAAGACGATGAACGAGGAGAACTACCTCCTCCAGAAGCTCGCGCGGCGATACGGCACCAACAACGTCGACAACTGCACCCGGATGTGTCACGCCTCGACGGTGTGGGCGCTCCGGACCAGCCTCGGCGCGGGCGCGATGACGAACAGCATGGCCGACCTCGAAGAGGCGGCCGACGTGTTCTGGATCCAGGGCGCGAACCCGGGCGAGCAGCACCCGATCGCCAACAGCCAGTACTTCCGACAGGCGGTGCTCGAGGGAGCGACGGTGATTCAGGTCGACCCCCACGCCAACAAGACGACCCGGTCGTTCGACATCCAAGAGACCGACCGCCACATGCACCTCCAGTTGAACCCGGGCACCGACATCCCGCTTCTCAACGCCGTGCTCAAGACGATTCTCGACCGCCACGAGGCCGAGCCGGACGCGGGATGGATCGACGAGACGTTCGTCGAGGAACGAACGGAGGGGTTCGACCATCTCAAAGAAACGCTCGCCGACTTCGACGCGGAGGCGGCCGCCGAGGAGGCCGGCGTGCCGCTCGAGGACATCGAACTCGCCGCAGAAAAATACGCGATGGCCAACAACGCCGCCATCTTCACCGGCATGGGGATGAGCCAGCACACCTGCGGCGTGGACAACGTCCAAAACGAGATCAACCTCGCGTTGATCACGGGCAACCTCGGCAGCCCCGGAACCGGCGTGAATCCGCTCCGCGGCCAGAACAACGTTCAGGGGACGTGTGACGTGGGCGCGATGCCGAACGTGTTGCCGGGCTACCAGCTCGTCGACGACGACGAGGCGCGCGAAAGCGTCGAGGACGTGTGGGGGTTCGAGGTGCCCGACGAACCCGGGCTCACCAACGTCGAAATCTCTCACGAGGCGGGTCATTCCGTCCACGGATTGTACGTGATGGGCGAGAACCCGGTGATGAGCGAGCCGGACGGCAACGAGGTCGAAGAACGGCTGAAATCGCTCGAGTTCATGGTGGCTCAGGACATCTTCATGACCGAGACCGCGAGGTTCGCCGACGTCGTGCTTCCGGCGACGACGTGGGCGGAACGCGGCGGCACCGTCACCAACACCGACCGGCGCGTCCAACTGATGCGCGGCGTCGAGACGGTCCACGAGAACACGAAACACGACCTCGAGATTCTGATGGAGATCGGCAGCCGTCTGTTCGGCGAGGAGGCGTTCCGGTTCGAGGACGTCGAGGCCGTCTTCGAGGAGCTCCGACAGGTCTGTCCGAGCTATCACGGGATGACCTACGACGCGCTCGGCGAGGACGGAATCCAGTGGCCCTGTTACGAGGAGGGCGACGAGGGCGACCAGTACCTCTATCAGGAATCGTTCGACACCGACAACGGGCTCGGGCAGATCGAAGGCGTCCGCCACCAGCCGCCGGCGGAGGTGCCAGACGAGGAGTACCCGCTGATTCTCACGACCGCCCGGCTGGAAGAACACTACAACACCGGAACGATGAGCCGGCGGTCGCCGACGCTCTCGCGACAACACCCCGAGAACTTCGTCGATATCCACCCGAACGACGCCGAGGCGTACGGGATCGAAGACGGCGACGTGGTGACGCTCCGGTCGCGCCGCGGCGAAATCGAGGTGAAAGCACAGGTGACCGAGGATATCAAAGAAGGCGTCGTCTGGACGACGCCACACTTTGCGGCCGCCTCGGCCAATCGTCTCACGAACGACGTGCTGGACGACCGCGCGAAGATTCCCGAGTACAAGGCCGCCGCGGCGGACATCGCGGTGACCGTCGCCGACGGCGGAGACGAGCCCGAGCCGGCCGACGACTGACCGCGGCCGTCTCGCTCGGCCTCAGACGACCTATTTTTCGCCGTATTCACGGGGTGAGCGACGCGAATCTCGGGTCCCGAGAACGACTCAAAGGCTGATATCCTCCCCGCGAGAAGGGCCGACATGGACCCGACCGATTCGAACGGCGACGAGACCGGTGACCCGGAGTCCGATCTCGCTGTCGCGCGCGCCGTGACGCCGCGGCCGATCGAGGCGGTCGCCGCAGACCTCGGTCTCTCTCCCGACGCGATCGAGCCGCGTGGCGACGGGATCGCGAAGCTCACCCTCGACGCGGTGCGGTCGGCGACCGCGGACGGCAGCGACGGCACGGTCGTTCTGGTGACGGGAATGACGCCGACACCGAGAGGCGAGGGAAAGACCGTGACGACCGTCGGGCTCGGACAGGCACTCGACGCGCTCGGCGAACGGACGGCGGTCGCCGTCCGCGAACCGTCGCTCGGGCCCGTCTTCGGGATCAAAGGCGGGGCCGCCGGCGGCGGGTACTCACAGCTGCTTCCGATGGAGGCGATCAATCTACACTTCACCGGCGACATCCACGCGCTGACGGCCGCACACAACCTGTTGTCGGCGGCGCTCGACAACCACGTTCAACAGGGAAACGACCGGGACGTCGACGTGCGTCGCGTCCGCTGGCCGCGGGCGCTCGACGTGAACGACCGCGCGCTCCGCGAGACGGTGGTCGGCCTCGGCGGCCCGACCCGCGGCGTCCCCCGCGAGGACGCGTTCGTCATCACCGCCGCCTCCGAGCTGATGGCCGTTCTCGGGCTCGCGTCGGACCTGGCGGACTTACAGACGCGCGTCGGCCGGATCGTGCTCGCCGAGGACGCCGACGGCGACCCGGTCACGGCCGCGGATCTTGAGGTCGCTGGCGCGGTGACGGCTCTGCTCCGCGACGCGTTTCGGCCGAACCTCGTCCAAACGGTGGAGGGCGTTCCGGCGCTGGTTCACGGCGGCCCGTTCGCCAACATCGCCCACGGCACCAACACGCTCGTCGCCGACCGGGTCGGCGCGTCTCTCACCGACTACCTGGTCACCGAGGCCGGATTCGGCGCGGATCTCGGCGCGGAGAAGTTCGCACACATCGTGGCTCCCGAGGGGATCGTCCCCGACGTCGCCGTCGTTGTCGCGTCGGTGCGAGGAGTCAAACGCCACGGGCTCGAGATGTGGCCGACTGACTTCGACGCGCTCGCCGAGGCCGGTCCGGAGGCGGTGCGAACGGGCGCCGACAACGTCCGTCATCACGTTGAGATTGTCGAGTCGATGGGGATCCCGGCCGTCGTCGCGATCAACGTGTTCCCCGACGACACGGCGGCGGAGCTTCAGGCACTGGAGTCGGCGCTCGGCGGCGACGTCCCCGTCGTCCGCTCGACCGTGTATCGCGACGGCGGCGAGGGGGGACTCGCGCTCGCCACGGCGGTCCGTGAGGCGGCCGGAACCGACGACTTCGTGCCGTTGTACGACCCGACGGACTCGGTCAGAACGAAGATCGAGACGGTCGCCCGCGCGGTGTACGGCGCCGACGGCGTCGAGTACGTCGACGGGGCAGCCGCGGACGTCGACCGCGTCGAGGCGTGGGGGTACGGCGACCGCCCGGTGTGTCTCTCGAAGACGCCGTACTCGGTGTCCGACGACGCCTCCGCGACGGGGGTTCCGACGGACTGGACGCTCACCGTACGGGAGGTCACGGCCTCGGCCGGAGCCGGCTTTGTCGTGGTCAAGACCGCAGACGTGATGACGATGCCGGGGCTTCCGGCCGAACCGGCCGCCGAGGAGATTGACGTCGGCGACGACGGCGAGATATCCGGGTTGTTCTGAGATTCACGCGTCCGGGGCGTCAAGCGCGCGTTTTTGTTACTGGTGACCCTGACGTCCGAGATTCGGGTGTTCGGATACGCGCCGTCGGCGGTCTTCTCGGCCGCCTTCACCATGTCCCACACCACGTTCAACCCCGTCGTCACGCCTTCTAAGGCTTCCATCTCACAGCCCGTCTTGCCCGTCGTCTCCACCGTGACCGCCAGTTCGACGCGGTCGTCGTCGACGGCGAACGCCGTGTCGACGTTCGTGATCGGGATCTGATGACACATCGGGATCGTCTCCCAGGTGTGTTTCACCGCTCGAATCGCGCCGATTCGGGCGGTCGCGAGCACGTCTCCCTTGGCAACCTCGTCGGCGCGGATCGCCTCGACTGTGGCGGGCGTCAGCCGGATCTCACCGCGGGCGACCGCCCGCCGAGCCGTGTCGGGCTTCGCGCCCACGTCGACCATCTGAACGTCGCCGTCGGCGGTCGTGTGAGTTAGTTCGTCCTCCGTCCGGTCCGTCTCGGGCTCCTCACTCATCGTACAACGCCTGCGAGAGCCGGTCGATTAAGTCCGTCGCCACGAGCCCGTGGCCGTGCGCGTCGGCGGCGGCGTCGCCGGCGAGCCCGTTGACGTACGCGCCGGCGGCGGCCGCCTCGAACGGACCCGTTCGTGCCGCGAGCGCTCCGACCGTCCCCGCGAGCACGTCGCCGGTTCCGCCGACCGTCATCCCCGGATTCCCGCTCCGGTTGAGCCGGACGGTCGGCTCGTCGTCGCTACCGCCGACCCCGCTCGCCCGCCCTGCGATCACGTCGACCGCTCCCTTCACGAGAAGGGTATGACCGAGGTCTGCGGCGAACGACCGGACGCGGTCGCCCCGTTCTCCTGGGTCAGAAGCGGTCTCGCCGCCCATCTCGCGCAGCTCGCCCTGATGAGGAGTACAGATGAGCTCGGCGTCGGTGTCGACCCCGGGAACGACCCGAAGGGCGTCGGCGTCGACGACCACGCGTCCGTCGACCCGGGCGAGGAATCGCCGAACGAGCTCTGCCGTCTCGTCTGCGTCGCCGAGTCCCGGCCCGATCACGACGACGTCTTGGGTCGCCGCGAGGTCGAGAAGTCGGTCGAGGTGTACCGGCGCGAGCGTCTCGCCCGGAACGCCGTGGACGATGAGGTCCGCGGAGAACCCCTGAATCTCGGTCGCGACGCCCGCCGGGCACGCGACCCGCACCAAGTCGGCACCGGCCCGCAGGGCAGCCCGAGCCGACAACGCCGGCGCCCCGGCGTACGGGCCGCCCCCGACGACGAGCACCTCGCCGTTCTCGCCTTTGTGTGAGTCGGCGTCGCGGCCGAATCCGAGGAGGTCGCCCGGACCGGTGAACCGCTCGGCGGCCGTCGGGATGCCGATGTCGGCGACGGTCACCGCGGCGTCGACCCGGTCGAGCCCCGGCTTCGTGTCGTGAAACGTCACCACGCGGTCGGCCGCGACCGCGGGGCTTTCGGGCCCGCCGGTCCGCTCGCCGGTGTCGGCGTCGATGCCCGACGGAACGTCGACGGCGATCACCGTCGTGCCGGCCGTGTCGGCCGCGCCGGCCGTATCGGCGGTCCCCTCGACAACGGTTCCCAGTTCGGTCACGCGTGCTGCGGCGGTCCGTTCCGGCTCGCGCAACGCGCCCGAGACCCCCGTGCCGAGCATCGCGTCGACGACGACGTCCGGCGAGCCGAGGTCGAGGTCGGCGGCGTCGGCGACGACGACTGTCGGAATCTCGGCCGCGCGGAGCGCCGTCCAGTTCTCGCGGGCGATCTGCGTCCCGATCGATTCCGGCCGCCCCAGCAGGTAGACGGTGACCGCTCGGTCCGAGAGAAACCGGGCTGCGACGAACCCGTCGCCGCCGTTGTTTCCCCGGCCACAGACGAACGCGACCTCGTCGCCGGGGTCGGTGACCGACCGGACCGTTCGGGCGACGGCGTTGCCCGACGATTCCATCAGCTGTTTGCGCGGGACGCCGAGGGCGGCCGCGTTGGCGTCGACCGCCGCCATCCGGCTGCTCGATACCATGTGCGATGATCGGCCGGGAACGCTGATAAGACTGCGGGAGCGCCGCGGCGTGCGGAGAGGTT
>KI543167.1:435029-439006 GCA_000496175.1 uncultured archaeon A07HR67 | reverse complement strand
CGGCTCGTCCTCGGCGGCACGGGACTGCTCTGAGCGCGATGCCGCTCGCCAGAGCCGTCCCGGCAACGACGGCGGTCGCATCGCCGTGAGCCGATATCACCCGAGCGCTGGATAGCACACCGCCGGCCAGGAGACCGGGACGAGTAGGTCCGCTGTGCGTTCACATTCGAGTCCGAAGGTCCGGCGCCGTCTGTTCAACGACGGGAGTTCGTCTCACCCCGATGTGACCCGAGTCACCAGTGCGCTCAGGATGTAATTGAGCGTTTCGTACAGAGAATACATCAGCACGAAAACCAAGATGAGAGCTAAAAGCAGCTCTCTAAACACGAAAGCGGTCAGAAATTCGACGACCTCCCATGCGGTGCTGAACGCGCCGCGGATCCCGTATGCGGCGAACAGGAGGACGATCGCGCCCGCTCCGGACACCCACGGGATCCACCGGTCGAGCGGAGCCGAGACCGGCAGCGGACCCGCGAGACGAGCGGTGATCCCGACGGCCGCGATTAGACCCGCGACAGAGACCAGCCGAAACTGCCGGGCAGACGGTCCCCAATGATTTGCTTCAGTCGAGAGGTCAACGCCAGATTCGCGGAGTTCGTCCAGGTGCGTGGAGATGCCGAACGGAACGTACGAGCAGACCACCAGCGAGGAGATGAGAAGGAACCGCACTCCCGCTTCGCCGAGCGGATAGCCGCCCGGAGTTCCGTCGACCCACTCGGTGAGCAGAAATACGCCATCGAGGGGGGCTGCGGCGCCGAGAAGACCGAAGAAGATCCCGATAGCGATCGGCGGAAGGTGGTACGACGGAACGTTAATCGTCATGCCTGGGTCGTTCCTACACGTCTCTGACTCGGCAGACTCCGATTGTCGTCCGAGTTCGACGTAAGTTCCGTGGTGGAGATCCCTTGCTCCTCGCTCCGGTCCGATGGCGAGGTCGTACCCTCTCACCTCGTATTCGAGCGTTCGGCTTCCCTCGGACGGGAGTGTCGTCTCGTAGCTGAGTTCCTCCCATTCGACGTCCCACGCACCGGGCTCGTCGCCGTCGAACTCGATCGTTTTCGGATCGAGCCACGCCGGAACGGAGTCCGTAACGCGTACGTCCAACGGCTCGTCGTGTCTAGACACGATGTCGAACGCCACGAGCGTACGCCGGGGATCGTCCGGATCCGTCCGCATGTGTTTCCCGACCGCGGCGAGTTCCCGATCGCAGATCTCCCACTGCTCGGAGCTCTTGCCGTCGTTTTCGTCGGGCTTTTGACCGATGTTTATGATGAGCTCGAACGTCGCAGCAGTGACGGCAAACACCCCAACGATCCCGCTCGCGAGGCCGGGGCCGACGGTCGGATCCGCGAACACGTACTCGCCTGCGACGAGGCTGATCAGAACGGCAGTCGGAATGACCATCCCGGACACGCGGACGGTCGGATCGGCAGTCGGATCGAAGTTCTGTCGGAACTGTCGGAGCGTTCGCTCACAGTAGAGATACGTGTATCCGCCGGCCGAGACGCCGAATACCACGAGAAGCAGAGCCGAAAGCGGCGCGGCGGAGACGAATCCGGCCGGCACACGGAGCCGAGCCGCGAGCATGACGCTGCCGGTGGTGACCAGCATCGCGGCCAGATACACCGTCATCACCGCGAGCGCGTTCCGCTTCCAGATGGTTGTCGCGCCCTCGATCAGACGCTCGGCCGGATCGCTCGGAATCTCCGAAGAGCTGAGCAGGTACGAGACGACGGCGAACACCTCTCCGAACGGGCTGATGAGGCTGAATAACCCGAACAACAGGCCTAGAATCGCCACGAGCGCGATGCCGCGGAGCACGTATCCGAAGGGGTTGCGCTCGCCGGGCGAGAGTCGCTCGTCGCTCTGTTGTAACACCCAGGCGAACAACACGGCCACCGCCGCCAGATTCCCGCCGACGGTGAGCGGCGTGAGTGGCAGCGAACCCGGCACCGGGATCGGTCCGACGATCCCGTCTAACACTGAGCGGTAGGCGGTTTCTGCGAGGAGACCGCTCCAGAGGATCGGCACCACCATCACCGCTCGTACGAGGTACGAACTCGGCCACGTCGTCGCCCCAGGTCTGATGAGTTTCGGGGCGTACCAGACCGCAATTGCGGCCAGAACCAGCCAGCCGAGTAGCCAGACGATCTCGCCGTAGCCGATGACGAACGACAAGACGACGATCGACTCCATCCCACCGGTGTCGAGCAGTTTCGTGAGGCCGACGACGTACGGCGCAAGCTGTTCGACGCTGCGGGGAACGAGCAGAACGACCAGGTCAAGCCCGAGCAGCCACAAAACGACGCGTTTTAGCTGATCATTCGCTCCGTTGTGGCTCGTGTTGGCGTCGGCTTCCGGTCCCCGTCGGTCTTGGGCCGTGGCCTCGTTGTCTGTATCGTCGTGAGTCATCGATCTGGCATCATTCGATGTATCGAGGCGAGCTGTCGGCGTCGTCTCGATGCTTCTCGGCCGCGGTCGCGACCGTGTCGACGGTCAGCCGCTCACCGTTTTGTTGCGTCGTTCGTGCGGCGGCCTCGCCGACGGTTCGTATCGCCGCCGTTCCGAGGCCCTCGACAACGGCCGCCGCGCGCTCCCAGTCGAACTCCGGCGGAACCAGTCGGTCGTCGATACTCTCTCGAAGCAGCCGTTCGCGCGTCGAGACGCCGGGAAGCGGAATCGCTATCCGTTCGTCGAAACAATCCGCGTTCCGAACCGGCTCGGCGACGGCGCTCGGGGTTTCGGCGGTGGCGATGATGATCGCATCCGACGTCGCCGCTTCTGTGAGTAGTCCCGCGACCAGGTCAGTGAAACTCGCTCCTTGGGTGGCGCCGATGCCGCTTGGCGTCAGCCTGTCGATGGTTTCGATGAACAGGACACACGGCGTGTTCGCCCGAGCGATGGCGAGTGTCTCCTCTGCGATGGTCGTCTGCGAGGCGGACGGGTGGCCGCCGATCGTTTGTGGCGTGAGCGGAACCAGCGGAATGGACAGTTCTCCGGCGACCGCCCGTGCCAGGTGGCTGGCGTCGTTTCTCGGTGGGCCGTACAGAAGCGCTCCGTCGACGCCACTGACGCCGACCGACCGGTGCGACTCGACGTTGCGTATCGGGTCGAGAATCCGCTCGTCGATCGTCGTCTTCTGTGCGGTCCGGCCTGGAACGTCGGCGAACCGGCGTTCGACGTCGACGTCCACGAGTTCCGCCGCCGAGAGGTTCACCCCTGGCGGCTGAACGACCCTCACAGCCCCGTCGGTCGCGTCCAGTCTCGACGGATACTGGGGGAGCCACTCCCCGATGCTCGAAGAGGTCTCAGCGACAGCCGCAGCCAAGGCGTCCGAATCGACCTCGCGGTCTGCGACCATGGCGTGACGTGCCGCCAGCGTCGCGACCAGTTCGAGATCGCTAGACGCGTAGCCGGCCGTGGCCTCGACCGTCGGAGCGAGATCGAGGTTCGCGGTCGTTGGGCGGCCGTTGAGTTGTACCTCGAGGATCGCTCGCCGTGCCGCCGCGTCCGGTGGCGGCACTTCGATCCGATCGTCGAACCGACCCGATCGGCGAATGGCCGGGTCGATCTCGTCGAGCCGATTCGTCGTTCCGACGACGACGACGTCAGTTCCCTCGATGGCTTGGAGTTCGATCAGCAGCTGGTTCGTCATCTGTCGCTGAGAACTCGTTCCCGTCTCCGATCTGTTTGGCGCGATTGCGTCCAACTCGTCCAGTAGTACCAGACACGGCTGGTGTGCTCGAGCCGTCTCGAAGAGTGCGCTAACGTTGTCGGCCGCCTCGCCGACCCACTTGCTCGTGATATCCGTCGGGGTGACTGCGACGAGCGAGAATCCAGATTCGCCGGCCAACGCCTCTGCGATGTGCGTCTTTCCACAGCCCGGTGGCCCGTAGAGCAGGATTCCGTTGGCGGCGCCGAGCCCGTACCTCTCGTACCGTTCCGGCCGTTCGATCGGCTTGAGAACGCGCTCCCGA
>KI543167.1:421215-435009 GCA_000496175.1 uncultured archaeon A07HR67 | reverse complement strand
ACCGCCGTCGCGTTTATGATCCTTCCGATGTTTGCCGTCAACCTCGCGCTGATCGGCGATCTCACGCGAGAAGAACTCGCCAGCTGCGGCAGCCGATTCGCGCCGCTGCTCGTCTCCGCGCTGGTCGGCACCATTCTCGGCATGGCGCTGCTCGATCGGCTCCCGGAGGCGCCGCTGCGCGTCCTGCTCGGGCTCGTCTCGCTCGGGTTCGTAACGACCGCCCAGCGGGTCGTCCCGCTCCCGGCAGTGTCGCGCGCGGCGGACCGTTGTTTCGTCGAGACGCCGCTCGCGATGGCCGGCGTCGGAGGCGTCTCTGGGCTCCTGTTCGGAGGAACGAACGTCGGCGTCCAGCTCGTCGCGTTCGTGCGAAGCTGTAACCTCTCACACGGGTTGTTCGTCGGCGTCGTGGCGCTGGTGTTCGTCGGCATCAACGGGCTCCGCGTCGCCGCCGCCGGCGCGCTCGGGTTGTATCCCGACCTCCAACTCGTCGCCGCGTCCATCGTCGCCGCGGTCCCCGCGGTCGCGGGCGTCGCCGTCGGAAAGCGGATCCGCGGACGGGTGAGCGAACGCCTTCGCCGTGGCGTCGTGCTCGGGCTGTTGACCGTCATCGGCGTTCGGCTCGTCCTCGGCGGCACGGGACTGCTCTGAGCGCGATGCCGCTCGCCGGAGCCGTCCCGGCAACGACGGCGGTCGCGTCGCCGCGAGCCGATATCACCCGAGCGCTGGATAGCACACCGCCGGCTAGGAGACCGGGACGAGTAGGTCCGCTGTGCGTTTACATTCGAGCCCGAAGGTCCGGCGCCGTCTGTTCAACGACGGGAGTTCGTCTCACCCCGATGTGACCCGAGTCACCACTGCGCTCAGGATGTAATTGAGCGTTTCGTACAGAGAATACATCAGCGCGAAAACCAAGATGAGAGCTGAAAGCAGCTCTCTAAACACGAAAGCAGTCAGAAATTCGACGACCTCCCATGCGGTGCTGAACGCGCCGCGGACCCCGTAGGCGGCGAACTGGGTTCCGACGCCGACCATGCGAGACGTACCCCGTGAGGAGGACTAATCGCCATCGGAAGAGACAAATATTCTACAGTAATTGGCATTCTTTCAAAACGCGTCGGCTTCACCCCTCAGTTGTGAACGCTCGTTTTTATTCTGCCGTCGGCGAGTCGCCGATCGGCGGCGACACGCTCACACGACAGATTCGATATCGTCGCATACGGTGTACGTGTCGCGTCAGCGAGACGGAGAACGTTCTCGACGAACTCCGGAACGGTTAGGACAGAGCCGGGAGACGGGCGAACATGACGAGTTCCGACTGGGGCGACTGGCTGCCGCGTGCGGTCGCGGCCGCCGAGCCCGACACGGTTGCGCTGTGGTATCTCGGCTGTAACGGATTCGCGATCAAGGGACGCGACGGGACGGTGCTCTGGATCGACCCGTACGTGGGGACGGGCGACCCGCCGCGAACGGTTCGGATGATCCCGGTTCCGTTCGATCCGGCGGACATCGAGAACGCGGACGCGGTGTTCGCGACCCACGAACACACGGATCACGTCCACGGCCCCTCACAGGCACCGATCCTCGCGAACACCGGCGCGGAGTTCATCGCGCCGGACGACTCGCTCTCGGTCGCCCGCGAGACGGAAGGCTGGACCGAGACGTGGGACGTCGACGACGAGCAGTTCCTCGAGGTCACGGAGGGCGACGAGCTTCGGATCGGCGAGTTCGACATCTCCGTCGTCGAGACGCGCGACGCGGACGCGACACACCCGGTCGGGTACGTGATCGACCACCCGACGGGAACGGTGTTTCACGCCGGAGACAGCAAGCCGTCGCCGTCGTTTTCGTCGCTGGCCGACACGCACGACATCGACCTCGGGATCCTCGCGTTCGGGTCGGTCGGACGAATCCCCGACAAGGAGACCGGCGAGCCGAACCGAACCAAGTGGTACAGCAACGAGTCCGAGATCGTCGAGGCGGCGAGCGCGCTCGAACTCGACCGGCTCGTGCCGACACACTGGGACATGTGGAAGGGGCTCACCGCCGACCCGACGGCGCTTCACGCGCACGCACGGAGCTTCGACCACCCAGACCGGCTGACGATCGTCGAGATCGGCGACCGGATCGATCTGTGAGCCGGTGTCAGTAGCGGCGGCAGTCTCGGGAGTATCACGCCTGAGACGTCGCCCGTGGAATTTAATCCCCCGCCTGTGGAGAGGGGCGTATGGACGACCAGACAACGGAAGCGACGACGACCGTCGAGGAGGACGGGCTCCGCGTCGAGAAGTCGTTTACCGACGACGCGTTCCCGGTGCCCGCGGTGTTGTTCGAACTCTCGTCACGCCGTGAGGAGCCGGTTCGAGCGCGTCTCGTCGACCAGATTCCGGACTCGTTTCCGATGGACCGCGTCGGGTTTCATCCGGAGTACGAGAGCGAACACTGGACCGCCTACAAGGACCACCGGGTGGAGTTCGAGCGGGTGCTCGAACCCGGCGAATCGGTCGAGACCGTCTTCGGAATCCGCGACGACGACCCGGAGCTGGACGCGTTTCTCGGAGACCCCACCGTCGAGCACGTCGCCGTCGACGAGGAGATCGAAGACGTACTCGGCGTCGACGAGACCGACGCGGTTCGAGAAGCGTTGTCGGGCGACCGAGCGACGCTTCCCGGAATGGAAGACACGGGAGCCGGCTCCGCCGCAGACAGGCCGAGTGACGCGCCCACCCTCACCGCCGACTCGCGTCCCGAACCCCGGGTCCTCGATGCCGACACGACGGCTGCCGTCACGCGGCACGCCGGGCCGATCGACTCGTCCGTCTCCGAGGCACCCGACGAGGCGGCCGAGTCTGCGGACGACGAGGCGGCCGAGTCTGCGGACGACGAGACGGTCGACATCTCCGCCACCGAGACGGAAGCCGAGTCGACAGCGGCGACGACCGGGATCGCAGCCGCGCTGGCCGACGAGGTCCGGTCCGGCGACGTAGACGAGGCGGACCTCGAACTCCTTCGAGAAGAGCTCGACGTCGGCGTCCCCCGAAGCGTCGACGTCCGGATCGGCCGCCTCCAGTCGAGCGTGGCCGACATCGAGGCGTACGCCGACGCGCTCGCCGAGTTCATCGACGACGACGGAACCGCACGCGAGATACTCGACGGGATCGATTCTCGCGTCGCCGACGTCGAGTCCGCGGTCGACGCGATCGACACCCGCGTCGCCGCCGGCGACCGGGCGCACGCAGAGCTCGTGGGCGACGTCGAAGCGATCGAGGCGGATACCGAGGCGACCCGGGAGGCGGTCGATGGACTCGGAGACGACGTGGAACTGTTACACGAGAAGACGGACGACATTGATGACCGGCTCGAACGGTTCGACGAGGAGTTCGACGACATCTGGGAGGACCTGGCAGCGGTCGACACGCGTCTGACCGACATCGAGGAACGACTGGGAGACGACATCGCGGACGTCGACGCGGAGTTAGCGGAGATAACCGACCATCTCGAGGAGCTCGAGGCGTTCCGGAGCCGGGTCAACGAGGCGTTCGGGCCGTAGCCGTCGGAAAGCGCAACCCGTTTTGCCGCCGGCGACGCAGGAGGAGACAATGAGTGAGCCGCTCTCGGTCGCCGTCCCGCGCAAGGGTCGTCCGCTGGAGGCCGTCCTCGAACGGCTGGCCACCGCCGGCGAGACCGACCATCTCGAGGCGTTCGCCGACCGAGTGAGCAACGTTCTGCGGTACGAGAAGGCCATCACGAAGGGGTCGGTCTCCGCCGACGAGGGACCGTACCGCCGGCTGGCGGAGTACTCCGGGGTCGACGAGCCGAGCGACCCGGAGTTCACCCTGTTGCGCGACGATCGTGAGGGGAAGCCGCGACGGATCGTGTTCGACTCGGCGACAGTGGCGGTCGGAGACGTCACGATCCAGCTGGTCGGCCGCGAGGAGCCGTTCCGGGCGCTTCGAACCCACGAGTTCGCGCTTGGATTCGACTCCGCCGACCTCGTCTTAGAAGAGGTCGTCGGCATTCGGCCCTCCGGACTCGGGGGATTGGCGGCCGTCAACGAGCGCATCGACCCGATGGACACGGACGTTCGCGTCGTCAGCGGGCTCGGGGACACGGTGTATCACACCCTGATGGGGCGCCCGGAGGCGTTGCCGCCGGACGCCGAACTCGACCGTGCGTATCTCTCGGAGTACGAGGGGCCGCTGTGCATCTCCTCGCGGTACGAGCGACTCATCACTGCGGTCTTGGGAACGGACGCGCTCGACGGGATCGAGTTCGTCTATCCCGGGTCCGACGTCACCGAGGAGGCTGCGATTGCGGACACGGGACTCGGGGTGTATCTCACCGTGACCGGCTCGACCGCACGCGATCACGGGCTCGTTGTTGGCGAACACTTGTTCCCGAGCGAGACGGTCGTGATGCGGAACACGGCCGAGCAGCATCCGGACATCGAACGCGTGCTGGCGCGTCTCGACGGGGTCCGAGCGGATTCGGCGATCACCGTGTGAGCGCTGCCGAGTCGTGTATTCAGGCCCCTCGTGGCGGACCGCCCCGATCAGAGCCCGGTCGATCTCGTCGAATCCGACTGTGTGAGTCGACGAACAACTGAGCATTGCCCGCGTCCGGAACCCAATAAACGCTGACCCCGCCTATCGCGTGGCTCCCGCGGCGTAGACGAGAAAGGTCGAAGACGTTGGGGCCGACGAGTCGATACGCCAAAGCCCGAGCTCGGCGAAAACGCCGGGAATCGACGACGATCCGGTTCGAGATCGGCATACTCTCCGAATCTGTGAGACAACTCCACGACCTCGGAGGATGGAATTGATAGAGATTACGAGCGCATACTCCCGTCTTCAGGCGGGGGTCAAGCAGACACTTGGCCCGTTTGTCGGTGGACTCATACTTGTGGCCCCCGTTAATGCGGATGCTACGGACTCGGTGAGATGCCGTCCCCAAACCACAAAAGGTGGCGAACCGGTGGTGGTTCGCACGGCGATGACATGGAGTCCGACGGGGCCTCTTGACCGGGCCACAGCCCTACGAGGGAAACAAACAACAGTTCCCCCGGTGTGTCGCCGGTTCCCTCCGAGCGCGGATTGGAACCGAAAGGTGGCGACCGCCCGAATCCGATGGTCGGATTCCTCCGCGTTCACGCGGAAGAGGTCAAGCGTTCCTTTCACTCGGCACTATCCATACTCTTATTCGAGATCTACACCAGACGACACAAACCCGTACGCAATCGAGAACAACTATGATCGAGTCACTCCTCCGAATTGACGTCGTCCTCTTCGTTCTCATCGGCGTGCTCGGCGGCGCACACTGTATCGGGATGTGTGGGCCGTTAGTGACGATGTACTCGAAGCAGATGACGCCACAGCCTGACGGCGGGACGGTGACAGCCAACGACGGGCGTGCCGGTCATCTCACGACCTATGAGGTCCGCCAGCACTTCCTGTTCAACGTCGGCCGGGCGACGACGTACGCGATTCTCGGGGCCCTCTTCGGCGCGCTCGGAAGCGTCGTGTTCGTCACCGCTGATCAACTGACACCGATCGCTGACCTCCTTCGGGGTGCTGTCGGTCTCGCAGTAGGCGGCTTCATCGTGGCGACGGGCGTTCGGTACGTCATCGGTGGAAGCGGAGGCGAGATTCGTATCCCAGGCGTCCAGCGCGTCACGTCGTGGCTCGCAGCGAGAGTTCACCGGCACGTCAACAGCCCGAGTATTGTCGGTCTCGGGGCCGTCCACGCGTTTCTTCCCTGTCCGATGCTGTATCCCGCGTATCTGTTCGCCTTCGCGAGCGGCTCTCCGGCCACCGGAGGAATCGCTCTCGGTGCCCTCGGCATCGGGACGATTCCGGCCGTCTTCCTCTATGGAACGGTTATCCAATCGATCGACGTTGTCCACCGCCGTCGCGTCCATCGGCTACTCGGCGTAGTGTTCGTCGTGCTGGGATACGTGCTGTTCGCGCACGGACTGATGGCGCTCGGCGTACACCTCCCGCACCCAATGTTCCCGCACTACCAGCCCCTCGGAGGGATGGGGCACTGACCGAGAGAGTTTCTTTCACTCGCTTGGTACGGGCGGCAGTCTTCCGTCTGCGACTACGTTGAGGAAAACGACGCTGACAAGCCTACCGGTGCCCACGAGTTCTCACGCAGTGGCCACTCGTTCGAGGTCGTCGACGAGCCGTTCGATGTCGGTTTGCGGCCCCCGTGAGTACGCCCGCTCGATGATCCCTTGTTTATTGGCGAGGATGATGAGCCCGTAGTGCGGGAAGCGATACTCTAGGTTCTCGATGTCATCTGCCGGTTGCTTCTCGATCTTCAGACCGAAGTGCTCGTCGTGTATCTCTTGGGCCCGCTCGTAGGTCTCTGGGCGGAGAAAGTGCCAGTTACCCGCATCGAGGTCAACCTCCTGCTGGCCGGCGTACTCGCGGAGGGCCTCGACGGTGTCGCGCTCGGGATCGAACGTGATGGGGAGAAACGTGACTTGGTCGCCGTACCCCTCCTCAGCGGCGGCCTCCTGTCCGCGACGGAGCCGGAGAATGAGGGCGGGACACACCCCGTCCGGACAGTTGATGTAAAATGACGTCCACAGCACCGCGCGCTCGCCCTCAAACTGGGCCGTCGATATCTCCTCGCCGTGGATCGGGTCGGGGACGGTGAACTCGGGCATGTTGTCACCGTAGCTTGGGTACGACGCCTCGCTGAGGTCTCGCTCCGGCGGTCCGAGAACGGTTCCTTCGGCGCCACTGCTGCCAAGGACATCAAGACAACCGGCAGTGCCGGCGGTGACTCCCGCGACGCCGGCCGTTTTACAGAAACTCCGTCGGTCCATACGTTCGCGTATTGGTCTCGCGGTCTTGAGGTATCTGGTGTGACCTTCGAACGCGCCACTCCCGTCCAATCCGGGCGGGTCCAGCCAGTCCGTTCCTCATTCAAAAAGGCTGTCGACGGTCCGAATGAACCGGTCGACGATCCGGTCTGGCAGCGAGGGCGACACCACCTCGAGCAACTCAGCCGTGCGGTCCGGGCGGGTCAGCGTGATCGTCATCGGGCGGTCGTCGGACTTCGTGACGATTCCAGCGTCGCTGAGATTCGAGACGTGCCACGAGACTGTGCTCCGCGCGAGGTCCAACTCTACGGTTAGTGTTTCCGGGAGAAGAGGACCGTCCGCATGGAGCCGCAGTACGATCTCGCGGGCGGTCTCACGTCGAAGGAACGCGAGCGCGCGTCGTTCCCACGGGTCGAAGATGGGATCGAAGTAGTGAGCTCGACCACCGATCCGCTCAACGATCAACTCCTCATCGTTCACCAGTCGTCGGAGATGATACTGCGCCTGTCCGGTGGCGATGTCCAGATCGCGTTCCACCTGGTTGAAGTGGACGCCGGGCGTCTCGCGGACGTGTTGTCGCACCCGATCTCTGGTCGTCGCCATCGTGAGTATTCGCCCGTAATTGGCTGAGAAATAAAACCTGTCGGGGTGTTCTCCTCGCACGGGAACGTTTCGCCCCGTGTATTCTTATCACTTCGAACGCATACTGACCGGTGTCGTGATCGCATCGGTCATTTCGCGGACCGTCTTCCCGGCGCTCGTGCCACTCACCGTTCAGGGGTCACCCGTACTCCTAGCCGTCATTGCGTGTGCCGGAATCGGAACCGGTGCGCTCTTTCTCGTGAGCCTCGTCGCGTATCGACGCCGCCAGACCAGCCAGTATCGACTGATCAGCGCCGCAGTCGGCGTGCTCGTCCTGCGGTCGCTGGTCGGTGCCGGGACCGTGTTGGGAATCGTCCCGATGCCGGTTCACCACTTCGTCGAACACAGCCTCGATTTCCTGATCGCCGCGATGGTTCTCTACGCCGTCTACGCGTACGCGCCGGGCTCACTAAGTGACAGCTCCACTGCGGACTGACTCGACCAGACCCAATCGTAACTGTACCCGCGCGACGATAATCGGTGACTGCCTCCCTCCTGGTCCGTCCGGTTCATCCACTCAGTTTTCCGATTGTCGGATCCCTTCGATCAGGGTGCGGTCGATCTCTTCGTAGTCAAACGCCTGGCCGCCGTGGGTGTCGATGAACGATTGGGCCTCCTCCTGGTCCGAGAACGGGTGGAGTGCCGGGCCCATTCCACCCATCACGTCGCTTTCGGCGACGTAGAGGAGGTCAGTTGCGTCGGCGAACGTCTCCGGTGCCGTCGGCGACGGCATTCGCGGCGCACCGTCACGCTGCCGCACGGTGTAGTCGACGCGCGAGAAGTCGGTGACGTAGACGACGACCGGCTCCCAGCCGCGGTCGAGCCGATCGAAGTGGTATGGAAAGAGGCTGTGGACGAGGGTGTGGAACCACGCTGGGTTGCCCTCGTCCCGCGGATCGGCGTCTCGGTAGAAGATCTGTCCGTTCGCGCCGCCGTGCGGCCCGATCTCCATCCCGTGGTCGGTGTCGAACGTCCCCTCGAGATCCACCGGGTCCGGGGGCGTCTCCTCGGATGTGCCGCCGCCGAGACAGCCGGTGAGTCCGGTAACTACACTCCCGATTCCGGCGGCGATAACCCGGCGTCGTTCCATGTTCGTGGTCCCGTTTGGCCGATCATATCCTTTCTGGTTGGAACGTCGAACGCCGTTCTGCCGGATTCGACGCCGCGAGCGTTCGCGAGATCGGACGGTCTACGTCCCGTACCGGACCCGCTCGATCGCGGTGCTCACGCGATGGCGGACGGCGAGCGTGGCGGTGGCAGCGAGACTGCCGAGAACCGTCCATCCCACGAGCGAACCGACCGCCCGGCCGACGTTGGTGACCCCCTGCTCCTGTGCGAACGAGACGCCAATTACGGTCTCGAAGACCAGCCCGCGGAACGCGCCGTTCGGTGTGAACACGAGCCGGTTCGTGACCGTTGAGGGATCCGCCCCCGTCAACAACGACCGGATGAGTGTCAGGTCACCGCCGAACGCCCCGGCGATGACGGCGAGCGCGGCGAGTGCGACCGCGTTTCGACGGCTCGTCGCCGCAGCAGACACCCACATCGACGTCGCGAGAAACGCCGCCCCGAGCAGCAACGACAGCGTGAGAAAGCGAACGTACAGCAGCGGCGAATCGACGCCGGTGTGTGTCGCGAAGATTCCCGTGTCGGGGGCGGCGGTCAGCCAGACGTAGCCGCCGACCGCCGCGAACGGGAGACCCACGACCGCGACCAGCGCGACGAGCCGGGCCAGCAGGATCCCGACGACGTACCCCGCGACGCTCACCGGATACGTCCGAATCACCGCGAGCTCGCCGCTGACCACGTCCGACAACAACGCACGGTACCCCAATACCGTCGCGATGACGGGCACCAGCAGCTCGGCGGGCAAGAGCAGATCCACCACGGCCGGAACGAATCCGGTCGCGCCGCCGCCCCCGACCGCGACGAGCAGCCCGAGCACGGCGAGCAGCCCGACCGCGAGGACGCCATATCCCGGCGTGCGGAAGATCGTCGCGAGCTCCCGAAGAAACACGGTTCTCACGCCCGCGAGGACGCCGTCCCCATTACAGACGCCGGTCATCGCTCCGAAATCCCCGTCACGTGGACTCCACGCTCGCCGTCGTTGCCCCCTCGACTCGGGTCGTCTCCGTCTTCCGAGACGGGGAGGTCGTCCATCGCGGCGTCGTACAGCTCCGCGGTCGTGTCGACGCCGCGGTCGTCACACAGCGCGTCGAGGTCGCCGGCGGCGGCGACCCGCCCGCGGGCGAGCAGAACGACGCGGTCTGCGTGCGCGTCGACGAGATCGAGGTCGTGCGTGCTCACGACGACACCCGCGTCGCCGGTCGTCTGGTCGGCTGCCGCCCGGAACGCCCGCTCGCGCATTCCCGGGTCGAGCCCGCTTGTCGGTTCGTCGAGCACGACGAGTGACGGATCGCCGAGTGTCGCCTGTGCGATACCGAGCAGTCGCTTCATCCCACCTGAGAGCGCCTCTACCGGCTTCTCTGCGGCGTCCGTCAGCCCGACCGCCGCGAGTCTGGCATCCGGGTCGGCCTCGACGAGCCGCGCGTAGAACGCGAGCGTCTCGCGGGCGGTGAATCCCTCACGGAACGGGACTCGCTGTGGGAGGTAGCCGATCGGCTTTCCGTTCCCGTCGGTTCTATCGACACCGAGGTGCCGAATCTCGCCCGCGGTCGGGGCGATTGTTCCGGCGAGCGCGCCGAGCAGCGTCGACTTCCCGGAGCCGTTCGGACCGATGACCGCGGTGAGCCCCGGTTCGACCGTGATCGACACCGAATCGAGAACGGGAACGCCGCCGTACGTTCTGGTGAGGCCGTCGGTGACCGCGACCGCGTGTTCGAAGGTCGCCTCCCCGCCGGCTGGTCCATCATCTGTCACCGCGGGGGGGTCCGGCCGCTCGGTCATACCGACATCGTCTCGGCGAGCTGCGGTCGGTTCGTTCCCGGTTCTCGAGCGTGCCGCGTCGCGAGTCGATCGGTTGCGTTCACGCGTCGGTCGTCGACCTGCCGAGTGGCGTTCGCGCGGTCGGCGAGACGCGTCCGCCAGTCGGGGTGGACGGCCGTCCCGTTCGGGTCCGCGGCCGCCGCAACCCGATCCGGAGCGTACGGCTCCGCCGCTGGTGCCGGGTCGACGATACTGCCGGAACGCCCCCCGGCGACCGTACCGCGGAGGCGCCCGAGAATCTCGTACACCGGCGCCTCGCGAAGCACAGCGACGCTGGGTACACCGTGGACCACGCCGTCGACCGCCGACGTCGGACGGTACGCTCGCGTTCCCGGCTCGTGAAGCCCCGTGTTCGCTCCCTCCCAGTAGTTGCCGCGCTCTCCGTCTGCCCACACACGCAGCGACCCCGCCCCCGCCCCGGCGTGGCGCTCGTTCCCTACGAAGTCGTTCGCGACCACGCGGCTCGCGGGGACGACCGTCGTCGCGCGGGCGCCCTCGTCGTTGCCCACGAGGACGTTGTGTTCGTACACCGATCCGCGCGAGCTGGTCGAGAATCCGAGTTCGTTGTGTGCGAGCGTGTTGTAGCCGACGTACGTCAGCGTGCCCGAGGCTTGGATCCCGGCGCCGGAGCCGCGCACGTCGTTGCCGACGATCGCGTTCCGAGCGGGGCGCGTCATCACCGTGATCCCCGCGAAAATCTCGTTCCGAAAGGAGTTGTCAGCGATCAGAGCGTCGCCGGTGTACATGAGGTGGACGCCGTAGCGGTTCTCTCTGAACGCCGAGTTCCGGACGATCGACCCGTCGGCGCGGTGGAGGTAGATCCCGTCGCGGCCGCCGGTGAACGTGCTGTTCGTGACGGTCACTCGCGACTCGATCCCGGTGATTCCCATGAACCCGTCGCTCCACTCTGTGGTCCCGTCGACGTGGCTGTCCCGGATCACCGCGTTGGATCCGTTCCGCAGGAGGACGCCGCTCGCGTTCGTGTCGATCGTCACGTCGTCAACGAACAACCCGGGCGCGTCGATCCCACGTATGCCGGCGTCACCGTAGCCGTATCCGAGCTGAATGTTGGTGTCCCACGACTCTGGGTCGTCTCCGCGGGCCGCCGCCTCGGCCCGCTGTGCGGCCGCTTCTCGGTCCCGCGTTCGGGATCCCGTCCTGTCGATCGTTAATCCCGTGATCGCCACGTCCGGCGCCTCGGCCGTGATCACCGAGCCGTTGCCACCGCCGCTGACGCGTGCGTCGTCGCCGGCGATCGTGAGCGGTTTGGTGACGGTGACTCGTTCCTCGTAGGAGCCGGACGGCACGACCACCGTCGTGTTCGGCGGGGCCGCGTCGACGGCGGCCGAAATCGTCTCGGCGTCCTCGCCGACCGTAACCGAGACCGGACGGTCGGCAGCGCGCTCCGCGGCCGCCACTCGCTCGTCGGCGACTGCCCACCGTTCCGGCGCCATCTCTCGGGCGACCGCCGCGGAGTCGACATCGAACGACCGGGTCCGGAGCTCCGTCCAGCCGATGACGGCTCCGCCGTGCTCCGCGGTAAACGTCGTTGCCGCGTCCCGAGACGAGAACGGGACCACCGTCCTCCCAGCAGGAGTCCGAGCCTCGCTGTCGACGACGTACACCGCCTCTTCGGCGGGCGTCCACGACGACGGCTTTGATCCGGCCACGGTGAACAGCCCCGCGTCGGTCGTTTCCGGATCGGTCCCGTCGAACGTTTCGACGTACGCGACCAGCGGGTAGCCGAATCGACGCTCGGTGTAGCCGTCGTCGAGTCGGTCGACGAAGGATTCAACGCCGTTGTAGCCGACGACGTACTGAAGCTGCGAGTAAAACACCTGAACGCGCGGGAGTCGCCCGGAATCGGCCATCAGTGCGTCGGTTTCGGTGGACGCTCCGAGTTCGACGGTATCGTCGTACGCAACGGGGTCAGGGGTGTTCGCCGCTGGGTCGGCGAGAAACGCTCCGACGACGACTGCGGCGACGAGGACGAATACTCCCACCACAGCAAGCGCGGCCCGCGGTTGGTCACCGTATGGGTCGAACATCGCCACAGCCAGGGTAGGCCTCGTCGGGATATATCTGATCTGGTTCGGTGTTCGAATGCGGGCGTTGGCGCCGGTTGAAGACGCTGGCTCGGTGACTCGATACGCCGAGAAAATTCGAGGTCGACGCTTGACCGAGGACACCGCCACGACTCGGCGACCCGTTTGGGACTGGTCCGACAGCAGGATCCGTAGGCAGCTCCGCCGGGTACATTTTATATAGCGAGATAAAGTTTATACGACTGTCATCACACGGCCGTGATCTGTCTTTCGCGAGCAGTTCTCGGGTGTCAGTCGGGGAACAGCGTGTATATGTGTGCGAGGTACGTTTCTCGGACTCTGTTGCCCCAATCGTGGGTGTACGTATCGATGATGTCGTCGCCGACGTCACCGCGCAGGTATTTCACGATGCCGCGGTCTCCGATGCTGTCGCGGAGGTGTGTGGTAAAGAAGTGTCTGAAGTAATGTGGCGTGACGTTCTCGGCCGCGGAGCCGCCCGTCCGGTACCAGCCGAACTCGCGGGTGTACGACTCGACGATGTGGTGGATCATGTCCGGGGTGACCCGCTGTCCCCAGGCGTCTGCCGTGGCGACGAACAACGGTTCGGGCGAGCCGTCGGTGTCGGGCCGCACGGCCAGCCAGCGCCGTAACTCCCGTTTGAGCTCGTCGTCGACGGGGATCGTCGTGTTTCGCCGTCGTTTGTTCGACGCGCTCCGGCGCTCGCCGTTGCTCGTCGCGCCGTACGTGTGTTCTGCGGAGACGTAGAGTGTGTCTGGCGTCCCCGACAACGCCGCTCGTGGCGACCAGTCGGCGGTATCGCCGTCGAGGTGGAGGTCGGTGAGATCGAGGTTACAGAGTTCACCAGAACGCATGCCCGTCTTCAACAACGTCGTGATGACGGCTCGGTGGAGCGGGTGGTCGATGTCGGCCAGAAACGCGCGCATCTCCCGCAGCGAGATGTCCCTGCGCTCCGGATCGGAGTCGATGGATTCTTCCATCTCGTCGATGAGCAACGACATCGGGTTCTCCTCGTGTCTGCCGACGCGAATCAGGTACGTGTAAAACCGGTTTAGATACGACGCGTAGGTGGCGACGGTGCTTTCGGACTTGTCGGCCCGAAGCTCGTGGACGTACGCCATACACTCCCTGTAATCGACCTCGCTCGGGGTCTTTCCGTACTCCTCGGAGACGAAGCGCTCGAAGTCTCGCAACACCCGGCGATAGGCGTCCGTCGTGCGTTCGTTGCGGCCGTGTTGTCCGATGTCGTTCAGGAAGTACTCGACGGATCCGTCGTCACTCATCGGTGAGCAGGTAGCCGCCGCGTTTGCCGCT
>KI543167.1:415906-420094 GCA_000496175.1 uncultured archaeon A07HR67 | reverse complement strand
GTCGTCACGCCCGGACGCAGATGCGACTGAGGTCGTGACACGGATTCGTCAACACGAGGTCCCCGCTGGACCCGATCGGGCCGGGAGCGTGTCGCTATCGAGATGACGTGAGCAGCCTCAACGAGCGAGCCAGACTATAAGATTCGGGACCCCACAGTCGTCGCGTCCGCCGGGTCAGACCGCATTCCGTGCTTCTACTGCGTGGCATCGAAAGGGTGAGACGCGTCTGTGCGATCGTCTCTCGTCGCGGTGAGTCCGTCGGCGTCCGCGTCGAGGCTCTGCCGGGCATCGACGGCTCACATCGGTACCGGCGGCGAGCGATCGGCCGATAGAAGCCTTACCGCCACGTGCGGCGGAGGCGTCGGGGAGATTAGTCGTTGCTGTGAGCCGTACCCGCTAATACGTTCCAGGGGTATGCTGTGGCGGTCTTCATCATCAAGACCGTGACGGCTATGATCGACGTGTTCCGGTTCTTCCGAGGTATCTGAGACAGTCGTCAGCCGCGAGGAGACCGTGGATCCAAAAGACACCGTCCGTGCTCATCGCGGCCACAGCGTGGGCGAGGTGGCTGGGCTTCATGTACGAAATGCGTGAGCAGCCCGTTGGTCTCGCGGAGGCTTCGCGGGTCCCGTGTACGACGCTTAACGAGGACTGAACGCATGGCCTCCGGTGTGAACGTGAGGTGTTTTGATCCAATATAATGGTATACTGACATAACGGAATGGTCTAAGTCGAACACGTAAACTGTATGTCGCTATATCGAATTTTCGGCAATTCGATTCCCACCAGATGGTTCATCCTCGCCGCAGATTGGTGCGACGCCGGCAACGCTTGGAGCGACGACCCGGCCGGTTCTCCGTGTGATTAATACCGGCGAGCGCGTACGGCGTGTACATCCTAGACACACATGACCGATCAGAGCACCCCCCCGGTGACGTCGTCGACACGAGCCGATCAAGGAGGCGGCGTGTTCACCGCCGTCACGTCGTATCTCGTTCGTGGACTGTTGTTTATTCTCCCGGCGTTGGTCACGCTCACGCTCATCGCGTTCATCTACGGATTCATCACCGACCTGTTGTCTCCGATCACGGCCGCCGTTCTCGCCGTGACCGGACTGCCGGAGGTCGTCATCACGGGCGGCATGCTGCTCGTCGGACTTGCCGTCACGGCCGTCATCGGAGCCGCGCTCGAATCGTTCCCGTACGTGGAGCGTGCGGCCGGATACGCCCAACGACGGATCGAACGGGTGCCCGGCGTCGGAAGCCTCTACGGCGGATTCCGAGAAATGAGCGAGACGGTCGCGAACGGCGAGGAGAGCTTCGAGGAGGTGAAACTCGTCGAGTATCCGACGGAGGGCGCGTACACGATGGCGTTCGTGACCGCAGATACCCCCGCGGCGATAGAAGCGAGCACCGGTCACGAGTCGCCCGGCATGGTCAGTTTGTTTCTTCCGATGGGACCCAACCCCGTGATGGGCGGGTTCGTGATATACGTCTCGCGCGAGCGCGTTCACGACGTCGACATCTCCGTCGAGGAGGGGCTCCAAGCGGTCATCACGAGCGGCGTCGCGTTGAATCCGGACACGCCGCCACACGTTCGTGACGAGCCGCCGGCGACCTGAGAGGCCGCCCGCTCGAAGCGACGACAAGCGCCAACCGTTTAACACCGCTCGACCCGAAGGCCGATCCGATGTGTGGCCGTTACACCCTGTTTACGCCCGCCGACGCACTCGAGTCTCGGTTCGGGGCGACGTTCGGCGCGGCGTTCGAGCCGAGTTACAACTGCGCGCCGGGCGAGGAGCTGCCGGTCATCACCGGCGCAGCGCCCGACCGAGCCACGCGGATGACGTGGGGGCTCACCCCCTCGTGGGCCGAGGAATCGTTCGACCTGATCAACGCGCGCGCAGAGACCGTTCGCGAGAAGCGGAGCTTCGCCGACGCCTACGAGTCGCGGCGGTGTCTGGTGCCCGCGGACGGCTTCTACGAGTGGGTTGAGGACGGCGGTAGGAAACGACCGTACCGCGTCGCCTTCGAAGACGACCGACCGTTCGCGATGGCCGGCCTCTACGAGCGGTGGGAACCTCCGAAGCCGGAGACAACACAGACCGGACTCGCCGCGTTCGGCGGCGGGAGCCAGACAGAAGACGAAGCCGACAGTTCTGACTCGGTCGTCGAGACGTTCACGATCGTGACGACAGAGCCGAACGAACTGGTCGCCGATCTTCACCACCGGATGGCGGTGATCCTCGATCCCGACGCGGAGGAGCGCTGGCTCCACGGCGACCCGGACGAGACGACGGCGCTCTTAGAACCGTATCCGGCCGCCGAGATGGCGGCACACCCGGTGTCGACGCGGGTGAACGCCGCCGGAACCGACGGACCGGAGCTGATCCAGCCGGTGGACGCAGATTAAGACGCCGTCTGCCCGCTCGGTCGACGTCGACCGTTCTCTCCGGGTCGAGACGGGCAGGCGGCGTCACACAGGATCGGTCGGGTGAAGAAACGATTGGAACTCGATCGTGCGCCCTTCTGGGTCGCTGGCGAAGAACTGATACACCTGATACTCGTCGTTCCGGCTGGGTTCCTCGTCGGCGATATCTTCGAGCCGCTGGTACATCTCGTCGACTTCCGCCTCGGTGTCGTACACGAACGTCGTGACGCCACACGTCTCCGCCTCCGTGCGCTCGCTGAATCCGACCAGCAGATTCTCGTGTTTCAAGATGCTGATACCGGGCTGTTCGAGCCACGGTTCCATCCCGACCCGGTCGGTGTAAAACGTGACGAGCTGTTCGCGCTGGTCCGTTCCGAAAAACACCAAGCTCATAACGACACGCAGATGCCGACACGACTTGAATCTCGTGGTCGATCTGGGGACACGCGTGGCCGTCACTGCGTGGCTCGTTCGAGTATCGCTGCGGGCGATGCGTCCGGAAGGCGGGTGGCCGCACGCCATAGGTCGGCGGCGTTGTCGCCGAGGACCGGCTCGACCAGCCGTTCGAACTTCGATCGGAGTTCGTTTCGCGAGAACGGGTTCGCCGCGTCTCCCTTGGCGTGTCTGATCTCCGCGGCCGGTGTCCGACCGTCGGTCAACTGGATCGTCACCCGCGTCGGCCGGGCGTCTGGCACCAGTGTGCGGTACTCGTCGGTCGGTCGCACCTCGACGCGTTCGGCCAGCTCGTACGTCTCCGCACACAACGCGTCCGCCGAGAACGCCGACTTTCCGGAGTGACCGTTCACCAGTCGGGTCGCCACGGCGAACGGAATCGAGAACTTCGCTTGGAGGTCGGTGGTCGGTCGAGGGGTCTGAAGCCGCGACGCGGCCGGATACGTCTCCACGAGAACGGAGTCGATGTCGTCGGTGTCGAACTCGTGGTCCGCCTCGAGCGCGTCCAGCGCGTCCAACGCGCCGTGGGTGTACCGACACGCCGCGTGAATCTTGAAGTAGCCGCGGGTGAACTCCCAGCGGCCACCCAGTTCGGCGGCAACGGCGGATTCGTCGAACCCGTCGGCCGTCATTCTGTCCAGGTGACGAGAGAGCCCGGATTCGAGTCCGGAGAAGCCGGCCGCGGCCTTATCGGCGGCGAGGATCCCGTTCATCGCGCTCATTCCGCTGTAGCTGTTGCGTACCGTCGCCCCCTCGAGTGCCGCGTCGAACGACGTGTGAAGCGCGTGGTTGGCGGCGATCCGCATCGCCGCGAGCAGCTCGGGCTGGTCGTACTCGCGCAGCTTCCCGATGCCGACGGCCGCTCCGACGGTTCCCCACACGCCGTGCATGTGGTACGCGTCGGCCAGCGGCGTACAGGCGATCCCCACCCGAGCGCCCACCTCGTATCCGGCCACGAATGCCGTCAGAAACTCCGTTCCGGTCGGATCAGAGCGCGACTCCGCCTCGGCGAACACCGCCGGAAGGACGTGCATCGCCGGGTGGCCGGCACAGTACTTGTGGCCCTCGTCGACCTCGAGAACCGACCCTGCGCTGCCGTTGATCAGCGCCGCCCTGTCCGCGCTCGTTTGGCGGTCGGTTCCCAGAATCGACGCGTCGCCGCGTCTGGTGTCGGCGCTCAGTTCCGCGAAGTCGGCGACGTACGGCGCCGTCGAGCCGCCGATGATCGCTCCGAGTGAGTCCGCGACGATCAGCGAGGCGTCGTCGATTCGGTCGGTCGGCACGTCTGAGAAAACGAGGTCGGCG
>KI543167.1:414198-415886 GCA_000496175.1 uncultured archaeon A07HR67 | reverse complement strand
GACGGCGTCTTCGGCCGCCATCGCCTCACAGTAGCTCGGACGCGAGTCCGGGTAGTGTGTCGGGTCACCCTTTCCGTCGCGCCTGAACTGCTCGGTGAGCGCGTCACAAACCGACGGGTCCTCCGTGTGTAACGCCGCGACGGCGTCGAGGTCGGCCAGCCGCTCGAACGCCTGAATCATGAACCCGTTCGACACCCCCACCTCGTAGTTGCTCATGAACATTTTGAACGAGGTGACGCCCGCGTCGATCGCCGGGGCGATCTGATCGAGCGTCGCCGGCTCCTCGCGGTGGAGGACGCCGTGGAGCCCGTAATCGACGTACGCCTGGTCGTTTTTCGACCGCTTGTGGTCGATTCCGTCGAGGAGGTCTTTCGACTCGTCCGCGATGCGGCGGTCGCCGCCCTGGAACGCGAAGTCGATAAACGTCGTGACGCCGCCGAGCGCGGCCGCCGCCGTCTCGGTCGGCATCGTCCCCGCCCTGTCTTCGGGCACCTCGTCGACGTGAACGTGCGGATCGACCACGCCGGGAATGACGAGCTTTCCGGCCGCGTCCACTCTCGTCTCGGCGCTCGGCAGAACCGCTTCCTCGCCCACAGCGGCGATCTGATCGCCGTCGATGGCGACGCTCGCGTCGCGCACGCCGGTCGGCGAAACGACCCTCCCGCCGGCGATGATCGTGTCCACGCTCATCGATACCGACTCACACCCCACCCAATTAAATCATGGGCGTTTCGCCGCCGTGGCTGCGCGCGAGTCAGTCCACGTCGGGTCCGTCTCCGTCAGACGACTCGGTTGCGCAGGTCGTCGAGCCGTCCTTCAGTAAACGCCCGATAGTTGTGTTCGACCACCGCCCCGACCCGTTCGGCGAACAACGGAGAACCGCCGGCCATATGGGGGGTGACGAGAACGTTCTCGAGGCTCCACAACGGCGACGTCGGTGCCAACGGCTCGTCTGCGGTGACGTCGAGGATCGCGCCGCCGAGTTCGCCGGTTTGGAGCGCCGCGATCAGGTCGTCCTGGTCGGCGATGGCGCCGCGCGCGATGTTGACGAACACGGCGTCGGGCGACATCGAGTCGAACGCGGTGCGGTCGAACAACCCGCGGGTGTCGGCGGTCAACGGGCAGGCGACGACAACGTAGTCCGCGCGGCCGAGAACCGTGTGGAGGTCACCCGGCGCGTACGCCTCGTCGACCGCCGACGGAACGTTCTCGAGGTCTCGTTTGACGCCCAGTACGCTCATCCCCAGCGCGCTCAGGCGCTCGGCGATCCGGCCGCCGATCGCGCCGACCCCGACGATACCGGCCGTCTTTCCGGTCACCTCCTCCGGCGCGAACCGGCGCCAGGCGGCGTCTGCGCCCTGCCGATGCGCCCTGAACAACCCGCGTTCGAACGCGAGAATCGAGCCGAGAACGTGCTGGGCCACCGGCTCGGCGTGAACGCCCGACACGGTCGTCAGCGTCACCCCCTGGTCCTCGAGCGTGTCCGGGTCGTATCGGTCGTAGCCGGAACTCAACGACTGGATCCATTCGACGGCCGTTCCCTCCACCAGGGTCGCCTGGTCGAGCCGGTGTTCGATGACGATCGGAACCGTCTCCAACAGTTCGATCGTCTCCTCGCGGTCGCTCGCGCGGACGAGCGTCCCCTCAGGAAGCCGGTCGCGCAGTTCGTCTGCTATCGCGTCGAGACC
>KI543167.1:410695-413408 GCA_000496175.1 uncultured archaeon A07HR67 | reverse complement strand
CGCCTGCGGGCCGTACATCGGCGTCACCAGCGGATCGTCGCCGAAGTCGTCGAAGAGGGCGTTCGCCCGTTCGAACGCCTGCTCACCGCGGTCGCGGTCGAACTCGTAGAGCTCTCGCGGACCGAGATCCGAGCGGTCCTCACGAACCTCGTTGATCGTCTCGATGGCGACGACGCGGGTCCCGAACGGCCGGTAGACCGATTCTACGAGGTCGTCGACGTGGTCTGCGTACTCGCCGACCGTGGTCGCGCCGGCGAGTGTCGCCTCGAGCACGCCGAGGCGCGCGCCCGCGACGCGGTCTTCGGCGTCGGACTCGGTCGCGAACGGACCGAGCCCGCGGTTCATCCACTCGATCTCCGGTACGTCCTGTGCGCCGCCGCGCAAGAGCGTGTGTTTGCTGTGGACGTGTGCGTCGACCAATCCTGGCATCGCCACCAGCCCGCTGCCGTCGACGACCGTCTCGGCGTCGACGGAGTCGAAGTCCGCCGCCGGACCGACGTACGCGAGCTCGTCGCCGTCGATACCGACGGCGCCGTCTTCGATGATCCCGGGCGATCCGTCCGCGAACGTCAACACCGTGGCGTCGACAATAGCCGTGTCCATACGCGTGGCTGTCGCGGCCGTGGTATCAAAGCTTGGTGTGTGAACGACTCACATTCAGACGGCCGGAGCGGAGACGCGCTCGGAGACGACCGCACGCAAACCGGGAGCGGTCTCCCGATCGGACGCCCGCGAGCGTCCGTCAGTCCATGCGCGAGCGCGGGTCGAGGATGTCTCGCAGGCCGTCGCCGATGAGATTGAACCCCATCACGAGGATGAAGATGAACAACCCGGGGAACACCGAGTACCACCAGTGAGCGGGCATGAACTCCCGGCCGTTGGCGACCATCAGCCCCCACTCGGGAGTGGGCGAGGAGGCGCCGATGCCGATGAACGAGAGGGAGGCGGCCACGAGGATCACCCATCCCATGTCCATCGTCGCCTGGACGAGCAGGCTCGTGATGCTGTTGGGAAGCAGGTGCCGAAACATGATTCGGACCTTGCTCGCGCCGAGCCCTTCGACGGCCTGGACGTACTCCGCTTCTTTCACCTCTTTCACCTCGCTTCGGAGCAGTCGCACGTACCAAGGCCACCAGGTGACGATCAGCGCGAGCATCACGTTTCGCAGGCTCGGTCCCAACGCCCCCGCGACCGCGACCGGGAGGATGAGCCGGGGAACCGAGACGAACACGTCCGTCACGCGCATGATGAGCATCTCCAGCCGGCCGCCGACGTAGCCGGCGGCCAGCCCCAGCGGGATACCGATCGTCAGCGCCGACCCCACAACGAGGACGGCGATGCGGATCGATATCTGTGCGCCGAACAACACCCGCGAGAAGACGTCTCGGCCGAGCCCGTCGGTACCGAACGGGTGTGCGGCCGACGGCCCTTCGAGCCGCTGGTCGAGGTTCGTGACCGACCCCACGTGCTCGGGATACGGGGCGATCAGCTCCGCGGAGAGCCCCACGAGCACGACGAACAACACCATCGCGATGCCGGCGATCGTCAGCCGGTTCTTGCCGAGAATGTAGGCGGCCTCGCGGACCGCCTCGATGATCCCGCGGTGGCGCTCCCGGAACGACTCGGTCTCGCCGGCGGCCGCGTCGCCGGTCGCCATCAGCCGCTCACCTCCACTTCGGGGTCAATGTAGGTGTGAAGCACGTCGACGAAGAAGTTCACGAGGAGGTATCCCATCGCGAAGATCACCGTGACGCCAAGAATCCCGTTGAAGTCGGTCGCCAGCACGGCGTTGTACAGGAACAACCCGATCCCGCGGATGTTGAAGACGATCTCGATGACGACCGAGCCGCCGAGAAGCAGCCCGTAGGAGAGCCCGACAGCGGTGATGACGGGCATGACCGCGTTTCGGAGCGCGTGGCGTATCAGGATCACCTTCGATTTGAAGCCGTGGGCTCTCGACCACTCGATGTAGTCCTGGTTTAGCGTCTCGATCATCGACGAGCGCGTGATACGCGTCGTTTGTGCCAGCGTCCCCAAGGAAAGAACGATGACCGGCAGCGCCAGGTGTTCGAGCGACGCGAGGAAGGCGTCGAGCCGGAGCGCCAGCGCGCTGTCGACGAGCATCATTCCCGTCGCCTCCGGCGGCTTGACCAAGTTCTGTGGGAACCGACCGCCGGAAGGCAGCCAGCCGAGATACGAGTAGAACAACAACTGAGCCAGAATCGCCATCCAGAACTGTGGGACCGAGACGCCGCTTATCGCCATGAACCGCGAGCCGTGGTCTAACGACTCGTCCTTGTAGATTGCCGAGCCGATCCCCAGCGGAATGCCGATCACCAGTGCGAACACCACGGCGCCCGTTGTCAGCTCGAACGTCGCGGGGAACCGCGCGGTCAGTTCCTGTACGACCGGCCGCTGGGTAGCCACGGACTGACCGATCTCCTGGTTGACGATCAGGTTGTACATGAAATCGACGTACTGTTCTGACAACGGGTCGTTGAGCCCGTACTGTTCTCGTATCGATTGAATTTGTTCCTCGGTCGCCTTCGCGCCGGCGATGACCGCCGCCGGGTTCCCTGGGATGATCCGGGAGATGCCGAACACGAGCGTCAGGATGCCCCAGAAGGTCACCACCATCGCGATGAGCCGACGCACCAGGTAACTCTTAAAATCCATGTGAGCGGTGTGGATAGTGGGTCGCTACCCGTTACTC
>KI543167.1:405198-409888 GCA_000496175.1 uncultured archaeon A07HR67 | reverse complement strand
TCGCGGCCGTCGTAGACGCTCTCGTCGAGGAATTCTCGTGCCTGTTCCAGGTCGCGGCGGTACTGGCCGTCAGTGACGCGGAACGGCACCCCCTCAGGCCACGGAACCCCCCACGGGACGCCGACGCCGATCAGGTCCTCGGCTATCCCCTGATAATCGGCGGCGTACGCCAGCGCCTTGCGGAAGTTGACGTCGCTCGTCGGCTCGCGTTGGGTCATCATGAAGACGTACTTCGCGTAGAGGTCCGGCCCCGCATCGTACATCGTGACGTTGTCGTTCTGGTTGACGACCTCCTGTGTGTTCGACCAGTTGATGTCCCGCGAGACGTCGATGTCGCCTCTGCCGACGCGTTGTTTCTGGGTGAGTTGTTCGCGAACGATCTCTCCGCGGAACGTGCCGATGTTCGCCTCCTCGGGAATCGCGAGGTTCGCCGGCGGATCCTCGATGTCGAATCGCCAGTTGTCCTCGTCGAGCGTCGCGACGAACTGGTTCCCCTCGTCCCATTCTTGGAAATTGAACGCGCCGGTGCCGTGGACGTTCGTCTTGAAATACTCGTGACCCAGGTTCTCTTCGTCCTGGTGTTCGTCGAGGACCGTCGGGTTCATGATCGATGTCGTGACGAACGTCATCTGTGCCGGCGCCGGTCCGTACGACCCCGCGGCATTGACCGTGATCTCGTGATCGCCGGACTCCTCGATGCTCTCGATCCATTCGTACGGCTTGGACTGGCCGGCGGTCAGGTTCTTCGCGCGCTCGAGCGACCGTTTCGCGGCGTAGGCGTCGAACGGGGTTCCGTCGTCGAACTCCACGCCCTCACGGAGCGTGAACACCCATTGTTCGGCGCCGTTGACCGGCTCCCAGTCGGTCGCCAGCATCGGGCGGATCGTTGTCGGGTCCTCCTTTTCGTAGTCCAACAACGTGTCGTACACCGTCCCCAACTCGATCATCGTCCCGTCGTTGATCGCTTGGGGGTCGAGGTGGGTCAGCGCCTGGTTTTTCGCCTTGATGAACACCTGCATTCCGTCGCCGGACTCGTCTCCGGAGTCGCCGCCGGAGCTCTCGGAGTCACTGCCCTCGCTCCCCTCGTCCTCGCCGTCGCCGCTGCCCGACGAGCCGTTGCCCGTACAGCCCGCGAGCCCGGCCAAGCCGCCGAGCCCGACTGCTTTGAGGAACTGTCGTCGCCGGTCGTCGTAGCCTCCGCGATCGTCTCCGTGCTGTGACATAACCAACCATGGGAAGCCGCCAGTAATAAATATTGGTGACATCGCCGCCGATCCGACGCGAGCGGACGGTCGATCCCGGCGAGGCCCCGATACGATTATTCGGCTTCGAATGGAGGATCGACGCATGTCAGACGCGACGGTCTGTGTCACGTACGACTTCGACGCCGTCTCCGCGTGGACCGCCAACGAAATGCCGGGCTATCACTCGTGGGGAGTGTACGGAGCCGAGGTCGCCGCCCCACGCCTGCTCGAGTTACACGACCGTCTCGACGTCCCTGCGACCTGGTTCGTCCCCGGACATACCGCGGAGAGCTTTCCGGAGGCCTGTGGCGACGTCTGGGACCGCGGCCACGAGATACAACACCACGGCTGGAGTCACCGGTCGCTGCCCTCCTTCGAGACTCGGGCGGCAGAACGCCGGGACATCGAGCGGGGGATCGAGGCGATACGAGACCTCACAGGCCGGCGCCCGCGCGGATTCCGCACGCCCGACGGCGGGTTCTCGGAACACACCGTCGACCTTCTCGTCGACCTCGGCTTCGAGTGGGATTCGAGCGGCACCGCCCACGACTTCCGGCCGTACCGGCTTCGTCGGAGCCCCGAGACGCCGGTCGACGACCCGTACCGCCGGGGCGAGCCGACCGACATAGTCGAGGTGCCGTGCGTCTGGCACCGCGACGACTGGATGCAGCTGTTCCCCGTCGTCTCGGGACCGGAGTGGGTGGCGTACAGCGAGGAGCCGGCGGTGTTCGAGCGGTGGTCGACCGAGCTCAACTGGCTGGCCGACCACGACCCCGGCGGCGTGTACGTGCTCCTCTTGCATCCACAGTGTGCGGGTCGGGCGCCGTTTCTCGAACATCTCGAGGTGTTTCTCTCGGAACTCCGCGGGCGCGACGACATCGAGTTCGCCGAAGTGGGCGAGGTGGCGGCGGCGTCGAGCGCTGACGCCGTCTTGTCGGTCGCGGTCCGTCGGGACAGTTCGGCGGTCGGCGGCTACGAGTCTGACGCCCTCCCGCCGTCGGCTGCCGCCTCGTGGTCGCCGACGGCCGCCTCGTCTGTGGGATCGTTGAGGTGACAGGCGAACGTGCGGTCGGCGACGCCCTCGCGTTCGACCAGCGCCGGCTGCTCGTTCAGACACCGCTCGCCGACCTCCTCCTGACGGTGACAACGGGGGTGGAACCGACATCCCGACGGCGGGTCGATCGGCGACGGCGGGTCGCCAACCAGTTCGACCCGCTCGCGGCCCTCGTCGGGGTCGACTGGGTGAAGCGCGGAGAACAACGCCTGCGTATAGGGGTGAGCGGGCGAGGAGAACACCTCGCGGGTCGGTCCACGCTCGACGATCTCGCCGAGATACATCACCGCCGTTCTGTCGCAGAGATGGTTGACGACCGAGAGGTCGTGGCTGATAAACAAGAACGTGAGGTCCATCTCCGATTGTAGGTCCGAGAGGAGCTTCAAGATCCGCGCCTGAACGGAGACGTCGAGGGCGCTCGTCGGCTCGTCGAGCACGAGAAAGTCCGGCTCGAGCATCAACGCCCGGCCGAGGCCGACCCGCTGGCGCTGGCCGCCGGACAGCTCGTGGGGAAACCGCGAGCGGTACGTCGCCGGGTCGAGGTCCATCCGTTCTAACATGCGGTCGACCTTCTCGTCGGCGTTTTCGGTCCGGTCGTGGATCTCGAGGGGCTCGACGAGCGTCTTTTTCACCGTTCGCCGGGGGTTCAGGCTCGAATCGGGGTCCTGATACACCATCTGTATCCGGCGGCGGAGCTCGTTGAGCCGCTCGCCGGAGACGTCCGTGACCTCCTCGCCGTCGAGCCGAATCGAGCCGTCGGTCGGCTCGATGAGTCGCAACAACGTCTTGCCGAGGGTGGTCTTGCCACAGCCCGATTCGCCGACCAGCCCGACGGCCTCTCCTCGCTCGATGTCGATGTCCACTCCATCAACCGCCTTGACGCTCCCGACCTGGCGTTTGAGAATCCCCTCGCGTATCGGGAAGTGTTTCTCGAGACCGCGGATGCGGACGAAGGGCTCGGTAGAGTTGCTCACGACGGATCGACCTCGAAACAGGCCGCACGGTGGTCGTGGCTCGGCCGCTTCTCCTCCAGCGGCGGGTGGTTGGTGCGACAGTGTTCCGTTGCCAGCGGACACCGGTCGTAGAAGCGACAGCCGTCGTTCGGGTCGACGAGATCCTGGACGGTGCCGTCGATGGATTCCAACTCCTGTTCGGTCTCTGTGCCCATCCGCGGGATGGCCCGGACCAGCCCCTTCGTGTACGGGTGAACCGGGTTCTTGATCACCTCGCGGGTCGGACCGACCTCGGCCGTCTGACCGGCGTACATCACGACCACGCGGTCACAGAGCCGCGAGATGACCCGGAGGTCGTGGGTGATGATGAGCACCGAGAGGCCGTACTCCTCGCACATGTCTTCGATGAGGTCTAACAGCTGTGCCTCGGTCGTCTTGTCAAGCGCCGTCGTCGGCTCGTCTGCGATCAGGAGGCTCGGCCGGCACGCCAGCGATTTCGCGATGAGCACCCGTTGTTTCATTCCGCCGGAGAACTCGTGTGGATAATCGTCGTAGCGCGCCTCGGCCTCCGGGATGCCGACGTCGTCCATCAGTTCTACGGCTCGCTCGCGGGCGTCTGCCTTGGTGGCACCGCGGACCTCTCTCGCGACTTCGGCGATCTGCTCGCCGACCTTGAACGCGGGATTCAATGCGTTCGTCGGGTTCTGAAAGATCATCGCGATCTCCCGACCTCTGATCTCCTCGCGGACCTGTGCTTCCGGCAGATCGAGCAGATTCCGGTCTTTGTATCGGATGGTGCCGTCGACGATGCGCCCCGGTTCGCGGATGAGACGGAGAATCGAGCGGGCGGTCACGCTCTTGCCACACCCGCTCTCACCGACGATACCGACGATCTCGTTTTTGTCCACGCTCAGTTGGACCTGGTCCAGCGCCTCGACCGTCCCGCGGTAGGTCTCAAACTGTGTGACGAGGCCGGATACTTCCAAGAGAGCGTCGTCGTCTCGCTCATCGGGTGGTGCCGTTCGAGAGTACACTGCCGCCGGCTTACCGATGATCGATATTAAAACCCTGTGGCCAGTCACCATGCCACGCTCGACGACGCCGGTCGACGGTCGAGAAAACGAGACCAGCGGGTCGCGCGCGGGTCAGTCGGCCTCGTAGACGACCTCGCCGCCGAGCACCGTCGCCTCGACCCGACGGTCGCCGACCGTCGCCGGGTCGTCGTAGGGGTCGCCGTCGAGAACGACCGCGTCCGCGAGGTAGCCCGGCGCCAGCCGCCCCGTCTCGGTCTCGGCGAACGCCGCGCGAGCCGCCCCGCGGGTGTACGCCGCGACCGCCTCGTCGACGCTCAGCCGTTGTGAGTCGGCGTCGGCCGTCACCGCCTGTTGGATGCCGAACAACGGTCCCGGAGGCATCTTGTCGCTCCCGAACGCGACCGA
>KI543167.1:376090-405178 GCA_000496175.1 uncultured archaeon A07HR67 | reverse complement strand
CGCGCCGCCGATGGCGTGGGTGGCGATCTGTTGGTCGGCCCGCGCCGCCTCGCGAAACCACGCCTCCAACTGATCGCCGTCGTTGACCAGCAGGCCGTCTTCGCCGGCAGCGTCCGCGTACTCGTCGTGGAGCTTGGCGGTTCGCGCCCCGAGCGAGCCGTCCGAGAAGGTCTTCAGCCCGCCGACCCGCAGCCGGTCGTCGCCGAACCCGCTCGCCAGCTCGAGGTCGGACAACGACGCCGCCTGTGAGGCGTGGACGTAGTACGTCACCCGCAGGTCGAGCTCGTCGGTCCGCCGCGCGGCGTGAAGCGCCTCGTGTCTGACGTTGCCGTGGTCGCGAACCGCGGTGAGCCCCGCCATCGTCTGAACCGAGGTCACGCCGAGCTCGTGGTAGCGGTCGGCGGCGGCCGCGAGCGCCCGGCGTAGCTTGTCGGCGTCGGGGTGTGCGGCGACCCGCACCCGGCCGACGGCCTCCTCGACCACCCGCCCGGTTCGGCGACCCGCCGCGACGACGACGTCGTCTTCGACGCCATCGAACGAGACGCGGTCGAGCGCCGGCGTATTGAGCCCGGCGGTGTGACCGTCGACCCGATAGGCGACCACGGGAGCGGTCTCGCTGACGGTATCGAGGTCGTCACGCGTCAGGTACTCTCGGTCGCCCTCAGGCCAGGTGCTCTCGTCGTAGCCGAAGCCGAGCACCCACTCGTCGGGGTCGCTCTCGGCGGCGTTGGCCGAGAGGCGGTCGAGCGCCTCCGAGCGGTCGGCAGCAGCCGAGAGATCCGTCTCGATGCGCTGGATCCCGACCGAGAAGACGTGGGTGTGGGCGTCGACGAACCCCGGGAGGACGACCCGGCCGTCGAGGTCGATCGTTTTCGGGTCCGCGGCGGCCGCCCGACAGTCGGCCGTGTCGCCGACCGCCTCGACGACGCCGTCGCGAAACAGGATCGCCTCGGTCGTCGTGCGGTCGTCGTCGAGGAGGCGAACGGTGCCGTCGTACAAGAGGAGTTCATCGGGTATGCGCGCGTTCGTCACGCCACGGGAGACCGAGGGCTCGGGAATAAGTCTGCCGGCGACGCCGGTCAGGGGGCGACGACGTCGACGATCGTCTCGGCGTCGACGACGACGTTGTACGCGGCCTCGTCGTCGTTCCACAACACCAGCCCGTTTTCGACGAAGACGACCGCGCCGTAGTCGGCCTCGCGGAGCCCGCGGTTGAGCTCCGTCTCCCGCGTACAGACCAGGTAGTGGTCGACCGCCTGTGAGCCGTCGCCGACGCGATACACGGGGTTGCCGCCGTCGCTGAGGTCGCGGCTGAGCTTCACCGCGAGCAGGTTCACTCGGTCGGTCACGTGAGCCTCGGCGTCGGCCATGCGCGCACACCGGTCGGCGCCGGCGCGGACGTCGGCCCGGCGCTCGCCGTCGGTACGGAGAATCGAGTAGGCGAACTGTACGTCGACGTTGTGGAACTCGCCCGGCTCGTCGGTGGCCTCGCGGGCCGCCGCCTCGTCGATCCGCCGCTGGAACGGCGGCAACGCGAGGTCACCGCGGACGTCGAACGACCAGCCGCCGTCGCTCGGCGTCGCCCCCGGCCAGAGCCGGAGCCCCGGCGAGTACACGCCGACGCCGGCGTCTGGAGACGCGACCGCGCGTTCGGTCTCGCGGAGTCCGATCGCCGTTTCCCTGTCCGCGGGCGCGAGCGCGAGGACGCTGCCGTCGGCCGCCAGCGCGTCGACGCCCGCTTCGACGACGGCGACCGGGTCCGCCAGCTCCGAGAGCACGTTTCCGAACACCACCAGGTCGAAGGGGGCGTCGTCGGTGACCGCGGCGTCCGCCTCTGCCGTGAGCCCGAACGCCGATTCGGCGGTCGTCCGGTGGATCGTCGGCCGAAAGTTTCGGTTCGTCTCCGCGAGCAGCCGGTCGAGCACGTCGGCAGCCGGGCTGGGCTCGACCGCGTGGTAGTCGACGACCGCGTCCGCCGGGAGGTAGTCGTGGAGCCCGAGCGCCGGCCCGCCGACGCCGGCGCCGACGTCGAGAACCCGAAGCGTCCGGTCGAGCAGCCCGTTTTCGGCCAGGTCGTCGAGGACGTAGCCGACGGCGGCGTAGTAGTCCGGCAGGTGGTAGACCGCGTAGCCGAGCGCCGCGATCCGGTCGTACTGGACGTCGTTGCCGAAGAAGTAGTCGGTCTTCAGCCGGCGGATCGCTTCTCGAAGGTCGTCGCCGGAGTCGCCGACGTGCCAGTTCGCGCCGAACTCCGCGACGAGGAGGTCCTCTAACGCGAACGCGTACGCCTCCGGAAGGGCGTCCGGCGCCCACCCGGGCGGGCGAACCGGGTCGTCGTCGACCGGCACGAAACTGCCGTCGTCGCGCTCGCGCAGCCTGAGATCGAACGCCTCCTCGCGGAGCGTCTCGCGAACGACCGCCGGGTGAGGGGTGCCCTCGATGTACGCCGATATCTCCTCGGGGTCGATGGGGCGGACGTGACGCAGGTAGTTGGCGGTGTTTCGGACCGCCGTCGTGTCGATCATGGTGTCGGTGGACGTGGCGTCGGGGCTCACTCGTGTCGGTCTCGGGGTGCGGACTCGCCGCGGGCCCGCTCGTACAGCTCGGTGAAACGGTCGGCGTCGGCGTCGGCGATCTCGCTGGCGGCCGCGGCGACGTCGTCTGCGCCGTCGAAGGCGCGCTGGATCTCGGCGTACACCCCGGGCGCCCCCTCGGTGACCGTGTCGGCCACGTCTTCGAGCGCGGCAGAGACGGGTGTGTGAAACTCCTCGCGGACCTCCTCGCCGGCGAGTCGCCACGCCAGCACCGCGGCGTGTGCGGCCGACTGGACCGTCTCCATCGCTCGGTCGTGTTCTGCGGCCGTGGTCTCGAAGACGTCGTTGCCGCCGGCCTCGATCGCCGTCGACACCGTCTCGATCGCCGGTCCCGGCTCGTCGACGACGACGGCGACGTTGCCGGGAACCCGCGGCGGCGCGAACAACGGGTGATAACTCGCCCGTTCGAGGCCGGGGGCGTGCTCGCGCATCGCCGCGACCGCCGCGGTCATCTCGCCGGAGACGTCGAAGATCGCCCGGCTCGCTCGGGACGCGTACGCCCCGACCGCGTCGGACACCGCGGACATCGGGACCGCGAGACAGACGGCGTCGTGTGTCGTCTCCGCGTCGACCGGGACGGCGTCGGCCGCCCGGGGGCCGGCGGCGTCGGCCGCGACCGCCCGGTCGCGGTCGGTGAACGTCACGCTCGCGTCGACCGGCGAGCCGTCGGCTGTGAGGGTGTCTGCCACCCAGCGGCCGATCTCGCCCGCGCCGACGACGAGCAGGTCCATTCGTCCGTTTCGACGGCCCGCGAGGGGTAAAAAGGCTCGACTCGCTCGTCTCAGCCGTCGACCCCGGTTCGGTGAGCCGCCTCGAGCGGGGACGTGACCGCACGAACCGCCGGCAACAACGCCAGCGCGATGACGAGTTCGAGCCCGCCGACGGCGAGAAACGCGGTGCGGTAGCCGAACGCGCCGGTGACGCCACCTCCGACGAGAAACCCCGCGAGAAAGCCGAGCGAGCCGAACACGTTGAACACGCCCATCGCCGCGCCACGGGCGGCCGGATCGACGAGGTCGGTGACGAGCGCCATCGTCGCCGGTGCCATCAGCGCGCCACACACGCCGACGAGCACCATCAGCCCCGCCGCGAGCGGGTAGACGGGTGCGGCGCCGACGCCGATCGTGACGAGCCCGTACGCGAGCGAGCCGGCCACGACCGGATAGAAGCGGCCGATCCGGTCGGAAATCGCGCCGAACGGCGCCTGAAGCAGCGCGAACGGGACGAAAAACAACGCCAGCGTCGCGCCCGCGCCGGTCGCCGAGAGCCCGAAGGTGGCCGGGTCCTGAAAGTAGTACACGCCGACCAGCGCGAAAAAGCCCGCCGTCAGCCGGTCGACGAAGCCGAACGCGAAGGGGACGAGAAGCGCCGGGGTCGTCCGGGCCCGTCCGAGCACGTCTCGAACGCCGAGGTCGGTGTCGGTGGGACTCGGCACCGACGACGAGTCGGGATCCGGATCGACCGTCGCATGGTCGGTGCCGGCCACGCGGTCGTCGACGGTCGCGGCGAGCAGCCCCGTGCCGCCGAGCACGACCGCCCCGGCGTAGACGGGATAGAACGCGCCGAGGTCGGCGAGCAGGCCGCCAACGACGGAGCCGACTGCTGCGCCGAGCCCGATGGCGAGCCCGGCGGCGCCCATGTTGCGGCCGTTGCCGCCGCGGAGGTCCATCAGCATCGTGATCGAAAGCGAGAACGCGCCGATGGTGAGCGCACCGCCGGCGACGCGGACGAGCAGCGCCGCACGGAATCCGAGGCCGAGCCGCGGGACGGCGGCGAGCGCGGCGTAGGCGGCCGCACCGCCGAGCGCCCCGGCGACCACCAGCGGCACCCGTCGCCCGAGGGCGTCGCTCGCGGTCCCCCAACCCACGGCAAACGCCACGAACGCGGCGAACTCCGCCACCAGAAACCGGGTTCCGGCGTCGATGCCCGCCGGCGCACCGAGCGCGACCACCAGGTCGGGGACCCCTGGATAGACGAGCACCTGTGCGATCAACACCGCGAGCACGACCGCGCCGAGCCGCCGACGGTCCTCGCGGTCGTCGGTCGTCATCGAGAGACGGGAGGAGACGAGCGGGCAAAAGGCCGACGCTCCACGGAGTGTTGCGGGCAGTCGCTAGACGGCTCGGCGGCGGGCGGGCGACCCGGGGAGGGTCACAACGCGTCGTCGATCGCGGACCCGATGGCGTCTGCAGTGGGCTCGACGGCCTCGCCGGCGACGTAGACCGTCGGCGTTCCCTGGACGCCGCGGTCGACGCCGGTCTCGCGGTCGGTCGACACCGGGTCGGCGTACGACTCCGTTTGCGCGTCGGCGATCGCGACGCACGGGTCGGCGCCGGCGGCCTCGGCGGCGGCGCCAATCGTGTCGAGGCTGTACTCTCCGAGCGACTCGTACACCGTCGAGGTGAACGCGAAGAACGCCTCGTCGCCCTGGCGGGCGCCGACCCCGCGGGCCGCGCTGGCGACGGGGACTGCCCACTCCTCGTCGACCGGAATTGGAAAGTCCCAGTGTTCGTACCGAACCGTGTCGGGCTCGACGTGCTCGTCGCGAACGGTCGGAAACTCCTCGGTCGTGTACGTCGCACAGTGTGGACAGGTGAAATCCTCGAACGCCTGGACGACGACGTCGGCGTCGGCGGCGCCGAGCGCCGGTCGGTACTCGGCGTCAGGCTCCGGCGCGCTCGCGTCGCCGCAGTCGTACTCGGTGACGGCGCCTTCGCCGCCGGCTCCCTCGCTCCCGCCGAGACAGCCCGCGGCGCCGACACCGCCGCACGCCGCGGCGCCGGCGAGCAGTGCCCGTCGCGTGTGTGTCATAGGTACATCTCGGACCGGCGAGCACTTAATCGCACGGAGACCGGCCGCACGGCTTCCGGCGGCGGGGCGCCCAGCGGCGGCCCCGAACGCTTTTGCCGGCGTGAGTCGACCCTCGGGTATGAGCGACTGGGACCTCGATCTGCGTGACGCCGAAGACCAGATGGACGAGGCGTTCGCCGACGCGGGCGACGTCGTCCTCGGCGTCCTCGACGGCTCGACCGACCCGGAGACGTGGATCCGCAGCGTCGACTACGGCAACACGCTCGTGTTGTCCGTCGAGGGCGACCTGAACCGGCTCGCGGCGGGCTTCGCCCGCGAGATCAAAGACATGGGCGGAGAACTGATGCACTTCCGGGGATTCCTGATCGTGTCTCCGCCCGGACGGCGCATCGACACGGACCGCCTGAACGAGTAGCGCCGGGCCTACGAGTCGTCGGCGAGCCGAGTGAGGGTTTCTCTGGCGTTCTCGACGGCTGTCGCCTTCTTCGCGGGGTACGCCTCGACCTTCGCGCGGACCGTGATCCCCGAGCCGAGCCGAACCTCGCCGCGGAACGCCGCCTGTTTGTCCAGCCGCAAGAACAACGCGCAGTTGTCGTCGACGCGCTGGTCGAGCTCGTCGATCACACGGTCGATGTCGTCGAGCGCGGAGAGCCGGTCGAGCACGTGACGCATCCCGTCGGCGACGTCGATCCGCGCGGAGAACACGACGATCCGGTCGCCGTGGTGACCGACGTTCTCGACGCGGTCGAGTTCGGCGTCGTCGGGCAACAGCGAGCGAAGCGCCTCCTCGACGCGTTTTTGATCCTCTGTGGCGTACGAGAACGTCCGGAGGTCGACGTAGTGAAACGGTACTTCGGGCACGGTGAACCGAGAGCTACTCCTCGTCGACGGCTTCCAGTGAGTCCTCGGGAACGCCGGTCTCCTGGCCGTCCTCGAAGCTCACGGTGTATGTCGCGTCGCCGAACATCGTCTCCATCACCTGGGTGATCTGCCCGGCGTCGCCGTCGTACTCGCTGTGTTTGTCGTGGAGGACGACCTCGTCTTCCTTCTCGAAGCTCATACATCCGATTCCGCCGGCACGGTTAAAAAGCGCGCGGATCCACCACGAGCGCGGCCGACGGGGCTCACGACAGAATCAACAGGGTGGCCGCGAGCGTCACGGCGAGAACGGCGCCGACGACCAGAAAGACGAGCACGCTGTCGATGGCGAACGCGGCCGCTACGCCGAGCCCGACCGCGATGAGTCCGACGAGCAGCGCCGGCACCCCGCCCCGCTGGATGGCGGCGTCGACCACGGCAACGACGCGTTGTGACCGCGGAGGCGACGGCGGGCGGTCCGGCGGCTCCGAGAACCGCTCGTCGACGACGACCTCGTCTGGCCCCGCGTCGATCGGCGGGTCGATCCGCACGTCGACGTACGTCGTGTTCGATCCGTATCCCGTCACCACCTTGAGCTTTCCACGAACGGATCGTTCGACGTCTGCCGTGGCGACGTGGACCCGCTTGACGCTCTCGTCTTCGACGTAGTGGTTCACCGCGTCGAGCGACGCGACCCGGTCTAACTCGTCGTCGAGGTGGAGGTGAACGTGTGTCGATCGGCCACGGTTCGCGAGCTCGACGGAGAACGGCGTGGTGGTGGTGAACTGGTCCGGGGCGCTGATCGAGTGGACCTCGTCCCCGTTCAGTTCGACGGCGAGAGTCGGCACGGCTCACCTCTCGCGCCGAGGTTAAAAAAGATTCAGCATGATCCGCGGTCGAACCCCAACGAACTACGCCTCCGCGCCCGTAGCACGCGGCAACGACATGTACGACGACATCTTGCTCCCGTTCGACGGAAGCGACGGAGCCGCCGCGGTGCTCAGCCACGCCGCCGACCTGGCCCGGTTTGCGGACGCGACCGTCCACGTGTTGTTCGTCGCCGACACCAGCCGCGACAGCGTCACCGTGATCGACGGCGAGACCGTCGACGCCCTGGCACAAAAAGGCGAGACCGTCGTCACGGAGGCGGCCGAGACGCTTGCGGCGGCCGGCGTCGACCACGAGACCGACGTCGTCCAGGGGAATCCGGCGCCGGCGATCGTCGAGTACGCCGAACGAGCAGCCCACGATCTGGTCGTGATGCCGACGCAAGGGCGCGAGGGCGTCTCCCGGTACCTCCTCGGAAGCGTCTCGGAGAAGGTGGTGCGGCTCTCGTCCGTCCCGGTGCTCACGGCGCGGATGCGTCCCGACGAACTGTTGACGTTTCCCTACGAGGACGTGTTGATTCCGACCGACGGGAGCCCGGCGGCGACCGACGCCGTCGAACACGGGCTTCGCCTCGCCGCGTCGCTCGACGCGACGGTCCACGGGGTGTCGGTGGTCGACGAGTCCACGTTCGGCCCGGACGACCACGTCCTGAGCGCCGGGCGGGAGGCGGTCGCCGAGGACGCCCTCGACGACCTGGCGGCGGCCGCCACAGAACACGGGGTCTCGACCGTCGAACGCCACGTCGAGCGTGGCGCGCCCGTCGAAGCGATCGTCGACCAGATTCGGACGAACGGCGCCCACGCCGTCGTGATGGGGACGACCGGGCGACGAGGGACAGAACGCGTCCTACTCGGAAGCGTCGCAGAACAGACGGTTCGGTCCGCGCCGGTTCCGGTCGTGACGGTGCGCGGCGGAGAGTGAGAAACGGGGCGGCCGACCGCGGTCTCGACCGATTCAGGCCGTCGCCTCCTCCTCGCGCATGTCCGGCGGGAGGAGGTTCGGAATCCCGTCCTCGATGGGGTAGACCTCCTCACACTCGGTACATGTGAGCGTTCCCGCCAGAATCTCCTCGTCGGTCTGCTCGTCGGCGTCGAGTTCGAGGGGGGCCTTGTCGAGCGGACAACAGATCACGTCCATCAGGGATTCTTTCATACGACGCGGTTGGCGTGGCCCGGGCAAAAAGCATGCGGGTCGGCGAGGAGAGCCGCGGGACGAACCGACGGGGCGTTCGAAGACGACAACGGCTTAGCGGTCGGTGCCACAGGGCTCGTATGGGGATCCCGTCGGAACGGATCGACCGATTGTTCGCGCTCGCCCGCGAGGCGGTCGTCGACAGCGAGTACGATCGCGCGCGCGAGTACGTCCGGCTCGCCCGGCGGATCGCAGAGCGAAACCGGTGTGGCGTCCCCCGCGAGTTCGAGCGCAAGACGTGCGACGACTGCGACGTCTACCTCCGGCCGGGCAGGACCAGCCGGGTCCGGCTGGGCCGAGGCCGCGTGATCGTCCGGTGTCTGGAGTGCGGCGCGACCGGCCGGTATCCGTTTGCGTGAGAGCCTGCGGCCGTCGGCTCGCTCCGAGACCGCTACGCCCGCGGCTCACGGCCCGCCCGCAGGGCGTCGAGCACCGCCGCGGTGCCGTCCATGAACCCCGCGGCAAGGACCGTGTCGGCCGCGGCCGTCGCCGCGGAATCCGCGTTAGCGACGGCGTAGGACGCGCCGGCGGCGTCAAACGTCGAAACGTCGTTCTCGCTGTCGCCGATCGCGACGAACCGTTCCGGCGAGACGCCGATCGCGTCGGCGACGCGGACGAGTCCGTCGCCTTTGCTCACCGCCGGTGACGTGACGTGGAGCGCGTAGCCGGTGTCGATCACCTCGACGCCGTCGGCCGCCGCGGCGACCTCGCGGAGCAGCGTCTCGTCGGCGTCGACGGACAGGGCCACCTCCGTCTCGCGCCACCGGTTCACCGTCTCGTCGTCACCCCATCCCAGGTCGCCGCCGCGCTCGAGAAACGTCTCGACGACGGCGCGGGCGGTCGTCGGGTCGCCGAGAATCTGCGTCTCGTCGTCGACGTGGACGACGCCGCCGTTCTCGGCGATAACGCGCGCAGGCAGCCCGAGAAAGTTCGCGAGCGCTACCGGGTACGGAAACGCCTTGCCGGTCGCGAACACCACGGGCGCCTCCCAGTCGGGCAACAGTTCGAAGACGCGGCCGTCGATGCGGCCGTCGGCCGTCGTCAGCGTCCCGTCGATATCCAAAACGAGGGGCGGAACCATACCAGATCGGCGGGGGCCGGAGACAACTGTCTTCCGACCGCCGACGTGTGACGGTCCCGGCCGCGCGGCTGAGCGGGGTTCAGCCGAATCGACTCGTTCTGTCGAACAACTCTCGATAGACGAGGGTCGGGAACCGCGGGACGAGCCGGCTCGGAGGACGGCCTTTGCCGTCGCTTTGCTGGACGGTCACGCGGTCGAGCAGCTCGGCGTCCGCGAGCTCGTAGAGCACGCGCCGCACCGTGGACGCGGACAGATCGACGGTTCGCCGCGAGGCGATCGTCTCCGTCGCGACGCTCACCGACGACCGCTCGGAGTCGGGGAGGCTCACCAGTTCGTACAGGAGTCGCCGGCGGCTCTCCGAGAGCGCGAGAACGCGCCCCAGCGCGGCCGAGGGCTTCGGTACCCGATCTATCCCCTCGTCGAGATCCGTCGGCCGGATCGTCGACGCGCCCGCGCGCTCGGCGTTGATCGCCGCTCCCGTGATCGCCGCGAGCGCGTCGTGGGCGTCGCCGGAGGCCCACTCGCCGATCTCACGGACCTGGTCGTGGGTGAGCGCGTCGCGCCCGAGCCCGGTCGAACACCGGCTCGTCAACAGCTCGACGAGCACGTGCCGCCGGTATCGGGCGAACGCGACCGTCGCGTCCGGGCGCCACTCGATCGCGTCCGGCGGATCCCGCCCGAGACAGACCGGAACGATGTGGCCGCTGACGTCTGTGAGCCACTCGACGAGGGTCATCGCGCTCGGCGTCTCCGGCTCGTTGGCGTGGTCGACGGCGACGACGACATCCGGACCCGTATCGATGGCGTTCCGGAGGGAGTCGGCGAGGTCGTCGGTCCCGATTCCGTGTTCGGGGACCGACTCGTCGGTGACGGCCGCGAGCGCGTCGTGGTAGAGCCGGAAGCGCGTCGAGGCGCGGCGGGCGTCGACGTAGACGAACCCCGGTAGCGTCGGCTCGACCGCCCGCGTCGAGGTCTGTATCGCCCGCGGCGGCCCGCTGTGGGTCGCGAGCCGGCTGAACAACGCGGCGACCACCGCCGATTTGCCGCTTCCTTTCGGGCCGTGGACGTAGGTGCTCGGCGGGAGCGAACCCGAAAACGCCGGGCTGAGCGCGTCGAGCAGTCGTTCGATCGCCGGCCCTCTGCCGATCGGCGACTCGAGGTGTGACACCGGCGAGACGGCGTCGAGGTCGACGAGGACTCCCGCGCCGGTGTCGTGACCCAGCCGACGCTCGATGCGATCGTCGATGTTCACGGGTTCTCCTCCGTGCGGTGGCCGGGGTCGTGTGGCGAGGCGACCCTCGGCGGGCGGCCGCAGGAACGACCCCGCCCTACCAGTGGTCCGGCTTGTACCGGTTGATCAGAAGCGTCGAAAACACGAAGACGACGCCGCTGAAGAGGCCGGCTATCGTACCAGCCACGACTCGGACCCCGGTCGTGCCGTCCGCGGTCGCCGCCGTAACGACGGTGACAATCGCGGCCACCACGAGCAGGTTCCGTCCGTCTCGTTTCTCGAGTCCCAGCGTGTTCATGCCCGTCGATGATCCCGGGAGCGAATAAATCCCCTTCGAGTGAGCCGCCGTGCGGTCGACCGATTCGGCCGGAGAGCCGGCGCGTTCGGGCGCCGTCCACAGGCTTAACACAGCCGACGGCATTGCGAGGGGTATGTCCGAACAACAGTTCCACGACTCGGTCGTCCGAGCCGACAAGTGGAGCAGGATCCTCGCGCTGGTCGCCGCAATCGCCGTCTTCCTGCTCGCCCGCGAGCTCGCCGGCGACGTTCAGTTCGCCTCCATCGTGGCCGCGACGACCGGGATCGGGACGCGGCTGTACATCCCGTATCACGCGAGCATCCGGGTTCCAGAGGCGGACCGGACCGCCCTCCACGACCACCCGGTGACCGGAAACTATCATCACGGCGGCGCGGGGCTGGCGCTGGTGGCGGCCTCCGTCGTTGCGTTGGGCGTGTTCGTTCTGGGTCACGGGATCGTTATCGCGGTTGGTGTCGGTGGCATGTCCGGGAGTGGCGCGTACGTGGTGCTTGCGTCGGCGCTTCCTGCGGGATAAAAAAAGCCGAGAACCGGCCTCAGGTCCCGGGCACCCAGATCGAGCCGAGAACGCCGAGGATCGCCAACACGGCCAGGATCGAGGACGTGATGAAGATCGCCGCGGCGGGCGGGTCGACGTGGGTGTCTCCGTGGGCGTAGAACACCCGCTGGAAGGCCTCGCCGATGACCGCGCCGAGCAGGCCGAAGCCGGCGCCGGCCACCAGCCCGATGGCCGGGCTGAAGCCCGCTCCGGTGAACGCGGCCCACGCGGTCGCACCCGGAAGCGTCATGTGGTGTGTGACCGGGATCTTCCCGATGCCGAGGTTCAAGAACAACAACGTCGCCGCGCTGATGCCGAACCCGAGGAAGACGCTCCCGGTCTGGATCGCCGCGTACGAGGCCGCCAGTCCGGCGGTCGCGCCGATCGCGGCGACGTGTGACCACTTGTACATGTTGGGCAGCCACGGCTCGACGGCGAGTCGGTCCTCGCTCTCAAGGTCGCCGTCGCCGGGCACCTCGCCCGGCTCGCGGGACTCCTCGCGTTCGAAGGGCCCCATGTCGAAGTAGCCGTTCGCCTTGCTGCTGACCGTGCCGATCACCGAGTAGCCGAACACGAGCCGGTGAAGTAGGGCGCTGGCGACGACGGTGAAGGCGATCGGGTCCGTCGGAATCGCCAGGTTACGAAGCGTCTGTTCGAAGAGGATGCCGAATATTCCGAAGCCGGCGCCAACCGCCAGGATGTCCGGGCGGCTCCCCAACGCGACGGTGATGTCTTTGCCGTTGTGGTAATCGAAGCCCGACTGGATGTCTCCCTTCTTGGCGGCGTACGCTGCCGCCGCCGCGCCGGCGGCGAAGGAGATGTGTGGGCCGAACACCGGACCGAACCCAACACCGACCCCGGCTCCCGAGGCGGCGTCACCGCCGAAGACCCCGGCGATGACGAGAAATCCGGTGAAAATGAACGCGGGCAGCGCGCCGAGCGCGGCACCGAACGCCCCGCCGGCGGCTGCGCCGAGCCAGATTCCCGGACTGAGGAGTACATCGAGCACTGCGCTTATCGAGCCTGCGTTCCACTGTGCCACCACGTCAGCCGACGCGAACAGCGCCGAAGCCTCGGCGCTCATCTATTCGGCCTCCTCGTCTTGTGCCCAGTTAAGCGACCGTTCGACCGCGTCGTCCCAGCGGTCGTACAGCTTGTCGACCTCGGCCTTCTCCCGTTCGGGCGTGAACTCCTGGTCGATCTTCCAGTTGTCACGCAGTTCGTCGACGGTGTCCCAGTAGCCGACCGCCAGCCCCGCGGCGTACGCGGAGCCGAGCGCCGTGGTCTCGTCGACCTCCGGCCGGGCGATCTCCGTCTGGATGATGTCCGACTGGAGCTGACAGAGGAAGTTGTTCTTGACCGCGCCGCCGTCGACCCGCAGGGAGGTCATCTCGACGCCGGAATCTGCCTCCATGGCCTCCGCGAGGTCGCGGGTCTGATACGCGATCGATTCTAGGGTCGCTCGGACAATGTGTTCTTTCCCCGTACCGCGGGTCATCCCGACGATCGTGCCGCGAGCGCGCCCGTCCCAGTGTGGCGCGCCGAGGCCCGTGAACGCCGGCACCATGTACACTCCGTCCGTCGACTCGACAGAACGTGCCAGTTCGGCGGTCTGTGCGGCGTTGTTGATCAGGTCGACGTCCTCTAAGAACTCGATCGCCGCGCCGGCGATGAAGATCGACCCTTCCAGCGCGTACTGGACCGGTTCGCCGGACATCTGGAAGCCGATTGTCGTGAGCAGGCCGTTGTCGGATTCGACGGCTTCCTCGCCGGTGTTCATCAGATAGAACGCACCGGTGCCGTAGGTGTTTTTTGCGTCGCCGGTGTCGAAACAGGTCTGTCCGAACAACGCGGCCTGCTGGTCGCCGAGCGCGCCGGCGACGGGTATCTCCTCGTCGAGGAAGCCGTCGGCGTCGGTGTGGCCGTAGTAATCCTCGTCGGAGGACGGACGGACTTCTGGCACCATCTCTTTGGGCACGTCGAACTCCTCGAGCAGTTCGTCGTCCCAATCGAGCTCCCGGATGTTGTACAACATCGTCCGGGACGCGTTGGAGACGTCGGTGATGTGGTTGCCCGTCAGGTTGTAGATGAGCCATGTGTCGATCGTCCCCATGAGCAGTTCGCCGTCGCGTGCCCGGTCGCGGAGGTCACGCCCACGAGAGGCGGACATCTTGAGCGGCTCGGCGTTGTCGAGAATCCACTCCGTCTTGGTCGCGGAGAAGTACGCGTCACATTCGAGGCCGGTCTTCTCGCGGATCTCCTCGACCTTGCCCGCTTCCTGGATCTCTTCGACGCGGTCCGTCGTCCGGCGGTCCTGCCAGACGAGGGCGTTGTGTACCGGCTTGCCTGTCTCGCGGTCCCACACGATCGTCGTCTCGCGCTGGTTGGTGATCCCGAGCGCCTCGAGCTGGCTCGCGTCCACGCCAGCGTCGTTGAGGCCGTCGAGGACCACCTGTTGTGTGTTCTCCCAGATCTCCAACGGGTCGTGTTCGACCCAGCCCGGATTGGGATAGATCTGTTCGTGCTGTTCGTACGCGTTCGCGACGACCTGTCCGCTGTGGTCGAACACCATAAAGCGGGTTCCGGTCGTCCCCTGGTCTATCGCACCGACATACTGTGTCATGTGTTGAATCCCTCTTGTGGCGGTGGTCCGGTCGCGGCGACGGAGCGGGTGCGTTCCCGGCGGCCCCGAGGTGCGTACCGTCTCGAAGCCGCTCTCGACCGTCCCCTCGGCCCGACTGCCGGCGTCTCGGACGAGAACGCTTGGTTGCTGTCACCGCCGCCGCATATCTTCACGGAAGCCACCACGCCGTTCGTGAACATAATGTACTACCATAATAATGTTCGCGTTTAAGTTCGCATTTTGTCGAGGTGATAAAATGGTTATATATAAAGATATCGGCGAAAACGCCCCGGTATCGGTGTGAATGTCCCTGATAGTTATGATCGCCACCGCCTGGGAGATAAAGTAAAGTACCCCGCAGTTCAATCGGTATGGCATGGATGATCAAGCAGATGTCGTCGTCATCGGCGGCGGCTCGACCGGCTGCGGGGTGATACGGGATCTCGCACGGCGAGGGCTCGACGCGGTCCTCGTCGAGAAGGGGAACCTCACGCACGGAACCACGGGGCGGATGCACGGCCTGCTCCACAGCGGCGGTCGATACGCCGTCTCCGACCAGACGAGCGCACGCGAGTGTATGGAGGAGAACCGGGTGTTACGCGACATCGCCAGCCACTGCGTCGAGGAGACGGGCGGGATGTTCGTCAAACGGCCCGAAGATTCCGAGGAGTACTTCCAACAAAAACTGGAGGGGTGTCGCGCCTGCGACATCCCCGCCGAGGTGATCGACGGCGAGGAGGCGCGCCGGCGCGAGCCGTATCTCGCCCGCGACGTCGAGAAGGCGATCGCCGTCCCCGACGCCGCGATCGACCCGTTCCGGCTGTGTGTGGCCAACGCCGCGGACGCTCGGGAACACGGCGCGCGCGTCGAGACCCACGCGAAGGTGACCGACGTGCTCGTCGAGGACGGGGAGGTGGTCGGCGTCGAGATCGAACACGACACCGGGCCGGGCAAGCGCGTCCACCGCGAGCCGGGCACCACCGAGGAGATCCGTGCCCGCTACGTCGTCAACGCGACCGGCGCGTGGGCCGGCCGAATCGGCGAGATGGCCGGCGTCGACGTGGAGGTTCGCCCCTCGAAGGGTGTGATGACCGTGATGAACACCCGGCAGGTCGACACCGTGATCAACCGGTGTCGACCGAAGGGCGACGCCGACATCGTGGTGCCACACGAGACCGCCTGTATCCTGGGGACGACCGACGAGGAGGTCGACGACCCCGAGGACTACCCCGAGGAAGAATGGGAGGTCGACCTGATGATCGAGACGTTGTCAGAGCTCGTGCCCGCGCTCAAAGACGCCCGGACGCTCCGGTCGTTCTGGGGCGTCCGTCCGTTGTACGAACCGCCGGGAACCGGGACCGACGACCCGACGGACATCACGCGCGACTACTTTTTGCTCGACCACGACGAGCGCGACGGCCTGCCGGGACTGACGAGCATCGTCGGCGGTAAGCTCACGACCTACCGGATGATGGCGGAGTCGATCACCGACCACGTCTGTGAGAAGCTCGGCCACGACGCCGCGTGTGACACCGCCGACACGCCGTTGCCCGGCTCCGACGATTTCAGCGTCCTGCGCGATTACATGGACGAGTTCGGCATCCGGTCGCCGGTGGGACGACGCTCCGCCCAGCGGCTCGGCTCGCGGGCCGACGAGGTGTTGAACGGCGCCGACCCCAACCCCGTCGTCTGCGAGTGTGAGGGCGTCACCCGCGCGGAGGTCCAGGACGCCATCGAGGGCGCCGGCTCGGACCTGAACGCGGTCCGGCTCCGAACGCGTGCGTCGATGGGCAACTGTCAGGGCGGCTTCTGTACTCACCGGATCTCGGCGGAGCTCGCCCAGGAGTACCCCGGACCGGTCGTCCGCGACGCCGAAGACGAGCTCTACCAGGAGCGCTGGAAGGGACAACGACACGCGTTGTGGGGTCGCCAGCTCTCACAGGCGATGTTGAACCACATGCTCCACGCGACCACCATGAACCGCGACGGCGACCCCGCGACGACCGACGCCGACGTCGACTTCGGGGCGTTCGACGCCGGAACCGGTCCTGCCGGCGCCGACGGGTCGGAGGTGGACGACGCGACAACGGGTGTCACGGCGACCGACGGGGGGCTGGATGGCGATCGATAGCGACGTCCTCGTCGTCGGCGGCGGGATGGCCGGGATCGCCGCCGCGGTCACCGCCGCCCGCGAGGGCGCCGACGTCCGACTCGTCTCACACAAGGCGAGCACGCTCCGGCAGGCGTCGGGGCTGATCGACGCGCTCGGCTACGTGCCCGCGACGGAGCCGACGACGCCGCTGCGAGAGGGGCCGCCGACGGCGGGCCGGGAGCTCGACCGCGACGAGTGGCCGGATCCGGAGGGGCCGCTTTCTGACCCCTACGAGGCGATCGACCGGCTGCCGGCCGACCATCCGTACCGGCTCGTGGGGCCGGACGCGCTCCGCGACGGTCTCGCGTTGTTCGACGACCTGGTCGGCGACGCGTACCTCGGCGACCACACCGACCGAAACGCGCTCGTGCCCACGTTCGGCGGAAGCGTGAAACCCACCGCCCGCTACCCGGCGGCGGCCGCGTCCGGGCTGGCCAGCGACGACCGCCCGGCGCTCATCGTCGGGTTCCGGTCGCTTACCGAGTACGACGCCCGGGCGTTCGCCGACAGGCTGGCGGCCGCGGGGGTCCCGTTCGACGTCGCCGGCGCGGAAGTGGAGTTCGCCGAGGCGTTTCGGGCGGACGCCAAGGTGACGCGGCTCGCGAAGGCGCTCGACCGAAACGAGGAGATCGACGGAACCCCCGCCAGAGAAGCGCTGGCGAAGGCGGTCGGGCCTCACCTCCACGACGTGGTCGACGCGGAGGGCGGCGTCGACCGGGTCGAGCGGGTGGGGTTCCCCGCGTTTCTCGGCGACGACCACTCGGCGGAGGTCCGCGCCGACCTCGCCGACCGGCTCGGCGCGGCGGTCTTCGAGATTCCGATGGGGCCGCCGAGCCTGCCGGGGCTCCGGTTGGAAGACCTGTTGTACGACGCGCTCGACGCGGCGGGGGTCCGGTTCGAGACGGGGACGCCCGTCGTCGACTACGAGACCGACGACGACGGTCGAATCGACCACGTCCTGATGGACCGAAAGGGGACCAAGGTGCCGTACGGCGCCGAGGCGGTCGTGCTCGCGACGGGCGGGCTGGTCGGCAAGGGGCTCGACTCGGACCGCGAGGGGGTCCGCGAGCCGGTTCTCGATCTCCACGTCCCACAGCCGGCAGACCGGTACGAGTGGTTCGTCGACGACGCGTTCGGCGAGCAGCCGTACGCCCGGTTCGGCGTGCGTCCCGACGACCGGCTGCGTCCGTTGGATCCGGACGGGGAGGTGGCGTACGGGAACGTCAGGGTCGCCGGCGGCGTCGTCGGCGGCGCCGACGTGGCACGGGAAAAATCGGCAAGCGGCGTCTCGCTCGCGACCGGCCTCGTGGCCGGGCGGGAGGCGGCACGGGAGGTCACACAATGACACGACACACGGGAAACGACGACACCGACACGACGGAGGAGTCGAACGGCACGAACGGGACCGAGCGGCACGAGGAGGCCGACGACGGGACGCCCGCTCAGCCGACCGTTCCGGAGCTCGGCCGCGACGAGCAGCCCGCCATCTTCGTGCCGGACGACGACGAGGACGGCACGACGGGTGCGTCGGCCGGCGACGAGACCGACCCGCGGACCGCGACCGACGGCGGCGTCGAGAGCGCGACCGGCGGCAGCGACTCCGGAGACCTCAGTCCGGACGCGTACGACCCGATCGACGTGTTCCCCGAGGGGGACCTCGACCTGCGCGACGGCGCCGACTCCTGTTATAAATGTACGTCCTGTGATACCTCGTGTCCGGTCGCGGAGGTCGACGACGAGTTCCCCGGCCCGAAGTTCCAGGGACCAGAACAGTGGCGGCTCAAGCGCAAGGGCGACCACGACATCGACGAATCGATCACCTCGTGTTCGAACTGTATGCGGTGTGACGACGCCTGCCCCTCGTCGGTGCCGCTCTCACAGATGCACAACGAGGCTCGCGGCCAGTTCGTCGAAGAACAGATGGAGAAGCTCTCGGTGGAGTACATCCGCAACCGGATCCTCGCGAACTACCGGACCTCCGCGCGGCTGGCGAGCATGACCCCCCGGCTCGCCTCGTTCGCGATGAACTTCGGGCCCGCCCGCTGGGCGATGGACAAACTGCTCGGCGTTCCCAAAGAACGGGAGTTCCCCGAGTTCGCGACGACGACCTTCCGCGAGTGGTGGCGTGACCGCGGCGGCGCACAGGTGTCGAACCCCGACAAGCGCGTGGCGTACTTCCACGGCTGTTACTCCAACTACAACACGCCGGAGGTCGGCAAGGCGATGGTGCGGGTGTACGAACACTTCGGCTACGAGGTGTTGGTCCCGCCACAGAAGTGTTCGGGCACCCCCATGTTCGCGAACGGGATGTTGAAAGACGCCCGTCGACACGCCGAGACCAACGTGGAGAACCTCGTCGAGGCGATCGGCGAAGGCGCAGACGTGATCGCGTCGTGCACCTCGTGTTCGATGTCGCTGCGCCAGGAGTACCCCGAGCTGTTCGACATCCACGGCATCGAGGACGTCTCCGAACACACCTTCGAGGCGCTCGAGTACCTCCGGATCCACGAGGACCTGAACGGGGCGCTGGCGGACGCGCGGCCGGAAGACGAGCAGGCGTTCGCGTACCACGCGCCGTGTCACGCCCGGAACCAGGGGCTCGCCCGCCAGGCCGTCGAGACGTTCCGCGAGGTCGACGGCGTCACCATGGAGGACGTCGGCGACTCGTGTTCGGGCATCTCGGGCACGTACGGCTGGAAGAGCGAAAAGTACGAGAAGTCGATGCAGATCGGCGAGGAGATGTTCGAACACATGGAAGACGCCGACGGCGAGGTGGGGATGACCGAGTGTCCGACCTGCGCGATGCAGATGGAACACGGGACCGGCTACGAGATCCGCCACCCCCTCCAACTGCTCGAGGAAACGCTCGTCGCCTGAGCCGGCCGGCCGGCTCGAGCGGCGAGGCCGTCCCACCGGCGGAGCCGAGCCAGGTACATAAGCGGCTCGGCGGGAGACCCAACCCGTGCGTTCATATCCCCCGGGCGGTGACGGGCGGCCATGTTCGCGGATCGGTCCGACCTGCTCGCCGACGCCGACCCGATTCGAGGGTACGGAATCGCGGTGACGCCGGGACCGGACGGTCCGCTCGTGTTCGTCTCCGGGTACGGCGAGGCGAACCGGTTGTACGCCCGCGAGAACGGCGCCGGGGATCCCTTCGTCGACACCGCGTGCGGCATCGTCGCAGACGACGACAGACACGCCATGGGCGTCTGTGCGGCCGATGTCGACGCGGACGGCTGTGAGGAGATATACGTCCACAACTGCGCCAACAGCGTCGGCGTCGCGGGCGACTCCGACCTGCTCTTGGACCGGCTGGAGCCCGAGGCGTACCGGTGGACCGACACGTTCGCGCTACCGGTGAACGCGGACCGGCTCAACTTTCGGGCCGGGCGCTCGGTCGCCGCGCTCGACCGGCTCGGGACCGGCCGCTACGGGTTCGCCGTCGCCAGCTACGGCGCGCCGCTCGCCTTCTACGAGCTCGGCGACGACGGCGAAGCCTCCGACATGGCCGACGCGGTCGGGCTCGCGGTCGACGACGGCTGCCGGTCGTTGCTGCCCGGACCGCTCTGTTCTGCGGGGACCGACCTGTTCGTCGGCGTTGAGGACGGGCCGAATCGGTTGTTCTGTAACCGCGACGGCCACTACGAGCCGGTCGACGGCGGCCCGGCGGTGGCCGACCCCGCGGGCGACGCGCGCGGTGTCGCGCTGGTCGACGAAGGCGGGACGCTCGCGCTCGCGGTGGGCAACTGGGAGGGGCGCAGCCGGCTGCTCAGACGCGACGCCTCGGGGCGACACTGCGACGCCGCGCCGGCCGAACTCCGCGCGGCCGAGAGCGTTCGGTCGGTCGTCGCCGCCGACTTCGACAACGACGGACGACAAGAACTCTTCTGTAACGGGTTCGGAGAAGCGAACCGGTTGTTCGGGCGGACCGACCCGGTCACCGACTGCGCCGACGAGCCGCGGTGGGGGCCGATCCCACTCGGCGAAGCGGCCGAGCCGACGGGGTTCGGAACGGGAGCGGTCGCCGCCGACATCGACGCCGACGGCGTCTTAGAACTCGTCGTCGTCCACGGCGAGGTGGCCGCCCAGCCGATATCCGTCTACGCCGTCCCTGGAGCGGCGTCGAACGATTGGCTCCGCGTCCGTCCCACGACGCCGCAGGGAGCGCCGGCTCGGGGAGCGACCGTCCGGCTCCACGCCACGAGCGGCGTTCAGCGCCGCGTGGTCGACGCCGGCGGTGGCTACCTCTGTCAGACCGAGCCGGTCGCCCACTTCGGGCTCGGCGGGGCGACCCCGCGTCGGGTCGTCGTCGGCTGGCCGGACGGCCGAGAACGGACGCTCGTGGAGCCGGCCGCGAACGCCGAACTCACCGTGAGCCACCCGACCGCCGGCAGCGGGTGAGCCGGCCGGCGACGCGAGCCGTCGCCTGCGGCGGCCAGAACTGCCGGGCTTCGCGGGTTCAAGTGCGCGCGGGTTCACGATGCGGTATGGTGGATCCGACATCCGACCTCGGCGAGGACGATCCGGAGTCCGCGCCGCGGTGTGAGCGTTGTGGGGAGCCGGCACTGGGCGCCGAGCGGCGAACGGTCACGCGAATCGAAGACGGAATCGTGGAACATCGTCACTTCTGTGGCCCGGCGTGTCGCGAGCAGTGGGAGGAGTGACGCGGGAGGGTTTTTGAGTACAGGGGTGGTATCGTCGTCTATGATATCGCTCGATGAGGCAGTGACCGCCCGCTTGGAGTCACACGGAGAACGTTTCGAGGTGCTCATCGACCCGGACGCCGCGCTCGCGATGAAGCGCGGAGAGTTCGAGGGAGAACTCGAGGCGGTGATCGCCGCCGAAGACGTGTTCGAAAACGCCTCTCGCGGTGACCGACCCGCCGAAGAAGACTTAGAAACCGTCTTCGACACGACGGACGCGCTCTCGATCATCCCCGAGGTGGTCGAGCGCGGAGAGATACAGATCACCGCCGAGCAGCGCGAGGAGATGCAAGAACGGAAGCACAAACAGCTGGTCAACACGATCACGCGGAACGCGGTGAATCCGCAGATGGACGACTCGCCGCACCCGCCGGAACGGATCGAGCGCGCGCTGGAGGAAGCGGGCTTCCAGATCGACCCGATGGAGCCGGTGGAAAACCAGATCGACGACGCCCTCGACGCGCTTCGGCCGATCATCCCGATCCGGTTCGAGGAGGTGACGATGGCCGTCCAGCTCCCGCCGGACTACGCGGGCTCCGGCCAAGCACAGATCCGAGAGTTCGGCGACTTAGAACGCGAAGAGTGGCAAAACGACGGCTCGTGGGTTGGCGTGCTCACCTTTCCGGCAGGGTTACAGAACGACCTGTACGACCTCGTCAACGAGATCACCTCCGGCGAGGGCGACGCGCGGGTGATCAAAGACAAAGACGAACTGCGGACGCGGTGAGCGTTCGACCGCCTTCGGTCAACCCTCACCGCATCCGAGAGGTTGATTATCCGCGGCCGCCGGATGCCGAGCATGCACGAGCGCGCGGCGGAGTTCTCGGAGCGGGCACGCGACCGATACGGCGTCGATCTCGACGTTTCTGAGTTCGACGACGGCACGGAGACGGCGGCGGCCGCGGCGGACGCGGTCGGCTGTGAAACCGCGGCGATCGCCTCGACGATCGTGGTCTCGGTGTCGGACGGGGATCCCGACGGCGACCTCGTCGCCGCGATCACGAGCGGGGCGAACCGGCTCGAGTTGGCGGCCGTCGCGGAGCGTTTCGGCGCGTCGACGGCGTCGATGGCCGACCCAGAACGGATCCGCGCGGTCGTCGGATGGAGCATCGGTGGCGTCCCGCCGATCTGTCACGACACGGCGCTGCCGACCGTGATGGATCCGACGCTCGACGCCTTCGAGACGGTGTACGCCGCCGCAGGAACGCCGAGTGCGGTGTTTGCGATCGACCCCGCCAACCTCGCCGACCTCGCCGACGCGACCGTCGTCGATCTGACCGAGTGACGGCCCCGCGTGGAGAAACACGCGTCGTGTGACTCCGCGTTGAACGGGCAACACGCGTCACACCGTCACCGATCGCGTCGTATCTGCGTGAAAAACCTTACACATAGCAAAAACGGGTCAAAAACACATTATTTATCCGGTTCGGTCGCGAGAAGCCGGACACACATGAACGACTGGCCAGTTATCGATGAGCCGGCGTCGGTGGGAACCCCGATCGAGCACGGCCGGAACGCCGGATCCCCGACGTACTGATGGGGAAGCAACTGGAGCGTGACCTCGGGCTTCCGTCAGTGACGGCCATCAGCATCGGGGCGATGGTCGGCAGCGGCATCTTCATTCTACCTGGGCTGGCGATGAAGATGGCCGGCCCCGCGGTCGTGTTCGCGTACCTGCTCGCGGGCGTCTTGGTGTTGCCCGCCGCGTTGAGCAAGTCCGAGATGGCGACGGCGATGCCCGAGGCGGCGGCACCTACCTCTACATCGAGCGGGCGATGGGGCCGTTGTTCGGGACGATCGCCGGCGTCGGCACGTGGTTTTCGCTCACGTTCAAAGGGGCATTGGCGCTGGTCGGCGGCGCGCCGTACCTGGTGTTGTTGTTCGACCTTCCTGTGACGCCGGTCGCGCTCACGGTTGCGAGCCTGCTGATCGTGTTGAACATCGTCGGCGCGAAACAGACCGGCCGGATGCAGATCGCCATCGTCGCGGTCATGCTCGCGGTGATGGTTTGGTTCATCGTCGCCGGCGCGCCGAGCGTCGAGAACGCCCGCTTCGAGGGCTTCTTCGACAGCGGGATCAACGGGATCCTCGGCGCGACCGGATTCGTCTTCGTCTCGTACGCCGGCGTGACGAAGATCGCCAGCGTCGCCGAGGAGGTCGAAAACCCCGACCGGAATCTTCCGCTCGGAATCCTCGGGTCACTCGTGATCACCGCCGGAATCTACGTCGCCATCGTGACCGTGATGGTCGGCGTGGCAGACCAAGCGGCGTTGACCGCCACGAACACGCCGATGCAGGTCGCAGCCGAGAACGCGCTGCCCGCGGTCGGCGTCGCGGCCGTCGTCGTCGCGGCGCTGCTCGCGCTCATCAGCACCGCCAACGCGGGGATCCTTTCTTCCTCGCGGTATCCCTTCGCGATGAGCCGCGACGGGCTGGCGCCCGACGTCTTCGAACGAGTCAGCGAGCGGTTCGAAACACCCGTCAACGCGATCACGATCACCGGCGGGGTGTTGCTGCTGCTCATCGCGTTTGTTCCCATCGACGACATCGCCAAACTCGCCAGCGCGTTCAAGATTCTGGTGTTCATCCTGATCAACGTCGCGCTGATCGCGTTTCGGCAGGGCTCGATCGAGGCGTACGACCCCAGCTTCAAATCGCCGTTGTATCCGGTTCCACAGCTCGTCGGGATCGTCGGCGGGCTCGTCTTGTTGCGGTACATCGGGTTCGTTCCGCTTGTCGGCGCCGTCGTCATCATCGTCGGCTCGATGGGCTGGTACTACCTGTTCGTCTACCGTCGTGGGGGCGTCGACCGCGAGGGGGCGATGACCGACGCTCTCCGCCGAAGCGTCGGGCGAGACGTGGTCGAACAAACCGAATCCGAGGTCGACAGCGCGGGCAACGAGGTGCTCGTGGCGGTCACAGAACAGACGACGCCGGCCGTCGAGGCGTCGTTGATCGACCTCGCCACGGATATCGCGCGCACCCGTGAAGGCGGCGTCCGGGTCGCACAGTTCGACGAGGTGCCGGACCAGGCGCCGTTGCCGCAGTCGGCGACGAGGCTCACCGAGGCCGACCAGGCGTTCGAGACGCGAATGGCCGACAGAGCCGCGGCGTCGGAGATCCCGATCCGGTACGGCGAGGTCGTCAGCCACGACACGCGTCACGCCATCGTCAACTACGCCGCCGAGGTCGACGCCGACACGCTGGTCATCGAGCGCACGACCGGCTCGGAGACGGTGTTGGGCAGCGACGCGGAGTGGATCGAATCCCACGCTCCCTGTGACGTCGTCGAGGTGTCGAATTTCGACAGAGAAACGGTCGAACGCGTCGGCGTCGTCACCGACGAAGGGCCGTTCGACCCGGCGAAGGTCGGGTTAGCCGACACGCTCGCGACCGACGTCGGTGCGACGGTCACGTTCTACATCTCCGTCGGAACGAATCCGCCGGAGAGCCGCCGAAACACCACCCAAGATTACCTCTCCGAGCTGGTGTCGGTGTGTGAGGCCCCGGTCGAGACCGAGATCGTCGAGGCCGGCACCGACGACGTGGTCGAGCGCGCAGCACGCGATTCCGACGTTCTCGTCGTCAGCGGCGTCCAGCGCGGCCTCATAGACCGGGTGTTCGGCCACGTCCCGGACATCGTGACGGCCGGCACGGAGCACGGAACGCTCATCGTGTACGGCGCGAGCCGGCCGGGGCGACTCCGGCGGGCGGTCGAACGGCGGCTGTTCTGAGGCCGTCGGTCCCGATAGTGACGACCTGTTCGGAGGCCGTCGCTCCCGGCTCGCAGTGCCGAAATCGTTCGTGCGTGTGACGGACACGGTTTCCACAGACGTTTATGTCGCGACCGCGAGTCAGTCGTATGGGAGACACAGAGACCTACACGGTCGCCGGTCCCGACGGCGACGAGGAAGCGTTCGAACTGCCCGCCGGGCTCGTCGACGTGCTCAGCGAGCAGGGCGAGCCGGCGACCCGCGTCGTCACCGACGTAATTGTCCAGGCGATGGCCCAGCAGGCACACGTCATCGCCCATCACAGCGAGGGTGAGGTTCCCGAGGAGATCGCCGAGATGAACGAGACCGCCGCAGAACTCTTCGAAGACCGGTTCGGCCAGTCGCTCGAGGAGGCGCTCGGCCACTCACACTGAGAACACCGACCCGACTCGAACCGACGGCCACGGCCGACCGGTTTAAACCGGACCGGACCCAACAATATCACATGAGCGAATCGGCAGGAGCGCCGGTGTTGATCTTCGACGGCGATTGTCCGTACTGCTCGATGGCGGCGGTCGCGCTCCGCCGGCTCGAGGGCGTGGAGGCGGTGCCATGGGAGGCCGACCCGGTCGGTCCGTTTCTGGACGCGCAGTTCGGCGCGCGGCCGTTCGCGATGGTGCTCGTCGACCCCGGCGAGCGGCTGGTGTACGCCGGCCGGTCGGCCGCCGAAGAACTCGCCGACAGGGCGGGGACGCCCGGAATCGTCGGCGGGCTCGTCCGTGAGAACTACGAGCGGATAGCGGGCGTCGTCGGCGCGTTGTCCGGCCGCGGCCGCGACCCGGCCGACGTCCACGACACGTACGACCTCGACGACGACGCCGCGGCGCTGGTCGAAACGCTCCGCCGGGCCGCGAGCGAACCTCCGGAGGCGGCGGCGTAATCCCGTGACCGACGCGGGAGACGAGACCGCCGACGCCGGCGGAACGTACACCCTTCTTGTCGAACTCCGGTCGGAGACGACCCGTTCTGTCGGCGCGCTCGGCGAGTGCCGGCTGTCCGCCGGCGGATACGCCTATACGGGCAGCGCGCTCGGACCGGGCGGGTTCTCGCGGGTTCGCCGTCACCGCCGAACCGCCCGCGGCGCTCACGACGTGCGCCACTGGCACGTCGATTACCTGCTCGGCGAATCCGGCGCTCGGGTCGACCGCGTCGTTCGCGCTCCCGGCGTCGACGTCGAATGTGCGGTCGCAGAGCGGCTTCCGGCGGGGCCGGTGGCGGGGTTCGGCGCGTCCGACTGCGGCTGTCGGAGCCACCTCTCGGCGGCGACGAGCCTCGAGAGGATAGCCGAGCGGGTGATTCGCGCCTACGACGACGCGACGGCCGAGCGCGACCGCGTCTGTTCGTGGCGGCCCACGGACGGACAGTCGTGCTAGCGGCCGTCGTCGAACTGGATCGAGTCCGGCGGCCGTCCGGCCTCGTCGATCACGTCGCCGGCGACGACGATCGGACACTCGAGCCGGACGGCCAGCGCAAGCGCGTCGGAGGGGCGCGCGTCGAAGACGAACCGTTCGGGCTCGCCCGCCTCGTACCGCTCGGCGTCGATCTTCGCGTAGAACGTCCCGTCGGCGAGGTCGTCGATCCGCACCCGGTCTATCGCCCCGCCGAACTCGGTGAGTACGTCCACGAGCAGGTCGTGTGTGAGCGGTCGGTCGAACGGTTCGTCCTCGAGGATGGTTCCGATCGAGCGGGCCTGGTCGCCGCTGACGAAGATCGGGAGGTACTCCTCGCGGACGCTGAGGACGACCGCCGGAACGTCGCCGCCGGGTGCGGAGCCGGCTCCCACCCCGACGACCTCAGCTTCGTGTTCCATACGAGTAGATGGAGACACCGGCATGAATAGCTGTCCCCGCCTCCGACCGATCACGGCCGGGGTTCCGCGTCGGTTCGCGCCCCAGAACGGTCACCGACCCCCGCACAGAGACGCGGTCCCGGCCGCGCCGCGACGTGTGGCTCGCGGTCGTCCGGGTGAGAGGTGGGACGCGGGCGGGTTCTCGGCGCACCGAGGCGACTCGTCGGCAGGCGCGCGTTCGTCCGGAGGCGACGGCCGCTCGGCACCGACTCACAAGCCCTAAACGCGGCGACGGAGTACGTCGGGGTGATGACAGAGACGCCCGAGGGGGTATCCGACGCCGTCTCGACCCCCTCCGTGAGTCCTCCCGCGGACGACGCCGGCGACGACGGCCCTGGGTCGGTGACGGTCGTCGGCACCGCACACGTCTCGGAACGCTCCGTCGAGGAGGTCGAGGACGCGATCGAGCGCGAGCGGCCGGACGTCGTTGCCGTCGAGCTCGACGAGGGGCGCTACCGACAGATGCGCGGGGACACGCCCGACGACCTCGACGCGAGCGACCTGTTGAAAGGGAACACCGTCTTTCAGTTTCTGGCCTACTGGATGCTTTCGTACGTCCAGACCCAACTCGGCGAGCGGTTCGACATCGAGCCCGGCGCGGACATGAAAGCCGCAATCGACGCCGCCGAGGGGTTCGGGATCGACGTCGCCCTCGTCGACCGCGACATCCAGACCACGATCCAACGGTTCTGGGCGCGGATGACCCTCGTCGAGAAGCTGCGGATGGTCGGCGGGCTCGCGTTCGGGATCACCGACTCGCGGGTCGTCGGGGTCGTCGCAGGGATACTGATCGGCCTCCTCGCGGGCCCCGCAATCGGGCTCTTTGGCGGCGCGTTCGGCGTAACGACGTCGTTGTTGACGAGCGTGACGGCCGGCGTGTTGGCGGGGGGTCTCGTCGCGGTCGCCGTCGACCAGGTCGGACGCGTCGGCCTCTCGCCGGACGCCCGGCTGTACGCCGCGGTCGCGGCCGGTCCGTTGGCGGGGCTCGCGGTGGCGGTCTCCGGCGTCGCCGACGGACTCGTCACGGCGTTTCTCGGCGGGCTCACCGTCCGAGCGATCGGGAGCCTCGGGCTGGGGCTCGCGCTAGGGCTGTCCGTCGGCGGCGTCGGCGTGCTCCTGCTCGGGGTGTTCGGGCGTGGCGGGTCGGCGGCCGCGGGCGACCACGGCGGAATCGAGGAGATAGCACTCGAGGAGCTCACCGACACCGACGTGGTGACGATGATGATGGAGGAGTTCCGGCAGTTCTCTCCCGGCGGCGCGGAGGCGCTCATCGACGAGCGCGACGCGTTCATCGCTCACCGGCTCGTCGCCCTGCGAGACGCCGGTCGCGACGTGGTCGCCGTCGTCGGCGCGGGTCACCGCGCGGGCATCGAGGGCTACCTCGCGAACCCCGAGACGCTCCCGGCGCCCGAGGAGCTGGTAGGCGAGGAGACCGGAGGCGGGGTTCCCTGGAAGAAGCTGCTCGGCTACGGGATCACGGTCGTGTTCGTGGGATTCTTTCTCCTGCTCGCGATGGCGGGCGTCCGAAACGGCTTCTTGCTCCGGCTGTTCGGCGCGTGGTTCCTGATCAACGCCGCCTTCGCGTTCGGCTTCGCGAAGCTCGCCGGGGCGCGGTGGTCGGCGGCGGGCGTCGGCGGCGCGGTGGCGTGGATGACCTCGATCAACCCGCTTCTCGCTCCCGGCTGGTTCACCGGCTACGTCGAACTGCGACACCTGACGGTGAACGTCGGCGACATCGGACGGCTCAACGAGCTGTTGTCGGACGAGACGCGCACCGCCCCGGAGCTCGTCTCGGCGATGCTCGACGTCCCGTTGTTCAGGCTCATCGTGGTCGTCGCGATGACGAACGCCGGCAGCATCGTCGCCAGCGTGCTCTTTGCGGTGTACGTCCTGCCCGCGATGTTCGGCGCGGAAGTCGGCAGCGTCGACGAGGTGTCTCGGCTGATGCTCCGAGGCGCACGAAACAGCGCAGACCTGCTTCGCGGACTCGTGGCTCCGTAACACACCATGACAACGTCCATCGCGGGCCGCCGGATCGGCGGCCTCTACTTCAGCGGCACCGAACTCAGAGACCTGTTCGTCGCGTGGCTCGCGCTCGGCGCGGCGTTCACGGTGTTTTTCGTCGGCGGTACCAGCGGCTTCGACCGGCTCATCGCCGCCGGGGTGGTGCTTCCGCTGCTCGTCGGATTGTTCACGGCCGGCGTCGGCTTCCTGTTACACGAGGTGGCCCACAAGGTGGTGGCGGTGCGGTACGACCAGGTCGCGGAGTTCCGCGCCGACAACGGAATGTTGTTTCTCGCGGTGATGAGCTCGCTGCTCGGGTTCATCTTCGCCGCTCCCGGGGCGGTCCACCACCGCGGGCGGCTGACGCCGGGCGAGCACGGCCGGATCGCGCTCGCCGGTCCGGTCGTCAACCTGTGTCTGCTGGCGGTCTTCACTCCGGTGTTCGTGCTGGGTGGGATCGCCGGCAACGAGATTGT
>KI543167.1:362034-376070 GCA_000496175.1 uncultured archaeon A07HR67 | reverse complement strand
TGACCGGAGACGACGGAGACGAACTCACCTACGCCGACGCGGGAGTCGACATCGACGCGAGCGAGACGGCGACGGCCGCGCTGGTCGGCATGGTCGGCGAGACCGCGGGCGACTACGCCGGCTTGCTCGACATCGGCGACCGCTATCTCGCGCTCGCGACCGACGGCGTCGGGACGAAACTGCTCGTCGCCGAAGCGCTCGCAGACTACTCCACGGTCGGGATCGATTGTATCGCGATGAACGTCAACGACCTCGTCGCCGCCGGCGTCCGGCCGGTGGCGTTCGTCGACTACCTCGCGGTCGAAGCGCCAGACGAGACGTTCGCCGAGCAGATTGGCGCGGGACTCGCCCGCGGCGCGGCGCTCGCGGACATCGAACTCGTCGGCGGCGAGACGGCGGTGATGCCCGAGGTCGTCCGTGGGCTCGACCTGGCGGGAACCTGTGCCGGCCTCGCCGCGAAAGACGGCGTGTTCGACGGGAGCGCGCGGGCGGGCGACGCGCTCGTCGGCTGGCGTTCCTCGGGGATTCACTCGAACGGACTGACGCTCGCGCGCGAGGCGGTGACGCGCGACCACGAGTACACGGACCCCGCCCCCTTCGACGGGTACGACACCCTCGGAGAGGCGCTGTTAGAACCGACGCGCATCTACACCGACCTGCTCGGCCCGATGCGCGAACACGGCGTCCACGGCGCCGCCCACGTGACCGGCGGCGGCTGGACCAATCTGACCCGGCTCGGGTCCCACCAGTACGTCATCGACGATCCGTTCGACGCGCACCCGGTCTTCGAGTTCGTCGGGTCCGAAGGCAACGTCTCCGAGGCAGAGCTACACCGAACGTTCAACATGGGAACCGGCTTCGTCGCGGCCGCTGCCCCTGACGCCGCCGAGTCGCTGGCGGCGGCGACCGACGGACGGGTGATCGGCCGGGTGGAAGAGCCGGACGCGACAGAACCCGACGAGGGGACGGTCGCGATCCGCGGCCTCGAGCTGTGAGACGGGAGACGAGGCGCCGCGAGGCGGCTACGAGAGGTGGGCGGCGATGTCCGCTTCGGTGAGGATTCCCACCGTCTCGCCGCCGTCGGTGACCATCACCGCCTTGTAGTGGTCGAGGAGGTTCCGTACCTCGTCGACGGTCGCGTCGGGCGCGACCGTGGGAAACGACTCGCTCATCACCTCACTGACGGCGTACGCGCCGACGTTCTCGCCCGCGTGGACGACGTCGCCCTGGCTGATCGACCCGACCGGAACCCCGTTTTGTAACACGGGAAGCTGTGAGTACGCCTCCTGTTCCATCAGTTCGACGGCGTCGCCCACGGCGTCGTCGGGAGCGACGCTGATCACGGACTCGTTCATCAGGTCGGCCGCGCGCACCACCTCGCCTTCGGCCTCCTGAAGCGCGTTGACGATCCGACGGAGCGTCGAGAGTCTGGGGTCGACGTCGCCGCCTTCGATCCGGGCGATAAGCGGCTGAGAGACGCCCGCGGCCTCGGCGAGCGCGCTCTGGGTCAACTCGAGTGACGTCCGGCGTTCGCGCAGATCCTGCGGGGTCGGAAGCTCCATACGCGCAATAACCATAGGTTATTAGAAAAGGTTTCGGCGGCGCGGTCGGGTCGCAGGCGGTGATCGGGTCGGACGGCTCGCCTCAGCGGTCGGCGTCGTCCTCCTCGTCAGGGTCGGTTTCGATGACCTCGATGACCTCCAGCGGGACGTCTCGAAGCGCGCCGCCGACCTCGCTTTTCGCGATCCGTTCGGCGTGTTCGTCGCTGTCGGCGTTGAACACGTCGATCTCCAGGAGGAGCCCGACGAGCGCGGTGTTCGCCGCGAGAAAGGCGGCGTCGAACGGCTCGCCGCAGGCGGGACACCCAGTGACGCCGGGTTCGACCTCGACGTACTGTTTGTCCGTCTCGTTGAGTCGCTTGCCGGCTTCGCTGACCGCGACGCCGATGGCGTCGTCGGTCTCCTCGACGTCACGAACCAACCAGGCGGCTTCCATCGCGACCGAGTAGTTGCTCATGTCACCGCCGACGACCCGCAGGGTCTCGTCTCTTGTGGTTCACGCCGGTCCCTTACACCCGGTCGACGATTGCGGCGGTGACCGCCGCGGTCGTCGCGTCGCCGCCGAGGTCCCCGGTTCGCGGGCCGTCGGACAACACCGTCTCGACCGCGCTTCTGACCCGCTCGCCCGCCGCCGCGTGCCCGAGGTACTCGAGCAGCATGGCGGCCGAAAGCACCGCCGCCGTCGGATTCGCGACCCCTTCGCCGGCGATGTCGGGCGCGGTGCCGTGGACCGGCTCGAACAACGCGTTGTCGTGGCCGACGTTCGCGGAGGGAAGCAGGCCGAGTCCGCCGACGAGCCCGGCGGCGAGGTCCGACAACACGTCGCCCGCGAGGTTCGGACAGACGACCACGCCGTACTGTGTCGGGTCGAGCGGGAGCTTCGTCGCGAACGCGTCCATCAGCTCTTCGTCGGCGTCGACGCCGTGGTCGTCCGCGACCGCGTGGACCGTTCGTTTGAACCGGCCGTCCGTCTCGCGCATCACGTTCGCCTTGTGGACGACGGTGAAGCCGTCGCGGTGGGCCGGGCCGCGCCTCTCGGCGACGAACTCGCAGGCGTACTCGGCCAGTTCCCGCGAGGCCGACCCGGTGACCACCCGTGTCAGCGTCGAGAGGTCGTCGCTCAGACGGGTCTCGTGGCCGGCGTATACCCCTTCGGTGTTCTCGCGGAGAAAGACGACGTCCGTCTCCGGTCGGAGCGCGTCCACGCCCGGATACGCCTTCGCGGGCCGGACGTTCACGAACGAGTCGACGGCGTCTCGGAGCGGAAGGATGACCTCGGCGGCGGTCTCGCCGGCCGCGCCGAACAACGTCGCGTCGGCGTCGGCCGCCAGCTCGTACGTCTCGGCCGGAAGCGCCTCGCCGGTCGCCGCCTTGACCGCGTCGCCGGCGTCGCCCGCGACGAACTCGAACGACGGCGCCACCGCCTCGAGAACTTCGATGGCCGCCGGCACGACTTCCTGACCGATTCCGTCGCCTTCGATAACGGCGATGCGTTCGCTCATGGACGGTATCCGCGGGACGGCGAAAAGAGGATGTCGATGTCGGCTCGGCCAGAACGTCGAGCGGCTCGCCCGTGAATACGAGGATCGCTCGTCGTCCGGCCGTCGTGTTCGTCTCGGCGCACAGACCGCGTCCGAGACGCTACCCGTTCTCATCGCTGGCGGCCGAATCGTTCTCCGCGTAGCTGTACGTTCCGTCGAACGACAGACCCGAACAGTTGGGGAAGTCGTCCGCCTCCGGACAGCCCGCACAGTCATCGGTTGCCGTCAACCCCTTGTGGACGCTGTACGGAATCAGAAAGCCGAGAAACAACGCGACGGTCACGACTCGGTAGGACGGCCGAAAAAAGAACGGGAGCGCGACGAACGCCAACCCGACCGCCAACATGGCTTTCGTCACGATGCGTGTGTCTGTCGACCGCTGGCCCGGGAGTGCCTTGCCAGCGACCTTCGGGAGAAGCAGCGAGAATCCGATCGCGTACACCGAGACCGTCGACATCGCTCTGATCTCCGCGTCGAGGACCGTCAGCCGCGCTGTGAGCAGAGACATGAGCGAAAGAAAACTGATCGGGTACACGATGAAACACCCCATACAGAGCTTCTGTCCGTACACGTCGATCACGTGGTGTGAGTAGTACTCGCAGGTCGGATGGTGCGCCAACAGGAGCGGGTCCTCTCGCCCGAGATACGTGAGCAGTCGTTTTAGTGGGTTGTACATTACCTGTGCTGGTCGAAATCCTCGTTACAGTGAGGACAGGTCGAAGCCTGTGGATCGGCCGTCTCCCGACACTGCGGGCAGATCACCATCGTCTTTCTGTCAGTCACCCATGAGTAGATGCCGTACGGGAGACAACAAAAGAGGGCGATCAGCGTCGTGGCGGTCGTGTCTCCTTGGTCGTCTCGAGTGCCATGCGAACCGCTGTCAAGCGAGGAATAAAATAGGTTCACTTCGCTGCAATATATGCGGCGTTGGCCTCGTGCCGTCCACATCGCCGAGTCGGCGGAGATGTGTGACCGTGATCGGCCGATGATGCGACGCGTAGAACGGACCGTTGTGCCTCCGCGACTCGCGGCGGCTCAGTCGTCGCTCTCGGCGTACGGGAGCCCGTCGACGGTCGCGTCGACCTTGCTCCTGTTTGAGTACATTAGCGCGGTCGTGTCCCAGATTCCGTCGACGAGCGCCTCCTGCATCGAGCCGTCGATGTCGACGTCGATGGTGGTGTCGCCGTAGGTGACCGTCTCGTCTGCGACGTCGATCCGGACGTCGCCGTCGGGGTTCGTCTCGATCCACTCCTGTAGCTCGGTCACCGTCTCGTGGTCGGCCGTCACCGCCGGGATGCCGAGCGACTTGCAGTTGTCGCGGAAGATTTCCGCGTACGACTCGCCGACCACGCCGTCGACGCCCCACCGCATCATCGCTTGTGGGGCGTGTTCGCGGGACGAACCACACCCGAAGTTGGAGTTGACGACCGCGATCGACGCCCCCTCGAACCGGTTGAGCGGGTGGTCGTTGAACGTGCCGTCGTCCTCGCGGCGGGCGTCGTAAAACAGGTAGTCGGCCATGTTGTCGAACGTGACCTCCTTCATGAACTTGGCCGGCACGATCTGGTCGGTGTCGATGTCGTCACCGGGGATCGGCACCCCGGTGCCGGAGACCGCGGTGATGTGTTGGTCGCTCATCAGTCGGCACCTCCTCGACGCCGCCGCGCCGCCCGGCGGCTCCGAATCCAGATACTCGCGCGCGTCCGCGACTGGCTTCGACGGCGCGGCCGCGACCATCACGGGTTCATCAGGACGGTCGGCGTCTTTCGAGCCTGCCGTCCGACGAAGTTGCGGTTCGACGAGGAGGCACACACCTCGTCGCCCTCCAGGGCGTCGTCGTTCATCGCGAGACACATCGAACACCCGGCGCGCCGCCACTGGAAGCCGGCGTTGATGAACGTCTCGTCGATGCCGCGCGCCTCACACTCCTTGCGGACCGTCTCGGAGCCGGGTACCGCCAGCGCGCGGACGTCGTCGGCGACCGTCTCTCCGTCTAAGACCTTCGCTGCCTCCGCGAAGTCGGACACCCGGCCGTTGGTACAGGTGCCGAGGAACGCCACGTCGACATCGTAGCCGAGCATCGATTCGCCCGGGTTGATCTCCATGTGCTCGAGCGCCGACTCGGCCGCTTCTCGGTCGGTCCGCGCCTCGAAGTCGTCGGGATGGGGCACCGGCTCGGAGATCTCGATGACCTGTCCGGGGTTGATCCCCCAGGTGACCAGCGGGTCGATCCCGTCGGCGTCGATCGTGACGACGTCGTCGTACTCGGCGTCCGGCTCCGACCTGATCGACTCCCAGTACGCCTTGCGCTCCTCGAAGGCCTCACCCTCGGGGACGTACTCGCGGCCCTCGAGGTACTCGTAGGTGGTCTCGTCGGGGTTGATGTATCCGGCGCGCGCGCCGCCCTCGATGGACATGTTACACACCGCCAGCCGCCCTTCCATGTCCAGCGCCTCGATCGCGGGACCGCCGTACTCGTAGACGTGACCCACGCCGCCGTCGACGCCGAGGTCTTGGATGATCTTCATGATCACGTCCTTGGCGTACACGCCCTCGCCGAGTCGCCCTCGACGTTGATCCGTCGAACTCGTTGTTTGTCGGCGGCGATACACCCTGTCGCCAACACGTCGCGAATCTGGCTCGTTCCGATCCCGACGCCGATCGAGCCGAACGCGCCGTGTGTCGCGGTGTGGCTGTCGCCGCAGGCCACCGTCATCCCTGGCTGGGAGAGCCCCAACTCGGGGGCGACCACGTGGGTGATCCCTTGCTTGCCGGAGTCGAATCCGAAGAAGGTGATCCCGTTCTCGCTCGTGTTGCGTTCGAGCGCCGAGAGCATCTCCTCGGCCTGGTCGTCCGTCAGGGGACGTTCGCGTTTGTCCGCCTCCGTCGGCGCGATGTGGTCGGTCGTCGCGAACGTCCGGTCGGGATACGCGACGTCGAGTTCTCGCTCGCGGAGCATTCCGAACGCCTGCGGGCTGGTGACCTCGTGGACCAGGTGGAGACCGATGAACAACTGGTCCTGGCCGTTCGGCAGCTCCGTCACCTTGTGGTTCTCCCACACCTTGTCGTACAACGTGTCCTCGCTCATCGGCGGTCACCTACGTTGACGAAGCGGGCCGGCCCGGGTACGTGCATCAGGCCGTCACCTCCGCGGTCTCGTCTTCGTCCTCGTCGTCTTCCTGCCAGGCGAACAATCCGCGAAGCTCCTCGCCGACCGCCTCGATCTCGTGGTTCTTCTCGGCGGTGCGAAGCTGCGTGTACGACGGCCGACCCGCCTGATTCTCTGCGATCCACTCGCGGGCGAACTCGCCGTTCTGGACCTTTTCGAGCACCGCCTCCATGTTCTCGCGGGCGTGCTCGTCGACGACGACATCGCCTTTGGTGAGTCCGCCGTACTCGGCGGTGTCGGAGACCGAGTCCCACATCTCGCCGAGCCCGCCCTCGTACATCAGGTCGACGATGAGCTTGAGCTCGTTCAGACACTCGAAGTACGCCATCTCCGGGGAGTAGCCGGCGTCGACCAGCGTCTCGTATCCCTGTTTCACCAGCGAGGTGACGCCGCCACACAGTACCGCCTGCTCGCCGAAGAGGTCCGTCTCCGTCTCCTCGCGGAACGACGTCTCCACGACGCCGGCGCGGGTACAGCCGATGGCGGCCGCGTACGCCAGTCCCTCCTCGTGGGCGTCGCCCGTCGCGTCCTGATACACCGCCAACAGGCCGGGCGTCCCCTCGTCGTTCTCGTAGTTGCGCCGCACGAGGTGGCCCGGGGATTTCGGCGCGACCATCGTCACGTCGACGTCCGCCGGCGGCTGAATCTGGTTGTAGTGGATGTTGAATCCGTGAGCGAACTGGAGGGTGTCGCCCGCCTCCAGGTTCGGCTCCACCGCCGCCTCGTACACGTCCGGCTGGACGGTGTCGGGAACGAGCACGCTCACGATGTCGGCCTCGGCGGCCGCCTCGGCGGGAGTCGCCACGCGGAGGCCGTCGTTCTCGGCGGCCGCCCGCGACGAACTCCCCTCGCGGAGGCCGACGACCACGTCGACCCCGCTGTCTGCGAGGTTCTGTGCGTGTGCGTGGCCCTGCGAGCCGTAACCCAGGACTGCTACCGTCTTCCGGGCAATCGCCTCGCTGTCGGCGTCCGCGTCGTAGTATACTGTCGAATCGAACGTCTGTGTGTCGTCTTCTGTCATGGTGTGTCAGTCGATGGTCGGGGTCGTCGGTTCGCCGGCCGTGCCGGGCTTTTCGCCGGGCGCAGTCGGGATGTTCCCGCGCGCGAGCGCGGTTTGACCGGTTCGGGCGATCTCGATGATTCCGAACTGCTCGAACGCGTCGATCGCGTCGTCGATCTTCGACTCGTCGCCGGTGAGCTGCACCGTGATCGTCTCCGGGCCGGCGTCGAGCGTCTGTCCGTCGTACATCTCGGCGACCGCGTGGACCTTGTCCGGCTCGTCGCCCTGTACTTTCAACAGGACGAGCTCCGAGGTGACGGCGTCTCCGGACACCTCGCCCACCGAGATGACGGGCTTCAGCTTCGCCATCTGTTTTTCTATCTGGTCGATGCCGGGGTCGGTCTCCTCGACGACCATCGTGATCCGCGAGTGGCCCTCGACGGTCGTCGGCCCGACGGTCAGGCTCTCGATGTTGAACTGTCGCCGAGAAACGAGCCCAGAGACGCGCGCGAGCACGCCGGGTTCGTCCTCCACGAGCGCGGAGATGACCGCGCGCCGGGAGTCGTGTTGCGCCTCGACGACGGGGTCGATCCGGTGGCCCTCGAGGTTTCGACGCCCCTCGGGCTGCGGGCGTTCCTCAGGAGCCGGACCGGGGATTCCAGCCGAATGCTCGCCGCTCATAGCTGGTCCTCCGAGAGCGCGAAGCGGCCGTTGGCCCCGCCGCTCGGCACCATCGGCAACACGTTCTCCTCGGGGTCGACGTGGAAGTCGACGACCGCCGGTCCGTCGTACGCGAGCGCCTCCTCGACCGCCGGGGCGACCTCGTCGTAGCCGTCGACGCGGATCCCGAGCGCGCCGAACGCCTCGGCGAGCTTGTCGAACTCGGGCATCCAGTTGTAATCCGACGCCATGTGACGCCCCTCGAAGAACGCGTCCTGCCACTGGCGCACCATCCCGATGTACTCGTTGTTGAGCACCGCGACGGTGATGTCGAGGTTCTCACGGACCGCGACCGACAGCTCCTGCATCGTCATCAAAAACGACCCGTCGCCGTCGAAACAGACCACGTCGCGGTCGATGTCGCCTATCGTGTCGGCCGCGACGCGCGCGCCGACCGCCGCCGGCAGGCCGTATCCCATCGTCCCCAAGCCGTGCGAGGAGACCCACGTGCGGGGCTCGGTGTACGTCCAGAACTGGGAGGCCCACATCTGGTGTTGGCCGACCCCCGTCGTGACGATCGTGTCGTCGTCCGTCGCCTCGTCGAACGCCTCGACGACGAACTGGGGTTTGAGCGGCTCGTCGTCCGGCGTCGAGTACGTCATCGGATACGTGTCTTTCCACTCGTCACACCGCTCGCGCCACTCGTCGGCGTCGGGCGCCTCGCGGATCGCGGCCGACAGCTGGTCGAGAACCGTCGCCGCGTCGCCGATCAACGGGTAGTCCGCGTGTACGTTCTTCGAGATCTCCGCCGGGTCGATGTCGACGTGTACGACCTCTGCCTCCGGGGCGAACGTGTCTATCCCGCCGGTCAGCCGGTCGTCGAATCGCGTCCCGACCGCGATCAGACAATCCGTGTGCGTGATCGCCATGTTGGCGTAGCCGGTGCCGTGCATGCCCGCCCACGAGAGCGACAGGTCGTCGTCCTCGGGGAACGAGCCGATGCCCGGCATCGTCGTCGTCACCGGAATCCCGTAGGTTCGCGCGAACTCCCGGGCGGTCTCGCTGGCCTCGCCTTTGATCACGCCGCCGCCGAACAAACACAGCGGCCGGTCGGCGTCCTCGATGGCGCGGGCGGCCGCGTCGACCGCGTCCTCGCGAGCGGTCGGGTCGGGCTCGCTTCCGGCGGGCGCCTCCGCAGGACCGGGCGTCCGGTCGGTGTCGTCGAGCGTGACGTCTTTCGGCAGGTCGACGAGCGTCGGGCCGGGACGGCCGGCCGCCGAGAGCGCGAACGCCTCGCCGACGATGTCGCCCACGTCGTCGGCGTTACCCGCGAAGTAGTTGTGTTTCGTGATCGGGCGGGTGACGCCGATCGTGTCGGTCTCCTGGAAGGCGTCGTTGCCGACGAACTCCGTGGGAACCTGCCCGGTCAGCGCCAGCATCGAGTCCGAATCCATGTCGGCGTCGGCGATTCCGGTGACGAGGTTGGTCGCGCCGGGGCCGGACGTCGCCATACACAGTCCCGGCTCGCCGGCGACGACGCCGTACGCGTCGGCGGCGTGGGCTGCTCCCTGCTCGTGAGCCATCATGATGTGTCTGACCGACGAACTGTACAACGCGTCGTAGACGGGCATGATCGCCCCGCCTTGCACGCCGAAGGCGGTCTCCGCGCCGGCGGCCTCCAAGGCGGCGACGACCGACTCCGCGCCGGTCGATACCTCGTCGATCGAGCCGTCGGTGGATCGGTTCTGGTCGCCGGCCGGTTCCGGCGCGTCCGCCTCGGCCGGGTCAGAGACCGGCTCGGCGTCGGGATCGTCCTCTCGTGGGTGTGCTGCTGAATCGCTCATCGTCGTGTGTGGTGTGTGGGTGTCTCGGGGGTACGAGCGTCGGTCGGTCCGGCGGGCGCAGACCCGATGTCTGTGCGCCGCCGGTCGTCGGTGCGTCGTGTCGGTGAAGAAGGGGGTGTGTAGGGGGTCAAACCCCTACGATTACCAGAGCAACGGCTTCCGTCCCGAGGCTGGTCGCGCGGGGTCGGCGGAGCCGTCGCATCTACCCCTGACTCACGCAGGCCGCCTATAAATTCTTGTCGGAGGCCGCGCCAGCGACACGGAGTCGACGCCCGAAACGGGGTCGGTGGCGACGATCCCTCGGTTCGAGCGGCATCGGGGAACGCGGGCCGTCGGGTCGGCTCGCGCGGCCGCGGCTGGCGGGGCGCTGCGTTCGCGGCGGAAGCCATCAGATCCGGACCTCCTCTCTGTCGACTCCCGCCTCGCGGGCGAACCGTTCTACGTCGCCGGCCGTCACCTGCCGCTTGCCGGCCCCGTACTCTTTGACGCGTTTCGTGATCTCGCGGACCTCACCGTCCGTCGGGTTGAAGCCGGCCTCCACCAGGTGTTTCCGGACGCTGTGGGTGCCGGTGTGTTTGCCCAACACGAACTCGCGTTCCGCGCCGACCATCTCGGGTGTCATCACGCCGGTCTCGAACGTGTCGCTGTTCTCGATGACGCCGGCGGCGTGGATGCCCGACTCGTGGGCGAACGCGTTCCGGCCCGTGACGGGCTTGTTCGCCGGCACCGGGATGTCCGAGGCGTCCTCGACGATCCGGGCCAGTTTGGTGATCTGTGTCGTGTCGATACCGGTGTCGACGCCGTACACCGACTCGACCGCCATCACCACCTCCTCGTAGGCGGCGTTGCCGGCGCGCTCGCCGATCCCGTTGACCGACACCTGTGCCTGCTCGGCGCCGTTCTCGAAGCCGGTGACCGCGTTGGCCGCCGCCATCCCGAAGTCGTCGTGGGTGTGAACGTCGACCCGGGCGTCGGTCGCCTCGACGACCGCGTCGACCGTCTTCCCGAAGGACGTGGGCATCGCGACTCCGCAGGTGTCCGGGATGTTGATCCAATCAGCACCCGCGTCGCTGGCCGCCTTGACGATCTCCGTCAGGTACTCCGGGTCCGTCCGGGTCGCGTCCATCGGCGAGAACATACACTCCGCGCCGGCGGCTTTCACCCGCTCGACGGATTCGACCGCTCGGGTCTTCGCCTCCTGTCTCGTGGCGTGCATCGAATCCTCGAGCTGGACGTCGCTCGTCGAGACGAACACGTGAACCATCTCGACGCCAGAATCGAGGGCGGCCTCGATGTCCCCCTCGACGACCCGGGCGAGTCCGCAGACGGTCGTGGTGGTCGCGGCGGCGATGTCGCTCACGGCGTCGAACTCCGCTTCGGAGTTCACGGGGAACCCCGCCTCGATGACGTGTGTTCCCATGTCGTCCAGCGTCGCCGCTATCTGTCGTTTCTCGTCGTAGCTGAACGATGTCCGTGGTGACTGTTCTCCGTCTCGTAACGTCGTGTCGAAGATCCGTACAGGACCGATTTCGATGTTAGAAGCTATCGTGCCCTGGAAGAACTCGATCCGCCGGGGTGTCCGACGAAGCCTCCGTGATGTCTGTCATCGATTCACAGCAACACGGTCACGTATTTAACCGTTTCGTAACGCTCCCGAGCCAGGCGTCCGACCGACTCCGTCGATCCGCATCGAGCGAGCGAGATCGACCGACCGCAACGTCGCCGGCTCGCCGGCGGCGAGACACGCGTTCGCCGCGCTACCGGCGTTTTGTGGGTTCGAAACCCGATTGATATGCGAACTGAACGTTCGTTCGCGGAGACGAGACGGTTCGCGCGCCAACCGGCGGCCCCTCGCCGGCGTCGGGTCCCGCGAACTACCTATGTGTATCGATCGTGGTACCACCACTGCCCGCGGTCGTCTCTGCGTCCGCTCACATCCCCATGTCGGCCGCGGACTCGGGCACCGGAAGCTCGTGGACGGCGACGGCGAGTCGCTCCGCGGCGTGGTCGAGCGCCATGTCGAAGCCGTAGTACCGTTCCAGTTCGTCGCCGTCAGGGGCGGTTCGGACCTTCAACATGGCGTACCCCTCGCGGTTCTGTGCGACGGTCGCCGTGCGCCCGTCGGCCGAAAACGTGAGCAGCCGTTCGTCGTCGGTCTCCTCGTAGCGAGCGGCGACGCCGTCAGCCTCGGCGGTTTCCGTCGCGTCCACCTCGGTGGTATCTCCCATACGATAGGTACGGTCCGCGGCCTGTCGTATCTGTCGATCCGGACGCTCCCGCGGCTCCGGCGACGGACTCGGCGGCGGCCGCTACCGCGGGTCCCAGCCGTGAAACGTCCGTCCCGGTTCGAGTTCGAGGTCGAACGCGCGGATGAGTCCGCCGAGCGCGACGTACCCCTGCGCGAGGGCGGCGATCCCGACGATCGCCGCCTCGTCGTACGACGCCGCGATCGCCGCGTGAGCGACCGCGTCGACCTCCTCCCGGACGACCGCGCGGACGTAGCCGATCAGGGTCCGCTCGTCGGCGTCGAGCCCGGCCGGGTCGCCGGCGCCGCCAGCGCCGCCAGCGCCGATCGCCGCGATGACGGCGTCCTCGATGCCGACGTCGCGTGCGATGGTGACGTGTTGATGCCACTCGTAACGGCTGCCGATCTCGGCGGCCGTCGCGAGGATGACGAGTTCCCGCTCGCGGTCGGAGAGCCCGCTGTCGTCCCACAACGAGCGGAGAAACGAGCGCATCCCCGCGAGCACCGCCGGGTTGTTGCCGATCGACCGATACACGTTGAGCGGCCTGTTCTGGAGCGACGATTCGAGCAGCGCCTCGTGGTCGTCCGGAACGTCTGTCGCGTCGACGTATGGGACTCGTGCCATGTCTTCCGTGCGTTCCGTCGGCGGTTAGGTGTGCGTGCCACGGTAGCGCTCGCCGGATCGTGGTGAGCGTCGGTGTCGATGGGCGACGGTGGCGGTCGCAGGAGAGGAAGGTTAAGTAGCGTCACACTCCAAGCGTTGACGATGGCTACCGAGGTGTCGCGCCGACGGGCGTGGGTGATCGCCGCCCGGCCACAAACCCTGCCGGCGGCCGCCGCGCCCGTGATCGTCGGCGTCGGCCTCGCCGTCGAGACCGGCGTGTTCGCGCCGCTGCCCGCGCTCGCGGCGCTCGTCGGCGCGGCACTGATCCAGATCGGAACCAACTTCGCGAACGATTACTACGACGCGATCCAGGGCGCAGACACCGACGACCGCGAGGGGTTCACCCGCGTCGTCGCCAGCGGGCTCATCGAGCCGAACGAGGTCAAGCGGGCGATGTGGGCGACGTTTGGCGCCGCGATCCTCGTCGGCAGTGTTCTCGTTTACGTCGGCGGCGTGCCGATTCTCGTGATCGGACTGGCGTCGGTCGCCGCCGGAATCGCGTACACCGGCGGCCCCTACCCGCTCGGGTACCACGGACTCGGCGACCTCTTCGTCTTCGTCTTCTTCGGGCTGATCGCCGTCACGGGAACGTACTACGTTCAGGCCGCTGCGCTCGTCGGCGGCGCGGTTCCCGTGTGGCCGCCCGCGGGAACGATCACCCTCGCGGCCGTCGTCGCGAGCCTCCCCGTGGCCGCGTTGTCGACGAACATCCTCGTCGTCAACAACGTCCGCGACCGCGAAGAGGACGCGAAGACGGGCAAGCGGACCCTCGCCGTCCGGTTCGGCTACGGCTTCTCGCGGGCGCAGTACGTCGGGCTGCTCGCGCTCGCGTACCTCGCTCCGTTCTGGTTTTACGCGAACGGCTACGGCCTCGCCGTTCTGCTCCCGCTCGCGACCCTCCCGCTCGCGGTCGGCGTCGCCGAGACCGTGTTGACAGAGACCGGCGGCGAGGCGCTCAACCCGGCGCTGGAATCGACCGGCAAACTGCTCGCGGCGTACGCGGTCGCGTTCGCCGTCGGTCTCGCGGTGTGATGCGGGTCCGCGAGTTCTCGGTCGCGCTGGCGAGTCCGCTGAGGACCGCCCGCGAAGCGATGACAGAACGAACCGGGTTTCTCGTGGGGGTCGGCCCCGAGTGCGACGAGACGACCGGCGCCACGGCCGGCTCCGGTCTCGGGTCCGCGCCCGGGGTCGGCGAGGCGACCCCACTGCCCGGCTGGACCGAGTCGTTCGCGGCGTGTGCGTCGACGCTCGCGGACGCGAACGGGGCCGATCCCGCCGGCGCGCTCGCAGACCTCGACGCCGACGAGACGCCCGCCGCCAGACACGGGCTCGCGCTCGCGCTCGCCGACGCCGC
>KI543167.1:330698-361647 GCA_000496175.1 uncultured archaeon A07HR67 | reverse complement strand
CGGCTGCGGGCGGTTCGACGCGCCGTCGGTCCCGCGGTCGACCTCCGTGCCGACGCGAACGGCGCGTGGGACCGTGCGACCGCACGGCGGGCGCTCGACCGCCTCGCGCCGCTCGATCTCGCGTACGTCGAACAACCGCTGCCGGCCGCCGACCTCGCGGGGACCGCGCGGCTCCGGGCGGAGACGACCGTGCCGATCGCCCTCGACGAGTCGCTGGCGGAGCGGTCGGTCGAGACCGTGCTGGGCGCCGACGCCGCCGACGTCGTCGTGATCAAGCCGATGGCGCTCGGCGGACCGGACCGCGCGCTCGCGGTGGCGTGTCGCGCCCGCGAGGCCGGCGTCGACCCGGTGATCACGACCACGATCGACGCCGTCGTCGCGCGGACCGCGGCCGTCCACGTCGCGAGCGCGGTTCCGGATGTCCCCGCCTGTGGGCTCGCGACCGCCGACCTGCTCGCCGAGGCGCTCGCTCCCGACCCGTGTCCGGTGTCCGACGGTCGGATCGAGGTGCCTGCCGGTCCCGGGCTCGCAGGTGGGGCGTTCGACGAACTGGTGTGAGCCGGGTCAGTGGAAGCCGCGGTCGACGTCGTCGTCGTCGATGAGGTCGTCGAGCTCCGCCGAGAGCAGCTCCTCGGCTTCCTCGAACGTGTCTCTCAGCTCGTCGAGCTCGTCGGGCCGGTCGTCGAACTCGTACTCCATGGGGCCGAACGCGGGCGAGTCGACCGCCTCCATCACGTCTCTAAAGAGGTGGTCCGGCTCCGTAGGAGCCTCCGCGTGGACTTTCAGCGTCTCTTCCAGCCGGGTCGCCACCTCTTTCGCCTCGGTCTCGTCCTCCGGTGGCCGCCGCACCGCGAACCGCCCCGGCGACTCCGCGTCGGGGAGCAACGGATCGAGGTCGTCGTCGACCCGTCGGGCCACTCGCGTGCCGACCCCACGGAGGTCCCGAGGGTTCTTTGCGTACGTCTTCAGCTGGTAGACGCCGACGCTCGGGTGGCCGAAGTAGAGGTCCTCGCCGAGCCCCTCTCGTCTGGAGCCGGCGACGGCGCGCCAGCCGTCCGGGTCGGTCGAGTCGTCCGCGACGTCCGCGAGGATGTCCTGCCAGTCGCGTACCCGCATGTTGGCCGACACTCAGGGCGGAATCCGCATGAGCGTGTCGGTCCCGGCGACCGGTCTCGCCTGCCGCAACGGCATCACACGGGACCGCACGACGCGTCGCCGGACCCCCGCGCCGCTCGCAGACCGGGTCGCTCGGGTCAGGGACCGACAGCGTTTTTCGCCGCGCGCGAGGAGGACGGGCGTGAACGTTCGGGGACCGATCGTCTCGGTCGGGGAGACGCGAACGGTATCCACGTCGGCCGGCGACCGCGAGCTCCGCGAGCTTCGGATTCGTCCGGACCGCGGCGCCGGCGACCCGGTCGACGTGACGTTGTGGGGCGACTGGGCCGAAACCGGCGAACACGCGGAGCAAGGCATGGAGCTGCTCGTCACCGACGCCGAGGAGGACGAGTACCGCGGAGAGACGGGGTACGCCACGACGGGCGACTCGTGGGTCGTGCTCGAACCCGACTTTCTGGTCGACGTGACGGGGATCCGGTCGTGGGTGCAGTGTCCGCGGATGTACTACCTCGACAAGCTCTCTGGGATCCCGCTGAACTACCCGGTGGTCAAGGGAACGATCGTCCACGAGGTGTTCGGCGACCTCCTCCGCGGGATGGACCTCGAGGAGTCGGTGACTGACCGCGTCGCCGAGGCGGGACTTCAGCTCGGCCTGCTCGGCTACGAGGCGCCCGACGTCGAAGACGAGGTGCGGCGCAACGCGGCCGCGATCGAAGGGTGGCTCGCACAGGGGACGCTGACCGACGAGGACACGTGGCGCTCGGAGTTCACGTTGCTGTCGCCTACGTTCGGGTTGAAAGGACGCGCGGACGCCCTGCGGCGCGGCACTCCCGTCGAACTGAAGACCGGCAAAAACACGAGACGCGAGCCGCGGTTCCACGACAAGGTCCAGGCCGCCTGCTACGCGTTGATGCTCGACGAGCGCGGCGTCGACCCCGACATCGGGACGTTGTTGTACACGAAAAACACCGCCTTGGACCGCACCGAAACCTCCGGCGATCTGGCGCCCGCCAAGGAGTTCACCGTCGGTCGCGGCTTCTTGGAGTTCGTCGTGCGCGAACGCAACGCGCTCGCAGCCATGGAGTGGCGCGCGCTCAACGATCCCGGCGAGCGCCCGACGGTGCCGACCGGCTACGAGGCAGACGCCAACTGTCGGCGGTGTTTCGAGCAGGACACCTGTATGGTGGTCTCCGGCCGGCTCGACCAGGAGTCGAAGGCGGGCCAGGTCGGGACGCCGGTGCCCGACGCGGAGCGCGACTACTTCGACCGCTTCTACGTCGCGATCGAAGAAGAACGCCGCGAGACGCACGCCGAGTACCGGAAGCTGTGGGAGCAGTCGCCCGACGAACGGGCGGCCGACGACCGGGCGTTGATCGAATTAGCGCCCGTCTCCCGGACGGAGATCGACGACAACCGCTGGGAGCTCCGCGCGCGGAGGCCGGACGACGCGGTCTCGAAGCTTCGCGAGGGCGACGTGGCGCTCGCGAGCGACGGCGATCCCGTCTCGGGTCACGCGGAGCTCGGGCGGATCCGCGAACTGACGGCCGACGCCGTTGTCGTCGAGACCGACGAACCGGTCGAACTCCGGCGGCTCGACGTCTATCCCTCGGAGATCTCCGTCGATCGGATGCTCACGGCCGTCCACGACGCGGTATTGAAAGGCGACGAGCGACGCAAGGACGTGATCTTCGGCCGGCGCGAGCCGTCGTTCGCGGCGGCAGACGGCGAGCCGCCCGTCTACGTCGACAACAACGCCGCCCAGAACGACGCGGTACGACTCGCCGTCGACGCCGAGGACTGCGCGCTGATCCACGGCCCGCCGGGAACGGGAAAGACGTACACCATCGCCCGGACGATCCGCGCGCTCGTCGCCGACGGCAACCGCGTGTTGGTGTCGGCGTTCACGAACCGCGCCGTCGACAACGCGCTCGAGGCGCTCCGCGACCAGGGGTTCGAAGACTGGGTCGCGTCCGCGCGGCCTGGCCTCGGCGAGAACGGCGGAATCGTGCGCGTCGGCTCGCAGACGGGCGTCCGCGAGGATATGCAGGACCTCCGGCTGATCGAGCGCGGCGACCCGAACGCGAAGGCGGCCGAACTGCGCGACGCCCCCGTCGTCGCCGCGACGACGGCGGCCTGTGGCTCGCGCGTGATGCGCGAGTGCGAGTTTGACGTGGCGCTCGTCGATGAGGCCTCACAGCTCACCGAGCCGAGCACGCACGCCGCGATCACGCTTGCGGACCGGTTCGTGCTCGTCGGCGACCACGAGCAGTTGCCGCCGGTCGTGCGAGCGGAAAACGACCTCCAGACATCACTCTTCGAGCGGCTCATCGACGAGTATCCCGACGCGAGCGTGATGCTCGACCGCCAGTACCGGATGAGCCAGCGGATACAGGCGTTCGCCTCCACTGAGTTTTACGACGGCGCGTTGCGCCCGGCGACACCCGACATCGCCGGCCAGCGGCTGGCGAACCTCGGGGCCGACACCGAGGCGCTGGCGCCGGCGCTCGCCGGGGGCGTCGCCTTTCTGGACCCCGAGGGCGACCGCGACGGCAACCGCAACGTCCGGGAGGCCGAGCAGGTCGCGCGGGTCGTCGACGCCTACCTCGCGGCCGGCGTGGCGCCGGACGACATCGGCGTTATCGCTCCCTTCCGCGCGCAGGTCGCCGAGATCGGCCGCCGGACCGACGTGACCGTCGACACCGTCGACCGATTCCAGGGCTCCGCCAAGGAAGTGATCGTGGTCTCGTTCGTCGCGACGGGGACCCTCGACGGACCGATCTTCGAGGACCACCGCCGGGTGAACGTGGCGCTCACCCGCGCGAAAAAACAGCTCACGCTGGTTGGCGACACGGAAGCGCTCGCCTCCGAGCCGTTCTACGAGCGGATGCTTCGGTGGGCACAGCGCTGACCGCCGGGTCCGACAGTCAACGGTCGTCCACGTCGGGGTCGGCCTCGGTCACGATCCCCGGCTCCTTGCTGGCGATCACGACGATCCTGTCGGTGAGGTCTTCGATCGTGTTCGCGAGTTCGTCCAGCAGGATCGCGAGCTCTCGGTAGACGAGCGGCTGCTCGATGTCGGCGGCGGCGAAGGCCGTCGCGATCGCCTCGTTGCGGAGCTCGTCACACTCGCTTTCGAGCCCGCGGATTCGCTCGATACCCGCCGTCAGCGTCCGCTCGGCGTCGCTACGGGCGAGCCCGTGGACGAAATCCGTCACGACGTCGGTGAGCGCCGCGGTCATCTCGACGATGCGGTCGGCCATCTCGCGCATGTCTCGGAACGGGTCGGCGTCGGCCGGCGGGCGCATCATGATCACCTCCTGAACGATCCGTTCCGTGTGGTTCGCCACCACGTCGAGCGTGTTGTAGAAGTCGATCAGCGCCGACTCGTTGAAGTTGATCCGGGTGTTGAGCAGGCCGATATCGTCCGGACCGGCGTTGGTGATGCTGCCGGTCAGCCCGCGGACGCGGTCGTCGCACTCGCTTTCGAGTTCGGCGATCCGGTCTGCCGTCTCCTGACAGGAGCCGTCGACCGCGTACGCCTCGAGCGCCGTCGGAAGCAGCCGCACGCAGTCGTCGATTCGGTCGAGATACGCCTCGGTCTCCGTCTCCAGTCGTTTCCCGAAGCCGCCGTCGGTGGACATACCCGACGTGACGACCCTCGCGGATAAAACGGTTCGTTCGAACGGCGGCCGTGACCGACGCGGCGGGTCACGGCGGCTCGACCGCCGCGAGCGCCTCGTCGATTGGCGGGGCGTCGAACCACTCGGTTCCGGTGTAGGCGTTCGCGCCGGCGGCGTACATCGCCGAGGCCGCCGCGAGAACGTCGGCCGGCAACGTCGTCGGCGCCGGCTCACAGAGCGGTCGCCAGTCGGCGGTGTCGCGGTCGGCGACGGCGGTCTTGGCGTCGCGCACCGCGGCCACCCACTCCGGGTCGTTGCGCTTGTACCACTGTCGGATGACCTCCTTCGAGACCTGCTGGCCGTCGTAGGCGAACCGGTTCTCGTCGAAGGTGCCGACGACGTCAGCGACTTGGAGTTCGCCGCCGGCGTACAAACACTCGATCTTGCCGTCCGCGTGCGTGAACCCCGTCTCCTCGGCGCGGTCGGTGACGACGCGGTTCACCTCGCGGGCGAGCGTCTCGAGCGCGTCGACGTCGGCGCGGCCGGCGATCCGGTCGGCCTCCTCGCGGGACAGGTAGCGGTCCTGTTGTTCGTACTTCGTGGAGAACTCCACCACCGGCTCGGGGAGGTCGACGGAGCCTGCCGGCCACTCGTCGAACGGCAGGTCGAACGCCGACGGGTCGCGCCGGCGCCGCAGGCTCGACCCCACCGGAACGGTGTTCCGAAACACCACCTCGAGCGGGACGAGATAGGTGTCGCCGGCCGCGGCGTGGAAGGCGTCGTAGTCGTACCCCGCGTCGGGGCCGTCGTACGGCAGGTCGGGCACCTGCGTCAGATCGATCGCCATCTCCGTCGGCGGCGCGTCCGCGTCCGCGAGCGGGACGACCGCGTCCTCGGGGTCGGCACCCGACTCGACCGCGGCGGGGTCGACAACGCCGCGGTAGTGTGTCGCCACCCCAGCGGCGGCCAGCCGCTCGAAATTGAACGCTCCCATCACACAGAGGCTCGCCCCTTTCTTCGGAATCGCGTCGGGCATCTGCCCCCAGTCGAACACGGAGTAGGCGTCGGTGAACAGAAACCGGCCGCGGCCGAGGCCGTCGGCGGTCGCGGGCTCGACGACGCGAAACTCCTTGACGCTCGTCATACCGGATCCGGCGGCCGCCTCCCAAATGAACCTTTCACTTAGGTGGTCACATCCGCTCGATCGCTTCGGAAGCGATCCACGATCGTGGTCGGACCCCGGTCGCGGCGGCGCCCGGACCGCATCGAAAGGCCCTCCCGCGTTCCCGCCACAGGAGGCGCATGAACGAGACGCGCGAGGTCGCCGTGCTCCGGTACGGCCACCGGCCCGGACGGGACGACCGGATGACCACACACGTCGGGCTGACCGCGCGGGCGCTCGGCGCCGACCGGGTGATCTTCCCGGACAACGCCGGCCAGTCTGTGGAGACGGTTCGGGGCGTCACCGACCGCTTCGGCGGCCCGTTCGTCGTCGAGCGCCGGGAGGACCAGCGGGCGGTCGTTCGAAACTGGCAGGGCGTCGTCGTCCACCTGACCATGTACGGCGAGCCGATCCAAGACGTCGAAGCGGAGATTCGGACCGCGACCCGCGCCGGCGACGAGGCCCTGTTGGTCGTCGTCGGCGGCGAGAAGGTGCCGTGGGCGTTGTACGAGCGCGCCGATTTCAACGTGAGCGTGACGAGCCAGCCGCACTCGGAGATCGCCGGGCTCGCGGTGTTTCTCGACCGGTTCTTCGAGGGCGAGGAGCTCGACCGCGAGTGGACCGGCGCCGACCGCCGCGTCGTCCCCGAGGCGACCGGCAAGACGGTCGTCGACGCCGACGCAGAAGGCGACGCCGACGACGGGAATTGAGCCCGTCGACGGCCCGTCGTCGCCGGCGGGAGCCTACTCGCCCTCGGTGGGGTCGAACAGCTCCGGGTTGCCGCTCAAGATCCCGCGCATGTTCGACATCGGCTCGCCGACCATCACGCCGTGTTCTGTGATCTGGAACTCGCGGATCGTTCGCTCGAAGTCGCTCGTCCGTTTTTTCAACACGCCGATCGCCTTCCGCATCTCGCCTCGCACCTCGAGGTGGCGCAGGAACACGATGTTGTCGGCGAGGTAGCTAATGTTTTCCATCGTCGCCTGGAACTCGCCGGCGATGCTGCGCGTCTCGTCCAGAAACAACGCCGTCACGCCCATGTTCTTGAGGTATCTCCCCAGCGCGTGCATCTGCTGGAGCATCAGTCCCTCCTCGCCGCGGAGGGTCAGTCGGTACCCCGAGATGCCGTCGATCATGACGATGTCGGCGTCGCCGTGCTCGACGTCGTCACGCACCATCCGCGCGAACTCCTGTGGGGAATGTTCGAGCGCCTCCACCTCCTCTACCCGGAGCGTCCCCTTTTCGACCATCTCGACGACCGGGATATTGATCGCCTGAGAGCGCGTGAGAAACGTCTCCTTGTTCTCCTCGAAGAGGTAGATGACGGACCGCTCGCCGCGGCCGGCGGCCTCCTTCATGAACTGGGTGCCGAGCGTGGTCTTCCCCACGCCGGTCGGCCCGCTGACGATGGTGACGGTGCCGCGTTCGATCCCGCCGTTGAGCAGTTCGTCGATCTCCGGGATTCCCGAAGAGATCTGTTCGATGTCGAACGCTCCGGTGTGTTTCCCGGGTTGTAACGCCGGATACGCCTCGATTCCCGCGTCCGTGATCCGGTAGGCGTGGTCGCCGTTCAGCGTCGAGGACCCGCGGAACTTCGGAACCACGAGCGTCTTTCCGTGTTTTTCGGTTCCCAACGCGATTGTTCCGTCCGTGATGAACTCGAGGTCGTCGGTCGGATTCCGTTCTGTGTCCTGGACGGTGAACATCACCGTCGCGTTCTGGTCTTTCAGAAACCGCATGAATCCGACGACCTGTTTGCGGAACTGGTAGTCGTCGGACATCAGGAACCGGAGCTGTGTCAACGGGTCGACGACGACCCGGTCGGGGTCGGCCTCGGTCACGCCCTCGATAATCTGCTCGGTGAGCGGCGCCTGTTCGACCTCCGACGGCGAGAACACCTCGTACGACTGATCCTCGGTGAACACGTCCGCGCTCGGGCTCAGGTCCAGAAACTCGATCGCGTCCGTGTCGAATCCGAGGGCGGCGGCGTTCGCCGTGAGGTCCCGGACGTCTTCTTCGAGGTTGACGAAGAGCCCGGTCTCGCCGTTTGCGACGCCCGCGTCGAGAAAGTGAAAGCTGAGAATCGTCTTCCCGCTTCCTGCCCGTCCTCGAATCATGTAGCTTCGTTCTGGAACCAGCCCGCCCGTCAGTATCTCATCGAGACCGGAGACGCCGGTCGACAACCGCTCGGGCAGTGATGATGACATCGGATTACGGATTCGTGAACGGCATATATAAATGGACAACTCTTAGTACGCGTACGATCACGATACAGACAAGATGGGGTCGGGCTCCGAGGACATCCGCGCCGGTCCATCCCTGGACAGAGCGGCTGAGCCAGGCGGAGAACGACGTATTCTGTTGTTTATGCGGCCGGGTCGAGACCGAGAGCTGCTGACCGAGACGCTGAGCGACCGATACCGGGTCGAGACCACGACCGATGTCGGGACGCTCGAGTCGACGTTCGATTGTTGTGTGTTCGACACCGACGAGTTCAGCCGGGTCGCGGGAACGGTCCAATCCAGACGAGAGCTCTCTGCGCCGGTGTTTCTCCCGTTCGTCCTGCTGGTGGGCGACGAAGCGACCGAACGGGTGGCCGAGAGCGTGTGGGAGTACGTCGACGACGTGATCGAGCTCCCGGTGAAGCGAGCGGCGCTCGCCTCGCGGATCGACAACCTAGTTCAGCGGCGCCAGACGTCGCTTCGGCTCGCGGAGCGCGAACGCAAACTCGAGGAGACGGTCGACGACCTACAACTGAAAGAACGGGCGATGGACGAGGCGCCGGTGGGGATCACGCTGGCGGAGTCCGGGGTCGAGAACAACCCGTTAGTGTACACGAACGCGGGATTCGAAGAAATAACCGGGTACGCGTCCGAGGCGTTCGGCGAGGATTGTCGCTTTCTCCAGGGGCCGGAGACGAGCGCAGAAACGAAGGCGACGATCCGGGAGGCGCTCGACACCGAGCGGCCGGTGTCCGTCGACATTCTGAACTACCGGGCGAACGACCAGACGTTCTGGAACGGACTCACCATCGCGCCGTTGCGAGACGACGACGGGGCCGTCACACACTACGTCGGCTTCCAGACGGACATCACCGACCGGAAGATCCGTGAACGCCGGCTGGAGGTAATGAACCGGGTGCTCAACCACAACCTGCGGAACAAGATGAACCTCATCGAGGGACACGCGGAGCTGCTGCGCCAGGACATCGACGACGAGGACGCCCTCGAATCGCTCGAGGTGATAGCGGAGACGACCGCCGGTCTGATGAGCATCGCCGAGTCGGTTCGCAAGGTCGATTACACGTTGTCGACGGCCGCCTCGACGGACACCGCCGTCGAACTGAACGAACGGCTTCCGGAGCTCGTGAGCCGGTTCACCGACCAGTACCCCGACGCGAACATCGAGCTGTCGCTGCCGGACGACGACCCGCTCGAGGTGAACGTCGTCGGAGTGATGACCGCGATCAGGGAGGGAATCGAGAACGCGATCAAACACAACGACGCCCCGACCCCGCGGGTCGAGGTGCGGGTCCGCCGGCCGTCGGAGGGGTGGACCAGAATCGAGATCGAAGACGACGGGCCCGGGATCCCCGACCGCGAGACGGAGGTGCTCTCTGAGGGGGAGACGGCGCTGAACCACGCCGACCGCCTGGGTATCTGGCTGATGTACTGGGTGGTGAACAAGGCGGGCGGCAGTTTCTCCGTCGCCACCCCCGACTCCGGCGGCACCGTCGTGCGGCTGCTCGTCCCGGTGGCCCCCTGAGCCAGGGTTCGGGCTGGTCGGTCACAGCGCTCGTTTCGATTGAAGCCGCGCGAGTCGGATCCGAGCCTCCTGTCGGCTCGCTCCGCGCACCCGGATCGTCTCGTCGTCCGCCATCGCGACGAGCGAGAGGCGGTCCAAAACCGGCGGCCAGTCGGCCGCGCCGGCGGCGTCGCCCGCGAACAGCATCGCGTTCGCGAGCCCCTCGCGGTCGGCGTCGCCGGCGCGGGCCACCGCGGCGTCCGCGGCTCGCCGGCGTCGTGCGACGAACAGCCGGTCGCCGACGGCCGCGGGAATCCACGCCGGAAGCACGACCAGCCAGAGGAGGAGGCCGAACGCGGTGTACACCGGAGCGGGAATTCCGCTGGGATCCGGGTCGTATCCGTGAATCCGGTTGGCCCGCCGGCTTTCCGGGCGGCGGTCTGACGAGTCGTGACCCGACCGACGGCCGACGAACAGGGTCGCCAGAAGCGCCACCGTCTCTACCGTGGCGAGTCCTGGCAACAACGCGGTGATGAACGCCGCCTCGCGCGTCCGCATCCGAACCAGAGCGTGGCGTATCGCGGCGTCGCGGTCGGCCGCTGGCAACGAGAGCAGCCGCGTGGAGATGACGAGCCGGGAGCCGCGGTAGCCGCCGATGGCCGCGACGTTCGGGGCGTCGGCGTCGACGACCGTCACCGCAGGCACGTCGACGCCGAGGTCGGCCGCGAGTGCGTGAACGCGCGACTCGGCGAGCGCCGCCGACCGGTCCTCGAGACCTTCGCCGAGGAGCCGTTCGACCCGCCGCTCGACGAGTGGTGGGCCCGCCGCGGCCGACGCGCCGATGCCGACGATGCCGGCGGCGAGCATTCCGACCGCCGCGCCGAGGTCCGCCACGAGCGCGATTGGAACGACCAGAACGCCGGCGAGGACGACCGGAACGGCCGCGAGCGCGAGCGCCCCGAGCCCCGTGTACGCCCGTTCGATCGGACCGGAAGCCATACACGGAACCGGTGGACGGGACGGCGTATAGCTCTGCCGGAGACCGGCGGCGTCTCCCGGCTTCCGGAGGTTTTAACCTCGTTCCGCCGCCACATTGTCGTAATGGCTTTTGAGGACCTGCTGAACGACCCCGTCATCCAGAAGTACCTCCACGAGCTCGTGGGGCCGACGGGGATGCCGGTCGCCGCCGCCCCCCGGACGGCGAGGTCACCGACGAGGAGTTGGCCGAGGAGCTCGGATTAGAGCTCAACGACGTGCGCCGCGCGCTGTTCATCCTCTACGAGAACGACCTCGCCACCTACCGGCGGGTGCGCGACGAGGACTCCGGCTGGCTCACGTACCTCTGGACGTTCCACTACGACAACATTCCGGAGAATCTTCAAGAAGAGATGTACCGGCTGCTCGACGCCCTGTCCGAGCGCGAGGAGTACGAGCGTACCCACGAGTTCTACCTCTGTGAGGTGTGTTCGCTCCGCTTCGAGTTCGGCGAGGCGATGGACTTCGGCTTCGAGTGTCCCGAGTGCGGCTCGCCGCTCGACGCGATGGAGAACGACCGGCTTCGCGAGGCGATGAGCCAGCGTATCGGCGAGCTCCGCGAGGAGCTCAACGTGGACGTGACCGGCTGATGGTCGTCCTCGCAACCAAGTGTTACGTTGCGGGCGACGCCCGCGACCGCGCGCTCGACGGACTGAACTCGCTCGTCGACAACGAGGTCGGCGACCTCCTCGTCGACTGGACCGTCGGCGTCCGCGGCGACGACTTCGTCCAGGTGGACGTGAGCGGCGACGATGCCACCGTCGCCGAAAACGTGCTCGCGGAGACGTGGGGAGCAGTCGTCGCCCACGACGAGGGGTTCACCGGCGGCGAGACGTACGTCGGCACCCTCGAGTCGTGGGACGACGACGGCGTCGTGCTCGACGCCGGCGAGGACGTCCGCGTTCCGGCCGCCGAACTCGGGCTGGGCGTCGGCTCACCGGAACAGGTCGTCGAGCGGTTCGGGTTGGTACAACACCTCCCGATGCGGTTCGTCTACGGCGACGCCGGCGAGCCCCATCGGCTCGCCGACGCCGAGCGAGACCGGCTCTACGACTGGCAGCGGGGGCCCGGCCGCCTGACGGTCAACTCCGCGACGCGCGGAGAGGTCCGCGCGACGGTCAACCGAGCGGGCCACGCACAGGACATCGTCACCGTCGAGCGGCTGGGATTGTTAGAACAGAGCGTCGTCTGTGCGGAGGGAACCGACCCGCCGGGGCTGCTCGCCGCAATCGGCTCGTATCTCCCGGCCGAGATGCGTTGTGTCGTCTAACCCGTGAACCGACGCTTCGCACTCGCCGTCGGCTGTGTCGCGCTGCTTGCGCTCAGCGCCGGCTGTCTCGGCTACGTCACCGGCGGCGGCGAGGTCACGAACGAGACGCTCGACGCCGAGCCCTCGGAGCCGTACGCGTTCGACACCGACCGCGACGCCGACTTCCGGCTCTCCGTCGACGGCACGTACCGCGTGGTGTACGACGTCTCCGACCGCGACGAGCTTCGATTGTACGACGGGACAGTGTACGCCGGCGACCAGCCGCTCGAGTTCGAGGCGTTCCGGTACCAGTACCCCGACGGCGAGGTGGTGTCCGGCAGCGAGTTCCGCGCCCGCGGCGGCGAGATCGAACGAACGCCCGACGAGACCTGGGTCCGTTTTGCCGACGACATGGACGGCGGAAAGGTCGCGTTCACCAGCACGGGGTCGCCGCGGCGGTTCACCTCGTTGGGGTACATCGACGGCTCGTACGCCGTGACCCTCCCGCCCGGGTTCAGCACCGACATCCCGCTCGTCGGCCACGTCTCGCCGCGCGACTACGAGGTCGAGACCGTCGGCGACCGCGACCGGATCGTCTGGAACGAGGTGACGGGATCGATCGTCGTTCAGTCGTACCGCGAGACCGACCTCGTGATCTTCGGCGGGATCTTCGGTATCGGGGTTCTCGTCGCGATCGTGGGGACGCTCCGATTCAAACGACAGCTCACGGAACTCCGCGAGCGCCGCCGCGAGATGGGTCTCGGCGTGTACGAGGACGAGGACGACGACGACGGCCTGTTGTGAGTGCGTCGTCGGCCCCCGCGGCGCCGCTGTCGGCGGCCTTTTGAGTGACCGCCGCGTGGTGCGGGTATGAACGCGGCGATACTCACCGTCGGGGACGAGCTCCTCGTCGGTGACACCGAGAACACGAACGCGACGTGGCTCTGTGGCCAACTCGCCGACCGAGGCGTTCCGGTGCGGCGCGTGACCGTCGTCCCCGACGAGGTCGCGGAGATCGCCCGCGTCGTCAACGAGTATCACGCCGAGTACGACGCCGTGATCGTCACCGGCGGGCTCGGCCCCACCCACGACGACGTGACGATGGGACGGGGTCGCGGCCGCCTTCGGCCGCGAGGTCGTCGAAAACGAGGAGGCGGCCGCGTGGCTCTCCGAGCGTGGATACAGCGCGGACGACCTGGTCGCGGAGACGACGCACCTGCCGGCCGACTGCCGACCGCTCCCGAACGAGGCGGGCGTCGCTCCCGGGGCGGTCGTCGAATCGACGTACGTGCTCCCCGGCGTACCGACGGAGATGAAAGCGATGTTCGCGTCCGTCGCCGACGAGTTCGACGGAACACCCACCCACACCGTCGTGGTCGACGTCGACGAGCCGGAGAGCACGCTCATCGAGCGGTTCGGGTCGCTCAGAGAACGGTTCGACGTGAGCGTGGGGTCGTATCCCGGCGAGACCGTCAGCGTGAAGATCACCGCGCGCGAGCCGTCGGAGGCGGAGCGCGCAGCCGACTGGCTCCGGGAGCGATCGACGCTGGTAGAATAAGGGCGGCCGCGGGTCAGCGGGCCAGAAACGCGATCCACAGGGCGACGACGGTCAGTCCAATCGCAAGCACGGCGAGCGCAGTCGCCTCGATCGGAAGCGGCTCCGGCTGGACGGCAGACAGGATCATGGCGCAGAATTATTCTGGTCTCGTCTTAAGCGTTGAGTGTCGGCGGCGGACGTGGGAGCCGGTCGCCACGGCTCTGTCCGCGACCCGTTAAGTAGCCGCCGCCACAACGGCTGGTATGTACGTTGGCGTCGTGATGAACCCGATCGCCGGGATGGGGGGCCGTGTCGGGCTGAAAGGAACCGACGGAAAGGTCGAGGAGGCGCGGGCGCGGGGAGCCGAGCCGCGCGCGCCGGAGCGGGCGAAACGGGCGATAGAACGGCTTGCCGAGGTCGCTCCCGACGCGGCCGTCTCGACGGTCGTAGAACCGATGGGCGAGCGGGTGGTCCGGGAGGCGGGGTTTCGGCCCGAGCGTGTCGTCGACCCGTTCGACGGAGCCCGATCCGACGGCCGCCCAGACACGACCGCCGACCACACCCGTCGCGCGGTGGCCGCCCTCGGCGACGCCGGCGTCGACCTCGTGATGTTCGTCGGCGGCGACGGCACCGCGACGGACGTCGCGGCCGCACTCGACGGGACGGAGACGCCGATGCTGGGCGTCCCCGCCGGAGTGAAGGTGTACTCGTCGGTGTTTGCGGTCTCGCCGGAGGACGCCGCCGAGGTGGCAGCGAGCTTCTCGCGGACGGAACGCCGCGAGGTGATGGACATCGACGAGGACGACTACCGCGAGGGAGCCGTAAATCCCACGCTCCGTGGGGTCGCACACGTGCCGGTCGCAGAGGATCTTCAGTCGTCGAAACAAACCGCGAGCGGAACCGTCGAGTCGCTCGCGGAGGGCGTGGCCGACGACATCCGCGAGCACGACGGCGACGGGAGCACCTACGTTCTCGGTCCCGGCTCGACCGTCGGCGCGATCAAAGCCGAACTCGGGTTCGAGCCCTCTCCGATCGGCGTCGACGTCTGGCGCGACGGCGCGGTGGTCGCCGCGGACGCGACGGAGTCGGAGATCCTAGCCGCGCTCGGCGACGAGAACGTGATCGTGGTCTCGCCGATCGGCGGACAAGGGTTCGTCTTCGGCCGGGGAAACCCGCAGCTCTCGCCGGCGGTGATCCGCGAGTGTGAGGTGACGGTCGTCGCCTCTCGTGGGAAACTCGACGACGTGCGGGCGCTTCGGGTCGACACCGACGACCCGGCGCTCGACGAGGAGCTCGCGGGATGGGTTCGGGTTCGCGTCGGCAGGTTCGAGACCCGGATGATGAAGATCGTCTGAGCGGGTCCACGGAGCGCCCACGCGTTGAGCGCGGGCTCAGAGTGACGACCGCCCGCCGACCGGGTGGCTCGGGCGGGTGGGCCGGCGGATTGCTGGATCGACTTCCGATCAGATTCGTCTGAGCGCCGCCCACAGAAGGATCCCGATAAGAAGCAGAAAGAACGGCGTAAAGACGACCAGAACGCCCGCCGCCTCTGTGCGGTCCACCTGCGAACTGAAAACCACGCCGGCGGGGACGAGCCCAAAACACAGCGCCAGGCCGAGCGCCGCGCCGATGACGGCGGGGTCGCGCTCGGGCCGTTCGTCTCGCCGGACCGGAAGGTCGAGGATCGCAATCGCGCCGTCGAGATCGGCGAGCGGACCGAACTGGACCGTGCCCCCGATCGCCGTGTCGACGCCCGAAACCGCGAGCGTCCCCGTGCCGAGGAGCCGATCGGGAATCGAGTTCGTGATCTCGAACCGGCCTCGCGAGTGAATCGGAACGACCCACTGTGGCGACTCGAGAAGCGTGTCGTAGGCGACGAGCGCGTCCCCGCGGCGCTGGTACTCGATCGTACCGTAGCGGAGATAGTAACTCATCACGCGCACGACCGCGACGGCAAGCACGGCGCCGAGAGCGACGACGCTCCAGACGACGCTGCCAGCCGCGATCGCGGCGACGGCCCCGCACAGGATGATCGCGCCGGTGCGATTCACGAACCCGAACGCGACCGCCGAGACGCTGCCGAGAAGCACCGACGTTCGGCTCACGGTCACGCGCGCTCGCGTCGGTGCGTCCGGGAGGTCTGGGTCCGGCCGCGGACGACTGCGCGGTTCGTCGTCGCTCAGCCGGTCGATCAGACGGCGAACCGCGCCGCCGACCCATCCCGAGGCGTCTCGATGGAGCGACATCGCCGTCTTGCCGCCGATACAGCCGACGAGCAGCGCCGGCCCGGCCGCGCGGCCGCCTATCAGCCCGACGATTCCGAGCACCACGATCACGAGCGTCATCTGGCCGGGTTCTCGCAGCAGTTCTCTGGCTGAGGCGTCGGCGTACGCGTCCGTCCTGCGGTACTCCGCGCGAAACTCGCCAGCCTGTGCGGCCGCCAGCGCGGCGATACCGGCAAGCAGGCCCCACGAGAACCGCAGCGGTGGCCCGGCGGACAGCCAGTACAGTCCGCTGACGGGAACGACGAGAGACGCCCACACCCCGAGCAACGAGAGCGCGAAGGGGATGTTTCGTGGGTAGATCGCCGGCCAGTCTGCGCGCGGACGCCAGCCGCCCCGCTTGTCGCGGAGTTCGTGTAACGGTTCTCGGTGACCGACGACGTCCGGTGACCCCTCCTCGGCGAACAACGCTTTGAGCGCGCCGACCAGAACCGTGACGAACGCCTCGGTCCAGTAGACGACGAGCAGCGCCCAGAGATCCCATCCCCACACGACGACCCCGACGAGCGGGAGGAGGTTCGCGGCGACGAGAAGGAGGTCCGCGAGCGAGCGGCGTATCATGTTGAAGGGCACAGAGCGGTACTCGCCACAGAACAAAAAATCCACAACCGCGTCGTAGCGGTGATACCGCGCCACAGAGGCGCGGACGGCGGGTGGTGACGGCTCACACATCAAGCGATTTTGTAGCCATCTGAACCTACTTTTTTCTCGCGATCCGTTCTACACGCGGATGTTCGCCCTCCCACACTGGTCTTTGCGGGCCGCTATCGGCGTCGGATCCGGGTGTCTCGCGGTCGTTACGTGGGGTCTCGCTCGCTCGATGACGGGGTTTCCGGACGCACCACGCCGGTGGCTTTCGCGGCTCGTGTCGCGCGCGGTCGACGGCGTTCGACGGCGGAATCGCGTTGCCGGCGTGTGGACCGCGCTCACGCTGTGGTCGGTGGCCGTTTCGGGTCTCCACTTTGCCGGGGTGATCTTCGAGGTGTACGCGGCCGTGTCGTGGTGGGATCTGCTCACACACAGCATGAGCGGCGTCGGGATCGCCGCGGTGGCAGCGTTCTCGACCCGCACACAAGCCGTGGCGTACGGCGCGGTCTGGTGGATCGTTCCGACCGTTCTCGCGATCGGCGCCGGCTTCGAGGTGTACGAGTTTCTGTTCAAGAGCTTCTGGCACGAGTGGACGCTCCGCCACTACGCGGTGGACACGGTCGTCGACCTCTGTATGAACACGCTCGGGGCGACGCTCGTCGCCGTGAGCGTGACCTGTTACCGGGTGGTCACCGACCGGCTCCAACCGGATTCGCCGAGGCCGGGCTACGCCGGGTGAAACGCCGCTCGGCGGCCGGATCGGACGCTCAGTCGAAGCCGTGGATCCCCTCGGTCGTCACCTCGACGCCGTCGTCGGTGATCACCAGCGTGTGTTCCGCCTGGCTCACGAGCGTGTCGTCCGCCTCCTTGAGGACGGGGTACCCCTTGACGACGTTCGCCTGTTTCAGCCGTCGGAGCGCCATCCCGACGCGGTCGCCGGAGAGCCATCGCGCGGCGAACGGGAGGCCCTCGAACGTCTCGATCTCTTCTAACGCCTGCCGGGCTCGCCGGTCGCGGACGCTCCGTTGGCGTTCGAGTTCGTATATCTCCTCGTCGGTGCCCTCGCCGACCTTGCCGCGCCCGTCGGTCGCGAACGGCTCGATCGCGACCACCTGGCCGGGTTCTAACGCGACGGAGCGGTCGACGCCGCGGTTCGGAACGTTCGGCTCGGTGTGAGCGTCGTAGCGCTCGACGCCGTGGCCCGAGAGGTTCAACACCGGCGTGTAGCCGTAGCCGCGGATCACCTCCTCGATCGCGTTGCCGACGACGCCGACGGGGACGCCCGGCCCCGCCTCGTCGACGGCGGCCTCGAGCGCCATCTCGGCCGCCTCGACCAACTCCGTGGTGCCCGTGTGGTCGACCGTCACCGCCGCGTCGGCGATGTAGCCGTCGACGTGGACGCCGATGTCGAGACACACCATCTCCTCGCCGAACGTCGCGTCGTCGTCGCGGCCGGGGGTGGCGTGTGACGCCTCCGCGTCGACGCTGAGGTTGACCGGAAACGCGAGTCCGGCCCCCTGCTCGCGGACGAAGTCTTCTACCCACTCGGCGACCTCGAGCTGTGAGCGGCCCGGCTCGACCATGTCTCGGGCCTCGTTCATCGCCTCGACCAGCACCGCGCCGGCCTCTCGGTAGCTCTCGACCGCATCGTCGTCGAGGGGTCCGTGACTCATGTCCACCGATTCGGCCAGCGGGCGCAAAGAGGTTGCGGGAGCCGACGGACCGGATCGCATAACAGACCGCCGGCCCGACGGAGAAGCATGCTCGAACCCGGCGATGACGCCCCATCGTTCGCGCTCAAAAACCAGCACGGCGAGACGGTGTCGCTCGCGGCGTCTGGCGCGTCGTACACGGTCGTCTACTTTTATCCGCGGGCGGACACCCCCGGCTGTACGGCCGAGGCGTGTAGCTTCCGCGACGAGTGGGACGCCCTCGACGCCGCAGACGCCACGGTAGTCGGAGTGAGCGACGACCCCGTCGACGACCTCGCGGCGTTCGCGGCGAAACACGACCTTCCGTTCGACCTGTTATCCGATCCGGACGGCGAGGTCGCCGACGCGTACGATTCCTACGGCGAGAAGACGATGTTCGGAAACACGTTCGACGGCGTGTTCCGGAACACGTACGTCGTCGACGCCGGCGGCCGGATCGTGCTCGCGTACGAGGGCGTTTCTCCGGAGGGCCACGGCGCTCGGATCGCCGAGGAGATCGCGGCGCTCGAGGGCTGAGTCAGAGCCGAACGACCCACGAGGCCAACTTTGGGAGCTCCTCGCGGATCGCGTGTCGTTTGACCAGCACGAACCCGGCGAAAATAACGACGAAGCCGACGACCGTCAGCGTCGTCACCGTCTCCGAGAGCAGGAGCACGCCCGTGACTGTCGCCACGACGGGAACGACGTAGGCGACGAGGTTGATCTCGAACGCGCCGAGCCGGTCGAGAAGCGTGAAGTAGATCGTGTACGCCACCGCCGAGGCGAGCACGCCGAGAAACCCGAGGGCGACGAGTGCGGGGAGCTCCGTCGCCGGGAGTCGTTGTGTCTCGCCGAGACTGAGGCTGAATCCGTGCATCAGGAGCCCGCCGAACAACATCGCCCAGCCGGTGAGCGCGACGCTGGAAAGCGACGTCTCGACCACCCGGAGTCCGACGCTGCTGACCGAGACGGCGATCACGCCGAGGAAGATCAGCCCGACGCCGATCGTCACGCCGTCAGCGAGGTTCGCGGGATCCGGCTGGGCGACGAGCCCGACGCCGACGAACGCGAACACGACGCCGGCGGTCCCGCGCGCGTCGAGGCCGGATTCGCCGATCCACGCTGCCGCGACCGCGGCGGTGACGATCGGAACGAGGCTGTACGTGATCGAGGCGATGCCGCTCGTCGTGTACTGCTGGCCGGCGAAGAGCAGCGAGTTGTTGATCGCCACGTTGAGGCCGCCGCTCAGCCCGATCGCCGCGACGTCGCCGCGGGTTCGGGGGAGCGGCGCCGACTCCGTGAGGAGAACGTAGGTGACGAGCACCAGCGCAGCGATGTCGAACCGGTACGCGGCGTACAACACCGGCGGATAGTACGCCAACCCGACTTCGATGGCGACGAACGACCCGCCCCACAGCCCGGCGAGCAGAAAGAACAATATGATGTCGCGGTACCGGGACACGTCTAACATAACGGCCGCCACCGGTATATCGGTGTCCGTTTCGGCCGACTGTGTGCGGGCGCGGCGTCGACACGCCGGTGGGAATAAAAGAACGGGTTGTCCGGAAAAACGGACGGAGGCGTCGGGGACGGGCCGTCCGGCGTTAGCTCTCGATCTCGATTTCGGTGCCGGTCATCGCGGCGTCGATCGCGACCGGGAGCCAGACGGTGAGGATGCCGTTCTCGTAGCTGGCCTCGATGCCGTCGTCGTCGACGGTCTTCGGGAACCGGAACCGGCGGTGATACGTCCGGCGCGTGCCACGGGCCTCGTCCTCGTGTTCTCCGGCGACGTTCAACACGCCGTCGTTCCAGGAGACGGTGATCTCCTCGGGGTCGAAGCCGGGAAGCTCGACGGTGAGGACGAACTGGTCGTCCTGTTCGTACAGTTCGTAGTCGTTACTACCACCTTCGAACAGTTGGCTTGGGAGGTCGAGACCTCCCGTCCACGCGTTTGCGGGTCGTGGGAGAGCCATCATGTACCACCTCGAACGCAGTCGGCACTATGGTTGCGCGTCTACAAAAATTCATCGAATTTTGGGATGTACTAACAAATTACACGTCGAGATGAATACCCCCAGTCGCCGCTGGCGTCTCCGGGTCTGCGGACGCCAAGATGGGATGGAGGGACGTTTAAGTGGGTCGTGGTGGAGTAGGCGATATGGAGCCAGACCTCGACCGATTCACGTCTCGACGATCGACCGTCTACGGCCAGCGCGGCGCGGTCGCCACGAGCCAGCCGCTCGCGAGCGAAGCGGGGATCGAAATCCTCCGCGACGGCGGCAACGCCTTCGACGCCGCGGTCGCGACAGCGGCCGCGCTCAACGTCGTGGAGCCGACCTCGACCGGGCTCGGCGGCGACGTGTTCGCGCTGTACCGAACCGCAGACGGCGACGTCGGCGCGATGCGTGCCTGTGGCGGCGCACCCGCCGAGGCGACGACCGCGGCCGTCCGCGACGCGGTCGCCGCGGACCCAGAGACCGACGCCGACGAGCCCGCGGACGCCGCGATGCCGGCGACGGGCGCTCACACGGTCACCGTCCCCGGCACCGCTCGCGGCTGGGAAGCCACCGCCGAGCGGTTCGGCGAGTTCACCCTCGGTCGGCTCCTCCAGCCGGCGATCCGGTACGCGACGGAGGGGTACCCGGTCAGCGAGGTGATCGCGAACGCGTGGACCCACGGCGAGGAGTTGTTCGAGACCGACCACGCCCGCGAGGCGTTCCTCTTCGACGGGGAGTCGCCGTCCGTCGGGCAGACCGTCACCCTCCCCAGGCTAGGTCGGTCGATGCGGCTGATCGCCGAAGAGGGTGCCGACGTCGTCTACGAGGGCGAGATCGCCGAGGCGATCGCGAACGAGGTCCAGCGGGCTGGCGGGTTCATGACCGTCGACGATCTCGCGGCGTTCGAGGTCGAGTGGCCCGAGCCGGTCTCGACGACGTACAACGGCGCCGAGGTGTACGAGCTCCCGCCGAACAACCAGGGGCTCATCGCGCTGGAGGCGCTCAACATCGCCGCGGAGCTCGGCGCCGGCGCGCACGACCACGACACCGCCGAGCGCGTCCACTACTTCGCGGAGGCGTTGAAGCTGGCGTTCCACGACGGCCACCGCTACATCACCGACCCCGCCTACGAGGACCACCCGCCGCTGGCGTCGACGGAGTGGGCGAAGAACCGCGCCGCGGAGGTCGGTGAGACGGCGAACCACGACGTGAGCTTCGGTGTGCCGAACGCCGAGGGAGCCGAGGACGCCGACACGGTGCTTCTCACCGTCGCCGACGACGAGGGGAACGTGGTCTCGTACATCAACTCCCGGTTCGCCGGGTTCGGCTCCGGGCTCGTCGCCGGCGACACCGGAATCGCCCTACAGAACCGGGGCTCGTCGTTCTCGCTCGACCCGAGCCACCCGAACAGCCTCGAGCCGGGCAAGCGGCCGTTCCACACCCTGATTCCCGGGCTGATCCGGTTCGGCGAGGACGACTGGGCCGGCTTCGGCGTGATGGGCGGGTACATGCAGCCGCAGGGGCACGTCCAGACAATCTCGAACATGGTCGATTACGGGATGCCGCTCCAGCGCGCGCTCGACGAGCCGCGCTGGCGGTACCGCGAGGACGGCACCCTCGCGGTCGAACCCCACTTCGACGACGACGTCGCCGCGAAACTCGTGCGGAAGGGCCACGACGTACGGACCCTCTCGCCGTCGGCGTTCGGCGGCGCACAGATCACCAGAAACGAGAAGGGAGTGCTCTCGGCGGCGACGGAACCGCGCAAGGACGGGAGCGCACAGGGGTACTGACGGGACCCGCGACGAGCCGCGGTCAGTCGCTGCCCGCGGCCCGCGCCTGCTGTCTGGCGTCCTCGGGAGAACGCCCCTCGCGAACGAGCGCGTCGACGAACAGTTCGCCGGCTTTGTACGACGACCGCACCATCGGGCCGGACGCACAGTAGAGAAAGTCGAACTCGTCTTCGGCCACCGCCCGCCAGGTCTCGAAGACGTCCGGGTGGACGTACTCGAAGACGTCGAGGTGTGACCGCGACGGCTGGAGGTACTGTCCGAAGGTGACCACGTCGACGCCGACCTCTCGGAGGTCGCCGAGCGTCCGGTACACCTCGTGGTCGTACTCGCCGACGCCGAGCATGAGGCTGGTTTTGGTGTAGATCTCCGACTCGGTGTCGACCCGGTCGAGAACGGACAACGATTGCTCGTAGTTCGCCCGGCGGTCACGCACGGGCCACTGGAGCCGTTCGACCGTCTCTACGTTGTGGGCGATCACGTCGGGACCGGCGTCGATGATCCGGTCGACCGCGTCCGGATCGCCGGCGAAGTCGGGGATCAGCGTCTCCACGAGAATGCCGGGATCGCGCCGCTTGATCGCGCGGATCGTCTCGGCGAAGTGGGCGGAGCCGCCGTCGGCGAGGTCGTCGCGGTCGACGGAGGTCAACACGACGTAATCGAGCCCGATCTCCGCGACCGCGTCCGCGACGTTTTCCGGCTCGTCGGGGTCGAGCGCCTCCATCCCGCCGGTCTCGACGTCACAGAAGTTACACCCGCGCGAGCAGCGGTCGCCCATGAGCATGAACGTCGCCGTCCCCGGGCCGTCGCGGCCGGACCAGCACTCGCCCATGTTCGGACAGTTCGCCTCCTCACAGACCGTGTGGAGGTCCCGATCGCGAAGCGTCTCGGTGATCTCCGTGAACCGGCTCCCGGAGGGGGGTCGCGACTTCAGCCAGTCCGGTTTTCGCCGGCCGCGTTGCATATCGATGACTGGAGGGCCGCGGGGAAAAACGTGCGGGTGATCCCCGCAGACGCCGCCGCGAACGGAGACGGCAGAAGCACCGCCGGGACGCGAACGGGCGCGGAGAAGGCGCCGATCACCCGAGGTCGGCGGCTTCGACCACCGTCGCGAACTCCCCGTTCAGGTGGGCGAGCGCGACGCGGTGTGAGGTGTCGGCGTCGACGCGGTCGCCGTCGTGGCCCGTCCGCGCGTGGGCCGCGGTGGCGTCGGCGACGACGTACGCCTCGTAGCCGCGATTCTCCGCCATCCGGACGGTCGTCGAGACGCAGTGGTCGGTGGTGAGCCCGCAGACGACCAGGGTCTCGTAGTCGCGCTCCGTCAGCCACTCGTCGAGACCGGTCCCCACGAACGCGCCGTTGACTGACTTCTCGAAGGTCGCTTCACCGTCTCGCGGGGCCGTCTCGGGCATCCACGCGAATCCCGGCGCGTCGCGACGGAGCGGCGAGTCGGGCTCGGTCGAGGCGTGACGCACGTGTGCGACCGGACGGTCGGCCGCCCGCCAGCGCGCGAGGAGGTCGGCCGCGACCGTCTCCGCGGCGGGGTTGTTTCGCTCCCCCCAGCCCGGTGCGTCGAACCCGGTTTGGAAGTCGACCAACAACAGAACCGCGTCGGGTGGCACCGACTCGGTCGCCGTGGGCCCTGTGTCAGTCACCGCCGACCTCTCGAGTCGTCGCCGGCGGCTCGGTCGGGTCGGCGCGGTCGTCGGCGAAGCGGCGCCACGCGCCGGGTTCGAGCAGCTCCGCCGAGGCTTTCGGGTGGTCGCGGGTGGGATCGAGGGGACACTCGTCCGGGCTCTCGGCGTCGTCCTCGCGGAACAGGTATTGTTTCCACTCGCGGTCTCCCTCGGCGCCCCAGTCGCCGAGGTCGGCGTGCGGACAGACCCCGTCGTACGCGTCCATTCGCGAGCGGATGGCGTCGCGGGCGCGCTGGCCCGCCTCGGTGTCGGCCGTGATGCCCTCGAAGACCGACCGCGGCTGGAAGGTGACCTCGAGACCGACCGGCGAGTAACGGCTCATGCGGTCGTCGTAAAACGGCGCCCGCGAGGTGGGAAACAACGGCTCGCCGCCGAAACAAAACTCCCAGTGGGGGTCGTCGGGGTCGGTCGGAATCGCCTCCGGCCACGGCTCGGGGTCGTGGACGTGTAGAAACTCGAGCAGGTGCCAGAGCCGCTCGTGGTAGTCGGCCTCGCTCGTCTGTCCCGCGAGCGGCGAAAAAAACGCCGCCAGCGGGGTGCGGTCGGCGTGGTCGGCGTAGCTGTCGAGGTACTCGAGAAGAACGTCGCGAAAGCGGAGCAGCGCGCCCGGGTCGGTGGTTGAGCCACAGGCCGCGTACAACAGATCGCCGTCGCGTTCGGCCTCGACGCCGAAGTAACACGGAAACGGCGACCCCTCTCGTTCGCCGAGCATCGACTCGCGGAAGGTGCGGTAGTGGTCCCGGAGCCACGCCGGGGCGTCGTCGAGCCGAGCGCGGAGCGTTTGTTGGTCCAACAACACACCCTCGGTGCCGGGCTCGTTCATATGCGAGATCCGCGGGCGACCGGCTTTTGCCTTTCGACAGTGCCCGCGCGATGGAACACCGGCGGCGTCGGCGCCGTCACTCGCGGCCGAACCGGTCGGCGAGTCCCAGGCTCTGTGCGGTCGGGAGGTCTACCCCGTACGCGACCGCCGCCAGCCGGGTACCGACGGTCACCGCCGCACACGCGACGGCGGCCGTGCCACCGGCGGCGCCCAGCGCTCCCGCCAGCCAGTACGCGCTTCCTCCGAGCACCGCACAGGTCGCGTAGAAGTCCTCGAAGAGGATGAAAGGAGCCCGGTCCAAGAGGATGTCCGCGAACGCGCCGCCGCCGACGGCGTTGATCGTCGCGATGGCGACGATCCCGAACGCCGAGACGCCCGCCTCGGTCGCGACGATGGCGCCGGTCGTGCTGAAGGCGGCGAGACCGATCGCGTCCGAGACGAGCGTGACCGGATGCGTCTCCGGCGAGGAGAGGCCGGCGCTCACCGCGATCGCCAGGCCGACCCCGAAGAGCCCCAAGCCGACCTCGATCGGCGACCGCAACGCCAGCGGGACCCGCGTTACGAGGAGGTCGCGGGTCGCGCCGCCGGCAAACGCCATCGTCAGGCCGACGATCACGATGCCGAAGAGGTCGAACTCCTCGCGGATCGCCTTCGTTGACCCGACGAGCGCGAACGCGACCAGCCCGATCGTGTTCATCACGGCGAACGGGTCGTCGACCAACGCTGCGAGAACGTCGTACGTCACCATCGTCCGCTACGAGGTCGACGGTCTTGAGCGGCACGTCTCGGGACCACGCGGACCGTCGGCGGCGCGGTCCGCCGGACGTAAACGGATTTCGTGAGTCGGTACACGAAATACTTTACACCCCTGCGAGAAAGCCACCCGGTAGAGCCCGGACCATGACATTCGATGTCTTCCCCCAGTCGGAGTACGAGACGCGGGTCGAGCGAACCAAAGAACGGCTCCGCGAGCGCGACCTCGACGCGATTGTGGTCGCCGACCCGGCGAACATGAACTACCTCGCGGGGTACGACGGCTGGTCGTTTTACGTACACCAGGCGGTCGTCGTCACGCAAGACCACCCCGAGCCGGTCTGGGTCGGCCGCGACATGGACCAGAACGGCGCACGCGCGACGACGTGGCTCTCCGAGCCGAACATGCGGGCGTACAGCGACGACCACGTCCACTCGCCACACGACCTCCATCCGATGGATTTTCTCGCCGACGTTCTCGCGGACCTCTCGGTCGCCGACGGCCGGATCGGCGTGGAGATGGACGCCGCCTACTTCACCGCGAAGTCGTACACCCGGCTTCAATCGAAACTGCCGGACGCGGAGTTCGTCGACGCGGACCTGCTCGTCAACTGGCTCCGGATCCGGAAGTCCGACCGGGAGATCGCGTACATGGAGGAGGCGGCGCGGATCTCCGAGGAGGCGATGCTCGCGGGACTCGAGACGATCGAGCCGGGCGTGCCCGAATACGAGGCCGCCGCGGCGATCTACGACCGGCTGATCCGCGGCACCGACGAGTACGGCGGCGACTACCCGGCTATCGTCCCGCTCATGCCCTCCGGCGACCACACCGGCACCCCACACCTCACCTGGAGCGACCGGGAGTTCGAGGCGGGTGACCCGGTGTTGATCGAGCTCTCCGGCTGCCGACACCGATACCACTCGCCGCTCGCGCGGACGACGGTCGTCGGCGATCCGCCGGCGGCGATAACCGAGACCGCCGACATCGTGATCGAGGGGCTCGAAGCCGCGCTCGACGCGGTCGAACCGGGCGTCACCTGCGAGCGCGTCGAGACGGCGTGGCGCGAGACGATCGCGCGGTACGGCGTCGAAAAGGAGGACCGCATCGGCTACTCGATGGGGCTCGGCTACCCGCCGGACTGGGGCGAACACACCGCCAGCCTCCGGCCCGGCGACGAGACCGTCCTCGAAGAAGGGATGACCTTCCACGTGATCCCGGGGCTGTGGGAGGACGCGTTCGGCGTCGAACTCAGCGAGACGTTCCGGGTGACGGCGACGGGCGCAGAGACGCTCGCTGAGTTTCCCCGCCGGCTGTTCACCGCCTGAGCCGGCGGCGCCGGCTACCGTCCGGTCTCGGGGGCCCGAACCAGGTTCCGGAGGTCGGCCGGGTCCGCGCCGGCGTCGAGTGCCGCGACGTTGTCGGCGACGATGTCGGCGAGCCGGTCCCAGTGTTTCGGCGTGTGGCCGCCGGTATGAGGCGTGATCAGACAGTTCTCGAGGTCCCACAACGGGTGGTCGGCCGGCAGCGGCTCGGGGTCCGTCACGTCGAGGGCGGCGCCGCGGATGCCGTTCGAACGCAGCGCCGAGATCAACGCGTCCGTGTCGACGATCCCGCCGCGGGCCGCGTTGACGACGACGGCGTGAGGCGGCAGCGTCGCCAACTCGGCCTCGCCGATGAGCCCGCGCGTCAGGTCGGTGAGCGGACACGCGACGACGACGTAGTCGCTGCGGGCGAGCGCGTCGTGGATCGCCGTCGGCTCGAAGCCGACGACCTCGTCGGTGGGTCCGCCCTTCGAGGGGGTGTACCGGACTCCGATCGTCTCCACGCCGAAGCCGTCGAGCCGCTCGACGACGTGCTGGCCGATCGAGCCGAGACCGATCACGGTGACGGTGCTGTCGGCGAACTCGAACGACTGGAAGTGTCGCCACTCCGCGTTCGACTTGCGCCGCCACGCCTCGTGTAGCCGCCGGGCGAACACGAGCATGTTGCCGATCGATTGTTCGGCGATCCCCGGCGCGTGGATGCCGCCCGCGTTGGTGACGGCGACCCCGTGGCCGGCGAGCGCCTCGACCGGCACGTGGTCGGTGCCCGCGAAGGTACACGCGAAAAGCGCCAGCCGCTCGGCGTCCGCGACGCGCGACTCCTCGACCGTGATCCCGGTGACGACCCGGGCCGCTGGAACGAGGTCGCGCTCCTCGGCCGGCGTCCGGGCGAGTGCGACCTCGTGGTCCGGCAGGCGGTCACGGAGGGTTTCGGCGTACGATGCCATCGACAATCCTTCTGTCCCCTCGCGGAGGACGACGACGTCAGGCTGGTCGGTCATGGTGCGAGACCGCCCGTGGGCGGTGTGCTCAAAGCGTTTGACGGTGGCGTACTTACCGTTTCGTATTGTCGTACACGATCATCGTGTACGCTTAAGTGGGACCGGGAGCCATCGGCGCACATGACACGCACCGTCTCTGAACGGCTCGTCGAGTTGCGTCGGGGATTTCACCGACATCCCGAGCCCGGCTGGCGCGAGTTCTACACGACGAGCCGGCTGGTCGACGAGATCGAGCGGATCGGCGTCGACGAGCTCGCGGTCGGCCGGGAGGCGTACGACCCCGCAGACCGAATGGCCGTCCTCGACGACGACGCGTACGACGCGTGGGTCGGGCGGGCCCGCGAGCGCGGCGCCCGCGAGGACGTGCTCGAACGGACTGCGGGCGGCGTCACCGGCTGCGTGGCGGTGCTCGACCGTGGCGCGGGGCCGGTCGTCGGCCTCCGGGTCGACATCGACGGGCTGTTCATCGAGGAATCGGCCGAGCCGGACCACGAGCCCGCCCGCGAGGGATTCCGCTCGGAGACGGACGGGACCATGCACGCTTGCGGTCACGACGTCCACATGACGTGGGGGCTCGGCGTCCTCGAGGCGGTCGAGGCGAGCGACTTTTCCGGTCGGTTCGTCGTCTTCTTTCAGCCCGCCGAGGAGATCGGCGGCGGCGGCCATCCGATGGCCCAGAGCCGGTTTGCGGACGGGCTCGACCGGTTCTTTGCGGCCCACGTCGGCCTCGGCCACCCGACCGGACGGGTCGTCGCCGGCATCGAACGCCCCCTCGCGATGGCACACGTCGACGCGTCGTTTGAGGGCACCTCCGCACACGCGGGGAAGGCCCCCGAGGCGGGCGAGAACGCGATGCAGGCACTCGGGACGGCCATCTCGAACGCCTACGGGATCCCCCGCCACAGCGACGGGATGACCCGAATCAACGTCGGCTACGCCGAGGCCGGAACCGCGAGCAACGTGATCGCCGAACACGCCCGGGTCGAGGCGGAGGCGCGCGGCGAGACGACCGCGCTAAAGGAGTACGCGAAGTCGCGGCTCGAACGGGCGTTTCGAGGGGCAGCGGAGTCACACGGGTGTGCGCTCGCGTTCGACGTGGTCAGCGAGTCGCCGCGGGCGGACAGCGATCCCGAACTGGTAGACCACGTCGCGGCCGTCGCGGACGGCGTCGACGGCGTCACCGAGGTGGTGCCGACCGCGGAGTTCGGCGCGAGCGAGGACGCGACATTTCTGATGCAACGCGTCCAAGCGGACGGCGGACTCGCGGCGTACCTCATCGTCGGAACCGACCACCCGACGGCCCATCACACGCCCACGTTCGACGTCGACGAGGCCAGCCTCCGGGTGGGTGTCGACGTCCTCACGGACGCGGTGGTGACTGTCGGCGACGGGGAGTGATGGTGTCGTCGACCGGAGAGGGTCGGGCCGGCGGTCACGCGGTCGCCTGGTATCGTCCCGCGCTCACGCGGTCGTCGGCGCCGGCCCCGCGGCCGCGACCGCGTCGAGAAAAAGCGAGGTCCCGAGGTCGATCTCGCGTTCTGTCGAATCCAGCGGCGGGAGAAGCCGAATGGTCTTTTTGCCGCAGCCGAGCGTGAGCAACCCGCGCGCTAACGCCTCGGCAACCACGTCGTCGCGGCGGTCCGGCGTGTCGAACTCCACGGCGAGCATCAGCCCCTTACCGCGCACGTCGACCACGTGGTCTTCCGCGCCGTCTAACAACAGTTCGGTGGCCTGCCGTCCCCGGTCCGTCGCGTTGGCGAGCAGGTCGTGGTCGGTGATCGCCTCGATGGTGAACGTCCCCATCATCGACGCGAGAAGGTCGCCGCCGCCGAACGTGGAGCCGAGCCGGTTCTTCTCGTCGGGAAACAGCTCCGAGCGCCCGATCGTCGCGCCGACCCGGAGCCCCTTGGCGGCGCTGATGATGTCGGGGTCGATGTCGTAGTGATCGGCGGCCCAGAACTCGCCGGTTCGTCCGATGCCGGACTGGACCTCGTCGACGATGAGCGGAATATCGTACTCGTCGGTGACCGCGCCGACCTCGGCCATGAACGCCTCGCTGGGGAACCGATAGCCGCCGACCCCCTGGATGGGTTCGAGGATCGCGAAGGCGACCTCCTCGGGGTCGATGTGGCCGCCTTCCGGGGTGAGCGCGTCGCGGAGGCGCGACCCGTCGGCCGCGAAGAAGCCGCAGTCACACGTTGCTGGCGTACACGTCCGGTCCGCACAGAAGGGGACGGTCTCGATTCCCGCGACCTCCGGGTACCGCCGGGTGTATACCGACTTGGACTTAGTGAGAGAAAGGGTGCCGAGCGTGCGGCCGTGGAAGCTTCCGCCGAACGCGTAGCCGTGCGTCGCCGCCGGCTTGTGGTCGTGGCTCACCTTGATCGCGTTCTCGACGGCCTCCGCGCCGGAGTTCGAGAGAAAGACCGTATCGTGGCCGTACGCGTCTGAGACGTCCGTGAGCCGGTCCATCAGGTGTGCGGAGCCGGGAAACGCCGCGGACTCGGGGTCCGACCCTGAGCCGAAGTAGAGGTCCTGGCCCGCGATCTTCATCGGCTCGACGAGGTCGAACTCCCGGAGTTTGCCGAGCATCTTCTCGTTGTTGTACCCGAGCGGCGCGGCGCCGATGTGGCAGGTGAAATCCATGAGAACGTTGCCGTCGACGTCGGTGACGAACGGTCCGTCGGCCTCCCGGGTGACGTCCCAGACGAACTCGTGGGAGTACTCGCTCGGAGCCGCGTTGTCGCGGTAGTGTGCGATCCACTGCTCGGCGTTCGGCCCCGGCAACCCGTCGGTGTCCGGCTCCGCTGTGTGACGGTCCATATACAGTAAGTGTGTACGGTGTTAATTAAAAATACCTCTCCGCGCGGGTGTCGGTCCCGTGGCTCACCGGCGTGCGGAGACCAGTGGCTCGACGCGTTCGACAACATCGCGGGTGCCGGCCGCGGCGGTCGGCCGACGAGGGCGTTCGCCGGACGGGCCCGGCGTCTCGGCTCCTACTCGTCGGACCGGCGGCCGGGCGTCCACGTCGCCGAGAGGTCGCGATGGGTGTACGACGCCGCGTCCGCGCCGGCGTAGGCGGCGACGACGTGGCCGTCGCCTTCGAGGTAGTACTTCGTCGTGGTGAGCCCGTCGAGTCCAACGGGACCGCGGGCGTGTATCTTCCCGGTCGAGATGCCCACCTCGGCGCCCAGCCCGTACCGGTGACCGTCCGCGAAGCGCGTCGACGCGTTGTGGAACACGCTGGCGGCGTCGACGCCCGTCATGAACGTCTCGGCGGTCTGTGGGTCCTCGGTGAGGATGGACTCGGTGTGTTTCGACCCGTGGCGGTTGACGTGGTCGACCGCCTCGAAGACGTCGTCGACAATCTTGATCGACAGTTCGAGGTCGCCGTACTCCGTCTCCCAGTCGACCGCAGTCGCCGGCTCGACGTCGACGATCGCTCGGGTGCGTTCGTCGCCGCGGACGGTGACGCCGGCCGACTCGTACCGATCGAGAAGCGAGGGCAACAGCTCCGCCGCGACGTCGTCGTCGACGAGCA
>KI543167.1:328330-330139 GCA_000496175.1 uncultured archaeon A07HR67 | reverse complement strand
GTCCATCAGCGACTCGTCGACCTCGACGAACGTGCCGACCGCTTCGAGGAGGTCTCGCACCGGGTCGGTGAGACCCTCGTGTGTCGCCGCGGCGGCCATCGTGCCGAACTCGGCGGCGACGTTCGGCATCACGCGGACGACCGAGGCGTCGGTTCGTGCGGCCACGAACGACCGCGATACCCCGGCCGCGAGCGTGACGAGCGTCTGGTCGGAATCGAGGTCGAGCTCGGCCAACACCGGCTCGACGAGATCGGGTTTGACAGCCAAGACGACGATCGACCCATCGGCGGCGGCCGGGTCGTCGGTGGTCTGTGACGCGCTGGCGGCCACCGACTCCCGTGCGGTCTCGTCCGGATCGATCGCCGTGACGTCGTACTCATCGTGCTGTGCGAGCCCGTGTACGAACGCGCCACCCATGTTTCCACAGCCGACGACGGTCACCCGTATCATCTCACAGGCGGTAATCGTGTGGGGGATATAGCAACTGTGATGTGGCCGCGACAGAACCTCGCGTCTCCGCGCGGACCGTCGTGACACAATTGGTATTACCGTGGGTCACTCCACGGTAGACGATGACACAACAACACGGAGTTGTTCCCGCGGGCGTACGCGACCTGGTGTCGCCGTACGGTGGGTATCGCGTCGACATCGAAGACGAGTACGACACCAACGTCGGCGAGATGATCGAGGCGGCGACCGAGGCGGACCACGCGGACGTCGGGATCGTCGGAATTCCGTTCGACGCCGGCTGTGTCGCGGGACCGCGGGGGTCGCGCGCCGGCCCGACGGGCGTTCGAGAGAAGCTGACACACGGGACGTGTTACAACCCCGAGATTGAGGTGGACATCAGCGAGGGTATCGACGTCGCCGACTACGGAAACGTCGACGCAGAACAGACGGACCTGCCGGCGACCCACGACCGGGTCGAGCGCGTTCTCACGGCGATCACCCGGTCGGGCGTCGTCCCGTTCAGCATCGGCGGCGACCACTCGCTGACGTATCCGACGGCCAAGGCGATGATGAACGCGGTCGACGGACAGGTCGGCGTGATCAACGTCGACGCCCACCACGACGTGCGACACTCTCACGGCGGCGAGCTCTCGGCCGGAACGCCGTTTCGGCGCCTGCTCGAGGACGACGCCGGACAGCTCGACGGCGAGAACTTCGTCGAACTGGGACTCTCCGGCTGGCACAACTCACAGTACTACCTCGATTGGGTGCACGATATCGGCGCGACGGTGATCACCGCCAGGGACGTACACAAGGGCGGCGTCGACGACGCCGCAACGCGCGCGCTCTCGGCGGCGACCGACGGAACGGAGGCGGTGTTCGTCTCGTTCGACATCGACGTGTTGGACGCGGGGGTGGCCTCAGGCACCTGCGCGCCGAGCCCGGGTGGGCTGCTCCCCTGGCAGCTGCTCGAACTGGTGTTCCAGCTGTCGCGAGACGACCGGGTCCGCGGCGGCGACCTGATGGAGGTCGCCCCGCCGCTCGACTCGACGGGGGCGACGACGGCGATCGGGGCAGCGGTCGTCACGCAGTTCCTCGGCGCTCGAAAGGTCGCGGCCGCCGAGTAACGGGCGCCGGGCCGCCCTGATTCCGTAACCAGCTCCCGTCCGTCGATACGTTATACACTTATTGTGTGTAACAATGGCTCGATACACACTAGTCGTATCTCACTTCGTAAAAATATATATAGGATGTTTCTCTATGCCTATGCGAGACGATGACAGACAGTAAACTCGGATCGGACACGCGTAATCGGCGGACGTTTCTCAAAACTGGCGGCACGAGCGTTGTCGGCCTCGC
>KI543167.1:311507-324597 GCA_000496175.1 uncultured archaeon A07HR67 | reverse complement strand
CGGCGTTCGCCATCGTGCGCTACAAGTTCCGGTACCAGACGACGCTGGAGACGGTGCTCATCTCGCCGCTCATCTACCCGTGGATCGTCGTCGGACTCTCGTTGTTGTTGTTCATCAACCGGCTCGGCGACGCCCTCGGGGTGACGATCCAGCTCGGCTTCGGGACGTTGTTGCTCGGACACGTGATGTTCACCGTCCCGTATCCGATCAGAACGATCGGCGCCAGCCTCCAGAACTACGACCACTCGCTCGAAGAAGCCGCACGGAACCTCGGAGCGACGGAACTCGAGGCGTACGCGCGGATCACGCTCCCGCTCATCCAGCCGGGACTGGTGAGCGGGTTCGTCTTCGCATTCATTCTCTCGTTTAACCAGTACATCGTCTCGTTGTTCCTCTCGGGGTCCGAGCTCACGACCATGCCACTCGTCCTGTTCAGCCTGTTTACAACAGCTCGCCGGCGACGCTCGCGGCCATCGCGACGCTGCTGATGGCCGGCGTGTTGAGCGTGATCGGGCTGATGGAGTACGTCTTCGGCATCAGCGAGTTCATGTGAGCCGGTCGGGTTCCTGCGAGCGGGTGACCGACCGCTCGGCGGGGACGCGGCACACGCCTGTTCGGGAGTGCTGCCGGTTACCGCATCAGCCGTTGGAGCGTCTGTTCGCGGTCGGTCTCGCTGTCGTCCATCTTCGCGGCGAGTTCGTCGACGCGGCTGTTGAGACTCTCGCGGACCTCGGTCGGGGCGAACTCGTCGGACATCGACAGGAGTCGGACGAACGCTCGGAGCTCCTCGTCTGTGATCCGTTCGAACTCGTCGGCTTCGATCTTGGCGATGACCTCGTCGACGTCGATCTGTCCGACGGGTTCGACGTTGAACTCGACGGAGACCATGCGATACTCGGAGCCGGCGAGCCGTTGTTCGGACTTCGCAACGCCCTCGGTGAGCATTTCTTTGAACGGCGTGTGGTACCCCATCGTTCCCAGGTGGAGAAAGCCGAGAATGTCGGTGATCCCCCTGGTGTACGCGTCGCTATCCTCGTCGTCCGGGTCGAACACCGTCTCGCGGTCGCGGTCTTCGAGACACTCGTAGAGGATGCTGAAATCTAAGATCGCGTTTCGAACCCGGCGGCGGATCCGGTTGCGTTTTTGTTTTCGCGAGTGTTTCGTGTAATCGGTCTTGCGGCCGAGGAGAAAGTCGCGGTCCGACGGAGTTAAGATCCCGCGTGGACGGTCGGCGTCCGCCGCTCGCTCGAGCGACGAGGGAAGCTCGTCCTGTGACATATTCGAAACGGCGTGGCTCACCGGATTAATGTTTGGGGTCGACCCGGGGGTCACGGCCGCTCGTGCCCGACCGTCAGAACCGCTTCTGTCAGGAGCTCGACAGCGATATCCAGCGAGCGCTCGTCGACATCGAAGGTGGGCGTGTGGTGGGCGGTAGGGTGATCGGAGCCGACGACGAGATACACCGAGCGCCCTCCGTTGGCGTGGACGCGTTGCATCAGAAACGTCACGTCCTCGCTCGCTCCCAGCGGCGCCTCTGGGACGACGGCGTCGACCGACGGAACCCGTCGGGCCACGTCCGCGGCGAGCCCCGCGAGTTGGGCGTCGCCGTCGACGCGAATCGACTCGCTGATCCGTCGGATCACCACGTCACACCCGTGGAGCTCCGCGGCGGCGTACAATACCCGTTCGAGCTCCGTTCGCATGTACTCCATGAGCGCGGTGGTCTCGCCTCTGACCTCGCCGTCGAGGGTTATCTCCTCGGCGATCACGTTGCTCGCGCTCCCCCCTTCAACGCGCCCGAAGTTCACGCGGGTGAGCCCCTCGCTGTGACGGGCGATCCCGTAGGCGTTTTGCACCGCCGTGGTCATCGCCTGTATCGCGTTGGTCCCGCCGCTGGGGGCTTTGCCCGCGTGGGCGCTCGCACCCTCGAACGTCGCGTTGATGTGTGCCATCGCGAGCGGCCGGGTCGCGTTCGCGACGACCGTCCCCGTGGGCCGGTCGAGCCCGAGGTGAAACGCGAAGAGGTAATCCACGTCGTCGACGTATCCGGCCTCGGTCAACGGCTTGCCGCCGCCGGCGACTTCTTCTGCGGGCTGAAAGAACAGCTTGAACGTCCCGGTGAACTCGCTCGCTTTGACCGCCTCGATGGTGCCGAGCGCGATCGTGGCGTGTGCGTCGTGACCGCAGGCGTGCATGTACCCCTCGTGTTCCGACCGGAACCCTTCGTCGGCCGGGCGGTGACCGATCGCCGCGGACTCCGGAATCGACACGCCGTCCATGTCGACGCGAAGCCCGACCGTGGGCCCCTCGCCGTTCCGGACGACGGCGACCGCGCCGGTGTGGCCCTCGGCGGTTCGGTCGAGCAGATCGGGCCGAACGCCGGCGTCGGCTGCGCGGTCGTGCCACTCCGTGAGCGTCTTCGCGGGTGGCACCGCCATCCGGTGGTCCGAGGCGAGCGCCTCCCGACCCACCGCGAGCTCGTCGACGCCGATCCGTTCCAGCTCCTCGACGATCCGGGCGGTCGTGCGGACCTCACACCAGCCGGGCTCCGGGTGTCGGTGGAATGCGCGGCGGATCGACGAGAGCCGGTTCCGCACGTCGTGAGACATTGCTTCTCCGAGGATACGCCACGAGAGAATATAAACGATCCAATCGAGCCGAACGGCAGCGGGGTTACGTCGACGGGGTCGTACGCGCCGTGACGGTGTCGATCGCGTCGACGACGACGTCTAACGCCGTGTCGGCCAGTTCGCGGGTCAACACGAGCGGCGGCAACAACCGAAGGACGTTGCCGTGACGGCCGGCCGTCCAGACGAGGACGCCGCGTTCGAAGCAGTACTGCTGGATCGCCTCGACCGCGTCGCCGTCGGGAGCGCCGTCCTCGTCGACGAACTCCGCGCCGATGAACAACCCGCGGCCGCGGACCTCACCGAGACGGTCTGTTCCCTCGCCGGCGGCCCGGAGCCGGTCGCGAATGTGCTCGCCGAGGTCGCGGGCGTGTGCCAGGAGGTCGTGTTCCTCGATGTATTCGATGGCGCGGGTGCCGGCGCGCATCGCGACCACGTGACCGCGGTAGGTGCCGGCGTGGCCGCCGGCGTCCCACGTGTCGAGGTCCTCGTGGTAGATCGTCGCCGACAACGGGAAGCCGACGCCGCCGAGCGCCTTCGCGGTCGTCATGATGTCCGGCGTGACCCCGTCCCACTCGCTCGCCCACCACTGGCCGGAACGGCCGAGCCCACTCTGGATCTCGTCGAACATCAGCGGAATGTCGTTCTCGGTGGCGATCGTCCGAAGGCCCTTCAGAAAGCCCGCGGGGGGAACGATGACACCGCCCTCGCCCTGGATCGGCTCGACGAAGATGCCGGCGGGGTTCGCGAGCCCGCCGTAGGGGTCTTCGATGATCTCCTGTACCTCTCTGAGGGCGCGCGCACACGAGGGGGCGCCACAACACTCGCTCGCGGGCCGCGTACAGACCGACGCCGCGTCGCCCGACTCGGCGCGGTCGATGAACGGCGACGGATACTTTGCGTGGACGACCTCGGGCAGAAGCGGCGTGTAGTCGTCTTTGAACCCCTTGTTCGAGGTGAGCGCCATCGCGCCGGAGGTCGCGCCGTGGTAGCTCCCGCGGAACGCTATCAGCCCGTCGCCGCCGGTGTTGTACTTCGCGAGTTTGATCGCGGCCTCGACCGCGTCGCTGCCGGTCGGGCCACCGAAGACGACCCGGTTCTCCCCACGAAGCCCGGGCGGGGCGATCTGGTCGAGCTTCTCGATCAGGTCCAGTCGGGCCTCTGTCGGGAAATCGACCGTGTGGACTATCTCCTCGGTCTGTTCGCGGACGGCCTCCAACACGTACGGGTTCGAGTGGCCGACGTTCAACACGCCGATGCCCGCGAACATGTCGATGTACGTGTTGCCGTCGGCGTCTCGGAGCGTCGCTCCCTTGGCCTCCTTGAACGCGACCGGAATGTCCTCGGGGTACGCGACCGCGCTGCTGTCGATCCGTTCTTGTTTCGCCAGCAGTTCGCGGCTCCTGGGACCCGGAACCGAGCCGACGTCCGGTGCGTCCTCGAAGTGAATCTCCGTTATCGGCGGACCTGCCGTCATAGATCCACCCACGGGAACGGTCATTAAATAGGTTGTCCACGAATAATAGATCCGGCGTACACGAAATTCGATTTCGAGCGCGGGTCACCGCCGAGTCGACCCGCCGCTCGGTGAGGTTGACGCCGGGTCGCCCGGCGGAGGCGTCGGTAAGCGTGCGCGTCGGGTGACACGGCCCACCGCGTCCGTTTCGGACCGCTCCGAGAGGGTCGTCCGGCTCAGTCGCCCGCGACCGCGAACCGCGAGGCATCGCCGTCGGCGGTCGGCGCGGTGAGAAGCGAGACGCCGACGGTGAGGCCGGCCGAGAGGAGCATCAGTCCGAGCGCGATGTCCCAGCCGCCGGCGACAGTGCGGGGCAGCGGTGGGACGAGCGGGAGGACCGACGACAACACCACGAGCAGGTACGCGGCCTGCGGGACCGCGATGCCGACGGCCATCCCGTCGCGGGTCGTGCGGTCCCAGTAGAGCGCACAGACGACGGGCAGCGAGAGCAGCGCGAACCCGGAGAAGGCGGTGTCGCCGACCTCTATCAGCGTTCCGGGCCGAAACAGGCTCGCGACGAACGCGAGCGAGGCGAAGACGACGACGCCGGCCCGCGCGAGCCACGCCTCGCGGCGCGCAGAGGCGTCGGGGTTGACGAACGGCCGGTAGAGGTCGCGGGTGAAATACGACGATCCCGAAAGCAGCATCGAGTCCGACGACGACATCATCGCGGCCATCGCGCCGGCGATCACCAGCGCGGCGAACCAGACCGGCGTGTACTCGTTGAGCACCACCGAAAGGACGTTCGCGCCCTCGGGCACCTCGACCGGCATTCCGGCGGCCCACGCGCCGAGCATGAACGCGGGGAGAAAGAGCAACAACACCAGAACGGGCCACAACGTGAACGAGCGTTTGAGCACCGCACCCGACTTCGCGACGAAGAAGCGCTGGTTGATCTGCGGGAACATCGTCACGCCGAACGCGATGGTGATCGCCGTGGAGATGATGAACCCGGGCGTGTACAACCCGCCGCCGAAGCTCCCGAACTCGGGGCGAGCGGCGAGCATCGAGCCGGTCGCCGCTCCGACGCCGCCGATCGCCGACACTACCCAGGCGGCGGCGATCCACACGAGCGAGAGCATGAACACCCCTTGGAGCGTGTCGGTCCACGCGACGCCGCGCATCCCCGCGAGCACGACGTAGCCGATCATGAAGACGGTGATGAGCGCCGCGCCGCCCCAGTACGGGACGGCGCCGCCGGTGAGACCGACGAGCGCCTCGCCCGCGCCCATCTGTTGTAACATTACGTACGGGAACAGCCACAGCAGGCTGACGCCGGCGACGAGCGCACGGAGCCCCGGGGAGCCGAACCGGTCGCCCAGCATCTCGCCGAGCGTGACGTAGCCGTTTCGGCTACCGATCAGCCATTGTTTGTAGCCGATGACGTACCACAACACCGCAAAGAGGACGCCGTCGAGCGTTCCCATGACGATCAGCCACTCGGGGCCGGCCGCGTACGCGAGGTTCGGGCCGCCGAAGAAGGTGAACGCCGACAACAACGTGGCGAACGTCGTGAACAACAACACGACCGTGCCGATCGACCGGTTCGCGAGGTAGTAGTCCTCCGCCGTCGACTCCGTGAGTCGGTAGGCGACGAGACCGATACCCAACGCCACCACCAGGTAGCCGACGACGATACCGAGGCCTCCGGAGACGGTCATCGTCGATCACCCCGCTCCGCTGCCGCGTCGGCAGCCGTCGTGTCGCCGGTCGCGGCGTCGAGACCCATCCCGCGTTCCCACGCCCCGCTCCGAACGAACCGCGAAAAGACGAGGGTACAGGCTCCGAGCCAGCCGACGTGCCACCAGATCCACACCGGCAGTCCGGCGACGACACGGTCGACCCCCCACAACGGCCACGGAACGGCGAACGCGACGAGGACGGCGAACGCCGCGATCCATACAGACTGTCTCCGATAGCTCATCCTATACAACGATATGGTTTAGACGCGGTTAAGTCCTACTGAAGCGGTTCGATATGCTATTTCGAAGAAAAATCGTCTTCAATCGGTGTCGGCGACGATCGACGGGTCGACAAGTATTTTTCGGGACAGATCCTACATGAAAGAGGACGGCAGCCGCCGTCTGTTCACATCACCATTCACATGAACGACACAGCCAAATACCTGATCCGCGCCACGATCGCGACCGACGGCGTCGTCGAGCGGAGCGACGTGGTCGGCGCGGTGTTCGGACAGACAGAGGGGTTACTGGGCGACGAACTCGACTTACGTGACCTTCAGGAATCCTCGAAGGTCGGGCGGATCGACGTCTCGATACGGTCGGAGAACGGCCAGTCTTTCGGCGAGGTGACAGTCGCCTCGAGTCTCGACAAGGTCGAGACCGCGATTCTCGCGGCCTCACTCGAGACGATCGACCGAATCGGTCCGTGTGGAGCGGCCGTCGAGGTGACCAGCATCGAAGACGTGCGCGCCGCCAAGCGCCGAGAGGTCGTCGAACGCGCCAAAGAACTCGTCGCGAGCGGATTCGACGAAACCACGCTCGGGAGCGACGACGTGTTAGAAGAGGTCAGAGACGCCGCCCGGGTCGAAGGGATCGTCGACTACGAGGGGCTGCCGGCCGGCCCCGCGTCGGCGACTCCGACGCCGTGATCGTCGTCGAGGGGCGTGCGGACGTCTCGACGCTGCTCGAGTGTGGGATCAAAACGCGGTCGCCGTCGAGGGGACGAACGTCCCGGAGGCGGTCGCGTCGCTCACCCACTCGCGAACCGTCACCGCCTTTCTCGACGGCGACCGCGGCGGCGAGTTGATCCTCCGCGAACTCGGACAGGTCGGCGACGTCGACTACGTCGCGTTCGCTCCGCCCGGCGAATCCGTCGAGGACCTCGACCGCGAGACCATCTTCGAGGCGTTGCGCGGCAAGGTGCCCTACGAGAACATCACCGGCGAGACGAGCCTGCGGGAGGCCGCAGAGAACGGCTCGACGCCCGGCCCGACGGCGCTGGATCCGACGGAATCGCCCCGACCGCGGGACGGAACAGACCTCGCCGTCGAGGAGACCGACCACGCGAGAAACGGCGTCGACGTCGACGAGGCCCGAAACGAGTTGGATGCTGCGACGGTCGACGCCGCGCCGAGCGAGGCGGTCGAGCCCGACGCCGCAGACGACTCCGTTCCGGGGGAGGCCGACGCCGACGCCGCTACCGCGGACGCCACAGACGACGGCGACACCACAGGAGACGACAACGACAGCGACGCCGATGTCGAGGCCGTCGATCGCGACGACACAGACGACGACAGCGGCGCCGACGACGCCGACGAGACCGACGGCGCAGACGACGCCGGCGCCGAAACGCCGGATCCCGAGCCGAGATCCCTCCAGGAACACGTACGGGCGGTCGTCGACGACGAGACCGGGCGTGCGCGGCTTCTCGACGACGACTTCGGAACCCTCGAGGAGGTCGACGCAGACGGAGCGTTCGACGCGGTCGAGAACGCGGCGGATGTTCCTCGGGCCGTCGTCGTCGACGGCGTCGTCGACCAGCGGCTGCTCGACGTCGCCGCACAGCGCGGCGTCGGCCAGGTGCTCGGCCGCGAGGTCGGCGAACTGGTGAAACGGCCGATCGGCACCCGCGTGTTGACCGTCGGCGATCTCCCGGTCGAGGCGTGAGCCGGTCGCCCGGATCTGGGCCGGGCTCCGTTCTGTCGGCTCACACCAGTCCGAGGAGGCCGAGCACCGCGAACAAGACGTCGCCGTAGAACACGGCGACCACCAGCCCGGCCGTCATCGGGACGACGAACGGCATGCCGGGAGACACCCACACCGTGTCGTTGTAAACTACCACTTCCAGCCCATCGCGGAGCGTCTCCGGGTCGGTCCCGTACGCGCCGTGGTCGACCGCCTCGAGAAACCCCGCCGCCGCCCACGGGTCGTCGAACCCGTCTGCCGGCGGGTCGGCGGATCCGTCGGCGGTGAGCCCGTCGCCGACCGCCTCGCGGCCCGGCGACTGAGCCGGCTGTCCGCCGTCGGTCGCGGGACCGACGTGTGTGCCGCCGTCGGTCGGACGGAACGTCTCGGCGACGCTGTCGGGGTCCCGGAGGCGCTCGGGGTCGTCGCGGAGCTCCGCGAGCGTCAGCCCGCGCCAGCGGAGGTACATTCGGAGCGCGTCGAGGTCAAGGCCGTGTCGGGTGACTCCCGCCGTCGTCTCGAACAACCGCCCGTGACGGTCCGACAACGAGGCGGTCGACACGGGCCGAGCGAGAAACATCGTCATCGAGCGATGGCCGGCGGCGAGGTTCGAGACGGCGAGCCAGATCGGGTACGCCAGTCCGAGCAGCACCGTGTTTGTCAGGATCGTGAGTGAGAAGACGCCGAGCGTGGTCTCGACGAGCGGCACGGAAACCCCGGCGGCCGTATACGTCGGGAACGTGGGAAAGAGGACCGCAAGCGCGATGAGCGCCTTCGCGTCGGCGCCGCCGAACGCGCCGAGATACCAGAACGCGTAGGCGAGCGGAGCGACGAAGAACAAACTGACCGCGACCCGAATCAGGAATAACCGTCCGTCGAGCCCCGCGAACGGCCACAACAGAACCGCCTCCCAGCACAACACCAGCGCGCCGAGCGCGTACAACGGCGGCCAGATCCGGTTGGGGAGCCGGCGGGTTCGGACGTCGCGGACCGCCGCCCAACAGAAGACGGGAACGACGATCAGACGAAGCGTGTCCGGCAGGGTCGCGACCATGTTCGAACGGCCACGGCGAGAGAAATTAGGCGTTCGGGTCCGGCTATCGCCTCTGATACCCGAGGTGGCGGCGACGACAGCCGTCTCACTTCGGAGCAGCCGGCCCGGCGTCGCGGTGGATGTACATGTACGCGAGCACGGGGAGAATAGTGAACACCAGCGTCGCGACGAACCACGCCAGCGCCCGGTCGCTGCCGCGTGCCTTCGCGTCGCGATAGATCCAGACGGCGACCGCGAGCACGATTCCGTACACCGCTCCGTAGTAGAGAACCGACCGAAAAGCCGCGAGCAAGGGAAGCGGGTCCATACGAACGGTGAGCGGGGCAGAAAAAAGAGGGTAGCGGTCGCGCGGTGTCGCTTCTCGTGGCTCGGGTTCGAGCCCGTCGTTTACCGCCAGGGTCGCGACTCGTCGGTCAGTTCGCCGGCGAGGTCTCGGCGCATCGCCGCCGCCGGGTCGTCCGTGTTCGCGATCGCCCACATGAGTTTCACCTTCGCGGTGCCCGGAAGCGTGTCACCCGCCTCGACGACGCCGGCGTCGAGGAGGTCGCGGCCGGTGTCGTACACGCGGTCGCACACCCGGCCCTCGAGACACTGGCTCGTCATGACGACGGTCGTCCCGTTCTCGACGAGCGCCTCGATCTGAGGAATCAGGTCCGTGTGGACGTGCCCGAGCCCGGTGCCCTCGATCACGACGCCGGGCTTCTCGTCGAGATACTCCCACGCCGCCGGGTCCAGTCCGGGGGTGAATTTCACCAACTCCACGCCGGCGTCGAACGCGGCTGCGATCGCGGGGTCGCCGTCGCCGCGCGGAACTGGATCGCGGTTCCACTCGATCGCCGCGTCGGCGACGTCGCCGTCGGCTCCCGCCTCGGTGGCGGTCTCGTGGTCGATCAGTCCGAGCGGGGCCGCCCCGACCGTCTCGAAGGCGTCGCGCCGAGAGGTGTGGTTCTTTCGCACGCGGGTCCCGCGGTGGAGCGCACAGACGTCGTCGGAGGGGCCTGCGTGCATACACACCAGCGTCTCGGCGTGGTCGGCCTTCGCGGCCTCGACCGCGCAGACGGCGTTCATCACGTTGTCCGAGGAGGGACGGTCTGCGGAGCGTTGACTCCCCGTGAACACGACCGGGACCGGAAGGTCGAGACCGAACGCGAGCGCGGACGCCGAAAACTGCATGGTGTCTGTCCCGTGCATCACCACGACCCCGTCGGCGCCTGCGGCGACCTCCTCGTGAACTGCCTGCGCGAGGTCCCGCCAGATCCGCGGCTCCATGTTCTCCGAGAGGATGTTGGCGACGACGCGCCCACGGTAGTTCGCCCGTCCCGCCAGGTCGGGGACGGCCCGCAGCACGTCCTCGGCGTCGAAGCGGGCCGTGACCGCGCCCGTGCGGTAGTCGACGGTCGACGCGATGGTTCCGCCGGTGGAGATGAGCGCTACGGTCGGGAGGTCGTCGGCGAAGGTGATCTCGCTCGCCTCGCCGGCGGCGTCGCCGGCGCCGTCGACGTCGCGGGCGTTCCGTTCGAGCACCTCGACGTCGGCGGCGTCGCGGTCGATTCCGACGTTGTACCCGCCTTCGAGCTTGACCACGAGGTGGTCGCGCGTCGTCGAGGGCAACAGAACGCCCTCGTTCGTGACCTCTCCGCGGTCGACGCGAACGCGATCTCCCGGATTCATACCAGCAGATTCCCGGTCGGTGGACTTGAATCCAGCCGTTCGCGGTCGGCGCGTCCGGCGGGAGTGTCGCTCAGATCAGGAGGTCGGCGTCGGGACCGACGACCCGGTCGGGCTCGGGCGGGGCGCGCCAGTCGGTCGTGCGTTCGAGCAACTGGACCACCATCCGGCCCGTCACGCCCCAGACGGTGTAGCCGTCGACGTGAAAGTAGTGGACGCGATGGTCGCCGTACTCCGGGTGGTCGGTCCGTCGTTCGGACTCGTAGTTCGCGTGCGTCGAGAGGTCCTCGACGGAGAGAACGACGACCTCGGCGACCTCGGACTCATCGGGGACGTACTCGCGGTCCGGCGCCACCCCGACGAACGGGCGGACCGCGTACTTGCTCGAAGTCGTGACATCGTCGAGCCGGCTGATCACGTCGACCTCGTCCGCTCGAAGCCCGATCTCCTCGTTCGCCTCTCGGAGGGCCGTGTCGCTGAGCGTCGCGTCGACCGGCTCGCGGCCGCCGCCGGGAAAACTCATCTGGCCGGGGTGTTCGCCCAGGTGGTCGGCCCGCTTCGTGAACACGAGGTGGGCCGCTCCGTCGCGTTCGATCACGGGGGCCAGCACGGCCGCCTCGCGCCGGGCGACGACCGACGCCGGCGTGTGCCGACTGAGCCCCGACAGGTCCATGTGCGGCCGTACGTCCGAAGGGGAAGTTAACCTTTCTCCGGTTCCCATCGAGTGGACGGCGAGGGGTCGGCCGCCGGAACCGCGGCGTCTCCGGTGAGGTCCGCGGCGATCCGGCGGTGACGGCTTCGGTCCCTTTAAGCCCGCGACCCACCCTGTGAGGAATAATGAGCGACCACGACGACCAAGACCTCGGGATCACCGAGTCCAAGTCGCACAACACCGGCGAGTGGTACGCCGAAGTCGTGCGGAAGGCGGGGCTGGCCGACTACGGCCCCGAGGGGATGAGCGGGTTCATCGTCACGCGACCGCGTGCGTACGCCGTCTGGGAGCGGCTCAAGCGCTTTCTCGACGCGAAGTTCAAAGAAAGCGGCGTACAGAACGCGTACTTTCCCATGTTCATCCCCGAGTCGTATCTCGAACGCGAGAAGGAAATCGTCGAGGGGTTCGACCCGGAGGTCGCGTGGGTGACGGAGGCGGGAACGAAGGAGCTCGAAGAACGGCTCGCGGTTCGACCTACCTCCGAGTCGATCATCACGCCGTACATCAGCGGATGGGTGCGGAGCCACCGCGACCTCCCGATGCGGGTGAACCAGTGGTGTTCGGTCGTGCGGTGGGAGGCGACGGAGACGAAGCCGTTCTTCCGCACGAAGGAGTTCCTCTGGCAGGAGGGTCACACGGCTCACGCGACCGCCGACGGCGCCTGGGAAGAGACGTTGTTGCGGCTCGACCAGTACGAGTCCGTCTACGAAGACCTGCTGGCGATGCCGGTGCTCCGCGGGCAGAAGCCCGCTCACGACACGTTCCCGGGCGCGGACACGACGACGACGGTCGAGGCGCTCATGCCCGACGGAAAATCCGTCCAGGGCGCGACCTCACACCACCTCGGGCAGTCGTTCGCGGAGGCGTTCGACATCACCTTCGCCGACGAGAACGAGGACGAACGGCTCGCCCACACGACCTCGTGGGGGCTCTCGTGGCGCTCGCTGGGTGCGTTGATCATGACCCACTCCGACGAGCAGGGGCTCGTGCTCCCGCCGACGGTCGCGCCCACGCAGGTCGTCGTGGTCCCCATCTGGCAGGCGGACACCAAAGACGAGGTGCTCGCGTACGCCGAGGGCGTCGCCGACGAACTCGACGACGGCGGGATCCGGGTCGACCTCGACGACCGCGACGAGCGAAATCCCGGCTTCAAGTTCAACGAACACGAGCTCAACGGAATTCCGCTGCGGATCGAGATCGGGCCACACGAGGTCGAAGACGACGAACTCACGCTGAACCACCGGCCCGACGGCGAGGAACGCGTCGAGGACCGCGAGGGCGTCGTCGAGACGGTCCGGACGCACCTCGACGAGGTGTACGGAAAACTGTACGCAGCCGCAGAAGACACCCTCGACGGCGAGGTCCGCGAGGCCGACGACCGGGCCGAGATTCTCGGCACGCTCGGCCAGCACGGCGGCTACGTGAAGACCCCGTGGTGTGGAGACGAGGCGTGCGAGGAGCCGATCAAGGAGCCGATGGCCGCGGAGATCGTGATGGTGCCCTTCGAGGACGACGACCCGCTCGCAGGCGGCGGAGAGCCCGGCGATGCTGACCGATGGAGAGTCCGGCGACGCGGACGACGGCGTAAACGAAACGTGTGCGATCTGTGGAAAGCCCGCAGAACGGACGGCGTACTTCGCGAAGTCGTACTGAGCGCGGCCGCGTGAGCCGTCGCGTCCGTCGAAACCCCGGTTAATCCGGCTTAATTGGGCGTGACGAGTGTGGTGGTATTTATCCGCCGGCGTCTAACGTCGAGTCGATGAGTCGACGGATCCCGTTGCTCGTTGTCGTCTTGATCGCCGGGACACTGATAGCGATGGCTCCGCTGGGGGCCGCGGTGACGGGCGAGGGTGACATCGTCCGGAC
>KI543167.1:307999-311487 GCA_000496175.1 uncultured archaeon A07HR67 | reverse complement strand
CGGAGCCGTCGTCTGGGTCGGCCCGACGGATTTCACCGCCGGGGAGCCGCGAATCGCCGCCGAGCGCGGGTCCGTCGTCGACGCGGTGCCGAGTTGGCTTCCGCTCCTCGTCGGAGCGTTCCTTCTCGTTGGAGTTCTCGCCGCCTACGTCCGGCGCGACCGAGAGGCTACGTCGGAGGCGGACGGATCGGCGGCCACGCCGGAACGGACGGAGTCGGCCGCGGCGACCGCGGCCGACGCCGAGAACGCGAACGACGAGGCCTCTCCGCCGATAGACGAGGAGTTGTTGAGCAACGAAGAACAGGTGTTGCGGCTCATCGAGCGGGAAGGCGGCCGAATGAAACAGAAACGCGTCGCCGAGAAGCTCGACTGGACGGACGCGAAGACGAGTCAGGTGACGACCGGGCTTCGCGACGAGGGAGAACTCGACGGGTTCCGGCTGGGTCGCGAGAACGTTCTCTCGCTGCCCGGCGACGACGAAGACGGCTGACCCGCCGCTGGCGACGCGGCTAGAGGTCGCGCGAGCGTCCCAAGTGGAGGAGTTCTCCTCCACACTCACAGCGACCCGACGTCTCGGCGCGCGTGCCGCACTCGAAACACTCGTACACTTCTTCGCCGTCCTCAGTACAGTTCGGTCTCATAAAAGTAGAGAGCCTTCCCAAACTATTACTTCTGATCCTAATACACTTATTATTCATTCATTAGATCGGCGACGGCGATGGACAAACGGTCAGATCTGACGGGAGAACAAGCCAACAGAAGCGAACGGCCACACACGTCGTCGGCCGGGCACAGAATGGACGCAACGGGCTATCGGTACCGGGTGATCGTGTATCTCGGCCGTTCGTGAGCCAGCCAGTGGTCGACGCGTTCGGGGGTTCCGCCCTCGTCTTCGTACTTCTCTGCCGCTTCTCGAAACAAATCCCGCAACTCGCTCAGCGAGACGGCCCCACCGTGTTCTCTAATTCGCTCGTCTACGTCGACGCGAACCGGATGTGAGTCCTCGTCGATGTCGCCCGGCAGGTGGAACAGTTTTCCCTCCACCCCAGAACGTTCCTCGTAGGCCGCGACGATGCTCGTGTTGACGATCGAGGCTCGTTCGTTGTGCGCGATCCGGCCGGCCACCTCGGGTGAAAGCCCCGTCTCCTCGCGTATCCCGGCGGCAATCTCACGGACGGTCACGTCGTTCGCCCGGTCCATCCGATCGCGTAACACCGCCGCAATGTGACGCGCCTGCCGGGGCGACACGTCGTAGTAGTACGCGACGATCGCCGCGCGTCCGTTCACGTTCACCATCCCGTCGTCGCCGGTCTCGGTCGGTTTGTTCGTGTCACCCCTCCGTTCAGCAATCGCGTCGGTTAGCCGCCGAACCAATCCCATGTCACCCAGAAGGGTCAGAGGGGGAGTAAAAGGTGGGTGTTGAGAGAGCCCGAAGCGACCTCGGCGTCAAGTGGGCGAGATTGGTCGGAGACACGTGGTTTGCGGGGTCAAACGGACAGGCGTTGTACGCGACAGCGTCTGTGAAAATATACTCCTAAGCCGGAGGAGGAATTGAACCAAAGGTTCACAGCCTAGTATATAAGTTGGGTGCGGTTCTTGTTATCTGTGTGACCGATCCTAGCGACCAACTCAACACACTCCGGGACCGGCTCCAGAGCGCCGACGCAATTGCCAAGGCGGACCGGAAGTCGCTGATTGAGTTCGACCGAACGCTTCAGCTTTTGAATTCGGAGTATTCGGATCATCGGCGTTTGAAACTCCTCCGACACATCACAATCTTGACCGAGGAGGTGGGAGGCGTAGCTACTGCGCTCGACGACCGCAAGGCCGCCGAGGAGTTGGTACGATGGATCCATGCGAACCGGTCGAACGAAGAGACGGACCGAGACTATCGCGTCGCGCTCCGCGTGTTCGGCCGGCGGGTGACCGAGGGCGAAGACACGCCCGACGCGCTCAGTGGACCCCGTCGTCGACATCGTCGAGTTACGACCCTACGCCCGAGCCGAGCGATATGCTCGGGTGGGAAGAAGATGTCATCCCGATGATTGACGAGACGCGGAACGCCCGCGACGCGGCCGCTCTCGCCCTCCAGTTCGACGCGGGCCTCCGAGGCGGGGAATTACAACTTAGACGGGGGTGATTCGCTCATCATCGACTACGAAGCCGTTGATAACCCCGTTGCGGGCGACTACGCTGTTACAATCGGCGTCAACGGCGACGTGTCCGACTCAGGAGCGCTGACGATTGAGACAAAGTGATAGGGTGCTTATGATAGAGAAACAAGCGCATACCCCCGTCTCCAACTGAAAAAAGAGGTCAATCTGCGTCCCACTCGTCGACAGGAACGCCGGTGACGCGCCACCGAAGCCGCTCAGTGAGTGATGCGCGGTCGATCATCTGCTGACGCTTCTCCGCATATGTGGGTTCAGATTGCTCAACGCGCTGGGCGAGGATATCAAGCTCCGCTTCAATCTGTGAACGTTGGGCAAGTTGTTCCTCTAATGTCTTGATGCGGTCTTCACGGGCGTTCAGTTGATTGCGGAGCTGATCATACCTGTATCCTTTCTCAATGAGTTCGTGGGCATATTCGGATACGCTGACGCCAGATTCGGCGGCCCCCTCCTCCAGCGACTGTTCTGTCTCCGCGCGCAGTCGGACCGTGAGCGGCTTTATTTCGGGTGTATACACCATCGGCTGAAAAAAGTCGGAGACTTCTCATCCATCGTGTTTACTTAGGCATAATTCCACCAGACGGCGTAGGCTTGTAACCACGTTTCCGCGGTCGGTGGATCGACGTGGGCGAAACAGTCTGAGAATGAAGAGGTTCGTCGTTCTGCCTCTCCAGGGATACGTTCGACAGAATTTCTGAAGCCGCGTTGTTCGACGCGATAGCTGTAGTTTTTTGGCGCTCACGCTGGCCGTGTGGGCATCCGTGGTGGGGTGGCGACCACTGGCTCGCATATCTTTGTAGACGTGCTCATACCGACTGGCGTCCGCCCGCTGGCACCGTACTGGGACCGGGACTACTCCTACGACCTGGCGCGGGCCAGTATCTCGCCGCCCTACTTTCAGTTTCGGCGCGCCGTGTCGGCCCTATCCGGAATACTGATCCGGATCGTCGTCCCCTCGTTCGTGCCGAAGGAAAGCTCGCCGTTGAGCTTGTCGACGCCCCACCTGAGCTGCCAGAGACCGAGTCCACGCCCGTGGTTGAGATTCGTCTCGGTCCCGGCCTTTATCGGGATGAGCTCCCCCTCCGGAATCCCAGGGCCGTCGTCGTCGATGATAACCGTGTACCCGCCGGGGTGGTCCTCAACCGTCAATCGCACCTCCGAATCAGCATACTCGATGGCGTTTTCCAGTGCGCTCCTGACGGCTGCCTGAAGCGCCTCGACGTTGTTCGTCAGCCACGCCGACGCGGGCAGGTCGGTCGCCACCTTGACCTCCCCTTGCTCCCGCGTGACCTCCTCAGCGACTTCCTCCAGCGTCTC
>KI543167.1:299290-305806 GCA_000496175.1 uncultured archaeon A07HR67 | reverse complement strand
CAGTTCACACATGCGCCGGTTGACATCGACCATCTCCCCTGTCTCCGGGTCATGGATCGCGATGATGTCGTTGACGCCGTCGAAGATCTGCTCGTACTCCTGCTCGCGGCGCTTGCGCGCCGTGACGTCTTGGACGATCCAGAACACGGTCTGCGTGTCCCCACCAACGTCCAGCGGTCCGACGCGAGCCTCGAACCACCGCGTGTCCGACTGTACCTCCAGTTGGTACTCGATCCGCCGCTGTTCCCCGGCCTCGAGTACGTTCCGGACGGCATCGAGGAACCGGTCCGCGGTTTCGGCGGGGAACAATTCGTGAAATCGATTCCCGAGGAGTTCCTCGGGGTCATCGTAGAGCAGCGGACGCTTTCCACTGGCGATGACGTCCACGTACCGCCCCTCCTCGTCGATGACGAACACGACGTCGGGGAACGCCTCGATAAACTGCTCGAACTGCGCTTCGTCGTACGCCCTCCCCGTCGCGGTCTCGTCGTCGTTCGAGAGTGCCCGGATCCGGTCGACGAGCTCGTCGAGGCCACCACCCTCTGGCCTCTTCCGGACGTAGTCAGTAACCCCAGCGGAGATGGCCCGGCTCGCTACCTCCTCGCTCCCCGACCCGGTAAACAGGACGAACGGAAGATCACCGTGCGTCTCACGGACCGACTCGAGGAACGCCACGCCGTCCATCCCAGGCAGATCGTTCCCAGCAACGAGACAGTCGATGTCCCTCGAAGTCAGACACTCGAACGCTTCCACCGGGTCCGTCTCGGTTACGACGTGGAAGGTTCCAGGCTCCCCCTCAAGAGCCGCGGCGACGCGTCGATTTTCCTCTGGGTCGCTGCCCACACAGAGCACCTTCATCGCATCTCCGGGACCTGGAGTGGCTGTCGACGTGATCACTGGGGACTAATATAATCCGGAAAGCAAAGAAAGTGCGCGCCCGGTTGTCCGGGATTGACAGCAGTAAACGCATGCCGAGATACCGGCCTGAATCAGACTGAAGATTACGGAAAGCCCATACCTCGGTGTAGCAGAGCAGACGTTTACTAAGTGCTGTAGTTTTCGTTTTGATCCAGTTTCAGGCAACACTCGTATTCAGGGCCTTTCTCTACAGATAACCAAGGCGAGTGCCTGAGGGCGTGACCCCAAGGCCGTTCACAAACAAGACGCAATACAAGATCCAATTCTGAATCGATAGGCTATTCTGCTTATTCAAAAATAATACTATTACTGGCTCAGATCAGTTCCCCACTGTGGGAAATACACGATCGCTCAATTATCGTCTCGGAATTCGTTGGCGTCGATCGTTTCGAGGTATCCCTCGCTCACATAGCGGTACTCAATTTGCTCCTCGAAGCCATGCTCCGAGAGCAATGCCTCCACGATGTTTCCGGCCGGCTTGTCACTCGTGAGGAGGACGATGTCGTCAGCATCACCGTATCGAGCAACTGTGCGGCGAGACCCGTCAGCGCCGTGTCAGCCTTTTCGACGGTGTCCTCGCCGCGATTGGTTTCGTTTGCGATCCACCATCAGGCATCGTCCATCACCGTCGAGACGAGTGTATCGGTGTAGTCGAGTTCGTCGGCGACGATAATCTACCCCTCCTCGAATCCCATCGGACAGGGAATATTCCCCGAGGGGTACGCCTCGGCGGCTGGATCCCCGCCGAGTTCTCTATACACGCGCTGTGGGACCAACGAAACACCTGCCTGTCGGACTGTCCGTCGCAGGCGTTGGAACTTCTTCTTGTCCGGACCGCCACACCGACGAACGCGTCCGTATCAGTAATGTAGGCGGTCGTCACTCGGCCACGTCGTTGTACGTTCTCGCCACCGGTTCGACGCTTGGAGGATAATTTCGGTCTCCGAGCGGCGAGCAGTCGAGCTCGCGGGCCATAATTCGGTGGGTGACCGTCCCCTCGACTCGTTCGAACGCGTACTCCAGCGCCGCTGCGAGCCCGTCGAGACTGTGACGCTCGACGTAGGCCTCCACATCCTCGTCCGTACCCATCTGGGCGATAGCGGCGATCAGGGCCGGCGTGATCGCCGTGGTCGTGCCGTCGACGGAGAGGGTGAGCAAGATTGCCACACCGTCGTACCCGCACGGTCGCGACTCGGTGACACGGTTTAGAAGACCGGCTGTCTCCAGCCGTTGGACATAGTCGTCGGCCGTCCCTGTGGAATTTCGAGTTCGTCGACGAGTTCCCCGACAGCCACGGGTCCCTGACGCTCCGTGTGAGTGTAGACACGAGCAAGCGCTGGGGTTTCGATGAGGTCGGCGACGGTCTGGAGCTGCTGAGGGGGACGGTTGCGACCGGTCGAGGACTTCGCTGTCGTGTTTATGGATTATGAATATTCGTAATAGCTCTTCCGACGGGGGTCACATCGGTGTAGGGAGGAAGCTGATTTCTCTCTGACAGAATTGCTACTACCCGTCGAGCGCTCGTTCCAGTCGCTCCCGACGTTCGGCGACGTTCTGCTCCCGGTAGGACTCGTGGGTGGTCTCGATGGACTCGTGACGGAGCAGTTCTTGCGCGAGTTCAGCGTCCTGCGCGTAGAGGTCGCTTCCGAGCCCACGTCGGCCACCGCGGGGTTTGAGATACTCCCCGTCGATGTCGAGGTCCGCCGCGTCACAGAGCCGTTTCATCAGCGACCGCGCCCCGTTCTTCGAGAGCGCCGGTGGCGCAATCCCGTGTTCCCGGAGGACCGTCATCAACATCGACTCGTCGAGTGTCGTCTCAACTTTCTCAGCGCCCACCCCTGAGCGTCGAGCCCCTCCTCGGCGGCGTTCGCTGCGCTCTTCCCGGCTCTTTGGGAGGGCCGCTCCGGAGTGCCTCGACCGAGACTCCCAACCCGCGAGGCTCTCGGGAAAGACTGATATCCACGTATAAGTCTCCGGTAGTATCTCAACCCTGTAGAACACGGTGGTAACACGTGCCCTCCAGAGTACGAAGTGCCCTGTTCCGTGAGCCGTCCGGGCGGCCTCAGACGCTCGTGATGTTCAGCGGGGCGACCGTCCTATCCAGCATCGCCATCTTCGCGTACGCGGTCGGCGGGACCACGTTGACCTGGTCGCTGGCTGTGGCGGTCGGGTTCGCGCTCTCCGGAGTCGCCGAAGCGCTGCCGGCGGGACGACGACGGGCGGCGGCTGGTCTGCGGATCGCCGCGATCACCCTGATGCTGAGCCTGGTCGGCGGGGTCGTTTTCGCACCCGAGTACGTCGTCTGAAAGCGTATATCATCGCCTGATGGCACGATCATCGTGGTGGTTCGGCGTCGTTCTGTTTCCCGCGGTTCCGGCGTTGTCGATCCTCTCCGGACTGGCTTCCCGTACGTTCCTCGCGGCATCGACGTCAGCAGAGGACCTGAACGTCGGAGTCGGCATCACGTCGTTCATACTGGGGGTCGTCTCGTTTTGGGGAGGGATCTTCGTCGGGGTGATTGTTCTCGTGTGTTTGCTTGGGGATGTCCGGGTGCTCAGGCGAACGCGCGTATGGTCCCCCAGCATCGCCTGGCCACTGGTGGGGATCGCACATCTCGCCGGCGTCGTCCTTCCGTCGCTGTTCGTGCTTTCGGTTCCGCTTCTCTCGTACTACCTATATAGACGACGCGAGCTCGTCCACGTCGAATAACAGGAGGTCGGCTTCTGCTCGCTACGTGCCACATTCAGCTGAATACCGCACCGAGTCACTGAGCGAACTCCTCGGAGGGCCGCTCATATCGTCGCGTCCTGCTCGTTGTCCGGATCGCTACTCCGTCGCCACCGCACACCGGCAACGATACCGACCGGAACACATCCGGCAGCGAGCGCGACGACGGCGACCTCCGCAACGCCGGAGACGGCAGTCGAAATCTGCAGGAGGCTAAACGCCATCCAGAACGACCCCACACAGATCGTCAGATAGAATCGACGGCGGGAGCGGCTACCACGGCGATGCTGGTGAATGGTCGCGAGAATAACGACTGCCCAGGCGGCACCGACGACGGTACCGAGTGCCGAATCCGGAACATCGGGGAGTAACTGGAGCACCACTTTGGGGGGTGGTCCACGTAGTCAATAGGATTGGGAAGGTTCACACAGTGGTTTCACCCAAATACAATTCCGCGTTTCAGCTGCTCGTCGTGTTGGGGGGTTATTTTCAGGACGTGCGGCGGTTGGTATGGACGACATTATCCTGACGGCATTTAACAACTGCTGGCGAGTTCGTTTTTAACATCGTTGAGGCCGTCTACCCGAAATCCTCTTCGAACAAGACCGACGATGAGCAGTGAGAGCGGTCGGAACACCGTTCGACGAGAGAGTTAGCTGTACAAGGAGTGTTCCCACATATCGAATGTGCCGGGCTGTCCGCCCTACACGTGGGTTCGGAAAGCGGAAGCGGGAGACCCGCTGCCGGCGTCGGACGGGAGCGCCTCCGCTGTCAACGCCCAAATCAAAGCGCCCGCGGAGCGACCGCGCAAGCCCGTCAACGTAGTACGTCGTGAGGTCAATCAAGAACTTGGCGGCGACGGCGACGAACACGAGGGGCGCGGCAGCGGCGGCTTCGGTGCTGACTGGCCTTCCATCCGCGAACTCGTACGCGACCAAGACGACTAACAATCCCACGTCGGCCAGCACGACCCTCTGCCAGAATATGCCTCTGGTTGCCCTCCAAGCGGTGGTCTGCCGGTGGCGACCGTCGCAGAAGTATGTCGTGATCGTACGACCACCTTCGCTCAGGAACACCGCACCGGCACCGGTGAGTACCCAGGCCGGAAGGTCGGTCGCGTTCGTCGCGGCGATGACCAAGCCGGCGACCACTCCGCCAAACCCGACCCACACGAACGCGAGTACTGGGACGATGATGACTAATGCGGGGATGGTTCCGAGATGGATGCCGACATCAGTCCGTGGAATCGAAAACCGGACGGCAGTCCATCCACCGCCGTCGTCCGTCGCATCGTCGGTCTCAGCGTCGAACAGCCCGCTCGGCAGGAGAGCCCGGAGCGTTGCCCACTGTGGCCCGGTGAACTGTGATCGACCGTCTCCGGTGGAGGGACGTTTACCGGCGAAGGTAGCCCCTAATATGGCCAACACGCCCAGCTCGAGCCAGTAGAAGGTCAACAGTGCTGCCGCGGCCTTTGCTGCTATTCTCTTCGATCTGGTTGGAGCTCTTTCGACGATGAGTGCGGTACATATGCTGTTGACACTCGGTAGCGTCGAATACGAATTTTACGAGTCCGAGGTGGTGGCGTACGACCGATACCTCGGACGACCACAGCGGTCGGCGTCATACGACGGTGTCCGGAACGTCTCGGTTGAGCGTGGGCTGTTCGGAAGCCCGCTCTGGCTGGACGCTGGAACGGTGCTTTTCGATCGGATTTCCAACTCCAAGGACGGCGAGTCCGCCCAGGACCCGAGATCGTCGGGTACATTCGTCCCAGACCCCGAGCGTGCCGGTGAACTGCTCAGATCCCATCCGTAACGACTTCAACGTGGTCGTCGCTGCTCGGAGAATGTAACCGGCCACTAATCTTGAAGTGTCGTAGCCGTGTAGCGGTATCGTGTGAGTACGGACGTCGTCCCTCAACTCCGAACGTATCTGGACAGATTCTCCCGAGCGGTACTGCTACTTGGTGGGGCGTTTCTCATCGTTGCCGAGGTAGTCGGCAGTTTACGCGTTTGCGCGGCCGGCGAGTCCTGTCCGCCTGTCGTCACTCCGGAGGCAGCCGTGAGTGCGGCGTTCGGAGCCGTTCTACTCTACGTCTCACGCCGCTTCCAGCCGGCGTAGCGACCCCCGCCGGTATCCGTGAACGCGACTCGTCAGTATCCGGGGATTCATGGGATCGATTCGGTCGTCAAACCAGCGAAGAAGCTTCCAACAGCACTAATTGATCGCCACGCTGATGATTTGTCGATGCCCTCCACACGACCCGTCGACCCGCCACGGGAGGCTCTCGACATAGCGAAGCAATATCTCAGACGTGAACGACCGCTGAGTGCGCTGGTCGTCGTGCTCGTCGCGGCTGTATTCCTCGGCACGTTCCTCGCAACGTCGCTGGTGCCCGCAGTCGTCGTCGGCGTCCTGCTGATCGTCGTCGCACGTGCCCCGATTATCGAATCACGCGGGACCGTCCGTCTTCGAACCGATGAGGACGCCGAATACGTCGCCGAGTCGTTCACGGGACCGACACCGCCGATCCTCGTGTTTCAATGGGGAATTGCTGACGAGATTCTCACTGGAAACGGGACGGTCACGTACCGACTCTCGTATCTGTTCGGCTTGCGGTCGGTTGAGGTGACCGTCGATACACGGACGGGTCGGACGCCGGATGGCGGCCGTCGGATCGAGTTGGAACTCACAGTGGGCGGCCAGCCATGGTCGACGTATGTCGTCACTGTCGACACACGGGACGATGGGACCGTCGTCGAGTACGAGTACACGGCGGATCGGCGATTCGGCCTGCGGCGCATTCCACAACGGATCGTTGCAAAACGATATCGGGACGAAGCATTTGAAGCGCAGATATGTCGTCGTTGA
>KI543167.1:296597-299270 GCA_000496175.1 uncultured archaeon A07HR67 | reverse complement strand
TCTTGTTGAGCTAATATTCATTTATTTGAGTAAAATCGTCCTCGTCGCTGTTCTATTCGCGATCGTCGCACTGTTCGCAGCACAACCGGTCGAAGATCACGACGCTGATAAGTGGCATAAAGAACCGAAGCCAGTGCAACCGCTTCCGATTCTCCCGCCGCTATATCGGCGAAACGTCGGTCTGATCGTACATATCACATTTCGGTATGCCGTTTTCTTCTTTTTCATTGCCATGTTTGTCTCAGTCATCGAGCAGAACGTCTCGTCGTTGCTCTCTCCGACGACCGGCCTCGTGATACTCGCGATCTGTGTCTCACAACTACGACGCGTATGGCGCGAGTTCCTCGTCGACCACTCGTACCGAGACCGATCACCAGCGGAGGCACTCGGACTCGTTCTTCGACCGGTCGCCAACCGTCATCATCGCCGTGTAAGTGGTCGTGCCCACTACTGTTGTCGTGTTGACAGCCGCGTTTATTCTCTCCGACACCGTATCGCGGCCCGTCGTACTAGTAGTGTATACTCTTCCGATCGGGGCCGCAAGAGTGTGATTACAGGATGACGCCGTCAAAACGGTGCTTCAGCATCAGGAGTGACGAACGTACAGTACTCCAATTATTATTCCCAGGCGATTGGTATGCGAGGACATGAACACCCCATCGGAGGAACTGACGCCCGTTATTACCGGCGGATTGAGTGGCGTTATCGCGATGTTCTGGCTATTGACCATCGGCTATCTCCAGGGCTACGGAATCAGTGCGATCTTGGCGCTCTATACGGTCATCGGCGGGAGCATCGCGCTCATCGGCGTATTCGTTGAGCGAACTGTCGAGCGCCTCTGATCTTAGTCCGCCGTGTATGGCGACAGACTAGTCTCAAATGAAGACGGGTGGACGATTATCCCGACTGGAACGTGAGTAGGCGCTCGGTCAGTCCGGCGAGGAGCCAAGCGCTCATGTTGGCTGCGTGTAGGCCCGGGAGACAGACGACGACACCGACCGCTGACACGACCAGCGCCTCCGGAAGCGTATTGATGCTTGCTCCGGACAAAGACCCGACGTCGACAGTCAACGACCCGACCTCGATGGTGCCACGGAGGCCTGTGAAATCTTATTTGACACCGGGTATCCAGTGGACGAGGGCGTAGCTGCGAGCGTGAACCCGATCGCAAACACGATCGTAATGGCAACGAACAATGGAATACCGACGACAAACGACACAAACCCGAACCCGATCAAAAGGTAGTTTGAGGCGGCGGTCGCGACGGTCTTTAGCCACTCTATCACCGGCAGTTCGCGAGGGTCGGCGAGGGTGATAGACGTATCTTGCCCACGGAGTCGACCCAAGAGCCCCACTTCGACCACCCCGATACAGCCGCCGAGCGTGAGAACACCAGCCAGTATCGGGAGTCCGACGACCATCGGAACCAGCCCCACCCCCAGACTGAGACCGGTTACCAAGATCCTAAACTAAGCGATGCCGAGCGGAAACTGGGCGAGCAGATACGCCAGGTTAGCGTAGGTCTTACGACGAAAGCCGACGCCGAAGATATGATTTGCGAGTGATCATCCGCCAGCTTCTGTGGTATTGAACTGTTGAATCTTGAGTTATATCATAGTGCTGGTCTGGCTGGTGTACCAACTGCCGGTCACTGTTCCAGTCTTAGAAACAGCTCCGTTCAACCCGGTAGCGTTGCGATAAGAAATGAGGCGGTCAAAAGATCGAGTGATTCATGCTCTTGTTTGACCGCCTCAGCGGCGATAGCAGCTGTATCGAGTTAGAATTTCTAGAGTGAGAGGTGACACCCGAGTCGGCGATGAAACTCGGTATCCGACTCCATTTGGCTGGATTATCACTTTTGACCCAGCCGATAGAGTTTGCCTACTTATTTGAGTCTACAAAATTTAAACCGAGATTATTATTATACACGGAATACGTCGGACATACGCACCAAACTCTAATGTCGCCTGCTTCGACGGATTTTGAGGCGTGGAACAACCCGCGACGGGTGAAACTGCTCCTACCAATTTTCGTGTTTATTGGGGGCGGACTGGGAATTCTTATCCAGTCGTATGTGGCACTGAATCAAACCCCACTGCCAGTCCTCTGGACGATATTTACGCTTCTTGGAGTTATTTTTCTAGCCATCGGTGATCGACTCGGGCAGTTAGCGACTGTCGGGTCGATAGTGTGACTCACAGAAAGTCCCTCTCGCTGGATGTATTCTCTGTGCTGAGCGATCCACTCTGATCGAATTAGAGATGATTCTATCGAGATATGCGCGCTGAGCCTTGTTTAGGCGCGGTGTGGATCGGACCAATCGGTCGCACTCTAAAGACGAAATCGAACAGAGCCTCTCACAGACTAATCCTACTGATACGATACAGACACCAACCTACGTTATCGGGGGCGTCTGAACGAGACTGTAATATCTAATCACTCGCGTTCGCGACTGATAAACTGGGGAATAAGCACACCAACAACCACCACAAGTGCAATAGTTATCCATGTCGGCAGGTTGGTGAAGCTACTTACTGACACAAGAAGAATAACGGCAGCTACCCCAAGCAAAATCATCACTTCATTTTCGTGTGAGACCATACCGTGAATTGACGATTGGCTGTAGAATATCTGTTGGTGATGTACATTCGTCTCCAGTGTTGACTGGTACAC
>KI543167.1:288867-296577 GCA_000496175.1 uncultured archaeon A07HR67 | reverse complement strand
TAATCCTACATATGCGACGCGCTGTATTCGCGCTGTGTATTCAGCAGGACTGCTGAAACCTATCACCGTTTGGGGATTTCAACAAGGCAAAAAGTCAGTATCCAGACATATACTCCCAAGACATAATAATTTCCAGATTGAGTCCAAATATTTAGTACAAAGAGCACACGCAGTCTCTATGATGAACCACATCCGAATGCTAGAGAATCCCATCATCCGATGGTTGATTGCGTTTCTCTATCTCGGTACGTCGTTGTTTTTGCTAATCGTGGCCGGTGACTTACCAAAGGTCGATCAAGTAGTGGTGACAATTACTTGTATGATTGGATTCTTTGTGGTGCCAATAGCGCTGAAAGGATACGTAAATTCAGCTCCTGAGGGGTACTGACAGATACAATATAGAGTCAGTATAGTAACTGATTCACGGCTCTACGTCTCAGGCAAAGGCCGCTGACCGACACGCGCTGTCTGTTCAGCGCTCCGTTCCTATCATCTTTAGAGAATTTGATCTCGCCGCTGGAATAACTGTTTGACTCCACGCTCCACTTTTGAGAGCTAACAATGATAGCGTTAGCAGCAGGTAACCCCGGTCAGTAGCCTTCTCCGCCAGAGGGGTTGCCGGCAGAATCGTGCCGACATACTGGCCATTCCGAGGCATCTGATCGACGGAAACGATACTCTTTGTTAACCAACAATCGGATATACACACGCTATCTGTTGGTTAATCAGTATCAGCTCAATGAATAAAGCCATCTCTCGTTTACCACCAATTGTAGCGTGAGGCGCTGGGTCCGCGAGGCAGTTCGCGACCTGGCCGACGGGGGCGCCCGCGACCGCTGGGAGCTGGTCTCGAGTCACGACCTCCGCCGGAGTTGGGCGACGTACCACATGGTCGAGCGCGGGGCCGATGTCCGAATCATGATGTCGATCGGCGGGTGGTCGAATTACGACGCGATCGAACCGTACCTCGGAGAACCGACCGAAGCGAAGATGGGCCGGAGTATGAGTGTGTGAGCCGCCAGTGTCGTACGCCGACGTCGCCGCCTCAACTGACATCGCGGAGTCGACGCTCCGGATTCTCGAGGCCGACCGGCGGGAGCTGTACTTCACGGGTGAGGCCGACGACGATCGTGTCGACGCCGCGCTCGACGACCTCCGACCGCTCGACGATCTTCGGACCGAGGACACCGACCTCGACGACCTCCGCGACCGGATCGCCCAGCTCAAGCACGTCGTCGATTTGTGAATCCGGCGTACGTTAGTTGGTTGAGAGACCCGCCGCCTCGCGAGTAGCATCCCGGCGGTAGGTCTACCAGCTATCGGTTCCTATCTACGAACGTGACCGATCCCGAGTACTCGATTCCGAACAGCAATATTCCGCCGGGCGATATTCAACCCGGTGCTGACCTCCGCGAAGCTGACCTCTCTAATGCCGACCTCTCCCGCACCGACCTCTCCGACGCCAACCTGATTCGCGCCGACCTCTCCCACACCGACCTCTACGGCGCCGAACCTCACCGGTGCTGACCTGTTCAACGCCAATCTCTCCGACGCCAACCTCTCCGACGCTAACCTCTCTGATGCCGAGCTTATTCGCGCTGACCTCTCCGACGCCAACCTCTCTATTGCCGACCTCACCGGTGCCGACCTCTTCGACGCTGACCTTTTCGACGCCGACCTCACCGGCGCCGACCTCACCGACGCCAACCTGTCCGCCGTCGATTTCGCTCGGACTACCCTTTCTCGACGGACGACAATCGGGCGACCAGCCGAGAGGATACAGGCAGAGGTCGGCGAGATGGGAGAAGTGGGGCACGACAAAGTCGCGCGCGCCAATCACGAACTTCGGAGGACATACAGTGCGAACGGACTGGTTAGCCAGGCTCGGACCGCTCGCGTTCGGGAGCGTAAGGCGCGGCGGCGGGAGGCGCGTGCCGAAGGCGGGGTGCGTGGGCGGGCCGCGTTCCTCGGATCGCTACTCTCGCAGGTCTTCACCGGGTACGGGGTTCGGCTCCGATGGGTACTCGGAATGATGGGAGTGCTCTTTTGTCGTCTCTACGCTCGTCTACTCAGTGGTTGGTGGGATGACATTCGGCGACAGTCTCTACTATAGCATCGTGACTTTCACAACCTCGCCGCCTGCCGAACCGACCGGTGTTTGGATGCGCGTCATGGCGGGAGTCGAGACGTTTGCGGGCAGCACCACTATTGTGTTCCTCGGCTACGTTCTCGGGACCCGTGAGCGGGTGTGACAGACCGATGACCGACCTCCACGACCGGATCGCCCAGCCCGAGGATGTCCTCGATATGTGAGCCAGCGTTCTCTGCTTAGTAGAATATACTAACTTTTATGCATCCTCATGTGAACACCGCCGATCAATGGGTCCATGGAATCTATACCTATTGACCCGTTATCACATTGGATGGCAGATTCTGGGGCTATACCGCCGGAGGACGAATGGACCGGTGATACCAGTATCACCGACCTAATGCGATCAGCAGGGGGCCACACCGGCAAAAAATTCCACGAACTTCCAGTATTGAACGACGCCAAGCATCCACTTATTCCTACCCCCGATCACGAATATATAAATCGGAAGGTGAGAGATGACTGGACAGACGTTGAACTTGCCGCACGGTTTCTTGCTGATGAGGACTATGCGTTGTTGTTGAGCGGCGAGACTGGCGTCGGAAAAGACCGACTGCTCGCACACCTCTGCGCGCAGACGAACCGACCGCTCGTCCGTGTCAATTTTGGGTCAGGAACGACGTACGCCGATCTTGTAGGCGAGTACGCACCCAACGAGAACGCCGCTACCGACCGGATAGACCGCATAGTACAGCTCGCCGACAGAGAAGAGCTTGATCTGGGTGAAGCCGCTAATCTGGTCGGTGCCGAGCATGCCTTTGAGTTCACCCCCGGCATTCTTTATCGGGCTGTCGAACAAGGCTGGACATTCGTCGCTGACGAACTGAATGCGGCCGGTCCGGCTGCCACGATGCCACTTCACGGGTTGACCGAGCGGAACGGACAACTGGCGGTCAAACCGACTGGCGAGGTGCTCGATCCACACCCTGCCTTCCGCTTCGTTGCGACGATGAACCCACCACAGTACGCCGGAACGAGTCCGCTAAACGACGCCTTCCGCTCGCGATTCTGGGAGCTTGAGCTTGAGTATCTCCCTCCAGTGGCAGAACGCCGGCTGTTGTACGAAACAACTGCCCTCTGCCGGGGAGTTGATCGCGACGAGCGGATTGCTAAGCGGTTGACCGAACTAGCAGCGAATCTCCGTGCTAGTTATCGGGATCGCGACCTCGCCACGCCAACGTCTCACCGAACGATTATCAAAATCGGCCGGCTCGTCTCGGAGTTTGATATGTCGCCACAGACAGCGGCGAAACAGGTATGTGAGGCGCGAGCGACCGCCGAGGATCGCAACGCTATCTCGAAGATTATCGAATCCACGCGGTGGGATTGATGCGATTAACTGCGTCAACGTCGTTACAATCAATTCAGGAGCGGCTCGGTGCTGGCAGTGCTGAAACGCTCCGCAGATCCGAGAAGCGGCGACGATACCTCCAAACGTACGTCCGGCTACTGACCCGAAGTCGGCCGTCAATTCGGTTCTCTTCGGATTTGCGGACGGCAGTGACGGATTATGGAGCTGACGACCCTGAGATACGGATTACAACGCGGGCATTTGACCAGCCGGTGACGGATTTTCGCCGACGGGTTTTCGACCTAGCTGTTCAAGAAGCGTTAGTCGTTCACGAGGCTGGTCACATTCAGTATACCGACGGCGATGGACTCCACGAGTTGCTTACACGGGTTGACTCGGATCGTCGGCGATTGTTTTCTCGAATCTGGAATACGCTTGAGGATGGGGCCGTCGAGCGACAACTACGCCACCGGTACGCGGTCGCGCCAGAGCTTGAAATACTGAACGCCAATTTGTTTTATTCTAGTGTCGATCACACCAACTCCGCGGCGGACGAACAACGGCTCAGTTTCTTCAATGCGGTCGTCTGTGGGCTCGCCGATATGGCTATATACGACAGCGGTCGATTTCAACAACTCCGTGCTGACGGTACTGCTCCTCGGATGGCGTCACTGAGAGACGAGCGCATTCTTGCGGAATTTGTTCCAATAATGCGTTCGAGCATAAAAGAGGTTCTAACTGAACCGGACCCAACTGCTCGCAACGAGCATATTTGGTCGTTTTGGACGGCACTCGTTGACGCGCTAGACGCCGCAACTATTTCTGGTGCTGAAGCGAGCAAACTCGATAGGCTAATCGACGCCGATGGGACCGTCCGAGCCACTCAAGCCGACTCACCGAGCAGAAGACGGACGACGGACGCGGTAGTGCTATCTGAACCGGAAGCGGGTGTACCGTTTACAGGCAAACCCAACGACGCGGGCGGTGAACCCGGCAGCGATGCCCAGACAGCGTGTGACCTCGGTCGTGACGCCGTGGCTGACGAACTCACCCGCCAACTCGCAAGCGTCCTCACCGGTGACGAACACTCTCCCACTACACGCGCCGTAGCCAACACCACCCCACCTGATGGGGAAAATCACGATACCGACACGAGCACGGCCTCGATGGCTCACGAGAATAACTCTGACCGGTCAGATAGCGATACATCGGCAACCGACGGAGTGCTTGAGGCACAATCCCACCCAGGGTCTAGCCAGCTGCCGGGCGAACAGCAGGATACGACGCGAGGCAATGAGAGTTCCGCTCTTCCGGCTCAAAATACGAATAATTCTAAGACCGATGGCAATACGACCTCAACGGCTCAGAACCGAAACGAGCCAGAACGAGAAGCGGACGGACCAGAAAATCAAACTGCGGCGGCGTTGCGCCAGCGGTACACCAAAGAACTGGCAGCAGAAGCGAGTGAACTCGACAAAGCAGAACACCGGATAAATTCCCTTGAGACCTACGTCGACGCACTCGGTGCCGTTGATACAGACGCTGACATACAAGTCGTGACCGAATCGGACGACGACGGAGGAGCCACCACTGCTGACCGCTGGTCAACAGTTCGTCGAGACGCGACACTTCTCGCGCAGCGATTCCGCAGTCGCTTACAGGAACAACGTCGCGACGTTGAGCGGTCACGGTGTCGACGCGGGTCGATTGACCGTTCACGACTCGTCGGTGCTGTCCGCGGTCAGCCGGATATATTCACACAAACTGAGGAAGGCGAAAACAGACGGTACACCTGCGTGGTCGTGCTCGACCGGTCGGGGTCAATGGATGATGAAACCGTTGCCGCCGCCGAACAGGGAGCATTGACGGCTACTGTTGCGCTTGAAGCTATTGGCGTTGATGTGGCGGTGCTTGATCTCTACGATTCGACAGTTCGATTGATAAAAACCACCGTTGAGGAGGCGAGTAACATCCGAGGTCGAATACTGACGACGCAGGCACGCGGCGGGACGCCGCTCACGGAGGCACTCTCGCTCGCACAAGCGCGGTTCGCAGACGTCAAGAATCCATTTGTTATTGTTGTGACTGATGGCCTCCCAGATGACGAAACGGCGTATACGGCCGCGCTTGACGCCGCTACCTTCCCGGTTTTGGGCGTTTACCTTACTGGCGCCGATTATTCGGGAGATCGAGCGGTTGAGACGGATCGTTCGTACTTTCATCAACTAGCCCTAATTGAGGATCCAACGCGGCTCACGATTCACCTCCAGCGATTGGCCGGCCGGGTGCTTTTCTAACCGTTGTGATAGAAACGAACATACAATATCGTTCTTCCGCAAGAACACTTGTGAGCGAGAAACGTGGTCCAGCACACTGCCCGGAGTGTGCGGTAATTGAGCCTGCTGGGGGGTTCGACCGCGACGACCACATCGGAGCGGCCTCCATCGCCCAGTTTCGGTGTCTCGACTGCGGAGCGAGATTCGCTTGGCGGTGTTTCCCAACCGACCCAGAGTGTTCTCACGGTCCATTTCAGTATACCGGTGAACGATTCGTGTTTTATTTTGGTCAGGGAACGCGCCCAGAATCGTCGCGCTTGGCGTCGTCCGACCGAATCGATCGGCCGACGGCGACCGACGCCGACAATCACGAGGCGTACCAAGCGCCCCTGAAAATCGCATCATATGAGGCACTTGACGAATTTCTTGACACGACCAGCGATGCGCTGATTGACTCCGGCGAGACAACAACGATTCGGTCCATGCTTGAGGACGCCGGTGGAGAAATTGAGTGGCCCTGCGAGATAATTTTTCACTTCGATGCTGAAGAATGGACTACGTACAGCGCGACCCGGCCGAACGAAGCGACAGTGCTTGAGCCACACCTCATCGTGGTAGCAGAGTAATCTGCTACCTTTCTCCGGACGAGTGTGTCCGCTGAACGGTGAGTATTCTTTGCCGAGCCCTCACACGTTGATTTCGTTGTAATGAGATGCTTAGATTAATCCAGGAGACATTATGTGTCTACTGCTAAACAAATCCATCTTCGCAGTGAATCTCGATCGCTGATTGGACCACTCAATCTAGGTGTATCGACTCGAGAAACCGATCGGCAGAGGTCTCCAAATACTGTGGATCATCAGTAAACACCTCGATAGTTACGCTTTCTGGGTTAGCCTGTGTTATCGGCTCAACGAGAGCGTCGTACTCAACATCGCCGCTACCAACGGGGATGTGCGTGTCGCCACGCTGACGCACATCGTGGACGTGGAGATGTTCGACAAGATCACCGTAGGAGTCCAGAAACTCCATCACGCCGTCAGTATTCGCCTCCAAGTACGCGTATCCCACGTCCAAGCAGATTGCCGCATCACTACGGGCCGCGAGGTCGCCGACACGGCTGAGTTCGGGTCCACCGGCGTAGCCAGTCGTCTCATAACAGACAGTCACATCGTGTTTTCGACCGCGGAGTGCTAGCTCTTCCATCCGAGCGGCTAGCGAATCAGACGCATGACCTGTTCCACGAGCGCTGGGATGTGCGACCGCTCTCTTAGCGCCGATCGAGTGAGCCGCTGCGAGCACGTCGTCGAGATACGCGATTGTTGCGGCATCGATTTGATCGACCGGTGTTGAGAGCGGCTGCCTGTAGGGCAGATGGACGACAACACCGAGCTCAAGATCGGCAAGTTGAGCTGAGATATGGTCGGAGTTGAGCTTTTTAAGCGGAACCTCACCCTCACCAAGACCAATTTCGACGAAGTCGAAGCGAGATGGGAGCGACGAAATTCTGCTGAGGTACGGGCCGACGGATGCGCCAATATCCATACGATCGGTTGGTTCTAGCTTGGGGTAACGCTCCCGGTCTTTGCCAAGTTCGGTGATCCGTAATAACTAGGGACAGATTTCGCTTCGTGGCCACCTGACAGAGACTGTTGAGACGTACATAACACACTTCCAGGTCACGTGATCCCCAGTTCAGTACTCCCGAAAAATGGACAAAGTTCTACGGTATCTTCCCAGCAATGTGACGGGTTTATTGATACGGTCCGGTAGTTGATCAGTACTCTGAGACGACGACACTAATCTGTACTTTGTCTCGAGCTTTGGAAGCGTCCCGTTATTACTGCGTCTACGCTGCTCAACGAGTCGTCTGTCTGGCTGAGGGCCCGGAAAGCCAGTGCTATCTTTCTTAATGGTTTTATACTCAGAATAACGCCCTATCACAGTTTTAGTTTTCCCTGTCTTGTGAGAAATACACGAGTTGAGAGCTCTTT
>KI543167.1:274513-288847 GCA_000496175.1 uncultured archaeon A07HR67 | reverse complement strand
AAACCGATACTGCGGCTGTTACGGTCGGCGACGGATTGTACGATACCGAGTGCGACCGAGTGTTGTGGGTATCACGAATCGACGAGTCGGGAGTGACGATTGAACCGGTGACCGAGTACGAGACTGAAGAACAGATCGGCTGGCCGCTTGACGGACGATCACGGGTCATCACTGCTGGAACGACGCTCGCTCCGACAGAATTCATCAGGCTCGTCGATACGGGTCGGTTCGAGATTGCGCCTTCTTGATCCACCAACGAGGACCACTGAATTTACCATGTGCCTATGAGCACAGTACCAACGGAATAGACCATGCCGGATTTGGCGACCAGACACGGATCCGCAGGTGACTACGCTTGACTCCGGATTCAGAACAATCCACAGCAGATCACTGCGTCGGCAAAACACACCTAGTCTGTCAGGTGGTGAGCCAAGTGACAGTCTCATTGATCAAATCGTAGGCCCGCGGTGAGCTTGTCTAACGCGTAGCAGGCGAATAATAACCGCTTATTATTGCGACTACTATTGCTCATATTATGTCAGAGGTCTTATGATCGATCTGAATTACACGAAAAAGATTGTCTGGACGACATCCACACACAGGGCAGCCTCGCTGCCGTCCACAAGGTTGGCGAGGCGTTCCAATCGTGGCGTGAGCGAGGAAAACAGGGAGAGCGGCCGCAGCCGTGCGAATCGGGACGAGGGCCCGCAAGCGAGCCCGAACCGAGGTCGTCGGGGTGGTTGGGACAGATGTCGACCGGGAGCGGCTCGACGAGTCGCGGGGCGAAGCGGGGCGTCCCGGGAACGACGTAGCCGCGCAGCCAGATCGCCGCCGCGCCGACAACGGCGACGAGGAGCCCGAGCGATCGGCGGTGGCGGGCGAGCAGGAGGGCCGCGACCCCGACGCCGACGGCGTTGACGAGCGCACACTGGAGACACCGGTTCTCGCCCAGGTGTTCGGGCTCGCGGACCGAGTCGACGACTGCGCGGAGCCGGGTGGGGACCAACGGCTCACCGAGGTTGTCGCCGCTCATAGCTCGGCCGCCGCGCGCTGAAGCGGTTCGCCGTACACAGCGCGGTAAGCGGCCGGGAACGCTGCGAGCCCAACGGGCTGGACGACGCCGCCGAGCAACGCGAACCAGAGCGAGCCGGCCGCCACCGCGCCCACCCCGACGCCGGCGGACGCGGCCGCGAAGAGGGCGCTGAAGTAGCCGACCCGGAGCGGGACGGTAGCGAGCTCGCCGCGGCGCGGCCACGCCCCGACATCGATCACCTCGGCGCGGAACAGCGCGATAGCGACGCTGCCGGTGCCGATCGCAAGCAGCCCAGCGATCGGGATCGCGTCCGGGTAGCGTGTCTGGAGAACGAGCACCGCGACGAACGCGGGCGTCGACAACACCGAGAGCTCAGCGCCGCCGAAAAACACGCGTTCGAGCCACTGGACCGTCCCCTCACGTACCCGCCTCGCGACCGCGCCAGTGGTACCCATGCGTGGACTCCACTCGACGCCCGGGGCTCATAGCCGTTCCGGCGGGGCGGCGGAAGGGGCCACGGTGCCCTCGGAGTTGAGAGCGGTGGGCATGACCTTTGTCATCAATAATTATATACGGGTGTACTTTGTAACAACAGCTGTAATGGTCGACAAAGAGTCCAATCACGACGGCGGTCGCGTGGGGGTATCACGACGGCGGGTCCTCGAAACAACCGGTGCCGCGGGAGTGACGATCGGCCTGGCGGGATGTTCCGGCGGGGGCGGCGGCGACGGGCCGATCCAGATCACGATGGACGCCGAGTGGCAAGGTATCTCCGACACGGTCACGCAGAGCCTGTACGACGCAGGCCTCGACGAGTCGATTGAGGTCGAGATCCTGCCCGGCGACTTCGAGTCGGGCGCGCGCCGGTCTGAGTTCACCTCGGCGCTGGACGCCGGGCGAGCGAGCCCGGACATATTCATGATGGACTCCGGGTGGACGATCCCGTTCATCGCGCGCGGACAGCTCGTGAACCTGAGCGGGGAGCTCTCCTCGGAGACGCTTGACTACGTCCAGAGCGACTACCTCGAGAGCGCCGTGAGCACGGCGAGCGACCCGGAGAGCGGTGACCTCTACGGTCTACCGCTGTTCCCTGACTACCCGGTGATGCACTACCGGAAGGACCTCGTCGAGGACGCCGGCTACGACCCAGAGGGCGAGAACTGGGCGACCGAGCCGATGAGCTGGCAGGAGTTCGCCGAGATCGCCGCCGACGTCTGGGAGCAGAACGGCGGTCCGGACGGCGACGGCCTCGACTACGGGTTCACCACCCAGGCCGACAACTACGTCGGTCTCGCCTGCTGTACGTTCAACGAGACGATGACGTCGCTCGGCGGGGCGTTCTTCGGCGACCACGAGAACCTCTTCGGGCCGATCGGCGATCGCCCGGTGACGGTCAACGAGGAACCCGTCCACGAGACGATCCGCATGATGCGGTCGTTCATGGAGGGGCCGGACGCCGAGTACGCGCACCCCGACTTCCCGCAGATCTCGACGACCGACCTACTCTCGTTCACAGAGGAGCCGGCCCGCGAACCGTTCACGGGCGGGAACGCGGTCTTCCACCGGAACTGGCCGTACGCGATCCCGATCAACCTCGACTCCGATAACTTCGATCAAGCCGATTACGACGTGATGCCGCTCCCGCACGGTGTCGAGTCCGGCGAGGGCGACTACGAGGGCACGGGCGGTCCCGCCAGCGCGCTCGGCGGCTGGCACCTCACGGTCAATCCGAACACCTCGCGGCTCGACGACTGTATCCAGGTGCTCGAGGCGTTCGCAAACGAGGAAGTCATGCAGACCAACTTCGCCGAGGGCGGGTACCTCCCGCCAGACCCGTCCGTGACGGGGAACGCTGACCCCGACGACGTCGGGGCGCTCGGTGACTTCCTTGACACGCTCGCGGTGGCCGGGCAGAACACAGTCCCGCGCCCCGTCACGGTGGCGTGGCCCGATCAGAGCCCACAGGTGTCCTCCGAGGTCTCGGCGGCATACCAGGCCGACAAGTCGCCCGAGCAGGCGATGTCCGACCTCCAGAGTTCGCTCGAATCAATCGAGTCCGACCTGGCCGAATAAGAGGAACGGAGCATGTCAACCGACACGCGAGCGGACGAGGGAGGCTCGCTGCTCGCCCGCCCGCTCAACTGGCTGGAGACGCAGAGCGAGGAGGTGTACGCGTACGTCCTACTAACTCCCGCGTTCGCGCTCCTCGCGCTCGTCGCCTTCTACCCGCTGATCGAGACGTTCCGGTTCTCGCTGCTCGCGGACGCCGTTGCCTCTGCCGACCCGTTCGGCGAGTTCATCGGTCTCGGCAACTACGTCGATCTGCTGACCGCCGATACGAACTTTACGCAGCAGTTCATCTCAGTAACGCTCACGGACTCGTTCCCATTCGTCGCGTTCGGGGCACCGTTCCTCCAGCAGGCGATCTTCGTCACGCTGGCGTTCGCGATCTTGAGCGTCCTCTTCGAGACGACGATCGGGTTTGGACAGGCCCTGGTCCTTGATCAGGACTTCTACGGGCGGCGGTGGGTTCGCGTGTCGATCATCATCCCGTGGGCGATTCCGATCGTCATCCAGGGGATGATATTCTTCCTGATATTCAACCCAACCATCGGATTCGGGACCGAGTTCATGCAGTGGCTCGGCGTGTTCGGCAACAACCCGCTGTCGAGTAGCACGGACTCGTTCCTGATCGTACTCGTCGCCGACATCTGGAAGACGACGGCGTTCATGGCGCTGCTAATCCTGGCAGGGCTCCAGAGTATCGACCGCGGGCTCTACGACGTCGCCGAGGTGTCGGGCGCCTCGCCCTGGCAGCGGTTCCGGTACATTACCCTGCCGCTCGTGGCGCCGGCGCTGCTCGTCGCGATGCTGTTCCGGACGATGGACGCGATGCGGATCTACGGGCTGATCGACGCCACGGCCGGCTGTGAGACCGTGCCGTCGCTCACCTGTCTCGTGATCATCGCGCTGCAGAACAGCCGACGCTGGGCAACGGCCTCCGCGGTGGCGTTCCTGACGGCCGTCGTCATCAGCGGGTTCGTCGTGGTGTACTTGATCGCGCTGCGCAACAGCGAGGGGGGTGTCGCATGACTGACCGCTCTACCGAGCCGGGAGACGAGCTGACGCCCGGCGCGGACGAGACGACGCTTGAGGCCGCCCCAGACGGCGGCGTCGCCGACGCCGAGACGGTCGACCAGCCGGTGGTCAACCCGACCGCCGACGAGCCCGACCTCGACCGCGGCCTCATCGCGGCGTGGGCCGCGAAGATGATCACCAACCCAGACCGCGCGTACCGGGCGAGCTTCTACGTTGCGACCATCTTCTTCCTCGTCACGACGCTGTTCCCCTTCTACTGGCTGTTCGTTGTCGCGGTGACGCCGCGGAACAACCTCTCCGAGGTGGGCGTGTTCATCCCGGCCGGGTTCAACCCCGCGGCGTTCATCGAGGTCTTCACGACGCTGCCGTTCCACCGGTACGTATTCAACAGCTTCCTGATCGCGACGATCGCGACCGTGGCCGTGCTGCTCGTGGGAAGCCTCGCCGGCTACGTGTTCGGTCGCCTCCGGTTCCGCGGGCGCAACGTGATGCTGCTGTTAGTGCTCGTTACGTCCTTCTTCCCACCGGCGGCGTTCTTCATCCCGCTGAACCGGCTATTTAATACGAACGTCGACGTACTGCGGCCGCTACTGTCCGCCGGGTCGCTGTACAACACGCCGTACGCGATCTTCATTCCCCTGTCGGCGATTTTCCTGCCGCTGTCGATCTTCATCCTGATGACGTTCTACTCGCAGATCCCCGACGGGTTAGAGGACGCGGCCCGGGTGGAGGGGACGACACGGATCGGGGCGCTGTTCCGCGTCATTGTCCCGTTGTCGGCGCCGGGCGTCGCCACCGCCGGGGTGTTGACCTTCATTTCGGTGTACAACGAGTACTTCTTCAGCTCGCTGATGACCGACGGGCGGCCGGGCAGCTGGGCGCCGATGCTAGAAGGGATACTGCGGTTCCAGGGCGAGTTCGAGGTACTGTATAACCTCATGGCGGCTGCCAGCATCGTCGCGGTGCTGCCGGTCGCCATCCTCGTCGTCGTCGCACAGGAGAAGATCGTGAGCGGACTCACCACGGGGGCAGTCAAGGAGTAACCATGGCATCAGTCAAACTAGAGGGAGTCACGAAACGGTACGAGGACGTAACAGCAGTCAACGAGATGAGCCTGGAGATCGAGGACGGCGAGTTCGTCACCTTCGTCGGCCCCTCCGGGTGCGGGAAGTCGACCACGATGGAGACGATCGCCGGGCTCACGCTCCCCACCGAGGGGACCATCGAAATTGGCGAGCGCGACGTGACGAATCTCCCGCCGAAAGACCGGGGGATCTCCATGGTGTTCCAGAACATCGCGCTGTTCCCGCACATGGACGTGTACGACAACGTCTCCTTCGGGCTCCGGCTTCGGCAGTACGATCAAGAGGAAATCGACCGGCGCGTCGAGGAGGCGGCCGATATCGTCCAATTGGAGGGGATGATGGATCGGATGCCTAAGGAGATGTCTGGAGGACAGCGACAACGCGTCGCCATCGCCCGCGCCATCGTCCGGAATCCCGGCGCGTTCCTGATGGACGAGCCGCTAGCGAACCTCGACGCGGAGCTGCGCGTCCACATGCGAACCCAGCTCCAGCGGCTCCACCGCGAGCTCGACACGACGATCATCTACGTCACCCACGACCAAGCGCAGGCGATGACGATGTCCGACCGGATCGCCGTCATCGACAGCGGCGTGCTCCAGCAGGTGGCGCCGCCGCTGAAGTGTTACAACGAGCCGGCGAACCTGTTCGTCGCCGGGTTCATCGGGTCGCCGGCGATGAACTTCCTCGAGGGCGAGGTCGTCGACGGCGGCTTCGAGTCCGAGTACGCGAACATCGACTTCGATCCCAAGGCCCACGGGGTCACGCCGAGACAGGATCTCACGGTCGGAATCCGTCCGGAGAACGTGTTCTTAGAGGAGGACTCTCGGAAGGCAGCCTCCCCGACGAAGCCGTTCGACGCTGTGGTCGACGTCATAGAGCCGATGGGAAAGGAAGTGAACGCCTATCTGCTGTTCGACCGCGACGTCGAGGCGAGCGCCGAGGGTCGCGGCGAGGGGCAGCTCCTCATCAACCTCACGCCCGACACGGATATTGAGGAGGACGACGATGTCCGGATCGTGATGGACCGCCAGAACGTACACCTATTTGACCGGACGAGCGGCGACGCGATAAGCCACTCGCTGGAGACGTGACTCGCGACTGAAGCCGCGGGCTCGCTCCCCGTTCCGCTGTGAGGACACGGCCGGCCCGCTTGGTTTTTGCCTTCGGTTCGACCGGCCCAACGAGCCGTCTGCGACCGCTACGCCACGCTTACGACCGTGATCCGGTGCGCCTCGATGTCTTCGACCATCGCGCCCCATCCGCCCACCTCTACGGGCCCGTCGTCGGTCTCGACCACGAGGGTGACTTGGCCGCCGTAGCTCGCAATGGCGTCTGTGTCGGCTGCGTCCTCCGGTCCGGTGACAAGGATCTCGGAAAGCTCTCCTCTGACCGTCCGCTCTGCTCCGCCTTCGGTTTCGGCCCCCTCGATCCGGACTCCGACGGTAGCACCGTCGCGGATGAGCGGCGCGACGTCGCGGACGCAGTAGCGAATATCGGCGTATTCGATCGGCGGCTCGTCACCGATCGAGGAGAAGATCGGGTCCCAAGTGTCCCACTGCGTCGTGAGAAAGTACCAGTGGAACACGTACGTGTGGGTGCGGTCATCAACCAAGATGCCGTACTCGTTTGTCGACCCGGCGTGTGGAGCAAAACACGTCTTCGTCCGGTCGACAATCACGGTAAACGGCGAGGGGAGGCGCCGGTGTCGCGCCTCCGAGCAGACATCACTCAGTGTTTCTTGATCGGGCAGCGCTGTCTCGTTACTCTCCGGCGTGTGGATCGAGAGGTTGACCCGAACGCCACGCTTCGTCGCGTCACGGAGCGTCGGTCGGAGCCGTTCGAAGTCGTCCACGGCGACCGAGACGTTCACCTGTGACCCGGCCTCGCGGATGAACTCGTCGGCGTTTCTTATTACGGTCTCGAACCGCGTAACGATGCTTACGGTCGACTGCTCAACCGAGGGCTCGTTCCAGCGACGCTCGATCTCTTCGGTTGCCGCGGCGAGGCGGCTTGCCCGCGAGTTGAGGTCTTCGATAATCGCGTTGAGGTCGTTCGCCTGGGCGTACAACGACTCCCGCTCGTACGTCTCGATGTACCCCACGCTCTCTAGATCGCGCAACACGTCGTAGATCCGTGCGTCGGGGACGCCGCTTGCGTCCGCGATACGAGTCACCGGTGCCGACCCGAGTTCGAGGACAGTAATGTACGCGTCCGCCTGATACGGTGAGAGTCCTGCTTCTTCTAACGTCTCGGTGAGTTCTGCTCGATCCACGATCACTGCCCCGCGCCGTCACCGACTCGTTCGGTCGCTCGCTCAGTCATAGACCGAGCTACAACGGCTGTAATAAAATGTTTTATCACCATTTTCCATTAAACCTGTGCGTACCCCCGACTGAAAACGCTTTATTCGGTCCGTCGGTGAACTAGTACATGGAAGACACGTTCGCCGGCGACGATGGTTGGTCGCGGTCGAGGTGGAACCGGGAGCAGGCGGGAGAGATCGAGCGCCGTCCGGGAAACGTCGCTCCGGTCTCGGGACCGCCCGAGGTCGATCCGTTCCCGGATCTCCACGTCTGGGACACGTGGCTGTTGCGTGACCGGCACGGCGAGGTCGCCGAGGTGGACGGCTGGCGGCTGGCGTTCTCGCTTACCGCCGACGCAGACCTGTCCCCGGGAACCCGTCACGACGTGGCCGAGATCCGCTGCTTCTGCTCGCGGGACGGCGTCAGGTGGCGCGACGCGGGCCCCGCCTTTGACGGCGACGCGCTTGGACAGCGCCAGTGGGCTGGTTCCGCGCTGTACGACGACGGGAGCCTGTACCTCTATTATACGGCGGCCGGCCGCGACGAGGCCGAAGAATTGACTTACACTCAGCGAATCGCGGTCGGACACGGCGGCACGGTCGTCGAGGCGGAAGGCGGGATCGCACTCGACGGTCCGTGGAGCCACGAGACGCTGTTGGAGCCGGACGGCGAGCGGTACGAGACGGAGGCGCAGTCACGCGGGATGACTTACACGTTCCGCGACCCCTGGTTCTTCGAGGACCCGGCGACCGGCGAGACCCACCTCCTCTTCGAGGCGAATGTCCCGGCGCCAGAACTCGAGGGCGACGACACCGAGGCCTCACATCGCCGGGAGTTCAACGGTTGTATCGGCGTCGCCCGTTCTGAGTCTGGCGATCCGCTCTCGTGGGAGCTTCGACCGCCGCTCCTTGATGCTGTCGAGGTGAACCAGGAACTCGAACGGCCGCACGTCGTGGTCGTCGACGGTCGCTACTACCTGTTCGTCTGTACCCACGCCCACACGTTCGCCCCGGGCCTGACAGGGCCTGATGGGTTGTACGGCTTCGTCGCCGACGCGTTCGAGGGACCGTATTGCCCGCTCAACGGGACTGGGCTCGTCACGACGAACCCCGAAGAGGCGCCGTTCCAAGCGTATTCGTGGATGGCGTTCGCTCACGACGAGGAGGTGTTACTCCAGAATTTCCTCAACTACTATGACTTTGCGGGCGAGTCGCTGGACGCGATCGCGGAGTTCTCCGAGTCCGAACAGCGCGAGCGGTTCGGCGGCACGCTCGCGCCGACGCTCCGGCTGGGGGTCGACAGAGACGAGACCCAACTGCTCGGAGCGCTCGACGCCTGGCGGATCCCCACGCCGAACGAGTCCCTCCCGTCAGCCGACGAGTCCGAGCTCCCGAGCGGCGACTTCGACGACACGATCCGTGAGGGCGGCGCCCGTGACGAGTACGACACCGACGGTCCGTCCGACTCGGAGTACGACGAGCCGCTGACATAGCTCGCGAGGCGGAAGGTGGTGCGACGGGTTAGACGGGAATGGCCGCTTCCGACCGCTCCTCGGGCCGCCCTTTGACGAACGTCACCGGGCAATCACTCTCAAGCAGCACGCGCTGAGCGGTCGAGCCGAACAACGCTTTTCCGGTCGCCGAACGGGTTCGCCCGCCGACGACGACGAGGTCTGCGTCGAGGGTACCCGCCTCCCCGAGGATGCTCTCGGCGGTCTCGCCGAGTGCGCCCCGAATCTCGTAGTCGACGCCCACGCGTTCGAGTCCCTCAGCGACGTCGCTGACGATCCACGAGCGTCGTGCGACGTCGTCGAGCGTGACCTCCGAGTCGGGGTCGATATTCAACTGAGTCTCTATCGCGTCGTATTGCTCGTGGTCGAACACGTGAAGCAGTACGACGCGACCGTTCGGGTCGACGACGGACGCCGCAGTCTCCGTGAGTTCTTCGAGGCGGCTCTCGTCTTCGGATCCGATAGCGAGAAGCACGGTTTTCATGCTCATTTCAATCACAAGTTGGTGGTGTCGGTATTTATACTTTCGCAATATTAATTCAAATCTGAGTTAATATTTATGCCATTCTTTCGGCCGTGCGTGCCGGAGGATGTAACCCGGGGATCGGTCTCAAGAAGCACACGGACGGCCTGAACGCGGCGGTCCAAAGCGACGATCCACTCAGTTCCGTTCTGACTCCGAAGGCGCCACCGACCCTAACGGGCGAAAGCGCCACGAGGCGGCGCGAGCGACGAGAGGAGTCGTGATACAACGATGGTGGCGAGGAGAGCTGGGAGCCGTCGACCGCGACGGCTCCCGGCGTCGCCTCGGTACCCGCGGATTCAATCGGGTCGTCACGCCGGCGGGTCCGGGAACCCGTCCCCGAGTTGCCAGACGGACACGTCCTTGACATCGGCGCGGCCGCCCGCCGCCGCGAACGAGAGACCGGTGCTGTCCGCCCGCGTCGGGTACACCCGGCTCGTCAGGCAGTGTCGCTCGTTGGCGAATATCTCTACCGTGGAGCCGTCAAGGAACACTCGGAGCGTGAGCGGTTCGTCGAACGGCGTCACTGTCATCCGCTGGTCGCTGTCCCGAACGCGGGGGTCATCGCTCGCGGCCGAGCGGTCGACAACGAGTTTGTTCGTTGCGGCGTACCGGATCTCGGTCCGCTCTCGCCGGTCCGGCGACTCGAAGACCGAGAGCGTCACGGCGTCCGCGTCGTCGAGCGCGACCGTCGCATTCAATTCAAGCGTCCGGCCGCCCGCGGAAGGGGTCCACCGCTCGTCGTCGAGCGAGACCGACGCCCCGTCGATCCGCGTCGTGTCCCTGAGCGCGGTCAGTTGCGGCGCCGGGCGCTGCGTCAGATCGCCGGAATCGTCGACCTCGAGCTTCCGGGGAACCGACAGCGAGCCGGACCATCCCGCGTCCCACTGTGCTTCTGCGTCGCGGGCCTCGGGGAGCCAGCCCCACGTCAGGTAGCCGTCGTCGACGGACATCGACTGTGGCGCATAGAAGTCGCCGTGGTCGAGGATACCCCGAGAAGTGACCTCGAACGCCCTGTCGCGTCGTTTACCGATGAAATACCGGACGGTCTCGTCGTCCGAGACGTGAAGAAGGTCCCACTCCTCAAATCGGAGCAACTCAGGACATTCCCAGACTGCCCCACCGTCCGGCTGATCGGCGGTTAAGAGCTGCCCCTCGTAACGCCAGTTGCGAAGGTCCTCGGAGCTGTACCGGAGGACCGTCCCGCCGACGTCAGTGAGGCCGGAACCGATGAGTTGGTGCCACCGACCGTCCTCGTACCAGACGCAGTGGTCCCGAAACTCGGCCTGCCAGTGCTCGGTCTCCAGCACATCGACGTCGTCCGGCGGCGCTTCGATGACCGGGTTCGACCGATCTTTGGTCCACGACCGGAGGGTAAGGTCAGTGGCGGTCGCCAGGCAGGGGAGCTGTCGGCGGTCGCGCCCGCCAGTGTACAGTATCGTCGGGTTCCCGTCGAACTCGACCGCACACCCCGACCAACAGCCGTCGCGGTCCGGTCCGTCGGGCGAAGGCGCCAGCGCGACTGGTTCGTCCCGCCAGTGGACGAGATCCTCACTTGTGGCGTGTCCCCAGTGAATCGAGTTATGATACGGCCCGCCTGGGTTGTACTGATAGAACAGATGATAGATCCCGTCGTGCTCGATCAACCCGTTCGGGTCATTGAGCCAGTTCGCCGGCGGCGTCACGTGATATTGGGGCCGCTGGCTGTCGTCGCTGAGTCTCGCTCGGAGGCGTCTGAACCCCTCGCTGCCGGCCGGCCGATCGAACCGCGGGTCCGGGCCGTCCGCCAGTGACTCGACGAGTCCCTCGGCGAACCGGTCTCGATTCTTGACGCACTGCTCGTCGACCCCGGAGGGAAATGCCAATTCGCTGGCGCCCAGCACCGTGCCCTCGCCCGGGTGCCAAGAAACGACGCTGGTCTGTGTTGGCCGGTCGTGTTCGCCCTCTACAGTCGACGCGAGGACTTCGCCCTCGGCGGGAAGTTGGTCCTCGTAGCGGGCGTACGGGACCGTTCCGCGGTCCGAGACGGGAAATCGGAGCTCGTCGAATGCGTCGGCCGCAGGGTGGTCGTCGTACACCGAGTGCCAAAGGGGACCGGTGGGAGCCGTGACTGTCCTGGTCCCGACAGCGTCGGGAGCGACCGACTCGAAACCGAATACCGTCACCGCACCCACAGCTCGGAGGCTCAACAGGAGTCCGCCACCGCCTCGAACGTACGCCGCGAGCGCCGACACAGCCCAATCATCAACCGCCGTCGGCAGTTTCTCGTGGTGCCACCAGAGGACGTCGTGTGGCATCGACGGAGTGACCTGCCCCGGGTCGACGGTCTCGACATCGTACCTGACGTCCGCCCACTCGCGCGCCGCCTCCTGTCGGTCACTCGGGCTCCCGTCGATCAAGAGTCCGACGCGGACCGCCGTGACTGTCATGGCTCGACCATCGTGTCCCGGCGTAAAAACGCGATCCATCCGGCGACGGATCGAAGACCGTCGCTTACCGCCGACTACCGCCTGAAACAGGAGAAGGCGGATATCAAAAATCGTTCCGACAGGGATAATAAATGAGGGACTAATTTCGACGCAGCGCTGGGCGGACCGGCAGCACGCCGCGTGAGACCGCGTGCTGCGTCGACCAAACCTCACGCAAAAATGATAGAACACGCATGGTGGAAGGAGGCGGTGGTGTATCAGATCTACCCGCGGAGTTTCAACGACTCCGACGGCGACGGCGTCGGCGACATCCCGGGGATCATCGAGAAGCTCGACTACATCGACGAGCTCGGCGTCGACGCTGTTTGGCTCAGCCCGGTGTACGAATCGCCGCAACACGACAACGGGTACGACGTCAGTGACTACCGCTCGATCCACTCGGAGTACGGGACGATGAACGACTGGGAGTCGTTGCTGGCTGGCCTCCACGATCGGGATATCCGTCTGGTGATGGACATGGTTGCGAACCATACGTCGTCTGAACACGACTGGTTCCGGCAGTCGCGAGCGAACCCAGATGGAACGTACGGTGACTATTACATCTGGCGTGAGGGAGACTCGACCGACCCACCGAACAACTGGGAATCGTTCTTTGGCGGTTCCGCGTGGGAGTACGACGAGGAGCGCGAGGCGTGGTACCTCTGTCTATTTGACACGACACAGCCCGACCTCAACTGGCGCAATCCCGACGTGCGAGAGGAGATGTACGACGTCATGAACTGGTGGCTCGACGAGGGCATCGACGGCTTCCGGCTCGACGTCCTCAATCTCATCTCGAAGCCCAATGAACTGCCCGACGGTGACCCTGCCCGAGAGCTGGTCGGCAGCGAACACTTCGTCGACGGCCCGCGGATCAACGAGTACCTCGACGAGATGCGCGACAGGGTGTTCGCTGGGAAGGATATCGTCACTATCGGCGAAATGCCGGAACTCACGCTCGAGTCCGCTCAAGAGTACACGGGGAGACGACGGGGCCGCTCGATCTGGTCTTCCCCTTCGAACACGTCCAGATCGACTTCGGCCCGAACGGTCGATGGGATGTCGACGAGTGGACGCTGCCGGAGCTTAAATCGGTCCTCGATAAGTGGCAGCACGGCCTCAGCGACGAGTGGTGGACGACGCTCTTCTTTGAGAACCACGACCAACCGCGCAGCGTCTCGCGGTTCGGTGACGACGAAACGTATCACTACGAGTCCGCGACCGCGCTCGCGACAATCGTCTTGACGCTGCGCGGAACGCCATTTGTCTATCAGGGACAGGAACTCGGGATGACGAACACCACCTTCGAGACGCTTGACGACGTCGCTGACGTTGATACCGTCCGGAACGTCCGAGAGCTGATGACCGACGGCGCGTTCGAAGAGTATCAAGACGTCAGACACATCGTCGAGGCCCGGTCGCGTGACAACGCCCGGACACCGATGCAGTGGACCGACGGCCGACACGCGGGATTCACCGACGGCGACCCGTGGCTGCCGGTCAATGATGACTACGAGGTCATCAACGTCGCCCACGAACGTGAAACGACACGGTCAGTGTTGTCGTACTACCGAGCACTAATCGACCTGCGGGGGAACTCAGAGCCGATTCGGTACGGCTCCTACGAACTCCACTACCCCGACGATGAGCAGCTGTACATCTACGAGCGGAGCTCAGACGAGAGGCGGGTTGTGGTCGTGCTCAACCTCTCGGCTGACCCCCGGTCGGCCGATGTCGATCCGGTCACCGAGTCGGCCTCGCTTTTACTCGGAAACTACGAGTCGGTGCCGGAAGTGACTGAGGAGCCGCTCGATCTCCGGCCGTATGAAGCTCGGCTGTACGCCGAGCCCCGTTGAGGCTTGAACAGTGTCTTGAAATCTGGCGAAATCCTCCAGTTTCTATGCTTGCGCAATTCGGGGAGAATCACAAACGCCACGTGAGGAATGATTAATATTGTCGACTTGACATCCTCCTCTGTCTTCAGGCGGGGAGATCCCGACCGCAGTTAGGATATCTTTACTGACAATTTGTTGAACTTTCTCCAGCCGACTTATTGGGCTCGAATACGGCCGTGAGAAACCCTACCGGGACGATTTTAGTTATAAACAAATAAACGACCGTTAGTCGTCTTATCTCTTTTGAGAACCATACATAGAGGTCTTCTGCCGTCAGAATTCAGCAAGAGGTTTCAGGTCGTCTCGCACTCATTAACCGGCATCGGACGCGTCATCGAGTTCGCCAAACAGAATTGCCCGAAGCATCGCCTCGAAGAGTTTGCTGTCCGCCCACTCGGGGTAGGAGGTGATACGAAGG
>KI543167.1:262889-274185 GCA_000496175.1 uncultured archaeon A07HR67 | reverse complement strand
CTGCCTGGGCTCGTTCAAGCGCTTGAGATGAACGAGCGTGAGAAACCACTCGATATCTACGTCCCGAAACAGCGGACACAACGGGCAAAAGAAATGATCGAAGGTGCGTATCGGTGGCCTAGTTACACGATTAATGTACACGGATACGACGAAGACGAACCGGCGATACAGACAGCAGACTATACTGTTCGAGCCTTCAGCACCCCCTATACAAAACACTCACACGGACTTATCGTTCAGGAGACAGACAGGCAGAAGTTCTTACACGAGAAGGCACGGGCGCTCGGTCTCAACCCCGGGCCGAAGTACGGGAAGTTACAGAGCGGACAGACCGTCGAGACGGACGACGGTACGATCGTCGAACCCGATGACGTGCTGTCTGAGCCCAAATCCGGGCGGAGGATAGTGTACACGAGTGACACCAGACCGACCTCTAGTGTCGTTGAGGCCGCATCCGACGCCTCGTTGCTGATATACAACGCCATGTTCACCGAAGAACAGGCCGAGCGCGCCCGTTCGACCGGCCACTCGACAGCGACGGAAGCAGCACAGGTCGCATCCGAGTCCGGGAGCAAACAGCTCTGGCTCACCCACATCTCCCCGCGACACGAGGGTGACGAACAGACACTCGAAACGCGAGCGAACGAGGTGTTCAACGGTGACGTTACACTCGTGCGAGACGGTGATACGACAGAGATAACACGCGAGTAGTTGCTCGTTCGGCCATGGTGGATCGTCTCACAGCACCGCCCTGATGTCGCGGGTGAATTCTTCAAGAGTGGTGTCGTTTGCGACGCACACGTCGTGGCCAAACGGTGTCGCAAACGACGCGAGCCCGTAGTTCAGTTCTCGGAGGTCCCGCTGAAGTAGTTCCTCATGGGTCAGTGGGTTCATATCACGCTGTCGAAGCCGTTGAACCCGATCCGCCACGGGTGAGTGGATCCAAACAATTGTTATCGGACCCAGCGCGCTCGATACTGCTTGGCGGGCGGCTACTGTCTGGATGCTGTCGATCACAACGTCGTCGTGCTCGTTGACATCGTGGCGTTGATACAGCCGTTCGATCGCCAATTGAGTGAAATAGTCGTCGCCGTGTTCCGTGTGTATCCGCGTATTAAATTCGGCGATAGATTCCGTTTTTGACGGGTCGTATTCCTCTCGAACAATATCACCGACGGAGATAGTGAGATACCCGCGTTCGGCCGCGAACCGCGTCGCTGTCGTCTTTCCCACCCCAGACAGCCCGGTGACGACGATGGTGGACACGATACAATCTGTGGTGTTCAGGTAATAAACGCATCGTCAAACACTTTCTCGACGCGCGTCGGCCGGACAGACGAGGATGAATAATCTGTGCTTTGCGACGAGTGGTCACCAGCCGCGACGCGTGTCGCAGCGAGATATACAAAAACGACAGACCCCGGCACACTGAGTCACTGACCGGCTTGATAACGCCGCCGTAGTTGATGAGTGCGGGCTTCAACGTGTGTGTTCGTCGGCGTTTCGTCGCTCTCGGCGATGGTGCCGACCGGCGCGTCGGCGAACTGCGCGAGGAGCCGGTTCCAGGCATCGCGGTTCACGCAACAACACCCCCATTACCCGATCTGCCGCTATTCGGTGTCGGGCCGGTGTTACGTCCTGGCTCTGAACAAAAAGTAGGAAGCCGGAAGAGGGATTTGAACCCTCGACCTATTCCTTACGAAGGAATCGCTCTGCCAGCTGAGCTACCCCGGCACTCGTACTACGCTACCCGGAAGATAAAAATAAGGGTTCCGAAACCGAGCCGTCGGCCGACAAGGCCCACGCCGCCTCGCGCACTGAGTCGGCCCCGGAAGGCACGATGTTGCGTATCGTACGTATTGAATCGAGTATTGATAGAAATATAAGGAAAAGATACAAATAGGTGTTCGAACTTCACCCTACTGCCGCATGACACCGATCGCATGCTACAACCGAGGAGGTCGAGCTCCTCCGTCGGTGTCACTCCGATCTGAGCCCGTGTCGGGCGGCGACGGCCACACCGGCGACACTCCCCCACAGTCGCTGGGTATCCTGGTCGAACAGTTGTCAGCCACCGCCACGACCGGTACGTGACCGACGTCTTCGACGTGCCAAGCGCGAGGTCGCCTCTGGCCCCGACGATCGACGGTCGTGGGCCCTTGTCATGTAACGGGCTGTGACCGTTTCTCTCGGTCCGTCGCCCGGGAGAAACGACCTTTGAGGCGAGTAGCGACGCGGTGTATGCCGTTCTGGTTTTACCCGAAGCGGCGGCGAACCGCGTCGGCCGCCGCAGACAAGCCGCTCCAGCCGGCGCCGATGACGCCTCCGAGACGAACCTCCGCAGGGGCGACTCCGAGATTCGCCGCCAGCGGCCCCGGGCGGGCGTCCGCGCCGAGAACGGCGACGGTTCGGCCGCGCACCCGCACCTCTGTAGTGAGATCCGTTGCCGCCAGCAGCCGCGTCGGACCGGTCGCGTCCGCGTCCGGTGGGAGGCTGCGGGCCACCCGAAGCGCCTCTCGGACGGTCGGTACCTCGAGAAATACCCGGTCGCCCGTCGACCGGACGTCGATCTGGATGCCGTCGACGGTGAGCGTCAGGTCGTCCGTCGTGACCGAGAACGGGGTGGGCGCGTCAGTCCTGCTCACGGGTGGTAACCCGAACGGTGCCGTCGAGCCGCCAGTTGGCGTGCTCGGCGTCGTCGCCGGTTCCGCTCGGGACGTCGACGGTCATTTCTTCGAACTCGTAGATTATCTCTGCGTTTCGGCCGGTGAGCCGGTCGTACAGGCCGATAGCCAGGTCCGGCCAGGTGGTCGTCTCGTCGATCCGTTCGGCAGGGTCCTCGTTTTGACTCATGCGATTCGCCCGACGTGCTCGAATGACATATAAGTTATCGCAAGGGCGAGCGGGCGGCTCGGATCACGGGCCGTTTTTACGATTCCTGTCACAGGGGGTGTATGCGCCTCGCGCCATCGGCGATCACGCGGCACACGCGACCGGAACCGCCTCGAACGGACGACACCGACGGGGGCGGAGCGAGATGAACCACGTCGTCGTGCTCGCGCTCGTCGGCGCGTTCGCGTGGGGGTTCTGGGCGTTGTTCGCGGACGTGGCGACCCGGTCGATGGCGCCGGAAGCGGCGATGGTCGTCTCGTACACCGTCGCCATTGGAGTCGCGGGGACATACGTGGTGTATCGGGGAACGGACGTCCTCGGAAGCGATCCGACCGCGCTCTGGTTCGCCGGACTCGCCGGCGTGGCGTCCGGCGTCGGCGCGGTCGCGTACTACGCGGCGCTCCAGATCGGCTCACCGGGCATCGTCACGACGATCACGGGGATGTACTTCGTCGTCGCCGCGGTGTTGGGTATCGTGCTGCTCGGCCACACGCCGGAGCCCAGCGACGCAGCGGGGATCGCGGCGGCGATCGTCGCGGTGGGCCTGATCGCGTACTGAACGCACCCGCGGCGTCACGCCCGCGTCAGCCGGACGTCGAGACAGACGTTCTCCTCGTGAGGGGCGTACGACCGAACCACGCGTTCGGTTTCGACGGCGACGTCGTAGGCGTCGCCCGCGGCCGTGCGAATCGCCCGGATTCCGGGGCCGAACGGGTCGTCCTCGTGTTGGATGTCGTAGTAGTGAACCACGCAGTCGTCGCCCGCCAACGAGACGGCGGTGTCGAGGAAGTCGGCGGCAGAGTGCGGGAGGTTCATGACGATCCGGTCGGCGGAGTCGGCGTGTGCGTCCGTGGTCTCGCGGACGTCGCCGGCGATCGCGGTCACGCGGTCGGCGACGTCGTTCCGGTCGGTGTTCTCTCGGAGGTACGCGATCGCCGCCTCGTTGAGGTCACAGGCGACGACCGTCGCGCCGCGGGCCGCCATCGGGACCGCGTACGGACCGACGCCGGCGAACATGTCGACGACCGACTCGCCGGCGTCGACCTGTTCTGCCACGCGGTGGCGTTCGGTGGCGAGCCGCGGCGAGAAGTACACCTCGGCGACGTCGAGACGGAACTCGTGGCCGTACTCGCGGTGGATCGTCTCGGTGCCGTCGCCCGCGAGGGCGTCCCACTCGCGGACGCGCAGTTGGCCTTCGATCGGCGAGGCGCGGCCGAGCACGGTGGCACACGGGAGGTCGGAGGCCATCACGGCGTCGGCGATCTCCCGGGCGCGCTCGTCGTCGTCCTCGTCGAGGATCACGATGTCGCCGAGCCGTTCGAGCGACGGCTCGTATCCGAGCAGGTCGGCGGGCGTCCGCGGGCGGTCGCGCTCCGGCGCGTCGCGCTCGACGATCCGGTCGGCGAGCGCCGCCGGCACCGCCGCGGAATCGGTAACCGGGATGTAGATCGCGTCGGCCTCGGCGACGATCTCGTGATCGCCGTCGAGAACCCCGCGTCGGCGAGTCGGCCGCGGACGGCCTCGCCGCGCTCGCGCTCGACGACGACACAGGAGACGGTCATCAGCGACCGAACGCCGGCCAGCGAATAAAGCGTGGCGCTTCGGCGGGACGCGTCGGCTCACGTCGACGACGGGTCGGCGACCGCCGCCAGCAGGTCCTCCCCGTCGGTGTCGCCGGGAACCCTGATGACGCGTGCCGCGGCGTCGACCACGTCGGCGGCGACGGCGGCCGAGTCGTCCGGCGTCGGGCTGTCCGCTGTCGGGTCGGCGCCGCCGACCACCACGGTCGCGTCTGCGGCCGCCGCGAGGTCGCGCGCCGCCGCCCGTGCCGCCGCGTCAACGCCAGCAAAGGCCGGGACGGTGACGACGGTCGCGCCCGCGTCTGCGGCGGCGACGGCGGCGACGTCACCCTCGGGAACGACGCCGAGCGAGAGTTCGTGGCCGGCGGCGGCGAGCCGCGCTACGACGCTCGCCGTATCGGGGCCCGTTCCGACGACGTGAAGCCGGCGTGAAGCCGTCTCCGAGCGCGGAAACGACGTGATCGCAGGGGAGTTCGTCGCCGGGTTTCGGCCGACGAACGCCTCCGCGTCGAACGCCTCGCCGACCGCGGCGGCGTCGAGCACCGTCTCGGGCGGCCCGGCCGCACGCACCCGGCCGCCGGCGAGAACGACCACCCGGTCGCAGTACCGGGCCGCCATGTCGAGGTCGTGGATCGCCGCGATCGCCGCCCGGCCGTCGTCGACGAGGTCGCGAACGAGTTCCATCGTGGTCACGGCGTGGTTTACGTCGAGGCTCGCGGTGGGCTCGTCGAGCACCAGCGCCGGCGTCTCCTGTGCCAGCGCCCGCGCGAGCAGGACCCGTTGGCGTTCGCCGCCGGACACCGCCGTGATCGAGCGGTCGGCGAACCGTTCGACGCCCGCGGCCGCCATGGCGTCGTCGACGGCGGCGGCGTCGGTCGCGTCGTGGCCGTCGAACCGACCGAGGTGCGGGGTTCGTCCCATCTCGACGACGTGGCGCACCCGGAAGTCGAACGAGAGCCCCGTCTCCTGCGGGACGCTTGCCACCCGGCGGCTGGCCTCGCGCGCCGACAGCCCCGACAACCGGTCGCCGTCGAGCCAGACGCGTCCCGCGTCGGCGTCGACGGTGCCCGTTATCGCGCGCAGGATCGTGGTCTTGCCGGCGCCGTTGGGGCCGACGAGTCCGACGAACTCGCCGCGGTCGACGGTCATCTCGACGCCGGAGACGACCTCGAGGTCGCCGAAAGAAACCGACAATTCCCGCGTCGCGATCAGCGAGTCGGCAGTGTTGGCGCCGGCGGCGTCGGTGTCCGCGTTGGTGGCGTCGACGTCCGCATCGGCAGTGTCGACGTCTGCGCCGACCCCACCCCCCTCCGTGGACGGGTCGGCGGCGGCGTCTGTCGCGTCGTCGTCGCTCACAACTCGTGCACCTCCCGGTTCATCAGCAGGTAGATGAAGAAGGGGGCGCCGACGGCGGCCGTGACGATTCCGACCGGAAGCTCCGTGGCTCCCGCCCGGGCGACGGTGTCGGCGGCGACCAGGAACGCGCCGCCCGAGAACGCGGCCGTCGGAAGCAACACGCGGTGGTCGGGACCGACGACGAGTCGGAGGATGTGCGGGACGATTAGGCCGACGAAGCCGATGATCCCGGCGAACGCGACGCCCGCGGCCGTGATCAGCGCGCTGGCCGCGAGCAACACCCGCTTCGTGCGCTCGACGTTGATCCCGAGCCCGTGGGCTTCCTCCTCGCCGAGCAGGAGAACGTTGAGGTCGCGGGCGTACACGAGCAACAGGAAAAACAACGGCGGGACAACGACCGCCGTGACCGCGACCTCGCTCCAAGCGGCTCCCGAGAGGTGGCCCATCAGCCACGCGACGATCCGCCGGAGCGACTCGCCGGCCTGTAACTGGAGGTACGAGATGACCGCGCCGAGAAACGTCTGGACGGCCACACCCGCGAGAAGCAGCGTCGCCACCGGCGTCCGGCCGTGTCGCGTCGCGATAGCGTAGACGCCGAACGCCGCGATCAACGCGCCGACGAACGCGAACAGGCTCACCCCGGTGCCGTACGAGAGGCCGACGTCGACCCCGCCAAAGACCGGCAGCGTCAGTGTCGCCGACAACGCGGCCGGGAACACGATGAACGCGACCGCTCCGACCGCCGCGCCCGAGGAGACGCCGATGATCGACGGGTCGGCCATCGGATTCCGGAAGAACCCCTGCATCACGGTGCCCGCGGCCGCGAGCGCGAACCCCACCAGTGCCGCGAGCAGTATCCGCGGAAGCCTGACGAGCACCACGATTCGCTCGTGGACGTCGTCGACCGGGAACGCGAACGGCGACCGATAGGTGAGGTCGATGCCCGGGAGCGCGAGTGGGCCCGCGCCCGTGCTGGCGACCTCCACACCCGCCGGGACGACCGCCGCGTTCAACACGATTTTCGCGACTTCCACGGGCGGGATCCGCACGGGACCGATGCCGGCGCTAACGACGACGACGGTCGCCAACACCCCGGCAAGAACGGTCGACCAGGCCGTGGCTCGGCGCCGAACACGCATGGTACTCAACAGCGCTTGTGGTAGTCAAATACTTATTGGATGAGCGACGCGGCCCGGCGGATCAGATCCCCTGGCCCATCAGGTGGCTCCGCAACACGTCGGGCGTCTTGAGTCCGGCGTCGCTGTTGAGCAGCACGACCGTCTCGTCGCCGTCGAAGAAGCCCTCTTCTGCGAGTTCCCACGCGCCGGCTGGGGCGGCGCCGCCGGTGGCGCCCATCTCGACGACCTCGTTTTGTGCGACGGCGACCGCGCTCGCGAGCACGTCCTCGTCGTCGGCCGCGGTGGCCGTCCCGCCGCTTTCGGTCACCGCCTCGACGGCGGCCGCACCGCCGGCCGGATCGGGAATCTCCAGTTCTCCGCAGATGGTGTCTGGCGTCGACCACGGCTCCGGCTCGTCGAGTCCGCGGTCGACCGCGGCCGCGATCGGCGCGCAGCCGCTCGCTTGTGCGGCGATCAGCCGGGGGACCACCGTCAATCGCCCCGATCCGTTTCAACTCGACGAACCCCTTGTACACCCCGGCGATGGCTTCTCCCGTTCCGGTCGGGACGACGACGACATCCGGGGCCGCCCCCAAGTCGGCCGCCAGTTCGAACGCTACGGTCTTGATCCCCTCGTGACGATATGGGGTGGTGAACTCGGTCAGGTCGGTGTACGACGTCTCCAGCTGGTCGTCGACGGCGGCGGCCGCGTCGGCGTACCGGCCGCCGACGACCCGCATGTCGCCGCCGTGGACGTTCGTCATCGACTTGTTCGAGAACGCACACCGCGACGGGACGAAGGCGTACGAGCGCAGGCCCGCCCGGCCGGCGTACGCCGCCATCGACTGGCCGGCGTTGCCGGGGCTCGCACACGCCAGCGGCTCGACGTCGCGGTCGCCGGCGACGCCCGCGACCGCAGTCATCGCGACGGAGAATCCCCTGTCGAGGACGGTACCGGTCGGATTTCGCCCCTCGTCTTTGACGTACACGGCGCCTACGCCGAGCTCGTCGGCCAGCCGCTCGGTCGGAACGAGCGGCGTCGCCCCCTCGCTCGCCGAGAGCGCGGCGTGAGCCGGAAACGGAAGCAGCGCGTCGTACCGCCAGTGGCCCTGTGGAATCGCGTCTCCGTCTGTCTCGCCCGGCGATAAAAGGGTCTCAGGATCGACCGCGTCGTAGTCGTACGTTGGCTCGCCGCCGCCGTCCGGGAGGGCTGCCGGATCTGCCGTCTCGTACACCCGACCGGACGCGTAATCTTCCAATCCGCGGAACGTCTCCGTCGTCTCCATGCGCGGGCTTCGAGCGGCGGCGACTAATCGCTTCCCTCTGGCGGCCGCGTCTCGACCCGCGGGCCCTTTGTTTCTGCCCGTCGAAGCGTCAGCATGGACGCAGACGCCATCGTCGTCGGCGGGGGGCTCGCGGGTCTCGTCTCGGCGAGCCGGCTCGCGGAGGCGGGCGCAGACGTGACGCTGGTGGAACGACGGTCGACCGTCGGCGGACGGGTCCGGACCCGCGAGGTCGACGGGTTCACCCTCGACTGCGGCTTTCAGGTGTTGTTCACGAGCTACCCGGCCGTCGAGCGCGAGCTCGCGACGGACGATCTCGACTTGCGGGCGTTCGCGCCCGGCGCGACGATCTGTCGACCGGGATCGCGGGCCGTGCTCTCGGACCCGCTTCGCGAGCCGAGCGCCGCGGTCGAGTCGGCGCTCAACCACGAGGTCACCTTCTCGGACAAGCTCCGGACGCTCGCGCTCCGGTACGACCTGACGCGCCGCGCGGACGACGCGTTCTTCGCCGGTCCCGACGAGTCGATCCGGGAGTACCTCGACGATTGGGGGTTCTCCGAGGAGTACGTCGCCAACTTCGTCGAACCCTTCTACGGCGGGATCACCCTCGACCGCTCGTTGTCGACCTCGAAACAGGTGTTCGAGTACACGTTCCGTTCGATGAGCCGCGGGTCGATCGCGGTTCCCGCGGAGGGGATGGCCGCGATCGCCGGCCAGCTCGAGGGCCGAGCACGCGACGCCGGCGTAACGATTCGAACCGGCGAGACGGCCGAGACCGTCACGCCTCACTCCGGCGGCGCGCGTGTCGAACGCGCGGACGGCAGCGATCTCGACGCGAAGACGGTCGTCGTCGCCGCCAGCCCGCCGGAAGCCAGGCGACTGACCCGGGTGGAGTCGGTGCCCGAGGCGGGGATCGGCACCGTCACCGCGTGGTACGCGCTTCCGGAGGGATCGTCGTTCGGCACGGGAAAGCGCATCCTGCTCAACGCGGCCGGGGAGTCGCCGAACGCGGTGGTGCCGATGTCGGAGGTCGCTCCGGAGTACGCGTCCGGCGACCGGCCGCTGATCGGAGCGACGTTCCTCGGCGAGGACGCGCTCGACCGCGACGACGACGACCTCCGGGAGGACACTCTCGAGGCGCTCTCGTCGTGGTTCCCGGAACGCGGGTTCGAGGGGATAGAAACGATCGACGTCGACCGGATCCGGTTTGCGCAGTTCGCTCAACCGCCCGGAATCCACGAGACGTTGCCCGACCCGGACGACCCGGCGGGGCCGGTCGTGCTCGCCGGCGAGTACACCGAGTGGTCGGCGATACAGGGGGCGTTAGAAAGCGGCCGGCGCGCGGCCGAGACGGCAGGCGCTCACCTCCGGTGACCGGCCGCTCTACCCGGATCGCTCCGCGTCCGATCGTTCGTGACGTATATGGACGTTTGTACAACTGTATAGAATAAGTAGGAACGAACAAGTCTCTGTATCGGATCTGACTGGCCGACCGTCCGGAAACTTTTTATTCGCTCGCGAGTAAATTAGTACGCAATGGAAGACAGAGCCGACGCTGACGACGCCGCGACGGAACGACCCATCGGCACGCAAACCCGCGTGCCGACCGAAGAATCGGACGAAGACGGAGAAGTCATCCTCCCGCGGACGCGGGCCGCCTAACGGTCGCCACGAAGCGAAGACGCCTCCAGTCGGAGTACCCGCCGCCACGGAGCAGTTGGTCTCCCCGAGCGCGAAGATCCGAGCCCGACGACGGTGAAAAACGAGCGCACCGGGTGACACGTCGAGCGGGGACCATGCCGGCGGCGAGTGTCTCCGGTCGACCCGTCCAGCCTCAGTCGTCCGCCGCGGCAGCCGACCCGCCCGCGTCGTTCTTGTCGTCGATGCTCGGCGGATACGCCCCGCGGTCGAGCGTGAGGTCAGACTGCGGGCGGGCCATACAGGTGAGCGCGTACTCGCCGGCCTCCTCGTCGGTGAGCCCGCGGGCAGCCGGCTGGGTCACCTCGCCCTCGAGTATCTCCGCGGAACAAGCGAGACACATTCCGACGCGGCAAGAGTATTCTTGTGCGATCCCCTCCTCGATACAGGGCTGGAGAATCGTCTCCGTATCGGACACCTCGATCGTCTCGCCGGTGTCGACGAACTCGACGGTGTACTCGGTCATACCGCTCGATACCCGTCACGCAAGCAAAAGAGTTCCCATGAGGTGGTGGTCGGCGATTGCGGCGCGATCGTGCGGCGAACGTCGACACCGCGCCGGTAGATATGGGTTGTCGGTGGTGTGAATCCGGCTGTTCACGGCGAGAATCTATCGATCCATGGAGGTAGAGACGGGAGATAAACCGGCCGAGAGCGGTACGTTTCAGAGAATCCTAGACGAGAATCGACGTCACTCGACTGTCGCTCAGAGATCGGTGTTCAGTAGCAGAGTGGTAGTAGGTATCTGATGACGGGGAGTTGCGACTTCGTCGGAGGATAGTTTCGACTGGGCGTGATTTCTCACCGTTTCGGGAGGCTACTCGCCCGTCCAAACTGGGTTTCCGCGAACAGAGGGCGTTTGTGTGTGCCGTTCTCCTACTGAAAGCCAATATTTGCGGGATCGGTGTCGCGGTCGAACGTCACCTCGAGAATCCCGTTGTTGAGGTTCCGCTCTCCGGATTGGTCGTCGACGTACGCCGGTAGGTCCACGCGCGTCACGAACGGACGCGGCTCAACGGCAGCGTAGATCGCTACAGTACGCCCATCACACCGAATCTCGACGTCTTCTGGCGTGGTCTCGGGAAGATCGGCGACGACCCGGACCTCATCGTCGTACTCGTGGACATCGACGGGCGCCTCATCGCCACCGGTCATCCCGGCCAGCAGATCCTCGATTCCACCAAATCCACTATCGAACGGATCTTCATCGTCGTCTGAGTTCGGTCTCATTGTGCTATTGAAGGGTGGTACGCCGATAAGCCTTCGGCGCAGTGTTCCGAGCAGAGCTCCGGCAGCCGAACACATAGGGCAGAATCTTCTGTGCGTTCACCCACAGGCGACGCGTCCGAGGGATTGCGGACGTGGCCGG
>KI543167.1:245241-262869 GCA_000496175.1 uncultured archaeon A07HR67 | reverse complement strand
CAGCGTCGTCGTAACCACGAGCAGTCCGACCATTGCGCCGAGAAGCGCCGGGAACGTTGGACCGAGGAAGTACGCCGTCGCAACGTAGGGGATCGCAAAGGAGGCCCACGCGAACAGGGTCAGTGGCAACACCTCGAGTGCCGGCTGTATCGACCGTTCTTCGCCGAAAAACCGGGTCATCATCGCCACGCCGATGAACGGGATCGCGACGCCGACGATGGCGTGGATGAGCGCCGCCCACACACCGATTTGGGCGACGTACGCGCCGACGCTCTCAAAGCCGCCCTGCTGGAGCACCTGTTGTGATGCGCTTGCGCCCTCTACGAAGACCACGTCACGCAAACCAATGATCAGGGGGGTTCCAACCGCGCCGAAGGTGATAGCGAGGATGTTCCCCGTGAGCGCGACGACCACCGCAGCCAAGGGCGGAAAGCCCAGGCCAACCAGCAGTGGACCGACGATCGCTGCGGGCGTCCCGAAGCCGGCCGCGCCTTCGATGAACGATCCCATGAGAAAGACGAGCAGGACGACCTGTACGCGCCGGTCGTCGCTGATCGAGGAGAACCCCGCGTTGATGACCTCGAACGCCCCGGACTGTTTCAACGTGTACAACAGGAGGATCGCTCCGAACACGATCACCAAAATTCTGGTCGCAGTCAGCGCACCGCGTATCGACGCGGCGGCGATGAGACGCGGCGACATCTGCCAGCCAATAAACGCGGCAACGGCCGCCACCGCCCACGCGAGGGGCATCGTCCGCGTTGCGGGCTGGTACAGTCCGACCATCAACACCGCAATCGTTGCCAGCGGCAGCAGTGCCAGAAGCACGAGCGTATGTTCAGACATCGGTTCTCACCCGCAGGAGCGGTGTGGCCGGGCACGTGTTGTCGCCTTCTTTCGTCACGTCCGTCAGGAGGCGGTGTCGCGGCATCATCGACGAATCGCCTCGACACGCGGCTCCATCGCTCGGGAGCGTCCGATACGGTGGGTTCTTGGAGAGGACATCAGTCACGCAATCTGGCAGAGAGAATTTATATTTATCTATAGTTACAGTATATACGCAGATACCACCGAAACCGCACGAGGGGAGAGCCCGTCCCGAATCCGGACTCAGCGGGGCCAGAAGTCGACTCCGTTGGAGTTTATTACGCCGCCGTACCACTCCGACTCATGGAGATACTCCATACGTGTCTCAACGTGGCCGACGCTGACCGCGCGGCAGACTGGTACGTCGAACAGCTTGGATTCGACCGGTCCTGGGAGTTCACGACCGAAGACAACGACACGCGAAATGTGTACGTCGCTGCCGACAGCGGTGTTGAACTCCAATTATCCGACACGAACGGTGTCGATCCGAGCGTAGACGGTGACCGGTACGACCACATCGCCGTGGGGGTTGACGACGTCGATGCGGTTTTCGACCAGATTGACCACTACGGCGTGGTCAAAGCACCCGGCGACCAGCCGGCCGCTGGGGCGCGAACCGCGTTCGTGACCGATCCCGACGGACACGTCGTCGAACTGATCGAACCGTTGTAGCCGGGACGCACGGACAGCGACGATTCAAAAACTGCGTTCGTGATTCGAGCAGGACGAAACGCAGGGGAGCGACGTTCCCGACCGTCTTGCCGGCCGTCTGTCGGCGGATTCCGGGCACGGATGATCTCGACGCCCGCGTATGTGTCTATCATTATAATTAATAATGTTGACCGACGCACATACAGATATGTTAGACGCCAATAGGTTCGGTGCGGAGCGTGTCAACGAAATCTACAGAGAGGGGATGTTAGAAGATACCACGCCAGACGTTCCGGTCTCGTACGAGGACCTTCGTAAGGCGGCTCACGACGCCATGAGTGAGGAGGGCAGAGCGTACGTTCACGGCGGAGCTGGAAGTGAAGAAACGTTTGAACGGAACAAGGACTTCTCAGAGTGGCGTATTGTGCCACGGATGCTCCGTGGCGTCGAAAAACGAGATCTGTCCACTGAGTTTCTCGGCCAAACACACTCGTATCCGCTGATGTTGACGCCACTCGGTGTTCAGTCACTCCTTCACGACGAGGCCGAACTCGGCACTGCCACGGGCGCAGCGGATCTCGACGTGCCACTCGTCCTCAGCTCGCTTTCTTCGAGCACGTTGGAAGACGTCTCCGAGAAGATGGGTGACACCCCAAAGATGTTCCAGTTCTACTGGTCGTCGGATCGGGCCATTGCGAAGAGCTTTCTTGAGCGTGCGGAACGAGCGGGGTATGACGCCATCGTGGTCACCGTCGATGCGCCGATTCTCGGATGGCGCGAACGGCTGATTAAACGCGGCTACTATCCGTTTCTCGAGGGCGAAGGGGTCGCTAACTACTTTTCTGACCCCGAGTTCCGATCCCAGCTCGACGAGCCACCAGAAGCCGATCCGAAGGCCGCTGTCGAGCACTTTCTCGACATTTTCGGCGATTCCAGTCTCACTTGGGAGGACCTACAGTTCGTTTACGATACCACCGACCTTCCGGTCGTGATCAAAGGAATTCTCAGCCCGCGCGACGCGCGCCTCGCCATCCAGCACGGCGCGGACGCTATCGGCGTCTCGACCCACGGCGGTCGCCAAGTCGATGGCTCCATCACGGCGTTTGAAGCGCTGCCGGCCATTGCTGAAGCGGTTGACGGTGAGGTGCCGATCACGTTCGACAGCGGTGTGCGTCACGCTTCCGACGCGTACAAAGCGCTTGCGCTCGGTGCCGATTCCGTTCTGCTTGGCCGCCCGTACGCGTACGGTCTCGCGGTCAACGGCGCTGACGGGGTTCGGGCAGTATTGAAGAACTTTATCGCGGAGTTCGACCTGACGATGGGGTTGGCTGGCAACCGTAGCGTTGAGGAGATCGGCCGGGATGCTCTCAAACACGAGAACGAACTGTACGAGACAGGCCAGCAGAGACCACGCTAACCACCACTGCCGACACCCCAACACTGATTCGACTCGATTACAGGGCAGTCGTATGGACGACCTGAAGGAGTTGGTGTCGTCGGTCGAGTCCGAGGACCCGGAGACGGAGTCGTACGAACGGACGGAGACGGAACACAAACTGGACGTGCTCGAACGGCGCATCGACGACGTGCTCTGGTACCAGCGGATCGGCGACGACGCGACCATCGACCAGGTCACGATCGTCGGACCGCCGCCGGCAAACGACACGCGTCGGCTAGAACGGACGGGCAACCGGGTGAAAGTGCCGGCGTACGTCTTCGCTCCCGCCGGCCTCGACCCGGGCGAGAAACGCCCCGTGCTCGTGTTCGCGCACGGCGGCGTCCACGCCAACTTCGATTCGGCGTACGCGAACATCGTCCGCGAGTTGACGGGTCAGGGATACATCATCATCGCCCCGGAGTACCGGGGCTCGACCGGCTACGGCCAGGACCACTACGAACTCATCGACTACGGCGGCCGCGAGGTCGACGACACGTGGGCCGCCCGCGAGTGGGTGGTCGAACACCACGAGGCGGCCGATCCAGAACGCGTCGGCGTTCTCGGCTGGAGTCACGGCGGACTCCACGCGTTGTTCAACGCGTTTGACCATCCCGACGGGTACGCGTGTGCGTTCGCCGGCGTCCCGGTCACGGACCTCGTGGCGCGGATGGGATACAAAGAACAGGCGTACCGCGACCTGTACGAGGCGAAGTATCACATCGGAGCGGCCGCGTCGGACGACCCACAGGAGTACCGTGACCGCTCGCCCGCGTGGCACGCGTCCGAGTTGGAGATCCCGCTGCGGGTCCACGCGACCCGGAACGACGGCGACGTCGACGAGATCGAGATCGATCGGTTGATCGAGGCGTTCGACGCCCACGACAAGGCGGTCGCGGTCGAGTTTCACGACGACGCCCCCGGCGCTCACGCGTTCGAGCGGATCGACACGGCGTTCGCAAAGCGGTCGCGAGGGAGGGTGTACGAGTACCTCGCGGCGCACCTGTCACCCCCGAACGAGAACCCGTTCGGTGAGCTGAACTGACGAACGGCACCCGCGTCGGGTGTTCGACCCGGCGCCCATCGCAACGACTAATCCGTCCCCGGCCGCCACCTCGGGTAATGAGTGAGAAAGCCACCGCGCGCGCCCACCCGATCCAGGGGCTCGTGAAGTATCACGGGATGCGCGACCCCGAACTGCGGCTCCCGTATCACGACAGCATCAGCCTCTGTACCGCGCCGACCGCGACGACGACGACCGCCGAGTGGGAGCCGGACGCAGCCGAGGACACCTACGTCATCGGTGGCGAGCCGGTGACGGGGCGCGCGGCCGAGCGAATCGACGCCGTCGTCGACCACGTCCGTGACCTGGCGGCGATCGACCACGCTGTTCGCCTCGAGAGTCGGAACTCGTTTCCGTCGAACATCGGCTTCGGCTCGTCGTCGTCGGGGTTCGCCGCAGCCGCGCTGGCGCTCTGTGAGGCGGCCGGGCTCGACCGCTCGCTGCCGGAGGTGTCGACGGTCGCTCGCCGGGGCTCCTCGTCGGCCGCCCGCGCCGTGACGGGGGCGTACTCGGTGCTCTCGGCCGGACTCAACGACGCCGACTGCCGGTCGCGCCGGCTCGACGTCGGCGTCGGCGACGACGGCTTCGACCCCGAGACCGACCTTCGGATCGTGGCGGCGCACGTTCCCGCGTACAAGGAGACCGAAGAAGCCCACCGCGAGGCGGCCGCGAGCCACATGATGCAGGCACGGACCGCTCACGTCCAAGACCAGCTCGTGGAGATGCGTGACGCGTTGCGGGCGGGCGACTTCGATCGGATCTACGAGACAGCCGAACACGACTCGTTGTCGCTGACCGCGACGACGATGACCGGTCCCGCGGGCTGGGTGTACTGGCAGCCGGAGACGATCGCCGTCTTCAACGCGGTCCGAGAACTCCGCGAGTCGGGCGTCCCTGTCTACTTCTCGACGGACACCGGCGCGTCTGTGTACGTCAACACCCGCGCAGACCACGTCGACGCGGTCGAATCGCGGATCGCCGCCGTCGGCGTCGACACCGACGTGTGGTCGGTCGGCGGCCCGGCGCGGGTGCTCGACGACAGCGAGGCGTTGTTTTAATCGACCGGCCCGCCGCCAGCGACGGTGACGGCGACTGATCCGCCCCTGAGCGGTCCAGCCGTGACGGCGAGTCGAGATTCTCGTGCCGCGTCCGTCTCCTCGTCCGCAGAACGGCTGGGCGAAATCGAGGCCGGCTACAACCGCGTGCGGACGTCTTCGGCGACCGCGTCCATCGCCTCGTCCGCGGTAGCGACGCGGTCGGTCAGGCTACAAAAGCCGTGAGCCATCGCCGGATACTGCCGGTGTTCGACCGGCGTCCCCTCCGTTTTGAACCGGTCTGCGAGCGCGACGCCGTCGTCTCGAAGCGGGTCGAAGCCGGCGGTGACGACGGTCGCCGGAGGGAGTCCTCCAAGGCTGTCGGCGCGGAGCGGCACCGCGAACGGGTTTGCCGCGTCCACCGGGCTCCGGAGGTAGTTGTCGTAGAACCACTTCATGTCCGCGCGGGTGAGAAGCGGTCCGTCAGCGTTCTCGCGGTAGGAGTCCGTCTCGAAGTCGTGTCCGGCGACCGGGTACAACAGGAACTGGCCGGCGAGATCCGGGCCGTCGAACGCGTGGCCGTGAAGCGCCGTGGCGGCCGCGAGCGCCCCGCCCGCGCTGGTACCGGCGACGCCGAGCCGGTCCGGGTCGCCGCCGAGGTCGTCAGCGACCGCCGCGGTCCACTCGACCGCGGCGACCGCCTCGTCGACGGGCACCGGAAACGGGTGTTCGGGAGCGAGCCGGTAGTCGACGGAGACGACGACCGCGCCGGCTCGCGTCGCCAACTCGCGACAGGGGCCGTCGATCGAGTCGAGCGTCCCGAGCGTCCAGCCGCCGCCGTGAAAGTAGACGAGTGTCGGGGCCGCCGGCGAGTCGGCGCCGGTGTCCGTCGCGGTCGCCGGTCTGTACACCCGCACGGGGACCTCGCCGTGCGGGCCGTCGAACGCGAGGTCGCGCACGCTCGCGACCGGCGGCTCCAGATCGCCGGAGAACACCGCGTCTTCCACGCGTCTGGCGGCCGCGACGGAGAGCGTGTGCCACTCCGGGAGCCCCCGCGCTTCGAGCTCGTCGACGACCGCCGCGAGTTCGGGATCGAGTTCGGCCGCGCGCATGGACCCACCGAGGCGGTGGGACTTTATCAGTCGGTCGGTAACTCCGGGCGATGACGGTCCGGCTGTCGTACGAGAACGGAACGATCCGGGTCGACGCCGACGGGTCGCTCCCACCGCTGCCGGGCGTCGAGGCCGACCCGCGGTCGGAGACAAGCCGGGCGCCCGGCCATCGCTACGCGGCGATCCGCCGGGCGCTCGCGGTCGCCGGCGTGTCGGTCGACGACCGGGTGCCGGCGTGGACGACGGGTGACGCGAGCAGTGCGGACGGCGACGCCCCCTCGCACTCTCGACCGCCTACGACCTCCGCGAGTACCAAGCTGACGCGCTCGCGGCGTGGCGCGACGCCGACGACCGGGGCGTCCTCGAACTTCCGACCGGCGCCGGCAAGACTGTGATCGCGATCCGCGCGATGGTCGAAGTGGGCGTGCCGACGCTTGTCGTCGTCCCCACGATCGACCTGCTGGAACAGTGGGAACGCGAACTGAAGACGGAGTTTGACGTTCCGATCGGGCGATTCGGCGGCGGCGAGCAGCGGCAGGAGCCGATCACGGTGTCGACGTACGACTCCGCGTACCTGCGCGCCGAGGAGGTCGGCGACGCGTTCGGGCTCGTCGTCTTCGACGAGGTACACCATCTCGGCGGCGAGGGGTACCGAGACATCGGGCGGCTGCTCGCCGCGCCCGCACGGCTCGGGCTCACGGCGACGTTCGAGCGACCCGACGGCGCCCACGAGACGGTAGCCGACCTCGTCGGCGAACGCGTGTACGCCCTCGACGTCGACGACCTCGCCGGCGACCACCTCGCGCCCTACGACATCCGACGGATCGAAGTCGAGTTGACCCCCGCAGAACGCGAGCGGTACGACGAAAAACACGGCGTCTTTCTCGAGTACGTCCGCGAGGCGGGAATCACCTTCTCGAGCGGCGACGACTACCGCAAACTCGTGATGCGGTCGGGGACCGACCCGCGGGCCCGAGAAGCGCTGCTCGCGAAGTCTGCGGCCCGCGAGATCATGATGAACGCCGAGCGCAAGGTCGACCGGCTCGCGACGATTCTGGACCGCCACCGCGACGACCGTGTCATCGTCTTTACCGCCCACACTGACCTGGTGTATCGGCTCTCGGACCGATTTCTGATCCCCGCGATCACGGCAGAGACGGCCGCCGCGGAGCGCCGAGAGGTTCTCGAACGGTTTCGCGAAGGAACCTACGGCCGGGTGGTGGCGGCGAACGTTCTCGACGAAGGGGTCGACGTTCCGGACGCGAACGTCGCGGTCGTGCTCTCGGGGTCGGGCAGCGAGCGGGAGTTCACCCAGCGGCTCGGTCGCATCCTCCGGCCGACCGACGACGGCGAGCGGGCGGTGCTCTACGAGCTCGTCAGCGCCGAGACCGCCGAAGAACGGGTCGCCGGCCGGCGACGGTGAGTGCGTCCGTGTCGGGAGTCGAAACCCACCAGAGAACACTGAGCCGTCTCCGAGGCCAATCCCGTCTGCGGCCGCGTGGTCCACCCCTTATTATTATCCGCGCCGCCTACGCGTGACCGTGTTACGGAAGGACCTCCTCCGCGTCTCTCGGGCGGGCGGCGGCTACCGTCCCTCCTTCGTCGACGGAGAACGCCGCCCGCTCGCGGCGAGCGTACTCGAGACGTTCGAGGCGAACGTCGGCGAGCCGCGACACGTGGTGACGGACGCGCTCGACGCGCTGGAGGCTGAGGCGGACGATTTCAAGCTCGTTCGCGGACTCGCCGCGCTCGTCGAGCGCGAGTGTGTCTTCGAGACGCGCGCGACGGTGCCGCCGCCGCGGGTGCGTCGCGCCGCCTTCGAGGCGGCCGCGGCCGTCGGCGTCGTCGACGAGGACGACCGCGAGCGGGCTATCGCGCGGGCCGCCGAGGGGCTCGGCGTCGATCCCGACGTCGTCGACGCCGACCTCTACGCCGACCGCGAGCGCAACGAGATTCTCGTCGACGCCGACGTCCGCTGGGACCCGGAGACGCTGGTCGACCAGTACAACCTCTCGCTGGCACAGACCGCGTTGTTCGACGCCACGGAGGTGCGGGTCCGGTCCGTCGATCCCAAGCGGCTCGTGAGCGCGGTCAAACGGCTGCGGCTGATGTACGAGCTTCGCCGCGCCGCCGACGGCCGCGAGCTGGTCGTCACCGGGCCGGACGCGTTGTTTCGCCGAACCCGGCGCTACGGGACCGCGTTCGCGCGGCTCCTGCGGACGGTCGCCGGCGCCGCGGAGTGGCGGCTGGAGGCGACGATCGACGACCGGGGCACCGAGCGGACGATGACGCTCACCGACGCCGACGTGACCGTCCCCGGCGTCGACCCCGTGGCCGAGCCCGCGTTCGACAGCGGGGTCGAAGCCGACTTCGCCGGGCGCTTCCGCGCGCTCGACCTCGACTGGTCGCTCACGCGCGAGCCGGAGCCGCTGGCGACCGGCAGCCGCGTCATGATTCCGGACTTCGCGTTCGAGTACGACCACGCCGACTTCCGGCTCTACTTCGAGGTGATGGGCTTTTGGACCCCGGAGTACGTCGAGACGAAACTCGACCAGCTCGCGGGCGTCGAGGACGTCGACCTCCTCGTCGCGGTCGACGAGAGCCTCGGCGTCGGCGACGAGATCGCCGCCCGCGACCACCGAGTCATCACGTACGCCGGAACCGTGCGGGTGAAACCGGTCGTCGACGTGCTCCGCGAGTACGAGACGGACCTCGTCGCCGACGCGGCCGAGACCCTTCCCGAGGCGTTCGCGCCCGACGAGGACGTGATCGAACTCGCCGAGCTGGCGACCCGACACGGCGTCAGCGAGACCGCGGTCGAAGACGGGCCGTTTCCCGACCACGACCTCGTCGGACGGACGCTGATCAGGCCGGCGGTGTTAGAACGCCTTCGCGCGGCGATCGACGACGGAATGTCGTTGTCGGCGGCCACGGAGCGGCTCGCGGCTCACGGCGTCGACGACGCGAGCGCGACCCTATCTGCGCTCGGCTACCGCGTCGAGTGGGAGGGCCTCGGCGGCGGGACGGTTCGGCGGAAGGAGTGACACCGCGCCGGCGGCCGTTACCGACCGGTGATAATCCGGACGGCAGTATATATCTCCGCCCGGTTCAGGTACACGTAGAGCACGCATGGCTACGAACATCCAGACGCGGTTGCTCGGCCAAGACGTATCGTTCCCCGTGAAGGAGTCGAAGCTCGCCTACTGGTTGGTCGTGTTGCGGCTGATCGTCGGCTGGTGGTTCCTCCACGCGGGATTGGACAAGTTCCTCGCGTGGCCGTTCGACGCGAGCTGGTTCGTCGGCGGCGCGGCCGCACAGACGAGTCTCGGACCAGTTCTCACCCTGTTTTCGGACGGGGTGTTGTTGTCGTTCACGAACATCATGGTCCCGCTCGGACAGACGCTGATCGGGCTCGGCCTGATAGTCGGCGCGTTGACCCGACTCGCCGCGTTCTTCGGCGCGTTTCTGATGGTGTTCTTCTACTTCGTCAACGGCGAGACCGGCGGCTGGGCACACGGCGTCGTCACCGGCGACCTGCTCGGACTCCTGATCTTCGCGATGATCGCCACCCTCGGCGCCGGCCGCGTGCTCGGGATCGACGCCTACCTCGCGAAGACGACGGTCGTCCAGAACCACCCGCGGCTGCGGTACTTTATCGGCTAACGGAGGTTGATGCACATGACAGAACTCACCACGACGGAACGGCTCGCGTTGTACGGCGGCGGCCTCCTGCTCCTGCTCGGGACGGTCGGGATCGGGCTGCTGGAGATCGTCGCAGGAGCACCACACCCGGTGTCGGGCGACGGACAGATTGTCCACGAGGCGCTGGTGCCGATCACCGTCCGATCGTACATCATCCTGCTGGGGTTGGTGTTCTGGGGGGCATACGCGACCCTCAGCGTTGCTCGGAGCCCGCCGACGGACACGTCCGTCTGAGCGCGGGCACCACTCGCCCTGGGAACGACCGGGATCACCGATCGGCGACCGGAAGCTCCGCTCGGCTTCCCTTCGGAACGACGGAGCGCAACTCGTCGTAGAGGTACAACCCGACGCCGATCGGAGCGGTCTCGCCCGCGATCCGGTGAGTGACGACGAGATATCCCCAGTCGCCGTCCCACTCGGGGAGCTCTTGGTCCTCGCCGGCGACGAACCGGCTCGCGCGCTCGGGACCGAGTTCGAGGACGTTTCGTGTCGCGTGCGTGCCGAACCGCTGGGCCGCACGGGTGGTCGGCTTCCAGTGCTCCTGACGCGTTCGCAGAAACGTCATGCCGATCGCCTCGATCCGGCTCGGGTCGGTCGCCTCGCCGTTGAACACCCATATCTTCCCCGCGCCCTTCTCCCAGAAGGAGTACTCGCCGAGCACGTCTCGGCCGATCCCGAACCGGGTCTCCCACCAGTCGAGCACCGCGTCGCGGCTGGCTCGGCCGGCCACCTCGCGGTCGGCCGCGGTCGCCGGGAGGCGGTCGAACTGACCGCCGTCGTTGTCGTGGTCGCTCATCGGGCCACCTCGGTCGCGTCGCCGACGCGGAGCTTCGCACAGAAGAAGCCGCCGGTGTCGTTGTGGTGTGGATACACCCGGTGGGCCCTGGTGACGCGGTCGTCGTACGTCTCGCCGTCCCACTCGGTCACGCCCGGAGCCGTCTCCAACGGAAGGTCGAACGGCACGATATCGCAGCGTTCGGCGTCGAGAACGTGGTCGAGGACCGCCTCGTTCTCCTCCGGCGCGAACGTACACGTCGAGTAGACGACGGTTCCGCCGGGACGCGTCGCCTGGACTGCCCGTGTCAGGATCCCCTTCTGGATTCCGGCGACGCCGTGAACGTGCTCGAGGGTCCACTCGTCTATCACGTCCGGGTTCTTCCGACAGGTTCCCTCACACGAGCAGGGGGCTCGACGAGCGCGCGGTCGAACTCGTCGAACGCCAGCGGCTTCGTCGAGAAGTTGCGGGCGTCCTGGTTCGTCACGACGGCACAGGTCACGCCCAACCGCTCGGCGTTGTGTCTGAGCGCGGAGAGCCGACCTAGGTTGTTGTCGTTGGCGACGAGCGTTCCCGCGTCGTTCATCGCGTCTGCGATCTGTGTCGTCTTGCTTCCCGGAGCCGCACACGCGTCCCAGACGCGGTCGCCGGGGTCCGGGTCCAACGCGATGCCCGGCAGCACGGAGACCTCTTCTTGTCCGTGGGTCCAGCCGTGGACATGCGGCCAATTCCGGCCGGGATGGCCGTCGGGGAGCCGAAAGAGACCGTCGTGCCACGCCACGGGCTCGTGTGTAATCTCCGCCTCGGTGAACGCCTCGCGGACGCGGTCCGGCGAGGCGGCGAGCGTGTTCGTTCGGACGACCGAGGGCAGCGGTCGGTCACAGGCCGCGCGGAACGCCGCCGGGTCGTCGACGAGCGGCTCGTACCGCTCGATCGGGTTCATGCGACTCCTTTCGCGCCGTCCGGTTAGTCGGTTTCGGGACGAGCGCGCCGTCGCGGGGCAGGTTTAGGTCACCGGGGCGCGAACGCCGCGACATGGCACGCATCTCGGTTCTCGACGACGTACCGCTCGACGAGCCGACGCTGATCGAAGGCTTCCCCGGAATCGGGCTCGTCGGGAAGATCGCGACGGACCACCTGATCGAGACGCACGGAATGACCCACTACGCGAACGTCCACTGCGAGGGAATTCCGCGGGTGGCCGTCTACCGCGAGTCGAACCCGACGCTGACGACGCCGGTTCGGTTGTACGCCGACGCGGAGTCAGACCTCGTCGCGCTGCGAAGCGACGTGCCGGTGAGTCCGAGCGCCGCCGCCGAGTTCGCGGGCTGTCTCGACGGCTGGTTCGCGGAGAGCGGCGCGTTTCCCGTCTTTCTCTCCGGGCTGGGCCGCGAGAAGGACGAGGAGCCGCCCGCGTTGTACGGCGTCGCGGCGAACGACGGCGAGACGATGTTGTCGCGCGCGTCGGCCGAGGACCCGCCGGAGTCCGGACTCGTCTCCGGGCCGACCGGATCGATGCTCGCCGAGGCGCTGGAACACGGCCGCGACGCGGTCGGACTCGTCGTCGAGTCGGACCCGCAGTTTCCCGATCCGGAGGCCGCACGCGTGCTGATCCGCGACGGCATCGACCCGATCGCGGGCGTCGAAACGCCGACGGACGGGCTCGTCGACCAGGCGACGGAGATCCGAGACGCGAAGCGGGCGTTCGCCGAGCGAATGCGAGAAGCGACAAAAGAGAGCTCGCAGGCGGAGCCGTTGAAGATGTACCAGTGAGCGGGCCGGCGGTCAATCGTCGGCGGGGCGGTCGGCGTCGGTCCAGAGCGGGTCGTCGAGACGCGCCGCGTCTGGATCGCTGCCGGTCTCTAACTCGTCGAGGATCGGCCGATACTTGAGCTGAATCTCGTCCCACTCGCGGTCGGGATCGGAGTCGGCGACGACGCCGACGCCCGCAAAGAGGGTCGCGAGCCGCCGAGTCGCCACCGCCGAGCGGATCGCGACCGCGAACGCGCCGTTGCCGGCCGCGTCGATCCAACCCACCGGGGCCGCGTACCAGCCGCGGTCGAACGGCTCGGTCTCGTGGATGGTTTCGAGCGCCCGCCCGGGCGGCAGTCCGCCGACCGCCGGCGTCGGGTGGAGCGCCTCGACGAGTTCGAGGACGTGTCTGTCCGCGCTCAGTTCGGCGGTGATCGGCGTGTGGAGATGTTGGACGGTCGCGAGCCGCCGAACGCGGCGGTCGCCCGCCGAAACCGACGCCGCGAACGGCTCCAGCTGGTCGCGAACCGTCTCGGCGACGAGCTCGTGTTCGTGGACGTTCTTGTCGTCGGCCAACAGCTCCTCGGCGAGCCACTCGTCTTCGGCCGGGGTCTCCCCCCGACCCGTCGTCCCCGCGAGCGCGTCGGTCTCGACGGTTCGTCCCCGCAACGAGACGAGCCGTTCCGGCGTCGCGCCGAAGAACACGCTGCTGCCGTCGTCGGGCTCGAAACAGTAGCGGTGACAATCGGGGTACTTCGCGGCGAGCCGTTCGAGCGTGGCCGCGCGGGGAAACTTGTCGTCGAGGGCCGCCTCCAGCGCCTGTGCCAACACCACCTTCCGGATCTCGCCGTCGCCGATGCGGCCGAGCGCGGCGGTGACGCTCGCGCGCCACGCGTCGCGGCTCGTCGTCCGCCGTTGGTCGCGAATCCCGGGCCGGGGCGGGCGTGATTCTGCCGCCTGGCGGCCGGCGAGTCGCTCGACCTCGCGGTCGAGTCGGGTCTCGACGGCCGTCGCGGACGCGTCCGGTCCCGCGTCGGTCACCGTGAGCCACGTCCCGTTGTCGGCGAACGTGACCTGGATTCGCGGCAGGACGAACCGGGCCTCGGGAAACGATTCCCACGGCTCGCCCGCACACGCGCCCTCGTGGAAGGCGAACCCGCCGAACACCCGCGGGCGTGCCGCCTCGGTGCCGGCGTGGACGTCGCCGGAGGCGAACAGTTCGTCCGTCGCCGCGCGGATCGCGGCGAACCGGTCGGCGCCGTCCGCGGTGAGCGTCGCCGCCGCGCCGCCACCCAGAACGAGCGCGTCGTCGGGGGCGGTCCACGTCGTCCGCGGCGTCGGAAGCGCCTCGAACGCCGCCGCGAACGCGGGCGACTCGACCGCGGTCGTGCGGCTGACGAGCGTCGGCGAGGATCGCGAACGCGCCGGTTCCATTAAAAACGCTCGGGCCCGGAGGTTCTTAAGCGTGTCAACTCCGCGCGCGCCGGGAGGCACACGCCGCCGAAACGGGCCGGGCGCTCAGCCGTACCGCTCCTCGTTCCACGGGTTCGCCGTGTCGCTGTAGCCGCGTTTTTCCCAGTAGCCGAGCGCCGACTCCGTCAGGAACTCCACGCCACAAACCCACTTGGCGCCCTTGTACGCGTACTTGTGGGGAGTGACGACGCGCAGCGGTCCCCCGTGGTCGGACGGGAGGTCGTCGCCGTCGTACCCGTACGCGAAGAGAACGCCCTCCCGCGTACACTCGGCGAGGGGGAGGTCCGTCGTGTAGCCGTCGAGCGCGTGGAACATCACGTGTTCGGCGTCGGCGTGGACGCCGGCGCGGTTGGCGATTTCGGCGAACTCGACGCCGGTGAACGCACAGTCGAGTTTGCTCCAGCCGGTGACACAGTGGAAGTCCTGTTTCTGGGTGACGGCCGGGAGGTCGCGGAACGCCTCAAGCGACAACGAGAACGGCTCGTCGACGGCGCCCCAGACCTCGAACGCGTTTTCGGGCCCCCACGACGGCGTTCCGGCCTTCGAGAGCACCGGAAACGCGTCCGTCTCTCGTTGTCCCGGCGGGAGCCGTTGGTCACCGTACTCCCGATAGAGGTCCGTGAGGTCCTCGGTCCCGTCGGTCCGTGTGTCGGTCATACCTCGCGTACGCGTTCTGGAAGTGTATGGGTACCGCTCGACGACTGGACCGCCGGGGTTTGGAAACGGCGCATCGATGCTTCAGTATACAGAAGTATTATTGTGACTCTGTGAGATCGAGTTTTCGATCTCCCGGTCTCCGACGCTACATTTATATATACTATCCTGTTAGACGCGGGCAAGAGATGCCACGAGTGAAGATAACCGTCCCGGAACACCTCGAGATGCAGATCACTCAAATGGTGGAACAGGGAGAGTTTCTCAACCGCGAGGAGGCCGTCGAAGAACTGCTCTCGACGGGTATCAAGGCGTACAAGACCAGCGGACCGATGGACGACGAGGACTCGGGCGGCTTCGAAGACGAGGGGATGATGGGCCACGAGGACGAGTACGTCTTCTGAGCCCGCCGCGCTCCTCACCGATCCGTGCGTCGTCCCCGCAACAACGCTTAAACAGGCCTGGATACGTATTCGACCCATGCACAAAGACGAACTGCTCGAGCTACACGAACAGATGGTGACGATCATGGAACACTTCCGAGATCAAGAGACGGTCGACGACGGATTGTTCGAGCCGTACGACGAACTCGACGTCGACCCCTCGCACGTCCACAAGTCGAAAAGCGAGCACAAACACGCCGTGTTCGTGCTCGGCAACGCGCTGGCGAACGCGATGAGCGAGGACGAGTTCTCTCCCGCCGGCCGGGTCGGAAAACGAATGAAGGAGCTGGCCGACGACGCCGAAAACAAGATCTGAGGCGGCTCGCCGCCACGCGGCCGGCCGGATCCGACCCGCGAATTGATGTGTGATCGGTCGCAGTATACGGTGTATGGTCGGTGACGCTCCCTCGGCCGGCGCCGTTCACCTGGTGGCCGCTGGGGTGGCGGTAGCCGCCGCGCTTGCGGTGGTGTACGCGCTGGACCAGCCGGCCGGCGCGTGGGCCAAGCGGCTCCGCTCGCGGCTGTTGTTGGGCGTGCCGTGGGGAACGCTCGTCGCCGTCGGCTTCGTGATCGGCGTCTACCTGTTCGTTCAAAGCGGGCTCGAACGGCCGAACCGGCCGGTGGTGATCCCGTTCCGCGCGTGGTCGTACCTGTATCCGCAAGGAATCCTCTGGTCGGGGTTCGCACACGCGAGCCGTGGCCACATCACGGGCAACCTGTTGTCGACGCTCGTGGCGGGCAGCCTCGCGGAGTACGCCTACGGCCACTTCCCGCGGGAGTCGGGACGCGAGACGTTCGCGTCGCTCCGGACGAACCCGTACGTCCGGGCGTTCTGTGTGGTCCCCGGCGCGATGCTGGCGTTCGGGGTCGTCACCTCGGTGTTCGCGCTCGGTCCGGTGATCGGCTTCTCGGGGGTCGTCTTCGCGTTGTGGGGGTTCGCGCTCGCCCACTACCCGATCGGAACGGTCGCGGCGCTGACGGGCGCGACGCTGGTGAACGTCGTGTACGAGACGCTGCGAGCGCCGGTGGAGTTCGCGGAGGCGACTCCCTCGTTCGGGCCGCCGGGATGGGCGAACATCGCGATTCAGGGACACGCGCTCGGGCTGATCGCCGGGCTGCTCGCGGCCGTCTGGCTCATCCGGCGGCGCGCGAGAAGCGAGCGGAGCGGCGGCCGAACGCGGCCGTCGCGGTCGGCGGTCGTCGTCTTCGTCGCCGTGTTGTTGTTCGGCGCGTCGCGCCGGCTGTGGGCAGTGTACTGGTACCTCGGCAACGACCAGTACGAGCTGTACCGCGGAATCGGGCTCGCCGGTCTCGTCGTGCTCGCGCTGATCGTCGCCGTCGCGGTCGCCGGCCGCGACGAGCCGTTTCGACCGACGCGTGCCGTCTCGAATCCCCAGACGCTCCGCGAGAACATCGCCTCTGTGACGCCCGCCGTCGTGGGCGTGCTCCTGCTCGTCGGGGCGCTGGCGGCCGTCGCCGGCCCGGGGATCGTCCCCAACCTCGTCACGGTCGACGACGGCGACCTCCCGGGTGACCCGGTCGAGGTGGAGGGGTACCAGGTGACGTACGCCGAGAACGTCGAAGATCAGGTGGTGAGCGTGATCGACGTGGAGGCGTTCGGGCGCTCCACGTCGGTCCAGACGTCGGGGGTGATCGTCGGCAACCCCGACAGACAGATCTGGACGACCGCCGTCTCGCGAGGGAACCTCGCGTTCTGGGGCTACCGCGCGGTCGACGTGGGCGGAACTGGATGGCGCGAGACCGTCTGGGTCCAGCGCACGGGGTGGGTTGCCGTCGGCGGAAACGCGACGTACCGGGTCGACACGATACACGACGGGTCGCGCTCGACGGTGTTCGTGAGCGACCCGGCGAGCGCCGAGCCGCGTCTCGACGGGCGAACCGTCGCCGTCGCGGCCGCAGAAGACGGATTCAACCTCCGGGTCACACACGAGGGAGCGACGACGACCGCACCGATACCGCCCGCGAACGAGTCGGTGACGCTACACGACGTCACGTTCGTTCGCGACGGGGCGGCCGTCTACGCCGAGCGCGGCGACTCGCGGGTGCGCGTTGCCGACCGCGAACGCTACGAGGGGAGAGAACGGAGCTGAGCGGGACGCGGCCGGGTCACTCCCAGTCGACGCGGTACACCTCTACGTCGACATCGCGGGTGTCGTCCGCGTGGTGGTCGAACTGTGCGTCGATCGTGAAATCGGCCGCGAACGCGTGTGTGACCTCGCCGCCGTTGTCGGCGGCGAACGCCTCGAGAAACGCCCGGCTTCCGGCGTTGTGGACGGAGTACGAGACGGTCGCGAGATCGCTCGCGGCCGCGAGAAACGTCCGGTCGGCGTTCCGGTTGCCGTCCTGTGCGCCGAACGGCGGGTTCATCACGATGGTGACGGGATCCGGAAAGCCGACAGGCGGCCGCGCCGCGTCGCCTTGGACCCAGTGAACCGGCGCGCTCGCGGCCACGCGTCGCTCGTTGCGTCGTGCGGTCGCCAGCGCGGTGCGGTCGAGTTCGACGCCGACCACCCGGGCCGGTCCCCGAAGGGCGGCCGCGAGCGCGAACATGCCGGTGCCGGCGCCGAGATCGAGAACGGTCCGGCCGTCGACGTCGCCGTGAAGATCTGCGAGGTGGATCACGTGGGCTGCGAGGTCAGGCGGCGT
>KI543167.1:233457-245221 GCA_000496175.1 uncultured archaeon A07HR67 | reverse complement strand
GGCGGACACGATCTGCTCGGCGGTTCAGCCGGGCGACGGGATGAGGCGGGACAGGACGGTACGGGACAGAACCAAGCCGCGACGGGACGGTACGAGACAGAAGCAAGACGCAATGGAACGACCGGGACGCAATAGAACGACCAAGACGCGATGGAATTATTAAAACGGGACAGGACGCGACGGGACGGCGGTGACTCTCCTCAGCGGAACCCCATCGCTTCGATCTGTTCTTGATACCGGTTGCGGATGGTGACCTCGGTGACCTGTGCGACGTCGGCGACCTCGCGTTGGGTCTTCTTTTCATTGCACAGAAGCGACGCCGCGTAGATCGCGGCCGCGGCGAATCCGGTCGGAGACTTGCCGGAGAGCAACCCTTGTTCGGCGGAGACGTCGATTATCTCGGTCGCCTTCGACTGCACCTCCTCGCTGAGTTGAAGCGAGGAGGCGAACCGCGGCACGAACTGTTTCGGGTCGACCGGTCTGAGTTCCAAGCCCAGCTCCTGAGAGATGTAGCGGTACGTCCGGCCGATCTCCTTCTGTGGGACCCGCGATACCTCCGCGACCTCGTCGAGCGAGCGGGGGATCCCCTCCTGTCGACAGGCGGCGTACAACGCGGCGGTAGAAACCCCCTCGATAGAACGGCCTCGAATGAGGTCTTCGGAGAGCGCGCGCCGGTAGATGACGGAGGCGACCTCTCGGACGGAGCGGGGAACACCGAGGGCACTTGCCATCCGGTCGATCTCCGAGAGCGCGAACTGCAGGTTGCGCTCGCCGGCGTCTTTCGTCCGGATCCGTTCTTGCCACTTCCGCAGCCGGTGCATCTGCGAGCGCTTCTCCGAGGAGAGCGACCGACCGTAGGCGTCCTTGTCCTTCCAGTCGATCGTGGTCGTCAATCCCTTGTCGTGCATCGTCTCCGTGATCGGCGCACCGACGCGGGACTTCGACTGCCGCTCGGAGTGGTTGAACGCCCGCCACTCGGGACCGCGGTCGATCGTTTGTTCGTCCAACACCAGCCCGCACTCCTCACAGATGAGCTCCTGATCCGCGTCGGTGACGATCTCGCCCGAGTCACACTCCGGACAGGTGATCGCGTCCTCGTCCGATTCTCGTTCGGTATCCCGCTCCTGCTGACGCTGCCGGCTCGGACGTACCATTATAAGAGTCCTGGCCGCAGGCGTATTTAAACCTTTCCGCAAACCATACATAGGGTATATATCCGACCCGGGTCCGTGGGGAGACGTCGTCGCGCCCGCGAAGCCCGGGTCGGCCGTCGACGCCTCGGCGTGAGAGGATCGGGTTTTTAAGCCATACCGACGTAGCCCCAGCCCAAATGTACGACGACATTCTGGTGCCGACGGACGGGAGTCCCGCCTCGGACGCCGCGATCGACCACGCGATCGACCTCGCGGACCGATACGGGGCCCGTCTCCACGCGCTCTACGTCGTCGACGGCTCCGCGTATTCGACGCTGGAAGCCGGCTCGGAGGTCGTCATCGACGCGCTCGAGTCGGAAGGCGAGCAGGCGACCGAGCGCGTCGCCGACGCCGCTGCCGTCGCGGGCGTCGAGACGACGACGACGGTAACGTCAGGGACGGCGTACCGGGCCATCCGCGAGTACGCCGACGAACGGGCGATCGACATGATCGTGATGGGAACACACGGACGCAAGGGGCTCGACCGATACCTCCTCGGGAGCGTGACCGAGCGAGTGGTTCGAACGGCAGACGTTCCCGTCTTGACCGTCAGACAACCCAGCGATGAGTGACACACGACCGCGCGGCCACGGCCGTCTGTAGCCATGCGGGACTGGCTCTCACACCGGGTCGTCGCCTCGCCGGACGAGGTGGCGCTGGTGCGTGCGGAGGACGGAGAAGCCTGGACGTACGCCGACCTCAACCGGCTTGTCTCGGAGACGGCCGGGCGACTCGCCGCCCACGGCGTCTGTGGCGACGACCGAGTCGGCGTCCTCACGCCGCCGTACGTCGGCACCGTCGGCATGGTCCACGCGATGATGCGCATCGGCGCGACGTTCGTCCCGCTCGGCGAGGGACTCACGCCGCGCGAGCTGAGCGAGCGCGTCGAACGAGCCGACCTCGACGCCGTCGTCTGTGCCGAATCGACGGAGTCGCAGGCGCTCTCGGCGAGCGACCGGGTCCCCGTCTTCTCCGTCGACGAGCCGACCGACGACGCGGTCACCGCCATCCACGGCACGGAACCGGAGTCGGTCGACCCGGCCGACTGGGCGTTCGACGACCGGTTGTGCGTGCTTTTCACCTCTGGGACGACCGGCGCGGCAAAGCCGGTCCCGCTCACTGCGGGCAACGTGTACGCCTCGGGGGTCGCCTCCGCGTTCCGGCTCGGCGTCGATCCCGACGACCGCTGGCTCGTCTCGCTCGCGCTCCATCACATGGGCGGGCTCGCCCCGGTGTACCGGTCGGCGTTGTACGGCACGACGCTCGTGCTCCGCGAGGGGTTCGACCCGGGCGGAGCCGCAGACGACATCGACCGGTACAACGTAACCGGCGTCTCGCTCGTTCCGACGATGCTCAAACGGATGCTCGACCGGCGAGGAACCCTCGCCGAGTCGTTGCGTGTCGTCCTGCTCGGCGGGGCACCCGCGCCGGACGAGCTGATCGAGCGCTGCCGGGACTACTCGATTCCGGTCTACCCGACGTACGGGATGACCGAGGCGGCCTCACAGGTGGCGACGGCCACTCCACAGGAGACGCGCGGACGAATCGGTACGGTCGGTCGGCCGCTCTTCGGAACCGACGTCACCGTCGTCGACGAGGACGGAACGCCCGTGGCGCCGGGCGAAACGGGAGAAATCGTCGTCGACGGCCCGACGATAACGCCGGGATACCTCGGATCGGAGACGACCGGCTCGGAGTTCGGGCCGTACGGCCTCCACACCGGCGACGTGGGACGGATCGACGAGGACGGATATCTGTACGTGTTCAACCGGCTCGACGACCGGATCCTCTCGGGCGGTCAGAACGTCGAGCCGGGTGAGGTGGCCGGCGTCCTCACGGAACACTCCGCGATCGAAGACGTCGCCGTCGTCGGGCTCGACGACGACGAGTGGGGCGAACGCGTGGCGGCGCTCATCGAGGTCACGGATACTAACGAATTGACCGTCAGCCGCTCGGCGTCAGACGAGACGGAGCGCCAGAACGGCGACGACGCCGGCGAATCAGAGCGCCAAATCGAGGACGAGACGCTCGTAGCGTTCGCCCGCGAGCGGCTCGCCGGCTTCAAGATCCCGAAGACGGTCGCGTACACGGACGAACTCCCGCGAACCGTCTCGGGGACGATCGACCGAGAAGCCGTCCGCGACCGGCTCGTCGAGGAGGGTCACGATCCGCGGGACGGCTTCGGGAGCGCCGGCTTCGAGCCGGCAGAACCCGAGCCGGCCGAGTCGACCGGGGTCGACGCGGGTCCCCCGGCCGGGTCGACCGCTCTGGGTGTCGGGGTTTCTGCGCCGAGCGCGGATCTTGAAGCCGACGGAATCGAGCCGAAACGGGCGCAGACCGACCTCACCGCAGAGGTCTTCACCGACGACGACACAGAGGAGTCAGCAGAGCCGGAAGGCGACGCCGAGGACGGGGCCGAGTCGTCCGATCTCGACGCCGACGAGAGCGACGCGAGCGATGCGGCCGACGGCGGTGAAGAGGCCGGCGACACCGACACAGCCGACGACGATACGCCAGAACCGGAGGAGTGACTCGTCGGCTGACCTCGCCGCGGCACTCGAGCGGGTAACGGTTCGAGAGGCACTCAACTGGCGTCGGTCGGACGGGCGCGTATGACTCGGGTCGAGCGCGTCGCCGACACGACCGCCCACACCGGCGAAGGGTCGGTGTGGCACCCTGCCGAGCAGCGGTCCTGCCGGGTCGACATCCCCGCGGGACGGCTGTACCGATACGACCCGGAGACCGGCGAGAACGCGGTCGCCTACGAGACCGACGGCGTCCCGCTCGGCGGGGTCACCGTCGAGGCCGACGGCGCCCTGTCGTTGGTTACCCATGGACGGGTAGAGCGGCTGGTTCCGGGCGAAGAGACGACCGACGTGGCCGTGACCGTCGACGCCGAGGGATACCTCTGGTCCGCCCGCTGGGACGGCGGTCGACTCGTGCGGTACGACCCGGCGGGCAGGCCGGTTGGCGAGGTCGCGTTTCCCGCCAGACCTCGCTCGCCTTCACTGGTCCGGGGCGCACGGAGTTGTACGCCACGACCGCGCTGACCGACGCCGACCGAACCGTCGAAGGCGAGGGGCCGGCGCGTTGTTTCGCGTCAGAGACCCCGGCGCGGCGGGCGTCCCCGCGTTCCGGTCACGGATCGCGGTCGACCGATCGGTGCCGTTTTGCGACGCCGCCGTACACTCGGGCGTGTGATCGACCCAGCCCCCCTTCGCGGCCGGCTTCTCGCGACGCTCCGGGTCCAGTACCCGGACGCGTTCTGTGACGCCGGCGTTCGGCTGCTCCACCCCGAGACGGGCGACCACTACACGGACGACCGGCGTCACCTCGTCGCCACCTGTCGGGCGGTCGCCGTCTTCGCGACCGGCGCAATCGCCGACGGCCCGGACTGGTGTGTTGACGCCGCCAAACACGGGCTCGCGTTTCTCGAGTCGGCCCATCGCGCCGGCGGCACGGACGACACCGCCGGCGGATTCGAGAACATCGAATCCGCTGGCGACGCCGACGCCGCCGACCATCCTGGGTATCACCTCGTCGTCACCGCCGCCGGCGACCCGATCGACCGTACCCGGTCGGCATACGGGCACGCGTTCGTGGTGTTGGCGTACGCCAGAGCGGCCGAGGCCGGAATTCAGGGAGCGACGGCGGGGCTCGATGCGGCCGCCGACCTCCTCGAAGAACGGTTTCACGACGGAACCGGGTGTCTCCGGAGCGATCGTGGACCGGCGTGGGAAGACCGCGAGCCGTATCGGGGACAGAACGCGAACATGCACGCGTGTGAGGCGTACATCGCCGCCTACGAGGCGACGGACGATCGGTCGTATCTCGCTCGCGCCGGCCGGATCGCGCGTCGGATCACGGTCGATCTCGCCGCCGAGACCGATGGGCTGCTCTGGGAGCACTACACCGACGAGTGGGAACACGACCTCGGCTACAACGCCGACGAGCCGCGCCACCAGTTCCGACCGCCGGGATACCAGCCGGGACACCACGTCGAGTGGGCGAAACTCCTCGCGCTGCTCGACCGATACGGCGCCGGGAACGCGCCGGACGGCGGATGGGACGCGCGGGCGATGGCGCTTTTCGAGGCCGGCGTCGACCTCGGCTGGACCGACGGCGGCTTCGCGTACACCGTCGACACCGACGGCGAGGTCGTCGTCGCCGACCGGTACGGCTGGGCGCTCGCGGAGGGGATCGGCGCGGCCGCGGCGCTCGCAGAGCGCGCCGTCAACGCCGACGACGAGGGCCGCGACGACCGCGTTCGGTCGTGGCACGAGCGGTTTCTCGACGCCGTGCCCGACTACCGAGGGCCGGCCGGCGTGTGGTACGAAAAGCGCCTCGCCGCCGAGGCGGGCGGCGACCCGGTCGCGCCGGCGCCGCCGGGCGTCGAGCCCGACTACCATCCGGCGGGCGCGTACTACGAAAGTTGGCGGTCGACACGACTGATCGCCGACCGGGGCGAGTGACAAGCGGCGGCGAACGAGTTTTTTACCCGTCCGCCCGTACCGGCTTACGACACGCGCGAGGCGACAATCGATGCACGTTCCCACCGATCAACCAGACGAGTGTCCTGCCTGTGGCGACGAGTACGAGTCGGTGTCGAGACACGCGGAGGGATTCGTCGTCAACCTGCTCGACAACGAGCGGTACCAGCGGGTGTGTTTTCACCCCGCGACGGCGGACGGCGAGCCGGCGCTGGATTGTTATCATCACACGCACGCGGCGACCGAGCCGACAGACGAGGCGGACCCGGCCGTCACGGCGAGCGGTCAGTGAGACGCGTCGGCCGTTTCACCGGGTCGGCCGGCGAGCCGCCACGAGGCGGCCCACGCCGCCGCCGGACCGTGCGAGACTGGACCGCTCAGAAGTCGTCGCCGCTCGTGATCGAGGTGTACGCGCCGATCAGCGAGCCGGTGAGATCGACGTCCTCGAGGGTGGCGTGCTCGTCGACGACGCTGTTTTGAACGTCGCTGTCGGTGATCGTCGCCTCAGGGAACACGACGGCCCGTTCGAGAGAGGAGTCGGTCACCTCGGCGCCGTCCATCACGTGGACGACGTCGCCGAGTTCGGTGTTCTCGACCGTCGCGCCGTCGGCGACGAGATGCTCGCCGTCGAGCGCGTACTCGACGGTGTCGAGGTAGCTGTCGGCGGTGCCGATGTCGTACCACGCGCCGTCGAAGGTGAACGCGTGGACCGGTTCGCGCGATTGTAGCCACTGGAGGAACCAGCCGGGTTCGTCGGGATTGTTGTCGTCTTCGAGATACGTCGCGAGATCCGGCAGCGTCTCCGCGGGGAACGCGTAACACGCGATGGAGACGAGCGTGCTCTTCGGGTCATCGGGCTTTTCTTGGAAATCCACAATTTGGTCGCCGTCGAGTTCGACGAGCCCGTACGATTTGGCGCGTTCTAACGACCCCACATCGTAGGCGGCCAGCGTCGGCGTCGCCTTCTCTTGGAAGAAGTCGGTGAACTCGGCCAAGTCGAAGCTTATCAGATTGTCACCGGCGACGACCAGCAGGTCGTCGTCCACCCCCTCGCGGTCGACCAACTGAGCCAGCGCGCCGACGACGCCGAACTTCTCGTCCTCCTCGACGGTTTCTTCGATCGAGAGGGTCGGCTTCTCGAAGTCGCTCTCGGCGAGGTACTCGTCGAACGTCTCGGCGAAGCGCTCGTTCGTCGAGACGAACACCTCGTCGACCCGGTCGTCGGCCTCGAGATCGGCGAAGATCTCGTCGATAACCGTCTGCTCGCCCACGGGGAGAAACATCTTGGGTCGGTCTTTGGTTATCGGCCAGAGCCTCGTCGCGTATCCGCCGGCTAGTACCACGGCTTTCATGCGTACACCGTTACCCCCCGTCATCATACTTCTTGTGTTCGTGTCGACGGCAACAGACGCCGTCGCGGGTTTATTTGGGCGGCGACGAGAGAACGACGCATGGAGACGACCCGTCAACGGATCGCCGAGCGGCTCCGCACGGACGCAGCGACCGCGAGCGAGATCGCAGCCGACCTCTCGCTGCCGACGCCGACCGTCTACGACCACCTCGAACACGTCTCGCGGTCGGTCGGCGGCGACGAGCAGTTTCTCGTCGCGCCGCCGACGTGTCGCGATTGCGGGTTCGACGGGTTCGACGACCCGCTCAACGCGCCGTCGCGGTGTCCGACGTGTAAAAGCGAGCGCGTCGGAGAACCGTCGTTCGTGATTCGGTGAGTCGACTGTGGGCGCCGTGGCGGCCGTCGGCGCCGTGGCGGTCGGCCGTCCGCGCCACAGCAGTCGCCTACAGGCGGTCGAGAAGCGTCGCCGCGGCGGCCGACGACGACCCCGGCCCGCGGGCGGTGAGGAGGTCGCCGTCGACGGTGACGCTGGTGTCGGCGTCGAGTTCGGCGTCCCAGTCTGCGCCCGCGAGTCGAACCTCGTCTTCCACCCAGTACGGGAGCTTGCGGCCGTCGGGCATCACGTCCTCCGCGTCGACGATTCCCTCCTCCCAGTCGTTCGGGAACCCGGTCACCGCGCGCCCGTCGACGAGCGGCGTCCCGTCGGCCTCGCGGGTGAACGCCAGAATACCGACCGCGTGACACACCACGAGCGCGACGCCGTCATCGCCGGCGACGGCGTCGAGAAGCAGCTGCCGGGCGTGGCGATCCTGGTTCACGTCCCAGACGGTGCCGTGTCCGCCGGGGAAGACGACCGCGTCGTAGTCGGCGGCGTCGACCGTCGCAACCGGCTCGGGGTCGGTCAACTCGGGGTGCGTCTCGTGGATCTCGCGGAACTCCGCGACCGCGTCCTCGCCGCCGGCGGCGTCCGGCTCGAGCGAGCGCTCGTCGACGACCGGCGGCGACCCCGACGGCGTCGCGACCGTCACGTCGACGCCGTCTGCCTCGAGCGTCGTCAGCGGCTCGATACACTCCTCGGCCCAGTACCCTTCCTCGCTCACGACGAACAACGCGCGTGTCATGTGCCGGAGGTTCGAGCCGACGGGTAAAAAGGCACCCGAGTCCGGCATCCGCCGGGCGAGTGTGTCCCGGGCTCCGTCGACGACGTGATCAGTCGTCGCCGAGGGGATCGGTGATCACGACCTGCCCGTCCTCGACGGTCACGTTAATCAGCGTCTTGACGTCGTAGCCGGTGCCGTCGAGCTCGTTGTCGCCGGCCTTCTTGATTACGGCGACGACGTCGACGACCTCGGCGCCGACCTCGTCGGTGAGGGCGTCGAGGATCGCTTTCATCGTGCCGCCCGTCGAGAGCACGTCGTCGAGGACGAGCACCCGGTCGCCCGCCTCGACGTCGTTGATGTACATCTCCGACTCGGAGTAGCCCGTCTCCTGGAACAAGGGCACCTCTCCGTCGAGGCCGTACTGGCGTTTGCGGATGACGACCAGCGGGATGTCGGTCATCAACGAGAGCGCGGTCGAGATGTGGATCCCCATCGCGGCAGGCGTGACGATCTTGTCGACGTTCTCGAGTTCGGCCTTCCGGATGATCCGGATGACGATCTCCCGGAGCAGCTCCGGTTTGAGCATCGGAACGCCGTCGCTGATCGGGTGGACGAAGTACTCATACTCGCCTTTTTCGATAATCGGCGCGTCGAGGAGCGACTGCCGCAGCTGGTCCATGTCGCCGGTACTCGGGCGCCTTAATAAAGCGTGGCGATCACGCGCCGGGATGGCGCAGGCCGGTCCTCGTGGACCCGGGTCGTGTCTCGATCACTCGAACTCCGGCTCCCGGTTTTCGAGAAAGGCCCGCATCCCCTCGCGCTGGTCGTGTGTCCCGAACAGCCCCGACCAGGCGCGGCGTTCTAACGCCAGTCCGGTCGAAGAGACCGTCTGTGCCGCGTTGAGCGCCTCCTTGGCGGCGCGGACCGCGGCCGCCGGCCGCGAGGCGAGGTCGGCCGCCAGCGTCGCGACACGGTCGTCGAACGCGTCCGCGGGAACGACCTCGCCGAACAGCCCGGCCGCGGCCGCCGCGTCGGCGTCGAGCCGCTCGCCGAGAAACACCAGCCGGCGGGCCGTCCCGTCATCGACCAGGCGGGCGAGCCGCTGGGTACCGCCCCAGCCAGGGATGATCCCGACGTCGACCTCGGTCTGGCCGATCACGGCGTCCTCGCTCGCGACCCGAAGGTCGGCGGCCAGCGCGAGCTCCGAGCCGCCGCCGAGCGCGTAGCCGTCGACCGCGGCGACGACGGGGGCCGGGAACGTCTCGATCGCGTCGGTGACCCGATGGCCGAGCTCCGCGTACGCCTGGGCCTCCGGCGTCGAGAGGTCGACCATGTACGAGATGTCCGCGCCCGCGACGAACGCCTCCTCGCCCGCGCCGGCGAGCACGAGCGCACGGATCTCCGCGTCGGCCGCCATGTCGAGCGCGTCGGTCATCGATTCCAGCGTCTCGACGGTCAGGGCGTTGAGCTGTTCCGGGCGGTCGACCGTCAGCCGACCCACGTCGCCGTCGACGTCGAGTCTGATCGGGTCTGTCGACATACCCCGGCGTCGCCCGCGGCGGGCAAAACCGTTCCGCCCTCGTCCGGTCGGAGCCGGCGCCGGCGCCCAAGGGTCGCGGAGCCGGTTCGCCTCAGGTCAGGAGGCGTCCTCGCGGGCGTCGATCCCGGTGTAGATGTACCACGCGGCGGTGTACGCCGATACGAAGAGCAGGTAGCCGACGACGAGTCCCGCGGTTCGGCGTGCGTCGAGCCCGCCGGGCAGCGTCGTCGAGAGGACCACGAGCGCGACGAGAAACACCGCGAGCGAGAAGCCGCCGGAGAGCGCGTAGACGCCGAGATCGGAGGTGAGCCGGTCGCGCATGAAGCGGGGGACGGAGCCGATCAATAAACCGGCGTCGGTTCAGTCGTCCGCATTGGCGTCACCCCGGCTGGCGTCAGTATCCGGTCGGTCGTACGCACCCTGACGCCGAAGCTCCCCCGCCTGTCGAAGCACGGCCGGGGTTCGACACACCCCTGACTCGCCGGCCGCCTGCGCGACCGCACAGTTGTTACAGTCCGCACACACCGCTCGGGCCGTCGGGTCGACGCGCTCGCCGAGCAGGCGGGCGGGCAACTTGGGCTCGGCGTAGAACGGCCGACCCATTCCGACCAAGTCGGCGTCGCCGGCGAGCGCGGCGTCGAGTTCGGACCGCTCGCGGAGCCCGCCCTCGCACAACACGGGCGCGTCGACCCGTCCGCGGACCCGCCGGCACAGGTCGCGGTTCCAGCCGGCCTCGCGGTCGTACACGAGCGATTCTAGCCAGTTTCCGGCCGCGACGGCGGCGGCACGCGGCAGCGACCCGAACGCCTCGCGGAACCCGTCTCGAAGCCGCTCGTCACGCCACGCCGCCGCCGGGAACGTCCCGCGAACGACGCTCATATCCCAGAAGACGCTCGTCCGGACGGGCACCACCGCGTCGAACCCGGCGTCGACGAGCCGTTCGCAGGCGGCGACCGCGTCGTCGTCGCTCAGGTGAGGACCGATTCCGGGTGGAGTGGGCCGTTCGGAGGGCACCTTCGTCAACAACGGCACGTCGCCCGCACGGTCGCGTATCTCCTCGGCAACGCGTTCGAGGAAGGCCGTGCCGACCCCGCGGGTGTCGTCGGGGCCGATCGCGGAATCGACGCCGAACCGGTCCGTCCGGCGGTTGTAAAACGGCGAGAGAAACTGCTGGACGAGGCCCATGTTCGCGCCGGCGATGTGCACCGCGTCGTAGCCGGCGTCGGCCGCACGGGCGGCCGCACGGCCGAAGTCGGCCGCGAGCCGCTCGACGTCGTCGGTGTCCATCACCCGCGGTGAGAGGTCGAGAAAGCCGAGTCGGTCGAGAACGCGGAGGACGCGCGGCGGCCGCGAGACGGCGAGTTGGTGGAGGTCGGGGGTGGCGCGCCGGTAGCCGTCGTGCCACACCTCCATCGAGCGCAGGCCGCCGTGTTCGAGTTGGATCGCGATCCGCGAGCCGTGAGCGTGAACGGCGTCGGTGAGCCGAGCGAGATCGGCGACGAAATCGGGGTCGTGAACCCGGGTCATCTCCGGGGCGGCACAGCCGCCCTCCTCGCGGACGATGGTCGCTCCCTGATGGATCAGCCCGGCGCCGGCCGCCGCGGCGGGCTCGAGGTCGGCGATCAGTCGATCGACCGCGTCCGGGCCGTTGCCGGCACACTCGAGCAGCGGGGCGCGGTACAGACGGTTTCGAAGCCGGGTCCCCGCGAAGTCGATCGGGTCGTCGAGCGTCGGCGGTCGGGACGGCGGTCCGTCACCGGCGGTCATACTCGATCGATGGTGCCCGCGGGGTTTGACCGTTCCGGGCGCGAGACAGCCGAGGGGGCAGGCGAGCGGCCGCTCGGTCGTCGCCGGGCGCGCCGGTTGCGCGGATTGCAACCCATATATGTCCGCGGGTCCACGTGCGGGTATGAACGGGAATCGGTTCGGCCGGCTCTTTCAGCTGACGACGTACGGCGAGAGCCACGGTGAGGCGATGGGCGTGACCGTCTCGGGAGTGCCCGCTGGCGTCGAACTCGACGAGAAGGCGATCCAAGCACAGCTCGACCGGCGCAAGCCGGGCCAGTCGATGATCACCACCTCGCGGGGAG
>KI543167.1:226649-233437 GCA_000496175.1 uncultured archaeon A07HR67 | reverse complement strand
AGGTGCTCGACGCCTCAGAACACGACGTAGAAATCAAAGCACACGTCAACCGCATCGGCGAGGTCGAAGCGGAGCCGGTGAGCTTCCAGCAGATTCTCGACCACTCCGAGGAGAACGACGTCCGATGTGCCGATCCGGAGGCGGCTGCCGAGATGCAGGAACTGATCGAGGGGTATCAACAACGGGGCGACTCGATCGGCGGCTCGATCTACTTCGAGTGTCGCGGCGTTCCGCGCGGGCTGGGCGCGCCGCGATTCGACAGCTTCCCCGCGCGCCTCGGGCAGGCGATGTTCTCCATCCCGGCGACGACTGCCGTCGAATACGGCCTCGGGCAGGACGCGACGAGAGCCGCCGGCAGCGACCGCAACGAGGACTGGACGTTCGACGACGACGAATCGTTCGACCACGTCGAGAGCGAGGCTGGCGATCCCGTCCCCGTCGGCAACGACCACGGCGGACTCCAGGGCGGCATCACCACCGGCGAGCCGATCTACGGCGAGGCGACGTGGCACGCGCCCACCTCGATTCCGAAAAAACAACGCTCTGCCGACTGGGAGACGGACGAGGAGAAGGAGGTCCAGGTCGTCGGACGACACGATCCCGTGCTTCCGCCGCGGGCGGTGCCGGTCGTGGAGGCGATGTTGTACTGTACCGTCCTCGACTTTATGCTGCTCGGAGGGCGGATCAATCCCGACCGCGTCGACGGAAATCCGGGAGAGTACGACACGGAGTACCACCCGAGCAGTCCGCGAAACGACTGATCGGGGTCGATCGCGTCGCCGCGGACGGCTTCGATCGGGCGAAAGCGGTGCCGTAGTTGGTTCGTCTACGCCCGCGCGCGTGCGCCGGGTTTATAACCCATCACGGACTAAATCATTCAAGTTCTATGCCAGAGGAGACTGAATACGGAGCGGGCCAGATACAGGTCCTCGAAGGCCTTCAAGCCGTCCGCAAACGTCCGGCGATGTATATCGGGTCCACGGACGAGCGCGGGCTCCATCATCTCGTTTACGAGGTCGTTGACAACGCCATCGACGAGGCGCTCGCGGGCCACTGTGAGGCCATCGGAGTTACTATTCACGACGACGGCTCCGTGAGCGTCCGCGACGACGGCCGAGGAATTCCCGTCGACACCCACGAGAAGTACGACCGCCCGGCGCTCGAGGTCATCATGACCGTCTTACACGCTGGCGGGAAGTTCGACTCGAAATCCTACCAGGTTTCCGGCGGCCTCCACGGCGTCGGCGTGAGCGTCGTCAACGCGCTCTCGGCGCGCCTGGAGGTCGAGGTGAAACGCGACGGCGGCGTCTACCGCCACCGGTTCCGCCAGGGCGAGCCGGAGCCGGAGGGGTTCGAGCGCGTTCGCGAGTTAGACCCCTCGGAGGGGACGGGAACCACGATCCGGTTTTGGCCCGACGACGAGGTCTTCGAGACGACCGACTTCGAGTTCTCGACGCTTTCGAACCGGCTCCGTGAGCTCGCTTTCCTCAACTCCGGCGTCGAAATCACGCTGGCCGACGAGCGCAACGGGGACCGCGAGACGTTCCGCTACGACGGCGGCATCCGCGAGTTCGTCGGCTATCTCAACGAGACGCGCACGCCGATCCACGAGGAGGTCATCTACTTCGCAGACGAGGCGGACGACGTTCACGTCGAGGTCGCGTTACAGGCGACAGAGGAGCTACAGGGCTCGGTCCACGCGTTCGCGAACAACATCAACACCCGCGAGGGGGGAACACACCTCACGGGATTCAAGACGGCGCTCACACGCGTCGTCAATGACTACGCGAACGAACACGGACTCGTAGACGACCTCGACGCCAACCTGAAGGGCGAAGACGTTCGCGAGGGATTGACTGCCGTCATCTCGATCAAACACCCCGACCCGCAGTTCGAGGGACAGACGAAGACGAAACTCGGCAACAGCGAGGTTCGTGGCGTCGTTGAATCCGCGACCCACGAGAAGCTCGGAACGTTTCTCGAGGAGAACCCCGGCACCGCTCGAAAGGTCGTTCACAAGGCGGCCGAGGCCGCCCGGGCGCGAAAGGCCGCGAAGAAGGCCGAGGAGCTGACGCGCCGGAAGTCGGCGTTAGAATCGACCGCGCTGCCCGGCAAGCTCGCGGACTGTCAGACCCGCGACCCGGCGGAGTCGGAGCTGTTCGTCGTGGAGGGCGACAGCGCCGGCGGGAGCGCCAAACAGGGCCGGAACCGCAAGAACCAGGCGATCCTGCCGCTAAAAGGCAAGATCCTCAACGTGGAGAAACACCGGCTCGATCGGATTCTCGAAAACGACGAGATTCGCGCGCTGATCACCGCAATCGGCGCGGGAATCGGCGAGGAGTTCGACATCGAGGAGGTGCGATACAACAAGATCATTCTGATGACGGACGCGGACGTCGACGGCGCCCACATCAGAACCCTTCTGCTCACGCTTTTGTACCGTCACATGAAGCCGCTCTTAGAGGCCGGATACGTGTACGCCGCACAGCCGCCGTTGTACCGCGTTCGGCACAACGGCGAGACGTACGACGCGATGACAGAGACCGAACGCGACCGAATTGTCGCAGAAACGTGTGACGGCGACCCCGATCAGGTCCAGCGGTTCAAGGGGCTCGGCGAGATGAACCCCGGCCAGCTGTGGGAGACGACGATGGATCCGACCAACCGGATTCTCAAACGGATCAACGTCGACGACGCGGCTGCCGCGGACCGCATGTTCAACGTGTTGATGGGTGACGCCGTCGAACCGCGCAAACAGTTCATCAAAGAACACGCGACAGAAGCCGAGTGGGTGGACATATGAGCTCCGACGTACCGGGTCCCAGCGACGTGCCGGCCGCACAGGTCACAAACGCCCGCATCGAAGACGAGATGGAGCAGTCGTACATCGACTACGCGATGTCGGTCATCGCGGGTCGTGCGCTCCCCGACGTCCGCGACGGTCTCAAACCCGTCCACCGGCGGATTCTCTACGCGATGCACGAGGCCGGCGTCACCAGCAGCTCCGCACACCGCAAGTCGTCGTCGATCGTGGGCGAGACGATGGGTGACTACCACCCACACGGCGACAGCGCGATCTACGACACGCTCGCGCGGATGGCACAGGACTTCTCGATGCGATACCCGCTGGTCGACGGCCAGGGGAACTTCGGCTCCGTCGACGGCGACCCGCCGGCGGCGATGCGGTACACCGAAGCGCGGATGGCGCCGATCGCCGAGGAGTTGTTGGCCGACATCGACCGCGACACGGTCGACTTCGAGTCGAACTACGACGACCGATTGACGGAGCCGGCCGTGTTGCCGGCGGCAGTGCCGAACCTGCTCGTGAACGGCTCGTCGGGAATCGCGGTCGGGATGTCGACGAACGTCCCGCCTCACAACCTCGGGGAGGTTATCGACGCGACGATCGAGTTGATACGCCACCCGGAGTGTGAGGTCTCGGACCTGATGGACCACGTCAAGGGACCGGACTTCCCGACGGGCGCGAACATCGTCGGCCGCAACGCCGTCCACAAGGCGTACGAGACGGGGCGGGGTCGGATCCGCGTCCGTGCCGAGTTCGAGGTCGACGAGGAGGAGGGCCGAATCGTGATCTCCGAACTCCCCTTCCAACAGAACAAGTCGCGGCTCGTCGAGCGGATCGCCGAAGACGTCAACCAGGGCGCGATCGAGGGGGTCCGCGACCTCCGCGACGAGTCCGACCGCGACGGGATCCGGATCGTCGTCGAGTTGAAACGCGACGCGATGGCCGAGGTGGTGAAAAACCAGCTGTTAGAGAGCCACCTCGAACGGACGTTCGGCGTGATCAACCTCGCGTTGGTCGACGGCTCGCCGCAGGTGTTGGATCTCAAAGAAACGCTCGAACACTACGTCGAACACCGGCGAGACGTCGTTCGTCGCCGCTCGCAACACGAGTTGGCCGAACGCGAGGACCGCGCACACATCCTCGAAGGGCGGCTGAAAGCGCTCGAACACGTCGACGCCGTCGTCGAGACGATCCAAGACTCTGCCGACCGCGACGCCGCGAGAACCGCACTCGAAGCCGACTTCGCGTTCTCTGAGCCACAGGCACAACACATCGTCCGGATGCAGCTCGGCTCGCTCACGTCGCTCGAAACCCAGGAGATCGAGGCGGAGTACGAGAACGTCACCGCCAGAATCGAGCGGCTCGAGACGATTCTCAGCAATCCCGACGAGCTCGACGCGGTGATAATCGAGGAGCTCGAATCGATCAAAGCGGAGTACGACGACGAGCGCCGCACGAGCTTCATCGAAGACACGGGATCCGTCACCCACGAGGACCTGATCCCCGAAGAAGAGTGTCTGGTCGTGATGAGCGAAGACGACTACATCAAGCGGATGCCGCTCGAGACATTCCGCACGCAGAACCGGGGCGGCAAGGGGATCATCGGCATGGATCTCAAAGAAAGCGACCGGGTCTCGTCGGTGTTCGCCGCCAACTCGCACGACTACCTCCTCGTGTTCACCAACCACGGTCAGATCTACCGGCTGAAAACGTACGAGATTCCGGAGCTGTCACGAACCGCCCGCGGAAAGTCGGCGGTGAACCTCTTGGATCTCGACGACGGCGAAGAAATCGAGGCCGTCGTCAACACCGACGAGTTCGACGGCGAGGAGTTCCTCACGATGGTCACCCGCGACGGGTATATCAAGCGAACCGCCGTCGACGAGTTCGAGAACATTCGGTCGACCGGTATCCGAGCAATTCGCCTGGACGACGACGACGAGCTCGCCGACGTGGAGGTGACCGATGGGGAAGCACACATCGTCATCGGAAGCCGCGACGGGATGGCCATTCGGTTCGAGGAGACGGACGTTCGCCCGATGGGTCGGACGGCCCGCGGCGTGATCGGGATCGACTTGCGCGAGGACGACCGCGTCGCCGGGGTTGCCGCCGTCGACATCGACCGCCACGACTGGGTGTTGACGGTGACCCAAAACGGGTACGGAAAACGCTCCGACCTCGCCGAGTACCGGCCGCAGTCGCGAAACGGGATGGGGCTCGTCGACATCAAGACCGGCGACCGCAACGGCGAGACGGTGGCCATCGAGGCGGTCTCGTACGGCGACCACCTCGTCGCGATGAGTGCCGACGGCCAGATCGTGCGCACCCGCGTCGAAGAGGTGTCGACGGTGAGCCGGAACACGATGGGCGTCATCGTGATGGACCTCGACCCCGACGACGAGGTCGCGTCGGTGGATATCGTTCCCGAGAGCGCACACACGGACGAGCCCGAAGCCGGCGAGTAGCGCCCGCTCACGGCTTCGTCAGTCGGATCCCAGAACGTGCGACCGGATCGTCTGTCGTCCGAGGGGTCGACGGACGGAGACGTGAGCGGTCGTCCGAGATCAGCGCGACGCCGCCGAGCCGGAAACGGCTGCCGCGACCGCCGCGTAGTCGGGTTCTTGGCCGTGGTCGTCCGCCAGCCAGCGGTAGACGACGTCGCCGTCGTCGTCGATCACGAACACGGACCGGCGAGCGACAGTGTCGATCCCGTAGCCCGAGAACGATTCGACGGCGTCGTACGCCTCGATCGCGCGGTGGTCGGGATCGGCGACGAGTCCGAACGGAAGGTCGTACTCCTCGCGGTACGCCGAGAGCGCGTGTGGGAGATCGGTGCTGATTCCGAGGACGGTACACGCCGTCGGGAACCGATCGAAGTCGTCTCGCAGCGCGCGCATCTCGTCGGTACAGGTGCGCGAGAAGGCGGCCGGAAAGAACGCGAGCACGATCGGTCCGTCGCCGAGGCGGTCGGCGAGTCGGAACGGCTCGATGTCGTCGGTCACGAGCGAAGCGGTGAAGTCTGGAGCGTCGTCGCCTACCTCAACCATACCACCCGATCGTCGCCAGCACCTATATACGGGGCGGCTCAACCCGGCGCGTATCGTCCGTGCCACCCCCTAGAGGCAAAAAGACTATAATCGCTACAGGGTTACGAGCGAGTAGAGATGATAAGTGCGATTCCACTGATCGGCGGCATTCCAGCGGGCCCTGAACTCCTCATCATCCTGCTCGTACTGGTCCTGTTGTTCGGCGCGAACAAGATTCCGAAACTCGCCCGGTCGACGGGGCAGGCGATGGGTGAGTTCAAGAAGGGCCGCGAGGAGATCGAAGACGAGCTAGAACAGATGCAAGACGGGGACGAACCGGTGACCAGCAGCTCTCCGACGGAAGGCTCCGCGACGGCCGACACAGCGACCGACGACGACGAACTCGAGACAGAAACGGAGCCGAGCACGTAACTGGGACCGCTCCGCAGAGAGCCCCGGTCGATCGCCCGTTTTCTCTCTCGGCTTGGGCGCGTGGCCTAGCGGACAGGGCGAGGGGTTCCTAACCCCTCGATCGCGGGTTCGAATCCCGTCGCGCCCGTTCCCTCACTGCGTTCGGTCACGGGCGCGACTGACTCCCGCTCGCTGCGCTCGCGGGGATCCCGTCGCGCCCGTTCTCGCTTTATCGATATGGATCCCACAGCAACCGCTTTCGTTCACTAATACGGATCCCACAGCAATCGCTCTTAGTTCACCGAGAGGGATCCCGCCGCGATCGGTATTGATTCACCGATGGAGACTTCGGCTGCGATCGTTCTCGCTTTGCCTTGCTTGCGGGGATTCCGTCCTGTTAGATTCGTTCAGTCGCTTCTCTCGTTGGAATCCTGGTAGGTTCGGTCGGGTTGCTCACGGTACACAGTCTGGCTGTCTGTGGCTTCGATTCTCGCTGCGCGGTGGTCGACTCGGTCGTCGTCAGTCGGCGGCCTCTGCGACGCCGG
>KI543167.1:221492-226629 GCA_000496175.1 uncultured archaeon A07HR67 | reverse complement strand
GTGCCCGTCGGTCCACCGACCGCCGACGACTGGGATCGAGTCTCGCTCGATCCCGCGGCGGTTCTCGGCTTCGACCCGGAAGCGATCGAGACGTGGCTGCGGGCCGGCGACGCAACGGCCGACGCGTTGTGGGGTCGGTGTCGCGACCGACACGACCGAAACGGGGTCCCCGTGGCAAAGGGATACTACACCTGGGAACACTACGCGGACGAGTTCGGTCGCGACGGTCAGGGCTCGTCGTCGGCCGACGACCAGACCGAGCCGCCCGGGCTCAGTCACGAGGAGAAGACGGCGGCGCTGGGATTCGGCCCGGACCGTCTCGAGGAGGCGCTCGGCGCCGGCGGCGAGGCCGCCGCGGCGCTCGACAACCTGGTCGACGAGCGGACCGTCGACGTCGACCCGGCGGTCGACGAGGACGCCTTCTTCTCGCTGCCGGACGGATCGACCACGCTCGCGAACCGGTACGACCTCGAGAAGGCGGTTCCGCTGCCGAAGAAGGCGCACTTCACCGAGGTGGAACGCTACTGGGTGAACGAGCCGTACGCGTTCGTGATCGTGTTCCGCTCGACGAAAGAGAACGAGCGGAAGTACTACGCGGTCCAGCCGCACATGACGTCGATCGAGACCGACCTGTCGGAGTTTCTCACGGGAAAGCTCCGAACGTCGATCAAGTACGCCGACGAGTCGATCGCCGGAGGCGACGAAGCGTTTCGCGAGGAGGTCATCGCCGAGGAGACGCGAAGCCTGCTCGACCGGTACGACCTCTACGAGGAGCCCGAAGGCGACGGAACCCTGGCGACGGTGGTGACCCGTGTCGGTCTCGATCCGACGCGCGGCGTCGCCGGGCGGCTGGCGCGGGCGCTCGGGTACGAGCCGTCCGGCGACCCATCGCCAGCCCCCTCGGCGATTCCCGCTCGGCCGGAGCCGGCGGTGCTCGCCGAGGACGCGGAGACGCTCTCGGCGTACCAGGTCGAGAAGCTGTTGTACTACCTGAAACGCGATTTCATCGGATACGAGCGCATCGATCCGATCAAACACGACATCAACGTCGAGGACATCTCGTGTGACGGCTACGACTCGCCCGTCTTCGTGTACCACTCGGAGTACGAACAGGTCATCACGAACATCGACCACGGGACGGAGGAGCTCGACGACTTCGTGGTGAAACTGGCACAACGGTCCGGGAAGGGAATCTCGAAGCGGCGACCGCAGGTGGACGCGACCCTACCGGACGGCTCCCGCGCACAGCTCACGCTGGGCCGAGAAGTGTCCGACCACGGGACGAACTACACGATCCGCCAGTTCAACGACATCCCGTTCACGCCGATCGACCTGATCAACTGGAAGACGTTCTCGCTCGACCAGATGGCCTTCCTGTGGCTGTGTATCGAGAACAACAAGAACCTGATCTTCGCCGGCGGGACCGCCTCGGGGAAGACAACGAGCCTGAACGCGGTCTCGCTTTTCATTCCGTCGAACGGCAAGATCGTCTCGATCGAGGACACGCGGGAGGTCGAACTGCCCCAGCGCAACTGGATCGCGTCGGTGACGCGGCCGTCCTTCTCGGACGACGACAAGGGCGACGTCGACGAGTTCGACCTGCTGGAGGCCGCCCTCCGACAACGCCCCGACTACATCGTGATGGGCGAGATCCGCGGCGAGGAGGGACGCACCGCCTTCCAGGTGATGTCGACGGGCCACACCACCTACACCACGTTCCACGCCGACTCCGTCGGCGAGGTGCTCAAGCGGTTCACCACCGACCCGATCAACGTCTCGAAGACCATGTTCACGGCGCTGGATCTGGTCTCCATCCAGACGTCGACCCGTGTCCAGGGACGGAAGGTCCGGCGAAACAAGTCGCTCACCGAGATCAACCACTACGACGCCGAAAACGACGAAATCAACGTCCAAGACGTGTTTCAGTGGCAGGCCGAGACCGACGAGTTCCTCCGGATGGGCGACTCGAGCGTCCTCGAAGAGATCATGTTCGACCGCGGCTGGAGCCGCGAGCGGCTCGACGACGAGCTCCGGAAGCGTCGGGTGGTATTGGCGTACCTCATCGACCGCGAACTCAACAGCTACGCGCAGGTGGCGGCGACGTTCCAGGCGTTCATCAACGACCCCGAGACCGTGCTCGCGTTGATGGCCAACGACGGCTTGGAACGCTCGCTCGAGGACCTCCGGGAGATGGAGTCCGTCCTCATCGACGTCGACCGCGAGAAAGAAGAACTGGTCCCCCGCCCCGACCCCGACGAGGCGGGTCGCGAGGAGGCCGCCGCGATTCTCGACGAGGCGGCGGACCTGTTCGCGACCTACCGCGGCTCGGTTCCCGACTCCGTGGCCGGCGCGCTGCTGGAAGTCGACGCTGCTCGCGACGTGGAGGCCAGTCCGGCGGACGACCACGACACCCTCGCGACGATCTCTGAGGTGGCGGCCGAGCGCGAGGCGGGAGTCGTCGGGCCGACACGCCCGGACGACGAGGGGCCAGACGACCGCGGCTCCGCGACGGAAGCCGGAGCCGACCTGCCGACAGACAACGGCGCGGCGGCCTCGCTGGCCAACGGCGGCTCGGACCGTGACCCGGGGCCGGCAGAGGACGACCGGGAGAACGGCGCGAGCGACGGTATCGACTTCGACGACGCCTTCGACGACGGCGTCGACGTCGGACGGTCGGCGACCGACGGCGCGGGCGGGGATGCCGACGCGACCGATTCGCCCGACGAGGCGGACGCCGCAGACGACAATATTCCCGGGCCGTCCGAGGAGGAGGCGTAGCGTGATCTCCCCGTCTCGGAGGCGTCGATGAGCCTCGATTCGGCGGTCGGCGGCGACTCGGTCGACGGCGACCTGCTCGGAGAGTTGTTTTATCCGTTCTTCGGGGTGTTGTTCGACCCCGACGGCGACCTCGTCGGAGACGTCGAGGCGAAGCTGGCGGAAGCGCGGATGTCGGATCCGGTCGAGATGTACGTCTCGCGCTCGCTCGGCGTCGGCGTGGCGGTCGGCGTCGCGCTGGCCGTGCTCGGGACGCTTCTCGGCTACGGCGTGTTCGCGCTCGGAGTGATCTCGCCGGAAGCGCTCTCGCTCGGGGTGCCCGCTCCGAACGCCGGGGTGAGGAGCCTGCTTCGGTCGCTCGTCGTTCCGGCGACGGTCGTCGCCAGCGGGCTCGTCTTCGGGTCGATCGGGTTCGCGCTGGGGTTCGGGAGCCTGATCGCGGTTCCGTACTCGCGGGCCTCGGGCCGCGAGCGGGAGATCAACATGCTGCTCTCGGATTCCGTCTCGTTCATGTACGCGTTGTCGGTCGGCGGGCTCAACCAACTCGAGATTCTGCGGGCGATGGCGACCGCCGAGGACACGTACGGAGAGGTGTCGAAGGAGTTCCAAAGCATCATCAACGAGACCGAGTACTTCGGAACCGACTACCGGAACGCGATCCGTCAACAATCGATGGAGACGCCCTCCGAGGAGCTCTCACAGTTTCTCGCGGACATGCTCTCGATCGTCAACTCCGGCGGGAACATGGAGCAGTTCCTGAAAGATAAAAAAGAGAAACACCTCCGCACGGCGAAACGCGAACAGGAGACGACCCTGGAGACGCTGGAGCTGTTCGGCGAGATGTACATGACGCTCTCGTTGTTTCCGTTGCTTCTCATCATCATCCTCGTGATCATGGGGATGATGGGCGAGGGCGACGACTTTCTGTTGTACGCGACGGTGTACGTGCTGATACCGTTGACCGGAGTGGGGTTTCTGGTGTTGGTCTCGACGGTGAAACAGGACGAGCCGGGGAACGGCTACCTGCGGCCGACGGCCGACGACGAGCGGGTCGACGAGGCGAACCGCGAGACGCTCGGTCACCTCGGGCTCGTCGAGGGATTCGTCGGCGACCACGGCGTGTTCGACCGGATCAAACGCCGCGAGGGAACGTTCAAGACGAAGGAGCTGCTCTCGGCGCCACACCTGTTTTTGAAGCGCAACCCGGCGTACACGCTGGCGATGACGGTGCCCGCGGCGCTCGTGCTCGTCGGGCTGGCGCTGAACGCCGGCGCGGCGCCGACGACGCTTGACGGGTTCATCGACGGCCCCGTTTGGGCCACGTTCCTCTGGGTGTACCTGCCGGCGTACCTCACGTTGATTCCGCTCGCGGCGTTTTACGAGTGGAACCAGCTGTCGCGGCGAGCCGTGACCGGGAAGCTCTCCGAGAATCTCCGGAAGCTCTCCTCTGCGAACGACACCGGACAGACGCTTCTTGAGTCGATCCAGACCGTCGCGGACACGTCGTCGGGACAGCTCGCCGACGAGTTCGAGGTGATGTACGCGAAGGTGAACTACGGGATGAGCCTCCGGAACGCGATGGTGGAGTTCAACAACACGTACGCGGTCCCGCGGCTCGCCCGGACGGTGAAGCTCATCTCGGAGGCACAGGAGGCCTCTTCACAGATCACCGACGTGTTGACGACCGCCGCACAGGCGTCGGAGAATCAGGACGACATCGAGCGGGAACGGAAATCCCGCACCCGGATGCAGGTGGCGATCATCATCATGACGTACGTCACGCTGCTCGGGGTGATGGCGATCTTACAAACCCAGTTCATCGACGTGATGGCCGACCTCGTCGAGCAGGGCGACGGCGGCACCGGTGCCGGCTTCGGGGGCGGCGGCGGCATCGACCCGAGCGTGCTCTCGATGTTGTTCTTCCACGCGGTCACGATTCAGGCGGTCCTCTCGGGGCTTATCAGCGGCTACATCCGGGACGCCGAGCTCGTCTCGGGGGTCAAGTTCACCGTGGTGTTGATGACGCTCGCGCTGGGGGTGTGGGTATATGTCGGATGAACGCCGCCGAGGGCTCGTCGGCGCCGACGGCCCCGCCGACCGAGGCCAGACCGTGCTGGACTTCGTCGTCGGAATGTCCGTCTTCCTGATCGCGGTCGGGTTCACCTTCGCGTTCGTCCCCTCGCTTCTGGAGCCGTTCACCGTCGGCGAAGGGGCGAACGTGATCGTCGCCGAGCGTGGCGCCGCCCACCTCGTGGAGACGTCGTTGTCGGCGGGCGCGCCGTCGGCGGCGCTCCACGCCGGCTGTACGCGGGAGTTCTTCGGCGGCGACGCGGCCGACGGCGCGTGCGGCTGGGAACACGAC
>KI543167.1:220348-221472 GCA_000496175.1 uncultured archaeon A07HR67 | reverse complement strand
CCCGCAGATCGGTCGGCGAGGAACGCCTCGATCGCCGTGTCGTCCAGAGCCGTCGCGGTCGACCGGGTCATACCCCGAGGTTCCCGCGTGAGCACATAAATTCACCGCGGGTCGTCGTCCAGCCGGCGAAACGACTGGTCGGCGAGCCAGACGGCGCCGACGGCGATGAGAAGCGTCGCGGCCGCCAGTCCGACGCCGGGCTCGTACAACAACGGCGGGTAGTAGCCGAAGCCGTAGTCGAAGACGACGTTTCCGACGCCGAGTCCAAACGCCAGCGCCAGCGCGCCGCGGGTGGTGCGGCCGAACGCCGGGAACAACAGGGCGAGACCGACGAAACAGAGGTGCGTACCGAGCACGCCCCAGTAGTAGATCCACGCGTCGGGCGCCGTGACGTACGTCTCGAACGCGAGGTTCAACGACACCAGCGGCCACACGCCGAACTGGACGAGCCACACGAACGAGACGGTGTGGAGGTACGCGAGCGGCCGATTCGTTGGCGTCTCGGTCGGCGAGTCGCCCGATCCCACGGTCGGGAGCACCGTCGCGAGCGAGAACGCGCCGAGCGCGACCGCAACCGCGGAGTCGGCGTACAACGGCCACAGGACCGTCGGGACCGCGCCGAGCGTGTCGAGGTAGTACTCGGCGCCGATGAGAAACATGAACGAGGTCAACGCGAGGACGACGCCGAGGCTCCGGGTGGTTCCGAGCAGCTCCGCGGCGACGGCATCGCGGACCCGCCGGCGAACGGCGGGCTTCCGGAGACGACGGAAGCGCGTCACGCGTCGATCTGCGGTGGACGTGAGTAAAATCCCACCGTTCTGAGAGACGATTCTCGTCGGCGGTGTGACGCGGGGCGGCAGGCGTTCTCGACTCCGGTCGGCGTGTCCGCCAGCCCGATTATCAATTTCGGGTATTTACGAGACACCCTTTTCAACGTCTGCGGAGTTGGTGACGCATGGAGAGACCGGACGCCGAGCGCTCGCCCGCGTCTGCGGACGCGAGCGCGTCGACCGCGTCCAGCGAGCCTGTCGCGGCCGGTGTGTACACGTGGCGGACGTTCCTCACAGAACACGGCTACGAGGCCGCCGCGGCCGAACTGTACGAGGAAATACCGATGGTGCCGA
>KI543167.1:203610-218664 GCA_000496175.1 uncultured archaeon A07HR67 | reverse complement strand
CACCCTCGAGAGCGACCGGGCCGGCGTCGTCGTCGAGGTGCCGTTCCGGGCGAGCGCCGGCGTCGACGTCGAGACCGCGAGCGTCGAGGGGGGCGAACTCCGGATCCACTGGGACCCGGACGCGGGGGCAGACGGCGCGGTGGTGGTCGACTCGTGAGCCGGTCCCGCCGGCGCGACGCGGGCGGCCCCGAGCGCGGCCGAGGGGGATCCGGGCGGAACGGAGTCGGCGAGGATGGAGTCGTTCGCGCCCGCCTCTGGCCCGACGACCGAGGAGTCAGCGAGACGATCGGGTTCGTCCTCGTGTTCGCGTTGATCACGACGACGATCGCGGTCACGTTCACCGTCGGGCTCGGCGGGCTCGAGGACGCCCAGTTGGCCGAGCGCGACACCAACGTCGAGCGGGCGTTCGACGTGCTCCACGACAACCTCAACGACATCACCCGCGACGGCGTTCCAAGCCGAGCGACGGAGGTCGCACTCGGCGGCGGCAGGCTCGCGTTCGAAGACCGGACGCAGGTGACGATCAACAGCACGGCTTGGAACAGCTCGTACACGAGAAACACGTCGGCGATAGTGTACCGCGGCGCGGGTGACACACGGATCGTCTACGAGAACGGCGCGGTGTTCAGAACGCAGAACGAGGGGGGTGTCATGCTCAACGAGCCCGACCTGCTCGTCGGCGACACGGTCGTCTACTCGCTGATCGGAGTGACCGCCGCCGACTCGCGGCGCACTGTCGGCGGCGACCGGACCGTCCTCCTGGTCGGGTCGCGGTCGAGCCGGGGGCCGGTCGACAGGCCGCGGACGCCGAGCGGGAACGTGACCGTGACCGTCGACTCGCCACGGGCCGAGGCCTGGGCTCGATACTACACCGACCTCGCGGACGAGGAGGACGGAATCGAGGTCGAAACGAGCGGCGACACGGTGGTGACCGTCACGGTCGTCGCCGCCGAGTTCGACCGGTTCGTCGTCCACGAGACGGACATCGACGTCGCGTTGTCTGAGTGACCGCCGCGGCAGACCGGGCGGTCCGAGCGGCGGCCGTCTCAGCCGTCGCCGCCGACGCCCACGCGGTGTTCGGAGACGTGGAGGTAGCTCACGACCGGCACCGAGTCGCCGTCGAACGGTTGTTCGGTCCGCAACGCCTCGTCGTAGTGGAAGTCGATGACCGCGTCGTCGAAGGTGAGCGTGTAGAAGGTGAACGACCCCTTGATCGTCATCTCCCCGTCGAGGTGAGCCTCGCTTTCCGGCGCGTAGAACACGCCCGTGAACTCGAGACCGTCGCCGGCGTCCGTCTCGATCTCGATGTCGCCCGCGTCGTCTCCTCCGCCGCTTCCCGGAGCCGAGTAGATCCAGAGGTTCTTCGCGAGGTCGTCGGCGGCGGCGATCCGGGGCTCGCCGTCGATGTCGATCTCGCCGATGGTGTAAACCAGCAGCCGGGTGTCGGCGGCGGTCGTGACCGTCGTCTGGTTCTGGACGGCGAGGTCGTCGTCGACGTACAGATTTGCGTCGGCGCCGCCCTCGGCGCGGACCGCCGCGTTCTCTGCGAGGCCGAACTCCCCCTCGGCGAGGACGGTCACGTCGCCGCCTCCGGTTTCGAGGTCGATCTCCCCGTCCTCGCCGACGGTGATCGCTCCGGAGACGTGGAGCGTCGCGCCGTCTGAGACCCTGAGCGTGCCGTTCGTCACGGTGAGGTCGCCGTCGACGTAGGTGTCGTCGGCGACGGTTTCGGTGCCGCTCACGGACCAGTCGCCGGGCTGAACGGTTCCGCTCGCCTCGATGTCGCTGTCGCGGACCGCCTGAATTCGTTCCGAGATTTCGCCGGAAGCAGGGATGACCTCGTCGAACGAGACGCCCGTTCGGATATCGCCGGTGACGTTCAGCTTCTTGTCCGCCTGTCCCTTCGGAAGCTGGTTCGACTCCGAAAGGAGGTCGCCGCGAATCGTGATCGTCTCCGTGTTGCCGCCGCCGCCGGCGGTGAGGTGAAGCTCCTTTTTCGTCTGGATCGTCGCGCCGTCCCGTGGTCCGGACGTGCTGTACGTGCCGTCGCGGGAGTCGTAGCTGTCGACGTACATGGTGTCGATGTCGCCGAGTTCGAGCCGGGGCTGGCCGGTTGCGGAGACGCTCGCGTTGAGCGTCGGGTGTTCGACCCGCGTCCGGAGGGTGATCTCGACGGTGTTCTCGCCGACCGACGTGACGTTCGCCCGCGTCCGGGATTCGAAGAACCGACCCCACGCCTCTGCGTACTCGCTGCCGACCGTGATCGTGACGTTGCCGCCGACGAGCGGGTTCGAACCGTTCTCCGAGGGGAACAGCCGCTCGGTGCGGTTCTGGCCCGCGGAGACGACGACGACATCTTGGGGACGGTCGTCCGTCTCTCGGACGGTGACGAGCGGGAGCGTCAGCGTTCCCGTGCCGGCGCTGCCGCGATAATGAAACTCGGGCGGAGAGATCATCCGCGCGTGGTCGCCGTTGGCGCGCCAGACACCGCCGCCCTGGTACGCGACCGTGTCGTCTCCACGTTCGTACGCGACCGTGCCGAGCGTGACGTTTTCGCTCGTGGATCCGTCGTCCGTCTCGACGTCGATCCGCATCCAGCCGGCGGTCTCGTCGACGCGCAGGTCGGCCGCCCGGCTTCGGTCGATCCGAACCCGCTGGCTCGGCGACTCGCCGTGCGCGACGAGACTCGCTTTCGAGTCGAGCTGTGTCATCGCTCCTTCGACCCGGTTGAGGTCCGCGGTCTCTTGGGAGTCGTCGAGCGCAACGGAGCCGAGCGCCACGGTGGAGCCGACGACGAGCGTCGTCAGCCCCAACAGGAGAACGACGCCGATCACCTCACTTTGAGCGCGCTCGGGCCGGATCATGCCGTCGCTCGGTCTTCCAGGCGTATAAGCGCCGACCGCCGGCTATCCGATCTGATACGCGGACCGGCCGCCGGCGGCGTCGATCCGTGGCCGGGCCGCCGGCGTGACACGCAACTTAACACCGACGACGGACGACGATCACGCATGACGGGTCCCGGGGCGAGCGGCGACAAGCGGCGGTTCAGGCGGGCCGCCGGGGTGAACGTCCTCGGGAACGCCGCGAAGATCGTCGCGGAGGGGGCCGCAGGGATCGCGTTCGGGAGCGTCGCGCTGCTGGCCGACGCCGCTCACTCGGTCGCCGACCTCGTCGCCAGCGGGGTGGTGTTCGTCTGGGGGGGCTCCCGCTACGACGACGCCGACCCCACCCATCCCCACGGCCACCAGCGGATCGAGCCGCTGACCGCGTTGTTCGTCGGAGCGGTGATCGTGCTGCTCGGGCTCAACCTGTTGTGGAACTCGATAGCCGGAGTCCGGTTCGGGACCGACGTGCGGTTCAGCCGGCTGCTGCTCGTCGCGCTGGCGTTCTCGATGGTCGATATGTATCTGTTGTACTGGTACACGGTCCGGGTCAACAGGGAGCTCCAATCGACCGCGCTGGCTGCGCTCGCCGTCGATTGTCTCAACGACATCTACACCTCCGTCGCCGCGGTCATCGGCGTGCTCGGGGTGTTCTTCGAGTTCCCGATCCTCGACCCGCTGGCGGGGGCGGTCGTGAGCCTGCTCGTCGTGTACCAAGGGATCGAAATCGCCCGCGAGAACGTGACCTACCTCGTGGGAGCGGCGCCGCCGACCGGCGACCGCGACCGCGTCACCGAGACGCTCCGCGATCATCCGGCGGTCGTCGGCGTTCACGACCTCCGGGTGTTTTACGACGGCACAGATCTGGAGGTGGAGGTCCACGTCGAGGTCGACGGAGAAATGACGCTGCGACGGGCTCACGACATCGAGACGGAGCTCGTCACGCGGCTCCGCGGGCTGGAGGGTATCGGCGACGTTCACGTCCACCTCGACCCGTCCGGCGTCGGCGAGTGGAAGGAGGCCGCCAACGGGGGGGCACACGGAGCCGCGCGGCTGAGCCGCGACGAACGGAGAGAGGGACCGACTCGCGCAAGCGGGCCCGGCCGACTCGCCCGGTTCGTGTGGGTTATGCCACGGGGGCGCCTACCACTGGTATGTTCGGTCGACGCTGGCTGGAGATGACGTGGCGCGACGGACTCTTCGTTCACTGGCCGGTCGATCCGGGTGTCGTCGCCGACACGCTTCCCGAACGGCTCTCCGTCGCCACCTACGAGGGCGACGCGTATCTCGGCGTCGTCCCGTTCCTGATGACGGATATCCGCCCGCGCGGCTCGCCGATCGGCCGCTCGTTTCCCGAACTCAACCTGCGGACGTACGTCGACGGACCGAACGGCCGCGGCGTCTACTTCTACAACCTCGACGCGAGCGACCCGGTCGGCGTCGCGGTCGCCAGACGGGTGTTCGCGCTGCCGTACTACCGGGCTCGGATGCGGGTCGACCGCGACGGCGACGGGATCTGCTTCGCCAGCGACCGCACGCATCGGGACGCTCCCTCGGCCGGGTTCGACGCGACCTACGAGCCGGTCGGCGAGGCGTTCACCCCGGAGCCCGGGTCTCGCGAGGCGTTCTTGCTCGAGAACTACCGGTTTTACGCCGCCGGGCGGCGGCTCTACTGTGGGGAAATCGCTCACGAGCCGTGGACGCTGCGTGCGGCCACGGTCGACATACGGACGAACACGTTGTTCGAGGCGAACGGCTTCGACCGTCCGGAACGCGACCGACTCGTCCACTACGCCGAGCCGATCGACGTGAGCGCGGACCGACTGCGGCGGGTCTGACCCGTCCGCGGGGCGTCACGACCGCATCAGATATCGCGGTGATGAGACGGCTGTGGATGCCACACACGCGACGACATCGGCCGAACGTGGCCGGTAGTCGGCGTCGGCTCGGACCCGAAAACGGGCGCGTTCCGCCGGATCTTATAAGCGACGACCGACAACGACGAGACATGAGTTCCGGACACGTGAGGGAGGCCTGTCGATGACGACGAAGCGATTACATCCCCGCGTGCGGGTCGTCTGGGTTCTTCGCGCCGTTCTTCTCGCGGTGATCCTCGCTGCTCCCGTCGCCGGCGGGTTCTACTTTCAGTACCTCCCGCGGTGGGCACCGGTCGTCGCCGGCGTGGCGTTTCTGGTCGTCGGCGTCGTCCACGCGGTGTTGCGGTACCGACGATGGAGTTACGAGATCCGCGAGGACGCCCTCTACCTCGATCGAGGCGTGATCACGCAGGTCAGAACCACGGTGCCGCTGGTGCGCATCCAACACGTCGACTCGCGGCGCGGCCCCGTCGAACGGGGGGCCGGACTGGCGTCGTGTGTGGTGTACACCGCCGGGTCGCGGGGCGCAGACGTCCGGATTCCGGGATTGACCCCTGACGGGGCGAGTGACCTCCGCGAGGAGCTGAAAGGACTGGCGATCCGTGCCGACGGGGAGGACGCGGTGTGAAGCTTGCGCCACAATCGATCCCGTACCGCGCGCTCCAGAAGGTGTCGGGAGCCGTCGTGTTGGTGTTCTTTCTCTCCTCGAGTAACGACTGGGGGATCGCGGTGTCGCTCGGCATCGGCGTCGCCGTGCTGCTGGCCGCCACCGCCTACGAGGTAGCCTACTACCGTCGGTTCGACTACGAACTCACCGACGACACGCTCGACATCACCTCCGGGGTCATCTCCCGGCGGGAGCGAGAACTTCCCTACCGCCGGATCCAGAACGTCGACGTGAGCCGGAGCGTGCTCCAGCGAGCGATCGGCGTCTCTGCCGTCGATCTGGAAACCGCCGGCGGGTCGAGCACGGAGGGCTCGATCCGGTTCGTGACCCCCGAGGAAGCCACCCGACTCCAACGGGAGGTACAGCGCCGCAAATCCACCGATTCGGCGTCCGAAGAGGCCGGCGAGGAAGGGGTGTCGACCGAGCCCGGCGAGGAGGAACTGTTCGCGATTTCTCCGCGTGAGCTCGCGTTCGTCGGCGCCCTCTCGTTTGACAGCCGGCTTATCGGCCTGCTCGCGTTCGTGGGTCCGGCTCGGTGCCGGTGTTGTCGGCGTACCTCCCTGACGCGTCGGCGCTGGCGCTCAGCGCCGCCGCGGTCGTCGGCGTCGGAGCCATCCTGCTCGTCTCGTGGGTCATCGGTGCCGGGGTGTCGTTCTCGAACTACTACGGCTTTCGGCTCGCGCGCGCGGGCGACGAGCTCCGCTACGAGCGTGGACTGATCCGGCGGTACAGCGGCTCGATTCCGACCGAGAAGGTCCAGACGCTGACGATCGGCGACAATCCGGCCAAACGGCTGCTCGGATACGCCACCCTCTCGATCGAGACGGCCGGCTACGCCCCCGGACAGGGCGGCGACTACGGAAGTCAGGCGGCCGTTCCGCTCGCACGGGTCGACCGCGTGTACGACCTGGCTCGCGAGGTCGAATCGTTCGAAACGCCGACGTTCAACCGGCCGCCGAAACGGATCCGCTGGCGGTACGCGTTCCGGTACACGGTCGCGGTCGCGGTGTTGACCGGTGTCGCCTTCGCCGTCGACTGGTACGTCGCGCCGGAGCTTCCGTGGTACGCGCCGGCCGCGTTGCTCGCTGCGGTGCCGATCGCCGCCCACCTGAAGTGGAAACACCGCGGCTACTGGCTCGGCGAGGACCACCTGCTGACCCGCAACGGCTTCTGGAGCCGCAGCGTGAAGGCCGTCCCGTACTACCGGATCCAGAACGTCATCGACAGCCGAACCGTGTTCCAGCGGCGCTGGGACGTGGCGACGGTGGTCGCCGACACCGCCGGCACCGGCTCGATCGTCGGCAGCGACGCCGCGGCGGTCGACTTCGAGACGGCAGCGGCGACGGCCCTCCGCGACGAACTCACAGACCGGCTTCAGGACACGCTCCGGGAGCGCCGAACCCGACGAGACGCCTTCGAGTGGTTCGAGGGCGGTGTGGACGACGCCCCCGCCGCGGGAGAATCGGGCGAGAGGGGGACCGACCGCGGGGACGACACCGGAGAGAACGAGACACCAGAAGACGACACGAGCGACGACGAGGCAGCCGACGGCGACGCCCGCGCGCCAGACCGAGAGGCGATCCCCGACGCGACAGAAGACGGGGACGACGAGCCGGTCGACGTCCCCGAAGGCGGTGTGGTCCGCCCCGACTTCTCGGGATCGAAGCGCGACTACTCCGAGCCGGCCGAGCGGATCGACACGGGCGAGTACGCGGTCGACCGGTTCCCCTCCGACGCGGACGTTTCACACGACCCCGACACGGGTGACGGAGAAGGCAACGCCGAGAACGACCCGGTCGACGGCGACACCAGCGACGAGGAGTCGGCCGACACCAGCGACGAGGAGTCGGCCGACGCCAGTGACGAGAACGCACACGACGACCACACCGGCTCCGATCGGTAGGGTCCGTGGCGGCTCCGCCTGAATCAGCCAGTGGTGGTCGTACCGTCCGTTCGCCGGAGGTCTAGAGCCTGTTTGGCCGGTCTGTGACGGGCGGTCGTCGGGAGACACCGCGGCGCACGGCGTCTCCGTCCTGTCTGGAAATTCGCGGACGGCGTCCCCTCCCTACCGCGTCGGGACGTGTTCCACGAGGCTTTTTTATGGGTAGTGACGTAATGACTCATAACTGAATGAGCGGACGAGAACACGGCGCCGCCGAGCCCGACCTCCAGTGGTGTCACGAGGCGGTCCAGGGAGTCTCGCGGACCTTCGCGCTGACCGTCGACGTGCTGGAGGAGCCGATGGCCTCACAGATCTGTGTGGGATACCTGCTCTGTCGGGTCGCCGACACCGTCGAGGACGCGGCCCACATCCCGCCGGACGACCAGAGTGCGGTCTTAGAAACGTACCGGAAGGCGATCGACCCGGGAAGCGGGGTCGACATCGTGGACTTCCGGGTCGCGGTCGACGAGTGGCTGCCAGCCCCCGCCGAGCGCAACGACGACTGGGAGGTGGTCGCCGAGTCGCCGACGATCGTCGCGACGTTCGAGGATCTCGACCCCGAGGCCCGCGCGGCGATCGTGCCGCCCGTCTTGGAGATGGTCGACGGGATGGCGATGTTTCTCGACCGCCACGCGGAGAAGGGCGGCCTCCGCATCGGCGACAGAGACGAGCTCGAACAGTACTGCTACTACGCCGCCGGCACGGTGGGGAACCTCATCACGAACCTGCTCACGCGCGGCGAGGTCGGCGAGGCGCGGGCGCGTCAGCTCCGTGAGACCGCCGAGGAGTTCGGGCTGCTCTTGCAGCTCGTGAACGTCTCGAAGGACGTGTACGACGATTACACCGAGGAGAACAACGTCTACCTCCCCGCGAACTGGCTGGAGGCAGAAGGCGTCGACCAGGAGTCGGTGATCGACCCGGAGAACCGCGAATCGTCCGCCCGCGTCGTCGGTCGCACCGCCGAGTACGCCCGGTCGTTTCTCGACGACGCCCAGGCGTACCTCGAGTCGATGCCGTTGTCGCACGGCAACACGATGGAAGCGTGGACCGTCCCGTACCTGCTCGCGGTCGGCACGCTCCGGGAGCTCCGCTCGCGCCCCGAAGACGCCCTGACCGAGACCGGCGTGAAGATATCGAGACAGGAGGTGTTCGCCGTCATGTCCGTCGCCGGCGAGGCCGGCCGCGACTCGCTCGCGGAGCTGCGGGAGACGATCGCGCGAACGCCGTATCACCGAACGGTCGAACCCGCGGACTGATCCGGCGTCGCCAGGGCTACAGGCGGGCGCGAGCCCGGGTCACCGCCGGCACCGCCAGGTCGACCGTGTCCGCCAGCGCCTCCGCCGCGCTCAACAGCCACTCGGCGCGCTCGACCCGGGAGTCGAGGTCGCCGGGACCGAGACGGTACTCCTCGACTAACGTTTCGACGGTCGCGCCGCCAATCCACTCGTCGAGAATCCGCGCCGTCTTCACCGATTCCAGCCACCCCTCGAAGTCGTCGGGATCGGTCATGCCGGTGGTCAACTGGCCGGCGTTCGCCCGCGCGAACCGATACATCTCGGCGCGTTCGCGGTTCCCGAGGTACGTGTCCTGCATGTCGGGCGTGTCACAGATCACCTCGAAGGCGGTGAGCGTCGTCGCGTCTGTCATCTCGGCTGCGGTTCGGAGCCCCGAGACGATCCGAGCGCCCGTCTCCGGCCGGACGTACTGTTTTGAGGTGGTCTCGCCGACGGGTGTCGCGACCAGCCGGTACGTGTCGACATCGCCCGCTCGCCGGACCATCTCGGCGGCGACGAGGTCGTCGACCGCGACCGCGACGGCGTCGGCCAGGCCGCCCGCTCCCGTCTCGCGCGCGTAAAACGTCCCCTCGAACACCTCGAGTATCTCCGCTTCCGTGGCGGCGAATCCCGTCGCGATCGCCGAGAGAACGTGGGTCCGCAGCGAGGCGGGGTCGGCGAGCGTGGACTCGACGGCCTCGGGGTCGCCGTCGACGTACCGCTCCGCCAGCGACTCGCGGGTCGACGCCTCGCCGACGAGCACCGCCTCGCCGTAGGGGTCGAGCCCCGGGCGGCCCGCCCGCCCGCACATTTGGTGAACCTCGAGCGTCGGCAGCCACTCCATCGACGAGCCCGTGTATCGCTTCTGGTCGCGCACGATGACCCGACGAGCCGGCACGTTCACGCCCGCGGCCAGCGTTGGCGTGGCACAGATACACGCGATCGAGCGGTCGCGGAACGCCGTCTCCACCGCAGCGCGGTGGTCGGCGCGGAGCCCGGCGTGGTGAAACGCCACGCCTCTCCGAAGGCAGTCGGCGAGGTCCTGGCCCGTCATCGTCCCGTCGATCTCGGCGACCGCGTCGGCGACATCGTCAGCCGCGGCGGTGATCCCCATCGCCTCGGCGAATCCCTCGTCCGCGAGCCGGTCGGCGAGCGCCGCCGCCTCAGTCCGTGATCGGACGAACGCCAGACACTGGGCGCCGGCCGCGACCGCGTCGGCCACGAGCGCGGCCGTGATCGCCGTGGCGTCCGGGCCGTCGTCGGCATCGGCGGTGTCGGGCGGTTCGTCGCCGGCATCGCTTCCGCCGTCGTCGACGTCGACGCGGAGTTCTGTCCCGTCGTCGAAGGTCACCGCGCCGCCGACACAGACGCCGGTCCGGAGGTCGACGGGCCGCCAGTCGGATTCGACGAGCGTCGCGTCCAGCCAGTCGGCGATCGCCTCGGGATTGTCGACGGTCGCCGAGAGCGCGACGACCTGAAGCGCCGGAATCCGACGGCGGAGCGTCGCGAGCGTCACTTCGAGGGTCGGGCCGCGTCGCGCCGCGCCGAGGAGGTGAACCTCGTCGACGACGACGCAGGCGAGGTCGTCGACCCACGCCGCGCCGTTCCGGATCGCGGAGTCGACCTTCTCGCTCGTGGCGACCACCACGTCGTGGCCGGCGAGCTCCTCGCCGGCGGCGTCGAAGTCACCCGTCGAGATGGCCACGTCGACGCCGGGCAGCGCCGCGAACGCCTCGTACTTCTCGCGGGCGAGCGCGCGGAGCGGACACACGTACAATCCCGGACCGTCGGCGGTCAGGAGCGCCAGTTCGGCGACGAACGTCTTCCCGGAAGCCGTTGGCATCGCCGCGACGACGTTCGCGCCCCCGCAGATGCCCGCCTCGACGGCGGCCGTCTGTGGCGGGTACAGCTCGCGGATTCCCCGATCGGCGAAGTGATCGACGAAGCGCTCGGACAGCGGCAGGTCAGAGACGCGCATCCACGCGTCGATTGGCCGCGACCGTATTTAAACAGTGTCCGGACGAGCCTCGGCTCGGACGGGTGAGCCGCCGCAGATTACTCGTCGGAATCGAACTCGCGGAAGAGCTCGTCGAAGTCGTCGTCCTCGGTGACCGCTTCCAACGAGCGGTCGACGTCGTCGCGCAGTTCGTCGATCCGCGCCGTCAGTTCTTGATACTCCTCGTTGTCGGCGAGTTCGCTCGGGCTCTTTTCGGCCTCGAGCATCGCCTTCTTCGAGGTCAACGAGAACAGGTCTTGGACGCCGGCGTCGTAGTCGCCGCGGGTGAGAAGGGTGTCGACGGTATCACCGAGCGTCTCGCTCGTGACGGGCTTGACAAGGTAATCGTCGAATCCCATTTCGAGAATGTCGAAGTCGGGCTCGACGGCAGTGACCATCGCGACGCGACAATCGATTCCGCGTTCGGTGACCGTGTCGAGGACCTCGTCGCCGGAGAGGCCCGGCATTCGTCTGTCGAGGAGCATCGCGTCGACGTCGTCGCCGACCTCGTCGAGAACGTCGAGCGCCTCGTTGCCGCCGTATGCTGTCCGGACCCGGTACTCGTCGTCCAGCCAAGCGGCGTACAGGTCTGCCAGGTCGGGCTCGTCCTCGACGACTAAGACGAGGGGACGTTGTTCACTCATAGGTCACCCGAACGACGAGTTCGCTCACACGTTTTGTCTCTCGGCAGGCTATATTAAAATATCTCTTCGGAACGAACGGAAGCGGGTGAGCGTCGCCGAGAAATCGAGACGAGCCGGGCGGCTCGGAAGAATTCATGCGAGGATCAAACGACCTCTAGACGGTACGTTCCCGTGTCGTGGTGGTTCTCGACGGGACGCGTCGGGCTCGGGGCCGAGACGCGTCGTCACTCCTGTGGGCTGTAGTTCGGCGCCTCGTCGGTGATCATCACGTCGTGCGGATGGCCCTCGGCCTGGCCGGCGCTGGAGACGCGGACGAACCTGGCAGACTCGTGGAGTTCGGGGATGTTGTGTGCGCCGACGTAACCCATGCCGGAGCGCATCCCCCCTGTGAGCTGGTGGAGTTCCGACGAGAGGGTACCCTTGTACGGGGTCGCCGCCTCGACGCCCTCGGGAACGAACTCCTCGTCTTCTTCGTCGTCTTTGAGGTACCGGTCGCCGCCGCCGGATTTCATCGCGCCGACCGACCCCATTCCGCGGTATTGTTTGTACTTTTTTCCCTGCATCGTGATCACTCTTCCCGGCGCCTCCTGTGTGCCGGCGAAGTACGAGCCCAGCATCACCGCGTCGGCGCCGGCCGCGAGGGCCTTGATCGCGTCGCCGGAGTACCGAATGCCGCCGTCGGCGATCACCGGAACGCCGTGGTCGGCGGCCACGTCGGCCACCTCGCTGACGGCGGTTATCTGGGGCATGCCCGCGCCGCTGACGACCCGGGTGGTACAGATCGATCCCGGGCCGATGCCGACTTTGAGCCCGTCGGCGAAGTCGACGGCGGCCTCGGCCGCCTCGCGTGTGCCGACGTTGCCGACGACCACGTCGGCGTCGACGGTCTCCTGTATCGCCTCCGCGGAGTCGAGCACGTTGAGGTTGTGTGCGTGCGCACAGTCGATGAATAGCACGTCGGCGTCGGCCTCGTCGGCTGCGACGGCGCGTTCCTCCTCGAAGGGGCCGACGGCGACGCCCACGAGCAGGCGGCCGTCCTCGTCGCGGGCGGCCTGCTCGTGTTCGCGCCGTTGTAACACGCCCTGCATCGTCACGAGACCGACGAGGTGGTCGCCCTCGTCGACAACCGGGACGCGCTCGATCTTGTGGTCGTACATCAGCTCGAGCGCGTCGCGGGCGCCGACCGATTCGGGTGCGGTTATCACCTCGTCCGTCATCGCCTCCCGAACCGCGTCCTCCTCGCCGACTTCCAGGTACGGACGAATGTCCGTTCCGGAAATGATACCGAGCACCTCGTCGTCGCCGTCGACAACGGGCGCGCCGGAGACACCCTCGTGTTCCATCAGCTGGTCTGCCTCGCGGACCGTGTCGTCGGGCGAGACCGTGACGACGTTCTCGCGACGGATGACGAGCTCGTGAGCGCGCTTGACGCGGTCGACCTCCGCGGCAGTCTCCTCGACCGTCATGTTGCGGTGGAGGACGCCGAGTCCGCCCTCACGGGCCATCGCGATCGCGAGGTCGCTTTCGGTGACCGTATCCATCGCCGCTGAGAGAACCGGGACCGTGATCTCGACGGTCTTCGAGACGCGCGACGCGAGGTCGGCGTCGTCGGGTTCGACGCGGCTCTCCATCGGCCGGAGCAGCACGTCGTCGAACGTCAGTGCCTCCGGGACGTCGAGTTTCGCGGAAAACAGATCGGAATCCTTCGCCATGTAAGCCGTCGTGAGGGCGGCGGCAAAAACGTTGCGAGTCCACACAGACATGGACGTAACTGACACGCAGTCGGCGTCAGCTATCCAGGATCGTGGATGGGCCTGGCTCGTCGGACGCACCGAAACGGATCGACTGAGTCGTCTGTTTCTCGCGACCTCGGCGACGTGTTTACGACGTGTACCGAGAGTATGTGATATATCCTCGCCGTTGTTTATATAAACCGCCTACGGACCATCAGTCTCGTGCGGACGACACTCACACAACGTTTAACCGGGGTCGAGTGCGTATATACAGTATGGACTCCGACAGTCCCGTGAACGTGCGTATCGCCGGTCAGCCGACGCTCGAGCTCGGCACGTCGTTTACACCCGGCAGTGCGCACACTCCGTTTACACGGACTCGTCGGACCCACGTCGGTTCCGACTCCGATAGCCGGTCGTCCGGCTATCGGCGGCCGTCCGCTTCCCGCCGTGTGCCCCTCGGTCACGGGCATCCCCCCTGAATGAGCGTCTCACGTCACCCCGTCGCGCTCCGGTTGGAACAACGGGTCGGCGGCGCGACGAAGCTGCTCGCGACCGTAATGGCGCTGCCGCTCGTCGACGGCATCTTCCCCGCGCTCGTCGTCGCCGGCGTGTTGGCGTCGCCGGCAGGCGTCGTCGAGACGGGAATTCTCATCTTCGGCGGCTCCGCGACGATCGCCGTGATCCTCGCGGAGATGGACGGCAGCCGCAAGGAGATGGTGACCTCGGTGTTGCTCATCGGCGCGGTGATCGTCCCCGTCGCCGCCGTCGAGGCGGCGTTCGCGCCGACCCTCCGAGGATTCTTGAACCTGGCCATCTTCGAGCGGTTCGCCGGCCTGGTGATATTGGCGATCGCCGCCAAGACCGCCAGCGCCAAGTTCGGCGAGTATCTTCCGGGTCCCGCCGTCATCATTGGACTCGGACTCGTCGCGAGCTTCGACCCGTCCGGATTCGCGATCGAGACGTCAACCGAGTACGTGGTGAACGGCACCGCCGCAGCCGCCATCGGCGTCGGGTTCGCACTCGTGGTCGCGCTCGCGTCACCGCACTTGCGTGGACGCGTCGACATCGACCGGTTCCGATTCGGCTCGGCGGTCGCGCTCGGCGTGCTCGCGCTTCCGATCCTGTTGCGGCCGTTCGGCCTGATGCAGACCGAGGTGCCGATCGCGCTGGCCGTGCTCGGAGTCACGGCGTTGTTCGCGTACGACCCGGACGCCGAGGGAATCGGCGTGGTGGCGGACGACGGACCGGACAACGACGACGGCCCAGACGGCGACGCAGACGCGGACAACGACGACCCCGACCCGACCGGTTCGACCGACCAGCCGTCTGACGCGCCGACGGTCCCGGCCGCCGACGGTGTCGGCGCGACCGCCGGCGGCGACGGCGACCCCGAGACCGACGAGCCGACGGACCCGTTCACCGAGGACGATTCCCGCGCGCCGTGGCTGTGACCCCCCGCCACGGCAGTTTCAGTCGCCGGCGCCCAGTTCGGGTCGGCCGAGCGACCGACGGGTTGCCGGGATTTAGGTAGCTCCGCGGCGTACGCCGGGTATGTCCAACCGAGTCGTGCAGGGGCGAATGGTGACGCCGGGGAAGCTCGCGGAGCTGGTTGAGGGCGAGCCGGTCCTCGAAGCAGAAGACATCTCCGACGCCGACCGCGACTGTCCAGAATGTGGCGGCGACGTAATCAGCGTCGGATACATGCCCAGCGTCACCGAGTTCGTGACGGGGTTCAAATGTCAGGAGTGCGATTGGAGCGACGACGACCGGGAGTGACAACACGGCCGCCGCGTCCGTTGATCGCCAGGGATCGAAACCCCTTTATCCGCGTTTCAGCAACTTTCATTCGCAGACACACGCGGGGCTGTGGCCAAGCCAGGCATGGCGACTGACTCCAGAGGCCACGCCCGGGACGACACTCCAGACTGATATACCGAGCGGGCGACTGATCATCGCCTGCGTTGACGACCCTCTGGAGTTCCGAGGCGTACCGGAGATATCAGTCGATCGGGGGTTCAAATCCCTCCGGCCCCATA
>KI543167.1:195477-201646 GCA_000496175.1 uncultured archaeon A07HR67 | reverse complement strand
TTCCCGCTTCGCCTCGATGTAGTCAACCAGCGTTTTTCGCAACGACTCGGAAATCGTCACGTCGCGCTCGCCGGGGTTGCCGTTCTTCAGCGCGGTTCCCGCCGACTTTCGATTTCGGAACTGAAGGATCGGGTTCTCCCGAGTCTGTATGAAGTCGTCAATATCCAGCGCGAGCGCCCCGCCGATGCGACAGCCCGTGTGCCACAACGTGTGAAAGAGCGCGTGATTCCGACTCCCGTACTCGTAGGTCTTCAGATACCGAAGCACGTCTTCCGCGTGATCGAGTCGGAGCGTGTCATCACTCCGTGCCTGTTCGTTTGAAAAGTTGGGCACGGTCATCTTATCCGCCAATCCCTGCTCAACCAGATCGACGGACTCGCACCAGCGGATGAAAACGCGGAGGTGTTTGACGTTGTTGTGAAGCGTGACGATCTTGATGTTCTCGCTCCGTCGTTGCTGTTTCCAACTCTCGATTGCGTACCCGGAGATGTTCCCGGTCGGTAGGCGGCCACGGGTGCTCAGTCATAGTAGAACGTGTTCGGAGACGCGCCGCCCGGTACCGGGACCCCCAGGCTTTAGCCGTGGGTTAGCTTACCAGTGACGAGGAAATTTCGATAGTCACCAATCATGATCAATGTATGCCTCATCGCGCCGGTCGCTGATGAGGTTGATAGCCGCTTTCGCGCCGTCTCCGATTGCCACTGACGTCTGATACTCCCACGTGTTTGCTAATCCGGCGACGTACACGTTTGTCGTCGCCCGATTCGCCTCGTCTGTTTCGATATGGCTATCCATGGCGAACTCCCCCTCCCGTCCGTCTGTAAACGCAAGTTCGTCGCTCAGCGGTTCTAAAAACGCGAATTTGTCGGCCGCCGCGATAATAAGCATCTCCCCGGTGTACGTCTCGCCGGATTCACTCGTGACGGTGAATGGTCCCGGGTCGTCATCCCGAGACACAGCGGTCACTGTCGCGTCTTCGATTTCGCCTCCGAACGACCGAACTCGTGTTTGCCCGGTATCGATGATTTCATCGCCAGCAATCCGTTCTCTGGTGACGAGATTCTGTATCTTGTCAGTGCTACATACGAGCGGTTCGCCCCCATCTAAGACGAGCGTGTCCACCCCTGCTTTAGCAGTGAACACGGCAGCCTGGAGTCCAGCAACTCCTCCGCCGATAACAAGTACCTCACGCATATCGCAGTATTGGACTCCTAGCAACTACGATGTTACGTCTGATAGAGGGGTATAGAACGATTCACATGTCTTATTGACCGATTTACTAACCGGTCAGTACAGGAGACTCACAACTACTTCCAGACAACAAAACATCCATACTCTGTCAGTATCGCCGTACGAGATACAGAGGACGAGTTCAGCACGGAGACTGTATTTTTTCTCAAATATGCTCTGAGCTAGCTGATAGAATCAGCCTGCGGATTGACGATAGAAGTTCAAGAAACTGTTCTCATATCCATACGAGATACATACCGCGTATACATCATTCGATAAACTGGACGCCAGTGAATTCGAACCGTGCTCCGCCGCGTTCGCTCTCAGTTACGGTGATTTCCCATTCGTGTGCGTCGGCAATCTGCTTGACAATTCGCAAGCCAAACCCGGTCCCGTCGGTCCTCGTCGAGTATCCTGCTTGGAAAATCTTCTCTCGGCCGGGCTCGGGAATCCCTAGGCCAGTGTCCGTCACGACGAACCCATCGGGTATCAGCTTAACCGATACGGTCAGGTCGTCGCCACCATGCTCAACAGCGTTCCGATAGAGGTTTTCCAGTAGTTGTCGGAGCCGACTCCGGTCGGCCTCGACGCCTGTGGAGCCTCAACAGTGAGTGATACTGTCGCTGTCTCCACGGTCTCCTAACACTTCCCGACTACATCCGCGAGTACAACGGTATTGGTGTTATTACTCTGGTCGCCTTGCTGCGCTAGATACTGGACGTGGGTTTTGGGCATGACAAGCGCGTGTCTCTCATTCGACCGTATCAACTCCAGTGATCTCGAATCGCGCCCCTCCGTCGACGCTGTCGGTAACCTGTATCTTCCAATCATGAACATCTACCACTTGTTTCACAATGCGCAGGCCGAACCCCGTTCCGTGTTCGGAAGTCGAGTAGCCGGCGTCAAAGATGTCCTCACGGTTGTCATCTGAAATCCCGGTTCCGTTGTCCGCGACGTAGAATGTGTCACACTGGCTCCCAACTGTTACTGTTATATTTTTGCCGCCGTGCTCCACAGCGTTGTGAAACAGGTTATCCAACAGTTGTCGCAGGTGAGTACGATCCGCCAGTATGCTTTTTTCAGTCTCAACTACCAGCGTAGCGTCGTCAGTTGACGCCGTCTGCCAGCACTTCTCAGCCAGTGCTCGTACCGACACCGGTTCTGTGTCTACGTCTGTGTCGCTACCACGAGCGAGGGTTAATAAGTCATCAATCAACGTTTGACTTCGGTCTAAGGCATCAGCTACGTCATCCAAGTGTTGGGATTCACAAGTGGCTTGAGCCAACTCTAACCGGCCTTGAGCGATGTTGAGCGGGTTCTGGAGGTCATGGCTAACGACACTGGCGAACTCCTCTAATCGTTTATTCTGGCTTTCAAGTTCCCGTTCACGTTGTTTCTGTTCGTTGATATCTCGTGTGGCACCGACGATCCATTCTTTGTTATTGTCAAACTCAACTGGAGCAATCCGCGTCTCCCAATGCGTGATTTCGCCGTCTGGCGTTTCCGCATCGGGAAGGTTCTCGGCCTCAACTACCTCTTCGTAGCTAATCGGTTCATCTGCGGCAAGACACCGGCGATATCGTTGCTCAATTTGCTGTCCTCGTTCTTTTCCAAAGAGCTCCTGTGGTGTCTTTGCTTGTAGTTGCTCGTTCGATAACCCCGTAGCGTTCTCAAATGCGTTATTGACGCGCTTAACAACGAATTCGTCATCTATGTGTTCAATGATGAACAGCATATCTTGCGCATTCTCAAAAAGCGTCTCGATCTGTTCTAATCGAATGAGTCGATTCTTCTCGGCCGTGATATCTTGAACATAGCCCCGCACAACCGGTCGTCCGTCGGATGATTGGATTTGTTCGCCCCGTGCGGTGACCCACCTTTCTTCGCCACCAGCAGTGGTGAGCTGGACGTCTTCTTCGTATGGATCACCAGATTCTACACATATCTGGAACCGTTCTCTGAGTCGCTCCCTATCTTCTTCGTGATAAAAATTGAACGCGTCTTGTAGCGGTAACTCAGAATCAGCCTCAACGTCATAGATTCGTCGCGCACCGGCCGTGTTTGTTGCTTTTTCTGTGGTTAGGTCGTACTCCCACGCACCGATATCAGCGATTCGTTCCATCTCCGCGAGCAAGTCTTTTGTTCGGCGCAGCTCGGCCGTTTGCTCAACCCGGTCGGAGATATCGCGTGCGACCCACACGACGGCCTGTTTTCCCTCGATCCGCCTCGGAACCGGCGATAGCCTAGCCTCAAACCGCCGTTCACCCGCCGGTACGTTGAGATCGTATTCAATTGTTCTGACTTTGCCGGTCCGAACTGTCTCCTGGATTTCTGTAAGGAATCGTTCGCTGGTCGTGGGGTCGAACACTGTGGTCAACTTCTGTCCAATCAAGTCCGTCGGACTGGCATACAGCAGGTCCTCATTTTCTGGACTGAAAGGATATCAACGTATCGCCCCTCCTCGTCGACAATGGCGGCAAAATCCGGGAACGCAAGCGAGAACGCGTTCAATCGATTCGATTGCCGCTCCAGTTGTTCCTCAGCCCGATGATGTTCGACAGCGTTCCGAATCCGATTCGCGAGGACGGTATACTGGTCGGGTTTAGTGGCTTTCTGGAGGTAGTCAGTCACACCAGCGGAGATAGCCTCGCTGGCGACTTCCTCAGACCCCTTCCCCGTGAACAATATAAATGGAATATCCGAGTCCTTCTCGCGGACAGCTCGGAGAAAATCAATGCCATTCCGACCGGGCATATCATAATCAGAGACGATACAGTCGAACGTCGTCTCCGCGAGTTGGTCCAGTCCGCTGGTGGCACTGGTTACAGTTTCTATCGCAAACTGGTCATCCTCTCGTTCAAGAAGAGTGGCCGATAAGTCCACAAATTCCGGGTCGTCATCAACATGAAGAACGCGAATAGTACCTAATATCTCGCTCATGATCGTGAGATTCAGCTATTCGGTATATATAAATACACCGCACGAGTCGCACTCCACGACACTAGTTAGATCCAGCGGTAGATACTCGTGAAATCTTATCTCGGGTTTTTTGTGACTATTCCGTTCCAACAACCGTCTTTGATGTTACAGTATAATCAAAAATCTAGAGTAGTGGATCCAGACAAACGAATTTGATTTGATAGGTATACGCTCCGTATCTCGCACAACAGTCGTAACAGATAGTGAATAGTTCTGCGGACGGAGGGATATGTGATCTCCTCGTACTGAACTCCCTCGTAGCGAGCGTTCGAGCAAGGTCACGACGCTCTCACCGGGAGTTCCCGTCCTGCTACAGGTCGATACGGAGGTTCCCCTCGGACGTGGTCTCTGCCGTCGTGTTCGGCGGCAGGAGGGTGGTACATCCCGACTCCTCGATGATCGCCGGTCCCTCGATCTCGTCGCCGACGCCGATCGCCCGTCGGTCGAGCACCGGCGTCGTGACGAACCCCGTCTCGTCGAAGTACACCTCTCGTTCACGGGCGGCCGCCGGTTCGCCGGAGGTCGACGGGGCGTCCGTGATGGGTGGCGTTTCGACCGTGCCGGCCACGCGGAGCGTCACGAGCTCCAGCGGCTCGTCGGGCATATCGTACCCGTACAGCTGCTCGTGTTGCTCGTGGAACTGGGCTAACGCCTCCTCGAACCGATCCGCAGAGAAGTCGCCGTCCGGCATCGTCACCGTCAGTTCGTACGCCTGCCCCTCGTACCGCAGGTCAAGCTGTCTGGCGACGGACACCTCGTCGGCGTCGAGTCCCTGGTCCTCGAAGCGCTCGGTGAGCCGCGCGACGAGTGTCGTGAACTCGCGTTCGACCTGCGCGGCGTCGAGCGTCGCCCCGGTGTACGCCCGCGATTCGTCCATTCTGATGTCCGCGAGCAGCAGCCCGCGGGCCGAAAACACGCCCGGGCTCCGCGGAACGACGAGCGTGTCCATATCCATGTCGCGGGCGATCTCAGCGGCCTGTAAGGGGCCCGCTCCGCCGAACGCGACGAGCGCGAACTCGCCGGGGTCGCGCCCGCGTTCGACGGTAACTCGTCGAAGTTCTCGTGCCATTTTGGCGTTGGCGACCTTCACGACGTCCATCGCCGCCTCAGAAACGGTCTTGCCGAGCGGTTCCGCAACGTGGTCTTCGAACAACTGCTTGGCCTCCGTGATCGCCGGCCGCATATCTCCCGTGAGGAACGCGTCCGGGTCGATCCGCCCCAAGACGAGGTTCGCGTCGGTCACCGTGGGTTGGGTACCCCCCCGTCCGTAGCAGATGGGACCCGGGTCGGCGCCGGCCGACTGCGGTCCCACGCGAAGCCCGCCGCCGGCGTCGATCCACGCGATGCTCCCGCCGCCGGCTCCGACGGTGTTGATGTCGACGAGCGGCGTATTGATCGGCAGGTCGTTGATCTCGCCCTCTGTAGAACGTACGAGACCGCCTTCCTCGACGATGCTGACGTCTGCGCTGGTCCCGCCCATGTCGAGTCCGATAGCGCGTTCCAGCCGTTCCGTTCGCGTCACCTCGCGACACGCCACCGCACCGGCTGCCGGCCCGGAGAGGACCGTCCGTAGCGCGAACGTGCTGGCTTGGTCGGTCCCGAAGATTCCGCCGCCGGAGTGCATCACGTTCAGCGGAACGTCGATGCCGCGGTCGGTGATCCCGTTGTCGAGTCGGCCGAGATACTCCTGGATCGTCATTTTCACCGCCTCGTTCAGCACGGTCGTGACGCTCCGGTCGTATTCTCTCGGCTCCGGATAGACGGCCGACGAGAGCGCGTAGTTGAGGTCAGTCTCCGCCTCGATGAGTTCACCGACCCGTTGTTCGTGTGTATCGTTGAGATACGAGAACAACAGCGACACGACGATCGAGTCGACGCCGGCGTCGTCGAGTTCGGTGATCGCTTCCCGCACCGCCGTCTCGTCTAATTGATCGACGACCTCGCCCGCCGCGTCGATCCG
>KI543167.1:183970-195457 GCA_000496175.1 uncultured archaeon A07HR67 | reverse complement strand
GCCGGCGACTGTCTCGTAGTAGACGTATGCCTCGTCGTCTCGGGGGTCGGTGCCGCCGTAGGCGACGTTACAAACGATCCCCTTCGTGGCACCGATCGTCTCCTCGGGGACGGCGTCGGCGAACGCTTTCGTCACGAGATCGCCGGCACGCATCGGAATCTCCCACCCGCCGGCGACGGGTCTGTCGTACGTCGGGTTCACCATCGTTCCCGCCGGCGTGATCGTCTCGATAGGGCGATAGAACCCGTCGTTTTTCGGCAGGTCCTCACCGATGAACGCCATGATTACCGACATTGTTCCGGCAAACGCCATCGCGGGCGTACAGTTCAACGGGCCCTCGTTCTCGTCGGCAGTGCCGGTGAAGTCGATCGTCAGTTCGTCTCCCTCGACGGCGAGCGTGAGCACGAGTTCGACCGGTTCGTCGACGATGCCGTCGCCGTCCATCTTGTCTCGGGCTTCGTACTCGCCGTCGGGTAACTCCTCGATCGCCGCCCGGACCCGACGTTCCGTGTAGTCGAGCAGCTCGTCGAGATACGAGTCGACGGCGTCCCGGCCGTAAGAGCCGTGGAGTTCGGCGAATCGTTTTTCGCCGATTCGGTTGGCACCCAGCTGCGCCTGATAATCGCCCCGCCGCATCTTCGACTCGCGGACGTTTCGAAGGATGAACCCGAGAACGTTCTCGTCGTACTCCCAGTTTTCGACCGCGTGGACGCCCGGGACGATCAACCCTTCCGCGTACAGCTCCGTGCTGTCGTTCGGAATCCCACCCGGCGTGCCGCCGCCGATGTCGACGTGGTGTGCGGAGTTGGCCGCGTACCCGATGATCTCGCCGTCGTGAAACAACGGGGAGATCAACATCACGTCCGGCAGATGGACGGCACCCATGTACGGATCGTTGATCAGGATACCGTCGCCGGGCTCGAGGTCGTCTTCCCAGTCCGGCACGTTCCGCGGAACGACGGAGACGAGCGAGCCGATGTGTTGTGGAGCGATGTCGTGTTGTGCGATGTGTCGCAGGTCGGCATCGAACAACGCACAGGTGTGATCGCGTCTGATCTTGATGTTCGTCGAGTACGCGTCCGCTGGAGGTGACACCCATCTCCTCGACGATGCTTTTGAGAGAATGTCGAAAAATTTCGAGCTCGCCAGTGTCCACCATACGGCGTCCTGCCGTCGGGGCGACAAAAGTATATTCCTATTCTGGCGGAGCGCTCCACTCGTTCCCGTTGTCCTGCGGATCGTAGCCGAGCACGTCTTTGGTGTGTGAGAGGTCGACCCAGGTGCCGTCGTTGTCACTTACCCCCCAGAACACGTCGTAATCGACGGTCTCGTCCTGGAGACACAGGTCGACGAGTTGGGCGAGGTCGCGGTGCGACAGCCACGTACACTTCAACCGGTCGGCCATGTACCCGTACTCGTCAGTTCCTCGGTCCCACCACCCCTCGTCGACGCCCATCTCCGCGAGCCCGTACGGATGGTCGTAGTCGTCTCCGAGCACCGTCTTGATGCGAAGCGAATAGAAGCTGTTGGGGTAGTCTCGGGTGTTCGTGACGTACGTCGGATGGATCTCTCCGAGCGCGCTCGATGTGTTCTCGACGAACAAGCGCCCGGCGGCCTCGCCGAACACCTTCGAGAGCCCGTAAAACGAGTCCGGACGGACCGGGTCCTCGTGTGTGACCGCGAGGTCGTGCTCCGGGTCGTAGAGCTCCGGTGAGAGCTCGATCTCGTACATGCCTACCGTGTGGATCGAAGACGCGTACACGAACGTCTCGATCTCGGCTTCCGCTGCCGCCTGAAGCACGTTGTACGTTCCCTGGATGTTCGCCGAAAGGATCTCCTCGAAAGAACCGCTGAGATCGACGGCCGCGGCGAGGTGAATGACCGCGTCGTGCCCCTCGAAGTGGCCACGCAGGTCGTCGAGATCCGTGATGTCGCTCACGATCGTCTCGCGGTCCGGGTGCTCTTCGATGTCGAGAAGCGTGAACTCGTATTCGTCGCGATCGCCCAACTGATCGACGATCGCGCTCCCGACGGTACCGTTCGCTCCCGTGATAAGGACACGCATACAGTATCCGAATCCGGAGCCGATTAATAAATATGTTTATTGAAACACCACGGTAAGGTTACGGGTCCGTCCGGCGTGACGAGTGCTAGTTCTCATTATCACCCCGAAACGCCAGGCATCGATCTCCTGGTTCGAAGCCGGCGATGCGGCCGACGTCGATCTGGTTTGGGATCTCTGTGTGGTGTCTCGGTCTCGATTACCGGTCTAAGCCCGCTGACACGGCAATAGAAAGGGCGACCTCCAAACGGAGTGTCCGGATCTCTACTGTGAGGGCTTCATTTGCGGTCATACCGCCGCCGTCGAGTCGGATGGTTAGATGCGTCATCCTCGTGGTGAAACGGTAGACGCCTGAAACGGAGTGTGACGACTGCGCTCAGCACGGTATGGACGGTGTTCAAAACCCATCTGATCTCGCACACGGCTTGCGCACCCACACATCGGATCGATGGCGTCTGATCCGTCTCGACTGACCGTGTCGTTTCGTCGACGCGGTGAGACGAGCAGGCGTCTACGCTACCTGCGCGTCTTCCCAGCCTTCCGTATGGACGCGGTCAGACGGGACGCCCAATTCCGTGAGCTTCTCTTTCGTCGCAACCACTGCTGCTGGTACGCCACAGATGTAGTACTCCGCGTCGGGTCCGACGGTGTCGCTGACATCGGGTAGCTGTTCTTGAACGTACCCGGTGTGGCCGTGCCAGTCCTCCCGCGAGAGCGAGAACCGCGTCTCAACCGAATGGACAAGCTCGTACTGTTCCAGCAGCGGCTTGTACAACAACTGTTCCTGCGTCTTTTCACCGAACATGAACACGGCTTGTGGACCGCCGCTGGTGACGTACGCGTGAAGGAGACCGATGATTGGGGTGATCCCAGTGCCGGTCCCGATGAACACTGCTGGCGTGTCCGTTCGTTGAAGCGTGAGACTTCCGCGTAACGCCGGGTCGACTTCGACAATATCTCCGACCGACCGTGCGTCCATATGATCAGCCACGCCGTCGGTCCCGTACGCGCGGATCATCAGACTGATCCGGTCGTCATCAACCGCAAGCACGCTGTACGGCTTCGTGCCAGCATCGGTTCGAAGCGCGGTGTGTTGTCCGGCCTCGCCGGTAAACTCGGCCTCATCCAAGGATAATATATACTGCTTACAATCTGGACTGATCTGTGTAATCGCTTCTATCGTCGCGTCAGTAAACGACATAGTATAACGTATACGGGCTTGATACGGGTAAGTTGTCCGTCGACTGACCCGCCATGCTTCGAGTGGTTTCGTATGGCGGTCCGCGACGTGGACGATTCGTCCCGGGGGAGTTCACAACTGGTGAGTCTGTTCTGTCTCACCTGATTGGTAGAGACGATTCCACCAATAGTGACAGAATACCTCTTTTGTGTTCCGTCAAAACCGAACCAACAACAGAAAGACGAGCATGCCGGCCACGAAATCTCCATGTCCGTCGAACGCGGTTAAAGAAGGCCACAACCAGTTCGACCGATCTTTCGGGTGTTTTAGGTCACAACCGTTTGGATGTGTGGCGCCTCCATTCACCCCTGCGGTTCTCTAAGTAAGTGACTTCTATTTGTATATCTCGAGTTCTTCACACCAGTGTTTAATTATTGTTCTCGTACAACGGTACAGCTAAACCACCGGTTTCAGGTTGGAGGGGCGGAATAGGTGCCTCTGACAACCGAATCATGCATTACAAGAATAAAGACATTTTATCCTATATACAGAGAATCTTCAACACAACATGGCTACATCGATACCCGTGCTGAATCTCTCCGGGTTCATTTGATTTGACAGAAGGTTAGTCGTCTGCTGAATACAGCGCGCGTGTCTCGGCGGAAGTGTCTCTAGGATCGATCAGGGTGATGGTCAACATAATAAACCAGTCAGTACAGGGCTCAGGCTGTGTTCGTCATCGGTACTTCGGCCGTCTCACTCGGTCCGATCCATGCGTTTTCGGTGTTTTGAGTTCGGCCGTTAGCGTCGGGTGTCACGGACGCGCCGACTCGTCGTCGTTTGAACGCGAAGCTTGTCCGTTCCGCGAATCCAGTTGATATACTCCTGAAGCCGGTCGGCCGTTCGCAACGCCTCGATGGTGTCGTAGTCGGCTCGCAGTTCGGCGTTCGTAAAGACGGCATGGAGCTGGTCGTGACACGGCCGACACAACATCACCGTCGGGCTGGTCGCTCGTTCTTCTGGACGGAGGTGGTGTTCCTGAATGGCCTGTGGGTCAGCGATCGTTTCGTCCGGAATCACGCGCCGACAGAGCGCACAGGTCGTCGACATGGATAACGTATTGTGCTACTGAGTATTAACGACACACCCGATCTGGCAGTGAGTACAAGATCTTTTTTATAGAGACTCGTTATACTGCTGGGTTGTCGAGCCGAAGACGACAAGCGTGCGGTGTTGGCGGCGGCCGACACGGGTGATCCCACGAGACGCATCCAAGTCGAACCCGGCCACAGCGGACCTACGCAGACAGGGCCTTGCCGTGACGGTGGCTCACCACATCGGGACATCTCAGAAGGTGGTCTCACACGGTGTTTCGAGGGGTGAAACAGTGGTCTGCGTTTGAATACGGATCCCTGCGTGTTCTCAATCGGACATGCCCCTCAGCAAGAAGCACATTGGAGCCATCGCATGTATGACAGTCGCCGCAGCGTACGTCGTCACCCACCGGCGCAGTGACGCCGCCGGTGGAGACGAACAGGCGTCTACCGGCGAGTAGCAGAGTCGTACCACGGATCAATCTCTCCCAGTTCACACTCACATGGATTACGAGTTTTCACATCGGCCGTCGTACACTCACCTGAAAGTAACGCTCGAACGCGGCGAGTCGATCGTCGCCGAGCCGGGCGCGATGGTCGGCCATTCTCCGACCATCTCGGTCGAAACCGGAACGAGCCGAGACGGGATGCTCAGCTCAGCAAAGTCGATGCTCAGTGGCGAATCGATGTTCACCAACACGTTCGTCGCTGAACACGGGTCTGGCACCGTCACGCTTGCTCCGCCGACACCAGGAGACGTCATGCCGCACCAGCTCCAGAATGAAACCCTGTACTCAACCGATGGGTCGTTTCTTGCGGCGACGGAGGGCGTCGACATCGACTCTGAGGTGGGCGGGCTCAATTCGGTGTTGAGCGGAGCCAGCCTGACGCCGCTCGCGCTGAAAGGCACCGGGACGACGTTCATCGACGCGTACGGCGGCTTGGAAAAGCTCGAACTGGCTGCGGGCGAGTCGTACGTTCTCGACAACGAACACCTGATCGCGTGGGACGACCAGATCGAGTACTCGACCCGGCGGGTGGGTGACCTCAAATCGACGCTTCTGAGCGGCGAAGGCATCGTCTTCGAGTTCACGGGGCCGGGAACGGCTTGGTACCAGACGCGCGACATGGATTCGCTGGTTGAGGTTCTCGCCCCCCGGCTGCCTACTCAGTGAACTTCGGCGCGGTCGAGCGCCCGGTCGGCCGGCGGGATGCCGGCGAGGTAGTAGACCGTTGCGCCCAGACTCGACGTCGGTACCGCGGTGGCTCACGGACGAAGTCACGCGGCAGCGGGCGCGGAGCGTGGCTGTCTTGACCGGCGCGAGCGACGTGGCCGAGGGTCCGCAATTGCGAGTCGTCGGTCGCGCCGATGAACACGGCGACCTCTTCGCCGCTCGGTGTCACGGATCTCACAGAGTAACAAGGAGGAAGCCCACGGCTTCAGCCGTGGGAGGAATCCGACACTCCCCACAACATACAACGAGCGATAGCACCCTGACTTCCCACTACCAGCCGTAGAATTTATAAATAAATAGATGAACATGTGAGACACAGATGGAGGGTGTGATCCGCACCGTCAAAGTCAAACTCGACGTGCCCGACGAGCGGTGCGACGACCTCCATCAGACGAAAGACCAGTTTCTCCACTGTGCGAACACGACCGCAGCGTGGGCGTGGAGATACCCCGACGAGTACTGCGTCACCTCGAAACAACAAGCCGAGAACGCGCTCTACGAGCGCCTTCGCAACGAAACAGCACTCACTGCGAACCTCGTTCAAAAAGGGATTCGACGCGCTATCGAGGCTACAAAAAGCGGTGTCGCCCGACTCAAAAGAGGCGAGACCACCAGTCAACCACACTTCGACGCGTGGAGCGTCGTTTACGACAAGCGTAGCGCGACGTTCCACCGGGATCACGTGTCTCTTTCAACGATAAACGGGCGTGTCGAGTGTGAGTACGTCATTCCCGACGATCCCGAGGAGACACCGATCGGCGAGTACCTACTGAACGAGGACTACGAGTTCCGGATGTCCACGCTTCAGTACGACCGCTCGACCGACTCATTCTACCTCCACGCGCGGATGCGCCGCACCACAGACGAACACGAACAGTCCACGGGTGTGTCTTCTGACGCCAAGCACAGAACAGTCCTTGGTGTTGACCTGAACGTGGACGGCTCGCTCGCCGTGACTTCCACGGGAGAATTCATCGGGAACGCTGACGAGATGAACCATCGACGCCGCGAGTTCGAGAAGACGCGCGGATCGATGCAACAGACAGGAACACGGTCGGCACACCTGTCGATCCAATCGATGGACGACCGCGAACACCGCTGGATGCGGGATGAACTCCATCGTGCCTCGAATCTGATTCTCGACGAAGCTCGCGACCACGGGTGTACGCACGTCGCGTTCGAGAACCTGACCGATATCCGTGATCGGATGGCCGGTGCGAAGCGATTCCACGCGTGGGCGTTCCGCCGTTTGTACGAGTACGTCGAGTACAAAGCCGAGCTGCTCGACATTGAGATCGAGCAGGTGAGTCCGGCGTACACGAGTCAGCGGTGTTCGAAGTGCGGCTTTACCCACGAGAGGAATCGGCGGTCGAAACACCAGTTCTCGTGTCAGAAGTGCGAGTACGAGCTGAACGCGGACTACAACGCGAGCAAGAACATTGCTCGAAAACTCCTCAAACGTCTCCGCTCGGGGCAAACGTCTTCGAGTGGAGGCGCACCCTGTCAGTGTGCGCTGAAGTCAGGGACGGTGAACCTGAACGGCGAATTTATTGCCCCCGTCGATTCGACGGCAGAAGGGGAGTCCACTGACAAGCCCACGACTTCAGTCGTGGGTCACTGACGTCCTGTGGCGGCTCGACTGCCCACGGACTGATGTGGAAGTACGCGAGCATCCCCGCACTGAACGCGAAAAACCCGGCCCAGTACCGTGCCTCGACGCGACGGGTCAGCGTCAGGTAGAGACTGATCGCGAGCAGCGGGTAGATTGCGAGGCTGTACGTGAACGCATTCACCTCGGGCGTGATCGGCCATCCGACGTGATTGCCGCGGATGATGTGGTCGACGTGGTGGGCCGCTCCCAGCAGGGTCGGTACCAGTATGAACAGGAAGAATGCCCGCGTCAGCGTGGTATCGCTCGTCGGCAGTGCGACCGGAAGCATGTCTTCGACGTCCATACGTAGTGGTCGTCGGCTATCACAATGGGATTTTCTCCAACATGTTGGGGTTCATCTGTTCGTACAGTCGGGCCGTGGCGGTCAGCGGGTCACCAGCTGCTGTATCGATACGTGAAGCCATGAGTACGGGCTGACCGGCTGATCGTGTCGGCGAGTCGACCGGTGCTCACGCACTCGACCGAAGTCCGACTCGCCGCTCCGGACGATCGAATCGAGGTGGCGGCTCGCGCTGTGTTCACCGGTTATTTTTGAAGCCAGCGGGAATCCTACACAGTTCGAGAAATGGTCGAGTCGTCGATCCACGCCAACGGATTGTATCGACCGGTGACATCGCCGGGAACCGGAACGGAGCCGCCGACGGCCCACTCGTCGGAACGGCGCACCAGAATCGTCCCGCGGTGTGTCGCTGCGAACAGGTGCCCATCTGCGGCAGTCATTCCGGTCACCATCTCGTCCGGACGAAGGTGATCGATCGGCTCAACGGTTTCGGCGTCGTGTGATATAAACAACATCGGGTCGGTGTCGTCGTCTTCCCACGTTGAGGAGTTCGCGAGCGCTCCAGCGGCGTATAGCACGCCGTCAGCCGTGATCACCGCCCTGAAGTATCGCTGGTCGAACCCTTGGTCTAGGCGGGTCCACGACCGTCCTGTGTCCGACGAATGAAACAGTCCGTCACCCGTCGCGGCGACGAGCGTGCGGGGACCGGACACGTGGAGTTCGTGAATGTCGTCGTGAACGCCCTCGGCTCGTTCTGTCCAGGTGTCGCCGCCGTCGGTGCTGAAATGAACGCCGCCGACTTCCACCCCCGCCACCACTCGATCAGGTGAGGCGGGCATGACGTGGACATCCCGGACCTGTGCGATGTTCTCGTGGCGGGGTAACCGCCACTCGTCGCGCGACGGCAGTTTCTGAAACCCGTCGCATTCTCGCCACTCGAATTCCTCGAGGGAAGTACCATCCGTCCGGGCGACGTACACATGAGCCGGGCGGGTGCCGGCGTAGAGTCGGCCGGCTTCAGGATCCGCGCCGACCGCGTACACCTTCTTCTGTGGCACGCCGAGGTTCGTCCAGTCGGTTCCGTCCGGTGAGTGATACAGGCCGGTTCCCGTTGCCGCGAACACGCCGTCGATTCTCTCGAACGTCCGAACGCGTCTAACCCGCCCCGAGTCCAGAACCTTTTGTCGGTCGGGGTCGCCCGACTCGCGGACGCCCTGGAGTCGATAAACGCCGTCGTCACTCCCTGCGATGAGCATGTGGACGTATTACTATGGATCAAAAAAGTATCTACGGGCGAAAACACAGCGTTGGGAGCCACCACGGAAGAATCCAGACCTCTCGCGTCGATGCCATCTCGAGGTGGCCGTCACAAACGCGTAGCATAGCGGGTGCGAGTTAACCGGGACGACGCCGTCAGTGTCAGTGGTTGATTTTGTCCAGCCCGCTTCTCCTGTGCTCGATTCCGAGAACCGTTTTCGGCGTCGATTGCTGGCTACTCAGAGGTCACCAGCCGCGGCCATCTGACGGAGATCGTCGACACGTTCTCGGATCGCTTCCATGTCGCCCGACTCCTGTTTGGTATCGACATGGCTGTACATCAGTCCCATCCGGTGGTTGCTGCGGAGTTGTTCCTCGTTCCGATCGAGGAAGTCCCAGTAGAGGGCGTTGAACGGACAGGCCCTGTCGCCCGTGTCTTTGGTCTTGTAGTATTTACAATCGCCACAGTAGTCGCTCATGCGGTCGACGTAGTTGGCAGACGAGACGTACGGTTTGGTCGCGAACACGCCGTGTCCGTACTGGCCCATCTCGATTACGTTCGGCGTCGTCACCCAGTGGTACGCGTCGACGTACGTGGCGTGGAACCAGTCGTTGAGTTCGCTCGGCTCAACGCCCCAGAGGGTCGCAAAGTTTGCGAGGATCATCAGCCGCTGAATGTGATGAGAGTATCCATGGCCGTGGACATCACTGACGGTCTGTGAGAGACACTCCATATCAGTGTCACCGGTCCAGTAGGACTCCGGCAGCTCGTGGTCGGCACCGAGTTGGTTGGCGTCCGCCAGTTCTGGCATCGCGTGGCGATACACGTGGCGCATGAATTCTCGCCACCCGAGAATCTGTCTGATAGAGCCTTCGACGGAATTGAGCGCGAGATCACGGTCCTCGTAGGCTGTCTCGATCTCCGCGATCACTTCGACGGGGTGAAGCAGACCGATATTGATCGAAGAGCCAAGAAGGGCGTGAGACATCGCCCAATCGTCGCTCCGCATGGCGTCCTGATACGGTCCGAACTCCGGAAGCCGCACGTCGACGAAGTGACGTAACTGTGTACACGCCTGGCTTCGCGTCACGGGCCACGAGAACGTTGCGAGGTCCGTCTCTCCCCACGTGTCGAACGTTTCGTCGACCCAGTCGGCCGTTTCAGCGACGACTGAGTCGTACTCGTGGTCGGGAACCGGCGGGCTCTCCCACTCGTCCGGCGGGAACTGCTGATTCTCGTCGTCGTAGTTCCAATCGCCGCCTATCGGGTCGTCGCCATCCATGAGAACGCCCGATTCCGCCCGCATCCACCGGTAGAACGGTTCGTGTTTGAATCCGCTCGTCTCGTCGTCCGGGTCTGCGTTGGCCCACTCGTCGAAGGCCTGTCGCGTGCTCACGAAGAGCTCGTTCTCGACAAACCGGACCGCTCCGCCGGCGTCGTCTACCAGTTCTTGGAATTTTCGCTCTGAGCCGTAGCTGGGCGACCGCATCGCAACGAGGCGTGTTTCTGGGTTCTCTGTGAAAAACTCCGCTAGCCCATCGCCGAACGAGTCAGCCTTGATGTACGTCACGTCGTAGCCATCGCGTTCGAGCCGGTCACGAAACCGTCGCATGGCGCTGAACACCAACGTCAGTTTGTGGTGGTGATACGGCTTCCGCCTGGCGAAAGAATGTCCCTCGATCATGAGCACGCGACTGCCTTCTGGCGCCCGAGCCATCGGCCCTGCCTCACGGCTCAGTTGTGTTCCCAGAACCCAGGGGATTTCTCCGTCGGAGAGCGTGTACTGTGGGGGGGTACCGACAATCGGTTGTTTCATGCGATCTGTAAGTGCCCCACCTCAAAAATAGCCCCGGCCGCGCCGTTTCTTCGGTGCTCACGTTAGGAACCCTCGGTGGCCCTGCCGGGTGCGGAACGGCACACCGTAGCAGTAGCACGGTTCGTCGAACAGGATCGCGCCTCCGAGCCGTCCGACGACGACACGCAGAAACTGCGGAACGAAGCGGTGTGTAAACCAGTTCATAAAACGAGTGCCACGGGTTACTTGCTACGCAGATCGCAGTTGAGAACCCGCGTGCCAACTGATTACGAGAGGTTCTACCAGTTCAGCGGAACATCTCGATACCCGTGCGGGGCGAGTCGTAGGGACAGGAAGTCGGTAGCTTCTCCCAACCGGGGTTGTAGCCAGGTTGAGCATATATAGACCGGTCTCAGTAACACCCCGCTAACTGTTCAGTTGACGGCCTTCGAGAGTTCGGCGCCGGCTTTGAATCTGACCACGTTTTTCTCCGCCGTTTGGTTCTCTTTTGGGGTCCGAGGGGTTCGCCCGGTCCGGGCAGACCGCTTCGAGATGCTGAACGTGCCGAATCCACTATTCTCGTCTTCACTTCCACCCACCGACAACCGATCACCTTTTTTCAAGGCCTTCGTCGTCGTGTTGATGAACGCCTCAAGCGCCCGCTCCGCGTCGTCTTGGGATACCGTTTCGTCCGAGTTGCGTCCCGTTTCACTCGCGATGTATTCTGCGTCGATCACCACGTCGGCGTCCCGACACTTGGCGCTGGCCTCGTCGCCTTTGCCGGGGTTGAGATCGAGGGCGGCCGCGAACTCCGGGCAGGCGTCGAACGTCACCGGCGAGTCGTCTACAGGCCCGTTTCGGGAGCTCGGATTTCGCCCCGTTCGGGCGGAACGCTTCGAGATACTGAACGA
>KI543167.1:181386-183950 GCA_000496175.1 uncultured archaeon A07HR67 | reverse complement strand
TCCGGAGCCAGAACTTCTTGACCCCATCTTGCCGCGATCAAATATCTCACGCTTCTGCTTGTCTGAAATTCCCGGGCCGTTGTCGGCGATTCGTACCGTGACCGTGTCTCCGTCGTCCTCGACGTGGACGGTTACCTCGGGTTCTGATTTGTCATTGTGTAATACGGCATTGCTCAGGAGATTCCGGAACACTGAGGACAACAGATCCGTCGCGGCCACCTGGAGTTCGTCGTTGATGTCTCCGGTCGTGGTGATAGTGGCGTCCTCATATGTCGACCGCGCCTTCTCGATCTCATTCGTCAATACGTTGTTGAGGTCGACCGGATGAAGTTCCGGTTCACTACTGCCCTCAAGCACATCGAGGAACTCACCGACGGTCTCCGTGATGCTGGAGATGTGCTCGCTGGCTCTTAGCATGCGTCGGAGATGTGATTCTCCCTCGGCGTCAACGTGGGACTTGAGCGATTCACCCCATCCCATGATCACGCTCAGGTCGCTTCGGATGTCGTGCCGGACGACCTGGGTCAACAGTGCCAGCTCGGCGTTCCGCCGTTGGAGTTCCTGCTGCTGTTTTTCACGCTCAATCGCGTACTGAATGGTCTGTTGAATCAGTCGGGGTGTGATGTCGTCTTTGACGAGATAATCCTGGGCACCGCGTTTAACAGCGTCTCTCCCGACACGCTCGTCGTCGAGTCCGGTCAGGACGACGACCGGTGCCGTATTCGTGACGGTGAGCGTCTTGTCGAGCGTTTCTAGGCCGGTGCTGTCCGGCAAATCGAGATCTAAGAGCACGATATCGACGTCTTCGGTAACGGCATCCCCAGCGGCTTCAAGCCGGTCGACGTGCGTGATGACCGGGCTCGCACCACCGGTGGTTTCCAACTCTGTCTCGGACACGTACTCGGTAATGAGGCGAGCATCGGCCGGATTATCCTCAACGAGGAGGATATGTACGGATGCTGGATCAGTCATTAGGTATCAATCGGCCACCCGGCGGAATCCAGAACTCAACGATAGCGCTAATCGTCTCAATGTAATCGTCGGGGTCTGCCGGTTTCGTGACGTACGCGTTTCCTGACCGCTCGTAGACGCGAGTGATATCAGTACGATCCATCGAGCCGGAGACGACCACCACGGGCACGTCCTGAAAGGTGGTCTGGTTGCGGATGCTGTTGAGCACGGCGAATCCTGACCTGACTGGGAGATTGAGATCTAACAGTATTAATTCTGGGTGTTCCAACGGAGCGTCGGCATCGATCGTTGTAAACCGGTTGATCGCTCGTTGTCCGCTGTTGATGACCCGCAGGTCAACCTCAGTCCCGGCGTGATCAATCCCTTCCGTGACCAGCCGAACGTCCGCAGGGTTGTCCTCAACCGCGATTACTCGTGGAGGGGGTGGGTCACCAGTCGGGTCACTCATCGGCCGGCTCTCCGTCTGGAAGGGTCAAAGTGAACGTCGACCCTACACCGGGTTCCGAATCGACGCTGATGCTGCCGCCGTGACGATCGACGATCTTTCGGCAGATCGACAGGCCGATGCCGGTTCCAGCGAACTCCTCGCGCGTGTGGAGTCGAGAGAACACCCCGAAAATCTCCTCGATCTGGTCTGTTTCCATGCCCATCCCGTTGTCAGTAACCTCGAAGGCAACCATCTCGTCGCGGTGAGAAACAGAAACGTCGATCTCTGGGTCCGTTGTGTTGTACTTAATCCCGTTCTCGATGAGGTTCTGGAACAGTTGGGCGAGCTGGTTCTGGTCGCCGACCACCGTCATCCCGGTTGCCGGCGTCGAAACGATCGCGTCGGTTTCGGTAATCTTGGCCTCGAGGTCGTCAACGACCCGCTCAAACAGCGCCGAGATATCGACCGACTCGAAGGACTCGTTCTGGGTATCGACCCGCGAGTACGTCAACAACGCCTGGATCATACTCCGCATTCGGTCCGCCCCGTCGACCGCGAACTTCATGAACTCGGCGGCGTCGTCGTCCAGTTCGTCGCCGTATCGTCGTTCCAACAACGTGAGATAACTCGACACGGTGCGGAGTGGCTCCTGTAAGTCGTGTGAGGCCGCGTACGCGAACTGTTCGAGTTCTTCGTTGGATTGTTTGAGATCGGCTTTGGTTTGGCGCAATACCGTCTCCCGTTCGACGCGATCGAGAGCGGCTTCGACGGTCGACGACAACACCTCGAGGAGGTTGCGGTCAGTTTCGGAGAACGCCCGTTGCTCGACCGAACCGACGGTCAAAATCCCGTGGTCGCCCAACGGCACGATGGCTTCGGACCGCAGAACCGTCTCCTCGTTGTACAACGAATCAATCGCACGCAGATCGTTGTATACCTGTACCTCCCCGGTATCGAACGCGTCCCACGCGAGCGCTCTGCCGCGCTCGAAATCCGGTTGTTCGCTGATGTACTCGCTGGCCTCAGCGGTCATACGCTCCGACACGAGCGTGTCGGATTCCTCGTCGTGCCACCAGACACCGGATACTGGCATGTCGAGGATCGATCGGGCACTCTCGATTGTGACAGACGCGACCTGCGATCTGGACGGACACTCATGAGTCGT
>KI543167.1:179840-181366 GCA_000496175.1 uncultured archaeon A07HR67 | reverse complement strand
GCTTTGTTCATCGCCGCGGTCTGGCCGGTCATCGTTAACAGGCTCAGTCCGAGGGACGTCGAGAGGATAACACCTCTCCGCAGTATGGTTCGTCGTGAGAGCTCGTCTTGAGACATGATATTGTTTCTCGCAGTTCCTAACGCTCTATAAGTATATAAATACAGTTATAATTTGTTTTTGTTGATGGTATTTCGAATCCCATGGGTGTCTAAACGTGATCGACGAAGGACGTGCCGGAAAACAGCAGTTATAAACCGCGCCCACGCCACGCACTGTGTGAACGTGTCTCAGAACCAACTGATACCCGCCGGCGTGCCTCTGCGACCGGGGCTACGCTCACGCCAGTGAGTTCTCGCGGTTGAAGATTCTGGACAACCGATATGACTACTCAGAAACCACAGATCGACGACGAACTGACCGAGATCATTCACGAGATGGTATCGCGTGAGACCGAAAATCCGCCCGGAAACGAACGCCGGGCCGCCGAGTACGTCCACGAGTGGTTGACCGACAGGGGAATCGACGCCGAGTTGATCCGCGAACCGTACGAGGACCGCCCACAGGTCGCAGCTCGTGTTGGCGAAGGCGAGCCGGTCGTGGTGCTCAACGGCCACATCGACGTGGTCCCGGCGGGCAACCGCGAGGAGTGGTCTCACGGGCCGTATGCCGCTGAAATTGCGGACGGGCGGCTGTACGGCCGGGGAAGTGTCGACATGAAGACCGGCGTCGCGGTCGCAATGAGAGCGCTTGCGGACCTCAAAGAATCGGTCGAGTCCACCGAGCTCGCCGGGTCGCTCGTGTTTCACGCCGCGATCGGCGAGGAGACGGCCGAACCCGGGACGAAGGTTCTGCTTGAACGCGGATACGACGGCGACTACGGCGTCGTGCTCGAACCGACCGGGATGTACACCGCGACCAGCGAGAAGGGACTGGCGTGGTATGAGATCGTCGTCTCCGGTGAACCCTCCCACGCGAGCCGGCCGAACCAAGGCGACAACGCCATCTCGAACGCACAACCGGTGCTGATGGCGCTCGAAGCCTACGACGACCGGATCGGCGAACGCGAGAACGACCTCGTCGGACAGGCTCACGCCACCATCACCCAGATCGAGGCTGGCACCAAAGAAAACGTCGTCCCCGAAGACGCGGTCATCACGGTCGACCGCCGGTTCCTCCCCTCGGAGTCGGCCGAACTACTCGACGCCGAGATTGACGACCTACTTGCCGGGGTGGAAGCCGAACACGACATCGAAACGTCGTGGCGCCGGACCCGGACATACGAGTCGGCCGCGATCGATCCGGAGAGTCCACTCGCCGAGGTGTTCCGCGAAGCGGCTGCCGAACACGCTGGCGTCCCCACAGAGCCGTGGGGGGTTAAGGCTTCGACGGACGTGCGGAACTTCGTTAACGATGCGGGTGTCGAAGCGATCACCTGGGGCCCGGGCGACCTCGCACAGGCGCACACGTACGACGAGCACATCGAATTGGCGGACGCAACCGCCGGACTGCGAGCGCTCAAAGACGCT
>KI543167.1:171400-179820 GCA_000496175.1 uncultured archaeon A07HR67 | reverse complement strand
GGTGAGTTCGTGGCCGATCCACTGGACGAGTAGCTTCACGAACGCCTGCTCCATGTCGTCGAACTCGTGTTCACGGCTTCTGTCGTCGGCGAAACAGAGCGTCCCGTACGTCTCGCCGTTGACGACGACGGTTCCGCCGATGTAACAGCCAAGACCGAACCGTTCGTAGGCCGAATCGTCTTCCCAGCCCTCAGCGGCCGCGTCCCGGATGCCGAGCGGTCCGTCTGATTGGATCGTTTCTCGACAGTACGTCTCCGACTCCGGAGCGGAGACTCCCGTCTGTAACTCGGGGTGGCCACCAACGGCCTGTACGATGTCGTGTGTGTCGTCTTCGATCCGGGTCAGGAAGCCGTACGGGAGGTCGAGTCGCTCAGCCCCGAGCTCCAGTAGCGCCGTGAGTTTGGCCTCAAACGTCTGGTCGGCGTCCGAGGCGATACTGGTGAGCTCCCGGAGCGCTCGCTCGCCGTCTCGAAGCGAGGTCTCGAATCGTTTCTGCTCGGTAATGTCCATGGCGATCCCGACGAGTCGACGCGTCGTGTGGGGACCAGCAAGCAGTTCGGCACGGGCGTCCACCCACATATATTCACCATCTTCTCGTTTGACTCGACACTCTATTTTGAGTGTATCACCGTCCTCAGTCGGGCCTTCGAGCGACTGTTGGACCTCAGAGACGTCCTCGGGGTGGATACGATCCATGAACGCCTCGTAGATGTCATCTACCTCGGCGGGATTGAGTCTAAACAATCGCTCCATGGACTCGGGCCAGACCACGTCGCCGGTCTCAAGATCGAGTTCCCAAACGCCCGCGTTCGTTCCGTTCAGTGCGACGTTGAGTCGTTGTGACGTCTCCGTTAGCTTCCACTCTCGTCGTTTTGCGTCGGTCACTTCAGTTACAACGCTCAGAACCGCTTCGGTATCGCGCCCGGTCGGTTCGTATGGAATACTCGTCGTCTGTACTGGTATCGTCTTGCCGGAGGCGGTCGTCAGTGACCGTTCAGGGAACTCCTTCCGTTCGCCCGATTCGACGACGGCACGGTCATCTGTGCGGAACTGTTCAACTTCCGACTCTGGCATGGGCAGGTCCCTATCGGTCGATCCTTCGATCTCTGCGACGGTCATGTCGAAGGCGTCAGCGAACGCCTGATTGGCCAGGATGTACTCATTATCCTCGTTCTTGATGAACACGAACTGTGGCAGGAGATCGATGATCTGGCGAAGCCGGGCACGACTTGTGATCGCTCGGTTCTGGTTTCGCCGTCGGCTCATCTCCGTGCCGATCCACTGTGCGAGGGTGCGTACGAAGGCGCATTCACCGGCGGAGAACGGTCGCTCGCGCGGCGTCGCTTGCGAGAAGCTGATCGCCCCGTAGCGCTCGCCAGCAACGTCGACCGGGGCTCCGACGTATGACTCGATACCCCGGTCTCGGTGTGCCGGGTCGAAGGCTGTTTCGTCTGCCTCGGCGTCGGCGACCGTCACCAGCTCCTCGGCATCGATGACGAACTCACAGAAGCTCTCACCGAGTTCGAATCGGTCGCCGGGCTGAATCGCCCCGATCGGCGCGTTGGTCCGCTCGACGGTACACGTATTGCCGTCGACCCGAGAGAAGATACCGATATCCAGCCCCAAGTGGTCGCTTCCGAGTTCAAGCACCGCGTCGATCCGCTCGGCGACCGACCGGTCGTCGTCGGTCGCGATTTCGTGAAACGCTTGGAACGCGTCGTTACGCGCCTCGATCTCCCGTTCGTGTTCACTACGCGCACTGACGTCGTTGATTGACACGAGGAACGAAAGCGTCTCGCCGTTCGGACTCGTCAGCGACGTTCTGTGCGTGTCCCCCTCGAACGTCGTGCCATCGGCCCGTTCGTACTCGATGGTGTGCGTCTCGGCCGGCCCCTCGGCTCGGGTGTCACTTCGTCGAGTGCCCACTCGCTCGTGGCCGTCAGGGTCCGCGTAAAGCAGCCGTGACTCCTCGCCGACCACCTCGCTGGCCTCGTAGCCGAACAACCGTTCGGCCGCACCGTTGAACCGAGTGATCTGGCGGTCAGTGTCGACGTCGATCATGGCGTCGTCGGTCTCGTCAAAGACAGTTTCGGGCAGCCGACGGTGCCGACGCGTGTCGAGTCGCTCGGCGCGCTCGTCGGTGACCTCAGAGAACCACACAGTCACTCCGTCTTCGGCGGGGTAGATGCGGAAGGTGAGCCAGCGCTCGGCCTCCTCGTCGTACTTCTCGAACCGGGCCGGCGTCTGCGTCGCCATCGACTCACGGAGCCGATCGCCGACGGCTGTTTCCGCGAGTCCTGGCATTACGTTCCAGATCTCGTTCCCAAGCAGCTCGCCGGGCGTGCGGTTCAGCATCGACGCCGCCTGTTCGTTGACGAACGCGAACTGCCACTTGTCGTCGAGCGCATACACCGCTTCTTCGACGCGGCCGAGGACTCGTGCCGGCGAGCAGTCGTCTACTGAGTGGGTATCAGTCTCGATGCTCATTGTGCGTCCCCAACGGCGACGCGTTCGAACGTCTCTGGGTCGGCGTTCGCTATCTCATCGGTCGTCGGTTCGAGTTCGTCGAGTCGGGCTCGAAGCCGTCGGTACTCCTCGTTCGTTTCAAGATCCTCGGCCGCGTATTCGACCTGTAAGAGCGCGAGTTTGGACCGCAACGCGAGATACTCCTGTAGCTGTGCGTCGTAGTTCCGGCGCTCGAACAACGCTGCCACCGCCGAGAGAAGCGTCTGCTTCTGGATCGGTTTCGTGAGATACTCGTCGAACGCTAAATCGAGAAGGTCGAGGTCGATATCCTCGGATGTCGCCATCAGGACACGGATATCGTACTGTTGAGATCGAATCCAATCCAAAACCTCATCTCCCGAGAGACCGGGCATGCGGCGATCGAGGACGACAACGCCGACATCGCTATCGAGGTTTTGAAGCGTTTCCTCGCCGTTGCTGGCCGTTCTGATGGTATACTCGTCTCCGAGCCAGGCTGTATACATCTCGTTAACTCGGGGGTTGTCCTCGGCGATCAAGACGACTTGTTCAGCCGCCGCTCTGCGAGATGTGTTTCGCCCCCCCGCGAGCGAGGCAATCACGTCGTGAGTCTTCTCCCCGTTCCGTCAGCGTGTAGCTGACACGGAGCGGACTCTGGTTGACTCTCGACGTTCGATGATTTCGTACTCTTGGAGCTCTGACAGCGCGTCTGTCAACACTTTCGCTGAAATCCCATCAAGTCGGTCCTCGATGTCGCTGAATCCGGCCCCGTCTGTGCCCGACAGACAGCGCACGATGGCCGGATGCCACTTTTTGGACAACATCGAGACGCTGTCGAGCAGGTAGTCGGGGAGAACCGGCTCCTGAGGAGAATTAGAATGGGGCATACAATTATTAGGCATTTGTCGATAAATAAGGACTCCGCCAGGTGCTGGGCTCGCTTGAGCCGGAACTGTTCGATTGCGGCAGAGTCAGACGTATATTTCGGCCGTCTCCGAGGTGGTGTTGAGATAGGATCGAAGGGTGAGGCGGTCAAAAGATCAGGTGGTCTCTGCTCAGTTTCGACCGCTTCAGCAATGATAGCGATCGTATCGAGTTAGATTTTCTACAGCGAGAGGCGACACCCGAGCCGGCGATGAAGCTCGGTGTCCGGCTCCGTTTGACTGGGCTATCACTTTCAGATACCGTCTCGATTCTTCAGAGGTTGGATGTCGATCGTAATCGAACAACTGTCCACCGGTGGGTACAGAAGGCCGATCTACAGCCGACATATGTGCCGATCCGGATTGCGTTGCGATGAATGTGGCCGTGATTCAACTTAGCTCTGAGCGATATTGGCTGTGCGCTGTCGTCGATTCCGACACAACCCACCTGCTCCATGTTCGGCTCTATCCGGCGAGAACAACACTGTAGCGAGTGTCTGGACACACGCCAGCAGACACTCTCCCAGCACCGCGAGGAGTTCACGCTGCCGATCGACGCCCCCGATATCTAGGTCTATCTCTACCGGAGTCTCGATGTGGATTAGCCGGTCCTCGCTACGATCGCCGATATCACGGATCGCATCGAGACGTGTCAAACACGGATTGAACGGGAAATTTACAGCCAGTAACACGCCTCGGGAACCCGAAGCCGCTTCGAGGGTCCACCGACCCAGAAGTTGGCTATCCCACGCTGGCTGTTCGACATCCCGATGGCTGCGAGGAGTCCAGACAACCTCGCCGGTGTCCGTGTCACGGCCAGCGGATACCACTCATCGGTTCTTCGGGTAGCCATATCCAGCATTCGGCGATCCCGGAGTGGCTGGTATGCGTTCAGAATTGACACAGAAACTAATAAACGATTTCGGTATTTGGAAGCGAACTGTGATGAGTGACGAATTCGAGATAACTGAAGTGACCATTTCTGAAATTCACGAGGCGATGCGGTCGGGGGAGATAACGGCAACAGCGCTGGTGGATTCGTACATCGAGCGGATCGAAGCGTACGATTCCGACATTAACGCCATCGTCACCCGCAACCCGGATGCGAGAGCCCGCGCGAAGGAGTTGGATGCCACGCTCGAGACCGACGGTGTCTCCGGCCTGCTCCACGGGATTCCACTGGTCGTCAAAGATCAGGCGATGACCGCGGATATCACCACGACGTTCGGATCCGAGCTGTTCGCGGAGTTCGTTCCCGACACTGACGCGACCATCGTGACAAAACTCCGGGACGCCGGCGCTATCATCGTCGCGAAAACCGCGATGAACGACTGGGCGGCGGGCAGTTCGGGTATCTCCTCGATCGTCGGACAGACAAAGAACCCGTACGACCTGGATCGCGATCCGGGTGGGTCGAGTTCGGGAACAGGTGCTGCCGTGGCTGCCAACCTCGCGACGGTCGGTATCGGGGAGGACACCGGTGGTTCTATTCGTGCGCCCTCGTCGTGTTGTAACCTCTTTGGCATCCGTGTCACGACCGGGCTGGTGAGTCGATCCGGCCTGTCACCGCTCGTCGAACGCCACGATACCCCGGGGCCGATGGCAAGAACGGTCGAGGATCTGGTCCGGGTGCTCGACGTGATCACCGGCTACGATCCCGACGACGCCTACACCGGGATCACGAGCATGGTCGAGTTCGACTCGTACGAGCAGGCACTCGACGACGACACACTGGAGGGCGCCCGTATCGGGGTGTTACGCGACGTGTTCGGGGATCCCGAGGATCCCGATTGTGCTCCGGTCAACGACATCGTGGAGACCCGTCTCACACAGCTATCCGACGTCGGTGTCGAACTTATCGATGTCTCGATACCGGATCTGGAGACGTATCTCGACGAGGCATCGCTCTACGAGTTCCAAGCGAACCACGACATCACCGCGTTTTTACAGACGCTCGAAGACCCGCCGGTCAGTTCGCTCGACGAAATCATGGAGCTAAACGGCTATCCGGACAAACTGACCTCGCTCGAACGCATGGCCGACGGCTACTCCGACCCCTCGGACCACGCCGATTACTGGCAGGCTGTCGAGGCACAGAAACAGTTCCGCGACGAGATCATGGGCGTCTTCGCGGCTCAGAACTTGGATGCGATCGCCTTTCCCGATCTGAAAATACTGCCAAGACACATCGATGACCTGCCACAGGACGACGGTGAACGCTACCTGATCAACACGCTTATCGCGTCGTATTCCTCCTGTCCTGCCATCTCGTTGCCGGGCGGCGTCACCGACGATGGCCTCCCGGTCGGCATCGAACTGCTCGGACCCCCACTGAGTGAGGACACGCTCCTCTCGATTGCATCCCAGTACGAACCCATCGCTGATCCACGGACTCCCCCATCAACTGCGCCTCCGATCGAGTGATCGGCGCGGAGACGCCACTCAGAACAGAACCGCGACCGTCCGTCGACCTCTCTAGGGAAGTCGGCTATTAGAGGTCGGTAGCGTTGCGATAAGGAATGAGGCGGTCAAAAGGTCGAGTGATTCATGCTCAGTTTCGACCGCCTCGGCGGCGATAGCGGCTGTATCGAATTAGATTTTCTACAGCGAGAGGCGACACCCGAGCCAGCGATGAAGCTTGTATCAGACTCTATTTGGCTGAATTATCACTTTCGGATACCGTCTAGATACTTGAGAGGTTGGTGTCGATCGCCATCGAACCACGGTGCATCGGTGGGTACAGAAGGCCGATCTACAGCCGACATATGTGCCGATCGGGATTGCGTTGGGGTAAATGAGACCGTGATTCAGCTCAATTCTGAGCGATATTGGCTGTACGCTGCTGTCAATCCTGACACGAACCGCCTGCTTCATGTTCGACTCTATCCGACGAGAGTCAACGCGATTTCCTCGATGGTTCTCTCAGAACTCCGTGAGAAACATCAGGTCGACGACGCGGTTTTTTTGACGGTGCGCCATGGTGACAGGCGGCCTGCCATCGCCACGGGCTACGATTTCAGCACGTTACACATGGAAATCGGAATGCCGTCGAACGTGTCTTTCGTGAAGTAAAACGACGAACAAACCAATTTTCAAATACGTTTAGCCACGCCGAACCAAGCACCGCTAAAAATTGGTTACAAGCGTTTGCCTTCGCATGGAATCAGCTTATCTAAACACTACCGTCTCCGATGTCGTGATGTGTGCGTTCCCTCCGTTCTCGGACATCGCCGTGGCCCCGGTCGCATCGGGTGCGAGAGGACGACCGGCACGTTTCGAGGCGCGGACTCAATAGCTCGCGTGGAGCACGGCGGCCCCGTTCGGCGAACTAAGCCCGAACTGTAGCAGAACGGGGTCAGACATCGCGGAGCCAATCGGCCGCTCATCGAGTCCGTGAGCCGAGTGATGGCTTTCTCACCGTCGCGAGTGGCTTCGATGTCGGCTGAGCGCGACCGCAACGTATCGCAAGCGTTCTGTATATTGACTGGTGGACCGCACAAACAACACGGGTAGTTCTCGGCCCGGCGTGGTAACTTGACTCCATCGGTCACCGGCGTCTCCGTTGAAACGGTTCCTGCCGTTCCGATGTAGTACGACTGTTCCCAGAATCCACCGCCCCACAGATACTTTTCCAAGTACGACTCGTGCTGTTCCCACATCTCCCGCGCCGTGATGCTCTTGACCGTCCGTACAATCTCGCTCGGCGCGTGCTTCGGATGGGCTGACAGGAACAGGTGTACATGGTCAGGTGAGATGTGGAGTCGTTCGAGAGACAGAGCCTCTCGTGATCACGAAAATCGGAGATTTTCGAACGACGACAGTATCTCGTAATTGTACTGGTCACACACGTCGCGGAAACTCGCTTCCAGTGAATTCTTGATTGGTTTGAGAATCGCGTGGCGATACTTCGGACACCACACGAAATGGTAGTTAACGTTGTACACCGTGTGATTCGACCGCATCTCACCTATATCGAACCCACTCCACCAACACGGTTAAGTATATCCAAAGGATATACGTAGGTATGGGGAACCGTTTTGAAATCGACGGCAAGGAAGTTCTTGACGGTGAAGTCAAACCGTTCGGGAACAGCGCCCACGTCACCGTCCCCAAACGCTGGCGTGGAGCCGACGTGAAAGTCGTCCGAACCTCTGAACCCACCGAACAAGACGAAGAATGACCGACTCACAGGCACTCGTCAAGACGCTGGACTTCCAACTCAATATACAGAGTGACAACGAGAGCCTGTTGTACGACGCTACGCTTGAAGCCCGCTCGGTTTACAACGAAACCATCCGTCTCGCCAAAGAAGGTGTGGATTGGGACGTAATCCCCGACTGTGTGGCTGACGACGCCAACCTCGTGAAGAACACGACTCAACGCGTCGTTGCGAAGGCACTCGGTGCGATAGAGAACTATCATGAATACGACGACTTCGGACTCCCAAGCCACACCAAGGACGGCGCGTACCCGCTTCGTGCGAACTACGAGGAGGGGTACAACCTGTCGCTCACCGATGACGGCGACGTAGCGTTCCGAATCAGCGCGAAGCCGTACAAGCACGTCAAGGGCGTCCTCGAAGGTGACGACGCACACCTCGGCATTCTCAAGACCGCACTCGAAAGCGCCGAGTGGAAGATTGGAACGGCAGAAGCCCTGTTCCACAACGACAAACCCGAGCTACACGTCAACGTCACCAATATCAAACAGACCGTCCGCGACAAGCAAGACTCACGGACTGTTATAGGTGTGGACGTGAACGAGGACAACGTAGCTCTCACCGCACTTTCCGAGGATGGGGTCGAAGACACGTTGGTTATCGACTTTCCCGAAATCAAGTTCGAGCGTCACCGCTACTTCACGATGCGGAAGCGCGTACAGAGCGCAGGGAAAGACAGTATCCACGACACGTTGAAAGGGCGCGAAGAACGGTTTGTCCGCGACCGACTCCACAAGGTGAGCCGTCACATCGTGGAGTGGAGCCAACAGTTCGAGAAACAGTGTATCGTCTTG
>KI543167.1:158324-170900 GCA_000496175.1 uncultured archaeon A07HR67 | reverse complement strand
TACGCGACCGCTGTTCAGATACATTCGTACCCGGCCGTGTTACCGGGTCGGTCATCACCTTCCTACACGGGATCCACCCGCTTGCCGCGGCGACCACGACGGTGCTGACCAGCATCCTGCCACTGTACCTCGGCTATCGGATGCTCGTCGATTCGACGGCGCCGCTTCGTACCGGTCGGAACCGTCTCAGCCGACGACTCGGGAGGAATCGATGAGGCCTGGTAGACGCTCACGCACGCGCTCTCGGGGAAGAACCTCATGGAGATCCGTGCTCATGGTTACACTTGTCGTTGGCATTCTGATTGCCGGAGTCGTAGTCACGCCGTCAGCGGCGTTCACGACCAGTTCGATCGACCGCCAAACCACCGCGACCGTTGCCGACGACGCCAGCGGCTTCCTCGGTATCGCGGTGACAGATAACGTGCGGGCAGGCTCCGAGGATCAACTCGTCACCGTGACGAACAATCTCAGCCAATCAGTTACGATCACCGTCTCGTCGTCGGCTGTGTTGTCGAACGACCAAGCGACACTCGCTCCCGGTGAGTCGTTCTCGACGGCGGCGACAGTCAGTTGTGAGTCGCCACCGAACGAGCTACAAATGACGATTAGTGCGAGCGCAAGCGATCGGTTTAGCGGGATCGCAACTCGATCGGCGTCGGTCGATACGACCGGGTGTTCGGATTCGTCGGTCGGGTACAAGAACATCGAGATCACCGACCAGACAACGAGCAGCAAGGGAGCAAAAGCAGAGTACGACCTCACGTATGCTGTTGAAAACACAACTGGCTCCTTCGACAGGGTCAGTGTTGAATTCAACAATCTAGATAGAAGCGACGGGAACGAGACCCGAGAATCGTTCGCACAGAACGATACGATCAGCTTCACGAGTGGAGGCCAACGGGAGGGCGAGTCCTTCGAAATCACGGTTCGACTCTTCGACGGCACCGGTGAGGTCAAGAGCGAGCGGATTGTCGTGACGGACACGGCTGACGGCAGTGGCACGGTGTATAAGAGGCCGTAGCGGTGTGCTTCCCATCTCCGCCGGGTTAACTGCGGCGGATACTCCTACCCGACTTACTCAGCAGAAAGCGCCCTTCTCACCCGGGGGTTACCAGATCGTTTTTAGTACAGACACCGTTGTTCGCGGTATGAGTGGAGTTTGGGTAATAGAGGAGCATATCCGATGACAGATGGGCTCACGCTCCGTCTGAAATACCTCTGTGGTCGATACTGGCGGCTCCTCGTTCCGGTACTCGTGTTGTTGAGCGCCATCGCGTTCGCGGGCGCCGCTGCCGGTGTCACGTCGGACGCTCAGCCGCAACAGACTACCGTCGAGACAGACTCGATGACGGTCGAAACGACGTTATCGACGGAGGCAACTGTCACCGGAAACACGACGTTGTACGAGCAGAATGACACGCTTACTAATCTGCCCGTCTACCTGCGCTCGGCAACACCCGAGGTGCGGCTGATAGCCGTCACGACAACGCCGCCTGATCGGACCGTCTCGGTCACACAACAGATCGTTTTGCGGTTGTCGGCGACACGGAACGGAGAAGTCTTCTGGCGTGACTCCCGGGTCCTCGCGGCCGATTCCACGAACGTAACAAATGGGAGTACACAAACCACCGCCACGCTTGATGTCCAGCAGCTGGCCCGCGAGCGGCTCGCAGAGGTGAGGGCTGAAACCGGTAACGTCGGTACTGTTCGAGTAGAGGTGGAAACCATCGCCGTCTATCAGACCGATGCGTACAGCGGCCGGACGAGCGCGGCGACGCCGGTTCGGGTCACAGAACGTGCCTACGAGCTCGAAACGCCACAACGTGATCAGCAGACAAACGTGACAACCGAACAACAGACTGCTGCCGGAGGCGCCGGCGGTGCGGGTCCGCTCAGTGTATCGAACGGACCCGCCCTGCGTGATCTTGGGGCCGGTCTCGGTGGATTCGTCGCGTTGGGGCTCGCCGCGCTGGTCTGGCTCACGAGCAGGCGAATCGGCGACTTCGATACCTTCCGACAACGGTACGAACGGGTCCGATACGCGGAGTGGATCTCTCGAGGAAGCGTTCCCGCGACGGGAAGACACGCTCGTGTGCCAGTCGAAACGCTGGTTGATCTGGTCGATATCGCCATTGATTCAGAAAAACGCGTGATCTACGACGTGTCTAAGGGGGTTTATGCGGTCGTTGACGAGAACCTGATGTACGAGTTCCGCGAGAACAACGACGGTGATATGAACGAGTTTGGATTTGTGCCGATTACCGAACCGACAGAGTCGGGTAGTACGGAGAAGACATCTTCAGACGATGGCGCCGAAACGGCCGCTGCTGCCGACTCGTGGTTCGACGCAGACACAGAGCCGCCGGACCACGACTCCGACGCGTCTCCCGACGATGGGTCGTGACGAGTTCAGACCAGCAACCGTCGTTGTATTGATACGCCGACGGCCCCGATGGTGATACCATGGGTACCGTCGAGATTCTCGGAACTGCCCAGGATGCTGGCGTCCCGCATCTCGGATGCCGGTGTGTGAACTGCGAAGCGGCGCGCGAAGACGTCCGGCAGACGCGATACGCGAGCGCCATCCAGCTGTCCGACGGCGGTCAGTACCTGTTCGACGCGACGCCCGACGTTCGGTTTCAGCTGACCGACGTTCCAGACGGCGTGTTCCTGACGCACGCTCACCTCGGACACCTCACCGGGTTGTTGTACTTCGGACGAGAATCGACCGACGCCGACGAGCTTCCGGTGTACGCCACGCCCGGTCTCGTCGACGTGATCAGGGACAACGAACCGTTGTGCTCGCTCGTCGCAAACGGCACCGTCGACCTGCGGTCGGTCGCCGACGACGTCGTCTCACTCGAGGAGACTGCGGTCACGCCGTTCCGAGTCGAACACCGAGAATCGGTGCCGACTGGGACGTTGTCGTATCGGATCGACGGTCCGGACCGATCGCTGCTCTACCTGACCGATATCGATACGCTGTCCGACCGTGCCGAATCGCTGATCCGAGACGTCGACGTCGCCCTCGTCGACGGAACCTTCTGGAGTTCTGACGAGATCGACCGCGTGGCGGATGTCCCTCACCCGACGGTTCGCTCGTCGATGAACGATCTCAACGACGCCGATACCGAGGTCGTCTTCACGCATCTGAACCACACGAACCCGCTCCTCAATCCGGGGTCGGACGAACGCGAGCGGCTGGAGTCGGCGGGATTCCGCGTCGCTGAGCGCGGCGACACTATCACGCTGTGACCGTTCTCGCGTCGGTCATCGACGACAAGACGAGACGTGACGACCGATCAGTACCCGTGCGTCGAGATGGTGTGCCGTATCGTCCATGTTGAGGGCGGTCATCACTCCAACCCGGTGCGTGGTGATCCAAGCGTGGAACAACCAGTGAGTCCGACGTCCACGAGGCTGCGGCGGCGAAACCAAACCGAACAACCCGAGAAGATACTCGCCGCAGAATCCCGCTAAGCGAGGGGAGATCAGACTGTGAGAGCGGGTATTACTCGACGACCTCGACCCAGCCTCGCATACCCTGCGTCTGGTGCGGCGTACAGACGTACTCGTGGATTCCCGACTCGGTGAAGGTGTGCTCGAAGGTGTAACCCGCCTCGTTGACGAGTTCGGATTCGAAGCGCTCGTCGACGGCGACGACGTTGTGGCCTCCACCCTTTCCGGTCCACTCCCACACGACAGTCGTTCCGGCATCGACACGAACGTTCGCGGGATCGAACGCGAGCCCGTTGCCGGCGCCGACGGCCACCGTCACGGTGTCCGTTCCGGTGCGGTCGACCGGCTCGGCGTCTTGTTCTTGGCCCCCTCCACCGCCAGTCACGCCGGCACAGCCCGCGGCGGCAGCGAGCGAGACGGCTCCGACCGACGCGACGAGCGCACGGCGCATGTGTTCGACCATACGAGAGGCAGGGCGTCAGGAGGCTAAAACGTCTCGACAGCGCTCCGACGAGGGGAAGGGGTTTTTGACTGGCACCGCCAAACGAAGCGTATGAGCGAGTGGACCGACGCGATCGTCGGCGAGCGGATGACCGTCGACAACCAGTTCAACGAGCGCGTGACGGCCTCCCGGTTCTCGAGTCAAGAGTGGGGGCTCATCATGACCGCAGCGGAGTTCGAGATCGAACACTCCAACGACCCGGAGGCCGCACGGCTCGTCGCCGACACCTCGAACCTCCCGGCGGTCATGCCCGAACTCGAAAACGTACGGTCGCAGGTCGCGGCGATGGGCGGCGGTGGCGGCGACGCCGGCGGCTCCGGCGGCGGAATCGTCGACTCGATTTTGGGCGCGCTCGGGCTCGGCGAAGACGCCGACGGCGCGAGCGACGAGGAGATCGAAGCCGCAGAACGGCTCGTCCAAGAATACGCGGACGAGCTTCAGGCACACCTCGAAGAGGTCGGCAAGTGGGAGCAGGTGCGGGTCGCGTATCAGGAGTGAGCCGCCGCGGACCGCGGCGACGACCGACGAAAACGCCTCACTCGACGTCGCTGCTGCGGAACAAGGTGAGTTCTTCGGCCTCGTAGATGTTGATGAGCTCGGTCACGATCTCGTCGTACTCCTCGTTATCCACTCGGAGCGCGTCGAGCCGTTCGACCGTTTCTTGATCGAGGTGTATCTGTGGCATAGCCGACGCTTCGGCGTCCGAAAAAAAAGTGTACGGACGCTGGCAGACGGCGCCGCGTCGGAATCCTCATTTTCGCGCCGCGCTCAAGCGATATCATGAACGATCCGGTCGAGACGTCACTCGCCGCCGCCTTCCCCGATCGCTCGGTCGAGGAACTCGTCGGCGTCGGCCCTTCGTGGAACGGGGGTAACGAGACCGTCGGCGTCGACTTCGCCGACGGCGAACGGGCGTACCTCAAGGTCGCGATCGAGGGCGACGGGAGCCGGATCGCCCGCGAGCGAGCGGTCGTGGAGTACGTAGCCGCGCGGCGACCGATCCCGGTTCCGGCGGTGCTCGCCGCCGAGCCGACGGGAGAGCCGCCGTATCTCGCGACCGCGTCGGCCCCGGGCCGTGACCTGTTCGCGGCCTTCGAGGAGGCGGGGACCGAGCGGCGCGAGGCGTTGTTGGGAGGGGTCGGCGAGACGCTCGCGACGCTCCACGCAGAACGCTTCCCGCACCACGGAGAGATCGGCGGGCGTGGCGCGGTCACGGGACGAGAGGAGACGACGGCCGTCGAGCCGGACGACGGACAGAGACCGGCCAACGGACCCGGGTTGGACGTGGCAACGGCGTCGTGGACCGACACGCTGCTCGCGACAATCGAGCGGACCCGCGAGATCGGGACGACGGACCGGCTCGCCCGCCACTTCGACGCCGTTATCGACTGCGTGAGGACGAACCGGACGCTGCTCGACGAGGCTCCGGCGGCGCTGGTACACGGCGATATCGCGAAGCCGAACGGGTTCGTGGTCGACGGCGACGGCCGGTCGACGAACGCCGAGGTCGGTCTGATCGACTGGGAACTCGCACACGTGGGCGACCCGGTCCGCGACCTCGTCCGAGCGCGCGACCAGCTGTGTAACGGCTTCGACACCGAAGGGCCGAGCCGCCTCGGCGACGCGGTGTACGAGGGCTATCGCAGTCGGGCCGGCGGACTCCCCGAAGGATTCGAGGCCCGTCGGCCGATCTACCGGGTCGTCCGAGTGCTCGGCCGGTCGGGATTTCTCGATCAGTGGGCGACGTACCTCGACGAGCCCGTAGCCGACCTCGTCGATCGGATCGACGCGGAGTTGAACGCGCGGCTCGAGGCGGTTTCCTCCGAGGCGTGACCCACCCGCGCGCGGCGGAGCCGTCGTCAGTTCCAGGCGGCGTCGTCGGGGTCGATCTGGCGATCGCCGTCGGTCATCGCGTCGATCGTCTCTAACTCCGTCTCAGAGAGGGTGACGTCGAGCGCGGCGAGATTCTCCGTCACGTGGTCGCCGGTCGCCTTCGGGATCGGGACGACGCCGCGCTCGAGCGCCCACGCTAGCGCGACGACCGCCGTCGTGGTGTCGGTGCGGTCGGCGATCGCGGACAACGTCGGGTCGTCGAGCAGGTCGCCGCGGGCGAGCGGGGAGTAGCCCACGAGGTGGTGGTCGAACTCGGCGGCGAGTTCGCGGAGCGTCGATTGTTTGAACCGCGGGTGACACTCGACCTGATGGGCCGCGATCGGCGAGTCGAGGATCGCCCGCGCCTCTCGGAGCAGGTCCGGCGTGAAGTTGGAGACGGCGACGTGATCGGTCACGCCCTCGGCGCGGAGTTCGTCGAAGACGGGAAGCGTCGCCGCCGGCTCGTAGGCTCCCATCGGCCAGTGAACGTACAACAGGTCGACGCGGTCGAGCCCCAGTCGGTCGAGACTCGCGTGTGCCGTCTCGCGAACGTCGTCCGGCGCGAGGTTCTCCGGATGGACCTTGGTGGCGACGACGACCTCGTCGCGGTCGACGCCGGCGGCCGCGATTCCGTCGCCGACCGCCGCCTCGTTGTCGTACATCTGTGCGGTGTCGACGTGGCGATACCCGGCTTCGAGCGCCGTGACGACCGTCTCGGTACACGTCGTCGGGTCGTCGAGCCCGGAGGTTCCGAGCCCGAGTCCGAGATCGAGCGGTGGCATATCCCTTCTTCCGACCCCGGGGTAAAAATACCACCTCGGTCTGACCGTCGCCCCGACGGCGCTGACCGCCGTCAGGCTTATTTCCACCGACTCGGACATCACGACCGTGCCCGCAGAGCCGACCCTTCCGCTCGCTAACGGGTCGCTCCCGCTCGGCGCCGTCGACGATCCCTACTCGTCGACCCCGGAGCAGCCTGCTGGCCGACGCCATCGCGGCGTATCGAGACGCGGCTCCGGAACTCGTCGCTCCCAGTCTCGAGACCCTGCGGGCGAGCGCGAGCCGCGACCCGCTCGAGTCGCCGCCGGCGCTGCCGACGCTCACGGTGCTCGCCGACGCCCGCGTCTTCGACGCGGTCGCCGAGAGGTTTCACGACGCCAGCCGACTCGCCGCGCTCGTGGAGGCAGATCGCGTGACTCTCGTGACGCTCACGGCGCCGCAGCCGAACCCCGTCCTCGCCGGCGCCGACGGCGGCTGTGTGCTCGTCGAGAACACGGTCGAAGACGAGCCGTCCAGGTACCGCGTCGGCGACGACGCGACGCTCCGAGGCCGGTACGAGCGGGTCGTCGAGGCGGCCGAACCGTGGCGACTCCGAACCCCGAGCCGTCACCGCGTGTACGGCGCGTTTCACGAGCGCTGTGAGGAGCCGGTCGCCGGAGACGTGATTCGGCTGCTCGACGCCGACCCCGAGCTCACGGCCGACGACTCCGTCAGCCCGCGGGTTCGTGCGTACGTCGCCGGGGCGCGCCACGGCGCGCTCGACCGCAGCCTCCGGCGTGCGTGTGAGGACGCCGGCCTGGGGAGCCCGTCGACGTTCACCCGCATCAAGCGCCGGCTGCTCGACGCGGGGCTCGTGGACACGGACCGAGTGCCGCAGCCGGTTGGGCGCCCGCGCGAGCGAATCGTCGCCGGCGAGGCGCTCTCGACCGCACCGATCGACGAAGTCCCGGGTGTCGTCGCCGAGGCGCTCGGGAGGTAGTGGCCCTTGTCCGGCGGCTCCGCGCCGTCGGTGTGCGTCCACCGCCGGCCGATGACTACCGCTGTGAACTCGCGTCGGGGTCGGTCTCGTCGCCGGCGGCGCGCTTCTCGAGTTCGCCTTTGAGTTCGGCCGCGTCGAAGTCGTGGTCCGGCCGAATCGCGACGAAGTCTAAGAAGCGACGGGCCGCGAGCAGTTCGGCCGGCTCGTAGGCCGTCAACGCCGCGTCGACCGCGGCGGCCGCGCCGATGAGCGGTTCCAGCGCGGCGAGCGCGCTCGCGAGGTCGTACGACCGAGCGTCCGCCCGGCCGTCGTCGCTCACGTTCGTCGCGTCGATCACGTATATCTCGTCGTCGAGGATCAACACGTTCTCCGCGCGGAGGTCGCCGTGGGCGAGCCCGCCGTCGTGGATCCGTCGAAGCACGTCGAACAACGCGGGTGCGAGCTCGCGTTCTCGCTCGTGGTCGACCTCGTCGAGCGTCCGGAAGTCGGGGAGGTACTCCAAGACGACGACCCCGAGGTCGTGTACCTCGAGCGCCTCTATCGGCTCCGGTGCGTTCACCCCGAGCTCGCGGACCCTTCGGGTGGCCTCGAGCTCGTGGCGGGCCATCTCGTACGGCGTCTCGTAGCGCTCGAAAAAGCCCTCCGTGCCGGCGGAGAACGCGCCGAGGTTCCGTCCGGTGGTGAAAAGCGTGTGAACCAGCGTGTTCTGTCTCGTGATCACCTTCACGAAGAGGTCGTCGTCGAGGACCATCGGCGTCGAAAGCCAGTTGTCGGCGTCGAGAAACTCGACGCGAACCGTCTCGCGGTCGTATCGGTCTGCCAACTCGCGAGCGACCCGTTCCAGCTCGGGCCAGCTCACGCTTCCACGGACGAGTCGGCGGAGCTCCATACACCGGCCACACGCGCCGGCGGGTGATAAATTGTCGCGCGGTCGGCAGCGAGCCTCACCGAGGAGGTCAGCCGAACTCCACGAGGTCGTCGTCGACCGCCCGGAGGCTCTCGGCGAGCCGAGAGCCGCTGGGGACGGCGCGGACGAACGCGGGCGAGCCGAGCGGCGCGTCGCCGTTGACGGAGACGAGTCCGAGCTCGGCGGGGTCGCCGTCGAGCCCGGTGAGGAATCCGACGGTTCGGACCGCGGGCACGTCGCCGGCGTGGGTCGGCTCGTCGACGGAGCCGTACAGCGAGCGGTGGGTCGCGACGTGGTGGACGCAGGTCGGTGTCGGTGCGAACGCCAACAGGAAGCGCGCGCCCGGCTCCGTCCGTCCGAGCCGCGGCCGCACCGCGTGCGCCGCGTCGGCGTAGAAGTACCGTTCCGTTCGGCGATACTGCCGGAGCAGCTCGTTCGCACCGGTCGCCCGGCGCACGGCGGCGTCAGCCTTGAGCTCCACCACGTACTCGACGCGTGCCGGCGTCCGGAGTCGGACGTATACGTCGACGACCCCCCGTCGACCCGCCGCGTCGTACGGTTCCTCAAGCCGGATCTCGGGATCCTCGTGGACGGCCTCGTAGTGGTCGACGACCCGCGTCGCCAGCTCGTCCTCCCGCATGGCTCCGTCGAGGCGGCGAGGCGTGTTAAACGGCGCCCCCGGCGGTCTCCGAGCGTGATGGCTGTCTCCGCCAGCGACGGCAGCAACGACGCGCTCGCGCCGTGTCACCGCTTCTCATCCGGCAAGAGCGATCGTTGGGTTTCTATGTACACGCATCGTCGCTTACGACGATGGCAAACGACCTGTCCAGACGACGGTACGTCGCCGGAACCGCCGCGGCGCTGACGACCGGCGCGCTCGCCGGCTGTTCGGGCGGTAGCGACGGAGACAGTGGCAGCAGCGACGGAGACGGTAGCGACGGGGGCGACGCCGGAAGCGACAGCGCCGGCGACCCCGTCGACGACGTGCCGAGCGAGATCGACGACTACCTCTCGGAGAACGACGCCACGCTGTACGAGGGGACGATCGTCGACTACACCGGCGAGGACGAGGTCACCGTCGACGTCGGCGCGGGCGACATCGGGTTCGCCTTCGGCCCGCCCGCGATCCGAATCGACGCCGGAACGACCGTCGTCTGGGAGTGGACGGGCGAGGGCGGCGCACACAACGTCGTCTCCGAGGACGCGTCCGCGACCCAGTTCGACAGCGGCGACCCGGTCGACGAGCAGGGATACACGTTCGAGGAGACGTTCGAGGAGGCCGGCATCCAGCTGTACTACTGTACGCCACACCGCGGCAACGGCAAACTCGGCGGCATCGACGTCGTCGCGTGATCGGCTCGCCGGCGCATCGTCGTCGAACGCACTTTTCGCGGGCGTGAGGCGGCGGGTCGAGACACCGGCCGGGACGGGGTCGGGCCCGACTACCGGAGACACGACCACCGCACGTCGGTGAGCCGGTCGTTTTCGCCGCGTATCGTCGGCCGAGCGAGGTGGTCGTTGGCGTCGACCCCGCGTTCGGCGAGGCGTTTCAACGCCGCTTCCAGCGACCGGTCCGACCGCTCGACGGCGGCGTCACGGACGTACGGCACGTCCCGCGGCTCGTCGACCGAGTTCGTCACCGGAATCCGGTCGGTGAGGTCGCTCCCAAACGCGTAGGGCGGCTGATGGAACTCCCAGCCGTTCACCGTGACGAGCAGCCAGACGTCGCCGTTGACGGCGTGGTACTCCCCGGTGACGGCCGCGGGATCGCTCGCGACGATCCGGTTCAACACCTCGGTCTTCGTTCGATACAACGCGTCTTTACGGGCAGACCGGACGTTGCTCTCCGTGATGTCGCCGCGGTTGTAGGCGGCGGTCGCCTCGTCGGCCAGCCGCTTGGCGACCTTGTTCACGACGTACAACGATTCGAGCAGGTCGTCGTCTGGATCGAGCGGGTCCACGGATATCCGGTCGGAGACGCGTCTGTGACCGGTCGATCCTCGGCGATCGGGGATCATAGTCGTTTCGGCTCCGTCAGCGCCGACGGGCCGTCGCCTCGGTGGTGTCTCCGCTCCACAGGCAGCCAACGGCCGGCCACGGTCGGATTCGCGGTCGACCGCAGTCGGGTCCGCAGACGACCCGCGGTCGGGTCCGCAGGCGATCCGCAGTCGGGTCCGCGGCCGCGTCTCCGTGGATGGATACTTCTTTAACCACGCGAGCCAATCTCTCGGGTAGCAATGTCGTCAGACTCCGTCAAACTGTACTCGGCGATATACGTCGCCCTCCTGTTTGCGGCGGCGCTGAACTTCGTTCTCTTCGAGGTCGACATCGTCGATTTTAGCTACCAGCAGGCGTTCGCCGGCACGATGGTGATCTCCGTCGTCAAGACCGGCTTCATCGTCGCGTACTTCCAACACCTGCGGTGGGAGAACCGCTCGTTGACGTACCTGATGGGGCTCGCGTTCGCGCTGACCATGTTGTTGATGGCGGCGGCGGCGTACTCCATCTCGTGAAGACGGCGCGGATCTTTTTGTAGCCGCGGCGGCACCACGACGTATGGACCTGCGATCTGCGACCCCCGAAGATATCGAATCGATCCGCGAGGTAGCGCTGGCGTCGGTGACCGCCTCGTACGGCCACGCCGTCGACGAGGCGTTGTTGTCGGAGGCGGTCGAAAACTGGTACGGCGCGAGCGACGTCGGCGACGACATCGCCGACCCGAACACCGTCTGTCCCGTCGCGGTCGTCGACGGCGAGGTCGTCGCCTTCAGCGAAAGTTACGTCGTCGACCGCCGCGAGCGAACCGGCGAGATCGACTGGCTCCACGTCCACCCCGACCACCGCGAGTCGGGGATCGGCTCGGCACTTCTCGAACACGTGGAGGCCGAACTGCGCGGGCGCGACGTCGACAACATCGAGGGGAGCGTCCTCGTCGACAACGAGGCGGGCGCCGCCTTCTACGAGCGCGAGGGATACGACCTCTTGGCCGAGCGAACCGTCGAAATCGGAGGCGAACGCTTCGACGAACGGCTCTATCGCAAGCAGATCGGTCGCGACGGAACCCTCCGCGAGGCCGTCTACGAGACGGGCGACGGCGAGACGGTGTACGTCGCCTTCGACGAGGCCGAACGCGGCTCGATGGACGCGTTCTACCCCGCGTACACCGATTCGGACCACCGGGAGCGCTACGGCTACTTCTGTGGCAACTGCGAGGGGACCGACGTCGCGATCGACACGATGGACGCCGTGGAGTGTCTCGGCTGCGGGAACAGACGCAAGCCGACGCGGTGGGACGCCGCCTACTGAGGGCGGTTACAGCGTTTCTTTGACGCCGAGCACCCGTTCTTCGGCGTCGCGGCCGGGATCGTGTTCGCTTCCGTCGCGGTCGGCGTCGCGGTGGTCCGCCACGGTGCGGGCCATCGCGTCTTCGACGGGCGTCGACTCCCAGCCGAGGGCCGCGAGCGCACAGGTGTCGAGCAGGTGCGGGTAGTCGCGGTACAACGGGAAGTCGTCCGGCTCGAGCCCACCCGCCGCGAGGGCGTCCGCGTCCGCCGGAACCACCGTACAATCGACCCCGGCGGCCTCCGCGATCGTCTCGACCATCTCCGCGAACGTGAGCGCGCGCCGGTCGCCGACGTTGTACGCCGCCCCCGGTTCGCCGCGCTCGGCGACGATCCGGAGCGCTCGCGCCACGTCTTCGACGTATCCGCGGTGCCAGATCAGGTCGCCGTCGCCGGGAACCACCACCCGGTCGTGGGTCAACACGCGGTCGATCCAGTAGTCGAGCCGCTCGGTGTAATCGTGTGGGCCGTAGACGACACACGGCCGGACGGCCATGGCGGCGACGCCGTCGGCGGCGGCGTCGAACACCGCCCGGTCGCCCTCGGCCTTTCGGTTTCCGTACGTGGCCTGGCTGTCGTCGGTCGCCTGCTCGGGCGAACACGGCTCCAAGGGGGTCTCGCCCTCGCGTTTCGGCAGGTGGTCGGCGGCGTACGCCGACCCCGACGAGACGTAGACGTAGCCGTCGACGTCGGCGAACACGTCGGTCGCCGCCTCGACGTCGGCCGGGTGGTACGC
>KI543167.1:153709-158304 GCA_000496175.1 uncultured archaeon A07HR67 | reverse complement strand
GGTCGCGGTCGTTCGTTCGGTTCCCCTCGACGTGAGTGACGCGGTCGTCGTCGGCGAAGGGGTTCTCGTGGGTGCCGCGGGTCAGCGTGGTGACCCGATACCCGTTGTCGAGCAGGTTCGTAACCGTGTGTCGGCCGATGAACCGCGTGCCGCCGATGACGAGCGCCGTGTCTGTCATACTCGTGGTCCGGCCAGCGGCGACAAAAACGTGACCGAAGCGGAACGCCGGCCGCGTCACTCCTCGGTGCGCGGCCCGCTGCCGCGCCATCGGCGGTACAACAGGTACGCGACCACGAAGCCGCCGCCCCAGTACGCGACGGCGAGGAGCGCGATCCGAAGCCCCGTGAACAGCTCGGTCGTCGGAATCCCGGCCATGGTATCGCTCGGCGTCTCGGCGGGATAAACGCTCCGAGCGATGGACAACTACTCGGTAGTCGAGTTCTAACCGCCGGCACATGAGCGAACCCAGTCGACGGCGGCCGTGGCTCGCCGTGGTCTTAGCGTTGTTGATATCGGGGCTGGGACACGCGTACCTCCGGCGCTGGGCGCGCGCGTTCGGCTGGTACGCCGTGATCACGGCGACGCTGGTGTTTCTCGTCCCCGACGCGGCAGTCGACCAACTGCTGGCGCGAGAGGCCCCGCCCGTCGCCGACGTCGCTCCCGGGCTGGCCGCGGTCGTCGCCAGCGTCGTCGACGCCTACGTCCTCGCGGTCCGACACAACCGCCGGGAACGCGAGTCCGTGGCCGCACCGGCCGCCGACGCGACGGGTGACGGCAGAGCCGGCGGCGCTCCGGAGCCGACGGCGAGGAGGTCGCCGACGGCTCGCGCTGGACAGACGACGACACCGGCGCCGCCGGAAACGGTAGCCGCGTCACGGAATGGCTCGGCGACCGGATCGGCCGGGGAGAGGGTCGGACGTCTGGGGGAGCGTCGTCGGCGGGGTCGACATCGAGAGAGCCGGCGCCGTCGACGACCGACTGTCCACACTGCGGCCGCGGGACGGACGCCGAACTCGACTTCTGTCAGTGGTGTACCGAACCGCTCGACGCCGACGCCGGCTGAGTCGGCCGGCGCTTCCGGCTCGGCGTCGGTTCTACGAGTGGTGTGTCTCGACGAACGCCGTCACGTCCGACAGCTCGGCCTGGCCGATCCCGTGTCCGGTGGCGTACGTCTCGTACGTCACGTCCGCGCCGGCCGCTACCAGTCGGTCGGCGGCCGACTCCGATCGCGACTCGGGGATCACCCGGTCGCCGGAGCCCGCGCCGACGAACACGGGGGTCCCGTCGAGCCCGTCGGGCGAGCGGTCGGCGTGTGACGCCGGCAGGTAGCCGTGGAGCGCGACGACCCAGGCGTAGCGGTCGGGTGTCTCGAACAGGCTCGCGAGGCTCGTGATCGCCCCCTGGCTGAAGCCGAGCAGTCCGATCCGTGCGGGGTCGAGGTCGTACGCGTCGACGGCGGCCGTCACGCTCTCAGCGACGAGATCGAGACTGCGACGGAACTCCTCGGGGTGGGGCTGACTCTCGTGGAGCCCACCCGCAGAGAGGTCGAGTTCGTACCAGGTGTACCCACCCTGGAGCGGGTCCGGCGCGCGCAGGCTGACCACGTGGTGGTCGTCGGGAAGCGCCTGCGCCACGGGAAGCAGGTCCTCCTCGTCGGCGCCGCGGCCGTGAAGCACGACGACGGCAGGGGCGTCTCCCGTGGCGTCGTCGGGGGAAACGTGTACGTGTTCGAGCGGAAGTTGGGTCACGCCGTCACCTTTGGCGCCTCGCGGTATCGCTCTGTCGACCGCGGCCGGCGATGTCAGTCCCCGTCGAATCCCGAACTCACCCGAGAATCGTCGTACACTCGGGACAGACGCGAAGGCCGTCTGCCTTCTTCGATCCCGCGCCCATCGGAACGGGTATACCGTCGTCGTCGGTCAGTACGTCGAGCTCTGCCCCGCTGATCCAGGCGTCACAGTGTGGACAGCGCGCCTCGTCGAGTTGCATGACGACGGTCAAGTGCCGTGGAAACAAAAAGAGCCGAGGTCGTCTCGGGTCGGCCGGCGGCGACGGCGGTGGCCGACGCGTCACGGCCCCAGTTCGCTCAGCCGCGAAGCGCCTCGACCGGCGGATCGTTCGCGGCCTTCCACGCCGGGTACAGCCCGCTCAACACGCTCGCGACGACGGCGAAGCCGAAGCCACCGACGACGTATCGAATGCTCGGCCAGCCGAACACCGCCAATCGGTCGCCCGCGAGCAGTTGAAACACGACGAGTCCGGTGCCGACGGAGAGGGCCGCTCCGACGATCCCGCCGAGGAGTCCCAGAAACGCCGCCTCGGCGAGGATCATCCGGAGCACCTCGCCGCGGCGAATACCGACGGCTCGGAGGACGCCGATCTCCCCGCGTCGTTCGATCGTGCTCATCAACATCACGTTGAGAATCGCCACGCTGGCGACGACGAGCGAGATGGATCCGATTCCGAGCAGCGCGAGGTTCAACGTGTTCAGAAAGGAGTCGACGTTCGCCTGTGCGCTCGCGAAGCTGGTGACGCTGAGCGCCTCGTCGTCTGGCTCGTTGAACTCCGCGTCGAGCCGGTCGGCTATCGCCGTCGCCGTCTGCCCGTCCTCGGCCACGATCGTCACGCTGTCGTAGGCTCCGTCCGAGAGCGCAGACGACGGCAGAACCAGCTCGTTACCCCCGGGTCCGAACCCGCTATCTGACTCGATGAGCCCCACGATCCGATACAACTGGCCGTCGTACTCGACCGGATCGCCGAGTTCGAGCCCGAGGTCCGCTGCCGTGTCGTCGCTGAGCAGCGCCCCAGTTCTGAGCCGATCCGGTGTATCCCCGGCAGACGTCTCATACAGGGCGCCGGCGTTTGTCACGCCGGTCACCGTGACCCGCCGTGACTCGCCGCGACGCGTCGACAACGTCGTGCTGTCCGACCGTTGTGGAACGATCGCGGCGGCGACGACGACGTTCTCGATGTCGTCGACCTGTGATTCCGTCACGCCGTCGGTCGCGCTGTCCGCGCCGGCCGACACCGACACCTCGTTGGTGAGCGACCCGAGGTTCGAGTCCGCCTGTTGTTGAAGTGCCGCGCCGGTCATCCCCAGCGACGCGATGGCGACCACGCCGATGACGATGCCGAGCGTCGCGAGTCCGGTTCTGATGCGGTTTCGCCCGAGGTTTCGCCACGCCATCTGAACGCTCGGAAACCGCCAGAGCAGGTCGAGAACGCTCATGTCGTCACCCGTCCGTCGACGAGTTCGACCACGCGGTCGGCGTACTCGACGAGCTGCTCGTCGTGTGTCACCGCGACGACGGCGACGTTCTCGTTGGTTTGTAACGCGGTCAGCTCCTCGAGAATCGTTTCGCCCGTCTCTCTGTCCAAGTTGCCGGTCGGCTCGTCGGCGAGAACGATGTCGGGCTCGTTGATCAGCGCCCGAGCGATGGCGACGCGCTGGCGCTGGCCGCCGGACAATTCGTCCGGGGTGTGGTCGAGCCGGTCGCCGAGCCCGACGCGCCGGAGCAGGTCGACCGCTCTGTCGCGGCGATCGACGGTTGGCTCCCACATCGACGGGAGTTCGACGTTCTCGACCGCCGTCAGCATCGGCAGCAGGTGGAACTCCTGGAAGACGAAGCCGATCACGGACCGTCGCTCCTCGGTCAGTTCGTCTTCGGTGAACGCGGTTACGTCTCTGGTTTGAATCCGCACCGTTCCCGTCGTCGGCGTGTCGAGCAGGCCGATCACGTTGAGCATCGTGCTCTTGCCGGAGCCCGACGGGCCGATGACCGTAACCATCTCTCCTCGCTCGGCACGAAAGTCGACGTCTGCCAGCGCCTCGATGGTCTCGTCGCCGTTCTGATACCGCTTCGTCACGCCCGCGAGCCGGACGACGCCTACCTGCGACCCCATAGATACACCCCACCTGCGACCACGAGCACGACGACCGCGACGCCGATCCCCGGGAGGATCAGTCCGCGAGAGTCGTCGGTGGTGGCAGCCACCGAGCCGTCGGCCCCACCACCCGCGTCGCCGCTGGACGCGGCAGATGCGGAGCCGACCTCGAGCGTCTGTGTCCGGGTCGTTCGCTCGTTTTCCGCGATGTAGGTTATCTCGACGGGGACCGCAGAGACGTTCGGTGCCGTCTCCGCGGTGAGCTCGAACGTTGCGAACTCGCTTGCGTCGACGCTCCCGACGAAGAAGTCGGCCGACGGCGGCACGGGGGTTACAGCGCTCGTGTTCTGGACGCGAACGGTTACCGACGAGACGTTCGTCCCGCCGACGTTCGCCGCGTCGCCCTCGAGCCGTACGCCGGTCGCGGTTCGTGTGCTGTCGACGCTCGTGAGTTCGATCGCGCCGAGCACGCGTTCTTTTTCGCCGAGATCGACCGTTTCCGTGGCCGTGTACCGTTTGTCGAGCGCGGTGTAGGCGGCCGTGAACGTGACCGTCGACTCCGAAACCGCGCGGGTGTCGACGGTGACCGACCGGTTCTCTCCGACGCCGATGTCGTCGAGACGCACCCGTTCGAACTCCTCGTCGGCGGCGGCGGCGAGTGTCACGTCGGTCAGGTTGGCGTTGCCGACGTTTCGCACCTCGACGCTCGT
>KI543167.1:150884-153689 GCA_000496175.1 uncultured archaeon A07HR67 | reverse complement strand
CCGATCCACAGAGCGCGACGAGCAGCACCGTGGCGACGGCCAGCGACCGGAGCGTGCTCACGCCGCCCGCCTCCAAGACGGACGGTTAGTCGAACGCGTCCGCGTCGTCGAGGCGCCCCGCCGCGTTCGATCGGCGGGGAGCGCGCGGTGAGGCGGTGACAGAACCGGTCGCGTGGTCCGCTGTGATGCCGTTGGTGGGAGGGAACGCTGCGGGGACATGCCGTACCTCGGGGCTCGGCTGGGTCGGATAAATTGATTGTGCTTTGGCGGCTCGACCGGCCGACCGGCGGCATCGACACCGGCTGCGTTCGGGCGATAAAAGAACGGGCGGTTTAACCGTCCTGCCACACAATCTGACGAGCATGAGCGGTTCTACGGAAGGCGACCTCACCAAGACGGGCATGTCGCTGAAACACGACCGAGAATGGGACTACGAGCTCGACCGGATCGTCGAGGCGATCGAAGACCGGGACGCCACGAAGGTCGGCTTACAGTTCCCCGAGGGGCTCAAACGGCGCGGCCCCGAGGTCGCCGACGACCTTCGGGCGGTCGCTCCCGACGACGTGACGTTCATGTTGTCGGGCCAGCCGTGTTACGGCGCCTGTGACCTCGACACGTACCTGATGCGCCGGACCGACGTGTTCGTCCACTTCGGACACACCCCGATGAAGGAATCCGACAGCATCGTCTACGTCCCGTTGTTCTCGAACGTCGACCCGTTCCCGATCATGGAGGAGTCGCTCGAAGAACTGCCGGACCCGGACGAGGACGCCGACGTGGGGCTCGTGACGACCGCCCAGCACATGAACCGATTCGAGGAGATGACAGATTGGCTCGAAGAACGCGGCTACGAGGTACACACCCGCCGGGGCGACGACCGGCTCACCAAGGAGGGACAGGTGCTCGGCTGTAACTACGCGTCGGCCGACATCCCCGCAGACCAGGTGTTGTACGTCGGCGGCGGCAAGTTCCACCCGGTCGGACTCGCGATGGAACACCCCGAAAAGACCGTCGTCATCGCCGACCCCGTCAACAACGCCGTCTCGATCGCCGAACACGACCAGTTCCTCAAACAACGCTACGCCTCGGTCCACAAGGCGATGGGCGCCGAGAAGTGGGGCGTCATCTTCTGCACGAAGATCGGCCAGGGCCGCTGGGAACAGGCCCAAGAAATCGTCGAGAACAACGAGAACGCCTACCTGATCACCATGGACGAGGTGACGCCGGACCGCCTGCGCAACTTCGACATGGACGCGTTCGTCAACACCGGGTGTCCGCGGATCACGACCGACGACGGCCCCCGGTTCCACAAGCCGATGTTGACCCCCGGCGAGTACGAGGCCGCGATCGGCGAGAAGCCGCTCGACTCGATCGAGTTCGACACGTTCCACGACACCTGGTAGCGAGACGACAGCATCGGCGACCGTGTCTGCGGCGTTGTCGACGCCTGTCCCTACGGGTCCGTGCCGACAGCGGCCTCCACGTAATCGACGGCGGCCGCCGGCGACCCGACCGCCTCGACGCCGTCGACGTCGTGGGTGTCGAGTCCGGCCACGGGCCGGCCGTGTGCTAACGCGAGCCCGATCTCCGAGAGGGTGCCGCCAGAGCCATCGACGGCGATCGCGGCGTCGCCGTTCAAGACGACGAGCGCGTTGCGGGCGTGTCCGAGCCCGGTCGCGATCGGGACGCTCACGTGGGGGTTCGCGTCCGCGCGTCTGTCGGTCGGGAGGATCCCGATCGTCTCGCCGCCGGCCGCGCGAGCACCCCGACACACTGCCTCCATCACCCCGCCGAGCCCGCCACAGACGACGGTGTGTCCGCGGTCCGCGAGCGTTCTCCCCAACTCCGCTGTGACCGCCGCCGTGTCCGGCGGGACGGCGCTCCCGCCGATGACGCTGACGCGCATGGGTCCACGGCGGCACCGCGCAGACATAAGTCGGCCGGCGGCTCAGTCGTCGGGGGCGCGAGACGCGTCGTACGCCGAGCGGAGCGTCGGGACGATCCCTCGTCGGAACGAGAGGAACAAGACGACGAGGAGGGCGCCCAACAGGGCGGTCCGCCACTGGCCGATCTCGCCGAGCAGCTCCTCGAGCGCCACGACAGCGCCCGCGCCGACGACGGGGCCCAACAGGGTTCTGGCCCCGCCTAACACGAGCATCACGAGAACGAGCACGTCGACGGCCCGGAATCCGAACTGCGACGGCAACACGTAGCCGTCCGCGTGAGCGCACAACGGCCCGACGACGCCGACGAGCGCCGCCGCGAGAAAGCCGGCGACGACCTTCGTCCGGACCGCGTCGATTCCGGCCGCCTCGGCGGCGACAGGGTCCTGGCGAACCGCGTCGAACGCCGTTCCCCACCGAGAAGCACGGAGACGGCTGTAGCCGACGAGCGCGGCGAGCAGCGTCCCGACCCAGCACGTACGCGAAGACCACCTGCTCGTCCGCGCCGAGCGGGGCGGCGATCGCAGCGACCGAGAGACCGTCGAACGGAAATCCCGTACTCCCGCCGGTCAGCGAGCGCGCGCCGACGAACGCTTCGGTCGCCGCGAGCTGGAGCGCCAGCGTGAGGACCGCGAGCACGATCACGGTCATGCCGCGTCTGGCGGCCACGTAGCTCACGACCGCGCCGAGCGTGCCGGCGAGAAGCGCCCCGAGCGGGAGCGTCAGCCACGCCGAGACGCCGAGCGCGTCAGCCGAAAGCGCCGTGGTGTACGTTCCGATTCCCGCGAGCGCGCCCAAGAACAGAAACAACTGGTCGGTGTGTGCGAACGCGACGTTGAGCGCGACGGTGAACGCCGCGAAC
>KI543167.1:149127-150864 GCA_000496175.1 uncultured archaeon A07HR67 | reverse complement strand
CCCATCGGAACGGGTATACGGTCGTCGTCGGTCAGTACGTCGAGCTCTGCCCCGCTGATCCAGGCGTCACAGTGTGGACAGCGCGCCTCGTCGAGTTGCATGACGACGGTCACGTGCCGTGGAAACAAAAAGAGCAGAGGTCGTCTCGGGTCGGCTGGCGGCGACGGCGGTGGCCGACGCGTCACGGTCCCGGCTCGCTCAGCCGCGAAGCGCCTCGACCGGCGGATCGTTCGCAGCCTTCCACGCCGGGTACAGCCCGCTCAACACGCTCGCGACGACGGCGAAGCCGAAGCCACCGACGACGTATACATCCGTGGCCCAGGCGAACAACAACCGGGGGACGCCCGCGAGCAGCAGAAAGAGCAGGAACACGACCGTGCGGATCCGCCGCGGATTCACCCCACACAACACCGCGCCCGTCTCGTCGTACACGACCGTTCGCGTGGCCGTTCCCAGCCGCGTGCGTCCGAGAAAGCCGAACAAGCCGGCGAGCAGGGGCGCGGCGACGACGAGGGTGAGCAGCGTCGATCCCCGGATCCCGATGCCGGCGGCCTCGACGCCAGGCACGCCGTGTGCGAGCGAGTAACTGAGCGGAAAGTAGACGAACAACACGCCGTCGAGGGCGATCCCCAGCCCCAGCGTCACGAAGATGCCGAGCAGGACGCGTTCGTCCCCCTCGGAACGGTACACGCTCGACAGGAGGGTGCGGTCGACGGCGAGTCCGAGGACGACGACCGCGGCGAGCCCGGCGAGCGCGCCGGCGGCGAGGCTCCCGACAGCTCCGGCGACGGCGGCGGCGACGACGACCGCGATCACCGCGAAGCTTCCCAGCGCGAGGTTCAACACGCTTCCCAGCCCGAACACGAGCGTGATGGCGGCGCCGAGCAGCGCGAACGAGAGCCCGCGGGCCAGCCCGTCGACCGCGAGTTCGACGCCGGTTGCCAGTGTCATCGATGCTCGGATTCACCTTCTCCCCGGGCGTTAACTCACCTTCGATACGTCGGCATCGACGATCGGCTTCGATCACTCGTGACCGAACACCGCCAGTAACGAAAGGGATTTGCCGACGGCGGCGGCAGTGATCGCATGCTCGAAGTCGAGGGGATCACGAAGACCTACGGCGGGTTGACCGCCGTCGACGACGTCGGCTTCGCGGTCGACGCCGAGGAGATCGTGGGCGTCATCGGTCCGAACGGGGCCGGCAAGACGACGCTTTTCAACGCCGTCACCGGCGTCGAATCCCCAGATTCGGGCTCCGTCGTTCTCCGGGATCGGGAGCTCACCGGCGCCCGTCCGAACGCGGTGTGTCGTTCCGGGATCGCCCGAACGTTCCAATCGGTTCGGACCTTCGACGAGTCGACCGTGCGCGAGAACGTGCTCGCGGGCGCGGTGTTCGGCGGACGGCGCCGCGACCGTGACGCCGCGAGAAGCGCCGTCGACGCGGCGCTCGATCTCGTCGGGCTTGCCGCCGACGCCGGCCGCCACGCCAGCGACCTGCCGATCGCGGCCCGCAAGCGGGTCGGGCTCGCCCGGGCGCTGGCCACCGACCCAGCTGTCTTGTTGCTCGACGAGGTCGGCAGCGGGCTCACACCCGCCGAGATCGACGATCTCACGGAGACGGTGAGCCGGATCCGGTCAGAGCGCGCCGTCGCCGTCGTTTGGATCGAACACGTCACCGACGCGTTGTTCGACGTCGCCGACCGGGTGCTCGTGCTCGACGACGGCTCGCTCATCGCG
>KI543167.1:144956-148507 GCA_000496175.1 uncultured archaeon A07HR67 | reverse complement strand
GGACGACATCGTCGCGCTCGTCGGGCCGAACGGCGCGGGCAAGTCGACGTTGTTGCGGGCGATCTCCGGGCTCGTTCCGGTCGCCGACGGACGGATCGAGCTGTTCGGCACGGACGTCGCCACGCTCCGGCCGGAGGAGGTGGTCGAGGCGGGGTTCGTCCAGGTGCCTGAGGAACGTCACCTCTTCGACGGGATGACCGTTCGAGAGAACCTCCGGATGGGAGCGTACACGCGCGAGACCGCTCTGGAGACCCAGTTCGAGGCGGTGTACGACCTGTTTCCGGTGCTCGCAGAACGGGTCGACCAACACGCCGGAACGCTCTCCGGCGGCGAACAACAGATGCTCGCCATCGGCCGGGCGCTGATGGCCGATCCAACGGTGTTGGCGCTCGACGAGCTCTCCACGGGGCTGGCTCCACGGCTCGTGCGTCGGACCTTCGACGCCGTCGCAGAGCTGAGCGAGGAGATGACGGTGATCCTCGTCGAGCAACACGTCGACGAGGCGCTCTCGCTTGCCGACCGGGGATACGTGGTCGAGAACGGCCGGATCGTGGCCGCCGGGGAGGGCGAAGAACTGCTCGCGAGCGACCGCGTGCGGGCGGCGTACCTTTGACCGGCGTCAGGTCTCGACGAAGTCGTACGCGTCCGGATCGAAGCCGTCGATCGGCGAGGAGCGCACCGTCTCGGTCAGCCGCCAGTCGCCCTCCGGGTAGTACGGCGGCGCTCCCGCCTCGAAGCCGCTGAGCATGTGAACCAGGCCGTCGATCTCGCCCCACTCCGTGTAGGTGAGCGGCTCCGCGAACACGGTGTCTAACTCGATCGCACGTATCGCGTCGGCGACGGCGACGGGGTCGGCTTCGCCCGCCTCCTCGGCGGCCGCGGCGATCAGCGTGCCTGCCACGTAGCCGTACGCCTCGTGGGTGTCGAATCGTTCTTCGCGCGCGCTCGTGAACCGTTCTGCGACCTCGAGGAAGGCGTCGCCGTACGGGTCACTACAGTGAAGATGCAAGAACCCCTCGGCGGCGTTCTCGCCGAGACCGCTGTTGAGGACGCCCGGCGGGAAGCCGGCGCCGGTCGTCACCGCGGGGTCCATGCCGAGCTCGATCGCCTGGTTGTGGATCGCGATAGAGCCCGGCGGGTGGCCCGTTGCGACGAGCATGTCGGGGCTGTCGGACAGTTCGCGCAGAGCCGGCGTGAAGTCGTCCTCGCCGACGGGCGCGGTCGTCATCGTCAGCTCCACGTCGTCGGGGATGAACGCCGAGAGCCCCGCGCGCAGCGAGTTGCCCCACTCGTAGTCGCCGATGACCGCGCCGACCGTGTCGTAGCCGCGGTCTTCGATCAGCTCGATCTGCGGAAGCACGTCGGTGGCCGCCGGCTGTGAGCCCATTCGGAACGTGTATCGGGTGTCTTTCGGCAGGATCGTGTGCGAGCCGGCCATGTGAAGCACGAGCGGGACCTCGAGCTCCTCGGCGGTTTCTCGGGTCACCACTCCGACGTCACTCGACACCGGCCCCGTGACCGCGAGCGCGTCGTCGCGCTCGACGAACCGCCGAAACGCCGTCTCCGCTTCTCCGGCATCGCTGCTAGTGTCCGTCGTCTCGATTTCGACCTCGCGGCCGAGCACGCCGCCGTCGTCGTTGAGTTCGTTGACCGCGAACTCGAGGCCGGCCTCGTGGGCCTGCCCCCACGCCGCGAATGGCCCCGAGAGCGGTTGGAGCGCCCCGATCGTCAGCGTCTCGTCGGCTTCGCTCCCGCCGAGACAGCCGGCCGCCGTCGCGGCGAGCGTCGCTGCCCCGCCCGCCCGCAGAACCGATCGCCGGGTCGCGCCGTCGCCGAATCCGTTGTCGTGCGCCATGAACTCCGATCCGTGGCCGCACGTTAGTAGCTGTCGGAGTCGTACATCGATGTACATATCTGACCATCCGCCCGGGAGACCGGCTGCCGACGTCGCCGACGGCCGTCCAGTGAAACGCTTTTATCGGTTGGGCGAGGAGGTGTCGTATGAGATACGATACCGTCGTCTTCGACAACGACGGTGTTCTCGTTGGCCGCACGCGCTTCGACGTGCTCCGGGACGCGACCCGGAACGCGTTCGAAGAGTGTGGCGTCGACGACCCCGACCCGGACGACGTAGAACAGATGACGATCGGCGCGACCCCCGGCAGCGTGGGAACCGTCTGCCAGACGTACGACCTCGACCCGGGCTCGTTCTGGCGAACCCGAGACGACGTGGTGTCGCGGGCGCAACAACGCGAGGCCCGCGCCGGCCGCAAGACGCCGTACGACGACCTCGACGACCTCGAGGCGCTCGACGTGAAGATGGGGATCGTCTCCTCGAACCAGCAGGCCACCGTCGACTTCCTCGTCGACCACTTCGACGGCTTCGAGCGGTTCGGCGCCGCGTACGGCCGCGAGCCAACGATCCACAGCCTCCAGCTCCGGAAGCCGAATCCCCACTACCTCGAACAGGCGCTCGGCGACCTCGACGCGGGGTCGGCGTTGTTCGTCGGCGACAACGAGTCCGATATCAAAGCCGCCGAGAACGCGGGGGTCGACTCCGCGTTCATCCGCCGTCCCCACCGGCGGAACTGGGATCTCAACGTCTGGCCGACCTGGGAGATCGAGTCGTTGGACGACCTCTTCGACGTCTGTGGGGAGTGACCGCCGGGCGAGACGCCGGGTCTCGTCTCTGAGACAGGCCGCCTCCCGACGGCCCGGATGACCCGCCGAGCCTTCGGCACGCTCTGTGGGCTCGTCTTTCTCGTCAACCTCGGGCGCGTCGCGTTCGCGCCGCTCGTCCCCACCATCGGCTCCGAGTTCAACGCGAGTCCTGCGGTCGTCGGGTCGGTCACGACGCTGGTGTGGGTCGGGTCGGCGCTCCCGCGGATCCCCGTCGGCTACCTGCTCACGCGGGTGCCACGCCACTACGTCGTTCTCGGCTCCGGCGTCGCGCTCGCGGCCGCGGCCGTTCTCACCGGCAGTGCCGACTCGATCCGGACGCTTCAGGTTGGAGCGTTGTTCATCGGGCTCGCCTCCGGCGCGTACTTCGTCGCCGCGGTGCCGCTCGTCGCCGAGTTGTTTCCGAGTGGACGCGGGCGCGCCATCGGCATCCATGGGGCCGCGAGCCAACTCGCGGCGGTCGTCGCCCCCGGCGTCGTGCTCGGCGTGCTTCTCGTCGCCGGCTGGGGCGACGTGTTTCGGCTGCTCGCGGCCGCCGCGCTCGTCGTCACCGCGGTCCTCGTCGTCGTGCTCCGTCGGAACCCGCTTCCCGCGAGCGCGGGTGCCGACCGCGATATCCGGTCCGTGCTTTCTCACTGGCGGGTGATCCTGCTCGTGATCGTCGTCGTTGCCGTTCCCGGCTTCGTCTGGCAGGGCGTCTTCAACTTCTACGTCACCTATCTGACCGGAACCAAGGGCGTCTCCGGCGCGTTCGCCAACACGCTTCTCACGGTCGTCTTCGCGGCCGGACTGCCGGCGTTCTGGTTCGGCGGCCAGCTCGCCGACCGGCTTCCACAGATTCCGTACCTCATCGGGATCCTGGTCTCGTTCGG
>KI543167.1:142246-144936 GCA_000496175.1 uncultured archaeon A07HR67 | reverse complement strand
AGCGGCGCGCTCGGATTCGCTGCCGAGCGTATCGGGTTCGACGCCGCGCTCGTCGCCGGCGCGGCCGGCGTCCTCGGCGTCGCCGGCGGTCCTGGGAGCGGTACACGCCGGCGTGGGACTGCCGGGCGGCCGGCGGGCGGTCGACTTCGACTGAGCCGCCGCTCGTCTCGGCACGGCTGTGAAGGTTTAACCGCCATTGGGCGTAATCCGGTGATAGTGACGGACACACCGCGGTGGGCCGACGTGTTCGGCCACGACGAACCGTACCCCGAACAGGCCGACGGAATCGACGCGGCCGTCGACGCCGCCACGGACGGCGGCTTTCTCGCGCTCGAGGGAGCGTGTGGCACCGGCAAGACGATGCTCGCGTTGACCGCCGGCATCGACCGCGTCCGCGACCCCGACTCCGGCTTCGAGCGCGTGTTCGTGCTCACCAGCGTCAAACAACAGCTCCGCCAGTTCGAGACCGACCTGGAGACGATCAACGCGAACCTTCCCGAAGAACACGCGCCCGTCTCCGGGCTGACGCTCGTCGGCAAGGCCGACGTCTGTCCGTACGCCCGACGGAACCGCGGCGGGATCGACCGCGAGAACGTGTACGAGCGGTGTGAGGGGCTCCGTGAACGCACCCGAAATCTCACCGGCGACGGCGGCGAAACGACCGCAGCGGCGCTCGCAGACGAGGCGCGAAGCCAACAGATCGGGCTGTCGGACTCGGGAAGTGACGCCGGGAACGGGGCAGACGCCGAGTACATGACGGTCGCCGGCGAGCCCACGCCGTACCCGCCGGACACCGAGACGGCCGGCGAGACGGAGTTCTGCCCGTTTTACGCGGGCTTTCTCGCCGACCGCCCCGAGGACGGCGGCGACCCCGCGGCGGCCGTCCCGTTCGACGCCGCCGAGCGCGGTCACGTCGACACCGACGAACTGGTGCGGCTCGCGGCCGGCCACGGCTCGTGTCCCCACTCGATCATGGGGGCGCTCGTCCCCGAGGTCGAGGTGGTCATCGGCAACTACTACCACGCGTTCGACCCCGTGACGACGGGGACGTTCACCGGCGCGCTGCTCGACGAGTCGACGTTCGTGGTCTGTGATGAGGCCCACATGCTCGAACCGCGGGTCAGAGACCTCGTCAGCGACGCGGTCGCCGACGCCAGCCTGCGCGATGCCGTCTCCGAGATTACTCGGATCGTCCAGCCGCTCTCCTTCGAGACCGAGGGTGCGGAGTCCGACGACGCCGACCTCGTTCGCGCGGAGCTCGCGGACAGCGACGTGAGCCGCGACGAGCTGGAGGCGGTTCGAGAATTCTACGCCGACCTCCGGGCCGAACTCGACCGCCGGATCACGAGCCACCTCGACGCGGAACGGCCCGACTGGCGGGCGTCGATGCGCGAACTCGACGACGACGTGCTTCCGCTTCGAGACCCCGAGCAGCCGGGAGTGGACGCGATCACCCAGTGGGCCGACGAGGCCGGCTACGGCGACCGCGTCTGGGCGCGCGCGCCGGCGGTCGGCGCGGTCGTCGAGCGGATTCTCGACTCGCTCTCGGAAGACGACGCCCGTCGAGCCGCACCCGGCGTCGGACGGACGCTCAACGCGTGGTACCGCGAGGACCACACCGACTTCTTCCGCGCCATCGAACTCGACCGCACCCACGACGAGACCGCGTCGCCGGACTCCTGGCAGCGCGCGTACAACGCCCGGCTCGCGTTACACAACTGTCTGCCCAGCGAGCCGATCGGCGAGCGGCTTGGAGCGTTCGGCGGCGGCGTGGTGATGAGCGCGACGCTCGAACCGATGGACGTCTTTCGGGAGGTGACGGGGCTCGACCACCTCGAGGCACAGGGGCGTCCGGTGGTCGAGCGCACCTATGGGCTCTCGTTTCCGCCGCAAAACCGCGCGAGCTTCGCGGTCGATGCGCCGAAGTTCACCCACCAGAATCGCGGTGTGCCGGGCGAAGAGACCGGCACGCGGCTGGCACACGTCGACGCGGCCGCGACGGTCGCGGGCCGCGAGGGGAACGTGCTCGTGGGCACGCCGAGCTACGCGGAAGCGACGTGGATGGCCGAGGCGCTCGCCGAGCGGCTGGAGAAGCCGGTCCTCCTCGACGAGTCGTCCGGCGACCGGGCGACCGAATCGCTGAAAGACGACTTCTTCGCGGGCGACGGAAAAGTGCTCGTGACGAGCCTCCGGGGAACGCTCACCGAAGGCGTCGACTACCGCGGGGACCGCCTGTCGGCCGCCGTGGTGTGTGGCGTCCCGATCATCAACACGGCGCGGCCACGGACCCGGGCCGTCATCACCGCCTACGACCGCCGGTTCGACTCCGGCTTCGAGACGGCGCTCACGGTGCCGGCGGTGCGGAAGGCGCGACAGGCCGTCGGCCGGGTCATCCGCGGGCCCGACGAGCACGGCGTGCGCGTCTTACTCGACGCCCGATACGCCCGCGAATCGTGGAACAGCGTCCGTGAGTACCTCCCGGCACACGAACGCGAGGAGTACCAGCCCGTGAGCCCGGACATGCTCGGACTCGCGCTCGACCGATTCGAGCGGCGCGTCGAAGGGGAGTGACGCCGAACGAACCCACACGCAGGCACCCCATAGCGACAGATAACGACGGCCTCGAGACAGGTATGCGGCGGGTAACTATCTACGCGCGTCCCGTGTCCACGCACATGCGTTCCGTGATC
>KI543167.1:134026-139772 GCA_000496175.1 uncultured archaeon A07HR67 | reverse complement strand
CGTCAACACGGCGCCGTCGATCGCGGCGGCGTCGTCGAACTCCTCGGCGCGGTTCACCGCGTCCTGGCCGGCGACCGCCTCGTCGACGAATATCGTCATGTCCGGGTCGACGACGCGGTCGATCTTCGCCAGCTGAGCCATCAGGTCGTCGCTCGTGTGCAGTCGGCCGGCAGTGTCGCCGAGAACGACGTCGACGTCGTTGGCTCGCGCGTACTCGACGCCGTCGTAGATGACGGCCGCAGGGTCGCCGCCCTGGTCGTGTGCGATCAGCTCGCGGCCGAGCCGGTCGGCGTGTTCGCCGATCTGTTCGTTCGCGCCCGCCCGATAGGTGTCGCCGTTCGCCAGCACGGACGAGTAGCCCCGCTCGCCGAGCCACTCGGAGAGCTTCGCGATCGTCGTCGTCTTTCCGACGCCGTTGACGCCGGTGAAGACGATCGTGACCGGCTTGTCGGCCTCGGCGATCCGGCTCTCGAAGTCGAACTGGCCGACCGCGATGACGTCTAACAGCGCATCGTGAAGCGCCTGCTCGACGAGTTCGCCGGTGGTCTCGACCTGTCTGCGCGACTCGCCGAGCATCGTTTCTCTGACCGTCTCGAGGATGCGTTCTGCGACGCTCATCTCCACGTCGCTTTCGAGAAGCGCCATCTCGAGGTCCCACAACGGCTCCTCGAGGTCTTCTTCTTCGATGATGATCCGACCGGTCGCGAACGCCTTCGCGCGCTGGAACGTGCTCGGATCGGCTCCGCCCTCGTCGCCGCTCGCGTCGACCGGCCCGTCGGACGTCGACTCGTCTGCCGGCGGCTCGGAGCCCGCGTCTGTCTGGCTCTCGGAGCCGTCAGCGCGTCCGGCGTCTGCCGCTGTGGCGTTCGCCTCGGCGTCGGCGGCCGCGTCTTGCTCGGCGGCGTCCGTGGATTCTTCTACGTCCTCGCGGAAACTGCTCAGCTTGTCTTTCAGTCCGTCGAACACGGTCGGCTACCTCACTCGTCGCTCTGTTGTTGCATCTGTTGTTGTTGCATCTGTTGTTGCATCTGCTGGGCCTGTTGTTCGAGCTCCTTGCTCTCGGACTCGAGCTCGTCGATGTCGGCTTCCGTCTCCTCGATGCGGTCGTCGAGTGCGTCCTGCTTGCGCCGGAGCACCTCGACGGCGGCTTCTTGATCCTGTTCGGCCGAGTAGTTGCCGCCGAGCGAGACGACAATTTCGTCGATGTCCTGGACCTCCGCGCGAACGTACGCGCCGCCGCCCAGCGGCACCTGGACCGTCGCGCCCGTCTCGAGGGTTTCGATCGCCTCGACGGCGTCGTCGATGTCGACCTTCTCCTGGCGGTAGGAGGCAACCTCCGCTTCGAGCGCCTCGATCTCCTCGTCGAGCGCCTGCAGCTCCTGTGAGAGCTGCTGGAGCTGTTGTTGGCCGCCGCCCATCATGCCGCGGACACCTCCTCGATCTCGATCTGGGTGCGTTTTCGCCCGTGCTGGCTCCCCACCTGGGTGTAGATCCGCTCGCGTGCGAGATCCTCGTTTTCGGCCTCGATGTCCTTGGTAAACGGCTGGAAGCCGTCTCTGCTCTGGAACCGTCCGCTCACGGTATAAGTACTCATATCCACCAATCCGGCAGGCACAGGGAAGTATCTTCCTAAAGACGGGGCAGAACAGACGGCGACGGTCGAGAGAACAGAACGGACGCCCGAGGCGGTCAGTCGATAAAGCCGAGCGTCTCCTCGATGCGTCCGAGCTCGGGGCCGGTCGTCTCCTCGCCGACGACGTAGCCGTCGTCGTTCGCGAGAAGCCCGGAGCCGACGAGCGGCGCGCCGTAGTTGACCGTCCCGAGGTCGGCGCGGACGTCGAGCGCCTCCTCGACGGCCTGAAGCTCCGACTCGCGGGATTTCGGGTGACACAGGACGCCGGTATCGGTGGCGACCGCCGCGGTGCCGACCGTCCTGACGTCGGCGAGGTCGCCGCGCTCGACGGGGACGGACAACGTCTCTTTGATCGTGGTGATCGCCTCGCGCGGGAGGTCCGGGTGAACGTACGCGCCGTAGTTGTTGGCCAGGATCACGTTGCCGGCGGCGTTGATGCGGCCGGGCAGTTCGCGGACCTCGCGGTCGACGGTCTCGGCGAGCCGTGCCGTCTCGCGGTCGGTCGTGCGCTCGGAGACGAGCAGCCCGTTCTCGTTGCCGGCGACGAGCGACCCGACGGTGTTCGAGCCGCCGACCGTGGTGGCGAGAACGTCCGCGGCGAGCTCTGCGCCGAGGGCGTCAGCGAGGTCGTCGTCGACGTCCGGCCTGACGAGGAGGAGGTCGTCTACGACGCGGGCGAAGACCCCCACGTACGACGAGCCGGTGAAGGTCGCCCGTAACACGTTACTCGGCGTGTTCGGCTTCGACGACGGGCTCGCCGTCCTCGACGAACCGGGCGGCGCGAACCCGAAGCTTGCTCGGCGGGTTCTGGCGCCCGCGTGCCCAGATGGCCTCGTTGACCGAGGCGTCGAGGATGACGTCGTCGCCGTCGACGGAGAAGTGTTTCGCGAGGTGTTCGCGGACGATCTTGACGGCGTAGTCGGCGCGTTGTTGCACCGGCTTCTCCTTGGCGTCGCGGAGCGGGACGGTGACCACGCGTTCTTCGAAGTCTGAGGTGCTCATCTACTCGTCTAAGTCGTTGCGCCGCCAGTTGCGCCGCTTGGGGTTTCGCGTGACGTTCATGTCGGTCTTCATCATCACCCACGCCGGGACCCGGGTGTTCTGGCGCTCCGCCTTCGCCAGCCGCTTCTTTTTCGCCTTCGATTTGTCTCCCATAGTGGCAGATGCTTCAACCGGACCGCATAAAACCCCTTCCATACGGTATCGCAGGTCGCCTCGGCGGCTCACCACTCGCGTTCCGAGAGCGCGGCGTAGAGCCGACGACACCGGTCGAGCACGTCGATCGAGACGCTCTCCGTCTCCGTGTGTGCCTCGCCGGGTTCGGAGGGTCCACAGACGAGACACTCGGTGCCGGCCGCCGAGAGCCATCCGGCGTCGGTGGCGTGCGGCTTCGTGACGTGTTCGGGGCGGTCGAGCCCTCGCGCGTCGTGTACCTCGCGGGCGACCGCGAGCGCCGCGTCAGCGAAGGCGTCGTCGTCACAGCGCATCGGGGGAAGGTCCTGGTCGACGACCCACTCGACGCCCGTTACCGTCTCCGCGCGGGCGAGGTCGGCCCGTTTGCCCGGCACGGTTCGCTCGTCGATCGTCACCTCACACCGGTCGGGGATCACGTTCCAAGTCTCGCCGCCGTGACACATCGTGACGACGACCGAGCCGGTCACGCGCTCGTCGGCAACCGTGGTCTCTGGAGCGTCGAGTCCGCGGACGACGTCGACGGCGTCACAGGCGCGGTACACGGCGTTCTCGCCGGCGGCGGGCTCGGAGGCGTGGGCGGTCTCGCCGGCGGCGACGAGCGTCGACGCCCGACGGCCCTTGTGAGCGACGGCGATGTCGGTCACTCCCTGCTTCGAGTAGTGTGTCGAGCCCTCGGCGACGAGCGCGGTATCGGGCACGAAGCCTGCCTCGATCGCGTGTCGCGCCCCCTCGCCGCCGGTCTCCTCGCCAACGAAGGAGGCGACCGCGAGCTCGCGGCCCGGCGGCGGCGCGGCGTCGCGGAACGCCAGCAGACAGGCCGCGACCGCCCCCTTCATGTCCGCGGTTCCGCGGCCGTAGATCCGGCCGTCGCGGCGATCGACGACGTACTCGCCGTCCGTTCCCGCGCCGGTGGTCTGGCGTTCGGCGGGCGGGACCACGTCGTGGTGGCCGACGAACGCGAGCGTCTCGGCGCCGGGATCGGTTCCGGCGATCGACCCGTCGCTGCCGGCGGTTGCGTCGGTCTCTTCGGTGTCGCCGCCAATGCCGTCGCCGCCGGCCGCGCGCTTGTACGCGAAGACGTTGCCGGCCGCGTCGCGTTCGACATCGGCGTCGGTCTCCGTCCGGAGCCACTCTTCGATTGCGTCGCCGGCGGCGGTCTCGTCCTCGTGTGAGGGGATCGCCACGAGCCGCTCGGTCAGGTCCGCGAGTTCCTGCATGCCCGTCCGTCCGGGAGACGGACACGTAAAACGGGCGGGCCGAGCGGCAGCAGTTACGCGCGCGTCAAACGACGGCGGATCGGCCGCGAGGCCGGCGGTCGCGTATCGGCCGTCCTCAGGTGGTGAACAGATCGGTGTCGTCGGGAACCGCAAACAATCCCATTCTGACGCCGGCGTCGAGCCAGCCGTGGCCGTACGCGTACGACGCGAGCGCGTTGACCGGGTCGTCGTTCGCGCGGAAGTGCCGGCCGTCTTCTAGGTACGACGCCGCCATCTCGGCGACGTCGGCCGCTGCGCCGCCGAGCGGCGTGTCCGCCGGCGGCCGCGGCTCCGCGGCGTCGATCGCGTCCGCGAGCATCCGCTCGTATCTGTCCGTCTTCTCTGCGAGGTCGGCGCTCATGTGGGCCGGTCTGCGGGAACGAGTAAAACACCGGCGGACGGCGCGCGCGAACCCCCGCGCCGCCGGATGATCCGAGCGGCGTAAACGCCCACCGACTCACCGCGGCCGAAAACGGGCGTCACACGCGGGACACCGCGGGCCGTCGCCGTCCGTCAGCGGCTCGACGGCGAGCCGACAGTCCGCACACCACCGGCGTCGGTCGGCCGTGTCTCCGGGCGTGTCGTGTGTCATGCGGTGGGGCGATTCGGCCGGGAGCGACAAAACGCTCGTGGTCTCCGGAACCGGCACCGAGGCGGGTACAGGGTCTGATCCGGCTCGTTCGGCGGATCACGGCGGCTCCGAGACGGGCTGTGTGTGGGCCGTCCGTGGAGCGACGCCGGGGGCGGCGGCCCAACTCCGCCGGTACGATTACAAGCGCCGCGAACCGTTCGGGCAAACGATACGCATGCCCGAGTACGAGCCGGTCGCGTCGCCCGACGCGACCACCGTGTTTCCGTACCACGACCTCACGCCGCCGGGGACCGCCGACGTCTACCGCGCACGCGAGGTCGTCGAACGACACCTCCCGCGAACGCCGCTGGTTCGGAGCGAGCCCCTCTCCGCGGAGTTCGACGCCGACGTCTACCTGAAACGCGAGGACACGCTCCCCACGGGCGCGTTCAAAGTGCGCGGAGGGATCACCCTGTTGTCGGGCCTCGATCCGGCGTTTCACGACCAGGGAGTGATCGCCGCCAGCACCGGGAACCACGGCCAGTCGGTGGCGTACGCGGGGCGGACGTTCGACGTTCCGGTGACGATCGTCGTTCCGGCGGACGCCAACCCGTCGAAGGTGACCGCGATGGAACGACTGGGAGCCGATGTCCGGTTTCACGGCGCCGACTTCGACGAGGCCCGCGAACACGCGGAGACGCTGGCCGCAGAAGAAGGGTACCGATACGTCCACTCGGCGAACGAGCCCGCCCTCGTCGCCGGCGTCGGGACCGCCGGCATCGAGGTGGTCGAAGAACGTCCGGAGATCGACTACCTGTTTTGTCCGGTCGGCGGCGGGTCAAGCGCATCCGGTTACTGTCTCACGGTCGGCGCCCTCACGGACGCGACGGTCATCGGCGCCCAGTCGGCGGCCGCGCCGGCGGTGTACGACGCGTGGCGTAACGGACACGTAGAACCGCACGACCGGATGGAGACGTTCGCAGAAGGGATCGCGACGCGCGTCCCGTTCGCGCTCACGATGGAGGTGTTGTCCGAACGGCTCGACGACTTCCGACTCGTGAGCGAGACGGGTCTCGAACGAGGGGTGCGCGA
>KI543167.1:119024-134006 GCA_000496175.1 uncultured archaeon A07HR67 | reverse complement strand
GGCGGACGACGAGGACACCCCCGTTCAACAGGAACAGTAGTACTCGCGGTCGACGAACTCCGTTTCGAGCAGCTTCGCGGTCGGAGCGGGATCGGAGGGGCGGTAGGCCCCGGTGGTGAGCCGCCGGCCGGAGCCGGCGCCCGCCTCGAACGTGCCGGACACCAGCCGCCGCCAGTCGGCGTGTTCGAGGCGGTCCGCGAGCGCTCCGTCAGCGAGCAGCGAGAGGTAATCGCGGAGGTACACCCACCGCGCCGGTTCGGTGCCGGTCGACTCGTACTCGGCGTCGGTGACCGCGGCGTACGCCGCCATCGGGAGATTCGCGCCCGCGACGACCGGCAGCGAGATCCACTTCCACGGCCGGGTGTTGACGTCGAGCAACAGGAACTCCTCGCGCTCGCGGTCGTAGACGAACTCCGCCTCGCTGATCCCGTGGTAGCCGGCTTCGTCGAGCACGGCGAGTGCGCGCTCCGATATCGCCGGCTCTTCGGTCGTCTCAACCAGACAGGAGGTGCCGAACTGGAGGGGGTATCGAACTGCCGCGTTGCCGACGACCGCGAGCGCGTCGTCGACGCCGGAGGGCGGCACGTACGACGCCAGCGAGTGGTCCCGGCCCGTTGCGACGTCGACGCGTTTCTGTGCCATCACCTCGACGTTCGCCGCGTCCGCGGCCGCGACTGTCTCTTCGAACGCCTCACGGTCCTCGACGGTGGTGACGTTCGTGCCGAACGCCTCTTCGAACTCGCGTTTCCGCGCCGGCTTCACCACGAGCGGGAAACCGAGCGCGTCCGCCGCGGCGTCGAGCGCGGCCTCGTCGACGGGGTCGTCGCCCCCGCACAGCCGGTGTGTTTCGGGATACGGAACGTCGAGCGCCTCGCAGGTCGCGTACAGCCGCGACTTGTTCAACACGTCGTCGATCGTGTCGATGCCGGCGTACGGAAGCCGGACGCCGTCCGGGTCGGCGTCGGCGTACGCGAGCGCCCACTCGTCCATACAGCCGAACGCGACCGCCTCGGTTCCCGCGGCGTCGACGATCGCCTCCACGTCCTCGCGGAAGCCGTCGATATCGTCGAGCGGGTAGGTGACCGCGCCGGCGACGTCGACCGCGTCCGACGGCGGCGCGAGTCCGTCGTGGGTGACGGCGTGCCCCCGTCGCGGGCAGCGCGGTCGACGGCGATGACGGGCACGTCGTGCGCGTCGAGCGCGCGGGCGACGCCGAGCCCGGTGACGTGCGCGTTGCTGACGAGCGCCGGCGGGCGGTCGAACGAGGCGTCCGCGAGCGCGTCGATCAACCCCTGTGTCGAGTGAAATCGGTCGGCCATGGCCCCGATCGACGTTCCGGGTACAAAGGGTCACCAGTACCGGCCCCGCGTGCCACTATCGATGACGCGCGGCGCCAGCCGCGACGACCGGGTCGGGCGTCGCCGCTGACGGCGCCCTTTTGAGGGCGCAGATCCTGATACTGGTATGAGCGAGGGCGACTCCGACACCGAACTCCCCGGCCGCGTCCGCAGGGCCTTCCGCGATCACGGCTCGTTCGCGCCCGCCGGCGACGACGTCTGGATCTCAGAGACCACCGCGTTCGACGGCGAGGCCGCCGCCGAGCCCGCGGGCGACGGGCGGATCCGGTTCGCGGTCACGGTGTGTGTCCCGGCGTTGTCCGCCGTGACCGCCGACGAGATGGCCGACGTGGTCGAATCGGGCTGGTACGAGACGTTCGAGCGGCGCGTCGTCGACGTGAGCGGCGTGACCCGCGGCGACCACGAGTTCGACCCGAGCGTCGACCGCGAGGGCGAGGAGATCGTCGTTGCGTTCGCGCTGACGGAGATCAACGAGCGGCGCGGCGTCGACGACGCGAGCGCGCTGATCGATTTCGTCGAGGGCACCTATGTCCAAGGGCTGATCCCCGGCTACGAGTACACAGAGCCCGTCGCGGGGCTCGTTTCGTCGGCCAGACAACAGGGCGACGGCGGGATGTTCTGAGTCGGCGTCGAAACGCGGCCGGGGGCGTGTCGTGGACAGCGCCCGACTCGACGCGGTGCGATAGGGGGAAAACCCGGGGGGGCGTAGCGGTGGTATGATCGCGCTGATCGGATTCGCACTGCTGGCCGCGCTCGTCGCGTTTCACACGCTCGTGGCCGGGGTGACGACCCGGTTTTTTCGGCTTCGGTTGGCCACCTCCTGGGGATGGGTGGTGTACACGATCGTGTTGACGCCGATGCTGTTGTTCGTGTCGACGTTGTTTTTCACCGGCGTGCTCGGCGTCGGAGCCGGCGTCGACCTGGGGAGCCCGACGGTCGTCGTCTCGGCGCTCGTCGTCTTGCCGATCGTTCTCGGCGTCGCGATCGATTATCTCTACGTGCCGCCGCCGGAGGAGTACGAGCTTCCGGACACACGGTGAGCGGAGCGGACGCGAACGCGCGGCGACGACGGGAGCGGAGGCTCGCTTACGCGTCGTCCTCGAGGAGGCCCGCGAAGACGGCTTCCACGCTGGCGATCACGTCCTCGGGGGCTTGGGTGGCGTCGATGCGGACGAACCTCCCGGGTTCGGCCTCGATGAGCCGCTCGTAGTTGTCTCGAACCGCAGCGAGATAGCCGTCCTGTTCGAACTTGTTCGTTCGGCCGGCGCGCGCGGCGGCGGTCTCTGCGTCGAGGTCGAGGTAGACGGTCGCGTCCGGCGGCCGCGAGAACGCGCTGTGGATTCCGCGAATGTACTCGAGTGGTCGGGTGATCTCGGCATCGCTTTCGGCGAGGGTCGCGGCCTGATAGGCGAACCGCGAGTCCGAGTAGCGGTCGGAGACGACGAGCTCGCCGTCGGCGAGCGCGGGACGAATGGTTTCGGAGAGGTGGTCGGCGTGGTCGGCGGTGTACAAGAAGAGCTCTGCCAGCGGGTCGGCCGTCTCGTCGGCCAGCGAGCGGGCCACCGCGTCGCCGTACCAGCTGTCGGTCGGCTCGCGGGTGAAGACGGCGTCGGGGTAGACGTCGTGTAACGCCTCCCATACGGTCGTCTTGCCGCTCCCGTCCAGTCCCTCCAACGTGATCAGCATGGGTCGATTCCGGCGTGACGGGGAATAAATCGCGGGGATCCGGACCACGAGCGAGGACGGATCACAGAATTGCTCCGGGTGATCGTCGGGACTCATCCGGGCGGCGACCGCGAATGCCAATCTGCGGGGAAACAACCGGGAACACACCTTTTATCTCCCAGTCCTTGGAATGGATATGTACGCGTGTCCCAGCGCACGTCCGACCGGACTCCCGCTCGACCCGAGCGCCGTCACGTCGGCGTGTGCTGTGATCCACCCTACAATGAGCTTCGAAGTTCCCGACGAGTTACGATACTTAGAATCGCACGAATGGACGACCGTCGACGACGAGACCGTCCGCGTCGGCGTCTCCGACTTCGCCCAAGACGAGCTGGGCGACGTCGTCTTCGTCGAACTCCCGGCGGCCGGCGACGAGGTCGTCGCCGGCGAGGCGTTCGGCGTAATCGAATCGATCAAGGCTGTCTCGGACCTGTACGCACCGGTAAACGGCGAGGTCGCCGCGGTCAACGAGGACCTGTTCGACCGCCCCGAACTGGTCAACGAAGACCCCTACGGAGACGGCTGGATGCTCGAGATAGCACCGAGCGACGGCGTCGACGCCGAGGAGCTGCTCGACGCCGACGGCTACGAGGCGCAGATCGCCTGATGCACACACGACACTACATGACCACAACGACACCCGACGGAGAAGCCGAACCGAACCGCAGCCGCGCCGCGGGGGGACGATGAGCGGAAGCCCGTACGCGCCTCACACCGACGCCGAAACCGAGGCGATGCTGGAGGCGATCGGCGTCGACCGCGAGGAAGCGCTCTTTGACATCCCAGACGATGTCGCGTTCGACGGGGCGTTTGGCATCGACGGCCACACCGAACGCGGGATCCGCGAGGAGTGTGCCGCGCTCTTCGAGCGCAACGACGACGCCGTCGAGTTCCTCGGACGCGGCCACTACGGCCACTACGTGCCGAGCGTCGTCGACCACCTCTCGGACCGGTCGGAGTTTCTCACGAGCTACACCCAGTACCAGCCGGAGGTCTCACAGGGATTCCTCCAAGCGCTCTTCGAGTACCAGTCCATGCTCGTGGAGCTCACGGGGCTGCCGGTCGCGAACTGCTCGATGTACGACGCCGCGACCGCGCTCGCGGAGGCCGCGATGCTCGCCGACCGCGTTCGCGCGACCGGCGGCGACGTCGTGCTCGTGCCCGACCACCTGCGCGAGGGGAAGCGGGCAGTCCTCGAAAACTACTGTGACGGCGCCGACCTGACCGTTGAGGCGTACCCGATGGACGACGGCATCGCCGACGTCGACGCGCTCACCGACCGCGTCGACGACGACGTCGTCATGGTGTACGCCGAGAACCCGACCGTTCGCGGCTGTATCGAGGAACGGCTCGCGGCAATCGGCGACGTCGCCGACGAAAACGACGCGTTGTTCACACTCGGCTCCGATGTCGTGGCGCTCTCGGTGCTCGAAGAACCCGCGAGCGTCGGCGCAGACGCCGTCGTCGGGGAGGCCGGCGCGCTCGGGCTGCCGACGAGCTACGGGATGGGCCTCGGCGTCTTCGCCTGCCGCGACGACTACCTCCGGCAGGTGCCCGGCCGGCTCGTCGGAGCGAGCGAGGACGCCGACGGAACCCGGGCGTTCACCCTCACGCTTCAAACCCGCGAACAACACATTCGCAAGGAACGGGCGACCTCGAACATCTGTACGAACCAGGCGTGGGTCGCGCTTCGGGCAGCGATCCACGCGGCGTCGATCGGTCCCGACGGGCTCGTCGACCTCGCGAACGACTGTGTGCGAGAGGCCGCGGCGCTCGCGGCACAGATAGACGAACTTCCCGGTGCCACTGCGCCCGTCCACGACCGACACCACTTCCGGGAGTTCACGGTACGAACCGAGCAGCCGGCGGCCGCCATCGCGGGCGACCTCGCGAACGACGGGTTCGCGGTCCACGTCGTCGGCGAGCACCTGCTTCAGGTGTGTGTGACCGACCTGAACGCCGACCGGACGGACGACCTCGTCGCGGCGTTCACGGAGGTGATCTGAATGATCCACGACCAAGCCACGTACGCACGAGAATCCGAGGACGTTCGCGAACCGCTGCTCTCAGAGAAGGGATCGTCGACGGTCGACGTATCGGCCGAGTCGCCGCTGCCGGACGACCTGACCCGCGAGGAGGTCACGCTTCCGAGCCCCTCCGAGCCGGAGATCGCACGCCACTACACCCGGCTCTCGCAGATGAACTGGTCGATCGATTCGGGGTCGTACCCGCTGGGCAGCTGTACGATGAAGTACAACCCGGCGTTCACCGAGGACGTGGCCGCCGACCCGAACGCGGCGGTCCATCCGGACCGCCCCGACGAGTCAGTTCAAGGGAACCTCGAGCTCATGCACCGGCTCCAAGAGTTCCTCGCGGAGATCGGCGGGATGGACGCGGTCACGCTCCAGCCGCCGGCGGGAGCGGCCGGCGAGCTCACCGGGATCCTGATCGCGAAGGCGTACCACGAACACCACGGAAACGACCGTTCCGAGGTGGTGATCCCGGCGTCCGCACACGGCACCAACTTCGCGACCGCCGCGACCGCCGGCTACGACGTGGTCGAACTGCCGTCCGGCGAGGACGGCCGGGTCGACTTGGAGGCGCTGACGGCGGCCGTCGGCGAGGACACCGCCGCGCTCATGCTCACCAACCCGAACACGGTCGGGCTCTTCGAGCGCGACATCGCGGAGATCGCCGACATCGTCCACGACGCGGGCGGGCTGTTGTACTACGACGGCGCGAATCTCAACGCGCTGCTCGGGCGCGGCCGCCCCGGCGACATGGGATTCGACGTGATGCACTACAACGTTCACAAGACGTTCGCGACGCCCCACGGCGGCGGCGGACCGGGAGCCGGCCCGGTCGGCGTCACGGACCGGCTTGCCGAGTTCCTCCCGAGCCCGCGCGTCCGCGAGGCCGAGACGGGACGCGGCTACGAGCGGTTCGAGCCCGCCGAGTCGATCGGAAAGGTCCACGGCTTCCAAGGCAACTGGCTCGTGTTGATCAAGGCGTACGCGTACATCGCCCGGCTCGGCGACGACGGGCTCGCGGACGCCGCGGCCAAGGCCGTGCTCAACGCGAACTACCTCGCCGAGCGGATCGAGTTGGACGTACCGCACGGGCCGTTCCACCACGAGTTCGCGGCGACGGCCGGCGACCGCGACGCCGCGGACGTCGCCAAGCGCATGCTCGATTTCGGCGTCCACCCGCCGACGACGAAGTGGCCGGAGATGGTGCCCGAAGCGATGCTGACAGAGCCGACGGAGATAGAGAACAAATCGTCGCTCGACGACCTGGCGTCGGCGTTCAACCTCGCGTACTCCGACGTTGAGGAGGCGCTCGAGAACGCCCCGAACCGGACCGCGGCGTCTCGGATCGACCAGGTCGGAGCCGCCCGGAACCCGCGGCTCTCCTGGCAGGCGCTCGACGAGGAGTGAGCCGACCACGCAGTCGGAGTGTCGGCTGACTCCGGACCTCTTGGCTCATGGAAAGGGTGCGCGGTCGGGTCGTGAAATCGCGCCGATCGAGTGTTCGCTCGCGGATCCGTCGTCGAGGTGTGATCGTCGCCCCGTGAGTAATCCCTCGCCGAACCGACAGAACGCGTTCTTACTCGTATATCGGCGGTCCGACGAGTCGATCCTCGCCGTCCTCTATGCCGGTGGCCGTGACCGTCACCGTTCCCCCGTCGTTGGAATCGAACGGAGTGAACTCGAATTTGCCACGCGAACCGCCGTACAACTCGGGGTTCTTGCTCGCCGAGCACGTCAGAGAGATAACCGATCGCGACCCGTTCTCCGATCCGCATTCCTGCGACGCCGTCCGATCGGTAGTGGATCCCGGCGAAGTTTCGGCCGAGATGCGTGTTACGCGGCCAGCTTGTTCGCTTCCGACTCAACCGTGAGCGAGTCGTCTAGATTCTTGATCGATTCGAGTTCGATGCTCCCGTCCTCCTTCTCGACTGCCCTCTTCGGGTCGGAGAACGTGTACTCCTCGTTGAAAAACGCCTTCAGAATCGTCGCCAGTGCGCCGGCAGAAACTCCGTGGCCCGCGGGATACGACGGGTGCGTCGGCGACCCGACACCGTACGCCTGCGCGAGCAGTTCGGTGTCGAATCTGTCCTTGTGTTTGTCGAGCGCATCCGAGTCTGACAAGTTGTTGGGAACAACATAGCGATCGTCAGCGGGGTTGTCTTCGATTGTGGTGTCACGCTCCACGTGAAACACGCGTCCACCGTACTCTTCGGGCCGAAGCCGGCGATGGAGACGCCACTTGTGATACCACGCCGCTCGGAGGTGCGTGTTGTGGATCCCGGCGATGACTGCCTGATACTCGCTGCGACCGTAGTCGACGAACGTGTCGGCGACGCTCCCTCTCACCGGCCGATTAGTATTCCCCGGTGGGTCGTCCGCGAGTCCGTCACCAAGCGGCGGGCCGTCGTCGAGCCCCTGAAGAAAGAATGCGGCGTTCAGGAACTGTTGTGGCGAGTTATTCTCTCTGACGAACGTCGCCAAGTCCCGTCCGGTGATGATGTGTCGTTGAGGTTCTCCTTGTTCTGGCGTTTCGTCGGGTTCCTCGCCGGCCTGGATCCGCAGCCACGTCTCGTAATCGGTAATGAAATCTTTGTCTTCGGGATACGATTCTTGTCTATTGTCTCGTTTTCTGACTCCGCGAGTGAAGTCGCGCAACAGGAACTGACTGATATACGGACCCCGGTCGGCCCCCGGAAGATCGTCTCTGAAGAGCCTCCCCGGGTCCGACTCACCATTGTCGTTTGTCGGTCCGTCGTACAGCGGTGGGAGGCGGTCTCTGTCGTCGAAGTCGGGATTGTGCTTGTCGCTCGCATCGCTGAACTCATTAGCCAGTTCCTCTGCCGCCTTCTCCGCGTCATCGTTTTCGCTGTACTCGGAGAATCGAACGTCTCGGAGGAGCGCCATCCAGTACAGTTCGATCATTTCCGCGCCGGTCACTGAGTCGTCGAACGCGGGTGGCTTCGGGCCCCACACGTCGTTCGGGTCGAAGCCATAAGCGGCGTACGACGTGGCCGCCTCTGGATTCGACAACCGTCGGTCGCCAGCCTCTGAGACGTCGGCGAATGCCTCAGACGCAGGCGACTCGATCCCGTCTCTAAGCTCAGCAAATTCGGTAGAATCGACCTCGCCGTAGTGCTCGTTGGGATCGACGTCCTCGTTCTCCTCATCCAGTTATTTCGGGGAAGGCCCTTCGAGTAACTGGCGAAGAAGTTCACGTCCTCGTCGAAGTTGTCCTCATCGTTGTTGGTCGGCGGATTGGCATTTCTGACATTTCTCCTTGTATCGACGCTCACAGAATCGTCCCCCGAGTTTAATTTCTCTATCGGGAACTCATCTGTACTTAAATCTTCTGCCGGGTTCACGCCGAGAGTTCGAAGAATATTCGTGGCTCGGATCGCCGCGGCACGTTTCCGTCGTTTTTTTCGATCGTCTTCCGTACGTTCGTCCGTCATGCGAGATCACGGTGGGTTCGCTCGGTCACACTGTCGGTCCTACCATCGCGCCGTGACGGCTCGTCTCCGGCCGTGTCGAAAGTCGTGCTATTTGTTATCACGGCTATAGGTGTCAATGGCTCGAATGGTATTATTCTTACGCGGTAGTGCGACGATACTAATCGGGCGGAACAGACGCTGATGGGACCGCTCGGGACACGCAGGCTCCGGCGCTTGCCGCGAGAGTAATCACCCGTCGGCCGCCCGCCTCACACGGACCGTTTTATTTCGCCCCGCGCACATACGCCAAACGACAATGCTCATCGGCATCGTTTCCGACACGCACGACGACCGCGCCGCGGTCGAGGCGGCAGTAGCGCTGTTCGAGTCGGCGGGCGTCGACGCGGTCGTCCACTGTGGCGACTTCGTCGCTCCCTTCTCCGTGACGCCGTTCGACGCGGAGTTCGCGTTCTACGCGGTTCGCGGCAACAACGACGGCGAGTGGGCCGTCGAGTCGACCGTCGACGGCTTCGGGGAGTACCTCGGCGAGGCCGGAACGCTCGCGTTTGGCGACGGCCCCGACGCGGTCGACGTCGCCGTCACCCACGGAACGAGCGCGGTCGTCGTGGACGCGCTCGTCGACTGCGGCGACTACGACTACGTCTTCCACGGCCACACACACGCACACGGCGTTGAGGAACGCGATGGGACGGTCCGGGTCAATCCCGGCGGCCTCCCGATTCCGGTCGACGGCGCCGACGACGCCTTTCGGGCGGCGACGCTCGACACGACGGCGACGGGCGCGGACGCGGTGACACACCATCGATTGGACGGGTGAGCCGGCTCGGCGGCCGCGCCGCGCGCGTCGGACGGAGTCACCCGGAGTTTTTATCGCCGCGCCGTCGTAGGATAACGCATGAGACACGCACAGGGGGAACTTCTCACGATCGACGTGACCGACAGGACCGCCTCCACGGAGCCGATAGACGAGCGACTCGCGGCGTTCGTCGGCGGACGCGGCCTCAACACCCGGCTCGCGTACGACCGCATTCCGTTCGATGCCGACCCGCTGGGGCCGGAGAATCGGCTGTTCTTCTCGACGGGTCCGATGCAGTACTCCGCCACCTCGTTCACGGGTCGAATGGCGGCGACGGCGGTCTCGCCGCTCACGAACGGGCTGGTCTCGTCGAACGCCGGCGGCTTCCTCTCGCGAAACTTCACCGGCGCCGGGTACGCCGCGGTCGAACTCGTCGGCGCGAGTGACGACCTGCTCGCGATACACGTCCGCGAGCCGGACGACGACGGGACGCCGACGGTCGAGTTCGAGGAGGTGGCCGACCTCGCCGAGGCGCCGGTGCCGGCGGTGTCGGACCGGTTCGAGGCGGACCGCGGATTGGGGCCCGAACACGTCGCGTGTGTCGGCCCCGCCGGAGAGAATCGCGTTCGGTTCGCGTCGATCATGACCTCCGACTCGCGGGCGTTCGGACGCGGCGGACTCGGAGCGGTGCTCGGGTCGAAGGGAGTGAAGGCGCTCACGTTCGACGGCGACGCGGACGCGGCAATCGACATCGAGTGGCCCGACGACGCCGGCGAGGTCCACCGCGAGGCGGCGACCTCCGACTCGATCATGAAACGACAGGGGACCACGAGCGTGACCGAACTCGCCAACGAGGTCGACGCGCTCCCCGCGTACTACTTCTCGGAACGCTCCTTCGAGGGCGTGTCGGGGATCTCCGGCGACCGCGTCGAAGAAAAGAAGTACAAGAAGGGAACCTGCTCGCAGTGTGCGTTCGCGTGCAAGCTTCCGACGCGCGACGAGCAACGCGGAATCGAGACGGAGGGGCCGGAGTTCGAGACCGTGATGGCGTTCGGAAGCAACGCCGGTGTCGACAACATCGTCGACGTGATGGCCGCCAACAAGCTGTGTGACGAGCTCGGGATGGACACCATCTCGTGTGGCGACGTGGTATCGATGTACCTCGCGAGCGAAGACGAGTTCGGCAACGCCGAGCTGGTTCAGTCGGTGGTCGAACAGATTGCCTACCGCGAGGGCGTCGGCGACGAGCTCGCCGAGGGAGTCCACCGGGCACACGAGGCGTTCGGCGTCGACGACTGGACGGTAAAGGGGATGGCCTTCTCGGGTCACGACGGGCGCAAGCTCAACGGACAGGGGCTCGCGTTCGCCACCGCGAACCGCGGAGCCGACCACATGTACGGGGAGTTCTACCCGTACGAGTACCCGCTCGTCGGCAAAGACGAGGCGCTCGAACCGAGCGGGTTGGAGGGGAAGCCGCCGAAACTCGTCGAAAAGGAGAACCGCAACGCGGTGCTCGACTCGGCAGTTATCTGTAAGTTCTCGCGGGGGATAGTCACCGACGACCGGCTCGCAGCCCTGCTCGACGCCGACTACGAGACGCTCATCGACCTCGGCGGGCGCATCGTCGAACTCGAGCGCGCGTTCAATAACGCCCGCGGCTTCGACCGCGCCGACGACACGCTCCCGTACCAGATCGACGGCTTCGAGCGGGCGCTCTCGGAGTACTACGCGGTCCGCGGCTGGAACGACGACGGGACGGTCCCGGGATACAGCGACGGCGAAGTCGTCGGAGCGGCAGACGACTGAGCCGGTAACCACAATCAGCGTTTGTGTCTTCGGCGCGTTTTTTCCCGCCACCGTCAACGACGATCCCATGGACAGGCGTGGCGTTCTCTCAACGCTCGGCGCCGTCGCGGCGGCCGGCGCGACGGCGAGCGTCGGGGGCTGTGTCGAGCGGGTCGGGCTCGGCGGCTCTGCCGTCGCCGAGCGGGAGCCTCCCGACCGGCCGGAGACGCTGACTCCGACGACCGTCGCGGAGTACGTGGCTGCCACGGAGGAGACGTACGCTCACAACCACCACGCGCGGAACGGCGCGACGGCGGTGAGCGTGACCGCGACGGCGACGTTCGACTACGAGGCGGTCGGCGGGTATCACGCCACCGCACAACACGCCGGATCCGTTCGCGCCGACGGCGACGAGACCGCCGAGGTCTCCTCGCGGCCGATTCCGTACCGGGTCACCGACGACGCGACGCTTCGTCTGCCGGTCGACCGAGAACAGGTCGGGTCGGCTGCGGCTGAGGGCGGCGAAGGGAACGCGGCCGCAGACGAGGTGGCGTCGCCGCTCGGGGTGCGGGTCGCCAACGTTCTCGACCGGGCGCGGGAGGTGTCGCTCCGCGTGACCCGCCAAGAGGACGGAGAAACGCTGTTCGAGGCAGCACGAACCGTGGACGGCCGGCAGGCCGTCGAGCTTCGCGGAATCGCTGCCCGACCGGGGTCGTATCGGGTCGTCGCCCGCTTTGCGGAAGACGGCGTGACCGGCGAGGGGCGGATCGACGTCGAGCTCCCTCACGTCGACCGCGGGCCGAACGTCGACGTGTTGTCGAGTTCTCGTGGGTTCGCCACGCGGCCGCTCCCACGGTTCGAGCCGATCTGAGCCCACGCGCCCGCGAGGTCCGACCCGGCGGTCACTCGCGGACGAGTTCAACGCCGCGAAACTCGAAGCGCGCCCCACCCTCGTCGCTCTCGACGAGATCGACGCTCCAGCCGTGTGCCTCCGCGATCTCCGAGACGATCTTCAGTCCGAATCCCGTGCCGTCGGCGACGCTCGTGTGGCCCGCCTCGAACACTCCTTCTCGACGCTCGGCGTCGATTCCGGGGCCGTCGTCGGCGACGTAGAACCCCTCGCCGTCATCGAGAACGCCGACCGTGACGCGGACGTCGTCGCCGGCGTGTCGGCGAGCGTTTCCCAGGAGGTTCTCGAACAGCTGTGCCAGTCGGCTTCGGTCGGCGAGCGCCGTCACGTCGGCGACGGTGAGCTGTGTCGTCTCCATCCCGACGGTGACGCCGACTTCCTCGACGAGCGTCGGGAGCGAGACGGCCTCGTCGTCGTCGACCACCTCGCCGTGCCGCGCCAGCGTGAGCAGGTCTGCGATGAGCGCTTCCATCCGGTCGAGCGCGGCCGCGGCGGTCTCCAGCTTCTCGTTGTCCGTCTCCGCGCGCACCATCTCGAGGTGTCCCTGCGCGACGTTGAGCGGCGTTCGGAGGTCGTGGGAGACGAGCCCGGCGAACTCCTCTAGACGGTCGCGCTCGCGGGCGATGTCCGCCTCTCGCTCGCGAAGCTGTCGTTCGCGCTCGATCCGGACGAACACCATCGTGACGCTGGCACCCCACAGACGGGCGATCGTCCGGTCGTCGGCGTCGAGCGCGTTAGGCTCGGTCGACCCGATGTTCAACACCCCGTACCGACCGAGCGGGACGATCAGTTCGCTCCGGATCGGGGTCTCGGCGTTGTATCGGTCGGCCTCGTCGTGTACGTCCGGCACGTACCGCGGCTCCCCGGACTCGAACGCCTCCCACGAGAGCGCCTCGTCGTCGGCAGCGTACGTCGGGTGGGTGTCGAAGAGGTTGCCGGCCGTGTCAGTCCACCCGACCGGCTCGAGCGCGTCGCGATCCTCGTCGTAGAGCCAGATGGCGGCGATCGAGAACCCGACGACGTCGTCGATGTACTCCACGGCCGTCTCGGCGGCGTTCTCGGTGTCGGTCTTTGTCAACAGCTCCTGGGTGGCGTGGTGAAGCGAGGCGAGCGTCTCCGTCTGTCGGTGGAGCCGAGCGGTTCGCGTCCGCTCGCGGCTGAGGTCCACCGCCGTCGCGACGACCGAGACGCCGTCCTCGTGGGGGACGGGCGTCAGCCCCAGCCGAACCAGAGACGTCGTGTCGTCGGCCCGGCGAGCGTACAGGTCGAGCCCGTCCGTGAGGGACACCGGCTCGGGGTCGTCGAGATACCGCGTCCAGGAGAACCCGTCGGCGTCCGTGTCGCGACGGGCCGCGTCGTCACCGCCCACGGGCGGCGCGTCGGCCGCCGGCTTCGACTCCGCCGACGTCACCAGCAGCTCGTCGATCGCACGCCCCGCGAGCGCCTCGCGGCGTCGTCCGAAGACGGACTCGGCGCGGCCGCTGGCGATCTGAACGTCACCCGACCCGTCGACGACAAACGTGACGTCGGAGACGGCGTCGAGCGGATCGGCGGCGTCGGGAACCACGAATCACTCCTCCGTCGGCTCGTGGACGTGTCCGCACTCCGGACACCGGACTTCCTCGCCCCGCAGGTCCGCCGACGAGGCGCGTACCTCGCGCATCACCTCCGAGATCCGGTCTTCTGCGTCGAGCTCCTCGGCGACCGCGAGGTCGACGCCCTCTACCTCAAGGAGAAACTTCGCGACCTCTGTCACCTCGTACATCATCTCGTCGAGGTCTTCTGCGGTGAAGAATCCGGACATCGCTCCGTAGAGGAACGTCGCTCCCGCCTTCGTCACCTTCTCTTCGAAGGCGTACCGCGCCTGGTTGACCGCCTGTGGCGTGTACGTGTCGGTCATGAACGGAACGAGCTCCGGGAGGTTGTCGCCGATCTTCGTCATTTCGACGCCCGTCTCGGTGCGGAAGTCCGCACAGAGCCGTGCGATCGCCCACTCGCGGGCCGTGATGTACGTGCGGTCTCTGAGGAACTCGTTGACCCGCTCGTAGCGGGCGCCGTCCATCTTGGTGAACCGTTCGTACGTGCGGACGTCGGGCGGGACGTCGGTGTCGGCTCCGACGTCGTCCGTGTCGGCACCGCCGCTGGCGTCAGCCGTCGAGTCACGCCGATCGGCAGCCCCGGTCTCGGCGTCAGAGCCCGTACCGGCGCCGTCGGTCGAAGCCGGCTCGTCGTCGACCGGAGAACGGGAAGGATCAGTCATGCTCGAAGCCACTCGCCGGATGGACGAAAGGGTTGTGGGTGGCTCCACGACAGAACGGTTCGGAGTGATTCTGGTCCGCTGAGAGTGCGTTTGTTTCTGTCTGTTGGTATACTATAATTACGACGGTACTGGTCACTACCGCAGGTCTCTGAGGCACGGAGTCTGTCGTCTCATCGCCGGACGACAGCCACTCGTTGTGCCCGTTTGAGCGCTCGTGGGTTGTTCCGCTTCGCCTGCCGCTCCACGAACACCCGTTGTTACAATCGAAAGCGTCTCGTTGTACGTCTTTCGTGTACTGGTCTCGCTCTGCCAGCGGTGTGGCAACCCGTTCCGGTTGAGTGCTATCTTCATCATCTATCCGTTCACGTGGCTCGTCCTCGAGAGTGGGTTCCTCCCGCTCGTCAGCGTCGCAGACGAACGCGTCGGGCGCCCCGTCGTTCGTCAGGGCCAGATGTCCGCCAACGCCCGCAGCGTGTTGCCGCCGAGCACCTTCTTCACCTCCTCGTCGGAGTAGTTCTCTCTAGCGAGATACCGCACGAAGTTGTGCCACGCCTCGGTCGGATTGTCCAGTCCTTTCACGTAGTCGATGTCTTCGATCCCCTCGGCCGGGGTAGAATCGAACAACCGGTGAAGCCCGCGGTGGTCGCCGTACATCGCGTCCGGACC
>KI543167.1:115747-119004 GCA_000496175.1 uncultured archaeon A07HR67 | reverse complement strand
CCACGCGACAGACGTTCGATGAGGCGATCACCACCTCTTTCGGCGCGAGTACGCCCCCGAGCGGGGTCTCGAGTGAGGTCGTCCGCATCGGCGACGTGACCGAGGAGGCCGTCGACGCCGCCGACGTAGAAGGGAACATCGCGTTCACCACGGGTCTCCCGACTCCGGAAGCAATTACCTTGCTCGAGGCCGCGGGCGCTGAGGCGGTGATCTATCAGTCCTCGAACCCAGACCACCTCCACGAGATGATCGTCACGCCCGTCTGGGGAACGCCCGGCCTCGACAACGAGGAGGCGATCCCGGACCTGCCTGTCGTCGAGATCACCCGAGAGGCCGGCGACTGGCTCCTCGACCGATGCGACGAGGGGCCGGTCGAGGCGACGGTTACGACCGAGGTGACGACCGAACTCACCACGCTTCCCTGTCCGGTCGGACGAGTCGACGGCACGGAAAGTGAGCGCTACATGGTCGTCGGCAACCACGTCGACTCGTGGTACGAGGGAATCACAGACAACGCGACGGCGATGGCGGCGACGCTCGAGTTGGCTCGCGTCTTCGCACAGGATCCGCCCGCTCGGGGGGTCGTGTTCGGCTTCTGGCCGGCCCACTCTACGGGCCGGTACGCCGGGAGCGCGTGGTGGGCCGATCAGAAGTGGCTCGACCTCCGGGAGAACGGGGTCGCTTACTACCACCTCGATTTGAACGGTCTCCAGGGTGCTGATGGCCTCTGGCATCAGGAAATGGCCGAACTCGCCGACGAACACGTCGACGTACTGGAGACGGCAGGCGATCTGCCGCTGCTCGAGGGCGGCGAAGCCGGATTCCTCGGAGACGACCGTCCGGCGCGCAACTCTGACCAGTCGTTTTGGGGTGCGGGCCTCACGTCGCTGCTCTCGGGTGCTCGTTTGGAGCCGGGCGGGGACGGCGGTCCCGTCGGCGGCGGCTGGTGGTGGCACACGCCCGAAGACACCCGCGACAAGGTTGATCTCGACGTGTTGGCCGAAGAAACCCGCATCGCAGTCACGCTCGCGAGCCGAATATGTAACTCGCCGGTGCTGCCCCATGACTACCGCGCGACGGTGGCCGACGTTCGCGAACAGATTGAAGCGATCGAATCGGAGACCAATCGGCGTTTTGAAACGATCCACACGGAACTCGACGCGCTCGACGCGACGCTCGTGGAAGCGTACGCCGTCGTCGAGGACGTCGGCGGCTGGGAGTCGTCGACTGCGGCGGCCGCCGAGGACCTCCAGGTCGCGCTCGGCAACGAGCTGATTCCAGCGCTGTACATGAGTCGCCGCGACTACGACCACGAGCCGGCCCTTCCGCATCAGCCGTTGCCGAAGTTGCGCCGTGCTGCGGCGGTCGACGGCACCCGACGCCGAGAACGGTTCGCGACGACCACGCTGACCCGCGAGGTCACACGGCTCCGGCACCGGCTCCGGAACGCGACGGATGCCGCTGAGACGTTCGTCAACGGGAACTGAGTCGGCTCACACCAGCGACGCGCCACCGTCGACATCGACGACGGCACCGGTCATGTAGCTGGCGCGCGAGGAACAAAGGAACGCAATCAGTTCGGCAGCCTCCGCAGGCGTACCCAGTCGGCTCAGCGGGACGGCATCGGTGAACTCATCGATACCCTCCTCCGTCCAGAGTCCGGACTCCGTCGTCAGGGGAGTGTCCATCAGGCCCGGCACGATGCAGTTCACCCGGACGTGCGGGCTGAGCTGTTTGGCCAACCCTTTCGTGAGCCCGAAGACGCCGGCTTTCGAGGCGGAGTAGTGAACGCCGCCGCTCGCCGACCCCTGCTTGCCTGCTCCCGAGGAGACGTTCACGACGGCACCACGCGCGCGCTCGAACATCCGCGGAGCAGTCGCGTGAACGAGGTTGTACTGGCCGGTTAGGTTCACCTCGAGCACCTCATTCCAGTCCTCCGGAGTGAGGTCGCCTATCCAGACCGACCGAGAGATTGCCGCGTTGTTGACGACGGCGACGATGTCCGCGTCCGTCTCCACCTCATCAACGATTTCATGGACGCGGTCATGATCGCGCACGTCGCAGACGTATCCCTCGACGCCGTCGAACTCCGTAGCGACGTCTCGGATCGCCTCGTCGATGTCGATGCCGACCACGAGGTCGTACCGCTCGCGGAACAGGTCGACAGTCGCTCGCCCGATGCCGCTGGCCGCACCAGTCACAATTGCTGCGTCGGTCATATGCCAGTATCAGAGGCAGGTAACTTACGTGTTCACCCGGTTGGGCCTGTCTCGGCGGCACTCCAGCCCTCACAGGCGCAGTCGGTGTGTTGCCGGTGACCGGCCTGTGATCTATCGGTACGCCTCACGACCGAGCTCTGTCGGTCGAGATCAGCCTGAAACGCCCTCAATCTGTTCGACCGACGTTCCGGCCGTCCCGCACAATCGGTGAACCACTAGGGTGGAGACGTTTTCGGCTCGATCATCGTGGCGTCGCTGAGCCGAAACGGCGAACGCTTTTGAAAGCGGCGCGTGAGGTGAGCAGTATGAAGGTGCTTTGTGGAATCGGCGGCAGCGACGACTCGATCCGCGCGCTCGAGCGCACGGTCGAGCGCGCGGCGGCCGCAGGCGATGACCTCACCGTCGCGGTCGTCGACAATCCCGACGCCGACACCGACGTAGCGGAGATACTGGACCGAGCTGACAAGGCGGTCGAGACGGCCGGAATCGACGCCGAGGTACGGCACGTCGAGGGTGACCCCGGGAGCCGGCTGATCGACATCGCCGAGCGAGAAGGATTCGACGAGATCGTCCTCGGCGGCGGTCACACCAGTCCGATGGGGAAGATCACGATCGGGCCGATCGCCGAGTTCGTCCTGTTGAACAGCAACACGTCGGTCACGCTGGTCAGATGAACGACCGACGGTATCCTGACGCGGTCGCTGACCGGTTCGAGGCTCCGCCGATCGCGTTCACCGACCGGGAGGGCCGCGACGTCGAGGTTCGTGTGTACGACGGCTCCGAGGCGGCGTACGAGGCGCTCGTCGCGATGTACGACTCATTCGATCCGTCGGACCGCGCGCAGGGCATTCCCCCCGGCGGCGAATCGCGGATCCGCGAGTGGCTCGACGCGATTCTCACCGACGATTGTCTCAACGTAGTCACCTGGTGTGGCGACGAGGTAGCGGGCCACGCGACGCTCGTACCCGACGACGGCGCGTACGAGCTCGCGATCTTCGTCCACCAGACGTATCAGCGGGCGGAATCGGGACTCGGCTC
>KI543167.1:110808-115727 GCA_000496175.1 uncultured archaeon A07HR67 | reverse complement strand
GGGGTCCGCTTCTCGTCACCTACTGCCCCCTGTGTGGCAGCGGCATCACGGCCGAGCGTATCGTCAACGGAAGCGAGACGACGTTCGGCGTGTCTGGTCTGCTCTACCGGTCGAATCAGGTTCTGTACGATGAGCAAACGGATAGCTACTGGGCGCAACTACTCGCCAAAGCGATTCGCGGGTCAATGACCGGGTCAACGTTACGGCTTGTTCCGTCAGAGCTGACCACTTGGAGGGCGTGGAAACAACGCCACCCCGAAACGGAGGTGCTGCTTCCGGCGCCGTTCTCAAAGACAGTCGGGAACTCGAGACCAGCCCCCTATCGCCGAAACCCGTACGACAAGTACGCCGCTACTGGTGAGACCGTCGGAGGCGCCGACAGCCGCGACGAACAGTTACATCCGAAAGCCGAGGTTCTTGGTGTCCGTCACGGCGGTGAAGCCGTCGCGTACCCGCTTGAACGCGTCTCTGCCGCCGGAGTTATCAACGACACTGTTGGTGGGCGGCCGGTTGTCGTTGCGTCGGCTCCTACCGATCAGCTCGTTGCGTACGATCGAAGGATCGACGAAGAAACCCTTCAGTTCTCAAAAGGAGATTCAGATACGATGCTCGGTGGCGACACACGGTGGCGGGTAGAAAACGGCCGTGCTACTGCCGGAACCCATCGAGGAGCCAAACTCGAGCCGCTGGATGACGCGATTCAACTCTACTGGTTTGCTTGGCGAGAATTCGAACCGAACACGAGCGTCTATTCTGCTCAGTGGGCTCCCGAGTGGTTGTGTGGGAACTGATCCCTCACAAAAACGAACGAGCGGAGCCGTCGAGAGCGGGATTCTACCCCGTATTCGTTGGGCTCTCAGACGACGACGGACGGTCAAATTAGAAAATGTAATAAATATAAGAAGTAAGCCAGCGGTGCTCGCATGAGATGCCGCGATCGTTGAACCGAGTTAGACCCGAGATAGGCCATCTTAACCGACGTAGCGACTGCTTCGAGGTTAACCGGTATCGACGCCAGCTCACTCACAATAGACAAAGTACGTAACAGACATACGGTAAGTAACACGTCCCACGTGTTATTTAACAGTCATACGATCTATCGTAAGGTCGGCCTCGTACCCACGGAACGCGGATATCCGGACGACTCCTTCGAGTCGGACCGAGGAGGCGCGCCGGAATCGGTCTGGCGACAACCTCTCCCGTTCTATCGATATCGTAAACCGCCCCGTTTTACTGGGATCAACGTCTTGTCGCACGACATCGGCTACTCGGACGTAGTCGGTCTCGTTCACCGTGATGTCCAGGACGATGCTCTCGACCTCCATTGGTGCTCGCATCTCGTTCGGCACCGTGACGACAATTGTCACACGATCGTCGACGACGCCGACCTCGTCGGCCCTGACAGCTGCCTGATTTTGTTCGACCGCAGAGACATAATTGAGCCCCACTGCGCCGGACACGACGAGGCCGGCGAGACAGAGCGCAAGCGTGATCGCGACGATCTTCTGGCTCGCCGAGTCGCGGTCGAGCCGATCGAGGAGCTTCGTCTCGGTATCGAGGACAACGGTGAACGCGGCGCTAATAACTACGAAAGGCAGAGCGAGGAGGACCGAAGTGGCAGTGTTGAAGATGGCCGCCTGGTAGACGGCTGCCCGTCCTCCAGCGGACGTATCAAGCACGAACACCGGTATCGAGAGCACGAGAATCATAGAGAGACACGCAGAGAGGGTCACGAGCCCAATCAGCACGAGCCCTCGTGAATTCCGTCTGCCCACCAGTAGATCAGAAAGCCGGCTATCGGGGTCAGAAGTAGCGGATCGAAGAACGGGAACGTGGTGTATTGAGAGAGCGCGGAGTAGGCGTACGGCCCACCGAGTGCTACTCCGATGGCGACAGCTGCTCCGACCAGGACGAGTCGACGAGAGAGACCGGCCATACTGTTGGCTCGTGGGATGAAGTGTACATGAATCTTGGTTCCCCGAAAGTTCTCGATCGGTCGCGAACCATCGCTGCTGGACGCTGTGTCTCCAAACAGTGTCGAAAACGCCTCTCAGTTATGAGCGCGACGAGTCGGTGTCAGTCGGGTCACCGTCTGTCGGGTCGCTGTCTCCCGACGCGTCGTCATCAACTGGATCGTTGTCCTCGTCTGAGCGTCGCTGGCCGGCGTTGAAGTATTCCAGGTCCTCGGCGCTGCCGAGCGTCTCGGTGAAGTCGTCGATCTCAGGCGGGTCGCCGTCGAAGTCGGGCATGCTGTTGTCGTTGGTGCCGACGTTCGGCGGTTCGGCCGATTCCTCGTCAAACAGCGATTCTAGTCCGAGGTCCGCCCGCATCGCCTCGTACACCTCGCCCGCGCGGTAGAGCAATGCGCCCGCGTGAGATCCCTCATCGTGGTACGTCGCGAGATAACCCACGTAGTCGCTGGCCGCCTCTCTGACCGATTCGTCGATGATGTAGAGGTACGACTCGTACGTTTCGTTGACCTCAAGATACTGTTCTTCCAGAGCCGACTCCTGGTCGAACGCGATAGCATCTGCTTCGTGACGGAACTGCTCGGGGTCGAGAGCGACCGCCTCACGGTTTAACGCGACGATTTCTTTCATTATCTCCCGGTACGCCCGGAGTTTCTCCTCGACGATGGCCGCGTCAGTTGTCGACGAACTCGCGTCTGTGTCGCTCGTTCCTGTGCTGGCATCGTCGCCATCGTGTTCCAGCCACCGGAGTACCACGGCCGTGGCGCCAGCGGTCACAACCGCGAGGCTGATGGTCGCGACCGCAGAGCCGAGTCGTGAGCGTAGAGTCATACAGGTGAGAGAAGTTGTGGGAGTTTTAATTTACTCCTACGCCGGCGTCCGCGGCGTCTTCGACTCGCTCCTCGTCAGGACGGGGACGGTCCTCGTCCGCGTCGTAGAGGTGACAGGCGACTGTTTGTTCGCGTTCGCTCATCTCGTACATCTCGGGGTCATCGTCGCACCGCTCGTAGCGGTACGGACACCTGTTCTTGAATGAACACCCCTCGATGCCGCCGATGCGTTCTTCGACCTCACCGGGGATGCGAATGCGCGTTCGTCCCTCGCGGGGGTCCGCGCGCGGGACCGCCGAGACGAGCGACTGAGTGTACGGGTGTTTCGGATCCTGAAGAACCGCGTCGCTCTCACCCAACTCAGCAAGTTCGCCTTGGTACATGATAGCGATACGGTCACAGACGTACCGCAGGAGCGAGAGGTCGTGGCTGATATAGATCATCGTCACGTTCTCTTCTTCAACGAGGCGCTTCAGAACACGGAGGACGCTCGCTCGGACGGAGACATCGAGCATCGATGTCGGCTCATCAGCGACGATAAACGATGGATTCAGGACTAGCGCACGCGCGATCGCGACGCGCTGCCGCTGTCCGCCGGATAGCTCATGCGGGTAGCGATCGATGAACTGGTCAACCGGAGTCAGTCCCGCCTGCTCGAGCGACTCATACACGCGGCTTTCTTGTTCCTCGTCGTCGCCGATGTCGTGAATGACGAGCGGTTCTACGACCCACTTCCGGACGGTAAACCGGTCGTTCATCGACTCAAACGGATCTTGAAAGATGATCTGTGCCTGCCGGCGGTAGTCGTGTAACCCGGAGCGGTCCAGTTCTGCGATGTTGCGCCGGTCGTCACCGAAACGGATCTCTCCACCGGTCGGATCATCGAGCCGAGTGAGACAACGGGCGGTCGTAGTCTTACCACAGCCGGACTCGCCAGCCAGCCCAAATATCTCTCCCTTTTTGATGTCGAAGCTGACACCGTCGACGGCGTGGACGTACCGTTGTCCCCCCGTCAACTGGGTGAGGAGCCCCGTGTCGACCGGGTAGTGCTTCTCGAGGCCACGAACTTCCATCAAAGTCTCTTCCATAGGTCTTGATTGCGTAGTGTGCGTTTATATGTCGCTTCGATATCTTCCCCGTCGCCGGAGACAAAGCAGGCGGTCCGCCAGTCGTTCTCGCCGCCGTCACGCGCCGTGAGGGGCGGGTCCTCCTCCGCACAGCGCGGCTCGCGGTACGGACATCGCTCGTAGAAACTACATCCCGTCGGCGGATCTGACAGGTCCGGCGGTGAGCCGGTCATCGTGATGAGATCGCGCTCCTCACCCTCGATGGTCGGGAACGCGTTTAATAATCCGAGCGTGTACGGATGTTCGGGATTAACGAACACCTGTTCTATCGGTCCGACCTCGACGAGCTCGCCACCGTACATGACACCGACACGATCACAGGTCTCAGCCACGACAGAGATGTCGTGAGTGATGATCAACATCGAACTGCCGAGGCGTTTCTTGAGAGAGTTGATCTCCTCAAGAATGTGATCTTGTGTGATGACATCGAGCGCAGTTGTGGGTTCGTCGGCAAGGATGAGCGACGGCTCTAATGCCAACGCCATCGCGATCATCGCTCGCTGGCGCATTCCACCGGAGAGCTGGTGAGGATAGGAATCAATCCGCTCGGGATCGAGCCCGACCGTATCGAGCAGCTCTCGCGATCGCTCCCGGGCCTTCTTCGTCGATGTATCTTCGTGGATCTGGATGGCTTCGACGATCTGTTCGCCGACGGTGTACACGGGATCCAAGGCGTTCATCGCCGACTGAGCGATCATCGACACCTCGTCCCATCGCATCTCCCGGAGCGTCTCAGTGTCGGTCGTCGCAAGGTTGACCGACCGATTCGAGAGATTCAGGTCGATAGAGCCGTTGGTTATCTCTCCGTTCGGCGGGAGGATCTGAAGGATGCTCTTCGCGAGAGTCGACTTCCCACAGCCGGACTCGCCGACGAGGCCGAACGTCTCGTTCTCGCCGATGCTGAACGAGACGTTTCTGACCGCATCGATCGAGCCCTCATTCGTGCTGTACTGAATCGAGAGGTCGGTAATATCGAGCAGACTCATGTCAGC
>KI543167.1:108591-110788 GCA_000496175.1 uncultured archaeon A07HR67 | reverse complement strand
CTGTCAGTGTTTGTTTCCGTTGCCATAGTTCAGTCGTAAGTAACCCGCGGGTCAAGATAGCCGTACATGATGTCGGCTATCATGTTCATTGTCAGCACCATTGCCGCCATGAGTAGGAACGCAAACTGTGCGACTGGGTAGTCTGCGCGGAAGACCGAGTTGACCATCAGCCGCCCAACGCCGGGGTAAGAAAACACCGTCTCAACGAGAACGTTACCGCCAAACGAGAACGCGATGGCGACGGCGAACGCCGTCATCACGGGGAGGATGGCGTTCCGGGCAACGTGTTTGTACATCACATTGGTCTCAGACATCCCCTTCGCTCGGCAGATGTCGACGAAGTCCTCGCCGATAAGTTCTAACATGCTCGTTCGCATAAGCATTAGCGGGAGCCCGGTCAGATACAACGACATCGCGATGATCGGAAGAATCGCGTGTCGGTAGAACGTTGGGTTCGTGAGGAGTCCAAAATGGCTCTGGAACGACTCACCCGCCGGAAGCATTCCCCCGTACGGGAAGAATGCGAACGTCCCCGAGAGGACGAACAACAGCAGCAGGCCCACGTAGAACCGAGGCGACGAACGAAAAAATATCGCCGTTACGAGTCCGAGGCGTTCGATGGACTCTCCGCGCTTCCAGGCAAGAACGACACCCCCTAAGGCCCCAGCGACGTACGACAGCAGGATTGCGGGCACCGTGAGGAGTAGGCTGTTCTGGAGTCGAGCGATAAGCAGTGGTGCGGCGTCAGTCCGATAATAGAAGCTTATGCCAAAGTCCATGGTGAAGATACTGATCAGATATTTGTAGTACTGAACGTACAATGGCTCGTTTAGCCCGAACTGTTCTCTAATCCGTGCGATCTGCTCGGCGTTCATGCTCGGAGACATGAACAACGCTTCAGGGGATCCGACCTGTCGGAATAAGAAGAAAATGATCGTGGCGATGACGATGAACGTCAGGAACGTACTGATGAGTCGTCGACCGATGAAACTGCGGAGACTCATCGTAAGGTCAGACCGCCCTCAACCGGGATGTGATAGTGGTTTCTCTCATCGTGTGTCAGATTGTATGTATCTGCTTATTCCAACAAAGCGGCGAACGGTTAGACCCAATCCGGCTCGGCGCCGGACGGCACCGCGTTCTCGGGCACCTCACCCTCGGGATGATAAAGCGTCCCGTCGACTATCTCGTAGCCAGCATCGGTGAGGTACGCCCTCGCCGACTCGTCGTCCTCCTCCGTCCACTTCTTGACGTCGGGGTTGTGCCAGAACTCAAGCACTGGGGCAGTCGGCGAGTGGGCGGGTTCTGCGTATCCGTTGTACATTTCTTGAGTGATTGTCTCTTTTGGAATAACCGACGAACAAGCTTTACGAACTGCGGCGTCATAAAACGGCGAGCGACGGGTGTTCATCGCCAGCTCGTCGTAGCCAACAGAACGGATGGCTTCGAAGGAGAGACCGTCAGTACTGGACGCCGTTTCCTCCATCACGCCGGGATTCGCGCCCGTTTGAATGAGAAAGTCGACGTCACCACGTTCAAGCGCATTCGACTGGGCCTGCGACTCTGTGATGATCCGGATGATCATCTCGTCGATGTTCGGCGCGGCGAAGTGGTTCTCGTTGGCGACGAAGCCGATTTCTGCGGATGTGTCCCAGTGGTCAAACATGAACGCGCCGCTGCCGACATATCCCTGGTTGGTTATGTCGCTATTGGTCGGATTCCAGAGGTACGGCGCCTCAACGTCCGTTTCCTCGGGGACGCGGCTCCAGATGTGTTCGGGGAGGATGTGTACGCGAGAGAACGTGAGGACGAACACTGGTGCGAACGGATTCTCGAGGTTAATCTCGACGCGACCGTCGTCGAGCACGCTCGCCCCGTCGGGTTCGAGCGGGAGGATGGCATCCGCGAAGAACGGAGTCTCCCACTCGCGGAGGTAGTTGAACGTGAACGCGATATCTTCCGCGGTCATCTGTTCGCCGTCGTGCCACTGCGGAAGATCGTCGCGCAGCGTGAAGGTGATCGTCTGCCCGTTGTTGGACACCTCGTACTCCTCGGCAAGCCACGGCTGCGGGAGGCCATCCGGACCGATGCGCATCAGTTTGTCGTGGGTGATACGGTTGGAGATCAGGTTGGCCTCACCGGCCGCCAGCGGCGTGAGCTGTCCGACCTCGATAGTGTACGAGGAGACAAGCGTCGT
>KI543167.1:103520-106249 GCA_000496175.1 uncultured archaeon A07HR67 | reverse complement strand
CTCTAAGACGTTGTTTGTCCCAGTGATATTCACGTCGATGGCACGTCTCGGCTCGCGCCGCGCGATGAGCGACGTCACCGCCCCGAGGTGAATGACGTGTGTCGCTCCCGTCTCTCGTATCGTCCGGACGACGCCGGTCGCGTCGGTGAGGTCGAGTCTAACCGTCTCCACCTCGTCGCGTATCCCGAGTTTCTCGAGTCGACGCGTGTCCATGTCGATGTCGGTCACAACGACGTCGTGTCCGCCGTCAACGAGCGCGCAGGCGGTGTGCGCCCCAATAAAGCCTGTTCCACCCGTGACGAGAACGGTCGGCGATTGCATGCGTTAGTCGGCATACCCACGGCCGCGTCATAGAGGTACCGAGCGCTCACAGCGGGCGTGCCCGCTGTCGTCGCTGGGTCAGGTCGACAGACAGGTCCCCGGTCGGGGGAGAAACGTGCCGCGAGGTGGTCGTAGATCGCCCTCGTGGCTGCTTGAGGAATAGGACCGGTCTTCGAATCCCCGTTCTCGTCAGACGATAGAAGCCCTTGACGCTACTCGAACCGGATCTCAGTAACGGACTGTAATCGGCCGTCAGTTCCCGACAGTACCACCGCGTTCAAATCACCAGATCGATGGCGAATTACTCCTCGATTGTGAGTGCCCGGGCAGGATTGTCGACAAGGAGGCTGGTGATCTCCGTCTCGGAGAACTCGCGTCGCCGGAGTCGCGGGACGATGTCTCGGAGAATGTAATCGTATCCGTGTCCTGCGTACTTCGTGAGTTGGTTCTTTTTACAGATGTCGTGGGAGACGAGCAACTGATCCCCGTAGCCCTTATCGAACAACCGCCGGAGTTCTCGGATTCGAGTCTCGTCAAGCGGGAAACAAACGTCCTCGGACGCGATGTAACCGATTCGGCCGAACGTGTCGAACTCGAGGGAGACGCCGCGTTCTGCGAGCGAGTCGTAGTATGCCGACGCGTTGTCCAGTTCCATCGCGCCGTCGAGGTGACCGAGAATAACGTTCGTCAGATTGGCGCCAGCCTCTTCGAGCACGTCGAGGACGTCGTGGCCTTCCTTGTAATGGACGGGTGGGTGAATCGTGATGGGGGCGCCAGTGCGCTGCTGTGCGATGGCGGCAGCCCTAAACACCGTCTTCTCGTTCGGATGATCGGAGAAGCCGTTCGTGGCACCAATCTCGCCAATGACGCCGGCGCGAACGCCAGTGCCGTCGATGCCGTCGACGATGTCGCCGACCATTTCGTCGGCGATCTCTGACGCGCTCTGATCGTCGATTCTCGGTGGGTGTGCGTGGCGGACGTAGTGGCCCGTTCCTGCGACGACGTTCAGCCCAGTATGGTTCGCGATCCGTTTGAGCGCCCCCGGATCCCGCCCGAGCCCAGGCGACATCGGCGTCACGTCAACGAGCGTTTCGCCGCCCTCAGCGACGAACCGCATCGCTTCTCGTTTCGCCGTCTCGACGTCATCGAGGCGGCGATTATCCAGCGAGTTCCACTTCGGCTGTCGACCGTAGGCGGCTAGCCACCAGAGGTTCTCCATCGAAACGCTCTCCTCGAGTTTCCGCCGCTGGATGGCGGTGAGTTCCGGACCGTCCGGCACCCATATCGAGGCATCGATGATCAGGTGTTCGTGTGGAAGTGTCACGCCGAGGTCATTTGCGGACTGCTCACCGGTGACAGTTATGACGGTATCCATAGCCGTTCTTCGTGAGCCGATCAAATCGGTGTATCGGCTACGTCCCGCCGTACTCCAACTCGGACCGCAAAGCGCCGATGTGGGTACACCCATCATCGCGTTTATATTATCGGTCCGCAAACGGTGTTTCATGCGCCTTTCCTTGGATGGACACACTGCGATCGTAACGGGTGCGGGGGCTGGTATCGGACGGGCGACGGCCGAGCTCTTCTCCGAGCGTGGAGCGACCGTCGTCGGACTCGACATCGACGCCGAACCGCACGACGACGGCCCGCACTTCGACGACCTCGTCGACGAGGGCGAACTCGTCGTCGGAGACGTGGCCGACCCGGACGACGTCGACGAACTGTTCGAGACGTGCCGGAATCACGGCGAACCGTCCATCGTCGTCAACAACGCCGGGATCGGGAGTCGAGGAACGATCGAGGAAATCTCACTCGAGATGTGGCGGGAAATGTACGGCATCCACGTCGAGGGTGCCTACCACATCTGTAAGCGCGCGATTCCGTCGATGGTCGAGCGCGGTGACGGCCGGATCGTCAACATGGCCTCCGTCGGCGCGCTCGTCCCCTATCAGGAGTCCGCGGACTACGCCTCCGCGAAGGGAGCGCTCGTCAGCATGACGCGTCAACTTGCAGGAGACTACTCGGAGAACGGAGTTCGCGTAAACGCTGTCGCTCCAGGGATTATCCGTCCCGACGTCGAGAAGGAGGATCTCGTCGGGAAGAGTGCGGCAGAATTGGGTGACCAAGCCCGCCTCGTTGACGCGACCCGCCGGACACTTCTCCCGTATATCGGCGATCCCGAGGACATCGCAGAGGCCGTCGCCTTCCTCAGCAGCGACGCTGCCCGGTTTATTACGGCGCAGGTGCTCTCGGTAGACGGCGGTTGGTCGGTGTAACGCTTCAGGGCTCACACTCACTCGAGTGAGTGTGTCTTCGACGGGTCGCGCAGATACCTCCTGAGCGTAGGTCTGTTCTACCAGCAGATAGCGCTTTGTGGCGTCCGAACGGCACCGTTTTCCGTACAGTGG
>KI543167.1:91679-100753 GCA_000496175.1 uncultured archaeon A07HR67 | reverse complement strand
GTCGAGCGGTGGAACCGCGCGGCGGTGTCGTTGTACGAGAAGATCGGGTTCGAAACCTCGAACGCTCAGAGCTTCGAGCTGGAGATGGCGCTTCGGCTGAACGAGCCGGCGGAGTGATCGGTCCGGGTCCGAGCGGCTCGGCGCCTGTGTCCGGTCGGCGGCGGTTGCGTCGCGGATCTTCAAGGCTTTACGTACGCGGGGCGACCGGCAGAGTATGAGCCACCGGATCCTGTTGTTGGGCGCCCCAGGCGCGGGAAAGGGCACACAGAGCGCGAAACTCGCCGAGGCGTACGGGATCGACCACGTCACCACCGGCGATGCGCTCCGCGCGAACAAGGAGATGGAGACGGAGTACGGGACTCCCAAGTCGTTCATGGACGCGGGCGAGCTCGTGCCGGATCCGGTGGTCAACGAGATCGTGAAGGCCGCACTCGCGGACGCCGACGGCTTCGTGCTCGACGGCTATCCGCGGAACCTCGAACAAGCGGAGTACCTCTCTGCGATCACTGATCTCGACGCCGTCGTGTTCTTAGATGTCGACGAGGAGGTGCTCGTCGACCGGCTCACCGGTCGTCGCGTCTGTGAGGCGTGTGGCGCGAACTACCACGTCGACTTCCAGTCCCCCGAGGAGGCAGGGGTCTGTGACGAGTGTGGCGGCGAACTGATCCAGCGCGAGGACGACACCGAAGAAACCGTCCGCGAGCGGCTCGAGGTGTTCTACGAGAATACCGAGCCCGTCGTCGACCACTTCCGCGAGGAGGGAGTCCTCGTCGAGATCGACGGCGAGGCGGCCCCCGACGAGGTCTTCGACCGGATCCAGACCGTCGTCGAGGGCTGAACGCGTCCGCCGTCGGGCGCGACGTTTCTACAAGGTTCTTAACCGTCGACCGCCAACCGTGTGGTAATGAGTAAGGTCGAACGCCGGGTCCGCTCGCTCGTTCAGGAGGACGGCGAGATGCAAGACGCACTCGAGGTCGTTCTCGACCGCGCCACCGACGGCGAGGTCCGCTGGGTCGACGTTCGCGACGAGATCTCCAGCGGACAGTGGGGACGACTGATCGAAAAGGAGATTCTCGTCGACGGCGACGAAGGGTTCGCGATCGCCGATCACGAGGAGATCGAAGAGGGACTGACCGACGACGACTCCGGTAGCGACGTCGAAACCCCGGAGACGACATCGTGGACGAAGTGGGACAAACTGGCCGCGCTGGCGACGGTCGGCGCGTTCGTCGGCTACGCGGTCTCGCCGGTCCGGAACCTCATCGCCGGCGCCATCGACATCGTGTTGGGACCGTTGCTCGGGCTCGTCCCGTTTTATGTCGTCATCATGCTGATCGCGTTGGGGACCGGCCTCTACTCCACCCTGTTGCGTGCGGGCCTGATGGACATGGAGAAGATGAGCATGTACCAAGACCGGATGAAAGACATCCAGGAACGCCGCAAGGAGGCGAAAGAACAGGACGACGACGAGGCGCTCGACGCGATCCAAGACGAACAGATGGAGGCGATGGGCGACCAGCTCGGAATGTTCAAAGAACAGTTCCGCCCGATGGTGTGGATCATGTTCCTGACGATTCCGGCGTTCCTCTGGATGTTCTGGGTCATCGGCTACCGCGGCTCCGAGTCGGCGTATCCGAGCGTCGCCACACAGGAGATCGTCATGCCGCTCGCGGGTACGGTCACCTGGGATACCGGAATCGTCGGCCCGATGCAGGTGTGGATCGTCTGGTACTTCCTCTGTTCGATGGCGTTCACCCAGCTCGTCCAGAAGAGCCTCGACATCAAGATGTCGCCGTCGTCGTCGTAGCCGTCCTCCGCGGTGAGAGGGCGTCGGCAGGGACGAGAGCCGTGGATTCGCGCGGCGTTACACCTCGGCGGCGCCCGCGTCGTCGTCGGCCGCAACCGTCTCCGCGACGGCCTCGAACGCCGCGAGGATCACCCGCTTACACGCCTCCCCTTCCGTCGTCCAGTGGTGGGCGTAGTCGAGCATGTCGTCGTAGATATCGGGCTTACAGCCGGCCGCCTGCGGGTGGCCGCCGCCGTTCACCCTGCCGGCAACCTCGTGGGCGTGACGGAACTGCTCGGAGCCGCGAATCGACGCCGAGCCTGCGGGTTTGACGATCACGGCGGCGTCGGCGCCTCTGTCGCGGAGCGTCTCGGCCACCTCGTTCTGTGAACACCGGCCGTACGTCACGTCGACGCGCCAGTCGCCGACCTCATGGGTGACGGCGCGTTCGACCGCGAGGTCGATGCGCGCCTCCTTTTCAACCCGGCGTTCTGCCACGAACGACCGCACCGGCTCGGGAAGGTCGGCGCCGTACGCGCCGACGACGGTCGCGTACTCCTCGCTTCCGGACCAGTAGGAGTAGTCGGCGAGGTCGTCCGAGCGCGGGTCTTCTTTGATCCAGAGGTCGTGGTCGCGGGTCACCGCTGCGAGCTCCGTCCACCGGTCGCCGAAGGCGTGGTCCAGCGACCGGAGCGCCACGTCGGCGGTACACTCCTCGTCCGATTCGCCGACGGCGAGGTCGACGCCGCGGTCTCGGACGGCCGCGGCGACGTCGTCGTCCCACTGGTGGTGGTCGAACCACCTGATCGACGCACACGAGGACGAAAGCGTCTCGAGCGGGTCGGCGATCGGAGCGTACTCGTCGGGACAGAGGTCACACACGAACAGGTCGATTCCGTCGTCCGCGTAGGCGGCGACGCGCTCGAAGGCGATGTCGAGCGAGTACGGCCCGGCCGCGATCAGCCCGACGGCCGACTCGACGTGGGCGTTCTCGGTCGGGTCGGCGTCGGCGGTCGAATCGGTCCCGGGCGCGTCGTCTGTGTCCGGCTCCGCCCCGTCGGTCGCGGCCGTGTCGTCGTCGGACCGCTCGGCGAGTGCGGCCTCGAAGGGGCCGACGTCGAGGGCGGCGTCGCGCGCCTCGCGGATCATCGCCGCGCAGGCGAGTCCGTCGGCGTCGCCGTCGGCGACCACGACCGCCTCCGCACCCTCGATCGTCTCGCGGGCGCGCTGTTCGGCGCGCTCGTCGTCGAGCGAGTCCGGATAAAAAAAGCCGGTTCCGGGGAGTCGCGTGTACCGCGACAGGGGAGTCCCGGTCTCGTCGATGAGGTCGTCGTCCATGGCAGACACCCGGGCGGCAACGGGAAAACTCCGCCGCTCTACGACGAGGGATCGGTCGGGCGATCGCCGGGCGGTCGGGGGGCAGTTCGCGAGTCAGGCGGTCACCGGCGCCGCGTCGTGAGCGACGTGGAGTCCGGCCGCGGGCCGGAGCCGCCGCCGTACATCGGCACCAGAATCTCGATCGCGGGGGTGGCGTCCGTGGCGTCCGTGGCGTCTGCTGTGTGAGAAGCAGCGTGGGCCGAAGGAGTCGTGTCGTCCGGAGGAGTCGTGTCGTCCGGATGGGTCGCGTCGTTCGGAGGGGTCGATGTCGGCTCGGTCGTCGTGCGGTTCGTCGTGGTCGAGTGCTCAGGGTTCATCGGGTGTGTCGTGTCGTCGTCTGTGGCGGTCGGTAGGCAGGACGTCGAAGCAACGGTCGGCGGCAGACTCGCGTACGCGTACTCTCATCACGCTCGGAGGATACGTCCGCCGTGTATTAAATATAATGATAGACCATGATAATTACTCACAAAACGAGCGGCGGACCCGAGCACGAGGACACACGCCGGGTCGTCGGGCTCTGCCGACCGATCCACCTAACCGCCCGGCAGCCCCTCGTGCGGCCGTGAACGAGCGCGACGCCCTCCGGAGACTCGCGGCCGACCTGCCACACGCCGGCGACGACGCGGCCGTCGTGGACGGAACCGTCATCACCACCGACATGCTTCACGACCGAACCGACTTCCCGGCGGGGACGACCCGCTACACGGCGGGCTGGCGCGCGGTCGGCGCGTCGTTGTCGGACGTCGCGGCGATGGGCGCGGCGGCGACGGCCGCGGTCGCCGTCTACGCCGACGACTCGTTCGACCAGCGGGCACTCGACCGGTTCGTCGCGGGCGCGAGCGACGTCTGTGCGGCCGTCGACGCCGAGTACGTCGGCGGCGATCTCGACACGCACACGGAGTTCACGACCGCTACGACGGCGATCGGAGCCGTTCGCGATGACCGCGAGGCGATCTACCGTTCGGGCGCATCGCCGGGCGAGGCGCTCTGTGTCACCGGCGAGTGGGGACGGTCGGCGGCGGCCCTCCGGCTGTTCGAGCGAGAGACCGAGACCGCACGCGACCGCGCGAACGACCTCTTCAGGTTCACTCCCCGCGTCGCAGACGGGCGTGCGCTCGCCGCGAGCGCGACCGCCATGATGGACTCCTCCGACGGGCTCGCCAGGTCGATACACCAGCTCGCGGAGGCGAGCGACGTCGGAGTCGCACTCGACCGCGACGCGGTTCCGGTTCACCCGGCCGTCGACGACGTGGCCGACGGCGACGCGGACGAACGCTTCGAGCTCGCGGCGCACTTCGGCGAGGACTTCGAGTTGGTGTGTTCGATGCCGGACGCCGCGGTCGAACGGGCCCGAGAAGCGTGTCCGGCAGGGGTGACCCGGGTCGGAACGGTCGTCGAGCCGACGGCGGGAGTCACCGCCGACGGCGACCCGCTGCCGGACCGTGGATACACCCACGGCTGAGACGGGCAGACCAATCGAACGCGGAGACGCCGCCCGCAGAGAAACCGATCGGCGTCAGTTCCGCGGCTCGTCGGCGTCGGCTTCCGACTCCTCGAGTTCGACGTCGGTCTCCGCGTCGAGGTCGCCGTCCTCGAGATCCGCCTCAAGATCCGCGCCGTCGATGTCCGCCTGGAGGTCGTTGAGCTCGGCGTCGACCGCCGCGTCCGTGTTCTCGGCCGCTCCGTTCTCGGCCGTCGAGTCGTTTTTTCCGAGCTCGCCTTTGAGCGTCTCAAGCTCCGCGTCGACCTCGCTGTTGGTCGAGAGCCCCTCCAGCTCGCGGTCGATCGAATCCTTGTCCGAGAGCGCGTCCTCGAAGGCGCCGGTTTCTTCGAGCTCGTCCATCGCCTCCGAGCGCGCCTCCATCTCCTCGGTCTGTTCTTCGGCCCGCTCGATGGACCGACTCACGTCTTCCATCTCGTCGCCGACGCCGGTCATCGCCTCGGAGACGCGCGAGGACGCCTCGGCCGCCTCGTAGCGGGCCTTCATCGTCTCCTTTTTCGTCCGGAACTCCTCGATCCGGTTCTGGAGCCGGTTCTTCTTTTCGACGAGCTGGTCTTGCGTGTCGTTGAGGTCTGCGATCTGACCCTCCAGCTCCTCGATCTGTGTCATCTTCGACTTCTTCTTTTCGAGGGCCTTTCTGGCGAGGTCGTCGCGGTCCTGCTGGACCGCCTCGCGGGCCTGTCGATTGTGTTTTTCGACGTTTTCTTCGAGCTTCCGTTTTTGTATCTCCAGGCGCTTCTTCTGGGTCGTGAGGTCGGCGATCCCTTGTTTGACGTCCTGAAGCTCGTCGCGCATCTGTTCGTACGAGTAGTCGAGCGACTCCGTCGGGTCCTCCGCCCGGTTCAGAAGGGTGTTCACCTTCGAGCGGATGACGTAGGAGGCGCGCGAGAGGATTCCCATGGGTGTTCTACACGCTCCACCCGTTAAAACCTCATGTGGTCGCGGCCGCCCAACGCCGTCTCGGCGCTCCCGAGCGCATCCTAAAGGTTTACTCCGAACGTGGTGAGATCCCGAGGTATGGATACCGGCGTACTGACCGTTCCTCTCGGCGACGAACCGCTCGAGGACGCGCTCGCGTCCCTCGCCGACCTCGGCGTCGACGCCGTCGAATTCGGCGTCGGCGGCTTCCCCGGCGAGGACCACATCGACCGCCGCGACTACCTCGACAACGACCGCGCGCAGGCGGCGCTCGCCGACCTGCTCGACGACCACGACCTGCGCGTCTCCGCGCTGGCGACACACAACAATCCGCTCCATCCCGACGACGACCGAGCCGACGAGGCCGACCGGGAACTGCGCGAGGCGATCGAACTGGCCGACCAGCTTGGTGTCGACACCGTGACCTGTTTCTCGGGGCTGCCGGCGGGCGCGCCCGGCGACACGACGCCCAACTGGATCACCGCCCCGTGGCCGACCGAACACGCCGCGGCCCACGAGTACCAGTGGGAGGAGGTCGCGATCCCGTACTGGAAGGACCTAGCCGCCCACGCCAACGCTCACGGCGTCGACGTCGCCATCGAGATGCACCCGAACATGCTCGTGTACGAGCCGACGGGGATGCTCGCGCTACGGGAGGCGACCACCGAGCGAATCGGCGCGAACCTCGATCCCTCACACCTCTACTGGCAAGGAATCGACGTGACGGAGGCGATCCGATTGCTCGGCGACCACGACGCGATTCACCACGTTCACGCCAAAGACACCAAGCTGTACGAGTCGAACGCTCGGGTGAAAGGCGTCCTCGACACGACGGCGTACACCGAGGAGGCCGACCGCTCGTGGCTGTTCCGCTCGATCGGCTACGGCCACGGCGAGGCCCACTGGAAGGACGTCGTCTCGACGCTCCGGATGGTCGGCTACGAGGGGCGCTCTCGATCGAACACGAGGACTCGCTCACCGCCTCGCGCGAGGGCCTGCGAAAGGCGGTCGACGTGCTCTCGCGGGCAGTGTTCGAGACGCAACCGGGCGACGCCTACTGGGCGGAGTGACCCATGTCTGAGACGACACCGACGACGGCCGAACCGCTCCGGATCGGCGTGCTCGGGTACCGGTTCATGGGAAAGGCACACGCCAACGCGCTGGCCCGGTTGCCGATGTTCTTCCCCGACGCGCCGGCGGTCGAACGGCACACACTCGTCGGGCGCGACGAGGAGGAACTGGCGGCGGCGGCCGACCGCTTCGGGTTCGCGAACACCGCGACAGACTGGGCGACCGCGATCGAGGCGGTCGACGTCTTCTACAATCTCGGGCCGAACCACGTCCACGCGGAGCCATCGATCGCCGCGCTGGAGGCGGGCGTTCCCGTGCTCTGTGAGAAGCCGCTCGCACCCACCCTCGAGGCCGCGCGACAGATGCGCGACGCCGCCGCGGACGCGGACGTTCCGGCTGGCTGTGCGTTCAACTACCGGTTCGTGCCGGCGATACGCCACGCAAAGGGGCTGATCGACGACGACGCGCTCGGCGAGATACGCCACGTCCGCGGGCGATACCTCCAAGACTGGCTCGTCGACCCCGAAGCGCCGTGGGCGTGGCGGATGGACGCCGACCTCGCGGGGTCGGGCGCGCTCGGGGATCTGGGCGCACACACGATCGACCTCGCGGCGTTTCTCGTCGGCGACTGCGTCGGCGAGGTCGACCGCGTCGCGGGACACACACGGACCTTCGTCGAAGAACGCCCCGTTCTCGACGACGACGGCAGCGTCGAAGCATACCGCGACGTGACGGTCGACGACGCGTACACCGCCCAGGTCGCCTACGACTCCGGCGCGATGGGGAGCTTCGAGGCGTCGCGGGTCGCGACCGGCCACAAGAACGACCACACCGTCGAGATTCACGGCTCGGCGGGGAGCCTACGGTTCTCGCTCGAACGCCTCAACGAACTGGAGGTGCTTCGAGACGGCGACCGCGGCTACGAGACGGTGCTTGTAACCGACGAGTCTGACCCGTACGTCGACCGCTGGTGGCCTCCGGGCCACGTGCTCGGCTGGGAGCACACGTTCGTCCACGAGAACTACGAGTTCGTACGCGCTGTGTCCACAGGAAATGTACCGGACACGTTCCCGACGTTTGAAGACGGATATGAGGTCCAAAAGATACTACGCAGCATTGAGCGCTCCGATGAGCGCGGTGAGTGGGTCACGCTCTAATACTTCCACGGGGGTATCCACGGTATCAGAGCCTTGGCGTATATGAATCTACATAAGAGAGACTAATCGGGAGTGAATATATTTGATGATGTACGTGTGAATGCTGAATAATTTGGAGGATACGTTCGTCTGGCTCTGTTGAAATCCTCAACAGGTGATATGTTCTTGGAGACGGGCTGAATACAGGGCGCATATCTCGCACAGAGTTCCTGTCAGGTGACTCGGGGGCGCTTTTCGCTCGACCGGGACCACACGAAACAAGCAACCGACAGTATCCACTCAATGATAGCTTTCTGCTCTGACGCGAGTGTGCCCGGCTGTCACAGGTATCTGTGACGGGACCTCAGTAACGCTCGTGATGATGAGGGATCCGTTATTCGCGCTGGCGAGAGCACCTCTCATCCGGAGTAGCGTGTCAACCGACGCTGGATTCGACACCGCAACGACAAGACAGTAGTCGCTCATTGCGACACTTCCTCCGCTTGAGTGGCCGGCTGGTCGATAGCCTTAGCACTCCGAACGATAGCAACGTTGCCCGATACTTCTTGACCGATTCGCCCGGCGAGAGAACCGAACATCGTCCGGGAGAGGTCACTCTTCTCCGAGAGCCCCACGCAGACCGTGTCATACTCCTGCACCGCTTGGATGATCGCTGACTCGATATCCGTCGCAGCGACTACAACGCTCTCGTATTCCTCGGCGTCCAACCCGCCTCGCTCGGCGACTGATCTGATCGTTTCTCGCCCACGCTTCACTTGATTGGCCTGTTCGTCTTCGGCACGCTGAGGAACTCGGCGTGGTCGGGCGCGAGGGCAAGCTTCAGGTTCCCGTCCTCGTGTGGGCGCTTGTGTTCGGCTTCGCCGCAGGCGAAGTCGAACACTCGCCGGGTTCAGACGCAGCTACAACTCTACAGCCGATGAGACGATCCTCGAGGTCACTGAAACCCAGGGGACCGGAGTTGAGAAGCACCTGAACGAGAACGGGATGCCACTTCTTCGAGATGAGACCGGCAGCCTCGAAGAAATACGTTTTCGCGTCGGGAGAGCCTAAAAAAGTGAGCGTCGTATATACTGTACGCACTGCTTCGACCGGTAACTCTCTATCGCGGGGAGGTGAACGTCGCCAGGGTCGCCCTCGTACCGTCAGCGCCTGTACAGGGCTTACGAACCGGTAAGTCGTCACGGTAACCTATTGGTTAGCTTTCATTTATGTCTGTATGGCGACTCCTTACACTCATATGAGACGGGTCCTCACGATGCTGGTG
>KI543167.1:76964-91659 GCA_000496175.1 uncultured archaeon A07HR67 | reverse complement strand
ACAGGCGTCATCGTCACGAACAACGACGACGAAGATCACCAGATTAACGCCGCATACACCGGCTCGGACGCGGTCACCGCCGAGGACAATCTCAGATTCGAAGTGTATGATAGCAGCGGCACGTCCGTCGGCACAATCAGTGCGTCGGGGACGAACGCGACGTGGAGCGCCGCGCAGAACACTGAGTATTACGTCGTCATCACAGTCGATACGGGACACAGCGCGGATCTGGTTACCGCAAGCGAGGACGTCTCGGGAACGATGGAGTTCACCATCGACGACGTGGTCGACAGCGCCGCCGATGGTGGGACACAGACACAGACACAGACGAGTTCGCCTTCGGAGAGCAACACGCCTGCATCGCTCGCAATTGATCAGATCAATGCTGATGCTGCCGGCGATGACAGAGAGAATCTTAATAATGAGTTCATCGTGTTCACGAACACGGGCGGGACGGAACTGGATCTTTCAGGGTACATAATTTCGGATGCTGTCGGGCATTCCTATACGATTCCTGGGGGCGTAACCTTGGCACCGGGCGAGACGCTCACGCTACATACGGGGTCGGGCACCGTTACGGGCACAGACCTATACTTTGGTTCGGGGTCGCCCATCTGGAACAACGGCGGCGATACGATTACAGTGACCGCACCCGACGGGACCGTCGTCTTGGAGGAGAGCTACACATAATCCCAGATGGGGAGCATTCGGCGGGCGTAGATCGGATTGAGGACACGCTCGTAACGCTTGAGATCAGTGACGACGGTGATGAGCGGTACAATCTTGTTGTGGGTGAGCAAGAACTCCCTGCCGATACACAGCACGTTGATGCGGTCCTGTAGGTCACCCTCGTTGACGCAACGTACCAGCCTGCCGAAACAGAGACACGGAAGCAAGATGCGCAGGATCGGTTTGACCAACTGTCCCGTCGTGCGCCTCGTAATGAAGATGAGACTGATGGCGTAGGGTAAGCATCGGCTCCGTTAGAGTCATATTTTAAGACACTAATACGAGACAACCTTTGCTTTCGAGCCCCGCCACTGTCACACGGTTCGTCTCTTAGCTAAAGACGGATGGCCCAAAGCAAGGCGACAGTACCTACAATGGTATAGACGATGGCAGGAGGTGTGTACGTGACAAAACCCATCTATTGGGCGGCGCCGTACACAAAAAACGAGGAGCCAAGACCCAAAAGCAGTGCTTGCTCTGTACGGGTAAGTATCCCAGATATCATATCTCTGTCTTTCACTTTGCTCAAGATAACACTACAAATTCGCTCTTTCGGTTTGTCAGCACTTCTACTAAAATCAAAAACAAAACAACTCAGGGTGGGTTGTTGAGTTCACCCTCTGTATCTCGCACACCAATCCTATCAGCTCCTGAGGATTGTACCAGAGCCGTGTGGATGAAAACCATAACAGCGTGTAAAGCACGTTGAGTTTTCAATTGACGTAGATTCATGTTATCTCTTCCCAGTCTCGCATATGAGCAGTGGCGGTCTTCGGCTCTGAGTTGACGCTTTTCCACACAATCCACATCATTGGGATTAAGAAGACGCTGAAGATGGCGATCAGTCCAAGCGCACCGAGAAATCCAACTTCCGAGGATAGGAACATCGCGGCGAAGGTGACCAGGATCAAAAAGCGAGTTCCTCTCAGCGGTCGCAGACGGCGAGCCGTTCTCGCCGTCGTTCAAGGAGGCGTACGCGGTTCAACGCGTGCTCGACGCGGTAGAACGCGCCGCCGACCGCGGCGAGTGGGTCGAGTGTTGAAGACTCTTGACGAGCGTGTCAGCCCATCGTCGTCGAGTTGCCGCCGTCACTATCGGTCTCGTTCCCGCTCGCGTCGTCGCTGCCGCCGTCGGTCCCGCTGTCTGTGCTGACGGGGTCGTCGAGTCCGCTGTCGACCCCGCCGCCCTCGGCGCTCACGAGGAACTCGACGACGCTCGCGAGGAACACGTTGGTGTCTCCGACGTTGTGGCGCTCGGCGCTGACGAACGAGGAGTCACCGATCGCGAGCACGTTGCCGTCGCGAATCGCGAGCGTGTGCTGGCGGCCGTCGGCGGCACCGGCCGTCCGCGCCCCGCTACTGGTCACGAGCACGGGTTCGCCGTCGCTCGTGCTGCGGACTTCCGTCGCGACGTCGAACGCGACCTCGTCGACGCCGTCGAGCGATGTCCCGTCGTCGGGCGGAAGCGCCGCCTCCTCGTGTGGCTCCGCGATGACCTGCTGATACGTGCCGTCGTTGGTGGTCTGGTCGTACACGTACTGGGTGTCGAACTGTACGTCGAACCGCGAGCCGATCTCGGTGAGTTCGCTCTCGCGTTCGGTGATCTCCGCGCCGAACAGGCCCGCGCTGACGGACGTCTGCGTCGGTTCGCCGAGTATCAGGAGTCGGCCCTCGTCGTCGACGAACTCGTCGATGGTGTCGAGTTCAGTGTCGTCGTAGGTGGAGCCGGGGTCGATCACGATCAGCGCGTCGGCACCCGAGAGCGACTCGGAAAGGTTTCCGCGCCGGTGGAACCGAACCTCGTGGCCGGTGCGTCCGATCCCTTCGACGAGCGGCTGGATGTCGCCCCGCGAGAACCGGTTGGTGTTCGAGTCGTCGATAACGATCACGCCGTCGCCGGCGACCGACGAGTCGGGGTCGATGCTGCCCGACTGCGAGATCGGATCGCTGACCGTGCTCTCCGTCTCGAACTCCTCGAACTCCGGCCCGTCGGTGGGCCCCGACTGGCCGGCGGCGGAGATGCCGGCGGCGGCGACGGCGATGACGGCCGCGATGACGACGGTCACCAGCAGTCCACGGCGGTAGCTCATCGGCTACCTCCGAGTCCGGCTGCCGGCGCTGGTGACGTCGTCACGCCGCCCGCGAGCGAGGCGTCCATCGACGTGCTGTTGGCGGCCGACGGCTCTGCGTCGTCAGATACCCGAGCGGTCTCGTCGGTGCGGTCGATCGCCTCGGTCGCTTCCTGGCCGGAGACGACCGTCGCGTCGGTGGCGACAGCCGCACGCGGGACCATCAGGTAGTTCGGCACTGCGCTGTTGCCGCCTCGGAGAGTCTCGGCGTCGGTCAGTTCACGCTCGGGAGCGTCGCTCGCGAGGTAGGTACTCCGCATGAGGAACGTCGCCTCCGCGTCGTTGGGCCGCATCACGACCACCTCCGGCTGGTCGAGTCCGGCCTCCGACGCCGCGGCGCTCACCGCCCGCTCGCGGCCGCCGACCTCGTCTGCGAGCCCGTTTTCGACGGCGTTGATGCCGGTGTACGTCCCGGCGTTGGCGAGCTCGGACCGTTCGATCGCCAGCCGTTCTTCGCGGTGGTCGTACACCGCCGAGAGGAACGCGTTTTGGACCGTCGCAATACCGTGGGCGAACTGCCGGCTGTCGCCGCCCGACAGCTTGTTCGGCCCGGTGGTCACGAACAGATCGTTCGGCTCGAGCCGCGGCGGCGCCTGTGCGATGACGCCGACGCTGCCGACTGTCGAGGCGGGTTTGACGTAAATCTCCTCGGCAGGAGCGATCGCGTAGTAGGCGCCAGACGCAGCGGCGGCGTCGACGGTCGCCACCACCGGCATCTCCGCTTCGGTCCGGACGGTTTGCATGTACATCTCCTCGCTCGCCGGCGCGCTGCCGCCGCCGCTGTTTGCGACGATCACCACCGCGTCGGCTTCCTGACGGGCGGTGGCCAACTGTGAGGAGTACGTGGTCGCCTGGTCGCCGGTTATACTGCCGTCGATGTGAACTACGGCGACGGTTCCATCCGGCGCCCCCGCCAGTCCAACGGCCAGCGGGACCAGCGCTACGCCGAGAACGATGCCCAAAACAACGAATAACACGTACGAGTCAACTGCCCACTGCCAGGCATTCTTGACACGTGATATCATTGTCCATCGTATGGGCGTCTGATAGATAAAGTGTCGGTCAGCGGCCAGTGCCCACTGGTACCGCGAACGAAGGCTGCGGGTCGTCGACGCCGTGAGTGCTGGCGGCTACGGGTCGTCGATGCTGGAGTTCCGCAGACGGGATCGGGACCGACCTCTCAGCCGAGCGGATCGGACTCCGTGTTCTCTCCGTCCGTCCATCCTCCGGTGGTGGAGTCGTCTTCGGTTTCGTAGCTGGCGAGCGTCTCTGTCCGGGCGAACCCCACCGGCTCCCAGACGACCTCGATCTTCTCGTTGCCGGTGGCGTTCGCCACCACCACCCGGTCGCCCGGCCGGACGACATCGTCCTCGCCAGGCCAGGTTCCAAACGCCACCTCGCCGTCCGGATCCTCGCCGCGGATGGACAACTCCTCGGCCGGAACCGGATCCGGTCCGAGCGCGGTGACGACGAGGTCGCCGTCCTCGCGGTCGACCTCGAACTCGGCCGTCGGCTGTGCGACTCCGTCGATGAGTCCGAACACCGCGGCGCCGACGACCGCCAGCAACACCACCACGACACCGACGAGTACTCCCGTGCCGGCCAGCGGACTGAACCCCCGATCGTCATCGCTGAACCCGTTCATTCGTCTCCCCCTCCGCGGAGGCCGACATAAGTACTTGCGCGCCGCATATCAGGTGCGATAACGCAGGTGCGACGACGCCGTGACGGCGACCCGGAGACCGGGGAGGGATCGCCGTCGGGACGAACCGGAACCGGGTTATTCGACGGGGGCGTACCGGAGTGCGTGACTTCGTGGTACGAAGACCCCGACGGCGGCCGCGCCCGCGGCCCTCGCGGACTGGCGCGCGCCTGGCTTGAGGCACTCGGTCGGCCGCGGCGCTTCTTCGTCACCGGCGTGGGTCCCGGCGACCAGGCGCCCGGATTGACCTTCGCCGCGGTCGTCGCAGGCGTCTTCGCGCTCGGCTGGGTCGTGAGCGACCCGGCCATCGTCCCGGGGATCACCGAAAACGTCGTCCTCTCGGCGACGGTCGTGGTGCTCGTCGTCACGGCGCTCGCCGCGCCCGTCGGACTTCATCTGACCGCCGCGGTCGCGACCGTGTCGCTGATCGTCGCCAGTATCGAGGTGAACGACGGGGTTTCGCTGCGTGACCGAGGCGGCGTGAGCGAGACGGTACAGGTGGTCGCGTACGCGAGCGCTCCGATGGCGCTGGCCGGACCGCCTGTGCCGGCGCTCCGGTTGGCCTGCGGGCTGTACGCCGCCGTCCTGTTGCTGGTCGGTCTCCGGACGATTCACGCGACGACGTGGCTTCGAACGCTGGTCGGCGGGCTTCCGCCGGCCGTGTTCGGCTACGGAATCGGGTACCGAGTCGTGGCCGCAACGCGGACGTTGTTCGGCGGCTGACCCGAGCCGTTCTCGCGACCGCCCGGGCGACATCGACCGGAACGGCCCGCCGCTCGGGCGGGTTTCGACAACCGTTTTAGGCGTGAGCCTCTCGATGTATTCAAATGGGATCTTGTGTCATCTGTGGCGTTGCTGTCGACGGCGGTCGTATCTGTGCGTCCCACGAGGAGGACGTCGTTTTCGACTTCCGCGGCGACAGCCCCGACCAGCTCGTTGCGAACCGGTTCTACCGCGGCGTCGTCGACGGGTACGCCGACTTCGGCGTGTTCATCGACCTCGCGCCCGGCGTCACCGGGCTACTACACCGCTCGGAGCTCGACAAGCGGCTCGACAGCCTCGACTGGGAGCCGGGCGACGACGTGTTCATCCAGGTGAAAGGCGTCCGCGACAACGGAAACATCGACCTCTCGTGGTCGATCCGCCAGGCGGACCGCGAGTTCCGCGGCGCGCTCGTCCAAGAGGGAGAGGCCGAGTACGTCCCCGGCGAGGAAGACGACGCGACCGACGGCGACGACACAACGACGACTGGTGCCGCGGGAAATGAGCGTCCCGAAGAATCCGACGGAGCCGACGCGTCGGACGATTCGGGCAGTTCCGACGACGATCCGATCGACGACGGAGACCCCGACGAGCCGACGGTCGAACCGGAGACGCCGACGGCCGAGCCGGAGACGCCGACAGCCGAACCGGAGGTCGGCAAAGACGAGACAGACACGGCGGATGCGGTAGGTGAGGCGGACGCGGCAGACGAGACGGATGCGACGGACGCAGCAGACGAGACGGACACCGAGTACGACCGGGTGTCGGTCGAGGCCCTGCCGGACGCCGTCGGCGACACGGTCCGACTGGAAGGCGAGGTCGTAAGCACGCGCCAGACCGGCGGACCGACGATCTTCGAGCTTCGCGACCAGAACGGCGTCGTCGACGCCGCCGCCTTCGTCGAGCCGGGCGTCCGAGCGTACCCGGAGGTTGAGGTCGGCGACGCGATCCGCCTCGACGGCGAGGTCGAACGCCGCCGCGGCGACATCCAGGTCGAGACGGAAGCACTTGCCGTGCTCGACGGCGACGGAGCCGAGGCGGTGCGTCGCCGGCTCGCCGAGGCGCTCACCGCGAAGGCCCGACCCGAAGGGCTCCAGCCGCTGGCCGGCGACGAGGCAGCCGCCGAACTCGGCGAAGGCTTGTTGGACGCCGCCGAGGCGATCCGGCGTGCGGTGCTCGAGTCGCGGCCCATCGTCGTGCGCCATCCGGCCACCGCCGACGGCTACGTCGCCGGAGCGGCCATCGAGCGCGCCGTGCTGCCGTTGATCCGCGACGAACACGCCAAAAGCGACGCCGAGTATCACTACTTCACCCGGCGACCGACCGAAGAACCCGTCTACGGGATGGACGCCGCGACGAACGACGCCACCCGCATGCTGCAGGACCGCGACCGCCACGACGAGAAACTGCCGCTCTTCTTGCTCGTCGGAACCGGCTCGACCGTCGAGTCCGCCGACGGTCTCGACCTGCTTTCGGTGTACGGCGTCGAGGCGGTCGTCGTCGACGCGGCGGTCGCGGACACAGCGACCCGCGAACGGGTCGACACGCTCGTCTCGCCGGAGCTGGCGGCGGTCGGCGACGACCTCTCGACGGGCGCGCTCACCGCGTCGCTCGCGTCCGCGGTCAACGACGAGGTGCGTGCCGACCTCGTTCACCTGCCGGCGGTGAGCTACTGGACGGACGCTCCTGCCCGCTACGTCGACCTCGCGCGCGACGCCGGCTACGACCGTGACCGGGTCAGCGCGCTTCGTGAGGCGGTCGCCCTAGAAGCGTACTACCAGTCGTATCAGGACAAACGCGAGCTCATCACGGACCTGTTGTTCGACGACGGCGGTGACCTCGCCGCACACGTGTCCGAGCAGTTCCGCGAGAAGCTCGAAACCGAGATCGAGACCGCGAGCGCGAACGTCACAACGGAGGCCGTCGGCGGCGTCGAGGTCGCAGTGTTGGACACCGACGCGTACACCCACCGATACGACTTCCCGCCGACGCCGTTGTTGTTGGACGACCTCCACCGGCGACGCGCGAACGGCGAGGCGTTCGCCACGGTAGGCATCGGCACCGACGAGCTGTACGTCCGGTCGACGGGCGACCTGTCGATCAGGGACGTCGCCGCGCGCGCCGCCGAGATTGCGCCGACCGCCGACGTCGCGACCGCCGGGCTTCGCGAAGGGAAAATCGAGTTCCTCTCGGGCGAGCGTGGTGTCGTCGAGGACGCAGTCGTCGCCGCCGTCGCCGAACAGTTCTAATCGCCGGCGCCGTTTCTCCGAGCCCGCCGATCACTGCGAGCGGGCCCGCCGAAACGGCCCCGGCGGCAGTCGGAGTTCGTCGAGCTCCGGGACGTGTTTGACGTTGAATACGACCTTGAGCTCGTCCGAGACAGGGTAGCCGTTACACGAGAGCCGGAAGCCGCGCGCGGCGTGGTCCTCCGAGAGAATGTGGTTCGCGGGCTGAGAGAGCTCGCCTTCGACGAGGTAGACGGCGCAGTTGGCACACGCGCCGCCGCGACACGAGAACGGCCAGGAGTAGCCGCGGTTCTCCGCGGCTTCGAGCAGGCTCTCGTCGGGATCGACGAGGAGGCGACCGTGGTCGGACGCCGGGAGGTCGGCGTCGCTCGCCTTCGCGAACAGGTCGTCGTCGTCGAGCCGCCAGCCGCGGTCGACGATCGCCTCGTAATCGAGAAACTCCACGCGGATCTGGCCGGCGCCGTCGGCGTCGGCGTCCGCGGTGAGGTCGACGTCGGAAGCGTCCCCGTCGCCGACCGTGGCGTCCTCGTCGCGGCCGGGCTCCGAGAGCAGCCGGTAGGCGCGTCTGACCAGTTGGAACTCCTCTATCGTTCCGCCCGTGTCGGGATGTGCTTCTTTCACCCGCTCGCGGTACGCCCGCTCGACGTCGTCGTCATCCGCGTCGTCGTCGAGACCCAACACGTCGAACGGCGACACCATTCAGTGTCGAGCCTAACCAATCGAGACACATAAACGTCTCACAAGCCGTCCGGCCCGCCGGTATCGGGACGGGCGCCGCCCGATCGTCTGCGGGTGGTCGAGACGCAACTCGTCGGCCGTCTCACCGTCGAGCCCGCATCTGTTCCGCCGTCCGTCGCGACTGTTTAATACGGCGGGAGCCGATCGAACGGGTAATGGGAAACGCGGACCTGCGTGACCTCGCGTCGATTCGGTCGGTCGGCTTCGAGGAGTTGGCGGAGAACGTCGTCGCCGTCGACGCGCACAACTGGCTGTACCGGTATCTCACCACGACGGTGAAGTGGACGAGCGACGAGGCGTACACGACCGCAGACGGCGCCGAGGTCGCCAACCTGATTGGGGTCGTCCAAGGGCTCCCGAAGTTCTTCGAACACGACCTGATTCCGGTGATGGTGTTCGACGGCGAGATGACCGAGATGAAAGCCGACGAGGTCGCCGACCGTCGCGAAAAGCGCGAGCGCGCCGAGAAGCGGCAGACGGCCGCCGCAGAACGCGGCGACACGGTCGAGGCCGCCCGGCTTTCCGCGCGCACCCAGCGGCTCACCGGAGTGATCCAGGAGACGACTCGCGAACTGTTCGAGCTACTCGACGTGCCGGTCGTCGAGGCGCCCGGCGAGGGAGAAGCCCAGTGTGCGCACATGGCCGCGACGGGGAGCGTCGACCACGCCGGCAGCGAGGATTACGACACCCTGCTCTTCGGCGCGCCGACGACCATCCGTCAGCTGACGAGCAAGGGCGATCCGGAGCTGATGGAGCTCGAGGCGACGCTCGCAGAGTTAGCGCTCGACCGCGAGGGGCTCGTCGACGTCGCCATGCTCTGTGGCACCGATTTCAACGAGGGGATCCGCGGTGTGGGGCCGAAGACGGCGGTGTCGGCGGTGCGAGAACACGGTGACCTGTGGGGCGTGCTCGCGGCCCGCGACGCCACGATACCGAACGCCGAGGCGGTCCGAGAGTTCTTTCTCGACCCGCCGGTGTCCGACGAGTCGGTCGACACGACGGTCGAGCCCGACATCGAGGCGGCGCGCGCGTACGTCGTCGACGAGTGGGGCGTGGACGCCGGAGAGGTCACGCGCGGCTTCGAGCGGATCCGCGAATCGCAGGTCCAGACTGGTCTCGACCGGTGGACGTGAGCGTCGCCGCCCGACGGGCGGCCGACGGCAGGTCGACCGTCGCGGGCTGATCGCCGCGCGTCATCCGCCCGTCTGACGCCGCGGTAAGTTTACGGTGGCTCCTCGTCAATCGAAGGGTATGAAGGTGCTGGTAGCCGGAGGAACGGGGTTCATCGGGTCACACCTCTGCCGGGCACTCGCCGACGGAGGTCACGAGGTGACCGCGATGTCCCGGTCCCCCGCTGAGACGCCAGACGGCGTCGAGTTCGCGGCCGGCGACGTCACGGCGTTCGACTCGGTGGCGCCGACCGTCGACGGCCACGACGCGGTGGTGAACCTGGTGGCGCTCTCGCCGTTGGTCGAGCCGGCGGGCGGGAACGTCATGCACGACCGGATTCACCGTGCCGGCACCGAGAACCTCGTCCGAGCGGCCGCGGAGGGCGGGGCCGATCGGTTCGTCCAGATGAGCGCGCTCGGCGCCGACCCCGACGGCGACACGGCCTACATCCGCGCGAAGGGAGACGCCGAGACGGCCGTCCGCGAGAGCGACCTCGACTGGACGGTGTTCCGCCCGTCGGTCGTGTTCGGCGAGGGTGGCGAGTTCGTCTCGTTCACGAAGCGGCTCAAGAAGCTGTTCGCCCCACTGGTGCCGGTGTATCCGCTTCCGGGCGGCGGACAGACGCGGTTTCAGCCGATCCACGTCGAGGACCTCGTCCCGATGCTGGTGGCGGCCGTCGAGTCGGACGATCACGTCGGCGAGACGTACGAGGTCGGCGGTCCGGAGACGCTGACGCTCCGTGACGTGACGACGCTCGTCTACGAGGCCGAGCCGAAGAACATCACCATCGTGCCGTTGCCGATGCCGCTCGCGCGGATCGGACTCGGCGTGCTCGGAGCGGTCCCGGGATTTCCGATGGGGAGCGACCAGTACCGGTCGCTGCGGTTCGACAACACGACCACCACGAACGACGCCGCGACGTTCGGCGTCGACGCGTCGGAGATGACCACGCTCGGCGGGTACCTGGGGGTCGCATGACCGTCGTCGCCCTCGGGACCGACGGCCGCGCCCGAACGGTCGCCGCGTCGATGGACGGTCGCGCGGGGAGAGTGAGGATATCGGGGCGAGTGCCCCCATCAGAAGGCTTATTGGCCGGATCCCACTCTCCTCACTCCACGTACGGAGGGAGCTCAACATGAAACTTGCAATGATCGGATTCGGACAGGCGGGGGGAAAAGTCGTCGACAAGTTCATCGAGTACGACAAACGGACGGGCTCTGAGATCGTCCGTGCGGCCACGGCCGTGAACACGGCCAAGGCGGACCTGATGGGGCTGACACACATTCCCGAGGACAAGCGCGTGCTCATCGGTCAGTCGCGGGTGAAAGGCCACGGGGTCGGCGCGGACAACGAACTCGGCGCCGAGATCGCCGAGGAGGACATCGACGAGATCCAGGGCGCGATCGACTCGATTCCGGTCCACGAGGTGGACGCGTTCCTCGTCGTCGCCGGACTCGGCGGCGGGACGGGGTCGGGAGGTGCGCCGGTGCTCGCAAAGCACCTCAAACGGATCTACACCGAGCCCGTCTACGGGCTCGGCGTCCTGCCGGGAAGCGACGAGGGCGGTATCTACACGCTCAACGCGGCCCGCTCGTTCCAGACGTTCGTCCGCGAGGTGGACAACCTGATGGTGTTCGACAACGACGCCTGGCGGAAGACGGGCGAGTCCGTCCAGGGCGGCTACGAGGAGATCAACGAGGAGATCGTCCAACGGTTCGGGATCCTCTTTGGCGCAGGCGAGATACGGGACGGCCAGGAGGTCGCCGAGAGCGTCGTCGACTCCTCTGAGATCATCAACACGCTCTCGGGCGGCGGGGTCTCCACGATCGGCTACGCCGAAGAAGAGGTCGAAGAACGCACCTCCGGCGGGTTGCTCTCTCGGCTCCGCAACGACGACGACGGGGACGAACTCGACAGCGCACACACCACCAACCGGATCACGAGTCTCGTGCGCAAAGCGGCGTTGGGTCGGCTCACGCTCCCCTGTGAGATCGAGGGCGCCGAGCGGGCGCTGCTCGTGCTCGCGGGGCCGCCGGAGTACCTCAACCGGAAGGGGATAGAACGCGGCCGGAAGTGGCTCGAAGAACAGACCGGCTCGATGGAGGTCCGCGGCGGCGACTACCCGTACCGCGGCGCGGGCTTCGTCGCCACCGCGATTCTGCTGGCGGGCGTGACGAACGTTCCCCGCATCAAGGAGCTCCAGCAGGTGGCTATCGAGGCTCAGGACAACCTCGACGAGATCCGCAACGAGAGCGAAGAGAACCTCGAAAACCTCGTCACAGACGACAGCGACGAGCTCGAATCGTTGTTCTGATCGTCTTCGAATGGAGGTCATCGTTCCGTTCTCCGCCACCCGTCCGAAGTCGCGGCTCGCCGACGTGTTGTCTCGAACGGAGCGGACCGCGTTCGCGCGAGCGATGCTCGACGACGTGCTCTCGGCGGTCATCGACGCCGGCGGCGAGCCACGCGTGCTCGCGACGGACGGCTTCGACCCTGTCGGAGACCCTCCAATCGACGCCGATCCGTCGGTCACCGTCGACACGCGGCCCCTCACCGAGGCGGTCAACGCCGTCCTCGCCGACCGTCGGCCGGGCGAAGACGTCGACGCGCTCAGCATCGTGATGGCTGACCTGGCTCTTGCGACCCCGAAGCGATCCGACGGGTGTTCGACTACTCCGGAGGCGACGACGTCGACGCCGTCCCCGACGTAACGATCGCTCCCGGTCGCGGCGGCGGCACCAACGCCCTCGCCGTCCGAGATCCCTCCTTCCGCGTCGATTATCACGGCGCCTCCTATCTCGACCATCGGCAGCGTGCCGCCGACGTCGCGGCGTCGGTCGGCACGGTCGACTCCTACCGGCTCGCGACCGACATCGACGAGCGCGACGACCTCGCGGAGCTGTTGATCCACGGCGAGGGGTCGGCCGCGACGTGGCTCCGAGAGGCGGGGTTCGTTCTCGACACCGGTCGTGGTCGGGTGGGCGTCGCCCGCGAGTGAGGCGACCCAAGCCGTCTGTCGAAACGAGCATTCTCCGGGGCCGCGACGTTTTTTACACTCGACCGCAGAGACCCGGTCGTGTTCGCGGCCGCCGACGAGTATGGAATCCACATCGATGTCGACGAGCGGGCGGTCGAGCGGCTGCTCTCGGTGACGCCCGACGACGTCGCCGCCGCCGAACGACTCTCGTTCGCCCGCAACGTCTTCATCCCCCTGACAACGGCGTGTCGGTACACGTGTACCTACTGTACCTACTACGACGTGCCGGGCGAGGCGACGTTGTTGTCGCCCGCGGAGGTGCGAGAACAGTGCCGCGTCGGCGCCGACGCCGGCTGTACGGAGGCGTTGTTCACGTTCGGCGACGAGCCCGACGACCGGTACACCGCGGTCCACGAACAGCTCGCGGAGTGGGGGTTCGAGTCGATCCACGACTACCTGTATCGAGCCTGTGAGATCGCCTTGGAGGAGGGTCTGCTCCCCCACTCGAATCCCGGCGACCTCACGGCAGAGGCGTTCGCGGACCTCCGAGAAGTGAACGCGTCGATGGGCGTGATGTTGGAGACGACCGCCGATGTCGACGCCCACAGCGGCGGACGGCGAAAGACGCCGGGCCAGCGACTGAACACGATTCGGGCGGCCGGCCGGCAGGGAGTCCCGTTTACTACGGGGATTCTCGTAGGGATCGGCGAGGAATGGCGCGACCGGGCGGAGAGTCTGCTCGCGATCCGCGCGCTCCACGAGCGCCACGGCCACGTCCAAGAGGTGATCGTCCAGAACGTCGTCCCGAACGAGCGGTCGGACTTCGCCAAGCCGGGCGTAGAGACGATGCGACGGGCCGTGGCGATGGCGCGGGCCGCGTTGCCGCCGGAGGTGTCCGTTCAGGTGCCTCCGAACCTGTCGCCGGCGGCCGAACTCGTCGACTGCGGGATCGACGACCTCGGCGGCGTTTCGCCGGTGACCGACGACTACATCAATCCCGCGTACGCCTGGCCCGACCTCGACGGACTCCGGTCCGTCGCCGACGCGGGCGGATGTTCGCTCGTCGAGCGGCTTCCGACCTACGCCCGCTACCTCCCGGAGGACGTGCGGCCGTCGGGCGTCGACCCGGCTCCCAGCCCGACGAACCGCGACGGCTGGATCCCGTCGGCGGTTCACGACCGGATTCGCGACGACGACGCACACGGACGACGACTCCGCGGCGTCGCCCGAGGAGACGGGCCGCTTGATCCCCGGCGGGCGTAGGTCCGCGGCTCCGACGGGCCGTGGCCGGCGGTCGAATAACCACCCGAGAAAGACGATCGATGACCGGCAAGGCTTAGCCATCCCACCAAAGTCTTTATATGTCGCTCAAAAACGGGAGGGTGATGCTACCACTACAGTTCGGCGGTGTGGGGTTGAGCGCTGCGTTAGCCGGGATCCTGTTCTCGGTGGTTCTGTTTCTCGTCGGGTTCGGCGGCGTGTTGGCGCTGGGAAAGCTCGCGTTCGTTCCGGGGATCAAGCGAGTGTTGGGGTCTCGCGGGTTCGACGAGGCCGTGTTGAGCCTCGGGTCGAGCGTGGCGAACGCCGTCGTCTGGGTGGCGGCGATCGCCATCGGGTTCACGATGGCCGGCTACGGGGCGTTCCTGTCCGCGTTCGCCGTCTTCGGCGGCGCGATCGCGTTGGCGGTCGGGTTCGCCGCCCAGGACCTGCTCGGCAACTTCGTCGCTGGCATCTTCATTCTGAAGGACAAGCCGTTCGAGGTCGGCGACTGGATCCAGTGGAACGGCAACGCCGGCCGGGTCGAGGATATCGACCTCCGGGTGTCGCGCGTGCGGACGTTCGATAACGAACAGATCACGGTTCCGAACGGTGACCTCGCGAACAGCGCGGTTACGAATCCGGTCGCCTACGATACCCTCCGTCAAAAGTTCGTCTTCGGCATCGGCTACGACGACGACATCGCACAGGCGAGCGATATCATCGTCGAGAAGGCCGAGGAACACGAGGACATCCTCGACGACCCCGGGCCGTCGGTTCGGCTCGTCGAGCTCGGCGGCTCCGACGTCGGGCTCCAGTCTCGCTGGTGGATCGAAGATCCCAATCGAGGGAACTTCGTCCGGGTTCGCTCGGAGTACGTCACCGCGGTGAAGGAGGCGTTCGACGAGGCGGGCATCGACATCCCGTACGTCCACCGGCAGCTCACCGGCAGCGTCGAGGTCGTCGAATCCGTCGCTGACGACGAG
>KI543167.1:75337-76914 GCA_000496175.1 uncultured archaeon A07HR67 | reverse complement strand
TAAGATACAATACGAAACAGCCCTAGCAATGTCACATGGAGCAGGGACAATGAGCGAAGCCCAGCCGATGATCGACGACGATCCGCGGCGACGTTCGTCGAGGAGCTGGCAGAGGCAGACATCGATCAGCCCGTCAACGACCGCTACACCGAAACGAAGAGCCTCCGCGACATCGACGTCGCGCCGTTCCGGTTCACCAAGGGGATGCCGCTCGCGACCGACGGCGACGGCGAGCGGTACCCCGAGGGCATCGTCCCGGCCGCCGAGAAGGAGAACAACTACTTCAGGGCCGCGCGTGAGGGCCGGTATTCGGCCGGAGACGCGTTCGAACGCGGCGGGAACCGGCTGTTCATCGGGGTCCCGGGCGCGAACTCGGTACCCCTCGCGGGAATGGATTCACACTTAGGACGGATGCCGCCGGCACCCGACCCAAGGGGCGCGGTGAACGCCGCGGAGATGCTCGACACGTACGCCATGGAACAGCTTCGGGACGTTCCGTTCACCGCTTGGCCCAACGAGCCGACCGGCCCGCAAGGAGACGATAGGCAGAGCGTCGAAGCGGTGCTCGACGATCCGGACGCTCCGGACGCGCTGGTCCGCATCATCGAGCCGTTGCGCAAGGACCTCGACCGGGCCGCCGGGGGCCCGGGCGAGCGCTGGTACGACGCCCGACGGCTGTTCGTCGAGCCCGGCGACGGCGGCGTCGACTTCTGGGGACCGTACGTCTCGCAGTTTCTGGTACACGATTTCAGTCTGTGGTCGCTGCCGGTCACTCAGCAGTACGACCGCTACGTGGCCGACGAGGACTTCAACACTGACCCGTCCGACTGGCGAGATACTCTCGAGGGGAACGACACGTCTGCACCCGAGACCGACCCGAACGAGCCGATGGGGTCGCAGGGCTACGTGGCGACGCCCCGCCACTTGGCGACGATCGTCAACGCCGAGCCGCCGTATCAGGAGTACCTCATCGCGGCGGTCCAACTGATCAACGCCGAGAAGATACCGCTCGACCCCGGCTTGGAGTACGTGACGACCGGCGACGACCTGCCCGACAGCGAGCGGGTGTTCAACTACACGGAGGGCGGTCCGGTCGGACTGCTCGACATGGTCGCCCGGGCCGCTCGCGCGGCGCTGCTGGCGGCGTTTCACCAGAAGTACGAGCGCCACTTCAGATGTCGCCCAGAGACGTACGGCGGCCGACTCCACGCGCAGCTACGGGGCACCGCGGACTTCGACATCGACGAGCTACTCACCGAGGCGGTCCTGTTACAGGCCCGTCCCCAGGAGACCGATTACCTCTCGACCGCATACGAGGAGGGGGCGCCGGTCCACCCGGCCTACCCCAGCGGCCACTCGGTCATCGCAGGCGCCTGCGGCACCGTGTTGAAGACGTGGTTCGAGAACGTCGATTGGCGCGAAACCGAGTTGCCCTATTACGTCGTCACGCACAACCGTGATGAGTTCGGGACTGGTTCCGGCGACGAGTTCCTCGGCACCGACGTGGCCGATATCCAGGTTCCGGACGGACACCACGGCGTCCATCAGGAGATAGACAAGCTGATCTCGAACGTCGG
>KI543167.1:64146-75287 GCA_000496175.1 uncultured archaeon A07HR67 | reverse complement strand
GCGGCCGCGACGACCGCCGCAGATGCCAACACGTAGACGAGCGCCGACAGCCGGATCACGTCGCGGCCGTACACCGTCGCGAGCGACTCCTCGCCCGCTCCGAGCCGCTGGCCGACGAGCGTGCTGGCGGCGATGGAGAAGCCCCAGCTGAAGCTGCCGAGCAGCCCCCTGATCCGTCGGCCGACCTCGAAGGCGGCGACGGTCGCGTCGCCGAACGAGGAGGCCACCCAGAGCAACGGGAAGACGACGACGCCCTGGGCGACGCGACGGGCGATGAGCGGCGCCGACACCTCCAAGAGCTGGCGGGCGAGTTCGGCGTCGAACCACGGGCCGGAACGGCCGATCGGGACCGGCGACGCGCCGTGGCCGAAGTAGGACCGTCCGGTCATTCCCCACGAGAGTCCGGCCGCTACCGCCACGATGGAGAACGCCGTTCCGAGCGCCGCACCCGTGACGCCGAGTCCGGCCCCGAAGACGAACCCGGCGGTCAAGACGACGTTGAGAAGCGCGCCGCCGGCCCGGAACACCATCGGCGTGAACGTGTCTCCGACTCCGGCGTACGTCCGGCTCGCGATCATATTGAAGAACTCGAAGGCCAGCGCCGGCGCGGTGACGACGAGGTAGGTGACGCCGTATCCGAGCGCGTCGCCCTCGCCGCCGATGAGCGCGACCAGCGGCTCGGCGAACGCCACCAACGCGACGACGATCGGCGTGACGAACACCGCCGCGACCAGCAGCGACTGCTTGACGACGAGCGCGGCCCGGTCGGCCTCGTCGCCGCCGTAGTTCTGTGAGACGAGCGACACCGTTCCGCCCGCCAGGCCGATAGAGACGAACTTCGCCAGCTGCCAGTACGCGAACGCGAACGCGAGTCCGGCGACGGCCGGCGCGCCGAGAACGACCCCGATGACCGCGAGGTCGACCGTGTTCTTCGACATAATCGCGAACCCCGTGACGATGCGAGGCCACGCGAGGTCGAGCGTCTCGCGGAGCCGCCTGCGGTCGATGACGCCGGCACGGTCGAGCGCGACGGCGACGGCCGCGCCGAGCCAGGCAATGGCGGTCCGGAGACGGGAGCGCATGGACACCACTAGGAACGTGACGGGTTTGGGTCTGTTCGTCGCGGCACGGATGCCCGCCGCGATGACGGGTTACAACGCCGACGTACGGAACACACTCGTGTCGCCGACTACCGGCGGGGACGGCGACGTACCGGGCGTATCCCGTGACGAAAGCGGGTTACGCTGCGGCAGTGAGACGCCGGATCGGACTTCGACGCGTCGCCTTGGGCGCGTCGAGCCGATCGAGTGGCGAACAGGCGATGTGGGTCGGCCGTCGCGGTCGGAGCGTCGAGGCTCCGACCGGACTCCGCGCGGGGCCACACCGCACACCCGCGTTCGCCCGCGCGGCGATCGAACGGATCACGCGAGGGCCTGCGTCGTTATCGTATAAACCGTGACGGTCGACTCACCGGGTCGCCGTCTTCCACTCGCGGAGGCCGATCCGTTCGCCGTCGAGGTCTTCGGCGGGGGCTTCGGTCGCCGCCCAGACGAAGAGCGGGGCGACGTCTTCGGGGGCGCGGGCTTTCTCCATCCCGGTGAGGTCGGTGGCGACGAGCCCCGGGTCGACGACGCCCACCGCCGCGTCGAGGTCGGCAGCGAAGCCGCGGGCGACCGCCTCTGCGGCCGCCTTCGACACCGCGTACGACCCCATTCCCGCCTTGGATTCGTGAGCGACGGAGCCCGAGGGGACGATCACCCGTGCGTCGTCGCCGAGGTGAGGAGCCGCCTCTCTCGCCGTGGCGAACACGCCGCGCGCGTTCGTCCGCATGGTGGCGTCGAACTCGTCGTAGCCGACCGCGTCGATCGGCGACCCGCCCGGTCCACCCGGAAAGACCGCGGCGTTGGCGAACACGACATCGACGGCGCCGGCCTCGTCGGCGACGTCCGCGAAGAACCGTTCGAGATCGGACTCGTCGCAGACGTCGACGCGCGCTCCCCAGGCGGTGCCCGCGGGGCCGTCTTCGGTCTCGTCGTCTCCGTCGTCGACTGTCCGCGTGCCGTTCAGCTCTGCGACGGTTTGGTCGACGGCGTCTTCGTCGCGGCCAGAGACGGCGACGAACGCCCCTTCGTCGACGAACGCCGCCGCGACTGCTCGCCCGATTCCCCGCGTTGCCCCGGTGATCGCGACCGTCAGATCCATGTGAAATCCGGTAGGGGCGTCGCCGACTTAGTGGTGTCTACCGCCGGCGTCGTGGTGGTATTTATACCGCCGCCGCCCGATGATCACGTATGGACGCGGCCCCGGACATCGACGCTGCGGCCGGCGAATCCGTCGTGGTTATCGGCGGCGGATTCGGCGGTCTTTCGACCGCTTGTTACCTCGCCGACGCCGGCGCAGACGTGACCGTGCTCGAGAAGAACGACCAGCTCGGCGGGCGGGCGAGCCGCCTCGAAGCCGACGGATTCGAGTTCGACATGGGTCCCTCGTGGTACCTCATGCCGGACGTCTTCGAGCGTTTCTTCGGCCACTTCGGCCGCTCGCCCGAGGAGTACTACAGCCTCTCGCATCTCGACCCTCACTACCGCGTGTTCTGGAAGGACGGCGACCAGGTAGACGTGCTGCCCGACATGGAACACAACCGAGAGCTGTTCGAGGCGTACGAACCCGGCGCGGGCGACGCGCTCGACGAGTACCTCGAAGAATCGAAACGCACCTACGAGATCGGGATGGAACACTTCGTCTACGAGGACCGCCCGCGGCTGCGCGATTACGTCGACACGGACGTGATGCGTTACTCGTGGGGGCTCTCGCTTCTGGGCAAGATGCAGGGCCACGTGGAGGGGTACTTCGACCATCCCAAACTCCAACAGCTGATGCAGTACACGCTGGTGTTTCTGGGCGGGTCGCCCACGAACACGCCCGCGTTGTACAACCTCATGAGCCACGTGGATTTCAACATGGGCGTCTACTACCCCGACGGCGGGATCGGCGCGGTCGTCGACGGAATCGTGACGCTCGCGGAAGAACTCGGCGTTGAGTTCGTCACCGACGCGGCGGCGACGGGAATCGAGGGACGGTACGGCGCGTTCGCGGTCGACACCGCCGGCGGCGACCGGTACCTCGCGGACGTCGTGGTCTCGAACGCCGATTACACCCACACCGAACAGGAACTGTTGCCCGAACGGAAGCGCCAGTACACCGAGGAGTACTGGGAGTCGCGGACGTTCGCGCCGTCGGCGTTTCTGTTGTACCTCGGCGTCGAGGGCGACGTCGAGGAGCTCGCACACCACACGCTGGTGTTGCCGACCCGCTGGGAGGAACACTTCGCACAGATCTTCGACGACCCCGCCTGGCCGGACGATCCCGCCTACTACCTCTGTGTCCCCTCGAAGACGGACGAGACGGTCGCGCCGGAAGGCCACAGCAACCTCTTCGCGCTGGTGCCGATTGCTCCCGGCTTGGAAGACACGCCGGAGCTTCGCGAGGAGTACCGAGACCTCGTCCTCGACGACATCGCCGAGAACACCGGGACGGAGCTCCACGACCGGATCGTCTTCGAGGAGACGTTCTGTGTCGCGGACTTCGCCGACCGGTACAACAGCTATCAGGGCAGCGCGCTCGGGCTCGCACACACGCTCCGGCAGACGTCGTTGTTCCGCCCGCCGAACCGGTCTGATGCGGTCGACGGACTCTACTTCACCGGCGGCACCACGACGCCCGGAATCGGCGTCCCGATGTGTCTCATCAGCGGCGGGCTGACGGCCGAGCGGATTGCCGACACGATCTGAAGCCGTGACCGAACCCGATCGAGCCACGGACGGCGACGTGGCCGGCGATTCCCGGTCGACCAACGGAGTCGCAAGCGAGGGGATCGTCGGCAGTCTCCGGTACCTGCTCGTGCTCTCGCGGCCGCGCTTCTGGCTGTACCTCGCCGGGCCGGTCGCCGTCGGCGTCACCTACGGGATCGACGACGTGAGCCAGCTGTTTACGCCCACCACGATCGCGCTCGCCGGCTACTTTCTGCTTCCCGCGAACGTCTTCTTGTACGGCGTCAACGACATCTACGACGCCGACATCGACGCACACAATCCGAAAAAAGAGACGCGGGAGGCCCGATGGCAGGGGAATCGGCTTGTCGTCGCCGCGGTGGTCGTCGCCGCCGCGCTCGGCACGGAGACGTTCGCGATCACGCCGCCGGTCGCGTGGCCGTACCTCGCCGGCTTTCTGGTGCTCGGCGTGGGATACAGCGCGCCGCCGTTGCGGTTCAAGACGACCCCGTTCGCCGACTCGGTCTCGAACGGGCTCTACGTGCTTCCCGGCGCGGCCGCCTACGCGACGGTCGCGGGGGTGGCGCCGCCGGCCGCGGCGCTCGTCGGAGCGTGGCTGTGGACGATGGGGATGCACACGTTCTCGGCGATTCCCGACATCGAACCCGACCGCGAGGCGGGGATCCGGACGACCGCGACGGTGCTCGGCGAGGCGCGAACGTACGCGTACTGTTTCGCCTGCTGGGTCGCGGCGGCGGTCGCGTTCGCCGTCGTCGACGTCCGGCTCGGCGCCCTGCTCGGGGTCTACCCGGTCTTCGTGGGCTGGGTCGCGGTCGGCGAGGTCGCCGTCGACCGTGCGTACTGGTGGTTCCCCGCGCTCAACACCGCCGTCGGAACCCTGCTCGCGATGGGTGGGCTGTGGCGAGTCTACCCGTTGTGGGAGGTGCTCGGGTGAGCGACGACGGCCCCTCGGCGGCCTCGACGACGGACACGGAGGCGGCGACGGGAGCGACGCCGGAGCCGACGGAGACGCGCCGCGATCGCTTGCCGGACACCCGCGAGGAGGCCGAGGCGGCGCTCGACCGCGTCGTCCGCGAGAACCGGTTCACGATCGCCGTGCTCTTTCCGGCGGTCGGAGCCGTCACGCTCGTCGGGAGCGCGGAGGGATGGATTCCCGAGCCGTTCGCGTTTCATCCCTGGTTCGTGTTGTTCGGCGTCTGCGTGATGCGGTCGCCGCTCGTGGTCGGGGCGCTGCCGCTTTTTGACCGACGGGCAGCCGCCTGGCTCGGCGCGCTGATCGCGTACACGTACGCCATCGAGAGCGTCGGGGTTCAGACCGGGTGGCCGTACGGGAGCTTCGAGTACACGGTCGGTCTCGGCCCGATGCTCAGCGGGGTGCCGCTCGCGTTGCCGGTGTTTTTCATCCCGCTCGTGATCAACGCCTACCTGTTGTGTCTGTTGGTGTTGGGTGACCGGGCGGCGAACGGCTGGGTTCGGTTGGTCGCCGTGAGCGCCGCCGTCGTCGCGATGGACGTGGTGTTAGACCCCGGCGCGGTTGCGGTCGGCTTCTGGACGTTCGGCGGCGGTGCGTTCTACGGCGTTCCGTTCTCGAACTACGCGGGTTGGGTGTTGTCGGCGGCGGTGTCGGTCGTCGCGCTCGACCGCGCGTTCGACGCGGGGGCGGTCCGTGCCCGATTGGCACGCTGTGAGTTCATGCTCGACGATATGGTGAGTTTCGTCATTCTCTGGGGCGGCATAAACGTCTGGTTCGGCAACTACCTCCCTGCGCTCGTCGCGCTGGCGTTCGGGGTCGGGCTCGTCCGGACCGATCGGTTCGACGCCGGCCTGTTGACCCCGTCTCGGTGAGCGACCGTCGCGTTAGGCCCACGAGTGAGGTGTGGCGGCCGCGGCGAACCGGTCAGACCGGCAGACCAGAGCCGGGTCCGTCGTCACCGCGACTCGAAACGACTTATACGCGGGCCGCTCGTCCCCCTCGCATGGAGACGAGCGGCGGCGAGCGAACCTGCAGGAGAATCGATGAGTAGCCTCGCGATCGAGTACGGGTCACACGACCGCGTCCAGACTCTGATCGACCGACTGACGTTCTGTGTCGAACACGTCAGCGTCGAGTTCGGCGGCTGGGAACAGACGCACGTGAAGGGGCCGGGATTGTACTTCGCGGTCGTCGCCGACCGGGAGTACGGGGCGTACGCGGATCCGATGGGCGACAATCGGTGGCCGCGGGACCGGTGTCGGTCGGCATTCGACGAGGACGCCTTTATCGAGACGGCAGAGACGGTGAGCGTCGAGCAGGACGGAGGGATCGTCGTTGCCGTCGACGGCGAGATCGAAGCGCAGATGGTCCGATTCAGGGACCTCGGGACCCGCAGCGGCGAGGCCGACCTCTTCGACGATGTCGCCTACGAGCCGTGGATGGGGTCGCGACACATGAGCGCGATCGAGACCTCAGTTCGGCCAGAAGTGGTCGCGACGGTAACGCTGAGCGAGGAGACGGGGCGGGTCAGCGTCTTCCGAGACGGGAGGGCGGAGTCGACGATCCGCGCGGAGATCGGCGGCCCCTGGCGCGGGAAGTAGCCGGCGAGCGGACACAGTATTATACACAGGGCCTGCGAACAGCCGCGCATGTACGACGACCTCCTGATCCCGACCGACAGGAGCGACGCGGTCGACCGGGCGCTCGACCACGGAATCCCGCTGGCGGTCGACCACGGCGCGACGGTCCACGCGTTGTACGTCGTCGACCGGCGGGTGGCGACGGCCGGCTCGGCCGCCCTCCACGACGAGGTCGTCGCCGACCTCGAAGCGCAGGGCGCCGAAGCCGTCTCGGCGGTGGCAGACAGAGCCAGAACGGCGGGGCTCGACGTCGAAACCGAGGTCCGTCAGGGAACGCCGGACGCCGTGATCGTCGGCTACGCCGAGGAGGCGGGCGTCGACGTAATCGTGATGAGCCCGGAGGGTAAATCCCCGCGCGAGCGGATCCAGTCACTCGGCAGCGTCTCCGACCGCGTCGCCGACGACGCGACCGTTCCAGTGTTTCTGATCAAGTGACGGCGCCCGTGGCAGTCGATAAACTACTTGACTGCGGCGACGCATCGAGGCGTATGCGACTCACCGTGCTCGGCAGCGGCAGCGCGATGCCGGTCCCCGACCGCGTCCAGTCGGGATACCTCCTCAACGACGGCGATCGGTCGCTGCTCGTCGACTGCGGCAGTGGCGTTCTCGGGCGGCTCGCCGGCACCGACACCGGCTACGAAGGCGTGTCGACCGTCCTGCTCACCCACCACCACCTCGACCACGTCGCCGCGCTGCTCCCGCTCGTGAAAGCGCGGTGGCTCGCGGGCGAGGAACACCTCGAGGTCGTCGGCCCGACCGGGACGAAGGCGCTCGTCGACGGACTGCTCGACGTCCACGACTACCTGGACGGTCGGATCGACCTCGCGCTCCGAGAGGTGCCTGCCGGCCAGTCGTTCACCGCAGGTGGATTCGGCGTCGTCGGCCGCGAGACGCGGCACTCGATGCCGGGTCTCGCCTACCGCGTCTCGCCTCCGAGCCGGACCGACGACCCGGTCGAACGGCCCGGTGACGCTGTCGGGAGACACCGAGGCGTTCGCGGGGCTCGCGGCGTTTGCGGACGGCAGCGACGTGCTCGTCCACGACTGCTCGTTTCCCGACGGGGTCGACGTCTCGAATCATCCGACGCCGACGTCGCTCGGCGAGTCGTTGTCGGATGTCGACATCGGGACGGTGGTGTTGTCACATCTGTATCCGCACACCGGCGGACGGGAAGCGGAGATGAGAGACGCCGTCCGGGACGCCGGCTTCGACGGGGACGTGCGGATGGCGTCTGACGGGCTCCGAATCCAGATCGGCTCGGATACGTCCGGGTGATACCACACGCTTATATTCGTCATCGGAAACCGGATTGTATGGCGTTCAGCGACCAACTTCTCGACGCCGGCGCGGATATTTGGGCGGCACAGCTCGACCACCCGTTCGTGAGCGAACTGGCCGCGGGCGACCTCGACGACGCCGCGTTCAGGCGGTGGCTCGAACAGGATTATCGGTATCTCTTCGATTACGCCAGGACGTACGCGATAGCGGGCGCAAAGGCGCGCGAGGAGTCCGCGATGGCGACGCTGCTCGGCGGAGCCGACGCCGTGTTGAACGAAGAGCTCGACCTTCACCGGTCGTTCGCGGACGAGTACGGGGTCACGGAGACGGACCTCGCCGAGACCAGAAAGCTGCCGACGTGTGAGGCGTACACCAGCTTCCTCGTCCGGACGGCCTACGACCGTCCGGTTCCGGTGACGGTCGCCGCGTTGTTCCCGTGTATGCGCGGCTACCTCGACGCCGCAGAACACATGGCCGAGCGCGCCGAGGCCGAGCACCGATACACCCCGTTCATCGAGACGTACACGAGCGAGGAGTTCCGTGCCGAGACAGCAGCGGTTCGCGAGCTCGTCGACCGGTACGCGGCCGCCCGTCCCGGCTCGCAGGATGCGATGCGCGAGGCGTTTCTCACGAGCGCCCGGCTCGAACTCGCGTTCTGGGAGATGGCGTACGCGGGCGAGGAGTGGTCGGCGTGAACGACCTCTGCCGCCGGCGGGCGTCGGGGCGACACGTAACCACATAGGGTTTCACAATCCGCGTATCGACCCGGATATTTAAGCAGTCATGCTCGCATCATTCTGTATGACCGAGCCGCTCGCGGATGAGTTCGGCCGGGAGGTGACCGGCGTCCGGGTGTCGCTCACCGACCGGTGTAACTTCGACTGCGTCTACTGTCACAACGAGGGACTCGGGGACACGCGGGGGCCGATGGAGCCGAGCGACGACGAGATGGGCACCGACGACGTGGTTCGCTTTCTGGAGGTCGTCGAGGGGTACGGCGTCGAGAAGGTGAAGTTCACCGGCGGGGAGCCGATGTTGCGTCAGGACCTCGAAGAAATCATCGACCGCACCCCCGACTCGATGGAGGTATCGATGACGACGAACGGCACGTTCCTGCCGGGGCGCGCCGAGGAGCTGAAATCGGTCGGACTCGACCGCGTCAACGTCTCACAGGACGCACTCGATCCGGACGACTTCGCCGAGGTGACCAAGTCGGGCGCGTACGAGCAGGTCCTCGAGGGGGTCAGAGCCGCCGTCGACGCCGGCTTGGACCCGGTGAAGCTCAACATGGTGGTGTTCACTCACACGGCGGGGTACGTCGAGGAGATGGTCGAGCACGTCGCCGACAACGAGGGGCTCCAGCTCCAGCTCATCGAGTACATGCCCGAGTTGACCGGCAAGCCGGAGTGGAACATCGACATCGGGCGCGTCCACGACTGGCTGGCGGAGATCGCCGACCGAGTGGAACGCCGCGAGATGCACGACCGAAAACGGTACTTCGTCGGCGAGGACGACGACGGAACGGGCGGTGGGATGGTCGAAATCGTCGATCCCGTGGAGAACGAGCAGTTCTGTGCCAACTGCGGGCGCGTTCGCGTCACCCACGAAGGGTACCTGAAGGGGTGTCTCAACCGCAACGACGACCTCCGGTCGATGGGCGAGATGAGCCGCGCGGAGATTGCCGAGACGTTCGAGACGGTCGTCGCCAACCGCGTTCCCTACTACGGCGAGTACTTGGTCGAAAACGACGAGGGCGAGTACGAGATCAACGAGGAGTACCTCGGGGCGCCGAGCATCGCGGACTGAGCCGCCGGCCGGGTTGTCGATCCCAACGTGTTGGTGAAAGCCACACCCGTCGGGCGAGTCTCTATTGAAACATGGCAATCGTGAACGGCCACTTCGGGCTTCAGACGACTCGTATCGAAACGACACGACCGGTGACCGGCGGGTCCTCTCGCGCGGACCGTCGGGAGTCAGGCGAGGTCGCCGACATGGCCGGCTGGAGGGGACGATGACCGAATCGCGAGCCGCCGGCCGAGGGCGCGGACGGCCGTCGCTTCCCGGCGACCGAGTCTCCGCGGGACTGGTTTCTTCGGCAGCGGTCACGGCGGTGACGCTCGCGACCGCGTTCGGGTTGTTGGCGGTCGGCGTCGATGACTTCTGGATCGCCTTCGTCGTCGGGTTCGGAGTCGTGCTTCCCGGCGTGCTCGGGGGCGTCTCGTACTGGTGGGCTGAGACGGAGCGGAGCGACGAGGCCGCGCCGGCCGACGACGCCACGACGCCGCTCGAGACGCTTCGACTACGGTACGCGCGCGGCGAACTGACCGACGACGAGTTCGATCGACAGATCGAGCGGCTCGCGGACGACGACGCCGTACGCGTTCGTCCGGGCGACGGCGAGAACCGCGTGTAGCGACTCGGACGCGTCGACCCGACCGCTCGCCGGGATTTATACCCGAGAGTGAACAAGAACAATCGTGGCGCCGAAGGATCGATCGACGGAGGTCCGAGCCCAGCGGAGACGAGGCGGTCGGGCGAGCCGACGGTCGGACGACGATGATTAACGCGCAGTTTCGGATCCGACTTCCGGAACACCTGTGGGTCGCGGAACTGTCGCGGCGGTTTCCGGAGGCAGAGTTCGACCTCCTCTCGGGGTTCCGGGTCGACGGCTACGCGGTCGAACTCGGCGAGGTGGTGGCCGAGACGCCCGGCGAAATCGTCGACGCGATGGAGAGCCACCCGGCGATCAGGTCCCATCGCGTGTTGGAGTCGGAGCCGGGTCGCGCGTTGACGAAGTACGAGACGCCACAGACGGACCTCTACGAGTTCGCTGAGGCGTCCGAGCTGCCGATCGAGTTTCCGGCCGAGGCGGCGAATGGGTGGTACCGGTTCGACCTCACGGGGACGCGAGAGGAACTCGACGAGCTGCGGGAGACGCTCGAAGCCTCGCCACAGCCCTACGAGCTCGAGTCGCTGGTGACGCGAAGCGAGCCGGAGTCGTTGGTGACCGACAGACAACGGGAGGTGCTCGAAGCCGCCGTTCGGAAGGGGTACTTCGCCGTCCCGCGTGAGTGTACGCTCGCCGAGCTGTCCGACTCGCTCGATGCGGACAAATCGACCATTAGCGGGATTCTTCGCCGGGCCGAGGGGCGACTCGTCAAGTGGTTCCTCGCGGGCCCGGAGTGAGGCTCGTGAGGTGGCGAGGCTTCCGAAGTGTCGGCTTCGCTCGTCTCGCGCAGTGCGAATCCCCTGCGTGTTGCGGTTCAACACCCTCGCTGTCGCTCGGCGACTTCACGGGCACGGTGGGGTCTCGCTATACCGGAGTTCGAGACCCGTTTAGTATCGAATTGTGAACTCATAGGTCAGGGAGGTGGCGGCTGCGCTGTTCTGCCTGTTCTCGATCCGAACGCCGGTCGTAGTGCCGGTCGAGGATATCCTCGCTGGCGTTGAGTCGATCTT
>KI543167.1:50131-64126 GCA_000496175.1 uncultured archaeon A07HR67 | reverse complement strand
TCGACGAGCCTCGTTCCCTTGCCCTCGCTTCCGGCGGATGCTCCGCCGGTCGACGAACCGAAACGAACCGCCGGGGGCCGCATGGACCCCACTCCGGTTCGTTTCCAGTGGGTAGGTGGGCGGGTGGGTGGAGTTCCCCGCAGACAGCCGGGGCCGAGTATAGAAATCGACAGCGGGCGAGGGGGGGCGTTCAGCCGTTGAACGAACTCCGGATTGAGAGCGTGATGGGAGCATTGAGAACCGCGAGAATTGACGCGGTAGGACTCCTAAAGCGTGGTTTCACGCTGAAGGAGGCAACCGAGTGTTGCTGTACGGGCACGGTGGGATTCGAACCCACGACCATCGGATTAGAAGTCCGACGCTCTATCCTGGCTGAGCTACGTGCCCACATTCTCCCATCCGAGCGGGCGGATAAAAACGGTCGTGATCCGGTCCGCGCGCGTCCGGGATCGGCGGCCGCAACAGCAAGCCTAAGTCCGCGACGCCAGTAGCTGTCGGTGATGAACGTCATCGGTACCGTCGGCCTCCCGGGCAGCGGCAAGGGCGAGGCGGCGACCGTCGCCGAGGCGGCCGGCGTCCCGGTCGTCGTGATGGGCGACGTGATCCGCGAGGAGTGTCGCGAGCGGGGGCTCGACCCGGCCGAACACCACGGTCAGGTAGCCGGGCGTCTGCGCGCCGAAGAAGGCGACGACGCCGTCGCCGCGCGGACGATTCCGCGGATCCGCGAGGCGGCAGACGCGGCCGACACGGAGACCGTCCTCGTGGACGGGCTTCGCTCGACCGTCGAGTTGGAACGGTTTCGCGAGGCGTTCGGCGAGCGCTTCACGCTGGTGGCGATCCACGCTCCGTTCGAACTCCGCGCCGAGCGACTCGGCGACCGCGGCCGCGACGATTCCGACGCCGACCTGCCGGCGCTCCGCGAGCGCGACGCCCGCGAGATCGAACTCGGACTGGACGAGACGCTCGACCGCGCCGACGTCGACATCGACAACACCGGAACGCTGGCGGAGTTCCGCGAGCGAGTCCGCGAGGTGCTCGACGTCGCGGGCGACGGCCGGGCCGCGCGCACAGAGTCCGACGCTGAGCCCGCTCGCGACGGGGGTCGCCCGTGATCTACAGCGTCGACGTTCGGATCGTCGCTCCCGTCAACGACACCGAAGTCACAGACCGGGTCGAAGACGCGGTCCGAACCGTCTTTCCCGAGACGGAGCCGATCCACGAGCCGGGCCAACTGGTCGCCGAGACACACACCCTCGACGCGTTCTCCGACGTGTTACACGAACAAGAGATTCTCGACACCGCCCGCCGGGTGTTCTTGCGCAACAGCACCGACGACGGGTTCGCGTTCGCGTTGAAAAAGCAGGCGGCCTTCGAGGGGATTGTCAACTTCGCGGTCGGCGACCCCGACGAGCTCGGCGATATCGACGTCGAGGTGCGCGTGCGGGAGCCGGACGTCGAATCGTTCATCGATTACGTCGCACCAGAAACCGACGAGGGACGCCCGGTCGACCCTGCCCGCGAGTACGGCGACCGGTTCGATCCGGAAGACGGTGAGTACTGATGTACCGGCGGCGGCCCCTGACCGCGCCGACTACGACCACATCCACGAGCCGGTCGCGACGCGATCGAGCGGGCGCAGAGGCTCACTCACCTCCGAGCAGCGCCGCGGCCGCGCCGCCGGCCCCGCCGAGCGCGACGGGGTAGACGACTCCCGCGAGCAGCACCGCGGTCAGGAGGTCGGGGGCGATCGCGCCGTCACCCACGGAGTAGCTGAACGCGACCGCGCCGACGCCGCGAGCGGGAGGTAGCCGACGACGACGAAGCCGCCGCACGGCCGCCTACGTGTGCGTCTCGGCGTCGCGCTCGTCCGCAAGGAGACCGGCACCGACCAGCGACACCAACGGGACGACGTACAACGCCGCGAGCGCCACACTCTCGGCGCTGGATATAAAATTCTCGGTGCGGACGCCACCGAGCGGAGCGGGCAGTTCCGTCGCGACGAAGTGCGCGTTGTAGAAGACCCAGCCGACCGCCTGCCAGGCCGGAATCGGATCTCCTCCGAGCAGGTCGGCGAGGGCGTTGAACCCCCGAAGCTGCTCGTCGACCCGGCCGCGCTGTGTGACGTACACGGCGAGGTAACCCAGAGCGTACGCCGTGATCCCGCCGGCTGCGCCTGCGGCGAGACGGCTCGTCACGGTCGTTCGGTCAACGACGGACATGGGTGCGCTTCTCGCAGACCTGATAAATGCTTGATGGCTCGGAGAGCGTAGCGGTCGGTCGCGATCTGTCGACCGGTCGGGCCACCACGGGTCGACATCCGCCCGCTCCGGCAGGTTAAAACCGATCGGGTCGTAGGTACACCTATGAGCGTCGAACACGCCCCGCTCGAGGAGCTCGGACACGAACTCGGCGAACAGATCGCCCGTACGCCCGAGTACGAGCGCTTCGAGGAGGCACGTGAGGCGGTTCAGCGCGACGAGGAAGTCCAAGAACGGATCGGCGAGTTCGAGCGAATCCGCGAGGAGTTCGTACAGGCCCGACAGACCGGCGACGCGACCCAGGCGGACCTCCACCGCGTCCAGAACGCACAGGAGGAGCTCCACTCGATGCCGGTGATGCGTGAGTTTCTCGACGCCCAAGAGGCACTGACGGAAACGCTCGAAACGATCAACCAGGCAATCTCGGAGCCGCTCGCGGTGGATTTCGGCGGCGAGGCCGGCGGCTGTTGTCAGGACTGACCGGCTCGCCGTTCGGCCGACAGTTTATTACTGATACCGACGCACCCAGCCGCGTGATAGCCGTCGCCGGCGGAAAGGGTGGAAGCGGGAAGACGACCACGACGGTCGGGCTCGCGCGTGCGTTCTCGCGACGCGGCGCATCGGTCGTCGCCGCGGACGCCGACTGGGATCTCCCGAACCTCGCGGCGCTGGCCGCAGAGACCGACGACCCGGTCGCGACGCACACAGGCGCGACGCCGCGCTCACGGGCGGACTCGGACGGCTGTGCGCCGGCTCAGACGGCGCCCGGTTCGGGGGGCGAGCATTCAACCGTTGTCGACGTGGGCCGGCGCGGACGGCTGCCGTCGTGGGATCGGTCGGTCCCGCTCGTGCTCGACGCGCCGGCCGAGCCGCGAAATGTCGACGCCGAGATCGTCTTGACCGGGCTCGACGCGGCGGTTCCGGCGGAGACACCGCTTCTCGTGGATTGTCCGGCCGGCGCGGCTCCCGACGCGGCGGCTCCGTTCAGGGCGGCCGACCGGTGTGTGCTGGTGACGACGCTTCGGCGCCCCGCGCTCCGTGACGCGGTGAAGACCGCCGCGATCGCCCGCCGTCTCGGCTGTCGTCCTCTCGACGTCGTCGTCACCCGCACCGCGTCGACGCCCGACGCGCTCGCGCGCCTGCTCGCGTGTCCGGTTCTGGCGAGCGTGCCACCGGCCCCGGCGGCGCCGCTCGCCGACGCGCGAGTCGCCGCGGCGTACGACGACGCCGCCCGGCGGCTCGTTGAATCGTACGGCAAAGATCGGTGGCGGATCGCGTGATCCGCCGAGGAACCCAGGGGCCGAGCCGGCGTCGCGCCGCCGCCATCGACAGAGCCAAGCCGCCACAGGGGCCAGGTGGGCGCATGCAGCGGCTGCCGACCGGGATTCCGGTGTTAGACAGAGAGCTCGGCGGCGGGCTCCCCGCCGGGAGCGTGGTGGTACTGAAAGCCGACCCCGCGAGCCAGTCGGAGCTGTTTTTGAACACGTTCACGCACGTCAGAGAAACGGTGTATCTCACGAGCGTCAGGTCGGCGGCCGCGGTCGTCGACGGAATCGACGACTCTGCCGTCGAGACGGGCGATCCGGTCGTCGAAGGCGTCTACCACGAGGACCCCATCGAGGAGACGCGCGACAACCTCGGTGCGCTGTCCGACGGCGGGACGCTGATACTCGATTCCGCGGAGCCACTGGAGGACGCGGCGCCCGACCGATACCGGCCGCTGCTCGCCGACATCGGCGAACGCGTCGAGGATGCGGGGGCAACGGCGATGATTCACGCGCTCAAGGGCGGCGGCACACGGTCGCGGAACCGCCTCGCGACCGAGCAGGTCGCCGACGTCGTGTTCGATCTGCGGACGCGGGTCACGAGCACCGCCATCGAGAACCGGCTCGCCGTCACCAAGTTCCGCGGGGGAGCCGCGCTCGAAGAACCGGTCAAACTCACGCTCACCGACACCGTCTCTGTCGACACCAGCCGCGACATCGCGTGATCGGCCGAGGCACCCGTCTCGGGCTGGCTTACCACGCCCCGACCACGAGCACGACCGCGCCGGCGACGAGCGCCAGCGCCGCCCAGTTCCGCGGCGTGTCTATCGACCCGTACGGCCCGCCCTTGCGAGAGAAGCGATACGCGACGTACACTACGATCGGGGCAAGCGCCGGGAGCGTCTCGACGGTGACAGCCGAGACGAGACTCGAAGAAACGGCGACGGCGACGCTCGCGAGGCAGGCGCTCGCCGCGACGGCGACGTCCTCACGCGCTCGTTCGATCGTCATGCGGGATGGCGACGGGGAATAACAGGGCTACGCGGCGTTTCGACCCTATTCTTGATCGAGTTCGTCGGCGATTTCGTCGGCGTCGACGTCCATGTCTTCGAGCGCGTCTTCGATGTCGCCGCCGCCGGCACCGCCCATGCCGCCCATCATGCCGCCGAGGCCGCCCATGCCGCCGCCCTCGATGACCTCCTCGATGACGACGCGGTCGAGGTCTAGCCGGCCCATGAGGTCTTGGGCGATCTGTTGTTTCTGGAACATCCACTGCTGGTTCATCTGCATGGCCTGTGTCGCCGTCACGTAGAGCGCTTCGTTCTCGACTTCTTCGGTCTCGACGACCTCGTCGCCGTCGTCGGTCTCGGTGACGGTCTCTTCTTCCTCGACGACGGTCTCGATCCGGACCTCGGGAGCGTCTTGGAGGTACATCCCGAGCATGCCGGCGGCCTTCTGTTCGCGGTCCTCGATCGTCTCGACGACCTCGTACTCGTACTCGAGGTCCTCGCCGGCGAGCGGGTGGTTGAAGTCGACACGGGCGCGGCCGCCGATGATCGTCTCGAGGTGTCCCTGCTGGTTGTCGATCTGGACCTGCGCGCCGGGGTACCGGCTGTCTTCGGGAATCTTGTCGGCCTTGACCGTCTCGACCTCTTCGGGGTCGTACTCGCCGAAGGCGTCGTCTGCCGGGACGTCGACGGTTCCCTCGTCGCCGACCGACTCGCCGATCAGTGCCTCCTCGACCGACGGGAAGACGTGGCCGGCGCCGAGCGCGACGATCCGCGGCTCGAACTCGTACTCTTCGGTGTCGATCTCGGCCTCCTCGGCCGTCTCCTCGTCGGTCGTATCGATGACGCGGCCGTCGTCGGCCGTTCGGATGGTGTACGCGAGTCGGACGAAGTCGCCGTCGGCGAGCCCGGCGTCGTCGGGGTCGGCGTCCGGTTCCGCGGCCTCGTCGGCCGTGTCGGCGTTTTCGGCCGCGTCCGCCTGCTCTTGGTCGGTCATAGCGGAACAACACTCGTTGTACCCTTAAGAAGCACGGTTCGCCACGGATGCCTCCCGTCGGGCTTTTTGTCTCCCCGGGCGAGTCGTGGGTATGTACGAGGTCGAGATCAAGGTCCCGGCCGAACTGGAGGCGGTTCGAGAACGACTCCGTCGAGTCGACGCCGAACGGGTCGGAGCCCGCCGGCAACGGGACGTTTACTACGACGCCCCACACCGCGAGTTCGCCGAGACCGACGAAGCGCTTCGGGTTCGTCACGAGACCGTGCGGCCGGACGGAGTCGAGACCGCCGAGGACGACGAGGGACCCGACGGAGACGGTGAGAAACCCGACGGGGACGAGACGACGCGGCTCACGTACAAGGGACCGCTGCTCGACGAGGGATCGAAGACCCGGTCGGAACACGAGGCCGGCGTCGACGACCCGGAGGCGATGGCCGAGATTCTCGACGGGCTCGGCTTCGAGCCGGCGGCGACGGTTGTGAAACGCCGGGAGTACTGGGCGTTTCGGGAGTTCACTGTGACTCTCGACGATGTCGACGGCGTCGGCGAGTTCGTCGAGATCGAACGAGAAATACCCGAGACCGAGACCATCGACGCCACCAGAGAGGCGGCCGTCGAGTCGCTCTCGCGGCTCGGGCTCGACGCCGACAAGCAGGTGCGAACGTCGTATCTGGGGCTGTTGCTGGCCGACAGCTAGTCGCCCCCGGGATCGGCGTCTTCCGTCGGCCGCTTCACCGAGAGGGCGGTGCGTTCGAACGAACAGACGAGAACGTCGTCGTCCCCGTCTGTCACGGAGTACGCCTCGACACGCATGGTGACGACGCCGTGTTCGCCGTCGCTGGTTTCGCGTTTGTCTACCACCGTCGACTGCGCGCGGATCGTGTCGCCGTGAAAGACGGGATTCGGGTGGTCGACGTCGTCGTATCCGAGATTGGCGACGATCGTTCCGTCGGTCGTCTCCGGAATCGAGAGCCCGACGGCGAGCGAGAGCGTGTACAACCCGTTGACGAGGCGGTCTCCGAACTCCGTCTCGGCCGCGAACACCGAGTCGAGGTGTAACGGCTGCTGGTTCATCGTCATGTCACAGAACCGTTGATTGTCCGCCTCGCTCACCGTTCGCCGCCGCTCGTGTGTGATCGTCTCGCCGACCTCGAACTCCTCGTAGTAGCGCCCGGTCATGTCCGTAGCGTTCGCGGGCGGCCACATATCGCTTGCTCCGTTCGTCCACGGCAACGACGGGGCGACCTCGGACCCGGCGGCCGCCAGCGTTAACTCACGGGCCGGAAATCTATCGACATGGCTGACGAGGCGAACCCGTACGAGAGTCTCCAAGAACAGATCGACGACGCCGCGGCGTACCTCGACGTAGAGGAGGGCGTGATCGCGCGGCTGAAAGCTCCCGAACGGGTGTTGGAGACGAACCTGACGTTCGAACGCGACGACGGATCGCTAGAGACGGTCCGGGCGTACCGCTCGCAGTTCAACGGGGACCGCGGCCCGTACAAGGGTGGAATCCGCTATCACCCGGGCGTCACGCGCGACGAGGTGAAGGCGTTGTCGGGCTGGATGGTGTACAAGTGTGCCGTCGTCGACATCCCGTACGGCGGCGGCAAGGGCGGCATCGCGATCGACCCGGGCGACTACTCGGCGGCCGAGCTGGAACGGGTCACCCGCGGGTTTGCGACGGAGCTCCGGCCGTTCATCGGCGAGGACCGCGACATCCCCGCGCCGGACGTGAACACCGGCCAGCGGGAGATGAACTGGATCAAAGACACCTACGAGACGCTAGAGAACACGACCGCGCCGGGGGTGATCACCGGAAAGGCGATCGACTCGGGCGGCAGCGCGGGACGCGTCGAGGCGACCGGGCGATCGACGATGCTCGCCGCCCGCGAGACGTTCGACTGGCTCGGGCGGGACATCGAGGACGCGACCGTCGCGGTACAGGGATACGGAAACGCCGGCTCCGTCGCAGCCGCGCTTCTCGACGACCTCGGCGCGACGCTCGTCGCCGTCTCCGACTCCAGCGGCGGCATCTACGACCCGGACGGGCTCGACGCCCGCACGGTCAAGAGCTACAAGGCCGAGACGGGTGCGGTCTCGGGGTACGAGACCGCCGAGGCGATCACGAACGACGAGCTGCTGACGATGGACGTCGACCTGCTCGTGCCTGCGGCCCTCGAAAACGCCGTCGACGCGGAACTCGCGGTCGACGTCTCCGCGGACGTCGTCGTCGAGGCGGCGAACGGCCCGCTCACGCCCGACGCGGACGACGTGCTCACGGAACGGGGCGTGTGGGTCGTTCCCGACGTGTTCGCGAACGCCGGCGGCGTCACGGTGTCGTACTTCGAGTGGATACAGAACCGACAACGGTTCCACTGGACGGAAGAACGCGTCGTCGACGAGCTCGAACGGATCATCACCGACGCGTTCGAGGGGATCATCGACGCGTACGAACAGAACGAGCTCCCGAACCTCCGGACCGCCGCGTACGTCGTCGCGCTCCGCCGAGTGGTGAACGCCTACGAACAGGGCGGCAACTGGCCGTAAGTCGACGCGGCAACTGGCCGTCGGCGACGAGTCGTTTCGAGTCCTCCCCCGGATCAGACCTCGAACAGCCGCTCGGCGTCGTCGGCCTGTCGCCGGTAGATCCCGCGACCCTTCAGCCGAGGCACCGGATGGATGTGGAGCGTTTCGGCGCTTGTGTCGTACACCAACGGAAACACGTTTGTCCGGCGCTCAGCGACGGTGTACGACGTCGCCGCCGAGACGATGTCGTCGTCCGGCTCCGGCAGTGCGAACACGAGATACCCGATCGGGGTCGTGTTCTCGCCGTCGTCGGTTACCGCTGCGAGGGTCCGGCGGAACCGGTCGGCGTCGTCGACAACGTCGGCCGCGTCGTGGCTGTCCGCGTCCGTGACGGTCGCCAAAAGCGAGACGCTCCCGACCGTCTGATCCTCCTCGTGTGTGCTCCACAGCCGGCCGAACGCAGATTCCCTCTCGTCGACGGTGTCGAAGCCGTGTGTTCGTCGGTTCGCATCGACCTCCTCACGGTACCGATCGAAGTCCATACAGCCGACATCGGGCCCATCTGATAAAAAATGATATACATGGTGTTTGCCTCGCTCGGGCGTGACGGCGCCGATCAGCGGACGGCGCGTCGCGGGCGCTCGGGCTCAGCCCAACTCCGCGTCCGTCACCTCGATGTGGCCACGGTCGCCGTGCCACACCGTCTCGTATGAGAGCTGTATCCGACGGTCCATGTGCGGGCCGTCGACGACGTACGTCTCGAACTCGCCGCCCTCGCCGAGCGGGTGAACGCCGTACTCCGACCGGAGCGCGAGCAGGTCGTCGAGCGCGTCGGCGTTGTAGCGCCGTCCCAGCCACGACTCATCGAGGCCGTATGCGGCCACCTGAACGATCCGGATCTCGAAGCCCGCCTCGAACATCGCCTCGGCGAGCGCGACGGGGTCGTTGCCCCACAACGGCGCGAACAGGTCGACGCCTAGCCGGTCGCACATCGCCCGGATCCGACTCGTCTGGAACTCGCTTTCGACCGCCCCCGCGGTGACGCCCGCCAGGTCGAAGCCGTCTTCGGCGGCCACCTCGCGGAGTGCGGCCTCCATCGGCTCCAGTTCGGCGTCGCCCTGTGCGCTCGCGTCGTCGACGTCGTCGGCTCCGAAGTCGTCAGGTTCGACCTCCACGAGGTCGATCCCGACGCTCTCGGCGGCGAGTCCGGCCAGCCGCGTCGCCGGCGTGTGATACATGTACGAGTCGCCGGCCGGATGAACGGTGAGAAGCCGCGAGACGTTCTTGTCCGCCTCGAGCGCGCGGTACAGCGCCCACGAGGAGTCTTTTCCGCCGGAAAACAGGCTCACCCAGTCGTCGGTCATACGATTCGTAGGCGGGGGAACGTCTAAAACGTCGAGGAAAACGTCCGACGGTCACACAACGGCGGGTGGACAGATCGCGGGGTCGGCTTTGGGGGTCGAAATTCGGTGTCTGGGGTCGGTCGAGGCGGACGCGGTCGTCGTTAATCGCTGATGAACTCGTTGTCTCGCCAGTTCACGCCGCCGTCGCCGTCACCGGTGCCTTGGGGACTCTCGACGACTTCGATGCTCGCCGGGCGAGACTCCCCCTCGACGATCCGGGTCGCCTCGAGATCGCCGTCGGACTCGGTGATCGCCGTCAGCGTCCCCTTCTCGGCGCGGGTGGCGATCTCGCGAAGCACGAGAAACATGGGGTACTGTAAGGCGGTGTTCTGAAGCACGGTCTCGCGATCGCCTTTGAAACAGGCGAACTCGACGAGCTCGGACGGAATCTCTTCTTCCTCGTCGTCCATCCACTGTGGACCGCCGGCGCGGGGCGGCTCCTCCTCCCAGACGCGCGTCTCCGTGACCGACGCCTTCAGCTGGGCGGTCGGGGTGTACTTGCTGATGTCCTCGTCGTCGGACAGGGCCTTGATGATGAGGGTGTTGTTTCGACGCGTGATATCGATATCGTCGATCTCCCGCGGAAGGTCGGGGTCTTCGTCGAAGTACGTCTCTACGTCTTCGAGTGGCAGTTCGAGCGTCGAATGGAGTCGGAACACGCGGCCTGTCATTGTTTACTGGGATACTGGTGTGTCGGACCGGTCGTCGCGACGCGGGCGGTAAACGGCAGCACCTACTTCACGTAGGCGACGTAGGTTTATATGGGCTACTCTTCGGGGAGTGAGGCCAGCGGCGGTCGCCGGCTCGCGAAGACGCCGCCTACTCGAGGCCGAGCTCTGCGGCCAACTCGCCGCGCTCGTCGAGCTCGGCGAGCACGTCGCTGCCCCCGATGAACTCCCCGTCGGCGAACGCCTGCGGAATCGTCTCCCAGCCGCTGTGGTCGGCGAGTGCCTCCCGGTACGCCGGCAGCGCCGGCAGCACGTCGATCGTTTCGAACTCCTCGACGTGCTGGCCGATCAGTTCGACCGCGCGCTGTGAGTAGCCACACTGCGGCATCAGGCGGTTTCCTTTCATGAAAAGCACCACGTCGTTGTCGGCGATCGCCTCGTCGACCTGGTCGCTCACCGCGTCGGGGTCCATGTCGCTTTCGGGCTGGAACGTCATGCGGACTGGTACGCGACGACGAGTGAAAGTGGTTCCGGCCGACTCACTCGCGGTCGACGCTGACGACGTCGACGAGCGAGTAGACGGGAACGTCGTCGATGTCGTCGTACCCCACCTTGTCGACGAGTACGACGCACGCGACCGGCTTCCCGCCGTGTTCGCGGATCGCGTCGATCGATTCGCGCATCGTCGTTCCGGAGGTGATGATGTCGTCGACGACGTAACAATCGCGGTTCCGGATCGCCGCGAAGTTCCGGGAGAAGCCGCCGCCGTGGTCGGCGATGTCGCCTTCTTCCCACTGGTGTTTCGCGGGGGCGTACGTCCCGAGGTCGGTGTCGAGCTCGCGGGCGACGGCCGTCGCGAGCGGGGCGCCCGCCTTCTCGATGCCGACCGTGAGGTCGACCGCGTCTCCTTGTTTCGCGAGGAGGTCCGCCATCGCCTGGGCGGCGTACGCGAGCCGAGTCGAGTCCCGGCCGATCGCCGACCAGTCGACGTGAATGTCGGCGCTCGATTCCGACGCGATCGCGGTGGTGCTGGCGTCGTTTCCCCCGCCGCGTTCGACGAGCCAGCTCGCCGTCTCCCGGGAGACGTTCAGCTCGTCGGCGATTTCTCCCTTCGAGAGACCGTGCTCGGCGAGCTCGGCCGCGCTGTCGATCAGGTCGTCAACGTTTTTCATACGTGTCGAATTCGACCGCCGTTTTAATAGTCGTGTCGTCGTCGACGAACGCGGCCTCGAACGCGTCGAGCGCGTGGACGCCCGTGACGAGATCGGAGAGAAACGCCCGGGAGAGCCCCGCGAGCGAGTCGGCGGCCGCCTCGAAGTGTTCGTACCGGGAGTTGACGTTGCCGACGAGCGCCTTGTTGTGTAACACGAGCTCGCGGTGGAGCCGTCCGGCGTCGAGTTCGAGCGTCCGGTCGCCCGAGACGCCGAGCAGCGCAGAGACCCCGTTGGGCGCGAGCGCCTCGATGCTCTCGAAGGCGTGGGGGGCGTGTCCGGTCGCCTCGAAGACGAGGTCCATCGGCTCGTGGGCGTCCGGAACCGACGGCACACCCGTCTCGTTCGAATTCACGTACGTGGCGCCGAGCGACTCGATCACGTCGACCGTCGGGTCGGGCCGCTCGCGGCGGCCGAGACAGTAGGTCCGCTCGAACGTCGGGTCCAGCATCGCCAGGGTGAGCAGTCCGAGCGCGCCGTTGCCCAACACCAGCGCCGACTCGGGCTCCCAGTGAAACGCCGACCGGCTCGCGAACGCGTTCTCGACCGCCTTCTCGGTGATCGACGCCGGCTCGACGAGAAACCCCCACTCGGCGAGCGACGGCGGGATCTCGACGAGAAACTCCGCCGGGCTGGTGAAGTACTCCGCCATGAAGCCGTGTGCCCCCACGATGCCCCGCTCGTGGTACTCGCCGTCGGGAGCCATGTCCGGCTCGCCGCGCGCGAAGTACTCGTTTGCGCCGTTCGGGGGACGCCGGACCGTCGGAACGACCACGTCGCCGGCCTCGAACGGCGTGTCGTTCGGGTCCTCCACGACGCCGACTGCCTCGTGACCCAGAACGATATGGTCGTCGTCAGCCGGTGTGTCCCCGTGTCCGCCGGCGATCACCTCGTGGTCGGTGCCGTCGACGCCGACGCGAAGCGTCCGCACCAGCGCTTCGCCGGCCGCCGGCTCCGGCCGTGGCTTCTCGATCACGACCGGCTCGTTTCCGTCCGCTAACACAGCGATCGCCTTCATATGCCCACCGACGGTCCGAGGGCTCAAAAGATTTCTTTTAATACGAGTAAACCGTCGCAGCGACGCGCGCAGTTCTGGGCCGCCGGCGGATTTTTTACGCGAGCGAACCCAGCGGAGGCCGTGTGTACGCTCACGCTCGCCTGGCGAGTCTTCGAGCCTCCGGTGGCGGTCGCCGCCAACCGCGACGAGGCACACGACCGCCCCTCGGAGCCGCCGGCCGTCCGCGGAGACCGACGGCGGTTCCTCGCGCCCCGCGACGCCGAGGCCGGCGGAACCTGGATCGGGCTGACCGAGACCGGACTCGTCGCCGCCGTCACGAACCGCTGGCTCGACGCCGACCGCGACGGAGACCGCTCGCGCGGGCTCCTCGTGAAAGACTGCCTTCGGCGGCCCTCGGCCGCGGCGGCCGTACGGACGGTCGAGCGAGCGGTCGACCGCCGGCGTTACCGCGGCTTCAGCCTCGTTCTCGCCGACGACGCCGCCGCGTTTCTCCTCTCGTACGACGGGACGCTCGCGGTCACCCGGCTCGACCCGGGCGTCCACGTCGTCGGCAACGTCGGCGGGGTCATAAACGGTGCCGACCGTTTTGCGGTGCCGGAACGGCGCGGGTCGGACGGCGCCGAACGCGCCGACAGCGCCCGTCGGGTCGCGGACGCGGTCTCGCCGGAGCCCGACGAGTCCGCCGCCGAGTGGCTCGACCGCGCGAGCGACGTCCTCGCGGACCACGCGTACGGGGCGTGTCTCCACGGCAACGGCTTCGGAACGCGCTCGTTTACGCGGATCGTCACCGGCCCCGCGCCCGCGGTTGCGTTCGCCGACGGGCCGCCGTGTGAGACTCCGGCGAAGCCGACATCCGTTCCACCGGCGTTCGGATCCGACCGGGACGGAGCCGGCGACGCGACGGAAAGCCAGTTTTAACCGACTCGCGGCCGGAACTATCGACATGAGCGTGTCCGAACTCGAGTCCGAGCTGTCGGCAGACGAGCGCGCCGGCCTCGAACTCATCCGCGAGACCGGCGGGATCCACCAGAGCGACTTCTGGAAGGAGCTCGACGTCTCCTCGCGGAAGGGAAGCCGCATCGCGGAGGCGTTGCAGGAATCCGGGCTGATCCAGCGGGAGAACACCGTGTACGACGGACACAACACGTACTACCTGGAGCCGGCGCCGCGTGACCTCGACTTCGCGTTGTTGATGGCCGGCGATATGTTGTCGCCGTTCATCGGCGAAGAAGAGATCGACCCGCAGTCCGACGCGTTCTCGCAGTGGCTGATGAACCTCGCGTACGAGGAGTACTGAGCCGCGGTCGACCCACGGCCGACGCCGGTCACATCGCGAACAGAACGAACAACGCGACGGCGGCGACTATCGCCAGCGTGAGCACGCTTCGGCCGATTCCGAACCTGACCTCGACGTCGAAGCCGGCGCGCTCGACGGCCGCTTGCGGGTCGGTGACGACCCGCACAGAGCGTTTGGCCGCCTCGACCACGCCGCGGTCGACCGCGGCGTACAGTTCGGTGGCGCCGACGACGAGCGCGCGGGTTCCGTAAAGCACCGCCGGGTTGTACAACGAGTCGATGTCCGGAACCCGCCCGAGTTTCGAGAGCGGCTGCTTCGTCGCGGCAAACCCGACCAGGCCGG
>KI543167.1:48517-49952 GCA_000496175.1 uncultured archaeon A07HR67 | reverse complement strand
GATAGAAAGCGCGGCGACGGCGAAGACGGCCGCGGTCAACGGCATCTCGCGGGCCAACCCGCCGAGTTTCTTCAGGCTCTCCTCGCCGGTTCGGTAGATCACGACGCCGGCGGTCATGAACAACAACCCCTTGTACAGGATGTGGTTGAACACGTGTGCGAACGCGCCGGCCTGTGAGAGCGCCGTCCCGATGCCGACGCCGGCGACCATGTAGCCGACCTGTGACTGGATGTGATACGAGAGCAGCCGGCGCATGTCGTTTTGGAACAACGCGAACGTCGCCCCGAACACCGCCATGCCGCCGCCCATGTACGCGATCGCGACGTGACCGTCGGGGAACGCCCGGTACATCCCGTAGACGCCGGTCTTCGTGGTGAACACACAGAGGAAGACGCTGGCGGCGATGTGCGGACGCGGATATGTGTCCGGAAGCCACGCGTGGAGGCCGATGAAGCCAACGTTGACGCCGATTCCGATCGCCGCGAGCGCGGCCGGCAGACCCATGGCGATTCCCGCGGTCGACGGCCCTCCCGGCACCGACGCGAACAGGAACGTCCCCTTCGCGACGTAGGTGCCGAGGACCGCCGCCATCAGCAACGTGCCGCCGAGCCCGTGGAGCAGCGCGTACCGGAACCCGGCCCGCACCGCCTCGCCGCGGTAGTGCCAGACGAGCAGGGTGCTGGTGACGGCCATCAGCTCCCAGAAGAACAACAGGGTGAGCCAGTCGCCGGCGAACACCGCGCCGAAGCTCGTCGCGACGTACGAGAGCGCGAACCCGGTCTGGAGGCTCTCGGCGTCGCTCGCGTACGAGTAGAGGACGGCCGCGACGCCGATGATCCCGAATATCAGCCCCATCAGCCGCGAGAACGCGTCGACGTTGAGCAGGACGGCGTCGAAGCCGAGGAACGTCGCCTGGAGGTGTGCGCCGGCCGGCACGGCCCACGCCCAGACGACCGCCGTACCGGCGGCCGCGACGCCGAGCGCGTGGCCGACACGGCGCGAGGCGAGCGCGACCGCGACCGCGACGACGAGCAGGACCGGTCCCGGCGGAAGGAGGGTCAGCGCGCTCGTCATCAGCCGACCACCCCCGGCAACGAGCCGACGACGGTCTCGACGATCCGCAAGAACACCACGGTCCGGGGGACGACCCCCAACAACACCGAGAGGCTCGCGGCCGTCAAGATTGGCCCGAGCATGAACCACGTGCTCTCCGCGCCGCGCCAGCCGCGCGCCTCCCAGCCGCTCGCCGGCGGACCGCCGTGGTGGCCGACGTGTGCGTCGGCGTCGTCACCCTCCTCGGCGCCGTCGGCGTCGGGTACGGCATCGTCCGCCGGCCGGTCGCCGTCGGCACCGTCGTCATCGGCCGGCTCGGGCGACCGAATGGCGCCGGCAGGATCGCCCGCAGCGGCGTCGCGGCCGCCGTCGGGGCGAGATC
>KI543167.1:44703-48497 GCA_000496175.1 uncultured archaeon A07HR67 | reverse complement strand
TGCTCGCGACGAGGCCGAACTTCGTTACGGCGACGGCCACGGTAACCCCTTCTCGGACGTTCGGGCGCGACCGCAACGAGAGGATGACCGGAATGGCCACGGCCGACACGAGCACGGCGAGCAGCGGCCGAAGGGCGGCGACGTCGGTCATCCGGCGATCACCTCGAACACCGTCCGGTCGAGCAGTGCGTCGACGACCGGCACGGCGGCGGTGAGCGCGACCGCGAGGACGGCCGCGACGACGACCGTCGCGATCATCGCCGTCGAGACGGCTTCGCCGCCGTCGGCGGCGGCGGCCGGCTCAGACCGAATCGTCGGCTCGGCGAAGTAGAGCCGCTCGCCGAGCCGGGCGAAGTACGCCAGCGTCAACAACGTGCTCACCAGCAGAACGGCGACGACCGGCCAGAGGCCGGCGTTGACCGCCCCGAGCACGATGTACCACTTGCCGACGAAGCCGACGGCGGGCGGCACGCCCACCATCGCGAGCGCGAGCAGCGTGAACGTCCCGGCGGCGAGCGGCGTCCGCCCGCCCATACCCGCGTAGCCGCCGACTGTCGTGGCGCCGGTCTCGCGCTCGATGATCCCAGAGGCGGCAAAGAGGCCGCCCTTCATTACCGCGTGGCCGACGAGGTGAACCGTCGCGCCGGCGACGGCAAGCGGCGTCGCGACCGCGAAGCCGGCAATCACGAGGCCGAACTGTGACACCGACGAGTACGCCAGCATCCGTTGGACGTCCGCCTGTGCGACCGCGAGGACGCTCCCGGCGATGATGCTGACGCAGGCGACGGCCACCAGGGCCGCGCGCGCCGCAGGCACCGCCCGGAGGAAGTCGACGGTGAACACCGAAAACAAGATGCGGGCCAGCGCGTACGCCGAGACCGTCGAGACGAGCGCGGCGATGAACGCGCTCACGCTGTCCGGCGAGTCGGTGTACGCGTCCGGCTGCCAGGTGTGAAGCGGGAACAACGCGACTTTCACCGCCAGTCCGGCCATGATGAGTCCGAACGCGGTCAACACGAGCGTCGAGTCGTAACCGACGTCGGCGAGTTTGACGCTCAGGTCGGCCATGTTTAACGTGCCCGTGGCGGCGAGCGCGTAGCCGACGCCGAGCAGGTACAACGACGCGCCGATGGTTCCGATGATGAGGTACTTGAGCGCCGCGACCGCAGAACGCGCTTCTCGACCGCTCGCGACGAGCCCGTACGCCGCGAGCCCGGTGATCTCGAGGAAGACGTACAGGTTGAACACGTCGCCGGTCACCGTCATCCCGGACAGACCGGCGACGAGCAGCAGGAACTGCGCGTAAAACGAGTTTGCGTGTGGGCCGGCCCGACGGGCGTACGCGAGCACGCCGAGCGAGACGGCGCTGATGAGCGCGACGAGGAGAACCGTCAGCCCGTCGGCGACGAGTTCGATTCCGTACGGGGCGGCGAACCCGCCGACCGCGTAGCGCACGACGCCGTCGGTCCAGACGGTCCAGGTCAGAACGCCGGCGAAGGCGGCGTGAACGAGCGTGGTTACCGTTGCGACGGACCAGCCGACGCGGTCGTAGCGGAGGCTTGCTAGCGTCGGCACGGCGCTGCCGAGGATCGGAGCCACGACCAACAGGACGATGAGGTGATCAATCATGGTAGAGTCCTTCCAGCGTTTCTTCGTCGAGCGTGCCGTACTCGGCGTAGACGCGCACGACGAGCGCGAGCGCGACTGCCGTCAGGCTCACCCCGACGACGATGGCGGTCAGGATGAGCACGTGCGGCAACGGGCTGACGTACGGGCCGGCACCGTCGCTGATAACCGGGGGGGCGGCGTCGGCGCGGAACGCGAGCGTGATGAAAAACAAGAAGATCCCGGTCTGAAACACGTTCATTCCGATGACCTTCTTGACGAGGTTCGGCGACTCGATGATCGTGTACAATCCGATACCGAGCAACACGACGACCGCGTAGTAGTTGTAATGGGTCGTCAGCAGTTCGAGCGTCATGTGGTCTCCTCCTCGGTGATGTGGTCGAAGCCGGTCGCGAGCAGGAAGAAGAGCCCGATGGCGACGCCGGCGACAATGGCGCCGATCCCGAGCTCGACGAGCTCGATACCGTACTTGATCGCGTGGCTGAACAACGCCTCGTACTCCGCGTACTGGAGGAACTGTCCGCCGAGCGCCATGGCGCCGAGGCCGATCCCGACGAACACGAACACGCCGCCGGACGCCAGCGCCGGGACCGCGCGGACGTCGAGCCACCGGCGGGTCGAGTCGATGCCGTAGGCGAACGCGAGCATCATCACCACCGAGCCGGCGATGACGCCGCCCTGGAAGCCGCCGCCGGGCGAGTCGGCCCCGTGGAACATGACGAACAACGCGAACGTGAGGATGAACGGAGCGACGAACCGGACGGTCGTCATGATGATCGTCGACTCGACGTACAATCCCTGCTCGTCGTCGTCGGGGCGGCCGAGTCCGCGCCGTCGGTGCTCATGCGACCACCTCCCGGCGGAGCACGGAGAGCGCGACGACGACGGCGGCGAACACGACGACCCCCTCGCCGAGGGTGTCGAAGCCTCGGTAGGCCGCCAGCACCGCGGTCACGGCGTTTCGCACCTCGGTCTCCGCGTACGCGTTCTCGAGGTAGTACTGGGTCACCTCGCCGCCGGCGACCGCCGACCCCGGGTCGCCAATCGCCGGAAGCGCGGGAACGGTCACGCCGATCAACAGGGCGAACCCGCCGACGAGCGCCACCGTCCGCCACCGGACCGGTTCCAGCAGCCGGTCGACGTCCGGCGAACTGGTGTTCGACAACGCCAACAGGAACAACACGGTCATGATGCCGGCGCCGACGGCCGCCTCCGTGAGCCCGACGTCGGGCGCCTGGAGGATGAGCCAGAGGACGGAGACGCCGAGGCTGTACGCCGCGAAGGCCATCACCGCCGCCAGGGTGTCCTTGAGGAGGGCCGCGCCGAGCGCACAGCCGACGACGAAGACCAACACCGCTCCCTCCAGAAGCGTCAGCGTCATGCGTCCTCGCCCTCGTCGGCGGTCCACGGCGTGATTCCCTGGTCCTGTGCGGCCCGGGCGATGGCGTGTGCGGCCGTCGGGTTCGTAACGAATGTAAACACCAGCAGGAACACCGACTTCGCCGTCGAGAGGCCCGATCGCAGCGCGAGGGCGGCTGCGCCGATAGCGAGAACGGCCCCGAGGGTGTCGCTCTTCGAGGCGGCGTGTGCGCGAGTGTACACGTCCGGGAGACGAACGATGCCGACCGCGGCGACGCCCGCGAAGAACGCGCCGCCGACCGCCAGCGCGACCGCCGCCCACTCGACGGGCGTCACAACACACCTCCGCGCTCGACGTTGAACTTCGAGAACGCTATCGACAACAGGAAGTTCAATAGGGCGTACACGAGCGCCACGTCGAGAAACGTCGACTGCTGGAACGCGGCGGCTATCAGCGCGATGGCAACCACGGTGTTGGTTCCGGCGACGTTCACCGCGATGACGCGGTCGTGGGTGGTCGGCCCGACGTAGACTCGGTACAACGCGACGACGGCGAAGGCCACGAACGCCCCGGCAACGGCCAGAAGCGCCGTCTCGAACTCAACCATCTTCTCCCTCCCCGGTGTCGCCGCGCTCGCGCGGCGTCGGTATCCGCGCCGCCGCCCGGCCGTAGAAGACGAACCGGACCGCCCGTTCTAACCCGCCGTCGAAGAGGTCCGTTCGCGACCCGGCGGTCAGCGAGTGGATGTCGAACGAGCGCTCGGAGACGCTGACCGTCAGCGTGCCGGGCGTGAGCGTGATGCTGTTGG
>KI543167.1:37180-43870 GCA_000496175.1 uncultured archaeon A07HR67 | reverse complement strand
CGCGGCCGGAGTGTCCGTGTCGGCCGTTTCTTCGCGCACCCAGGCCTCGACGCGTTCGAGCAGCTTCCGCGCGGCGGCGAGCGCCTCCGGAGCGTCTGGGCTGACCGACTGGGTCCTGGCCGCCACGACGAAGTGAACCTCAACGGGCCGGTCGGCGGCCGCGGTAGTCGCCCGTTCGATGACGTACGAGACCGTCTCGCGGAGCGTCACCGAGTCGCCGACGGGAACGAGTATACGGAGGGCATCTGTGTCTGTCATGTGTGAGCGTTGCTCGCGTCTCCGACCGAGAGTCGCGAAACAGTGTGTTGTAACTCAACGACGGCAAAGTCAAAACTATTTCGCACTCACTCGGGTCCCCCCAAGACGTCAGCGAGTTCGTCGGCCACGCGCCCACCGAGACCGTCTTTGCTGCCGACGTACTCCGCGGGCTCGGTTCCGGCCTCGCCCACGAGCAGAACGCGCGTCTCGTCGTCGCCCATCACGCTCGCGTCGTTGGCGACGACGAACGACAACCCGACGCGGTCCCGGATCCGCTCGGCCTCCGCGACCATCGCCGCGTCGTCGCCGGACGTCTCGGCTTTGAACCCGACGAGCGGAAGCGACGGGCTCGCCTCCCGGACGGCGTCGAGCAGCTTCGGCGTCGGCCGCAGGTCGACCGACAACGGCGACCCCGACCGGATCTTCTGGTCGACCGCGTCGGCGGTGAAATCCGATATCGCCGCCGCAGACACCAGCGCGTCGGCGGTGACGGCCGCCTCGCGGCAGGCCGCGATCATCTCGTCGGCGGTCTCGACGGCGACGACGTCGGCGTACGGCACCGACGAGCCGTGTTGAACCAGCGTCACGTCGGCGCCGCGGACGTAACACGCGCGGGCGACCGCCCGGCCGGTCTTGCCCGAGGCCGGGTTCGTGAGAATCCGGATCGGGTCGATCCGTTCGGTGGTCGCGCCCGCGGTGACCACGACGTGTGTGCCGGCCAGGGCGTCCGGCGTCGTCGCGCGAGCCACCTCGGTCACGATCGCCGACTCGGCCGCGATCTTCGCTTTCCCCTCCTCGATTCGGGGGTCGGCGAACGTCACGCCCCACGCCTCCAGCGTGTCGAGCGCGGCGAGCACCCCCGGATGGTCGTACATCGGCTCGTGCATCGCCGGGGCCATCACGACCGGGACGCCCGCGCCGATTGCGGTCGTCGCACACGTCGTCACGGGAGTGTCGTCGACGGCGGCCGCCACCTTCCCCGCGGTGTTCGCGGTCGCGGGCGCCAAGAGCAGCACGTCGGCCCACCCCTCGCGCCCGCAGAGTTCGACGTGTTCGACGTCGCCGGTGATCTCCGTGATGACCGGCTCGTCGGTGGCGAAGTCGACCGCCCACGGGTGGACGATACCGGTCGCGGCCGACGACATCACGCCGCGAACGCTCGCGCCGTGCCGGCGCAGCTCGTGGGCGATCTCGACGACCTTCACCGCCGCGATACTGCCCGAGACGCCGAGCGCGACGTTGACCCCTTGGAGCATTACAGGAACGCTATCCGCCGCGATGGTTTATAGGATGTCGTTGCGGAACGGACCAGCGTGACCGAACCCGGCGCGTCCCCTCGAAATTGATGATAAACGGTCGACGCGGTGGCGCGTGCCCGCGAGGCCGCTCTGCGGCCGAGTGGCACGCGCGAGGGAGTCGGTGGTCCGGAGCGAAGCGGAGGACCACCGACGAGGCTGGGGAGGCGTGAGGCGCGGGGCGGTGCCGTGCGGGGCGGGGCTCAAAGGGGCAGTCGCGAGGCGGGCGCAGGCGACGTAAGGACCGCAGGGAGGGAGCGAAGCGAGCGACTGAGGACCGCAGCGAGCGTGCGCCCGCCTCGCGGCTGGGGCTTTGGCGGTGTTCCGGGTCGAGCAGTTGCCAGCGACAGATGGCCGAGCGGCTGGGGCTTTGGCGGTGTTCCGGGTCGAGCAGTTGCCAGCGACAGATGGCCGAGCGGCTGGGGCTTTGGCGGTGTTCGCCGCCGATCCGCCGGTAGCCAATTATAGACGAGCGTATCTCCGAGCACCCTGAACTACGGCGGAGTAACCGCTCATTATTAAACCCCGAACGTCGCCCGCAGCATGTCGCGCGTGCCGGGGCCGAGCCCGACGGCCAACACGGTGATCAGCAACAACAACGTGTACCGCGGCGATTCCTCGAACAGCTCCCCGTTGAACACCCAGACGACGAACGTGGCGGCGCCGAGTTTCACCAGCAGGAACGGCCACGCGTTGCCGGTGACCGCGAGGATCGGATCGGGGAGCAGCCGGGCCGTCCACTCTACGACCAGCTCGTTGACGACGTGTTTCGGCACGAGGTTCGCGGTCCCGGTCAACGCCGGCATCCAGTCCAAGCCGATCACGTTGGCGACCCCGTCGACGGCGTGCCCCCAGATGATCACGAAGCCGGCGATGCCGGTTCCCTGGTTGATCGAGGGATTGAAGCGGGCGATGAGCGCCCACGTCGCGGCCGTCGAAACGGTCGCGAGCACGAGTACCGTCCCGATCACCTGCGGATACACCGTCACGTAGTCGGTGGCGGCCGCGAGGTACGACAGGTAGCCGACCGTCAACACGAGCACGGTCGCGCCGCTTCCGAACAACGGCTTCGCGTAGTCGTCAACGAGCCCCTGCCGCTCGGCGGCGTACGCGCCGACCACACACACGAGCGTCACCGCGAACACGGTGAAGTATATGAACGGACTGATGATCAGCGCGCTCAACGGAAACGAGATCAGCGGGTCTGCGCCCGCGTCCAGCGCCGAGATGCCCGCGTCCTCGACGGTGCGGAGCGCGCCGCCGAACAACATGAACGGGAACAACGCGTAGAAGAAGCGGAACTCCGTGGCAATATCCAGCCGGCGCAACAAGAACACGACGCCGATCAACATGCCGAGCAGAATCACGACGTAACTCAGCGTCGAGACGGTGGTGTATCCCGGCGAGGCAACCACCCCGCCGGCCGCGGTCGCCTCCGCACAGGCCGACGCGCTCGACAGAAGCTCCGTCCCGCCGGCGGTGCGAACCGCACACCGAGCGCCCTGTCCGTCGGCCGCGACGGGGCCCCAGAAGTACCGCCAGAGGAATCGGTCGTACACGACCCGAGGGAAGACGATCGATCCGACGACCAGGAGCCCGGTGACGACGGCGACCGCCGTCCCCCACGCGCGCTCCGGCGAGAGCCCGAACCGGTCAGCCGCCCGTACACTCATACCCGGGGTTCGGCGGGTTTCGAAGTTGAGCGTTCCGGTCCGGAACGGCCAGCAGCGGGCGACGGTGACGGCACGCTCAGATCGGCGGCCCGTCGGTCTCGTAGTCGGTACCGAGAATAATCATCGTCTGTGACCGCGAGAAGCCGTCCATGTTCGCGATCCGTTCGAACATGAGTTCTCGGAGGCTGTCGGTGTCCTCGGCGACGACCCGCAGCATCACGTCCCACTCGCCGGTGGTCAGGTGGATCTCGCGGACGCCCTCGATTTCTCTGAGCCGGTCGAGCGCGTCCTCCTCACGGCCCTGTTCGACTCTGAGCCCAACGAGCGCGCTGACGCCGTACCCGATCGCCTTTGGATTTACCGACGCGTGGTAGCCCTCGATCACTCCCGCGTCCTCCATTCGGCCGACACGGTCGTGGACCGTCGCGCTCGACATGTCGATCCGGCGCGCGATCTCCGAGAAGGGGGTCCTCGCGTCCGATTGGAGGAGTCGGAGGATTTCTCTGTCCGTGTCGTCCAGTTCCATGTGTGGATATAGGCCGCGAAGGACTTTGAACTTGCGTCGACGCCGGTCTGGCTTCGGACGGCCCGCGAGCGGCTCCGAGCGCGCGACCACGGCCGCCGGGTTACACGTCGAGGTGTGTCGTGTCGCCGGAGAAATCCAGCCGCCACCCGTCGTCGTCGCTGACGAGGCGCGTCAGCCCACACAACGGCGCGTCTACCGCGTCCGCGGAGCCGACGAGTCCGGCGACCACGCCGCCGATCGTGGCCCCGTGGCCGACGAGCAAGGCCGTCCCGTCCGTCGCGTCTGCGATCTGCCGGGTGGTCCGGCCGATACGCGTCATCGCCTCGGCGTGCGTCTCCGGAAACCCGGGGGTGACGAGCGGCTCGTGGTCCGCAGAGAGCCGCTCGAACCGCGCTGTCAGTCGCTCGAACGGGAGCGTCTCCGGCTCGGCGTCGAACCAGTCGGCGTTTCGGTGTTCGCCGAGTCCCGGCTCAAGCATGAAGCGGGCGTCGGTCTCCGCGGTGATCTCTGCGGCCGTCTCGACGGCACGGAGAAACGGCGACGCGTAGACGGCGTCGACCGGCGGCTCACGCTCCACGAACCGCCGGCCAACCCGCCACGCCGCCCAGCGCCCGAGTTCCGTCAACGGCGGGTCGTGGACGCGCTCGGCGACGGTCTCCCAGTCGGGATCGACGCTGTCCCGTCGTTCGCCGTGTCGAACGGCCCAGACGACGTCTGCCATGATACGCGAACAGAGCCGGAGACGGGTGTACGTTGGGTTCTTTTAGGGGGACAGAGACCTCGGTTACTCGGCCGTGTCGTCGTCGAAACGCGTCTCGCGAATTGCGGTTTCGGCCGCCGCGAGCGCCGCGTCCGGGTCGAACGCGCTCACGACCTCGCGAAGCACCGCCGGCGACGCGTCGGCCAGGTCGCGGGCGTGAGCCGTCACGTTCGGCACCGCGCGGATGACGTTGTCGACGATCGGGATCGCGGCGGTGCGTGGCGACCGGCTCCCCGGGTTGAGGTCGATGACGATTTCCGTTTTACCCATCTCCGCGAGCGCCTCGGCGCGGTCGCCGTCCTCGAGCGGGACGACGACCACGTCGGCCGCGCCGATCCCGTCGGCGTCGACGGTGCCGCGGCCGTGGTCCAGTCCGGGGATCGATCCGTCACCGGTCAACCCCTTCACCCGTTCGGCGCCGTGCTCGCGGAGGTGGTCGGCGATCGCTTCCATTCGGGCGTCGGTGCGATTGAAGAGGTTCACCTCGAGGTCGGCGTCGACGACAGCGGCCAGTTCGACCGTCTCGTCGGGGACGAGGGCAGCGACGTTTCCGTTCACGGAGATCACTGGATGGTCGGCGGCACGGAGCGCGGCGGCCGCCGCCCGCGCGGCGTCGTCGGCGCTCGGGAGGGTGCGCTCGCCGAGCAGGTAGTCGAACGCCTCGCCGCGGCCCTGTGCGATGAGCCCCTGTGTGGAGGTTATCCCCTGCTCGACGCCCGCTTCGATCCGGTGGCGCGTGACGAGCGATGCGTATCGCGGATGGTCTTCGGGGATCGCCGACCGTGTCATGGCCGGCGTTGTGCGCGCGGCGGCTAAAGTGACCCGTTGGCGGCCGGTCGTCGGCAGGCACTGGACACCGCTCCGTGGACCGGCGGCCGGCCGAGTCGCATCTTTTTATTCGGGCGCATCGCAAAAACGAGTATGAACGGATGGCAGCGCCGGGTCGTCGGCTACTTTTCTTTGTTGTTCGCCGCGCTGGTCGGCACCGCGCTCGCGTATCAGTGGGGGATGGCGACGTTCGAGAACCGCCCCCGGACGTTTCTCGACTCGTTTCAGTTCGCCGTCGAGATGTTCACCACTACGGGATTCGGCGGAGACGCGCCGTGGGAGAGCGAGCAGATGCGAGCGTTCATCGCCGTGACCGACCTGATGGGAATGGCGCTGCTCGTCGGCGCGCTGCCGGTCGTCGCGAGACCCGTTCTCGAAACCATCCTCACCGAGACCGCACCGACGACCCTCGACGACGAGGTCACGGACCACGTGATCGTCTGCTCGTACACGACCCGTGCCGAGGTGCTCATCGAGGAGCTCGGCGCCCGGGAGGTGCCACACGTCGTCGTCGAGTCCGACCGGGAACGGGCGAACGAGCTGTACGGAGACGGCCACCGGGTGATACGTGCGGACCCGGAGTCCTCGGAGGGGCTGAACGCGGCGCGGCTGCCCGCGGCCCGCTCGCTCGTCGTCGACGTCTCCGATCAGGTCGACGCGAGCATCGTGCTCGCCGCCAAGGAGCTCGCCGAGGACGTGCCGGTAGTCAGCGTCGTCGAGGACCCCGACCTGGAGCGGTATCACCGGCTGGCCGGCGCAGACCACGTCCTCTCGCCGCGGCCGCTGCTCGGGCGCGGGCTCGCCGCCAAGGTGACGACGGCCCTCCGGACGGAGGTCGACGAGGCGATCGACATCGACGGTCGGCTCAAGATCGCGGAGGTGTCCGTCCGACACGGCGGCGACCTGGCGGGAGCGACGCTGGCCGAGAGCGGAATCCGCGAGCGCGCCGGCGTCAACGTCGTCGGCGCGTGGTTTCAGGGAGAGTTCGACCCCTCACCGTCGCCGGACGCGACGCTGACGCGCGGGACCGTCCTGCTCGTCTCCGGACGCCCCGACCAGCTGGAACGGCTCATCGAGATGACCCAGTCGTCCGTTCGGCGATTTACCGCCGGGCGGACGGTGATCGTCGGCTACGGGCAGGTCGGGCGGACCATCGCGAGCGAACTCGAGGACGCCGATATCCCGTACACCGTGGTCGACACCGAGGACAAGCCGGGCGTCGACGTGGTCGGCGACGCGACGAACCCGGAGACGCTCACCAGCGCGCGGATCGAGGACGCCGATACCGTCGCGCTCGCGCTCCCGAACGACCACCACCACCGAGTTCGCCACGCTCGTGATCCGCGACAC
>KI543167.1:22075-36937 GCA_000496175.1 uncultured archaeon A07HR67 | reverse complement strand
CGGCGCGCACGAACACCAATACCGGAATGATCTCCAAGCGACCGACCCACATGTTGAGCACGAACATCGCCTCCGCCAGCGGCGACATCGTGGGACCCGTGATCCCCGAGGACAATCCGACGTTCCCCTGTGCGCTGGCGACCTCGAACAACGCGTCGGCGTAGCTGAACTCCGGACCGGCGACGTTGACCACCACTAGGCTGCTGGCGACGAGAACGACGAGCCACAACAACGTGACGATTGCGGCCTCGCTGAACTCGCGTTCTATCGCCTCGCGGTCTAATCGTCGGTCGCCGATGCGGACGGTGACGACGGCGTTTTTCGGAAGGAAGACGCGAGAGAACTGCCAGACGATCCCGCGGGCGATCGTGTAGCCGCGGACGATCTTGATGCCGCCAACGGTCGATCCGGCCGCGCCGCCGAGCACCATCGCGCCGACGACGAGCACCTTCGCGCCGGCGAGCCAGCGGCCGATTGGAGCCGACTGGAAGCCGGTACACGTCAGCGCGCTGATCCACTGGAACGTGGAATCGCGAACCGCGTCGAGCTGCGGGCCGTCGACGACGGACAGAAACGACCGGCCGGCGAACGCCCCGGTGGTCGCCGGAACGGACGCGACGTTCTGAGCCGACAACGCGACGACGCCGGCCCCGAGCAGCAGCAGCAGCCAGCGCGTCTGGAGGTCCGACGTCAGTTCGCGCACGCTTCGGTCGCGGAGCACGACGTAGTGGATCGGAAACGCGATCGCCCCCAGAATCATGATCGGCAGGAGCACGGCCTCGACGAGCGGCGATTCGTACGTCGCGATGGAGTTGTCGGTCACGGAGAACCCGCCGGTCGTCAGGCCGGTCATAGCGTGGTTGAGCGCCTGCCACGCGGCGTCGGTCGGCGAGAGCGACGTCGCGTACGCGCTTTCGCTGGCCCGGATGGCAGCGAACAACACGACGAACGCCAGCACGGTGTAGCCGACGACGAGCCGCCAAACCGTCCGAACGGTGGAGACGACGCTCGGGTGAATCTTCTCCTCGCGGGCCTCGCTCTGGTAGAGCGCGTAGCTCCCGCTACCCGGGCGCGACAGAATCGAGACGGTCAACACGATGACGCCGACGCCGCCGACCCACTGGATCAGCGACCGCCACCACTGGACCGTCCGCGGCAACGACGGCTCCCGGACGGCCATCGTCAGGCCGCTTCCGGTCCAGCCGCTCATGCTCTCGAAGACGGCGTGAAGCGGGTGTCGAAAGTACGCGAGACTCGACAACGTCGTGGTGCCGCCGACGCCGACCGGCCGCCAAGAACTCGTGTCGGCCGCCGCGGGCACGAACGCGTCCATGACGGCCGGCGGCGTCAGCCAGGCCGTCGCGATCAACGGAAGCGAGCCGAACACCGCGATCATGAGCCAGCCTCCGGCGGCGATCACCATGCCGTGTTTCATCTTCGGGTCCGGCGCGTCGGCGAAGCGTCGGGTCGCGAGCCCGCCGACGGCGGCGGTCACGCCGCCCGCGAGAAGAAAGCCGAGCGCGGCGTGAAACTCCCGAAAGCCCAGCGCGACGACGGTCGTGACCGTCATCAGCCCGGCTTCCATCAACAACAACGAGCCGATGTCCCGCACGATGACGGTCAGGTCGGTCGGGAGCAGGCCGTCGCGTCCGCCGGACATCTCAGCCGCCGTCTTCGGTGTGCCCGAAGATGTCTGTCACCTCGGGAGTCGCCCCGCGTCCCGAGTACACCGTGAGCAGGTCGTTCGTCTCGATGCGCGTGTTGCCGCGAGGGGTGATCGGACCGTTCGCCTCGTCGCGCTCGATGGCGACGATCAGCGTCTCGCCGCCGATGAGTCCCGCCTCGTCCGCCTCCCGTAGCGTCATGCCGGCGATCGGCGCGTCGGATTCGACGACGATCTCGAACACCTCCGCCTCCTCGCCGATGTGCATGAAATCGACGATCGACGGGCGGCTCACGGCGCGGTACAGGTATTCTGCGATCAGGCTCTGTGGGTTCTGCATCGTGTTGACGCCGATCTGACGGAACACGTTCATGTGTTCGGGATTGTGGACGACCGAGACGATCTCCGGCACCGACAGCTCCTGTGCGAGCAGACACACCATGACGTTGGTGGCGTCCTGATCCGTCGTCGAGATGAGCGCATCGGCGCGTTCTGCGCCGGCGTCACGCAGCGTCTCCTTCGAGGTCGCGTCGTCGTTGATCACGAGACAATCGTATCCGCGCGACGCCCGCTCGGCTCGCTCCTCGTCGCGTTCGATGACGACCACCTCGTTACCCCCCTCGGTCGCCAGGTCGACGAGCGGCGTGCCGATGTCGCCGGCGCCGATGATGATGAGATACATTATCGTTACCGTTCAGAACCGGCGGTTGAAAGGGTACCGCTCCGCTCCGTGACGCCGCGATCGCCGGACGCGACGGCTCCAGAGGAGGGCTCGTGGACTCGGCGGCCGCCGGAGACGGGCGAGCGTGTCATCAGCTGTCCGTCGCCGAGATGAACACCGCCAACACCGGAACGATCTCCAAGCGACCGACCCACATCAGAAACACCATCAACAGCTTCGAGGCGTCGGAAAAGAACTCGTAGTTCCCGAACGGCCCCAGCCGGCCGAAGCCCGGTCCGATGTTGCCGATCGTTGCGAGCGACGCGCTCATCGATTCCAGCGTCGTCAGCTGGATCCCGATCCGGGCGGTGTCGAGCGAGATGAACACCGCCGATATCATGAACAACACGACGTACAAGACGGTGAACACCAGAATGCCGCGGATGGCGTCCTCGTCGACGATGCTGCCGCTGAGCCGAACCGGCTGGACGACGTTCGGGTGTGCCGTCGTGAACAGTTCTCGTCGGATCGCCTTCGCCACGATGAGCCAGCGGACGATCTTGACGCCGCCGCCGGTCGAGCCGGCAGAGCCGCCGATGAACATCGCGAACATCAACAACATCTGTGCGTTCGTGTCCCACTGTGCGAAGTCGGCGGTGGCGTAGCCGGTGGAGTTGAGAAGCGACCCGATCTGGAAGGCGGCCTGCCGGAGCGAGTTCTCGGTGACGCCCTGTGTCGCGCCGCCCAGCTCGATCGCCGGGGCCGCTCCCCGGAACAACAACACCGCGAGGACGGCGGTCACGACCGCGAGGGCGCCGGCGTAGGCGCGAAACTCCGCGTTCTCTATCATGAGTTCGGCCTCGCCGCGCAACACGTGCCAGAACAACGCGAAGTTGACGCCGGCGATCACCATGAACGGGATGACGACCCACTGTACGACGGCCGAGAACGCCGCGATGCTGTCGGCCTGCGGCGAGAACCCGCCGGTCGGGAGCGTGGTAAAGCCGTGGGCCACGGCGTTGTACAGGTTCATGTTGGGAGCCAGCTCCGCGAGGTGGAGGCCGTACAGGATCGCGACGTAGAGGACGGTGAATCCGAAGTAGATCAGCCAGAGCGCGCGCGCCGTTTCGGCGATCTTCGGGGTCAGCTTCTGTAGCTCCGGACCCGGGGCTTCGGACTCCATCAGCTGGGCCCCGTTGACGGCGACTTCGGGAAGAATGGCGATCATGAGCACGATGATCCCCATCCCGCCGAGCCACTGTGTCAGCTGGCGCCACATCAACAACGCGTGTGAGTGTCGGTCCGTGCTGATCTCGCCGAGAACCGTCGCGCCGGTGGTGGTGAATCCGCTCATCGATTCGAAGAGGGCGTTGACCGGGTTCGCGACCGTCGACGCCGTCCCGTATCCCGCGAGCAGGTACGGGATGGTCCCGATGGCCGCGGCGGCGAGCCACGCGAGCGAGACGAAAAGCAGCGCCTCGCGCGGGCCGAGGTCCGGGTCCGGGTCGACTCGCTCGACGGCGAGGCCGATCCCAGCGACGAGAACGATAGAGAGAAGAAACACCCAGATATCCTCGCGGTAGACGATCGCGACGACGAGCGGAACCAGCATCGTGACCGCGAGGTACTTGATTCCGACGCCGAGAAGTCCAACGCTCGCCTTCCAGTTGACTCTCCACGACATACGTGTTCGATCAACGGAACGGTCGCCGGTTCGCTGTATTAAGCTGTCGAAGAACGCGCCGGCGGCGACGGGAATCACCGCGTCGGCGACGCGTCACTCGCCCGGTCAGGCCATCGCCGCGATCTCGTTTACCGAGCCGGACTCCACGAGGAGGATGAGGTGATCGCCCGGCTCGAGCACGGTGTCGCCACGGGGGGTGACGAGCGCCCCGTCCCGGGTGATCGCCCCGATGACGAACCGCACGTCGATGTCGTCGACGAGGTCCACGATCGGGCGGTCGACGAACTCGCAGCCGGCGGTGAGTTGAAGTTCGAGCACCTCCGCGCGGTCGTTTTCGAGAACCGAGATGTTCTCCGCGATGTTCTCGTAGGTGAACCGGGTGATCTCCTCGGCGGTCACCGTCCGCGGGTTGACCGCGATGTCGATGCCGATCTCCTCGAACACCGTCACGTAGTCCGGGCTGTCGACGACGGAGATCACCCGGTCGACGCCGAGCCGCTTCGCGAGCACGGAGACGAGCAGGTTCTTTTCGTCGGAACGGAGCGCGGCGACGACGATGTCGGCGTCGTCGACGTTTTCCTGTGAGAGAAACTCCGTGTCCGTCGCGTCGTGTTCCATCACGACGGAGTTCGGCAGGTCCTCGGCGAGCGTCCGCGCCCGATCGGGGTCGCGTTCTATCAGCCGCGGCTCGAACTCTCGGTTCTCCAGCAGCCGGGCGGTCTGATACCCGATCTCGCTGCCGCCGAGGATCACGATGTCGTCGGCGCGGTCGGGAGTGGTCTCGGGCGCGACGTCGTTGGCGAACGATTGGACGCTCTCGGGGCTCCCGATGACGACCGTGCGGTCGCCGGCGGCGATGGGGGTGTCGCCACGGGGAAAGATCAACTCGCCGTCGCGGAAGATCGCCACGAACGTCAACGACTCGAATCGGTCGGCCTCCGAGACGGTCTGTGTCGCCATGGGACTGTCAGCGTCGATCTCGAACTCCGCCATCTGCACCAGCCCGCTCGCGAACGGGTCGACGTCGATCGCCGCCGGCAGCCCGATGACGCGGACGATGTTCTCGGCGGTCAGGAGATCCGTACACACCATGAAATCGACGCCGAAGGCACCCTCGGAGTGTTCCCACGTCCGGAGGAAGTCGGTGCTTTTCACGCGGGCGATCGTGAACCCGTCGCCGATCGTCCTCGCGGTGCCGCAGGCGACGAGGTTCGTCTGGTCGTTGTCGGTACACGCGATGACCATGTCCGCACGCTCGACGTTCGCGGCCGTCTGGATGTCGGACGCGGTGCCGTCGCCCGTGATCGTCAACGCGTCGACCTCGTATTTCAGCCGTTCGGCGCGGTCGGGGTCGATGTCGACGACGACGACCTCGTGGTCCGGCGCGAGGCTGGCGGCGATGCTGGTACCGACCTCTCCGGCACCGATGACGACCACATACATGGGCCAACCGAGTGACCGAACGCTGAAGTCCGTTACTATCGGGAGCCGACCGGAACGTTGTGAGCCGGCGCGTCAGACGGGACGCCTACGCCTCCCCGCCGAACGACGAGGGATCCGTCCACTCGTTCCGTCCGGAGACGGTCCGCTGCGGGAACGGGATCGAGATATCCTGCTCGTCGAACCGTTCTTTGACTGCCTTCACGTACTCCGCGCGGGCCTTCACGAAGTCCGCCCGCGAGGGATCGTCGATCCAGATCCGCGACTGTAATCCGACGTACGAGTCGGCGAGTTCGGTCAGTCGGACCGACGGCGCGGGGTCGTCCACAATCGCGTCGCTCTTTTCGGCCTCTTTGACAATGATGTCCGTCGCCGTCTCCACGTCGTCCTCGTAGTCGATGCCGAAGACGAACGTCAGCCGCAGCGTCTTGTTTGCGACCGGGTTCTTGACCACGTCGCTCGTCAGCGTATTGTTCGGCACGGTGAGCAGTTCGTTGTCGAAGGTGCGGACGCGGGTCACCCGAAACGAGATGTCCTCGACGACGCCCGAGTTCCCCTGCCACTCGATCCAGTCGCCGATGCGGAACGGCCTGTCGGTGTAGATGAACACGCCGGCGACGAAGTTCTTGATCACGTCTTGGAGCGCGAAGCCGACGGCGAGCGTCGCCGCGGCAGCGATCGTCGCCAGCGACCGCAGGAACCCCTGGTACCCCGCCGCGCCGAAGGCCACGGTGACCCCGGCGAACAACACGAGGAACGCGACGATCTTCTGGAGCGGGCGCCGCGCGTGCTCGTCGAGCCCCTGTCTGTCGAACACGCGTGTCAGGATCGCCACGACAGCCAGCTTGTAGATCACGAACGTCGCGATGATGACGACGAGGAAGATCGCGGCGTCGATCGCGAGCGCGAGCGCCGGGCCGAGGTACGGCTCCAGCGTCCCTGCGACCGCGACACCCCCGGCCGTGCCGCCGCCGGCGCTCATCAGTGGAGTACCGCCGTGTTCCCTCGTGTCTCCACGAGCTCGGCGCCGGCCGCGTCGGCCAGCTCCGCGGCGAGCTTGTCGGTCGTGGTTCCGCCCCGGGCCGCCCGGAGGAACTTCACCTTCACCAGCTTGGCGGTGTCGAGCTGGTCGATTGTCTCGTCGACGACCGCCTCGATACCGGCCTTGCCGACCCAGACGGTGACATCAAGATCGTGTGCCTCCTTTCGGAGCTGCTGGTCACTCATACCGTCTCCACTCGCTCGTCCGCATTGAAGCTTGAGATTCGCGCTCGGAGCGGGTGCGTCCGTCCGCACGGCTGGTCGCGAGCGGAGATATTAGATACGTCTAACAATTAGATTAGAGGGTAAGCGTTATGACCCTCCCCGACGGACCGGGAGACGATGAACTCCGGACGCAACGGGACGAGAACGGCCTCTCGGCGGCAACTCCTCGGCCTCGGTGCCGGGTGCCTCGCCGGCGGTATCGCGGGGTGTCTGGGTGGGTCGGCGACGTCCAACGGCGACGAGGGGCCCACGGCAGTCGCGTCGTTTTTCACCTTCTACGACTACGGCCGACGGCTCGCCGAGGGGACGGCGATCACCGTCGAGAATCTGGTGCCCACGGGCCTGCACGGTCACGGCTGGGAGCCGGATCCCTCGATCCAGCGGCGGATCACCGACGCCGACGCCTTCATCTACGTCGGTCCGGAGTTCCAGCCGTGGGCGGACCGGGCGATCGAGACGGTCGCCGGCGAGACGAGCGAGACCGCGGTCGTGAACGCCCGCGAGGGCGTCGACCTGATCGACCTCAGCCGCGGCCTCGACGAGGACGAGGCCGTCGAGAACGCGAAGGATCCGCACTTCTGGCTCGACCCACAGCGCGCGAAGCGGTCGGTCCGGAACATCGCGATGGGGTTGGCCAACCTGGCGCCGGAGGCCGAAGAGGCGATCGAAGAGAACGCGTCGGCGCTCGAAGCCGACCTCGACGCGCTCGACGCCGACTGGCAGTCGACGTTCGAGGCGGCCGACCGCGAGGTGGTCTTTCTGGCCGCACACAACGCCTTCGGCTACGTGGCAGACCGGTACGGCGCGACAATCGAGCCGCTCGTGGTGAACCTCGCCGCCAGCGGCGACGTGCGCCCGGCTGACATGCGGCGGGCACAGGAGACGATCGCCGCAAACGAGATTCGCCACATCGGAGCGGCCGTCTTCGAGCCGATCCGGCCGGCGAAACAACTCCGCGAACAGACTGACGTGGGAGCGTACTTTCCGGTCACCCCGTACGCCGGCACAGCGGAGTCGTGGGCCGAGCGCGGCTGGGGCTACTTCGACATCGCCCGGGAGGTCAACCTGCCCACGTTCCGGATCCTGTTGGGAATCGACTCGCCCGAGGACGTGCGCTTCGCCGACTACGGCCGGAACTTCGAGCCCTGATGACCGTGTCACCAGAACCGACTTCGTCGACTGACGACCGCCACCGCGACGGCGCCGACCGGGTCGTCGCGGCCGCCGATGTCACCTTCGGCTACGCCGCGGCGCCCGTGATCGAAGACGTCTCGTTCGACGTCGGCTGCGGCGAGTACGTCGGAATCGTCGGGCCGAACGGCTCCGGCAAGAGCACGTTGTTACGGCTCGTCTTGGGGCTCCACGAGCCCGACGCCGGAAAATGCCGGCTGCTCGGTCATCCCTCGCTCGCGTTCGCCGAGCGCGAGCGGGTGGGCTACGTCGCACAGGACGTGACCGAGAACACCAAACGGATGCCGATCACGGTCGCGGAGGCCGTGTTGATGGGGCGGTTCCCGCACGCCGGGTTCGGTCGCGTGACCGAGTCGGACCGCGACCGCGTCCGCGAGGCGCTTCACACCGTCGGGATCGAGCAGCTCGCCGACCGGAAGATCACGGCGCTGTCCGGCGGCCAGCGCCAGCGCGCGTACATCGCTCGGGCGCTCGCCGGCGAGGCCGAACTCCTCGTGTTGGACGAGCCGACCGTCGGCGTCGACGCCGAATCCGTCGACGCCTTCTTCGAACTGCTCGACGGGCTCAACGACGACGGGATGACGATTCTTCTCGTCGAACACGACATCGGCGCGGTGATCGAACACGCCGCGCGGGTGATCTGTCTCAACCGCGAGGTGTACTTCGACGGTCCGCCGGCGGCGTTCGCCGAGAGCGACGCGCTCTCGCGGGCGTACGGGACAACCCTCGGAGTCGGCGCGGGACCGGAGGTGGACGGCTCGTGACGGCGCTCGGCGACGCGGTGCGGGCCCCGTACGACCTCCTCGCGTGGCTGATCGGGCTGTGGAGCGACGCGCTGGCCGCTGCCGGCGACGCGCTCGGCATCGGGATGCTCGACTACGTGTTCATGCACCACGCGTTCCTGGTGGGCGCGCTGATCGCGGTGATGGCCCCGTTGATCGGCACGTTTCTCGTCCACCGGCAGCTGGCGCTCATCGGCGACGCGCTGGCGCACACGGCGTTTGCGGGCGTCGCCGTCGGGCTCTTCGTCAACTCGGTTCTCGGCACGGGAATCTCGCCGTACATCACGGCGGTCGTCGTCGCCATGCTCGCGGCGCTCGCGATCGAACTGATCTCGGAGGTCACCGACGCGTACAACGACGTCTCGATGGCGATCGTGCTCTCGACGGGGTTCGCGCTCGGAGCGGTGTTGATAAGCCTGAACACCGGCGGGCTCGCCGTCGGCATCAACCAGTACCTGTTCGGCAACCTCGCGACGGTCTCGCGGGAGAACGCCGCCCTGCTCGTCGTGTTGTTCCTCGTCGTCTCGCTCGTGGTGACGGCCACGTACAAACAACTGTTGTACGTCACGTTCGACGAGACGGCGGCCCGCGTCGCCGGGATCAACGTCGCCTGGTACAACCGATTGTTGACGACGCTGACGGCGATGGTGGTCGTCGGCGCGATGCAGATCATGGGCGTGATCCTCGTCGCCGCGATGCTCGTCGTGCCCGTCGCCGCGGCCGCACAGGTGGCCCGAGGGTTCCGCGAGGCGTTGCTCGCGTCGGTCGTGCTCGCGCAGATCGCGGTGTTGCTCGGGATCACCCTCTCGTACCGCTACGAGACGACCGCCGGCGGAACGATCGTGCTCGTCGCCGTCGGAGTGTACATCGGCATGGTGATCGCCGGAAGGCTCCAATCGCGGCGGTCCGTCGTCGGAGACACCGCGGTCACCGGGAGGATCGAGGCGGACGCCGAGGAATCGCCCGGCGACTGACCGGCCCGTCGATCGGGCACCGGGAGACGGGACGGCCGGGCGCAGCGCTCCCGCGTCAGCCCGGCTCCTCGGTGAGCGTGGCGACGTCGTCTTCTCTCTCGTCGAGAATCGACTCGTCGTTCGGCGCCGCGTCGTCAGCCGCAGCGTCCTCGGACTCGTCGCCCGTCGTCTCGACCGCGACCGCGTCTCGCTCGACCGCGAGCCGGAACGTCGGCACCGTCCGGTAGACGACCTCGACGACGTGTTTCCGTTCGAGGCTCCGCAACGCCCGGCGCACCGCTCCCACCTCCGGGTCGATGTCGTACGTCTCGCGCAGCGAGTTGAGCACGCTCACCACCGACTCCGAGCGCTCCTCGGGGCCGGCGACGACGGCGAACACCTGTGTTTCCAGCGCCGGAACGCGGATCGTCTCCGGCGCCGCGCCTCTCGCGACCGCGTCCGCCTCGATGCCCGGCTCGACGTCGACGAGCTCGTTCGCCTCCGCAGTCGTCCGGATCAGGCTGTCGTCGTCGCGGTAGTAGTACTCTTTCAGGTGGTCCTCGAGGTACCGGTGGACCTCGCTCCCGCCGTCGACGCCCCACGCCTCCTCTAACTCCGCGTTCTTCGTCGGCTGGAGACGCACCACGTCCGCGAGGCGGTCCCGTTCCTTGTCGGTCAGGCTCATGACTCCTCGACCGCGCTCGCCGCGCGGATGACGGTCTTCTCGCCGAACTTCGGGCCGACGAGCTGGAGGCCGACCGGCAGCCCGTCGACGTCGCCCGCGGGCACCGAGACGGCCGGCAGATTCGCGAGGTTCACCGGCGTCGTGTTCGCGTCCGCGAGGTACATCCGGAGCGGATCGTCCAGGCTCTCGCCCAACTCGAAGGGGAGCACCGGCATCGTCGGGGACGCGATCACGTCGACGTCCGCGAACGCCTCCTCGAAGTCCTGTCGGACCCACGCGCGGGCGTCCTGTGCTTTCTTGTAGTACTTGTCGTGGTACCCCGCCGAGAGCGCGTACGTTCCGAGCAGGATTCGGCGTTTGACCTCCGCGCCGAACCCCGCCTCGCGGGTCTCGGCGAACGACTCGTTCCAGTTGCCGTCCGACTCGGCGCGGTGGCCGTACCGCACCCCGTCGAAGCGCGCGAGGTTCGAGGACGCCTCGCTCATCGCGATCACGTAGTAGGCCTGGACCGCGTGCTCGACGGAGGGAAGCGAGATCTCCGTCGTCGTCGCGCCCTGGGTTTCGAGGTCGGCTATCGCGGCCTCGACCGTTTCGACCACGCGGTCGTCGGCGCCGTCGAACAGCTCCGTCGGTACGCCGATCGTCAGGCCGTCGACGTCGCCGTCGGCCGCCGCGGCGTACGCCGTGTCGCCGTCGGCTCCGTCGACCGCGCTCGGGTCGCGGGTGGTGCCGTCGTTCGGGTCGGGGCCGGCGATGACCGACAACGCCTTCGCCGCCGTCTCGACGTCAGCGGCGATCGGCCCGATCTGTTCGAGCGAGTTGGCGTACGCGACGAGGCCGTAGCGCGAGACCAGCCCGTAGGTGGGTTTGATCCCGACGACGCCACAGAACGCCGCCGGACACCGGACCGACCCGCCCGTGTCCGAGCCGAGCGCCACGTCGGCCGCGCCGGCGGCGACCGCCGCCGCCGACCCGCCGGAGGAGCCGCCCGGCACGCGCTCGGGGTCGGCGGGGTTGCGCGTCGGGCCGAACGCCGACGTCTCCGTGGTGGTTCCCATCCCGAACTCGTCCATGTTCGTCTTGCCGACAACCGTCGCGCCCGCCTCGGTCAGCCGGTCGACGACCGTCGCGGAGTACGGCGGCACGTAGTCGGCGAGCATCTCGGAGCCACAGGTGGTCCGAATCCCCGCCGTGGAGATGTTGTCTTTGACCGCGACCCTCGCGTCTGCGAGCGGGCCGTCGGCGTCGCCCTCGATCGTCTCCTCGGTGATGAACGCGTTGTACTCGACCGCCATCTACGACACCTTCGGACCCATGAAGAAGCCGTCTTCCGTCTCCGCGGCGTTCGCGAGCGCCTCCGCTTGGGTCAACCCTTCTTCGACCTCGTCGGCGCGCATCACGTTGACGAGTTCCTCCTCGCGGTCGAGCGCCGGCACCTCGTCGAGCGCCTCGAAGTACTCGAGTATTTCGGCGAACTGGTCGGCGAACGCCTCGCGCTCCGCGTCGTCGAGACGCACGCGGGCCAGCTCCGCGACGTGGTCCACTTCGGCGGCGTCGACGGCCGGAGCGTCGCCCGTGGCGGCGTCGTCCGCGTCCGGATCCGACGTGTCTGTCATATATTGGGGTACGACGGACCGGGAGTAAGGGTTTCGGAACGACGGACCCGCCGGGAGGGGCGGGCCGCTCGGCGATGTCGGCCGGGGCTCACTCGGCGTCGCGGGCGCTGACCGTCATCACCGGCGGGTCGGCCATCCGCACTACCTTTTCAGAGACGCTTCCGAGCAGGTATCGCTCGACGCCGGTCCGGCCGTGGGTGCCCATCACCACGAGGTCGATGCCGTGGTCGTCCACGTACTCGAGAATCACCTCGTGCGGGTTGCCGGATTTGACGGCCGGCACGGTGTCGATGTCGTCGAGTTCTGCGGCGGTCTCCTCGACGAACGGCCGTGCGCGGTCGATGAACGTCTCCTCCTGCTCGTCGGGATCGATGCGTTTGCCGACCATGCCGGATTCTTCGCCCTCTATCTCGGTCCCGCTCAGGCCGGAGCCCGAGCCCGAGAGGTAGCCGCCGCTCATGCCGAGACCGACGTGGCGCGTGTCGACGACGTGTAACACGTGAACCGTCGCGTCGAACCTGGTCGCGAGCTCGCGCACGTGTGCCATCGCGGCCTCGGAGCCGGTGCTGCCGTCCGTCGGGTACAGGATGTGTCGGTACATATTCTCTCCACGTGATACGTCGCGCGGAGTCGGTAAAATGCCCGCGGAGAGATGTCAGATCCGTAGAAACCGCCCGCGAGCCGGTCCGAATCGCGAGGCCGGCCGCTCAGAGCAGGTCGTTCGTGACCAGCCGGTCGATCGCTTCTCGCAGGCGCGCCTCGCTGGCAGCGTACGAGATCCGGGCGAAGCCGGGCGCGTTGAACGCGCTGCCGGGGACACACGCGACGGCCGCCTCCTCGATCGCCCGCTCACACCAGGCGGTGTCGTCGTCGTCGACGGGCAGCATCATGTAGAACGCCCCGTCGCCGACGGCAACGTCGACGCCGTGATCGGCGAGCTGGTCCACGAGGAGGTCGCGGCGGGCCGCGAACGCCCGACGCATCTCTTCGACGGACTCGTCGGTGTTTGCCAACGCCTCGACGCCCGCGTGCTGGACGAAGTTGGTCGCACACGAGACCGAGTGCGAGTGGAGTTTGCCGGCCTGACCGACGAACTCCTCGGCTGCGTGGAGGTAGCCTAGCCGCCAGCCGGTCATCGAGTACGCCTTCGAGAAGCCGTTGATCGTGATCGTGCGGTCGAACATTCCGTCGAGGCTCGCGAGCGAGATGTGCTCGGCGTCGTAGACGATCCGCTCGTAGATCTCGTCGGAGATCACGGCGATATCGTGGTCGACGGCCAGGTCGCGGACGGCCTTCAGAGCCGCCTCGGAGAACACCGCGCCGGTCGGGTTCGACGGGGTGTTGATGACGAGCAGCTCCGTCTCGTCCGAGACGGCCTCGGCGAGCTCGTCGATCGCGGGCTCAAGCTGGAACCCGTGCGGGGCTAAGTCGACCCGCGAGAGGCTGCCGCCCGCGAGCTTCGTCATCGCCTCGTAGGAGACCCACGCGGGGTCGAGAAGCACGACCTCATCGCCGTCGCCGATCAACGTCTGAAACGTCTCGTACAACGCTTGTTTGCCGCCGGGGGTGACGATCACCTCGTCGGCGGTGGCGTCGATTCCGTTGCCGCGGAGCTTCGCGGCGATCGCCTCCGTCAGCGCCGGGATGCCGCTCGAAGCGGTGTATCCGGTGTGGCCCGCGTCGAGGGCGTCCTTGCCGGCTTCGACCACGTTCTGCGGGGTGTCGAAGTCGGGCTCGCCGACCGAGAGGTCGACGATGTCCACGCCGGCCGCCTCCTTTTCGGCGGCCAGGTTCGATATCGCCAGCGTCGCGCTGGGTTCTACGCGTCCGATCCGGTCGGAGTAGTCGTATGCGTCGGTCATTCGAGTTCCTCGGTGAGGTCGATGGCGGCGTTGGCGGCCTCGGCGCCCTTGTCGATCCGTTCGCGGGCCTCCGCGCCCGACATCCCCGGGCCGCTCACGCCGAAGGTGACGGGGTGTCGCGGTCGAGGCTCACGCCGGTGAGCTTCTCGGCGGTCGCGTTCGCGATGACGCGGTCGTGGTCGGTGTCGCCGGTGACGATTGCGCCGACGACCGCGACGGCGTCGACGTCGTCGCGCCGTGCGAGCCGATCGGCCGCCAGCGGGCTGTCGTACGCGCCTGGCACGGCCACCTCGTCGACGACAACCGCGTCGCGCTCGGCGGCCGCCTCGCGGGCAGCCTCGGCCATCGGCTCCGTGACGGAGTCGTTGAACCGTGCCACCACCAGTCCCAGCGAGACCATACGCCCGCTCACACCGGGGACGGCAAAGGTCTACCGTTCGACCGCGAGGTCGCCGGGCGAACCCGTCCGAGGACGGATCCCGGACGGCCGGACGAACAGACACAGCTCCGATCCGCGGTGGCACGTGCCGCCGAGTGGCCGCCGAAGGCGGCCGCGAGGAGCACGCGCGAGGGACGCCGCGAACGCCCAGAGGGCGTGAGCGGCGAGGCTGGGGAGGTGTGAGGCCGCGGAGCGGTGCGGTCGGGTGGGACTCAAAGGGGCAGTCGGGAGGCGGGCGCAGGCGAAGCAAGCACCGCAGGGAGCGAGCAGTGCGAGCGACTGAGGAGCACAGCGAGCGTGCGCCCGCCTCCCGACTGCCCCTTTGAGGATGTTCGCCGTCGATTCACCGTCACTGGATTATAAGCAAGCGGCGGGGGATCCACAGGCGTTCGCCGTCGATCCAGTGTTACTGGTTTATTACAAGCTCCGACTCGCCGAGGGCGTCCGGCGTCTCTCGAACAACACCTCGCACGGATCGCGAGGTGGTTCACGGATCCAACCGACGGGGTGTCTCCCGGGTCTCGCCGCGCGTCATTAATACGTCTCCGCCGCCAACAACGATCTATGACAGATCACCTCGAAACGGCGACGTTCGGCGGCGGCTGCTTCTGGTGTATCGA
>KI543167.1:20660-22055 GCA_000496175.1 uncultured archaeon A07HR67 | reverse complement strand
CACGCGCTGGGACCGATGTTCGGGTCGGTCGCGGGCTGGGCAAACTGGCTCGGATTGGCCTTCGCGAGCGCCTTCTACATGGTCGGGTTTGGTCGGTACATCGCCCGCATCTTCGGCCTCTCCGGCAGCGTCGGTGTCGGTCCGGTGTCGATCACCGTGGTGAAGATAATCGCGCTGGTCGGCGGCGCGTTCTTTGTTCTTATCAACTACGTTGGTGCGAAAGAAACGGGGAGGCTCCAGAACATCATTGTCGTCCTGCTGATCGGTATCCTCACCGTGTTCACCCTGTTGGGAACGCTGCGAGCCGAGCCGTCGAATCTGCCGGCCCCGACGGATGTGATTACCACCTTAGAAACGACGGGTCTCATCTTCGTCTCCTACCTCGGGTTCGTCCAGATCACGAGCGTCGCAGAGGAGATCAAGGATCCCGGCAAGAATCTCCCGCGGGCGGTCATCGGCAGCGTCGTTATCGTGACCGTCATCTACGCGCTCGTCTTGGTGATCATGAGCGCGGCCGTTCCTCCCGGATTCATCGCGGACATCATCAGTTCGAACGCCGAGAACCCCATCGCCGTCGTCGAGGTGGGAGACTACATTCAGGGAGCCGCGATGGGTGGTGCGTTGTTGTTCGGTGGCCTCCTTGCGACGGCCTCCAGCGCGAACGCCTCCATCCTCGCGTCCTCGCGGATCAACTTCGCGATGGGCCGTGACCGTATCGTCACGCCGGCGCTCAACGAGATCCACGAGCGGTTCGGAACCCCCTACCGCGCTATCGGTATCACCGGCGGACTCATTCTTGTGTTCATCGTCATCGGCGACCTGACGCTGCTGTCTGGGGCCGCATCGGGACTCCACCTCATCATCTACGGCCTACTGAACCTGGCGCTGATCGTGATGCGCTACGTCGACCCCGAGGAGTACACGCCGGCGTTCATCGTCCCGCTGTACCCGTTGTTACCGATTCTGGGTGTCGTCTTCTCGTTCGCCCTGCTGGTCTTCGTCGCCGGTGACGCACTGGCGTTGTCGTTTGGAATCGCGATTGCGGCAATACTGTGGTACTTCCTGTACGCTCGTACCCGGACGGAGAAACAGGGTATCCTCTCGAAGCACATCGTCTCACGCTCGCGAGATATGCCTGACGCGGCCGTCAGCGCCGCTGCGAGCGTCCAGCCGGACGGCGGGCAGTTCCGCGTGATGGTGCCGCTGGCCAATCCCGCACACGAGAAGGAGCTCGTCACGCTCGCCAGCGCCATCGCCAAACAGCGTGGCGGCACCGTCGTCGCCACGCACATCGTGACGGTGCCCGACCAGACGGCCTTGGCAGCCGCCGCCGATCGATCCGACGACATCGACGAGAGCTCACAACACCTGCTTGACAACGCCCGCGAGGACGCC
>KI543167.1:12736-20640 GCA_000496175.1 uncultured archaeon A07HR67 | reverse complement strand
CGACGACGCGGTGACGAGACCGACGACGACCGGAACACGAGCGACGACGAGGAGAACGAAACGAACGGCTCCGAGACCGAAACAGACGGCTCCGAGACCGAACCGGACCGCGTCGAGACGATCCGAATCGTTCTCAGAAGTTTCGCGTCGACCGCACGGACGGTCACGGTGAGCCTGTCCGGCGACGACGAGACGCGGTTGACCGAAGAACGCCAGCTCGAGCCGGACAGCCAGACCGCCATCGATAGCGGGCTCTCCGACCCCGGCGGATACGAACTCACGGTCACCGTCGAGGACGGACCGACGACCACGAGGCCGTTCGCCGTCGACGACTACGACCTGAGCGAGGGGACGGACATCATCGTGGAGATCAGCGACGATGACGTCTCGATGGTGATACAGGAGTAGCCGACGCCGCGATGTCGGGCGTGGAGACGCTCGCCGTCTTCTTCGCCTTCGGCAGGTCCTGACGCGTCACAGCGCGGCAGTCCGTCCCGAGTCTCGCCGGCTCAGTCGTGGCGGAAACACCGCGTGCCCGTGAACGCCATCGCCATCCCGCGGTCGTCGGCGGCGTCGATCACGTCCTCGTCGTTGACAGAGCCCCCGGGTTGAATCACGGCGTCGACGCCGGCGTCGGCCGCCTCCTCGATCGCGTCCGGAAACGGAAAGAAGGCGTCCGAGGCCATCACCGCTCCCTCGGCGGATTTGCCGTCGGCGTCCTTCTCGGCTTTCATCGCCGCGAGCGTGACGGCGTCGACCCGCGAGACCTGTCCCATCCCGACGCCGACGGTCTCGGTGCCGGTCGCAAAGAGGATCCCGTTCGATTTGACGTGTTTGAGCGTCTTCCAGGCGAACACCATCGTCTCGAGTTGAGCGTCGGTTGGAGCCTCGTCGGTGACGATTTCGAGGTCGTCCGCGGTCGGGGACTGACGGTCTCGTTCCTGTATCAGCCGTCCGCCGACGATCGACTTCTCTGCGAACCGTTCGGAGACGGCCTCGTCGCCCTCGTCGAGCGGGCCGACGTCGAGTACGCGGAGGTTCTCCTTCTCGCGGAGCACGTCGAGCGCGCTGTCGGTGTACCCCGGCGCGACGACCACCTCCTTGAACGAGTCGACGATCGCCTCGGCGGTGTCGGCACCACACGGCCGGTTGAGGGCGACGATCCCGCCGAACGCCGACTTGGCGTCGGTTCGAAGCGCCCGGTCGTACGCGTCCGCGAGGGTGTCTGCGGTCGCACACCCTGCCGGATTGGTGTGTTTGATCACGGCGGCTGCGGGGTCGGCGAACTCCGTGACGAGTCCGAGCGCGGCGTCGGCGTCGTTGTAGTTGTTGTACCCCATCGCCTTCGCGCCCGGATTCAGCTGGGCTGCGTCGACGACGTTCGCCTCCTCGCAGGCGGGATCGGCGTACAACGCGGCGTCCTGGTGTGGATTCTCGCCGTACCGCAGGGAGGCGGTGCGGTCCTCGGAGACGAACCGTCGGGCCGGAAACGCACCTCCGGTGTCGCCGTCGGTCCGAACCGACTCGGGGGTGCCGTCGTCGTCGGTCACGACCGTCGCGTCGCCCGTCGCGAACCACCGGACCGCCCGTGGGTACGCGACGAACTCCGCCTCGTGGATGACCCGGCGCTCGAGCGCCGCGACGTCGTCGTCCTCGTAGACGGGAACCGGCTCCTGGGTCACGATCGGCCCGTCGTCGACGGCCTCGGTGACGACGTGGACGGTGCAGCCGGTGGTTCTGACGCCCGCCGCGAGCGCCTGTTCGTGGGCGTCGGTGCCGGGAAACGCCGGCAACAACGAGGGATGAACGTTCAGCGTCGTCGGGGCGGCGTCGAGAAACTCGTCGGTGAGCACGCGCATGTACCCGTCCAGACAGACGAGGTCGACGTCGTACGCCGACAGTCGGTCGAGGATCCGGCGCTCGTGGCTCGCGCGCGATTCGTCGTCGCCGCGGACGACGACCTCGGTCGGGATCCGGCGTTCCGCGGCGGCCTCCAACACCGGCGCGCCCTCGCGGTTCGTCAAGACGACGGACGGCTCCGCGCCTCCCGGCGCGGCGTCGGCGAGGTGACACAGGTTTCGTCCGCGGTTGCTGGCGAGTCCGGCGATCTTCATACGCGACCGTCCGAGCGGTCGCGTTTATCGGTTACGGTCGCGAAGAACGAATGTACACGATTACGGACAGATACGCCGGTGGCGTCCGAGTATTCGCCCGACGCTATCCACTTCCGTGGATACAGCCATCGACACGCTTTTGCGCGCTCCGGGGACACTCGCGGACATGCCCGCCGACCCGATTCCCGGACTCTCCCGCTCGGATCCGCTCTCGGCCGTCTCGCCGCTCGACGGCCGATACGCCGGCCGCACCGCGCCGTTGTCTCCGTACGCGAGCGAGGCGGGACTCATGCGCGCCCGAACCCGGGTGGAGGTCGAGTACCTGATCGAACTGGCCGCGCTCGACGAGACGCCGCTCGCGTTCGACGACTCGACGGTCGACTCGTTGTGTGACCTGTACGAGTCGTTCGCCGCGGAGGACGCCCGGCTGATCAAGGCGTTGGAGGTCGAGGGAGCGGCCGGATACGCCGCCACTAACCACGACGTGAAAGCTATCGAGTACTTCCTGCGAGTGCGGCTGTCGGAGGCGGCCGACGGAGACGGACCGATCGACGACGCGGAAGCGATGATTCCGTGGATCCACTTCGGGCTCACGAGCGAGGACGTCAACAACCTCGCCCAGCGGCTGCTCGTCCGGCCCGCGGTGACCGCGGTGTTGGTCCCCGCGATCCGAGAGGTGCGCGACGCGCTCGTGGACCTGGCTCACGACCACCGCGACACGCCGATGCTCGCGCGGACCCACGGCCAGCCGGCGACGCCGACCACGTTCGGCAAGGAGATGGCGGTGTACGCCGCGCGGCTCGGGCGGGCGCTCGGGCGCCTCGAGGCCGCGGCCGACGACCTTTCCGGAAAGCTCGCCGGGGCGTCGGGGACGTACGCCGCCCACGTCGCCGCCTATCCCGACGTCGACTGGCCGGCCGTCTCGCGCTCGGTCGTCCGCAGACTCGGGCTGGAGCACGCGCCGCTCACAACGCAGGTGAATCCGTGTGACGACCTCGCCGCGGTGTTCGACGCGCTGCGTGGCGTCAACAACGTCCTCTTGGACCTCGACGTCGACGCCTGGCTGTACGTCTCCGACCGGTACCTCGGCCAGCGCGCGGCCGCCGGGGAGACCGGCTCGTCGACGATGCCACACAAGGTGAACCCGATCGACTTCGAGAACAGCGAAGGGAACCTCTCGAAGGCGAACGCGGACCTGACGTTTCTCGCGGACTACGTGACGACCTCGCGGCTCCAACGCGACCTCTCGGATTCGACGGTGAAACGAAACGTCGGTGCCGCGCTCGCGCACAGCCTGATCGGCTACGCGAAGACGGCCGACGGGCTCTCGACGGTGGTGCCGAACGAGGTTGTCATGCGAGACGAGTTGGAGGCGACCCCCGAGGTGATCGGCGAGGCGGTGCAAACGATCCTGCGGCGAGAAGGCGACACCGACGCATACGAGCGCGTCAAGGAGCTCACCCGAGGATCCCGCGTCACCCTCGACGACTTCCGCGCGCTCTTCGACGACCTCGACATCGACCCGGCCGTCCGCGAGGAGCTACGGGCGCTGACCCCGGCGGGATACACCGGGATCGCGGCCGCCCTCGCGGACGGCGTGACGGCCGACGGCGACACCGGGGTGTCGGGCGGCGACTCCGCCGTCGACGACACCTGAGCACCGAGCGGCGATTCCGCCGGCGGCGACACCAGAACGCGGGGCGGCAAGTCTGTCGACGGTGACGGGTCCGACGCGGGCGACGGCGCACGAAGGGGAATCGAGGACAGTTCGTTTCTCGACGCGAGAACGTAACCGTTTTTTCTGAGCCGCTGGCCGGATCGTCATGGTCTCCCTCCGCAAGCCCTCCGCCGTGCCGGTCGTCGGCGTCCTCGCCGACCGCCGGACGTACGCGAACCTGGCGTACCTGTTCGTCACCATCCCGCTCGGTCTCGGGTACTCGATGGCGCTCACCTTCGGGATCGTGTTCGGAACCCTCTTGTCGGTCGTCGGCGTCGGAATCGCGATCCTGTTCGCGACCCTGATCGGGTCTCGGCTTCTCGCCGAGGTCGAGCGCCGGCTGGCGAACGCCGTGTGGTCGCTCGACCTCCGGCGTCCCGACGACCTTCCGGACGACACCGACGGGGTGCTCCCGCTCGCGAAGGGGTACGTCGACGCGTCGTCGACGTGGGGTGGAGTCGGGTTCCTCTCGGTGAAACTCTGGATACTGCTTCCCGCGATACTTCTCCTGTTCGGGCTCGCGACCGTTCTCTCGCTTCTCGCCGCCCCAGTTCGGTACCCGTACGACGTCGAGTTCGGGACCGTGAACGGCGAACCGGTCACGTGGACGATCGACACCCTCCCCGAGGCGGCCCTCGCAGTGCCGGTCGCGCTCTGTGGGCTCGTCGTCGTGCTCCACGCGTCGAACGCGGTCGCGTACGTCACCCGACGGATGGCGGTCGGGCTCCTCGGCCGGGGTCGGGCCGGGGGGTGACGGAGCCGCCCGGCTCAGTCGCCCGGATCGACGAACTCCACCAGCACGCCGCCGGTCGAGTGCGGATGGAGAAAGGCGACCTCGTGTCCCCGCGCCCCCGGCCGCGGCTCCTCGTCGACGAGATCGATGCCGAGGCCGCGGGCGCGGTCGAGCGCTGCCGGAAGGTCCTCAGTCGCGAGCGCGACGTGGTGGATCCCCGGCCCCTCGCGGTCCAGAAACTCCGCGACCGGTCCGTCCTCGGTCGGTTCGAGGAGTTCGAGGTGGCTCCCGTCGTCGAGTTCGAGAAACGCGACCCGCATGCCGTCGACCGTCTCCTCGTGGACGACGGGTGCGTCGAAGAGCCGTCCGAAGCGGTCGACGAGGGCGGCCGCGTCGCGCGCGGCGATGCCGACGTGATCGAAGCGCATGCCGTCTCGGTCGGTCGCCGTCGGCTTATACTCGGGTGTGGCCGCCGGAGGCTGCTCAGCGCTCTCGCTCCGAGCGCGTTCGCCGCAGTTCGACCGCGAGCTCCTCGTCGACCTCGCGAAGCTGCGCCACGAGTTCGTCTTCGACCTCGTCGGGAACGCGTTCTTCGAGTTCGATGGGGACCTGTTTTTCTACCTCCTCGGCGACGGCCGTCACGGCCTCGGCCGAGACCGCGTCCTCGATCACCCGCTCGTACACCACCATGTTCTCCCAGACCCGCAGGAAGTAGCCGACGATCAGCCCGCCCTGGAACGCGACCACGAGCGCGTTGAGTCCGACGAGCAACAGATACGCGAAGCCGACGGCGAACGCGAGTCCGTACACGATGTCGATATAAAACTGTGTGTGTCGTCCGCGCAGGGTGACCGGCATCGATCGACCATCGCTCTCGGGGGTACTTTACTCGAACGTTGTCGGAACGACACGGGAGTGGCTCGCTCCGGACCGCTCGGGTCGCGCGAGTCGGATTCGGCCGCACGGAGCGTGAAGCCGCGTCACCGCGCCGGGCTGTACTCGCCGAACTCCTCGCGGAAGACGTCGCAGATCTCCTGGACGGTCGCGTACGCCTTCACCGCCTCGACGACGTGTGGCATCACGTTCGCCTCGCCGCGTGCGGCCTCGCGGACGGCCGCGAGCGCCGCCGTGACCGCCTCGTCGTCGCGGTCGGCTTTGACCGCGGCCAGCCGCTCGCGTTGATCGGCCTCCTGCTCGGGGTCGACCTCCTCGAGATCCATCTCGGGGTCTTCGTCCACCGCAAACTCGTTGACGCCGACGATCACGCGCTCGCCCGCCTCGATCTCCCGCTGGCGCTCGAAGGCGACGTCTTGGATCTGCCGCTGGACCCAGCCGTTTTCGACGGCGTCGAGCGCCCCGCCGCGACGGTCTATCTCCTCGATGATCTCGAACGCCTCCGCTTCGATCCCGTCGGTGAGGTCTTCGACGTAGTACGAGCCCGCGAGCGGGTCGATCGTGTCGGCCGCCCCCGACTCGTGTGCGAGGATCTGTTGGGTCCGGAGGGCGGTCCGGACCGACCGTTCCGTCGGGAGCGCCAGCGCCTCGTCTTTTCCGTTCGTGTGGAGGCTCTGGGTCCCGCCGAGAACGGCCGCCAACGCCTGGTAGGCCACCCGGACGACGTTGTTGTCGATCTGTTGGGCGGTGAGCGTGGAGCCGCCGGTCTGGGTGTGAAACTTCAGTTGTTTCGAGCGGGGATCCGTGGCGTCGAAGCGCTCGTCCATGATCTGGGCCCACATTCGACGGGCGGCACGGAACTTCGCCGCCTCCTCGAAGACGTTGTTGTGCGCGTTGAAAAAGAAAGAGAGCTGTGGGGCGAACTCGTCGACGTCGAGGCCGGCGTCGAGGGCGGCCTCCACGTACTCGATCCCGTTCGCGAGCGTGAACGCCACCTCCTGTGCGGCCGTGGAGCCGGCCTCGCGGATGTGGTACCCCGAGATGGAGATGGTGTTGAACTTCGGCACCTCCTCCGCACAGAACGCGAAGATGTCGGTGATCAGCCGCATCGACGGCGTCGGCGGATAGATGTAGAGGTTCCGGGCGATGTATTCTTTCATGATGTCGTTCTGGATCGTTCCCCGGAGCGCCGAGCGGTCGACGCCCTGACGATCGCCCATCGCGATGTACATCGCCAGCAACACCGCGGCGGGAGCGTTGATCGTCATCGACGTCGACACCTCCTCGAGGGGGATGTCATCGAACACCGTCTGGAAGTCGTCGAGGGTGTCGATGGCGACCCCCGAGCGACCCACTTCTCCTTCGGCCATCGCGGCGTCGGAGTCGTACCCCATCTGCGTCGGGAGGTCGAACGCCATCGAGAGCCCCGAAGAGCCCTCGTCGATGAGGTAGCTGAACCGCTCGTTCGTCTCGGCTGCCGTCCCCATGCCCGCGTACTGCCGCATCGTCCACAGCCGCCCGCGGTACATCGTCGAGTACACCCCGCGCGTGTACGGCTCCTCGCCGGGGAACCCGAGGTCCTCGTGGTAGTCGTCGTCGGCGACGTCGTCGGGCGTGTAGAGGGGGTCGACCGTCCGCCCGCCGGTGTCGGTGGTGAACGCCGCCTCGCGCTCGCCGAACCGGTCGACCGTGTCGCCGTACGTCTCCGCCTCCCAGGCGCGTTTCGCCTCTCGGATCTCGGCCAGCTCCTCGGAGTCGTACATCACCGATACCGTCGGTCGACCGAAACTTAACCGTTGTCCGTGGGGGTCGGGAGGCGACCACCACCGGTTAGCGTCTGGAGTCACAACGCCGAACCGTCCATGACGACGACAGACACCATGCGAGCGATGCGCGTCCCGGCCGGCGGCGAGCCGTTCGAGGCGGTCGAGAAGCCGGTCCCGCAGCCGGGTCCGACGGAGGTCCGAGTCGCCGTCGAGGCGTGCGGGATCTGTCACAGCGACGCGTACGTCCGGGAGGGCGGCCATCCGGCTGTCGAGTACCCGCGGGTTCCGGGCCACGAGATCGCGGGACGCGTCGACGCCGTCGGCGATCGCGTCGAGGCGTGGGACGAGGGAGACCGCGTCGGCGTCGGCTGGCACGGCGGCCACTGTTTCACCTGTGATCCCTGTCGCCGCGGCGACTTCCAGGGCTGTGAGCGCGGATCGATAACCGGACTCACCTTCGACGGCGGGTACGCGGAGTACGCGACCGTGCCGGCAGAGGCGATCGGGCGGATTCCGGACGCGCTGGACGCCGTCGACGCCGCGCCGCTTCTGTGTGCCGGGATCACGACGTTCAACGCGCTCCGCAACGCCGACGCCGATCCGGGTGACCTGGTCGCGGTCCAGGGGATCGGCGGCCTCGGCCACCTCGGGATCCAGTACGCCCACGAGATGGGATTCGA
>KI543167.1:5642-10915 GCA_000496175.1 uncultured archaeon A07HR67 | reverse complement strand
GTCCGATTCGTTGCCAGCGCCCTCAGCCAGCAGCGATTCGATCTCGACGGTCGCAGCCGCGTCGTCGACGCCGACCACCTGCGCCTCGGTGACGTTCACGCGTCCCGCGCTGGGGGTCGCGTTCCCGCTGCCCGGCGTCAGACCCGTGGTGACCTCGTACGCTCCGGTCGCCCGCACGCTCGTGTTCGTGTAGCCGCGCTCGGGGCCGAACTCGTCGTAGCCGGTCGTCGAGTACGGGACGCGGAAGGTGAACTCGCCGTTCGCGTCCGCCTCCGTGTACTGCTCGTAGACGAACGTCTCGCCCGAGGGTTTCTCCATCTGGACGGCCGCGCGGACCTCCGAACCCGGCTCTGCGCCGGAGCCCTCGATGGTCGCGCCGGGAACGCGCTCGAACGTCTTCACGAAGTCGTCGCTGAACGCGCTCTGGATCGACTCGCCGAGGACCTGCTCGGTCGGTAATCCGAGCCGCTGGATGACGCTGGCCTGGAGCGCCGAGGGCGCCCGTCCCTGCGTCTCGGTCGCGTGAACCAGCCGGTAGTGTTCTAACGCGTCGACGCGTTCTGCGGGCAGTCCGCCGACGCCGCCGACCTGTGCGCTCCCGTCTTCGTCGACGTACGCGCGCGCCGCCGAGAGGTTCTCGAACCGCCGGATCGTCGTGGTCGGGTCTTCCGGAAGCGTTGCGAGTTCGATCTGGTCGCCGCTCGCGGTCTGAGCGGCCTGTGGCTCCCAGTCGACGACGATCGGCCGGGGCTTGACCGCGCTGCCGTGGTGTTCGTACAGCCGGATCATCTGGCTCTCGTGGTAGCGCTGGGTGTTCACCTGCATCACCGTCGAGAAGCCGCCTTGGTCCGTCTGCTGGTAGAGAACGCGGTTGAAATCGTCCTGAGAGACGTTCTCCGCGTCGTAGAAGGTGACCGGCGCGCCGAACTTGGAGTTCGGCGAGGCCATCTGGCTGTCGACCATCACGTACCGGGTGCTCGCGCCCTCGTCGCTCTGCTCGGCGAGCACGTCGTTTGCGGCGTCCTCGTTCGGCGCGAGCAGGTAGTTCGCGGCCGCGACCGCGTTCTGCTGGAACGGGTTCGCGTTGGGGATCCGCTCGGCGCGAGTGGTGATCCAGTGGCCGTAATCCCACCACGATTGCACGCCGTACGCCCCGTCCGGATACGCGAAGTCGCCGTCGGGGGGACGCTCGTAGGTGTCGTTGTACGCCATGCGGTTGTCCGCTCCCTCGAGTTCTCCGGGGTGTGGCGTCTCGTCGTTCATCCACTGGAGGCTCTCGTCCCACTGGACGACCTCACCGGGGCCGGTGTCTGCCCCGACGTCCCAGACGGGGGTCGCGACGAACGCGAGCGGGACGAGAAGCACGACAAGAACCGCCCCAACGGTCATCACCTGCCACCCCTCGACGTCGCGGAGCCCTGCGATCGAGCGGTCGACGTCGACCGCGTCGACCACGATCTGCAGGAAGTACGCCGCGCCGACCGCGACGATGACGGCGAGATAGTAGTTGAACCGGGTCTGAGTGAACGCCGCACTGCCGATGAACGCGGCCCAGACGACGAGATAGAGCTCCTCGGCGTCGTACTCGACGAGGAGGGTCGCGCCGACGAGGAAGCCGGCGGCGATACCGAGCCCGACCACCTGCCAACCCACACCGACGACGCCGCCGATCGCGTCGTACAACTGTGGAATCGCGTAGACCGAGCCGACGAGTGCGAGTGCGGAGACGATGTAGACGGTGTCGGTGAAGTCGTCCGAGCGGTACAAGCGACGCGCGAGCACGTACAGAATCGCGGCGAGCGCGGCGAAGAAGACGAGCCCGTACTCCGAGAGGACGAAGTCGGTGAACGCCGCGTTCTGGAGCGGCGGTTGTCCCTCGCCGATGGTGCGGAACTGAGCCGTAGCAGAGAAGCCGACGAACCGGAGGAGGTTACCCGAAAGCGTCGACCACAACGAGGGAAGCGCGAGCCAGACGACGCCCGCCGACGCGAGGATCAGTCCGCCGACCGTCGGCGGATACGTAGTTGATTGGAGTTCGTCCCGCGACTCCCACTGGCGGGCGAGCCACGCGAGGAAGACAGATCCGAGCGCGACGCCGAGCGGAAGAACCACCTGGAGAAGCGAGTAGTCGGTGACCTCGAACGAGACCGTGTCGAGCGGAACGAGTTGTAGCAGGCCGGCGACGCTCATCGAGACCGCGCCCGCGAAGGCGATCGGCTCGGGGCTCTGGTCGTGAAAGACGTCGCTCGTCATCTTGAGCGCGAGAAAGACGCCGGTGAACCCGACCATCAGGATGCCGGGCTGCCACGTCCAGATGTACACCGCGAGCGCGACGCCGGCGGCGGCCGCGTAGCCGACGGGGCGCCGAAGGGCTCCCCAGTCGCGGTCGACGAGCAGCTCCCAGACGGGCTTTTCGCGTTCGGCGACCCCGAAGGCGACGAGAAACGCCAAAACCGCGAGACTCTGAAAGAGCACCTCGGCCGCGCTGTGGTCGGGGAAGCCGACGAGGCTGTAGTTGAAAAACGTCCCCGGAAGGAGGGCCAAAACGACCGCGCCCGCGACCGCCGCGAACCGGTCGACGAACCGCCGCGCGATGAGGTACGTGGGGATCGCGACCAGGGTTCCGGCGAGAGGAGCCATGATGAGCATGACCTCCTCGGCGCTACCCATGACCGGCCGGGCGACGACGATCCCGACCGCCATGATGTGGTCCCAGAGCGTGCCGAACTGACCGGCCTGACGTCCGAACGGGAACCCGGTCCACACGTCGAACGGAAGCGTATTCGGCCAGTTCTCGAGCAGATAGGTGGTCTCGCGAAGGTGATACCAGGGGTCGTTGCCGCGGAAGTAGACTTCTCCGTCGACGACGAAGCTGCCGTACGACTGGACGCGCGCCCACAACATGAAGACCAGAATCCCGAGGAGGGCCGGGATATGATACCACCGTTCGAGGAGTTCGAGCGGCGAATCTCCGCCGTCCTCGACGGTGTCCGTTCGTTCGCTCATTACACGAGCACACTCCGAAAACGTCCATAAGCCTTGTTATATACTCCCCGACGACGCCGCTTCCGAATCCTTATTTCACCGCGAGCGAAAGCGTTCGGCGAATGAGGGTCTCCGTCGTCGTCTGTACGTACACGATGGACCGGTACGACGTTTTCACGGAGGCCGTCGAAAGCGTGCTGGCACAGTCGTACGACCCGATCGATATCGTGCTCGTGGTCGACGGCAATCCCGAGGTGTACGAGCGGGCCGTCGCAGACTTCGGCGGCCACGAGAACGTCGTGATCTCCGACAACGACGAGAACCAGGGCATCTCCTACAGCCGAACGCGGGGCGCGGAGCTGGCGTCCGGAGAGATCGTCGCGTTCATCGACGACGACGGGGTGGCAGAGCAAGACTGGATCGAAAGCCTCGTGACGGTGTACGAGGAGACGGACGCGATCGCGGTCGGCGGCGACGTGCGCCCGAACTGGCAGGGCGAGCGGCCCGACTTCTTTCCCGAGGAGTTCTACTGGCTCGTCGGCTGCGTCGAACCGGAGTTCGCCGAGGACGGCGAAGAAGTCCGGAACACGTACGGCTCGAACATCTCGTACCGTCGAGACGCGTTTCTGGAGGTGGGGGGGTACGACCCGAACACGGGCCGGAAGGGAGACAAACATCTCCAAGCACACGAGGCGCCCGTCGGGATTCGGCTCATGGACGAGTTCGGACAGGGGATGGTGTACACCGAAGACGCCGTCGTCCATCACACGCTCTTCGAGTACCGCGGGGAGTTCCGGTGGCTGTTGTTCCGGTCGTTCTGGCAGGGGTACTCCAAGCGCGTGATGGATCTGTTGTATCCGGACGCGCCCGATGCCAAGGGGGAGTATCTGAGGTGGTTGGTGACCGATCGGGTGCCCACGGCGGGTCGAAGGGTTCGTTCGATCCCCGTCGACAGCGGCGGTGGCACAGCTCGGAGAGATTGTGTTATTCACCGCAGCCGTCGGGTTAGGATATCTGTACGCGGCCGCAACGCCGGGGCTCGTAGAGAAGGCAAATCGATGACTACTGGTGTTTTTCGTACCAATCCGGAGCTACTCGAGATCGCTCGACCGCCTCGGCGACCACATTCTCCATTCCCTGTTGAAACGCCGAGACAGAAAATCGGTCCGCGAACGCCGCAATCTCCTCAGGGGACCACTCGACTCCATCAGATTCGAACCGCGTGATCGTCTTGCTGATTGACGGGCCGTCGTCGCGCGAGTGATGATATCCGTTCTTTCCAGAAACGACATGGTAGCGCGTCATTCCCTCGTCGACTCCCAAGAGCGGTGTGCCCGCCGCGAGTGCTTCGACGGGAGCGATACCGAAGTCCTCGTCACGTCCGTTGAAAACGAACGCCTTGGCGCCGGCTAGAAGCTCGCGTTTTCGTTCTTCAGAGACGAAGCCGGCGAACTCGACGTTCTCGCCGGCCATCGCCTCCAGCGATGTTCGTTCCGGCCCCTCCCCGGCGACGATCAGCCGCCGGTTCGACCCATTGAACGCCTCAATGATTCCGTCGACGTTCTTGTGCCAGTCGAGACGAGAGAGCGTGAGATAGTAGTCCTGTGTTTCGGCGTCGCTGGGGGAGTACGCGGACGTGTCAACGGGAGGGTAAACGACCCGAATTCGCTCCTCGTCGACCCCCCAGTAGCGGGCGACACGGCGTTTCACGACTTCGGAGTTTACGACGAACAGATCCGGCTTGTGTGTGTTGTGGTCGTATGCGACGCGTATCGCGTAGTAGAGCAAGAGTTTCAGCGAGCTAAACCGCGTAGAAGTGACCTCGTCGATCTGGTCCGATTGTCGGCGATTAGTATGGTGAATGTACGCGAGCCAAGTCTGGTCGTCGGGTGGCACGTAGAACAGCGGCTCGTTCCCGCTGGTGACGAGGACGTCGTACGCTCGGAGCGGTTCGGCGACCTGCCAGCCGAGTAGGTGCGCGAACTGTCGGGCGAGGCCGCCGCGTTTCAGTGCCCAATGTAACAAGCGTCCCTCGATGAGTTGTTCGGGGTCGACGTCAGCAGGCTCAACGGTCTCATCGCGCCAGCCGACAAAAAACTGAGCGTCGGAAAAAACGCGAGAAAGCTCCCAAGCGAGCCGGTCGCCACCGCCATTGGCGTGTTCGCCCCAGTGGGCGATTGCGAGGTCTAACTCGGGATGTGAACGATCAATTTCGGGTGTGGTACTCATGAGTATATGTAATTCTGAAGGAGCATGTGCGACTTGGTAATATCAGTGAGTCCGTATCA
>KI543167.1:0-1991 GCA_000496175.1 uncultured archaeon A07HR67 | reverse complement strand
AATGAGATAGAGAACAACTCAGCACCGACGGGACACGTAACCGACGGAGTAAAGAGAGCCACTCAAATTAGTTCAGGTAAGGCTCTCAGTTGCTCCACAGATGCGACTCGGACAAACATCAGTTGTTTATTTTTCTTCTAAGATCGTCGGATCAGCACTCGGCTCGCTAGCCACTCTGTATATTGCGCGGAAGATAGGAGCCGAACCGCTTGGAATCTACCATCTCGTAGTCGGTCTCGTCTCGTGGCTCGCCATCGCAGGAGAGGTCGGAATTTCGGAGGCAGTATCAAAACGGGTGTCCGAGGGCACTGATCGAGGGAAGTACACCCTTGCCGGCGTGAGCGTGATTTTTGGGCTATTCGCTGTTGTTTCAGCCGGTATCGTTCTGTTTCGCAGTCAGCTTGTTGAGTACGTTGGGTATCCAGCAGGGGGGTACGTTGTACTGATACTGCTGGTCGTCCTGTTGAACAGTCTGATAAACTCGTTACTTGTTGGAATACATCTTGTACATATCAGTGGAGTTCTCACACCAATACGAACGGGCGGACGAGCTCTCGTTCAGATATCATTAGTCGCAGTAGGAGCCAGTACGGCGGGTCTATTTATCGGGCATCTCGTCGGGTATCTCGTAGCGGTTGCGATTGGGGCGTGGTTCGTGCTTCGAAACGTATCGACGTTTCGTCTCCCTAACAAACAACATTTTAAGAATCTCGTTAATTTTGCGAAGTTCTCGTGGCTCGGAAGCCTCAGATCTCAAATGTTCAGCTACACTGATATAATCGTTCTAGGGTTCTTCGTCTCATCAGGGCTCATCGGCGTCTATGGTGTTGCATGGAACGTCGCACACTTTCTCATTCTATTCAGTGGGACGCTCAGGACGACGCTCTTTCCGGAAATGAGCGCAATTTCGTCAGAAAAAGAGCCACAGGCTGTCGCTCAGATTGTCGAACAATCACTCTCGTTCGGCGGTCTATTTCTCGTACCAGGACTGTTTGGTGGCTTGCTACTTGGAGAACGGATCTTGCGCCTGTACGGTCCGGAGTTTCCACAGGGGGCCACAGTACTGGCTATTCTAATTGCCGCGAATCTCATTATGGGTTATCAGAGCCAGTTTTTGAATACGCTGAACGCCGTTGATCGTCCCAATCTAGCATTTCGAGTTAACGGGGTATTTACCGGAACAAACCTCGCGTTCAATATTATTCTCATTTACATGTATGGCTGGGTTGGCGCTGCGGTTGCGACAGCAGGTTCCGTTGCGATTCAGTTTGGTTTTTGCCTACTATTATGTCAACAACATTATCGAATTTGACATTCCCGTGGCTGAAATCACGAAACAGTGGATTTCCGCGCTGCTCATGTCTGGAGTGGTGTACGGTGGACTTCAAGTAGAGAGCCGGTATCAGGTGCTCGGACATAACGCTGGTGTCGTGATTAGTTTAGTCACGCTCGGCGCTGGTGTGTACTTCGCCGTTCTGCTCGCGGTATCGAGCGAATTCCGAGAGACGGTGAATCGAAATCTTCCCGCAAAGGTATCACTAATTTCCCGCGGTCAGTAGGGCGGAACACACACTCACCACGTCAGTCCCTCGTACGTAATCCCGTCGCGCCGCTCGATAATTCGTCGCCCGTCGATCACCACCGGCTCGGCCATCGCGTCGAACGCATCGTCCAGCGCCGCGAACTCGTCCCAGTCCGTGACCACGAGCGCGCCGGCGGCCTCCTCGAGCGCGGCCGCCGCCGAGTCTGTGTACTCGATGTTGGGGAACCGCTCGCGCATGGCCTCTGTCGCCACCGGGTCGTAGCCGACCACCTCGGCGCCTCGCTCCAGTGCTCCTTCGATGACCGGAATCGCCCGCGAGTTCCGCGTGTCGTCCGTGCCGGGTTTGAACGCGAGCCCGAGCACCGCAACCCGCTCGCCCGCGACGTCGACGTGGTCGTCGAGCAGCTCGAGCATGCGTCCGGGCTGGCCGTCGTTCACCGCGACCACA
>KI543166.1:164949-166643 GCA_000496175.1 uncultured archaeon A07HR67 | reverse complement strand
CTCCGAGGCGACGACGCCGAATCCCTCGCCGGCCTCGCCCGCGCGTGCGGCCTCGATCGACGCGTTCAACGCCAGGATGTTCGTCTTTTCGGCGATTTCGGTTATCATCTCGACGATGTCGCCGATCGCCGCCATCTCGTCTTCGAGCGCCGCGACCTGCGCCGCCGCCTCGTCGGCTTGCGTCTCGATCGACCGGATTTCTTCGGTCGCCTCGGCGGCAGATCCCCGGCCGGCGTTGCCCTGTTCGACCGCGGTCTCCGCGGTTGTGGCCACCTGGTCGGCCGACGACGCGATCTCCTCGACCGTCGCCGACATGTCGTTCATCTCGTTGGCGACCTCTTGGAGGTTCTCGTTTTGGGTGTCCGCCCCGCGGGAAATCTCCTCGACGGACTCGGCGACGTCCTCGCTCGCTTGTTGTATCTCCTCGGTGTTTTGTGTCACTGCGTCGCTCGACGCCGCGACGCGGCCCGCAATCGCTTTGACGTTCTCGACGCTGTCGCTGAGTCGGTCGATGCCGCCCTCCAAGTCGGTCAACACGGTGCCGTACGTCCCCGGGTACTCGGTGTCGATGTCCTGGGCGAGCCGTCCGTTCTTCAACCCCTCGCTCGCGGTGGATATCTGCGTGAAACTCTCGGAGAGTTGCGTCGTTCCCGAGGCCAGATCGGTCAACACGGCACCGTACTGTCCGGGTCGGCCGGTGTCGACGTCGTCGTCGAGCACTCCTCGTTGAAGATCGCTGCTCACATCCTGGATCGCGTCGAAACTGGCGGCGAGTTCGTCGGCGCCAGCCTCGAGTTCTGCGATGGTCTTGCCGTACTCTCCGGGGTACTCCGCCTCGAACTCCCACTCCAGGCTCCCGCGTTTTAATCCGCTGCTCGCCGTGCCGATCTGGTCGAAGACGCCGCGCAGGTTCGTTTGCATCTCGGTGAACGCGTCCACCATGCGGCCGATTTCGTCGTTCTCGACGTGGGGGTCGACGTCGTTGTCGAGGTCGCCGTCGCTGATCGCCGCGAGCGCCTTCGATAGCTGCGTGATCGGCGGCGTGATGCGGCCGGCGACGAACAAGCCGATCGCGATGGCCACGACGAACGCACCGACGGTCAAGCCGAGAACCGTCTGTTGTGCCGTCTGTGCGGTGGTGTCGGCCGCGACGACCGACGCCTCCTTGTCCTCGACGGCCGCCTCTTCGAGCGCGGTGGCGGAGGCCCGCGTGTCGGCGACGATCGGATCGAGTTCCGCCATCCGCTCGCGGGCCGCCGCGGTGTCGCCGGCCTGAGTGGCCGCGAACACCCCCTCGGCGGTCGCGGTGTACGCATCGTGGGTCGCCAACAGCGTCTCGAACTCGTCTCGTTGGTCGTCCATGAGGGCTTGTTGGTCCATCGTTTCCGCCGACTCGTCGAACGCCGCTTCGGCTGCCTCGAAGTCCTCCTGGGCTCCCGGTTCGCCGAGGAGGGCAGCGCGGACGGCGATCTGTTGCTTCTCGACGGCGAGTAACATCTTCATCGAGGCGTCGATCTGGTCGGCGTCCGCCGAAATCACGTGGGCCTCATTGTCGACGGTGTCGACGGCCTGGTACCCGACTGCTCCGGTGGCGGCCACCAGCAGCGCCACCAGAACGAACGCGATGATGAGCTTCGGCCGTAAATCGAACCGGTCGAGCGCGATCGTATCCATCATATTTCGCGTCTACTAAT
>KI543166.1:140556-160318 GCA_000496175.1 uncultured archaeon A07HR67 | reverse complement strand
CTACGTCGGACTTGCGGGTCTCGCAGCCGCACTGCTGCTCGCAGTCGCGTCGGGACGCCGGGATTCGGCTGGATCAGCCCACTGGGCGTCGGCGTCTTCACGTCGACCGCCTTCGCCGTGTCGTCAATTGCGCACTACGTTATTGGCCGGCACACACGGCTTGGAAGCACCGAGAAACCGCCAGAGGTCCGTCATCAAGAATGACCGCCGGTGCCCGAACGCCGCCGGTTCGCGTGAGCGGGCTCCGCGCCCTAAGCATCCTGCTTGCGTTCACGGCGGCGGTCGGGCTGGTGTTCGGCACCGTCGGCTTCACCGCGATGGACGGGGATCGCGGGGTCGCGGTCAGCGTGGCCGACGACAAGAACGCATATGTCGGCTTTACCACGACGACGAGTACCGAAACGGTCAATAATTCCACCACCGCTGTCGTCGAAGCGGAGTATCAGAATCAGTTCAGCCAAGAGATCGGACTCGATGTCACGGTCACGGTAGATGGAACTGAAAAAAACTCTACCGACGGAGACGTTCCGGTAGGAGGTACCGTACATATCACAGCCGAAGAGAGCTGTTCGGGCGGGAGCGTAACGTTCATTTTCGCCGCGACAGCGACGGCGGTCGGAGACGGATCAGCGATCGATTTGAGGGATCGTACAGTAGTAGTAGCGTGTTAGGTTACACTGAATAAGCGCAGCGTCGAAAACGCCGAATCATCGACAAGAGCCGGCCCGCCGGCGCGGCGTGTGACCCGTTCTCGGTCCGTCTACGCTCGACCCCGTCGTCGGAGCTTTTGTGGGTGTCAGAGTTCGACCCGCTCCCCGACCGCCGGCGCGCTCGCCGTGAACCCCTCGGCCCGGAGGTCCTCGGCGAACGCCGCACACCGGTCGCCGTGGGTCACGAACACCCGTGCGTCCCGGTACGAGTCGAGAAACGACTCCAACCCCTCGCGGTCCGCGTGCGCGGAGAAGTCGTACGATTCCACCCGCGCGCTCACCGGTCGCACCCGACCGTTGATCGCCATTCGGCCGTGGTCCTGGAGTTCTCTCCCCGGCGTTCCCTCGACCTGGTATCCCGTGAGCGTCACCGTGTTGGTCGGGTTACCGCGGATCTCCGGGAGGTACGAGTGAACCGGTCCGCCGGCGAGCATCCCGCTCGTGGTGACGATCAGCGCGTTGTCGGCCGCGATTCGTTCGCGCTGGCCGTCGCGCCCGGTCACGGCCCGGGCCGCGCCGTTCGCCTGCCGGAGCGCCTCGGGGTCGCGCAAGAACTCGGGATGCCGGCGAATCAGTTGGGTCACCTCGACGCCCATCCCGTCGACGTACGGCGTGAGGTCGTTGGCGTGAGCAACGAGCAGCAGCTCCTGTGTCCGCCCGATCGCAAACGCGGGCGCGAGGGCGGTGCCGCCCTCCCAGATCGTCGTCCGCACGCGCTCGGCCCACGCCCGCTCGACGGCGGCGCGGTCGGCGTGTGTTACGTCGGCGTACGTCGACTCGCAGATCACAGCGTCGGCGTCGGGGCGTGCCGTCGTCGCCGACACCAGCCGCTGGTCGTCGGTGTGGAAGTCGCCGGTGTACAACAGGCGGGTGTCGCCGGACTCGGACGGTGGCCGCTCGCCGGCGGGCGTTGTTCCCACGCTGTCGTCCACCAAGACGTGTGCGGAGCCGGGAATGTGACCCGCGTTGTACAACGTCACCTCGTATGCGGTGCCGCCGGCCTCGACGCGAAACGGCTCGGCGTAGCCGTGTCGTTCTTCCACCTCGCCGAGGCGGGCGACGTGCTCCTCCGAGAAGGGACACAACGGGCTGGTGCCGTGTAGTTTGAGCGTGTCCCGCGCCAGCGTCCGTGCGAGCGCCGCGGTCGGCGGGGTCCAGTGAATCGTCGGGCGGCGCGATCCCTTCAACAACGCTGGCACCGCGCCGACGTGGTCGAGGTGGCCGTGTGAGACGACGACCGCGTCGGGCTCGGGCTCGCGGACCGGGTACTGTGGCGGGTCGGCCGTCAGGAGGCCGTAATCCAACAAGAGAGAGTCGTCGACGAGGACGGCGCTACGGCCGACTTCGCGGGCCCCGCCCAGAAACTCGACGTCCATCGATCGCACATCGTCCGCCCTGGATTAGTGTTCGTCGGTCGCGTCACTCGATCCGCTCGGCGGCGTCCCGCCGGACGAGCGGCTCCGCGTTCTCCGTCGGCAACGTGACGACGTCCTCGCTCGCGAGGTCGTACTCCCGCTCGTCGACGCCGAAGATCGATCCGATGTCGCGGGTGATCCGGACCGTTTCGCGGTCGACGCCGGTCGCTCCGTCGCGACCCGTCTCGGAGGTGGCGGCAGATCGACCGGCGGCCGCGTCCGACTCAGGCGGCGTGTCCGTCGGTGGGGATGCCGGCGCGTCGACCGACGAATCCTCGACTGACGAGCCGTCGGCCGGCGGTGTGTCGCCCGCGTCGCCGGCTCCAGGCGGTGCGGGGCCGGGCTCGACCGGAGTCGCGCCGCCGTCGGCGGTCGCAGACTCCGGGCGACCGGTCGGCGTCCGGTCGGTGGTCTCCTCGCGGTCGGTCGGACCCGGGGAGTCTTCGCTTGCGCCCGACTCCGGGGGCTTCCGGCTCGGCGACTCCGAGGACTCACCGCCCATGGCGCCGGCGAGCACGTTCGAGTCCGGGTCGGTCGGGCCGTCGACTGGAGAAGCGTCCACCGGGGGGTCGTCGGGGGCGCGCGATCCGGTCTCGCCGTCGCGAGTCGCCGGCGTGTCGGCTCCGGTCGCCTCCTCGTCCGGACCGTCGGCCGCGGACGCCGGCGGCGACCCGTCTGGCGACGTGGGAGGCTCCTCGCCCGCGAGAGCCGCGAGCACCGTCGATTTGTTCGTGCGGATCCGCGCGACGAGGTCGTCGAAGAGCGCGCGTTCTTGGGTGGTCAATCCCTCGGTCTCGACGGACATATCGGCCGCCGCGAACGACGCCAGCTTCACCACCTTGCCGACGCGGCGCTCGTAGAGCGCCTCGGCGACCTCCTCGGCGGTCTCGATCTCGTCGGACATTCGCCGCACGTCGTCGTCGGAAAACGGGTTCGCGACCTGCTCGGCGCGCCGGTCCCGCGCCGCGCGCAGGTCGGCGACGTACGCCGCCACGTCGTCGTAGAAGGCGTCCCGCAGGTGCTGGAGGCTGTCCTTGCGGCGTTCTTTCGCCTGTGCCGAGCGGAGTTCGTCCAGGTTCATCGTTCGGGGGCCTTTCTGGCTTCGCCGCGGGCCATCAGGAAGATGCCCGCGAACTCGGGAACGGCAGTTTCGCCGGGCGCAACTGAGAGCCTCGTGCCGTTTAGTTCTACCGTCCGGTCCGTCTCGCAGGCGATCCGGATGTCGCGGCCGACGAACCGGTCGGGAACCGCGTCACACAACGGGTCGAACGCCTCGACCTCGTCGCGGTCGATCGGCGTGACGACGAGTCCCGATCCGCCGTGAAGCGTCCTGGGCAGCCGGATGAGCCGACGCGTGTCGGTGGTGACCGGCTCGTCGATCGGCGCGGTCTCGGTCGCGGTCACGCGCGCGGCGAGCGCGGAGACGAGCCGGCGCACTCCGGGACCGCCGGCCTCGACGTTCCCCGCCCGGACCGCGTCGGGATTTCGCTCGAACGCACCCAAAATCGTCTCCGCGCGGCCCTCGCCGATGCCGTCGAGCTCCATCAGTCGGCTCCGGGCCGCCTCCTCGTCCATCTCGCGGAGGTCGTCGGCGTACGCGACGAGCGCCTCGTGGACGCGCGCGCCCCATCCACCCTCGGTGCGGAGCACGCGCTTCGTCGTTCCCCGGTCGGACACCGTCCGGATCAGTCCCTCGGCGTCGAGGTCGATCGCACGGACGTAGTCGACCACCTCTCGGCGGGCCTCGCTGTTCAACTCGCGGACCGCCTCGTCGCGCACGTGGACGTGGTAGCCGCGCCCGCCCGAGAAGACCACGGTGAGGTCGTCGAACGCGAAGTCGTCTTCGAGGAACGCGAGCAGGCGTTCGAGGGCGTCTTTGCACGCCGCGAGCATCTCGCGGTAGCTCGTCGTCTCCGGGTCGACGCCCGGGAGGTGGTCGGCGTCGAGGTCGAACACGAGGTCCGCAGAGCGCCAACCCTTCTTGCCCATTGTCGACGCGCCGGGGTCGTCGTATCGGGCAGCCGAAAAGTACGCGTGTCGGGGAGCGGTGTCCGCAAAGAACGTGTCCAGATCGCCGAGATCGTACACCGAGCGGTGACGGACCATCGTGGTTCCCGTACCGGGCGTCCACGGGATGTGTCCCCACTCGCGCAGGTGGGCGTCGGGCGGCGGAGACGGCGAGACGCGCCGGTAGTAGTCGCGAAATCGCCCGCGGAGGTACTCGCGCGTCCGGTCGTCCATGGTCTCAGAACGTATCGTCGGTCGGCGTATAGTCGTGTCGCTCGGGGGATGCCACGGCGTCGAGCCGCGTCTCGCCCGCCACGAACGGCCGCCGGCGGCTGGGAGCCAGAGCTACACGAGTTGTGCTCGCTCGATAGGTTTATTACTGTCAGTCTAGTAGCGCCACTTGACGCTTCGTCTGGAGGGCCGAAGCGTCAGCGGGGACCAATTTCGGGCGCCGATTTCGCGCGGCTTTTTTCCGCGCGGCGTCGGCGCTCGTTCTCGACACGATCAGTCCCGACCACCGACAAGATGGGTTCTCACACCAGTCGCAACACCGCCGCGTTCGAGCGCCACAGCCCCGATCTGTCCGCGTGTCGCAATCGATGGTCTTTCGGCTGACAGTACTGAACGGCGCTGATTTGGGTAGTACGTGTCCGATGCCGGCGTATCCGGAGGTCAATATAACGATATATTTATTTATTCTCCCGATATATATCGGCACACCAGCATGTACGACCTCACTGGATTTCAACGCGATCTGCTCTACGTGATCGCCGGCCTCGACGAGCCCCACGGACTGGCGATCAAAGACGAGCTGGAAGACTACTACGAGAAGGAGATTCACCACGGTCGGCTCTATCCGAACCTCGACACGCTCGTCGAGAAGGGGCTCGTCGAGAAGGGCCAGCGCGACCGGCGAACGAACTACTACACCCTCACCCGGCGAGGTCGACGAGAGATCGACGCCCGGACCGAGTGGGAGTCGCAGTACCTCGACCACTGACGGCTCGGTGTCCCGCCGCGGCGTGTCCCCGCGTCGTCTCTGTGTTATGCCCCCGACCCCGGCCGCGGATGACCCCGTTTTCTGCCCGACGCGACCGTCCACGTGACCCCCTCGTTTTTTCGCGGTCGGAGCCGAGAGGCCGGCATGGACCGCGACACAGCCACACCCGACGTGACGGAGTTCCCCGGCGAGCGCGCCCGAGAGTGGGTCGAGTACCACCAGCAATCGTCCGCGCCGAGCACGTACGTCTACGACTTCGTGTGGGACCACAGCGCGCCCGCGACGGGACCCTTCTGTACCGACGTCGACGGCAACACGCTGCTCGATTTCACCAGCCACGTCGCCGCCGCTCCGCTCGGCTACAACAACCCGCTGATCACCGAGCCGCTCGCCGAGTTCGACCTCCTCGACCCGACGAAGATCGCCGGACAGGACTTCTACGTCTCAGACGGCGACCCGCCCGGCGAGTCGACGCCCGGCCCCGCCGACCTCATGGACCGACTCACCGAGATCACCGCCCACTACGAGATGGACACGGTCTTTCTCTCGAACTCCGGAGCGGAGGCGGTCGAGAACGCGATCAAGATCGCCTACGACGACGCCGACGGGGCGAAGTACGCGATCACCTTCGAGGGGGCGTTCCACGGGCGGACGCTCGGCGCGCTCTCGCTCAACCGGTCGAAGGCGGTGTACCGGCGCGACTACCCCGAGATCAGCACCGTCCACGACGTTCCCTACTGTGGCGACCGGACGTGCTCGCCCGACACGTGCTCGTGTGGCTTCTTTGCCGACGGCGTCTCGCGGCTTCGCGAGAAGCTCGACCCGAAAACAGGTCACATCGACCCCGAGGAGGTCGCGTACCTGATCGTAGAACCGATCCAGGGTGAGGGCGGCTACCGATTTCCGAGCGACGCGTTCACCGACGAGATCGCCGCGCTCACCGACGAACACGACATCACGCTCATCGCCGACGAGATCCAGTCCGGTCTCGGCCGCACCGGCGAGATGTGGGGCGCGGACAACTACGCCCTCGAGCCGGACGTGATAACGAGCGCGAAGGGGCTTCGCGTCGGAGCGACCGTCGCCCGGTCGGACGTGTTTCCCGACGAGCGGGGGCGCATCTCCTCGACGTGGGGGGCCGGAGACGTCATCGGCTCGTTACAGGGATCGCTCACGATCGACGCCATTCGCGAGGAGGGGCTCATGGAGAACGCGGTCGCGCGCGGCCGCCAGTTCATCGAGACGCTGCGCGACGCCGACCCCGAGGGCGTCGTCGACGTCCGCGGGCTCGGGCTCATGCTCGCCGTGGAGTTCGACACGACGGAGCGCCGCGACGCGGTCGTCGAGCGAGGGGTTCAACGCGGATTGCTCACGCTGGCGTGTGGCGACAGGGTGGTCCGGATCCTCCCGCCGCTCGACGTCACCGAACGCGAGATCGACCTCGGCTGTGACCTGTTGACGACGGCGATCGACGAGGCGGCCTGAGCGCGACGGCGCCTCGCACGCGACGAGTCTCATACTGGACCACCACCAATAAGCCGCCCGCAGCCCCACGTGTGGTATGGCCGACCCCGACGACGAATCGGTGGCGTCGGTCGCCGACGGCGACGCCCCCGCCCTTCCTCCCGACCGCGCGGCGGTCCAAGACGCGCTGATCGGGTGGTACGAGTCGGACCACCGGGCGTTTCCGTGGCGGCAGACGACCGATCCCTACGCGGTCCTCGTCAGCGAGGTGATGAGCCAACAAACCCAACTCGACCGGGTAGTTCCGGCGTGGGAGGCGTTCCTCGAACGGTGGCCGACAGCAGCCGACCTGGCGGACGCCGACCGGAGCGACGTGGTCGCCTTCTGGTCGGACCACTCGCTGGGCTACAACAACCGAGCGACGTATCTCCACGAGGCGGCGACGCAGATCGAAACGGAGTACAACGGGGCGTTTCCGGAGACGCCAAGCGAGCTTCAGGAGCTGATGGGGGTCGGTCCGTACACGGCCAACGCGGTCGCCTCCTTCGCGTTCAACGCCGGCGACGCGGTCGTCGACACAAACGTGAAACGGGTGTTGTACCGCGCGTTCGACGTTCCGGACGACGACGAGGCGTTCGAGCGCGTCGCGTCGCTGCTGCTGCCCAACGGCGAGTCGCGCGTCTGGAACAACGCGATCATGGAACTCGGCGGCGTTGCTTGCGGGAAGAAACCGCGGTGTGACGAGGCCGGGTGCCCGTTACGCGAGTGGTGTCACGCCTACCAGACCGGCGACTTCACCGCGCCCGACGTGCCGACGCAGCCGAGTTTCGAGGGGAGCCGCCGGCAGTTCCGGGGGCGTGTGGTTCGGCTGCTCGGCGAACACGACGAGATGGAGCTGGACGCGCTCGGTCACCGGATTCGCGTGGATTACACGCCGGACGGCGAGCACGGCCGCGGGTGGCTCCGGGGGCTGCTCGACGACCTGGCCGACGACGGGCTGGTCGCCGTCGACGACGGAGACGGAGAGACGCTCGTGCGACTCAGCGGGTGATCGACCGCTTACAGCTGGCCGGAGATGAAAAACTCGAACAGGATGAAACAGATCGGCAACAGGATCGAGCTCACGAGCCGGGTGATGATTCCGACGGACAACGGGTACAGCTGGACGTTCTGGTGGTCGCGAAACTCTCGTCTCGCCCGCTGGATCTCCAGTTGAACCAGCTCGTTCTCGCGGACGGAGTCGGGGCCGAGTTTCTCGGCGGACGCAGCCGGCTCTCCCTCAGAGCGTTCGGAGACGGAGTCTGTGCCGTCGACCCGCTCCGCCGAGCCGGAGCGCTCGCTGACATCGGCGAGAACCACTCCTGAAGCCGTGTCGCCGCCGAGTGGATCGCCTCGTCGCCGTCGAGAGCGAACTCTCGGCCGAACACCGTCGCAAACAGGATGTCGAGTGTCATGCGCCGCATCGCTCGTTGGAGGTCGATCCGGTCGCCGTGGCTCCACGTGGCCACGCGTCGACGCGCCTGGTCGCCCATGGTCTCGACGTACGAGGAGAGACTGTCCCGCGAGAAGAACGGCTGGAGGGCTCGGCGCTGGCGCCGCCAGCGGTCGCCTTCCGTCGCCACGAGCCCGTCGCCGAACGCGACGCGGAAGTCGTCGGTCTTGCCAAAGGCGTCGCGGTCGTCGACCAGAACCCGGCGAAGGTGCGACGGGTGAGTGAGGTTGTACACGTCGCCCGGACCGAAGAAGTACGTTCGTGCGACGTCGTGGGTCGCGAACGCCGCGTCTCTGAACGCGAGCACGTCGGGCATCGTCCGGAGCGTGTGCGTTATCGGGTGTCCGACGCTCGAGGGATACGGCGGCAGCGGTTCGGCGGAATCGGGGCCGGTCGCATCGTCGGTCCGCACGTCGTCTGTGTCGCCGGTCCTGCGATCTCTTCCGCCGGCCGTGTCGGCGCCGGTCGTTTCGTCGTCAGCCGTCTCGCCGCGGGACCCGTCCGTGGGCGCCATCTGCGTGGTGTGGCGCGGCTCGGAATATAATACTGTCGCCGGAAGGCGGCGGTATGGCCGCTCCCCGTCGGCGGCGTGGCTCGGCCGTCGTCCCCGTCATCCAGCCCGCTCGGATCGTCACGCGTTTTACATCGGAGACACGAGTATTCGTATGAGCGAAACCCTGGAGTCCGACCTCTACGAGCGGACGAAGGCGCTCCTCGAACCCGGCGATATCGAGCTCGTCGGCTGCATCGTCCACACCACGCTGGACGGTCAAGAGGACCTCGAGATGCACGAGCTCACCGTCGACGCCAACGAGGTCATCGCCGACCACGCCGGGGTGGGCGAGACGTACATCGAGGCGGGCAACGACGACACGAACTTCGCCTCGAACCAGTTCAGGGGCGCACGCTCGACGACGAGGCGTTCGTCTGGGAGTGCCAGCAGCTCCTTCGCGACGGCACCTTCGACGTGGTGTTCTACTACGAGGCCGGCGTCGACCAGGCGTCGCTCGCGGCCGACCTCGCCGACCTCAACGGGGTCGACCGGGTGACACAGGTTCCGTGACGGGGCTACCCCGCTCGTGAGCGACACCGTCCTGATCCCCGGGGGTCGCGAGGTGCGCGCGGCGCTCGACACCGCAACCGGGACTGACACCGACGATCCGACCGACGCTGACGCCGACCCGACCGCGGCCGTGGTCGCCTGCCCGCCAGATCCTCGTCACGGGGGTCGCCGCAGCGACGCGCGGCTCGTGGCGGTCAGCGACGCCGTGACCGCCGGCGGAGTCGATTGTCTCCGGGTCGGGTACGGCGAGTACGACGAGGGGTACGGCGAGCGTGCCGACGCCGACAACGCCGTCGGCTGGGCGCTCGACCGCTACGACCGGGTCGGTCTCTTCGGGTTCTCGTTCGGCGGAGCCATTGCGCTCGTCGCCGGAGCCGAGCGGCCGGCGCTGCGGGGCGTCTGCGCGCTCGCCCCGCCCGCCCGGCTCGCTTCCGACCTCGACGCGGTCGCCGCGCTCGACCGACTCGCGGACCGAGACCTTCCCGTCCGCGTCGTCTGTGCGACCCGCGACTCGACCGTCGACTGGGAGCCGGTCGCCGAGCGCGCGCGAGAGCTGGGTGGCGACGTCGTTTCGATCGACGCCGACCACGGCTTCGTCGGCCGCAGGAACGATGTCGCCGACGCCGTCGCCGAGGCGTTCGATCGGTGGCTGGCGGCCTGAAGAGAACGCAGACGTCTGCGGCCGGCGCTCAGCGCAGGTCGTCGAGCAGCCGCCGGACCCGCCGCTCGCCCTCGGCCGGGTCGTATCCCTCCATTCGGAGGTGCGCGAGCGGGGCGACGTACGGGTTTCGTTCCCAGTGAGCCCACACCTCGGTGGTGCCGTCGGGCGCGGGAAACAACCGGACGTGAAGCTGACAATCGCCGGCGAGTCCGTCCGGTCGCCGGACGAAGCTTCCCACCTCGTGGACGAGTTCGCCGTCGCGGTCGTACGCGTGAAAGTACGCACGAACGAGCTCCGAGAAGCCGGCATCGGGGAGTCGGCGTCTCGCCTCGGCCGGTGAGACGGGGAGCGTACCGACGTACTCGTCGGCCGGCGGCGGGAGAACCCTGGCGTGGTCCGGCACGCCGCGGCTCGGGAGCCGCGCGAGGAGCCGTCCGACCGCGAGCCTGACCCGCCAGAACCCGATACCCTGACCGACCGCGTAGACGAGAACGGCAGCCACGACGGCGACGAGCGAACTCGAGAACCGGCCACGGCGCCGCGTCGGTCCCATCGTCAGCTGTACCCGCGCCAGCGCCGACCACACTCCTTGCACTTGAAAAAGCGCGTCGGCGGCTCGTCCGCCGCGCCGGTCTGTTTGATCGTGTACCACGCCTCGTCGTGGCCACACGCCTCACAGACGACGTCGGTGGCGGTGGGTTTCCCCTCGAAGTTGGCTCCCTCCTCCGTCTCGATCACGTCTTCGTCGGTCTGTTCGACGGTCGACTCGAACCGCTCGGCGAGCGCCTCGTCGCGTTCCGTCGTGGCGCCGCAGTCGTCGTTTTGACACACCATCTCGCCGTCCCGAGAGACCATCATCGAGCCGCAGTCGTCACAGAACTGCATATCCACGACCCACGGGCCGGAGGGGTTTATGTGTCCGGACGGATCGCAGATCGTGAAAGAGGGCCGAGAACAGACCGAACCGTCGCTCGTCTTCATTTTCGGCGGTCGAAGCGCGGGCCGTCCTCGGTCACCATCGGGCAGCCGCGGACGCGAAACTCGTCGAAGCCGAGCGCCTCGACGATCGTTGCCTTCTCGTGGGTACACGCGGTGTCGGGAGGGGCGGCAAAGTGGGGGCACCGCTGACAGTAGGTCCGCTTGTTCACCACGTGTTCTGTCGGCTCGGCCCGCTCGGCGGGCTCCGCTGCCGGTTCGGCGTCGGCGGCCGCCTCGGACGCCGCGTCGAGCGCGTCCCACACTCCGTCGATGTCGACCTCGTCCACCGCCATCCGTTCGAACGGGTCGTCGGAGTCGGTGCCCGGCTCCGCGTCGTCGGCTTCGAGTTCGGCGAACGGGTCGTCGCTCATCGTTCGATCCCCTCGCCGGGCGCGTCGTGGTCGGTCTCTCGTGTGTCCGTGGGGGGATCCGGCTCCCCGTCAGAGCCGCTCTCGACGGCCGCGGACTCGCCGCTCAGCGCCGGGCGGTCGTCCACGGTGAGCCGTGACCGCCGGTAGAAGCGATCCGCCGGGTCGAGCGTGGCAAAACGGGTCTCACAGTGTGGACACTCGGCGCTCGACAACAACGAGAGCCGCACGGTGTGTCCGCACCCGTCACAGTCGGCCGTCTGGACGCCGTGACGGTTCGCGGCGTCGAGAATGTCGTCGAGCCGGCCGTCGGCGCGCTCGCCGTCGATCTCTCGGAGGCGTCGCTGGGTCCGGACGACCGCGCTCGCGACCCGCGAGAGCTTGTCGGCGGCGTCGTCGTCGGCCGCCGCCAGCGCGTCGAGCCGATTTTCGATCCGCTCGACCCGATCGCCGACGCCCGCGACCGTGTCGTCGATCGACTCGACGCGGTCTTCGAGCCCGTCGAGCCGGTCGGTGACGGCGCGCACGCTCGCGTCAATCTCGTCCAGCTGCTCGGCCAGGTCGGGGTGTGTGTGGTCCGCCTCCGCCTTCTGTTCTGCGTCGCGGTAGAGTTGGACGAGCCGCTCGCGAAGGTCCTCGATGTCCTCGTCGACCTCGGTTTCGAGCGTCTCGACCTCCGCGGTCAGCGAGTCCACGGCGGTCTCGAGCTGGTCGGTCGTTTCTCCGAGACTGTTGACGACCGCGCGGAGCTCGTCGACCTCCTCGTCGGTCGCCACCTCGGTCTCGTCGGCCGCCGCCAGCGCGACGACGGCCCGCCGGACGACTTCCTCGGGAGGAGGCGTCTCGCCGTCGGCGTTTACGCCGTTCTCGGCGTCGCCGACCGCCTCGTCGATGACCCCCGATAGATCGTGTTTCATGAGACCCCCTGTTGCATCTACCTCACACTTATCCGGGAGACGTAAGTAACCTGCCGCGCCGTTCTCTCGATCGATACTCGGCGGGAAGCCCGTATTCGTCGCCACGACGGACGGTCGGCCGACAGCCGGCTCAGACGCCGCTCACCGGATCTTCCGGACGTCGCTGATGTCGAAGCCGCCGTCGTGAACCTCCGTTTCGAACCGCACGATGTTTTCGGCCTCGAGCCGCGAGAGCACGCCACGGAACTCGCGGACGAACATGGTGCGGGCGCGTTTCGATCCGCCGCTCTCCCAGGCGAACTGCAGGGTGCCGCCGGCGGCGTCCATCAGCGTCCCGAACTCCTGGTCGGTCAGCGAGTCCTCGTTGACCAACACCAGGATGAGTCCCTGCCAGCGCGCGGCCGCCTTCTTCAATCCCTTCATCACCATCGCGATGTCGCTCCACGCCAGGTCGTCAGAGACGACCGAAACCAGGTCGGTGACGGAGTCGATACAGACGAGATTTCCCGTGGCGTGTTCGGTGAGGTAGTCGCCGAAGGCGGTCAACACGTCGTCGTACCGGCCGTGGTCGCCGAGCTCCGTGATCGTCGTCGTCTCGCCCGCGTACCACTCCCGCGGGACCGGGCTGAGCTGGAAGAATTCCGGCGAGAGGTCACGGAAGTCGATCCCCTCGACGGCGGCGTCGACGACGTCGTCGGCCAGCGTGTACTCCATTTCTCGGGTGAGCGCGTCCTCGCCCGCGGTAAACGAGATGTAATGAACCGCCGGGACGCGGGCCGCGTCGCCGGGAAGGTCGCCGTAGTAGAGGTCGAACAGCTCCGTGTCGGTCCGCGCGAGGGCGTTCATCGCCGCGCTCGTGTAGAGAAACTCTCGTGCGCCCGCTCCCGACTCGCCGGCGAGCAACACCACGCTTCCCGGCGGCGCACCCCCACCCAGAATCGAATCGAGCCGGGCGACGCCAAACGGTACACTCGACATACCTCGGTACGGGTCGCGGTCGGGTTTAGTGTTGTCCCCCGGGCATCGAGTGACCCAGCGGCGGCACGCACCGGCTCACTCGTCGATCCGCGCGCCCTCGTTGGCGGCGCGGACGACCGAGACGCGGCCGTCGACGCCCGCCGCCGCGAGCGCGCGTTCGCCCGCCGCCGCGGCCGCCTCGGCGTGGTCGGCGTCCGTGACGCCGTAGACGGCCGGCCCCCACGAGGACTGGCCGGCGCCGAACACTGCCGACGACGCCGTGAGCGACGCCACCACGTCGCCGACGGGGGGTCGGTAGACGCCGCCCTGCTCGTCGGCGTACCACGCGCCGTTGAGCCGGCCCACCTCCTCGACCGCCGCGCCGAACGCCTCCGTACGTCCCGTCGCGACCGCGGGCAGAACCCGGCGGGTGACGATTCCCGCGATCCGGTCGGCGAGCGCCGGATCGGCGCGCTCGACCGCAGACCGCATCGCCGCGTCCTCGACGTCTCCGCTTCGGCCCGGCTCCACGTCGGGGCGAACCACCAGGAATCGCCAGTCGTCGGGAACGGGATGACGAGCCGCGACCGGCGGCACCGTCCACTCGCCGTCGGCCGGCCGGTCCGTGGTGAACCGCGCGGTCGGGTGGCCGGCGTCGAGAACGAACCCACCCGCCTCGAAGGCGGCGACGCCGATGCCGGAGCGGCCGCCTCGTCCGAGCGCCGGAGCGTGCTGCCGGAACGCGAGGTCGCGGCCGTGCGCCTCGGCGACCGCGGCGAACGTCGTCGCCGCCAACTGGGTGCCGCTGCCCAACCCGGCGTGTCGCGGCAGCGACGCCCGGAGCGTGAGGGTCGCTCCCGGAACGTCGAGCAGGTCGACCGCCGCCGATGCGTACTCGCGGACATCGGCGCGGACCGCGTCCGCGGTCACGCCGGGCCCGTCAGCCACAGAATCTGCCGCAACGGTGACCGACACCGTCTCCGCCGGCGTCGCCTCCACGGTCACCCGCGGCGCCGCGAGCGCCACTCCCAGCGCGCCGTACAACCGCTCGTGAGACAGGCTGAGGTTACAGAAGCCGAAGTGAAGGCGTGCGCCGGCGCTCGCGTAAGCCATACTCATCCCGACTACGGGCTCGTCGAATAAAGCGGGCCTGACCGGGGCGAAAGTCGCCGTCCGGGCCGCGGCCGGCTCACTCCTCCCAGTCGGGATTCGGCCGCGGCGGCGAGAAGACGTCGATCCCCTCGACGGGCACGTCCCCCTCGTTGGCCGCCGCGTGCGGCTCGCCGCCCGGAATAACAAAGGTGTCGCCCGCGCCGACCCGGAGCGTCTCGCCGTCGACGAAGAAGGTGAGCACGCCGCTCGTGACCGTCCCGACCTGCTCGTGGGGGTGGTCGTGTTCGGGTACCTCTGCGCCGGGCTCGATAAAGAAGCGCTGGACGCTCGCCTCGTCGCCGGCCGCCCCCTGCGTGAGGTGGACGCCCGGGACCGCCTCGGTGGACTCGACCGCGTCGTCGGCAACGATATCCATACGGTCACCGTGACGCGGACTCACTTAAGTGGGCGGGGCAGACTCGTCTACGGGAAGGGGTGGTACTCGCGGTCGAGCGCCGGCTCGAACCCCATCGACGCGGGCACCTCGCGGGCCCGGTCGCCGAAGAACGGATCGCCGGTGAAAAGCGGCTGTGCGCCCGGAACGAGCGCGCGAACCGCCTCGAACCCGAGCGCCGCCAGGTCGCGGGTCGTCGTGCGGGCGACGAGCGGCGAGAGCCCGGCCGAGCGTATTCGGTCGACGACCACGTCGAGCTCGGCGGCGCCGCCGTCCGCGCCGAGGTCCGGCTCGCCGAGCCCCGTGGTCGAGACCGTCGAGTCCGGGTCGAAAAACGCTCGCGTCGCCGCCGGGAAGTCGGCGTGGTGGCCGATCGCGGCACCCTCGTCGGCGGCCGCGTCCCTCCCCATCGACCGAAGCTCCGTCCAGTTCTGGAGCGCCTCCGCGAGGGCGCTCCGGGCCGCGGCGGTCGGGTCCAAGTCCGCGCCCGAGCCGGCGGCAAAGCGAGGCCACTCCCCGTCGCGGTGGACGCCGACGGCGACGACGGGCACGTCGACGTCGGTCGTGACGAGCAACGGCGCGACCGACAACGACTCGGCGCGGGCGCGTTTCGTGAGCCGGTCGAAGACGGGGTCGTCGACGGTCAGCCCGAGCGGCTCCGTCGTCGAGTACCACGTCGTCATCGTGGCGTCGCGCTCGATCGTTTCGTAGAGTCCCGACAACGCCGCCTCCGGGCCGGTGTTGCCGAGCCCGAGCCCCGTCGTGATCGAGGGGCGATACCGTTGTTCCGGCGGCGGAAAGAAGACGAACTCCGCGGGGAGACTGACCGGCTCGCCGGACGCCAGCCGCTCGCCCGTCGTCCACGCGAGCCGGTCGTCGGAGGCGTACGCCGCGGCGTCGTCCGGGCGGACAAACGCGTCCGGCGGGACAGGGTTCGACACCTCGGCGGCGGTCGCGGTCGTGGTCGCCGACGATCGGTAGACGCCCGCCGCGTACCGCTCGTACGCCTCGCCGAGCGCCTTCATGAACGCGGCGTCCCAGTCGTCGGCGACGCCGGCGGCAAACTCCGTGGCGCGGGCGTCCGAGAAGGCCGTCGTGTCCGCCACCCGCGAGACGTAGTACGGCACCGGGAACGACTCCCGCTCGCCCACCTCCGCGACGGGTCCGACTCGGGGATCGACGCCGCGTTCGGCCCGGTCTAACGACGCCTGGACGGACCGCCCCGACCCCGAACGCGGGAGGGTGCCGTCGGGCGCCGCGCCGCAGTCACAGCCGGGAACCGGAAGCAACGACCGGGTTGGCCCGGGAACCTCACGGACCGTGTCGCCGACGGCCTCGCCCGCGAGCAATCGGATCGCCGTCCGGCCGGCGACCGCGCCCGCGTACCGCACCGCCGAGCGCGTCCCCGTCGGCTCCGCCACCGGCTCGGCGTCGCCGCTTGCGACGCGGGTACAGAGACAATCGTAGCAGGCGTCCTCGAAGAACGTCACCGACGCGTCGACATCTGCCAGCGGCGTGGCCCCTAGTCCGCCGACCTCGACGGCGAGCCATCGATCGAGCCGGTCGTTGGCGGCGTCGAACGCCGGCGAGCCGACGGTGTCGACGACCACGGCCAGGTCGACCTCGTCGAAGAGCGACGGCTCGACCGGCAGCACGTTCACGTCGACGTCGTCGAGTGCGGCCGCGACGGCGTCGACCGCGGGGCCGTCGCCGGCCAGTCCGATGTCCATGTCGCCGGCGACGAAGAGGAGGGGCAAAAAGCCCGCGGGGACGGCGGGGCGACCGGCTACGGGATCAGGTCGGCGACCGTGTCGGCGAACGTCGCCGGGTCGGCGCCGGCCAGCCGCTCGTCGCCGAGTTTGAGCCGAAGCCGAGGGCGACCCACGTCGATCGGAACCTTCTCCGTGTCGATGACGCCGATGTCCTCGAGGCGGGTCTTGGTGCGGGAGAACGTCGCCTTCGAGGCGATCCCCACGTCCTCACCCCACTTCGAGATGTCGTACAACAACACGTCGTTGCGCGCGGCGACGAGCAGCGAGACGGTAACCTCGTCGAGCCCGTCGTTCCGGTCGGCGTTCTCGAGCGAGCCGAGCACGGCGTCGAAGTCGTCTCGGACGGAGTCGCCGATCTCCGCCGCCATCGTCTCGCGGACGCGGCTGATCGGCGGGGTTCGGAGCTCGTAGGTCTCGGCGCCGTCGAACGCGTCGCGGTGGGTTTCGAGCACCTCCGAGACGAACGCCGCGTCCGTCGTCGAGAGGGCGGCGACGCGGTCGCCGGCGCCGACGAGCGCGACGACGCGCGACTCGGAGACGAACAGGGCGTTGTCGACGCCGGCCGGCAACACGCGGAGCTCGAGCGATCCCGCCTCGACGAGGTCTGCTGCCCGCGAGGCGACGAGAAAGTCGTCCATCACGTCTTTCAACACCGACTCGGCGGCGAGGACCGACAGCGTCGGGAGGTTCGTCCGGTCGATGCCCGCCTCGACCAGCGAGACGATCGTCTCCGCCGAGGGGTCGACCACGAGCAGCTCCCCGTCTGCCCCCGCAAACGCCGCGTCGAGAACGCCGCCCACGTCTGCTTCTAGTAAATTCGACACCATCTATCTCCTCGTATAAAAGTCAGATTCGTATTTAATATTAACGGGATTCGGCGAGCGAACAAGCGGCTCTAACGGCATCTACCCCGCAAAAACGGCGAGTACGGGGTTCGATTCCTCGTGGCCGGGACGGACAGGCTTAATGGGCCGTCGGACCCCATATACGGTATGGAGAACCAGAACATCCGGGCGGTCGACCCGGCGGTGGCAGACGCGCTGGCCGGCGAGCGAACGCGACAAGAAGAGACGCTCGCGATGATCGCCAGCGAGAACCACGTCAGCAGGGCGGTCCTCGAAGCACAGGGGAGCGTCCTCACGAACAAGTACGCCGAGGGATACCCCGGAGCGCGCTACTACGCCGGCTGTGAGTACGCCGACGAGGTCGAAGAACTCGCCATCGACCGCGCGAAGGAGCTGTGGGGCGCCGAGCACGTCAACGTCCAGCCGCACTCAGGAACGCAGGCGAACCAGGCGGTCTACTACGCGATGCTCGACCCCGGCGACAGAATTCTGTCGTTGGAGTTGAGCCACGGCGGCCACCTCTCGCACGGTCATCCAGCGAACTTCACCGGTCAGATGTACGAGGTCGAACAGTACGAGGTCGACACCGAGACCGGGTACATCGACTACGAGGGGCTCCGAGAGACCGCCGAGGAGTTCGACCCCGACATCATCGTCTCCGGCTACTCCGCGTACCCGCGGACGGTCGAGTGGGACCGAATCCAGGCGGCGGCCGACGCCGCCGACGCCTACCACCTCGCGGACATCGCTCACATCACCGGGCTCGTCGCCGCCGGCGTCCATCCCTCGCCGGTCGGAATCGCCGACTTCGTCACGGGCTCCACACACAAGACGATCCGCGCCGGCCGCGGCGGCATCGTGATGTGTGACGAGGAGTACGCGGACGACATCGACAAGGCGGTGTTCCCCGGCGGGCAAGGAGGGCCGCTGATGCACAACGTCGCGGGGAAGGCGGTCGGGTTCAAGGAGGCGCTCGAGCCCGCGTTCGAGGACTACGCGCGGCGGGTCGTCGACAACGCCGAGGTCCTCGGCGAGACGCTCCAGGGCCACGGCCTCTCGCTCGTCTCCGGTGGCACCGACAACCACCTCGTGTTGGCCGACCTCCGCGAGTCGCACCCGGACCTCTCCGGCGGCGACGCCGAGGACGCGCTCGCGGCCGCGGGAATCGTATTGAACGGCAACACAGTGCCGGGTGAGACGCGCTCGCCGTTCGACCCCTCCGGAATCCGTGCCGGCACCGCCGGATTGACCACCCGCGGGTTCGACGAGGACGCCATCGAGGAGGTCGGCGACCTCATCTACCGCGTGGTCGACGACGCCGACAGCGAGGACGTCATCTACGAGGTCGGCGAGCGGGTCGTCGAACTCTGTGAGGCGAATCCGCTCTACCAGTAGCCCCGTCGGGCCGAATCCGTACGTACAAAGTGGGGGCGGTTCCGACGGAGGAGCATGGACGACCAGTCGTTTCTGGCCCGACGCCTCGACCGCGCGGCCGTCCCGCTCGCGGTCGGGGACGTCCTCGTGTTGATCGCGTTGTTGACCGGCGGAACCCTCAGACACACCACGACCGAGTTCCTCGCCGGCAACCCGACGTACCTGCTCGGCGTGTGGGCCCCGTTTCTGATCGGCTGGGCGGTGTTTTCGCCGCTCGTGGGAGCGTACTCCGCGGGCGCCGTCGAGACCGCCAAGTCGTCGGTGCCACTCGTGGTGCGCTCGTGGGTTCCGGCGGCGGCGGTGGGGCTTTTACTGCGCGCGTTCGTCTTCCGCGGCGGCGCTGCTCCGGCGTTCGTCGTGGTCATTCTCGTGTCGGGCACGGTGGCGCTCGGCGGGTGGCGCGCGCTGTACTTCCGGCTGCGATGATGTCGTCCGGCCGCCTCTACTCGCGTCGCCCCCTCTTCGGCCCGTGTCGGTTCGTCGGCCGCCGGTCCTCTCGTGACCACCTCGTGGTTACGGACCGCAAGTGACGAATACATCGCCTGTACCGGTCGCGCTCGGACGCCCTAGTTCGGTCTATAAGTTATGAGGACGTTTTCTGTTCCCACCACAGCAACCACCACGTGAATACACGAAAAAATTATGTAGAGTGATGGTATATGATCGCATGAATTATGACTCGGTACTACGACTACGTCCTCGGACTCATTCCGGTCGCCTTGGTTGGAGTCACCGCCGCGTTGAGTCTCGTCGGGGTGCCGACGACGGCGGCGCTTCCCGTGGGCGCGGGCGTCGCGCTGGGGCTGATGTGCCACGCGATGTTCGTCAGGGCGCCGCTGGCAGAGACAGAACCCGTCTCGGGCGGAACGGCCGCCGGCAACGCGTCGCGCGACGCGGTCGCGACCGGCAGTTCGGACTGAGCGCGCCGCCCTGTACTGTTTAGTCCTCCCCGCTCCATCGTGGGGTATGACCGACGCGTTGTTTCTCACGAGCGACGAGGTGGACGACCTCGCAGAGCCCGCCGACTACGTCGCGGCCGTCCGCGACGGCTACCGAGAAATCGGCGAGGGAGCCCCGGCGGAGCCGCGGACGAAGCTCGCGAACGACGACCCACCGGGGATGCTGACGACGTA
>KI543166.1:129023-140536 GCA_000496175.1 uncultured archaeon A07HR67 | reverse complement strand
TCCCGACTGGATTCACCACTGGCTTCGGAAGAAGCCGCTTAGACGTTGGCGCGAACAACCTTGTCGCCTGCACGACCACGACCGGCCAACAACTCCTGTACGAAGGACGCGACTTGTTTGAAGAGTTCCGTGAAGTCACGGAACAAATCGCGTATTATCAGTCGCTCCTCGAAGACCAGCGCAAGACCAGCAAGCGAATCGACCGTCTGTACCGGAAGCGGACGAATCGCCGCAACCATGCTCAAGACGACCTCGTCCGAGACCTCGTTGAACGGTTGTACGAGGAGGGCGTTTCAACGCTGTATGTCGGAGACATCAAGGGCGTTCTTTCGACGCACTGGTCGGCTCGTGTGAACGAGAAGACGCACAATTTCTGGGCGTACCGCCGATTCATCGACCGTCTTGGAGACGTGTGCGAAGAGTACGGAATCTCGGTTGAAGGAGCGTCTGAAGCGTGGACGAGTCAGGACTGTCCCGAGTGTGGCGAACGCGAGGAGACGATTCGCCACGAGGACTCGTTGGCGTGCGTGTGTGGGTTCGAGGGGCACGCTGACCTTGTGGCGTCTGAATCGTTCCTGAGACGGCAGACCGTAGAAATAAGGCCGATGGCACGGCCCGTGTACCTCAAGTGGAACAATCACGATTGGCGGGAACACCATAGCCCGCCCTCTCTCGTGGAGACAACGGCCAACGAGGAGTACACAGACCAGAGTACCGCCTTAGGCGGGAAAGTTGCTTCCGTGGAAGCTCAGGACGACTGAGACTCCAGCGAGAGGAATCCTCGCCCTTCAGGGCGGGGAGGATGTCAAGGACCGCAGGTGACGAATACATCGCCCGTACCGGTCGCGCTCGGACGCCCTAGTTCGGTCTATAAGTTATGAGGACGTTTTCTGTTCCCACCACAGCAACCACGACGTGGGTACACGAAGAAATTATGTAGAATGATGGTATACGATCGCATGAATTATGACTCGGTACTACGACTACGTCCTCGGACTCATTCCGGTCGCCTTGGTTGGAGTCACCGCCGCGTTGAGTCTCGTCGGGGTGCCGACGACGGCGGCGCTTCCCGTGGGCGCGGGCGTCGCGCTGGGGCTGATGTGCCACGCGATGTTCGTCAGGGCGCCGCTGGCAGAGACAGACCCCGTCTCGGGCGGAACGGCCGCCGGCAACGCGTCGCGCGACGCGGTCGCGACCGGCGGTTCGGACTGAGCGCGCCGCCCTGTACTGTTTAGTCCTCCCCGCTCCATCGTGGGGTATGACCGACGCGTTGTTTCTCACGAGCGACGAGGTAGACGACCTCGCAGAGCCCGCCGACTACGTCGCGGCCGTCCGCGACGGCTACCGAGAAATCGGCGAGGGAGCCCCGGCGGAGCCGCGGACGAAGCTCGCGAACGACGACCCACCGGGGATGCTGACGACGTATGCGGCCGTCCTCCCCGAGACCGGCGCGATGGGAGGGTACACCTACGCGGCCGGCTTCGGCGCGGGCGATGCCTGGTTCATGACGCCGGTGTTCGACGCCGACTCGGGCGAGCCGCTCGCGGTCGTCGACGGCGCCTCGATGAACCCGTTCAAAACCGGCGCCGCCGGCGCCGTGGCCGTCGACGCGCTCGCTCGCGAGGACGCCACCGAAGTCGCCGTGATCGGCAGCGGGGCACAGGCGCGCGGCCAGCTCCGCACGACCGCGACCGTCCGTCGGGTCGAGGCGGTCCGCGTCTTTTCGCCGACCCCCGACCACCGCGAGTCGTTCGCGGCGGAGTTCGACGGCCGGCTCGACGCCGACGTTCGCGCGGTCGCGAGCGCGAGCGAGGCGGTCGCCGGCGCGGACGTCGTCATCACGGCGACGACCGCGAGCGACCCGGTGATCGACGACGCAGACGTCGAGCCCGGCACGCACGTCACCGCGATGGGCCAGTACGATTCCGACAAGAACGAGCTCCCGCCGGCGCTCGTCGGGCGGGCGACGTACGTTCCCGACCTGGCCGCCCGCGCGCCCCAAGACGCCGGCTCTTTCATCGCCGCGCGCGAGGCCGGGCTGGTCGACGACCCCGTCGCGGTCGAGTTGGGCGACGTCGTCGCCGGCACCCATCCCGGACGGACGAGCGCCGAGGAGGTGACCGTCTTCGATTCCGGCGGGACGGGAATCGAGACGGTCGCCGCCGCTCACATGTTGTACGAGCGCGCCAGCGAGGCGGGGCGCGGAACGACGATCGCGTTCGCTCCGGCCAGCGAGGCGCTGACCGGGCGATAACGCCGGATGCGGTTGGGACCGACCGGCAAGCGGCTCAGTCGTCCGCGACGGACGAGTCCGGCCGGTACTGGCGACTGATCGCCTTCCACCGCCCGGTCGAGAACCGGTACCGGTTGACGACCGCCGGGACGACCGACTGGCCGAAGTACGAGAGGTACAATCCCCACAGGCCGAGCGTCGTGGTCGCGCCCAGGTACGTCAACGGCAGCGCGGCGCCGAACATTCCGGCCGCGCGGCTGTAAAACGGCCAGCGAGTGTCGCCCGTGGCGTCGAGGGCACCGGCGTACGTGCCGCCGACGCCGCGGGCGACCACGGCGACTGCCGCGGCACGGACGAGTCCAACCGCGACCGAGACGGTCTCGCCGGTTGGGTCGTCGACGAACTGGGCGACAATCGGGTCGGCGAAAACGAAGACGACGGCGGCGCCGACCGCGTACGTCACCACGGAGACGCGCATGATCTCGTTGCCGTACGCCTCGGCGGCGTCCTCGTCGTTCTCGCCGAGCGACTGCCCGACGAGGCTGCTCGCCGCGAGCGCGAACCCCCATCCGGGAGTGTTGATCAGCCCCCAGATCTGCCGGCTGATGACGTAGGCGGCGACGACGTGCGATCCGAACAACGCGACGAGCGCGAGAAGCGGGAAGCGAGCCCCGGTCCACACCATGCGGCGGCCGACCGCGGGCGTGCTGATGCGAACCACGTCCCGGATCGTTGCCGGGTCGACGTACCGGCCGCGAAAGGAGAGCGAGACGGGAAGCGCGCCGAGCCCCGGGAGTCGCCCGGCGGCGAGCCCGAACCCGAACGTGGCGGTGACGAGGACGTTCGACGCGACGGTCCCGACGGCGGCGCCGACGACGCCCATTCCCAGCCCGAAGATCAACGCCGCGTTGAGCCCGATGTTGGCGACGGCGCCGCCGCCGCGAATGACCATCGGCGTCCAGGCGTCGTCGGCCCCGATGAGAACCCGGCCGCCGACGAGGTTGAGGCCGGCGAACGGGATCCCGAACGCGACGACCCGTAAGTACGCCGCCCCGAGGTCGATCGTCTGTGCGTCGTCGGTCAGCAGGCCGATCAGCTCGGCCGGAAACGCGGCCAGCGCGGCCGCGATCGGAACCGTCGCCAGAACGACGATCAGGCCGCTCGTCCGGACGGCCTGGCCGATCCGGTCGAACGCTTCGGCTCCGTATCGCTGAGAGACGAGCGTGATCGTGCCGGTCGCGAGGCCGCCGCCGAGGGTGAACGCCAACCCCCAGAACGGGCCGGCGAACCCGATGCCGGCGATCGCCGCCGGCCCGACGGCGACCCCGACCATCGCGATGTCGGCGGCGGTTTTCGACTTGCGGGCCACCCCGGTGAGAATGCGGGGCCACGCGAGGTCGGTCGTGCGCCGCACGCGCTCCTCCTCGGCCATCCCGCCCCGAGCGAGCAGGAGGCCGATCGTCAGGATGAGCCGACGGACGGGGTTCGGAAGGCGCGAGAGGTGCCCCCGAGACGAACGGTCGCTGGTCACTACCCCTCATTCTGAGGCGAGTCGAGCAATAAGACCACGGGAACCGGCCGGCCTGGAGGGATCATCGGCGGCGGCTCACGCTCGCTTGGCCGGGTGTCGAACCGGTCGCCGTAGACGGCTCGTCGTGGCCGCGCGGGTCGTCGGTAGACCCCCGTTCGCTACTGGAGTCGGTACCGCAGGATGGCGGCGATACCGCCGAGATTCGAGAGCTGTTCGCCCGGGGCGAACTCCGCCGAGAAGACGACCACGTCGCCGCCCTGTTGCTCGACCGACTCGATCACGTCGTTGACGTCGATCGACCAGTCGCCTTCGCCCTGGCGTTCGGTCCGCAGCCGCTCGTCGACGACCAGCAACGTCTCGACCGCGCCGAACTCCGCCGCTTCCGCGACGTCGTCCGGGCCGTACGTCGCCTTCGCGCCGGTCGCGATGTTCTCCGTGAGCTCGTCGATGAGGTTCGCCTCCTTCGAGATCCGCGTCTCCTTTTGTACCTCGTCGACCGCGCCGCGTTTGAGCACCTCGTGGACGCCGCGGTCGCCGACCGCCGAGGTGTCGACGGTGGTGATCTGGTCTGCGACGGCCGGGAACTCCTCGTCGAGGTGGTCGTGGGCGTCGGTCTTGGTGAACCCCGGGCCAGCCAGGATCACCGCGTCGGCGTCGAGATGTGCGAGCGCCTCGCCCAGTTCGGCGAACAACTCCTCGCGTGGCCGAGAATACTCGCCTTTCCCCGTCGGCTTGGTGAACGAGGCGTACTCCTCGGTGCCGTACTGTTGGACGGTGTGGATCGACGCTGCCCCCTCCTCGACGGTCGCGATGGCGACGTCAGGGTTCTCGGCCGCCTCCGTCGCCTCCTCGATCCGCTCCGTCTGGTCGGGCTTGAAGTGTTTCTCGACGGTGAGTTCGTCGTGTCGCTCCACGTTGAGCGTGTGGTGACTGCCGAGTTGGTCCTCGCGCGAGCAGCCGACGATGACGCCGCCGACCCGGAGCCGGTTGGCGAACCGCGCGAACTCGACCGTCTCGACCTCGAGGGTGACGTGAATGTGTTCGCGCTGGCCTCCGGTGTCGCGCATGCGGTCGTCGTCTCGCTGGATCCGACGGGTGGTGTCTCCGTCGACGCGGTCGCCGGGTTCGAGGACGTGTGCGAGATGCCAGAGGTCGTCGACGTTCTCGGGGACGAGCGTGAGCCGTTCCCGGCCCTCTTCGCCGTACCCTCGCTGGGCGATGCGCATAAGAGAACGTTCGGTCGGCGTGGTATCAACCCTTGCCATCCGAGGTCGGCGGCACCGGCGACCGGTCGGTCGCGCGCCGGTCACGGCCCCCACTCGAACTCGTCGGTGTCGGCCGGGTCGGCGTCGGCCGCGTCGGCGTCGACATCGGCGTCGGCGTCGGCCGCGCCCTCGGCGGAGCGACCGCGGACGATCCCGTCGTTCGTTTCGGGGCCGGCGCGCTCGACGGGCACGGAGCGACCGGTCTGGACGTTCGGCGACGCCTCCGTGTGGGTCGGCCGATCGGACCGCCTCGCCGGATCGCCGGGAACTTGCTCGGGGGCGGGATCGATCGCGTCGTCGAGGGCTCCGCTCGAGACGGCGCGGGCGATCGCTCCGCTCGCTCCGCGGCCGTAGAGCACGTGTGCGGCCACCCTGGCGACGAAGATGACGCCGAACCCGACCAGCAGCGGGGCCAGTGGGGTCGCGAGAACGTATCCGGTGAGCAGGGTGACCGCCGCCAGCGCCCACGCGACCGCGTACGAGCCGGAGAACGCGACGCGGCCGACGGCGGTCGGGCGGAACGCGTCTCGGAGCCGACCGGTGGCGGCGAAGACGGCGAGCGCCGCCGGCCGGAGGTACGCGAACGCGACGAGATACGCGAGCGAGGCGACAGCGACGAACCCTCCCAGGGCTCCGGCCGCCGGGGCGGGCGCCGACACCGGAGCGACCGCCGACGCCGGGTCGACGCGCCCGAGTTCGACGAACACGCCCGCGACGGCGACACCGGCCAATCCGACGGCCAGCGGGAGGAGGTAGGCGACGCTGAGCAGGACGGATCTGATCCCGTCGCGGTACAACTCACCCCATCCGATGAACGGCGGCGCGCCGCCGGTGGTCGCCTCGATGCCTTCGGCGACGACCCGGAGGTGGTAGCCGCGGGCGACGAACGCCGGCGCGAGCACGACCGGCGCGGCCACCACGAGCAGGGGCGTGACGACCGGCACGGCGAGCGCCCCGGCCGCCATTCCGACGGTGATCGCCGACCCGAGCAGCGTCAAGAATGTCCCGATTACGAGGGTGCCGGCCGCGTCGTCGGAACGGAGCGGCGTCGCCAGCGCGGCCCGGAGCATGTTTTCTACTCCGTCGGCAGGAGCATAAGTTCCAGCCTCCGGCGAAAGCAAGTGTAAGCCACCTAACTGAAACGTCGTTCACACAGTATTTATCAATGGTGATTTGTGTAAATCCATACGGCCGCGCGGGACAATCGTGTGCCTCTGACAAGACCCGATACTGGCCGTCGGCCACGACGGCCCCCGTTCGCGGCTTTCTCTGATATCCCGCCGGTATCCATTTATCCCGTGGCGCCGACGCTGCGGTATGACCGACGAGCCGACGAGCGACGTCGAGCCGACGCTGCGGAGCTACGGCGTGAGCGTCGAATCGATCGACGACGGCGACCCGCTCCAGATCACGTACATGACCGCGTTTCCCGGGAGAGAAGTCCATCGCCGCGAAATTGGGCGGGCACTCAACGCCCTCATCGACCGTGCGGAGGCGGGCGCGTGGGAGCCGGTTCGCGTCGAGGCGACGGTGGTGCGGTCGCCGGGCGATCCGCTCGGGACGTGGGCCGCAGAGCCCGAGTGGTTCGAGGCGCTGATCGCCGACGAGGTGACCGAGACGGCGTTTTCGACGCGCGTGCTACAGACGGTGACGCACGCGGACGGCGACACCGGAGACGCAGAATCCACGGAGGAGCAGGCGCGGTGACCCGTCGAACTCCGGTGAATCGCGCCCAGCGTCGTCTCCGGCGGCCGCCACGCGAGCGGTTCTCCACGCGGACGCTCGCGTTCGACGCCGGCGGAGAGACCTGTCGCGGGACGCTCTACCTCCCCGGCGGCGGCGACGACCCACCGGCCGTCGTGATGGGTCCGGGGCTCGGAGCCGAGCGGGGGTTCGGGTATCCGGCGATCGCCGAGCGGTTCGCCGACGCCGGCTACGCCGCGTTCCTGTTCGATTACCGCGGGTTCGGCGAGTCCGACGGAACCAGCCAACTGGTCGACCCCGCTCGACAACGTGCCGACTACGCGGCCGCCGTCGAACGGCTCTCCGAGGTCGACGCCGTCGGCAGTGGGCGCGTCTTGTGGGGCGCGTCGATGTCGGGCGGACACGTTCTCGCGCTGGCTGCCGATCGTCGAGACGTCGACGCCGTGATCGCCGTGACGCCGGTGCTCGACGCCCGTGCCGTCGTCGCCGCCCGCGGCGGACGGTACGTCGCTCGGGCGGGCGTGGCCGGCGTCCGCGACCTGCTCGGCCACCGACTCGGCCGGGGACAGACGGTCCCGATCGTCGGCGAGACCGACACGCTCGCGGCGATCACCGAACCCGGCGCGAAGCGCGCGTATCTCGACCTGGTCGGCCGGGAGTCGACGTGGCGCAACCGGACGCCGGCCCGGTCGCTTCTCCGACTGGCGGGCTACCGGCCCGGCGAGCGGCTCGCGGAGATTCGGGCGCCGACGCTGCTTCTCGGCGGGACCGACGACCAGATCGTCCCCGCGGCGACGGTCGCCGACGCCGCCGAGACGCTCCGGCGCGGAACCCTCGTCACCACCCCCGCCGACCACTTCTCCGTGTTCGGGACGGATTTCGAGCCGGCGGTCGGTCACCAGCTCGCGTTTTTGCGCGACGTTCTCGCTCCGTAACGACGCCGGCAGCAGACCGGGGTGTTCACGGATCAGGTTTTTATATTGGAGAGCCGCAACCTCTCGCCATGACCGTCGTCGCCCTGTTGAGCGTCGCGCCGGTGATCGAAGACAGCATGGCCGAAGAGGTCGCGAAGGCGGTGGCCGCCCTCGACGGCTTCGACGTGAGTTACGAGACGAATCCGATGGGAACGGTGATCGAGGCCGACGACATCGACACCCTGCTCGACGCCGTAGGAGCCGCACACACGGCCGTCGAGGGCGACCGGGTCTCGACGGTTCTGAAGATCGACGACAAACGGACCGTCGAAACGACGGCCGATCGGAAGGTGGAGGCGGTCGAGGATCACCTCGGTCGGGAGGCGAAGCGAGAACGGTAGCCGGTCGCCCGTGGAGTGACAGCGGTTCGAACGGCGGGCAGAGCCGTCGTCGCCGGTCAGGCTGGCGCCTCGGGGCGGGGGCCACAGATCGGCTGACCGACGAGGCGTCGACGCGTGTCCGTGGGCCGGTGGTGGGCTCCGTTCTACAACGGCCGTCGCGCGACCGGCATCTCGCTGCCGTGGCTGCGGCTCTCGTCGACGAGCGCGGAGCGCACACACCAGCGACAGTACCGGTATCCTGCGTGGTTCGTCGCGCCGCAGTGTCGGCAGGTGACGGTTTCGCCGTCGGCGTCGAGCGGCGGCGGGTTCCCCGCCGGCAGTTCGGCGTCGACGGCGGCAGACCGGGAACTCGTCTCGCTGCCCGAATCGGGGTCGTCCTGGTCGAGTAGCGCCCGCCCGTCCGTGTCGAGCAGGTCCCGGAGGTCGTCTCCGCGAACGATCGTCCACGCGATTGTCAGGTTCACCACGATCACCCCCGCGAGGAGCACCGCGAGCAGTTCCGCTGACATATGTGGTATGGTATCACTCGAAGGTAATATGTTCGGCGGTGACCCGGAGGAAGTCGTCGTTCGTCCACCGGCAGTCACCCGCCGTCCCGATCCGGACAGATTTAGGAGGGCGGCGTCGAAGGAGACGACGCATGTCCGACACCATCCACACGGACGCGGCTCCGGAAGCGGTCGGCGCGTACAGCCAGGCGACGACGACCGGCGACCTCGTGTTCACCGCCGGGCAGATTCCGTTGACGACGGACGGCGACCTGCTCGCGGACGCGTCGATCGCCGAGCAGACCGAGACGGCACTCGACAACCTGCTGGCGGTGCTCGAGGAGGCCGGCGCGGGTCCCGACGACGTGCTCAAAACGACCGTGTTCCTGGCCGACATCGACGACTTCGAGGAGATGAACGAGGTGTACGCCGGCTACTTCGAGGGGTCGCCGCCGGCGCGGTCGGCGGTTCAGGCCGGCGCGCTCCCGAAGGGCGTCGGCGTCGAGATCGAAGCCGTCGCGAGCCGCGAGTGAGATGGGCGGCGGGTCGGCCGGAGAAGGCGAGAAGCCGGCGGCGAGCGCCCGGAACGCCAGCGGAGCCCCGGCGACGAGGTCGAACCGGCTTCGGTCGGCGGCGTTGTGGGGGGCGATCGGCGGGTTCGCGTTTCTCGTGTTGACGCAGGGGTACCTGCTCGTCGGCGGGTCGATTCCGTTCGCGTACCCCTGGCTGTTCGGGATGGCGGCCGTTCTCGCCGCCGTCGTCGCCACGATCGCGTACCACACCGAACACCGGATCGGGCGAAAGCGGTCGAAAAGAAGGACTTAACAACGCGAGTGGAGTACCGTCGCACGGGCCAGGATGGCCGAGTGGTAAGGCGCACGCCTGGAAAGCGTGTTCCCTTCTGGGATCGGGGGTTCAAATCCCTCTCCTGGCGTTTTCGGAGGCGTCACCCCGACAGCGACGGGTATCCGACGCAAACTTCATATGTGTGGGAGTTGTTACCACGGGTGACGATGCCAGACACGAAATCGGGCCGCGAACGGAAGGGACGCGGAAAACGGCAACAACTCGAGAGCCACCTCAACCGACGGGAACTCGAGGCGGCCGACGAGCCGCCGGCGCCGACGCTCGACGCGGTCGAGTCGGAGTATCTCGCCGTTCCCGACGACCGGGAAGCCGAGTAGTCCGGCGATCCGATCACTCTTCGTCGCCGATGTACGCCGCGAGCTCCCGCAGCGCGGCCTCCGGCTCGCCGGCGATCGCCTCGCGAAGCCGCTGGCCGACCGCGTCTCGACTACGGAACCAGACCTCCGTCGGCGGCTCGACAGCCGCGCGCTCGGCGGCAAATCGGATCGCCGGCGCGGCCGAGGCGTACGGCGACGACGCGACGGCGTCCGCCGAGAACGGGTCGCCGTTCATCGTCGGAATCCATCCGCCGTCGACGACGAGCGAGGCGACGGGCGCCGACCGAAACGCCGCCGCGACCGCGAGCGCCTCGCCGAGCGAGTCCGTGTTCGGGTTGACGACGACGTACTCGGGGTACGCGCTCGTCCGTGACCCGTCCGAACCCGCGGGCGCCGGCATCACGCCGACCTCGGCGTCCGGCAGCGAATCGGCGACCAGCGAGAGAGGCAGCATCGCCGCGGCGGCGTCTCCCGCCCGAAACCGGTCGCGGCTCTCCACGAACCGAGAATCGAACACCGCCTCGGTCGACACCTGTTCGATCCCCCTGCCCGACCGGTCGCCGCCGAACACGAGGTCGTGGAACACGTTCGCCGCCCGGATCCCCGCGGGGTCGTCGACGGTCACGGGTGCGTCGGGCGCGGGCGCGGTTCCGTCGGTCGCGTAGTAGGACCCGCCGAAGCCGGCCAGCGCGCCCGAGAACGCCGACGGCAACACCGACGGGTGGCCGTTCCACGCGAACCCGCGGTCGGCCGCCTCCGCGACGATGGACGACCACTCGCTCCAGGTTGGCGGCGCGGTCGTCCACTCGTCGGGCTGTACGCCCGCCCGTTCGAACGCCGGCGTTCGATACACGACGGCCTCGGGCACGAAGGCGTACGCCAGCGCGTGGAGCTCTCCGTCGGCGGGGTGACGGCCCGCCGCGGCGAACGCCGAAAACGACTCGCCGATCGGGTGGTCGGCCGCGTGTGCCGAGAACGGCTCCGTCGCTCCCGCCGTCATGAGCGCGCCGAGCTCCTGGCTCCTGACCACCAGCAGATCGGGCGTCGATTCTCCCGCGTCGACGCGGTTGATGAACCGAGTGATTCGCTCCGGTCCGCGCGTCTCCGAGGAGACCGTCACGTCGATTGCGTCGGGGACATCCGCGTCGACGACGGCCGTGGGAAGCGAGCCGAGCCACTGCCGATAGCCGACGTCGACGGCAACGGTTCCGCCCGTGATGGCCGCCTCGGAGTCCGTCTCGGATTCGGGCGCCGAGTCGGATTCGGTGGTCGAGCCGTCGGTCGACGTCGGCTCGGGGGCCGGGGCCCCACCGGTGGAATCGTCGCGTCGAGACAGACGCGTCGTGGCGTATCCGGCGACCCCGCCGAGCGCGAGTATCCCGGCCCCGTACGCGAGAACGGTGCGCCGCGATCCGCTCGCGCCGGATCCCGTCGGTGTCGTCTTGGAGGTATCCGCCGCGGGCGTCGACCCGCCGGCTCCCGAGTCCGTTCCGCTGTCGGCGTCGGTGCCTTCCGCCGCGGTGGTGTCCCCGCCCGTCGCGGCAGCGGCCGCGTCTGTCGCGGCAGCGGCCGCGCCCGTCGCGGCGGTCGTCACGAGCGCTCCCGTTTCGCGGTCCGCCGCGCCGACGCGGGGCGTGGCGTCGCGGAGGTCGCGGCCGAGCGGATACGTCGTCGCGTACCGGTCGTCCGGGTCGCGGGCGGTCGCGCGGCGTATCGGCTCGACGGCGCCGTCGGGGAGGTCGGCCGCGAGCGCGTCGACATCGATTCCCTCGCGGATCGCCCGCGTCAGCGCC
>KI543166.1:110642-129003 GCA_000496175.1 uncultured archaeon A07HR67 | reverse complement strand
ACACAATCGGGATGAACCGCACGGTGAGAAGGCGTGGAGCCGTACCGGGCGTAGGTGCGAAGCACGTCACACACGTCGGCGAGCAGTTCTCCGCGGGTCGCGAGATCACACGCCCGGGCCGGCTCGAGCGTGGTTCCGGACGCCAGCGCCTCGAGTTCGTCCTCGACCGCGTCGACGGCGACCCAGGGCCGCGGCTCGGTGCCCCAATCGCGGAGCGACCGGACGGTCCGGCGCTCGTCGACGGCCGCCCACTGTCGGGCGAGCGTCTCGAATCGGTCGAACCGCTCGCGTGACACCGCGCCGGTCGGCGTTCTGAGGGCGACCGTCTCGCCGGCTCCCCCCGTCCCGCGGTGTGTCGTCCACCGTCGCGTCTCTCCGACGCGGTCGCCGACCGACCACTCCCCGTTGTGCCCGTTTACGGGACCGTCGAACCCGTCCATGTGACGACAGTTGTCGTGAGTCGTGATAACGGATGGGTATCGACGCGGCGGTCCCACGTGTCGTGTCCGACTGCGTCGCTGTCGCGGGTTCCGTTCCGCGCCGGTCGGCGCGAGCTGTGGTTATAAACGCGGTCTGAGATGCGGTCGGCCTGCCGCTCGTTTCCATGCGACTCGTCAACACGAATCCCGCTCTGCCGACGCTCTGTCGGGTGGTTTTCTCGATCGATCCCGGGTAGACTGGAGCCGTTCGTCGTCGTGTGCTTGCGATGGGTTTATATAGAATCACAATCAATCAAACGCTGTATGAGCCAGCGAATGCAGCAGGGTCAGCCGATGATCATCATGGGCGACGACGCCCAGCGCGTCAAAGACCAGGACGCGCAGGAGTACAACATCTCCGCGGCGCGCGGCGTCGCAGAATCGGTACGTTCGACGCTCGGACCGAAGGGGATGGACAAGATGCTCGTCGACTCGATGGGCGACGTCACCATCACGAACGACGGCGTCACCATCCTCCAGACGATGGACATCGACAACCCGACGGCAGAGATGATCGTCGAGGTCGCCGAGACCCAAGAAGACGAGGCCGGCGACGGCACGACGAGCGCGGTCGCCATCGCGGGCGAGTTGTTGAAAAACGCCGAGGACCTCCTCGAACAGGACATCCACCCCACAGCGGTGATCAAGGGGTTCAACATGGCGAGCGCGTACGCCCGCGATGAGATCGACGAGATCTCCACGCAGGTCGACCCCGACGACACGGAGACGTTGAAGAACGTCGCCGAAACGTCGATGACCGGCAAGGGCGCAGAGCTGGAGAAGGAGGTGCTCGCCGACCTCGTCGTCCGCGCGATTCAGGGCGTCACCGTCGCGGCCGACGACGGCTCACACGTCGTCGACCTCCAGAACCTGAACATCGAGACGCGCACCGGCCGCTCGGCCGGCGAGTCGCGGCTGCTTTCGGGCGCCGTCGTCGACAAGGACCCGGTCCACGACGACATGCCGACCGACTTCGAGGAGGCGAACGTCGTCCTGCTCAACGACGCCATCGAGGTCGAGGAGGCCGACGTCGACACCGCGGTCAACGTCGACTCGCCCGATCAGCTCCAGAAGTTCCTTGACCAGGAGGAGGCACAACTCCGCGAGAAGGTCGACCTGATCGCCGAAAGCGGGGCCGACGTCGTCTTCTGTCAGAAGGGGATCGACGACCTCGCCCAACACTACCTCGCGAAGGAGGGAATCCTCGCGGTGCGCCGGACGAAGAAGTCCGACATGAAGTTCCTGAAGAACGTTCTCGACGCCGCGATCGTCACCGACATCGACGCGTTGTCGAGCGAGGACGTCGCGGTCGGCGCCGTCGAGCGCGACGCAGAAGAGGAGCTGTTCTACGTGGAAGGCGAGAACCCCCACGGCGCGACGCTGCTTCTGTACGGCTCCACCGAGCACGTCGTCGACGAGCTCGAGCGCGGCGTCAACGACGCGATCGACGTCGTCGGGACGACCGTCTCCGACGGCCGGATCCTGCCCGGCGGCGGCGCGATTGAGGTCGAGGTCGCACGGCGGCTCCGCGACTACGCCGACTCCGTCTCCGGCCGCGAACAACTCGCCGTCGAGGCGTTCGCCGACTCGCTCGAACTGATCCCGCGCGTGCTCGCCGAGAACGCCGGGCTCGACTCGATCGACCTGCTCGTCGACCTACGTGCGGCCCACGAGGCCGGCGACGCGAACGCCGGCCTCAACGTCTTCTCCGGCGAGGTCGAGAACACCTTCGACGCGGGCGTCGTCGAGACCGCTCACGCGAAAGAACAAGCGATCTCGTCGGCCGCCGAGGCCGCGAACCTGGTTCTCAAAATCGACGACATCATCTCCGCAGGCGACCTCTCCACCGCCGGCGACGACGACGAGGGCGGCGCTCCTGGCGGCGGCATGGGCGGCATGGGCGGCATGGGCGGCGCGATGTAAGCCAGGCCACACGACAATCGCCGTCCGACCGCGCACCGCCGAGCCAATCACGCGATCGATTTTATTTGCTCCTCAGCGTTCACGGCGACACACTCCAGCAGCGATAAGTACCCGACCGGCAAGGATTGCGACATGCACACGTTGCTTCTCAACAACGAAGACGTCGACGAGAACGCGCAGATGAGCCGGGTCATCGACGCGGTTCGTGGGGCGTTCACGGCATACGAGCGCGACAACGCCACGATGCCCGCGAAGTCGTACATCGACCTGCCCGAGTACAACGGCGATTTTCGGTCGATGCCCGCCTATCTCGACGTTCGCACCGAGGACACCGCCGAGGAGACCGGCTGGGACGCCGCCGGGATCAAGTGGGTCAACGTTCACACCGACAACCCAACCGACCACGACCTGCCGACGGTGATGGGGACGATGATCTACTCCGACGCGGAGACCGCGTTTCCGCTGGCGGTGATGGACGGGACGGCGCTCACGAGAAAACGGACCGGCGCGGCCGCCGCCGTCGCCACCGACCACCTCGCGGTCGCAGACGCCACGTCGCTGGGGATCGTCGGCGCCGGCGTCCAGTCGTACACCCAACTCGAGGCGATCGCCGAGGTCCGCGACATCGAGGAGGTGGTGGTGAGCGACCTCGACGAAGGTCGGGTGGAACGGTTCGTCGACGCCTTCGAGGACCGGTTCGACGTCCGCGCCGGGAGCGTCGGCGAGGCGGGCCACTGCGACGTGCTCTCGACGGTGACGCCCGTCGAGGACCCGATCGTCGGCCCGGACGACGTGGGCGAACACACCCACGTCAACGCGATGGGGGCGGACGCGGCGGGAAAACACGAGCTGAGCGACGACCTGCTGGTCGACGCCACGATCGTCATCGACGACCACGAGCAGTGCACCCACTCCGGCGAGATCAACGTGCCGTACGCCGCGGGCGTGCTCGGCGACGACGACATCTACGGCGAGGTCGGCGAGATCGTCGTCGGCACCCGCCCGGGGCGGGCGGGCGACGACGGCGTGAGCGGCGTCACCGTCTTCGACTCGACCGGCCTCGCGATCCAGGACGTCGCCGCCGCCCGGGTCGTCTACGAACACGCCGACGACAACGACAACGGATATCCGTTCGACCTGCTCGGGCTCGCCGCGTAGCCGCCTCGAAACCCTCGCGTCCGCCGCGGCGCCGCGCTCGCGACCGCCTTCTTTTATATCGTCGGGCTCCAGCGGCCGGTATGCGACTCGTCAGCGTCGCGGCCGTGGCCGAGAACGGGGTGATCGGGGACGACGGCGAGGTTCCCTGGCCGCACCTCGCCGAGGACGTCGAACAGTACCGCGAGCGCGTCGCCGGGTCGCCGGTGATTCTCGGGCGACGCACGTTCGACTCGATGCGAGGCGATCTCCCCGGCTCACAGCAGATCGTCGTGAGCCGCAGCGTCGAGTGCGTCGACGAGCCGACGGCGGCCGTCGTCGGCGGCGTCGACGAGGCGCTCGATCGCGCTCGGGGGCTCGCTCCCGACGAGACGGTCTACGTTCTCGGCGGCGGGGCGATCTACGGGTTGTTCCAGCCGCACGTCGACGCCATGGTGCTCAGTCGGATCGACGGGCGGTACGAGGGCGACACCCGCTTTCCGGAGTGGGACCGCGAGAAGTGGGCGCTCACCGCCGAGACCGAGTACGACGGGTTCACCCTCAGAACGTGGCACAGACGGGCCGAGATCGGTTGAATCGTTCTACCAGCGTCGATCGACTCGGACTCTTGGTGTCGTCTCACCCGTCGGCCGTCGCCAGCCGTCGTCGCAGGAGGACGCCGGCGACGAACACCGTCGCGACGGTGACGGCCCCCGAGACGAGGGCTCCGCGAACGCCGCTCGCGCCGGTCGTGAGAACGGTGGCTGACGCACCGCCGCCGGCGAGCGTCGCCGTCCCCGCCAGTCCGCCGAGCCCCAGACAACAGAGGCTGATCGCGGCGACGACCGACAACGACCCGAACACCCCGTCGCGGCTCATCGCGGGACCTCGCCGCGCGGGTCGTTGCGACGGCGGTCTCGACACCGCGGCCGTCCGCGAGCGGGTTGTGGCGGCCCGCCGAGAGGGCGCCGGTCGTGTGGGCGGCCGACGGCGTCCACAGCAGCCGTGTCCATACCCGGCGTCACGAGGCCACCAATAAATAGCCGTTGTGGTCGAGCGTTACCGGCACGGATCCGCAGGAAACGCTAGCCGTCGACGCACTTGGCGAAGCCGAATCGCGGTTTGACGTCCTCGACGGCGACGGTGACGGTGTCGCCGGGCTCGGTGCCCGGAACGAACAACGTGTAGCCGTCGACGTACGCGATACCGTCGCCCTCCTCGCCGCGTTCTTTGACGGTCACCTCCAGCCGGTCGCCCGCCTCGACCGTCGCGGTCATGCGGCCCTTCGCGACGAGGTACACCTCAGAGGAGGCGTCTCGCGAGGCCGGCGGCGAGGTCGTTTTGACGTACTCGAACGCCTCGCGAACCGTCTCGCGGAGCCCGTCGAGGTCGTCGCCCTGGAACACCTTCACCACGAAGTCGCCGCCGGGCGCGAGCAGTTCCTCGGCGACGGCGAACGCCTGGCGGGCGAGGTGGACCGAGCGGGCGTGGTCCAACGAGTACTCGCCGGTCATGTTGGGAGCCATGTCCGAGACCACGACGTCGGCGCCGCCCTCGCCGACCGCCTCGCGGAGGTAGTGGCGGGTTCGGTCCTCGGTCATGTCGCCGCGAATCGTCTCGACGTCGTGGTCCGCGAGGTCGTCGATACGTTGGAGGTCGACGCCGACGACGGTTCCGGTCTCGCCGACCGCCTCGGCGGCCACCTGGAGCCAGCCGCCGGGAGCGGCTCCGAGGTCGACGACGGTGTCGCCGTGGGCGAAGAGGTCGGCGTTCTCGTCGATCTGTTTCAGTTTGTACGCCGAGCGGCTCCGGTAGCCCTGTTGTTTGGCTCGATTGTAGTACTCGTCTTTCCCGCTCATGTGGCCGTCGTACGCCGGCCGGCCGTTTAGCCGCGTCGTTCGACGCGTCTGAGATGCGTCGAGTCGCGGGTCGGTCGACGCCGAGCGGCCGATAGAATCAAACCGCCGCCCGTCCCAGAAACGGCCATGAGCGTCGACAGCGAGGAACGAACGGTTCGCTGTCTGGTCGCGAAGGTCGGACTCGACGGCCACGACCGGGGCGCACACGTGATCGCGCGGGCGTTTCGTGACGCCGGCTTCGAGGTGGTCTACTCCGGGCTCCACCGTGCGCCAGAAGAGATCGTCCAAGCGGCGGTTCAAGAAGACGTCGACGTGCTCGGCATCTCGATTCTGTCGGGAGCACACAACACCCTCGTCCCGAAAGTGATAGCGGGGCTCAGAGAATACGGCGCGTTCGAGGACACTCTGGTTCTGGTGGGTGGAATCGTTCCCGACGAGGACGAGACGGAGCTGAAATCGCTCGGCGTTGCCGAGGTGTTCGGTCCGGGAACGTCGATGGCAGAAACGGTCGAGTTCGTCAGGGCGAACCTGCCGGAGCGCGCGTAGATGGACCGAAACGGCACCGAGTCGGGCGATGCGGTGGCCGCGGGCGACGGCCACGACGAACTCGTCGCCGACCTGCTCGCCGGGAGCCACCGCGCGCTCGCCCGCGTCATCACGCTGATCGAAGACCAGTCGCCGGGGTATCGCGACGTCGTCTCGGCGTTACATCCACACACCGGCTCCGCGGACGTGATCGGCGTGACGGGCGCTCCCGGCGCGGGCAAGTCGACGCTCGTCGACAAGCTGGCGGCCGCCTACCGCGACCGCGGCGACACCGTCGGCGTCGTCGCCGTCGATCCCGCCTCGCCGTACACCGGCGGCGCGGTGTTGGGCGACCGGATCCGAATGGGGTCGAACGTCGGCGACATGGACGTCTTTTTCCGGTCGATGAGCGCGCGCGGCCAGCTCGGCGGGCTCTCGATGGCGACCGCGGACGCGGTGAAGGCGCTCGACGCCTTCGGCAAGGACACGGTGATGATCGAGACGGTCGGCGCGGGCCAAAACGAGGTCGATGTCGTCCGCACCGCCGACACGGTCGCCGTTCTCGTCCAGCCGGGCGCGGGCGACGACGTTCAGACGTTGAAGGCGGGAATCTTGGAGATCGGCGACGTGTTCGTCGTCAACAAGACCGACATGGACGGCGCAGAACGGACGCTCGTCGAGATAGAAGAGATGGTCCACAGACGCGAGGGGGACACGGCCGGATTCGACGCGGGCCACCACGGCGCGGTCGCCGGCGGGGCGAGAACCGAGAACGACGCGGACGCCGGCGGGTGGACCCCCGACGTGGTGGGGACGGTCGCGAACGCGGGCGAGGGAGTACCCGAACTGATCGCCGCGTTCGACGCCCACGCGACGCACCTTCGCGAGTCCGGCGAGCTGGTTCGAACCCAGCGCCGGCGGTACGCACAGGAGATCCGGACGCTGGTGCGGGCCGACATCGGCGCGCTCGCGAGCGCGGCGATCGAGCGCCGAGGCGGGATCGAGACGCTCGCAGACCGCGTCCGGCGCAAGGAGACCGACCCGTACGCCGTCGCTGCCGAACTGGTCGGCCCGATCGAGTCGTGTGTCGACGACGCGGTCGACGAGACGGCCGGCGAGTAGCCGCCGCGCGTACCGCAACGACGACAGAGTCACGCCGGAGACGACGCGTCGGCGGCTTAGGAAGCCTTAGGTGTCGCCCGCTGCGAGCGGTCCTATGGAGCCTGCCCCGGACCTGCGCGGACGGACGGCACTCGTGACCGGCAGCGCGAAGCGCGTCGGCCGCGAGCTGTTGTTGTCGATCGCCGATTGTGGCGCGGACGTCGTCGTTCACTACAACGAGAGCGAGGCGGCGGCGGCCGCCACCGCCGAGGAGGCGCGCGAGCGCGGCAGCGAGGCGATCACCGCACAGGCCGACATCACCGACCCCGAGGCGGTCGGGAACCTGTTCGATCAGGTCGAAGCGGCGCTGGGACCGGTGGATATTCTCGTGAACAACGTGGGCGATTTCGACGCCCGCCACTGGAGCGACATCGACTGGGAGTCGTGGCGAAACGTCGTCGAGACCACGTTTTACGGCACCGTGCTCTGTTCTCGGCGGGCGGTTCCCGCGATGAGCGAGCAGGGCTGGGGGCGGATCGTCAACATCGGCTTCGCCGACAGCGACCGGATGCACGCGAATCCGGTGAACTTCCCGTACTTCGTCGCGAAAACGGGCGTGCTCATGTTTACCCGGATGTTGGCGGCAGACACGAGCGACGAGGGGATCACCGTCAACGCCGTCTCGCCGTTCGCCGTCGAGAACACGGAGGCGGGCGTCGAGGCGTTCCCCCGGGGGCGTCCGGCCCGGTTCGAGGACGTCGCCGCTCCGCTCCGGTTTTTCCTGAGCGACGCGACGAGCTACATCAGCGGCGAGAACGTCGCCGTCGACGGCGGGCGACTGCCGGAGTTCGACGGGTAACGCGTCGGTGACGACCGACCGCGAACGCGGACGGCGCGGGCAGCGGCTCGCGACGGGACGGCGACGCCGCCGGGAAGGGTATAAATCGCCCGCGGACAAACGCTTTCGCATGAAGATCAGGAATCTCGTCGGGTCGGCTCTCCTCGGCGTCGGCGCGCTCGCGGCCGTGAACACCGGGCTTCGATACGAGGGCGAGTTGGAGCCGCCGCTGGCCGGCGAGGAAGGGACGTTCCGCTGGCGTGGGATGGACGTCGCGTTCACCGAAGGCGGCGACCCGGCGGACCCCGACCTCGTGCTCCTCCACGGGATCAACGCCGCCGGCTCCGCCGGCGAGTGGCGGGAGGTGTTCGGCGACCTCACCGCCGACTACCACGTCGTCGCGCCGGACCTGCCGGGGTACGGCCGGTCGGACCGGCCGCCGTTGCGGTACTCCGCGGCGTTGTACGAGGATTTCGTCCACGACTTTCTCGCCGAGTTCGACGAGCCGGCCGTGGTGGCGTCGTCGTTGTCGGCGGCGTACGCCGCTGCCGCCGCCGACACCACCGGGTCGACCGACGACGGCGTCGCGCTTGGCGGGTTCGTCGGCGTGTGTCCGACGGCCGTCGCCGGCCCGAGTCCGCCGAAGTCCTGGCTCTGCGAACTGCTTCGGTCGCCGCTTCTCGGCCCGACGGTGTTCAATCTGATCACCTCGAAGCCGTCGATCCGGTATTTCAACGCCGATCACGGCTACTACAACCCCGAAAACCCCGCCGAGGAGTGGATCGAGTACGAGTGGCACACCACTCACGCGGAGAACGCGCGGTTCGCGCCCGCGTCGTTCATCTCCGGCTACCTCAACAGCGACCTCGAGTTAGCGACCGCGCTCGCCGACCTCGAGGTGCCGCCGACGATCGTCTGGGGGCGAGAAGCCGAGGTGAGCCCGCTCGTCGACGGACGCGAACTCGCCGACGCCTCGGGTGCGCGGCTGGTCGTTTTCGACCGGGCGCGACTGCTTCCCCACGTCGAACACCCGAACCGATTCCTCGAAACCGTCCGTGAGAGCCTCGTCGCGGGCGCGGCAGCGACGCCGTAGCGTCGGCTCCGGGGTCGCCCCGAAACCGGTATGTCCACGCGTCCGCAACCCGGGACCGATGGAGTGTGACAGGTGTGGATCCGACGCGATCTACCACGCTGCCTACTCCGGTGGCCACCTCTGTGGAGACCACCTCTGTCGGTCGGTCGAAAAGCGCGTGAAACGCCGTGTGCGCGAGGACGGACTGCTCGACCCGGAGGCGACGCCCGACGACCCCGACCGCTGGGTGATCGGGCTCTCGGGCGGGAAAGACAGCGTGGTCCTCACCCACCTCCTCGAGGACGTGTTCGGCGCGGATCCCCGCGTCGAGCTGCTCGCGCTCACGATCCACGAGGGGATCGAGGGCTACCGCGACGAGAGCCTCGACGCCTGCGTCGAACTCGCCGCCGACCGGTCGCTCCGTCACGAGGTCGTTGGATACGACGACGAGTTCGGGGTCCGAATGGACGACGTTGCCGAGACCGACCCCGAGGGGATGGCGCCGTGTGCGTACTGTGGCGTGTTCCGTCGGGATATCCTCGAGCGGTACGCCGAGGCGTTCGACGCCGACAAACTGCTCACCGGACACAACCTCGACGACGAGGCCCAGACCGCCCTGATGAACATTCTCAACGGCGACGTCGGACAGGTGGCGAAACACTTCGACGCGTCGCTTGGCCCGTTCGACGAGCGGGGAGCCACCGACGACTTTGTCCCGCGAGCGAAGCCGCTTCGTGACATTCCCGAAAAGGAGGTCGCACTCTACTGTCGCGTCAGGGACCTCCCGGTACACATGGCCGAGTGTCCCCACGCCGCCGAGGCGTACCGCGGCGAGATCCGGTCGCTGCTCCACGACCTCGAGGAGAACCACCCCGGCACGCGCCACTCGATTATGGCCGGCTACGAGGAGTTGTCGGCGCTGGCCGCAGACCGGTACCGCGACCCCGAAGGCGAGGAGACAGACGACGGCCGGCCGGCGCTGCGCGAGTGTGAGCGTTGCGGAGCGAAGACCAGCCAGACCGTGTGTCGGAAGTGCCGGCTGCTCGACGCCATCGAGGCGGCGTGACTCGCCTCGGAGTCGGACCTCAGCGTGTTCGTCCGAGCCGAAATAAGAAAACTCGGTCGCACGCGGCGCGGTCTGGCCGCGTCAGCGGATGACGTCGAGGCCGTTGTTCTTTTCGACGGGCTCGGTGCCGCCGTCGGACTCCCAGGCTGCGCGGTCGGAGCCGCCGGCGCCGTTTCTCGTGTCGGCGGCCCGCGATCGGGAGTCGCCGGGGTCGTCGCCGTCGATGCTGGCGCGGGACCGGTCGGCCTGTTTCTGCGTCGAGGGGCCGAGCACCTGCGCGCTCTGGACGCCCGTCATGATCGCCATGACGCGGACTTTCCCCTTGTACTCGTCTTGGATGCGCGCGCCCCAGATGACGTTCGCGCTCGCCTCGAGCCGTTCGGTGATGTTGTTCGCGATCCCTTCGGCCTCTTTCAGCGTGAGGTCGGGACCGCCAGTGATGTGAACGAGTCCGCCGGAGGCGCCACGGTAGTCGACGTCGAGAAGCGGGTGGTTCATCGCGTCGTTGACCACCTCCTGGGTCTTGTTTTTGTCCTGGGTCTCACCGACGAGCATGACCGCCACCCCGCCCTGGTTCATGATGGTGGACATGTCGGCGTAGTCGAGGTTGATCAGGCTCGGCTGGGTGATCGTCTCCGAGATTCCCTTGACCGTCTCCGCGATGATCTGGTCCATCACGGAGAACGCCTTCCCGATCGGCAGGTTCGGGACGTAATCGAGCAGTCGATTGTTGTCGAGAACGATGATCGAGTCCGCCTCGTTGCGGAGGGTCTCAAGGCCTTCTTCGGCTTTCACTGTGCGGGCGCGCTCGACGTTGAACGGCGTCGAGACCATCCCGACGACGATTGCGCCCTGTTCTTTGGCGATCTTCGAGACCACTGGGGCCGCGCCGGTGCCGGTTCCACCGCCCATTCCGGCGGTGACGAATACGAGGTCGGCGTCGCCGAGGACCTCCTTGATCGTCCCCTGGGCCATCTCGGTCGCTCGCTCGCCCATCTTGGGGTCGCCGCCGGCACCCAGCCCCTGCGTGAGCGACTTGCCCACGAGGATCTTGGTGTCGGCTTCGACCATTTTCAGGTGTTGTTTGTCAGTGTTGATCGCGACGGTGTCGGCACCGTTGACGCCGATGTTATACAACCGGTTGACGGTGTTGTTGCCGGCGCCGCCGGCGCCGACGATGACGATCCGAGGATCCCCGAACTCGTCGTCGTCCATGTCGGTGTCCATGTCGCGCTTTTCGGCCTCCGCGTTCTCCAAGGCGTCCTGAACGAGATCCTGCATCGATCTACACCTTGGCCCAGCTGCGGTTGCGGCCGTGTTCGTCGGCCTCGCCGTCCTGTTCGTTTAACATGTCACGGACGGCCGACCGGATCGCCTCGCTCCGGTTCGGGAACTCCCCCGTCTCGACCATCTGTTCGACCTCGTCGATCTGCTGTTTCGGGATCCGTAGTGTCACACGCTCCATTGTTGTATTCCCCCGGTAAGACGACGCGCCACGACGTACGCCGTGCGCCTCACAGCGTCGAACCGCCCGACAGCGGGGACATCCCCTCGTCGGACGCCGTCTGTAAGACGGTCGTCTTACGCAGTTGTAGCCACCAAGCCTACGTATATAAAATTAACGACGGTTGTAAGACACTGTCCGATCGGGCGCATACGCGTCTGATCCGGTCGGTTACGTGCCTTGTCGGTCGTTCAACACGTCGGCCGCCGGAGTCCGGCGGCCGCAGCCGGGACAGAACGCCCAGTCGGTCCGAACCTCGTCGCCGCACTCACAGAAGGCGCGGTGGGATTGTTTCTCTCCACAGTTGGGACAGTAGACGTGCTCGTCCGGAACGGCCTCGCCGCAGCCGCCACAGACGGTTTCGTGCGTTTGCACGGTTGGGTCCGGGGCTGTCTTACGCTGGTCGGTGTCCGTCGACATCTCTTGGGCGACGCGCGCGTCCGAGTCGTCGGCTCCGGGCGCATCGAGGCTGACGTTCACCGTAATCTCGCCGGGTGTCGGCTCCGGAGACGCCGGGCCGGGCGCCGCCCGCCGAGAACGGTCGGCCAGTGCGGCCTCGATCCGTTCGTCTACCAGGTCGGAGAATCGCTCGCCGATTAGGTCATCGATCCGTTCCGAAAGCGCGTCGTCGACGGAGTCGGCGTCGCTCGTCGCGTCGAGGTGCGTTCGAAGCGCCTCGCGCATCACCTCGCTTTTCGAGGCCTCACACGCCTCCAGCCGCTCGACGAGGTCATCGTCGGCCCGAAACGTGATTTTGCTCATTAAGCATCCGTACCGAGTCCCGATACAAGTATCTTCCTCCGTGTCTGACAGACGACAGACACGCGCCGTCCCGTCGCGCGTCGCCGCGTCTGCGGGCGGACGTGTGGTGTGGTCACACGTGTGTCTGACGCAGGTTTATACGCCCCGCCCGGGCATACGTGAGTACATGAGCAACCGCGTCGAGGACCTCGAACGACAGGTCGCGGAGCTACAGGCGGCGGTCAACGGGCTCACCGAGGAGCTTGTGGAGATGAAAGAACGCGTCCGACAGGTCGAGTCGGAACAAGAGGTGGAAGTCGAAACGAGCGCGAGACGCACGACCGGTACCACACCGGCAGACGAGGCGTCCGCTGACGTGTCCGACGACGCGTCCGACACCACGGAGGCCGACGACGCGACGAGCGGCAAGCGCCGCACCCACTCGGACGACCACGTCGAGGTCGTCGAACAAGCCGGGTCGGGTGCCGACGCGGACGACGTCATCGTCCCCGAACAAGAGGCAACGACGCCGGACGCCGAGGCGACGGACGGCGAGGCGACCGACGACGGCGAGTCCGACGACAGCGACATCATCGTGGCGTAGGACCGCGACCTCCACCGCGTAATGCACATCACTGAAGTCGTTTTGGACGGGTTCAAGAGCTTCGGGCGGACGACGAGGATCCCGTTCTACGAGGATTTCACCGTCATCACGGGGCCGAACGGCTCCGGCAAGTCGAACATCATCGACGGGATCCTGTTCGCGCTCGGATTGGCACGCACCCGCGGGATCAGAGCCACGAAGCTCACCGACCTGATCTACAATCCCGGCCACGACGACGGCGACGGTGACGGCGGGCCGAACGAGGCGTCCGTGACGGTCGTGTTGTCCAACGCAGACGGGACGCTCGACCGCTCGCAGGTCGTCTCGGCGGCGGGCTCCGAGGACGTCGGCGACGTCTCCGAGATCACGGTCAAGCGCCGGGTGAAAGAAACCGAGGAGAACTACTACTCCTACTACTACCTCAACGGGCGTTCGGTGAACCTCTCTGACGTCCGCGACCTGCTCGCGGCCGCCGGCGTCACGCCGGAGGGATACAACGTCGTCATGCAGGGTGACGTCACCGAGATCATCAACATGACGCCGTACCAGCGCCGGGGGATCGTCGACGAGATCGCGGGCGTCGCGGAGTTCGACGAGAAGAAGGAGGCCGCCTTCGAGGAGCTCGACACGGTGAAAGACCGGATCGGCGAGGCCGACCTCCGGATCGGCGAGAAGCGAGACCGGCTCGACCGGCTCTCTGACGAGCGCGAGACCGCCATCGAGTACCGCTCGTTGCGCGAGTCGGCCGAGGAGTACCGAGGGTATCGCAAGGCGTCCGAGTTGGAAGACAAACGCGAGTCGCTCGCAGGCGTCAACGCCGAGATCGACGAGGCGAACGCGGAGCTCTCGGAGCTCCGCGCCGAACTCGACACCAGACAGGGAACGCTCACCCGGCTCGAAGAAGACCTCGCGGACCTCAACCACGAGATCGAAACCAAAGGCGAGGACGAACAGATCGCCGTCCGCTCGGAGATCGAAGAAATCAAAGGCGAGATCTCCCGGCTCGAAGGGCGGATCGAGACCGCCGAGGAGCGCGCCGAGGAGGCCGAGACAGAGCGCCGGAACGCGTTCGTTCAGATCGACCGCAAACAGGAGACGATCGACGACCTTGAGGCGGAGATCCGGGAGGTCAAAGTCGAGAAGGCGTCGATCAAATCCGAACTCGCGACCAACCGCTCCGAACTGGCGGACGTCGAGGCCGAAATCGACGGGGTCGACACCGAGTTCGACGAGCTGAAAGCCGACCTGGCCGACGTCAAAGAACGCGCGGAATCGCTCCGCGAGGCGAAACACGAGCGACAACGCGAGAAGGACCGCCTGCTCGACGAGGCGCGTCGCCGCTCGAACGCGATCGAAGAAACCCGCGACGACCTCGAAGCGGCCCGCGAGACGCTTCCGGAACAGAAAGCGCGAATCTCGGAGCTTCGAAGCGAACTCGACAAGGCCCGCACGAACGAGTCGACGATCGAGGACGTCGTCGCCGACCTCTTCGCCGAGAAGGCCGAGCGGAAAGAACGGCTCGAGGCGATCGAAGACGACCTCCGCGAGAAGCAAAACGAGTACGCCAAGCTGGAGGCGGCGGCGAGCGAGCGCGGCGACACCTCTTGGCCGCGCGCGGTGACGGAGGTAAAAAACGGCGGCATCGACGGGGTCCACGGCGCGGTCGGTGAGCTCGGCTCCGTCGAGGCGGCGTACGCCGAGGCGTGTGAGACGGCCGCCGGGGGTCGGCTGGCGAACGTCGTCGTCGACGACGACGGCGTCGGGTCGACGTGTATCGACTACCTCAAGCGGCGCAACGCCGGGCGCGCGACGTTCCTCCCGATCACGAAGATGGACGACCGGGGGCTCCCGAGAAAGCCCTCGCTTCCCGGCGTCGTCGACTTCGCGCGGAACCTCGTCGAGTACGACGCCCGCTACGAGCCGGTGTTCTCGTACGTGCTCGGCTCGACGCTCGTCGTCGAGGAGATGGCGACCGCCCGCGAGCTGATGGGCGACTACCGGATGGTCACCCTCGAGGGCGACCTCGTCGAGAAATCCGGCGCGATGACCGGCGGCTCCGGCGGCGGCTCCCGATACGCGTTCACGAAGTCCGGCGGCGGCAAACTCGAGCGGCTCGCCGAGGAGATAGCCGACTTAGAAGACGAGCGGCGAGAACTCGAGTCCGCGATCGACGAGTTGGAAGCGGACGTCGACGACGCCCGCGAGCGGAAGGCGGACGCCGCCGACCGGGTTCGGTCACTGGAGGCCGACATCGAGCGCGCCGAGACAGAGCGCGCCGAGACCGAGTCCCGGATCGAGGAGCTGACCGCAGAGCTCGAGACGCTCCGTGAGAAACGCGAGTCGGTCGACGAGGAGATGAGCGAGATCGACGAGACGATCGGCGCGTTAGAGACCGACATCGCAGAGCTGGAGGCCGAGATCGACGATATCGAAGCCGAACTCGCGGACTCGCGGATTCCGGAGCTTACGGCTCAGGCCGACGAGATCCGTGCGGAGATCGCCGAGTTAGAAGACCGGATGGACGACCTCGACGCGAAACAAAACGAGCTGGAACTCGAGAAGGGGTACGCCGAAGACGCCGTCGACGAGCTCCACGACACCGTCGAGCGGGCACAGAATAAAAAAAGCGAGGCCGAGACCGCGATCGCCGAGCACGAGGCGACGATCGCCGACGAGCGAGAAACGCTGGAGGCGAAACGCGAGTCGATAGCGGAGCTGGAGGAGGCGATCGCCGAGCTGAAGTCGGACCGCGAGGACCTCCGCGGGGAGATTCGAGACGCGACCCGGCGGCGCGACGAGCAGCAGTCGGCGGTCGCGGAGGCGGAGTCGGCGCTCGCGGATCTCACGGACCGGCGCGACCGCCTCGAGTGGGAGATCGACGAGCTCGAATCGCAGGTGGGCGAGTACGACCCCGAGGCGATTCCAAACATCGACGAGGTCGAGTCGACGATCGCGGAGCTGGAAGCCGAGATGGAGGCGTTAGAACCCGTCAACATGCTCGCGATCGACGAGTACGAGGAGGTCGAAGCCGAACTCGACCAGCTCGAAGAGCGCCGTGACGTGCTCGTCGAGGAACGCGACGCGATCACGGACCGCATCGAGGGATACGAGGCCGACAAGAAGGCGACGTTCATGCGGGCGTTCGAATCGATAAACGACCACTTTCAGGACATCTTCTCGCGGCTGTCGGCGGGCAGCGGCGAACTTCTGTTAGAGAACCCCGACGACCCCTTCGAGGAGGGGATGACGATGCGGACACGGCCGGCCGACAAGCCGGTCCAGCGGCTCGAGGCGATGAGCGGCGGCGAGAAGTCGTTGACCGCCCTCTCGTTCATCTTCGCGGTCCAGCGGCACAACCCCGCGCCGTTTTACGCGCTCGACGAGATCGACGCCTTCCTCGACGCGGTCAACGCCGAGCGGGTCGGCGAGATGATAGAAGAGCTGGCCGCGGAGGCACAGTTCGTCGTGGTGGGCCACCGGTCCGCGTTGTTGGAACGGTCGGACCGCGCGATCGGCGTCACGATGCAGGGCGACAACCGCTCGGCGGTAACCGGACTGCGCTTCGGCGACGAGGAGGCGACGGCCGATGACTGACGACGGATCGGCCGGCGCCGACGGGGGCGGCGGCGTGCCGGAGCTCGACCTAGCGAGCGCGCGCGACGGCGAAAACGCTGACGACCACATCGGCGGAGTCGGTGACGACGACGGAGCGACTCCGGTCGACGGCGACGGACAGGCCGACGACGAGGTGGAGCCGGTCGAACTCCTCGTACAGCTCGCCCGAGAGGGCGAGATCGAACCGTGGGACATCGACATCGTCCAGGTGACGGACGCCTTCTTAGCGAAGCTCGACGAGACGGACCTTCGCACCTCCGGGCGCGCGCTGTTTTATGCCAGCGTGTTGCTTCGGATGAAAAGCGACGAGATGCTCGCGGACGACGGCGACGACGAGGCGCCCGAAACGGAGCCGTGGGAGGCGGCGATGGAGGGCGGCGGCACGGACCCAGCCGGGCCGGGATTCGACCCGGTCGCAGAGCTCGAAGCGGAGATGGACCGCCGGCTCGAGAGAAAACACACGCGGGGGTCGCCGGAGACGCTCGACGAACTGGTTCGCGAGCTGCGCGAGGCCGAGCGCGATTCCTGGTGGAAAGACTCCCGCGAGTACGACACCAGTGACTCGCCGAGCGGCTACGGCCGCGGCACACAGACGCTGGATTACCACGCCGGCGACGCGGGTCGCCGCGACGGCGAGCCGACGGCGGGAGAAGCGACGGACCGCACCCACGACGAGGACATCGAGGAGATCATCGACGAGGTCGAAGCGGCGGTGCGCCCGCAGTTCGAGGCCGGACGCGCGGAGGTGCTCTTCGCGGAGGTCGAGTCGGCCGGCGGTCGCCCGTTCATGACGTTTCTCGCGTTGTTGTTCATGGCACACCGCGGGAGCGTTCGGCTCCGACAGGACGACCTGTTCGGCGACCTGTGGATCCGCGACCCCGCGGCGACGACCGGCGAGTCGGAGGCGGTCGCGGACTGAGCGCGGCGACCCTCCGGTCGCCTCAGAGGTACTCGCCGAGCAGCGGCTCCACCCGCTCGCGTGTCGTCTCCGGAATCGCCTCCGTCGGGGTGTTGACCGTTCCCGCGAGCGCCGTGTGGGCGGCACACTCGTGGTCTGCGGGGAGGGTCCGGACCGGCCTCCTCCGACGGCCGCCGTGATCGCGCCCGGTTCCGCTCGGCGTTCTCGAGTACCTCCTCGAGGGTGACCTCGGTGTCCGCCTTCCAGACGTCGTAGTCGGTGACGCCCGCGATCGTCGCGTAGGCGATCTCCGCCTCGCGTGCGAGTTTCGCCTCCGGGATCGCCGTCATGCCGACGAGGTCCCACCCCTGACTCCGGTAGAACTCCGACTCCGCGCGGGTGGAGTACTGTGGTCCCTCGATACAGACGTAGGTGCCGCCTTTCACGACTCGTGTGGCGTCGTCGCCCCCGCCGCCGACGGCTGCCTCCGCGGCCGCGGTCAGGTGGTCGACCAGCGCGGGGCTGTACGGCTCCGCGAACGGCTGGTGGACCACGACGCCGTCGCCGAAAAAGGAGAGATCGCGGCGTTTGGTCCGGTCGTAGATCTGGTCGGGGACGACGAGCGTTCCCGGCTCCAGTTCGTCCCGCAGGCTGCCGACCGCGTTCGACGCGAAGACGTGGGTCACGCCCGCCTGTTTCAACGCGTACATGTTGGCCCGGTACGGGAGGTCGGTCGGGGAGGCGCCGTGGTCCGAGCCGTGCCGCGGGAGAAACGCGACCTCCCGATCCGTGTCGGCGAACGTTCCGATCGTGACCGCGTCGCTCGGCGCGCCGTAGGGGGTGTCGTAGGCGACCTCACGGACGTCGGTCAACGGAAGCGCGTCGTAGATTCCGCTGCCGCCGATGAACCCGATGGTGCTCATGGTGGCGTTGTGTGCGCTCGACGCTTATATTGCGTGACCCGCGCGGCCGCGGCGGCTCACAGGAGCAGCCGCACCGCCG
>KI543166.1:107333-110622 GCA_000496175.1 uncultured archaeon A07HR67 | reverse complement strand
GAAGAAAGCCGAGCAGGAACTTGGGAAACTCCGCCCACAGCCGACGGGCCTCGGGTTCGGTCGCCGAACGCGCCGCGTACGCGATCGAGTAGGCGACGGCGACGCCGCCCAGAAGCGAATTGCGCGCGAGCTTCGTCACGGTCGCCCACTGGCCCGCTTCCGGGGAGTAGGCGAACCCCGCGGCCGCGACCGGGCCGGTCGAAAACATGCTCAACCCGGCCCAGATGCCGAACTGTTGCCCGGTGAGACCGAGCCACTCGCCGGCGAGCGGAAAGGCGACGAGCGTGGCGGCGTCGAACAACAGAACCGTCGCCGCCGCGAAGGTGAGCGTCGCGCCCCGCGCGTCGACCACGCGGCCCACGGCGACGACGGCGGAGACGCCACAGATGCTCGCGCCCGCCGCCAGAAGCGACGGTGTCGTTCCCTCGAGCCCGAAGGCCGCGCGCGCGACCGCCTCCGACAACAGAAGCCCGCCCGCAACCGTGACGACGACCAGTCCGATAACGGTCGGGCCGGCGGCGAGCAGTTCCTCGACCGCGACGGCCGCGCCGAGGAGAACGATTCCCGTCTCTAAGGCGAGCTTGTGGGTCTCGACGCCCGGCTCGGCGGCGGCCGGCGTGCCGACGACGTTGGCGATCGTGGCGCCGACGGCGACGGCGACGACGAGCGGCTGGAGCCCCGGAACCTGCCCGGCGACGAGCGCCGAGAACGCCGCGCCGCCGGCGAGCAGCGCCAACCCGGGGAGATACGGGCGAACGTCGGCGAGCACCGACATCAGACCGAAAAGACCACCGCGTGGACGGCGACGATTACCAGTCCGAGACACAGTGCCTGCCACCCGCGGTCGAGCCGCAGCCAGCGCCGAGCGACCGCCGATCGAGCGGCGGTCGGCTCCGCGCCGGCGTCGTCGGAGCCGTCCTCGCCGCCGGTCGAGGCCCGTTGGCTCGCGTCGGATCCGCCCTCGTCACTCATACGTCGGATGTCGACGCGGCGGTGGCTTACGAGTGTCGTTTGCGGGACGTCGTCCGTCAGTCGTCGGGGTCGGCGTCGCCGTCGCGGTGGCGCCGATACCGATCGCGGAGCCGGCCGAAGAGGGCTCGCCCGGCGTCGGTTCGCAGCCGTGGTTCCGTCGTGGCGAAGAACTCGTCGAGCGCGTCGTACTCCGCGAACGCGGCCGGGCGGCCGTCGGCCGGGTCGTACCGGCCGGCTCGCTCGTAGGCGACCGCCTGAAAACAGGTGTCGAGCAGGTCACACTCCTTGGTCAGGACTGCCGCCGGCGTCTCGCGGGCCTCGTACTCCTCCCACGCCTCACGGACCCGGTCGGGGAGCGGTCCCGCGAGGTCGGCCATGGCGGCGCGCTCCGCCGCGGCCGTCCGGTCGCGGTCGACCGACGCGGCCGCGTCGTCGGCGCGGGTCGGCACGTCGCCGGTTTCGGCCTCGGCGACGTCGTGGGCGACCGCGAGCCGAAGCGCACGGTCGAGGTCGACGTCCGGAAGGTCGGCCGCGAGGCGGTCGCCGAGCGCCATCACCAGGTACGCGACCCCCCAGGTGTGAGCGGCGACGGACTCGGGGTCGTCGACCCCGCGAAGCTGCCAGCCGGTGCGCCGCTCGTCTTTTATTACGTACGCGTCGAGGACCGCGTCGACGGCCGGGTCAGGGGGCTCGTTCGCGACCATCGACCGCTCACTCCGCCAGCGCCCAGGTCTCGGCGCCGACCGATTCGACTACCTCGCGGCGCTCCATCTCGCGTAACACCTCGTCGAGCCGCCCGGGCTGGGCGACCTCCATCTCGATGCGACCGACGCCGTGGTCGGCCTCCAGGTGGTGACGGATCGCCTCGCGGTCGAGCGCCGTCGCGTCGGCCCGTTCCATCGCGCCGGCGATAATGTCGATCATGTCCTCGATGAAGTTCCACGGGTAGACGACCCACGTCCACGTCTCGAGCCGTTCGCCGACGAAGTCGGGCTCGAACGACGAGGTGTTGAGAAGTTGGAGCGTGGCGGTGCGGACCGTCGCGGCATCGCGTTCGGTGACGTACTCGTCGGCGCGGCGGATCGACCCGCCGGTATCGGCGATGTCGTCGATGACCAGCACGTCTTTGCCCTTCACCGAGCCCTCGGGCATCGGATACCGTATCTGTGCCTCGTCGGCTTTGTCCGCCGCTCCCACGTAGTGTTCCATCTTGAGACTGGTGAGGTCGTCGAGGCCGAGAAAATCACAGATACACCGGCCCGCGAACCAGCCGCCGCGCGCGAGCGCGACGACCACGTCCGGCTCGAAGTCGGCGCGTTTCACCGCGTTCGAAACGTTTCGACACAGCCCGTAGATGTACTCCCAGTTGGTGACGGTGCAGTCGAAATCGTCCGGGAGGTCGCTCATACGGCCGTTCCTCCCACCCGCGCGGTCATAAGGGTTTAGCAACGCTCTCGGAGGGGAGGCGACGAGGGCAAGCACCGCGACGCGATTCGCTACGGAACCGCTGCGGCGGCGCGTGCCTGCGAGCGGCCGCCCTCGGCGGCAGTGAGCCAGCACGCGCGAGGGAGTCGCGAGGGAGGGGGCGACCGGCGGGAGCCCCGACCGAGCGACGAGGCTGGGGAGGCGTGAGGTGCGGGGCGGTCGCGGTCGGGCGGGACTCAAAGGGGCAGTCGGGAGGACGGCACACACTCGCTGCGCGCCTCACTCGGTCGCTATCGCTCCCTCGTTGCGGTGTTTGCGTCGTCTGCGCCGCCCTCCCGACTGAGGCTTTGCTGGTGATCGTCGTCGATCCGCCGACAACGGCTTTGTTGAAATCCTCAGAGGTTGATAGTTTTACACCCTCAATCGCTCAGTACAGGTGAAGCAGATAGCGAATTAACAGTAGCGTGGGTTTCGAGGATTGGTAAGTGTCAGGTCCGCCGCTGTACAAGACCCAAGTGAATAACTAACCCAAGTATGCCCAAGAATCCCAAGACAAGACCACGAGGCCGCGGATTCGATAATTCCTTCTTTTCGGAATCAGAGTATACATAGTACCCGACAGTAGGCCAGAAGATGAGCAGGTACAGACCCATACGGATGAGCAGTCCGCTGTATGCTGTTAGCAAACTCATCGAATATTCACCGCCGTTTCACCGGATATCATGTCTGAATCGTCGCTTTGTGACGAAAAAGAAGTTCCGCGTATTAGATTTCTAAGTCTGTAAGCGATAGGCAGTTCTCATCGACCGGCTGTTTCAGTCGATAATGTGTCTGAAACATAGGATTTCAACAGAGCCGGAGTAGTCCAAATCGGTCTACTCTTAACCAACAA
>KI543166.1:103797-107313 GCA_000496175.1 uncultured archaeon A07HR67 | reverse complement strand
GCCGATGAAAGCCAGCTCAACTGATGTGAGCGCGGAGAGAACAAACCCAAACGGCGCGTACACGAGCAGCGACGCGCCGATGTGGCCTTTCTGGTACATAAGTAAATCTTGTCGACTTCCTGTAAGATTGTTACGCGGCTTCAATCTTCGACGCCGCACTCCTCCGCGAATTAGCGTATCCTCTCAACAGCAGAGACGAGAAATTAGGCGTGAAATATATTATTACTGTGGGAAAATATTTGTATCCTCCCGTAGAAAGAGGCAGTACATCATGTCAAAATCGACGGACGAGCGAGGGCGGATTTACCTCCCAAAAGACGTCCGAGAACGGTTCGGTAACCAGTATCGCATTATCGAACTCCCAAGTCATGTCGCCCTTTTCCCCGTCGATGAGGACCCAATAGCGGGGCTCCGAGCTGCCGTTGGCGATGCGTTTGTAGAGACGGAAGCCACCGATTTAAAAACAGATGCGCGCGAGGCGATCTCTCGAGAGGTTCGAGAGGAAGCAGAAGCCCGATCACAGGCCGGTGAGGAGTGACTGTGTACGTCGAAACTGATTTTCTCACAGCGTTGTTAAAAGACGATAACTGGCTTCAGGAGGCCGCAATCCGCGCCCTCAACGAGCGCGATGACATTCACGCGTCGATACTCGCATACGCCGAAATACTGGTGTTGTTCTACGACCGTGAGACTGCCGAGTATAAGATCGACGCGCCGCGCGCGATCACTAACATGCTCGAACTAGTTCCGATCGTACCGAAAGAACACGAAGACGCGGTTCTGGCCGCCGCAGCGTTCCTCGATGAGTACGATCTCACACCATTCGACGCACTTCACGCCGGTCTCGTCACAACCAGCGAGGAGCGCGTTCTTTCGACCGAGCAGGATTACGACACTGTCGGCCTCAACCGCACACCCTTGGAATCCGCATTTTCCGAATGATTCTGTCAATACGCAGTTCTCATCGACCGGCTGTTTCAGGCGAGAATATGTCTGAAGGATAGGATTTCAACAAAGTCCCGACAACCGATTATAAACGAACGGCTGGGACTTTGGAGATCTTCTGTGTTAACAACAGTGGCGCATCACTGGGAACCGCGAAAACGAATTCCGGAGATCAGGCCGACTCGACTCGATCACGCATCGTCTCGGTCCCGACACGATTTAGGTGACCCGCCCGCAACGACCCGCTAATGAGCACGCAGGCCGCACGCGAGGGGACGACCGTCGTGATCGGGTTGGAGGTCCACGTCCAGCTCGAGACCGACACCAAGGTCTTCTGTGGCTGTTCGACGGAGCCCGACGACGACGAGGAGCCGAACACCCGCACCTGTCCGACCTGTCTCGGGTTGCCGGGCGCGCTACCGGTCCTCAACGAGGCCGCCGTCGAAGCGGCGGTGAAGGTCGGAAAGGCGCTCGACGCCGACATTCCCGAGACCACGACGTTCCACCGGAAGAACTACTACTACCCGGATCTGCCGAAGAACTTCCAGCTCACCCAGTACGACGCGCCGATCTGCGCGGACGGCGAGCTCGAGGTGTCGGTCGACGGCGAGCGGCGAGCGATCGGGATCACCCGGGCCCACCTCGAAGAGGACCCCGGAAGCATCCAGCACGCGGGCGGCTCCATCGAGTCGGCGACCCACACGCTGGTGAACTACAACCGCGCGGGAACGCCGCTGATGGAGGTCGTCACCGAGCCCGACTTCCGGTCGCCCGCCGAGACGCGCGCCTTCCTCGCGAAGCTGGAGGAGGTGTTGGAGTATCTCGGCGTCTTCGACGCGACCCGCGACGGCAGCCTCCGCGTGGACGCCAACGTCTCGCTCGTCGACGCAGAGGCGGTCGACGACGACGGGTCGGTCCCCGAGTCGGTTCTCGCCGACGCCAACCGCGCGGAAGTGAAGAACATCTCGAGTCACAAGGGCGCAGAACGGGCGCTCGCCTACGAGATCACCCGGCAGCGCAACGTGCTCCGGCGTGGCCGCGAGATCGAACAGGAGACGCGCCACTGGGACGAGAACCGCGGCGTGACGGTCTCGATGCGGTCGAAGGAGGCCGAGAAGGATTATCGGTACTTCCGAGAGGCCGACCTCCCCGCCCTGGAGGTGGCCGACTGGAAGGCGACGGTGCCGATTCCGGAGCTGCCCGACGCCCGTCGCGAGCGGTTCCGTGCGGAGTACGGCCTCGACGACGAGGCGGCCTCGAAGCTGACCTCGACGAAGGAGGTCGCCGACTTCTTCGAGAACGTCGCCGGCGAGTACGACCCCGAGCTCGCGGCGACCTGGGTCGCCGACAACCTGCTCGGCGAGCTCAACTACCGCGAGCTGTCGATCACCGACGTGACCGGCCGCCTCGACGAGTTCACCCGGCTCGTCGAGCTCGTGGACGCCGGCGCGGTGACGACGAAGAACGCCGAGGAGGTCGTGCTCCGCGAGATGCTCGACGAGGGCGACGACCCCGACACGGTGGTCGACCGCGAGGACCTCGGGAAGGCCGCGGCCGACGAGGTCGAAACCGCGGTCGCGGCCGCCGTCGAAAACAATCCCGACGCGGTCGCGGACTACCACGACGGCGACGACGGGGCGATAAACTATCTCGTCGGACAGGTGATGCAAGAAACCGGCGGAAGCGCGGACCCCGGCCAGGTGAACGGACTCCTCCGCGAACGGCTGGACGGGTAGCGGCCGGATGGACGTGACCGTCGACATCGTCGGCGGCGACGAGCGCGAGTACACCGTCGACGACGACGCGACCTACGCCGACCTGATCCGCGCGGCCGGCTATCATCCGCAGGAGGCGTCCGTGCTCGTCGACGGCACGCCGGTTCCCGGCGACCGGTCCGTCGACGCCGGGCGGGTTCGACTGCTTCGGCTGATACAGGGCGGCGCTGGCGACGCCGCCAACGACGCCCGCGAGAACCGAGACCACGCGAGCGACGTCGCAGTCGAGTCCGCGACCGCCGCCGACCGACTCGACGTGCTCCGCGTGCTCGACGCCGCAATGCTGGCGACCGACGCCGAGCAGATCACGGCGCAGATCGACGCAGGCGACGTGCTCGTCGCCCGAGCCGACCGAACCGGCGCCGTCGTCGGGGCGCTGGTGACGACCCGTCCGGAGCCAGGGCGGCGACACGTCGACGCGGTCGCCGTTCGCCGCGCGCGGCGCGGTCGCGGAATCGGATCGGCGCTCGTCGCGAGCGCGGTCCGAGTCGCGGCCGCGGACCCCGACGCCGGCCAGATTACGGTCGCGTTCGACGCTGACCTCGAGGCGTTCTACGCCGACCTCGGGTTCACGACCGAGCCGGCCGGCGAGGGGCGGCGGCGAGGACGACGGCGCGTGAGCGGAGACGTATGACACCGCTCGGCTCGGTGTAAGACACGCGAGAATCGGGCGGCGACACAGCCCGTCGACGGAGAGGCACCGCTCCCGTGTGGCGATCAGTTTTTATACAAATCCGCGGCACTACTCTCCATGCGATCATCACGATCACAGACCACGACCGGAACCGACGGGGCT
>KI543166.1:94383-103777 GCA_000496175.1 uncultured archaeon A07HR67 | reverse complement strand
CGTCGACGCCGTGCTCGTCGTCGCGGTCTTCGGACTCGTCACACTCGCCTCGTCGTTGTTGCTCGGCGTCTCGTTGCTCGCGTGGGGGTGGACGCTCCCGGTCGCGTACCTCGGCTACCACGTTCTCTTCGAGGGAACGTCGGGACGGACGCCCGGAAAACGGGTCTTCGGGCTGGTCGTGCTCGGGCGCGACGGGCTGCCGTGTGACCTCCGGGCGGCGACGGTCAGGACGGTGCTTCGCGTCGTCGACGGCGCGTTCTTCTATCTCGTCGGCACCACTGCCGTCGTGCTCACCGACGGCGACCGACGGCTCGGCGACGCGGTCGCCGGAACGAGGGTCGTCAGAACGAGTCGGCGGTGACCGTCCGGGCGGTCGACGCCGGGAGACGGCATTACCGCTCGCCGAAGCGCTCGTCGAAGACGGCGATCACCCGGCGTTCGATCTCGTCGCGAATGGCTCGCACCTCCGCGAGCGGCCGCTCGCCGGGGTCGTTGAGCGCCCAGTCGTCGGTGTCAACGCCGGGCAGGTCCAGCGTCGAACACCCCATCGTCGCGACGAAGTCGGACTCCGCGAGGGTGGCTTCCGAGATGTGTCTGGGCGTTCGGCCGTTCACGGCGAGGTCGACCTCCGCGAGCGCTTCGACGACCACGTCGTGAACCGCGTCTGCCAGGTCGGTGCCGCCGGTGACGATCTCCACGGCATCTTCGAGGCCGCGCTCGGCGCGTTCCCGCTCTGCGAACGCGGTCGCCATCTGGCTGCGACCGGCGTTTCGCACGCACATAAACGTGAGCGTCGTCGGGTCGCGCGCGGTGACTTCCGCGTCTGTCGATGCGTCGTCGGTGGTGTCTGACGGCATGTTAGTAGATGAGTTCGTCGTCGTTGTCGACCATGTACACCGTCCGCGCGGCGATGTTGACCGCGTGGTCGCCCACGCGCTCGATGTCGCGCACCGCCAGCAGGGCAGACGACACCTCGTCGAGCGCGGTCGCCAGGTCGTCGGCGTTGTTCGTCGCGGTTCGGTTCTCGTCGGAGCGGGCCCGGTCGGCCTCGAGAAGGTTGCGGACGACCGCCTCGCTGGCTCGACGACACCGCTCGTCGAGGTCGTCGTCGCGGGCGTCGATCCGGCGGCAGGCGTCGGTATCGCCCGCCTCGTAGGCCGCCATCGCGTCGGCGACCATCTCGCCGGCCGCGCCGGCCAGCCGCCGAAACGCGATGGCGGGATGGAGTCCGGCGTCGTCGGTGCCGTACGCCGCGAGGTTCGTCGCGAGGTCGCCGACGCGTTCGAGATCCGTGATGATCTTGAACGACGCGGTGACGAGCCGAAGGTCGCTCGCGACGGGCTGTTGGAGCGCGTGGAGCTCGACGCACTCGTCTTCGAGCGCGAGGTAGCGCTCGTTGACCGCCTCGTCGCCCTCGATCACTGCTCGGGCGAGCGTCTCGTCGCCGGTCGCGGCCGCCTCGACCGCGGCGTCGTACCGCTCGCGGACCAGGTCGCTCATCGCGACCACGTCCGCGCGGAGGGCGTCGAGCCGGCGCTGGTAGTTCTCGCGGGGCACCTACCCGAACTTCCCCGTGATGTAGTCTTCGACGCGGTCGTGTTCCGGGTCCTCGAAGATCGTCGTCGTGTCGTCGTACTCGACGAGCTGGCCGCCGGTGAGGAAGACGGCCGTCCGGTCGGAGATCCGCGCGGCCTGTTGCATGTTGTGGGTGACGATGATGACCGTGTACTCCTCCGCGAGGTCGTCGATGAGGTCCTCGATCTTCGAGGCGGCGATGGGGTCGAGCGCCGAGGTCGGCTCGTCCATCAGAATCACCTCCGGGTCGGGCGCGATTGCCCGCGCGATACAGAGCCGTTGTTGTTGCCCGCCCGAGAGGTCGAGTCCCGAGGAATCGAGTTTGTCGTTCACCTCGTCCCACAACGCCGCCGATTTGAGCGATTCTTCGACGCGGGCGTCGACGTCGCCGTCGAACTTCTGGATCTTCAGGCCGTACGCGACGTTGTCGCGGATCGACTTCGGGAACGGATTCGGTTCTTGAAACACCATCCCGATTTTCCGTCGCAAGGCGACCGGGTCGACATCGCCGTCGTACACGTTTTTCCCGCCGAACTCGATGTCGCCCTCAACCCGGCAGACGTCGATCATGTCGTTCATCCGGTTGATACACCGGAGGAACGTCGACTTGCCACAGCCCGACGGGCCGATGAGTGCGACCACGCGTTTTTCCGGGATCTCCATCGACACGCCGTCGATGGCCTGCTCGTCGCCGTAGTAGACGTCAACGTCGCGCGCGGCGACCGCCGTCCGTTCTGACGCGGTGGCCCGGCCGTTCGAACCGGTCTCCACGTCCGTCGTGATGAGCGAGTCACTCGTTTGCCGTTCTGTCTCGGCCTCGGTCTCGGTTCCGGTTTCGGTGTTGCTCATGTCAGTTCTCTCCTTCCGCCCGGTTTCGCAGCAGAATCGCCGTCCCGTTCATACCGATGAGAATGATCAAGAGCGTAATAACGCCTGCGGCGACGACCCCGTAGCGGAACTCTGCCTGCGGGAAGTCAGCCCACGCGTAGATCTGCATCGGCATCGCGCTGAACCGGCTGAACAGGCTCGTCGGCGCGCTGAAGACGGTTGTCGCCGCGCCGATCATGATGAGCGGCGCGGTCTCGCCGATCGCCCGGCCGAGCGCGAGGATCGTTCCAGTGAGTATTCCGGGGAACGCCTCGGGGAGGACGACGTTCTTTGTCGTCTGCCAGCGCGTCGCCCCCATCGCGTCCGAGCCCCTGCGCAGGTCGTCTGGAACCGACCGGATCGCCTCCTGTGCGGAGATGATCGTGATCGGGAGGATGAGCAGCGACAACGTCAGCGACGCGGTCACCGCCGTCCCGAATCCGAATCCGATGAGGTTGGCGAACACTGCCAGCCCGAGCAGCCCGTAGACGACAGATGGGATCGCCGCCAGATTCGCGATGTTGATCTGAACCATGCGCGTCAGCGCGCCCACGATGCCGCTATCTGCGGTGTACTCCTCTAAGAAGACGGAAGTCGCGACGCCTAAGACGAACGACAGTGCGGCGACCATCGCGATGATGATCACTGATCCCACGATCGCCGGGTACAGGCCGGCTTCGCGGGCGTTCCGCGACGGCGCCTCGGTGACGAACGAGCCGTTGAGCCACGGGTCCGGCGCCGGGAGGCCGAACGACTCGACGAGAAGCGCCCCCGCGAGCGCGCCGGCGACGAGGAGAACGGGAAGCCCCAGCCCGGTCACTCCCTCCCCGACGTCGGCCACACGATGGAGGTAGACGGCGGTCGGCACGCCGGCGACAGCGACGACCAGCAGGGCGTTCGGCCCGCCGACGCCGAGTCCCAGCGGTTGTCCGAGCAGTCCCACGCCGGTCGCGACCGCGAGCGGACCGCCCGCTGCGGCGAGCGCCGCCGTCCGGCTTCCACGGGCGTTCACGACGAATCCTCCGGCGACCGCGACTGGAACCGCTAACGTCCAGAGGTAGATGAACACCGTCGTCGGATAGGTGTCGACGACCGGGCGCAAGAACACCGCCACGAACAGGCCACCGATCGCGACCGGAACTGCGGCCGTCTGCGCGGTGGGGACAGATCGGATTCGACCGTATCCGTACGCGAGAACTGCTGGAACGACACCAAGCGTGTATACGAGAAACCAGAGCCGCGCGTCGAACACTAAAAACAGGACCGTGAACGCGAGCCCGATGGCGGTGCCGCCGAGTAGCCGTCCAATGAGTCCGAAGCCGACCGACCCGGCACGGCCCTGCGCGCCCACGTACGTGAGGTACCCTGTAAGCGGGATGATAACCACGAAGAGGTACGCGAGCGGCCAGTTGAGACGCGGTATCTGCCCGACGAACGCCTCAATCGCGGTGAACACTGCGGCGATTGCGACGAGACCCCCGCCGGCCGCGACGAGCGCGCGGCGAGTCACCGCCGGGTCGCGAGCGCTGTACAGACAGAATCCGAGGAACGGCACGACGAGTGTGATAAAGTACGTCAACAGCCACAACGGGTTCGCGTTCGCGAGGTCGAAGGCGTCGATCGTGACGTAGATGAGCAGCACCGCGAGCGCGAAGATGCCGAAAACGCTCGCGCCAAACGAGAGGTACTCGAAGACGATCCCGCGGACGCGGCTCACTTCGCCGAATGCGGTGGTGGCTGTGTTGTCGGTCGCCATCAGTACTCCTCCCGGTAGCGTTCGGCGATAATGTCACTGAGCACGTTCATCACGAGGGTCACGACAAACAACGTGAGACCGAGCGCAAACATCGCGTCGTACGGGAGCGTTCCGCCAGTCAGGTCGCTGCCGGCGATCTGTACCATCGCCACGGTGATCGTCATCCCGGAGTCGATCAGGACGTCAGCGGGGTTGACGAACGGGATACCAAACACCGCCTCCTGTACCGGTGGCATCCGCGCCTGAGCGCCCATTGCGACGACGACGATCATCGTCTCGCCGATGGCGCGTGACACGGCGAGGATGTACGACGAAGCGATACCGGAGATGGAGGCCGGAACGACGATCCCGGTCGACACCTCAAATTTGGTGGCGCCAAGCCCGTAGCCGGCCTGACGTAGGTCGTCCGGCACGGCGCTCATTGCGTCTTCTGAGATCGACGACACCATTGGGATCGTCATGATTCCGACCATCAGCGACGCTGAGAGGGCATTAAACGTGCTCATCTCCGGGAACAACATCGCCTTCAGCGCGGGCGTCACGTACACCAACGCGAAGTAGCCGTACACGACCGTCGGGATACCGGCGAGGACTTCCAGCAACGGCTTCAGGATGGAGCGCGCGTTCGGCGTCGCGTATTCGCTGAGATATATCGCTGTCAGCGTCCCGACGGGGAGTGCGATGAACGCCGCCGTGATCGTCACGGTAAGCGTCCCGATGACCAGCGGGATGATCCCGAACGCCTGACCGCCTCCCGCGGGGTTTGGACTCCAGTTCGTGCTGGTCAAGAACTGGCGAATCGGTACCTCGGAGAAGAACACTACCGCGTCTGACAGCAGGGTGGCGATGATCGCAATCGTCGTCAGCAGCGTCACCACCGCGCAGGCGGCGAAGAAGCCGCCGTAGGTTCCCTCCTTCAGTCGTGTGAGCCCACTCCGACGTTGAAGATCCGGGCTCTCGATGCTGTCTGTCACAGGTTGTCTGCCGTCGCGCGTTGTCGTAAATCAATACACCGATTTATTCTGGGAGGCTCAGCCCTGTGCTTGTTCGATCGCGTCCTCGAGGATCTGCATCTGCTCCTGTTGGGTCTCCTCGGTCGCGGGGACGTAGCCGACGTCACCAGCGACGAGGTCTTCGTTCGTGGTCTGACTCACGAAGTACCGGGCGAACTCCGCGACGTGCTCCTCGCCGAGCGAGGAGGTCGACGGGTACGTGTACAACGACCGCGACAACGGCTGGTACTCGCCGCTCGCTGCCGTCTCCAGGCTCGGGAGGACCGGTCCGTCGCCGTTGTCGACGGCGACCGCCGTGAGTTCGTCGGGGTTCTGGAAGTAGTACGCGAAGCCGAAGTACCCGATCGCGTACTCGCTGCCGGAGACACCCTGGGCGATCGTGTTGTCTTGCTCCGTCGCCTGATAATCGCTGGTGTGGCCGTCCTCGCCCATGACGTTCTCGATGAAGTAGTCGTACGTCCCCGACGTGTCGGCGGCGCCGTACCGGTCGATCTCCTCGTCGGGCCACTCGTCACGAACGTCGCTCCACAGTTCGGCGGCGTCGGACTGCCAGATCTGTGAGAGCTCCTCGACGGTCATCTCGGTCGCGAAGTCGTTGTTGTTGTTTATCACGACCGTGAGCGCGTCCGTTGCCGCGATAAGCTCGATATACTCGACGTCGTTCTCCGCACAGAGTTCCTGTTCCTCTTCTTTAATCGGTCGGCTCGCGTTATTAAAATCAGTTTCTCCAACACAGAAGAAGTTCGCAAAGCCACCGCCCGACCCGGTTGAGCTGATGTCGATCTGAACCTCGGAGTTCGCTTCGGCGAACTCCTCCGCGACCGCGCTCATCAGCGGGAAGACGGTTGAGGAGCCGGCGATGTTGATCGATCCAGAGAGCGCGTCGTCGCTGCTCATTTCGCTGTCGGAATCTGAGCCGCTGGAGTCCGAGCTGTCGGAGCCTGACCCGCCGTCACCGCCGGAATCGCTCTCGGTCTCGGTACACCCCGCCAGCGCCAACGCGCCGGCACCGGCGAGCGCTGCGAGCGATCCCCGTCGAGTCATGGCCTCCGTGTCGACCTCCTGGTTGTGTGCCATCGTTCAACCGTGAACCGAGACCACACAAATACGATGCTATGAGTGATATACCGGGAGGTGTAGCGAACGATAGTAATATATAGAGATATGGATACGCTCAACGGACCGGAAGCGGCCCGAACGAGGCGGAGTCGGTGCCCTCGAGGGACCTATATATCGATACGTGCGGGTTGACAGGCCGTCATACCGTTCATATAATCGGTTATGACGCCGGCGCGTTTCCCGCGGCGTATGGCTACGACCGATCCCGCGGACGGCTCGTCGGCCGACCAGACGGACCAGCCGCACCGTCCCGAGGGGCTCCTTCGGGACGCTCGCGAGGCGCTCCGGGTCGAGCGCCGTCGAACCGTCGACGAACGCGAGGCCTTCGAGACGTTCCGGTCGCGCGTCCGGTCGATCGCGGCGGAGGCGTCGGCGCGACGGCCGCGGACGACGGCTCCGTCGCCGCTCCGGCGTGACGCCGGCGCGGCGAGCCGCGGCCTCGTCGCGGTCCGAAACGCCTACCAGGAGACGGTGATGGCCGTCCCGCACTACGACGACGAGTACAACGACACGTACGAGCGGAGCCTCGCGGCCGAGTTCGGCCCGGAGCTCGCGGCGGCGCTCACCCGCGAGTCGACGCTCCGCGAGCGGTGCCGCTCGTCGGTGCTGGCGAAGATCGGCGACGCGATCACGAGCCGCGAGGAGCTCCTGTCGGTCGTCGAGTCCGAGTTGGAATCGGTTTCGCGGGCCGCCGCAGATCTCGTTCCGGCCGCCGACGAGGTCGAGACGGTCGCCCGGACGGAGTTCGGCGACGAGCGGTTCGGCACGCTCGACGCGTATCGGGCACGGCTCGACGTGCTCGCGAACCGATGTGAGACGGTCGGGACGCGCCGACAACGAGACCGCGCCGACGGAGAGCGGTCGGCGTCGCTCGACGACACCGTCTCCGACGTTCAGACGTACCTGTATCAGGGGCTTCCGGTCACGTATCCCGTTCTCGCCGCCGTCGCCGGTGTCGCCAGACGGATAGAATCGGTTCGCCGCGACGTTGAGCGCGCGATGATCTACGCCGAATCGGACGAGGAGCCGCCGGGTGATGAACGCTGACGAGAAGCCAGCCGCCGGGTGAGAACGGCAGGCCGGACGAGGCACTCGGGGACCGGACTTCTTACCGGTGCGCGTCGAGTCCGTCGTCCGGGCCTGTGACAATCTCGTAGCTCCGCTCGGTCCAGCCGTCCTCGACGAACACGAACACGCGGCCACCGGCGACCGCGGGGTCGGCGATCACGCGGTTGCGCTGGCCCTCGCGGCCGACGATCACCCCAGGAAACACCTCGTCGGTCTCGCCCGACTCGACGACGACGCGGCCGACACCCGAGTCGCGCAGGATCGCCTCGTCGGTTTTGTAATCGTTCACGTACGTCATCACGCCCTCGGTCTCCGTCGGATCGGTGACGAGCACGTGGGTCTCCTGGCCGGGACCGGCGGTGACGACGCCGTCGGCGGATTCGGGGACGCCGCGGTACAACGTGGTCCGGCCGTCGAGGTATTCGACGACGACGCCCTCCTCGCGGAGGTCGACGCCGATCGACGTCGGGGGGACGTCGCCGCGTGACGGTGCTGACATACGGATCGGTCCGCTCGCCGGCGTAAAAAGGACCCCGTTCGGCCGGAGACCGCCGGTTGCCGAGAGACTCGCCGGGATCGCTAACCCTTTGCGCTCGGTGGCCGCGAGTGGGTATATGCAGGGACGGGCAGCCGCGCTCGGCGCGGGGACCGTGTTGAACGCCCTCGCGACGGGAACCGGCGCGGCGTTCGGCCTGGACGTCGAGACGCGCGCGACGGTCACGCTCGACCCCGACCGCGATACCGTCGAGGGCGCGATCGCCGAGGACCCCGACGGCGACACCGCGTTGATCGAACGCTGCGTCGCGCTCGCCACGGACCGGTGGGGAGCCGGCGAGGGCGGAACCGTCCGGACGGACAGCGATGTGCCGCTTGCCGCGGGGCTCAAAAGCTCCAGTGCGGCGGCCAACGCCGCCGTGCTCGCGACGTGTGCCGCACTCGGCGTGACGGTCGGCGCCGCCGCGGACCCGGAGACTGCTGACCCAGAACCGGCCGATCCCGCGGTCGACGTCACCCGGATCGAGGCGTGTCGGCTCGGCGTCCGTGCCGCCCGCGAGACCGGCGTCACCGTAACCGGGGCGTTCGACGACGCGACCGCCTCGATGCTCGGCGGCGTCTGTCTCACCGACAACGACGCCGACGCGCTCCGGTCGCGCGACCCGGTCGACTGGGACGTCCTCGTGTGGACGCCGCCGGAGCGCGCCTACAGCGCGGACGCCGACAGCGAGCGCTGTGAGGCCGTCGCCCCGATGGCCGACCTCGTCGACGACCTCGCGGGCGACGGGCGGTACGCGGAGGCGATGACGGTCAACGGACTCGCGTTCTCGGCCGCGCTCGGCTTCGACGCCGAGCCGGCCGTCGAGGCGATGTCTCGAGCGTCGGGCGTCTCGTTGTCGGGGACCGGCCCGAGCGTCGTCGCCGTCGCGGACGCCGCCGACCCCGACACCGACCTCGGTGCGCTCGCGGAGCTGTGGGCCGACCGGCCCGGCGCGGTGCGGCGAACGACAACTCGAAACGACGGCGCGTCTATCAGAGAACACCCATGAGCACTGACGCATCCACTCCCGAGGAGATGAGCCTGGACGAACTCCGCCAAGAGATCGAAGACATCGACCACGAGATCGTCGAACTGATCGCCCGCCGAACGTACGTCGCGGACACGGTGGCGCAGGTGAAAGAACGGCGTGACCTCCCGACCACCGACGAGTCACAGGAGGCCCGCGTGATGGACCGAGCTGGCGAGAACGCCGAGCAGTTCGACGTCGACGCCAACCTGGTGAAGGCGATCTTCAGGCTGCTCATCGAGTTGAACAAAGTTGAGCAGCGGGAGAGTCGCTAGAGTGTTCTCAGGCCGAGGCTGTATTCGAGTGCCTCGTCGACTTCTTCCATCCGGGACACCGGCACGGAGCCGATACCGTTTTTAATACGATGCTCGATGGAAACCGTCCGAATCTGACTACAGAGAGCGACGGAGTCCTCTCGGAGCGGAGACTCGGCA
>KI543166.1:91965-93609 GCA_000496175.1 uncultured archaeon A07HR67 | reverse complement strand
CTCGCCGGCGGCGTCTCGATCGGCTTTCTTACCTCCGTGCCGTTGTTGTTGTTCCTGTTTTACACTACTCTCGTGGTCGTGGTGTTGGCTGCGACGGACTTCGAACTCACCACCGAGGAGGGATACGTACTCCTCGCGATGTACATCGCCTTCATCGGCTGGATGACGACCGAAGCGCTCGGTATTACCGCGCTGCTGACCGAGGAGACGCTCCGGACAATCGTCGCGTGACCGGTCCGTGAACCGGCCCACAGAGAACGGGTTGTGAACGACGGGTCGTAACACTCCAATGGCGGCCGGGAGCCCGTGTCCTGACGCGGGAAGCAGATCGATCTTGTTCGGTAGCGTCGGTGGCGTCAACGCCGTCGAAGTGGTCGCGGAGTATACTGTCACTCTCGGTGTGGAGGCGTTCAATCGCTTCCCCGTCTGAAACGTCGTGTTCGTTCGCGATGTCCACTGACGATGGGTGCGGGAGTGTGACGTATCATCGTTTGAGCGCGGTTCTCAGGAGTTCGGTGTCTGGTTCGCTTCGTTTCGTGGCTGGTCTGGACGGCGACGGCGGAGCTGTCCGTCGGTTCAACCCGGAGCCGGGGTGTCGCGAATCGGTGCTGTGTGAGTGGTTCGTGGGCGTCGGTGGTCCGCCCGGTGTGGTCGCAGTACGGCTGCCGGATCGCGTCGCCCCCAGCGGTGTCTCCCCGATACGGCCACATCGCTTCTTTTATAATATTGTACAACAATAACAATACAGATGGCTCAAACCACGTGTCAGCTTCAGGTGCGACGGCTCGCCGGATCGATGGCGTTGCTCGGGCTCGTGCTCGGCGTCTTCGTGTCGCGGTGGTTCTTGCTGCTCGTCGGGTTCGTCGGTCTGAATCTGCTTCAGAGCAGTTTCACCGACGTGTGCCCCGCCGAGGCCATGCTGCCGGGTTGTGGCGCAGACTCGACAGCGGCGGACGCCGGATGATCCCTCCGTCTCGGGGGGATTCAGGCGACTCCGTCGCCCGTTCGCTCCCGCAACGCGATATCTAGCGGGTCCTCGATCTCGCCCATCACGGCCTCGAGCGCGTCGGTGGCGGTCACCAGGCCGGCGACCGCTCCGTCTCCGTCGGCACGGACGAGCGCGAGTTCTTGATGTGCCTCTTGGAACCGATCGACCGCCTCGCTGATCGGCGTCTCGGCGGGAATCGTCATCGGATCCGCGGCGATCTCCTCGACGGTCACGTCGCCGCGCCGGAGGGCGTCGATCCGGTCGACCACCGCGGGCACGTAGACGATGCCACGGAAGTCCGCGGCGTCGTCTCCGACCAGTGGAAACCGCGTGTGGGGGCTGTTCCCGATCCGGCCGAGGTTCTCCTCGACCGACGCGGTCGTCGAGAGAAACACGATCTCGTCGCGCTCGGTCATCACGTCGCTGACGGGCTGGTCACCGACGGTGAGCGCGTTGAGTATCTCGCCTTTGCGTTCCTCGGAGAGGTTCCCTCGGTCGAGCACGGAGCCGAGTCGGTGTCTGAGCTCCGCTCGCGACTCGATCCGATCGGATTCGGCCTCGAGCCACGCCCCCGTCATCTCGATGCCGAACCGCCGGAGCGTCCACTTGGCGACGCCGTCACCGACCACGATAACCGGCGAGATCACCGTCGCGAA
>KI543166.1:82720-91542 GCA_000496175.1 uncultured archaeon A07HR67 | reverse complement strand
GCCGGTCGACGGCGGAATCGAACTGGACGGTGGGACGTTCCGTCTCGAGACGGTGACGGAATCGGTCGGAACGATACACGTCGGCCGCGAGATCGAGGAGATAGCCGGCCTGTATCTGAGCCTGCTCGGTCTGGATTCGATTCCGTTCAGGCTCGATCTGACGGTGACGAGCGGAGACGACACGGCCTACGAGGGAACGGTCGGGTCGGAGACGGCGGACGCGTACCTCGACCGAGACGTGTTCGGGATCGACGTGGTGGCGGATCTCAAAGAACGGATGATCGAGTAGCCGGCCGGCTCGCCGCATCCGACGGCGGCGACCGTCAGACGATGGGCTCCGACTCGCCGTAGGCTGCGATCACGACCGTCGTAGTGTATCGGTCGGGGTCTGCCGTCGCGGTCTCGACGCAGACGTCGCGGTCGGTGAACGCCCACTCGCGGAGCTCCGTGCCGGCGTCCAAGCCGGCGTGGATCCGCTCGCGAACGTCGGCGACCGCCTCGCCGGTCACCTCGTAAAACAGCCCGGGACCCGGGCCGGTCGCCCAGCCGAGGCCGGCGACGACGTCCGGCCGGCGCCGCGGCGCACGCGTGTTGGCCGCCGTCTCCGCGCCGGCGCGTCCCCCCTCGCGGAAGTCCACCTCGTCGCTCGGCCCGACCGTGCGGCGCGCCTCCACGACGGTGAGCGAGTTGCCCGCAGGACCCAGGTCCGGAACCGTCTCGACGCGGATCACCGTCGCCTCCGCGGGGACGACAGAAGAGACGGCGACGAGGTTGTAGTTGTGGAGGTTCGCCTCCGCGAGCGCGGCGTCGTACGAGCCCATCGCCGTGTCGGCGACGCCGACGCCGCCGGCGACGTGGATGGTGGCCATCAACGAATTGTCGGCGCGGGCGAGGTAATGGGTTACGAAGACGGGCGAGGACGAGCCGGACTCAGTACTGGTAGTTGATGACCTGTTCTTCGGTGCCCTCGGCGTCTTGGAGCTTCTCGCGGGCCTGTTCGAAGTCGTCTTGGAGCACCTCGGCGCGGCCGTCGCGGATCGCGAACATGCCGGCCTCGGTCGCCAGCGAGGCGATATCTGCGCCGCTGTACCCCTCGAGTTCGCGTGCGACCGCGGCGACGTCGACCTCGTCGGCGACGTTCATCTCCGCGGAGTGTATCTCGAGGATCCGTTCGCGCCCTCGGCGTCGGCTCGGGCACCTCGATGAGGCGGTCGAACCGCCCCGGCCGGAGGATCGCCTCGTCGAGCATGTCGAAGCGGTTGGTAGCCGCCATGATGCGGATCTCGCCGCGCTCGTCGAAGCCGTCCATCTCCGAGAGCAGCTGCATCATCGTGCGTTGTACCTCTGCGTCGCCGGAGGTCTTCGAGTCGGTTCGCTTCGAGGCGACGGCGTCGATCTCGTCGATGAAGATGACCGCGGGCTCGCGCTCGGCGGCGAGTTCGAAGAGGTCACGAACCAGCCGTGACCCCTCGCCGATGAACTTCCGGACGAGCTCGGAGCCGGCCATCTTGATGAACGTCGCGTCGGACTCGTTGGCGACCGCCTTCGCCAGCATCGTTTTTCCGGTGCCCGGCGGGCCGTGGAGGAGGACGCCGCTCGGCGGCTCGACGCCGACCGTCTCGAACTGTTCGGGGTTCTCGAGGGGGTCTTCGACCGCCTCGCGCACCTCGCGGATCTGGTCGTCGATGCCGCCGATGTCGGCGTACGTGACGTCGGGGGAAGCGGTGACCTCCATCGCTTGCGCGCGCGAGTCGGTTTCGTCGTCGAGCACCTGCTGAACCGCGAACGAGTCGTTGATCGCGACGCGGTCGCCGGGACGGAGGTCGGTGTTGAGCCGCGTCGACGCCTGCGTCAACACCTCTTGGTTGTTGCCGTGTTGTTTGATCACGACGCCGTCTTCGGTGATCTCCTCGACGGAAGCGATGTACAACGAGGAGGTTTTCAACACCTCGTTTTCGCGCTTGAGCTTGTCGACGTCGGCCTTGAGGTCGCCCCGACGGCCCTGGGCGTCGTCGAGACGGTCCTCGAGTTCGTCGTTCACGTGGACGATCCGCCGGTAGTGTTGCCGGATCACCTTCAGCCGTTCCGCCTGGCTCATCTCCGGATCGAGCTCGAGACGGGGGCGGTCCGGCAGTGAGGGGCTATGAGACATTCGCTACGTACAGATACGGTGCGCCGATAAATGTGCCTTTGGGTCACGGCGGTTCGGCGGCCGTCCCGTGTCAGATCGCGGTCGGATTGCTCCGGCCGCGCAGTCTCAGTAGTGATATTTGCTTGAGGGAGTTTATTATCCCACGGGCACGCGTATCGGTATGTGCCGACGAGCCGTCACCGAACGCGCCGAACCGTCGACCGCCGCCATCGACCGACTGGCCACGCCATCGCGAGCATGACCGACGGCTCGCCTCCCGGAGACGACCCGGCTCCGACGGTGCTCGCAGTCGACGACGAGCCCGACCTCGTCGAACTGTATCGGGTATACCTCCAAGACGAGTACGACGTCCGACTCGCCAAGGGCGGCGAGGAGGCACTCTCGCGGATGGACGACGACATCGACGTGGTTCTACTCGATAGGCGGATGTCCGACCTGACCGGCCACGAGGTACTCTCGGAGATGCGGGCGGCGGGATACGACGCGCAGGTCGCGATGGTGACCGCGGTCGAGCCCGACGTTGACGTCGTCGACATGCCGTTCGACGACTACCAGACCAAGCCGGTCTCTCGCGAGGAAATCCGCACGCTTGTGGCGGTGTTGCTCCGCCGCGCCGAGTTCGACGAGCAGAGCCAGCGCTTCTTCGCGCTCGCCTCGAAGAAGGCGGCCCTAGAGGCGTCCGGGCTGACCGGCACCGACGAGTACGAGCAGGTTCTCACACAGATAGCCGACACCCGCGCGGAAGTCGACACGACGCTCGACCGGCTGTCGGCGACAGACGCGTTCACCGAACTGTCGACGAACGCCCCCTGACGCCGCGGCTGTTTGGCCCCGTCATTCGATCGAGAGATCGCCGCCGTCGTCTCCGCCTTCGTCTTCGTCCCACTCGAGTTCGAACTCGACGCTCAACTCGCCGGGGCCCGTCGCGGGCCCCTCGCGTTCGGCTTTCACCTCGAACGTCGGCCGGGCCGGCGGATCCATCGTCACCGACTGCTCGCCCTGTGTGAGCGTGATCGGATCGCCGGCGTCGAGCGAATCGGCGACCGCACGGAGATACGAGGCGATCGCTTCGCGGCTCCGGCGGCTCTCGGACTCGAAACGAACGTCTTCTGGCATGGGTCGTCGTACGCGGGGCGGAGAGATAAGCGTATCCGCCGGCCGAGACGTCCAGTTCGCCCGTGCGCCGTTCAGAATCCGTCTTCGAAGACGAACGTCCCGTCGCGCTGGACGACCTCGCCGTCGACCTCGATGACCGAGTCGTCGCTCATGTCGACGATCATGTCGACGTGTTCGGCCGACTCGTTGAGCGCGTTGTCGTCGCCGACCGTCTCCGGGTACGCCGAGCCGACCGCCATGTGAACGGTGTCGCCCATCTTCTCGTCGAACAACATGTTGTAGGTGAACCGGTCGATCTGGCGGTTCATCCCGATCCCGAGCTCGCCGAGGTACCGCGATCCCTCGTCGGTGTCGAGGATCCCGGCGAGCAGCTCCTCGTTTCTGTCGGCGGCGTGGGAGACCACCTCGCCGTCCTCGAAGCGGAGCCGGACGCCCGCTATCTCGCGGCCGTAGCGGTACAGCGGGAGGTCGAAGTGGACCTCGCCTTCGACGCTGTCGCGGACGGGTGCCGTGAACACCTCGCCGCCGGGGAGGTTCGCCTCTCCGTCGTCGTTGAGGGCGGTGTTGCCGGCGACACGCATGGTGAGGTCGGTGTCCTCGCCCGAGCGGATACGGACCTCCTCGGCGTCGTCGAGAATCGACACCAGCTCCGCCTGAAACGCGTGCTGGGCCTCCCAGTCGAGCGAGACGGCGTCCCACACGAAGTCCTCGTACGCCGCCGTGCTCATCCCCGCCAGTTGGGCGTGGCCGGCCGTCGGGAACTGCGTGAGACACCACGTCTTCGAGAGCCGCTCGCGTTTCACTGCCTCCATCGCGCGGTTGTACGCGGCGTTCGTCTCGGGAGCCACGTCGGCGTCCTCCGTGACGTTCGCCCCGCCGCGGGCGATCACGAACACGTCGGTCTCCTCGTAGAGCGCGCGCCGGTGGGCGGGCTCCTCGAACTCGTCTGCGGCGCGTTTGAACGCGCGGTCCGCTCGCTTCGAGTAGTTGAGATACACCGGGTTCGCCCCCCGGTCGCCACAGATTTCGTGAAGCGCGACTCCGAGGTCCTCGGCCGCCGCCGGAAGCTGAATGACGACGTTGTCACCCGTCTCGATGCCGGTCGAGTGATCAGCGATGATCGCCGCATGCTCGCGTACGCGTGCGTCCATGCGACCCACTTCTCGGCGCCACGGATTACCAGTATCGCTTGCGGAACCGGCGTCGGCGCGACACAACGCGTTTGAGCCCGCACCGCGTACTGCGCGTATGGCCCGGCTCGCGTTCCGGCTCGCAACGGCGACCGTCGGGATCGTTCTCCTCTCGGGCTACCTCGCCGCGGCGCGTCTGATCGTCGAGGCGTTCCGCGTCCTCTGGTCTGTCCGCCCGGGGACCGTAGAACTGGTCGCCCTGTTCGCTGCCGCCGTGCTCGGGTCCGCGTACCTGAGCTACCGGCTCGGCACGGCGCGGCTGCTCGCTGTCGTCGACGCCGACCCGATCCCACGGGCACGGGCGCCGCGGCTCCACCGGCGGCTCGACGCGCTCGTCGACCGGATGGACGTCGGTCGTCCGACACTGTACGTCGCCGACACCCGCGCGCCCAACGCCTTCGCGGTCGGCGGCTCCGGCGGCGGCGCGGTCGTGATCGACCGCTCGATGTTTCGGTTGTTATCGCCGCCGGAGATCGAGGCGATACTCGCACACGAACTCGCCCACCTCGAGACCAACGACGGGCTCGTCGCCGCGGTACTCGACGGACTCGCCCGGACCGTCGTCGGCGTCGTCGCGCTCGCGACGCTGCCGGCGCTGCTGGCGTTGTCGGGGCTGGCACGGGGGTCGGCGTGGATTCGAGGGCGTCCCGGCGACCGGTCGGGCGTGTTCGCGCGGCTCCGCCGCCTCGCGGCCACGGGGCTCGTCGCCGGGTTCGTGCTCGCGACGCTTCTCGCCCGTGCGCGGTCGCGAAGCCGAGAGTTCGCGGCCGACGACCGCGCGGCGGCGGTGACGGGCGACCCGCTCGCGCTCGCGCGAGCGCTGCGGCGAATCGACCGCGCGACCGAGCCCGCCTGGCCGTTTGCGCCGTTGTCCACCCACCGGGACACCGACAGCCGGATCGAGCGGTGGTTCTCGACGCACCCGCCGACCGACGAGCGGATCGAGCGGCTTCGGCAACGAGCCGAGGCGGCGTCGACCCGCCGCGGTCGCGAGGGATGGACCGGGGTCCCGGTGCGGTGAGACGAAAGGGGTTTTTCCGGCGGCCTCGTGTGTGAATCGATGGCGCCGACAGACCACGTCGTTCGCCGCCTCCGGATAGACGGCGGGTGGCGCCCGCTCGTCGTGTTGTGGGCGGTCCCGACCGCGCTCGGCGCGGGTGGGCTGCTCGCCGCCGGGGTCCCAGCCGCGGCGCTTCTCGGCGTCGCGGTTGGCGGACTCGTCGCGCTCACGGCGATCCGGGTGGCGACCGGACGCGCCCACGAGGCGACCGGCACGGAGCCGGTGACGGCCGCCACCGGCGTGACGGTCATCCGAGCGTCGGCGCTCGCGTTGTTGGGCGGTTATCTCGTCGTTGATCCCGCCGTCGGCGGGAACGACTGGATCGCCGCCGGGTTGTTCGCGATCGCCGCCGGCGGCGACGCGGTCGACGGCCCGGTCGCACGCGCGGCCGACGCCGTGACCGAACTGGGCGCGGAACTCGACGTCGAGGTCGACGGCGCTACCGTGCTCGTAGGTGGGGCAGCCGCCGTCGTCGCCGGTGCGGCCCCGGTCGCGTTCCTGCTCGTCGGCGTCGCTCGGCCGGTGTTCGCCTACGGACTTCGCCGCCGGCGGCGGCGTGGACTCCCGGTGTACGACCTCCGACCGAGCCGGCTCCGGGTGCCGATCGGGGCGGTTGCGATGCTCGCGACGTGGCTGGCGTTGCTGCCGGTGCCCGGCGAGGCGACGTCGCGGCTGTTGACGACCGGCGCGATGGTGCCGGTCGTCGGCTCCTTCGTGCGCGACTGGCTCGTCGCCAGCGGTCGGATCTGAGGGACGCTCGGCGGACCGGTCTACGACTCCCGGCGGTACAACACCACGAGCACCGCGATCAACACGAGCTGGGCAGTCTTGTCTCCCGCCGACAACGGGCCGACCGGCGGCGGCGCGGGAAGCCCGGGGCTGTTGAGGACGTACCAGAGAACGACCTGCCCGGCCGTGAACGGAATGCCGAGGAGGTAGACGGGCAGCCGGAAGCGGTCGGTGGCGACGAGCCAGATGCCCACGAGAAATCCGACGGTCGCGACGAGGAACGAGGTGCCCATCGCCAGCGAGATCGTGAGGCCGTTGGCGGCGAAATCGAGGAGGAACCGGGCGCCGAGCACGAGGTGGACGAGCGCGCTGACGAGTGCGGCGACGATCCCGACCCAGTGTGTTCCGGTGAGCGGTCCGGTTCGACCCGTGGCGGACGCCGTCTGTGTCGACCCTGCCATGTCGCCCGCTACAACGTCCAGCCACATCGTTGTTTGCCACGGCGACACACGACGCGGCACCGAGTGCGCGGCGGCGGGGAGACCGTCGGCGCACTCCGACGCCGACGATCGCGTGTGGGTCGAGGCCGGAAGACCGATACGCGCGGGAACGAACAGCGGGTATGACCTTCGAGGAGCTGTTCGACCGCGCAGAGGGGTACGACGTCGACGAGGAGGCCGTGAGACGGGCGCTCACGGAGCGACGGGAGCGAGGCGACGAGAGATGACTGGCCCGGAGCCGAGCCCCGCGCGCGTCGTCGCCGACGCGGACGTGTTGGCGGCAGACCTCCTCGTTGGGGGGCCCACACGCGACGCGCTCGACGTTCTCCGTGAACACTCGTGGACGACGCTCGTCGCCAGCGACGCCCTGCTCGACGACGCCGAGGCGGTGGCGGCGACGCTGGCCGATTCCGACCTCGCACGCGACTGGCGCGAACGGTTGGCGGCGTGGCGCGAGCCCGTGAGCCATCAGTCGGGCGACCAGCCGGCGCTGGCGTCGGCGTACCGCGGCGGCGCGATGCAGGTGATCAGTCTCGACCCGGCGCTGACCGGTCCGGGGGCCGCGGCGGAGCTTCGCGACCGACTGCCCGTGAGCGTGCGCGAGCCGCGTGCGTTTGCGACCGTCTTCTCGCCCGAGCGGCTCTACCCCGAGGTCGTCGGCGGCGAGTACCCCGGGCCGGATCGAGAACCGCGAGCGTGGTGACCGTGGCACGGGCGCGCGGCGAACGCGGCCTCACCGGCCGGCGTGCCACTCGGCGAACTTTTCGAGCGCCCGGCCGCGGTGGGAGACGGCGTTTTTTCGTTCGGTGGCCATCTCGCCGAACGTCTGGCCGTCGTGTTCGAAGATCGGATCGTAGCCGAATCCGCCGTCGCCGCGCGGAGCGACGATCCGGCCGGGGACGTACCCCTCGAACAGCTTGACCGGCAGCGGCTCGCGGCGGCCGGCGTCGTCGGCGTCGGCCTCGTCGTCGCCGGGGCCAGCGGCCGCGGCGGCGACGCGGTCGTCGCGGTCGATCGGATCGGGGCTGGCGGCGAAGCCATCGCCGTCACAGTACGCGAGCGTACACCGAAAGGCGGCCCGTCGGTCGTCGAGCCCGCTGGCGATCTCCCAGACGCGGTCGATCCCCAGCGTGTTCTCCACGTACGAGGAGTAGGGGCCGGGAAACCCGTCGAGCGGGTCGATGAACAACCCGGCGTCGTCGACGAGGACGGGCTCGTCCGCCCGGTGATACGCCTCGCGGGCACCCCGCGCCGCAATCGGCGCGAGCTCCGTTGCCTGTATCTCCGCGTAATCGAAGTCGAGCTGTCTGATAGAGCCGTCCGGCAGGTAGTTTTCGGCCTCGCGGACCTTCCCCGGGTTCGTCGTCACGTACCGCAGCATGGCAAACTGTCCGTGTGCCCGACGGGAATAGCCGTCGGTACGGTCGGTCCGCCGCCGACACGCCTCTCGGCTCCGAGCGATCGACGCCCGTGACCACCCGTCTCGAGAGCGGTCTACCCCGAGCGAGTTCGAAGCGGAGCCGAAACCAGAGTCGGCGTCCGTGTGAAAAGCGGGCCGAGTGGCCGTGGCGGTCGCTCGGTCGCGGTCACGCGCCCTCGACCGTCCGGCGGACCGATCAGTCGGGTATGGACTCCCGTTCTTTCATCATCCCCGCTGCCCGCTCCGCCCAGTCACCGCGGACGTATCCGACGACGACGATGGCTGCCCAACAACCGTAGCTCGTGACGATGCCGACGTGGATCCCGGCCAGCCCCCATTCCAGCGGGATCGCGAGCAGGTACGAGACGCCGAGCATGAAGCCGAACGTGCCGATCGACCTGGCGTAAAGCGGGGTTCGGGTGTCTCCCGCTCCCCGCAGGCTCCCGGCGAAAGGAAAAAAGATTCCGAAAAAGACCATCGAGACCCCGAATATCTCGGTGAACGCGGCCGCGTGTCCGAGCGTTTCTGGGTCGTCTGTGAACACCGAGGCTATCGGAGTCGCTCCGACGACCAGAACGGCTCCCGCGAGCCCCATCGTGACGATGCTCAGCGCCGCGATGGCGAACCCCGTGTACCGGGCGTCCGCCGGGTCGCC
>KI543166.1:73958-82506 GCA_000496175.1 uncultured archaeon A07HR67 | reverse complement strand
GATGTGGTATGCGGCGTTGACCTCGGTTCCGAACAACAAAAGCAGGGCGTTGAACGGAAAGTTGGCGAGCGAGCTGCTCATTCCCTCGGCAAAGTTGGGGAGGCTGACGCCGATGATCTGCCGGGTGATCGTCAGCGATCGGGGCCGAGCGAACGACGGCCTCGTCCGAGAACTCGCGATGGCGGTCGTGACGGCGACGGCCTCGAGCGTTCGCGCCAGCAGCGTCGCAAGGCCGATCCCGACGATCCCCAAGCGGGGTACGGGGCCGATGCCGAGCGCGAACAGAGCGGTCCCGGTCGCGTTACAGGCGTTAGCCCCTCCGTTGACGATCATCGGCGTGACGGTGTCGCCGGTTCCCTGGAGCGCGCGGGCGCCGACGAGACCGACGACGCGCATTGGTGCCGCGGCGAACACTAGCGAGAGGTACGACGCTCCGAGCAGGACGACCGACTGCTCGGCGCCGAGAAGGGCGATGAGAAACTCGGAAAAAACCGCTCCGACGACGATGAGCGGGAGCCCGGACACGAATCCGATCAGCATCGCCTGGGTAACCGCCCGATCTCGCGTGGTCGCGGCCGCCCGCCCCGTGTCCTGACTCGAGAGGGCGATAGCGCCCGTTCCCAGCCCGAGACCGATTCGCAGCGGGATCTGAGCGTACAGGTCAGCCAGCCCGATCGCGGTGACGTACGCCGGCGCGAACAATCCGGCGACCACGATATCGACCGTCCGCATCAGCGTGGTCAGCGCCTGCTGGACGCTGATCGGCCACGAGAGCGAGAACGTTCGTCGCCAGACTCCGACCAGACGGTCGCCGTCGACCATGTGCTCGCCGGGAGGGTGACCGGTCGAATGAAGATTTCGAAGCCAGAAACAGAGCCCTCGAAGGGCCCGTCGCGCACACGCGAACCGGATTTGTGAACGCACGGCGGTCGACCGGGATGCCGCGACTGACGGGCAAAGTTCTTGAGGCTCACCCGCCAGGAACGGACGGAGATGCTGCTAGCCGGAACCGTCATCGCCGACGCCGACACCGTCGTCGACGACGGCGCGGTCGTCGTCGCGGACGACACGATCGTCGCGGTCGGCGAGGAGACCACGCTCCGTGAACGGTACCCCGACCACGAGCGGCGGACGTTCGACCTCGTCGCGCCCGGACTGGTCGGCGGCCACGTTCACTCCGTCCAGTCGCTCGGCCGGGGGATCGCCGACGACGCGGCGCTGCTCGACTGGTTGTTCGAGGCCGTGTTGCCGATGGAGGCGGCGATGGACGCCGAGGCGACGCGCGCAGCCGCCGAACTCGGCTATCTCGAGTGTCTCGGCTCCGGAACGACGACCGTCCTCGACCACCTCTCGGTGAACCACGCGGCGGAGGCGTTCGAGGCGGCGGTCGAGACGGGGATCCGCGGGCGACTCGGAAAGGTCCTGATGGACCAGCGGTCGCCGGACGGCCTGCGAGAGGAGACGCAGGCCGGCTTCGACGAGAGCGAGGCGCTGATCCGCGAGTACCACGGCGCGGCCGACGGCCGGATACGCTACGCGGTCACCCCGCGGTTCGCCGTCAGCTGTAGTGAGGCGTGTCTCCGCGGGTGTCGCCGGCTCGCCGACCGGTACGACGGAGTCACGATCCACACACACGCCAGCGAGAACGAAGACGAGGTCGCGACCGTCGAGGCCGACACGGGAGTGCGGAACGTCAGGTGGCTCGACGAGGTCGGGCTCACCGGCCCGGACGTGACGCTCGCCCACTGTGTCCACACCGACGAGCGCGAGCGTACGATCCTCGCCGAGACCGACACCGTCGTCACCCACTGTCCCTCCTCGAATATGAAACTCGCCTCCGGAATCGCGCCGGTTGCGGACTACCTCGACCGCGGGATCACGGTCGCGCTCGGCAACGACGGGCCGCCGTGTAACAACACGCTCGACCCGTTCACGGAGATGCGTCAGGCGAGCCTGCTCGGGACGGTCGACGCCCGCGACCCGACCCGGCTGCCGGCGTCGACGGCCGTCGCAATGGCGACCGAGAACGGCGCGCGCGCCGCCGGCTTCGAGCGGATCGGCCGGCTCGAGTCGGGGTACAAGGCGGACGTGATCGGGATCACGACCGACCGGACGCGGGCGACCCCGGTTCACGACCCGCTCTCGCATCTCGTGTACGCCGCCCACGGCGACGACGTGGTCTTCGCCATGGTGGACGGGACGGTCCGGTACGACGGCGGCGAACACGTCGGAATCGACGCCGCGGCGGTCCGAGAACGGGCGACCCGTCACGCCGAGCGAATCGTAGCCGAAGCGGGAATCGAACCCTGAACGGGTCGCCGAGTCCGCCTGACGGCGCCCGTGCGGCCAGCGGCGTTTTTCTGAACCAACGGAGTCAAACCGCGCCGTTATCGTACGATCGTTCAGAATGGACCGAACGCAGAGGGTCATTTCGTGAGTTCCAGAATCGACCTGATACGTCGTGCGAGCCGGATCGCAAGCAAGTACTTCGTCGTCTGGGTGGTGCTCGGATTCGCCATTCGGTACGCGCTCGACCGGACGGCCCCGCGCGTGGCCACGGTCGGTCTCGACGTGTTCCCGCGGTGAGCGTCGCGGCGATCGTCGCCGCGGTCGTCGGGCTCAACGTCGAGAACATCCTGACCGCCGCGGCGCTGGCGTTCGCCGCCGTCGTGATCCACAACGCCGTCGGACTCGGCTCGGGCTACGGCGTCGGTCGGCTGACGACGATGTCCGAAGACCGCGCCCGCGCCTGTGCGGTCGAGGTCGGCCTCCAGAACAGCGGGCTCGCGGTCGCGTTGGCGACCGCCTTCTTCACCCCCGAGGCGGCGTTGTTCTCCGTCTGGCACAACGTCTCGGGCCCGGCGCTCGCGGGCTACTTCGCCGCAAACCCGCCTGCCGACGCCGACGCTCCCACGGCCGACCCGACGACGGCCGACTGAGCCGATGGCAGGGACTGATCCGATAGCTCCTGCCCGGCGCGTTCGAGACCCCGACCCGACTGTGTGCCGGGAAGTCGGGCTAATCCGGGGGGATTCGGACGGAGCGTCTGGACGGTGAATCCCGCCGAGGGGCCTCCCTCGTGGTACGATGAACACCGGCCGAGACCCCGGTCGACATCGACGACTTCGAAGAGCTTGTGATCACGCTCGACGGCGCGGAGGTGGGCGGCAATGCCGACGCCGACGAAGCCCAGCCGAACGGGAACTGACACGGGGCTCGCGCGAGCCGGCTCGTCAGCCGGGAGGCCGGCCGTCTTCGCGTCGGGCCGCGGCCGCCTCGACGACCCGTGCGGCGAGCGCGTCGAAGTCGGCCTCGTCGGGGACGGCGTCGACGTCGAGTCCGTGGTCCGCGGCGGTCCGTGCCGTCGGTGGCCCGATCGCCCCGACGACGGCGGCGTTCGCGCCGGCCAGCGCGGCGTCGCGCACGCCGCGGTCAGCCGCGGCCGCGAGAAAGTGCTCGACGGTGAGCGAGGAGGTGAACGCCAGCCCGTCGAGGTCGTCGGAAGCGGCCAGTTCGGCCGACTCGCCCGCCTCGGCCGGCCGGGTCAGTCGGTACAACACGGTCTCCGTCGGGGTCGCGCCGGCCTCCCGGAGCCCCTCGAGGAGCACGTCGCTGCCGTGGTCGGACCGGGCGACTTCGACGCGCTCGCCGCCGACGCGGTCGCGAAGCGCCGCGACGAGCCCCGCGGAGGTGTACTCCTCGGGAACGACATCGACCGTCCAGCCCGCCTCGCGCGCGGCTGCCGCGGTGGCAGGGCCGATGACCGCGAGCGTCGCGTCGTCGGGATCGAAGCCCGCGTCCACGGCGAGTTCGACGCCGGTCTTGCTCGTGAACACGACGACTGGGGCGGCACTCGGGGTCACGCCGGTCGGCTCGACAGCGAGCATGGGGTCCGGAACGGGGATCGCTCCGAGCGACGACAATCGGTCGACGGCGTCGTCGATCCGCTCGTCGTTCGGGCGGAAGACGGCGACGCGCGGGGCAGCGCCCGTCACTGGCCGGTGCCTCCGTCGTCTGTCGCGGCTGGATCCGAGTCGGCGTCCGCGACGGGCGCCGAGCCGGCGGTCTCAAGGAAGCCGACCACGCGCTCGCGCGTCGCCGCCACGTCTCCGATGACCGTGATCGCCGGCGGCTCGATTCCGGCGTCGTCGCGGACGTCGACGATCGTCTCCAGCGTGCCGGTCGCGACGCGCATGGTCGGCCACGTGGCGCGCTCGACCAGCGCGGCCGGGGTGTCTGGCGCGAGCCCTGCCGTCCGCAGTTCGTCTGCGTACGCCGGCAGTTTGCCGACGCCCATTAGGACGACGATCGTGCCGCCGGTGGCCGCGAGCGCCTCCCAGTCGACCGCTGACTCCGACTTCGTCGGGTCCTCGTGGCCGGTGACGAACGAGACGGAGGAGGCGTGATCGCGATGGGTGACGGGGATGCCGGCGACGGCCGGGCCGGCGATCGCAGAGGTAACGCCCGGAACGACCTCGAACGGGATTCCGGCGTCGGCCAGGTGTTCTGCCTCCTCGCCGCCGCGCCCGAAGACGAACGGGTCGCCGCCTTTGAGCCGGACCACGGTTTCGCCCTCGTTTGCCAGTTCGACCAGCCGCCGGTTCGTGTACTCCTGTGGAGTCCACTCGCCGCCGGCGCGCTTGCCAACGTCTTCGCGTTTCGCCTCGGGGATCCGGTCGAGGATCTCCGGGCCGGGGAGTTTGTCGTGGAGCACGGTGTCGGCCTCGTCGATCAGGCGAGCCGCCTTCACCGTCAGGAGGTCCGGATCGCCGGGGCCGGAGCCGACGAGATACACCGTGCCGGGCCCGTCGTGCGTTCGCGTCGGCGGGTCAGTGCGCTCCTCAGACATCCGCGTCGTCACCTCCGGCGACCGCCTCGCCGCCCCCGACGGCGTCGTCGTCGGGATCGTCGACCGCCGCGCGGGCCGCGGCTATCAGGTCGGCCGCGCCGCGCTCGGCGAGGTCGGCCGCGAACGCCGCCGCCGCCGCCGCGTGTGACCGAATCGGGAGATCGCGGGTCGCGCTCACCTCGTCGGTGCCGTCCGTCGAAAGCACGCGCACCCGGGTGTGAACGTGTTCGCCGCGAACGCCCGCCGAGACGCCGATCGGGGCGACACAGCCGCCGTTGAGCTCGGCGAGAACGGTGCGCTCGACGGTGGTGGCGACGCGGGTCCGCGGATGGTCGACCGCCGACCGAACCGTCTCGACGACGTCGGGGTCGGTCGCGGTCACGGCGATGGCTCCCTGGCCGGCCGCAGGAACGAACTCCGCCGGCGGGAGCCGGCTCATCCGCGCGTCGTCGTACAACCCCGAGCGCTGGAGTCCCGCCTCGGCGAGCACGAGGGCGTCGTACTCGGTCTCCGCCCGTCGTTCCATCGCCGAGCGCTCGAGTTCCGACAACGAGTCGAACCACTCCTCGACGCTCCGCTCGAACGTCTCTGCGGGGTCGTCGTCCGGCGTCTCGGCTCCGTCGTCGGCCGGGGTGTCGTCCTCGCCGCGGTCGTCTGCGTCCGCGGTCATCGCGGCCGCGTCGCCGGACGCGACCAGCCGGCGCTCGTGTTCGGCCTGGAGCCCGGGCGCGAGCAGTTTCTCGATTCGGGTGTCGACGTTGCCGCGGATCGGCTCCACGACGAGGTCGGGGCGAGCCGCGGCGATCTGGGCGGTTCGGCGGAGCGACCCCGTGCCGACGACGGCGCCGGAGGGAAGCGTCGAGAACGACTGGCCGTCGGGGTGAACCAACACGTCGCCGGCGGGAGCGCGGTCCGGAACGCCCGCGACGACGAGATCGTCGCCTCCCTCCGTCGGAACGTCCTTCATCGAGTGGACGGCGAGGTCGGCGTCGCCGGCGAGCACCTCCTCGTCGAGCGCGCGAACGAACGCCCCGACCCGCCCGAGCCGGTGGATCAGCTCGTCGGGGATCTGGTCGCCGCGCGTTTTTACGCGGCGAATCTCGACCTCGCGGCGCCGGGTCGCCAGCGCGTCGCGGACGGTCTCGGCCTGTTTGAGCGCCAGGTCCGACCCGCGGGTGGCGAGGGTGAGGGTCTCGGTCATGTCCGAACGCAGGCTCCCCGCGTTCAAAAGCCCTCCAGTTCGGTCGGCGGGGGAAACGCCCGGTCTGACGGTCCGGACTCGGCGGCGATACTGCCGACAGAAGCGGTCGTCGCCGGCTCCGCGACGGCGGCAACGGGGCTCAGACCGAAGGTGTGTTAGTGTTCGGGACCCTCGTACCGGTAATGGGAGTTCAGGAACAGTACCCGTTCGACGTGGCGGCGATCCGCGACGATTTCCCGATCCTCGAGCGGTCGGTCGGCGGCGACCCCACGGCGGCCGGGCAGGACGAAACGGACGACATCGACCTCGTGTACCTCGACAACGCGGCGACCTCACACACCCCCGAGCCGGTGGTCGAGGCGATCACCGACTACTACCGGAGCTACAACTCGAACGTCCACCGCGGGATCCACCAACTGAGCCAGGAGGCGTCGGTGGCCTACGAGGAGGCCCACGACGTCGTCGCCGACTTCATCGGCGCCGCGGGCCGCGAAGAAGTGATATTCACGAAGAACACGACGGAGGCGATGAACCTCGTCGCGTACGCGTGGGGGCTCGCCGAACTCGGTCCCGACGACAACGTCGTGCTCACCGAGATGGAACACCACGCGTCGCTCGTCACCTGGCAGCAGATCGGCAAGAAGACGGGCGCGAGCGTGCGGTACATCGAGGTGACCGATGAGGGAACCCTCGACATGGACGACGCCGCGGCCAAGATCGACGACGACACCGCGATGGTGTCTGCCGTCCACGTTTCGAACACGCTCGCGACGGTGAACCCGATCCGCGAGCTCGCGGCGCTGGCAGACGACCACGGCGCGTTGAGCTTCGCCGACGCCGCCCAGTCGGTGCCGAACCGACCCGTCGACGTCGACGACCTCGGCGTCGACTTTCTCGCCTTCTCGGGTCACAAGATGTGTGGCCCGACTGGGATCGGCGTCCTGTACGGTCGCGAGGCGCTGCTCGACTCGATGGAGCCGTACCTCTACGGCGGCGAGATGATCCGGCGGGTGACGTTCGAGGACTCGACGTGGGAAGACCTCCCGTGGAAGTTCGAGGCGGGGACCCCATCGATCGCCCAGGGCATCGGCCTCGCGGCGGCGATCGAGTACGTCGAAGACATCGGAATCGAGCGCATCGAGGAACACGAGCGTCTGCTCGCCGAGTACGCACACGACCGGCTGACCGACCTCGGCGGCGTGGAGATCTACGGCCCGCCGGGCGACGAGCGCGGCGGTCTCGTGGCGTTCAACGTCGACGGCGTTCACGCTCACGACCTCTCGAGCATCCTCAACGATTACGGGGTCGCGGTGCGGGCGGGCGACCACTGTACCCAGCCGCTCCACGACAAACTCGGCGTCGCCGCCTCCGTGCGAGCGTCGTTTTACATCTACAACACCGTCGAGGAGGTCGACGCCCTCGTCGACGCGGTCCGCGAGGCGCGGGACCTCTTCGCCTGACCGGGTGAAACGGGCGGGGACGGACGACCTCCGGGTCGTGCTCGGGGGCCGACGGAACGCTTTTGAACGGGACGAACGTATCTTCGACAACTATGGGACTGGGCTCGGACATGTACCGGCAACAGATCCTCGACCACTACAAGAACCCGCGCAACTACGGGGAGCTCGAGGATCCGGATTTCACACACGTCGGCGAGAACCCCTCCTGTGGCGACACGATCAAACTCGAGGTCGAACTCGACGACGAGGGAGAAACGATCGAGACGGTGAGTTTCACCGGTGACGGCTGTGCCATCTCGATGGCCTCCGCGAGCATGCTCTCCGACCAGCTCCACGGGATGACCGTCGAGGAGCTCGACTCGCTCGACACCGACGACATCACCGAGATGCTCGGCGTCGACATCTCACCGATGCGGATCAAGTGTGCCGTGCTCGGCCGGCAGGTCGCCCAAGACGGCGCAAAGATCCACCGCGGCGAGCTCGACCCCGACGCGACCCGCACACAGGAGTGACCGCGCGCCGGACGAGCCCACCGGACTTTTCCTCGTGAGCCACGTTCGTCCACGCATGAGCGACGGGTTCGACAAGGAAGCAGAACGCGAGAAGCTCCGCGAGAAGTTCGCAGAAGACGAGAAAAAACGCGAACACACCCAGCGGATGTCCGAGCTTCTCCTCCAGGGAGCGACGATGACGAACCGCCACTGTGAGACGTGTGGCGACCCCATCTTTCGAAACGACGGCCAGGAGTTCTGCCCGACGTGTCACGCGACCGATGACGGCTACGAGCTGCCCGCGAACGGGGCCGGCGATGCCAGCGAGAACGGGCGGGCCGACGCCACGACGGGCTCGGCGACACAGAACGCGGCCGATGCGGGGTCAAGCGCCGACGAGCCGGCGGGTGTCGACGCCGTGGAGACGGCGGACGCCGGAACCGACCCGGCCAGAGGTGAGCCAGCCGAAAGCGACCCGGCCAGAACCGAGCCGACCGGGAGCGACCCGGCCAGAATCGACCCAGCCGGAAGCGACGACGGCCGCGAG
>KI543166.1:66222-73719 GCA_000496175.1 uncultured archaeon A07HR67 | reverse complement strand
GGCTCGTTGACGCGGACGGTGACGCGGTTCGCTCGCGCGGCCGCAGAAACGGACGACCCGCGGCGCGCCCGCGAACACCTCCAGGCGGCCCGGGAGGCGGCGGAGGCGTTGTCGGCGCTCGAACGGTAGGACGGTCGCGTCGAGCGCCGCGCTCGGGTGTCGGGGCGTTCGCGGCTCAGCGGGCGCTCTCGACCGCCCGTCGCATCTCCGCCGCCAGCTGCTCGGCGCGGTCGGCGTCGGCTGACTCGGCGTAGATCCGGATCTTCGGCTCGGTTCCCGACGGGCGGACGAGCACCCACGCGTCGCCGTAATCGAGGCGGTAGCCGTCCGTCGTGTTCGGCGTCGCGTCCGCGGCCTCGACGAACGCCCGCGCGGCCGACAACATCTCGTCGCGCTCGTCGTCGGTGTCGTACCCGACGTTGACGCGCACGAAGTGGTAGTCGGTGTACGGCGCGATCAGGTCGCTGACGGCGTCTCCGTCGGCGCCCGCGAGAATCTCGAGGAAGCGGGCGCCGATGTACGCGCCGTCGCGAGAAAGCCGGTACGGCGGAAAGAACACCCCGCCGTTTCCCTCGCCGGCGATGGGGACGTGGACGTCGTCGTCGTCAAGCTCGCGGGTGCGGGTGATGATGTTCGTTGCGCCGATCGGCGTCAACTCGAGGGCGGCGTCGTTGGCGTCGCACGCGTCGACGAGCCGCTGGGAGACGTTGACCGCGCTGACGACGGCGTCGCCCGACGACAACGCGTCGTCGGCCAGCGCCGCAAACGAGGTGTCGCCGTCGACGACCGCGCCGGTCTCGTCGACGAAGACGGCGCGGTCGGCGTCGCCGTCGTGAGCGATCCCCACGTCCGCCTCGGAGGTGGCGACGAGTCGCGAGAGCGCCGTGAGGTTCTCCGGCACCGGCTCCGACTCCCGTCCGGGGAAGTGGCCGTCGGGCGTCGCGTTCACGGTCACCACTTCACAGCCCAGCTCGCGGAAGACCCGCGGCGAGCTCACCGACGCCGCGCCGTGGCCGGGGTCGACGGCGACGGTGAGCCCCGCGTCGGCGATCCGGTCCCGGTCGACGGCGGCGACGACGGCGTCGACGTAGTCGTCGACGACCCCCGCGACGACCGTCTCGGCGCCCGCAGTCTGCCAGTTCGCGTCGTCGTACTCGTCGTCGAGCACGCGGCGCTCGACGCGTTCGAGCAGGTCGACGGAGAGCTCGACGCCGTCGTCGCCGACGAGTTTGATCCCGTTGAACTCCGGCGGGTTGTGCGAGGCGGTGACGAGGACGCACGGGACCGCCGCGGACTCACAGTAGTGGCCGACCGCAGGAGTGGGGACGACGCCCAGCCGGTCGACGTCGCAGCCGACAGCTGCCAGCCCGCTCGCGGCGGCGTTGGCGAACAGCTCGCCGGTCGTACGGGTGTCGCGGGCGACGGCGACCCGGTCCGTGTCCCACACCGACCCGGCCGCCTTCGCGATGTCGAGGACGAGCTCCGGCGTGAGGTACCGCAGCGCGACCCCGCGAATACCGCTGGATCCGAACAGCTCCATACGCGCTCATGTGCCGGCCGACCGGAAAGCCGTTCCGAAGCCGACGGGAGTTCGCGGGTCGACGCCGGCACTCGCCGGGTTGAAGCCGCTGGCACGCGTACCGGTCGTATGAACCGATCGCGACGGGAGCTGTTGGGCGGGCTCGGCGGCGCCCTCGTGCCGGCGGCGACCGCCGGCTGTCTCGACGTCGCCGCCGGCGACGGCCCTCAGGGTCCGGCGGGGACGCCGGAGGCGTTGTCGTGTCCCGACGAGGAGTTCGTGCGGCTCGACGCGCCGTTCTCCGCGCCGGTCGAGTCGCCGACGGTCGAGACGACGGAGACGGAACTGGAACTCTCCGCCGAGGGAGCCTCCGAAACGTACGGCCAGTCCCTCCGGCTGGTGCTCCGGAACACCGGCGACGGGCCGGCGGCCACACGCGGCGAGCACGCGTACTCGATACAACGGCAGACGACGGGCGGCTGGGCCGAGGTCCGCGGGTCGACGACCGGCGAGGCCGTCGAACTCCCCCGCCGAGAGGCGGTGCTCGAAGCCGGCGGGACATACAGCTGGGCCATCGATCTCGCCGAGGAGCCGATCGAATCGGCCGTTCCGGACCGCGACCTCGGGGTCTGTCCCCCGCTGGGGCCCGGCCCTCACCGGTTCGTTTATTGGGGGATCGTCGACGCGCCTCCGGTCGGCGTCGAGTTCGAACTGGTGGGGTAGCGGGGTCGCGCGCGACGACGGGCTCAAAACACCGTCCACTCGGACGGCTGGCCCAGCCGGCCGCGGACCCGAAACTGCCGGTCGTCGTCCTCGAAGCGGGTCTCGACGACCAGCTCGAACGGCTCGTGGAGCGTGTGGATCACCTGTTCGTCGTGTGCCGTCGAGCCGACGGTGGCGACGAACGGCCAGTCCTGTCCGGACGACTGGGAGGTCATCACCCGGGTGAACTGGTAGATCCGCTCGGGGTCCCAGTACATCAACAGCTCCGAGAGCGAGTAGATCCCGACCGCTCGCGCGAGCCCGCTCGACGATTCGACGACGTCGGTGAACTTGATCCCGATCTCCGTGAGGTCGCCGGGGCCGCTGACGTACTTCGTCGTCGCGGTGTCGTCGCGTTTGTCCCCTTGCTGGTGGGTGACACAGTCGATGACGACGAGGTCGGCGTCGTCGGTGCCGGTGATCTGTGCGTGGTCCGTGCGGATCTTCTCGGCGGTGCGGCCGGTCGAGACGACGACTGGAGCGGTCGACCACTGGTCTAACAGCTGGTTGAACAGGTCGTACTTCCCGCTCATCGGCGGCCCGCTGATGAGCACGCTGTCGGCAGAGACGACAGCGTCGGGAAGCAGACTCATGGATTATCGATCAGGGCGAGCCCGGTAAAACCCTTCCGAGAGATCACTTTCGGAGGAATGCGGGGAGGTCAAGCGACGACGGGGGACCGGTCCGCGGCGATCGCCCGAGAGTCAGTTCGCTGAGAGCTCCCGGCAGCGCGGCGGGGACTGGCGGGGCTCGCGGCTCGCCGCCGCCGTCGACCAGCGTCGCCCAGACCGCCTCGGGCTCGTCGGGCGGCGCTTCGAGCGCCTTCGTGCGCCCCTCGTCGTACGCCAACTCGACGATGCTCCGGTCGTACGCGCCCGGGAACGCCTCCATGACCCGCTCGAGTTCGTCCGGGCGCTCGTTGCCACAGGCGGCCGCCACCCCCAGCGCGAACGCGCGGTCGATCGCGGCCTCTCGCGTCAACGCCTCGTTGTCCCACTCCGTGCCGAACGTCCGGTCGTACATCAGTGTGTCACCGTGGCCGCCGACCCGACGCGCAGTCCCCCGTCGGTGAACTCGATGGCTTGAATGTCCGTGTCCAGGTCCGTGCCACGCATCTTCAACACCTGAATCCCTCGGCGCATCCCCTCGTCTTCTAAGTAGTTGTGAAAGAACACCACGCCGTGTGCGAGGTAGTGTTCCTCGGAGTACGCGCTCGGATCCGTCATCTCGGAGATGAGCATCGTCGTCGCGTCCGTGCGTTTCAGCGAGGAGAGCAGCTGGATCATGGTGTCTTCCTCGTCGTCGAGCAGGAATCGCAACAACATCGTCGAGTCGAACACCACGCGGTCGATGTCGCGGGAGTTGATGAACCCCGTCAGTCGGTTGGTGACGCCGGATCGGTCGCGGCGTTCCCCCGGCGGGCCGAAAAAGCGGCGGCCGTCGGCCGAGAAGGCGTCGAGAAACGTCACCCGGTCGGTGTCGAGCGCGCGGTCGAAGCCGAACTCGTACTCGCCCATGTCGCGTCTGATCCCCGCCTTCGTCTCGTGCATGCTGACGTACAACACGTCGTCTCCGTTGCGGGCGCCCTGTGCGGCGAACTGCGAGCAGAACGTCGTCTTGCCGCTGCCGGGCGGACCACTCACCACGTACAGCCGGTCGGCCGGAACCCCGCCGTTGACCAGCTCGTCGAACCCGGGGACCCCGCTGGAGACTCGCATACGGTACTGCTTTGTGGAGCCATCATAACCGTTGGGCCCCGTTTTTCATCGCTGAGAACCGCCGTCGGGACGACCGCTTGCCGGAACGTGGCCTCGCCCAGCCCCGTCCACTCACAGACGAGCGATCGGGCGCCGATCACGTCTCCGCGGGGTCGTCGTCGGGCGTCTCGCTCGCGTCGACGTCCGGAACGACCCAGACGACGAACCGGTCGTCGGATTTGACGATCCCGCGGACGCCCCGGTCGTTCGCCGTGGTCCCCTCGTCGACGTTTTCGGGCGTGACGTCGCGGACCTGAAACACCTCGTCGACGATCCAGCCGACAGTTCCACCCTCGGCGACGCGGTCGTCGTCGAACACGACGATCCGTTCTCGCGGTCCGGCGTCCTCGATCGAAAAGAGCGTCTTCGGGTCGACGATCGTCGTCGTTCGCCCGCGGAGGTCCATCACGCCCTCGACGTGGGTCGGAGAGTTGGGTATCCGGGTGAGCTCGCCGGCGTCGACGATCTCGTCGATGACGCCGATGTCCAGACAGTACGTCCCGTCGCCGAGGCCAAACTCCAACACTTTGGTGGGTTCGGCATCCGTCTCGATGGCTGCCATACCCACTGTGGGTCGATACGGCCAATAACGGTGTCCCCTCAGTTATCACCGCTGATTGCTGGGTCCGTGGGTTTATGCCGCGTCTGAGCCCCCGTTGTGACATGAGCAGGACGACGGATCGGCGTGGTGGTCCGGGTGGCACTCCACGGGTGGTGGTCGTCGACGACTCGCCGTTCATGCGGGGGCTGATCGGCGATCTCCTGACCGACGCCGGGGTGGTCGTCGTCGGCGAGGCGGGCGACGGCGAGGAGGCGTTGTCGGTCGTCGCGGAGACCCGCCCGGACGTGGTTACGATGGACGTTGAAATGCCCGGAATGGGGGGGCTTGAGGCTCTCGAACGGCTGATGGCAGAGACGCCGACGCCGGTGTTGATGTTGTCGGCACACACGGACGAGGGGGCAGCGGTGACCTTTGAGGCGCTCGAACGCGGCGCGGTCGACTTCTTCGCGAAGCCGGGCGGCGAGGTGTCGACCGGCGTCTCCCGCGAGGCGGACCGGCTCGTCGAGGCGGTTCGGTCGGTGGCGGACGCCGACCTCGACGCCGCGACCCGCGACCGGTCTGGCGGGACGGCGGCGCCGTCGTCGACCGCCGACCTCGACGCGCCCGTGACCGTCGTCATCGGGGCGTCGACCGGCGGACCGAAGGCGGTCGAACGGGTGCTCTCCGGACTCCCCGTGGCGGATTGTCGGGTGCTCGTCGTCCAACACATGCCCGCGGCGTTCACCGCCCGGTTCGCCACGCGGCTCGATGACGCCTCGGCGTACGACGTCTCCGAGGCGACAGACGGCGCGCGGATCGGCGCCGGCGAAGCGCTCGTCGCCCACGGCGGAAGCCACATGGAGGTCGGCAGCTACAGGGCAGGGCGGCTGCGAGTGCGGCTCGTCGAGGACGACTCGGCATCCGTGGTGCCCGCCGTCGACGCCACGATGACGTCGGCGGCACAAGCCGTCGGCGACCCGCTCGTCGGCGTGATCCTCACCGGGATGGGCGCCGATGGGTCGGCCGGGATCAGGGCGATGGCCGACGCCGGAGCACGGACGATCGCACAGAGCGAGGACACCTGCGTCGTCTACGGGATGCCCAAGCGCGCGGTCGAGACGGGGGCGGTCGACGCGGTGTGTGACCTCGACGACGTGGCCGGCACGATTCTCGAGGGGGAGGCCTGATGGATTCACACCGTGCCGCGTTCGTCGCCGAGGCCGAAGACGGGATCACAGACCTCAACAACGCCCTGCTCGCCTTGGAGGCGGATCCCGACGACGACGCGGCGATGGACGACGTGTTTCGGGTCGCACACACCCTGAAGGGGAACGCCGCGGCGATGGGGTACGAGGACGTCTCGTCGTTCGGCCACGCGCTCGAAGACCTCCTCGACGCGGTTCGGGCCGGCGAGCGAGACGTGACGCCCGAACTGATGGACCTGTTGTTCGAGGGGGTCGACACGGTCGAGGCGATGGTGTCGGAGATCGCCGAGGACGGCGAGGTGACGACCGACCCGAGCGGCCTCGAATCGCGGCTTCGCGCCGCCGAGGAGCGCGGCGCCCCCGAGAACGGACCGACCGCCGAGGCGTCGGCCGAAGGCGACAACCTGGAGGAAACGAGCGACACAGCCGCCCCCGACGGCGACGAGACGGCAGACGGAGACCCCGAGGTCCCAGCCGTGCCAGCCGACGCCGCCGGCTTCGACGAGGCCGTATACGCCGCAGTGACCGTCGGCGAGACGGCGATGCCCGGCGTCGACGCGACACTGATCGTCCAGGCGCTCGACGAGCAGTTCGACGGGTACGCCACCGACCCGGCGCCCGACGCCTTGGAAGACGGCGAGTACGACGGGAGGTTCGACGTCTTCGTCGCCGCCGCCGACCCCGCGGTCGTCGCCGACGGCCTCGCCGCGCTCGCGCAGGTCGAGTCGGTGCGGACGGCACCGGTCGCCGAGCCAGACGGCGCCGATGTGAGCGAGACGCCGGATGCGGACACCGACACCGACGACATGGGCGAGACTCCGGACGCCGACGCCGACGTCGGCGATGTCGACACCGACGCCAGCGAAACGGACCCGAACGCCGACGCGAGCACCCCCGCGGCATCGGCCGAATCGTCCGACCGCGACGAGATCAAGTCGATCCGCGTCGACGTCGATCAGGTCGACGAGCTGTACGGGCTGGTCGAACAGCTGGTGACGAGCCGAATCAAACTCCGGCGCGAACTGGACGGAACCGGAGCCGAGCCGGACACGCTCGACGAGCTCGACAAGCTCGCGTCGAGCCTCCAAGACACCGCGATGGATATGCGGCTCATCCCGTTCTCGCAGGTGTCGGACTCGTTCCCCCGACTGGTTCGTGATGTCGCGCGCGACCTCGACAAGCAGGTTGGCTTCGAAATCGAGGGCGACGACGTCGAGCTCGACCGGACGATTCTCACCGAGATGCGCGACCCGCTCGTCCACGTGTTGCGAAACGCGGTCGACCACGGAATCGAGCCGCCCGCAGAACGCGAGGCCGCCGGGAAGGACCCGACGGGACAGATCCGGCTCACGGCCGAGCGCGAGCGCGACCACGTCGTCATCGAGGTCGAAGACGACGGCGGCGGGCTCGACGCCGACCGGCTCCGCGAGAAGGCGGTCGAGAAGGGCGTGAAATCACGCGAGGCCGTCGACGCGATGAGCGACGGCGAGGCGTACGACCTGGTGTTCCATCCCGGCTTCTCGACCGCCGAGGAGGTCACGGACGTGTCGGGCCGCGGCGTCGGCATGGACGTCGTTCGGACGACCGCTCGCGACCTCGACGGCTCCGTCTCGGTCGACAGCGAACCGGGCGCGGGGACGACGGTTCGGTTTCGGCTGCCGGTCACCGTCGCCATCGTGAAGGTGATGTTCGTCGACGTGGGAGGGACGGAGT
>KI543166.1:46549-66202 GCA_000496175.1 uncultured archaeon A07HR67 | reverse complement strand
ACCCGGCGGGTCGCGCTCCACTGTGACGGCGTGTTGGATCAAGAAGAGGTGGTGGTGAAACCGCTCGACGGTCCGTTGTCGGGGACGCCGGGGCTCAGCGGCACCGCGGTGCTCGGCGACGGGGATGTCGTAGCCGTTCTGGACGTGGTGAGCCTATGAGCGGCGAGTCGGCCTTCGAGGGCGTGTTGCGGCAGATCGACGACTCGGTGCCGTTCGAGCCGGGCTACTACAACGAGTCGTATCTCGACAGGCGAATCACCGCCCGGATGCGCCGACGCGGCACCGACTCACACCGCGAGTACGAGCGGCTGCTCCGCGAGGAGAGCGACGAGCGGGAGGCGCTGATGGACGCGCTCACGATCAACGTGACGGAGTTCTTCAGAAACCCAGAGATGTGGGAGGTGTTGCGGACGGTGCTGACCGATCTCACCGACGAGAAGCGTCGAGTTCGCGTCTGGTCGGCGCCCTGTGCCGACGGCCGAGAGGCGTACTCGCTGGCGATGCTGGCGTGTGACGACCCCGACATCGACGAGAGCCGGGTGGAGGTGCTCGGCTCGGACATCAGCGAGGAAGCGCTCGAAAACGCCCGGGCGGGCGTGTATCACACCACGCGGACGACCGACATCGCCGAGGAACTCGCCCCGTTGTCCGAGCCGGACCGACACGTCGAACGCGACGACGACGCGTTCCGCGTCCGGGACGCGCCGCGGCGGCTCGTCGAGTTCGGAACACACGATCTGATCAGCGACGGCTCTCGTGGCCCGTTCGACGTGGTGTTGTGCCGAAATCTCCTCATCTATATCGACACAGATCACAAGGGGTCGCTCTTCGACACCCTGGAGGCGTCGCTGGCAGAGGGCGGCGTGTTGGTAGTGGGAATGACAGAGAGCGTACCGCCGGGCCGGACCGACGGCTACGAGCCGGTCGACAAGCGGCGGCGCGTGTTCCGGAGGCGCTGATGTCGTTGTACAAGCACGCGCGAGAGGGGAACGTCGAGCGGCTCAGGGACGCCCTGAACAGCGACGCCACCGCAGTTCGAAAACGCGCCGTCGAACTCCTCGGCGAGCTCTCCGAACCGGACGACCAGGCGACGATCGACGGCCTGCTGCGGGCGGCCACGGGCGACGACGACCCCGGCGTTCGCGGAGCGGCCGTCGACGCGCTCGACGAGATCGGACAAGCGGCGCTCGAACAGCTCCTCACGGAGCTCACCGGCGGAGACGACGGGACAGAAGCCGAGTGGGTCACCGCACGGAAGTTCGCGCGCGCGCTGGAGGCGGAGCGTCCGGAGCTCCGCATCGCGGCGGCGAACGCGCTCGCCAGATTGGACGAGCCGAGCGCGCTGCCGGCGATCGTCGACGCGCTCGCCGACCCGGATCCGCGCGTCAGGCTTCGGGCGTGTCACGCCTGTGGGACGATCGCCGATCCACGGGCGGTTCCGGGGCTGACCGAACGGCTCGACGACGAGCCGCGCGTCCGGCGGGCGGCTGCGAACGCACTCGGGGCGATCGGGACCGACCGTGCGCTCAGTCCGCTGGTCGACCTCCTCGACGATCCGGACGAGTCGCTTCGACGGATCGCGGCCGGCGCGCTCGGAAACGCGAACAATCCGACGCCGGTAGAGCCGTTGGCGCGCGCGCTCGGCGACGAGAGCGCAATCGTCCGGAACGCGGCGGTGTACTCGATTATCGAACTGCTCTCGAACGTGCCGACGGAGCACAGCCACGCGGTCCGTGACCGGGTGGTCTCGGAGTTGAAGGCGGCCGACGACGGGACCGTCGTCGACCCGCTCGTCGAGATACTCACCGAGGGGAAACAACGTCGACAACGACGCAACGCGGCGTGGATTCTCGGCCGCGTCGCGGACCCGGACTCCGAACCGTCGATCGAGGCGCTCGCGGCGGCGCTCGGGGACGACGACCAACAGACGGCCCAGTTCGCGGCCACGAGTCTCGCGAGCCTCGGCGGCCCGACCGTCGAGGACCGGCTACTCGAACGGATCGGGACGGAACATCCCGAAGAGACCCGCGCAAAGGCGGTGTTCGTGCTGGGACAGGTCGGCGGCCAAGAGACTCTGAATCGATTGGAGGGATTGACCGACGACGAGAGCGCCGCGGTACGAAAACGCGTCTTCGCCGCGGTCTCGAAGCTCCGGGCAGGAGGTGCGTAGGTAGATGTCTAACGGCGACACGGAGTACAAGATCACGGATATCCAGGCGCGGTTCGCCGTTGCGGTCCGCGAGGGACGCGCGATGAACGACGTCTCGTGGACGCCCGGCCGAGTCTTGTTGTCGAACCGGCGGCTGATCCTGGCTGGCAACGACGGAAAGCGAACGGTTCCGTTGTCGCAACTCGAGGGGCTGGGTGGACGCCACGACTCCAACCAGTCGATCGCCCGCGTCTCGAACTACGTCAGCTTCGACCTCGGCGAGCAGGTGCTTCTCGTCGCCGCCGCCGACCACGAGGGATTCGAGCGCGACGTGTACCGCGCGCTGCTCGACCAACGGACGCTGATGGCGAAACACCCGGCCGTCGAGGGTGGCGTCGTCCAAGAAACCGGGTGGGAGCAGGCCCGGGTGAAGATAGACGAGAACGGCCTCGGCGCGGCGCTCGAAGGCGGCGCATTCGTCGAGTTCGACCTCGACGACATCAGCGGCGTGGACGCCGCGAAACGCACCGTCGACGGCGAAAAACAGCCCGTGATCGAGGTGTCTCACACGGACGGCGGAACCAGCATCGAGACACATCTCGCCGGAGGCTCACGGCTGATGCGGTTCGTCGAGGCGTGGCTCCAGAAGGGCGAGCAACGGAGCACGGCGAACGTCGATCTCTCCAGCCGCGACCGAGAGGTGTTGATGGCGCTGTACTCCGGCGTCTCGCCGTTCGAGATTCCCGCGTTTCTCGGGAGCGACGTCGACGCCGTCGAGGAGACGTTCGAACGGCTGATCGAACTCGAGGTCGTCGAGGAAGTGCGCGTGCGCCGCGAGGTGGCGCTCAATTCTCGCGGGCGCAACATCGCCAGCGAGGCGATGAACGAGCAGTGAGAGGGGGCGAACAGCCGGCGGCGACAGATCCCGGCCGGGTCGCCGGACACCCGCACTGCCCGGACCGGGTCGAAAGCTCAGCGCACGCGGCGGTTGGCCGCGGATTCGCATATAACCGTTTGCCTCGCGGGTTCCGCCGTCGAACCAGTGTTAAGTCGACCCCCTGTGACATCGAGTCATGAGCCACGAGGCGGTCTTGTTCGACCTCGACAACACCCTGTATCCGTACGCGCCCGCCAACGAGGCGGGAAAGCACGCGGCGCTGGAGGCGTTTCGCGAGCGAGGCTACGAGCTCTGTCGTGAGCAGTTCGACGAGTTGTACGCGAGCGCGCGCCACGAGGCGAAACGCGAGCTGGACGGGACCGCCGCCTCCCACGGGCGGTTCATCTACTTCAAACGGGCGCTTCGGCGCCACGCCGACGTCCACGACGCCGCGGATGCGTTCGCGATCGGCGAGGCGTACTGGGAGGGGTACCTGCGTCGAATGGAGCCGTTCGACGGCCTCGGATCCGTGCTCGACTCGGTGTGCGAGGCGAGCGTCGTCGTCGTGACGAACCTCACGACGCGGATACAGCTGCGGAAGCTCGCCCGGCTCGGGATCGACGACCGGATCGATCGGCTCGTCACCTCAGAAGAGGTCGGCCGCGAGAAGCCGAGCGCCCTCCCGTTTACCGCGGCGCTCTCTCGGCTCGACTGCCGCCCGAGCGAGGCGGTCATGATCGGCGACAACGTCGTCGCCGATGTCGAGGGAGCGAACGCCGTCGGAATAGAGACGGTCCTGTTCGCCGGCGGCACGGGCGAGACGCCGGCATCGGCGGAGCTTACCGGCCGACGACGCCCCGACCACCGGGTCGACGACCTTCCCGCGCTCGCGGAGGTGCTCGCGTGACCCTCCGGCGAGAACGCGAGGCGATCGTGGCGCACGCCCCGGCGCTTTCGGCGTTGACGCCCGGCCGAACCGGAAACCTCAGTGTCCGCGACGGCGACGCCTTCGCCGTCACGCCGACCGGCGTGGCGTACGACGCCTTCGAGGCCGACGACGTGCCGGTCGTCGGGCTCAACGGAGACCGGCGGGCGGACGGGATGGCGCCCTCGAGCGAGGTGCCGATGCACGCCGGCATCTACCGACACGCACGGCCCGGCGCGATCGTCCACGCCCACTCGCCGTGGGCGACGACGATGGCGACGCTCGGCCGGTCGCTGCCGCCGATACACTACATGATCGTCGCGGTCGGCCGTGAGGTGCCGCTCGCCGACTACGCGCCGTACGGGACCGAAGAACTCGCCGCCAACGTGGTCGCCGCGATGGCCGATGCCGACACAGACGCCGCGATCCTCGCGAATCACGGACTGGTGGTGATGGGACCGGATCTTGAGACGGCGGTCGAAAACACCCGTCACGTCGAGGACCTCTGCCGGCTGTACGTCCGGTCGTCCGCGGTCGGCGAGCCGACCGTGCTCACCGACGACCAGCTCGCGGCCGTCGAAGAACGGTTCGAAAGCTACGGCCAGAACGGAGACGCCTGAGCCGGCTACTCCTCGTCGGCGTCGTCGCGGGTCCCGGCGACGTAGCCGGTGACGTTGCCGTAGTTCATCGCGATCGCGAGGGCGACGGCGATGGCGAGGACGACGAGCGTCGAGACGGCGTTCAACACGTTCAGGTTCTCCGCCGACGCCTTCGTGATCTTGCCGAACATCCACTGTGTCAGCGGATCGGTGTTGATGCCGCTGACGAACAACGCCCGGATGTAGTCCTCGAAGGACCGGACCCACGCGAATAGGAAGCCGGCGCCTATCGCCGGCGCGATCACCGGGAAGGTGACGTCACGAAACGTCGTCAGGGGATCCGCACCGAGGTCGCGAGCCGCCTCCTCCAACGACTCGTCGAACGTGTACAGGCGTGCGCTCACGATGAGCAGGACGAACGGGAGCCCGTACAACGAGTGGGTGAGCACGGTCGCGAGGAACGACGGATTGATCCCCACGGTCAGGAAGTAGAAGCGGAGCCCGACGCCGAGGATCACTCCCGGAACGATCATTGGAATGATCCCGAACGTGCGGTACACCTCTCGGAACGGGAACTGATAACGCGTGAGCGCGAAGCTCGCCAGCACGCCGAGGGTCGTCGCGATGATCGCGGAGAACGTGGCGATGCTGAAACTGGAGACGACCGACGAGCGCAGCCCCGGTTCCCCCGCGATCCCCTGATAGTTGCTGAGGGTGAGCCCATCGAACGGCAGGAGGTTGGGGGACTGAGCGAACGAGAGAAAGACGATGATGAGAAGCGGGAGCCACAAGAACACTAACATCAGCGCCGCGAAGGCGTACAGCCCGTTCCCCAACAACTGCTCGATCCGCTGGTGGTTGCGGAACTGGTCCGCGTATTCTTTGCCCGTCTGTTCGGCCGGCTCGCCGGTTTCGGTCGCCATCTCAGACACCTCCGAGCTCGTCAAGGTCGACGTACCTGAACACGAGGAACATCGCGACGACGATCGAGACGACGACCGCCATCGACGCCGCGCTCGCGGTTGCGGCGTTGGTCGCTTCCCCGATGGCTCGTTGCTCGATGAGGATGCCGATCATCTGGACCTTCCCCTGTCCGAGGATCTGCGGCGTGATGAACGCCCCGACGCTCGGGACGAAGACGAACAGGCTGCCGCCGACGATGCCGGGCAGCGTGAGCGGGATGATGTGGTCTCTGATCACGTCGACCCGCGACGCGCCGAGGTCGCGAGCCGCCTCGATCAACGAGAAGTCCAGTCCGTCTAAGCTGGCGTACAACGTGATCAACATGTACGGGAAGTACGCGTGTGTCAACCCCACTATCACCGCCGGAATACCGAACTCAAACGCACCGATGGGACCGATGCCGACGGCACCGAGAACCTGGTTGAGTACGCCCGACTGTCCGAACATCAGCCGCCACGAGTACGCCCGAACCAAGTACATCGTGAAAAACGGGAGGAGCACGAGATAGATCACGATCTTGAACGCCCGGTCGTCAAGCCGGGCCATGACGTACGCGAGCGGGAACGCGAACGTGAGGCAGAGAACGGTCGCCACCGTCGCGATAGAGTACGACAACAACACCGCCTTCTCGAAGGCGGTCGCCGTGTAGACGAGCGGTCCGAGCGAGTACTCCGTGGTGCCGCCGACGACCAGGTCGCGGTAGTTGTTCACCGTCGGCTCCCAGATGATATTGAACGTGACGTTGTCGATCGACGCGAAGCTGACGGCCGTCATGAACGCCAGCGGCGCGATCAACAACAGCACGATCCAGATCGCACCGGGGCCGGCCGTCACTCCGAGGCTGGTGCGACGGCGGCTCAGGCCGCTGACCAGAGCCGCCCGGAGCGTTTCGTCCCTGTCCGGGGCGGCCATCTACGCTTTGACCTCCTCCCAAGCAGCGTTGTACGGCTCCTGAACGTCGGGGTCGATATCTTTGAACGGAATAAACTGCTCGAACCGCTCGGGATCGATGCGGCCGTACAGCTCTGCTTCTGACTCCTCCAGTTCGTCCGCGACGTTCGGATTACAGCTCGGCGACTTCCCTTGACGGGCCAGTTCGGCGCCAGTCCCCGGCGCGATGTACTCGTTGACGACCTCCCAGGCCGTCTCGGGGTTGTCCGATTCCTGTGAAACGACGGCCGTCTCGTACCATGCCATCGCCCCCTCCTGTGGAACGACGAACTCGACCCAGTCGGCGCCCTGGTTCTCCCGGAGCCGAATCACCTCGTTCCGACCGGAGTGGCCGACGAGGAAGTTCCCCTGCTGGAACTGCTGGATAAACGTCGTGTCCGAAGAGATGTATCCCTGAAGGCTGGGCTTCTGATCGATGAGCAGATCCCGCATGGTCTGAATCTGATCCTCGGTGAAGGTCATGCGGTCGTTCTCGGTGAGCGCCTCCCTGTAGGAGGGGTCGTCTTCCGCTGCGGCGAGGTACAACGCCGCCACCGGCATCGTCTTGGCGGCCTCGTCGTACATGATAACCTCCCCGTCGAGGTCGGTGTCGACGTAGTCGTCCTCGAACATGATGTTGTAGCTGGGCTCGTGGTCGGGAACCTCGCGGGTGTCGTACGCGTACCCGTACCAGCCCCACCGGATCGGGACGCCGTAGGCGTTACCGTCCTGGGTGAACTGCTCACCGACGAAATCTCTGAACTTCTGGTAGATGTCGCCGTAGTTGCCGACGGCGTCCGTGTTCACCGGTTCTATCAGCTCCGCGTTGAGGAACCGCGGAACGAGGTTGTTGTTCGGGACCGCGATGTCGAAGTCCGCGCTCTGGTTCATCTGCTGGAACATCTCCGTCGAGGACGTCGACGACGTTATCTCGACCGTGGCGTCGACGTTCTCCTCGACGCTTTCGAGCACCGGATCCTGTGCGAAGTCGTTCCACGTGATGATGTTGATCGTCGGGGTGCCACCGCTGGATCCCGCACAGCCGGCGGTCGCGAACATCGTCGCGGCGCCGGCGCCCGCGAGATACGCCCGGCGACTGACTCCGGTGGTTCCCGTCTGCTGGTTGTTCGTCGAGGCCTCGGTATCGTTCGTTATTTCGCTACGGCGTGACATGTCTTGATCTGACAAACCAAATTTAATAAACGTTTGGCAAAATTTCTGTCTTGACCGGCGATAAGTTGATAACGGGTGTCACACATAACCGGATAATGGCAGTGCACGACCGAACGTTGGTCGAACTCGGCGACGTTCGGAAGCAGTTCGGGGACGTGGTCGCCGTCAAGGGTATCGATTTCGACGTGAGACAGGGTGAGTTCTTCACGCTGGTCGGCCCGTCGGGGTGTGGAAAGACCACAACCCTCCGGATGATAAGCGGCTTTGAGCAGCCGACCGAAGGGGAGGTCCGGATCGGCGGACGGGAGATGACGGCGATCCCGCCGGAGGGACGCGACACGAACCTCGTGTTCCAACACCTCTCGTTGTTTCCGCATATGACCGTCGGCGAGAACGTCGGCTACGGGTTGAAAAAGAAGGGCGTCGAGGCCGCCGAACGGGACGACCGGGTCCAAGAATACCTCGAACTCGTCGACTTGGAAGGGTTCGCCGATCGGAATCCCTCCGACCTCTCCGGCGGACAGCAACAACGGGTGGCGCTCGCACGCGCACTCGTCAACGAGCCGGCCGTCCTGTTGTTGGACGAGCCGTTGTCGAGTCTCGACCGCAAGCTCCGGAAGCGAATGCAGGTCGAACTCCGACAGATCCACGAGAAGACGCAAGGGTCGTTCTTTTACGTCACACACGATCAGGAGGTCGCGATGACGCTCTCGGACCGGATCGCGGTGATGAACGAGGGCCGCATCGAGCAGATCGGCCCGCCAGAAGAAATCTATCGTGACCCGGCCAGCGAGTTCGTCGCCGACTTCATCGGCGACACCAACCTCTTCGACGGGACGGTCGTCGACCGAAACGGCGGGAACGTCGTGCTGATCGGCGGATCAGACGGGTTTTCGGTTCCGGCCGACGGCGCACAAGGCGACGTGGCGGTCTCGATTCGCCCCGAGGACTTCAACCTGGTCGGCGAGGGAGGTGACTTCGCCGGCGACGTCACGGAGCGATACTTCCAAGGCGACCAGACGAACTTCGTCGTCGACCCCGACGCCGAGATGGACGAGGTGCAGGTCGTGATCCAGGGCCGAGAAGGCGGCGTCGACACCGGAGACCGGGTGTCTGTCGAGGTCGTCGACGGCACGCCGGTCGTCTTCTGAGCGGCCCGCCGATGGGCGGCGAGGCACGTGTCGCCGGCAGCGCGCCGGTGGTCGCCGACACCCTCCCGATGGTCGACAACGTCTCGGCAACGACTCGCCCGCGACTGCCACGTGATCGCCGAGGAGCGGGTTTATCAAGACTGGGACGGCATGATACCGATATGACCGATACGGAGCCGATCGACGCCGCGGTCCGGGCGACCGCCGACGAGATCGCGACCATGGAGGTCCGCGGTGCGGCGACGATCGCGGCCGCGGCCGCCGAGGCGCTGGCCGCACAGGCCGAGGCAACCGGCGCGGCCACCCCAGAAGCGTTCCGCTCGTCGGTTCGGGCGGCCGCGCGGACGCTCCACGAGACGCGCCCGACCGCCGTCTCGCTGCCGAACGCGCTCCGATACGTGCTTCAGCGGATGGAGGGCGAAAGCGTCGACGCGCTCCGGCGAAGCGTCGTCGAGGCGGCCGCGGAGTTCGTCGATCAGCTCGACCGCGCGCGGGGGGATTTGGGCCGCGTCGGCGCGAACCGGCTCGCCGACGGCGACACGGTGATGACGCACTGTCACTCGACGGACGCGCTCGCCTGTGTCGAGGCTGCCGTCGAACAGGGAAAGGCGATCGAGGCGGTCGTCAAAGAGACGCGTCCTCGCAACCAGGGGCACATCACCGCCGAACAGCTGCGGGCGGTCGGCGTCCCCGTCACTTTGATCGTCGACTCGGCAGCGCGGCGATACCTCGACGAGGTCGATCACGTGCTGGTCGGCGCCGACTCGATCGCCGCCGACGGCGGCGTGATCAACAAGATCGGGACCTCCGGACTCGCGGTCAACGCTCGCGAGCGCGGCGTGCCGATCATGACGGCCGCCCAGAGCATCAAACTCCATCCGGAGACGCTGACGGGCCACACGGTGGAGATAGAAGCGCGGGCCGAAACGGAGGTGATAGGCGAGGAGACGCGCGCGGAGGTTGGCGACATCGCCGTCGAGAACCCCGCGTTCGACGTGACGCCGCCGCGGTACATGGACGCGATCGTGACCGAACACGGGCAGTTCCCGCCCGAGAGCATCGTGACGCTGATGCGAGAACTGTTCGGCGAGGGGGCGGCCGATCCCTGGGCAGAGCCATGAGCGACGGCGGCGAGAACGCGCGCACGGCCGGCTCGACGCTCGAACCCCCGGCCGGGGCGCCGACCGTGGTCTCCGCGGGCCACATCAACTGGGACGTGACGATCCACGTCGACGAGTTGCCCGAGCGCGACGGCGAGACGCGAATCGAGCGGCTCGAACAATCCGGCGGCGGCAGCGCCGCGAACGTCGCGGTCGGGCTCGGCGGGCTCGGCGGACGGGCGGCGGTGTTCGGCAGTGTCGGCGGCGACGAGTCCGGCGCGCTGGCGCTGCGCGAGCTCGCGAGCGCGGGCGTCGATCCGGGTCACGTGCTCGTCGACGCCGACGCGGCGACCTCGGTCACGTACGTCATCGTCGACGGGGACGGAGAACTGTTGTTGCTCGCGAACGACGGCGCGAACGAGTCGTTCTCGGCGGACGAACTCGACCGCGACGTTCTCGCCGACGCCGACCACCTCCACTTGACCGGCCAACAGCCCGACACCGCGGCCGCGCTGGCGACGACCGCCGCCGAGGTCGGTCCCACGCGGAGCTTCGATCCCGGTCGGCGGGTCGCCGACCGCGAGTACGGCGCGGCGCTTCACGCCGCGAACCTGATCTTCGTGAACGACCGCGAGGCGAGCGCGCTGGCGGACGCGACGGATATCGACCCGCGTGCGCCCGCAGAACGCGTCGTGGCGGTCAAACACGGCAGCGACGGCGCGACGGTTCACACCCCTCGCGGCGACATCTCACACCCGGGCTTCGACGTCGGCGCGGTCGACACGGCCGGCGCGGGCGACGCGTTCGCGGCCGGATTTCTCGCCGCGGCGCTCAGGACGCCCGAGATCGCCGCGGACGGCTTCGCGACCGACCCGCGCGAGTACGGCGTGCCGTTGCTCGTCGCCAACGCCTGTGGCGCGATCGCGGCGGAGACCGTCACCGCCCGCACCGACCTCTCGTGGGGCCAAGTGCGGTCGATGGCGGGCGAGTCGCCGGAGGCCGCCCTGCTGGTCGAAAAACGGCGGTAGCGGGTCGCTGGTCCCCCGACAACCGGTCGAGAACCGTCTCGCTCGCGGGTCGTCCCCCGTCTCGGTCCGGGTCCCGCGCGCTGTGAGGGCGTGACGACGCGGCCGGCCACAGCAGACGGTGGCGAGGACGGCCGGTCACGGAACCCATAAGACCGTAACGCGCCGAAGACATGTATGGAGATCGCAATACTCGGCGGCACCGGCGACGTCGGTGAGGGGTTGGCGCTTCGGTTCGCCGCCGACACGTCTCACGAGGTTCTGATCGGATCGCGAGACGCCGAGAAGGCGGAGACGGCGGCCGGAGCGTACACCGCCGAACTCGACGACCGCGGGCTCGACGGCGAGGTGGCGGGGCTCGAAAACGCCGCGGCCGCCGAGCGGGCCGACGTGGTCGTGCTCGCGGTCCCGCCGTATCACGTCGGCGACACGGTCGAGGCGGTGGCCGAGTCGCTCGACCGCGGAGACATCCTCGTCTCGCCGGCGACCGGCATGAAACGCGACGAGGACGGCTTCCACTACCACAGGCCCGGCGCGGGGTCGGTCACCCGGATCGCGGCGGGAGCCGCGCCGGAGGCGGTGGCGGTCGTTGGGGCATTCCACAACCTCGCGGCCGGTCGGCTCTCGGATCTCGACGTGGACCTCGGGATCGACACCCTCGTGATCGGCGACGACGAGGACGCGAAGGCGACCGTGGCCGGCCTCGCGGAGGAGATCGAAGGGCTGCGGGCGCTCGACGCCGGCGGGCTCGCGAACGCCGCCGAGATCGAGGCGCTCACGCCGCTTCTGATCAACGTCGGCAGCAACAACGACGGGCTCGGCGACCTGGGAGTTCGGTTCAGGTGACCGGCCGTCGTTCCGTCAGGCCTTTGCGCGACCGGCTCATCTCCGCGGTAAATGGAGTACCTGGAGCGCCGGGTCGCGCTGGTCGAGGACAGGCTCGAGGCGGTCATCGAGGGCGTCGACCCCGACGAGCTGTCCGACGAGCTCGCGCACGTCGTGCTCGCCGGCGGCAAGCGGGTTCGCCCCGCAGTGACGATCCTCGCCTGTGAGGCGCTCGGCGGCGACGCCGAGGACGCCGTCGACTTCGCGGCCGGCATCGAGTTCGTCCACAACGCCTCGCTCGTGGTCGACGACATCATCGACCGGTCCGAGGTCCGCCGAGGCACCGCCTCGGCGTGGGCCGAGTTCGGCTACGGGCCGGCGATCGTCACCAGCGACGGGCTGCTGGGCGAGGCGTTCGCGCTGTTTTCGGCGGACGAGCGGGCGATGCGAACGGTCGCCGAGGCGATGGTCGAACTCGGCGAGGGCGAGGCGACGGAGCTCGCCGCCCAGCCCACCACGGAGGCCGAGTACATGGAGCTGGCACGCCGAAAGACCGGCGCGCTGTTTCGAGCCGCCGCGGAGTTGGGCGCGGTCGCCGGCGACGCGGAGCCGGCCGCGATCGAGTCGTTCGGCGAGTACGCCGAGCGGGTCGGCGTCGCCTTCCAGATGCGCGACGACGTGTTAGACGCCACCGCCGACGCGGGCGAGCTCGGAAAGCCCACCGGCCAAGACGCGGAGCTGGACCGGCCGAGCGTCGTCCAAGTGACCTCGTTGACGCCCGACGAGGTGAACGAGCGGGCGCGCGAGCAATCGGACCTCGCGCTCGCCGCGCTCAACGACGCAAATCCGCCCGAGACCGAGGCGATCGAGTACCTGCGCGACCTCGCGGAGTTCGTCGTCGTTCGCGAGCGGTGAGGGGGACGGATCGGTCCGGACGTGTCGCTGCCGCGTACCACCCGTCTAGAGTCCATCGATGTGGATCTATCTCGCGTGAAAGTACATCGATGTATTCATATTTGTGTGATCACGATCACAAACATGAACCGCGCAGAGAAGGCGGCCCTCCAGCTACAGGCGGTTGCCGTGTTGCGAACCCTCAAACAGACGCGAACGTACGAGGAGCTGTCGTCGCTCACCGGGCTGCCGGCGGGAGATCTAAACCGCTACGTGAACGGCCACGTGCTCCCCGGCGCGGAGCGCGCACGCACGGTCGTCGGCGATGTCGGCCGAGAGGCGCTCGCGGACGAGCTCGTCGCCCGGGTCTCCTTCGACGACGAGGGGTACGTCGACAACTCGGGGGTCGTCTTCGACCAGTCGTTTCTGGATCTGGTCGCGCCCGTCGCCGCGGAGGCGTTCGGGTTCGCGACGCCCGACGTCGTGCTCACCGCCGCGACCGACGGGATCACGCTGGGTGCGGCGATGGCGTCCTTCTTCGACGCCCGGCTGGCGTACGCCAAGAAGTCGAAAGAAACCGCCGTCGAGGAGTTCATCGAGTCGCGCCAGCGGCTCGCGTCCGGGATCGAGCTCACCTACTACCTTCCGAAACGCGCGATCGAGCCCGGCGACACCGTCCTCGTCGTCGACGACCTGATCCGGTCGGGTGAGACCCAAGAACTCCTCTTGGACATCGCGCTTCAGGCCGACGCGAACGTCGGCGGCGTGTTCACGCTCATCGCGGTCGGCGACGAGGGGATGCGGCGGGCCCGCGAGATCACCGACGCTCCTGTCGGCGCATTGACGACGTTCGAGTAGCCGGCCGGCCGAACCGAGCCGATATCCACGTTCACGGTTATTTATACGGAGCGGCTCCCCCCGAATCCGGGTTTGTATCCACAAACGTGGATACATTCCGACGCCGAGAGGGAACGTTTATCATCCCGATCGACGGTATATGTAGCTACACAGATGGGGCTTACAGACACGCTGGCTGCGCGGTTCGACGTGGCGGAGCGCGGCTCCGACGTGCGGACGGAGCTGGTCGCGGGGCTCACGACGTTCCTCGCGATGTCGTACATCATCGTAGTGAACCCGTTCATTCTGGCGGAGGCGATCCAGATTCCGGGGTACGAGTTCTTCGAGGTGGTCCAGATGATCGCCATCGCCACGATCGTCTCCTCGGCGGCTGCGACGCTGGTGATGGCGTTCTACGCCAACCGGCCGTTCGGGCTCGCTCCCGGGCTCGGGCTCAACGCCTTCTTCGCGTTTACCGTCGTGTTGACGCTCGGCGTCCCCTGGCAGACCGCGCTGGCGGCGGTGTTCGTCGAGGGAGTCCTCTTCATGCTGCTCACGGCGGTGGGCGCGCGGAAGTACGTCATTCAGCTGTTCCCCGAGCCGGTCAAGCGGTCGGTCGGGGCCGGCATCGGGTTGTTTTTGTTGTTCATCGGCTTTCAGGAGCTCCAACTGGTCGTCAACGACGACACGACGCTCGTCACGCTCGGGTCGATCTTCGGCAATCCGTGGGCGATCCTCGGGCTCTCCGGGCTGGTGTTGACGTTCGTTCTGTGGGCCCGCAACGTCACCGGCGCCGTGATCATCGGCATCCTGACGACCGCGGTCGCGGGGTGGGGGCTCACCCTCGCCGGCTTCTTCGATCGCGGTACGATCACGCCCGAGACGCTGCCGGCCGCCCAGTACGACATCTCGCCGCTTGCGGGCGCGTTCGTCGAGGGGTTGACCAACGTGGAGCCGCTCACGTTCGTTCTCGTCGTGTTCACCTTCTTTTTCGTCGACTTCTTCGACACCGCAGGGACGCTGATCGGCGTCTCACAGTTCGGCGACTTTCTCGACGAGGACGGTGACCTCCCCGAGATGGACAAGCCGCTGATGGCGGACGCGGTCGGCACCACCGTCGGCGCGATGATCGGAACCTCCACCGTGACGACGTACATCGAGTCGTCGACCGGCGTCGAGGAGGGCGGTCGGACCGGGCTGACGGCGCTCGTCGTCGCGCTCGGCTTTCTCGCCTCGCTGGTGTTGATCCCGCTCGTCGCCGCGATCCCGGAGTACGCCTCCTTCATCGCGCTCATCGTCGTGGGCGTGATGATGCTCCAAGGGCTCACCGAGGTCGACTGGACGAACCCGGCGTGGGCGGTCTCGGCCGGCCTCACCGTCACCGTGATGCCGTTCGCCTACTCGATCGCCGACGGATTGGCGGCCGGCATCGTCGCCTATCCGGTGGTCAAACTCGCCGTCGGCGAGGGCAGCGACGTCCGGCTCGGTCAGTACGCCATCGCGGCGCTTCTGGCCGCCTACTACGTCCTCCAGACCCGCGGCGTGATCCTGTAGGGGTCGCTCCGCCGCGGGCCTCGCCGAACGATCTGGTCGGCCGTGCGCGTCGCGTACAACGATCACGGGCTTCTTTACTTTCGGGACGCATACGATCTTTCGATGGCGAACCTGAAACTCTACGAGCTGGACGGGTGTCCGTACTGTGCGAAGGTCACGGAGAAGCTCGCCGACATCGGCCTCGAGTACGAGTCGATTATGGTGCCGCGCTCACACAGCGAGCGAACCGAAGTCGAGGAGGTAAGCGGCCAGACCGGCGTTCCCGTCCTCGTCGACGAGGAACACGGGGTCGAGGGGATGCCAGAAAGCGACGACATCGTTGAGTACCTCGAAGAAACGTACGGGAGCGCGAGTTAGACGCTGGATCCCCGGGCCGGTCGGCGGCTCGACGCACGGATGTATTTGTGTATCGGCGCCAACGGGCCGAGCGTGCGCCTCGTTCACCGCCGCGGACCGCCGGACGACCGGACCGAACGACTCCTCGCGAGCGACGTCGACGTCGCACGATCACGGCTCGCGCAGGCCCGCGGGCTGATGTTCCGCCGGTCGATTCCCGAGGAGTACGCGCTCGTGTTCCCGTTCGACGGCGTCGAGACCCGCACGCTTCACATGCTTTTCGTTCCGTTCGCGATCGACGCGATATGGCTCGTCGACGACGAGGTCACGGCGACGGCGCGGCTCTCGCCGTTCGTCGGGATCGGGCGCGGAGACGCAGATACTGTCGTGGAGCTTCCCGCGGGCGGGGCCGACGCGGTCGGCATTGGCGACGCGGTCGTCGTCTCCGGCGGCGAGGCCTGAGCCCCGGGGTCGACGACCGCGTCGAATCAGCGCCCGTCGGGGCGCTTGAGGTTGAGCTCGATTCGGCTTCCGGCCTCGCTGCTCTCGGCGATGTCGAGGGAGCCGCCGCCCGCGGTGACGACCCAGTGGACGTACCAGAGCCCGAGCCCGCTCGTGTGGTCAAGTTGGGTCTCCGTCCCGGTGAGAACGGCCCGCTCGGCGGGCGGTATTCCGGGGCCGTTGTCGGCGACGACGAGCGAGGCCCACGACTCGCTGGGGAGCTCGGCGGCGGCGATCCGCACCCGCGGCCGGTCGGCGTCGCTGTGTCGGATCGCGTTGTCGACGAGCTCGGCCAGCGCGTCGGAAAATCGGTCGACCGCGGAGACCGTGAGGTCGGCCGGCACGTCGACGTCGATGTCGGCGGCCGCACACAGTTGATCGGGAAGCGAGTCGAGCGCCGCCTCCACCGCCGTCGAGAGCGACGTCGGACTGGGGGTCGGACGGGTCGCGAGCAGCTGCTCGACCTTCCGAGAGGTCTCTCCGAGGTGTAACAGGCGGCCGGCGGTGTCGACGACCCGGTCCAACTGGGCGGCCGTCTCGGGGTCGTCGACCGTTTGTCTGGCTTGTTCAGAAAAGCCCAACACGACGTTGAGCTCGTTGCGGAAGTTGTGTCTGAGCACCCGCGTCAACACCGCGAGCCGCTCCTCGCGAACCGACGCCTCGGTTCGGTCCTCACCGACGCCCACGACGCCCACGAGTTCGTCGCCGTCGGTCACCGGCCCCAGCGTCAGCCGATACGTGACCTGTTCTCCGGAACGCGTCAGGAGCGTCGCTTCCCGTTCCACGGGCGTCCGTTCTCGGCAGACGCGCGCGAAGCCGTCCGAGATTGTCGGCCGGCTGTCGTCGTCGAACAGGTCCGGAAGCGAACGGCCCGACAGTTCGGCGTCGTCGTACCCCGTGTCGTCGACGGCGCGGTCGTTCCACCGAACGAGCGTCCCGCCGGCGTCACACCGGAACACCGCCAGCGGCATCGTCTCGGCGACGGCGTCGAGCGTCTGCGACCGGAGTCTGGCGCTCTGTTCGGCGCGAACCCGCGTCGTCACGTCGGTGAGGGCCGCGACGAGCCAGTCGTGGCCGGCGAGGGTCGTCTCGTGTGCGCGGACCGCCAGCCGTCGCCGGTCGCCGTCGACAGCGGCGTTCCATTCGGCGGTGACGGCGGTGTCGGTGCCGGCCGCCTCCCGGAGCGTCTCGTCGACCGGATTGCCCTCGACGGTCACCGACGACTCACACAGGTCCGTGATTCCCATCAGGGTCAGCGCCGAGCGGTCGCGGTCGAACAACGCCGCCGCGGGGTCGTTGGCGGCGCGTATCGCGAGGCTCTGGGGATCACACGCGAGCGCCGGGGCCGGAATCGCCTCGACGAGCGACCGGGCGAGCGGTGTCGCCCCATCGACGGCGTCGCCGCTCACCGCGTCGCCAACGGCCGAGCCGTCGTTCTCGCGAGCCATTCGTGATTGGATCGATACACACCCGGACGTATAGGCGTATATATTCGAGGCCGTCGCGGAGTTCTCGTTGTGAGAGACATTTTACTTTCTCGAAGGTGAACGCGGCGTGAGAATCGGGCTGTGTACAATAACACCGATTCAATACGGGTGTGTATCCGAGCGGTAGATCGCAACTGCGTTGACATCGAAAGCGACGAGCAACACCCCGTCGACCTCCGTCATACAACGATTTCTGGGGGATATCCGTTCTCCATGGGCGATTCGCAGAACGAGGTGACCCCCGCCACGACACCGTCGGCGGGGTGATGGCCGACAACTGTGTTTCGAAAACGTACGCTGTGCGGGAACCCGCTTTACCCGCACGGTCGGCTGGTTTGAGGCGACTGTCACGGGCGATGATACCGAGTTCACCGAGGCCGTCTTCACCCAGCAAGCGAGCTTCGACGAGGTACTGGACGGAACAGCGAACTGCGCGTTGCTGGCCCGGACACTGGGGTATCGGTCACCGGCGGTCAGAACTCGGGTCGAATCGAAACAGCGCGTCAGCGCTCGAACTCTATCTGGCCGGCTAGAACAACAGTGTCCGGGGTGACGGCCACGGCAGCCTTCGGATTCACTTCGTCGGCTCGAACAACACCGTCGGAAGTGAGCGCGTACACCGGCGTCACTGTCGCCATCGAGACTGAGCATGACAACACGGTGAGCGCCGCCGACTTCCCGGTTGAGGATCTGATCACGACCTCACAGAGTGCGGCGTACAGAGAGGCATTCATCGGCGAAAAAATCACCTATCAGGTCCCAGCGATGGCCGAGGACTACTGCCCGGGGTGTGACGCGACTGCGGACGCGGTCGTTGAGTGTTCAGCACATGCTCACTTGGACGTTCAGCTCTCGGAGTCCGAACGCAAGGATCTGTTCTCGTGACGTACTGACAGCTACTCGCGTTTGGGGGTATCAGTGGCAACACTTTTTATGTATCTCATCGAGAGTATTGTATGAATGGCGTTGGACCGCCGCTGGTAACTCCGTTCACCGAAGACGGTGCCGTTGACCACACATCGCTCCGCGATCTGGTCAGTTGGGTTGAACAGCGGGGCGTTGATTTTCTTGTACCATGTGGCTCGAACAGTGAGGCCGAGCTGATGACCGCAGACGAGCGGTCGGCAGTGATTGAAACGGTTACTGAGGCGGCAAACGTGCCCGTTCTTGCTGGCACAGGTAGTCCCGGGTATCACGAAACACTCTCCGCAACGGAAGATGCGGCCGACATAGGAGCTGATGCGGCTCTCGTTGTCACCCCGTTCTACTACGACCATGACCAGTCGGCGCTTGCTGAGTACTATCGACGACTAGCCGACGCAGCATCAATCCCGATTTATCTCTACTCGGTTCCGGCATATACGAACACCAAACTAGAACCGTCAACAGTCGGTGATCTTGCCCGCCACCCGAATATCGCTGGAATGAAAGATTCTTCTGGGGATATTAGCGAGTTCATCCGAATTGTGAGACGCACTCGAGAAGCTGATTTTGATGCGATGATCGGTAGCGGCGGAGTCTTCGCGCAGGCCCTTTCAGCGGGCGCTAACGGCGGCGTGTTGGCGCTCGCAAATATTGCTCCAGAGGCTTCAGCGGCGATTTATCAGGAACACGCCGAAAATCCGACCACTGCCAGAGAGTTGAACGCTGAGTTTGTCGAACTAAACCAAGCGATTACCGCAGAACACGGGGTTCCGGGACTAAAGTATTCAATGCGCGCTCGCGGTGCGCCGGCGGGGTACTCGCGAATTCCACATCAGCCGCCATCAGACGCCGAAAGAAGCCATCTTGAGTCCCTCCTCGACGTCGTCGGCGAGACGGTCACGTAGTGTATTCTACCACACCTTCATAGAGATTCAAGCCGAGGCCCTACGCGTGTAATCGAACTGTGTAGCGTCTTGATACTGACAATCTCCGAACCCGAGAACTGGATAGAAGACAACCGATAGAAGCGTGAGCCCGAGGCCAGACGGAGTTCCTCTGTTGAACTTGCCAGCGGGGGTGCTGGTCTTCGCCGTGGGAATTTATTACAGGAATGAGTGGAGCCATCCCGGTTCACCGGCTTTCTCGAAGGGTTTCCGGACCCAGCCACATCACGTTGGGCGGTCGGCTACTCAAGAACTGTCAAGAATGGTCTGTTGGATCGAGAGAGTACAGTCAGCACGGGAATGACGTGGCTTTCTCTATCTGAATCCTGAACCGCCCGAGAGAACGTGCCTGTCTATTGACCGAAAAGATTCCTGCCAATTTCCGGCGATGTCCATAGCCTCGTGATAAATACACAGCGCGAATGTGGCATGTCGTAGTGACGAAATCAGGATAGATCG
>KI543166.1:36465-44098 GCA_000496175.1 uncultured archaeon A07HR67 | reverse complement strand
ATTTGTATGTGATGACTACAGCCTTGTATCTCGCACGGCGCTAGTGGCAGACTGTGTAGATTTTGGCGTTTGGGACTGTTACGTGAATTCCCTGTACTGACCGATTCCCGTCTTGATGTGAGACGTCTTCGACGCCCTCGTATGCGTTCGTCAGTCGGCGTTCGCCTGCCAGTCGCGCACCGTGTCGGGGCCCACGCCGTCGACGTCGCCGGCCAGCTCGTCGGGGTCGGCGGATTTGAGCTCCTCGACGCCCTCGATACCCACTCCCTGGAGCTTTTCGGCCGTCTTTTCGCCGATCCCGTCGACGGTCTCGAGCTCGGATCCCGCCTCGCGGGCCTGAAACTCCCGGTAGTTACAGATCGGACACCCGAGCTCCCACGGCTCGTCGCCAGAGTGAACGCGGAGGTGCGGGAGGTCGTGTTCCTCGCAGGTCTCGTCGGTCACCTCGATCTCGCCGCGGCGGGGAAGCGGCAGGGAGTACTCACAGTCGGGGTACCGCGTACATCCGACGAGCCGCGAGCCGGACCGAAGCTGCTTGATCGCGAGCTCGCCGCCGGAGTCGTCGCCCGCCTCGTTACACGCCGGACACGCGCCGATCACCTCGTCGGCGGTCTCGTCGGCCTCGTCCGCCTTACACTGGGGGCAGCCGTGGACGAACGTCTTTCGCCCCGCGAGCATCTTCACGTGGCGGAGCTCGTGGTCCGCACAGCTCTCCTCGAGGATGAGCGGCTTTCCCGTCGACGGCAACGGGAGCGTGTACTCGCAGTCGGGGTAGCCGTCACACCCCACGAAGTACGAGCCAGCCTGTGACTGCCGGACGAGCAGGTCCGAGCCACACTCCGGACACGGCCCGAGCGTCTTGTCCGCCTTCAACGATTCCTGTAGCTGGTCGCCGATCGCCTCGCGGGACTCGGTGAGGTCGTCGAACACGCGTTCGAGCAGTTCGCGGGAGGCGGCCGTCACCTCGTCGTACCCCTTCTCGCCGGCCGCGATCGCCTGCATGTCGCGTTCGAGCTGGGCGGTCATCTCCTCGGAGACGACGTGGTCGGCGAATCCCTCGGCGGCCTCGACGACCGACTCCGCCAGCCGGGTCGGCCGCGGCGGGTCGTTCTCGACGTAGCCGCGGTCGTACAGCTTCTCGAGGGTGCGGTGTCTGGTCGCTTCGTCCACCCGCGGGCTTCCATCTCCTCTATCAGCCGCGACTGGCCGTATCGACGGGGCGGCTGGGTTTCTTTGGCGTCGGTGTGGCGGCCCGACATCGTCAACACCGCGCCGGGCTCGACGTCCGGGACGATCCGCTCGTCGCTGGAGCGGTACGGGTACACCTCGTGGTAGCCGGCTTCGAGCAGGCGCTTGCCGTTGGCCTTCAGCCGGAGCCCGCCGTCGGCGGCGAGTTCGGGAGTCTCCGCGGCGTCCGCCGGGTCGCGGAGAGCGGCGAACGGGTCTGCCTCGCGGGCGATCTGTGTCGCGTCGCCGTTCGCTAGCGCCACCACGCGCAGCCGTTCCCACGTCGCCGGCGGCGCACAGGTGGCCAGAAACCGCCGGACGATCAGCTCGTACACCTCCCACTCGTCCGCGGAGAGGTCCGACGCGCCGGGGAGGTCGCCCGTCGGGTGGATCGGCGGGTGGTCGGTCGTCTCCTCGTCGCCTTCGGTCGGCTCGATCGCGTCGCGCTCGAGCAGCGAGGCCGCGTCGTCGCCGAAGCGGCCGGACGTCGTCAACGATTCGAGCAGCGCGCGTGGCTCGAGGTCGTCGGGGTACACCGTGTTGTCGGTCCGGGGGTAGGTGACGTAGCCGGCGGTGTACAGCTCCTCGGCGATCGACATCGCCCGCTGGGCGGAGTAGCCGAGCGACCCCGCCGCGCGGATGTACGCGGTCGTGTTGAACGGTGTCGGCGGCTCGTCGGTTCGGGTGCGGCGACGGACGTCGTCGACGACCGCCGCTTCGGTGGCCGCAAGCGCCTCCGTGAGCGTCTCGGCGACCGACTCGTCCCAGACCCGCTCGGCCTCGTTGCCGGCGTCGTCCGTGAAAAAGTACTGCGCCTCGAACGGGTCGCCGTCCGCCTTCGACAGCTCGCCGAACAGCTCCCAGTACGCTTCCGGCTCGAACGCGCGAATCTCGCGTTCGCGGTCGACGATCAGTTTGAGCGTCGGTCCTTGTACCCGGCCGACAGAGATGAAGTCGTTGCCGAGCTGGCGGGCCGAAAGCGAGAGGAACCGCGTGAGCGCCGCCCCCCACGTCAGGTCGATCACCTGGCGGGCCTCGCCGGCGGCCGCCAGGTCGAAATCGAGGTCGTCGGGGTCGGCGAAGGCGTTCGTCACCTCGGTTTCGGTGATCGACGAGAACCGCACGCGGTCGACCGGCACGTCCTCGTTCACCTCACGGACCAGCTCGTACGCCTCCTTGCCGATGAGTTCGCCCTCGCGGTCGTAGTCGGTGGCGATGGTGACCCGCGAGGCGTTTCGCGCGAGCCGCCGCAACGCGCTCACGATTCCCTCCTGTGTCGGGGTCTTCCGAACCGGCGCGTCGATCAGTTCGACGGGCTCGACGTCGCGCCAGTCGCTGTACTCCGGCGGGAAGTCGACGCCGACGACGTGGCCGGAGAGCCCGATGCACCGCGTGCCGCCCCACTTGTACACGTTGACGTCGTTTCGCCGCTCCGCGGTCGCGGCGCCGCCGCTCAGAATGTCGGCGATCCGCCGCGCGGCGTTGTCCTTCTCGGTGACGATGACCTCCGGGCCGCGACTCATTACTCCGCCGTAGGCCGTTCCTCCGTCTAAACCTTTCGTGACGCCTCAATCCGAGCTCTACACGGAGCAGACGGCCTCTGCGACGAGCCTGGGCGGATCGAGCGAGACGCATCACGGCGACCGAGATCGGGTCGTCAGCGGTCGACGGTCGTCGGGTCGAACGGCTCCGCGGCGTTCCAGTAGCCGTCGAACGTTTCGACCGCCCAGGCGCGGACTGCCGCCGCGTCAGTGTGTAGTGACGCCCGCAACACCCGCCGTCGTCTCGAACGAGCAGCGACACCGTCTCGTCTGCGACGGTGGCCGCAAGCGGAACCTCGTCCTCGCGGACCCGGATCGCGGCGCCGTCGGCGCCGGCGAGCGCTCGAAGCCGCCGCCACAGGCGGTCCTCGGCGGCGAGCGCGCTGATCGCCCCCTCGGAGAGGACCGCTTCGACGGTCTGCTCGCCGGCCGCGGTTCGGTTCTGGACCGTCGAGAGACTTTGTTCGTTGAGCGTGTGCGAGAACACCCGGAGCCGGTCGGCGGCGTCCATCGTCTCGACGACGCGTTGTAACGGCGCGCTGGGGTGTGTTCGGGTGGGAACGGTGACCGTCGCGTCGGCGAGGTGACGCAGATCGAATCCCAGTTCTGCCGTCGGAAGGTACGCGATCACGTCGCGCAGTTTGGCCTCCGTTTCGAGAATCGACAACAGGTCGGCCAACCCGTCAGCCACCAGTTTCCCGGTCGCCGTGGCGACGTACGCGTCGCCGTCGCGTCTGACCCACGACCGGTCGCCGAAGTCCTCGAGGATTCGTCCAAGCGTCGCCTGCGAGGCGCCGGTGGCGTCGGCGAGGTCTCGTCGAGTGCGTCGTTCCGCCGCCAACGATCGCAACACCTCGACCCGGTTCTGCGAACGGGCGAGAAACTCGACCGCATCGAGCGGAGCCTCCATGTCCGGGCTACCGTCCCCCGAAATAAACCGTCTTCGCCGCGCGAAACGATTTCACTGCGTGAACGATCGCCGCCGGGGGTAGCGGTTTCTCGCCACGAAAACTTTTCTAAATTTCTTTATGTATCTTCGGACCCTACGATCACTCATGCGGATGCCCTCTCAACGACCCGAGCACGCGTCGGACGCGGCCGTCGAGGTGTGTCGGTAGCGTGTTCTCATGGCGAACCGGCGGGCTGGTTCTCATCTCCGCCGTCTTGTTCGGAGGAACGTTCGTCGCGGCGAAGACGGGACTCGCACACATTCCGCCGTTGTTTTTCGTCGCGGTTCGGTTCGACATCGGCGCGGTCGTTCTCGCGGCGTACGCGGCGACGACCCTCTCGCGAGCGGAACTGCGTCCCAAAACCGCCGGCGACATCTATGCCGTTCTCGCGACGGGCGGGCTCGTTATCGGACTGACAAACGCGTTGTTGTTCGTGGGCCAACAGTACCTGACGAGCGGCGTGGCCGCAGTCGTGTTCAGTCTGAACCCGATTCTGACGCCGGTGTTCGCCGCCGGTCTGCTCTCGAAAGAACGCCTCTCCGCCCGCGGGTCGGTCGGCATGATTCTTGGATTGGTCGGTGTCGGATTGGTCGCGAATCCCACCCCGTCGGCGCTGCTCGGGGGCGGGCTCGGGGTCCCGTTGTTGGTCGGCGCCGCCGCGACGAGCGCGTTCGGCGCCGTGATGATCCGTCGGGTCGACGCGACGATGTCGAGCACGGCTCAGACGGTGTGGGGCGTCCCGCTCGCGGCCGTCCTCTCACACGCCCTCAGCCGGTGGGCCGGCGAGTCCGTGGCCGGGCTCTCCGTGCCGCCGGCGGCACTCGCGTCGTTGGTGTACGTCGGCGTCTTCTCCGGCGCGATCGCGTATCTCGCGTACTTCGCGCTGATTGACGAGGCGGGCGCGACGCGGGCGAACCTCTCGTTTTACTTCGTTCCCGTCGTCTCTGCCGTCGGCGGGTGGGCCCTGCTGGGTGAGACGCTTTCGCTCGCTTCGATCGTCGGGTTCGGCGTCATCGTCGTCGGGTTCCTTCTCGTCAGCGGCGTCTCGCCGACGTTCTCGAAGCCGCTCCGGCGTGTGCTGCGCGACCGGTTCGCTCATAACGGACCCTGAGCGGGCCACAGTCCGTCGGTCGCGGTGGAAGGGGCCCCCGACACACCGGCGTATCACTCCTCGGCGTCCGGGTCGGTGGCCACGCCGCCGAGTGCGCCCGTGTCGTCGAACCGTTTCGCGCGCAGGAACCGCGCGCGGTATCGGTTCGCGTCGTCTTTGACGTCGGCCTCGCGGATCTCGTCGGTCCGCCCGTCGGCGACCGCGTCGATGATCGCCTCGATCTGTGCTTTCTCGCTGGGGGTCAACTCGAACTCGTAGGTGCGGGGTTGTTCGCTCTCCAGGCGGGTCCACTTGCGGGCCGCAGAAACCACGAGCGAACAGGGCTCCCGACAGGGGAAGACCCCGTCGCCGCCGTCGACGTCGAGGTCGGTCTCGTCGTCGTACTCCCACTCCCGGCGTTTGAGACACTGTGAGTCGTCACAACAGGCTTCTGCGACCCAGTTGACGTGTTCGTATCCCTCGCCGCGGTCCCACGTTTTCACCACGCCGTAGATGCCCGACTGCCGTTGCATCGTCTCGCGCCAGTGGCTCACGTCGAGGTCGCCCTCGCGCTCGCGGTGCCAGTTGGCGACGGTCGCGGGATAGATCGTCTCGACGGCCTCGTAGGCGTCACGCGGACCGAGGTCCGGGAAGACCCAGCCGCCGGGCAGCGTCGGAGCGGTCTTGAGCGGTCGATACCGGCCGGACGCGTCGGTTTTCACGAGTTCTCTGGCGTCGAGCGGGTCGTCGTACGCGTCGAGTTCGGCGGCCGGAACGCCGACGTCGTCGGCGTGGCGCACGTCGTACCGGCGCTCGCCGCGGTCGGTCACCGACGCCGTGATCCGGAGTTCCCCCCACGCGCGCTCCACTCCCTCGGCGAGGGCGGCGTAGCGGGCCGCGACCGTCTGCCCATCAGCGTCCTCGATCCAGCGGAGAAACGCCCGGCGGGGGCCGAACTCACCGACGACCCGCTCGAAGACGTACCAGTCCGTGACCGCCGGGGCGCGGTCGGCGAGCGCCGCGTGGAGTTCGCGCTCGCTCAACCCCGTGTGCGGGTCGCTGCCGGCGGGGTCGAGGCGGTACTCGGTCGCCGCTCCGGCGTCGTCGGGGCCCGCGTCGGAAGCGACGGTGAACCCCTCGAACCGAACCGGCTCGTCGGAGCTGCGGTCGGCGAGCGCGTCGAGGACCGCGTCGAAGGCCTCACTCGGGAGGTCGATGTCGGGAACCGTGTGTGCCGTGTCGTCCGTCGCGGCGGAATCGCTCACGGCTAATCCCCCGTGGCGACGCGGGTGGTCTCGCGCACGTCCGCGAGCGTCCCCTCGAGATCCGCCCCGGCGTCGGCGGCGCGTTCCATGAGCACGTCAGCCATGAGCGGCTCGGTGCCGACCGCGCCGGCGTACCAGATCCGAGTGCCGTCGACGGTCTCCGGCACGTCGTACCCGTCGGTGTGGTCCGCACACAGCCCGACGTCCTCGGGAATGTCCTCCTGGGTGTGGTAGCCGTCGGCGATGAACAACGGCACCAACACCACGTCGTCGCTCTCGAAGAACGCCGGCAGGTCGTCGACCTCGGGATCCTCGTCCATGTAGAGCGGACGGACCTCGTCGAAGCGGTCGCGCTCGCGGATCCGGTCGGCGTGATACTCGATCGCCTTCGCCGAGTTCTCGTTTCGCTCGGTTCCGTGGCCGACCACCGCCAGCCCGAACCCCTCGCCCACGTCCGGGTCGTCGGTGACGGACTCCGCGCGGCGCTCGATCACGTCCGTCATCGCCGCGTGGGTGCCGACCGGACCGCAGTAGTGTATCTCCCGGTCGATATCCTCGGCGACGAGCGTCGCCTGGTCGGCGGAGAGCCCGTCGGAGCCCCACGCGGAGACGTCCCAGCCGTCGAGTCGCAGTTCGCGGGGGATCACCTGTTCGGTGAAGTAGCCCTCGGAGACGAACAAGGGGACGACGTAAATCTCGTCGCCCTCGACGGTGCGAAGCACCTCGCGAAAGTGCGGTTCCTCCTTCCAGAAGCCGGTCCGTACCTCGTCGAACGCGCCGGACGCGCGGATCGTGTCGGCGTGGGCGTACGTCGGCGTGCTCGATTCCGGGTTGAGGTGGGAGCCGTGCGCGACGATGACGAGCGACTGCATACGCACGCTGGGGCCGCGGCGTTCTTAGGGACTTCGGAGAGACGCGCCGCGCGGGAATCCGACACCGACGCGGTGACCTCGACGGCGACGCCCTCGAACGATCGGAGCCCGCGGCGACCGAAACGAGCATTATTCGGGGACACACACGTCCGGTCATGTCGCTGGCCGCGGAGACCCGCGAGGCGGTCCGGACCCACCCCTTCCTGCTCGACGCGCTTCGCGCGGGGATCGTGAACTACAGCGCCGCCGCGGCGTGGCTCGTCGCCGAAGACGATTTTAGCGGCGACACGGACGCGGTCGCGACGGCGCTTCGCCGCTTCCATGCTGACCTTCCCGATCGCACGACCGAGGCGCGGACCGCGAGCGTCTCGATGCGAAGCGGCGTGGAGCTATCGGAGCCGTCGGGCGGAGCCGCCGAGGCGGCCGACGCTCCCCTGTTTCGTGTCGGCGACGCAGCAGTTCGACCGGGCGGCGACGCCACGGCGATTCTCGCGAGCGGCGACGTCGACGCCGCGGCGCTCACGGCCGCGCTCGGCCGGTTGTCGGCCGCGGGCGTCGACCCGCTCGCCGCGGGCGTTGCCGGCGACTCGCTCGTCGTCGTCGTCGGTCGGCGCGAGGGCGCGACCGCGGTCCGGGTCGTCGAGGCGGCGCTGGAGGCGGTACCGGTCGGAGAGGAGTCGTAGAACGG
>KI543166.1:17181-36445 GCA_000496175.1 uncultured archaeon A07HR67 | reverse complement strand
ACTCACCGACCGCGCCGAGCACGTCGACCGCGCCCGAGTCCTGGAGCCGGATCGACGTGCCGCCGAGAACGGTGAACCACAGCGCAGAGACGGCGGTCATCGTGCCGAAGGCGGTGCCGACGACGGATCGGATCGTCCGTCCACGGGAGATGCGCGCGAGAAACAGCCCGACGAACGGGGCCCACGCGATCCACCACGACCAGTAGAAGACGGTCCAAGCCGCGGTCCACCCCGAGCCACCCTCGGCTCCGCTGCCGGTGAACAGGCTCATCTCGAAGAAACTGGTCGCGTAGGTGCCGATTGCCGCCACGCCGATGTTCAACACGTCGGTCGTCGGGCCGGCGAGCAGCGCGACGGCGAACAAAAGCGCCATGATCCCGATGTTGAACACGGAGAGCCGCCGGATCCCGCGGCTCACGCCCGCGACGAGCGACAGCGTGAACAACGCCGTGATCCCGACGATCACCGCGACGGTTTCCGCGTCGCCGAAGGCGATGCCGGTCCGAAACGTCACGCCGGTGAGCAGTTGTGTGGCGATGAAGCCGAGCCCGGTCGCGATCCCGCCGATAGTGGCGACGACCGCGAGCGTGTCGACGGTTCGGGCGACGATCCCGTCGAGTCCGTCGGGGCCGAGCACCGGGTACAACGCGGTCGAAACGCGGAACGGCGCGTCGTGACGGTACGCGAAGTACGCGACCGGGAGGCCGATCGCGAGGTAGCCGCCCCACGCGCTGATACCGTAGTGAAAGACCGTGTACGCCACCGCCGGGACCGCCGCCGCGCTCGATTCTGCGGCTACCTCACCGGCGAAAAGCGGCGGGACGGTCTGGTAGTGCACAACGCCTCGACCGGTCCGAGACACGATGCGGCGGACAGCCCCGCCGAGAGACATCGCCACGTACGAGAGAGTCCCGTACTCCGGGTCGCCGTCGCCGAGCCGGACGCGTCCGTACCGCCCGACGAGCAGGTACGCGCCGAGTCCGACCAACACGAGCACGGTTCCGAGGTACAGCCACGCGAGTCCTTGGCCGAATCGGACGAAGGCCGCGTCGATCGCCGCGGCGGCGCCCTCGGTGTCGGCGATGGTGTACGCGAGGAACGCGAACGTGACGAGCGCGCCGGCGGCGAACGGCACCGCGTCCACCTCGGCGCGGAACGAACGTATCGACTCAACGATCGGGTTTTCACTCATAAAGGGACGTATCAGTTAGAAGGTGACGAACGCCGTTAAGTATTGTTTTGTCGGTCGTACGACCCGTTGAGTCCGGGTGTCTCCGCTGGACGATAGTATATAAAGCCCGGCCGCTGAGGAGGCCGGTCGGAGGAAGCCGAGACGGTTCACACTCACTGGGGTTCAGGTCCGCATCACGCCGCCTCGACAACGGCCGGCGAGCGGCATGCGGGGGTACCGTGATTTCGGAGCCGAGTTCTTTTGTTCCGTGGGGTGAACGGGGTAGCCATGTCCCGAGTCACGATCGACGACGTCGAGGCCGCCGCGGGACGGTTTGCCGACACCGAGATTGTCCAGCGCACCCCCATCCAGCGGAGCCGGTCGCTGTCACAGCGGTGTGGGGGAGACGTGTGGCTGAAGATGGAACACCTCCAGCGCACCGGCTCGTTCAAGCCGCGCGGGGCGTACAACGCGATCACGCGGCTGGTAGAGGCGGAGCCGTCGGTCAAGCGGGTGGTGGCCGCGAGCGCCGGCAACCACGCACAGGGCGTCGCGCTCGCCGCGACGACCGCGGGGCTCGAGGCGACGATCGTGATGCCGGAGTCGGCTCCGGGCGCGAAGATCGAAGCGACCCGGGCGTACGGCGCCGAGGTGGTGCTTCACGGGACCGTCTTCGCGGAGGCGATGGCGCACGCACACACGCTCGTCGCCGATCCGGAAACGCGGTTCATCCACGCGTTCGACGACCCGGACGTCGTCGCCGGCCAGGGAACCATCGGCTTGGAGGTGGTAGAACAGGCCGAGGGGGTCGACACCGTGCTCGTCCCCGTCGGCGGCGGCGGCCTCGCCGGCGGGGTCGCAACGGCGGTGAAGGCGCGCGCGCCGGACGCCCGCGTCGTCGGCGTCCAGACCGAGGGCGCCTCGACGCTCTCCGAGAGCCTCGCCGCCGGCGAACTCGTCACCAGAGAAGAACCGGACACGATCGCCGACGGAATCGCCACCGGCGGGATGAGCGACCTCACGTTCGGATTACTGCGGGCCCACCTCGACGACGTGGTCGTCGTCAGCGACGACGACGTCGCCGGCGCGATCTTGTTGCTTCTCGAGCGCGCCAAGCAGATGGTCGAGGGCGCGGGTGCGACCGCCGCGGCCGCCCTCCTCGACGACGAGATCGTCGCCGAGCTCGACCTGGCCGGCGAGACGGTCGTTCCGTTGTTGTGTGGCGGCAACATCGATATCACGTCGTTACAGGAGGTGTTGACCCACGCGCTGGTCGACCGCCACCAGCTGATCGAGCTCACCGTCCGTATCGACGACACCCCCGGAAAGATGGGCGAGATCGCGGCGCTGATCGGCGAGGAACGCGCGAACATCCGCACCGTCCGCCACGAGCGAAGCCGCCCGGACCTCCCCGTCGGCGACGCCGACCTCGTCTTCGAGGTGGAGACGAACGGTCCCGCCCACATGGACCGGGTCGTCGAGGCGGTCCGCAACGCGGGGTACACGGTGCGGTGTACGACGGAATCGGGCTGACAGACCGCGTCAGCGGCGACGCGGGGCCACCGTCGGGCCGGGCAGGCGTGAGTGGGTCTCGCTCGATCCGACGGGTTAAAACGCTCACCTCGGCAATTATCCGGCAATGAGTCTCGTCGTTACCGACACCCTGTCGGACGAGCGCGTCGAGTTCACGGCCGACGGCGACGTCACGCTGTACGTCTGTGGGCTGACGGTGTCGGACGACCCTCACCTCGGACACGCCCGACTGTGGTTTCACGCCGACGTGGTCCACCGCTGGCTCGACCACCTCGGCTACGACGTGCGCCACGTAGAGAACGTCACCGACGTCAACGAGAAGATCACGGCCCGCGTCGGCGAGCGCGACGGCTGGACCACGGAACGCGACGTGGCCGAGACGTTCACCGCAAACACGTTCGAGGCGATGCGCGGGCTGAACCTCAAACGCGCCGAGGTGTACCCCCGCGTCACGGAACACGTTCCGGAGATCGTCGACCTCGTCGAGCGGTTGGTCGAGGCGGGGTACGCCTACGAGTCGAACGGCTCCGTCTACTTCGACGTCACGGCGTTCGACGACTACGGGAAGCTCTCCAACCAGGACGTCGAAGAGCTGGAAGCACAGGGAGAACCGGACGAACGGGCAGAAAAACGGCACCCTGCCGACTTCGCGCTCTGGAAGGCGGACGGCGTGAGCGAGACGGCCGCCCGCGAGCACGCCAAACACGACCACGGCGACGCGACGCCGACCGGCGAGACGTGGGACTCGCCGTGGGGTGAGGGCCGGCCCGGCTGGCACGTCGAGTGTTCCGCAATGTCGACGACCCATCTCGGCGACACCCTCGACGTTCACATGGGCGGGCGCGACCTGGTTTTCCCGCATCACGAAAACGAGATCGCCCAGTCGACGGCCGCGACCGGCGAGGCATTCGTTCGCCACTGGCTCCACGTCGGCCTGCTGGCGATGGACGGCGAGAAGATGTCCTCGTCGATCGGCAACTTCTGGACCGTGCCCGACGCCTTGGCAGAACTCGGCGTCAACGTGATCCGGACGTTCTACGCCGGCGCCGGCTACCGCTCCGAGCAAGCGCTCACCGAGGAGACGATCGCCGAGGCGAAAGAACGCTGGGACCGGCTCTCCCGGTCGTACGAGCGGGCGGTCGACGCGCTCGATTCGGTCGACACCCGGTCGAAGGCGACGGACGAGACGCTTCGCCGGGCGGTCGCCGACGCCCGCGAGGGGTTCGAGGCGGCGATGAACGACGATTTCAACCTGCGTGAGGCGACGGCGGCGTTGTTAGAGCTGACCGACGCCGTGAACCGTCACGTCGACGCCGAGCCGCCCCACGATTACCGGGGATTACACGACGCGGTAGCCGCCTTCGAGGAGCTCGGCGGCGACGTGATCGGCCTCCAGTTCGGCGCCGCCACGGACGGCGACGTCGAACTCGCGGGCGAGCTTGTCGAACTGGTGTTGGATGTCCGCGAGGCCGAGCGCGCGGCCGGCAACTACGAGCGCGCCGACGAGCTGCGGGACGCCCTCGACGCGGTCGGCGTCGAGGTCGAAGACGGGCCGGAGGGTGTCGAGTACCGGTTCGGATGACGGCTCACTCCAAGACGTGTTCGGTGTCGTACGAGCCGAGCACGCGGACCCAGCCGTTGTCGGCAATCGCCTCGACATCCCCGACGGCCGCGGCCATGTGGTCCTCGTAGAGGCCGGCCTCCACGTCGAAGTGAAAGAGGTAGTCGCCGAGACGTTCGCCGCTCGGACGCGACTCGATCCGGGAGAGATTCAGGTTTCGGTCCGCGAACGCCTCCAACAGCTCAAGTAGGAGTCCGGGGTAGTTGGCGTTGGGATACACGACGAGGGTCGTCTTGCCGCCGGCGTCCGACCGGGCGCTCGTCGGGCCGACGACGAGAAACCGGGTCGCGTTCGAGGTGCGGTCCTGGATGTCGGCCGCGAGAATTTCGAGGTCCTCGCCCGCGTTGTCCGGGTGGCCGATGCCCGCGACCCGGGCGTCCTCGCGGGCGCGTTCGACCCCGCGGGCGGTCGAGGCGACCGCCTCCAGACCAACCGACGGGTGAGTCTCCTCCAGCCAGTTGCGGCACTGTGCGAGCGCCTGTGAGTGGCTCGCGACGAGTTCGAACTCCGGCGACTGCGCGAGCAGGGCGTGGCGGATCGGGGTGACCACCTCGCGGGTGACGGAGACCTCGTGGTCCGCGAGCGCATCGAGGCTCTCGGAGACCGACCCCTCGATGCTGTTCTCGATGGGGACGACCCCGCGCTCGAACTCGCCACTCGCGACGGCGTCGACGATGGCTGTGACCGACTCGCGAAACGACACCTCTGCGGCGACGGCCCGTGCCGCGCGGTGTGAGTACGTGCCGGCGGGGCCGAGCGTGACTGCGTTCATCGCGCCGACGTAGACGCCGGGATGCGAAAAGCGTGATGGGGTCGCCGTCGAGGGTCAACAACCGAGGCGATCACCGACGGTAGGTTCGCGCGGCCGGACGCGGCTTCGGATCCGTCACGAGGACGACTGACGCGCGCCGGCTGCCGGCGCGACCGGCGTCCGCTCGACGACGGTTCCGTTCACCGTCGGGTACTGCTCGACAATCTCGCCCTCGGCGAGGTCGCCGGACTCGACCATGTCTTCTAACAGCCACCAGGCGACCTCAACGTGGTTGGTTTTGACCGTGTAGAACTCCTCGGGGACGCCGAGCGCCTCGAACCGCTCGGGCGGCGCAAACGCCTTGCCGTAGACGAGCGTGCCGTCGTCGGTAACCTCGTCGAACTCGCGGCGAACGTTCCGGGCCATCCGCTTGAGCCGGTTGCGGTGTTGTGCGGCGTCTTTGAACACCGACGTACAGAAGTACACCTTCTCGTGAGACGCCATCTCAGAGACGATCGCGTCGTCTTTCGACCCTTCGACGGCGGACATGTGTCCCTCCTGTAGCTCGAAGCCCTCCGCTTGCATCCGGCGGTAGTTGCCGTCGCTCATCTCGAACTCGTTGATGTTACAGAACTCGGCCGCCCCCTCGTCGAGAAACTCCAGGAACTCCGGCTCCGCGCGTATGCCGGGGATCTCGAAGGCGGGGGTGAGTCCTTCCTCGCGGGCGATGTACAGGATCTCCTCCCACTCGGTTCCGTGCATGTCGCCCCACAGCTCTAGGGGCGGGTGGAATCGGATCTCGTCGAGGCCGGCCTCGCTCAGCCGGCGCATGTTCTCGCGCCCGCCCGTGATCCCGGTGTAGAGGTGTGTGTGGTGGTCTTCGCCGAACTCGGATTTTAAAAGCGAGAGGTACCGCGTCGTCTTCGCCATCGCTTCTTGCGGTTCGCCGCCGGTGATCGAGGTGCCGAGCGCGCTCATGCGTTTGGCCTCCTCGATCACGTCCTCGTCGGCCTCCACCTGCCGCTCGTTGGCGTACACGTCGGTGACGTTCTTGCGGTTCTCCCCGAGCGGACAGTAGAAACAGTCCCGTTGGTCACAGTAGCCGTAGACGAAAAGCACCATCTTGCCGCCCTTGGCGCACTGTTCACAGCCCTTGGAGATCATCTACGATCCAGTACTGGCTCCGGCGTGAAAAAGCGTCCGAAGCGCCGTCTCGCCCGGACGCCTCGTTGGATTCCGGACTCGAACGCGAGGGCGTGTCCGGCGCCGCGAGACGAGACGCGTCGCGAAACGCGAGGCGAAAACGACACCGGACGCCCCGAGCGACCCCTCGACGGCGGGCCGAAAACATATGTCGGCGCCTCGCATAGCCTCGCTGAATGCTGCTCGTCCTCTGTGTCGACCTTGACGACGACCTCGGTCGCAAGACGGGGATTCCGACCCCCGTGATCGGCGACGACGACGTCACCGAGGCCGCCGTCGCGCTCGCGACCGCCGACCCGGAGGATTCGGACGTGAACGTGTTGTTTCAGGGCGTGACCGTTCACGACCAGCTGGCGGCAGACGGCGAGGCGGTCGAGGTCGCCGCCGTCACCGGCGTCGACGGTCCCGACGTCCAGGCGAATCGCGCGGTCGGCGCAGAGGTCGACCGGGTTCTCGCCGAGCTGTCGACCGGCGAAGAAGTGTCGGCGATCGTGATCACCGACGGGGCACAAGACGAGTCGGTGCTTCCGGTGATCCGCTCTCGGATGCCGATCGACGGGGTCCGGCGGGTGGTCGTCCGGCAGGCACAGGACCTCGAATCGCTCTACTACACGATCAAGCAGGTGTTGGCCGACCCCGAGACCCGCGGGACGATTCTGGTTCCGCTCGGCGTCCTGTTGCTCATCTACCCGCTCGTGGTGCTCGCAAACCTCTTCGACGTCGCGGGCGCGGCCGTGCTGGGGCTCATCTCGGGAGCGGTCGGGCTCTACTCGTTGTTCCGTGGACTGGGGCTCGAAGCGACCGTCGACGGCGCCGCAGACGCCGTTCGGAACGTGCTCTACGCCGGGCGGGTGACGCTCGTCACGTACGTCGTCGCCATCGCGTTGATCCTCGTCGGCGGGGTTCAGGGAACCGAGACGGTCGAGGCCGTCCGCGGGGTCGCCGGCGGGTCGCTCTCGCCGGGTGCCGTCGTCACTGCCTTCGTCCACGGCTTCGTCCAGTGGCTCGCGGTCGCCGGAGTGACCTCAAGTCTCGGTCAGATCACCGACGAGTACCTCGCCGGACGGTTCCGGTGGCGGTACCTCAACGCGCCGTTTTACGTCGTCGCCATCGCGATCGTCTTGTACGGGGTCTCCGGCTTCTTTCTCCCGCCGGCTGCCGGCGTGGCGTCGTTGGCGCTCGTGGACCTCGCGATGGCGCTGGCCAGCGGGACGCTGCTGGGCGTGTTGAGCACGCTCACGTTCGCGATCGCCGAGTCACAGCTGCCGTCGGGCGAGCCGGCGTGACGGAGCGCCGAGCCGCCTGGCTCACCGCGGCGTCCACTGCTCGCAGGCTTCCATGTCGTCCATCAGCTCGTCGTAGTGCCCGCAGTAGGGCCGCATCCCCTCGTCGGTTCGGACGTAATCGAACTCCGCGCAGTTGCCACAGTAGGTGTCGCCGGGGCCGTCGCGCGCCGACGCGTCGATGCCCGGCGACGGAGCAGCCGGGGCGTCCGGCGTGCCGCCGACGGGCGCGTCGGCAGTCGGTGAGTCCGGCGTCGTCTCGTCGAGCGGCGAGGAGATGTCGGCGGTCGTGTTGCCGCCGTCGCTGAGTCCCGACGGCGACGGCGAGAGGGGACCGGATGGCCCGCCGGCTCCCGCGCCGTCGGCGCCGGCCGCCGGCGCCCGGTCGGGGGACGAACCGGCCGCTTCCGGTCCGCCGGGACGGTTCGTCTGCGTCTCGACGCTGCCGTCGGGAGTGCCGCCGAGGATGCCGACGCCGCCGCCGAGCCCCTCGATCCGGTCGCGTTCGACCTCGATGATCTTGGTTTCGCCCTCGTGGGTCACCTCCATCGTCACGGTTCCGCCGGGGTCGTTTCTGGTTTTGAAGTTGGCGACGCCGACGAACACACACCACATCGCGGTCGCGGCGCCGAGAAAGTACACTCCCGCCGTCGGCAGCGTGAGGTCCACGAGCTCCGGGCGCGGACCCCCGACCCAGTGTTCGGGGTACGCCTGCGAGAACAACGCCACGCCCAGCGCCATGATCGCCGCCCCGACGACCGCGGCCGTTCGGGTGCGCCGGTCGGCCGGCAGCACGGTCATCACCCCGAGGGTGACGAGTGGGACGCCGAGACCGCCGAGGATGCCGCCGAGCCGCCGGGCCGCGCCGGAGGTGTAGCCGCTCGGGACGAGCACCTCCGCCGCCGCGACGATTCCCGCGACGACGAGCAACGTCCCCCCGATGAACAATCCGACGCCGATCGACAGCCGACGCGGGTCCACCTCGGAGCGCCCCTTCCCTCCGTACGTCTCCGAGAGACTAGTCATACCCCTTCTTCGTCGTCCTCCCTCAAAACAGTATGTCAGACGTTCTCCCGCTCGGCCGGTCGTCGAGGGAGCGTGCGCGTCGCCCGAGCGGCGGTCGCCACGGCGCGCGACGCCCGCGGCTCAAAGCAGTGCGTCGACGTCGGCGTGGGCGTCCAACAGCTCCGCCATGCGGTCGACGGTTCGCGCGTCTCGGGTTCGGCCGCCGCTTATCACCCCCTCGACGCGGTCGATCGCGGTCGCGGTGTCGGTGTTCATCGCGAGGACCGGCGTGCCGGCTTCTGCGGCCCGACCGAGCACCGCGCCGGACGGGCGGTGACCGCCAGACAGGACGAGACACTTCACCCCGGAGGCGTCGAGGGCGGCCGTCTGAACGTCGGCGCGGTCCCCGCCGGTGATCACCGCGGCGTCTCTCGCGCGCCGGAAGTGCCGGAGCGCCTCGTCGCCGCCCATCGCGCCCACGAGAAACCGCTCGACGAACGCGTCCGTGGGAGCGTCGGTCAACAGCTCCGCGCCGAGCTCGTCGGCCAAGTCAGCGACGGTGACACCCGCGAGCGCCTTCTCGTGAGGGAGCGCGCCGAACACCGGAATCCCGCGGGAATCGAGAAACGGGATCCCGTCTCGGTCGAGCGAGTCGAAGGCGGCGTCGGACACCTTGTTGAAGACCACTCCCGCCAGCCGGTCGCCGAACGCGTCGGCGGCCGCGAGCACCTCGTCGAGGTCGCCGGGCGTCTCGTATCCCGCCACCAGAACGACCCGGGCGTCGAACAGGTCGGCCACGTCGGCGTCGGTGAGGTCGACGACGCCGCCGGTGACCCAGTCGCCGCCGCCCTCGACGAACATGCGTTCGCGGTCGGCCGCGAGCGCCGTGAACGCCTCGTGAACCCGCTCGTGGAGCGCGTCGTGGTCTTCGGTGCCGCGGATCACCCCCTCGATGAACGTCGGAGAGTAGACGACCGGCTCCAGCTGGTGCATCTCGGCGTCGAGCCCGAGAATCTCGCGGGCGAGCATCGGGTCTTGGTCCAGCGTCTTGCCGACGTTCGACCGCAGGCGGGTGCCCTTCGGTTTCATGTAGCCGACGCTGCGGTCGTCGTCGGCCGCGAGCCGCGCGAGCGCGAGGGTGATCGCTGTCTTTCCGGCGCCTTCTTCGATCGCGGTGACGAGTGTGGTGGGTGTGTTTGTCATGGGTCGAGTTTCTCGGGGTCGACGGTGAGTCTGACGTCGACGGCGGCGGCGTTGGTCCCGCCGTCGGCGTCGGGCAGTGCGACGAGCGGATTGACGTCGAGTTCCAGAATCGCCGGGAAGTCGGTGACCAGCTGTGAGAGCCGGCCGATTGTTTCGATGACGGCGTCGACGTCGACGGAGTCGCGGCCGCGCGCCCCGCGCAGTAGGGGAGCCGACCGGATCTCTTCGGTCATCTCGCGGGCCTCGGGCGCCGAGACGGGGGCGACGCGGAAGGTCGTGTCCTCCATCACCTCCACGAAGATGCCGCCGAGCCCGAACATGAGCAGGGGACCGAACTGCGGGTCCCGGTTCATGCCGACGATGGTTTCGACGCCGGCGTCGAGGTCGACCATCTCCTGCACCTGGACGCCGAGAAGCGTCGCGTCCGGCTGGTAGTTTCGCGCGCGGGTGACGAGGTCCTCGTAGGTGTCGGCCACGTCGGCGTCGGCGACGTCGACGGCGACACCGCCGATGTCCGACTTGTGGAGAATGTCCGGCGAGACGATCTTCATCACGACGCCGCCGTCGATGTCGGCGGCGACCTCGCGGGCGCGACCCGGCGAGTCGACGATCTCGCCCGTGGGCGTCGGGATGCCGTAGGCGTCGAGCAGCGCCATCGCCTCCACGCCGAGGCGGTTGTCGCTCCGGTCGGTGACAGACGAGAGCACCTCGCTGGCGCGCTCGCGGTCGACGTCGAACGACATCGGCTCCGCGTACTCGCGCGCCCGGATGTCGCGGTACTCCGCCAGGGTCGCGAGGCTCTCGATCCCGCGGCCGGGATCGAAGTAACACGGGATCCCCGCGTTCTGGAGCATGCGTTTCGGCTCCCGGGTCCGGTCGCCGCCCATCAGACAGGCGGCCACCGGCGCGTCCGTCTCGGCGACCGTCCCGCGGATCGCGTCGCCGAGGTCGTCGAAGTCGATGGTGGCGGTCGGCGCGGCCAACACCAGCGCGGCGCCGACGTTCTCGTCGGCCAACACCGTCTGTAACGCCTCGCGGAACCGGTCGACGTCGGCGTCGCCGATGACGTCGACGGGGTTGTGAACGTTGGCCTCGTCCGGCATCGACTCGCGAAGCGCCGCGGTGGTCTCGGAGGCGAACGAGGCCAGGTCGAGGCCGGCGTCGCCGACCGCGTCGGTCGCCATCACGCCCGGCCCGCCGGCGTTGGTCACGATGGCGACCGCGTCGGTGTCCGGCAGCGGCTGGCTGCCCAGAATGCCGGCGGCGTCGAACAGTTCGTCGACCGACTCGGCGCGAATGACGCCCGCCTGGTCGAGGCCGGCCTCGTAGGCCGTCTCGGAGCCCGCGAGCGTCCCGGTGTGTGAGGAGGCGGCCTGGGCGCCCGCGCTCGTTCGCCCGGACTTCACGACCACGATGGGGGTGTCGGAGGCGGTCTCGCGGGCCGTCTCGATGAACTCGCGGCCGTCCTCGATCCCCTCCAGATAGCCGATGATCACGTCCGTCTCGGTGTCGTCGCCCCAGTGGTCGACGAAGTCCGTCTCGTCGAGAACCGCCTTGTTGCCGAGCGAAACCACGTCTTTGAATCCGACGCCGTTGTCGTTGGCCCAGTCGAGGACGGCGGTGACGAACGCCCCCGACTGGCTCATGAACGAGAGCCCGCCGGCGAGCGCGTTCTCCGGGCCGAAGGTGGCGTTCATCCCGGACGGGGTCGACATGATCCCGAGGCTGTTGGGGCCGACGAGGTTCAGGTCGTACTCCTCGGCGATGTCGGCGAGGCGCCGTTCGCGCGTGGCGCCCGCCTCGCCGGTCTCGCCGAACCCCGCGGTTATCACGACGACGTTGCGGACCCGCGCCTCGCCGCAGGCCTCGATCGCGTCCAAGACGATCGACGGCGGGACGACGACGACCGCGAGGTCGGCGTCGGCCTCGGCGACGTCGTCGACACAGGGGGTGTCGAGCACTGCGTCGTAGTTCGGATTGACTGGAACCGTCACCCCGTCGAAGTCGTCGAGCAGGTTCGACGTGACGGCGCGGCCGACCGCGCCGTCGCGGGCCGTCGCCCCGACGACAGCGACCCGGTCCGGGTCGAACAGTTCGGTGAGCGTACCCATCAGCTTCCGTCTACGCGGACCACCGGTTTAATAGCCCTGAAACGCCCGTCAGCGGGCGAGTTGATCACGAACGATCAAACGGGTGTCGGGCGCGGGTTGCTGCGCCGGTCACGCGGGGTCAGTGTCGGTCCCGTCGGGCGTCGACCCGCCGTCGTGACGAACGGAGGTGGTCTCCGGCGGTACGTCGGCCGTCGCGGCTTCCGCGGCCGCGTCGACAGCGTCGCCGTCGGCGACGGGCGCCTCTCCGAACACCCGTTCGGCGGCGGCATCGTGCGCACGCGGAACGGTCACGGTGACGACGTTGCCGTTCGGGTGCGTGTCGAAGTCGAGTCGTCCCTTGGAGCGCTCGGCGATCCAGTAGACGAGCCAGAGCCCCATCCCGTCGGTGTGTCGGAGGTCGTCCATCTCCCACTGGTCGGCGATGACGTGGCGCTCCTCGGCCGGAACCGGCGGACAGTTGTCACGGACGGCGATCGCAACCGCCGCCTCGGAGACGGTCACCTCGACGTGAACGACCGGGGTCGACTCGGCGTGCTCGACCGCGTTCTCGACGAGTTCCGATATCGCGTGGTCGAGTTCGGGCAGCGCGAGCGCGGTCGCCGCCGGCTGACAGGAGACGGAGAACGTGCCGCTCGGCTCCGCCGCCCGCGCCGCGGCTATCGACTCGCGCACGAGCGGCTCGACCGCGACCGGACACGGCGACCCGCCCTGGCTCAACAGGTCGATCACGTCGCGTTGTTTCTCCGCGGTCTGGGTGAGCTGTTCGGCGGTGCGTCGGACCGTTTCGGCGTCCGTCGCCGGTCTCCCGGTCGTCTGCTCGGCGATCCGTTCTGCGGTCCCCATGACGATGTTCATATCGTTGCGGATGGTGTGGCGCAACAGGTTGTCCATCACCGCGAGCTGGCGGTTTCGCCGGTACTCGTCGGTGACGTCGCGTGTGAACCCGGACACCGCGACTACCTCCCCGTCCTCGAAGACCGGCTCGGCGGGCACGCGGAGCCACCTTATCTCGTCGTCGGGCGGCTGGATTCGATAATCGATTCGGGCGGTTTCTCCGGCCGAGAGTCGGTCCATCGCGCGCTCGACGCGAGCGCGGTCGTCCGGGTGGACGAGCTCGACGAACCGACACGGCCGCTCGCGGAGCTCGCTCGGCAGGATGCCGAACACCGCCTCGACCGACTCGTTGACGAACAACAGCTCCGACCAGTCGGCGTCGAACATCCAGAGGACGTCCGGCGACTTCGAGACGATCGTCTCGAGGCGGCGTATCGACTCGACTTCGGCGGTCACGTCCCGCGAGCTCAACACGTAGCCGTCGATGCCGGTCTGTTCGGGCGGGTGGAGCTCGCTTTGCAGCCAGAGCCAGCCGCCGTCGGCGGTGGCGTACCGGTACTCTAAGGGCTCCGTCGGCGGGGGATCACCGGCGACGATGCGCTCGAACGACGCTCGGAGCCGGGGCTCGTCGTCCGGATGGAGGCGGTCGAACGCGTCCGTGCCGATGAGCTCGTCCGGGTCGTATCCGAGGAGGTCGCCGGCCGCCGCGTTGAGAAACCGATACACACCCCGGTCGTCGATGACAGCGACCTTGTCTTGGGTGAGATCGAGGAGGGTCGCGGCGTCCGGGGTCTGTCCCATGTGACGTGGGTCGCCGATCGGGTTATATAATCGTACGCCACCAATTATCAGTATCGAGACTATCGGGTGGAGAATGAGCCGCCAGACGGCCGGGCTCAGTCCGCGGAGACGCCCGTGTCGACGTCGAACGTGGCGCTGATCGCGCCGTCTTCGTCGGGCTCCACGGTGAGTCGCACCCCGGCGTCTGTGAGTTCGAGTGCGGCGTCGGCGACCGCCCGGGAGTACTCGGCGGCGTGGTCGCCGTCGGGGTCGAATCGGACGCCCTCGGCGAGCAGAGGCGTCTCGTTCAGCCGCTCGATCTTGCGGTACGCCGTCGAGAGGGCGATGTCACAGGCGTCCGCGAGCTCACAGGTGGTCATCGGCTCGTCGGCCGTCGCGAGAATCTGCCGACAGTCGGGGTCCGAGAGCGCGTCGAGCGCCGCACCGAGGCTCTCGTCTGCTTCCGTCAGGGTCGTCGGTCCACCGACGCGGGACGGGTTTCGTTTCATACCAGTACGTCGGAGCCACAGCACCCCGAACGGCGTCCCTGTATATGTGGGGTGTTTTATACTGGAGCCGCGGCGACGGCGCGGGTCGACCCGCCGCCAGCGTTTTGTTCGGCCGCGAACACGGACGAACGATGGGAGCCGGCATCAGAGCAGAGGTCTCGCTGCCGACGTCGTCGCCGTCGCCGTTCGACGGCGTCGTCGACGGGTCGACGGCTATCTACAACGTCGCCCGGTGTCGGTCCAGAAACCACTCCGACGGGGATCACTCCGCCGACGGCGACACGTCGGCCGGCGACGACGCCACCGAGGCCGGCGAGAGCGGGGAGACCGACTCCGGTGTCGACCCCGACACCGTCGTGATCGAGTTCATCGCCGACGCCGACCTCGCCGTCTCCGACGGCGTTGAGACGGTGTTCGACTACGGGCGAAAGGCGGCCTACCGCTTCGAAACCCCAGAAACGGAGGGGTCGCCGTTCTCGGTGCTCGAGGGCCACGGCGTCCCCGCCACGGAGACCGTCGTCCGCGACGGGCGGCTCCTCGTGACGTTTCACGCGGCCGACCTCCCGACGCTCCGATCGGTCCTCGACGGACTCCGAGAATCGTGTGCGGACATGCAGGTGTTGCGGCTGTTACAGTCGTCGTCGACCCCCGAGGAGAGCGACCTCGTCACGGTCGACAGAAGCCAGCTGACGGAACGACAACGGGAGGTGCTCGCGGCGGCGTACAACGCCGGCTACTTCGACCACCCGAAGGGCGCGAACGCGGGCGAGATGGCGGCGGCGCTCGACATCGACCGGTCGACGTTCAGCGAACACATCGCGGCCGCACAACGAAAGCTGCTCGCGACGGTGCTGGACTGAGCGGAACGATCGGATTCCGGCGCCACGGGAACCTGGTGGTCGATTGATGTGCGTTCACGTGGGAGGTGTCGACATGACGACGCCGACACACACCGTCGTCTGTCCGGAGTGTCACCGGTCTTTCGAGGTGGACGCGGGAATGCGGGAGACGCTGCTCAAGGCCGGCTGTGCCGTCTGTGGCGCGCCGATCGTCGACGCCGACCTCACCGTCGAGTAGCGGCCCCGACCGAGGCCGGGTGGGGTCTCGTGTGGTTTATATCTGCGTGTGCGGAGACGTAGGTATGACGACGAGCAGCGAGGTCGAGATGTCCGCGTCGGCGGTGGACGCGTTTCTCGGCCGCCACGAGACCGGCGTGCTCTCGCTCGCCCGCGACGACTCCCCGTACGCGATTCCCGTCTCGTACGGCTACGACGAGGCGTCACGGGAAGCGTTTCTCCGGCTGGTGTCGGCGGCCGACGGCGAGAAGCGCGCGTTTCTCGCGTCGGATCCGGAGGCACGGCTCGTCGTACACGACGAAGCGGAGCGGGTGTACACCAGCGCGATCGCCGTCGGGACGCTCGAACGGGTCGACCCGGAGACGCTCACCGCGGAGACGATCGCCCAGTACGGCGAGACCCGCCGGCCGTTGTTCGAGATGTGGGCCGACGGCAAGCCCGACCTCGACATCGAACTCTACCGGCTCGCTCCCGAGCGGCTGACCGGGCGGAAGATCACCGTCGAGACGGAGTGACGCCCCGGCTCACGTCCCTCCGAAGTCGTCGTCGGTCACGTCGGCCGTACACACCGGACAGCCCGCTCGCAGGATCGTCTCGCGCATCTCGTCGTTCACCTCGATCACCTGTCGACAGCTCGGACACGAGAACTCGGCGGTGGTCACGGTAGAACCTTGTTGACGCTGAGACGGCAGCGGAGCGTATAAACCATCGGCTTTCGGGTCGGCGGCAATCCCGCCGGCGGTGGTCGCTCAGTCGGTGTCCGGCACGGCGTACGCGCCGAGCGTCAGCGACCCGACCGCCAGCGCGGAGAGGACCGCGAGGTCGCCGGCCCACGCGCCGCCCTCGACGACGATCGCTCGCGTGCCGCGCGCGAAGTACGTCAGCGGCGAGGCCGCGACCGCCGGGAGGAACCACTCTGGGAGCAGCGCGGGCGGGACGAACGTCTCGGAGAGAAACAACAACGGAAGCGCGACGGTGTTGCTGGCGGCGATCACGCCGTCCTGTGAGTCCGAGAACGCGCCGAGAACCGCTCCGAGCCCGCAGAACAACGCGACGCCGACGGCGACGAATACCGGCAGGACCGCGAGCGCGGGCGAGACGCGGAGGTCAGCGGCCGCGTCGGTCACCGCGAGCACGAGCCCGAAGATCAGTAGGCTCGCCGCCCCGATGATCGCGACGTTGACGGCCGTGTGCGCGAGCAGCCACTCGGCGCGCGACAACGGGGTGGTCGCCAGCTTCTCGAACCGCCCGCCGTCGCGGTGGCGCGCGATCTCCGAGCCGACCCGCGACAACGGAGTGAAGAGCACGACGACCGCGAGGTAGCCGGGGATGTAGTAGCCAGCCGGCTCCGCGAAGAGCCCGCCGCCGGTCGGCTGCGTCCGGACGAGCGCCCCGAAGATGACGACCAGGATCACCGGAAAGAAGAACGTGAAAAACACCGCCGTTCGCCGCCGGAGGAACGACCGGGTCGCCGCCGTCGACTCCGTGACCACCCGTGCGGCGCGGCTCATCGGGACCCCGCTGGAGTGGAGCCGTCGGCCGAACGCGGCTCGGGTCGGGACGCGTATTCCTCGCCGGTCAGCCGAAGGTACACGTCCTCGAGCGTGGGTTCTGCCCAGGCGAGCGAGTCGAATCCGATGTCGGTCTCGCCCAGGGCGTCGACGACCGCGCCGATCGATTCGGGCCGCACGTCGAGCACCCGCAGGCCGTCGCCGGTCGACTCGACGGACGCGCCGTCGACCGCGCCCGCCACCGCCTCGGCGACCGCGTCGCCGCGGGTCGGCTCGCCGAGCGTCACCTCCAGGCGCGGCCGGCCGCCGTGTTCGGCGATCAGTGCGGTCGGCGGGCCGACGGCAACGACGGTTCCGCCGCGCACCAGCGCGACCCGGTCGGCGAGCCGCTCGACCTCGTCCATGGCGTGGCTGGTGAGAAACACCGTCGTGCCGCCGCCGGCGAGCCGCTCGACCAGCCGGTGGATCGCCCGGCGGCCGGCGGGGTCGATGCCGGTCGTCGGCTCGTCTAAGAAGAGGAGGTCGGGATCGTTGACGATGGCGGTCGCGACGCAGGTCCGGCGCTTTTGGCCGCCCGAAAGCGTCTCGTACCACGCGTCGGCGTCGTCTGCCATCCCCACGTCGGCCAACACGCTCGCGGTGTCGCGGGCGTCGTCGTAGAGGCCGCCGTAGTAGTCGACGAGTTCGCGGGCGGTGAGCCGTTCCGGCGGGTCGAACGACTGCGGAAGAAGACCGATCCGTTGTGGGTCGACTTCGTCGGGCGGCGAGCCGAAGACGCGGACCGTCCCCTCGACGCCCGTGGTTCCCGTGAGCGCGCGGACCAGCGTCGTCTTCCCCGCGCCGTTAGGGCCGATCAGTCCGAACACTTCGCCCGGTTCGACGGTCAGTCCGACGCCGTCGAGCGCGACGACGTCGCCGTACGACTTCCGTAGCTCGTCGCCGACGACGACGGGGTCGGCGCCGGCGTCCGTCGGTGTCGTGGCCGTCGGCGCCGCCGCGGCCGTGTCGGCCGCCCTCTCGTTCATAGACGGAGTCGGGTCGCGGCGCGCCTAAGCGTTCCTCTTCGGCGGGCGGAACGCGACGGGCGCCGATGACGCGTGCCCGCGTCGGCCGGCAAACCGAACCGGTCCGGTACGCCTAAACGCCGCGGAGCCGACCCGAAACGTATGCACTACCACGAGGCGGCGAACTTCCTGTTCGACCTCCGTCGCTTCTCGGTCAAGCCTGGCACCGAGCGCGTCGAGGCGCTGCTCGACCGGCTGGACAACCCCGAATCCGACCTGGCGTGCGTCCAGATCACGGGATCGAACGGAAAGGGAAGTACGGCGCGGATGGTCGAGTCGATCCTTCGAGAAACGGGTCTCTCGGTCGGATTGTACACCTCGCCGCACCTCACGGCGTTGTCCGAGCGGATTCGCGTCGACGGGCGGCCGATCACGGAGGCGGCGATCGCCGACTTCGTCGCGGAGGTGAAGCCGTGGCTGGTCGAGCGGGCGGCCGCCGGCGAGCCGCTCACGTTCTTCGAGGTCGTCACGGCGATGGCGATCCACGACTTCGCGCGCCGCGACGTCGACGTCGCCGTTCTTGAGGTGGGACTCGGCGGCGAGTACGACGCGACGAGCGCGGTCGACCCGGTCGCGACCGCGGTGACGAACGTCTCGTTGGAACACACCGCGGTGCTCGGCGACTCGGTCGCCGAGATCGCCCGCACCAAGTCTCGCATCGCCGAGCCCGACGCGCCGATGGTCACCGCCTGTACGGGCGAGGCGCTCCGGGTCGTCCGCGAGGTGGCCGAGGAGGCCGGCGCGCCGGTGACCACGGTCGCAGGGCCGGGAGGCGACACCGGCGACGCGCCGGCGATCGCCGCGAGCTACGAGGGGCGCGTGAGCCTGGCGGACGCGGAGGTCGCGTTCGAGGGCGAGTCAGCGGGGCGATATCGGGTCCCGCTGGTCGGCGAACACCAGGCGACGAACGCGGCCGTCGCGGCCGCGCTGGCGCGACGGACGGCAGCGGTGGTCGACGGCGGGGCCAGCACGGCTGACGCGGCCGACGCCGCGAGCGACGGCTTCAGCCGGCGCGCGCTCGCCGACGGGTTCGCGCGGGCGACGTGGCCCGGGCGGTTCGAGGTCGCGGGCATCGAGCCGTTGACCGTGCTCGACGGCGCACACAATCCGGCCGCCTGCGAGACGCTCGCGGAGACGCTCGCCGACTACGACTACGACGACCTTCACCTCGTGTACGCCGCGATGCACGACAAAGACCACGCCGGGACGGCGGCCGCGCTCGGGACGGCCGACACCGCGATCGCCTGTCGGCCGGCGATCGACCGCGCGGAGGACCCGGCGGTGTTGGCGGCGGCGCTGCGGGCCGCCGGCGTCGACGACGTGACCGCCGGCGACGACGTCGCCGACGCGGTCGCGGCGGCGACGGACCGAGCGGACGAGGACGACTGCGTGCTCGTCGCCGGGTCGTTGTTCGCGGTCGCAGAGGCGCGTGCGGCGATGACCCGAACGGTGACCCCTCGGTCGGTCGGCGACCCGGCCGACGCCGCGCGCGCCCTCGAACGCGGTGGGGTCCCACCGTCGGGAGTCGACCGCGCGCGAGACGGGATCGACCACCGGGTGTACACGCTGCGGCTCCGCGAGGACCGCGCCGAGCGGGTCGCGGCGACGC
>KI543166.1:7391-17161 GCA_000496175.1 uncultured archaeon A07HR67 | reverse complement strand
GCAGGCGGCGGCGGACTCGCCGGGGTCGCTGCGGACCTCCGGTCGGGTCTCGGGATCGAGGACGGCTCGGACGAGTCGAAGGGCGAAACGGCCGACGAGTATCCCTGGACCGACGCCACCGCGGTGATGGGCGTGCTCAACGTGACGCCCGACTCGTTTCACGACGGCGGCCGCCACGAGGCGCTCGCGGACGCGGTCGCGGGGGCTCGCCGCATGGTCGAGGGTGGCGTAGACGTGATCGACGTCGGCGGCGAGTCGACCAGACCGGGCGCCGAGGTCGTTCCCACCGAAGAAGAGATCGACCGCATCGTGCCGGTCATCGAGGCGGTTCAACGGGTCGACGCGGTCGCCGACGGGGACGTGCTCGTCTCCGCCGACACGCGGAAGCCACAGGTCGCGACGGCCGCGCTCGAGGCGGGCGCCGACATTATCAACGACGTGACCGGGCTGGAGGACCCGCGAATGCGCGAGATCGTCGCCGACGCGGGGTGTCCGGTGGTCGTGATGCACAGCATCGACGCGCCGGTCGACCCGGAGAACGACCCCGAGTACGGCGACGTGGTCGCCGACGTGATCGGCGACCTTCGCGAGCGGCTCGCGCTCGCGGAGGTAGCCGGGATCGACCGCGACCGGGTGATCGTCGACCCCGGCTTGGGTTTCGGCAAGTCGGCCGCCGAGAGCCTCGAACTGCTCGGGCGAACCGACGAGTTCGCGGCGCTCGACTGTCCGGTGTTGGTCGGCCACTCGTACAAGTCGATGTTCGACGCGGTCGGGCGCGGACCGGACGACCGCGAACACGCCACCGTCGCCGCGACCGCGCTCGCCGCCGAGCGGGGCGCGGGCATCGTCCGGGTACACGACGTGGCCGAAAACCGCGCCGCCGTTGACGTCGTCGCGGCGGCGACCGATCCCGAGGACGGTGACTGAGACGGCGGGGACTCGTCTCGCGGACGGCAGCGTTTTGCGTCGCCGTCTCCTCCGGGTGACACATGATCCGCCGTCTGCTGCTCGGCTGTAGCGCGGTGGGAAGCGCGCTCGTCGAACGAGGCCACGAGGGAACCGACGACGTTCTCGCGGTGACCGACGACACCGGCTGGGCGTCGACGCTTCGCGACCGCGGCGTGGCGACCGTGGAGGCAGACCCCACGGACGCCGGCGCGTACCCGGACCACGCCGCGGTCGTGGTGGTCGCAGACGACGACCCCACGCGGAACGTCGCGGCCGCGTCCGCGGCCCGAGAACGCTACCCCACCGCGATGATCGTCGCGCACGTCGGCACCGCTCCGACCGCCGACCAGCGCCAGCAGTTGCGGTCGGTCGCGGACCGCATCGTCGACCCCGTGGAGGCGATGACGGCCCGGGTCTGTCACGCCGTCGGCGTCGACGACGGTGAGGCGCCCGAAGACGACGAGCGCCTGCCGCGGCTCGTCGGAACGATCCGTCGGCTCGACGGGCCGTTGCTCGTCGTCACACACGACAACCCCGACCCGGACGCGATCGCGAGCGCGCTCGGCCTGGCGCGAATCGCCGAGACGACGGGCGTCTCCGCGGACGTCTGTTACGGCGGCGAGATCAGCCATCAGGAGAACCGTGCGATGGTGAATTTGCTCGACCTCCCGCTGCGGACGGTCGAGGAGGTCACGCTCGACGACTACGGCGGGATCGCGCTCGTGGACCACTCGCGGGCAGGGATCAACGACTCGCTGCCGGAGGGGACGTCCGTCGACATCGTGATCGACCATCATCCGCCGCGCGGGCCGGTCACGGGGACGTTCGTCGACGTGCGGCCGGACGCCGGCGCGACGAGCACGCTGATCGAAGAGTACCTCTCACGATTGGGCGTCGAGCCGGACCGCGCGGTCGCGACCGCGCTGCTGTACGGAATCCGCATCGACACCCGAGAGTTCACCCGAGAGATGTCGATTCCCGACTTCGAGGCCGCCGCGTCGTTGCTGCCGCACGTCGACGAGGCGACGCTCGAGCGCGTCGAGAGCCCCAGCATGAGCCAGGAGACCCTTCGCGTGCTCGCGACGGCGATCGATCGACGCGACGTCCGGGGGTCGGCGGTCGCCAGCTGCGTCGGCGAGATCGGCGACCGAGACGCTCTCGCGCAGGCGGCCGACCGACTGCTCGACATGGACGGGATCTCCGTGACGTTCGTGTACGGCTACACCGACGGCGTCATCTACGGGTCGGCGCGGGCGCGCGGCACCGACCGCGACGTCGGCGAGGTGTTGCGGGGCGCGCTCGGCGGCCCGGGGTCCGCCGGCGGCCACGCCAACATGGCCGGCGCGCAAGTCCCCTTGGGGATTCTCGAGGCCGTCTCCGACGACGAGGACCTCACGCCCGTCGTCGAGGAGTACGTCCGTGGGCGGTTCTTCGCGGCGCTCGCCGACCCGCCGACGCCGGCTACGGCCGAGGCCGGAGAAGAGCCCTCGGGGTGAGAACGTTCGGCTGCCGCCGCGAACCGAGCGGACCGATCCGTCGAGTCGGCCGGCGCCGCAGTCCGGCGATTCGACTCAGAACCCGCCAGCGCAACCTACATATCCCGTCGTACCGAACAGTATAGTATGAGCGACGAAATACTCGAGCACCGACGACTGCTGGTCGCCGGCAGCGGGATCGCCGCCCTGAGCGCGGCGATCTACGCGGCCCGGTCGAACAACGAGCCGTTGTTGGTCGAGGGCGACGAGCCCGGCGGCCAGCTCACGCTCACGACCGACGTGGAGAACTATCCGGGGTTCCCCGACGGCATCTCCGGGCCGGATCTCATCACCCGGATGAAAGACCAGGCCCGAAAGTTCGGGGCGGAGCTGCGCAACGGGATCGTCGCCGACGTGCGAAAGGAGCCCGAGGGGCAGTTTCGCGTCGAGCTCACGAACGGCGACGTCTACACCGCCGACGCCGTGATCGCCGCCTCCGGCGCGTCCGCCCGGACCCTCGGCGTGCCGGGCGAAGCGGAGCTGATGGGGTACGGCCTCTCGACGTGTGCCACGTGTGACGGCGCGTTCTTCCGCGGCGAAGACATGCTCGTCGTCGGCGGCGGCGACGCGGCGATGGAGGAGGCGAACTTTCTGACGAAGTTCGCCGACACCGTCTACGTCGCCCACCGGCGCGAGGAGTTCCGCGCCGAAGACGTCTGGATCGAGCGGGTGATGGACAAGGTCGACGACGGCGCGATCGAGATTCTGCGCAACACCGAGCTCACCGAGATCCACGGGACCCCCGAGGAAGGGATCGACCACGTCACCCTCGTCGAACACCCCGACGGCCACCCCAAAGAGAAGCTCGCGGACCCCGCGACCGAAGACGAGGTCGACGAGTACGCGTTCGACGTCGGCGCCGTCTTCTACGCCATCGGTCACACCCCGAACACGGAGTACCTCCAAGACACCGGCGTCGAGCGCGACGACGCGGGCTACCTGTACACGGAGGACGGCCGCGGCGCGGACCAGACGGCGACCGCCGTTGAGGGGCTCTTCGGCGCCGGCGACGTGGTCGACCACCACTACCAGCAGGCGGTCACGGCCGGCGGGATGGGCGTAAAAGCCGCGCTCGACGCCGACGACTACCTCTCGGAGCTCGAGCGAGCGGGCGGGCTGTACGAGCCAGTGCCGGTCGCCGCCGAAAGCGACGACTGAGCCGGCCACGCGCCGACGGGTCGGCGCCAATCGCCTATCACGGAGGCGTAAAACATCCCTGTTAGGTCGTCTCTGGAGGCTGTCACGAGAGTATCTCGACCTCGTAGCCGTCCGCTTCGAGCTCCTCGACGATGCTCGCGGCGTGGTCGGCGTCGTCGGTCTCGAGTTCGAGCTCCAGTTCGGCGGCGTTGACCGCGACATCTCGGGAGGTCCGGTCGTGGTGGACCGCGTATACGTTCGCGCCGGCGCGGGCGACGATGCTGGAGACGCGTTCGAGCTCGCCGGGGCGGTCCTTCAGGTCGACGGTGATCTTGAGGTATCGACCCATCTGGACGAGCCCGCGGCGGATCACGGTGCCGAGCCGGTTGAGGTCGATGTTGCCGCCGCACAACGCGGCGACGATCCGCTCGTCGTCGTCGTACGCGAACGCCTCCGAGAGCGTCGCCGCGAGCGCGACCGCGCCGGCCCCCTCGACGAGCGTCTTCGATCGCTGAAGGAGCAGCGTGAGCGCGAGCGCGATCTCGCGGTCGTCGACGGTGACCACCTCGTCGACATAGGTCGTCATCACCGCTAAGGGTCGTTCGCCGACCGCACGGGTGGCGATCCCGTCGGCGATCGTGTCGACCCCCTCGAGCTCGTGGCGCTCGCCGTCGGCGATCGACGCGGCCGCGGAGGCGGCTCCCTCGGCCTGAACGCCGACGACGCGGACGTCGTGACCGAGCGTCTCCTTGATCGCGACGGCGACGCCGGCGATCAGGCCGCCGCCGCCGATCGGAACGACGACCGTGTCGAGGTCGGGACAGTCGTCGGCGATCTCCAGCCCGAGGGTGCCCTGTCCGGCCATGACCGCGGGGTCGTCGAAGGCGTGGACGTACGTCAGCCCCTGCTCGCGTTCGAGCTCGTGAGCGGCCGCCTGCGCCTCGTCGTAGTCGACGCCTTCCAGCCGGACGGTCGCGCCGTAGCCGCGGGTGGCTTTCACCTTCGAGACGGGGGCGAATCGCGGCATCACCACGGTGGCGTCGACGCCCGCGCGCTCGGCCGCGAGCGCGACGCCCTGAGCGTGGTTGCCGGCGCTCGCGGTGACGACGCCGGCCGCCTGCGCCGACGACGAGAGGGTCGCGATCCGGTTGGTCGCGCCGCGGATCTTGAACGCGCCGGTGCGTTGGAAGTTCTCGAGTTTGAGGTGAACCGCCGCTCCGGTCATCTCCGAGAACGTCCGCGACCGCTCCAACGGGGTGTGGCGGGCGACGGCGGCGACCCGCTCGCGGGCGTCGCGGATGTCTGACAACGAGAGCATACCCGTGGTGGCGACGCCGGGGGCTAATCGGTTCCGGTCGACGCCGCGAAAAGGTGGGGGAATGCACGCGTGTGACGTGCAACTGAAACGAATGCCGCGGGATACAAAAAGGTCCGGCAGGCGGAGTGAAAGTGAAATCGGGGGACGGAAGCGGCGTCATCCGTCCGTCAGACGGTCGCCGAGCCGGACGGCAACCTCGTTTGCGGAGAGGTAGTCGGTCACTCGGTCACGGAAGCCGCCCGCGCCCGGCCACGTCGCGTTCGCGTCGAGCCGGTCGGGCTCGCCGACGTAGACGGCCGCCTCCGGCGGGTACCCGTCCGGGGCGTCGAGCGGGACCGTCACCCGAACGTAGAACCCGTCGTCGACGCGTTCGTATCCGTCGAGCGTCGAGACCTCGTCGGTGCGGAGGAGCCGTCCGGCCGTCTCCCCGCCCGGAGCGAGCGTCGGATACCGGCCCTCGACGAGGTGGAGGCCGCTGAGCGTCGCCGGCCCCACGAAGACGAAGGAGTCGAGCAGGTCGCCGACCCGAGCCGGCTCGGTGAGGGTCCCGTACACGAAGACGTCCATGAGCCGTCTGGGTCGGTCTCGGGTTTCAACCTTCGGGCGGCGCCGAGCGGCCGGCCGGCGCCGGCCGATCCGCCCGGCTCCGACAGGTAAAACCCGACCCCCGTCGTTCACCGGGACGCATGGATCTCCCGCGTCTCCGGCGCGTCTGGGCGCGCGTGTTCGCGCTCGCCTGGCCGGTGATGGCCGAGCAGACGTTCCGCACCGCGATGCGGACGACCGACATCATCGTTACCGCGTTGTTCTCGCCGGCGGCGGTCGTCGCGATCGGGCTCGCGGACCTGTACGCGCGGTTCCCGTTGCGGATCGGACTCGGACTCGGTGGCGGGGCGATCGCGCTCTCCTCACAGGACACCGGCGCGGACGCGACCGCGAACCGCGACGAGGCGGTCACACAGGCGATCCTGATCGGGGCGCTCGCGGGAATCCCGTTCGTGTTCTTCGGGGTATTTCTCGGCGAGGCCGCGATCGACGTATTCGGACGACTGGTCGGCCGGGAGACCCCGCCGGAGGTGGTCGCGCTCGGCTCCGCGTACCTCGCGATCGTCTTCGCGACCGCGCCGGCACGCCACGTCGCGCTCGTCGGAGCGCGGTCGTTACAGGGGACCGGCGACACCCGCACGCCGATGTACGTCAACGTTCTCGCCAACTCCGTCAACATCGTCGGCTCCGCCGTCTTCGGCCTCGGGCTCTTCGGTCTTCCCCGGTTGGAGATCGTCGGCGTCGGGCTCGCAACTGCGAGCGCGAACGTTCTCACAGCCGCGTTGTTGTGTGCGGCGATCTGGGGATCCCACACGGAAGCCGACTTCGCGCGCCCCCGCGACCTCACGATCACCCGGCAACTCCTGCGGGTGAGCGCGCCGCGAGTGGCAGAGGGGTTCGGCTCGGAGGCCGCGGAGTTTCCGTTCAACGCGCTGTTGCTCGGGTTCGGCGAGGCGGTCAACGCCGGCTTCCAGATCGGTCGCCGCGTCTACCAGCAGGTGACCGGGCCGCTCTCGCGGGGCTACAACGTCGCCGCCTCGGTGCTCGTGGGGCAGGCGCTCGGCGCGGGCAACCCGAGCGACGCCCGGTTCAACGGCTGGGCGGTCGCCGCGCTCGGGCTCTGCACCATCGGCGGCATCGGGATCGCCCTCATCGGCGTCGCCCCGCGGGTCGTCTCGGTGTTCACCGGCGACCCGGAGACCGCCCGCTACGCGGTCGACTTCGCGCGGGTGTACGGAATCGCGGGCGGCGGGCTCGCCTGTTTCTCGGCGTTGTCGGGGTCACTACAGGGCGCGAGCGAGACGCGGATTCCGCTCGTGGCGCGGGTCACGGGCATGTTCGGCCTCTTTCTCGGCGCCTCCTGGCTGTTGAGCCGAACGGCAGGGCTGGGTCCCACGGGGGCGTACGCCGGGGTGGGGCTCGCGTACTGGTGGATGGCGGTCGTCGTCGCGGCCGGCTTCCACTACACCGGCTGGGCGCCCCGCGCCGCGGACATGATGTCGGAACGCGGCAGCGGCGGAGAGCGAGAATCCGGAACCGACGACTGAGCCGACGCGCGGGAGGAACGTCGGACCCTGGGGACGGTCAGCGGGCTCGCGGGCAAAACGAAAACGGGCGGCACGAACCGAGCGGTGTCGGGTCAGGTCGCGCGACGTTCTTTCGCCTTCGGACGGAGATTGGTGTAGCCGCACTTGCGGCACCGGTCGGCGTCCGGCGCGTTGCGGGCGTTACACCGCATACAGATCTGTCGGTCGAGGTTGCGGCGTTCGGCGGCGTCGAATCTGGCCATACACGTCGGGAGCACGCCGGCAGCATAAAAGGTTGCGAGACGCCGCCGAGACCGCCCGCGTGACGGGGGGTTACGCGCCCGCCTCGGAGATCGCCGCCGTGATGTCTTCTTTCTGGGTGACGCCCACGAACCGGTCGACGACGCCGTCGTCGTTCTCGACGATGAGCGTCGGCAGCGAGCGCACCTGGTACTGGTTGGCGACGTCTTGTTCCTCGTCGACGTCGACCTTCTGAAGCTCGAAGGCGTCGCCGAGTTCGTTCTCGACCTCTTCCAGTATCGGGTCCTGCGTTTTACACGGGCCACACCAGTCGGCGTAGAAATCCAGCACTCGAACGGTCATGGTTCGCCGACGCGTAGTAGGGGCTCGCCGATAAGGGTTTCTCACGCGGCGGGCGTGGCCGGCCGCGTCCGCCCGAGACGAAACGCTTACACGCGGCGGTGAGGTACCGACGGGCATGAGCAGCGGCAGCAACTCCGGCGGGCTGATGTCCAGCGCGGGGCTCGTTCGGTACTTCGACTCTCAGGACCGAAACGCGATCGCGATCGACCCGAAGACGGTCATCGCCTTCTGTGTGCTTTTTGGCGTGTTCGTCCAGGTCCTCTCGTTGACCGTCGCCTGAGGCAGTCGTTACGACTGGCCCCGATCGCTTCGGACCGAGACGCGTGCTCGTCCGCGAACAGTGGAGACCGCCGGCGAGGCGTGATCATGAATCGCCCGCAGAGAACGACCCCACCGACTGGGGATCGACGAAACGAACTTATACACGAGAACCCGCCTTCCACCATGGATCGCCGTCACTACCTGCGGTCGCTCGCCGTCCCCGCCGTCGCCGGCAGCGCCGGCTGTCTCGGCGTGTTGGGAAGCGCCGGCGCAGAGGGGACGGTGCTCGGCCCTCCCGACCAGGACCTGAGCGAGGCGTCGCATCCGAGCTACGGCGACGAGCTGCCACACATCGCGGTGCCGGACCCGATCGCCGGCGAGACGGTCTCGACCGCCGAGTACGAGGGCGAACGGGCCGTCCTGTGGACCTCGTTTTACACGATGTGTCCGGACGGCGTGTGTCCGGCGCTCATCTTCCGGCTCCGGCGCGCCCAAGAGGTCGCCGCAGAGAAGGGGTACGGCGACGAGACGGCGTTTCTCGCGCTCACGTTCGACCCCGAGCGGGACACCGCCGACGTCCTGGGCGAGTACGCCGACCAGCAGGGCGTGAACCTCGACGCCGGCAACTGGCACTTCCTCCGGCCGGAGAGCTACGAGCGGGGTCAGGAGCTGTTGGACGAGCAGTTCGGGCTCGTGATCGAGAAGGCCGACGCCGACGAGTACGAGGCCCTGTCGTACCGGTTCCCCCACTACGGGCTGATACTGCTCGCGAACAAGCAGGGGATCGTCGAACGGGCGTACCCCAGAGGCCCTCAGACGGACATCGAGCGGCTCGTGAACGACGTCGAACGGGTGGTGACCGGCTGAATGAACCGCCGCCATCTGCTCGCCGGGGTCGCGAGCGCCGGCGTGGTGGGCGGCGGCGGTCTCCTCGCGACGGGGACCGTCCCGACCGCGCTCGGCGGCTCGTCGGTCGAGCCGGTCGAACCGCTCACCGTCGACACGATTCCGGCGCCGGGGAGCCGCGACGGGGAGGTGACGATTCCGACGCCCGGTCGGACGACGTTCGTCGACGTCTTCGCGACCTGGTGTGCGCCGTGTGAAGAACAGATGCCGGCGCTCGGCGAGGCCGCAGACCGCGTCGACGACGCGGTTCAGTTCGTGTCGGTCACGCCGGAGGCGGTCGGACGGTCGATGACCGAGGCGGAGGTGGCCGAGTGGTGGCGCGACAACGGCGGCGACTGGCTCGTCGCGGCCGACCCGACGGCGGCGCTCACCTCGCGGCTGGACGTCGGCTCGTTCCCGACGGCGATGGCGATCGACGCCACCGGCCGGATCCGCTGGTCGGACAGCGGCGTCCACACCGCCGACACGCTCGTCGAGGCGGTCGAGACCGCACAGGACCGATGATCCGGCCCATGAGCCGATGACCGGGACGGCGCTCGCGACGGACGTCTCGTTCGCGGTCGCCTCCGGCGTCGCGACGTTCTTCTCGCCGTGTGCGTATCCGTTGTTGCCCGGCTACGTGGGGTTCTACGTGAACCAAACCGACGCGGACGAGGTCTCGATCGCCGGCGCGGGGATCCGTGGAATCGCGGCCGGGATCGGCGTGCTGGCGACGTTCGGCGTGCTCGCGGGCGCGACCGTGCGGGTCGGCCACTCGACGCTCTCGAACATCACTGTCTTCGAATCGCTCGTGGGCGGGTTGCTCGTCGTGTTCGGGCTGCTCGTCGTCGCCGGGCGGTCGCCGTCGATCACCATACCGCTTCCGAAGCGGCGAGCGAGCGTGCTCGGGTTCGGATTCTTCGGCGCCGGATACGCGCTGGCCGGGGCCGGCTGTGTCGCGCCGATCTTTCTCGCCGTGATCGCTCGGTCGATCGCGCTGCCGGCCGACGC
>KI543166.1:4795-7371 GCA_000496175.1 uncultured archaeon A07HR67 | reverse complement strand
CTGTATCTCGCGCTCGCCGTCTACTGAGCCGCGGGTGACTGGCCCGTTCTGGCCGGCAGCGCGCCATTTTTGACGGTCCCGCTCTCAGTGGGCGTATGAAAGCTGGCGTCATCGCGGTCCAAGGCGACGTGGCCGAACACGCCGAGGCGGTTCGCCGTGCCGCGGCCGCCCACGACGAGCCCGCAGAGGTCGTCACGATCCGGGACTCTGGGATCGTCCCCGACTGTGACGTTCTCCTCATGCCGGGCGGGGAATCGACCACGATATCGCGGCTGATCGGCCGCGAGGGGATAGCCGAGGAGATCCGCAACCACGTCCGGGCGGGCAAACCCGTCCTCGCGACGTGTGCCGGGCTCATCGTCTGCTCGCGCGATGCCAAAGACGACCGGGTCGACGCGCTCGGCGTGGTCGACGTCTCCGTCGACCGCAACGCGTTCGGCAGACAAAAGGACTCCTTCGAGGCGAAGGTGCCCGTCGCGGAGCTCGAGGAGCCGTTCCACGCGGTGTTCATTCGAGCGCCGGCCATCGACGACGTCGGCGACGGCGTCGAGACGCTCGCGACGGTCGACGGCCGGCCGGTCGCGGTGCGCGACGGCCCCGTGGTGGCCACCTCGTTCCACCCCGAACTCACCGAGGACTCGCGGCTCCACGACCTGGCGTTTTTCCCCGACAGCCGGGTGATCGCGTGAGCGGCGACACAGAAGAGACGGCCGGAGACGGTCACGGAGCGGAAGACGGGGACATCCCCGACGACGCGGTGCTCGACGAGCTGTTCGCGACGATCGAGTCGCGCAAGCGGGAGCTGCCGGACGGCTCGTACACCGCCTCGTTGTTCACCCACGAGAAGGGCGACGACGCGGCGTTAGAAAAGATCGGCGAGGAGTCGACAGAGACGATTCTGGCGGCCAAAGACGGGGATACCGAGGCGCTCGCAGGTGAGAGCGCCGACCTCGTCTATCACCTGCTCGTGGTGTTGTCGATGAACGACATCGGGCTCGGGGACCTCCGCGAGGAGCTTCGAGACCGGTTTTAACGCTCGCGTTCGAGTTCTCGCTCGATGTCTCCGCCGTCCTCGGCCTCGAGTTCGCGGGCGATCCGGCGTTCGAACTCCACCTCGCTGATCTGTCCCTCGACGTACTGTCGTCGGAGGCGGTCCTGTCTGTCGGCCGGGCTCTCGTCGGCGGTGGTCGCCTCGGGCCGTCCGGTGCGGTCGGCGCTGTCGGCGCCGTCGGAGAACCACGAGACGGCCCGATAAGCGACGTAGACGATACCGACGAGGACCGCGAGCGAGACCGCGGCGGAGATGGCCGCCCACGCGAGACTCAGGATAGTGGAGATAACGGACACCACGACGCTGACGACGAACAACGCTCCGAGCGCGATGATGCCGTAGTAGAGGACCCGCTTCCACGCCATGTTTGAGATGGCGACTCCGCGCTCAAATACCTTTCGTGGGCGTCAGAAGGCTTATTCCGTTCTGTGTCGGTGTCAGAATCAAATGGCTCTGCGATCGATCCGGTCGAGAACTAGCCGACGCGCGTGGACCAGTACGGAGCTGGCCCGTGACTGAGGAGTCGGCGACTGAGCCGGAAAAGTCGCCGGCTGTCGGTCGGCGAACGCTTCTCGGGGCCGTCGCGGGCGTTGGCGCCGCCTCTCTCGCCGGCTGCTCGGCCGTCGAGCGCGAGGCCGACGGAGGGACGACCGAGATGGACGACGAGCGAGTCCGCGAGCTCGCGGTCCGGTTCGCCCCGGCGTTGTACTTCGACGTCCACGAGCCGTGGTTCCCGACGGACCCGCGGCCGTACGCCACGGACCGCGACGGCGAGACGGTCGTCGACGGGTTCGACGCGATGAACGGCTACCACGAGCGGATCGAGGGGACGGCGGGCGACCCGGATCAGCCGCCCGCGCCGCCGAATCCGACGGTGTTCTACCACGGCGTCACGTACGAGGAGTCCTCGCTCGGAGTCGTCCAGTTCTGGATGTACTCCGCGTTCGACCAGTTCACCGCCAACTTCCACTGGCACGACTGGGAGGTGCTTCACGCGTTCGTCGACCTCGAGACCGACGAGCCACAGCTGTACGTCGCCAGTTCCCACTCGCGGCGCGTCCCCAACAACGAGTTTCTCGACCCCGAGCCCGATATCGTTCCGCGGGTGCTCCCGGAGCTCGGCTCGCACTCCTCGACGTTGTCGGTCAACGACGTCGCCGACCACTTCCAACGCGTGAGCACCGACGGGCTGCTCGCCGACATCACGAACACGGCCATCGAAGGCATCGAGGACCTCACCGACGTGCCGCTCGCGTACGGGCTTCCTCGCGACGAGGGCGCGCGGCTCCCGTTCGTCGTGCCGGAGTTCGAGGGCGAGCCGATATACGACCACGACCGGCTCCCCGCGGTCGATCAGGCCTCGCTGGTCGACGACGCCCTCACTATCCGCTCGTTCGCCGAGGTGCGCTCGCCGCCGACCGACCTGCCGCTGCGCGAGACGGGGATCACGTTCGAACACGTCGACCGCGTCGAGAACGGGGACGGCGCGGCCGGCGACGACACCGTCGCCTACGACCTCGTCGAC
>KI543166.1:0-4047 GCA_000496175.1 uncultured archaeon A07HR67 | reverse complement strand
GCCGAGCGGCTCCAACGGGTCACAGACCGGCTCGAGGCGGCCAGAAGCGACCTGCCGCCCGGGCTCTCGAACGCGGCGAGCAGCCGGATAGAACAGGCCGACCGGCGCGCCGAGCAGGCGCGAAACGCCGAGACGTTGTAGGGATCAGCGCTCCGGCGTGATTCCGTGTCCGGGCCCGGCAATCTCGTGGACCGCGCCGTCGTCGGAATCGGCGACGTCCGCGGCGAGCAGCCGGTTCCCGTCGAGGTCGACGTACGAGAACGCGCCGCTGCCGGCGACGACGTGTGCGCTGGCGTGAATACCGATCGAGCTCTCCAACATACACCCGACCATGAGGTCGAGGTCCGCACCCCTCGCGATCGCGGCGATGTCGGCGGCCGCCAGCGGCCCGGATTTCCCGAGTTTGACGTTGATCACGTCGGCCGCGTCGGTTCGGACGACCCGAACCGCGTCCTGTGGCGTGAACACCGCCTCGTCGGCCGCGACGGGGACGTCGACGCGGCGGCGGGCGTCCGCGAGCCCGGCGAGGTCGCTCGCCGGGACAGGTTGTTCGATCAGGTCTATCCGGACGCCGCGGTCGGCGAGCCGGTCGGCGAACCGCGCCGTCTCCTTCGGAGTCCACCCCTGGTTGGCGTCGACCGTTATCGGCGCGTCCGGCGCGACCGTGCTGACCGCGGCCACCCGCTCGACGTCGGCGGCGACATCGGTTCCGGTCTTGATTTTGAGGTGTTCGTATCCCCGGTCGACGGCGGCCTGGGCTCGTTCGCCGGCGGTATCGGGCGAGACGATGGGGATCGTCAGGTCCGTCTCGACGGGCGACGGCGGGCCGCCGAACAGCTCCGAGAACGGAAGCTCGCGTTCCCGACAGAACGCGTCGAGGACGGCCGTCTCGACGGCAAAGGTCGCCGAGGCGGCCCCCGGAAACGTGTGTCGGAGGTCGTCGACGATGCGTCGGTAGTCGTCGACCGCGCGCCCTTCGACGATGTCGGCAGCCGCCCGGGCGGTCGCGACCGCCGCCTCCTGTGTCTCGCCGGTCACCGGTGGGAGCGGCGAGCCCTCGCCGTAGCCCGTGACCCCCGCCTCGGTTTCGACGGTCACGAGCACGTTCGAGGCGGCGTGTTGAACGCCGAGTGAGATCTCGAACGGCTCGGACAACGGCAAGTCGAGCGGCTCGACGGCGAGGTCGACGACGGTGCTCATCGTTCTCCCTCGCTCGGCTCGGCGGGGGGCTTCGTCGCCGACGACCCCAGCGCGTCCCGAACCGTCTCAAGGAGGGCGTCGGCACCCCCGTCCTCGTACACGTTCGCCGCCGGTAGACCGTGGCGGTCTCGCGCCGTGTCGGGGTCGCCCCACGTCGAGACCGCGGCGACGACCGCGTCCGAGAGCTCCTCGATGAGCGCGGCCTCAGTGTCGACGCCGTCGACGGCGAACCGGTCGAAGTGCGTCCGGCCGACTCGGTCCGGGTCGTCCGCGAGGACCACCGCGTCCGGCCAGGCGCCGTGGAGGATCCCGAGCGTGACGCCGGAGTACGCCCGGTGGGTGAGCGAAGCCTGCCCCTCGACGAAGACGAGGTCGGCGTCGGCGGCCACCGACGCCACCAGATCCTCGACGACGCCGGCGGTGAAGTCGGCCGGCACCCGGTCGATGACCACCCCGGCGTGAGCCCCCACCATGATCCCGGTCTGGCCGGTCGCGACCCAGCCGGCGTTCAGCCCGGCGTCCCGCGCCGACCGGTACAGCTCGAACGTCGTGGTGCGTTTTCCGACCGCACAATCGGTGCCGAGCGTGAGCACGACGTCGGCGTCGACGTCGTCGACCGAGCCGTCGCCGACGCGAAGCGCCTCTTCGGCGGGCGGTTTTCGGACGTCGAAGATCCGTGCGTCGTGGGCGGCCGCCAAGCTCGCCCACTCGTCGTCATCGCCGAGGAAGACGTGGAGCCCAGAGACGACGTCACAGCCGGCCCGCACGGCGTCTTCGATCTCGTCGACCCACGGGTCTGGAAGCTGGCCCCCGGCGGGCGCGACGCCGATGACGAGTGCCTCGGCGTCGGGTGCGGTCTCGAGGGCGGCGGAGACGGAGTCCACGATCGGGACATCCGGTGCGCCGGGCTTGTGGAGCACGTCGGCCGCCGTCTGGCCCGCGGTCGTCGAGTCGACCACGGCCCGGGCGTCGAACACCTCGCTGTGCGTGACGACCCCGTTCGCGGTCTTCCCGCCCGTCTTCCCGAACTCGCCCTCCGCGAGAACGACCGTGGGAACGGGCGCGTCGAAGGCGTTTCGAACGTTCATCATCTGAGCCACGTACCGCCCTGCGCAGCAAAACCCCACAACCTTTCATGATGGGTTTCCGAGCCGCGCCCGATCCGGCTCGGTCCGGCGGCGACTCAGTCGGTGCGGTAGCGCTCGACCGCCGCGTCGTCGAGAGTCACCCCGAGACCCGGCGCGTCGGGGACGGTGAAACGGTCTCCGGCGGGCGACCACGCCTCCGGTGCGTCGATCAGCGTCGACGCCGCGTGGACGTTCAACACGCCGGTCGGATAGCTGACCGCCGGCGACGACGCCGCGAAGTGCGCGTTTGCGGCCGTGCCGACGCCGAGTTCGAGCATGCTCCCCATGAAACAGGGGAGTCCGTGTGCGTCCGCGACCGTCGCGACGTCGCGTGCGCGGGTGAGCCCGCCCGTCTTCGCGAGCTTGATGTTGACGAGGTCACAGGCGTCGCGGGCGGCGAGCGTGGCGACGTCGGCCGGCGAGAAGCAGGCCTCGTCCGCCAACACTGGGACGCCGGTCGCCTCCCGCACCCGTCGGAGTCCCGCGATGTCGTCGTAGGGGACGGGTTGTTCGACCAACACGAGGCCGTCGGCGTCGGCATCGAGAAGCGGGACGCGACGCACCGCCTCAGCGGCCGACCACCCCTGGTTGGCGTCGACGCGAATCCGGGCGTCGGGCACCGCGTCGGCGATCGCCGCGATCGCCTCCCGCTCGGCCGGGAAGTCCGGGCCGCCGACCTTCACTTTGAACGCGGTGAACCCGTCGTCGCGGGCCTCGACAGCCAGGTCGCGAACCTCCGCCGGGGGACGGATCCCGATAGAGTAGTGCAAGTCGATCGTCGCCTCGCCGTCCGGAGCGCCGCCGAGCAGGTCGTACACCGGGAGGTCGCGCGTCTTTCCCAGCGCGTCGTGTAACGCGACGTCGACGCCACAGAGCGGGAACGGCTCGCCGGAGAGGGCTCGCTCCGCCCGGTCGACGAGCCGTGGAATCCGGTCGAGCGACTCCCCCTCGAGACGCGGCGCGAGGCGGTCGTCGATCAGGTCCACGACGGCCGACTGGGTCAGGCCGTGTGGCCAGGTCGGGAGCGGCGCGACCTCGCCGAGACCCGTCACGCCGGCGTCGGTCTCGACGCGAACCAGCACGTGGTCGTACGACTCCGCCTCGCCGGCCGCAATCGAGAGGCTCGTCTCGTAGGCGGTTTCCGTCGGCACCGACACCGGCACGGTCTCGACGGCCGTCACGCGGGCGCTCATGCGCCGATCACGTCTCCGGGCCGCTCGCCGGTGTGGTCGCCGTCGCGCACGACGAACTCGCCGTTGACGAGCACGTGGTCGATGCCGGCGGGATACACGGCGGGGTCGAGAAAATCGCCGGTCTGTGCGACGGTGTCGGGGTCGAACACCGTCAGGTCGGCGCAGGCGTCTCGTTTCACCACGCCGCGGTCGTCGAGCCCCAGCCGCGCGGCGGGCATGCCGGTCATCTTGTGGACGGCACGCTCGAGCGAGAGCACCTCCTCGTCGCGGGCGTAGTGGCCGAGGACACGGGGGAAGGTGCCGTAGTTGCGCGGATGCGGCACCCCGTCTCCGAGCGGGCCGGTCGGCCGCAGCGAGGAGCCGTCGCTGCCGACCATAGTGAGGTCGTGCCGCATCACCGTCCGGACGTCCGTCTCGTCCATGCCGAAGTTGACGTGCATGGTCCGGTTCTCGTCTTCGAGCACGATGTCGAGAAGAATCTCGACCGGCGAGCGCTCCTCGCCGTCGCGAGACGCGAGCTCGGCGAG
>KI543165.1:437709-439254 GCA_000496175.1 uncultured archaeon A07HR67 | reverse complement strand
TGGTGGCAATACTGGACCGCCGACGGTTGACGGGTCGCTCGATAATACCGAGTTCCCAGACGGGTCAATCCAAGAGTTCGGCGCGAGTATCTCAGCCAGCGGCAACATCGCGGTTGTTGGCGCTCCAAGGACGGATCTCGACGACGGGAGCAACGAAGGCGTCGCACAGGTGTTCAAGCGGTCGAACGGCTCATTCACACAGGCCGCAGCGCTCATCGCCTCTCGGCCCAGTGACCCGGTCGGCGAGAACGTCGCTGTCGACGGCAACACCGCAATCGTAGGTGTACCCGGGACAAATTCGGGAGCTGGAGAGGTGTACATTTACAGCAAAACTGGAGGGTGTTGAAATCGGTCGCCTGACTTCACGCTCACTAATGCTGACAACGAGACAGAAATAGACGAGGGTAGCGTCCCGACGTTCGATCCGGATTCAGAGCTGATTTAATTATACAAAAGCATGAATTGATAAAACAAAATCTCATCCCTCCCACTCGGCAAGAACGCTATCCGTCGAGTCTTCGCTTCGCCAGATGATCTGTACCTCACCGCGCTCAAATGTTGCTCCACCCCACGCAAAAAAATAAAAACTATTACCGACGGCAGCAATTCTATCCGTCTGTTCTACTTCTGCCCATGTTCCCTGCCATTCTAGCTCGCTTCCGTCGGATGCCTCAGCTGATACGTGGATATACATCTTCGACGCATTTACTCTTGAACCGCCGCGGTGATTGATTATTAGAATTTCATCGACGTTTGCTGGATCGGTGCTTTCCGGTTCGACACCGTACTCGTCCATCGAATTCTCGACATCGTCGTCGTACTCGAACTCAAAGGCAATCTGTGGGGCCGGATCCTCTAGTTGATCGGTGAACCCAGTTAGCGTAGCGCCGAACACCGTTGCGAGTAGCAACACAATTGCGACGAGAGTGACAACACCAACTACCTTTGAGACGCCACGATTAGTCTCAGTTAGTGATTCTTGTGACATGTGTACACACGTAGACACGTATGTAAACGTCAGAATAATAACTCCAGCGATTGAGTGAATTCGACACTCACATACAACAAGACGAGGATAGGTCAGAACAGAGGGTATTAAATACACGTGAAATTATTGTGACAAACAATCAGATAAGTTAGATATTATAGCTTATAATACGATTGTTGAATACCCTAGCTACAGGAATCAGACACTCAAAACCCGGATTATCTAATATTTATGTCAGTACCGGCCTCATTAATTGTCTCACTAATGTTCAACCCATGATAGAGTGGCATCAAGCACGGCTCGATGCGGCAACGTGTGGCAACTACTTATTAGGTCACATCGGCAAACATCGACAATGTTGCGGACGCGCGGTTCCATGAGCCTGCTCGCTGTGGTTTCACTCGGAGTCGTGTTTCTGTTTGTAACTTCGAGCGGTGCGGCCGTTCTCGGTGGTCCTACCGATTCGCTCAACGACGAGGTCGCGCTCCAACCCGGCGACAACCCGTACACCTATCTCAACGAGGACGATGAACTAGTCATCGACATCTCCGAAGACA
>KI543165.1:431611-437689 GCA_000496175.1 uncultured archaeon A07HR67 | reverse complement strand
CGAGAGGCCGCTCAGACCGACGTAGTAGGTACTCCACGGAATCTCGTCTCCGTCAATTACCTCTACGTAGATGTCGAGGTCCTCGAGCGTCGGGGTCGGCTCGACGAGGTTGTCGTCTTCGTCTATTCGGATGACGTTCTTTTCTTCGAGCGTTGGCAGGTGCGTTCGTTTGAGCGTCGTGTGGACGTTGCGGCGGTCGTCGTACTCGACCGTCTCGGGGTCGATCCCGCGTTCCCACGCGGTCACGTAGGTAGCGAGTTCTGAGACTTCGACCGGGCCGTCCGCCCGTTTCAACGCGTGAATGACGAACCGCCGCCGTCGGTTGCTGAGAAGGTCGAATATCTCGTCTTGTGTGAGTTCGTGTTCGGTTCGGCTCCCATCGCTCGTGGTGGTTGTGGTAGATGCCATCGGTGAGCCCCCTCGTCGGCTTGTGTTCGTCCCCTGCTTCCGGGCGTATGTCCCTTCGGCCGTGAATGTATACTATTCCTACATAAAACGGTTGGTGAGTTGTAAAGAATGTTTCATATATATTAGTCAGCTGAAACGAGGCTGTCGATCGTCTCTCGATGGCGGCGTGTGGCTGATCGAGGGGCCGTCGACTCGGTTCGACGCTCGGTTCGTCGCGCTTGGGATCGCGCCGGCGGGTATCAAACGCTCCTTGATTCCGAGTTCACCAACACGACCACGAATCAACGCCGGCTCGATACGCATCTACGTGAACATACTTTGGTAGTATCAGGACTATACAATTTCCAATGGGCACCCGCGGAACGCTCCTGTTCTCGCTCGGACTCGCCGGGATGTCGTTGCTAGCGGCGCTCACGGGCGCCGTGATATTCGACCCGCCGGCGGAGCCGCGCGCCACCGACGCGGCTTCACAACCCACGAACGCCCCGTATTCGCCCTCCGACGAGGACGGCGGCAGCGAAAACGACGGGAACGGCAGCAGCGACGGCGCCAACGACTCCGAGACGGCGGACAACGGCACGGCCGGCGAGCGCGACGACGCCTCCACAACCGAGCGATCGGACTTCGACCTTGCGGACATCGCCGGTCTCGCGACGCTGATCGCGATCGTTCTCGGAACGTTGTTTCTGATCCGACGCGCCCCGCGGTGACACCCTCATCCTCGGGAACGTACCGGCCGGTCGACGACACAGATCCACGCGGCCTCCGAGGCGAGAGTACCTACGCGCCGCCGTCGGTGTACGCCCGGTCGGCGAGCACCTGATTTGCGGTTTCGTTCGCCTCGGCGGGCGTCGGGCACTCGCCCTCGACGACCGCTTCGGCGAGCGCGCCCGCCACCGCGTACACCGCGGTTCCGTCGGCGCGCTCGGCGACGCGTTCGAACGTGGGTCGGTAGCCGGCAGCGGTGCGGCATCCCGCCTCGTCGAGCGAGGCGTCTATCGCGTTCTCCAGTTGGCGGACCGCTTCTTGCGGTTGCATGAACGCGTATACCCGCTTCTCCCTCTTAAATATACTCGAATCCGAAACTGAGTTAATAACTCGACGACGAATGGTCCGCGCCGCGTGATCGACGCGTATACGCGTGCGAAGGTCGCACTCCGAGGCATGACCGTCACCGACGAGCGCGCTGTTCTCGCCGAGCGGGCCGCACGGGCGGGCGCTCGCGTCGCACATGACGCCTTCCGGACCGACATCACCGTCGAGACGAAGGGCGAAGACGACCTCGTGACCGAAGCCGACCGGGCCGCCCAGCGAACCGCAGTCGCGACGATCCGCGAGTCGTTCCCGGACGACGCGGTCGTCGGCGAGGAGGAAGACGCCCGCAAGCGCGTGCCAGCGGACGGAGCCGCGTGGGTCGTCGACCCGATCGACGGCACGCACAATTACGTGCGCGGACTGCGGATCTGGGGAACCGCGGTGGCTGCCGTCGTCGACGGGGAGCCGGTGGCGGCGGCGACGGCGTGTCCCGCACTCGGCGACGTCTACGTCGCCGACGCCGACGGGGCGTACCGCAACGACACTCTGCTTTCGGTCTCCGAGACGGCGACGCCGCGGCGGGCGACGGTCAACCCCACGTTGTGGTGGGACCACGACGCCCGCGACGAGTACGCGGCCGCCTGTGAGGCGACCGTGACCCGCTTCGGCGACATGCGACGGCTCGGGGCGGCGCAGGTCGCTCTCCCGACGGTCGCCGCGGGCGGGCTGGAGGGGACGTTCTCGAACCACCGGGCGAACCCCTGGGACTCCGTCGCCGGCGTGTTCATGATTCGACAGGCCGGCGGCCGGGTGACCGATCTCGCGGGCGACCGCTGGCGACACGACTCGGTCGGGCTCGTCGCCTCCAACGGCATCCTCCACGACGAGGTGTTAGACGCCGCACGAGCCGCCGACGGCAGCTGAGTCCCGGCGCCACGCCGGGCCCAGCCCCGACGCCGCGGCGCGACCGACATGACGCCCCGACGCCGCGGCGCGACCGGCACGACGCCCCGACGCCGGCACGGATCACAGCAGGTCGACGACGGCGTCGAGGCTCGTCGCCTCCCTCAACGGCTCCGCGTCGATCCGGCGGTCGGCGTTGTGCTCGCGACGAAGCAACACGGTATCGACGCCGGCCCGCCGACCGGCGGCAACGTCCGACTCGCTGTCGCCGACGTACAACGGATTCGAACACCCGATTCCCGTCGCTGCCGCTTCGAGATACGTCGGCGCGGGCTTCTTTTCGTGGAGGCTCTCGACGGTCGGCGGCCGCGCGTGAATCGCCTCGAACCACTCCGAGATTCCGTACGCCCCGAGAACGAACTCGACGATCCGACGCTGGTTGTTGCTCACGATCCCGAGGGGGACGCCGACCCGTTCGAGACACGCGATGTCGTCGTACGCCGTCTTTTCGTCGTTCTCGACCGCTGCCCGAAGAGCCGCCTCGATTCGATCTTCCCGCCGCTGCCAGAGGTGCTCGGGGTCGACATCGTATCGACCGGCGGTCTCGCGCAGTTCGGACGGAGAGACGCGAATCGTGATCGTTTCGAGGTCGGCCGGCCGCGGGTCCGGCACCCCAACGTCGGCGAACGCCCGCGCGGCCGCTTCCCGAAGCGTCGACGTCGCACACAGGCTCACGAGCACGCCGTCGTGGTCGAGAAGCAGTCCATCGTACCGTCGGTCAGCCATCGTCGATCACTCGAACCCCGATCGCTTGAGTACGTCGATCGCGGAGACCCGTCCGACTCCCCGCTCGCAGTCGGCCCCGCCGCCGGTCTCGACGGCCCGCCCCGCGCCGGGCTGACGCTCCGGCGCCAGTAGCGTTAATATCCTCCGCTCGCGTATCCGGACGCGACGGCACCCGTCGTCTTCGCCATGTTCCCGCTCCGTGCCACCGTCCCAACGGCCGCCGAGCTCCGGACGCTGTTCGCCGCCTCCCGGCGGCAGACCGACATCGACGCGGACTCGATTGCGGCCGAACTGGACGACACGGGGCCGGACGCGGCGTTGCTCGACCTCGTCGCCGAGCCGTTTAGCTCGGTCGACGACGTCGCCGACCGGCTGTCGCGGACCGAGACGCACCTCCGCGAGCGTGCCGACCGGCGCGCGGTGTTTCTCACGGTGTACACCCGAATGACCGAGGCGGTGGCGGCGGCGATCGACGCGGGCGTTTTCGCCGATCCCGAGTGGGTCTCTACGTATCTCGTGACGTTCGCGGACCAGTACCGACAGGCGCTTGCCGCGTTCGAGCGCCGCGAGTTCGGGTCGCTCCCCCGCCCGTGGCTGCTGGCGTTCGCCGCCGCCGTTCGCGGAGACACGCTCGTCGCACAGGACGCCCTGTTGGGGATCAACGCTCACATCAACTACGACCTGACGTACACGCTGCGGGCGGTCGGCATCGACCCCGACCGCAGCCGCAAGCACACCGACCACGACCGCATCAACGACGTTCTCGCCCGGCTCGTTGCGACCGTCCAGGAAACGCTGGTCGCGATGTACGACGCCGCCGGCGTGGCCGGCGTCGACGCGGTGTTCGACCCGCTCGACGACCGGCTCGCGCTCCGTGGACTGGAACGCAGCCGCCTGTTCGCGTGGCGCAACGCCGTGTTGCTCGCCGACTTCCCGTCGTGGATCGGGCGCCGATACGTCGGCTGGCGGACCCGCTCCGTCTCGACCGGCGCCGCCGTGCTCCTTCTCTCACCGCAGATCGACCCGGCGGTCCGCCGGCGGCTGACGGCGGCCGAGACGACGATTTCGACGCCGGCCGCCTTCGTCGACGCGTTCGCCGACCACGTTCCCTCGACACTTCCGGGCGACCGAGCAGACGGCGCCGACTGACCCCGCGCCCGCTCGGCGGCTTCTCGGTTCGTTTATCACCCTGCCGACCCCTCAATCTGAATATGAGCGATGCCGAGGAGTCGCCGGCGGCGACCGCGACGGGACGTGAGATCTGGATCGAAAAATACCGGCCACAACGGCTCGAGGAGATCCACGGCCAGGAGGAGATCGTCGAACGGCTTCAGAGCTACATCGCGCAGGACGACGTGCCCCACCTGCTCTTTTCCGGGCCTGCAGGTGTGGGGAAAACCACCGCTTCCACTGCCATCGCACGTGAAATTTACGGCGAGGACTGGCGCGGCAACTTTCTCGAACTCAACGCCTCCGACCAGCGCGGCATCGACGTGGTGCGCGACCGAATCAAGGGGTTCGCGCGCTCGTCGTTCGGCGGCGACTTTCGGATCGTATTCCTTGATGAGGCGGATTCACTGTGTGTTCCTCCGGGGACCGAAGTCGTCACGGGGTATCCCTCGAAGCCAGAGATAAAACCGATAGAGGACGTGAGCGCCGAGGGAGAACCGATTCCGTCCGTCGACTTCGAGACGAACGAGATTCAACCCGACGAGGGTCACCTGGTCGACTCCGGCATCGCGGATTTCTTCGAAGTCGAGCTGGACGATGGACGGACGATGCTCGCCAGTCCGACACACCCGTTCTTCGTCGTCGGTGACGACGGCCAACTGGTCGAGCGGGAACTACGAGAACTATCTCTCGGGGACCAGATCGCCGACTTCAGCGACGAGATCGGCGTGTCGCGGTGTGAGATCTGCGACGCGTGGACTGCGGGACGCTTCTGCTCTGTCGACTGTAAGAACGAAGGCCATAGCCAAGAGATGCGCGGCGAAAACAACCCGATGTACGGAACCGAGTGGTCCGATGAGCGTCGGACCAAGATCGTCGACGCGCTCTCTAACGGACAGTTTGCCGGTGAAAACAATCCGAACTACGGAGGAGAGTTCCACGGCACCAACGTCTGGGAGATGGACGAGGAGACCGCCGAACGCGTTCGTGAAGAATTAAGCGAGATGCGGTCGGGAACGCCGTGGGGAGAGTGGGTCGTCAACGCCGATCCAGATTCGGTCAAAGAACGGATCGGTGCGGCCACGTCTGCGTGGTGGCAAAGCTTAGACGACGAAGAGAGAGCCAGAATCATCGAGAAGAGCGCCGCGAACTGTGACTACCCGGTCTGCGATATCAGTGGAGATAATAATCCGATGCGTGACCCCGAGGTCGCAGCAAAAGTCTCCGAGGCGCTACAGGGCCACGAGCCGACCGGTGGCAACGTCAGACACAGCGACGATTTGGGTCATCTCGTCCGATCCGACTGGGAGTACGAGGTCGGAAAGAAACTACAGAATGCGGGGATCGAGTACGAGTACGAGCCTTCATTCGAACTCTCTGACTCCGTGTACCACCCCGACTTCGTGGTCGACAAGACGGTGATCGAAGTCAAGGGCGTGGCCGCACTATGGGGGCAGACAGAAAAGGTCGAAGAGTTCTTACAGACGTACGGGGACGAATACACATTTGTTGTCGTTGGTGACGGGGAGCTCCCACATCACGAACACTACGAGAAAGACGAATTCGAGGCTACTGCCGTCACAGATGGGGGTCTCACGTCGGTACAAACCGCTGAGATCAGCCGTATCGAGCACAGCCATCGCGGGAGGGCATACAACATCAGCATGGAGGGGACGCCCAATTTCATGCTCGGAAACGGCGTGTTGACTCACAACACCGACGACGCCCAGTCAGCACTCCGCCGGACGATGGAACAGTTCTCCGACAACACCCGGT
>KI543165.1:423245-430253 GCA_000496175.1 uncultured archaeon A07HR67 | reverse complement strand
GACCTCGCCGCTCAGAACTCGTCGAGGCCGGATTGGTCGGCGGCCGCGAGCACGTCCGCACACGTCGACCACGACCGACGGGCGTGTGGCGGGACGTCGCCGTGGTCGGCCACGTACGCGCGGAGAAACTCGCGAGTCGTCGGGTCGCTCGGATACCCGCTGCCGACGCCGTCGTAGCCGGGATACGCGGCGTCGACTGCGGTGACCCGCGCGTCGCGGGCCACCTTTGCGACGACGCTGGCCGCGCCGACGACCGGGTCGGCCGCGTCCGCGCCGTGGGCGGCGTCGACGGCGACCGACTCGACCGGGGTGCCGTTGACGAGGTCGGCGTCGGCCGTCTCCTCCGCCTTGGCGACACCATCCCGGAGCCGTTTCGCGAACCGCGTCTCGGAGGTGTCGCCGGCGTCGGCGACGACGCGGTCGCCGGAGCGGGCGACGCCTCGCACGGCCCGCGCCTGGCCACACACGGTGAGCGTGTTCATGTCCGCCTCGGGAGCGTCGATTTCGGCCGGCTCGACGGACGCGACGGCGAGGTCGACCGCGTCGTCCGCGCGGAGCGCGGCGGCAATCTCGGCGCGCCGCTTCGGCGAGACGCGCTTCGAGTCGTCGACGCCGGCCGGCAGGCTCTCGGGGTCCGCACGCACCGCCGCGGCGACCATCGGTCCGAGCACGGGTCCTTTCCCGGCTTCGTCGACGCCGACGTACACGCCAGTATCGGGGACGTGAGCGGTAAAATAGTTTGAGGTGTGCGACCCGGACGCGGCGGGCGGCTTACTCGACCAGAACCGCGTTCACCTGGCCGGTCTGCCCCGGACGGGAGGTGACGCGGGCACGGCCGGCGGACGTCTCGATGATCGCTCCTTTGGTGACGATGTTCCGCCGAACGTAGTTGACGTTCGAGGGGTTCTCGACGACGTCCTCGATGTCGGCTTCGACGACCTCGCCGCCGTCGGCGACCTGTGCGACGTTCGTCGAGAGGGCGCGAACCTTTCGTTCGGTGCCCCGGGAATCGATGTACCGAACGCGGGTCTCGCCGACGGTCGTCTCGGCGGGCTCGCGGCCGAGTTGGTGGCGTTTCTTGTTCGCGGCGTGTTTCAGTCGGCCGCCGGTTCGCTTGCGCGCGGAGCGTCCCTGGTCTTTCATATCCGTACGAACAGCCAGCGAATACTTGAAGCGTTCGACTCCGGACGGCGGGGCGTCTCGCGGCCGTTTCCGACGGATGCGAGACCGGCGGCCGTCGGCCGCGGCGCGACCGACAAACGAAAGTCCCGGCGTCACCGACGCTTTGGCATGAGCGACGAGCGCGGGACCGAACGCGACGACGCCGGCGACGGGGACGACGCCTCCGACGAGGAGGGGGTCCTCGCCGCGAGCGACATCGGCGGCGACGGGCCACCGATCGACGAGAAGCCGTACAAGATCGTGTTCGAGGCCAACAAGTGCTTCGGAGCGGGCAAGTGCGCCGAGGTCGCCGACAACTGGGAGATGGACATTCTGAGCGGGATGGCACAGCCGCGAACCTACTACATCGACGAGGACGACCTCGCGGAGAACGTCCGCGCCGCCGAGGTGTGCCCGGCGAAAAAGGAGCGTGGCGTCATCCACGTCGTCGATCGGCGCACCGACGAGGAGATCGCGCCGGACCCACACGGCGACGGGACGCTCTCGGTCGACTGGTAGCTGCCGACAGGCCGCATCCGAAAGGGGTTTGACTCCGCCGCGGATACCCGGACCCGCGCGGGGGTGGCTGAGCCTGGCCAAAAGCGGCGGACTTAAGATCCGCTCCTGTAGAGGTTCGAGGGTTCGAATCCCTTCCCCCGCACGTCGCGGCGCTCACAGTCCGTGAGCGCCGCGGCTCGGCTAGAAGGGATTCGAGTCAGGGAGCGGGAGGTGAGCGAGCACAGCGAGCGAACGGGAGCGACCGTGGTTCGAATCCCTTCCCCCGCACTCCTGCGGCGAATAGTTCGTGAGCCGCGAGCGCAAGGCTTCTTGTACCGTCTGCGCGTTTCGAGGCGGTTCTCTCGTGAGCGTTTCACCGGACTCGCGGGCGACAGAACCCCGAACCCGGCCGTATTTATCCACACACTCCCGCACGGCACCGCTCCGCACCTCACGCCTCCCCAGCCTCGTCGGTCGCCCCTCGCTTCGCTCCCGGCGACCGACTCCCTCGCGCGCGTCGATTGCGGCCACGGGCCGCTCACGAGCGCGCGCCGACCGGTTCAGTAGTGCCAGGGGTAGTCGCCGAACTCCGGCTCGCGCTTCTCGAGAAAGGCGTCTCGGCCCTCCTGTGCCTCCTCGGTCATGTACGCGAGCCGCGTCGCCTCGCCGGCGAACACCTGCTGGCCGACCATGCCGTCGTCGGCCATGTTGAACGCGTACTTCAACATCCGCATCGCCGTCGGCGACTTGCTCGCCATCTCGTCGGCCCACTCCAGCGCGACGGTCTCGAGGTCGGCGTGCGGCACCGCCTCGTTGACCATCCCCATTTCTTCGGCCTCCGTGGCGGAGTAGGTCTTCCCGCGGAAGAACACCTCGCGGGCCTTCTTCTGGCCGATCTGTTTCGCGAGGTACGCGGAGCCGAAGCCGCCGTCGAAGGAGGCGACGTCGGGGTCGGTCTGGAGAAACTTCGCGTGCTCCGCGCTCGCGAGCGTCAGGTCACAGACGACGTGAAGCGAGTGGCCGCCGCCGACCGCCCAGCCGGGGACGACCGCGACGACGGGCTTTGGCATGAACCGGATCAGCCGCTGGACCTCGAGCACGTGGAGCCGCCCGGCCTTCGCCTCGCGGACCAGCGGGTCGTCTTCTCCGCCGGCGTCGTCGTCGTCGCGGTACTCGTAGCCGGAGCCGCCCCGCACGGACTGGTCGCCGCCGGCGGAGAACGCCCAGCCGCCGTCAGCCTCTGCGGGCCCGTTCCCCGTCAGCAGCACGCAGCCCACGTCGGCCTGTTTGCGGGCGTGGTCGAGCGCGGCGTACAGCTCGTCGACGGTCCCCGGGCGGAACGCGTTGCGGACCTCGGGGCGGTCGAACGCGATCCGAACGGCGGGAACGTCGACGCCGCGGTGGTACGTCACGTCGTCGAACTCGTCGGTGACCGGCTCCCACGCGTCGGCGTCGAAGATCTCCGAGACCATACCCGCCGATCGGCCCGGGAAGGTATAAACGACCGCGGGTCACAACTGACACCACTCCACGCTCCGGTCGCCCCGCGCTGGCAAGTATTACGGCTATCGCGGACACAATATTTCGACTACACTCCCGACTGACGCCACTCAGACGGCGAATACGCGGGATGCGGCGATACAATACTGTCACGGGTACAGTTCGCGATTGCTGGTGACGCGAGGGTATTGATCCTCGATCACGTAGCGTAGCTATGAACGAGCGAAACGTCGGCCGGTCCCGGCGGTCATTCCTCGCTGCCGCGGGTGGGACGGCGACGATCGGAGCCGCGGGCTGTCTCGGCGGAGCCAGCGGACTCGAGGAGTTGACGGTCGCACACATGCCGATCTACCCCGACCTCCAGTGGTACGTGATGGGGGGCGAGGGGTACTTCGCCGACATCGACGCAGAGGTTTCCGGCCGGGAGTTCACGAACGGCCCGGATATCGTGCGGGCGTTCAACGGCGGCGACCTCGACATCGCTATGTTCGGTATCGTTCCGGCGATGATCGTCATCGACCGCGGCATCTCCGCACAGGTGACCGCGGCGAACATCCGCGAGCCGATGGGGATCATGGCCGAGTCCTCGTTTCACGACACCTTCGAGGAACACGGCGCGGACGCGTTCGCGATGTGGGCCGACGAAGAAGGACGACCGTTCCGGTTCGGTACGTTCCCGCAGGGGAGCGTCCCCGACGTGCTGCTCCGGTACTGGCTTCAGGAGACCGGGGTTGACCCCGAAGCGAACGACGACATCGAGATCCTCGAGATCAGCGGCGCGAGCGCGGTCTGGCAGGCCATCGCCAACGACGAGATCGACGGCACCTCGATCATGGAGCCGGTGCCGACCATCGCCGACGAGGAGGGTTCGTCGGTCACGATGCTCCGAACCGCGGCCGACGTTCTCCCCGGGCAGCCGGCCGCGGTCACGCTGATGAGCGACGAGGTCCGCGAGTCGCCGGTCGCGGCGCAGTTCCTCGAACAGCACGTGCGCGCCACCGAGTTCATCGACGAGAACCCGGACGCGACCGCCGGCCACGTCGAGGAGGGAATCGGGATGCCGGAAGCCCGCGCCCGGCGGGCGCTCGACTCCCCGTTGTCGAACTTCGTCACCGACCCGGCCGCGATCACCGACGCGACGCCCGTCTTCTCGGAGTTCGCGGCGACGAACGGACAGATCGACGACCAGCTCACGAACGACCAGATCTTCGACCTCGACGTGTACGACTCCCTCTAATGGCCACAGACACCGGCGGGCGGTTCGACGGCAGCGACGACGACGTGCGAAACGAGACCGGAATAGGGACGGAGCTCGGTCTCGACGATCCACGCCGTCTCCTCCGAGGTGTCGCCGGACTGCTCGGCTTTCTCGCGTTGTGGCACGCCGTCTCGCTCACCCAGCCGCCGATCGTGTTGCCGTCCCCGGTCGCGGTCGCAGCCTCGTTCCGCGCCGAACTCGTCTCCGGCACGATGACCGCGGCGCTGGTGTCGAGCGTTCGCCACTGGATCCCCGGAACGCTCGTCGGCACCGGGCTCGGCATCGGCGCCGGCGTCGCGTTCGCGTGGAGCCGGCCGCTCGACGACGTGACGGCGCCGCTGGTGCGGCTGCTCCGGCCGGTTCCGCCGCTGGCGCTCATCGGCTTCGCGATCGCGTGGTTCGGTCTCAACGACGCCGGCGCCGCGTTCATCATCGCTGTCGGCGGCTTCTGGATCAACTTCTACGCCGCCTACGGCGCCGTCGAGGGCGTCTCCGAGGACCTCGTCGACGTCGGCCGGACGCTGGGCGTGCGCGGCGAACTCGACATGGTTCGGTCGGTCGTGCTCCCGGCGTCGCTGCCGGGCATCCTGACCGGAATCCGCACCGGCCTCGGCCGGTGCTGGATGCTCGTGATCGCCGCCGAGATCTTCTCCGTGCCGGGCGTCGGCCGCGAGATCCTGCGCGCGAGCAACAACCTCCGGGTCGACAGGGCGATCGCGTACATTCTGGTGTTGAGCCTGATGTACCTCGTCGTCGACGTGGCGTTCCGTGCGGTTCAACGGCGGGTGTTGGTATGGCAGAAGTGACAGACGAGCCGCCGGCGGAACGCGCGGCCGACACGGACGACGCCGGCGTCGTCGTCGATGCCGTCGGCAAGACGTACGCCGGCGACGGCGACCCGGTTCGGGCGCTCGACGACGTCTCGTTCACCGTCGAGACGGGCGAGTTCGTCTGTCTCGTCGGCCCCTCCGGCTGTGGGAAGACGACGTTGTTCCGGATCGTCGCCGGGCTGATCGACGCCACGGACGGCGAGGTCCGCCTCGGCGGCACCCCCGTGACCGGACCGACGACGGAGATGGGTGTCGTCTTCCAGGAGTATCACCTGTTCCCGTGGCTCACCGTCGAGGAAAACGTTCGGTTCGGACTCGACCGAAGCGACTACCCCGAAGCGGAGCGCGAGCGCCGCGTCGACGAGATGGTCGACCTGGTGGGGCTCACCGAGTTCCGCGGATCGTATCCCAAGTCGTTGTCGGGCGGCATGAAACAACGGGTCGCCATCGCGCGGGCGCTCGCCGTCGACCCGGCGTTGTTGCTGATGGACGAACCGTTTGGCGCGGTCGACGCCCAGACCCGCGAAATGCTCCAACGAGAACTGCTCGACGTCTGGCAGTCGACGGGTAAAACCGTCTGTTTCGTCACCCACGACGTCGCGGAGGCGGTGACGCTGGGTGACCGGATCGTGGTGATGGCTGCCGAGCCCGGCCGGATCGCGGAGGTCGTCGACGTCGACGTGGATCGGCCCCGCGAGCGCGGCGACCCGGCGTTCGGCGAGCACGTCGCCCGCGTCCGCGAGTTGATCGGCGCACAGCCGTGAGCAGCGCCGAGCGGCTCAGACGCTCGTTCGGCTCGACCCGCCGCGCCGTCACTCGTCGACGGCGTCCCGCAGGTCGGCGACGTGGCTTCGCAGGACCGACACCGTCGCGTCGGCGTCGGCGTATCCTTGGTCGTACTCGTCGAGCGCGGCGTCCGCTCCGTCGAGGAACCGCTCAACTGCGTCCGCGAGGTCGTCGTCGGTCATGTCACAGCGTGTGGCCGCCAGCGACGTATACCCTCGGCCGTCGCGGTGCCTTCGAGCGGGCGAGCCGGGTCGCGTTTTCCGACGGAATTGTATAGATCATACACAAACCTTTTGTCGACACGGGGCGTATTTGCCGACAACATAATGCCAGATTCGTTGGCCGAACAGCTCCGGAGCGACATGGAGTGTGAGGGGTTACTCGAGTGTTTCCACGGGCTCAAACCGCTTGACAGGGAGTGTTTCCGGGTGCTCGTCGAAAGCGAGGAGCCGCTGACGATCGACGAGATCGGCGAGGCCGTCGACCGAGAACGCTCGACCGCCTACCGAGCGGTCCAGCGGCTCCTCCAGACCGGCTTCATCAGCAAAGAACAGATCAACTACGACCAGGGCGGATACTACCACGTGTACCAGCCCACCGACCCGTCGAAGATCTCCGGCGAGATGCAACGGATGTTGAACGACTGGTACGCGAAGATGGGCCAGCTCATCCAGGAGTTCGAAGACAAGTACAACGAGTCGGAGTCGGTCCCCGCGTCGCAGTAGCCCGCTCCACGAACGGCTGTTCGGCCGGCGTTCTTGCTCGTGTTCGGACGCCCGCGTCAGCGACGCCCGAGAGTGGACGCCGCGTACGCGACCGCGGCGAGGAGCCCGGCGAACAACACCGTTCCGATCGCCGCCGGGGTCGTGGTGACGTACTCGCCGAACGGGTCGGTGAGCACGAGCACGCCGACCGTGAGACCGACCGCGATGAGAATCGCCACCGCGCCGAACGCCTTGAACGCCGTGTCGAGGT
>KI543165.1:414345-422897 GCA_000496175.1 uncultured archaeon A07HR67 | reverse complement strand
CGAGGAGTATTGTATCAGATAGCCAAAGCCGTTATCACGTGGGGGGCGTACCGGCCGGTGATGACACAAACCGGCGAAGCCGTTCCAACCGAACCGATCGCACTCGAAGACGCGACGGCGTTCGACGACCACGTTGCGGGTCACGACGTCGTGCTCGTCGACTTCTACGCGGACTGGTGTGGCCCGTGTCGCATGATGGAGCCGGCGGTGGAGGCGGTCGCGGCCGACACCGACGCGGCGGTTCTGAAGGTCGACGTCGACCGCTTCCAGGCGCTCGCCTCCGAGTACGGCGTTCAGGGAATTCCGACGCTGCTCGTCTTTGCCGACGGTGAGTCCGCAGACCGAATGGTCGGCGCACAGAGCGAGGACGCCCTCCGCGAGGCGGCCGAGGGGCACCTCGACTGAGATGACGGTGACGACACAGGAGGCCGCCGCATGACGCCCCGCGAGCTTCGCGCCGACGTTCCGGCACTGGACGAGGAGACGGCCTACCTCAACTACGGTGCGCACGGTCCCAGCCCCGAGTACGTCGTCGACGCCGCCTCGAACTTCATCGCGGACCACGAGTACGGCGTCGCAGAGACCGACCCGTACGACCGCGCGTACAGCGCCTACGAGGCGGTTCGCGAGCGGATCGCGGGGTTGCTGGGCGCCGACACCGACGAGATCGCGCTGACCGAGAGCACGACGGACGGCATCGCGCGCATCGCCTCCGCGCTCGAGTGGGAGCCGGGCGACGTCGTCGTCCGGACCGATCTCGAACACCCGGCGGGCGTCCTGCCGTGGCAACAACTCGAGGCGGAGGCCGGAGTCGAGGTTCGCGTCGTCGAGACCGAAGGCGGTCGGCTCGACCGCGACGCCTTCGCCGACGCGGTCGCGGACGCCCGGCTCGTCTGTTTCAGCGCGATCACCTGGACACACGGCACCCGTCTGCCCGTCAGAGAGCTCGTGGAGATCGCCAACGACGCGGGCGCGTTCACGCTCGTCGATGCCGTCCAATCGCCCGGCCAAGCTCCGATGGACGTCCACGAGTGGGGGGCGGACGCGGTGGCGGCCGCCGGCCACAAGTGGGTACTCGGCCCCTGGGGTGCCGGCTTCCTCTACGTCGACCGGGACGCCGCCGAAGACATGAGCCCGGCGTCGGCCGGCTACCGCGGGGTCACGGACTCGACGGCCAGCGACATCGAGTACGCCTCGGGTGCGAAACGATTCGAGGTCGGCACGACGACCCCGGCGGCTCACGCCGGACTGGTCGAGGGGATCGACGCGGTGGAGTCGGTGGGACTCGAGACGATCGAATCCCGGATCGCCGACCTCACCGACCGGCTGAAACGGGGCGTCGGCGAGGAACGGCTGATGAGTCCGATGGCGTTCGAATCCGGGCTGGTCACGGTCGATGTCGCCGACCCGGCGGCGACCGTCGAGCGACTCGCCGAGCAGGGGATCATCATCCGAGACCTTCCACACCCCGACGGCGTCCGGGTGTCGGTCCACGCGGTCTCGACCGAACGCGAGATCGACGCGGTCGTCGACGCGCTCCGGGAAGAACCGTAACTCCCCCGACCGCCGTCGGCCGGGACCGACCTCCTTTTCTGTGCGGTTCACGGTGTTCTGGTATGGGATTTCACACCTTCGACGCCGACCAGGCGGCGCGGCTCGAGGACCCCGACCGGTACCGCTGGGTGTCGTCCGAGGAACTGGTCGGCGCGGTCGCCGCCGACGAGGCCGCGGTCGTCGCCGACCTCGGCAGCGGCACCGGCTTCTACACCGACGACGTCGCCCCGCACGCCGGGACGGTGTACGGCGTCGACGTTCAGCCGGAGATGCACGAGGCGTACCGCGAGAAGGGCGTTCCGGCGAACGTCGACCTCGTCGAGAGCGACATCGCAGCGCTGCCGTTCGAGACGGGCGGGCTCGATGCGGCCTTCTCGACGGCGACGTTTCACGAGTTCGCGAGCGACGCCGCGGCCGCCGAGGTCGCCCGCGTATTGCGGGCCGACGGACGGCTCGCGGTCTTCGATTGGGACGCCGACGGCGCGGGCGACGCCGGTCCGCCGCCGTCGGAGCGGTACGGCGTCGACGACGCGGTGTCTATGTTGGAGGGGGCCGGCTTCGACGCGATCCGCGCGGTGACTCGCACGGAGACGTTCGCCGTGGTCGCGACAGCGCCGTAAGCGGACCGGCCGCTCAGGCGACCTGGGCTGTGACCCACTCGGTCAGGTCGTCGCCGGAAACGAACCCGTCTGCGCGGCGCGCGACCGGCTCGCCGTCGACGAACGCCACAAAGAGCGGCACGCTTCGCACGTCGAACCGCTCGACGAGCGGCGGGTCGTCGCGCGGGTTCACGAGTCCGACGGCGACGTCGAGTTGGCGTGCGAGGTTGCCGAGAACGGGCTCCATGCTCGCACAGATCCCACAGCCGTCGGTGTAAAACTCGACGAGCGCGGCGTCGGCGTCGGCGACGAACGCGTCGAGGTCTGACTCGTCGTCGAGGGAAACGGGACGGCCGGCGGGCGTCTCGTCGTCGACCGTCGACGCGGTCGTGTTCTCCGTCATACCGCACTTCGGGTACGAACGCCAATAAGCGTGCGCCCGTCTGCGTGTCGACTCGTGCGTCCGGACGGCGCGTACGGCCACGCCACCCGCGTGGCCCGGGGGCCGGTCGACCCGGTCCACCGTCGGCGTCGATCCCCGCAGCCGGCCGGCGAGGGAACTCACGGAGGCTGGTCGCCGGCGCCACTCGAAGGGGTCGTGACGATAGTATTGTTTTGAGATTCCAATTCTATAAAATACAATCGAGCGTCCGACACGACGGCTCTCTGCTACGACTTCGGGGCGTCATCGCCGCCGGACTCTGGTGGCGCGTCGTCTACACCGTCGTCTCGGCCGAGCGGCGAGTCCGAATTCACGGAGCCGGGAACGCCGCACACGCCGGCGTCCGCGCCGGCCCGTGTGACGCCCGCAGCGAGCGACTCGATCCGCCAGTCGACCGCGTGGCCGGCGTCGGTCTCGTGGTCGGCGTGTGCGGTCTCGAACGCACACTCCTCACCACGGACGACGACGTGTGTTCCGGCCATCGCGGTCAGTTCGACTCGCCCGTGCCCGGGTCGGTCCGCCAGCCGCCGTTGAGCACGACGAGCCAGATCACGACCCCGGCGAGCGCGAACACGCCGACGAGGTACGGAACGATCGGCAGGTCGACGCCGACGAACCCGAACACCGTCCGGATCTCGTAGACGATCACGCCGAACACCGCGAGTCCGACGAGGAGCCCGCCCCGGCTGACGTCGACAGTCACGCGAAGACCTCCACGCTCACGGCCGCCGCGGCGTCACCGACGCGCGAACTCGCGAACGCGAGCGTGTCGACGACCGGCGAGACGGCGGTGGCGGCGACCTGTCCGAGCGCCCTGGCTGCCGCGTCGACCCACACCGGATACGTCCCGACGCCGGGCCCGAGCAGTCCGCCGTCGTTGATGATCGCCGCCAGCGGCAGCGCGTACGCGAGCACGACGAGCACGAGAGCGATGCCGACCCACACGCGGAGGTCGTCGAGGACCCGGGGAGCGTCGGTCGGGCCGGACAACGCCGGCGGAATCGACTCCGCGAGCCCGGAGACGCGAGGATTCCCCATCGTGAGCACGACGTTTCCGAGGAAGAACACCGTCGAGATAAACAACAACGTTCCGCCGATCGCGATCTGGATGTTGAGTTCTTCGAACCCGCCGAAGGCGGTGGGGTACTCGAAGCCGCTGTACTCGGGCTCGGCCGTCCGCCGGGGGACGCCGAGCATCCCCTGTGCGTGCATCGCGTTCGACATGAGCGCCATCCCGATGAACCAGAGCACGACCTGGAACAACCCGATCTGGAGGCTGTAGATCGGCTTGTTCGTGATCTGCGGCCAGATCCAGTAGGTGGCGGCCATAAAGGTGAGCGCGACGGCCGTCCCCACGGTGAGGTGGAAGTGGCCGGGCACCCAGATCGTGTTGTGTATCATGTAGTTGATGTTCATGCCGGCGTTGACCATGCCGGAGAAGCCGCCGGCCGCGAACATCAGGCCGGCCAGCATCATCCCGGTGAACGCGGGGTTGCGCCACGGCAGCGTCCGGAGCCAGCCGAACAATCCGGTTCCGCCGCGTTTTCGCGCGCCGTACTCGACGCTCGCGACGACGGTGAACGCCGTGAGCAGACTCGGCAACAACAGAAACATGGTGTTGGTCATCGAGATGAATTTGAACCCCTCGGCGATGCCGGGATCGAGGTACTGGTGGTGGATCCCAACCGGCGTCGACAACAACACGAAGAGCACGAAGACGACCCGCGCGAGGGGGTCGCTGAACAACCGCCCGCCGGCGATCGACGGAAGCACCGTGTACCACAACAGGTACGCCGGCATCAGCCAGAAGTACACTACCGGGTGGCCGAAGAACCAGAACAACGTTCGCGTGAGCGTCGGGTTCACCGACTCGATCAGCCCGAGCGACCACGGGAGCAAAAAGAGCAGCACGGAGGCGGCGACCGCAGAGGAGGCGATGTACCACATGATCATGGTGGTCAACACCATGAACGTCTGCAACGGGATCCGCTCGTCGGGATTGTCGCGCTTCCACGCCAGCCAGGTGCGGAACCAGTCCGCGCCGGCGAGCCAGGTGCCGACGATGAACACCGCGAGACCGGCGTAGAACAACGGGTGTGCCTGTAAGGGCGCGTAGAAGGTGAACAACACGTCCGCGCTCATCTCGACGGCGTCGGTGAAGCCGGCGAGGATGGAGACCCCGGTCATCGTGATTCCCGTGACCATGAGGCCGTACCAGGTCCAGGTGATTCTGATGTTCACGAGCGGGCGGTCGAGGCTCCGAACGAGCGCCCAGGTGAACAACCCCACGAGGAAGAATATCGTGAAACTGATCACCATGAAGACGCCGTGTGCGGTCAACACGGTGTAGTAGTCGGTCGATTCGATGAGCCCGCGAAAGATATCCGTCCGGTGAAGCGTCTGGATGATCCCGAACACCGCGCCGAGACCGAGCGCGAAGAAGGAGCCGAGGAACGCCGCCCGGATTACCTTCGCCTCCTCGGGGAACGTGTCGAAGAAGGTCGGCTCGGTCTCCAGTTCCGCGCTCATGCGGTCTCACCTCCCTCGTTCAGATTCGCGTACTCCTCCTCGGAGACGACGTGGACTTTCCCCTCCATTCCGTGGTGGCCGGCCCCGCAGTACTCGTTACAGAGGAGTCCGTACTCCTGGGGTTCGCCGACCTCGACGGTGATCTCGGAGACCTCGCCGGGAACCACCATGGTGTTGGCGTTCGTTCCGGCGACCTCGAAGCCGTGGATCACGTCACGGGAGGTGACGTACAACGTCACGCGGCTGTTCTCGGGGACCACGATCGGGCTCGGCTCGAACGCGAACTGGTAGGCGATCACGTACGCCGCGTAGTGATTGTCGCCGACCTGTTCGACCCGCGGCTCGGCGAACCGCTCGTCCTCGTCGAGCGCGCCCGGATCGATCTGGTCCTCGCTGTCGGCGACCATCGCCACGCCGGGGCCGACGGCTCCGTAGGTGACGGAGCCGATGAGCAGCAGGATCAAGATCACGGCGAACGCGAGCCAGAGTTTCTCGTAGGCGTGGATGTGCATCGTCTCACCCCACCACGACCAGGTCGCGGCCGAGGAACTCGATATAATAGATGTACACCCACGCGAGCACGAGGATCGCGAAGTACACGGCGATGAGCGCGAGCGTTCCGACGGGGTCGAACTCGTCGTCGCCGCCCGCGTCGTCGACCGACGTGCGTGCCGTCTCTGTTCGGCTCATAGACGCGATTACACCGTATCAGTTATATAAGATCTATCGGTTCCCGATGGCTGAAAATACGATGATACTATATCACAGCGGCGGCGTATCTGGCGATATGGACTTCTCGCTCCAACAGGCCGTGCTCTTGGTGCTCGGAGCCCTGCTTCCGGCCGTGGCCTTCGTCCTCGCGCGTGCGGAGTACGTCGCCGTCATCACGCTGGTCAACGTCGTGCTGATCTGGATCAGCCTTCGGATCGCCACCGGCGGCGGCCTCCGGTCCGACGACGAGACGACTCTCGACCCGACCGACGCGGGCGACGCGTAGCCGCCGTCCCGACCCCACCATGTCGAACTGTACCCTCTGTGACCTGCCGACGGGAGCCAGCCCACACACGGACCCGGACGTCGAGGGCGCGTACTGTTGTCGCGGCTGTCTCGCCGTCGCGCGTTCGCTGGACGACGTCGACGACGCCGCCGCCCTCGAGGACCGGACTCCCGACGCGGAGACGGACGACTCGTTCGACGGCGAGACGGCGTTTCTCCACGTCGACGGGATGCACTGTGCGACGTGTGAGTCGTTTCTCGAGTTGACCGCCGCCGACCAGGCGGGTATCGAGGCGGCAGAAGCGAGCTACGCGACGGACACGATCCGGGTGGAGTACGACCCCGAAACGGTGAGCGCCGACGAGCTCCCGGCGGCGTTTTCGGTCGCCGGATACACCGCGAGCGACAGGGCCGACCCGGAGCCTGCGGGCGACGACGTCGCTGTGGTTCGGTTTCTGATCGGCGGCGGCCTCTTCGGGATGATGGCGATGCTGTGGTACGTCCTGTTTTTGTACCCGACGTACTTCGGGTACGATCCGCTCGTCGACCTGGGCGGCGTGAGCGGCACCTACCTGTTCGCACAGATCTGGTTGTTCGCGTCGATCGTGTTGTTCTACACCGGGTATCCGATCCTACGCGGCGCGTACGTGAGCCTGCGGGCGGGGCAGCCGAATATGGACCTGCTCGTGTCGCTGGCGGCGGCCAGTTCGTACGCCTACAGCACGCTCGCGTTGGTGCTCGGCCGCACCGACCTCTACTTCGACGTGACGATCGCCGTGATCCTCGTTGTCACCGCGGGCACCCACTACGAGGCTCGGATCAAAGACCGGGCGACCGGGATGCTCTCGGCGCTGACGACCGCGGCCGAGACCGAGGTTCGGCTCGAATCCGGCGAATCGGTCGCCGCGACGGCGGTCGAGCCGGGCGACCGGCTGCTCGTGCGCCCGGGCGAGCGAATCCCGTTCGACGGAGAGGTCGTGGAGGGGACGGCGGCCGTCGACGAGGCGCTCGTGACCGGCGAGTCGGTGCCGGCGACCAAACGACCCGGCGACGCGGTCCGCGGCGGAACCGTCGTCACGGACGCCCCGCTAGTGGTGGCGGTGGGCGCGGAGGCGACGAGCACCCTCGACACCCTCGTCCGCCTGTTGTGGGAGATCCAGAGCTCGCGGTCGGGAATCCAACGGCTGGTCGACCGGCTCGCGACGGCGTTCGTCCCGCTCGTGGTCGCCACCGCCGTCGTCGCTGGCGCGGCCACGCTGGCGACCGGCGGCTCGGCGACAGCCGCGGCGCTCGTCGCGCTCACCGTGCTCATCGTCTCGTGTCCCTGTGCGCTCGGACTGGCGACGCCGCTGGCGATCGCGGCCGGGATCCGCGACGCCGCCCGCCGTGGGATCGTGATCGTCTCCGACGCCGTCTTCGAGGACGCCGCCGGTGTCGACGCGGTCGTGCTCGACAAGACCGGCACCCTCACCGACGGCGAGATGCGGCTGCTGGAAACGATCCCCGACGCCGGCGGCGACGCCGACCGGGTCCTCGACCGGGCGGCCGCGCTCGAACGCGCCTCGGCACACCCGATCGCGGACGCGATCGTCGCCGGAGCGGCCGGCCCGACCGCGGCTCCCGACGGCGGAACGGACCGCACGACCCGCTCCGGTTCGTCGGCCGTCGAGGCGACCGGCGCGGCCGAGCCGGGAGACCCGGCCAATCCGACCGACCAGACCGAACTCGAGGTCGATCCGGCGACGGTGACGGTCACCGACCGCGGCGTCGAGGGTCGCATCGACGGCGACCACGTCGTCGTCGGTCACCGCTCGTTGTTCGCGGACGCGGCGTGGACGCTCCCGGACCGACTCCGCGAGGCGGGCGAGCGCGCGACCCGGTCGGGAAGCGTCCCGGTGTACGTCGGCTGGGCGGACCGGGTCAGAGGCGTGCTCGTCGTCGGCGATGAGCGCCGAGACGGGTGGGAGGAACTCGTGTGTGAACTCGACGACCGCGGGACCCGCGTCGTCGTGCTCACCGGCGACTCGGCGGCCGCGGCCCGGCAGTTCGAGGACCACCCCGCCGTCGACGAGGTGTTCGCGGAGGTGCCTCCGGAGGCGAAAGCCGAGACCGTCCGTCGGCTCGCCGCCACCGAGCGCGTCGCGATGGTCGGCGACGGCAGCAACGACGCGCCCGCGCTCGCCGCCGCCGACTTGGGCGTCTCCGTCGCGGGCGGCACCGACCTCGCGGCCGACGCGGCTGACGCCGTCCTCCTCGAAGACCGGCTCTCGGCGATTCCGGAGCTGTTCGACGTCACCCGCGGGACGAACCGACGGATCAGAGAAAACCTCGGCTGGGCGTTCGCGTACAACGCGGTCGCGATCCCGCTTGCGGTCTCGGGGCTGCTCAATCCGCTCCTAGCCGCGGTCGCGATGGGAACGAGCAGTTTGCTC
>KI543165.1:387269-413426 GCA_000496175.1 uncultured archaeon A07HR67 | reverse complement strand
GCGGGCAGCCGGAGGGTGTACCGAAGCACCGTGCCAGTCGAGGAGTCGAACGCCTCGATCAGCGCGGTGAAGACGAATCCCAACGCGCCGAGCAGGCTGAACACGTGGACGTACGGCGGCACGATTCCGGCCGTGGCGGTCTCTGTGCCGAGCGCTCCGCCGTCGGAGACGACGACCGCGGCCGCCGCGAGGACGACCGTCAACAGAAGGTCTCCCGCGACGACCGCGATGCCGACGCCCGACCGGTACCACGTTCGTTCCAGCCAGCCGTCAGACTCCCCCTCCCGGTTCGACTCGCGGCCGTCTCCGCGTTCTCGGGCCGTCTGACTCGCCATCGCCCCTCGGGTTTGTCAGCGAGCAATAATTATCTTCCCCCGGAGAAACGAAGCGTTTCGCCGGTTTCGGGCTCACGCGGCCGCGCCGACGTGCGGCTTGACCGCGCGAACGATCGCGTCGACGTCGTACTCGTCTTCGGTCTTATCGAAGACGACCTCGTCGTCGACGCGGACGACGAACACGCCGTCGTCGCCGGTCACGAGCGCGACCTCGGTTACGTCCTGGCCGAACTGTGCGAGCACGGCCTCCGAGACATCCTGTGCTCTGTTCAACATTCCACACGGCACGCAGTACTCGACCTCGACTCGTGTCATGGCCGCATTGTTGATCTCGCGGAGCAATAAAACGAGGTGTCGGTGGTCAGACGACGAGCGCGTCGATGACGACGGCGAACAACAACAATCCGAGGTAGGCGTTCGACGCGTGAAACGCCCGGAACGCGGCGGCTTCGGTGCGTTCGTAGTGAAGCCGGACCACGGCCCACAGAAAGACCGCACCGAGGACGACGCCGACGCCGACGTACAACCCGCCGAGCGACTCGGCGACCGACGCGAGCACCGCGGCGGCGACGAACGTCGCTCCGAGATACCAGAGAATGTGCCGCCGGGTGGCGGTCTCTCCGTGGACGACCGGCATCATCGGGAAGCCGCCCCGCTCGTAGTCGTCTTTGTACGCCAGCGCGAGGTTATAGAAGTGAGCGGGCGTCCAGAGAAAGATCACCGCCGCGAGCAGCAGCCCGCCGCCGCCGACCTCGCCGGTGACGGCCGCCCACCCGATGAGCGCCGGGAGCGCGCCGGCCGCGCCGCCGAGAACCGTGTTCTGGACGGTGTTGGGCTTCAACACGAGCGTGTACACGACGCTGTAAAACAGGATCGCCACCAGGCCGAGGGCCGCGGTCAGGGGGTTCACGCTCCAGAACAACCCGAGCGAAACGGCCGTCAACGCCCCGCCGAACGCGACTGCGCGGGAGACCGGAACCAGGTCGGTCGCCAGCGGTCGGTCGTTCGTGCGTTGCATCCGCCTGTCGATGTCGCGTTCGAGCACGTGGTTGAACGTGCCGGACGCGCCGATGGAGAACGCTCCGCCGACGAGCGTCGCCGCGACCGCGTACGGCGTGAACCCCGGCCCGCCGGCCAACGCCATCGCGGCGGCGGCGACGAGACACAACAACCACATGAGCCGCGGCTTCATCAGCCGGACGTACGCGGCCGCAGTTGCGCGCAGACGCGGGAGCGTCGCCGTCGGCACCGACGGCTCGGGCGCGTCGTCGACGGGCGGCAGGTCGTCGGTTCCCGCCTCGAAGTCGGTCGGGGCGTCGTCGGGGTCACCGGTCGCCGCCTCGAGCCACCACGCCAACGCGGCGAGCACGCTCCCGAAGATCGTCACCCCGAGAACGAGGTGGGTGAGTCCGAGCGGAACGGTCAGTCCGGCGATCCGGAGTGGGCCGCTGCCGAGCGCGACGAACGCCCCGAGCCCAGCCTGTGCCGGAAACACCGCGAGCGAGAAAGCCAACGCCGCGCGGACGCGCCGGTCTGCCGACTCGCGCCACGCAAGGAGCACGGACACCGCGACCGCGACGCCGACGACCGCCGCGAGCGCCCGGTGGCCGACGGCGATCCATCCCGCGGGCTCCGTCGGAAGGGCGTAGCCGCCGCCACAGACGGGCCACGCGCCACAGGCCGCCACGGCGTTCGTCAGCGAGGTCGTGGCTCCGACGACGACGAGGAGGTACACGCCCATCGCGGTCGCGCCGAGGATCGCGGGGAAGCGGTCGGAGGTCATCACGGTGCGGCGCTTGGGTGTCGGCTCATATATGTCCCGCGTTTCCGTCGGTCGCAGACGGTGACGCCGCCCGCGGCGAGCCGAGAACGGTCGTCCGCGCTACCCGCGCCGTGAGAGCACTCGGTCGACGATGTCGCCGGTCGAGAGCAGTTCGTCCTCGTAGCGGGGGTCTCGGCCGGACGCCCGCTCGATTCGACAATCGATGCCGCGGTCCGCGAGCGCGGCCGCGATCGCCGTCTCGTCGTGGTGTTGGTCGAATCCCAACACGATCACGTCGGGAGCGATCTCCTCGATCGGTACGAAGATGTCGTCCGTGTCGCCGAGGTGGGCCTCGTCGACGGCGGCGAGCGCGGCCACCATGTCGCGCCGTTGTCTGTCCGAGAGCACCGGCTTCGGCTTGTGTGTGACGTTGTCGCTCCGGGCCACGATGGCGTGCAACTCGTCGCCGTGCTCCGCCGCGTCCTCGAGGTAGTGGACGTGCCCGGGGTGGAGCAGGTCGAACGTCCCCTGGGCGACGACCCGTGTCATCGCAGCCACGAGAAGAACCCGCCGCCGTCATCCTCTTCGACGAGTTCGCGGTCGATGTCTTCTTGGGTGAAATCGAAGAAGCGCTCGTCGGGCAGCTCGACGTCGACCACCTGAAGCGTTTGCTGGTCTCCGTCGGCGTCGAACGCCTTCCAGTCGCCCCAGCCGTACGGAGCGCCGACGATGATGTGGACCGTTCCCTGGCCGAACGTCGCGAGGTCGGCGGTGCTCGGTCTGAGCGCGCCGTTCGGATGCGAGTGAACCGACCCGACGGAGCGCATGTCGTTCGGCTTCATGTGTGACCGGACCGACGCGCTCATCGGCGTCGACTCCGTGCCGGGGATGACGAGCACGTCGGTGATCACCTGTCCCTCCCGGTCGATATCGAGCTTGCTCGCGTCGTCGGCGCGGAGAAACCCCATGTACTCGTTGGGGTGTGTCGCCTCGCTGGCTTCGAGGATGAACTCCATGGTTTCTCGGGCGATCCCGAGCAGCTCGCCCGACCGGAACAATCGCATACGCAGATCAACTCGCCGTCGACTCATATGGGTTCCGGACCGCCGAGCCTCGGCCGGCTAGCGGATGCCCGCCGCGCGGCGAGCGCAAGATAACAAGCTTAACACCGCCCACTCTCGAAGGTCGTGTATGAGCGAGAACACTGCCGGGGATTCCGGCACGCGGGGCGATTCGAGCCCCGAACCCGACGCCGTGACGGCAGAGGGGACCGCCGACGAGGCGATCGTCTACGATCTTGCGCCCGACTGTACGCTGGAAGACATCGAGACCGGCGCCCTGTATCACGCGGCGGTCAACGGCGTCGTCGAGTACGGCATCTTCGTCGACGTCTCCGACGGCGTCTCCGGACTGGTACACGCGTCGAACCTCGACGGCGAGTACGGGGTCGGCGACCGGCTGATCGTCCGGCTGACCGACGTACGAGACAACGGCGACATCGCCTTCGCCGAGGCGTCGCCCGGCGGCTACACGACCGAAACGGTCGCACACGAGCCGACCCTCTCGCGCGTTCGCGGGCTCGTCCCCGGCGACGAGGTGACCGTCGAGGGAGAAGTCGTCCAGACGAAACAAACCGGCGGTCCGACGATCTTCGGCGTCGCCGACGCCTCCGGTATCGTCTCGTGTGCCGCCTTCGAGGAAGCCGGCGTCCGCGCGTACCCGGCCGTCGAGCTCGGCGACATGGTCCACGTCTCCGGCACCGTCGAAACGCGCGATGGCGGCCTCCAACTCGAGGTCGACTCGTTGAAGCGGCTCTCCGGCGACCGCGCCGAGGCGGCCAGCGAGCGGTTTACCGCGGCGATCGAAGAACGCGCCGATCCGGCCGACGTGGACCCGCTCGTTGAGTGGGCGGCGTTCGAATCGATCCACGAGGACCTCCGCGACCTGGCCCGGCTGCTCCGGCGAACGGTGCTTTCGGGCCGCCCGATTCGCGTCCGTCACCACGCCGACGGCGACGGCATGTGTGCGGCGATTCCGGTCCAGCTGGCGCTCGAACGGCTCGTTCGCGACGTTCACGAGGACCCGGACGCCGCCCAACACCTGTTCAAGCGGCTGCCGAGCAAGGCGCCCTACTACGAGATGGAAGACGTCACCCGAGACCTCAACTTCGCGTTGGAAGGGCGCGCCCGCCACGGCCGGAAGCTCCCGTTGTTGCTGATGCTCGACAACGGCTCGACGGAGGAGGACGTTCCCGCATACGAGAACCTCACCCACTACGACATCCCGATCGCGGTCGTCGACCATCACCACCCCGACCCGGACGCGGTCGCCCCGCTCCTGGACGCTCACGTCAACCCCTACCTCCACGACGAGGATTACCGGATCACCACCGGCATGATGTGCGTGGAGCTGGCGCGGCTGATCGACCCGTCGGTCTCTTCGGAGCTGGAACACGTTCCGGCCGTCGCCGGGCTCTCGGACCGCTCGAAGGCGGAGGCGATGGACGGCTACATCGACCTGGCCGCGGAGGCGGGATACGAACAGGCCGACCTGTTCGACATCGGCGAGGCGCTGGATTACGCCGCCCACTGGCTGCGGTACTCCGAGGGGAAGACGCTCGTCAACGACGCGCTCAACGTCGGCTGTGACGACCCCGAGCGCCACGCGGAGCTGGTCGAGTTTCTCTCGGACCGAGCCGAACGCGACGTGGACCGTCAGCTGGAGGCCCTCGACGAGCACGTCGAACACGAGCGGCTCGCCTCCGGCGCACACCTCTATCGGATCGACGTCGATGAGTACGCCCACCGGTTCACCTACCCTGCGCCGGGCAAGACGACGGGCGAACTCCACGACGACCGGGTGCAGGAGACGGGTGATCCGGTCATCACGATCGGCTACGGCCCGGACTTCGCCGTTCTCCGGTCCGACGGCGTCCGGCTCGACATCCCGACGATGGTGACGGAGCTGAACGAGGAGCTGCCGGAAGCGGGCGTCTCGGGCGGCGGCCACCTGGTCGTCGGCTCGATCAAGTTCGTGAAAGGCCGGCGCAGCGCCGTCATCGACGCGCTCGTCGGCAAGATGGCCGACGCCGAGATTGACGAGGCGCTCTCGTCGACCGCGGTCATCGACGACTGAGCCGCTCACGCGAACGCGACCTCCCGGCGGGCGACCACCCCCGCAGCGGCCAGCGCGGCGGACAGTCCGCCGATCAGCCCGACCGGTAGGTGAATCCCGCCGCCGCGCCAGTCGGCAGCGTACGTTCGGGCGTAGAAGTCGGCGACCGCAGAACTCTCCACGGCGAGCAGCACCTCGCGGTTCTCCGTCGTTGCTCCCTCGTTCCAGTTGAGACTCCCCACCACGGCGGTGTCGTCGATCACGAGCCCCTTGGCGTGTACCTTCTCGTATCGACCGCGGGGCTCCGCGACGGCGACGGCGATCGGCTCGTCCGCCAGCGCGTCGGCGAGCGCCCGATTGGTTTCGCGGTCGTACCACGCGTTCGACACCAACAGGTGTACGTCGACGCCGCGGTCGGCGGCTCGGCGGAGCGCCCGGACGATACGGTCCTCTGGCCCGCCCGTTCGCGGGACGATCGCGAGAACCCGGTCGTCGGCGGCGTCGATCCGCTCGACGAGTCGGTCGCCGGCGTTGCCGGGTGCGGTGAGCAGTTCCACGTCGGCGACGACGGGCGCCGGCGGGTCGAACCGAGTCGGGTAGGGCCGGCGGTCTCGCCCGCTCGTCGTCGGGCCGTAAACCGCCGCGTCGGCGCGAAACGCGTCCCACGACCGCGCGTCGGAACCCGCGGCGTCGTTCTCGAAGAGCGCGGCGAGGTCGGCGGCGACGGCGGCGTCGTCCGCGATCACTCCCCAGCCCCGGTTCGACTCGCCGCCGGTTCCCGACCGCTTCCAGTTCTCGGTGAGCACCACCGCCCGGTCGTCGACGACCGCGTACTTCGCGTGGTGAAACCGGAAGCGGTTCGGGGTGCCGTCGAGCACGCGCACCTCGACGCCGCCGGCGACGAGGCGGTCGGCGACGCGGGCGCCACGCCTCGGGAAGCCCCCGACCGGAGCGCCTTCCACGAGGACGCGCACCTCGACGCCGCGGTTCGCCGCGGCCACGAGGCGGTCGGCGACGCGCTCGGACTCGATCGTGTAGCCGGCGAGGAACAGCCGGTCGGTCGCGCCCGCGAGCGGCTCGACGGCGGCCGTCGGGCTGTCCGGGAGCACGAACGGCGTCACCGACACGCCGGCGACGCGTTCCGGCGCGCGCGGCTCGTAGCCGCTCGGTCGCCACTCGCCCCACGCCGCCCGCCAGCGGTACCCTTCGCGAACCCGGCCGTACTCCACGACGTCGACGGGCTCGCCCTCGTAGCGGAGCTCGATCCGGTCGCCGCTCGCCGAGAGCGGGAAGTACGCGCCGAGCGGTCGGACCGCGACGCCACGGCCGTCGAGGTGGCTCCGAGTGAGGTCGGGCTCCATCGAGAACGCGACCGTGCCGTTCACGTCGGCGGGTAACGACGCGTCGTGATACCCGTCGGAGAGCGACCAGTTTCCCGGCCCCGGCAGCCGGACGACGAGGTACTCGCCGCGGTTCCCCTCTGTGACCGGGTTGGGATACAGCTCGACGATCCGCGGTGCCGTCTCGTCTCCCGTCGCATTCGTGGCTCCCGGCGCGACCGCTGCCCCGGAGGCGACGGTGCTGTCCGAGCCCGCGACCCCGGAGGCGACGGCACCGCCCGAGGCCGCCGCTACGGCCGCGAGAAGAACCGCGACCGCGACGGCGACGCGGACGGCGGATTCGTACGACGTGAGTCGGCCGGCCGAGCGACGCATGCGACGTCTGGCGGCGGTATCGGATATAAGCGGTCGGGCGGGACCGTCGTGGTACCACGACTCTCGGAAGGGTTATGACGGAACGGACCGTACATTTGTTTGTAATGGCAAGCGGAAAAGTTGATTTCTTCAACGACACTGGCGGCTACGGTTTCATTTCGACTGAGGACGAGGACGACGACGTGTTCTTCCACATGGAAGACGTTGGCGGCCCGGACCTCGAAGAGGGACAAGATCTGGAGTTCGACATCGAGTCATCGCCGAAAGGTCCCCGCGCGACGAACGTCGTCCGCAACTAAGCTTCTTCGGAGCGGCCGTCGCTCTGAACCCGCTCTCATCACGAGTATCGAGTCCGACCCGCCCTCACGGGCGGCCACCGGACACGACCACGGTTTTCAGGATTCCACGCGCCGAGCGGCCGCGCTCGGTCTTTGCGAGATTCTGAGTCGGTGTCTTCGGCTACGCCAGCGCTCCGGGCTACGCCGGCGTCGCCGCGGCATCGAGCGCCGCCTGCGCCTTTTCGGCTTCGGTTTGAACCACGAACGATCGCTCGTCGGCGTACTCGGCGACAGCCTCTAACGCCTCCCGCGTGCCGATCTGTCGGAGCGCCCAGCCGGCGGCGGCGCGGACGTCGTCGTCGTCGTCCTCTTCGAGCGCGTTCGCGAGCGGCTCGATTGCCCGCGTGTCCCCGATGAGCCCCAGCGCACGCGCGGCGTAGGGACGAACCTGGTCGTTTTCCATCGTCAGCTTCTCCGCGAGCGGGCCGACCGCGTCGGCCGCGCCGATCTCGCCGAGCGTCTTGAACGTCGCCTTCTGTAGCTGCGGGTTCGAATCCTCGTCGACGTACTCGATTAACGTCTCGGCGGCTTCCGTGGCGGCCATGGTGCCGAGAATGCGGATCGCGAACTGGTCGCGTTTGCCCGCGCGCCCGAGCAGTTCCTCGAGTGACGCCTCGGTCTTGCCGCGTTTGCCCATGCGTTCGAGCGCCTCCAGACAGTGGCGTTCCATGAAATCCGATTGGAGGGCGTCGAGCGCCAACAGGATCATGTCGACGTTGCCGCGCGACTCGTGTTCTTTCAACGCGGCCCACTCGACGGGGAAGTCCTTGTAGTGGCCGAGCACGTCGTAGTATCCCTGCGCGCGGAGTTGCTCGTGCGTTTCGAGGTCGTCCCACTCTTCGGCGTCGTCGAGGCCGGCGTTGAGGGCGTCGGTCGCCTCGAGGAGAGCGGCGATCGTCTCCGCGTCGTCGTCGGGGTCAAGGCTGAGTCCGTCGATCCCCGCCGCCACGGCGTCGAGCGCGTCGACGAGCGCCGCGATCCGGTCTTCGCCGGCCGCGTCGGCCGCGTTGTCGGGTGCGTCGACCGCGTCCTCGGGCGTCGTCTCGATCGCGTCCGCCACCACGCCGTCGTCGACCGCTTCTGCGGCCGCGTCGACGAACTCCGTCACCGCGGTCACGGCGTCGTCGCGGCCCGCGGCGGTCCACCGGGTCGTCTCGAGCGTCTCGCCGGCCGCCTCGATCGCGTCGAGAACGTCGGCGGCGTACGGGCCACGGGCGTCGTCGATCCCGTCACGAAGCGCTTCGATCCGGGCTTCGAGATCGCCGCGCGGGTCGTCGGCGTCCTCGTCGTCCTCGTCCGGCTCGGGGAGGTCGGCCTCCGCGAGAACGCTTTCGGCGTCGTCTGCCAGCGCCGCGACGTCGTCGAGGTCGGCCTCTGTTCTGGCGTCCTCGAGCGTCGCCTCGATCTCGTCGAGGTACTCGGTCAGGGAGTCCGCCGTCGCCTCGTCCGGACGGACTGGAGCCGTGGCCTCAGGCTCGTCCGCGTTCGCCGGGTCGTCGGCGTCGGCCCCCGTCGGAGGCGTCGGTCGGCTCGTCGTCGCCGTTGCTCATATGCCCGAGCATGCGCGCGTGGCGCATTAAGCCGTTTCCCTTCGGGGACGCGACGTCCGCACGCTCGCGACGATCGACGGGAGACTCGCCCGAGATGTGTTCCAACTGTTTTCATTCTCTTCAGATCGAACCAACTCGCGAAAACATTTCTTTTCGGTTTGAAAAATCTGGTTTAGATAGTGAGAACACTTAAGTAGCTGGCGGCCCTATGTATTGTTGTTATGAGCACCCAAAAGCAAGCCCGCCAGCGGTACGGCGACGTTCACGAGAGCGAGGCGCTTCGTATTCCTGAAGACAAAGCCGAGCAGCTCGTCGACGCGCTCAACACCGACCTCGCGGCCACGTACGTGTTGTACCACCAGGTCAAGAAACACCACTGGCTCGTCGAGGGCGCCGAGTTCCACGACATCCACGAGTACCTCGGCGAGGTCGCCGAAGACCTCGAAGAAGGTGCCGACATGATGGCCGAGCGCGCGCAGGCGCTCGGCGGCGTCCCGCTCTCGGGCGGCGCGAACTACGAGGAACACGCTCCGGTGAGCCCCGAAGACGCCGACGCGTACGACATCCGGACGTCGCTCGCGAACGATCTCGAGATGTTCGGCGACATCACGGAGATGCTGCGCGAGCACATCCAACTCGCGACCAACCTCGGCGACTACAACACCGAGGAACAGCTCCGTGACATCCTCGAGGACGTCGAAGAACACGGCCACCACCTCGAACACTACCTCGAAGACGACACGCTCGTCACCGAGGCAACCCTCGAGTAACCGGCCTCGTTCGCGTCCCGAACCCCTGATTTTTATTTTCGCCCGCAGAGCGGCTGCGCTGCCGTCCCACTCGTCGTTTCGGACCCGACTACGCCGCCGCAGGGCGAGCCGCGTCGCCAGATAGAAAACTCAGCGTTCGAGATCGACCGTCAGGTCGGTCGCGATCCACGCCTCGGTGTTATTCTGTTCGGTGAACACGGTGCGGTTCGGGGACGTGTGGCTTGCCGATACGGTTGGCCGGCCGTCGGCCGGGACGTCGGGGTCGCGTTCGACGCGTTCTCCGCTACTCATTACCACCCGGTCGGGGACGTGTGTTGTTATAGGTTTCGGTCGGCCTAAACCAGCCTCTCAGGGGTCGACCGCGCCGCGTCGGCGATGGCGGCGATCCGCACGGGCTATCGGAGGGTCTTATTATACCGGCGGCGTCGCTTCGTCGATGTCAGCCTCGCTTTTCACGCCGTTTTCGCTGCGCGACACGACGTTCTCGAACCGGATCATGCTCTCGCCGATGTGTCAGTACTCTGCCGACGAGGGGATGGCAACCGACTGGCATCGGGTCCACCTGGGAACGCGCGCGGCCGGCGGCGCCGGACTCGTGATGACGGAGGCGACGGCGGTCGAGCGGCGCGGCCGCATCACCCCGGGCTGTCTCGGCATTTGGACGGACGAGCAGGCGGCGGCGCTCGAGCCGATCACGTCGTTCGTCCGGTCACAGGGGGCGGTTCCGGGGATCCAACTCGCCCACGCCGGTCGCAAGGCGTCACACGCCCGGCCGAGCGAGGGGGGCCACGCGTACCCGATCGACCACGCCGACGGCTGGCAGACGGTGTCGGCCACCGACGAGCCGTACCCGGACGCGGAGCCGGCGGCGACCCGGCGGATGGACGCGGCCGACATCGACGACGTGATCGACGCGTTCCGCGAGGCGGCCGTCCGTGCGCGCGACGCCGGCTTCGAGGTCGCGGAGGTCCACGCGGCACACGGCTACCTGCTCCACCAGTTTCTCTCGCCGGTGACCAACGACCGCGACGACGCCTACGGCGGCGATTTCGAGAACCGAACGCGCTTGGTCTGTGAGGTCGTCGCGGCGGTCCGCGACGTCTGGCCGGACACCGACCCCGTCTTCGTGCGGATCTCCGCTACCGACTGGCTTCCCGACCGCGATTCTTGGGACGTCGACGACTCCGTTCGGCTCGCTCCGCGTCTGCGGGACGCCGGCGCAGACCTGATCGACGTCTCCGGGGGCGGAATCCACCCCGACCAGCAGCTTCCCGGGACCGGCCCCGGCTATCAGGTGCCGTACGCCGAGACGCTCCGCGACGGAGCGGCCGTTCCCGTCGCCGCCGTCGGCGGGATCACGGAGCCGAGCCACGCGGACGCCCTCGTCCGCAACGGCCGGGCCGACCTCGTCGCGCTCGGCCGCGAGCTGTTGCGACATCCGTACTGGCCGCTCGAGGCGGCCCACGCGCTCGGCGCGGACGTCGAGTGGCCGGTACAGTACCGCCGCGGCCGTTTCGAGTGAGCCGCACGCCGCGAGAAGACTTATTCCGTTCCCGTGACCCGACCGGGTATGGAGTACCGAGCCGTCCCCGCGGAGCGCGCCGGCGAGTTCGGCGCCTTCATGCGATACGCCTTCTCGCCCGCGGCGGGCCCGTACGACCCGGAGGAGGCGGACGACCACGAAACGATCGCCGAGCGACGCGAACTCGTTGACCCGGCCGACGGTGCCGTCGCGGTCTGTGCGCACCACTTTTTCCCGTTGCGGATCCGCGGTGCCGACCGCGCGGCCGCCGGACTCGCCGCGGTCGCGTCCTCGCCGGAACACCGCCGACAGGGGAACGTCGGTCGCATGCTTCGCGAGTCGCTCGCCGAGTACCGCGACCGCGACATCGTCGTCTCGGTGTTGTGGCCCTTCGAGTACCGGTTTTACGCGGGCTACGGCTGGGCGACCGTGAGCCGGTACCGACGCCTCCGTGCGCCGCCCGACCAGCTCGGGTTCGTCGACGACCTCGTCGCGACCGCCGGCGACGCGGCCGGACGCTTCCGCCGGCTCGGCGCGGACGACTACCCGGCGGTGCGTCCGGTGCTCGCGGCGATGGCGGATCGGTACGACCTCACGATGGCGTGGACCGAGGAGTGGTGGCGCGAGCGCGCTCTCCGCGGGTGGAAGACCGACCCGTTCGTGTACGGCTGGGAGCGCGACGGCGAGCTTCGCGGGGTCTACCAGTACACGTTCGACGCCGACGGCGACGACACCGCGATGTGCGTCTCCGACGTCGCCGTCGCCGACGACGAGGCGTGGTTTCAGCTGCTGCGGTTCTGCCGCAACCACGACTCGCAGGTCGGCGAGATTCGGATCCGGGCTCCGCCCGACGCGCCGATTCTCGACCTCGTCGCGGACCCTCGTGCCGTCGACTGTGCGGTTCGACCCGGCCCGATGGGTCGGCTCGTCGACGTCGCCGCCGCCGTCTCGACGCTCAGTCCGGACCCCCCGACCGAGACGACGTTCTCGCTCGCGGTCGACGACCCGCTCGCGGCGTGGAACGAGACGACCTATCGCGTGACCGTCGCCGACGGATCCGCCACAGCAGAGCCTCTTGAGGCCGTCCCCGACCGCGCGGACGCCGCCGTCGATGTCGGCACCCTCTCACAGCTGTACGTCGGCTACCGGTCCGTCGAGGAGGCGGTGCGGGCCGGCGGGCTCACCGGCGGCGAGGCGACGCCGCTCGGTGCTGACGTTGCCGCCGCGTTGCGGGCGTTGTTCCCGCCGCGGCCGACACACCTCCGCGAGAAATTCTGAGCCGCCGGTTTGCCGGCGTCGCCGGCCGGGCTTTTTATCTGCTCGCCGCGTACCTCCCCGTATGAGTTCTCGTGACGACCGACGCGACGACGACCTCGACGAGCGGCTCGACGAGCTCGAGGACGTGCTCTCCGAGCTTCGGAGAGACCTGCGATCGACCGAGCGAGACCGCCGCGAGCCGCGTTCCCCGCCGCGTCCGCCGCGGCTCGCCGAGCTCGTCCGATTCACTGAACAGTACACCATTCCGACGGTGATCGCCCTGTTGGAGACGACGATCACGTCGTTGGAGCTGTTGCGTGGGACCCTCAGACTGCTCGACCCGGGGCGAGATGTCAACGACGGGACGGAGACGACCGGCGGCCGGCTCGCCGACGTTCAGAACGGCGCGGCGATCGGGCTGGCTCGCTCATTGTCTGAGCTTCGGGCCGCGCTCTCGGAGGCTGACCTCCCCGAGGAGGCGGCCTCGCGCTCGATCATCGAGGAGGCGCGCAACCTCACCGCGGAGATCGAGTCGCGCATCGACGAGAGCCGGCAAGACGCGGACGCCGCGCGGCGGCAAGACCGGGACGGCCGGCGGACCGACGACCGAGGGGGCGCCGGCGACGACCGGAGACGACAGGACGGCCGGGACCGCCCGCGACGCGAGGACAGCCGCGACGGAGCGGTCCACATCGACGTGACGGATCCAGACGCGAGCCGCGACGACACCCCGGCCGACGGGAGCGATGCTGCCGACGGGAGCGACGCCACCGACGAGAACCCACCCGCAGTCGATGTCGAGTCCGAGTTGGAATCGATCAAAAGCCAGCTCGACGCACCGAACGACGGCGACGACGCGGCGGACGACGGAGACGACGCGGCGGACGACGGCGACGGGCCTGCCACGGGCGACGACCGCTAGCGAGGGGACTCGTTCACCACTCCACGCCGAGGTGTCCGGCGACGCGCTCGGCCGAGTCGCACAACAACGCGTCGTCGTCGGTGAACACTTCTAGAGCGACGGTTCCGTCGAAGCCGTCGAGTTCGGCGCTCACGGCCGCGTAGTCGACCTCGCCGGCGCCGACCGGCATGTGGGTGTCGCCCCGCCGGCGCACGTCGTGACAGTGGAGGTGAGACACCCGGTCGCCGTGACTCCGAAGGAACCGCCGAATCGCCTTGTTCCCGCCTTCCATGTAGGCGTGGCCGACGTCGAAACAGACGGACGCGTCGGTCTCGCGGGCGATGTCTCCGAGCACGGACAGCTGAACCCCCCGGTGTTGGTGGCCGACGTTCTCGACGACCACCTCGACGCCCGCCTCACGGCCCGCGTCGACGACACGGCGGAGCTGTTCGGCGGCCACCGCGCGGAACTCCACGTCGTCGCGGTCGGCGGAGGTGGCGTGGAGGACCGCCTTTCTCGCGCCGAGCCCCCCGACCGCCTCGAGCAGCCGCCGCTGGTAGGCGACGATGGCGTCGTTGATCTCGGGCGCGTAGCTCGTCAACAGCTGGCTGTACGGCAGGTGAACGAGGAGGTCGCGGCCGGCGAGCGCACGCTCCAGCCGATCCGGATCGATCGAGCCCGGCCGGAGGCTTCCCGCACCGACGCCGAGCTCGACGAAGTCGAACGCCGCGGGCGACGCCGCCAGCCGATCGAGGTCGTCGCCGACGGTCACGCCGATGTCCATGTCCTCGATACGGGTCTGGATGGGCTAAAATCGGGCGGATCCGGCGTTGCCCGCACCACGGCTTATTTACGTTTCAATCAATTTAAACGACGATGTGTTGGCCATTGCGGGCCAGAAGCGCTCTGATCGCCACGGTCGACACGGGAATACACCAACTATGTTCAGTGCGTCGTCACAATCTGGACCGGACTTGGGGATCGTACAGGACCTGTTTACGCTGGTGCCGCGGCTCGGCGTCGGGGTGTTGTTGCTAGTTATCTTGATCGGCGCCGGCATCGTCGCCGGAGGGCGGACGAGCGACTTCACCCGGCGAGTCGGGCTCTCGGAGGCGGTGCTCGAAACCCCGCTCGGCGCGCCATTTCAGGACGAGCGAAGCGTGGAATCGATGCTCCAAACGCTCGTCAAGTATCTGTTCTACCTTCTCGGCGTGGTCGTCTTCTTGAGCCTCGGGGGATTCGGCCGCCTGGCGACGTACGGCGACACCGTCGTTCGGTACTTCCCGTCGATCATCGGCGGGATCGTGATCGTTCTCGCCGGATTCGTGATCGCCGGGTACGTCGGTCGGTCGATCAAGACGTCGTCGGTGGTCGGCGGCAGCGACGCGGCGGTCGTCGGAGCCGAGGCGGCCAAGGGGGTGATCTACCTGGTCTCGATCACCCTCGGGCTCGACGCGTTCGGGTACAGCACGCCGATCCTGAACACGCTCGCACAGGCCGTCGCGGTCGGGCTCGGCTTCGGAATCGCCGCCGCCATCGGGATCGGTGTCGGCCTCGGCAGCCAGGACTACGTCGCCGCACACATCGAGGAGTGGCTCGACGACGAGCCCGCAGAGTGAGTCTGAGGGCGACGCGCCTCCCGTGACGCCCGACCACTTCTCGTAGACGGGTGATCCGAGCCCGCGCTCGGCGCTCGCGCGGGAGGACGCCGACCCTCCTGACGGCGACACAGTCCGCCAGACGCCACCAAGGTTTAGTGACTCACACGCCACCACAATAACATGGCACGCGAAGTGACCCACGAAGCCAACGGTCCGGTTCCGGTAGACGAAGACGACCTCGAATCACAAGGCGGGACCGCGTACATCTGTCAGTGCGGATTATCCGACAACAAGCCGTACTGCGACGGGTCTCACAACCAAACCACCGACGAAGAGCCAGACACCCGATACAAGTACGACGGCGATTCGCGGAACGTGATCGAGAACATCGAATACGCAGACGAGTGACCGGCACGGCGTAGCGAGCCGGACTTGCGGGCTCAGTCGTCTGCGAGCGGCGCGTTGAGGTCGATCTCGCCGGCGTCGATCGCAGCTTCGACCCGACGTGCCGCCTCCACGAGGTTCGCCGTCTTTTCGTACGCGACCCCACGGGGCAAGAGCTTCAGCCCGCAGTCCGGCGAGACGGTGAGCTTCTCCGGCGGAACGACCCGAAGCCCCTGTCGAATGTTGGCTTCGATCTCCTCGACCGGCTCGACCTCCGCGGAGTGAGCGTCAACGACACCGAGCGCGAGATCCGGCTCGAACTCGGGCTCCTCGAACGTCGGGATCTGCTCGTACTCGCCGTTGCACAGTTCGACGTCGAACTCGTCGATCGGGTAGTCGTTGATCTCGGGGTAGACCCGCGAGTAGTCGCCGTAACACACGTGGAGGCCGATCCGGACGTCGTCGGGGATCCCGCTCGCGATCCGGTCGAGCGCCTCGCCGACGATGGCGTGGTCCTCCGGCGTCGTCGCCAGCGCGGGCTCGTCGATCTGGATGTAGCGTGCGCCCGCCTCGACGAGCCGTTCGACCTCCTCGTTCACGAGGTCTGCGAGGTCGTACACGAGTTCCTCGGTCGACGGATACGCCTCGTTGAACGCCCAGAAGCCGAGGGTGTACGGTCCCGTGATCGGCACCTTGACCGGCCGCTCGGCGACGCCGGTGGTGAACGCGAACTCGTCGACGAGCCACGGCTCGTCGTACGCGACCTCCTCGATCACCGACGGCTTGTCGAAGTAGTTGTGCCCCCACACCTTCACCGGGCCGTTGAACTCGTAGCCGTCGATGCGGTCGGCGAAAAACTCCACCATCTCGTTGCGGCGCATCTCGCCGTCGACGACGGTGTCGAGCCCGGCCCGCTCGTGTTCGCGGGTGATCAGCCGGCAGGCGTCGTCGTGCGCCTCGGCGAGGTCCGCGTCGTCGAACTTCGCGTCGGGGTCGTCGACCAGCTCGTCGGCGCGGTTCAGCCACTTGGGTTTCGGATACGAGCCGACGACCGTGGTCAACAGAAACGCGTCGGTGGGGTGGTCGGGGGGGCGAAACTGCTCGCGGTTGGCCTCGGGGTTCCGGACCATTACGCGAGCACCTCCGCTCCCGCGGCCAGCGCGGCCAGCTTCGCGCGATACTTGTTTTCGGGCAGGTAGAACAGCTCGGTGTTCGGCAACAGGTAGGTGGTCTCGAACGTCTGGGCCGGGACCTTCGACTCGAACCACTCGACACGGTCGGCGACCGTCTCGGCGTCCTCGACCAGCGTGTTCTGTCCGTCGACGAGCCCGAGCGCGACCGAGTCGGTCGCGCCGTACTCCTGAACGTTGTACACCGTGTCCCCGCGGTCGCCGGCGACGATGTCGAGCCCGAGCGCGTCCGCGCCCGTCTCGTCCACGAGGTGGGCGTACAGCTTCTCGTCGAGCGCGCCCCAGTAGGTGTGTACGACGACGTCGGCGTCGGTCGCGTCCGCGACCGTCCGGATCGCGTCGGTCGCGCGTTCTTCGGTCCCGGTCGCCGGCGGGTTCTCGATCAGCGAGGGCTCCAGAAGCACCAGCGTCTCGTGTGCGGGAAACGCCTCGACCTCGCCCGCGAGGAAGTCGGCGACCGCGGCTTGGAAGGCGGCCTCGTCGCCGTAGTGTTCGTCGGTCGCGAGGTCGGCCAGCGAGTACGGGCCGGGAAGCGTCGCCGTGAGCGGGGCGTCCTCGTCGAGCAGCGCCGTGGCCGCCTCCAGCTCGCCCGCGACGTCGCCCGAGAAGCCCAGGTCTCCGGTCACACGCGGGTCGCGATAGAAGTTGTTGTTGTCGTAGTACCGCACGATTCCGCCGGTTTCGACGGCGTCGTGTACCGTCAGCGGGTGGGCGATCAGGTCGTCCCAGCGCGCCTGTCCCTCGACGACGCGGTCGAGCCCGGCGTCGAGTTGGTCGTCGACGAGCGTCGCGCGCACCTCGTCGTACGTCTCGACGATCTCGCCCTCCTCGTCGCCGCTCAACAGGTCACCTTTCTGGTGGCCTTTCAGGTCCGAGAGCGTTTCTTTCGCCCAGTCCGGGAGCGGGTAGACGCCCGGCGCAGCCGCGACTCGTTCAGTCATCACCTGTCGTTAGATATGCCGTTGTATAATATTTGCGAACCAATTTTATGTTCTGTGGTTATCTACGCGGCGACACGGGACCGCGACGGCTCCGGGTCGCCGCCGACCGATCACTCCGACGCCCGGTCGAGCCGCAACACGGTGAGCGTCTCGAACGGAAACGACTCCTCGACGACCGCCTCGTGGACGAATCCCGCGTCCTCGATCAGCGCCACCACCTCGTCGTAGCCGGCCAGCGAGGAGACCAAGAGGAGCCCGCGACCGCCGGGCGCGAGCACCCGGTCGACGTCGGCCAGAAACGGCTCGATGAGCGCCCGGCCCGACTCCCCGCCCGAGAGCGCGTGTTCCATCCAGTCGTCCCACTCGTTGTCCGGCTCCGTGGGGAGATACGGCGGGTTGAAACACACCGTGTCGAACGCGTCCTCGCGGAAGGGACCGAGCAGGTCGGCGACCACCGCCTCCACGCCCCGGCCGGCCGCCTCCCGCGCGGCGTGTGGGTTCAGGTCGCTCCCGACGACCCGGAGCCCGCGTTCCGCGGCGACGCGCTCGGCGACCCAGCCGGAGCCGGTACCCACCTCCAACACGCGGCCGTGGGCCGCGTCGACGGCCGCGTCGGCCAACAATCCGGAGTCCTCGGCGGGGCGATACACCGTCGGCTGGTCGCGGTCGAGGCGGGTCACGACTCCTCACCGCCGTCCGTCTCCGTCGAGCGGGGTGGTTTGTTCTCGACGTCGCCGCCGACCCGCGCGTTCAACTCGGTGTCGGCCCTGTCCGTCCGGCTCGACAACGTCTGCTGTGGGAACGGAATCGTGATCCCCTCGGTCTCCAGATCGGTCTTGATCGCGCTCATCGCCGCGGTCTGCGTCCGCCACCGCTTGCGCATGCTCGGGTTCCTGATCCAGTACCGGACGCCGAAAACGACGGCGGAGTCGGCGAAGCGCTTCGTCACGACATCGGGTTGTGGCATCTGTGCGACCCCGTCGATGCCCGTGACCGCTTCTTCGACCACCGCCGCCGCCCGGTCGATGTCGGTCGCGTAGTCGACGCCGACCTCGATCTCGATCCGGAGGCGGTTGCGGCGCGACCGGTCGACCACCGGCCCCGAGCGCACCTCGTCGTTCGGGAGCGTGACGACCTCGCCGTCGAACGACCGAAGCCGCGTGTTGAGAATCGATATCTCCGTCACCGTCCCCTCGTGGTCGCCGACCGAGACCCAGTCACCCACCTCGAACGGCCGCGAGAACATCAGGACGAACCCGGCCAGAACGGCCCCGAGCGTTTGTCTGGCCGCCATCCCGACCACGATGCCGAGAAACCCTGCCCCGACGAGGAGGCTCCCGACGTTGTCGGTGAACAACCCGATCGTCACGAGCGCGACGACCAGATACACGCTCAACTGAACGACCCGTCGCAACACTTCCTCCTGGTGTTCGGAGATCGCGGTGCTCTCGACAGAGAGCTCGCGGATGACTCCGCCGAGGAAGTCCGTCACCGCGTAGGCGCTCGCCAACAATACCACCGCGAGCACGATGTTCGACAGCTGGTCGGCGATCGCGGCCGACCGAACGGCGTCGACGAGCGCGCCGCTGCGCTCCCAGACGACGATCAGCGACAACACGCCCGCGGCGGTCACGCCGGCGACCGTCGTCGAGAGCAGCAGCCGTTGTTTCGAGGAGAGCTCGCCGTCGCGGCGTTTCACCCGGCCGACGAGCAGGCGAGCGCCCACAATCACCCCGACGATCAGCGCCGAGACGGCGATCTGCCGGGCGTTTCCGCTCACGAGCCGCCCGAGGTCGGCCAACAGAGCGAGCAGGGCGGCGACGCCGGAGCCGGTCATCTCACTCCTCCGCGGGCGCGCCGCGTTCTCGGGCGAGCTCGGCCAGCGCGGCGAACGCCGACGGGTCCAGCGTGCCGGGGCGTCTGCCGAGCAGCGCCTCGTCGGCCGCGTCGACGACCGCGTCGGGCGCGTCGAGCCCCGAGATGTGTGCGGTGTTGCGGATCGCGTTTCGCACGGTCTTGCGCCGCTGGGTAAAAAGCGCTTTTACGAACCGGAGAAAGAACGCCTCGTTGCCGACGGCGTACTCTGGCTCCCGCGGCGTACACCGGACGACCGCGCTCTCGACGGCCGGCTGCGGATCGAACGCCTCTTTGGGGATCCGTTCTGCGACCTCGACGCGGGCGTAGTGTTGTGCGGAGACGGAGAGCCGACCGTACTCCGGGTCGCCGGCCGACGCCACCATCCGGTCCGCGAACTCGGCCTGAAACGTGAGCGCGAGCGGCCGCTCCTGTGGGAGCAGTCGAAAGGCGATCTCCGAAGAGATTCCGTACGGCAGGTTCGCGACACAGGCGGTAAACGCCGGGAGGTCGACCGCGAGGGCATCCCCCTCGACCACGTCGAGCACGCCGGCGTCGACCGCGTCGGCGAACTCCTCGCGGAGAAACGCCGCGAACGACGGGTCGCGCTCGACGACGGTCACCCGGCCCCGGGGGGTCGGCTCGCCCGCTCCAACCGCCGCGAGCAGGCGGTCGGTGAGCGCTCCCGCGCCGCCGCCGACCTCGAGCAGGTGCGTTTTGTCGGCGCCGTCGGGGAGGTGTGTCGCCAGCCGGTCGAGAACCCGGTCGTCGACGAGGAAGTGTTGATCGCGGTCGGGATTCGCGCGGGTCCCGGCCCGGCGCGCGAGCGCGTCGGGGTCGCGGGTCCCGTACGCGCCGGCCGTTCCCGCCGATCGATCGGTCATGCGAGTGATACTCGACGGCTGGGGGTAAAAGTCTCGTTTCGGCGGTCGCCCGGGAGCGTCACTCCTCGCGCCCGACGAAGGTCCGATACTTCAGGTCGGCGTCGCGTCGTTCTTCGTTTATTCGCTCGACGATCACCTCTCGGGGGCTGTGAAGCCCAGAGACCCGTTCTGAGACCTCCTCGAAGCTCTCGAAGGCGCCGCGTTTTCGCTCGTCGAGGACCTTGTTCCTGAGCTTCTTGCCGATCCCGGGCAGGAGGTTGAGCTGGTGTAATCGGAGCGTGATCGGACCCGCCTCGTTGTAGAAGTCGACGAATCGGCGTTCGTCGGCGTCGACGATCGCCTCGACGGCGTACTCCACCTCTGCGGCCGCGTTTCGGGTGAGGTCGTCGAACGACACCTCGCGGTACCGAGCGACCGCGGTGCCGTCCAGCCGGAGCCACTCGCCGACCGAGACATCGGCGTCGTCGCCGAGAGTGAGCTCGTACAGCCCGAACGACGCCCTCCCGAGCCCGTAGGCGACCGGCGACTTCTGGTAGCCCGGGCGGTCGTCGTCCGGCCGGCCGTTCGGAAGAACGTCGAGGAGAACGACGGATCCCGCCTCGTCGTCGGATGGCGCTCCGTCGGCGGCCGACGCGTCGTCTGTCCCGCCGTCGGCCCGCGCACTCTCGCCGTCTGGCGCGTCCGTCGGGTGGTCGATCATGTGAGCAGATACCGCGGCCGAGAATAAAAAGCCGTGGCCGCCGAGCCAGAACCCCGGTGGAAGGCGTTACGCGTACTTCGCGACGATGTCGAGCACCGTGTCGAGCTCGTCGCCGTCGAGCGAGTACCGCTCCTGGGCGAACACCGAGCGGAGCTCCGTTCTGTCCTCCGGCAGCAGGTCGGCGATCTTGACCGCCGTCGGAACGTCGATCGGATCGAGCGCGGCGAGTTCGTCGACGAGGTTGCGCGACTCCTCGGCGTCGAGGTGGCCGAATCGGTTCGCGTGCTCGATCGCGCGGGCGAGCTCGTACCGCAGCTCGCGGTCCTCGTCGGCGGCGCGATCGGCTTCGATCCCGCCGAGGATCGCCTTGGCCTCAGCGGTGGTGAGGTGTTCCTCGTCGAGCTTTTCTTTGAAGATTGTCATTTCAGTGCTGGCGACTCATGTGGGCGGCGCTGACGATGAGGGTCTTCGTTTTGCCGCCGTCGGTGATCTCGACGGTGAACGCGGCGCCTTGTTTGCCCGTCACGACACCGGTTCGGCCGTCGAACCGGGGGTGGAACCGCCCGTCCTGGACGCTCGGGTCGATCTTGAGGTGGACGTGTTCGCCCTCGTCGAACTCCTGGATTGCGCGTTGTGGCGGCGACGTGCCGCGGTTTCTCGGCTTGTTCGACAGCTTGTCCCGCGTCGCCTTCTGGGGGCCATTGGAACTCGGCATAATCGTTGTGCTACGATTCCGCTGCCGCAGTGATAAATGGTGCGTTACGTCCCGACGGATCGAGCGACGCGGCTTTGAGCGCGCGGCCCGACACGCGAGTATGAACAGAGCCGGTCCGCTCGCCGCCGCGTTTCTGGTCGGCGTCTGCGTGTTCGCGTGGCTCGCCGGCCCGGTGCTCGAGGCACGGTTCGGCGCGGAGGCGCTGCTCGCCGCGTACGGCGGCGTCGCCGCCGGCGCCGCGGCCACCACCTACGTGTTGGGCCGCCAGCTCGATCGACGGCTCTCCGCGCCGGCCGAGCGTGATCCAGTGTCCGACGACGCTGCCGACGACGCCGACGGGCCGGATCGAGCGTCGGGGTCAGACGAACAGGCGGCCGACCTGACGGCGGCGAGCCCCGACGAACTGGACTCTCTGGACGTGGAACGCGAGGTGCGCCAACTCAAGACCGAACGGGACGGCGGCTCCGACGACGAGGAGTAAACGACGGGCCGAACCCCGCTCGATCCGCGTTGACATCCGGCCGGCGCGCCGGCGACGGCGAGCCCCGCGAGTCCGTGGCGAGGTCCTCTATCGAAAGCCATAATCGACTACACCACTTTTATATCGATAATGAGTCATCAGCTGCCGGACGTACAGGCGTCGGCTCCGGACGTCACAGTCGGGCTCTCTCAGGTTGGCGTCACCGGCGTAGAAAAACTCGTCAAACTCGCCCGCGACGGCGACAGACCGATCGTTCTCATGGCCGAGTTCGAGGTGTTCGTCGACCTCCCGAGCGGACGCAAGGGAATCGACATGTCGCGGAACCTCGCGACGGTCGACGAGATTCTCGAGGATATCACCCGTGAGGAGGCGTATCGCGTCGAGGACGTCTGTGGCGACGCCGCAGAGCGGCTCTTGGAAAAACACGACTACACCACCACCGCCGAGGTGTCGATGAGCGCGGAGCTCGTCACCCGCGAGGACACGCCGGCCTCCGGAATCGAGACCCAGAGCACGGCGACGATCATCGCCAGCGCGACCGCGACCGACGACGGCACCCGCGCCGAGATCGGCGCCGAGGTCACGGGCATGACCGTCTGTCCCTGTTCGCAAGGGATGTCCGAGTCCCGTGCCCGCGAGGAGCTCAGCCACCTCGGCGTCGACCCGGAGACCACCGAGGCGTTTCTCGAGGCAGTCCCGCAGCCGGGCCACTCACAGCGCGGCCACGCGACGCTGACGGTCACGACCGACGGACACCCCGACGTCGACCTGCGCGATGTCATCGACATCGCCCGCGACGCGATGAGCGCGCGGATCTACAACATGGCGAAACGCCCCGACGAGGACCACATGACCTATCAGGCCCACATGGACGCCAAGTTCGTCGAGGACTGCGTGCGCGCGCTCGCCGAGGGGGTCCTCTCGGAGTTCGACCACCTCTCGGACGACGCCGTGATCCACATGAAACAATCGAACGACGAGTCGATCCACCAGCACAACGCTCACGCCGAGCGCGAGGTCACGATGGGTGACCTCCGCGCCGAACTCGGCGAGTGAGCGACCGCCGCGTCTGACAGTCCGGCGCGGCCGGCCGTGGGTCGGTTACACGACCGTCGAAACCCGCAACATGAGTTCGTCCGGCGTCGTCGCCGGCGCGGAGGCGTCGTCGCCCGCGACGACCACGGCCGTGCCCTCCGAAACCGTTCGCGGAGCGGGTGCGTCCTCGCGGTGTGCGTTCGGAACGACGACCTTCTCGTGGTCGGCGACCCGCCACGCCGCGCGGTGGAGGTCGCTTCTCGGCTCGGCGCCGACGAGGATGACCGTCGCCCCGCGGCGGAGCCGTCCGACGAGGCTGCCGTACTCGGCCACCTGAACTCCGAGTCGCTCGGTCGCACCCGCGAACGACTCGGCCGTCTCGCGGGCGACCGAGCGGTACCGGTCCTCGCCGGTGAGCGCCGCGAGGTCGACGAGCGCGGACGCGAGTTCGACGTTGCCGTCGAGCGGCCGAAACGGCCGGTCGAGCAGCCCCGGACCGGCCCGCGGCCCGTCCACGAAGGAGCCGTCGACGTGAAGCGTCTCGATCGCTCGGTCGGCGACCGCCCGGGCGACGTCGGCGCCTTCGCCGAGCACGCCGGCCGCCCGGACGTGGGCGGCGACGACCCGCGAGACGTCTTCGAGGAGGTCGGTCACAACGGGGTCGTCGCCGGCCGGCCGGTAGTGGGCCACGGCGCCGGTTTCCGCGTCGATCAGGTCGCGTTCTAACCCGTCGAGGATCCGACGGGCGTACCGGCGGGCGGAGTCGTCGTCGGTGTACGCCGCGACCGTCAACAACGCGTCGGCCGTCAGCGCGTTCGCGCCCGCGAGAACGGTGAGGTCTCGCCGCGGGGCGTCGAGGTCGTCGCGGTCGTCGGCAGGGGCGGCGTAGTACGCCCGCCCTAGCCCCGGGCCGAGGCTTCCGCCGACGCCGTAGCCGGTCCAGAGGTCGTCGGTGAGAAACTCGACCGCGGCCGCGGCGGGGTCGCGATACGCCTCGTCGCCGGTGTAGAGGTAGGCGTTGGCGAACGCGCGCGTCACCGCGGCGTTCGTGTCGGCGGTCTTCTCGTAGGCGATGTCGCTCCAGTCGCGCGCTCCGGCAAAGCGGAAGAACCCGCCGTCGACGTCGTCGGTGAGGTGGTCCCGTATTGCGTCCAGCGTGCGAAGCGCCCGGCTGCGGTCGCGTTTCAGCGCGAACTCGACGGTCCGCGGGAGCGGGAACTTGGCGTCGGTCCCCCAGCCGGCGTGGCGCTCGTCGTACTTCGTCTCGAGCTGGCCGGCGAGGTGGTTTTCGATCGCCTCGGTGAGCTCGCCCGCGGGCGGACGGTCGCCGTTCAGCGCACGCGGGATCCGCCCTGCGCTCCGGCCCTCCTCGTTCCACAGTCCGTGGACGGACTCGAGCACCTGGCGCATCCCGTCGACGCCGAGGTAGCCCGCGCCGGTGAGGAGTTCGCCGTCGGGCGTGAGAAAGGCGGTCGTCGGGAAGCCGCCCATGTTGTAGCGTTCGCGAACCCGCGGATGACGGTCGACGTCGACCCGGACCGGAACGAACCACTCGTTGACGTTGGCGGCGACCCGCGGCTCGGCGTATGTGGTCGCGTCCATCTCGTGACACCCCTCACACCAGGTGGCCGACAACGAGAGCAGGACCGGCTGGTCCCGATCGTCGGCCTCGGCGAACGCCTCGCGGCCCCACTCGCGCCACTCCACCCGCGTCGCGTCGGTCATAGAGATTGCTCGGGCCGGCGCGTGGGTAAGCGCTTCGAGACGGCCGACGACGGCGTATTGGCGACCCGGCGCGGGGCAGCGAGCGGTCGGCGCCCGTTGCCCGGGGCCGAAGCGATTTATCACTCCCGCCGTCATCGTGGATCATGACACGAGACGGCCCGGATGCGCACGTGTGCGTCGTCGCCTGCGGCGGAACGATCGCGTCGGAACCCGACACCGACGGCGCGGCCCCGGCGAAGACCGGCTCGGACCTCGTCGCGGCGGTGCCGGGGCTCACGGACCACGCGACGGTGTCGGCCCGCGAGGTGTGCGCACAGCCGGGGTTCGACGTGCGGTGGCGCGACGTGGTCGCCACCGCTGGCGCGGTCCGGGCGGCGGCCGAGGACGAAGCGGACGGCGTCGTGGTCACGCACGGTACGGACACGCTCGCGGACACCGCGTACGCGCTCGACCTCCTCACCGACCTGCCCGTGCCGGTCGTCGTGACCGGCGCGCAACGACGGCTCGACGAGCCCTCGAGCGACGCGCCGGCGAACCTGACGCTCGCGGTTCGGGCGGCTGCCGACGACCGGTTCGCACCCGGCGTCCACGTCGCGTTCGACGACGAACTCCACGCCGGCCGCGACGTCGTGAAGGCACACAGCAACGCGCTCTCGACGATGACGTCGCCGACGGCGGGGCCGGTCGCGACGTTCACGCGTTCCGGTTCTCGGCTCGTCCGCGAGCCGAGCCGCGGAGTCGACGCCGAGCCGTTCTGTGCGCCGGACGGCCCCCTCGACCCCGCGGATCCGGACTCGGTCGCCGAGCGAATCCCCGAAGTCCCCGTGATCCACTCGGGGACGGGCGCCACCGCGGCGGGCATCGAGCGCGCCGTCGACGCGGACGTGGGCGGTCTCGTGATCAGCGGAACCGGCCTCGGGAACGCAACGGCCGCGATCGGCGACGCCGTCGCCGACGCCGTCGACGAGATGCCGGTCGTGATTGCGGGCCGCCCCGCCGGCCCGACGGAACCGGTGTACGGCACGCCCGGCGGCGCGGTCACCCTCGCCGATCACGGCTGTCGGTTCGCCGGCGACTTGCCGGCCGCGAAGGCCCGCGTCGGGCTGGCGCTCGGACTGGCGGCCGGCGTCGACCGTGAGGGTATCGACCGGCTCTTCGGTCGACAGTAGGCCCGGGCGTTCGAGCGACGCCGCCGGCGGGTTCCGGAACCCGTGGTTTCTCACCCGTCGCCACAGAGTGGTCACCATGTCGACGCTCACGATCGACGACGTGCTCGGCGTGGAGTATCCGGGCCAGCCCGAGTGGAGCGCGGACGGAAGCCATCTCGCCGCTCCCGTCCACGCGGACGGCGAGACACACCTCCGAATCGCGTCCGTAGACGCC
>KI543165.1:382887-387079 GCA_000496175.1 uncultured archaeon A07HR67 | reverse complement strand
CCTCGCGTGGACCGACGACGGCCGCCGGCTGGCGTTCTACCGCGACGGACGCCCCACCGTTCTCGACCGGGCGCAGACCAGCGACCGCCGGTTCGACGTCCCCGAGCGCGGCCCGTTTCTCGGCGAGCGCGAGATGCTCTCGTGGGGGCCCGACGACCGACGTCTGGCGTACCGGTTCGTCGACTTCGAGACGACGCAGGTCGGCGTGATCGACGCCGAGACCGGCGAGATGGTCTGGCGAAGCCGTCACCGGAGCTACGCCACCGGCGACCCGCAGTGGCTCGGCGACGGCCGCCTGCTCGTCGACCGCTCGGGAGAACGCGGCACGGTTCGAGAAGTCGTCGCCGTCTCCGTCGCCGACGGGACAGAGCGGGTGTTGTACCGCGAGACGGACCGCGAACACGGCACCTACTCGCGGGGAGCGCCCGTTGTCTCGCCCGACGGCGAGCGGATCGCCCTCGCGCTTCCGGAGGACGGGTGGGAACACGTCCACGTCATCGCGGTTGATTCCGGCGACAGGAGACAACTCACCGCGGGCGACTTCGAGGACAAGGGGCTCGCGGATTCTCAGCCGCGGTGGCTCTCCACGTCGGAGTTGGTGTTCGCCTCGAACCGCGCGGACCCCGGCCGCCGCGGCATCTACGCGGTCGATCTTCAGGGATCGACCCGGTCGCTCGTCGCCCCGACGGGCACCGCCGTTCATCCTCGGCCATCGCCCGACGGCAGCCGGCTCGCGTACGTGTACGCCGACCCCACGGTCGGTCCCGAGCTCCGCCTCTCGGCGCTCGACCGCGAGGAGCCACGGCGGATCACTCACTCGACGGTCGCCGACTGGCCGACCGACCCGATCGAGCCCGAGCGGGTGCGCTTCGACTCGGTCGACGGGCTCGAAATCGAGGGGTACCTGCTCGACCCGCGCGCGTCAGACGCGGTCGACTCGGACGCTGCGGACCTGCCGGCGGTGGTGTGGGTTCACGGCGGCCCGATGCGTCAGATGCGTGACGGCTGGCATCCCTCTCGGTCGTACGGGCTCGCGTACACCTTCCAACAGTACCTGGCCGAGCGGGGGTACGTGTGTTTGTCGGTCAACTATCGCGGCGGCATCGGGTACGGCGCGGCGTTCCGTCGGGCGCTCGCCGGCACCCGCGGCGACCGCGAGATGGCCGACATCGTCGCCGGGGCGGAGTACCTCCGCGAACTCGACGCCGTCGACGCCGACGCCGTCGGCATGTGGGGGCTCTCGTACGGCGGCTACGCGGCGCTCCAGCTGCTCGGCACGCACCCCGAGGCGTTCGACGTAGCGATAAACCTCGCCGGGCTCGCCGACCTCGAACTGTACCGCGACTGGGCCGAGGAGAACAAGTATCCGGCGGCGGCCTCCTCGATGGCGGTTCGTCTCGGCGGCGAGCCGTGGGAGGCGACCGAGGCTTGGGAGCAGGCGAGCCCCGTGACACACGTCGAGAACTACGACACGCCGTTGTACAGCTTCCACGGGACCGCCGACCGGTACGTGAACTTCGAACAACTCGACTGCGTCGTCGACGCGCTGCTCGAGACCGGCGCCGACCACGAGTGGGAGTACTACCCGGACGAGACGCACGTGTTCTCGAACCGGGCGACCTGGGAGCGTGTGCTCGCGACGATCGAAGCCGCCTTCGACGAGCACCTGCGCTGAGGCGGGGCGCCGCCCGGCGCGACCGGAAGCACTTATGACCCCGCTGTGTACGAGCCGCCATGAGACGAGCCACGAGGCGAGCCACCTTGCGTCGGATCGGCGCGGCCGCCGGCGCCAGCGGGACCGTCGCGCTGGCGGGGTGTGCGAGCGGCTCCGAGACGGACGGGTCCGACGAGAACGGGTCCAGCGAGAACGACTCCGGAACCGATGGTTCTGACGGTGGCGACGTCGAGACGACGGTTCACCACGTCGGACGGGCGCTCTCGGGGCCGGCGTGGCGGCGGGCCGAGCGGCCGGGGTTCTGTGCGCTCATCGACAGCTCCGAGGACACCCAGTGGCTGTTCGCCGACGCCGACGCGGAGACGACGTCGTTTCTGGAGGCGACCGACTTCGCCGAGTCCGTCCTCGTGTACGCGGAGTCCGCCGGCCGGACCACCTGTGAGGGGACCGTCGAGTTCGCGAACGTCCGCGTCGACGACCGGACGCTGCTCGCGGACGCGACCGTCGTCGACACCGCCGGGGAGGACGCCATCTGTGGCGAGGCGATCACCCACTCCGGGGCGCTGCTCCGCGTCACGGCCGACCCGCTGCCCGAGTCGCTCCGCGTCACGGTGACCGACGGCTGGGACACCAGCGCCGAACTGACCGGCCAGGAACGGGTTCGCGACCCGGCGGCGCTCGACGGCTCCGTCCGTCCCGACGGCGAGCCGCCCGGCGTCCCTGCTGCTCTCGACTGCCCAGAGGAATCGTTCGAGCGGCACCCCGCGCGCTACGACGGCGGCGTGAACTGGGGGTCCGGCGGCGGCATCGACCGAGACTCCGGGCTCGAACTCCGCGTCGTCGCCACCGAGCGCGACGGCTCGACCGACGCGTCTGGCGGGCTTCGGCTCGAACGCGGCGACGCCTTCCGCGTCGAGTTGACGAACGTCTCGCGGCGGCCGGTCGGCATCGGCAACGAGGGCAAGTACAATCTCGAGGTCGACACCGAGGCGGGATGGACCGACGTCCGCGGGGCCGCGGACGGACGGTTCGCGTACACCGACGAACTGATTCCTGTTCGGCCGGGAGCGGTCGTGGAGTGGAGCTTCGAGTTGAGCGAGGCCGGGCTCGTCGCCAACCACTCCTCGGGGGACCTCCGGGTGTGTCCGGCGCTCGAACCGGGCCGCTACCGGTTCGTCTTCTGGGGGGCCGACGATATCGCCGTCGCGTTCGACTACGTCGGGTGAACACCCCGCTCGTCCTCGCCCGCCCGCGGCCGGATCTGCCTGCGACGCCGCGAGCCGGACCACAGCGACCCCTGACCGCGCCGTTTCAAGTGGCTCGGCCCCGTAGAAGGTCTGTGACACGACTCCGCTTTTTCGCCTGTGAGGCGTGTGAAACCGTGTATGCGCTGCCGGAGTCGCCCGCCTCCGGCGAGCCGTGTGCCGATTGCGCGGGAACGCTCCGGGAGATCACGGGCGCGCTCGGCGGCGATGCCTACTTCGCGCCCAACACAATCGACGACGGGTGAGACGCCGGCCGCGCTCGGATCCGGCTCGATTCGCCGGCGCCGCGGTCAGTTCATCAGGTCGGCCGGATCGACGTCGCCGGCGGCTATCGCGCGGAGTTCGTCGTCGGAGAGCTTCTCGATCACGAACGCCGGCATTCCGTCCGGGAGGTCTTCGGGGATCGAGACGTCTTCGTCGCCGGCGCGGTCCAGCGTGCTCGCGCCGCCGTCCGTCTCGGCCCGGTCGCCCGCGAGCCGCAGCACGGCGGACTCGACCTCGGTGACCATCGCGGCCTGTTCTTCGTTTGCGGCCGCGAGGTCCTGAATCTCGTCCGTGACGCGCGTCGATTGTTCGACCACCTCGTCGGCGGTGGCGGCGATCTCCTCGGCGGCGGCCGCCTGGTCGTCGGTGACGTCCGAGACCTCGCGTATGCCGTCTGCGGTCTCGACCACCGCGTCCACGATGTCGGTCAGGTTCTCCATGGCGTCCTCGACGCGGTCGACGCCGCGGTCGACCCGTTCTGTGGTGTCGGCGAGGCTCTCGACGGTGCGTTCGGTGTCGGTCTGGATCCCCGCCACCATCGTCTCGATGTCGCTGGCATGGCGTTGTGACTCCTCGGCGAGGGTCTTGATCTCGTCGGCAACGACGCCGAACCCGTCGCCGGCCGAGCCGGCGCGGGCCGCCTCGATCGAGGCGTTGAGTGCGAGCAGGTTGGTCTGGTCGGCGATCCCGTTGATCGCGTCGACGAACTCGTCGATCTCGCTGATCCGTTGTTGAAGCGTCGACACGTCGTCGGCGACCTCGTCGACGGCGCCGCCGATGTCGTCCATGACGCCCGCGGCGTCGTCGGCGGCGTCCCGGCCGTCCTCGGCGAGGGTCTCCGCGCGGTCGCTGGCGCGCTCGACTTGGTCGGCCGTCGAGGCAACTTCCTCGACGGTCGCAGACAGGTTCGCAACCTCGCCGGCGATCTCGCCGATCCGGTCGGACTGCTCCTCGGCGGTGTCGCTGATCGTCGACGCGCTCTCGGCGA
>KI543165.1:379644-382867 GCA_000496175.1 uncultured archaeon A07HR67 | reverse complement strand
CGACTGGGTGCGTTTGAGCTGGTCTATCCCCTTCTCGGAGCGCCCGATGACGTCGACGGTCTGCTGGTGGTCGGCGAGGTTCTCGTAGAAGTCCGTCGCGACCTGATCGGCGTTGTCCGCGAACGCCTCCTCGTATCGTCCGAGCCGGCGGACGTCCTCGTCGTCGAACCCGACGAACTCCTTCCGCCACCGTATCTCCTCGGCGTCGAGTCCGATCTCCTCGACCAACTCGCCGCTGTCTAACTGGTCGTTCAGGGCGCCCTTGCCGAAGTCCTCGCGGCCGTACTCTCCCGTGGTGGTCATTATCCTACATCGTAGCAAACCCGAGTTAAACGATCGCCTCCGTTTCTTCGCGTTGATAGCTGCGGGGCCGGCCGCCGCCGGGAGCAGGCGCCTCCCCGCGAGGGGACGCCACGTAGACCGGGATCAATCGGCGTCGGCCGCGGCGTCGATCGGTTCGACGGCGACCGCGGAGTGTTTGAACTCGGGAATCCCGGCGACCGGGTCGAGCTCGTCTCCGGTGAGCGTGTTGATCACGGGGTCGGCGTAGTGGAACGTACAGAACGTCACGCCTCGCGGTATCGTGGCGGTCACGTCGGCGGCGACGGTCACGGCGCCGCGCTCGTTCGACACCCGCACCCTGTCGCCGTCTTCGATGCCGCGTTCTGCGGCGTCGTCGGGATGGATCTGGAGGGCGTCTTCTCCGCGCATCGCCATCAGCCGCTCGGAGCGCCGGCTCAATTCTCCGCTGTTGAAGTGTTGGAGCACACGCCCGGTCGTCAGCGTGAGCTCGTCCGGCTCCAGCTCGTCGGCCGGCGGCACGGGGTCGACGATCGAAAGCGGCGCGGTCTGCTCGCCGGTCGCGAACGTCTCTGCGTGTAACACGTCGGTTCCCGTTCCGTCCTCGGCGGCGAACGGCCAGCGCTGGTAGCCGTCGCCGATCCCGTCGTAGCTCATTCCGTCGTATATCGGTGCCACGCGCGTGAGCTCGCCGAACACCTCGTGCGGGCCGTCGTACTCGAACGCGTCGGGATGGTCGGTGAGCCGCCGGCCGATCGCCGTGAGGATGTCGAGGTCGCGACGGGCGTCGCCCGGCAGGTCGGCGTTGGGGCGCATCCGCATCACCCGGCGGTCCGTGTTCGTCACTGTCCCCGTCTTCTCCGCCCACGCGCTCCCCGGTAACACCACGTCGGCGTGGGCCGCGGTCGCCGTCTCGAAGAGGTCGATGACCACACAGTGGTCGAGCCGATCGAACGCGGACGCGACCGCGGACGCATTCGGCTCGGTGACCGCGGGGTTCTCGCCGAAGACGACCGCCGCGCGAACGTCGTCGCCGAACCGGTGTGTCGCTTCGACTTCGGTGAGCCCCGGCTCCTCCGGCGGCTCGACGCCCCACTCCGCGGCGACGCGCTCGCGTGCCTCCTCGTCATCGACTGACTCGTAGCCGGGCAGGACGCTCGGCAGTCCGCCCACGTCGCTCGCCCCCTGAACGTTGTTCTGGCCGCGAAGCGGGTTCACGCCGGTGCCCCGCCGGCCGACGTTCCCCGTCAACAACGCGAGGTTGAGCAGAGCGTGGACGTTGTCGGTCCCACACCGGTGCTGGCTGGTTCCCATCCCCGTGACGATCGCGGCACGGTCGGCCTCGCCGTAGGCCCGCGCGGCCGCCCGGATCGTCTCGGGGTCGACGCCCGCTCGGTCCGCGTTCTCCGCCACGTCGACCGCGGCGAGATGATCTCGCAGCCGGTCGAACCCGGCCGTCCGGTCCTCGAGAAACGCCCGGTCGACGAGGTCCGCCTCGACGAGCACCGCGGCGACGGCGTTCAACAGCTCGATGTCGGTGCCGGGCCGCAACGGGAGGTGGACGTCGGCGGCCGTCGTGGTGTCGTTCTCGCGCGGGTCGACGTGGATCAGCGTCGCGCCGTTCTGGACCGCCGGCAGGACGTACGACCGGAAGGCGACCGGGTGTTGCTCGGCGGGGTTCGCGCCGTTGACGAACACACAATCCGCCTCGCCGAGGTCGTCGAGCGTGTTCGTCATCGCGCCCGCGCCGAGTCGGTCGCTCATCGCCGCCACCGTCGAGGAGTGACAGAGGCGCGCGCAGTTGTCGACGTTGTTGGTTCCGAGCACCCGGGCGAGCTTCTGGAGCACGTAGTTCTCCTCGTTCGTGCAGTTCGACGAGGCGAAAAACTGTACGGCGTCCGGGCCGTGCTCGTCGACCACGCGGCCGATCGCCTCGGAGACCCGATCCAACGCCTCCTCCCACGAGGCGGCGACCAGGCGGCCGTCGTCGCGAACGAGCGGCTCCGTGAGCCGGTCGTCGTGAGCGACCATGTCGAAGGCGGCAGCCCCCTTCGGACAGATCTCGCCGCGGGCGTTCACCGGCCCCGAGACCCCGGTCGCCGTCTCGTTTCCGGCGTACTCGATCGTACAGCCGACGCCACAGAACGGACAGACCGTCTGCTCCGGCTCGAAGCGTCGGTCCGGCGCGTCGTTCGGTTCGGTCACGCCTCCTCGTTCGGCCGCCACGCTCCTCCGGATGTGCCCAGCATAGCGGGGGTTTTAGTATCCCGGCCGGCGACGGCGTCTCAGCCCGAAACCGCGTCGCTTCCGACCGGAGCGAGCGCCCCTCCGACAGAACAGAGTCCACCGGTGACGAGGCAGGCGACGAACGCGATCGTCCCGAGTTTGCCGCCGACCCCGACGAAAGCGGCGGCCGCACCGACGAAGATCGCGCCGGCGGTGGCGCCGGCGAGCAGCATCGCGCCGAGCCCGGGGATCCGCTCCGGGGTGGCCATCCCCGCGAACGAGGCACAGAACGCGACGGCCGCGACCGCGTCGCCGGCGGGGACGACCGGCGGCGCGACCACGCCGGCGACGAGGCCGACGACGGCGGAGCCGACGACCGGCCCGTGGCCGAGCCGGACGCTCACGAGGAACGTCGCCACGGCGGCCACCGCGGCGACGGCCACGAGCGCCGCGGCGGCGCCCGTCTCCGACGGCGACCCGTTCCCCGGCGACAGGCCGCCGAACCCGGCGACCGCCAGACACCCGACGAACGCGGTCGTGCCGAGTTTGCCGCCGACCCCGTCGAACGCCCCCTTCGCCGCGACGAAGACGACGGCGGCGACGGCGCCGGCGACGGTCACCGCGGGGAGGTCGGCGCCGCCGGCCGGGGTGGTCATCCCGACGAACGAGCCGCAGTACGCGGCCGTCGCGTGCGTCT
>KI543165.1:372216-379314 GCA_000496175.1 uncultured archaeon A07HR67 | reverse complement strand
CCGCGACGGCGGCTAAGACGATCCCTCCGGCCGGCAGCGTTCTGGCGTCGAGTCCGGCGGCGGCGCCGGCCACCGCGGCGAGCAGCATTGCGATTCCCGCACCGACCAGGGCGACGGCGCCGACGGCGTGAACGGCTCGTTTCACGAACTCCGGTCGGTGCGGGCGGTCAATAGGACTCTGCCCCCGGTATTGTGGGTGTTCTGAGGGGTGGCCAGGCGGGGTCTTGGCCCTCCGATGAGAGTCAGCTCTTTGTGGCTCCCGAGGCACCGACCAATCGATGGGAACCGACGGCGTCTCCTCGGGAGAAACGGCGGCAGACCGGTCGGCGGAGCCGAGCGGCGATTCGACGGACGGCGCGACGGCTTCTGTGTCGACAACGGCGACGCCGGACGGCGTCCGCGCCGGCCTCGTGATCCGCGGACTCGCGAACTGTCCCGTCGCTGCCGTATCGAGCCAGCACGACGGGCCGATCACCGGGATCACCTGGACGCACGCGGGCGGCACCCACACCGAGGAGTTCCGGGTTCGCGATCCGGCCGCGGTCGACCGCACCGACGCGGCCGTCGACCCGGAATCGGTGGTCGACCTCGGAGACGAGCGGGTGTACCGGTTCGCTCGCCCGGACGACGACGACTGCGCGTGTCGGGTGATCGAGGAGTTCGGTTGTCCGATCGTCGACGTCCGAGCCGACGACGGCGCGGTGTTCGTCACCCTCCACCTTCCGGACCTCGAACGCCTCCGCGACGTGGTCGCCGGACTCGACGACGCCGCCGATCACGTCGAGGTGCGGTACTTAGTCCACGGCGCGGCCGAGCGCGACGGAACGGCAGACCGGACCCTCGTCGACCGCAGTCGGCTCACCGACCGCCAGTCGGAGGTGCTCCGGACCGCCTACCGAATGGGGTACTTCGAGCGTCCGCGAGACGCCAACGCGACCGCCGTCGCCGAGGCGCTCGACGTCGTCCCGTCGACGTTCGCCGAACACCTCGCGGCGGCCCAGCAGAAGCTGCTCGAAGAAGTGTTGCCGGAGGGCTGATCGCCGGACGCCCGACGGCAACATCGGTGCGGACGTCAGTTCGTGTGAGTCGTGATCGCCGACTCGAGCGTCGCGCGGTCCTGCGCTCCGACGAAGCGGTCGACCGGCTCGCCGTCGGCGTAGACGAGCAGCGTCGGGATGCTGCGCGCGCCCAGCTGTTGTGCCAACTCGGGGGCGGCATCGACGTCCACCTTCGCCACGGCGGCGTCGGTCTCGCCCGCGAGCGCCTCGATCGTCGGCTCCATCATCTGACACGGGCCACACCAGTCGGCGTAACAATCCACGAGCACGACATCGTGCTCGCCGACCAGCCGTTGGAACGCTTCGGGGCCGTCGACGGCGACCGGCTCGCTCGGCGTCTCGTCGCCGGTGTCGGCCTCACCAGCGTCACCCGTCGATTCCTCGGTTCCTTCGTCCGCGAGCCGCTCGCGCAGCCGCTGACGTTTCTGTTCGCGGATCTGTTCGCGCTCGCTCTGATCGGCGTCGCTCATACGATAGTATTGCTCACTTTGAACAATATACCTTGTGGTCGAGTGTGCGGCGGACGCCCCTCGGCGACTCAGACCACCCCGGCGGCGAGGAAGCCGACGTGACAGGCGGCGACGAGCAGCCCGGAGTGAAAGAGGGCGCCGTATCGACCGCGGGCGGCCGCGCCGGCGAACCAGCCGGACGCGAGCATCGTCGCCTGTGCGACCACGTACAGCCGGAACCGTTCCAACTCGGGGTGGACCAACTCGAGGTCGACGGGCACGTCGAGCGCCGCCGCGACCGCGAGCAGCCGGTCCCCTCGCATCACTCCCACGTTGATCGCGGCGACGACGCCGGCGACCGCCAGCGCCGCGACCCAGCCGACCACCACGTATCGGCGCATGGCCGCCCGGAGCGCGCGTTTCTCGTGGGTCAGCCGGTCGACCTCGACCTGAAGCGTCTCGAACACCGCGTCGACGGTGCTTCCGGCGTCTAACGCGCCGCCGACGAGCCCGACGGTCCGTGCGGCCAGCGGGGTCCCCACCCGCTCGACGAACCGGTCGAGCGCTGCCGCCCGAACGCCGCCGCTCGCGGCCGGATCGTGTCCCGTCGTGTTCCCGTCGGCGGTCGTGGTCACCGAGAGGTTGAACGCGAGGTCGGCGACGTCGCCGCTCACGGCTCCGAGGTCGGTCTCGCGGGCGGCGGCTTCCACCGCGTCCGGCAACGGGCGTCCGACCGACGCGTGTGCGGCGACGGCGTAGACGAAGTCGGCCACCCGACGGTCCTTCGCGTCGTCGATCCGTCCGCGGCGCGCGGCGACGACCCCGACCGGCAGCGCGTAGGCCACGTACGCCAGCAGCGAGACGTCGACGAGCGTGTGTCCGGCGTACGCCAGCAGCGCGGCCACGCCGACGGCCGGCACGACCGCGACGAGCGACGCGCTGGCGGGATTCGACCCCGTGGACGCGAGCACGCCACGGAGCGTTTCGGGGCGTCGGTGCGTGGTTCGGGCGTCGACGGGACGAAGCGCGCCGGTTGCGGCGATTCCGACCAGCCCGACCGCGAGCAGAAACCCGACCGACGTGTAGACGGCGACGGCGCGTGGCGCTACCACGCCCAGCGGCGTGGCGACCGGCCGCGAGAGACTCGAGATGAACACGCTTGCGACCGTCACCGCGACGACGAGCAGCGCGGGCACGACGAGCGCGAGCACGAACAGCTCCGCGACCGGCTTCAGATACCGTCGCGCCCGCGTTCGGGCGTGTTCCTGCCGATGGGCGAGCAGCCGACTCTCCGTGTGGAGGTACTCTGCGAGCGCCTCGTCGCCCCGGGAGACGTGCCGGCGAAACTTCAACAGAAAGGGAGCCAACAGGTCTCGCGAGGGGGTGTCGCGGGCGACCCGCCTGAGCCCGGCGTCGAGACTCCCCGTGAGCCGCGCGGCGTTGAGTGCCTTGCGAAACGACACCGCAGCCCCGCCGTAGGTGTCGTTTTCGGCCACCTTCGCGACCATCGTTCGGGCGTCGTCGCTGCCGGACGCGAGCGTGTCGAGGTATCGCACCGCGCCGGGAAGCGTGCGCTCGATCCGCGTCCGTCGCGCGGAGACGTGCCAGCGCAGGTACCGACAACCCGCCCACACGGCGGTTCGCTTCGCGAACAACCCCACGACTACCGCCGCCCCGGCCGCGAGCGGCGTCGGTGGAACCGCCGGAACGCTCACCGGAGCCCTCGCCCGAAGGAGGGCGTCGACGGCCGCAGAGATGTCGGGGGCGACCGCGCCGGCGACGAGCCACGCGGGGACGGCCGCCGCGAAACACGCGAGCCACGAGAACGCGTACGTTCGCGCGAGGTACGTTTCGAACCCCGTCGACAGGGCGGCTCCGCGGTAGCGTCGTCTGTCGACGTCGTGTCGCCGGTCGTCGGCGTGGCGGGCGAACAACGCGCGGACGATCCGGTCGACCTCGGCGCGTCGCAGACGCCACGGGCGCGGTCGGTCGGCGCCGTCGTCGGCGGCGGTGCCGTCGCGTTCTCGACGCCCTCGCCGACCGGGCGGCCGATACCCGCTCGGCCGGTCGTGTCCGCCGCTCACGGCGCGCCCTCGCGCCGTGGGTCTTCAGACGACCCGGCTTCTCGGCCGTCGTTGCGGCTCGTCGGTTGCTCGTCGTTGCGGCCCGCCGGCCGGTCGTCGTTGTCCCGTCTCGTTCGTGCGGCGCGCTCAACGGTCGCCGCCTCGTCCGCCCGCAGGTCCGCGAGAAACTCGAACAACTCGTCGAAGTCGTCGACGCCCTCTCGAACCAGATACTCCACGTAACGGTGTTTGGCGGCGAACTCGGCCTCGACCGCCGCGAGGTTCCGATCGGTTCGTTCTGCCAGCCGAGCGAGCGCGTGGGTCCGCCGTCGCCCGTCCGCGTCGGCGGTCGTCGCGCCCTCGGTCGGCAGGCCGTCCGTCCAAAACTCCCCGTCCGGGTCCCGCCACGCGACCGTGTTGTAGTGGACCGTCGCGCCGTCGCGCTCGACCACGCCGGCGCCGCCGTGTCTCGGGTCGCCGGTCCGGCTTCGCGTCGCCGCCGGGTCGAGCGCGTCGTACTCGGCGGGCGAGAGCGGCTCGACCGCCTGCGCGACGTATCGGTCCGCGCCGACCTGTCGCGGAAACACCACGAGGTCGACCTCTCGAAAGAGGTACGGCGGCAGCCCTCGCTCGATGGCGCGGTTGACAAGCGTCTCCACGTCGGCGGCGTGGGTCGTCCCGACGATCCCGTGACCGGTGTTGATCGTCTCGGCGAGCGTCTCGAAGCTGGCGGGCGTGTTGATCTCGGCGATCACCTCGATATCGGGGTTGAGGTAGTTGGCGTCGGTCATCAACGTCGCCATGCTCACCGCCTTGTACGCGTTCTCGTGCTCGCGGGTGGTCAACGCCACCCCGGTTTCGTGCGGGAGTCTCACCTCGCGGGAGCCCTCGTCGACGGAGATTGGCCGGTCGTCGAAGGGAATAAACGGCATGTGCGCGTTCATCAGCGTCGTTTTTCCCACTCCCGTCGGACCGGCAAAGAGGACGACGCCGTGGTGTTCGTACAACAGCCACAACAGGGTGACGAGCGCCGTCGGCAACGCCCCTTGCTCGACCAGATCGACCGGCGTCATCGCGTCCGGCGCCTGTTTCCGGATCGAGACGTGCGGGCCGTCCGCGGAGATGACCGGCAACGCCACGGCACACCGGACGGTCTCCGGCACGTCCGCGAGGTCGAGGTTCACCTTCGCGGCGGGCGTCGAGGCGTTTACTTCCACGCCGTCGCGGGCCGCCAGCCGGGTGACCACGTCGACGAACCGGGTTTCGTCGTCGAACGCGAGGTTCGTGGGAATCCGACCGCCGCCGGCGAACGGGTCGACGCCGCTGCGAGCCGCCGGCGACCCGCTCGAATCGCCGCCCGCAGCCACCACAGCCGGACGAGGGACGACCTTCACGCGCTCGCCGACGCGGTTGGCCTCGATGTCCTCCAGGTTCGGATCCCGGATCGGGACGGTCAACGCCCCCTCGCCGACGAAGTCGCGGAGCACGTAGTAGATCAGGTCGTCGAGGCGGCCGTCCGCGCGTGGAGGCTCTGCCGTCGGAGCGATCAGCCCCCGGTCGACGAGGGCGCGTCGCACCCGGCTCACCGCGTCGTCGACCCAGCCGCGCGGGGCGTCTCCGGCGAGCCGCCGCGAGAGGTACCGACGAGCGTGGTCGGCGATGAACGCCGCCCGGTCGTCGATGGGGCGGTCGACCGGCGTCTCCCAGATCCGCCGTTCACACTCGCGGATGAGTTCCTCGTCGCCCGGTAACAGGTCCGGCTCGAGAACGGCGTACTTTAATCCGAACGCGTCGGACCCGAGCAGCCGCTCGCGGTAGACGACGACGTCGACGGCGAAGCCGGCGAACTCGACCGGATATCGTGCGAGCCGCTCGCCGGCGACGCGCTCGACGTAGTCGGCGTCGGCGTCGATCCCCGTCTCTAACGGCGCGAACGCGTCCGTGTGGACCACGAGCTCGCGGTCGTCGCCGACGTCGGCCACTTCGACCCGGCCGTCGAGCGCGATCGGCGTGAGCTCGCCGAACAACCGAAGCTCACACAACGCGTGGTAGCTGATCCGGCGGCGGGCGGCCGCGGTCGTGGCGAGCAGCCGGTCGAGCACCCGCTCGTACTTCGGCTCGAAGCCCCTCTCCGCCCGCTCGACCGCGCCGGCGCGGGTGAGCGGACGGCGGCCACGGCCCGCCGCGAAGTGGTCGCGAACCGTCTCCAGCGCGCGCTCGTCGGCCGGCGCGAGCGGCGGCTCGCGGACCTCGTAGCCGAACCGGCCGCCGTCGCGCTCGCGGATCGTCGCGACGACGCCCGGCGCGGACTCGTACTGCGCGCGAACGTCGGGGGCGTACCATGCCTCGGGGTCGTCGGGCGGGATCGGGGCTGGAACGGCCGACGGCTCGTCGCCGTCGTCGCCGATCCGCAGGGTGGGTACAGGGGTCACGGCTGCGTGCTCGTCCGATCGCTTCTGAGCCGGTATAGAATATAATACTTCGTTTCGTTGTCCTGAAACGTAAACATACGTGGGCGCGCCGGCGACACCGACGAGGCGCGGGTCAGTCGAACACGGGCGACTCCCGGTGGCGTTCGACCGCGTCGTCGATCCACTCGTCGACCAGCCCGCTCGGCTCATCGAGAAACTCGAAGGGGTCGTCGGTCCCGAACCCGTCGAGTTCGATCTGCCTGCCGAGCGCCCCCTCGAAGACGCCGAGCGTGGCAAACGAGAGGTGAGCGGGCTGGTAGCCGCCTTCTTGAACCAGCGCGAGCGCGCCGCCCGCCGTCTCGTCGGCGAGACGACGGACCCGGGAGCCCATTCGCCGGAACCCCTCGCGCGTCACGAGGTTCCGCCCGTTCATGTCCGCCGGCCCGGCGTCCTGCCCGGCGCTGACGAGAACGAGGTCGGGGTCGAACCCGGACACCGCCGGCTCGACGATTCGCTCGAACACCGCCTCGTAGCCTCGGTCGCCGGTGCCCGGCGGCAACGGGACGTTGATCGTGTATCCCGTCCCGTCACCCGTTCCGACCTCCTCAATCGAGCCGTCCTGCGGGTGATACTCGGGGTCCCAGGAGCCGTGGTCGTTGTGCGCGCTCACGAAGAGCACGTCGTCGCGGCCGTAGAACGCCTCCTGTGTGCCGTTGCCGTGGTGAACGTCCCAATCGATTATCGCGACGCGCTCGGCCGTGGCGTCGGCCGGGCCGTCCGCGGCGAGCGCGGCCTCGGCGGCGAGTGCGACGTTGTTGAGATAACAGAAGCCGTCGGCGCGGTCGGACTGGGCGTGGTGGCCGCTGGGCCGACACAACGCGTACGGAAGCGCCGCCGGGTCGTCGCCGCGCGCGCCGTCGAGCGCCTGCCCGGCGGCGGCGATGGCGGCCCCGGCCGCGACGCGAGCCGCGTCGTAGGTGTGCTCGTTCAGGCCGGTCGTCGTCTCCTCGATCCGCCCGCCGCCGTCGGCGCAGAACTCGACGAGCCAGTCGAGATACGCGGCGTCGTGGACCCGTTCGAGGGCCTCCCGGCTCGCCGGCTCGGCCGAGACGACCGC
>KI543165.1:365636-372196 GCA_000496175.1 uncultured archaeon A07HR67 | reverse complement strand
CCCTCGTGGGTCCCCGGCGGTCGCGATCCGCTCGGCCGGTCAACCGGCCCCGCTCGTCGACCCAAGGTTTATATTTTCAGATCCCCTGCTGATAGTTGTCATGTGCCATCACGTAGATGAGGCGCTCTCCTGGGAAGAACTCAAGGAGCGTCACCGGTCCGATGCGGCAGACGATCGAGCCGACGAGCCGACGGCGCCCGACGATCGAGTCGAGGAGCCAACCGAAATCGAGGAGCCGCGGGCGCCCGCGGACGACTGACGCATCCGAGCCGCGTCCTGCCGCGAACCCTGTCTTTTTATTCACGCCGCGAGCCGTGCGGCCGGACCGATCTGACCCGTCCCGACCGGAAGTCGAAGGACATTATCCGTTCCGACCCTAACAGATCACATGATTCTGTTCTGGCACCGGCGAGACCCACGGACCCGCGATAACGCCGGGCTCGCCGCCGCTGCTCGCGCCGCCACCGCCGACGATCCGGTCGTCCCCGTCTTCGTGTACGACGCCGACCTCCTCGGAACGATGGGGGCGCGACAACGAGCGTTCCTGCTCCGTCACGTCTCGGCGCTCGAAGACCGCTACCGCGAACTCGGCAGCGACCTCGTCGTCCGGGCGGGCGAACCCGGCGAGGTGCTTCCGTCGCTCGCGGCCGAGTACGGCGCCGACGCGGTGTTTTACAACGAGCATTATCGGGCGGCCGAACGCAACCGCCAGCGGCGCGTCGAGGACGCGCTCGCCGGCGCCGGCGTCGAGACCGACGCCCGAACCGACCTCGTGTTGGTCGACCCCGGCCGGCTGGAGCGGTCGTACCCGAACCACAGCCAGTTCCACGACGACTGGCAACAGGTTCCGAAACGGGAGCCGTATCCGGAGCCGGACGCAGACGCGCTGGCGGACGTCTCCGACGGCAAAACCGTTCCCGAGCCGGACGCCGACATCGACCTTCCGCCGGCCGGATACCGGGCGGCCCGCCAGCGGTACGACGACTTTCTCGACGTCGGAATCACTTCTTACAACGACACCCGCGACGACCTCCCCCGGGCGGTCGAGGCGCCGACGCAGGCGGTCTCGCGGATGTCGCCGTACCTCTCGACCGGCGCGATCGGGATCCGCGAGCTGTGGGCGGGCGCGGGCGACGTGTACGACGCCGTCACCGGCGGGGAGCGGCGCAACGTCGACAAGTACCGCTACGAGCTCTCCTGGCGCGAACAGATGTACCACCTGTTGTACTACAACCCCGACTTGGCCGTCTCCAACTACAAGTCGTTCCCCAACGAGATCGCCTGGCGCGACGACGACGCGGCGTTCGAGGCGTGGACGGCGGGCGAGACGGGGTACCCGCTCGTTGACGCCGGCATGCGCCAGCTCAACCAGGAGGGATACATCCACAACCGGCCGCGGCAGGTGGTCGCGAGCTTCCTCACCAAACACCTCCTCATCGATTGGCGGCGCGGCGCGCGGTACTTCACCAAACAACTGATCGACCACGATTACGCCTCGAACCACGGCGGGTGGCAGTGGACGGCCTCGACCGGGACGGACTCCGTCGACGTCCGAATCTTCGACCCTGTGAGCCAGGCCGCGAAGTACGACGACGGCGCCCGCTTCATCCGCGAGTACGTTCCCGAACTCGAAGACGTGCCCGCCGGGAAGGTGATCGACTGGCCGACCCTGTCGCGTCGCGAGCGCGAGACCCTCGCGCCGGAGTACGCTCACCCGATCGTCGGCCGAAACGAGGGGTACGAGCGCGCACAGCGCGTCTTCGAGGAGGCCCTCGGCAAACGCTGACGCGATTTGGGACGTTCTCGCCGAGTCCGCGCGCACGCTTTTGGCCGTTGGAGCGCAACCAGACCACATGGAACGCCTTCGTGCGGCCCTTGCTGGACTCGCGGTCGTGGTCGCGGTGTTCGGCGGAACGATCCTCGTGCGGACGGTGAGCCGATTTCTGCGCGCAGTCGTCTGGTTCGCCGAGACGGCCGCGTTGTTCGGGCTCGCGTCGCTGGTCGGCTACCTCGCGTACCGCGTGTTCTGGGGCGTCAGCGACGATCCGCGCGCTCACTGACCGAGCCGTCGACGCCGACCCGCGCGTCTCCGGCACCCGCCCGCAGGTCCGGGGAGGCGTTTATATCTGTCTCGCGCCTAGCCGTATCGTGAACCACGTTCCGGACGAGGCGCTCGCCGCCATCGACGCCTTCGGCGAGGGGCTCCTCCGCGCGGACCCCCCGCCGGTTCGCGAGCGACTCCGATCTGACCTTCGGCTCCGGATCGACGCTCCCTCCGGCGACGAGCGCACGGCGCCGTGTTCGTTCGACATCGACCACCCCACTCCTCGGGCGACGCTCCGCGAGCACGGCTCATTCGTGGCCACGATCGCCGACGGCGTCGACGACCGACTCGCGGCGTGGGGGATTCGGCCGCCGGACGCGTACGAACACGTCGACGCCGACGGCGACGTTCAGCGGTACCAGGGAGACGTACTGCTGCCGTGACCGGTCGATCCGGATCGCGATCCGGCGCCGTCTCGGTCGTCCCCGCGGCCGCCGGAGGGCGGCCGGCCCGACTCGGAGTATGGACGGCCCGATCAGCCCGCGGACGACGGACTTCCGCCGTGACGCCCGCGGCACGCCGCTCAGACGGTGCCGGAAGCGGGCGGCGGCAACAAGACGTCGCCGCCGTCGGCGCGCCAGTCCCCCCACGTGGTCACCGTAACCGGCACCGGCTCGAGGCGGTCACCGGTCCGCGGTCCACAGATCGCCTTGGCGAGGATCTGACTCCAGTAGCTTCCAGTTTCGCGGTCGACGAGCACGAGGTTGCCGGTGTTGCGGACATCGACCCGCTCGTCTTCGGTGCGCGCGGCGCCCACGGTCCGGTTGTCGACCTCGCTCGTCCGCGTTCGGATCTCGGGCGGCTTCCACAACTGCCCCGTCACCTCGAACGTCGTCGGCCGTTCTGCGACCCGACGCTCGGCGACCATCGCGCTTCGACACAACGGACAGTACGTGACGAGCAGCGGCCCGCCGAGCGTGTCGTTGACCGCCTCGTGGTGCCAGACGACCGACAACGGGTACGCGCGCCGGCGGCCGTCGCGTTCGACCCCGAGCACGACCTCGTCGTCGGTCAACTCGCCGTCGGTGCCGTATCGGTCGGCGATCTGAGCGCCGCTCCAATCGGCCGCCGTCTCCGGCTCGTCGATCGCGTAGATCCCGGGGTCGTCGATCGGATCGGCCTCACAGATGTCCGACGGAAAGCCGTATTCGGCGATCGATCGCGCCGTCGACGCGTCGCGTGACCCGTTGGTCTCGTTCGACTCCGGCTCCGAGTCCGCCCGCGTGTCTTCGGTCGGCTCTGCTCCGTCCTCGTCGTCGGGCGGTTCTCCGCCGTCAAACGCCATACACCCGGAGAGCCCTGCGGTCACGAGTGCCGTAACTGCCCGTCGACGCCACATGGCTCGTGATTCGCTTCACGCACTCAAACAGCCGTCTCGGATGTGCGTTGTTTGCGCACGACCGGGCGACCGCGACTGAGCGACCGCGCGACCTCGTGCGGCTGTGCGTGAGCATAGCACGAACGCGGGGCGTATTTGCGCCTCGCGGCTCACGTCGGGACATGAACGACCCGTCTCGCCGAGCGGTTCTGCTCGCCGCAGGCGCGGCGTCGGCGTCCGGCTGCCTCGGCGACGACGGATCGGACGACACGCTGACGTTTTCGGCGTTCGACGCGGCCGGCTCGGACGGCGGCACCGTTCCGGAGCGCCCGCCGGGAGAACCGGCGTTGTTAGATTTCTTCGCGACGTGGTGTCCGCCGTGTCGACCGCAGATGGACGAACTCGCGCGGGTTCACGAGGCGCGGCCGTCGTTTCACCTCGTCTCGATCAGTTGGGAGGACGACCCGGACGCGATCCGAACGTTCTGGCGCGACCACGACGGCGACTGGCCCGTCGTTCGGGATCCGGACCTCGCGGCGGCTGAGGCACACGGCGTCGACAGGCTTCCAACGAAGGTGTTGCTTGACGACGACGGCGACGAGCGCTGGCGACACGTCGGGTTAGCGACCGCCGAGCAGATCCTCGAGGAGATCGCGGCCGTGTCGGCATGATCGACGGCGGGTCGCTCCGGCTGTGGTTCGCGTTCGGCGGCGGCGTGGCGACCTTCTTCGCGCCGTGTGCGATTCCGTTGCTGCCGGGATACGTGGCGTTTTTTCTGGGCCGAGAAGCGACCGACGACGGGTCGGCCGGCGAGCGGTTTCGCCGAGCGGTCGCCGTAGGGTCGTTCGCGAGCCTCGGCTTCCTGCTCGTGTTCGTCGGATTGTTCGGAATCGCGTTCGCGGTCGGGTCGCGCGCGCTCGCCGGCGTCGCGCTCTTCGAACCCGTCGTCGGCGTCGCGCTCGTCGTTCTCGGAGCCGCGATGGCGCTCGGCCGGGATCTGTCGCCGACGATTCGGGTTTCGCTGCCCGCGCGCCGGCGCAGTCCGACGGGATACGTGGCGTTCGGGGCGGCGTACGCGGCCGCCGCCGCCGGCTGTACCGGCCCGTTGTTCGTCGGCATCGCCTCGGTCGGGATCGCCGGCGGTCCGCGGGTCGCCGTGGCGACCCTCGCCGCCTACGCCGCCGGCATGAGCGCTTTGTTGATCCTCGTGACGGCACTCGCCGCGCTGGGACGCGACGCGGCGCTCAGCCGGCTCACGACGACCGCCCGATCGGTCACGCGCGTCGCGGGCGTCGCACTCGCCGGCGCCGGCGTCGTCCAACTGTACTGGTTCTTCTTCGTCTTTGAGGGGGTGCGCCTGCTCCGTGATCTGTCGACGCTCGCTCCGCCGATCGGATGACCAAACGAGCGCCGTCGGCCGACGACGCCCCTTTCCCCGCCAAGCCCCTCCCGATCGTATGCCGAGCGTCAGCGACACCTACATCGAGAACCGCCAGCGGGTCCAGCCGACACACACAAACAACCACGGCTCTGCTCACGGAGGGAACGTTGTCAAGTGGATGGACGAGGTCGGCGCGATGTCGGCGATGCGCCACGCCGGCGAGACGTGTGTCACCGCGAAGATCAACGACCTCGAGTTCAAACGACCGGTACCACAGGGCGACACCTGCGTGATTGAGTCGTACGCGTACGCCGCCGGCCGAACGAGCATCCGCGTTCGGCTCCGGGCGTTCCGCGAGTCGCCTCGCACGGGCGAGCGCGAACTGACCACCGACTCGTACTTCGTCTTCGTCGCCGTCGACGCGGACGGCACCCCGACGCCGGTTCCAGAACTCACCGTCGAGGGGGAGCGCTGCCGGGAGCTACGCGACGAGGCGCTCGCGGCCGAGCCCGACGCGGTGTGAGCCCCGCGGTCAGTAGTCGCCGAGCACGCCGAGCCGCCGCGCCCGCCGCGTCGCGTAGTGAAACACCACGTAGCCGCCGCCGAGGTAGCCGACCGCGACGGCGACGAGGAGCCCGAGGTCGACGAGCCCGAACTCCCACAGCCGGACGCCGTCGACCATCGCCCGTTGTAATAACGCGCTCCCGTGAGCCAGCGGGAGAACTCGGGTCCACGGCGCGTCGAACACCGGCGCGGAGACGAGGACGACGAAGCCGAACTGAAGCAGGTTCAGCCAGTTGCCGATCCGCTTGTACAACACCGTGATCCCGCCGGCCGCGAACCCGAGTCCGAGCACGGAGGCGATCGCCAGCCCCGCCACGACGACGACGGTGATCGGGTCGAGGCTGAGTCGGGTTCCGGTGACCACGAGCATGACGGCGAGCACGATCGCGGAGGTGAGAAACGTCCGAACGACCTTCGCGACGCCCTTCAATAACGCGACCGGCGCGAACCCAAACGGCGTGGTGACGTGGCGTTCGAGCGTCCCCCACTGGACCTCGCTGCCGATGTCGTTCGAGACGGACGAGTACGCTCCGACCGCCAACGTCCACAGGAAGTAGCCGACGATGATCCCCGACAACGAGTCGGCGAGCGCCTGCCCCGCGAGCAGCGTGCCGCCGTAGAACACCACCCCGAAGAAGAACAACGCGACGACGATTCCGCCGATCGCGTTCGCGGGATACCGCACGAAGATCAGGAACTCGCGGTAGAGCACCGCCCGCGCTAGGTGGTAGTACGTGGCGGGACGAGGGTCGTCCGTGGCCGTCGCCGCGTCCTCCGACACGCGTTCTCCGCTCACGGCGATCCGCCCCCGTCCGTCCGCTGTCCGATACTGCTCGCCGCCCTGTCGCTCACACCGTCACCCGCCTCGTCGACCGCGCCGCTGTCGTCCGTCTCGTCGACCGCGCCCCCGTCGCCGGTGACGCCGAGAAACACCTCCTCCAGGTTAGGCCGGACCGTCCGGATGTCCTCGATCGCGACGTCCGCCTCGCGGAGCCGGTCCATCAGCGCGTACAGGTCCTCGCCCGTCGCCGCGACCTCGACGGCGACGCGCCCGTCGACCGCGTCGACAGACCGCACGTCGAACGCCGCTCGCAGCGCCGCGACGGTCGTGTCGTCGATGTCGCCGCTGACGACGCGGACGGTGTCGCGGTCGGCGTTCGACAACAACGCCTCGACGGTGTCGTCGGCGACGA
>KI543165.1:362851-364498 GCA_000496175.1 uncultured archaeon A07HR67 | reverse complement strand
GTGGTAGAGATACGGACCGTGCGGACACTCGTCACAGCCGTCCGCACAGGTGACCCGCTTGACGACCTCGGTGTATCCGTCGTGTTTGGTCACCCGAAGGATGTCCTCGCCCGGCCCGGGCTCGACCCGCGGCGACCCCTCACCTCGGGACCGCAGCAGCTCCTGTGCGTGGACGATTGCGTTGCGGAGTTGTTCGGGGCTGAGGTCGGCCAGCTCCGCGGCGACCGCGTCTGGCAATCCATCCGGTGGCGTCGGCTCCGCGGACCCGTTCGTCATAGCGAGCGCTTCGACGCGAAGCCAAATAAGCGTCCGCACGCGAGCGGCGACGGCTCCGGCGCTCGGCCGTGGTCGCGTCAGCGGGGGTCGACGCTCCGGCGCCCGTCGATGCGTTCGACCCGCCGGCCGGCGGTCGTGGTCTCCGCGTGCTCGGGGTGTACACACCCGAACACCGCCTCCAGCGACGCGACGAGCCGGTGGCTCGGCCGGTTGACGAGCGCGTTGCCGTCGACCGCGTACACCCGATCGTTCGCGACGGCCGTCAGGTCGCTCCAGCCGGGGCGACCCCGCAGATCCGCGACCGCCTCGACGGCCCGGTCCAGCTCGAATCCACAGGGGACGACCACGAGCACCTCGGGGTCGTAGGCGCACACGTCGGCCCAGGCGACGGGCTCGGAGGCGCCGGCGGGCTGAAACGACGGATCGCCGCCGGCGATGTCGACCATGTCGCGAACCCAGTGCCCCGCCCGGATCGGCGGGTCGGTCCAGTCGAGAACGGCGGTCCGCGGACGACCGGCGTCGGCGACCGCATCTGTCGCCCGCTTCCGAAGCCGGTCGACGCGAGCCGAGAGCCGGCTCGACACCGCCGCTGCCGCCGCTCGTTTCTCGACTGCCGCGCCGAGCCGTTCCACGTCCCCGAGAACGTCGGCAAACGAGTGCGGGTCGAGCGTCACCAGCTCTGGCTCGGGGTCGAGCGACGCGACGGCCGCCCGCACCTCGCTCGCGTCGACCGCACAGACGTCGCAGGTCGCCTGCGTGACGACGAGATCTGCCTCGAGGTCGGCGAGCCGGTCGACGGCGAGGTCGTACACCGCGCCCTCGACCGACCGCATCTGTGCGTCGACCTCGCCGGCCGAGCGCCCCTCGTGGTCGACGACCGTGCTCGTCAGCGTCAGCAGCCCGTGGACCGCCGGCGGATGGTCACAGCTGTGGGAGACGCCGACCGGCTCGACGCCGAGCGCGAACAGGGTCTCCGTCGCGGAGGGAAGCAGCGAGGCGACGCGCATGGTCGAACGTGGCGCTCGGCGATCAAAAGGGCTCGGGGCCGTTCACGCCTCGGGGACGTACCCGAGGGCCGCGCCGGCGTATTCGGCCGCGAGGTCGCCGTCCGGGAGGGCGCCGCGGGCCGTCTCGCAGCCCTGCCGGATCCGGTCGCGGCGCTCGCCCGGCGGAAGCTTGTTCTCGGCGACGGTGCCGGCGGTTTCGAGGAGCGCGGCCGCCGTCTCCGCGTCGCCGGTGCTCGCGGCGCCGCGAGCCTCCTCGAGCAGCTGTGCGAGCGCCGCCCGAACGTCGTGTGGGATGTCTTCGTCGGGGAGGTCGCCGAGGCGGTCGTCGGACACGGCCGATCACTCCGCGCGCCGGGTCGCGAGA
>KI543165.1:356582-362831 GCA_000496175.1 uncultured archaeon A07HR67 | reverse complement strand
TCGAGCGTTCGGTCGCGTCCCGGCGCCGAAAAGAACATTTTTCCGCCCATCCAGCCGCGGCGGACCGTCTCGAACCGGCCACTCGGCAGCGTCATCAACATCCGCCCGCCGGGACGCACCACCCGAGCGAACTCGCGGTACACGTCGGGATGGCGCCCGCGCTCGACGTGAAACACCGCGTGATACGCGGTCACGCCGTCGAACCGGTCGGCTGCGAACGGAAGCGCGGACATCTCGCCCTGGACGAGCGGCGTGCCGGTCACGGTCTCGCGCGCGAGTTCGAGCCCACGCCGGGAGACGTCGAGCCCGACGCTTCCCGCCGGGAGGTTCGCGAGCGTCCGCGCGCCGTCGCCACACCCCACGTCGAGAACGGTCGGCGGAGCCGCGTCCGCCCGGTCGGCCCGAAGATCCGCCAGAAGCTCGTCTATCAGGGCCGCGTCGGAGCCGTCGGGATCGCGCCTGTCGGCGTACGTCTCCGCCACCTCGTCCCACGCTCGCCGCACCTCGGATCGGTCCATGCGACCCGTACGGTCCCGACGGGTTTGATCCTTGGGTCGCCGTCCGCTTTCCTCGGGTCTTTTGTCCAGACGGGTCGAACGCCGAGCCGATGACGCCCACACTCGACGAGACGGACCTCGGGTTCGTGACGCTCGACGGCACCGGCATCCAGACGAGCGAGCTGCAGTTCGGCACCTGGCGATTCGGCCGGGTAAACGAGGCGGGAGATATCGAGATCGACGAGGAGCGCGCACACGAGTTGCTCGACGCTTACGCGGACGCCGGCGGCCGATACATCGACACCGCCGACGTGTACGGCGGCGGCGACTGCGAGACGTGGATCGGCGACTGGCTCGCCGACCGCGACCGCGAACGCTACACGATCGCCTCGAAGATCTACTGGCAGACCCGCGAGGGCGACCCGAATAGCCGCGGAACGAACCGCAAGAACCTCCGCCACCGCCTCGACGCGCTGCTCGACCGGCTCGACACCGACTACGTCGACGTGCTCTACATCCACCGCTGGGACGACGACACCGACGCCCGCGAGATGATGAAGACGTTGAACGGGCTCGTCGACGCCGGAACGGTCCACTACCTCGGCGCGTCGACGCTGCGCCCGAACGCCTGGAAGGTCGCTCGCGCCAACGAGATCGCCCGCGCCGAAGGCTGGGAGCCGTTCACCGTCCTCCAGCCGCGATACAACCTCGTCGACCGCGAGATCGAGGGCGACTACCTCGAGTTCGCCCGCCAGGAGGGGCTCGCGGTCTGTCCGTGGAGCCCGCTCGGACAGGGGTTCCTGACGGGCAAGTACGACCGCGACGCGGCGTTGCCGGAGGCGTCGAAGGCCGCCGCCTCGACCCGGTTCCGGGAGTCGTATCTCACGGAGGAGAACTTCGCCGTCCACGACGAACTCGACCGCGTCGCCGACGAGGTGGACGCCTCGCCCGCCCAGGTCGCGCTCGCGTGGCTGCGCCACCGCGACGGCGTTACCACGCCGATCGTCGGCGCGCGAACAGTCGACCAGCTGGCAGAGAACCTCGCGGCGGCCGCGGTCGACCTCTCCGACGACCAACTCGAGCGGCTCACTGCCGCGAAGGCCGGCCCGTACGACGCCCTGTAGACTCTCGGTTCCGGCGGCCGATCGCGACCCGTCGATCGCGCTCGACGACCGCCGTCTACCGCCCCGCGCAGTACTCCACGAAGTTCCGCAGGATCCGGAGCCCGGTCTCGCCGCTCTTCTCGGGGTGGAACTGCGTGCCGAACACGTTGCCCGCGTCGTTGGCGACGACGGCGGGGAAGTCGACGCCGTAGTCGGCGGTGGCGACGACCGCGTCTGCGTCGTCGGGTGCGGCGTAGTACGAGTGGACGAAGTAGGCGTACTCGCCGTCGACGGAGCCGCCCATGGGTCCGTCTGCTTGCTTCGACCCCGTTTCGTCGACCCCCTCGACGAGCGGGTGGTCGCGGCGGACGCGGAGTTCGTTCCACCCCATGTGGGGAACCTTGCGGTCGACGTCGAACCGAACGTTGGTGCCGGGAATCAAATCGAGGCCGGTCACCTCGCCTTCGCCCTCGTGGTCGGCCTCTTCGCTCGTCGTGAGAAGCATCTGCATCCCGAGACAGATCCCGAACAACGGGCGGCCCGCGTCGGCGTGGTCGGTCAGCGCCTCCCGGAGCGGTCCGGCGTTCTCCATCCCTTCGCGGAACGCGCCGACGCCGGGAAGGACGACCCCGTCGGCGGCGGCGAAGGCGTCCGGGTCGTCGGTGATCTCGACGCTCGCGCCGGCGCGCTCCAACCCGCGAGTCGCGGACCGCAGGTTGCCCAAGCCGTAATCGACGAGCGCGACGGATACCTCGGGATTGGTTGGTGATTCGTCCATGGCCACGATTCACTACCGCCGTGGAAGTCAGTTTCCATCCGTTAGGCGGATCAGAGAGAAACTCCCGCCTTTTATATTAGTGACGAATTCGACAACCAATCAATTATTAAACGGCCTATCGCTTCGGCGGATATCTGTGCGAAAGTACGTTTAACAACTGAGGAAACGCGCAGCCCGAACATCTTCTTCGGGCAATGTTCAACATTCAGGGAAGTTATGACGCTATGTAGGGGTACGTAGCCGCGTGTATATTTAAACAGCAACACTTTTGAGACGCCAGCAGAAGTCTCAGATGGACACCTCATGGCGCAACGACGCAAATTCCTCAAGATCGCGGGTGCGGCAAGTATCGTTGGACTCGCAGGCTGTAGCGGCGGCGGTGACGGGTCCGACGGAGGTGACGGGTCCGATGGCGGCGACGGATCCGACAGCGGCGACATGGGCTCCGAGGACAGCGAACCGGAGATGACGTTCGGCGGCGACGGCACGGTCGACTTCGGCATCTCGCCGTCGGTCCCGCAGGAGGACCTCAACGTACAGTACTCCCCGCTCGAAAACCACATCGGGAGCTACCTCCAGGAGAACTACGATGTCCCCAGCGACCTCAGCGTTGAGGGGACCATCGGAAGCAACTACAGCGCCATCATCCAGTCTCTCGGCCAGGGAACGCTGGACATCGCCGAGACCGGGCCGTTCGCGGCCGCCCTCGGCGTAAAGACCGGCAACGCGGAGATCATTCTACAGCGGTACGGCTACGGTAGCTGGGAGTACAAAAGCATCATCGCGACGCCGAACGACAGCGACATCACGGAGCTGTCCGACCTCTCCGGGAAGACGGTCGCGTTCTCCGACCGGCTCTCGACCAGCGGCGCGCTGTACCCGCTGTACAGCATGTCGAGCGAGGGCGACCTCAACGTCGGCGAGCTCCCTGAGGGCAACGGCTCGCAGGCCGAGTTCGACGCCCGGTTCGCCGGCGGCCACGTCGGCTCGTACACCCTGCTCGAACAGGGCCAGGTCGACGCAGCGGCGATGGGCGGGTTCGTCCGCGACACGAAGACCGGTCCCGCGCCCGAGGACTGGCAAGAGGTCGCGACCACCCTCCACGAGGACGAGGGGCTCCCCCGCGCCCCGATGGTGGTCTCGCCGGAGCTGGACGACGACGTGAAAGGCGCCATCCAGGAGGCGTTCCTGGAGGGTCCGAACAGCATCTACTACGGCGCCGACGGCGAGGACGGGACCGAAGACGACCTCTGGTTCGGTCGCGTCCGCGAGGCGACGCAGGACGACTACCAGTCCGTCATCGACGTCGCGAACGAGTTGGGCGTCGGGACCGACATCTTCGAGTCGTAGGCCGCCACCCCCCCCGTTTCGGATCGCTTTTCACACGATCGGTCCGTCCTCGCATAAACTCACACCTCATGCCAACGATCGAATTCGAAAACGTCACCAAACTATACGGCGAGGACACCGTCGCCCTCGACGACGTGTCGTTCACCATCTCCGAGGGCGAGTTCGTCATCCTGCTCGGACCGTCCGGCGCCGGAAAGTCGACGATGCTCCGGGTGCTGAACGGGCTGACTCAACCCACGGAAGGCTCCGTTCGCATCGGCGACAGAGAGATTCAGGGCAACCGAAGCGAGGTCGGGATGGTGTTTCAAGAACACTATCTCATCGAGAGCAAGACGGCGTTTGGCAACGCGCTGTCGGGGGCCCTCTCGCGGAACGGCCTCGTCCAGAGCGCCCTCGGCATGCACGCCGAGTCGGACAAACTGACCGCGCTCGAAGCCCTCCAGACTGTCGGCCTGCTCGAAGAGGCCGGGCAGCGCGCCGAGTCGATGAGTGGGGGACAGAAACAACGCGTCGGGATCGCCCGGGCATTGGTTCAAGAACCCGAAATCGTCCTTGCCGACGAACCGGTCGCCAGTCTCGATCCAAAGGCCGCACGGGACGTGATGCGCTACCTAAAAAAGGCGGCGACCGAGCAAGACCTCACCACAATCACCAGTCTCCACCAGGTGAACATCGCGCGCGAGTTCGGAGACCGGTTCCTCGGAATCCGCGACGGCGAGGTGATCTTTGACGGCGATGCCGACGACCTCACCATGGACGAGATGGACCGCATCTACTACGGGAGCACACAGGACGACACGACGATCCCGACCGGCACGACGACCAAGGAAGCAGGCGAGGCCGACGGGGGGCGTCGAGCGTGAGTTCTTCGCCCGACCCCGCGGTCGCCGACCAACTCCGCTCGCTCAAACGACTCCGCCGGCTCAAGTACCTGTTGTGGAGCGTGCTGCTCGCGGCCGTCCTCGGCGTCACCTATTGGGGGCTCGGCTTCATCGGGTTTCAGCCGAACGTCGTTGCCGGGCGGCTCCCGGCGATGTACGAGTTCATTTCGACGGGATTCTTCCCCCCGGACTTCCAGAACTTCACGATATACACCAAAGACGAGGGGATCACAGGGCTCCAGGCGATCCCTGCGAGCTTCGGCGACGGCGGCGCCCGCATCGTCGAGAGCTTTCAGTCGCCGCGGCAGACATTGGTGAAAGCGAGCCTCGTGACGCTGCTTCTTGGATTCATGGGCACCGTGTTCGCCTTCCCGTTCGCGCTGATCCTCGGCGTGCTCGGCAGCGAACGCGTTACTCCGTTCCCGTTCAACTTTATTTTCCGCGGCACCCTCAGCGGAATTCGCGCCATCCCCGCGATCGTCTGGATCTTCCTGTACATCCCTGTCGGGCCGCCAGGGCAGGTGACGGCGGTGCTTGCGATCGCGACCGACAGCATCGGAAACCTCGGCCGGCTGTTCACCGACGATCTTGAGGAGATAGAGGAGGGCCGATCGAGGCCATTCGGTCGACGGGCGCGTCGAGCACCCAAACGGTGAGCTTCGGCATGTTGAGTCAGGTCTCGCGGTCGTTCATCGCGTGGACGCTGTACATTCTTGAGATCAACACCCGGATCGCCATCTCGCTCGGTGTCGTCGGCGCTGGTGGGCTCGGACTGATGATCCGGAACAGCCAAGATTTATTCGAGTTCCAGCAGACCGCCGCCGGGCTGGTGATGGTGTTCATCGTCGTGCTCGGAATTGAACTCGTTTCCTCGCGGATCCGCGCCCGACTCCGCCCGGGCGAGCACGAGGGGAAGGGGCTTCTCGAAGCGATTCGCGGCCTGTTCGACGCAAGAAAGTGGCTCGGCGTCGGTGACGGTCGTGACTGACCCCGCGTTCAGAACTCGCCGAGCCGCGACTGGCCGCTCGACCCTTCGCTCGCGCCGATCAGGTCGGCCGCACGGGCGATCGTCTCGAAGAACCCGTCTCGCTGGCTCCGGTCGTACAACGTCGCGGCCGGGTGGACGGACAACAACACCCGGCGGGACGCCTTGCCGAGCCGCGCGTCGACCACGTCGCCCGACTCGGCGGTGATCCCGACCGACCGGCCGAGGAGGTGTTCGCTCGGCACCTTCCCGAGCGTGACGATCAGGTCGGGATCGAGCCGGGCGATCTCGGCTTCGAGGTAGCCGCGGCAGTTCGCCAGTTCGTCCGTCCGCGGGTCGCGGTTGTCGGGCGGGCGACACCGCACGCAGTTGGTGATCCGAACGTCCGCGCGGGCGAGCCCGGCGTCCCGAAACGCCTCGTCGAGGACGTCGCCGGACCGTCCGACGAACGGCTCGCCTGCCTCGTCCTCGTTCGCGCCCGGGCCCTCGCCGACGACCACCAGGTCCGCGTCGACCGGTCCGACGCCCTCGACGATCTGGCTCCGCGAGTCGACCAGCGCCGGACACCGCTCGCACGACCCGACACACAGGTTCTCGTCGAGCGCGTCCGCGTCCTCGCTCATATCGCTGATCCGCGTGCCGGACGCATAAACTG
>KI543165.1:348804-356396 GCA_000496175.1 uncultured archaeon A07HR67 | reverse complement strand
GTCCCGTGCGTTGTTCGATGACACCGTCGTCGCGTCGACGATCCCGCCGGCGGCGTCGGTCGCGCCGTCGATCCCGTCGGTGTCGACGCTCGCGACGACGATCCCGTCTCGGTCGAGCGCAGCCCCGGCGGCCGCGACGAACTCGCCGTTCGGCCCGCCGGATCCAGGGTCATCGCCGCCGAGCGTCACGGTCGTTTCGCCGCCCGTGAGCACGACCGCGGGCGGCGTCGCCGGTGTCCCCGTCTCCGCACACTCCTCGGCGACCGCGACGTGGGTCAGCGCGGCCTCTCGGGCTTCCCCGCGAACGCCGGCCGCGAGCACGAGCGGTTCGTATCCCGCCGCCGCCGCCGTGGCGGCCGCCGCGTCGAGCGCGGTTCGGCCGTTGGCGACCACGAACGTTCGGACGCGCTCGAACGCCGCGTCGCCGGCGGAGGGTGTCTCGGACCGCTCGCCCGCGGCTCCCGCACGGAGGTGCTCGCGAACCGTCGCGGGCACAGAGAGGTCGTATCGCTCGACGGTCGCGAGCGCGTCGTCGTACGTCGAGGGATCCGGCACGGTTGGGCCGCTCCCGATCACGCTGCGGTCGTCGCCGACCACGTCGCTCACGGCGAGGGTCACGACGGTCGCGGGCGCGGCGACCCGCGCGAGCCGCCCGCCTTTCACCGCCGAGCAGTGTTTCCTGACGGCGTTGATCTCGGCTATCGACGCGCCCGACGCGAGCAGCGCGTCCGTGACCGCGCGCAGGTCGGCGACACCGATCGGCGCGACGGGAGCCGCAAAGAGCGCGCTCGCGCCCCCCGTGACGGCCACGACGACGAGGTCGTCCGCGCCGGCCGCCTCTGCGACCTCCACGGCGCGACGAGTGTGTTCGACGCCACGCTCGCTCGGGAGCGGGTGATCGCCGGGAAAGGCCTCGAACGGGCGGTCGGACGCCGAGTCGGTCGCCGTCGGCCCCTTGGCGGTCGCGTCGGTGACGACGACGCCGCCGTCGAGCCGGTCGCCGAGCCGGCCGGCGAGCGCGTCCGCCATCCCGTCGGCCGCCTTTCCGGCTCCGAGCAGCCGGACCTCGTCGTACGCGCCGAGGGCGTACTCACCGATCGAGCCGTCGACGCCCTCGATCCGGAGCATCCCGTCTCGCACCGAGACGGCGTCGCCGACGACGGCCGCCGGCAGCGCCGCCTCGATCCCTGCCGTGAGACACTCGAGTGCGACGTCGTGTGCCGGCGTCCGAGCGATCCGTTCGCGGTCGCGAAAGATACCGTCGGCCATGGGGGGCTGTCGGCGGCCGAGAACAAATATCCGTGGTGAGGACCTCGCGACGAGACGGCGCCTCGGACCCGACACGTTATATGCTAACGGACGAACACACGACAGATGCAGCACGAACGAGCGCTCCACGCCGGCTCCGACCGCATCGACCGGCGTCGCGTCGACCAGCCTCGACCGACACGCAGCGACGACGACCCGCGTCGGCCCGGGTGATCCCGGCCATGGAGATCAACACGCCGGCGATCGACGCCGACGCTTTCCCCGTCCGCCACGCGCTGACCGGCGCCGTCGTCGGGACGGCGTGGCTCGCCGGATTGTTCGCTGCCGCTCCCCTCGTCGGCGGGTTCGCGATCGACGCTGTCGCCGAGGCGATCATCGTCCGCTCGCCCGGCTGGCTGTCGACGCTGGCGATCGGCCTGCTCGGATTCTACGCGAAGCCGGCCCTCGTCGCCGGCGTGGTCGGCGGCGCCGTCGGCGCGGCCGCGCTCGGCTGGGTCGCCGCCGCGGCCGTCGTCGACCGCCGGGCGGACCGACCGGTCGGCCGGTCGCGGTGGTGGCCCGTCAGTCCGGGAGTCGGATCCACGGTCGCGGCGGCCGGCGTCCTCGCGACCGTCCCCCTGTTTCTCGCCGCGGAAGCGGCGGTCTCCGGTGGATTCGTGCTGGGCGTGATCGTCTCGGCCGGTCCGCCCGCACTCGTCGCCCGCGGGCTCTCGAGTACCTACCGGGTGCGGGACCGTCGAGGATTCCTGCGGCGCGTCGGCGGGATCGCCGCCGCCGGCGGCGTCTCGCTCGCGGGGCTCCGTTGGCTGTTCGGCCGTCTCGGCGGCCAGGAGACGAACGAGCGGGTCGGCGCGCCGCTGGAACGGTCCGTCTCGCCGCCGAGCGGGGACCCCGCCTTCGATTTCGACTGGATGCCCGAAGCGGTCACGCCGCTCGGCGAGCACTACGTCATCGACATCAACGTGGACTCGCCGACGGTCGACCCGGAGACGTGGTCGCTTGACGTTCACGGCGCCGTCGACGCGCCGTACTCGCTCGCACACGACGAACTGGTGGGCCACGAGAACAGCGTCGAACAGACGACGACGATGGTGTGTGTCTCCAACGAGGTCGGCGGCGACCTGATCGGAACGGGCCACTGGACCGGGGTCCAGCTGTCGGACCTGGTGAACGCGGCGGAGCCGTCCGCGGACGCGGTCGACGTCGTCACACACGCGATCGACGGATACAGCGAGGCGATCCCCATCGACTTAGTCGAACGCGAGGACATCCTGATAGCCTACGGGATGGGCGATCGAACGCTGCCAGCACAACACGGATCCCCGGCGCGGCTGTTAATTCCCGGCCGATACGGCATGAAGATGACCAAGTGGATCGACCAGATCGAGGTGACGACCGGCGACCACGAGGCGTACTGGGAGGAACGCGGCTGGAACGAGGAGGCGGTCGTCAACACGATGTCGTACGTGCGCGGCGCCGAACGCGACGGCGACCAGGTCGTCGTCGGCGGCGTCGCTTTCGGCGGCCTCGAAACGGGAACCGAGGAGATCGCGGCAGTCGAGGTCAGCGTCGACGGAGAAACGTGGGGGGACGCCGACCTCGAATCGCCGATCGCCCCGCACGCGTGGCGCCGCTGGCGGTACGCGTTCGACGCCCCGGACCGAACCGAGTTCGACGTCGTCGTCCGCGCGGTGCGGCGCGACGGAGAGGTTCAAACCGAGGAGCGAACCGACCCCCGGCCGGGCGGCTCGACTGGGTGGCACCGGGAGACCGTGACCGTCGAGCCGAACTCAGCCGGATAACCGGGCGTCCGGCGTCGCCGCCCGATGGGCGCTCGCTGCGATGGCGGCGATCCGAAGCGGTTCGGGGCGGCGGAACCCCTCGCGGGTGAGCGCGCGGACGATGTCGGCGGCGCGGTCGTCGTCGATGCCGACGGCGCGAACGAAGAGCGGCGCGGCCTCGTCGGCCGGGCCGTCGGGTCGACCCTCGTCGACGCGGCGACGGGGAGGCAGCGACCGGTACACCGCCAGCCGGGCCGCGAGCGCGTCGCCGTCGAACGCCTCGCGGAGGGCGGCGTCGAGCCCGGGGCTCGCCTCGTAGCTCACCGCAGAAACGGGCCGATCGAGCGCGTCGTGGAGCCGACGGAGGTCGAGGAGATTGAACCAGGCGGGTGCGACCCCGGCGACACACACGTGCCGAACGTCTTCACGTCCGAGGTCGGCGGCGAGGCCGACGAGCGCGTCGGTGGCGTCGGTCCCGCCGACGGCACACGCGCCGAACGCCAACCCGTCGAGCGTTCCGTCGGCCCTGACGACCGCCCCGGCGATCCGGCTGCTGCGGTCACCGTCGGAGAAGGCGATGCCGAGCGTTCGGCTCGGCGGGGTCACTCACGTCTCCTCGGATTTGATCTCCTTGAGCCGGTCGAGCAGTTCGTCGTTCGACGCGCCGGGCTCGTACTCGACGGACCCGTCGTGGGTCTCCTGTGCGGCCTGTACTCCGTCTTCGTCGTCGAAGTCAGCGTCCAGGTCCTGGTTCTCCTGTTCGGATTCGTCGTAGCTCCCGAAACCCATGTGTGAGTGAAACTAACGGTCGATAGCGTATAAATCCCCTGACGAGTTCACCCTCCGCCGGCGTGGACGTTTTGTTCGGCCGGCGTCGTGGTGGTCCATGGAGCCGATCAACGTCACCGCCGACGCGACGGAGTTCACCTGTAACGCGTACCTGGTTCCCGGGGAAGCCCCGACCCTCGTCGACGCCGGCACGATGCCAGGGGTCGCCGATGTCGTCGCCGACCACGTCGACGACCTCGACCGGGTCGTTCTCACCCACCAACACCGCGACCACGTCGGGGAACTCGACGCCGTTCTCGACCGGTTCGACGCCCGGCTGCTGGCGGCTGCGGACCACCCTCGCCGAGACGTGGCGCTCCGCGACGGCGACGAGGTGCTCGTCGGCGGCGAGGCGTGTTCGGTGGTGGAGACGCCCGGCCACGCCGGCGACCACGTCGCGCTCGTGGGCGACACCCGCCTCTACAGCGGCGACGTCGTCGTCTACAACGACGGTGCGTTCTCCGACGGCTCGTTCGGCCGCACCGACATGGCCGGCCAGTCGCGCGACCGACTCGTCGAGAGCCTTCACACCCTGCTCGACCGGCTACCCGACACGGTCGAGGCGATGTACCCGGGACACGGCGACGCGTATCGAGCGGCCGACGGACCGGACTCTGTCCGGGCGGTGATACGGCGCGCGACCGAGCGGGCCGAGCGCGGCGACCCGAAGTACCCCGACGAGTGACCGTCCGGCTCGGCGGCGCGTCGTGCGATCGGACGCGGGTTCGTTAAGTGTCACACGGGCGAACGTCGCGCATGGACCTGTCGACAGCCGTCACCGCCACCGTGTCGACCCTCCGCCGGCGACCGGCAGACCTGCTCCCGTTTTACTTTCTCGGGACGGCAGTCCCCGTCATCGCCCGCATCGGGCTCTTCGCCGCGCTCGCGGGAGTGTACCTCCACCTCGAACTCTCCGGCCGGCTCGCCGCCGCCCGCGACGTGGTCGCCGAGACCGACCTGACGCCGCCGGACGTCGAAAACCAGGAAGCGCTCGAACAATGGACCCGCGAGGTCGGACCGGCGATCGAGCCGCTCGTCTCGCCGACGACGGTCGCGCTCGTCGGTGGCGGGGTGATCACCGCCGTTCTCCTCGCGGCCGTCGTCTACGCGGCGGCCTCCGCCGGGCAGATGACGGCCGCGTTCGCTCGACTCCGCGGCGAGCGTGGGCTGACGGCGGGGATCGGCGGCGTGCGAACCCGCTGGCTCGCGTTTCTCGGGCTCTACCTCACCGAGGCGTTGTTGTGGGTCGGCGTGATCTTGCTCGCGGGGCTGGCGGTCGGGCTCGCGTCGCTCGCGGGCGGCCCCATCCTCGGCGCCGTGGTCGCGCTCGGCGGTCTGCTGGTCGGGGCGGCCGCGCTGGCGTCCGTGCGGATCGTCTTCGCGTTCGCCTCGGCGGCAATCGTCGTCGACGACACGGGCGTACTCGGCGGAATCGACGGCGCGGGCGGGTTCGTGCGGTCGAACCCCGTCGACGCCGCCGCCTACCTCGTCGTCGCGGTCGGCGTCGTCGTCGCTACCGCGTCCGCGGCCTCCGCGCTCGCGGTCGTCGGCGGCGGCGCAGTCGTCGCGATCGCCAGCGCGCTCGTCGCCGCCCCCGCACTCGACGTGTTGAAGACCGTGCTCTACGGCGAGTATCGCGGCGCGGTCGACCCCGTCGGCCCGCCGGACGCGCGGGTTCGCGACCAGTTCGTCGGCGGCATCCGGCGGGGCTGGACCGAGCTGGCCGGGTTCGTGCGGCGAACGCCCGGGACCCACCTCCTCGTCGTCGCGGTCGGCGTCGGCTCCGGCGTCCTCGGCTGGACGCTCGCCGAGCCGCTCGCGAGCACGGTTCCGACCTCGATCGAGGCGCGACTGGCCGGCCACGTGCCTCCCGTCGCCGCCGTCGAGTTCTTCGGCAACAACTGGGGGGTGACGATCGCGACGGCGTTCAGCGGGATCGCACTCGTCGTGCCGGCGATCTCGTCGGTGGCGTTCAACGGCGCCGTGCTCGGCGGCGTCGCCGCACTCGAACAGAACCTCGCCGTGCTCGTCGCCTTCGTCGTTCCACACGGGCTCTTCGAGATTCCTGCGATCCTCGTCTCCGGAGCGCTCGGCGTCCGCCTGGGAGTGGTTGCTTGGCGGGCATTCCGCGGCCGAGTAAGTCGGACGGGGTTCGCCGACGCAATCGAGAACGCGTTCTGGGTGCTCGTCGGCATCGGCGTCCTGATCGCGGTCGCCGCGCTCATCGAGGGGTTCGTCAGCCCGTACTACTGGCGGCCGTTCCTGTGACCACGCGCGCCGGCCGTACGTTGAAGTCGGTTCGGACCGAATCCTGACCCGTATGTCACGACGCGATCCGTTCGGGGAGATCGAAGAACTGTTCGAGCGCATGGACCGCGAGTTCGAGAAGCTCGGTGACAGCCTGGACACGCCGGGCGGTCGGACCGTCCCCGTCGACGTGATCGAAGACGCCGAGGCGGTGACCGTGCTCGCCGACCTCCCGGGGTTCACCGCCGACGAGATCAGCGTGGAACTCGACGACGAGGCGCTCACCGTCGCGGCGACGCCCGCAGGCGACGCCGAGACGGGAGACGCGGACGCCGTCGTGGCCGACGAGCCGGCTGGCGACGGCCCGCAGTACCACCGCCGCGAGCGGCGTCGCGGCTCCGCCTCCCGCCGGATTCCGCTTCCCGCGGCCGTCGAACCGGACGCGGCGACCGCCGCACACGACGACGGCGTGCTCACGGTGACCCTGCCGAAGCGGTCCGCGTCGGACGACGGAGGCCACCGGATCGACGTCGAGTAGCCCAGGCTGTCGGCGCCGCCGACGCCCGGCCGATAGCTTCTCCACAGAGGTCGTGTTACACGTCCGCATGGGAGACGCCGACTACGCGGCACGCCGGCGACAACTCGTCGACGGGCTTCGGCGCCGGACCGACGCCTCAGAACGGACGTTGTCGGCAATCGCCGCCGTTCCCCGTCACGAATTCGTCCCGGCGGACCGACGCTCACACGCGTACGAGGACCGCCCGCTCCCGATCGGCCACGGCCAGACGATCAGCGCGCCACACATGGTCGCCATCATGACCGACCTGCTCGACGTCTCGCCCGGCGACCGGGTGTTCGAGGTCGGAACCGGCTGTGGGTACCACGCCGCCGTCGTGGCCGAGATCGTCGGCGGCGAGGCCGTCTACAGCGCCGAGTACGTTTCCGAACTCGCCGACGCGGCCCGTGACCGGCTGGCTCGGCTCGGCTACGACGTGACGGTTCGGGCCGGCGACGCCCGAACGGCGTTCGAGGACCGGCCGCCCTTCGACGCCACGTACCTCACCTGTGCGGCGGACGGCGCGGTCCCAGCGACGATCGTCGACCGGACGTGCGTCGGGGGACACGTGGTCGCGCCCGTTGAGACGAGCGGCTCGGTTGGCGCCGGCGGGCGGTCCGAGAGCGGACAACGGCTCGTTCGCCTGACGGTTCGTGCGGACGGCGTGGACCGCGAGGACCACGGCGCGGTCCGGTTCGTCCCGATGCGGTGAGCCGACGGCCGATGCCAGCCCCCCTCGGAGCGTGCGATTTTAGACCACGGGCCGTCGAGACCGAGCATGGACGAAGCGGCGCTCCGGGTCGACATGATCGAGGGGCTCGAACACCAACTCGGCGAGCCGCTCGAGGCGTCGGTGCTGACGGCGCTCCAGACGGTTCCCCGCGAGGCGTTCGTCGACGACACCCCGTACG
>KI543165.1:343228-347869 GCA_000496175.1 uncultured archaeon A07HR67 | reverse complement strand
CCGTGGCGCGACTGCTCACGGCGCTCGACGCCGACGCCGAAGACGACGTGCTCGTCGTCGGCGCGGGAGTCGGCTACACGAGCGCGGCGCTCGCGGAGATCGTCGGGCCGCGGCGCGTCCACGCGATCGACATCGACCACCGGGCCGTTCGGCTCGCGCGGTCGAACCTCGCCGACGCGGGCTACGACGCCGTTCTCGTCGACCGACGCGACGGCGCCGGCGGGTTTCCCGAGTACGCACCCTACGACCGGGTTCTCGTGGAGGCGGCGGTCGTGGCCCCGCCACGGGCGTTGTGTGACCAGCTCGCCGACCGAGGACGAATCGTGTACCCCCGTGGGACGGCCGCGCAGACGATCGTCGCGGTCGAGCCGTCCGAGACGGCCGGCGACCGCGCGACGGCCGACGCGGGACGCTCCGGGGCGTCGGCAGACGACCAGGCGCCGGACGGGTTCGGCACCGTCGACGAGTTCGGTCCCGCTCGGCTGCGCCCGATGCTCGTCGACGGCGAACAACGCGGCGTCGAACGCAACCGGACGCGCCGCGAGGACGCCGAGTTCGCCCAGCGGGACCGCTTTGCCGGCAACGGCTGGGAACAGGAGTGGATCGACTGGGACGACCGGCTTTAATCGGCGACGACGAGCACCTCCGTGTTCCCCCGCTCGTCGACGAAATCGCTCCCGGCCGGCGGCTTGACGTCGAGTGTAAGCGTTCCGTCGAGCTGATTCGCGCCGAGTGACGGCGACACCTCGAGGGTCGCGACGCCGTCTGCGCCGGTTCGTGCGGTCGCGACCCCGTCCATCCGTGCGGAGCCGCCGCGGACGATCACCGTCGCGTCGGAGACACGCTTCCCGTCGGGGTCGACGACCGCGACCTCCAACGTCTGTGTCCCCGGCGTCGTCACCTCCGGCTGCGGCTGTGCGTCGATCTCCGTCGCCGCGAGCCCGTCGATATCGCCGATCATGCCCATCATCACGCTGAGGCTCGCGACGCCGACGACCAACGCGATCACCAGCCTGACGGGCAAGCCCTCGATTGCGCGGCGGTCGGCGACGAGCGATCGGACACACGCGTCTGGCTTCGAATCGTCCATATCCCCCGTGGCCGCGGTATCGAATATAAGCCGTCGGACGGACCAACGGCCGCTCCGCCCGTCGGCTTTTGTCCGATGCCGCGGCGACTCACCGTATGAACGTGCTCGGACGGGCCGACGGCGTCGACGAGTCGGCGACCGCCAACGACGGCCGCTCACAGACGATCCACCTCGGAGCGTTTCTCGCACGGGACGGCAGCGACGGGGCGGCGGTCGGGATCGACGCCGACACCCCGCACGCGGTCGTCGTCTTCGGCAAACGCGGCACCGGCAAGTCGTACACGCTCGGCGTCTTCGCGGAAGGGCTCGCCGACGCGTCCGGTGTCGTTCCCATCGTCGTCGACCCGATGGGGGTGTTTGGAGGGCTGACCGCGGCCGGCGGCCGGGTCGTCGACCCAGCCGTCCGGCCGGACGCGATCCCGGCCGCCGCGTGGCCGGATCTGCTCGGGCTCGATCCCGCCGGCGGCCCCGGAAGTCTGTTGTGGCGGATCGTCGCAGACGCGGTCGAAGGCGGAAGCGACGACGGCGTCCGTCCGTGTGAGACGCCGTCGCCGTCGATCCCTGCGCTTCGACGGGCCGTCTCCGCGGCCGACGCCCCCGCATCCACCCGCCGAGCCGTCCGGAACCACCTCGGGCTGGCGGAGTCGTGGGGGATCTTCGACGCGAACGCCCCCTCGGCGACGGCGTTCGTTCGCGCCGGGATGCCGACCGTTCTCGACCTGTCGGGGCTCGCCGAGGCGGCCGCCGCGGCCGTCGTCCGGGCCGTCGCGCGCGAACTCTACGACGCGCGGGTAGACGGCGCGGTCGACCGACTTCCGTGGCTGCTCGTCGACGAGGCGCACGCGTTTTTCGGCGGCGTCGCCGATCCGGCACTCCGGACGTTGTTGACCCGCGGCCGTGCGCCGGGGGTATCGTTAGTCTGTGCGACACAACGGCCCGGCGTGCTTCCGAGCGTCGCCGTCTCGCAGTCGGACCTCCTCGTCGCTCACCGACTCACCGCCGGCCCGGACGTGCGTGCGCTCGCAGCGGCGGAGGCGACCTACCTCGCCGGCGACCTCGCGTCTCGGCTTCCGACCGGCACCGGCGAAGCGCTCGTCGTCGACGACGCCAGCGAGACGGCCCACACCGTCCGCGTCCGTCGCCGGCAGACGCCACACGGCGGCGATAGCCCCCGCGCCAGCGACGTCGACGCTGCCCGGACGGACTCCCGCGAGCCGCCGGCGCCGAGACGCCACCTCGACCGGTCGCCGGACGCACCGACTGCCGGCGAGTGAGCACCGCACCGCCCAGATCTGTCTGACCGGTATCGTCCGCATGGAACGGTTCGCGGCGCCGGCTTCGTTGCGCTCGCCGGAGCCGTCGACGCCGTGTTGCGACGCGCGGTCGACGTTGCCGTCGGCGACATCACTGGGCTCGGCACGGTGGCCGGGACCGCGTACGTCGCCGCGAGCTACGGACTCGGAGTTACCGCCGCCGGGGCCGGACTGCTGGCGGGGCAGCGATGGTGACGACGCCAGCGTCACACGCGCTGGTCGTCGGACTCGGCGGGGCGGGGGCGACCTGTCGCCACCTAGTTGCGCTCGCGGTCACGTGAGCCACGACGGAACGACAGCTACAGGCGGGATGGGGTCGTAGCTCGGGGCATGTCCGACGACGCAAACGCTCCCGACGAACGCCCTGCGGAGCACGACGGGTCCGTCGCCGCCCAGCCGGCCGCCAGAGGACGCCGACGCTGACGGCGACGTCGACTTCGCGGACCTGTCGCTGCTACAACGGTTGTTCGTCGCTGCCGTCCAGAATCCGACCCGAGGGGTCGTCGTCACGGCGTTGTTCGCGTTCGCGTTCTCGTTTTACGTCGCGTTCTGGCTGGCGTTTCCCCGGGTCGCCGCGCTCTTCTCGGCGGTCGGCGTCGTCGTTGCGGTCGTCTTGGCCGGGGTCTACTATCTGTTCGATCACCTGCTCGACTGACCGAGGTCTCGGCTGACCAGGGTCTCGACTGACGGCGTCTCCTCCGGATGCGTTTCGTCTTCGTACACGGGCTGTCCCCGGGGACTCACGGATGCGGCTCGTAGAACTCGCGGAAGGATTCTCCGAACTCGTCGGCGAGCGTCGCCACCGCGTCGCCGACCAGCACGTCCCGGTCGTCGAACGCCGGCTCGATCTGCGCACCGAGCGCGACGTCGCCTGCCGCGTCGCTCTCGAGGTATCCCCGTATCGTCGTGAACGTTCGCTCCCGCTCGACGACGTATCGGTCGCCGTCGATGAACGGCCCGTACGTGTCGGGGTCGACGTCGTCGGCGTACGACTCGTAGAAGCGCTCGGCGTGTTGCCGCACGGCGACCGGCGGTCCCTCGTGGCGTTCGACCGCGGGCCGCGTCGGCGTCTGAACCTCGACGTACAACGCCGCCCGGTCGGGACCGTTGCGGTCGCGCTCGGCCGGGCCGCCTCCCGGTTCTCGGCTGTCGTCGACCATCGCCTGTGCGCGGAGCACCCCGAACCCCCGGTCGTCGACGCCGCGGACGACGCCGTCGAGCGACCGACGAAGCTGTGGCCACAGCTGGTCGTCGACGACGTTCGGCGCGTCGAACACCACGGCCACGGGCGTCGCCTCGCGCCTCTCGAGGTGGTCTCTGACCGCTCCGGCGTCGAGCGGGTCGCGCGTGGGAGGCTCGAACAGCTCCTCGCGAGGGGTCGCGAGCAGGTCTCGGGCGTAGTGTTGAAACCGGGCCAGGTTCGCCGCCGACAACACTGCTGCGACGTTCCGCGTCGGGTCGGTCGGATCGACGACGACGAGCGGGTCGTTGAACGTCCGCTCGGCGTGGCCCTCTGGGTCGAACTCCACCGGCGGGTGCCAGCTTCGGGCGGACTCTACGAGCGGCACGAAGCCGCCGAGTTCCGCGACGAGCAACTCCGTGAGATATCCGGAAAATCCCTCGGTCCGGAGGTCGCTGCCGTAGGCGCCGATCCCCTTGAGAAACGCCTTCGCGAGTACGACATCGCTCGCGAGGTCGTCGTCGAGCCGCTCGGTGAGGTAGGCGTCGTGAAACGGCGTGCGGTCGACGGCGGAGACCAGTTCGCTCGCCGACGCCACGTCGTGACAGGGGACTAAGTCGACGTCGAACCCGTCGTGGACGCCCTTCACGTAGGGGTGTTCGGCGTACTCCTCGTGGCCGTCCGGAAGCACGGCGTGCCCGACGGCGAGTCCGTATTCTTCGAGCTCCTCGCGGTCGAGGTCGGCCGGAAACCGCACGAACAGGTCGATGTCGCGGTCGCCCGAGACCCACGTTCCGCGCGCGGTCGAACCCACCTGGACTACGTCGGCGTCGACGGGCAGGTCGGCGACCGCAGACTGCGTTCGCGCGGTCAGTTCGGCGGCCGTCGTCCGCAGCCGCTCGCGTTCTGCGGGCTCGGGGAGCACGCGGTCGCGGACGCGCGACAACACCGCGTCGAGATCGGCCATGCGCACGCTTCTCGTGGTCCGGCCGAAAACGTGTCGGTCGGGACCGGTATCTCCCCGATGTCGGGCGGAAACGAAAGCCCTATCAAATCCA
>KI543165.1:309871-343052 GCA_000496175.1 uncultured archaeon A07HR67 | reverse complement strand
CCGGTACGCTAAAGAGGAAACAGGCGATATCCTCGCACACGGGCCTTTAGCTTAGTCCGGTTAAAGCGACTCGCTCATAACGAGTTGATCGCCGGTTCGAATCCGGCAGGGCCCATCCACGCCCGTCCTCTCGCGGCGAACGAACCGGTGGCCGACCGATCACTGGCGTCTTCTCGACTCGCCGGTCCACACCGCCGACCGGTTCTGTGTCAGCCGCGTGTAGAACTCGCCGATGTAGATCGCCCTCGCCGCCTGACTGAGAATCGCCGCGGCGACGATCGGCGCCACGATGCCGACGAGCGTCAGGGCGTCGACCAGCGACAACAGACTCGCCCCGCTCGTCGTTGCGGCATCGGCGTTCTCGAGGACACCGACGATGTCCTGTGCGTACGCCACGGCTACGGCGATAGCGAGGCCGACCGCGAGAATGCCGTACTCGACGACGACCCGCAACACGGTGAAGCCGAACACCGATCGGGCGTTCTGTGTGACGAGTTCGTACACGTGTCGGAGAACGCTTCGTGCCTGCCGGGAGTCGATCACGATCGCCGGGAACAACAGCTGTGCGAACGCCGAGTACAACAGGTGTACGCCGGCGAACACGGCGAGAATCGCCACGAGTACGACCCCGTCGGCGGCCGCAGTTCCGATTCCCTCGGTCAGTATTCCGCTGAGGACGGCGACCGGAACGATCACGAGGGCCGCGACGAGCAGAATGGCGACGTACCCCCCGAAGAGGAGGACGTACCCGCCGCCGATCGAGAACGCTCTGGCCTTCACCACGCCCGCGACCCCCGAAAGCGTCACCGGCCTGTCGGTCACGTTGAGGCTGAGCGCCCCGTACATCCCGCCGATGCCGACGATGCCGACCGGGATGCTGAGCACGGGGCCGACGAGCGGGACGAGACTCGCGACGACCGATCCGATCGAGATGACGACGGCGAACGCGCTGATGACGGCTCCCAATCGCCGGTTTCTCGTCATCGCTATCGGAATGCCACTGAGCGCCGAGATTGCCTGGCTCATGTCGTCGTATGCCACCGCAGACGGCCTAAAGCCATCAGTAAGTAAAAATCGCGTCTGTGCGACGCGGCCTCACTCCAACAGGTCGACCAGTTCGTTCACGTCGTCGACGACCGCGTCGGCTCCCGCCTCGTCGAACGCGCGCGTCCCCGACTCGCCGGTCAGCCCGCCGGTGAGCACGCCCACTGCGTAGTAGGCGCGTGCGTCGTCCTCGCGGTCGGCGTTTCTGGCAGTCCGGACGTCGTCGAGGGTGTCGCCGGCGAACGCGATCCGGTCGGCGTCGAACCGCTCGGCGAGCTCGACGAGCGCCCGCGGATGCGGTTTGCTCTCCTCCCAGTCGTCCATGGTGAACCGCCGGTCGGCGGGGACGTCGAGTCCGACGCGGTCTAACGCGATCCGTGCTTCCTCGGCGGGTCGGCCGGTCAACACCCCGGCGTCGAACCGGGCGGTTAGGTCCGCGATTGTCGCCGGATCGATGAGCGTGGGCTCGTCGTTGATGTATCCCGCCGTCGACACCGGAGGGTCGCCTCCTTCGAGCTCGCGGTACAGGTCCGCGCCGAGGTACAACGCCTGGAACACGTCCCGAAGCCGGTCGGTGTCCCACCGGTCGCGGACGCGCGCCTGAGCGATACTCGGCAGGTCGGCTACGACCCGCTTGGCCGCCGGGAGCCCGCCGCCGTCCTCGTCGGCGGCGATCCGGTCGGTGAACGCTTCGACGTCCATCCGCAACCCCTCGCGGCGGGCCAACACGAACAACGCGGCCGCGTGGGTCAGCTCCCAGTCGTTGTTGAACCCGCCGGCGTTTTTGAACGACTGGACTGCCTCGCGGTCGATCGTCGTGTCACACACGCGGTCGACGGATTCGATGATCGCCCGGCGATACGAGTCCGCGACGTCGACCAACACTCCGTCGATGTCGAACACGACAGCATCGACCTGCATATCCGTACCCCGACGCCGAGGCGAATGAACGTTCGGATTCCCTGTCTGATCCGAGACGGTGGCGGTCTCGGGCCGGACTCAGCCCCGACGACCGCGCCAGACGTACACCGTCGTGCCCGAGTGTGACCGGCGCTCGACCGGGACGACAGGGTCTTCGAAGCCGAGCGTCGTGAACACGCAGGCGGCGTCGAGTCGCCTCGCGAGTTTGGCCGTCGCCGACTGGAGTTCGGCGGGGAGCCGGCGGGCGTAGACGGCGTCGAACCCGGTGGCGTCTTCGGCTCGCTCGACCGCACCCTGCGTGTCGGTTCGCGACCCGGCGGATGCCGATTCCGTGACCGCCGTCAGCGGGTCGGCGGCGCCGGCGAGCGCGAGCACGTCGCCGTGGCGGACGACGAGCGAGCCGTCACGGCCGGCGGCGGCGGGCGCGTTCTGGGCGTCGCTCGTATCGGCGTCGTCTGTGTCAGCGCCGAGTTCGCCGGCGGAGGTGTCGCCGCGTGGAGTCGACGGCGACGTCGATTGCGACCACGTCACAGCCGCGGTCGGCGAGCGCGCGGGCGGCTCCGAGACGGTCGCCGATGCCGACCTCGAGCAGCCGGCTATGTCCGGCGAGTTCGGACACGAGCGCATGACGCGAGGGGGACACCACGGCGGGGGGTTTATGATTGCGGGGGTCAAAAACGATTTCATGATCGTGGACATCGTGCCCGTGGGAGACGTCTCCCCACGCGTGAAACGGGAGGCGTCCGCTGTGCTTCGGTCGGTGTACGACTGTGACGTAACGGTCCACGACGACCAGGCGATTCCCGAGAACGCGTACGACGACGGGCGGGGGCAGTACCGCGCCGAAGACCTCATCGAGGTCGTCGGCCGGGTCGGCAGCGGCGAAAAGAACATTGGCATCACCCCGCGGGACCTCTACTACCGCCGGCGGAACTACGTGTTCGGCCTGGCGTACCTCAACGGGAGCGGCTCGGTGATCTCGACACACCGGCTCCGCACCTCCTCGGACGGCGGCGTCTCGACGAAGCCCGCAATCGACGTGTTCGCCGACCGCGTCCGCAAGGAGGCCGTCCACGAGGTCGGCCACACGCTCGGGTTAGAACACTGTGACAACAACAAGTGCGTGATGTCCTTCTCGCCTACCGTCCGCGAGGTCGACGTGAAAGAAGAAAACCTCTGTGGCTCCTGCTCGCGGCTCGTCCGCTGACCCGCCGCGCGTCGCTCGCCGGTAGAGGTAAAACCCCGTCTACCCAAACGAGACATACATGGCCGCAAAGCCGGAGTACCGCGATCGACCGGACGTCGAGGTCTCGGTGCTCGATGCGCTGGTCGACCGCGGCGACGAGGGGATGACCGTGTTAGAACTCCGGGCAGCCGTCGACGCCGACATCGACGCGATCGAGGACGCGCTCTCCGCGTTGAAAACCGACTCGCTGATCACCGTCGAAACCGAGGAACGCGTTCGGGTGTACGCACACGACCGGGTCGTTCCGGACCCCGAGGCCGCAGACGAGGACCCGACCGGTGGACTGGTTGATGTCATCCGCGACCGGCTCGGCTTGTAGCGTCGCGGCCGCGGTCACATCCGCGACCTTTTGTCTCCGCCCCGACTCGATACGGGCATGACGCTCGTCTCCGACGCCCACGCCGACCACGAAGCGAGGTATCGCGACCGTGGCGGCCGGCAGGTCGTCGACCACTACGGCAAACCCGACCGCGTCGGGAAGGCCGTTCGCAACGTCGTCGGCACGATCGAGATGGGGTACGGCGTGCTCGCCGTCACGGGCGAGGACCGCGTGGACTTTGTCGACAACGCCGTCACTAACCGCGTCCCGTCGGCGGACGGTCGCGGGGTCTACGCGCTGCTTTGTGATCCCCAGGGAGGAATCGAGACGGACATGTACGTCTACAACGCCGACGAGCGGCTGCTCGTCTTCGTCCCTCCCGAGCGTGCCGAGCCGGTCCGCGAGGACTGGGCGTCGAAGACGTTCATCCAAGACGTCGCCATCGAGGACGTCTCCGCCGACCTCGGGGTGTTTGGGGTCCACGGCCCCAAGTCGACGGAGAAGGTCGCCTCGGTACTCAACGGCGCCGGCGCGCCCGAAGAGCCGTTGACGTTCGTCCGCGGGTCGATGGTCGACGCCGGCGTCACGGTGATCGCGACGGACGCACCCCTCGGCGAGGAGGGATACGAGGTCGTCTGTGCGGCCGCCGACGCCCCGGACGTGTTCGACACGTTGGTCAACCGCGGGCTCAACGCGGCTCCGTTCGGCTACCGAACGTGGGAGACGCTGGGATTGGAGGCCGGAACGCCGTTGTTCGAACACGAACTCGAAGGCGAGATACCTAACGTCGCCGGCATCCGCAACGCCCTCGACTTCGAGAAGGGGTGTTACGTCGGTCAGGAGGTGGTTTCCCGCGTGGAAAACCAGGGTCGGCCGAGCGGGCGGCTGGTCGGGCTCACCCTCGACGGGCTGACAGACGCGCTCGCGGCGGTCGACGGCGACGCCGACCCAGAGACGGTGACCGCCCGGCTTCCCGATCCCGGAGCGGCCGTCTTCGAGGGCGACGAGGCGATCGGATCGGTGACCCGCGCCGCCGTCGGCCCGGCGACGGACGCACCGATCGCGTTCGGCCTCGTCGATTTCGGCCGCGCGACGGGGTCGGTCACCGTTCGCGTCGACGGCACGGAGGTCGCGGCGAGTCGGACGCCACTGCCGTTCGTCGACGGGAGCGCGCGCTCCGGGCGGCTCCCGACGTATCCGGGCGCCGACGACTCGTAGCCGGCACCGGTCGAGTAGCCGCTTAGACGACCAGATCCACGGCGGAGTAGACCCCGAATCCGAGCACCAACGAGCCGACGAGCGACGCCACCCACGCGAGCACGGTGTATCCCATCTTCGAGCGGCTCACGCCGGCGTCGCCGGCCGCGTACCCCGCGCCGACGATCGCCGAGACGATGATCTCGTTGAACGACACCGGGATCCCGAACGCGACGGCGGTCTGTGCGATGGCGAACGACGGGATTAGCGCCGCGATCGACCGCCGCGGTCCCATAGAGGCGTAGTCCTGTGAGATCGCCTTGATCATCCGCGGCGCGCCGGTCCAGGAGCCGGCCAACAATCCGGCTCCGCCGCCGACGAGCAGGGCCCACAACGGCACGCCGACCTCGCTGAAGATCGGCACCAGCGGCCCGATGGCGAGACCGACCTGCGACCCGCCGGCCGAAAACGCCACCAGCCCACCCATCGCGAGCAGAAACCGGCGCTGTGCGCCCGCCCGGTCGCGCCCGATGTCGCCGTACACCCCGGCGGCGACGAGCGCGGCTATCGCGGCCGTGGCGGCGCCGACGCCGACCCCGCCCGGCACGCCGACCCCGACGCCGACCGCCTCGGCGATCGACGCCTGTTCGCCGGCGGGTCCGAGCAGCGCGAAGCCGACGTTCGCGACGATCGCTCCGACCACGCCGGCTAGCGCCGCCGTCAGCAGCCGCTCCGGAAGCCGCTCACCGATCAGCGCTCGGCCGACGCCGTAGGCGATACCGCCGCCGACGAAGGGAGTGAGCACCCACAACGTGAGAATCTCGGTGTACTTCGGCCAGGCGGGAGTACCTCCCATCGCGAGACCGACGCCGACGACCGCGCCCGTGACGGTGAACGCGGTCGCGATGGGGTAGCCGGCGAAGACGCCGATCGCGACGAGCACCGCTGCGGTGAGCAGCGCGACGATGGCCGCGGCGGCAGTGAGCGTGACGCCGCCGATCAGCTCCGTTCCGACGGCCTCGGTGACGTTCGCGCCCTGAAGCACCGCGCCGAGGAGACCGAGGACGCCGACGATGAACCCGGCGCGCATCACCGAGATGGCGTTGGCGCCGACGGCCGGGGCGAACGGGGTCGACCCGGAGGATCCGGCGCCGATCGACCACGCCATGAAGAGGCTCGCGACGCCGGCGACGAGGAACGTGAGGGTCGTGACGACGACCATCGCTACCGCTTCCCGTCTTCGTACCCCTCACGGAGGCCCATCAGGGTGCGCCGAACGAGGAGAAAGCCGAAGAAGAACAACCCGAGCAAGCCGACGAGAACGAGAACGAACAACGGCTCGACCGATATCATACACGGGAATCCGTCGGCACGGTGTTATGCGTTTCGGCCAGCTGGCCCGGCCGTATCGGTCGACGCGCCGGCTGTGACCCGGTCGCTAAAACGAGGATTTGTGCCTCAATCACGTATAAACTGTTGCCGCTCCGAGTTGTAGGTGCGACCCCCGCCTCGGCCCTCCACCGAGTCTCGGTCTGCTCCCGGTCTCGGAACTCCCCGTCGACGAGGCACACGACGATCCCCCCTCCCCACCCTTCGGCCGGGCGCCTCCCCGTCGCCCGGTCGGTCCCCGCCTGTCGGACGGTCGTCTCGTCCGGCGACCGACCTCCCCGTTCGGCGGGCCGAACGCGGGGTGTCGCGCCGATCCGCTCCCGCCGTCCAACCGAGTCTCTCCCCCACCGCGGGGCGGACCTGCTCTTTTCTCCCCCCGTCTCACCGTTCGAGCCGGAAGCGCTCGAAGACGTCGCCGTCTGGCGTGACGAGCCGGCCGTCGAGCCCGCCGTCGACCGCCTCCAGCTCGGCGTGTGCCGGGCGATTCCCGCGCGGCTGGGCGTGGCTCCCCGGGTTCACGATCGGACGCGCGCCGGAATCGTCGACCCGTGGCCGGTGGCTGTGTCCACAGACCACGGCGTCCGCGTCGCGCTCCCGGGCGAGCATGACCAGCCCGGTGTCGCCGTTGCGGTGTCTGTGTGTCACGGCGAGCCGCACCCCGCCGTGCTCGACGGTTCGGACCTCCGGCAGGCGGTCGCGAATCGCCGCGTCGTCGTTGTTGCCGTACACCGCCCGGAGGCCGTCGGCGGCCCGTTCGAACGCGTCGAGGACCGGCTCTCTGTAAAAATCGCCGGCGTGGACGACCAGCGTCGCCTCTTCGACCGCCTCGCGGGTTCGGCCGCGGAGGTCCGGAGCGTCCGTGCTGTGCGTGTCGGAGAGAACGACGAGCATGTCGTCCGATTCCACGTCCGGGCGCTTAACACCGCGGGTGTGTCCGGGCTCCGAGGTCTGCGGGCCGTCGCGCGCTCGCCCGACCTTCACCGGACCGTCAACAGCCGCCGGAGGATGTCGCCGTAGGCGGGCCGGGTGATCAACACGCCGATGAGCACGCCGAGAATGGTGAAGATCGCGAACCCGGAGAGGTCTCCGAGGCTCAACACCATCAGCGGCGACATGGCGACGATTGTGGTCGCCGCCGCCGCGCCGATCACCCAGAACGCCCGGCGGAACCGCGAGTCGAACACCGTTCTGGAGTTGACTTCGCCTTCGCTCATCACCTCGTCGGCGATGATCACGAGGTCGTCGACGCCGGTCCCGACCACGGCGATGAAGCCGGCGATGACGGCGAGTTCGAGCGGGTAGCCGACGAGCGCTGCGAACCCGAGCAGCGCGTACACCTCCGCGAGCGCGGTGACGATCATCGGCAGCGCCACCCGCGGCTCGCGGTAGCGGACGAACACCATGCCGGCCACCGCGAACACCGCAAACACGCCGGTTATCGCCGAGTAGAGCCGGAAGTTCTCTCCCTGGGTCGCCGAGATGGTCGAGGAGGTTCCCTGGCCGCTGATGTCGAGTTCGGCCGGAAGCGCGCCCGCACGCAGGTTGATAGAGATGGTCTCTGCGTCGCTGAACGACGTCGTCGTCAGCCGGAAATTACCGCTGTCGGCCCAGCTCCCGCGCGCCATGCTCCGTGCGAGGCCGTCGTCCATCCCGAACGCGTTGACGACCTCGCCGTCGACGACGAGAAGCAGACAGGAGTCGCTGTTCTCCTCGAGGGCGTTCGCCTCCATGTCGTACCGGCACCGCGCGCCGCCAGAGGTGCTCGCGACGCCCCGCTCGACGACCGCGTCCTGGAGCCGTTCTGCCGGCGACTGGTCTCCCTCGGCGGCTTCGTTGACGACGGAGACCGGAACGTACGCCCCGCTAGTGCCTTCTCGCCGGCTCGCGGTTCCGATGTTCGCGAAGTCGTTTTGGGTCAACACCTCTTCTTCGACCGCGGTTCCGTTCGGCGCCTCCGAGTCGGGGTACGCGATGGCGATCTGGACGGTGCCGCGTTCTTCGAGCAGCGCGATCACGTCCTGGCGGCCCTCGCCGGGCACCTCGACGAGAATAAAGTACTCGCCGGTGATCGACTGGACCTGCTGGACGCTGCCGCCCGAGAGGCCCGCTTCGTTGATCTTCCCTTTGATGACGCGTTCGGCGGCGTCGCGCGTCTCTTGGGTCACGCCGCTCCGGATCCCGCCGTAGGGGTAGCCCGCGGCGTCCATCGCGGCACGGAACGTCTCCTCGTCGACCGAGGCGTCGACGACCTCGACCGCACCGCCCTCCTCGGAGGACCGAACCGCGTTGACGTCGCGAGTGGAGACGCCGTCGATCTCGGCGGCGACGTCGCTTGCGACCTGCGTCGGGTTCGTGCCGTCGAACTCGACGTCCGTCGCGGTGTAGCCGAGAAGCGGCGCGCGGACCCGGGTCCCACCGGCCAGATCGAGGCCGTACTGGAGGTTCGTGACGCCCTGTGTCGCCTCCGCTTGCGTCTCGCCCGGCGCCGTCTCGGGGCCGAACTGCGGGACGAACAACGCGACCGACGCCCCGATCACGACGACGATCAGCAACAACACCCGCCAGTTCTTCTTGATGGGCTCGAGCATCAGCGCCGAACCCCCTCGAACTTGTACCAGCGAAGCAACGCCACGTTGAGCAGGTACGTGTTCATCAGGTCCGCACAGAGCCCGATCGCCAGAATGATTCCGATGTCACGCAACAGGTCGATCCCGAAGACGGTCGCGACGATCGCCATGACGATCATCGCGGCCATAGAGGTAATCGTCATCGTCACTCCGGTGCGCATCGCTCGGCTAACCGACTCGTAGAAGCCGCCCGTCCGGCGCAACACGGAGTTGTTCAACAGGATGTCCGAGTCGACGCTGTAGCCGATGATCATGAGCAGGGCCGCGACGATGCCGAGCGTCATCTCGATGCCGATCAGGTTCATCGCCGCGACCGGAATGACGAGATCGGAGAACGCGGAGGCGACGACCGCAACCGAGGGAACGATCGTTCGGAACAACGCGAACACGAGCACGCTCATCCCGAGAAACGCGAGCCCGAGCCCGAACACCGCAGTCCGCGCGGTGTCGGAAGCAAAACTCGCCGACACCTGGTCGACGGCCTCCGTCGAGAGCCCCGCCGCGTCGGCCTGGTCCTGCAAGTCACCTGCCAACCCGTCCGGGTCGTCGGCGTCCGCCCGAAACGTCACGACGTACACGTCGTCGGCCGGGATGGCACGAACGGAATTCGGCTCCCGGTCGAACGCCGTCTGAATGCGTTCTTCGACGTCGCCCCCGCCGTCGTCGGCGATGCGGAGCTCCACGCCGCCCGTGAACTCCAGTCCGAGCGTCGCCGGCGCGCCGGTGACGGCGTACCACCCGCCGATGACGACGACCGCCAGCGCCAACACCGCCAGCGGAATCACCACCAGCTGGCGGTTCGAGTACTCGGTGTAATCCACTTCCGGTACCTCGATCGCTACCATAAAACGCGTTCGTCCGTGGGTCCGAATAAGCCTTTGTATATGTGAACTCCGGGCCGATCCCGGCGCGGGCGTGCGGTCGTCGCCTCAGATCCGCCCGAACGAGCCCGGCGAAACCGGTTTCTGTGCCGGCATGGTATTCCGACGCATGACTCGACCCGTGGCGTCACGCGTCGTGCTCTCGTACCCCGAGGGGGTCAGCGACTGGGGGCGCGACCAGATAGAGACGGACCGCTACCGCGGCTACTTCGCTCGGGTTCTCGACGAGGTCGCGGTTGGCGACCGCCGCGAGGAGTTCGTCGACGTCGGCTGTTGTGGCGACAGCCTCGACGTCCCGTTTCGCGTCGAGCGAATCGACGTCGGCGACGACTCCGTCTCCGAGGCGGCCGTAGCCGCGGAGACGACGATCGCGTACCGTCGCCGCCCGGGCGACGTCGACGGCGGCTGGCGCGTCCAAAGCACCGGCGGGCCCCGAGAATGACCCGTCGCCCCGGCGCGTCTCGGGTTAGGGGAGATACCGGACGCTGAGTACCCCCGGCTCCGCGCGGATCTCGACGCGGTTCACGCCGAGTCGCGCGGCCCGCGAGAGGGTCGCCTCGCGGTCGGCCAACACGTCCTCGACCGCCTCTTCCGTCGCGTCCTCGGGCGGGCTCACCACGTGTATCTCGCCGACGCCGGCCCGGGGTTCACGCGCCAGTTCGCCGGTCGGCAGGTCGGCAGCGAGCTCGCGTTCGTGAACCGTCGGCGGCTCCTCGCTTCGCTCGATCGAGAGCGGTCGGCGCTCGGCGACCTCGATCACTCGATAGGCGACTTCCATCGGCGGCTCCGGTGCGACCGTCGCCTCGACGGCGTCGTCGACGGCGAGCCCGGGGTTCGAACGCAGGGTGTGTACCTGCCCGTCGCGGGCGTCTTTGAGCACCGCGGCGTCTTCCTCGACGTGTGTGACGAGAAACGTCCCCTCCTTTTCGTCGGTCATCGCTGCCGCTACGTCGCCGACGCATTTTGGCGTTTCGAGCCGCCCGAGACACTCCTCGACGGTCAGCCCGAGCCGTCGCCGCCGGCAAGCGGCGTCTCACCCGCTTCCTCGCTGCTCGTCCCGGCACTGTGTGACCTGCCCCGGTCGGAGCCTTCCGGCTCGGCGTTCTCGGACCGCCGAAGCCGGTAGTGTGTCCAGAACACGGCGCCGGCGGCGGCGACAGGAAAGAGGGCGCCGGCCGGACGCGGAAGCGCGTACAACGCGGACAGAAGCACCGAGTCGGTCGGCTCACGGAGCCCCGCTGGCGCCGAAACGATCATGCCGAGATACAACGAGAACAGAAACAGAAACCCCGTGTACGCCAGCTTCCGGTCGTACCCCGCGGCGACGGGGTCGTCGCGCCGGTGACGCCGGGCGACGAACAACAACGGCGCCAGAAGCGGCGCAACCGCGGCGAACCCGAGGATCACGTACAACGACCGCGAGAACAGAAACGTGCCGCTCTGGACGCCAGCGGTCTCGCCCATCCAGACGACGAGCCCGAGCGTGACCACGAGCGCGATGCCCGCTGCCGCCAGCCCGCCGACCACCCCGTAGACGCGAAGCGTCCACGAGTCGGTGGTTCGGATCGCGTACGGGATCGCGCCGAACACGCCCCGGTAGCTGTCTGTCATCATCCGGGGTACGGCCGACGGCGGATTAAACCTCTCGCCCGCGGGCCGCGAGATTTTAGTTTCCGTACACACAGCTTCGGTCGTGGGTTTGTACGACGCGTACCTCGCCGTTCGTCATCGCCTCCACGACGGACCGCCGCCGGCACACGTCGCGATCGTCATCACCGAGCGTGACCTGCTGGCAGACGGCGCGTTCGACACGCTCGCCGCGGCGCTCGGGTGGGCGTTCGATTACGGCGCCGAGCGGGTGACCGTCTCGGTGTCCGTGCTGGACGCGGCGGTGATCCCCTCGTTGACCCGCGAGCTCCGCCGGCTCGATGCGCCGCGACCCGTGTCGGTTCGTGGCCCGGCGGACACGGAGCCCGCCGACACTCCGATCCGCGTGAACGTCGGGCTCGGGGGGAAAGCCGAGTTCGCCGCCGCCGTGCGCGACATAGCCGCCGATGTCGACGCCGACGAACTGACGCCCGACGAGATCGACGAGGCGGCCGTCACGGACCGGCTGGTGTTTCCGACCGAGCCGGACCTGGTGATCAAAACCGGTGCCGAGCGGCTCTCCGATTTCGCTATCTGGCAGTCGGTGTACGCGGAGCTCTACTTCACCGACGTGAACTGGCGAGACTTCCGCAAGCGCGACTACCTCCGGGCCGTCCTCGATTTTCAGGACCGACAACGCCGGTTCGGTCGGTGATATTTCCGACGGGCGTCACCAAACGAGCCGGAACAGGAGCGCGAACGTCGCGAGCGCGCCGATCGTCGAGAGCAGCGGCACGACGTTCTGTAACACCACGATCCGGGCGGTGGTCGAGGGGTTGAACAGGTCGGCTGCCGCCGGGATGTCGGACGGGTCTTCTTCGCCGATCTCCTCGACCTCCTCGCCGGGGTCGTCGGCCTTGAGCGCACCGACGGAGACGCTCGTCTCCCCGCCGCCGCGGATCCCCTCGCCGACAGTCACCGTACGGGTCGCACGCCCCCAGCCGAGCCCGACGATCGACATCGTGGCGATGATCACGAACGAGGCGGGGATCCCGATCGCCGAGAGGCCGACGACGATTCCGGAAGAGACGACGGCGACGACGATCGCGGCGGTCAACGGCAGGTCGGTGATGTCGTTGCCGAGCGTGTCGAGGGTGCGCCGCGCGATCGTGAACGCACCGACCGCGACCGCGGCGCTTCCGAGCACGATCATCGGGTTCATTTCGACGACGCCGGCGCCGACCAACGGCGCGATGGCGTTCGCGATGTTCGAGGTGCCCGACGAGAACGCCATCAGACACCCGATCGCGACGACGACGACCGCTCCGCCGACCTCTCGCCGGGTCGTCTTCGGTCCGAGACCCGGCCGTGGAACGATCCCCGACCGGTCGAACGCCAGCAACGGGCCCTCGGTGCTCTCGATCGCGACCCACTTGTTGATCCGTGGGTAGAAGTACCGGCCGATGACGCCGGACACCCAGAAGCCGATGATCGGGGCGACGATCCACCAGACCGCGATCTCGCCCATCACGCCCCAGTCGAGGCTGCCGGTCGCGATCCCGAGCCCGGCGATCGACCCGACCGCCGTCATCGACGTCGACGCCGGCACGCCGTAGTAGTTGCCGACGAACAACGCCCCGCCGATGAAAAACAACACGACGATGCTGGTTTCGAGGGTGAATACGCCTCCGCGGGTGACGAGGTCTCGACCCAGCGTGTCCACCACGCGGCGCCCGAGCGTCCCCGCACCGAGAAAAAAGAACACCGACATCAACGCGGCGGCGCCGACCTTCGAGAGCACCCCCGACCCGACCGCGGGACCGAACGCCGGGCCCGTCGTTGAGCCGCCGACGTTGTACCCGACGAACACCGCGACCGCGAGTCCGACGACGAGAAAGGGCTCGATCATATACGTCAATCGAGCGCACTCCTACAGTTAAGGAGTCCGTTTTGCGGAACGATACGCCGCCTGACGGAGTCAATAGTGCGTATCAAGCCGGCTACTCACCGAACGCTACGGGGCAGGCAACCGGTCGTTGAGCGGAGGCGGACCTGGCGGGGGAACGAAGAATCGGCGGGAGTACACCGGCCGAGATTTGAACTCGCGAAAGACGGTCCCGCTCGCTCACTGCGTTCGCTGCGCGGCTTGCGTCTTTCTGAATCCAAGTCTCTCGATGATTTCTCTCACTTCGTTCGAGAAATGCACCGGCCGAGATTTGAACTCGGGTTGCAACCATGGCAAGGTTGCGTGATACCACTACACTACCGGTGCGTGCGTCACGCCGAGGAATCGGCGGGTCGAATACTTAAACCTGTCACATCGACTCGCCGCGCCACACAGGAGCGGCGACGACCGTCGCGTCGGAGCTCTGCCGGCGCGGGCAGAGCCGTGTCGGCTGGCGGTGCCGTCCCGTTCGGAGCCCGCGTCGAGATTCCCCGACAGTGGGCCGTTGCCGCGGGTTTTTCACGATCGTTTCACCACGATACCGGGGGTCGTTTCCAAAGGTCTTTGCCCCTCCCTGACGAACGCAGCGCTAATGGACGATGTCGCGCGGGCGCGTCATGCGGCCCGCGAGGCGCTCGCGAACGTCGAGCCCGATCGGCTCCGTGACGCCCTCGACGACAGACTGGTCGACGCGGCGGTCACCCCCGGCGTCCTGTCGCTCGTCACGGCCCGCGCGCTGGACCCCGAGGTAAGCCCGGAGCAGGTCGTCGACCGGGCGGCCGGCGTCCAACTCATCTACGAGGGGCTTCGGCTCACCCGCCGACTGGCCCACGACGAACCGTGGGCGACGGCCGCGAGCCACGCGTCCGACATCGACGCCGACATGGACGTGCTCGCCGCGGACGTGCTCGTCTCCCGCGGCTTCTCGCTTCTGGCACACACCGGCGCGTCCGCCGCCGCCGTCGAGGTGGTTCGCGCCTTTGGCCGCGACCAGACTCGCCGGAGCGACGCGACCGCGGACTCCGCCGACGCGGCGGCGCTCGACCGAAACCTCGAGGTGGACGCGCTCGAACTCGCCGTCGTCGCCGGCACGACGGCGGTCGGCGGAGAGCCACCGGCGGAACTGCTCGAGTACGCCCGGGAACTCGCCGCCGACTACGACGGGCAGTTTCCGCCGCCGGGGCGTGCGCTCCCGGAGGCGACCGCCGACCGGATCGCGGACATCTCCGACCGTGCCGTCAGCGCGACCGATCGCTGACCGCTTCCCGACGACAGCCCCCGATTCGGATCGAAACCCATAAACTCGGTTCCGGTCAATCAGCGAGTGCGTGCCTGGGTAGCTTAGCGGTAAAGCGCGTCCTTGGTAAGGACGAGACCCCGAGTTCAAATCTCGGCCTCGGCTGTTCTATTCAATCGCGTTTCACCAACCAGCTCCAGCCGAATCTCTGTCGCCGCTCGGACGCGTCGGTTTTATGATCGCCGCCCCGACGTACGACGCATGCAGACCCACATCGTCCCGGTCGGGTTCGACTACGACCGGCTGATCGCCCCGCTCATCCGGGACCAGTTCGACGTCGACCGGGTGATCCTTCTGGAGGGGACGGTCGGCAGCGAGGCCAACGTGGAGTACTCACGGAACATCGCGCGCAAGCTCGAACAGGACTTCAAGAGCCTGCTCGGCGCGGAGACCGTTCGCGTGCGGCTCTCGGACGTGTACGACTACGACGCGGCCTTCGAGCGGGCGTTCGACCTGATCAACGCCGAGCTCGACGCGGACGCGGACCCCGAACCGGACGGCGACGGGGACGACACCGAGGCCCGCGAGGTGTGGGTCAACGTCTGCTCGATGCCGCGGCCGGTCTCCTTTGCGTTCGCGACCGCGGCGCACTCGATCATGGTCGAACGCCAGGCCGACCGCGACCGGATCCACACCTACTACACCGCCCCGGAGAAGTACCTCGAAACCGAACTCGCCGAGGAGCTTCGCGCGAACCGCGACCTGCTCACGCGGCTTCAGACGGCGATCGACGCCGACGGCGAGAAGACAGACGGGCCACACGAGGACGGGACCCGTCTCGGCGGCGTCGACGACGCCCTCGCCGACCGGGTTGCCGATCGGCTGGCGACCACAACCGATCTGCTCTCGGAGTTCGACGAGCGCGGCACCACCATCGGCGCGAAGCAGATCGGCGACAGCCACATCGTCGAGCTGCCGGTCGCGTCGTTTCAGAACGTCAAGCCGTTCGAGGAGCTCGTGCTCTTTACGCTGGGCGAACACGACGAGTTCGAGTCCGTCTCGGAGCTGGCCGAGACGCTCGCGGCCGACCTCAACGAGGAGTATACCGACTCGTTCCGCTCGAAGGTGATCTACAACGTCGACCGGCTCGGCCCCGGCGGCAAGGGATACATCGAACAGGAAGCACACGGGAAGTCGTATCGGACGACCCTCTCGCGGATCGGCGAGCTGTGGGTTCGCGCCCACGCCGACGGCGACCGGGACCGCACGGAGCGTTGAGCCCGCCGTCGGACCGGTCTTCGTGTCGGCTCACCGATGCCGTTACCGTCTCGTTTTTACTCGTGGGACCGGGACGGTTACGGGATGACGACGGAGCCAGATTTGGACCCGGACGACTTCGGCTTCGCCGACCCGGCGACGGACCAGTCGTTCGAGAACGCCCTCGCCAAGGCCCGCGACGGGATCCGGCTCTCCGTCGACGACGCCACCGAACTGCTCGCGACCGGCACCGCGACAGACGGAATCGACCCGGTTCGCAAGGAGGCGGTGCTCGAACTCGCCGACCGCCGGCGCGCGGAACTCGTCGGCGACGAGGTCACGTTCGTCGCCAACCTCAACAACAACGTCACCACCGCCTGTAACACGGGCTGTTTGTTCTGTAACTTCAAAGACAGCGCACACGCGTTCGAGGCCGACAGCGACGTCGACCACGCCGGGTTCACGAAAACGCCGGCCGAGTCGCGGGCGATCGTCGACGACGCCCTCGAGATGGGGATCTACGAGGTGTGTTCGGTCTCTGGGCTCCACCCGGCGCTCGCGTTGAACGCCGACCATCACGAGCGGCTTGCCGCCCACGACGACCCCGCGAGCACGGTGAACTACAAGCCGCCCGAGGCGTACGCGACGGATCCCGGCACCTACGTCGACCAGATCGAAGCGATGTCGGTCGACGGGGTTCACCTCCACTCGATGACGCCCGAGGAGGCGTATCACGCCAGGCGGGGGACCGACTGGAGCTACGAGGCCGTCTACCGCGAACTCGCGGACGCCGGGCTGGACTCCGCGCCCGGCACCGCCGCCGAGATTCTCGTCGACGAGGTGCGCGACGTCATCTGCCCGGGAAAGATCCGCACCGACGACTGGGTGACGGCGATGGAGGGAGCGATGGCCGCCGGTCTCGACACCACCTCGACGATGATGTACGGCCACGTCGAGACGGTCGAACACCGCGCGACCCACCTGGGAGTGATCCGCGATCTTCAGGACCGGACCGGCGGCATCACGGAGTTCGTGCCGCTCTCGTTCATCCATCAGAACACCCCGTTGTACCGCCAGGGCGTCGTCGACGGCGGACCGTCGCGCGACGAGGACGAGCTGGTGGTGGCGGTCGCTCGTCTCTTCTTGGACAACGTCGAGCACGTTCAGGCGTCGTGGGTCAAGTCGGGCGACGCCCACGGGCTCAAGCTGCTCAACTGCGGGGCCGACGACTTCATGGGGACGATCCTCTCCGAGGAGATCACGAAGCGCGCGGGCGGCCAACACGGCGAGTATCGCTCGTTCGACGACTACGTCGAGATGATTACGGCGATCGGCCGGACGCCTGTCGAGCGCTCGACCGACTACCGGACGCGCCGCCGGATCGACCCCGACGACGGCCCGCACGGTCCACTGCTGGGCCCGCGAGCCGACGGTTCACCGATGCTTCCGGGCGACGACGCGGACGAGCCCGGCGCCGGCTCCGCCCCGGCGGACGACTGATGTTCCCGTCGTCCGCCCCCACGGACGACTGATGTTCCCGTCGTCCGCCCCCACAGCACGACTGATGTTCCAGTCGTCCGTCTTCACGGGCGACTGATGTTCGGCCGTCCGGCGGACGAGCCACCTGACAGACGGCCAACGATCCGACGGATTCTCCAACGCCCGAGCGACGCGTGACGAAACGTTCATAGATCATGGTATATAATGACACGCATATGCCGACCGGCGATGGAGCCGAACGCCCGGAGTCCGAGGCGGAGAGCGACACCGTCCCGCCGGAGATGTCGCTCACCCGTTCCGACGAGCGCGTGCTCGCGTACTTAGCGGATGCGGGCGCCGACTACCCGGCGCTGGTGGCCGGCAACACCGGATTGTACGCCTCTCACGTGGAGACCCGCCTCGACGTTCTCGCACAGGCGGGACTCGTCGAGGCCGCGACCGAAGAGATTGTGTATCGAATCACCGACGACGGCCGCGACGCCCTCGACGACGACCGCGCGACCTGGTCGGGGTGAGCGTGTCCGGTATCTCTGCGTGTCGCGCCGTCTTACCGGCCGAGGTCCTCGTGAGCCGACGCGAGATGTCTCGAGCCGAGTGCCGCGAGCAGCGAGAGCTCGCCGGCGAGCGCGCCGACCGCAATCGCCTCCGCGAGCGCGTCCGCGTTGCTGCCGGGCGGGTCGCCGCCGCCGCGGACGCCGAGCACGTCCAGCCCAGCTGCCTGCGTCGGCAGCTCCGTTCCGCCGCCGACGGTGCCGACTTCTAGGCTCGCGAGCGACACCGAGACGTAGAGGTCGCCGTCGACGGTCGTCTCCGCGGTCGTGATCGCGTTCGCCCCTTCGACCACCTGCGCCTCGTCTTGCCCGGTCGCGAGAAACATCGCCGCCACCGCGTTGGCGACGTGCGCGTTGAATCCCAGCGACCCGGCCTTCGCCGAGCCGACGTGGTTCTTGCGGGTGTTGATCTCGGTGATCGCCTCCGGCGTCGTGTGAAGCCGCTCGGTGACGACGTCGCGGGGAAGTTCGACATCGGCGGCCACCGACCGCCCCCGCCCCTCGACCGCGTTGACCGCGGCGGGCTTTTTGTCCGAACAGAGGTTTCCCGAGAGCGCGACGAGGGAGGCGTCCGTCTCCGCCTCGACGACCGCAGACGCCTCGCCCGTCGCGATGGTGACCATGTTCATCCCCATCGCGTCTTTCGTGTCGAAGCGGAACCGGAGATAGACGTTGTTGCCGACGACGTAGGGGGTGACCCCGAGCAGTTCTCCGTGGCTCGTCGTCGACTCGGCGGCCGTCCGGAGCGCCGGCTCGTTGTCGCGGACCCACCCGGCGAGCGCCTCCGCCTCGGCGACGTCGGCCACGCGAAACACCGGCGCGCGGGTCATGCCGCACTTCGTCACCCGGGCGGTCGCGCCGCCGGCGGCGTCGATAACCGAACACCCGCGGTTGACGGAGGCGACCAGCGCCCCCTCGGTGGTCGCCATCGGAAGGTATCGGTCGCCAGTGAACGCGCCGCCGTCGACGGATACCGGTCCCGCGACGCCGAGCGGGACCTGAACCGCGCCGATCATGTTGTCGATGTTCGGGTCGGCGTCGGCGGCGTCGAAGGTGTACTCCCCGACGGCGTCGAGCGTCGCCTCGGACCGCTCCGCGACGAGCCGGCGCCGAACAGTCGCGGCCGCGTCGGGATCGACGTGCTCGTCCAACTCGTGGAGGCGCACGTCCCCGTCGCGGACGCGGTCCACGAGGTCCTCCGGAATGGAATCGCTCATGTCGGCGTCTCCTCGCGGCGGGCGCTAATGCGTGTCGGTTCGGGCGACTCGGCAGAAGCCAGCGACCGCGTTACCGTCTGACGAAGTCGGAGAGCCGCTCGCGAAGGCTGCCGGCGCCCAGCGTGAGGTAGTACGCGTCGCCGCCGTCCTCGTAGTAGCTGTCGATGCGCCGCTTCACCTCGAAGCCGATGTGTTCGTAAAAGCCGAGCGCCCGGTCGTTGGTCGTGCGGGCGTGACAGGAGACGGACTGGTGTTCCTCGGCGACGCCGGCGATCAGCCGTTCGGCGAGCCCCCGACCCCGGTGGTCCGGGTCGACCGCGAGAAAGAGCACGTAGCCGTCTCGCCGCACGGAGGCGAACGCGATTACCGCGTCGTCCTCGACGACCAGGTGGGTCGTCGACCGCCGGTAGGCGTCGGTGAAAAAGCCGCGGCGCTGCCGGAGCACGCCCTCAGACCGCCGAATGCGTTCTTTGAGTTCCCACGCCTCGAGGACGTGGTCGGACTCGCCGGGCGGATCCGTCCGTTTCTCCACGTTGACGCTCACTGTGACGACGTAACACGCCACCGGAATATAACTCCACCGGCACACCGGCTTCACGCCGGAACCGACAGCCTCAGCCCCGAGCACCCGGTCCCTCGACTGTCGAGACGACAAGGCCAAACCCGAGCCGACCCGAGGTCCGGCCGTGCCGTACGAACTCCGCGATCACACGGCCGACGTTGCCGTCGAGGCGACCGCACCCACCCTGTCGGCGGTGTTCGCCGCGGTCGCGGACGGCCTGACGGCCGCGAGCTGCGAGTCGGTCCCCGAGACGGGCGGCGAGCGGTTCGCCGTCGACGAGACCGCAGAGAGCCGGGAGGCGTTGTTGTTCGAGTACCTCGACCGGCTCATCTACGAGCGCGACGTGCGACTTGTCCTCCCCGCGGACCACAGTTGTCGGGTGATTCCGCCCGACCCCGACACGACGACCGATGCCGACGCGGCGACCGACGTCGCCGGCGACGGACCGACGTGGACCGTCGAGGCCAGCGCGCGCGCCGTTCCCCTTGCTGACGTCGCCGCCAGAGAAGTCAAGGCGGTCACGTACTCCGAGATGGCGCTCGAGCGCCGCGGCACCGACTGGTACACCTACGTCGTCTTCGACGTGTGACTCCCTCTCATCGACGGCCGTTTGCCCCGCTCAACCGCTCACGCGGTCGAAACTATTATGATCAATCATGCTGTATGGTATCGCATGACACGCAGCGAACGCAAGGCCCGGCGGGCGTGGCGCGCTGGCGGAGTGGCCGGACTCGTCGCCGGGGTGGTAATGGGACTCGTGTTGCACGGCATTCTCGCGTTGATGCCGACGATCGGCGCGCTCGTCGGAATCGAATCCGCCGTGGCCGGCTGGGCCGTCCACCTGTTCAACAGCACGGTCTTCGGTCTGTTGTTCGTCGCCGTCTTCGATCACCCGTTCTTCGACGAACTCCGGCGCGACGTCGGCGGATGCGTCTCGCTCGGGGTCGTCCACTCGGCCGCACTCGGCGTGCTCACCGGTGGGCTCCTGTTGCCCGTGTCGATCGGGCTCGCTGGCGCCACGTCGCTGCCGATCCCAACGCTCCCGTTCCCGGGCGTCACCGCCGGGTTGGAGTTCGGCGTCGTTATCGCGGTCGCTCATCTGTTGTACGGCACCGTCTTGGGCGGCGTCTTCGCGGGGTTCACGCTCGAGGAATCCGTCGTCGCGTGGCTCCCTGGCGCCCCTACGGATCGGTGATCCACCGATAACCGAGCGGGCGGCCCCGTCCACTCACGGGCCGTCACCCTAGGGCCGCCCGACGTAACGCCCTTCCCCTCCGGCGTCGAACCTCGCGCATGACCACGCGTGAGTTCGACGGGATCCGCTTAGAGAAGGTGCGAGACCACGTCTGGGAGATCCCGCGCGAGGGCGACATGAACGTCCCGGGGCGGGTGCTCGCCAGCGAAGACCTCCTCGAGGCGATCGGCGAAGATGATACCCTCCGCCAGTTGAAGAACGCCACGCACCTGCCGGGGATCGCCGCTCCCGCACTGTGTATGCCCGACGGCCACCAGGGGTACGGCTTTCCCGTCGGCGGCGTCGGCGCGGTCGACGCCCGAACCGGTTGTCTCTCGCCCGGAGCGGTCGGCTACGACATCAACTGCGGCGTCCGGATGGTGCGGACGAACCTCACCTACGACGACGTGCGCGGCCGGGAGGAGGAACTCGTCGACGCGTTGTTCGAGGCGATCCCGTCGGGGCTCGGCGGCGGCGGCGTGATCAACGGCACTGCCGACGCGGTAGAGGGGGCGCTCGAACGCGGCGTCGAGTGGGCGGTCGAGGCGGGCTACGGGGTCGACGCCGACCTCACACACTGTGAAGACGAGGGGCGACGGCCGGACGCCCGACCCGAGTACGTCTCACAGAAGGCGATGGACCGCGGCCGCAACCAGATGGGGTCGCTCGGCTCGGGCAACCACTTTCTCGAGGTTCAACGCGTCACCGACGTGTACCGCCCGGACGTCGCCGAGGCGTACGGTCTCTCGGCGGAGCAGATCGTGGTCCTGATCCACTGTGGCAGCCGCGGGCTCGGCCACCAGACGTGTAACGACTACCTGCGCCGGATCGAACAGGAGCACGCCGACCTCCTCTCGTCGCTGCCCGACAAGGAACTCGCGGCCGCGCCCGCGGGGTCGACGCTCGCCGAAGAGTACTACGGCGCGATGGGCGCGTGTATCAACTTCGCGTGGGTGAACCGCCAGCTGATCACTCACCGCGCCCGCGAGGTGTTCGGCGACGTCTTCGGCGGCGACCCGGTCGACGACCTCGGCATGGAGTTGTTGTACGACGTGGCTCACAACATCGCGAAAAAGGAACGCCACGAGGTCGGGGTCGGCCCCGACGGGCACCCGGCCGTCGGCGACGCGGCCGTCGACCGCGAGGACCGCGAACTGTACGTCCACCGCAAGGGAGCGACGCGGGCGTTTCCGGCGGGTCACGAGGCGGTTCCCGCGGCGTACCGCTCGGTCGGTCAGCCCGTGATCATTCCGGGGAGCATGGGGGCGGGCTCGTACGTTCTCCGGGGAGGCGCGGAGTCGATGGCCGCCTCGTTCGGCTCGACCGCCCACGGCGCCGGCCGGCTGATGAGCCGGACGCAGGCGAAACAGGAGTTCTGGGGCGGCGACGTCAAAGACGACCTCGCGGCCGAGCAGGCGATCTACGTGAAAGCCCAGTCGGGCGCGACCGTTGCCGAGGAGGCCCCCGGCGTGTACAAGGACGTCGACGAGGTGGTTCGCGTCAGCGACGCGCTCGGCATCGGCGACACGGTCGCGCGAACGTTCCCGGTGTGTAACATCAAAGGATAGTCCAGAACCGCGGTCACACCGACAACGCGGCCCGCCGGTCAGTCGTCGGTCGCGTCGCGCCTGCTCGCTTCTGCCGTACCGCCCGGCTCCGTCGCGTCGCCAGCCTCTGTCGTATCTTCCGCCTCGGGCGACGACCCGGTCCCGTCTCGGTCGTCTCGCTCGCCGGTTCGAACGACGTGACACTCGCGACACCGCGCCTCGTAGGATTCTGCCGCGCCGACGAGAATCGTCGGATCGTCGGCGTGGGCGGGCTCCCCCTCGATGAGCCGCTGGTTGCGCGTCGCCGGCTCGCCACACACCGTACAGATCGCCCGGAGTTTGTCGACGTACTCGGCGGTCGCCATGAGCTGGGGGAGCGGCTCGAACGGTTCTCCACGGAACGTCTGGTCGGTTCCCGAGACGATCACTCGGGCGCCGCGGTCGGCCAGCGCGTTACACGCCTCGACGAGCGCGTTCGAAAAGAAGTTCGCCTCGTCGATCGCGACGACCGCGGCGTTCGGCTCCGTCTCGAGCATCTCGAGCGGGCCGTCACCCTCGTTGTCGACGACGGTGGCCTCCCACTGGCGACCGTTGTGCGTTCCGATCGTGGCCTCGCCGTAGCGGTCGTCGACCGCAGGCGTGTAGACGGCGACGGACTGGTCGGCGATCGCCGAACGGCGAAGCCGCCGCAGAAGCTCCTCGGTCTTCCCGGAGAACATCGACCCCGAGATGACCTCGATCCACCCCGAGCGGGTGATGGCGTACATGCGAAAGCGGGGTCGATCCAGCGACTAAACGGTTTCTCTCCGTCGCCGCGGCGAGGCCGCGTTCAGACTCCGCCTCCGACGACGAGCGCGTTCGCGACCCCGACGAGAAGCGCCGCGACGAGGACGTACGCGCCCGCCGAGACGGCCCAGTCTCGGCGTATCTGGCGGAGTCGCCCGCGCGCCACGCCCTCCGCCCGCGGCAGCGGAACGAGCACGAAGAACCCGACCATCAGTCCGAGCATGACGGCGGCCGTGGCCGCGATCGTCGCGGCTGGCCCGGCGCCGAACGCCCCGATCCCGACGGCGAGTCCGACGAACAACAGCCCGGAGCCGCCGCCGGCGACGTAGTGTACCCACGTCGCCAGCCGTTCCGGCGCGTCGTCGATTGGCGTGGCCGTCAACACCCCCGCGGCGACCTTCGGCGCCGTCTCTCCCTCCGGAAGCCGTGCCATCACGGGATCCATCGCGAGCGTCGCGAGGAGTCCGACGAGCGGGCCGACGAGCACTCCGGGGAAGGCGGAAAACGCGACCATGCGTTCCGATACGATCGCGACCAATTTGACCCCATCGCCGGCTACCCGGCCGTCGGTCGCCGCGCCGGCTACTCGAACTCGTCGAGCGTCGTCGGCATCGCCTCGCGGACCTCGACCACGAGCGCGTCGGTGTCGAGGCCGAGCACGTCCGCGGCCGCTCGCCCGACCCGGTCCGTCGCCGCGGCGGGCGCGTACACGCCGAGGCGCCACTGATTCCGCTGGGCGGTTCGGAGCGCGGAGACGAGCGGCGACTGCCGTTCTAACCGCCGCACCTCTCCGTTGACCGTCACGCGGGCGGTCGATTCGCGCATCGAGGGCTCCGGCGGAACGTCGAGGATCACGTTCTCGTTGGCGACGCCGGCCTCGTCGGCGATCTCTCGTTCGAGCGACAGCTCCGTCTCGTGGTCGGCCTCGTGGATCCGCTCGGGGACGTCGCCGTACTCCGCCCACACCGCCCGCTTGTAGAGGTCTCGCTCGTCGTAGCGACGCGAGAGCTCCACGCTCTCCGGACACCGTCGGATCGCGGCGAGAAAGTCGTGGTCGTCCATTCGGCGGAGCTCGGCGGCGGTCGTCGCCGTCGCGTCGAGCACCGCCGCGGCCGCCCGTCGAAGCATCGCCTTCGAGATCCGCGCGACGTGGTGGGTGTACACGACCGGGTTCATCAGCGCACGCGCGAGCAACAGGCTTTCTGCCGTCTGCACGTTCCCCTCGTCGAGGACGAGCGACGGGGACGGACGCGCGCCGGCGTCACCCTCGCCGTCGAGCCCGTCGACGAACGCCAGCTCTCTGACGAACCGCTCGGTGTCGATGGTGCCGTAGGGGACGCCCGTGTGGTAGGCGTCTCTGAGGAGGTAATCCATCCGGTCCACGTCGAGCTCGCCGGAGACGAGACCGGCGTAGGCTCCCTCGCCGGCGACGATCCTCGCGATCCGGTCGGGGTCGAGGTCGTGCTCGCGGAGGACCGCGCCGACCGCGCCGCCGTCGAGCAGCTCGCAAACGTCGTCGTGGTACTTGCCGGTCCGCCGGTGGATGAGCGCCTCGAGATTGTGGCTGAACGGACCGTGCCCCACGTCGTGGAGGATCGCAGCCGCCTCGATCCGGTCGGCGTGTTTCCCCTCGATCCCGAGGTGGCCGAGCGCCTGCCGGGCGAGGTAATACACGCCCAGACTGTGTTCGAAGCGGGTGTGATTCGCGGACGGATACACTAACTGGACGGTGCCGAGCTGTTTGACCCCTCGCAGCCGCTGGACGGCCGGCGTGTCGAGGAGGGCCGCGCCGACGCCGTCGATCTCGATGTGGTCGTGGACGGTGTCCTTGACCGTGGTCATGACGGCGTTTCGTCTCGATCGAATAAAAACGACGGGCGTCACCGGTGCCGGGCCGAGAACGGACGCCGACCCGATCTCGACACCGGCTGCGGGGCCGATACGCCGACAGCCGGCCGGCCCGCTCAGTCCGCCGACAGCCGGCCGGCCCGCTCAGTCCGTCGAGAGCCCGAGCACGTCGACGGCGGCCGTTCCGACGGCGTCGACGCGTGCCGCCGGACAGTAGACGCCGAGTCGCCAGCGGCGGCGCTCTGCCGCCCGAAGCCCCGCGACCAGCTCGGAGACGTCCGCCAGCCGCCGCGGCGTGCCGTCGACGACGACGCTGGACCCGGACTCCTTGAGCCCCGGCCGCGCGGGGACGTCGACGACGACCGCCTCGGGCTCGATGCCGACCCGGTCGGCGATCTCGCGCTCGGCCGCCAGCTCCTCCTCGCGGCCGGCGTCGACGGTGCCGGCGGGAACGTCGGCTAATCCGACCCACGCCGCCCGCTTGTAGAGGTCGCGCCGCTCGATCCGGCGGCCGAGCTCGGGAACGTGTTCGCGAAGCTCGACCAGCAGGTCGTGGTCGGCCATCCGCCGGAACGCGTCCGTGCCGACGCGCGTCCGCTCGAGGTAGCGCTCGCAGGCGCGTTCGAGCATCGCGCCGGCGACCCGAGACACGTGGTGGCGATACACGACCGCGTTCATCAGCGACCGAGCGACGAGCACGCTCTCGGCGGTGGCGACGTTCCCCTCCGCGAGGACGAGCTCGTCGTCCCCGGTGAGCCGAAGCTCGGTCAGCAGCCGCCCGGTGTCGACGGTGCCGTAGGGGACGCCCGTGTGGTGGGCGTCTCTGAGGAGGTAATCCATCCGGTCCACGTCGAGCTCGCCGGAGACGAGCGCGCCGAGACCGCCTTTTCCGGCGATCAACGACGCAACGCGTTCCGGATCGAGGTCGTTGCGTTCGAGCACCTGCGTCACCTCGCGGTCCGGATCGGTCAGGAGCCAGCCGATGTCGTCGTGGTCGCGCCCTGTCCGTCGCCGGATGATCCCCTCGGTCTGGTGGCCGTACGGCCCGTGGCCGACGTCGTGGAGCAGCGCAGCGGCCCGGACGTGCGCGGCCGTGTCGGACTCCAGCCGCAGCCCTTCCACCGCCTTCCGAGCGAGGTGGTAGACGCCGAGGCTGTGCTCGAACCGCGTGTGGTTCGCGGAGGGATACACCAGCCGCACGGTGGACAGCTGTTTGATGTGACGCAGCCGCTGGAAGGCGGGCGTGTCGATCAGTTCGGCCGCGACCGGGTCGAGCCGGACGTGACCGTGGACGCTGTCCTTGATCGCCGTCATCGTCGACGAGTCGGCCCCGGCGGAATTGGTCGTTTCGACTCCCGGGCGGCTTCTCGGTGGCGTCACTCGTCGACGAGCTCCACGTCGAGCCGGTCGGCCACCGCCCGGACGACGGAGCCGCCGACGTCCGCCGTCGCCGCCCGTCCCTCCTCGATTGCCCGCAGGTCGTCCGGGTCGACGCCGAGCTCCTCGGCCAAGTCACCAACCGTGAGGTCGGTCGCCTGGCGCGCCGTCGCCGCACGCTCGCCGTAGCCCGACACGAGGTACGGGAGCCGGTCGTCCTCGTAGTTCGTCCCTTCCTCCTCCCAGTGTGAGGAATCGCCGGTCGCGGCGTCGTACACCTGCGCCTGCTTTTTTGCGACCTCTCGGCTCCGGCTGCTCGAGTCGTCGCTCGTGTCGTCGGGGCCGGCGCCGCCGCGGCTTCCGCCCCCGGTACCGCCGCTGTCCGCTCCCGACCCGCGCCGCGCGTCGTCGTGTGGGCGACAGTTCGAACAGACGAGCAGGCGCGCGCCGGCGACGTTCGCCCGTTGGAGGCTCGTCGTCTCGCGCCCACAGAGCTCGCAGGCGTCGCCGTCGTCTCCGCCGTCTCCGCCACCCGTGGAATACTTTGGCATACGTCACGTACCGACCCGGGAGCGATAAAAGGTGACGGGCCGTTTGCCGCGGTCGACTCCAGCTCTGGTCCAGTACAGGCCCTTTCGGCCGCTCGGAGATCCGTGTTCGCCGAACGACGGGCCCCGTCGAGTTCGCGTCTCAGCGGCAACGCCGGCCGATTGACACACCGTTTTGCCCCTCGTTCTCCAGTGATCGGTAGATGTCTCTGCGCTCCGATCTGGACGCTGTTCCGCGCGAGACCGCCCTCGTGGTCGGGATCGTGAGCGGCTCGCACGTCGTGAACCACCTGTATCTCGTCTTGTTTCCGCCAATCTTGGCGACGCTCGCGGCCGACTTCGGCGTCGGGCTGGCCGCGCTGGGGATCGCGATGGGCGTCCAGGCGTTCGTCAACACCGCCTTGCAGCTCCCGTACGGCTACCTCTCGGACAACTACGACCGGGTGATCACCCTCGGTCTCTGTCTCGGACTCGGCGCGATTGGCGCGGCATTCTCGCGGTCGCGCCCACCTTCGAGGTCCTCCTCGTCGCCAGCGTCCCTCGGCGCGGGGCGTGGCGGGCCATCATCCCGCTCACTTCCCGTTGCTCTCGGACGCCAGCAGTGCCGACATCCGCGGGAAAGGCGTACAGCGCCCACGGCTTCCCGGGCAACCTCGGGTTCGCCGCACCCCCGGTCGTCATCGTCGGCGTCACGGCGCTGCCGGGAGCGACCTGGCGGCACGCCTTCGGGCTGATCGCGGCCGTCGGGGCGTGCTACGGGGTCGTCGCCTGCTACGTGCTCGCCAGACACGTAAGCGACGAGGTGACGCGGCCGAATCCCGGCGACGACGACGCGCGAACGGAGACGACCTCCCGGCTGGCCCTCGTTCGCGAGGAGCTCCGAGCGCTCGGGCGGTCGCGGCCGATCCTCGGATTGGGCGTCGTGGCGATGCTCTCGTCGACCGCGTTCTGGGGCGTCTCCTCGTACTTGGTGGTGTTTTTAGACGACGGCTACGGCGTCGCCTCCGGGATCGCGAGCCTCTCGTTGACCGCGATGTTCATCACCGGCGCCGGGTTGATCCTCGCGGGTGGTGTGTTGGCCGACCGGTTCCAGCCGGGGGCGATTCTCGCCGGCGCGTACGCGCTCGTCGGCGTCGCCGTCTTCGCGCTGGCGTCGACGGCCGCCCCGCCGCTCGTCGCGGTCGGGATCGGCGTCCTCGCCGGCAGCCTCGGCAGCCTCGGTCTGCCCGCCCGGGACAAACTCGCCGACCTGTTGTCCTCACGGAGCGACATCGGTCGGAACTTCGCGGTCGTGACGATCGGGATCATGATCGGCAACACCGTCGCGCCGCCGCTTTTCGGCGCGCTCATCGAGACGGCCGGCTACCAGGGGACGTTCACGCTCGTCGGCGGCTTCGCCGTCCTCGCGGCGCTCGCGACGGTCGCGATCGTGGCCCGCTACCGCGGCGGGATGCGGACGAGCCCCGGAGCGGCCGCCGGCGAGTGATCTGTAGACCGCCGGCGCGCCCGTCGCTCACCACGCCGGGGCCAGAAGCAGCGCGACGGTCACCGAGATGAAGACGAGTTTCAACGCCGTGTTGACCGCGATCACTTTGGTGCCGAAGGCGGGGCCCCAGATGCCGTACTGGAACGGGATCGAGCGCCGGAACGTCGAGACCGCAAACGAGAGAATCCCACCGATGAGCAGGGTCGCAACGGCGGTTCGCGGGGTGAACGTCGACCCGAGAAGCGGCTCGATGGCGACCGCGCCGGCGGTCGTGTCGAGGGTGTACACCGCGACCACGGGGACGGCCGCACTCGGCAGCCCCAGCGTTGCGGTGACCGGCTCGGCGACGGCGGTCAGCGATTCCACGTCGTAGTAGGTGACGAACGCCACCACCAGCGTGTACACGACCGCCAGCCGAGGGACGATCCGCCGGAGCGTGCCGAGCGACTTCTCGCCGGCGTCGCGGACGCGTTCGCGTCGGCCCCGCTCGTCGGCGTCGGGACCGGCCGCGTCGATGTCGGCGAGCGCCGCCCGGTCGACGTTGTGTCCGGACACCAGCAGGCCGCCGAGAAGCACGCCGGTGACCGTGATCGCGAGCGCGATCCCGGCGCGGGCGGCGACGTACAACCCGCCGGTCGTCGCCCCGAGGATCGGGATCAACACCGGCACGTAGTAGGTGAACACGTGCTGGACGAACCCGAAGAACGTGTTAATCGTCACCGCCACGAGCGTGGCGCGGTCGTCGAGCAGCCCCGACTCCCGGTACTCCGCGAGCGTCGCGTACCCCGCCGTGGTCGACGCCGCGGTCGTGAGAATCGCGGTGCCGACCTCGTCGGGCAGATTGGCCGGCCGGGTGAGGTAGCCGGAGAGCCCGGCGACGTAACGGATCAGCCCGAACGCGACGGCGACGTTGGCGGCGAACACCCCGACAGTGATGAAACCCGATATCCGCACGAGCCGAGGGACGACATCGGCGAACAGCCCGAGGAACTCGACGACGACCGGGTGCACCCGAGCGGCTACGCCCCGCCCGGGCAAATGGCCATCGGAATCGGCCGCGATCGTGTGACTGCGCGTCTGTCGGTGCCACCCGAGCCGTGCGGTCCGGCTCGCCCGGGGCTTATTATGCCAGGACGTGAATCGCCTCCCGATGGCACCCGCCGAGGACGACATCTCGATCGAAGAAAAGCGCGTGTACGCCGGCGCCACGGGCCGGACCGACGCGTACCTCGCGGCCGACGTCGGCGTCGTCCGGGTCGCGATCTCCGGCGACAAGGTGGGAACGTACGAACTGGTCGCTCGCGATTCCGCACGCGACGTCGCCGTTCTCGGGCGATCCGACGCGCCCGACCTGATCGCTGTCGCGACCGACCGGACGCTCGCGGTCGCGCCGACGGCCGACGACCCGACGTTCGACCCCGTCGGGATCGGTGCGTCCGTCGCGGTGGGCGTCTACGACGGCGGCCTTCTCGTCGCGGACGCGACTGACGAACTCCACCGGGTGGACGTTCGCGCCCGCCCCGAGCCGGACGGGTCGCCCGCGACCGACACCACTCGGATCGGGAGCGTCGACGATCCCAGACGGATCGACGGTCCGTTGATCGCGGCGGCCGACGGCGTCCATCGGGTGACGAGGACGGTGGCAGGCGGTATGCCGACGATCGAGACCGCCGGGCTCGCGAACGTCCACGACGTCTCTGGGACGGGAGTCCCGCTAGCCGCGACGGCGTCGGGACTCTACTGGCTCGGAAACGGCTGGATGCCGGCGGCAGAACGGCCGGCGACGGCCGTCGCCGCCGACGGCAACGGTCACGCGATGGCCGTCGTCGACGGGACGCTACGCGTCCATCCCGGCGGGGCTGGGGTCTCCGGCTCCCCGGCCGGATCCGTCGCCGAGACCGGCTGGGACGCCGACGCGTGGACCGAGACGGCGCTTCCGGTCGACGAACGGCCGGTCGCGCTCGGCTACGGTCCGGGCCTTTCGGCCGTTGTCACGGCCGCCGGAACGGTGTGTGTGGACGCGGGCGACGGCTGGCGACACCAGGTGCTCGGGCTCGGTGAGGTCGGCGGCGTCGCGCTGGCGGCCGCGGCGTAGCGTCGGCCCGGTTCAGGGGGTCGGCAGCTCGACCGGCTCGCCGTCGGCGTACACGGTCGGGTCGCGGACGATCCCGTCGAGGTGTAACGGCGCGTCGGTCTCGCCGCCGATCCCCGCGTTGTCGCCAATCGCGATGTGGACCGTTCCTGCGGCTTTCTCGTCGAGGAGCACGGAGCCCACCAGTTCGTCGACGCCGACGTTGGTGCCGATTCCGAGCTCGGCGAGGTTGTAGGCGGCGTCGCCGACCGTCTCGGCGGCGGCCTCGATGTCGGCCCGGACGGCGTCGTCCTCGATCGCGGTGACCAGCCCGTCTTCGACCTCGAACGCCAACTGCTCGTCCGCGTCGAGCAGCCCGTGGGGCATCATCGTTCCGTCGACGACGTAGGTGCCGGTCGCGGTTTCGGGCGCCACGAACACCTCGCCCGCCGGCAGGTTCGAGAACGTTCCCGGGTCGTGGACGACGCCGGTGTCCGAGAGCCACTCGCGGCCGCCGATCTCGAACGTGATGTCGGTCCCCGCCGGCGAGGTGACGCGAATCTCGGCGGCGTCGCCGACCGCCGCCAGCATCGCGTCGCAGGCGTCGTCGATGGCGGCGTAGTCGGCGTCGAGCCCGGTGACGAACACGTCTTCGGTAATGCCGGGGAGGGTCGCCCCGCGCGACCCGGCGTCGCAGGCGGCCCCGCGGGCACGGGTGTGACTCAGGCTCTTCGTCGTCGGCGCGAGGAAGACGTCGCTGTCGGCCATCGCGGCCGCCACCGGCGCCGGCGGTTCGGTGCCGTGCTGGTCGCTCGGCGGGTAGCGGAGCACGGTCGCGTCGTCGGTCGCCGCGGTCGCCGCGGCGTACAACGCGTCTCCGATCGGCTCGCGTTTGTCGTCGGTGACGACGACGACCGATTCGTCTTCTCCGACGTCCAGACACTGCTCGATGGCGGTGCGGGCCGCGTCCGCGAGGCGCTCGCTCATGTGGCTACGTCGGGTGCCCCAGTCGTTAGTCCTTCGCCTCGCCGCCGGCATTATTCTATTTTTACTGCGTTATGGAACAATGTTGTATACGCCGGACACCCCAAATTAACCGATCCGTTACTCGCGGTGTAGTTAGTTTCTATAAAATATACTCGAAACAATTATGAGCCGTCGAGTGGACGTAAAGATATGATACGTGTGGGGATCAACGGCTACGGGACGATCGGCAAACGCGTCGCGGACGCGGTCGCGGCACAGCCCGATATGCGCCTCGTCGGCGTCACGAAAACTCGGCCGAACTACGCGGCCGAGGCCGCGCTCCGACGTGGCTACGACATGTACGCCGCCATTGCCGACAGGGCAGACGAGTTCGACGCCGCCGGCATCGACGTCGCCGGCAGCCTCCCGGACCTGCTCGACGCCGTCGACGTCGTCGTCGATTGTTGCCCGTCCGGCGTCGGCGCCCGGAACCGCTCGACGTACGAAACCCACGGCGTCCCCGCGGTGTTTCAGGGCGGCGAGGATGCCGACGTCGCGGACGCCTCCTTCGCCGCCCGGACGAGTTTCGAGGCGGTCCGCGACGCCGCGGCCGACGCCGTGCGAGTCGTCTCGTGTAACACCACGGGGCTCGCGCGCCTGCTCGCGCCGCTCGAAGAAGCGTACGGCATCGAGAAGGCCCGCGTGACGCTGATTCGCCGCGGCGGCGACCCCGGCGAGACCGACCGCGGCCCGATCAACGACGTGGTGCCCGACCCGGCGACGATCCCCTCACACCACGGCCCGGACGTCAACACTGTTCTCCCGGACGTCGACGTAGACACCGCCGCGCTGAAGGCGCCCGTTACCGCGATGCACACCCACAGCGTCAACGTCACGCTCCGCGCGACGCCGACGGCCGACGCCGTCCGCGACCTGTTCGCCGGCGAACGGCGCCTGTTTGTGATCCCCGAAGGCGCGGGCATCGACGGGGCGGGCAAACTCAAGGAGTACGCGATGGACCGCGGACGGCCTCGCGGCGACCTCTGGGAGAACTGTCTCTGGGCGGAATCGGTCGAGGTCTCCGGACGCGACCTCTACCTGTTCGAGAACGTCCACCAGGAGGCGGACGTGGTTCCCGAGAACGTCGACGCGATCCGCGCGATGGTCACCGACGTGCCGGCAGCCGAGTCGGTCGAGCGGACGAACGAGGCACTCGGCGTCGGAGTCGAAAGCCTGCTCTCGGACGACGGACAGACCTGCGACCCCATCGCCGCCGACGACTGATTCGAGCCTCGTCGACGGCTACCGGTCGGCCGGCGTCGTCACCAGAAACGTTCGGCCGCCCCGCCGTTCGAGGTGTACCTCGCTGCCGCCGACCCGGTTCGACCGGGCGCGGTCGGCGATGCGGTCGGTGCGACACTCCGTGATGTCCACGCGCGTCGGCGCTGCGTATCTCGGTCGGTCTTCGGCTATCGCGCTCATACCCGTCGTTCGGGCTCGACGGGCCTATACCCGAGCCAACCGCGGAGTGAAACTGAAAGTGGAAACCGCTCGCCGGTCGGCGCCTACTCGAACCGGTCCGGCGGCCGCCGATGGTCGGTCGACTGCTCGTAGCCGTACGCGAGTTCGAAGAGACGCGGCTCGTCGAAGGGGCGGCCGAGGAGTTCGAGCCCGACCGGCAGCCCCTCGTCGGCGAACCCGGCCCGTAACACGATCGACGGGAGACCGGTGTGTGCGGACAGCTCACACCGCATCTCCGAGAACGGCTGGGAGTCCGGAATCTCCACCGGCAACACCGCCGACGGCGGGTACAACAACGCGTCGAGGTCGTTCTCGAC
>KI543165.1:280237-309851 GCA_000496175.1 uncultured archaeon A07HR67 | reverse complement strand
CGTCGGATCGTAGCCGACCATCGCCCCGAGCATGTGTGCGGCGTCGGCCACCGTCCGGGTGATCGGCCCCGCGGTGTCCTGTGTCGCCGAGAGCGGCACGATCCCGCTTCGGCTCACCAGCCCGATCGTGGGCCGAACGCCGACGAGGTTGGTGAACGCCGGCGGCGACCGAACCGACGAGCAGGTGTCCGTCCCGGTGCCGACCGCCGCGAGGTTGCTCGCGACCGCGACCGCGGTCCCGCCGCTGGACCCCGACGGCCGCCGGTCGAGCGCGTAGGGATTTCGCGTCTCGCCGCCGAGTGAACTCACCGAATCGACGCCGAACGAGAGCTCTTGGAGGTTCGCCTTGGCGACGATCACCGCTCCCGCCTCCCGAAGCCGTTTGACAACGAACGCGTCCTCGTCGGGAACGAACTCCGCGAAGCGTTGTGACCCCGCGGTGGTCGGCATGTCGGCCGTGTCGTGATTGTCCTTGACCGTCGTCGGAATCCCGTGGAGCGGCCCGACGGGGCCGTCCGCCTCGAACTGCGCGTCCAACTCCTTGGCGCGTTCGACCGCGTCGTCGTTGACCGTGATGATCGCGTTGAGCGTGTCGGCGTGCTCGTCGATCCGGTCGAGGTACGCCTCGGTGAGCCGCTCGGCGGTCAGCGTCGACGACGCAAACGCCGCGTGTATCTCGTCGACCGTCGCCTCCGAGAGGTCGAACGCCGCTTCGATCGTGTTGTCGTCCATCTACCCCACGGGACGGATCGGAACTGAATAGTGTTTTCCCCGATCCAATCGGCTCCGGACCGCTCGGATCTGCGGTCGGTCCCTCGTTCCGTCGACGTGACTGTCCCATCCCGTGCGGTCGATCTGGCTGATATGTCTACTGTGGTGTATTATTGGAAAATAATACATTGACATATTATCACATAGGTGTGTTGTATAATGGCGATCGTTTCGGGTACACACATGTTTTTATTCTCTGGTATATAGATAATTGTTGTCGAAATGACTGACGACATCAGCAGATCGGACCTCGAAGGCCCAAAGATCGATCGGAGAACGACGGTGAAACTGCTCGGTGCTGCAGGTATCGGCGCGACGGCCGGCTGTCTCGGCGGCGACGGCGGCGGCAGCGGCGACGGGGGCAGCGACGGCGACAGCGGCGACACGGACACCGACAGCGACGGGGGCGACATGGACTCCGGCGGGAACCGGATCCGCGCCGGGTGGCTCACGGACGAGGTCGAGTTCCTCGACCCCCACATGGTCGATCTCGGGATCCAGATCGAGATCCACTCGAACCTCTTTAACGGTCTGTTGAAGATCAACGAAGACGTCGAGATCGTCGGCGACGCGGCCGCAAACTGGTCGCTCCCGGACGACCGCACGTACGAGTTCGAGCTCCACGAGGGAATGACCTTCCACAACGGGGACACACTCGACGCCGAGGCGGTCAAATGGTCGCTCGAACGGCTCCAAGGGATGGACACGTCGCCACACCAGGGGAAGCTGGCGAACGTCGACTCCATCGAGGCGGACGGATTGAACCTGACGATCACGCTCACGGAGCCGTACGCCCCGTTCGTCTCGTTCATGATCCGCGGTCCCGGCCGCGCCGGCACCATCGTCCACGAGAGCGCGGCCGACGACCCCGAGCAGTACGCCCGGATGCCGATCGGCAGCGGCCCGTTCGAACTCACCGACCGGACGCCCGGCGAGTCGCTCACGCTCGACGCGTACGACGACTACTGGGAGACCGACGCGGATGGCAATCAGCTCCCGTACGTCGACGGCGTCGACATCGATCTCATTCCGGAGCCGAGCACGATGTGGTCCGCGCTCAACGGCGGCGAGATCGACTTCGCGAACCTGCTCACGGGCGAGTTCGCCCAGCAGGCCGAGGCGCGCGACAACCTCGCCGTCCAGACCACGAGCGCAGGCGAGTTCTCCGGACTGGCGATGTTGTCTACGAACCCGGCCGATCACGTCGAGACGGTGCGGTGGATCAGCGGCTTCGACGAGGACCCGACCACGATGTGGAACGACCAGGACCTTGCGACCACGGACGTGCGCGTCCGCAAGGCGATCAGCATGGCGATCGACCGCGAGGCGGTGGCTCAGCGGGGCTGGTTCAACTACGCGGAGCCGGCACACATGTTGTACAACCCGGCACAGGGGTGGGTGTACAGCGCGCTCAACGACGGCGAGCCGGAGCCGGGCTTCTACCACGACCCCGAGACCGCCGAACAGCTCCTGGAAGAAGCCGGCTACACCGGCGACCCCAGACTGGAACTCACGGTGCTCGCGCTGCCCGAAAACGAGCGCGAACTGACCGTCGTCCAGGACCAGCTGAGCGAGGTCGGCATCGAACTCGAACTCGACATCCAGCAACAATCGTCGTTCTGGGACAACACGTACCGGTATGAACAGGAACTGGTCGCGTACGGCGGCGCCGCCGACATCGACCCGTGGATGTCCGAGTTCAAGCAGTTCGGCAACCCCGACGAGGAGACGGGCGAGGGAGCGTGGCAGCGCTCGCTCTACTTCAGCGAGGAGTTCAGCGAGCTGATCAACGAGGCGAACGCGACGCCCAACCTCGACGACCGCGCCGATCTGTACCAGGGTATCCACGAACAGTTCGTCGAAGACGCGCCGTACGCTCCGACCGTGCACCCGTTGAACCCGAAGGCGGCGGTCAGCAGCCTCAGCGGCGTCAGCACTCAGGTGGGGCTCAGCGTCTTCCGGACCGCCTCGCTGGATGGGTAGCGTGCGACCCGCCTCGCCAGCTCGCGTCTCGCTCACAGCCGTGATCCCATCGGAATCCGACCAGGGTGATGCCGCATGGGGTTGAAACAGTACCTACTCAAGCGGTTGTTACACTCCGTGTTCGTCATGTTTTTTGTCGTCACCGTGGTGTTTGCCGCGGTTCGGTCGATCCCCGGCGACCCGGCGCGACTGATGCTCGGCGGCGACGTAGACACGGAGACGCTCCAGGCGTTGCGGACGGAGTTGGGGCTCAACCAGCCGTTGTACATCCAGTACCTGCGGTGGCTCCGACGGCTTCTCTCGGGCGACCTCGGCGAGTCGATCCGAACGGGCGAACCCGTCCTCGGCTCGCTCGTTCAGGTCGCCGGCCCGACGGTGAGCATCGCGGCGCTCGGCATGGTGATCGCGCTCGTGGTCGCCATCCCGACGGGGATACTCAGCTCGGTGCGGCGCTACGAGGTCGAAGACTACCTGTCGACGGCGGTCGCGTTCTTCGGCATCAGCATGCCGGCGTTCTGGATCGGGATCGTCTTGATCCTGCTCATCGGGGTGAACGTCGAGGCAATTCCGACGTTCGGATACACCCCGCTGGGGGAAGGCGTCTGGCCGTGGTTCAAATCGATCCTCCTGCCGGCGTTCGCCGTCGGGTTCCCGTACGGCGGTATCCTGATGCGAATGATGCGTTCCTCGATGCTCGAGGTGCTGAACGAGGATTACATGCGGACGGCGCGCGCGAAGGGACTGAGTTCCAACCTGGTGTTGTTCAAACACGGGCTGCAGAACGCGTTGATCCCCGTGGTCACGCTCGCGGGGATCTTCCTCGCGGTCGTCCTCGGCGGCGTCGTCGCCGTCGAAATCGTCTTCGGGATCCGCGGTCTCGGCCGTCTCCTCATCGGATCGATCAACCGGCGCGACTTCCCGGTGATCCAGGGAACGGTGCTCGTTATCGCGTTCGTGTTCGTTCTCGCGAACATCGTCATCGACCTCTTGTACACGATGATCAACCCACGAATCAAGTACGGCGGTGGTGAGTGACCGTGTCGAGCCGCTTCGACACCACGAACGGCAGAATATTCGGTCTTCGGACCGATCTCATCGAACAGTTCGCCGACACGGTCAGACGCGACCTGAAGGCCAAAATCGGCGTGGTCATCGTCACGTTGTTCATTCTCGCGGCGGTGTTCGCCCCGGAGCTGGCGCCGTACGACCCGATGGCCCAAGACTTCGCGCCGCTTCAGGCGCCCGCGTTGTCGACTGAGGCGCCGCTCGGAACCGACTCGTTCGGGCGAGACCTCCTCTCGCGGCTGATGTTCGGCGCACGGGTCAGCCTCGGCGTGGGGCTGGGAGCCGTCCTCTTCGGCTCAATCCTCGGCGTGCTCATCGGGCTCGTCTCCGGCTTTTACGGCGGCTGGGTCGACGACTTCCTGATGCGGAGCGTCGACGTGATGTGGGCGTTCCCCTGGCTGCTCATCGCCATCATGCTCGTCGCGATCTTCGGGCAGGGCGTCTGGAACGTCGTCGTCGCGGTCGGCTTCGCGTACATCGACGACTTTGCCAGGATCACTCGCGGCGAGGTGCTCTCGATCCGCGAAGAAGAATACATGCTGGCCGCCGAGAGCGTCGGGCTAAGCGACGCCGAGGTCATCTTCGAGGAGGTGCTTCCGAACACCGTCGCGCCGATCATCGTCCAGTTCACGGTGCTCGTCGCCCGCGCCATGCTCGCGGAGGCGACGCTCTCGTTCCTCGGACTCGGCGTGAAGCCGTCGACCCCGACGTGGGGCTCCCTCTTGGGACAGGGACGAGACTTTATTACCCAGGCCTGGTGGATATCGATCATCCCCGGCCTCCTGATCATGATCACGGTGCTCGGAATCAATCTGTTCGGCGACGCGCTTCGTGACGCCTTCGACGTCCGAGAGGTGGATACCGAATGACCGACCCGTTGTTGGACGTTCGCGGCCTGAAAACGTCGTTCGAGACTGGACAAGGGACGCTTACTGCGGTCGACGGCATCTCGTTCACCATCGAGTCGGGAGAGGTGTTCGGCGTCGTAGGCGAGTCCGGCTCCGGCAAGAGCGTCACGGCGTTGTCGGTGATGCGGCTGCTCGACGACGCTGGAACCGTCGAGGCGGACGCGGTTCGGTTCGACGGCACCGACCTGCTCTCGCTGACGGAATCGGAGATGCGCTCGATCCGTGGCGGAGAGATCAGCATGATCTTCCAAGACCCGATGACCAGCCTGAACCCGGTGATGACGATCGGCGAGCAGATCGCCGAGGTCGTCCGTCACCACGGCGACGCCGGCGAGCGGGCCGGCTTCTGGAGCGAGATGACCCGCAAGTACGTCACCGGCACCTCGACGGACAGCCACTCCTGGCAGCGAGCCGTGGAGCTTTTAGAAACAGTCGGCATCCCCGAACCGGAAAAACGGGCGACCGAGTATCCACACCAGCTCTCGGGCGGCATGCGCCAGCGCGTCGTCATCGCGCAGGCGCTCGCCGGCGACCCGTCGCTTATTATCGCCGACGAGCCGACGACGGCATTAGACGTGAGCATCGAGGCGCAGATACTCAACGAGCTGCTCGAGTTGAGCGACGAGTTCGGCATCTCGGTTCTGCTCATCACCCACGACCTCGGCGTCGTCAGGGAGACCTGCGACCGGGTCGCCGTGATGTACGCCTCGGAGTTCATGGAGACCGGACACGTCGACGACATCTTCGAGGATCCACACCACCCGTACACGAAGGGTTGCTCGCGAGCATCCCCCGAATCGACGACGACCGCGAGTGGCTCAGCGTCATCGAGGGGACGGTTCCGGACCTGATCGACAAGCCGTCGGGCTGTCCGTTCCGGGACCGGTGTGAGTACGCCTTCGACCTGTGTGACCGCCCGCTCGTCGAGTACGAGGTCGACGCGCCGGGCACGGAGAAACATATCGTTCGGTGTCACCGCGAGAACGAGCACGTCCCGGTCGACGAGTCGGGCCACGTCGGCGAGGTGACAGACGAGGCCGTCGCGGCGCTCGAACGCCGGCTCGACGTTGAGGCCCGCGGACCCGACGCGCCGACCGCGGCTCCCGTCGACGCGAGCGCGCGAACCGACGGCGGAGACCGGCTCGGCCCGGTCGAAGCGGACGCCGACGGAGGTGACGGCGATGAGTACTGATCTGTCCGAGACGAGCGGAACGACGGCCGGCAACCCGCCAGACGCCGACGACGAGCCGCTGCTCCGCGCGACGGGCATTCAAAAGTACTTTGCGACCGAGACAGGGCTCCTCGACCGGTTCTTCGGCGAACCACAGTACGTCAAGGCGGTCGACGGGGTAGACCTCTCGGTCGGCGAACGGGAGACGCTCGGGCTGGTGGGTGAATCCGGCTGTGGCAAGACCACGCTCGGCCGCGTGCTCTCCCGGCTGTACGACCCGTCTGCCGGCACCTTGGAGTTCGACGGCGACGATATCACCGGGCTGAGCGGCGACGGCCTCAAGCGGCTCAGAAAACGGGTTCAGGTGATCTTCCAGGACCCGATGTCGTCGCTCAATCCGCGCAAGACCGCCGGCGAAATCGTCGGCAAGCCGTTGGAGGTTCACGACATCGCCGCCGGCGACGCCAAGCGAGACCGGCTCGTCGAGCTGTTCGACGAGGTCGGACTCCAGGAATCACACCTCGACCGGTATCCACACGAGTTCTCGGGCGGGCAGCGCCAGCGGATCGGGATCGCCCGCGCGCTCGCGGTCGAACCGGATCTGATTATCGCCGACGAGCCCGTCTCTGCGCTGGACGTGAGCGTTCAGGCGCAGATCATCAACCTGATGAAGCGGCTCCAGAACAAGTACGGACTCTCGTACGTGTTCATCGCCCACGATCTGAGCGTCGTCAAACACATCAGCGACCGCGTGGCGGTGATGTACCTGGGGCAGATTGTCGAGCGCGGCAGAAAAGAAGACATCTTCGGCAACCCCCAACACCCGTACACCCGATCGCTGCTTCACTCGATTCCGCGGGTGGACGGCGACCGAAAACGCCACGAATCGTTGTTGGAGGGGAACCCGCCGAGTCCGATCGACCCGCCGTCGGGATGCCGGTTCCGAACCCGGTGTCCGGAGTACCTCGGCGACGAGTGTGCCGACGCCGAACCACAACTCCAGGCCGTCGCCGGCGCGTCCGGGACGGTCGATCCGCCGGACCGCGTCGAGACCATCTCGACCGGCGGCGAGTCTTCCGACGAACACGCTGTCGCCTGCCACTGGCTCGACAAGTCCGGCGAGCGGCGCGCGAGCCAGGACCCGATGTCGTAACCCGCGGGCGGTCTTCGGCGCGGTGACGGCCGATTCTATCGCCGGAGGCCGGCTTCCTCGTCGTCTTCGACGAACCGCACGGTAAAGTACTTGTAACCGCCGTAGGCGGCATCCAGCGCGCCCATCCACCAGTTCCATCGGTCGACGACGGAGGAGTCGTCGGGGGCGTCAGACAGGTGACGAATCGTCTCCGGAACGGTGAGCGTGTGCCCCCGGTCACGGGACGGCTTGCCCGAGTCGGTCAGGTCGGTGGCGGCTCTGGAGACCACCCGCCGTTCTGCGGCGGTTCCGCCGAACTCATCGGCCAACGCCCGTTCCAGCCGCTTTCGGTCCATGGGTTATGTAGCGCACGTGGCTATTTCAGTCGTCCGGTGGAGGGGGCGCTCACAGCCGCGCGGCGAGTGCGAAAAACAACAGCGAGAACGGCGCGGACGCCACCGTCAGCGCGAGTCCGCCGCCGCCGGCGCCCGCCGCCGTCATCGCCGTGCCGACGACGAGCGACCCGCTCCCCAGCAGCGCGAGGAGGGCTCGCTCCGGGAGGCTCGCGCGGTCGGGTCCGTCAGACCGTGCGACGATCGCTTCGAGGGCGGTCTCGACCGCGTCGGCCCGCGTCGTCGGAACGAACAGCCAGGGGATCGACCGATACCAGGCGTTCCCTCGGTACGCGAGCAGAAACACCGTCGTCCACGGCAGGTCGATCCGACGGATCCGCACCACCGATTCGAGGTCGTCGGTCCCGACGCGGTCGTTCGACCGGGCCGTCCGCTCGACGACGCGGTCGTTCGGATCGAGCCGCACCACCGTCCCGTTTCCCCCGACGATGGCCGGCAGCATCCACACCAGCGGAAACAGAACGAACACCCCTACGTCGGCCGGCGACGGGCCGAACGCAAAGACCGCGCCGACGAGAACCGCCCCGGCGATCACCCACCCGAGCCGGATCGCGTCTCGCGGCGGCGCGTAGTCGTCGACCGCCGAGCGGATCCGTTCGCGAGCCGCCAGGGTCGAGCGGTCGTTGGCGATCAGGAGATACACCAGCGAGAACGGGCCGCCGACCAGAAGCAACACGATCGCGACCCAGGCGTCGCCGAGCCCGGTCCCGCCGGCGGCGGCCGTCACCGCTGTCTCCGCGGCGAACACGGCGACGACGAGCGCGCCGACGGCGACGGGTACTGCGACGGCCATGCCGGCGCCGACGGCGACCGACCGGAGCCGCTCGTGGCGGACCGGCCCCCACTCGATCGGGTCGCCGGCCGGTTGCCCCTTCCGCGTCCGCGGCGTCCGCCGGAATCGCTTCGTCCGTGCCGCCGGTCTCGTGGCGGTCTGGCTCGGCCGACTCGACGGGACCGTCATTGGAGGGCATCGCCGCGGCGTAGGTGACAGGCGGTGATAAATATCGTCACCGGCGGACGCGTCAGTCGGCGGGATCGGTCCGCTCGGTCGGCTGGATCACGTCGCTCGATTCGGCCGTCGCCGGCTCGACGGAGCCGAGCCGGAGCGCGTTGCCGGTGACGCCGAGACTCATCCCCATGTCGCCGACGATCACCGCCATCGCCACCGTGACGTAGCCGAACGGCGCGCCGACCGCCAACGCCGCCTTCACGCCGAGCGACGCGGCGATGTTCGTCCGGATCGTCCGCGACGCCCGCGAGGAGAGGTCGAACACGTACGGCAGCCGCGTCAGGTCGTCGGCCATCAACGCCACGTCGGCGGTTTCTAAGGCGGTGTCGGTGCCGGCCGCACCCATCGCGACGCCGACGTCGGCCGCCGCGAGGGCGGGGGCGTCGTTGATCCCGTCGCCGAGCATCGCGACGCCGCCGTCGTCGCGTAGGTCCCGAACCGCGGCGACCTTCTCGTCGGGAAGCAACCCCGCGTGTACCGCGTCGACGCCGACCGTCTCGCCGATGGCGCGGGCGGTTCGCTCGTTGTCGCCGGTGAGCATCACGACGCGCTCGATTCCGAGCGCGTGGAGTCGGTCGACGGCCCACGCCGCTTCCGGACGAACGGTGTCCGCTACCGCGATCACCCCCTCCAGCCGGTCTTCGGTTCCGACGAGCACGACGGTCTTTCCGTCGGCTTGGAGCCGCGGGATCGTCTCGCCGGCCAGGTCGAGATACTGGCCGTGTTCGCACGGCTCCGGGTCGCCCGCGTCGTCCCCCTCCCCGAGCCCGACGGCACCTCCGTCGGTGCGGACGTGCGCGTGCCCGAGGTCGAATCCGAGCTCCTCGAAGAGCGACGGGTTGCCGGCGTAGTGGGTCTCGTCGCCCACCTCCGCGCGGACGCCCTTGCCGGCGAGTGCCTCGAAGCCGCTCACCTCGCGGTCGGGGCCGTCGGCGGCGTCTTTACGATCCGCGGCGTAGGCGACGATCGCCTCGGCGACGGGGTGTTCGCTCCGGCGTTCCAACGCGGTCGCACACGCCAGCAGGTCGGCGGCGTCGTTCTCGCCCAGCGGCACGACGTCGGTGACCGCGAGGTCCCCGGTCGTGAGCGTTCCCGTCTTGTCGACGGCGACGGTGTCGACGTCGCCGGCCGCTTCTAGGTGTTGGCCTCCCTTGATCAGGACGCCGTTTCGCGCGGCGGCGGTGACGCCGGAGACGACGCTGACTGGCGTCGAGATGACGAAGGCGCACGGACACGCGATCACGAGCAGCGTGAGCCCTCGCACGACCCATGTCTCGGCTGGTCCGCCGACGACGAGCGTGCCGAGGAGCGTCGTTGCGACCGCCGCGGCCACGACGACCGGGGTGTACACGCCCGCGAACCGGTCGACGAACCGTTCTGCGCGCGTCTCCTCGCCGTTGGCCGCCTCGACGAGTTCGACCACCTGCGCGATTGTCGACTCGCCGGCGGGCGCGGTCGCCTCGACCTCCAGGTAGCCGGCCTCGTTGATCGAGCCGGCGTACACCTCGTCGCCGGGGGCCTTCTCGGCGGGAATCGACTCGCCGGTGATCGGCGACTCGTCGACGGCACCCGACCCCTCGCGGACGACCCCGTCGAGGGGGACCCGGTCGCCCGGCCGGACCGCGAGCCGCTCGCCGACCGCGACCGCCGCGGCCGGCACGGTCGCTTCGGCGCCGTCGCGGATCACGACCGCCTCGTCCGGCGACAACTCCATGAGTTCTCGCAGCGAGGTGCGCGCGCGGTCGACGGAGAAGCGTTCCAACAGCTCCGCGGTGGAGAACAACACCGCGAGCGTCGCCGCCTCGAACGGCAGGTCGATCGCGAGCGCGGCGAGCACGCCGACCGACATCAACAGGTCGATGTCCAGGCTCGCTCCCCGCAGCGAGTAGTAGCCGTTTCGAAGGATCGGCGGGGCCGCGACCCCGATCGCGAGCAGGTACGCCAGCGACGCGGTAGACACCTCCCACGGCCCGACCACCCCGATTCCTCCGCCGACGGTCGCTAGGAGGGCGTTCGCCCCCGGCAGAAGCCACTCGAGGACGAGTCCGGCCGCCAGCGAGACCCCGCCGACCGCCGTGAGAACCGCTCGGGGGCTGGTGAACAATCCTGCCGAGACGGCGTCGCTATCGCTGTCGGCGACCTCGTATCCGGCGTTTTCGACCGCCGCGGCGATCCCCTTCGACCCGATGACGCTCGGGTCGTGGGTGATCACGACGACGCCCGCGGTCGGCCGGGGGTCCACCGACTCGACTCCCTCGCGGTCGAGGGCGTTCTCGACCTTCTGTGCGCACGACGCACAATCCATCTCCGGCACGGTCAGCCGGAGCTCGGCCTCGTCGGCGGCCGCGTCGTCTGCCCCGCTCCGTTCGCTCATTGTAGGCGATAATCGACGCGTCGGTATTAATCCATCTGCGATAATCGCGGGGAGACTTATAAGTAGTTAATACTTACAAAACGTATTTTAATAACTACCGGCGACGACCGCGAACATATACGTGATGACGGAGTACGTGAGCGTATGACTGACTGGCGTGCGGTCGGCTATGGGTTCGTGGTCATGGTCATCGCCGGCCTCCTCGCGACGGTCGCTCCCGTCGTCGGCCACATCGGCGCGGGGCTCATCGGCGGCTTCGTCGCCGGCTACGTCGCCGGCGGCGGGCTCGTTTCCGGCACGGTACACGGCCTGCTCGCGGGCTGTGTGAGCGGGGTCGCCGTGACGCTCCTGGTCGCGGCGTTCGGCGGGCTCGTGGGCCTCGTCGGCGGCCCGCTCGGCGGCCTGCTGAGCGGCGCGGGAATCCTCCTCGTCGGGCTTCTGCTCACCCTTCTCTTCGCGGTCGACTCGGCGCTCGCGGGCGCGATCGGCGGCGTCCTCGGAGAATGAGGCCACTCGGGGCCGAGACCGACACTCCGGAAGCGGCTCCGCGTCGGAACACGCCGCGGGTGCCACACGACTTATCACCGATTCGGACGAACCGTAAGCGTGGATCTCCACGTCCGGTACGAGGGCGACGACGACCCCGAGAAGTGTACGGCTCGCAAACTCGCGCGGTTCGACCTCGCGGCGCTCCACCGCTCCGACCGGGCGACGCCGGGCGGCGTCGTGTTGAACCCGCACGCCGAGCGGGCGCTCTCGCCGGCCGACACCCAAACGGCCCGCGAACGGGGGCTCGTCGCGCTCGACTGCTCGTGGGAGTCGGCAGGAGAAAAACAGTTCTCGTTGTCGGGCGACCACCGCGCGCTTCCGTACCTCGTCGCCGCCAACCCGGTGAACTTCGGCCGGCCGATGCGACTCACGACCGTCGAGGCGCTCGCCGCCGCGCTCGCGATCTTCGGCGACCGCGACGGCGCCGAGCGGGTGCTCGCGAAGTTCACCTGGGGCGAGACGTTTCTCGAGCTCAACGAGGAGCCGTTGCGCCGCTACGCCGACTGTGCGGACTCCGGCGAGGTCGTCGCGATCCAACAGGAGTACCTCGACCGGGAGTGAGGCCCCGCCCGACAGGACCGCCCGCTCCCGGCCGACCGGTGCCCTCGGGCACCCGAGTTGGTACCGTCAAGCGGACCCGGTACCGGCGGGGTTTTTCCTCGCCAACCCGCAGTATGAGATATGGAGCTGTTCGCCGTCCCAGATCTCCCGGAGATCCGGGAAGGAGACGACCTCGCGGCGCTTATCGACGACGCCGTCGATCTCCGCGAGGACGACGTGCTCTGTGTCGCCAGCACCGTCGTCTCCAAGGCAGAGGGGCGCGCGTTCGACCTCGACGACTTCCCGCCGAGTTCGCGGGCGACCGCCATCGCCGACCGGCTCTCGGCTATCACCGGCGAAGAGAAGGATCCGCGGTTCGCCCAGGCGGTCCTCGAGGAGTCGACGAAGCTGTTGATGAAGGCGCCGTTTCTCCTGACTGTCACCGACTTCGGCCACATCGGCGTCAACGCGGGGATCGACCGGTCGAACGTCCCCGACAGCGACCTGTTGTTGCTCCCGGAGCGCCCCTCCGAGAGCGCAGAACGGCTCCGGGAGCGGCTGCCGATCGACCGCGTCGTCGTCACCGACACCTGCGGCCGCCCGTTCCGTCACGGCCAGCGCGGCGTCGCCATCGGCTGGGCTGGCATGCCCGCGAGCCGCGACTGGCGCGGCGAGCGGGACCGCGACGGCCGCGAGATGGGCGTCACCGTCCAGAACGTGATCGACGAGCTCGCGGCCGCCGCCAACCTCGTCGCCGGCGAGGGCGCCGGCGGCACCCCGGCCGTGGTCGTCCGCGACTGGGCGTTCGGCGACCACGAGGGCTCCGACAACCACTTCCGGGCGGTCGAGAGCGACTTCGTCCGCCAGGCGCTCGAAGAGTGGCAGTACGAGGCGTGACGCCGCGAGGGACGACGCCTTGCGGCGGCGTCCCGCCTCCCGACCCGATTCACCGACTCCCCCACCACCGTATCCACCCATGCTCGGAATCGAACTCACCCCCGAACACGACCCGCATCGCATCGTCGACCTCGGCGTCCGCGCCGAGGCGGCCGGCTACGACGTTGTCTACTCGACGTGTCACTACAACAACCGCGACCCGTGGGCGGTCCTCTCACAGCTCGCGACCGCGACCGAGGACGTCCGGCTCGGCCCGGGCGTCGCCAACCCCTACGAGACGCATCCGGTCACGCTCGCCTCGAAGGTCGCCACCCTCGACGAGCTCTCCGAGGGGCGTGCCGTCTACGGACTCGGGCCGGGTGACCCCTCGACGCTCACGAACCTCGGGCTGACCGACGAACGCGGGCTCCGCTCGGTGCTCGAGGCGTTCAAGACCGCCCAGGCGTTGTGGGCCGGCGACCGGATCGACCACGACGGGAGCTTCGACGCCAGCAACGCCGGCCTCAACTACGAGCCGCCACAGGGAGCAGACATCCCCGTTCACGTCGGCGGCGAGGGTCCACACATGTGCCGGATGGCCGCGAAACACGCCGACGGCCTGTTGTACAACGGCTCGCACCCGAAAGACCTCGCGTGGGCCCGCGAACAGGCCGACGACGGCCTCGACGACCGGCCGGACCACCGCGGGTCGTTCGACCTGTTGGCGTACGCCGCCGTCAGCGTGAGCGAGGACGCCGCGGCCGCCCGCGAGGCCGCCCGGCCGCCGGTGGCGTTCATTACGGCTGGCGCGGCCCCGCCGGTCTTGGAGCGTCACGGGATCGACGCCGCGGCCGCCGAGGCGATCGGCGAGCACGTCTCTGCCGGCGAGTTCTCGGCGGCCTTCGAGCGGGTTACGCCGACGATGATCGAGGCGTTCTGTATGACGGGGACGCCGGAGACGGTTCGCGAGCGCGCGAGCGCCGTCGCCGAGCACGTCGACGGGTTGGTGGTCGGATCGCCGCTCGGTCCGGACCTAGAAGCGAGCGTCGACCTCGCCGCCGAGGCGTTCGACGGATTGTTCTGAGCCGCGTTCTCGCGGCTACTCGCTTCGTCCGCGGTCGCCAAGCGACGGGAGTTCCACGCCGAGTTCGCTCAACAATCCGCCGACCGCCGCGTAGCCGAACACGCTGACAGCGGCGATGACGAGCGCCTGACCGATGATGACGAGAACCGCAGAGAGCGGGTCTGCCGCGCCGAGAATCAGGTCGTTCACGAAGACGTCGACGAAGCGACCGACGTCGCCCACAAGCCGCGTCACGAACTCGAAGAGCGCGAACATACTAGCCTGTTGAACGGGGGAGTACTTGAGTGCTTCAACTGGGGCTCACCCCGGCCGGCGCCACGTGACGTGGCTGGCGTCTCGACGTATGACCTTTCGGAAACGATCGATTCGCTCCGCTATCGCGGACCCGTGGCTCGATCCCGAACGGCTCGGCTTGCGCCGGTCGAACGCCTTTGCCCGCCGATCGCGGCGTTTTGAGTCGTCACCGACGACGGAATCGATCGGAGGTATCGGAACGGCCAGCACGCGTCGGCCCCTCGGGTTTGTTGATGGCCACCGACGACACACACGACGAGCCACAACACCACGCACACGTCGACGAGACGATCGACGACCGCGAGACGTGGGCCCGCCGCCGCCGCGAGGGCGTGCCGACCGGCAAGAACCTCCTGGTCGTCGCCTGTATGGACGAGCGCATTCCGGTCGAGGAGGCGCTCGGACTCGACCTCGGTGACGCACAGATCTACCGCAACGCCGGCGGGAAGGTGACCGACGACGTGATCCGGTCGGCGGCGCTGACGACGAACTTCTTCGATACCGACGAGATCATCGTGGTCAACCACACGGACTGCGGGATGATGAGCGCGCCGGACGACGCCGTTCGCGACGGCCTCGAGACACAGGTCGGCGACCTCGACGAAGCCACCATCGACCCGTCGCTGCCGGCGTTGAGTCTCGGTGACGCCGACGTGACGGAGTGGGTGCGAATGACCGACGATATCGACGACGCGTGTGCCGCACAGGTCGAGTACCTCCGGGAGTCCGCGTTCATCCCCGACGACGTGATGATCACGGGATACGTGTACGAGGTCGAATCCGGCGAACTGCGCCGCCCCGGCGACCGGGTCGCCGAGGAGATAAGCGAGCGACGCACCTGATCTCAGACGGCCTTCGAGTTCGCGAACCGAACGGCTTACACCCGGGCATCCCCCTTGTTTCGGTATGAACACGGTGTTGTGGGTTCTGACCGGAGTCCTCGCGTACACGGCGGCCATGATGTGGCTCCGCAACAGAGGACTCCTGCCGAACTCGGTGCGGGTTTCGGGCCCGCTCACGACCCTCCACACCCGCCGCGGGCGTGCGTTCCTCGACTGGTTATCCGGGCCGACTCGCCTCTGGCGTGCGGTCGCGAACCTCGGGCTCGGCGGCGCGCTCGTCGCGATGGTCGGCTCGTTCGTCCTGATCTTCTCCTCGGGGCTCTCCGCGCTCACGGCCACACAGCCGTCCGCGATCCAACAGCCACAGAACTTCCTCATCATCCCCGGCGTCAACGAGTTCCTGCCGTTGTCGGTCGCCCCCGAGATCGTCGCCGGCCTCGCGGTCGCGATGGTGGTCCACGAGGGGGCTCACGGCCTGTTGTGTCGCGTCGAGAACATCGACATCGACTCGATGGGGCTGGTCTTTCTCGCGCTATTCCCCGTCGGCGCGTTCGTCGAACCGGACGAGGAGGCGACACAGGAGGCGTCCCGCGGCGCCCGTGCCCGGATGTTCGCGGCCGGCGTCACCGCGAACACGGTCCTCACGATCGTCGTCTTCGCGCTGCTTTTCGGCCCGGTCGCAGGCGCGGTCTCCGTCGCGCCCGGCTACGCGGTCGGCGAGGTGACGCCGGGGTCGCCGGCGGCCGACGCCGGCCTGGCGCAGGGCGACCGCGTGGTCGAGGTGGCCGGCGAGCCGGTCGCGGACGCCGCCGCGTTCGACGCCGCGCTCGCCGACGCCGACGCGGACGTCTCGATGCTCGTCGACGAGGGCGACGGCGAGCGGGAGGTTCAGATCGAGCGGGAGCTCCAAGCGGTCGGATCCGCCGGCGGCAACCCCTTCGACGCCACCGTGACCGACGAGCCGCTGGTCGTCGCCGGCGTGAACGGCGAGCCGGTGCGGACCGAAGCGGCGTTCCTCGCCGCGGTCGGCGACGACGAACGCGCGGTCGTGACGACCGAGACCGCCGACGGCGACACCGTCACCGAGACGGAGGTCCCGGTCGGCGCGTACATCGTCGGCGTCCGAGAGGACGGCCCGATACACGACGCCGGCGCGACAGTCGGCGAGCCGCTCACGATCGTGGAGATCGACGGGGATCGGATCCACGACGACGAGGCGCTCGCGGCGACGCTCAGAGAACGCGAGCCCGGCGAGACCGTCGAAGTGGTCGCGTACACCGCCGCCGACGACCGCACGAGCTACGACGTGGAACTCGCGCCCAATCCGAACCGCGAGGGCGGGTTCATCGGCGTCAGCGTCTTCCCGGGCACGAGCGGGCTCGCGCTCGACGACGTCGGCGTCTCCGAGTACCCGGCCGGCGCGTACCTCGAACTGCTCGGCGGCGACGGCGGCGAGGGAGCGCTCGACGGCGTCACGCTCGGCGGGCTCGCGGACTCCACGCTCGGGCTCGTCTTCATCGCTCTCATCCTGCCGCTCGGCAGCCTCTTCGGGCTTCCGTTCAACTTCGCCGGGTTCGCCGGCGGGATCACGAACTTCTACGTCGTCGAAGGGCCGCTCGCGGTTCTCGGCGGCGGCACGTTCCTCCTCGCGAACCTGTTGTTCTGGGCCGGCTGGATCAACATCCAACTCGCGTTGTTCAACTGCCTGCCGGCGTTCCCGCTCGACGGCGGGCGGATCCTCCGGATGGTGGCCGAGGCCGTGGTGAGCCGGGTTCCGGTGCCCGACCGACACGCCGCCGTCCGCACGATCACCGTCTCCTCCGGGCTGATCATGCTCTTCGGGCTGGTGGCGATGGTGTTCGGTAATCAGATACTCACGGCGCTCGGCGTGATCTGACCGGCCCGGCCGGGGCCGTCGACGCCGGCCGAGGGGAAACGGGTTTGTCTCCGCGCGAACAGGGTGGCGCATGAGCTACGCGCGAACCGTCGAGATCGACGGTCACATCATCGACAGCGGAACGATGCAGCGGTGTTTCGGCGCGGTGATGGACCTCGGCGGCTCCTTCGACGTCGAGGCGTTCGACGTGGGCACCCACGAGGAGGCGGAGTCGTACTGCCGGATGACCGTCTCCGCGGACGACGAAGCCACGCTCCAGGCGATCGTCCACGAACTCCACCAGAACGGCGCGGTGTTGGAGGACCCGTCCGACGTGACGCTCGTTGCCGCCCCCGCCGACAAGGTCGTTCCCCCGGACTTCTACTCGACGACGAACCACCCGACGGAGGTGTTGTACGACGGCGAGTGGATCGACGTCGAGCGGATCGAGATGGATTGTGCGCTGATCGTGGAGCCCGACGGCGACCCGAGCGGCGGGCCCCGCGCGGCCACGAAGGTGCTCGACGCGGTCGAGGAGGGAGACCTCGTCGCCACCGACGAGTCGGGAATCCGCGTGAATCCGCCGGAGCGACCCCGCGGGACAAGCGGCGCCTTCGGGTTCATGCAGGGAGGCGTCTCCTCGGAGCGCCCCTCGGAATCGACGATCCGCGAGGTGGCGGCGGAACTCCACCGGGTGAAGGCGTCGGGCGGCAGCGTGATGGTCGTCCCCGGGCCGGCGGTGATCCACTCCGGAGCGGGCGAGGCGCTCGCTGACCTGGTCGCCGCCGGGTACGTCGACGCGCTCTCGGCGGGCAACGGCTTTGCGACCCACGACCTGGAACGCTCGTTGTACGGCACCTCACTCGGGATGGACGTCGAGACGCTCGAACACCCGCGGAAAGGCCACAAACACCACATCTGGACCATCTCGGAGATCATCCGGGCCGGCGGTATCGAGGCGGCGGTCGAACAGGGGTTGATCACCGAGGGCGTGATGTACGAGTGCGTCGAACACGACGTCTCGACCGTGCTCGCGGGGTCGATCCGCGACGACGGACCGCTGCCGGACACGATCACCGACGCGGTCGAGGCACAGGACGCGATCCGCGACCAGGCTCACGAGGCCGACATCGTCCTCATGCTCGCCACGCTGCTCCACTCCGTCGCGGTCGGAAACTGTCTTCCCTCGACGACGAAGACCGTCTGTGTCGACATCAACCCCGCGACGGTGACCCAACTGCTCGACCGCGGCTCCGCACAGGCGGTCGGCATGGTCACTGACATCGGGACGTTCGTCCCCACGCTCGCGGAGTTCGTGCTCGACGGCGACGGCGACCCGGTCGCGGAGGTCGGGGAAGACCGATGAGCGTCGCGCTCCGGCCGTACGATCCTGCGATCGACGAGGACGGATTGTACGCGTGTAAGCGAGCCTTCGAGCGCGGGCTCGGTGCGACCACCGGCGGCGACGAGAAGGCGGCGGCCTACGAGGGAAAACTCACCGACAACTACCGCGAGCGGTGGCTCGCGTGGGTCGACCGCTGTGTCGCCGACGACTCGCGCTGTGTGACCGTCGCGGTGGCCGACGGTGATGTCGTCGGCTACGTCTTCTGTCTTCCCGAGCGGCTCGCGTTCGTCTGGGACGCCGCGGTGATAAACGAGTTCTACGTCGCCCCCGACCACCGCGGCACCGGCGTCGCCGACGACCTCATGGCCGCCGCGCTCGACCTCGCCGCGGACCAGACGCTCCCGCTCGACAGAATCGTTCTCGACGTCGACCCGAAAAACGAGCGCGCGCGGGCGTTCTACGACCGCCACGGCTTCGAGAGCTGGGGAGAGATGATCGCTCGGCCGGTCGGGTCCGGCGGAGGGTGACCCCTCGTCCGGCCGTAGCCGCGTCTCACGCCACAAGCGTATTGTGGCGTGACGCAGAGACGAAACCATGACACACCACACGCGCGAGTGGATTCTGGCCGAGCGCCCGCACGGCGAGCCGGACGCCGACTGCTTCGCGATGCGCGAGCGTGACCTGTCAGCCCCCGAGTCCGGCGAGCTTCTCGTTCGGGTCCTGTATCTCTCCGTGGACCCGTACATGCGCGGTCGCATGCGGGACAGCGAGTCGTACGCGGAGCCGTGGGCGCTCGGCGACCCGCTCCGGGGCGGCGTCGTCGGCGAGGTCCTCGCGGCCGCAGACGACCGATACGCGGCGGGCGACCTCGTCACCGGCACCGGAACGTGGGCCGACGTGACGCGCCTGGACGCCGACGACGCCGCTCCCGTCGACCCCACGGTCGCGGACCCGCCGGCGTATCTCGGCGCCTTGGGAATGCCGGGACGAACCGCGTACTTCGGGCTGCTCGAGGTCGGCGAGCCGAAGCCGGGCGACACGGTCGTGGTCTCGGGGGCGGCGGGCGCGGTCGGGTCGGTCGTCGGGCAGATCGCGAGGCTGAACGGGTGTCGCGTCGTCGGCTTCGCCGGCACGGACGAGAAGACCGAGTGGCTCACCGAAACGCTCGGCTTCGACGCCGCGATCAACTACGCCGCCGTCGACGAGTATCGGGCGGCGCTCGCGGAGGCGGCGCCCGACGGCGTCGACGTCTACTTCGACAACGTCGGCGGGCCGATCTCCGACGCGGTGTTGTCGCGGCTGAACCGCGACGCCCGCGTCGCGGTGTGTGGCCAGATCGCCCACTACAACGAGGAGGAAACGCCGACCGGCCCTCGGACGCTCCCGCGGCTCATCGCGCCGCGCGCACGGGTTCAGGGACTTCTGGTGACCGACTACGCGCCCCGGTTCGACGAGGCGGCAGACCGGCTCGCGGAGTGGGTCGCGGCCGGCGATGTCGTTCACCGCGAAACCGTCGTCGACGGGCTCTCGAACGCGCCAGACGCCTTTCTCGGGCTCTTTTCGGGCGACAACGTCGGGAAACAGGTCGTCAGCGTCTCCTCGTCGTAGCCGAGCGGTCGGCATCCGGTGACCCGTCTTGTGGCCTGCCCCCGCAGGCATATGCCGCTGCGTCCCCTCCGGCCGCGCATGTGTCCGGTGAACGAATCGGCGCTGGAGTGGACCGAGCTCGACCGCGGCGAGACGCGGTTTCGGCGAAAACAGCTGAGCGAGGCGGCCGACGGCGACTCGCTGGGGTGTAGCCTGTACGAACTACCGCCGGGCCACAAGTCGTGGCCGTTCCACTATCACACGGCGAACGAGGAGGCGATATACGTGCTCGACGGCGCGGGTCAGATCCGGCTCGCGGAGGAGCACCACGCGCTCACGGCCGGCGACTACGTCGCGCTTCCGGCCGACGAGTCCGGCGGCCATCGGGTGATCAACGACGGCGAGGCGCCGCTCAGGTACCTCGCCGTCTCGACGATGGTCGAGCCGGACGTCACGGTGTATCCCGACTCCGGAACGTTCGGTGTCTTCGTCGGGTCGCCGCCGGGCGGGCGCGAGGAGCGCTCGCTGGAGGGGTTCTACGACGCCGAAGACCGCGTCGACTACTGGACGGAGGAGTAGCCGGGCGGCTTCTCGGATTCACCCGACAGAGTCACCCCGTGAGAACGCCCGACAGGAGTTATGTGGGCGGCGACTGGATTGTTGGGTATGCGTCATCTCGTTGCCACCGACGGATCTGCGCTGGGAGACGAAGCGGTCCGGTACGCCGCGCGCCACACCGTCGCCTTCGACGGGACGCTCGTGATCGCCCACGTGTTGACGCCGGACTCGGAACTGATCGACGGCACCATCGTCCTTCCGGGCGAGGAAGCGGCGGTCGAAGAGGGCGAACGAATCCTCGAGCGCGCGCGGTCGGTCGCGACCGACGGCGACGACGCCGACCTCGCCGTCGAGACGGAACTGCTCACCGGGCGGCCGGCGGAGGCGATCACGGACTTTGCGGCCGAGACGGACGCCGACGCCATCTACGTCGGCCATCGCGGGCTCTCCGAGGAACGCGAACAGGTCGTCGGCAGCGTCGCCAAAAGCGTCGTCGACAAGGCGGCGGTCCCGGTGACCGTGATCCGGTGAGGCGAGCGGCGGAGTCGGCGGGGCCGATGGCCACCGGCCAGCGAGCCGTCCTCCCGACAGGTTTTAATCCGGTGAGACGCTATTGTACAGTATGGACACAAACGTCGGATCCATGGATAGACGCGTCAGAACGGCGATCGGTGCCGTCGCAGGCGGCCTCTCGCTCGCGACACTCGTCGGAGCCGCGCCGATCCCGGCGATCGGTGCTCCGGTTCTCGGCGTCGTCGCGATCGCCATGCTCGTCACCGCCGCGACCGGAACGTGCGGACTCTACTCGCTTCTCGGCGTCGACACCTGCTCGATGAGAAACGAGACCCCCCGATAACGCCCGACCGTCGACGCGGTCAGTCCCAGGCGTCGGGCGCGAAGTCGGGATAGACTTCTCGGTGCGTCCGGTCGATGGGTCGATGGCGTCGATCTCCGCGTCGTCACGCGAGGTCGCGGCTCGCCCAGTTGTCGCGGATGTGCGCCTCGCTCGTGGCCTTCGGATCGCCGTCACGCCTTTTCGCGAAGCACGCCAGACTGACTGTGCTGCGCTCGCGTCGTGGGTCTCGGCGATCTCCGCGAGCGTCTCGTCTTTGAACACCGTGCCCCGCGCGAGCGGCGAGTACGCGACGAGCTCGTAGCCGTGCTCGGCAGCGTGTTCGCGCAGCTCCGTCTGTGTACAGAACGGATGGGTCTCGACCTGGTTCGCGCACACCGGCGCGTCGAGGACCTCCATCGCCCGCTCGACGTGGTCGGGCTCGAAGTTCGACACCCCGACGCGGTCGGTCAGCCCGCGGTCGACGAGCTCGTCGAACGCCGGCAGCGTCTCGTCGGGGTCGTACTCGCCGGCCGGCCAGTGGACGTACAACAGGTCTACGGCGTCGACGCCGAGTTTCGCGAGGCTTTCTTTTGTCGTCTCGATGACGTCCTCGCGTGAGAGGTTCGAGATCCACACCTTGGTGGCCAGAAACACCTCCTCGCGGTCGACGTCGGCCGCGGCGATCCCCTCGCCGACCGCCGCCTCGTTGCCGTAGATCTGTGCGGTGTCGATGTGACGGTATCCCATCTCCAGCGCGGTTCGGACGCTTTCTGCACACGCCGCCGGATCCTCGTTCTTCCAGGTTCCGAGTCCGAGAACCGGCATCCCGTTCGCCCGCGTGACGCTGTCGATCGTCTGGTCCGGAGAAGACATGCGACGTTCTCGACGCTTGACTCACTAATGGGTTCGGAAAGCGCCGCGTCGTCGCTGCGGACCCGGGCGGCGGCGCGAAACAAAAAGCCCTTCACCGTTCCACGCGCCAACACAAGCGAATGAGCGACTTTCCCGCGGATATCGACGTCGACTACGCGGACGGCGAGAACGAGGACCCGGCGGACTACCCCTCGCTCCAACACAAGATAGAAAAGGCGGTCGAGGTGACTCGACAGGGTCTCGAACAGTACGACACCCCGGCGGTGATGTGGACCGGCGGGAAGGATTCGACGCTCACGGTGTACTTCATCAACGAGGTCGCCGAGGAGTTCGGCTACGAGAAGCCGACGGCGGTGTTTATCGACCACTTCCAACACTTCGACGCGATCACCGACTTCGTCGAGCACTGGGCCGACGCGTGGGATATCGATCTCGTGTACGCGCGCAACGACGACGTGGGCGCGTACGTCGACGAACACGGCCTCGAACCCGGCGACGACGTGCCGGTCGCCGAACTCTCGGCGCACAACCAACACCACGTGCGCGAGATCCTCGAGTACGAGGAGGACACGTTCCCGTTCCTGCTCGACACCTACGTCGGCAACCACCTGTTGAAAACGGTCGCGCTCAACGACGCGCTGGAGACACACGGGATCGACGGCGTGATCTCGGGAGTGCGCTGGGACGAACAGGAAGCCCGCGCAGACGAGACGTTCTTCTCGCCGCGGCACGACCCCGACCTGTTCCCGCCGCACGACCGAATCCAGCCCATCCTGCAGTTCGACGAGCGCGACGTGTGGGACGCGTTCTGGCAGGTCGTCGTTCCCGAGACGGTCGCGGCGTTCCCCGACGACGGCTACGTGCCCGAGTCGGCCGACGACCTGCCCGACGGCGTGAGCCAAGACGACATCCCCATCTCACCGAAGTACTTCGCCGGCTTCCGCTCGCTCGGCAGCGAGGTCTCGACGGAGAAGACGACCGAGAAGCCCGCCTGGCAACAGGACCTCGAGGGGACGACCGAGCGCGCCGGCCGCGCCCAGGACAAAGAAGACCTGATGGAGCGGCTGCGCGACCTCGGCTACATGTAGGAGCGCCACGGGCGGCTTTGCCCGCGCCGCGAGGGCGGCCGGCCGAGCCACATCCGACGTGTTTTTTCCCCGGGGGAACGGACGGCCAGATATCATGGGCCTGTTCGACCGCCTTCGTGGCAACGACGACCCCCGCGTGGTCTTTCTCGGCATCGACGGCGTGCCGTACGACCTGATAGCGGACCATCCCGACGTCTTCGCGAACCTCCATCGTATCGCCGACGCGGGAGCCGGCGGCCCGATATCGAGCATCGTCCCGCCGGAGTCGAGCGCCTGTTGGCCCAGCCTCACTACCGGAGTCAACCCCGGACGGACGGGCGTGTACGGCTTCCAGGACCGCGAGGTCGGCTCCGACGAGACGTACGTGCCGATGGGCAAACACGTTCGGGCGACCCGCCTCTGGGACCGCGTGACCGACGCCGGGGGCGACGCGACCGTACTCAACGTTCCCGTCACCGTTCCGCCGCAGGCGAACGTCCAGCGGATGGTGTCGGGGTTCCTCTCGCCGTCGGTTGAGGCGGCCGCGAGCGATCCCGACGTCCGAGCGACCCTCGAAGAATACGAGTACCGCATCGACGTCGACGCGAAACTCGGCCACGACGAGGACAAGACGGCGTTTCTCGAGGACGCCTACGACACGCTCGACGCCCGATACGACGCCTTCGACCACTACCTCTCCGCGGACGACTGGGACCTGTTTTTCGGCGTCTTCATGACGACAGACCGGGTGAACCACTTCCTGTTCGGCGACTACGCGAACGACGAGCCGGACGCGGCCGAGTTCATGGCGTTTTACGAGCGCCTCGACGAGTACATCGGCCGGATCTACGACGACCTGCCGGACGACGTCTCGCTCGTGGTCGCCTCCGACCACGGCTTCACCGAACTGGTCCACGAGGTGAACTGCAACGAGTGGCTCGCCCGGAACGGGTACCTGCGCTACGACGCCGACGAGCCCGACGAGCTCGCAGACCTCGCGTCCGACACGGAGGTGTTCTCGTTCATTCCCGGGCGGTTCTTCGTCAACCTCGAGGGACGAGAACCGAACGGGAGCGTTCCGGACGCGGAGTACGAGGCGGTCTGCGACCGGCTCATCGAGGACCTGCGCGAGTTTACCGGCCCAGACGGGGCACCCGTCTGCGGGCAGATCCACCGAGGCGAAGACGTCTTCGAGGGGCCGGCCGCGGACATCGCGCCCGACGTGGTCGTCGTTCCCGAGGACGGATTCGACCTGAAGTCGGGCTTCGGGCGAAAGGAGTCGGTGTTCGCCTCCGGCCCCCGCAACGGGATGCACAAGTTCTCGAACGCGTGTCTGATCACCGACGACGACCGGATCGCGCTCGACGACGCCGACCTGTTCGACCTGACGCCGACGCTGCTCGAGATGCTCGACGTCGACGCCGACGGCGCGACGTTCGACGGCCAGAGCCTGCTCCGATCGTAATCCCCTGGCCCGCGTCTTCTCGACAGGTTCCGAGTGGACCCGTTCGTCCCTCCGTGGCGGGTGTCCGATCGCCCCCGAGACCGACAGACCCCGTCAACACTCGACCGTGGGTTTATTTTTCAGCGGCTGATAGAACGGATACCTTACCACTCGATCATGGCCGACGACACCACCACTCCGACGCTCGCCTCGACGCTCGAGTTCCCGTTGCGACGCCACGTCGTCGCGGGGATCGCCGACGACGCCGTCGCGACGGTGACCGACCTCCACCCGCGCGGCCGTGCCGACGAGATCGAGGCCGCGCTCCGTGAGACCCACCTTCCCGCGCTCGAGGAGGCAGGCTACATCGAGTGGGACCGCGAGTCGGGCGAGATTTCGCCGGGCCCGCAGTTCTCCGAGGCGGCCGATCACCTCGCGGAGCTTCCGGACATGGTGTACGACCCCAACGCCGACGACTAATCCTCGGTCTGCGGGCGGTCCGTGGCCTCCTCACCGGTCTAGGAACCGGTCGCGCTCCGCGAGCGCGGCGTCCGTTCCGTACTGCTCGACGAGCGGCTCGAAGACCGCTCCGAGCGCGCGCATACACGCTGCCGTCGAGGCGTACCCCAACTCCGCGGCGACGTCGGCTTCCGGGCGGCCTTGTAACACCTTGCGGACGAGCAGGCGTTCGTCGCGCGCGTCGAACGCGGGGCCGGTGTCGCTTTCGGGGTCCCCGACCAGCGCCGCGAGCGCGAGGTCGCGAAACGCACCGGGAGCGACGTCGTACGTTCCCGGCCCGAACGACGCGCCGACGACGACCCGCCACTCGTGTGGCGTGAGGTCGACCGCGACCGGCGCGGGACAGCCGGCCAGCACGCCGCGGACGACGTCGGGGTTGACGTCGCGGTGGGCGTCCGAGAGCGCGTCGCGCTCGCGGTCCCGCAGGGCGGCGGCGTGTCGAGACAGGAGCCTCGTGCCGGCGTCGCGCTCGGGCCGGAGCATGATCGCCGAGTGCTCGCCGGAGGCGTCGTTTCTGGTCGTCGAGAGGTGGACGCTTCGGTAGCCCGCCCGCCGCCAGAACCGCAGGAGCCGCGGGGTCGCGCCGAACCCGACAGAGAAGTAATCGACCGCGTCCGCGAACTCGGCGTGGATCCGGTCTAGCAGCCGAGAGCCCAGCCCGCGGCCGCGGAGCGCGTCGTGGACGGCGATCCGGACCGTCCGAAGTCCGCGAGCGTCGCCGGCCGTCTCGTCGCGAAGCTGGCTCGTGAGCAGGTCCGGAACCATGTTGCCGCGGACGCGCTCGCCCTCGTACATCGTCTCGCGCGTCGCCGCGGACAGATTCCCCTCGCGGGCCAGCAGCGCGACGGCCACGATCCGGTCGCCGTCGACAAGCGCCCGCGCCGCGAGGTTCGGCGCGTCAAGCAGCCGTGCGAGGTCGGTCGGCTCCGTCCGGTAGTGCGCGGCCACGAGCAGGCCGAACGCTTCTCCCAACAGGACCTCGTCGGCGAGTAGGTCGTCGGGCGCGAGCGCCCGATAGCGGACGTCGTCGACGGTCGTTTCTGCGACCGCTTCCGGAACCGGCGGCCGCGCGTCGAACAACAGGGCGCGGGCGGCCCACGACTCGACCGGGTCGTCGCGGGCGTAGCGGATCGGCTCGTCGAGCCGGACGTCGTGGACGGACCGGTCGGTCGCCGCGAGCCGGTCGCGAAACCGCACCGAGAAGCCGCGGCCGGCTCCCTCGTAGCCGTGGACGGTCGTACAGAACGCGACCGCCGGCGCGTCGAGAAAGCGGTCGAGCAGACGGACCGGAAACGCGGCCGCCTCGTCGACGATCACGACGTCCGGCTCGCCGGGAAGCGTGGCGGCGGCCGCCGGCGGCTCGAACCGGACACGCCCGCCGCCGGACGCCCGGATCGGCTCGGCGCGGTTGCCGTCCTCGCCCCCGCTCGATTCGCCGGCGGCCGTTCCCGAGCAGTCGACGAGTTCTCGGGCGCGCGCGAACACCTCCGCCGCGTTGTGGACGGCCGGCGCGGTGACGAGCACGTCGTCGCCGGCGCGCGCGAGCGCGGCGGCGGCGAGCCCGGCGGCGCTCGACTTCCCCCGTCCGCGGTCGGACTCGATCACGACCGCCGTTCCCGGCGTCGCGAGCGATTCGAGCGCCCGAACTGCCCGCGACTGGTCGGCGGTGAGACACGCCTCGTACACCGCTCGGGGGAACGTCGTGGGCGCGGCCCGGGTTGTTGACAAGTTTGTCCCTGATTTCGGCGGAGACGCTTCCTGTGCGGGCTGGCGCGCCTCGTGGGCCGGCGGGCGCGCTTGGGCCGACGGGCGCACATCCTCCGTCCCCGGGTCGACACGTCCATCGCGTTCTATTCGAACCCCCGCTCCGACCGGTTCGCCGGCATCCGCCTCGTCGTCGGGAAGCGACGCCACGGCGACGCCCGGATGCGTGCGGATCGTCTCGACGAGTCGTCGGCGGAAGTGACCCGTCACGTCGTCGAGCACGAACGGCGGGACCGCGAGCGACTCGTCGAACCCGTCGCGGCGCTCGGGCCAGTCGTCGAGCGGCGGCGTCAACAACACGAGCAGCCCGCCGCCGTCGACCGCGCCGACGGCCCGGCCGAGCGCGTTCGGAACGAACCGCTCGTGGCAATCGAGAACGACGAGTTCTCGGGTTCGACCGAGCAGTCCGTCGGTCCCGCGGGGAGCGACCCGCTCGAACCTGAACCCCTCGCGCTCGGAGACGAACGAGACGGCGTCGTCGCCGACGCCGGCGGCCGCAACCGCCTCGTAAGCGGCGTCGATCCCGCGGTCGCGGCCACCCGCGAGAACGAGGAGCCGCCGCTGGTTGGCCCGCTCGGCCTCGCGTTTCAGGTCCGCGACCAGCTCCGCGATCATCGGCCGTCCTTCTCGGTCGCGGGGGATGTGTGTTGCCTTCCAGCGCGGACAGGAGCGGTTGAGACGACTCCACGAGCCGGGACGCTTACCACACGGGAGCGCGTTGACCCGGATATGGCAACGGTGACACTCATCGGCTCGCGGCTCGCAGACACGGGCCGCGAGTTCGTCTACGAGGGCGAGTCGCCCGACTGCGAGGGGTGCCCGTATCGGAGCCAGTGTCTCAACCTCTCGGTTGGGACGCGATATCGGATCACCGACGTACGCGAGAACGCACAGACGCTGGACTGTGCCGTCCACGACACGGGCGTCCGCGCGGTCGAGGTCGAGCCCGCGCCAGTCCCGGCGAACGTCCCGTCGAAGGGCGCGTACGCCGGGAGCATGGCGTCGCTCGCGGGACCGTGTCCCCACACCGAGTGTCCGAGCCACGAGTACTGCGTTCCGGACGGCGCCGGCTTCGACGAGGAGCGTCGCATCGAAACGGTGGTCGGTGATCCTCCGCACGACTACTGCGCGCTCGACCGCGACCTGACGCTCGTGGAGTTCAAACCCGAAGACGAGTAGTCTCGCGCCCCGAGAACCGGCTACAACTGGCCGACGGCGTCGAGCGTGATCCGGATCGCCCGCTCGACGTTGTTCTTCGCCTTCTCGGGGAGCTCGTCGTCGGAGTCGGCACCCTTCTGTGAGCCGGCGACGAGATTGCCGTCGACGGTGCAGATCGCGCCGGCGGCTAATCCCTTTCGTCGAGCCAGCGCGAAGACGGTCGCGGCCTCCATCTCGATCGCTAGCAGGTTCGCGTCGTTCCAGTCTTCGACGTACTCGTCGCTCTCGTTGTAGAAGGCGTCGTCGGAGACGATCGGCCCGACGTGGACCGCCTCGTCGTTCGCCTCCGCGCCGTCGACGAGCGCGGCGAGCACTCCGTAATCGGGCACCGCCGGGTAGACGCCGGACTCGTACCGCTTGCTCGTGCCTTCCTCTTTTGCGGCGCCCGTCGCAACGACCATATCGCCGACCTCCATCTCTGCTTGAAGCGCCCCACAGGTGCCACACCGGAGAAACGTCTCGACGCCGACCTGCGACAGCTCCTCGACGGCGATGGCCGCGGAGGGGCAGCCGATACCCGTCGAACAGATCGTGAGCTCCGTTCCCTCGTAGCTCGCGTTGACGACCCTGTACTCGCGGTTCTCGGCGACGAGTTCGCTGTCGTCGCACAGATCTGCGATCCGGTCGACGCGACCCGGGTCGCCGGGGATGATCGCGATCTCGTGGACGTCACCCTCCTCGATCAGCAGGTGCGGCTGTTTCGCCATGCCGGATATCCAGCGGCCGCGCGCAAAAACCGCCCGGTACCCGACCCCCGGGCCAGCGACCACAACCTCGGAGGATGGAACTGATGCGTACCTTCTGTCATCGTCTTCAGACCGGGAAAATGCGCATCCAGAACTCACTGAAGCGCTAGTCATACTGGTTCGGTCCTGAATCGAGTGATTGGGACATCGGTGATGTCGTTGTAATCATCATCAGCTCCGACGAGGAGCATCCCGTCGACGTGTGCTGCGGTCCCGAGCGCGAAGGCATCGCCAAGCGCCGAAGAGTAGCGGAATTTGAAGTCGGCTGCTGACGCCCATGTCTGTTCGGTGTCGACGCGACGAATCCCGCTCTCCTCGAGGATGTCGACGACAGCATCAGCCCGCTCCTCGCCGTCGATCGCACGGACGATATAGTGGACCTCGGCGAGGGTAATAGCCGAGATGTAGCCGTCTGCTGCGCTTTCAACGGCGTCGACGTACGTTTCGACGGTGTCACTCCCCGGTTCGTTGCAAAAATACGCGATGAGTGGTTCGGCGTCAAAGACGATCGTTTCGGGAATCTCAGCCCCATCCGTCATGTGTCAGCCTCGTCGTCACCGGCGTAACGCTGCCGCAACTCCTCTTCATCAGCTTTGTCCGCTACACGTTCCTCCCGGAGGCGTTCGGTTGCCGACCGCCCCCGCTCGTCGGTTTCCCCTTCCAAAACTCCACGCAGGTCTGTAACCGAGCGAATGGGGCGAACAACGATTTCACCCGCTTCGGTCCGAATGAACTTCACACGGCCGGGCGTGTCGATACCCAACTCCTCGC
>KI543165.1:278806-279708 GCA_000496175.1 uncultured archaeon A07HR67 | reverse complement strand
AGCTCCTCGACGGCGATGGCCGCGGAGGGGCAGCCGATACCCGTCGAACAGATCGTGAGCTCCGTTCCCTCGTAGCTCGCGTTGACGACCCTGTACTCGCGGTTCTCGGCGACGAGTTCGCTGTCGTCGCACAGATCTGCGATCCGGTCGACGCGACCCGGGTCGCCGGGGATGATCGCGATCTCGTGGACGTCACCCTCCTCGATCAGCAGGTGCGGCTGTTTCGCCATGCCGGATATCCAGCGGCCGCGCGCAAAAACCGCCCGGTACCCGACGCCGACTCCGGGGTCAGCGACGACTCGACCGGATTTCATATAGCGATATGCGATATATTACCTGTCACAACCCGCGCCGACGGGGCCCGAGGCGGTTCGACCGAGACCGCAGGGCCGCAGACGGTTATCGCTCCTGAGAGACGGCCGCGGGCATTTATATCCGTTGGCGTCCGAGTGTCGCACATGAGCTTCGGTCACGACCGGCGAGGCCAGTCGGTCGTGGTGGGAACGGTGATCCTCTTCGGCTTTCTTATCCTCGCGCTCTCGGTGTATCAGGTGCAGTTCGTCCCGGCCGAGAACGAGGAGATCGAGTTCGAACACAGCCAGCAGGTGGCAGGCGAGTTCTTGGACCTGCGAAACGCCGTTCTCCAGGCCGGGTCGACGGGATCGGCTCGGTCGACACGGATACAGCTCGGAGAACGATACCCACAGCGGACGTTCTTCTTGAATCCGCCGCCGGCCTCTGGAACGCTCCAGACGACGGGGACTGACACGATCGAGGTGAACGGCCAGATCGGTGACGGCGCTCACGAGAACGTACAGGCGTTCTGGGAGACGGATCCTCAGTTCAACTCGACGTCGATCCGATACACCTCGAACTACAACGAGTACCGCGGCGCTCCCCAA
>KI543165.1:247907-278786 GCA_000496175.1 uncultured archaeon A07HR67 | reverse complement strand
AGTAGCACAGCATTACGACTACCACAATCGACGTAACTGACTATCGACAAGCCCATATGCCCACCTCATGAACGCCCGGTCATGACCGCAGTGGGGATCGACGCCATCGAGATCCGATCCGGCAAACTGAAACTCGACCTACCGAACACCTTCGCCCCGCAGAAGGGCGACGACCCGGAGAAGTACACGAAGGGGCTCGGCCTCTCCAACTCCTCGTTCCCGGACGTCTACGAGGACATCGTTACTATGGGCGCCAACGCGGCCAAGCGCCTGATGGACCGCAAGGGGCTCGAACCCGACGACATCGGGCGGATCGATGTCGCCACCGAGTCGGCGTTCGACCACTCGAAGCCCGTCTCGACGTACATCGCGGGGTGTTTAGAACGGGTGTACGACGACGACTTCGTTCACGCCAACAAAGGCGAACGCAAGTTCGCCTGCGTCGCTGGCACGCAGGCGGTCGACGACGCGTACAACTGGATCCGTGCGGGGCGGAACCGCGGGCGGGCGGCGCTCGTGGTCGCGACCGACACCGCGTTGTACGCCCGCGGCGACCCCGGCGAGGCGACCCAAGGGGCGGGCGCGGTGGCGATGCTCATCGCCGAGGAGCCGAGCCTCGTGGCACTCTCGACACACCAGGGATACGGCTCGAAAGACGAGACGGACTTTCTGAAGCCGAACCAGCAGTTCCCGAGCGTCGACGGCAAGCGCTCGATGCAGGTGTACCTCTCGCGGATGCGGGAGGCGCTCGAGGATTACGAGTCAGTCTCGGGCACGATCGAACTCGACGACTTCTCGTACGCGCCGTTTCACACGCCGTTTCCCGGGATGGTCCGGAAAGCGGCCCTGCTCGCGTATCGCCACGTGATTCGCGACACGGGATACGAGTCGGAACTCGCCGGCGAAATCGGCCGCCAGCCACGCGAGACGGCGTACGACGACCGCGAGGCGTACGAGGAGGCGATCCGCGAGTACATGGACGAGCTGAAGACCACCGAGCAGTACCAGACGTGGTACGACGGCGTCGTCGAACCGACGCTGGGGCTCTCGCGTGAGGTCGGCAACTGGTACACCTCCTCTGTCCACCTCGCCCGCGTAAGCGCGTTGCGGGACGCCCTCGAGCGCGACCGTAGCTTCGCCGGCGAGACGCTACTCGTCGCCTCCTACGGCTCCGGCGCGCAGGCCGAGATCCACGCCGAGACGATTCGCGACGGCTGGCGCTCGGAGATCGCCGACCTCGACATCGACGCCCAGCTCGCGGCCCGGTATGACCTCTCGTGGGACGAGTACGAAGACGTCCACGACATCCACGAGTACGACAAGGATCTCGACCGCGAAATCGAGGAGTTCACCCACCCGGACGGGGAGTTCGTCTTCACCGGTTGGGGTCGGATGAACGAGCGCAAATACGAGTACGTCGAGTAGCGCCCGTTCTCCGTGAAAACGGCTCTCACGACGCTTCTCGAATACGATGGGTTTAAACGACGTTGGGCTGAATTCTCGCCTAATGGTAACCATCTACGACGTGCCTGCCGACGACCTCATCGAGGCCGTCGCGGCACGACTCGAAGACCGGATCGACGAGCCCGACTGGGTAGCGTTCACGAAAAGCGGCGCGGGCAAGGAGCTCCCGCCCGAGCAGGACGACTTCTGGTACGTCCGGTCGGCGAGCCTGCTTCGGAAAGTCGCCCAGAACGAGCCGATTGGAATCGAGCGGCTCGCAACCGAATACGGCTCGAAAAAGCGCGGTTCTACCCGGTACGCCGTCCGGCCTGGCGAGCACGCGGGCGGTTCCCGGAAGCTCATCCGCGCGTCGCTACAGGCGCTCGAGGAGGACGGGCTCGTCACCACCGCCGCCGGCGAGGGCCGTCGGGTCTCAGACGAGGGCGAGGCGTTCCTCTCGGCGGTCGCAACCGAGGTTCTCGAAGAACTCGACCGGCCGGAGCTCGAACGCTACGCCTGACTCCACCGCCTCTTTTTGCCGACGTCGCCTGCTGCCACGGAGGACTTCCCGCCAGCGGAATCTCCCACTCGATTCGACGACGTACATCGTATGTTGCTATATCGAATCGCCGGCGTGGTTGCTGAGGGTTGCGAGCGCCGGGAGCCAGCCGCGACGGTCGCTCGGCCGGCGGGAGTCACCCGGTGTTTTTCATCCCGGCCGCGATGCCGTTGACGGTGAGCCGCAGGGTTCGTTCCTCCTCGTCGGTTCGATGGGTCCGTCCGAGCAGGTCGGCCTGGAGCAGGTTGAGCGGGTCGACGTAGGGGTTTCGACGTTCGAGGCTCTCGGCGAGCCAGTCGCGCCGAATGAGTTCTTCGCGGCCGCTGACTTCGAGGACGAGTTCGCGGGCGCGCTCGTACTCCCCGACGAGCTGTGGGAAGAAGCGCTCGCGGAGGTCGTTGTCGGCCAGGTCGGCGTACTCGGCGGCGATCTCCGGCTCCGTTCGGGCGAGCGCGAGCGCGGCGTTGTCGAGCGTCGTCCGGAAGAACGGCCACTCCTCGTACATCGATCGCAGCGTCTCGAGACCCGCTTCCTCGCCGACCGACTCGAGGTAGGCGTCGAGCCCGGACCCGAGCGCGTACCAGCCGGGGAGGATGAGACGCGTCTGCGTCCACGAGAACACCCATGGGATCGCCCGCAGGTCCTCGACGGTGCGCTCCCCGCTGCGGGAGGCGGGCCGCGAGCCGAGGTTGAGGTCCTCGACGACGGAGATGGGCGTCGCCTGTCCGAAGTACGAGACGAAGCCGTCGGCGTTCAACAGGTCGCGGTAGCCCTGTCGGGCCGCCGGCGCCATCGTCTCCATCGCGTCGATCCAGCTCTCGGGGACGTCTTCTGTGGGCTCCTCGCTGGCCTTGTGGCGGGCACGGATCTGTGCGTCGAGCATCTGTTCGAGTTCGCGCTCGGCGATCCGGCGATTTGCGTACTTCTCGGCTATCGCTTCGCCCTGCTCCGTGAACTTCACCTGGCCGGTGACCGTCTCGTTCGGAAGCGCGAGCAACGCCTCGTTCATCGGCCCGCCGCCGCGCGAGATCGAGCCGCCACGCCCGTGGAACAGCCGAAGGGTGATCTCCTCCTCCCGGCAGAACCTCGCGAGCCGACGCTGGTTCTTGTAGAGGTCCCAGTTGGCGGCGAGAAAGCCGTTCTCTTTGTTGGAATCGGAGTAGCCGAGCATCACTTCCTGTACGTCGTCGCGGGCCGCGAGCGCCGCACCGTACGCCTCGTTCTCGAAGAGGGTGCCGAGGATCCGTTCGGCGCCGTTGAGCGCCGACTCCGTCTCCAGTAACGGCACCACGTCGAGTCCACAGTGGTCGGGCAGCACGACGACCCCGACCTGATCGGCGAGGAACAACACCTCCAGAACGTGGCTCGGCTCCTCGGTCATCGAGATACAGTAGGTGTCGATCGCCTGCGTGCCGTACTCCGCCTGCCAGCTGGCGAACTCGCGAAACCGCCGCAACACGCGTTCGGTGGTCTCCGAGACGTCGCCCGGCTCCTCGACGTCGACGACAGGGTCGTCCTGGAGGATTGCGTCCGTGAGGAACTCCGTGCGCTCCGTCTCGTCCATCGAGCGGTAGTCGACGCCCTCGGCGGCGACGGCCTCGGCGACCGCCTCGGTGTGATTCTCGCGGTGGTCCCGCAGGTCGAGCGACGCGAGCACGAACCCGAACGTGTCGACCTGGCGACGAAACGGGTCGATGAACGACGTGCGGACCACGTCGCTGCGGTCGGCCGACAACGACTCGGCGATGACGTCGAGATCCGCGAGCAGCGCCTCGGCGTCGGGATACCCGCCGGGGCGGACGTCGTCGACGCGGTCGAGCCGCTCGCGCATCAGCTTGAGCTTCTGGCGGTACGGCTCGTCCGGGTACCGTTCTCGGGCCTCCTCGACCACCGTCGGGAACCGTTCTGCGTCCGCCGCGAGCGACTCGTGAAGCGGACCGTCGACGGCGTATCGGTCGCCGTCCTGGCTCAACACGGCGGAGAGCTGCTTGCAGCGGTCGCGGTACTTTTCGATCGCGACCGAGCGTTGTCGGTCGAGCGTTTCTTCTGTCACCTCCGGGGTGACGAACGGGTTGCCGTCGCGGTCGGAGCCCGCCCACGAGCGAAACTCGAACAGCTTCGGACAATCGATGTCGTCGTACTCGGTCGAAATCGTCTCCTCGAACTCCTCGTAGGCGCTTCCGACGACGTCGAAGAGGGTGTTTTCGAGGTACCAGCCGACGTTTCGCGCCTCGTCTTCGGGCTCCGGCCGTCGTTGTCTGACCTGACGGGTGCCCCAGAGACTCGTCACCTCGGCGGTGACGTCGCGCCAGACGGCGTTGCGCTCGCGGCCGGTGAGGCCGTGTTCGTCCAACACTTCGAGGTGGTTCGCGATCGACCGGAGCTTCGCTTTCACCGTCGCCCGCCGCGCCTCCGTCGGATGCGCGGTGAACGTCGGCTCGATGAGCACGTCGGAGAGCAGTTCTCTGAGCTCGTCGGCCTCGACGCCGGCCTCGGAGAGCTCGGCGACGGTCGCCTCGAAGGAGTCGTGTAACGACCCGTCGACGTCCGCGTTTCTGACGGCTCGAACCCGTTCGCGCTCCTCGGCGAGGTTGATCAGCTCGAAGTAGGTGGTGAACGCCCTGGCGACGATTCCCTCTCGGGTCGTCGAGAGCCCCTCGATCGAGTCGGAGAGCGGACCGCGGCTCGAGACCGTCCCGTGGCGATACTCGATCGCCGCCGTCCGGAGTTCTTCGACCGTCTCGTAGGCGTCCGTCGAGGTCTGCGTGGCCAGCACGTCACCGAGGAGGGCGCCGAGCTCGCGAACGTCCGTGCGCACGCTGCGATTGTGTAACTCCATACCACCCACACTGCGTCCGGTTCCGGTTAAAACCGCCGTCTCCACGAACGTTTGCGTCGGAGCCGAGTGAACGTTCGTGAGGAGTTCCGTCGACCGGCGACGACCCGAGGCGGTCACGCCTCGGAGAGACCGACAGGACCCCGAGTCGGAGCGAACGGGCGGGTTCGTCACCCTTTTTACCGGCCCATCCCGAAGCAGGATTCATGAGCGAATCCGACAAGTACCCGGCCGAGTCCGGACGCCGACGCTTCGTGAAGGGCGTCGTCGGCGGCGCGGCCCTCGCGGGGGTCGGCGCGATGGGCTCGGCGACGGTGAACACCCTGACGACGTCCGGCGGCGTCGGCGGGGGGCAAACCACCGCGATGACGATCGCCAAGGTGACCGGGCCGGCTCCGCGTGGGCTCCCGCAGATTCCGGTTCAGGTGACCGACGACGGGTACCTCGAGGGAATCTGGCCGGAGGTCCAGACCGTCGAGCAGAACGGGGTGGAGATTCAGGTGGCTCAAGAAGAGCTCGGCGGACGCACCTACTCCGGCGCGTGGTTCCAGTACTGCGGCGTCGAGTCCCAGGAGAACGTCGCGCCCGACTTCGAATCCGACAACCTCTTTCGTGCGAACACGGGCGCGTACGACTGGCAGGACGACACGTACAGCGGCGGCGACCGAATCCACGTCGACGACTTCCAGGACTACGACACGTGGGGCAACGGCGTCGGCGCCGACGGCGTCGGCAAGCCCGCGGCGGTGACGTGGCGCTCCGAGGACGCCGACTCCACGCTCAACGCCACCGTCATCCGGTCGACACGAGTCGAAGAGGCCGCACAACAGGACGAGTGGATCGGCGCGTCGACCGACCAGGGGTTCATGGCGTACCTCAACGTGTGTACGCACTTTTGTTGTGTCCCGGGCTACAAGCAGCTCGAAGAATCCGCCCGCTACGGCGTCGAAGACGGAACGTACTGCGTCTGTCACCAGTCCGGCTACGACCCGTTCACCCTCCAACAGGCGTTGTTCGTCGCGCGCCCCCGGCCGGAGTGACCCCCCGAAACGCCGCGTTTTTCCCTCGCTCGCCCGAATCAAACGCATGAGCAACGACGGAGCCGACGCCGACAACGACGTCGACGCGGCCGACACTCACGCGAACGGCGACGCGCCGCCGGCCGACGAGTTCGGCGCCGAACTGGAGCGGGCGCGCGCCCTCCTCGACGACGACGGAATCGAGGCCGTTCACGTCGGGGTCGTTCGCGGCGGCGAGGTCGACACCACGTTCGCCCAGCGGAGCGCGGACGATCCGGAAGACGAAGGGTTGCGCGCGCTCGCGTTACTCGCCGCTCACGTTCGGCTCGTCGCCGCCGAGGCCGGCGTCGAGGCGTCGACCGTCGCCGGCGACGCCGCGACGCTCGCCGGCCAGGTCGAGCAGATTCCCGCCGATTCCGACGACCTTCCCGAAGAGTAGCGGGGCTACTCCTCCGAGACGCGTCCCGTCTCCGACGGCGCGTCACCCTGATCGCCGGCACGGATCCGGTACAGCTGGTGGGTCACGCCGGCGAGCGCGACGAACAACACGGCGAGGTTGAACGCCGCAAGCGCGATCGGCTGGTAGGCGGGGTCGAGCCAGGTTCGGATCGCCCTGCCGGCCTGGCTGTAGAAGCTCCAGCCGGCGATCACCGCGAGCAGGACCAACGCGGCGAGGCCGATCCGGTCGAGCAGCCCTCGCAAGTCCGCCGACGACAGCCGGGCGAACCGCGGTTCGGTTTCTTCGCTCGAGGGCGGGTCGTTTCTCGCTTCGGGGTTCTCGGTCTCCGATCGGGTGTCGGTCATGCTGTTAGTGTCGTCTGGGTCGGTCGAACGGTCGTCTGTCATCGGCGCCTCCGTGCGAGGTGTGCCGCGGCCAGAAGCGCGAGCACCGCGACGAGAACGCCGAAGCCGGGCGTCGCGTCGCCGGTGGCCTCCCGCTCCTGTTCTGCTCCCGCGTCCTCTGTCCGTTCTACGTCCTCGGTCTGGTTTCTGTTGAAGTCGCCGACCTCGAACGCGACGTCCTCGACCGTCTCGTTCGCGCTGATCCGTTCTTGCGGGTCGAGGTTGGCGACGCCCTGTGTCTCGTCGATCAGCACGTCGTCGTCGAACAACGCGGCGTCGACGTAGTAGTTGTACCCGTCCGGCGCCTCGAGGGTCGTGGTGATCGTGTCGGTGCGGCCCGGCCGAACCGAGCCGACGGATTCTGTCGCCTCGTCGGCGACGACGTTCGAGTCGGCCTGCCGGAGCAACACCCGAAGCTCGAGGTCTCCGGAGGCGTTGTCGCCGCGGTTCGTCACGGAGACCGACGTCGAGAGCGTCGCCGTCTCCTCGTTGACGTCGGCGACGCTGACGGCGACGGTCGGCCAGACGTTCCCGTCGGTGAAGCCAATAGGAGAGTTCGCGTACGCGGGCGTGAGCGCGGCGACCCCGGCGACGCGGGTGCGCTGCTGGCTTCGCCGCTCGCCGTCGACGTAGACGACCGTTTCGAGCCGGTAGCCGCCGGCGCGTTCCACGTCGAGGCTGCCGTTCACGGCGGTTTCTCCCCCGCCGTCGACGTCGCCGACGTCGACGGTCGTCTGGTCGACGAGCAGTCCGGAGCTCGCGTCGATCGCCCGATGCCGCACGGTGACGTTCTCCGCGGTCGACCCGCGATGCCGAAGGTCGACGCGGAGTTCGAGCGTTGCGGTCTCGCCACGGATCTCGCCCGGGGCAACGACGACGTCGGCGATGTCGACGTCTCCGGGTCGCTCCGAGGATCCCCGGGGGTCGTCGACGGCGTCGGGGGCGGCGACGACCCCGACCGCGCTCGCGAGGACGACCGCGGCCGCGACCGCAAGGAGGGTGGTTCGTGTGTCCATACCCGGCGATCCGGAGGCGATCCTAAGTGCTTTTTCAGATCGGTTTCGCGAGCCGTCCTCACAACACCCGGTATCGTCCGCCCGACTCCGACACGTCTCCGCGGCGGGTCAGCTTCCGCAGGAGTTCGGCGGCGGCGTGCTCGGGCACGCCGTCGTCCGCCGCGTACGCGACGATCCGGTCTTCTGTCGGGTCTTCGACCGCACGAACCGCGTCGCGAACGATCTCCGTGCGCGAGCGCGTCGGCCCCGTCTCTCCCTCGGCGCGCGCGCCGGCCTCGGACACCGCGTCGGCGTCGACGCCCGCCGCCTCGAGGTACTCGCGGTCGTCGATGCCGGCCGTCTCGACGGCGCGTTCGAGATCGGACACGTGGTCGACGTCGGCGAAGGCCTCGCTGTCTCCGCGCTTCTTCGCGAGCAGCGCCGAGCGGGCCTCCCGGGCCGCCGCGCGGTCGTCGGACTCGAAGAATCGTTTGAGCTTCGTCGTTCGGTGTGTGGTCTCACACCGCGAACAACGGGCCGTCTCGCTCGTTCGCGGGTTCCGGAGCAGCCACAGGTTGCTACACTCACTACACCCGACCACGGCGTACATGTCACCCGGTTCGGCCGGATCCGATTTGAACCCTCGGCTCCCGGTCGGTCAGGCTTCGGTACCGTCGCCGGACGGATCGCCGTCGCCCGTCCCCGGCTCGTCGTCGTCGGGCAACGAGATCAGGTTCTCCCGGCCGAGCCGCAGTTTCTCGACGCGGTCTTCCTCGGCCATCGCAGAGAGCAGCTGTGACACCTTCGCGTCGGACCAGCCCGTCTCGCCGACGATGTCGGCCTGTCGCATCCGCCCGCCGTTGCGCTCGAGCAGGCGCTCGACGCGCTCCTCGTCGGAGAGCAACGAGAGGTCTTCTTCGGGCTCCGGCTCTCCGCCCGTCTCGGGACCGCTTCCGCCCGCGTCCGTCTCGGCGGGTGGGGCTTCCGATTCCGTCTCTGCCGGCGACGCTCCCTCGGCGGCGGGCGCATCTGTCCCCCCTGGCACACCGCCGCCGTCGGGTCCCAGCCGGCGATACCCGACGAGCCCTCCGGCGATCACGACGGCCGCGAGAACGATCGCGGCAGCCAGAAGCGGCCACGGCGGGGCGCTCGTGTCGGTCGGCGTGTACACCACCGCCACCCGATTTTCGTCGTCGAACGTCCGCGGCCCCTCGATGATCACGGCGTTGTTCTGAAGGCTCACGCTCGCTCCCGGCGTTCCCGAGACGGAGTAGCCGTCCGGCGTCCGCACCTCGATCGTCTGGTTTTCTTCGAGCGACCGGAGCCACGTCCCGTTGTTGGCGGTCGTCAGCGCGTCGCCTAACACCAGCGCGCCGTCGTCTTCGGCGAGAAACTCGGTCCAGACGAACGCCAGCCGGAGTTCGCCGACGGCGACCGCGCCTTCGTCGTCGATCGTCTCGACGTCGTCAGGGTCGACGACGGCCGCGTCTCGCTCGACGTCGACGATCGCCATCTCGCGGTCGACGGTGCTGTTTGCCGCCGCGGCGAACGACTCGAACAGCTCTGGGGTAGGACCGACCTCGCCGTCGACGAACCGCTCACCGACGGCGTCGAACGGGGCAGTCTGGTTCGTGTCCGTGAGCGCGTATCTGACGACCACCTCCCAGTGCGCGTCTCGATTCGGTCGGAGATCGATTCGGATCCGCGTGGTCGACGCGGGCGCGAGCGCCGGCTCCGTCTGTGCGGGCGCCTGCGACGATCCGAGAACGGACGGCGGCTGTGCCGGAGCGGAGTGGCTGGCGGCAGCCGTGTCACCGCCGACGGCGATCCCCGCTCCGGCGACGAGGACGGCGGCGAGAAATGCCACGAGGAGGACGCGACAAACGGGATCCCGCATGCGATCTGGAGGCACTCGGCCCCCGGGCAAAACGCTTTCTATGCCCAGTTTCGCCGGTCGTGAGCTCCCCCGGTGAGATGGGTTTTTTATCCCCCGCGGTGAAACGAGCGACGATGAGAGCCCTCCTGGTCCTGCTTGCTGCCCTCCTTCTTTTGTTCGCCCCGGTCGCGGCCGGGACCCCACCCGCGGTCGCGTCGAGCGGGGTATCGACCCCGGAGCCGACCGACGGCTTCGCTGCCGGATCCGTCGGCTCCCCCACCGACGCCGCGTCGGTCCACGAGTCGAACCTCGACGTACCGGGTGTTGTCGACGCCGTCGGCGGCCGACCGACGCGTCGGGAGTCTCACCCGGACCTCCGATCTCGGGACCTCACTCGGTCTCGCGGTCGGCGACGCGGACGCCGCGTTTCGTACCGAGGCGACGATCCAACGGGTCGAGACCGCTGAGACGACCGCGGAGCGCCAGCGCCGGCTCGCCGACGCGTTCGACCGCATCGACCGCGCCGAGGCGAGTCTCGAGCGCAGACAGGCGGCGGCGATAACGGCCCACGCCGCCGGAGAGATGACCGACCGCGAGCTGCTCGACGAGCTGGTGCGGATCGCGGCCGTCGCCGAGGCACGCGACCGACACCTCGGGCGCCTCGGCGATCTCGCCGACGAGACAGACGGATTCAGTTCGCCCGACTTCGTCGCCGAACTCCGGCTCCGCCTGCAGGCGTACAGGGGCCCCGTCCGTACGGTCGCGGCCGAGGCGCTTCGCGGCGGCGATGCGGGCGCCGAGATACGCGTCGAGTCGAGCCCGAACGCGCTCGTTCTCGCCACGATCCACGACGGGCAATACGTCCGCGAATCGGTCCGTCACGACCGCTGGGACCGCGACGGCGAGCCGATTTCGAGCGAGGCCGCGATCGACGTCACCAGCGCGAGCTACCCGGAGACGACCGCCCTGCGCGAGCCGAACGCGTTCGGCGCGGGTTCGATCCAGCGTGTCACCGTTCCACACGAGTTCGGAGAGCTTCGGACGTTCGTCAGCGGCGGCACGGAACGGGTGTTCGTCGAACACCAGCGGGTTGACCTCGCGAGCTTCCCCGACGTCGACCCCGTGTCGACGACCGAGGACGGCTTCGCCGTCACCGTCAACCGAACGTATCCCGGCGGCCCGATCACGGTCACGGTGGTCGACGAGGAGACGGGCGCCCCGATTCCGGGCATCACCGTGACACGGAGCGTCGGCGACGACGGAAGCGAGGCGATCGGCGACACCGACGAGACCGGGGTCGTGCGAACGCTCTCGCCGGACCAGCCGTACCGGATCACCGTCGTCGACGAGCCGCGAGTCGCGGTGATAGACGAGATACAGCCGACCCCGACGCCGCGGCTCGCGGACGACGCCGACGAGTCCGACGCCAACACTACTGCCGTCAACGCCGACGCCCAACCGGAGACGACCGACTTCCCACCGGCGACCGCCCGCTGAGCGCGGGTGCCGCCGACTCTTTTTATTCGATGCCGGCCCCAGTCGTCCCGTGTCGTCACGATCCCGCGTGCCAGTGTTGCCGGCCCGAACCGCGCGAGCCACCGCTCCAGTTGCTGCCGTACTCCTCGTCGGGATGACGGTCGCGCTCGGCGCCGGCGTCGCCGCCGTGGCGACGACGGTCGGCTCGCCGGCCGCGCCGGCGCCGACGGCGACGTTCTCGCTCGACGCCGAGGCCGACCAGATCACGGTCACTCACGACGGTGGCGATCCGGTCCCCGTCGACGCGCTCCGCGTTCACGTCCGCGTGAACGGCGACCCGCTGGCCCGCCAGCCGCCGGTGCCGTTCTTTTCGTCGGCCGGGTTTCGGCCCGGTCCGACCGGCGTGTTCAACGCCGCCAGCGACACGGAGTGGACGGTCGGGGAGTCGGCGTCGCTTCGCGTCGCCGGAACGAACGACCCGGTTCCCGCGCCCGGCGACCGCCTCTCGCTTCGGCTCTCGGTTCGAGGCCAGCCGATCGCGACGCTGGAGACCACGGTTCGTGCGGGGGGGTAAAGTCGGGGGTCGATTACTCGTCGGGGACGCGCGCGACGGTCGTGATCGCCCGGGGACTGCGCGGGGTCGCACGCTGGATGTGGTGTTCGAACGAGTCGTACCCCGCCGCCTCGAACATCCGGTCGGCCTCCGCCTCGTCGTAGAACAACATGATCGCGTCGGCGACGCGCTGGAGGACGCGGTTGTGCGGGTAATCCGGGCCGACGACGAGCACCTGCCCGCCCGGCTTCGCGACGCGGCGCAGCTCTGCGAGCCCCTCGACGGGGTTCGGCCAGTACTCGATGGAGCCGGACGACCAGACGATGTCGAACGCGTCGTCGCGGAAGGGGAGCCGTTCGGCGTCGCCGCGGTAAAACCGCACCCGGTCGCGTTTGCCGAACTTCTCGAACGCCTTCTCCATCTGGTGGATGCTCTGGTCGAGCCCGTGGACGTTGTCGGCGTGCTCGAGCAATCCCTCGGTGCCGAATCCGGTTCCGCAGCCGACGTCGAGCACCCGGTCGTCATCGCCGAACTCCAGCCAGGACAACGCCTCCGTCCGCATCTCTGCGGTCCAGTTGAATCGATTGACCTGGTCGTACACCTTCGAGAGGTACTTGTAGAACAGCCGGGCGTTCGACTTGTCCTCGAGGATCCCCATTTGCCTGTCGTTGGGCGGCCGAGTCAATAACGACACGGATCCGGCGGAGGAGGCGTTCGGTCCTCACAGATCCGCTTCCGACCGGCTTATCCGGCAGAACGTCCGATATGTCGGTATGACTCCGACGACGACTGGTCGGTTCCGCGTCCACGACCGCCGACGCCGCCCGACCGACGACGACGACCCTCCTGCGGAGTTCGTTCTCGTCGAACTGCCCGACGAGCCGGTCGACCCGACCGACCCGGACGCGACCGACGCGTACGATCCGTTATACGCGGCCGCTGCCGGCTACGACGGGGCGCTCGCCGACCGGGTGCGGGCGCTCGACCCTGGCAACGTCGTCGAGGCGACGCTCGCGTGGAAGAACGGCACCGCCCGGTTCACCGAGGTCGCGGTCGTCCGCGAGAGCCGGTTTCGGTTCGCCGACGACGTGGAGGGGATGTTCGAGGCGGCCGTCGAGACGTGGCAGCGGATCCGCGCCGACGGGGAGGCCGTCGGGTCGATCACGACGCGCTCGACCGACGACGAGCCGAACGGCGCGTTGTACGTGTTCGCCGACGGACCCGGAACCGACACCTTCGACGAGGTGGCGTCCGCCCGGCTGCCGGTCGAGCCGCTCGTCGCGCGGGTCAACGAGCGCCGTACGGACGACGAGCCGCGGGAGGTGTTCGTGCTCCGTCCGGCCGCCTACGACTTCGTCGCGGTGTACGTCGTCTTCGAGCGCGACGGCGTGCTCGCGCGAACCGTCCGGGACACGTACGACCTCGGCGACGGCCTCGCCGCGGGGCTGGACGAAGCGGCCGACGACCCGGCGGACGTCGACGCGGACGGCGACGACGCGGAGTTCGACCTCACCGACCGGCTGTGAGACGCCGAGAGCTCACAGCCCGTCCCCGTCGGGGTCGACGCGTCCTTCTGGCACCGCGCCGGTGAGCACGGCGGTGACGTCGGCGGCGGCGCTCCGGTTGAGGTCGTCGTAGGCGTCCTCGCTGTACCACGCCGCGTGTGGGGTTATCACCGTGTCCTCGCGGCCGACGAGCGGATCGTCTGCGGGCGGCTCCGTCGACAACACGTCGAGCCCGGCGGCCTTGATCGCGTCCGATTCCAGCGCCGACAACAACGCCTCGTCGTCGATCACGGGGCCGCGTCCCACGTTGACGACGACGGCATCGTCGTCGAGGCGACCGAGGGCGTCGGCGTCGACCATCCCACGGGTCGACTCGGTGAGCGGGGCGTACACCGCGACGTGGTCTCCTCGGTCGAACAACGCCTCGAACTCGACCTTCTCGACGCCGTACGCGTCCATGTGATCGGCGTCGACGAACGGGTCGTGAGCGATCAGCTCCGCGCCGAACCCCGAGAGCTGCTCGGCCGCCCGTCGGGCGATGGGGCCGAACGAGAGCAGTCCGACGGTGGAGCCGCTCAACCGGCGGACCGGCCGGCCGTCCTCCCACGTCCACCTCCCGTCGGCTACCGCGTCGTCGTACCGCGCCACCGACCGAAGACAGGTCAAAAACAACGAGACGGAGTGAACCGCCACCTCCTCGGTACAGTAGTCCGGGACCCGCGTCACCGTCACGCCGGCGTCGGCCGCGGCGGCGAGGTCAATGTTGTCGACCCCGACCGCCGACCGAACGATACCTTGGAGGTCGGGAGCGAGCGCGCCGATTGCCTCGGCGGTCACCGGCGTGTCGATGTCGGTGACGACGACGTCGACCCCGTCTCCGGCCGCGATCAGCCGTTCCGTGGACCCGAGCGTGGCGACCTCGATCTCCACCGGCTGGTCGACGGCCTCGCCCAGCCGTCTCCTGTATGTGTCAGGATCGACCATCGGAGACGCCGAGAGCAGTACGCGTTTCATGCTTCTCGATTCGTGTGCGGCCACTTGAGTCCCCTTGATTACGCTTCCACACCGAGAGATATTTATCGGTCGATCGTGAGGATCACCGTCGTCGTCGGCGATCGCGCCGCCTCGGGGTTCGCTCACGTCTCGTCGGCTGGGTCGGATTCTCGGCTGCCGACTCGTTCCGACGGCTCTTTGCGGGTGTGGCTGCTATCGGCTGCCGTGAGCGACGATACGGCGGAGAAGCCTCCGATGCTCGTGCTCCTCGAGTCGTTGGCGTTCTACCGCAACGTACGGATCGGGGCGGTGTCGGGCGCGTTGTTGGCGGTCGCGTTGTACCTCGTGCGCACGCTGGAACTCCTCGGACCGGTCGTCGAGGTTCGCGAGTATCCCGCGTTCGGCCCCGACGTCTGGTTTCTGTTTTTGGCGTTCGTGTTGGCCGCCACGTCGGCGTTGTTGGTCGCGATAACGCTCACGCTGTTCGAGGCGGTTCGGGGAGCGCGAGGAGTCGGCCGCGAAAAGCGCGGTTAGTCGGCGGTACAGGAGGCGTCCTCGCCCGTGAACTCCTGGGCGGGTTCGGTGAGCTTGTAGAGATTCTGGCGCGCGTCGGCGAAGTAGACGTCCTCGTCGACGACGTCGATGCCCTCGAGCCGTTCGAGGGCGTACCGCACGGTCCGGGCCGACAACATCGACTCTTGAACGATTCCCTTCTGTGTCAGCGGTCCGTTGTATTCGAGCACCTTGAAGACGAGTTTGGCGCTCGGTGGGAGGTCGTCAAGCCCCTCCTCTTGGGTTTCAGCCATCGTTACGAATTGACACCGCACACGATGATAAATGTTGATGTGGAAGGCTCGATTCGGCGGCCGTACCCGGATGTTGTTGCTGGTTTCTCCCACATAAACCAGCAACAATTTCTGGTAAGCGGCGGTAGACTGACCAGTCAGTCAGTCGCCGGTCTCGCGCGCGCACATCTCGCACGGTTCGGCCCACATGCCGCGCGGCGGACCGATCGGTCCACCCGCGAGCCCCGCTGCGGGCGGCGACCGCCGCGCGGTCTGGCCGCAACGGACGGAACGAACGGCTTTTTACACCGGCTCGCGGATCCGTAGGTATGAGCGACGACTCGGGGCTCTCTGGACACGCCCGAGGCGTGGTCATCACCACAATCTGTTGTCTCGCGGGGATCGCCGCGGGCGTGGTGTCGGCCGCCTACGTCGGGACCGATCCCGTCGACGCCGCCAGCACGATGACCGTCCTCGTGATGGGCGCGTTCGTGGTCGTCCAGTACCCGATATACAGCGTCGTCGGCGTCGACATCGCCGACTTCGGCGTCAAGGACAACCTCTACGTGACGTTCATGACGTTCACGCTGTGGTTCATCAGCTACACCGTGCTTCTCACCTCGGCGGTGACGTTCTGAGATGGCCGACGACAGCATCGCGGTCGTCGACCTCGACCGCTGTCAGCCGGACCGGTGCAACTACGAGTGTGCGAACTACTGCCCGCCGAACCGGACGGGCAAGGAGTGTATCACGAAACGCGGCGAGGACGCCGACGAGGGCGATCCCGAACAGATCCGGATCTCAGAAGAGCTGTGTCTCGGAGAAACCTGCGGCATCTGCGTCGAGAAGTGTCCGTTCGACGCGATCGAGATCATCAACCTCCCCTCCGAACTCGAAGACGACCCCGTTCACCGGTACGGCGACAACGCGTTCGCGTTGTACGGCCTCCCTACCCCCGAGCCCGGAAGCGTCACCGGAATCTTGGGCCCTAATGGGATCGGCAAATCGACCGCGGTTCACGCGCTCGCCGGCGAGCGCGTGCCGAACCTCGGCGACTACGCGGGAACGTCGGAGTGGGACCGCGTGCTCGACCGCTTCCGCGGAACGGGCCTCCAGAACTACCTCTCGGCGCTCGAATCCGGCGACGTCACCGTCTCGCGAAAACCCCAGTACGTCGACCAGATTCCCAAACAGTTCGACGGCAACACCCGCGAGCTGCTCGAACGAACCGACGAGCGCGGCGCGCTCGACGACCTCATCGACCGGCTCAACATCCGACCGGTGATGGACCAGCCGATCGACTCGATCTCCGGCGGCGAGCTCCAGCGCGTCGCGATCACGGCGTGTCTGGCCCGCGACGCCGACTTCTATTTTCTCGATGAGATCACCCCGTACCTCGACATCGGCCAGCGAATGGTCGCCGCGCGGCTCATCGAAGAACTGGCCGCCGAAGAGGACTCCGAGCGCTCGATGCTCGTGGTCGAACACGACCTCGCGATCCTCGACCTGCTCGCAGACACCCTCCACGTCGCGTACGGCGAGCCCGGAGCCTACGGAGTGATCACGGATCCCAAATCCGTCCGCAACGGGATCAACGAGTACCTCAAGGGATACCTCGACAACGAGAACATGCGGATCCGGCCGAACGCCATCACATTTGAGGAACACGCCCCGCGGCCCGTCTCGACAGGCGCGCCGCTGGTGGAGTACCCGGACCTCGAAAAGTCGTACGGCGACGGCGCGTTCGAACTCCACGTCGAGGGTGGAACGATCAACGAGTCGGAGGTGCTCGGCGTCGTCGGCCCCAACGGGATCGGCAAGTCGACGCTCGCGAAACTGTTCGCGGGCACGTTAGAACCCGACAACGGCGTTCTCGACTTCGAACTCGACGTGGCGTACAAACCACAGTACATCGAGATCGACCAGCCGATGCGCGTCGACGCGTTTCTCTCGTCTATCACCGACGCGTTCGGCACCTCCTACTGGAACACCGAGGTCGCCGGGCCGCTCCAACTCGACCGGATCATGGAACAGGACCTAGTCGACCTCTCGGGCGGCGAGCGACAACGCGTCGCGATCGCGGCGTGTCTCTCCGAAGAAGCCGACCTCTACGTGCTCGACGAGCCCTCCGCACACCTCGACGTCGAACAACGGGTGCGCGCGACGACCGCCATCCGGCGGTACGCCGAGAACCACGACGCGACCGTGCTGGTGATCGACCACGACATCTACATGATCGACCTGCTCGCAGACCGGCTGATGGTGTTCGACGGCGAGCCGGCCGAGCGGGGCCGCGCGACTCGACCCCAGGAGATGCGCGAGGGGATGAACGACTTTCTCGCGGACCTCGACATCACGTTCCGGCGCGACGAGCGCACGGGGCGTCCCCGGATCAACAAGCCGGACTCACAGAAGGACCGCCAGCAGAAGCGGGACGGCGAGTACTACTACGCGCCGTAGCGCTCGGGGGGGACCCCGGGTTCAGAGAAGTACTGATCGCTTCAGGAGCAGAGCCGCGGGCGCGTATCTCATCCGGCTCGTCCGGCGCCGTGACCGACTCAGTCGTCGACGCCGACCACCAACACCGGAACCGACCCGCCGCGCTGGAGCCGCGTCGGGAGCGTCTCGGGACGGATGAGTCGGTCGAGCCCGGTCGGCCGGGCAGAGCCGACGACGACGACGTCGACGTCGTGTGCGTCGGCGAACTCGAGCACCTCCTCGTGGGCGGTGCCGTACCGGAACCACTTCTCGACGTCCACGTCGCGCTCGCGGCCGCGGGCCTCCGCCTCCTCGACGGCGGCCTCGCCGGCGCGCTCGTGGCGCTCGACGACCATGTCCCACGCTTCGGTCGTGTCGACGACGTACAACGCGTCCACGCTGGCGTCGTGTGTGGCCGCGAGGTCGATTCCGGCCTCGACCGCCGCGTCGCCGGTCTCCTCGCCGTCCGTGACGACCAGCACGCGCTCGAAGAGGCCGGTCGTGGCCCCCTCGGCCTCGTGGGTGGGGCTTGGCTTCTCGACGGGATTCGGCCTGTTCGCCTCTGTGGTGGGGGTGCCGTCCGGATCGGCAGCGCCGATTCCGGTGCTGTCGGGGCTCCGCACGGCGTCGTCGGGTTCGGGTCCGTTCGTGTCGGGGTCGATGTCTGCTGACATGGGTGGTGGCGCTCGGCGATCCGCCCCGGAGGACGGCCCGCCGCGTCTATCATATACTTAATCCCCGGCACACTTAACGATTTTCGACAGGATAGACGATTATCATTATCTATCCGTATCTGGATCCGGAATCGACTGCTAACTCTCTTCATACTGATCGAACGTTTTAGATATTGTTGAATAACGTCCGATACGCCATGTGAACGACCCCCGCGAGACGGGTCCGCGTGGACGACTGATTCTGGGCCGGGGTGCGCCCGGGAGCCGGCGATCACGCGTACCGAAGCGATTAAGCGCAGAACCCGCCAACCGCGGAGTATGCAACATCTCATCGTTCGCGGCGATCCCGGTATCCGCAGGGACGCGGTCATCGAGTACGACGGGGACCGCCTGATCTGTTTCGGGATCAGCAAACAAGGCGAGTGGCACGGTCCCGACGAGCCACAACTCTGGTGTACCGTCGGCACTCCCGACGAGCGAGAGGCGTACGACAAACGCGAGTACGTCCCTCACTGGCTCGACGTCGACACCGTCGACGCCGAGGCGCTGGACGTGATCGAGGCGTCGGGCGACCTCTCGGTGTAGGCTCGACCGTCCTGATTCTACACCGGCGGGTCGTCGAGCCACGCCTCGACGGCGCCGGCCATCGCGCCGCGCCGATGGATCGTTCCGGCGTCGGGGTCGACGACGGTGCTTTCGGCACCCCCCGTCTCGCCGCCGTCGACGACCGCCGCGACCCGGTCGCGCACCCGGTCGTCGAGGTCGTCGACGCGGGTAACGCTGCCCGATCCGGAGACGTTCGCGCTCGTCGCGGTCAGCGGTCCCGCCGCCTCGAGCAGCGCGCGAGCGACCGGGTGGTCGGGAACCCGCACCCCGACGCGGTCGCGGCCGCCGGTCAGAACGGCCGGCACTGCCGGATCCCGTTCGACCACCACGGTGACCGGACCGGGAAGGAACGCGCGCATGAACGCCGTCGCGCGCTCGGTCGGCCGGGTGTGTGCGAACGCGCCGTCGACGCGTCCGACCCCGAGCGAGAGCGGATCGTCGCGGTCACGACGCTTCGTCTCGAACACCCGTTCGACGGCGGCCTCGTCGAGGGCGTCAGCGCCCAGTCCGTACACCGTCTCCGTCGGATACACGACGAGGCTCCCGGCCGCGACCGCGCTCGCGGCGCGGCGAACGGGCGGAGTCGGGTCGTCGTCGGCCGCGAGGCCGGAATCGTCGTGTTCGTCGTCGTCGGTCACGCCGCACCCTTCGCCGGCAAGGAGAAAAAGCCTAGCGGGGGGTCTGTCGCCCGCGTCGGTCAGTCGAGCAGGGCGTCGACCGCCGACTCGATCGCGTCGTAGTCGGGGAACGACGGGTGCTCGTCGCCGACCCACACGTGCCGGACGACGCGGTCGCTATCCAACAGGAAGACGGCGGGCCGCGCCTCCGTGATCCCGGTCATCCCGTCGATGTCGTGGGTGACGCCGTACGACTCGGCGACGTCCCCGCCGGGGTCCGAGAACACCCGGACGCCCTCGCCGCGCTCGGCCAACAGCCGTTTGTGCTCGTACGGCGAGGAGATCGAGACGCCGTACACCGCCACCGCGTCGGCCCAGCCGCGGTCGTCGATCTCGTTGTAGATGTACGTCGTCTGGAACGCGCCGTCCATCGGGTGAAACACCAGAAGCGTCGGCCCGTCGACGACGGCGTCGAGCGCCCGGTCTTCCCAGAACTCCTCGCCGACGAGTGGCCGGGTGAAGTCGGGGGCGGTCTCGCCGGCCGTCACGTGGTCCGTCTCCGGCAGGTCGACGATCGCGAACTCCGGCATCAGACACCCCCGTCCGTCGCCGTCTCGGCGTAGGTGCCCTCGAGGTACTCGACGATGTTGGCGCTCTCGGACATGGTCACGCCCGTCTCGTGATCGACGAGAGCGGGGACGCTCCGCGCGCCTGAGACGCGCTTGACGACGTTCCGTTCGGAGTGCATCGGCTCGACGTACCGGGATTGATACTCGAGGCCGAGTCGGTCGAGCGTTCGAACGACCCGCTCGCAGTACGGGCACGCCTGAAGCCGGTACAGGGTTATCTGTGGGTCCGTCATGGTCACCCATTGGGCCGCGTCCGAGGTAATCGTGTCGACTGCGGCACGACGCGTCCGGCGCCTTCGACCGACGCGGGACTCGCGGCCTCGCTTCCAGACGCCTGTCGGGTGAACATATACGTGTTCCCTCCGACGGGTAGTCATGGATCGCTTGGTGTGTTACGAGTGCGGCGAAGCGTACACGTTCGGAGAGACGTCGAGGTGTGCCTGCGGCGAACCGCTCTGGTTCGCGACCGACGCGGCGTCGTTCTCCTGGCCGGACGAGCAGACGAACGCGGCCGGCGACCGCTCGCTCGGACGCGACACGCTCTGGCGCTACCGGTCTGTGCTACCCGCGACGGCGCCGACCGAGTTAGCCGCCGTCGCCGGCGGCACACCGTTCTTTCGCGCTCGGTCGATCGAGGCGGGCGACGGCCCGCGGATCCACCTCAAGATCGAGGGAGTCAGCCCCACGGGAAGCTTCAAGGACCGAGGGACCGCCGTCGGAATCAGCCGCCTCGACGGACCGATCGGAACCGTCTCACACGGCAACATGGCGCTGAGCGTCGCCGCCCACGCGGCAGCGACGAACCGAGACGCGGTGATACTCGTCGCCGAAGACACGCCGGATTCCCGGCTCGCGATGATCGCCCAACACGATCCGCACCTGTTTCGCGTCCGCGGGGAGTACGGTCGGCTCTACGACGACACCCTCGAACACGACCTCGGCGTCTCGTTTCTCAACTCCGACAGCCCCCTGCGGGTCGCCGGACAGAAAACCGTCGCGTACGAAATCTGCGAGGCGTTTCGTCCGGACGTCCCGGACGCGATCGTCTTACCGGTCAGCAGCGGCGGGCAAGCGAGCGGCGTCTGGAAGGCGCTCCGGGAACTCCACACCGCGGGCCTGATCGCGACCCTCCCGCGGATCTGCCTCGCGCAGGCCGAGCGCTGTGACCCGATCGCACAGGCGTTTCGACGAGGCGCGTCGCGCGTCGACGCCGTCTCGGGCGAGCCGACAGCCGCCGTCTCGATCAACAACGCCGACCCCCCGAGCGGCACCCGCGCCCTCGCGGCCGTCTCGGAGACGGACGGCGCAGTCGTCTCCATCTCGGAGGATGCGATGCTCGCCGAAACGGACCGCCTCGCGGCCGACGCCGGACTCTCCGTGGAACCGTCGTGTGCCGTCGCCACGGCAGGCGTTCGAAAGCTCACCGCAGCCGGCGAGTTCGCTCCGACCGACGACGTCGCCGTGATTCTGACCGGCTCGGGGTACAAGTACGGTCCGCCGCCGGGTGAGACCCCGCCGATCCGCGAGATCGACCGAGCGGACGTTCCAGAGGTCGTTTCACGGGTGTCGTCGTGAGCTGACGCTCCACCGTCGGTTGAATCGCTTAGCCCAGCCGAACGCGGTCGGAGGCTGGCCCCGAGTGGCTCAACTGTGCCGGGGGTAGTGTAGGCGCGTTCTTCCCCGGAAGATCCCCCACGTCGTACCCGTTGTCGAGAAATCGGTATCCACAGCCTGCGGACATCCCGGCACTGACGCCGGGAAGGATATCACCGCATCAGTCGGACGCCGACCCGCCACTCTCCGCAGTCTCCACCGGCGAGAGCAACAGTTCGGCGAACGCCACTCACGTTCGATGCTACAGCACTGGCACACCTAAATCCGGAGCCCAAACGGACAGATCGTCACCGGCGTTCGGGTCTCCGTGCCGGCGTCTAATCCGATCGCTGCCGCCACGGGGCGTCGACGCGCCGGAGCGAGGCGTACGACCGGCGGCGCCGGCGCGCGGAAGGTAACCCTTTAACTGCGTGCCGACGGAAGTGCGACGAGCATGGGCTTGTCGCCAAGCACGCTACTAGCCGTCATACCGCAGCTACCGGCCCCCGGACAGGGCACCGTGACCCTCCTCGGTGTCCTCGCGATCGTGGTGCTGATCGGACTCTCGGCGTTTTTTTCCTCCTCGGAGATCGCGATGTTCTCGCTGCCACAACACCGAGTCGACAGCCTCGTCGACGAGGGGGTCACGGGCGCGAAGACGATACGTAGCCTGAAACAGAACCCACACCGGCTGCTGGTGACGATTCTCGTCGGCAACAACATCGTCAACGTGGCGATGACCTCTATCGCGACCGCGTTGTTCGCGATCTACCTCTCCCGAGGCCAGTCCGTTCTGGCGACGACGTTCGGGATCACGACGCTCGTGTTGATCTTCGGCGAGAGCGCGCCCAAGTCGTACGCCGTCGAAAACACCGAGTCGTGGGCGTTGCGGATCGCCCGCCCGTTGAAGTTCTCGGAGTACGCGTTGTACCCGCTCGTCGTCGTCTTCGATCGTCTCACCAAGGGAATCAACCGCCTCGTCGGCGGCGAGGCGCCGATCGAGTCGACGTACGTCACCCGCGACGAGATCCAAGACATCATCGAAACGGGCGAACAGGAGGGCGTCATCGAGGAGGAGGAACGCGAGATGCTCGACCGCATCTTCCGGTTCAACAACACCATCGCCAAGGAGGTGATGACGCCCCGACTCGACGTCACCGCCGTCGCGAAACAGGCGAGCGTCGAGGAGGCAATCCAGAAGTGTGTCCACGCCGACCACGAGCGCGTTCCCGTCTACGACGGCAACCTCGACAACATCGTCGGCATCATCGCCGTCCGCGACCTGGTCCGCGAGCTCCACTACTCCGAGGGCAAGCCCTCGCTCGAACGGGTAGTCAAGCCGACCTTACACGTTCCCGAGTCGAAAAACGCCGACGAGCTGTTAGAAGAAATGCAGGACAACCGGCTCCAGATGGTGATCGTGATAGACGAGTTCGGCACCACGGAGGGGATCATCACGCTCGAAGACATGGTCGAGGAGATTGTTGGCGACATCTTAGAAGGCGACGAGCCCGAGCCGATCGAGTTTCTCGACGAGAACGTTGCGTTCGTCCAGGGGGAGGTCAACATCGACGAGGTCAACGAGATGCTCGACATCGACCTTCCGGAAGGCGAGGAGTTCGAGACGCTCGCCGGCTTCGTCTTCAACCGCGCCGGGCGGCTCGTTGAGGAAGGCGAAGAGATAGAGTTCGACGGCGTCCGCATCCGGATCGAGCGCGTCGACAACACCCGGATCATCAAGGCGCGCGTCACTGTCCTCCAGAAGCCGGACGAGCCGTCGGCAGACGAGACGGGAGAGCTTCAGGCGGACGAGGCCGAGTGAGATTCAGGCGGATTGGGCCGGAAGAACGGGGCCTGAACTCAGACGGCGTACGCCCGCGCAGCCGCAACGAGTGCCTTTCTGTAGTCGCTTTCCGACGGGTCGGGACCCAACGCCAGAAACCGCCGTTTGAACGCGTCGACCGCGACGTCGGTGGCGTCGCTCTCGGCGGCCCGCGCGAGGTCGTACAACCGATGGCTGGGGTCGGCGAGGTCGTGGCGTTCGACCAACGCGAGCGCGAACGCCGCGTTCACCGCGGTGATCTCTGGGTCGGCACCGGCGGTCACCGGCGGCGACCCGGCGCGGCTCGGGTCGGGGCGGTCCGCGACCGCGGCCGCCAGCGTCGACTCGAGGAAGCCGAGTAGTTTGTCGGCGGGGGCGACGGAGAGCGTGATGTCGTCGGCGTAGATGTCTTTCATGTGGTTCGCGATCTGATAACAGTGGGCGAGTTTTCGGCGTTCGACGGTCTCACCGGAGAGCCCGAGGTACAACGCTTCCTCCGTCGATTGGACGTGTGAGGCGTGGCCCTCCTCGTAGCGGGCCATGTGAGACAGCTCGTGGATCGCGAGCTCGCGCGCCATCGCGCTGGTGGCGGCACGCCGGGAGACGTTGAGCACGTGGTGGTCGGCGTAGTGGCCGGCCCACGTCCGCTCGTCTGGGTCCTCACGCACCGTGACGTAGACCGGCTCGTCGAGGGAGAACTCGGTCTCGAACAGGTCGGCGGCTCCGAGAAACGGGTCGGGAGGGACGTTCCCCTGAACGCGAAGATCCATGCTTACCGTTATCACGGCATGGGGTGGTAAGTTTCTTGCGTCATCCACTCCGGCGGCGTCCACGCTTATGCCGATCCCGACCGAACCCGCACCCATGACGGTGTACGCGGCGTACGGCGACGGCCTCCGTGTGATCGACCCGGACCGCGAACGCGTCGACGTCCGGCTCGACGGCCGCCGGGTGGAGTGTCTGGCGGTCCACGACGACGCCCCGGACCGTGTGCTCGCGGGGACGTTCGCCGACGGACTGTATCGCTCGCTCGACGCGGGAGCGACGTTCGACCGGGTCTCAGCCGAGACAATCGGGTCGGACGGTCCGGACGCGGTCACGGCGCTCGCAACGAGCCCGGGCGACCCGGAGACGGTTCTGATCGGAACCGAGCCGTCGCGGGTGTATCGGTCGACGGACGGCGGCCGGTCGGCCGAGCGCGTCTCGGGGCTGACGGACGTCCCCTCCGCGTCGACGTGGTCGTTTCCGCCGCGGCCCGAGACGCATCACGTCCGTTGGATCGAGGTCTGTCCCGCCGACCCCGACCGCTGGTACGTCGGAATCGAGGCGGGCGCGCTGGTGGTCACCCCCGACGCCGGCGGGCGCTGGATCGACCAGCCCGCCGGGTCGCGCCGCGACACCCACACGATCGCGACGCACTCGGACGCGCCCGACCGGGTGTACGTCGCGGCCGGCGACGGCTACGCCGAGAGCCGCGACCGCGGGGCGTCCTTTGCGGTCCACGCCGAAGGGCTCGACCACGGCTACGTCTGGGGGCTCGCGGTCGACCCGGGCGACCCGGACCGGGTGCTCGTCAGCGCTGCGAGCGGGGCGACCGCCGCACATCGCCGCGGCGAGGCCTACCTCTATCGGACGCGCCCGGCAGCGGAAGCCGGCGAGCGGACGTGGGAGCGGCTCGACGACCGGGGGATTCCGATCGGAACGTATCGGGCCGTGCTCGCCAGCGGCAGCGCCGCCGGCCGGATCTGGGCGCTACACGACCGCGGCCTCTACGTCACGACCGACGGCGGCGACCGCTTCGAGCGCGTTTCGGTCGACCTGCCGGCGTCGGCTCCGCGGGCGCTCGCGGCCGTCTGAGAGCCGGCGGAAGACGAGGTATCACTCTCGGACCGCGCCGACGACGAGGTAGACGAACGGCGTGTCGAGGACGGCGATCGCCAGCTTCAGGAGGTACTGGCCGGCCACCAGCGCGGCGACCGCTCCGAGCGGGAGCGCGTTTCCGACCCCCAACACCGTCGGCGCGACGAGAAACGCGACGGCGACGAAGATCACGGTGTCGATCGCCTGGCTCGTCGCCGTGGACGCGAGGTTGCGCAGCCAGAGCCGCCCGGACCCGGTTCGGTCGCGGATCGCGTGAAAGAGCGCGACGTCGACGTTCTGGCTGACGACGTACGCCAGCAGGCTGCCGGCGACCACGTTGGTCGCGGGGCCGAGCGCGGTGCCGAAGGCGTCGGCGACCTCGGGGTCGACGCCCGGCGCGGCGAGCGTCGACCACACCAGCGCGAGCACGACGAAGTTCATCGCGAAGGCGACGTTGACGACGACCTGTGCGGCCCGCCGGCCGTACAGTTCGGCGAAACAATCGGAGGCGAAGAACGTGACCGCGTACGCGAGCGCCGCGCCGGGCAACAGGATCTCCGGTCCCACTACGGGCACTGCGACCGGCAACGGCAGCGCGAGCACCTTCGCGGCCGTGAGCTGTGCGGTCACCAGGGCGGTGACGAACAACGCCACGAGTCCGATCGCGGCCACGGCCGGCCGGGAGAACGGATCGACCGCGAACAACCGCTGGCGGCCCGCTTCTTCGTGGCGCTCACCCATCGGCGTCCTCGTCTTCTAACCGACCGTGGCGCGCGTCGATCTCGTCGAGGCGGTCGAGCGTCTTGCGGATCGACGCCCGGATCGCGTCGCTGCGGTTCACGAACTTCCCGTCGTCGCCGACGTGCTCGTCGAGGTCCGCCAACAGCTCCGCGGGAATCTCGACGCTCACCTTGGGCATGGTCGCCTCGCCGCGGGCGTCTCGTGGTCGGATTCGATCCGTCGGTCGCGCTCACTGCCGGTGGATATTCTCACAGTAGTCTTCGAAGAACACCGCCTGGGCAAAAGCCTACCTGTCTCGTCCGGACTCGACGGGCCGGTCGCCGGGCTGGCGGCTCGCGGCGCGTCGAGCGTCGTCACTGGGGCTCGAGGAACAACCCGTCGACAATCGTCTCGACCAGCCGTTCTTCGGTCTCCTCGTAGCTCTCTGAGGGGACGATGTCGGTGTCCTTGGCTCGGGTGACGAACACCAGCGACCGGAACAGGTCGGCGATCGCCGTCGGGTCGTCGTACCTGAACGCGTCCATCGCGGCCCACGACTCGGCGTACGGGAGGTCGCCCGTCTCCTCGCCGGCGGCCAGCGACTGCCGTTCTGCGTCCGACAGGCGCTCGGCTATCAGCCGGAGTTCTCCCTCGACGAACAATCTCGAGGTGTGTGGGTTCGACCGGACCTCCCGGAGCATCACTCGGAGCATCGTCTCGACCTCGTCTCTCGGCGTCTCCGCCTCGGACACCGCGGCGCCGATCCGGTCGTGAAGCCGTCGCCGCTCGACGCGTAACACCTCGACGTATAACGATTCTTTCGACTCGAAAAACTGGTAGAACGTGCTCGTTCCGATGCCGGCGGCGTCGGTCACGTCTCGGATCCGCGTCTCCGCGAACCCGTATCGTGCGAACAACTCACGGCCGGCGTCGACGAGCTGTGAGCGGATCCGCACGCGGTCCTCCTCGGTAAACCGGGTCATACGGCCGCCGTCCGTCTCGCGGCGTTCGGCTCATCTGACACTCTCATACGCTTCGTACGGGCCGAAGAACGAAACGGTTATTGATTCGTGAACGAAATTGTTGGCGTGAGACGAGTTCTTCTTGCTCGATCGTATTGCTTCCCTCCCACCGCCCGCTCCGAGCGGAGTTCGCCGGACGTGAGGTAGTTCGATGCGACGACACACGCTGTCCGTGCTTTTCGTCGCGGGGCTGCTACTGATAAGCGGGACAGCGACGCTCGCCGGCGCCGCCTCGGGCGACGCCGAGCGCGCCCAGAGTCTTGACGGCGCGTCCGCGGCGACGGTCGACGCTGGGACGGGCCAGGCGCAGTCGGACGCGGTCGTTCGCGGCCGGCCCGACCTCTCGGTCATGCTTCCCGACTCCACGGTCACGCCGGGACGGACCAACGAGTTGACCCTCCAGGTCGCCAACGACGGCACGCTGAACTTCGGGTCGGCGCAGAACCGCCAGATCGTCACCACCGCCCGCAACGTGCGCGTTGAGGCGGACGCCGGCGGGACGCCGATGACCGTCGAGACGGGTCAGATGGGGATCGGCTCCGTCACCGAAGACCAGCCTCGCGAGTTCTCTGTCGCCGTCGACGTGCCCGACGACATCCAGCCGGGCACCTACGAACTCGACGTCTAACTGCGGTACTCCTACCGCTCCTTCCAAGGCGGCGCGCCAATTGGCTCGAGCGCGAACGAGCGAACCCGGACCATCACCGAGGAGGTCGAGGTGAAGGTGAGAGACGACGCGCGGTTCGCGGTCGTCGGTGTCGACACCGACGCACAGATCGGCGACTCGGGAACGCTCACGGTCGAACTCGAGAACACGGGGGAGGAAGCCGCCTACAAGGCTGACGTCGGGCTCACATCGACCGCCAGCGGACTCACCTTCGGCGGTGCCGACACGAGCATGGCCCGGATCGGCGAACTGGCTCCCGGTGAGACGGGCACTGTCACCTATGACGTCACCATCTCCCCGGACACACCTGTCCGAGAGTACGCGATCAACGCAAACGTTCGCTTCGAGGACACCGAGGGCATCTCGCGAACGGACGAGAGTCTCTCATTTGGCGTGTTCCCCCGCGAAGAACAGGAATTCACCGTCGACGACGTGAGCTCCGACCTGCGCGTCGGCGAGGACGGCGACTTGATCGGCACCGTGACGAACGACGGGCCGGCGCCGGCGCGAAACGTCGTGGTCCAGTACGTCGACGACTCTCCGAACGTGATTCCGATCGAAGATAGCGTCGCCGTCGGGACGCTGGAGGCGGGCGAATCCGCCGAGTTCCGCCTCCCCCTCGAAATCAGCGGCGAGGCCGAGGCGATCGACCGCGTCGCCGACGTCGCGGTCCGGTACCGCAACGACGACGGCGAGCTTCGGCGATACGAGGACGTCGAGGCCGTCTACGCGGTCGGCGAGGACCGCGACGACTTCCTCGTCGAGGTCGACGACCGCGAGGTCGAAGCCGGCAGCACACAAACGGTCGACGTGACGGTGACGAACAACCTCGACGAGCCGGTCTCGGACGTCGAGGCCCGGCTCTTCGCGGACAGCCCGCTCGACAGCGAGGACGACGAGGGCTTCACCGAATCGCTCGACCCCGGTGAGTCGACCACGATGACGTTCACGCTCAGCGCCGACGGCGGCGCGACGGCGAAGACGTACCCCGTCTCGTTCGACTTCCGGTACGACGACGCCGACGGCAACAGCCAGCTGTCCGACACCTCGCGCGTCGCGATCACGCTCGTCGAGAGCGAGGGCGGGTTCCCGCTCTTCTCGGTGTTCGGCCTGCTCGTCACCGTCGCCGTCGCCGGCGGCGCGGTCTACTACACGCAGAGGGAGTAGTCGATGAGCCGACTCGGCGAGCGGATCGAACGCGCCACGGTCACGCTCAGCGAGACGGTTGTCGTCCGCCGCAGAGCCGTCATCGTCGCCTTCCTCGTCGCCACGGCGGTGTTCGCCGGCGGCATGACGATGGTGACGACCGAATCGGACGCGACGGACAGCTTCACACAGGACATTCCGGCACAGAACGCGCTCGACGCCGTCGAAGACGAGTTCGAGGACCCCTTCGCGGCCGAAGACGAGTCGACACAGCTGGTTCACACGGGAACGGACGTTCTCTCGCGGGGTGAGCTGCTCGCGAGCCTTCGGGTGCTCGAGCGCGTCAACGGCCGCGACGACCTCCGGATGGCGTCCGCCCGCGGCCCGGCGACGCTCATCGCCCAACAGATCGACCCGAGCGCGGAGACGCCCGCCGCCCAACAACGCGCGATCCGGGGGGCGACCGACGCCGAACTCCGCGAGGCGACCCGGGCGGCCAGCCGCCAGCCCGGCTTCGACCGGCTGGTCTCCGACGATTTCAATCCGAACGAGGCGTCGGCGTCCGCCTCGGTGACGGTGATCACCCACGACGTCCCAGACGGGTTCTCCGACGGCGACCTCCAGGAGGTCCAGACGACGATCGAGACGCTGGCGGCCGACGAGCCGGGTGACATCCGGGCGTTCGGCAGCGGGATCATCAACGCCGAGACCGGCCAGATCATCGGCGACTCGCTGGCGCTCGTCATGCCGATCGTCGCCGTCTTGCTTCTCGGCTTTCTCATCGTCGCCTACCGCGACCCGATCGACCTCGCGCTCGGGCTCACGGCGTTGTTGATGACGGTGATCTGGACGTTCGGCTTCCTCGGGTTCTCCGGGATCCCCTTCACCCAGCAACAGATCTCGACGCCGGTGTTGTTGCTGGCGGTCGGCGTCGACTTCGGGATCCACATCATCAACCGCTATCGCGAGGAGACCGTCACGGGGCTCGAGGCGATCCCCTCGATGCGGGTCGCGACCCGCCAGCTGACAATCGCGTTCGTCATCGTCACCGCGACCGCGGTGTTCGGATTCGGGGCGAACGCCCTCTCGGACCTCCAGCCGATCCGAAATCTCGGGATCATCTCGGCGGTGGGGATCGTGTTCACCTTCCTCATCTTCGGATTGTTCCTCCCGGCGGCGAAACTCGAGGTCGACCGGCTCCGCGAGCGGTTCGGCGTTCCCGAGTTCAACTCGACGCCAATCGCCTCCGAGGAATCCGCGCTCGGCCGCTTCCTCTCCGTGTTCGCGACCGCCGGCAACCGCGCTCCGGTCGTGCTCGTGGTGGTGTTGTTGTTGTTCGGCGGCGGGATGGCCGCCTACGGCACCGGCGTCGACACCTCCTTCGAACAGGAGGACTTCCTCCCGCCCGAAGAAGAACCGGCGTACGTCCAGTACGTGCCCGCGCCGTTCGCTCCCGGCGAGTACACCGTCTCGGCGACGCTGAACGTGCTCGAGGAGCGTTTCGACGCGAACCAAGACGAGTCCGTCACGATATACGTCCAGGGGCCGATGGAACGCGACGACGCCTTAGAGGCGCTCGTGCGTCCCGACGCCGACCCGCCGTCGACGCTCGCGCTCGGCGACGACAACCGCGTTCAAACCGAGAGTATCGTCACCGTGATCCGCGACCAAGCACAGCGCGATCCCGAGTTTGCGGCGCTCGTCGCGCGCAACGACCGCGACGGCAACGGCGTCCCCGACCGCAACCTCGACCGCGTGTACGACGCGCTGCTCGCCTCGCCGTCCGGCGACAGAGCCGAGCGCTACCTGACCGACGACCGCCGTAGCACCCAGGTCGTCTACAGCGTCGAGTCTGACGCCTCCCAGGACACCGTGACAGCCCAGAGCCAAGACCACGCGACGCAGTTCCGGTACGCGGCGATCGCGACCGGCGACATTGTCGTCTTCGACGCCATCTCGGGGATCATCTTCGAGTCTGCCGTCCAAGGGCTGTTCCTCTCGTTGTTTCTCACCGGGGCGTTCCTCACGGTCGCGTACGGCGTGCTCGAGTCGAAGCCGTTGTTAGGGATCGTGAACGTGTTTCCGATCCTGATATCGGTGGCGTCGCTCGTCGGCACCATGCGCTTTCTCGGGTTGTCGCTCAACGCGCTCACGGCGACGTT
>KI543165.1:246434-247887 GCA_000496175.1 uncultured archaeon A07HR67 | reverse complement strand
TAGCCGTAGTGCCGTCAATCTCGACGACAGCGTACGAGTAGTTCTGCGCATTGGGGTCGCTGAAGTTGCCAACGCGGTTGGTGTCGCCAACGTTGCGGAAGACGTTACCTGCGTTGCCACCAGCCACAATCCCGTCACGGTAATCAGACGACTCGATCACAACGAGGTGTTCATCACCGTCTGTACCGCCGGAGATGTTATAGTCGATGTTGTCGCCCTGCGTGGCGGTGTCTGTGTCAACACCGATGCTGAGTTCGTCTTGACTCGTCGTGGTGAGCGTGTACTCTTGGACAACACCGCTGTAGTCGAGGTCGTCCGATCCCTCGAAGACGATGGTGTAGTCACCGGCATCTTCGTCAGCGAGATTAAGCGACACGCTTCCACTGCCACCGCATATTAGAGCACTACCACTGGTCACTTGATTGGTAATGTCTGCACCGCTTGGGTCCTCAACGGTTACCTCAACGCTTTCAGCCTCGTTGAAGTTATACTCAGCAAAGATGTCGAGATTACCTGCCTGATCGGTGGAAACCTGCTCAATATCGTTTCCACTCGGGAGCCGAACCTCGGAGGTTGTGATGCGCGGCTCCTCAACAGTAACGCTAAATCCACCATTACCACTATTAGGACCATTTAGGTCATACGTGCCAGTATCTTCATCTGTTGGGACTGGCATCTGGAGCGGCGTTCCCTCACGGGTGCCTGCTGTGCCCTCAAGACTACTAATAGTGACTTCTGTACCACTAGTTCCGTCCGCAAACGTGATGTCTTCCTCTCCCTGGAAGATAACGTTGCCCGAAGTCACGGCTACGCCTCCACCGGTGAGTGCGTCACGATTGTTGACGCCATTACTATCGCTGAAGGTGAAAGTAACGTCAGTCTCGGTATCTGACGCGTTCGAAATCGTGTAACTCACATCGGTAGTCTGTGTTACTGAAGACCCACCGACTGTGCCGGAACTCCCAGTAGCACTTATTCCAGTAGTGTCGTGGGTGAGCTGAACGTCGACGGTCGTACCAGACGATACGCCAGATACGTTCACGTCGATTGTACCTCCGGAATCAACAATCTCTTGATTTGTTGAAGTTACCGTAGCACTTGAGCTAGTAACAGTTGCTGAGGTTACATTTCCAGCTGATGCGTCAATGTGATCGTATCGTCACCACTTTCGACGTCAAATGATACTGTTTGTGTTTCACTACTTCCAGTCAGATCAACGTCTCCTGCGTTAGCAGAAGAGGTATCGAATGCCGCAGCCGGCGCGGCGGCGAATCCGATACCCACCATGGATAACACCATGATGACGCTGAAGAAGACCGCGTTGGCCTTCGAACGTGTTGTATTGTCGTTTGTCATTGTTTGGTGTGTTGTCTGCGTCGTGTTCAGATAAGGATTGAAGAGTGAGGCGTAGCGTTTTTTGAGTGCTCTATGCCCAAAAACGCTAGCCTCAACG
>KI543165.1:244208-246414 GCA_000496175.1 uncultured archaeon A07HR67 | reverse complement strand
CCGGGCGCGAGGTTGGTGTCGGCGGTGATCGTCAACAACGGGTCGTCCGGCACAGTACGGTCGGTGAACGTCACCGCCGGCTCGGCGACCGTGATCGCCTCGGTCATCGTCGTCTCCGGGTAGACGTCCGGCGCCGCGTCGCTCACGGAGAGCCGAACCGTGTAGTCGCCCGGGCGAAGCCGGGTCGTGTCCGTGCTGGCGACGACCGCGCCGGCCTCGGCGTCGTAGCTGGCGTCGAGCGCCGCGAGCGGAGCGACGCGCGCCGTCCGGTGTGACTCGTCGTCGGGTACGAGCCGGAGGTCGACGCCGTGGCCGAGCGTCCCCTGGCCGGCGGGCCCGTAGCGGACGACGCCGCGCTCGGTGGAGGCCGTCGCCGGCCCGTCGAGCGTCACGGTGACGTCTTCGGCCCCGGTCGTGTCGGGGTTCTGAACCGGATAGGCCGCGAGCACGGTGTCGTTCGCCGAGAGGGCGATCGTCCGGTCGAAGCTGAGCGTGACCGTGCCGTCGGTGCCGGTCCGGACGTTCCCCACCGCGATCCGGAGCGAGCGGTCGACGGTGCCGTCGCCGGTCGTGTCGACGCCCAGCGTCTGAACGTCGTTACTCGAGAGCCGATAGACGTCCGCGGGCGGTCCGTCGCTGTAATCGATCGTCAGCGAGCGCATCTCGACCGCCTCGTCTGGTGAGGCCTGGAGCACGTGGGTCGTCTCCGCGCCGGGCGTGCTGTCCTCGGCGTAGACGAGGTCGTCTCCCGGCGGGTCCGCCGCGAGGATTCCGCCGAGCCCGCTCACTCCGAAGCGCGACCGCGCCTCGTCGCCCACGGCGACCGTCGTTCGGTTCTCGGCGTCGGTCTCGGCCGAGCCGTTCGACTCGTTTCCGGCCGGAGCCTCGTCGGCGGGCAGCGGCGTGCCGGCGGGAACCGCTCGCGTGGCGTGGCCCTCTGCGGTCGCCGGCTCGAGGCGCATCACTGCCGCGATGCTCGTCCCCCCGTCGAGGCGATCAGGTTGTACCGGCGGCGTCGAACGTCGCGCCCTCCTGTGTCGTCGACTCCGAGACGAGCGTCGCCGCGTCGGCGTCGGCGGCCGCCTCCACGTCGGTCTCTCTGTCGGTGTCGACGCCGCGGAAGGTGTTGATCTGAACCCGGACAGCCCCGTCAGCGTTGCCGTCGCGCACGTCGACGTCTGCGCGGTAGCTCCGGTCGGCGGCGCGGATCCGGAGCTGGCCGGTCTCGGTGTTCTGGAGTTGTACTTCGACGGTCACCACGTCGCCTTGGGTGCCGACCACCTCGGCGTCGCCGAAGCCGACGGCGGGGTCGGACTGTGCGGCCGTGCCGCCGGCGGCGACGAGGGAGACGGTGAGACAGATCGCGAGCAGCGCCGCGATCGTGCGTGTGTTCATGTAGATACCCGGACTACCGCCCTGTCCGGTAAATACTTTCTGTGGTGCGGTCGCGGCTATATCGGCGTTTCAGGCGGTCTACGTGTCGATAGCCCGCAATTGAGTGATCGCCGGACCTGTCGCTCGCGGTCGGAGCGCGGCACAAAAAATGAATCCGCGGTCGGAAGACCGAGCGGGTGCTCGGTGAGAGTTACTGCTTACTCCTCGCGACGACGGGTCGCGAGCAGCGCAGCAGCGAGCAGGGCGACGAGAGCGACGATTGCACCGAAGCCGGGGGTGCTGTCGTCAGTGCTCTCTTCTTCGCCACCGTCAGACTCGTTCGTCTCTTCTTCCTCAGTGTCTTCTTCTTCCTGCGTGTCCTCTTCCTCAGTGTCTTCTTCTTCCTGCGTGTCTTCTTCTTCCTGCGTGTCTTCTTCTTCCTCAGAGTCCTCTTCTTCCTCCATGTCGGACTCGTTCATCTCCATTTCGCTGGTGCGCTCTTCGACGATTTCGATCTCGGCGCGGTCGGTGTTATCGCCGGTGTCGGCCTCGATACTGTAGGTGCCGGTCTCGAGGTCGGCCGTGTCGATGCTCACCGTGTAGACGCCGTCCGAGCCCCACTCCTCAGTGGAGTCGGTGGCGACCGAGTTACCGTTCTCGTTGAGCACGTCGACGACAATCGAGTTGTCGTCGCTCTTGCGGTTGGTCGTCCCTTCGACGACCATCGTCTCGTTCGTTACGATCGGGTTGACCCCGTCAGCCTGTGCGCCCTCGGGGTAGACCGAGTCAATCGAGACGCGGCCGTCGGACAGACGGAACTCAGCGTTCACGA
>KI543165.1:237412-243683 GCA_000496175.1 uncultured archaeon A07HR67 | reverse complement strand
GGCATCTTCCTCTGAGAGATCAAGTCCCACACTTCCGGGACTACTCCCTATGGTGTCACTATTTGTTACTACGTTGGTAATGTCCGCACCGCTCGGGTCTTCAACGGTTACTTCGATGTCCTCGGCATCGGCGAAGTTCCACTCTGCGTTAATTGTGAGACTGTCGGCGTTGCTGGTGGAAACCTCCTCGATGTCGTTTCCGCTTGGGAGTTGGACCTCAGAGGTCGTGATGCGTGGCTCCTGAACGACTACCGAGAATCCGTCGTCGGTTGCGTACGACCCCGTCGCTGCGTCTTCACCGATCGGAAGGTTAAGCGAGGTACCCTCATCATTACCGGCCGTCTTCTGGAGCGCGGCAGGGCTAACTGTATTGTTGTTAGCCCGAAGGAAGACTAGGTCATCCTCTCCCTGATAGATAGTCGATCCATTGACAATTTCTTTTCCTTCACGGTCCGAACGCTGGACAAAGGCACTGTCAAAAGCGAATCGGTCGTTGACTGTGGAACTTGCCAGTTCGGAACCAATAGGTACACCTGACGCGCTGAGATCATCAGGGTTGAACAGGTGTGCTGTGTGGCTGCCCGGGAATCCACCGGCGTCACCGATACTGACGGAGACCGTTCCGGAAGCACTCCCGACGTTTGTTGTGGTCGCTCCCGCAGCCACGGGATTACCAGCGCTATTGGTGTACGTAACGACGGCAGTGACTTCGTTGGGGGTGGACCCACCGGCTAGGCCACTGACGTCAACGTCTACCGATCCATCGTCAAGTTGTTGATCATTGAACGTTACGCTACCTTGATTCGCTGCTGCCGCCGGCCCAGCAGCAAACCCGACCCCCACCATGGATAATACCATAATGAGGCTGAAGAAGACCGCGTTGGCCTTCGAACGTGTATTGTCGTTTGTCATTGTTTGTTGTGTTGTCTGCGTCGCGACAGCCGTTTTCTCCTGACCACGGTCGATCCGGGTACCGTTCTTACCGGGGTTCGACCGATATTGGTCACGGATTACTCACTTCTGCCGCATTCGGATAGGGGCGTTAGGGACATTATGCGGTTCTGTTAAATACTTTGTGTAGTCACCGAACCATGTGAATGCCACACACGCCCGGTAGAAGCCGTGAGACGGCCGATCACGAATGACGTGCGTCTGACGCTCCGTACGACATTGTCCCGGGTGATTTGGTGTCTGTGTCGCGTCGTGTGACCGCTTCTCATCAGGCGCGTGGAACGAAGCCGCCGTGACGGACTGTAATTCCCATCCGACAAGTGAGAGATTGCCCGGAGACGGTCGCTGACCCATTCTACGTCCGGGCCACGAGGAATACATGTGAGCGGGACGCATCCAACCGTGTATGAGCATCGTCCAGACAGACGACGTGCTCGGCGGCGAGCCGCGCATCGACGGCACACGCGTCGGGGTTCGTCACATCGCCGCACGGGTCATAGACGGCGGTCGGTCTCCTGCGCACGTCGCGGACCAATTCGACGTTGCCCTCGCTGAGGTGTACGAATCGCTCTCGTACTACGACGACCACATCGACGAGATGCGCGCGCTCGAAGAAGAACACGACGCGGCGTTCGACCGCGTGCGTGGCTCATCGCTGAAGCCGAACGAACCCGTCTCGTGACGGAACCTCGGAGTCCGTTCTAACCGGGCGCTTGTTCGACCCTAACGCTGGCGGAGGTGATGGCCAGCGTGACAGGCTCGACGCCGCTGCGTTGTCGGAGAACGAAGCCCTTATGATCGGACGCGTCGGATATGTGGCAACTCGCTGGGACGGGCGTCCAGCGGGCACTCGCCGCCGGCGCCGGGGGTCACCGAATCTCCCGCCGGGACGAGCCGACATGTGGCCGGGGTCCGGCCGAATCGCACTCGCCCGCAGGCAACCATGGCACGAAGCTTCTACTCGCACATCAAGGACGCATGGCAGTCCCCCAAGGAGGGGAAGCTCGCGGAACTCCAGTGGCAGCGCAAACAGGAGTGGCGCGACCAGGGCGCGATCGAGCGGATCGACCGCCCCACCCGGCTGGACAAGGCCCGCGAACTGGGCTACAAGGCGAAACAGGGCGTGATCGTCGCGCGCGTGAGCGTCCGCAAGGGCGGTTCGCGCAAACAACGGTTCACCGGCGGCCGCCGCTCGAAACGACAGGGTGTCAACCGCCTCTCGCGGCGCAAGTCGATCCAGCGCATCGCCGAGGAGCGCGCCTCCCGCAAATACCGCAACCTCCGCGTGCTCAACTCCTACTGGGTCGGCGAAGACGGCTCCCAGAAGTGGCACGAAATAATCCTGGTCGACCCCGCACACCCCGCCATCGAAAACGACGACGACCTCTCGTGGATCTGCTCGGACGACCACCGGGGCCGCGCGTTCCGCGGACTCACCTCCGCCGGCACCAAGGGTCGCGGTCAGCGCACCCGCGGCAAGGGCACCGAGAAGACCCGCCCGTCGGTCACCGGCAACGACCGCCAGGGCAAGTAGCGCGGATCCACTGACGGCGGCTTTACTTTCGCAATTCACCTGTACCACCCCGATCAGCGCCGGCCATATCGGCGTGTGGTGTCGTGTTTGCTCGCGTCAGGCCACGTCGGGTCGTGCTGTCTCGCGTCGGCTCGCGTCGGGTCGTACTGTCTCGCGTCGGCTCGAACAGCCCCCAGCCGACGCCCGACGCGGGAAAGCGATTATATCCGTCGGGAGCAGACGCCATCGCATGTCGCTCGCCCTCGACTCGACACAGCTCGACCGGTACTCCCGACACATCATCATGGACGAGGTGGGCCCCGAGGGGCAGTCACGGCTGTTGGCGAGCGACGCGCTCGTCGTCGGTGCCGGCGGACTCGGCGCGCCGGTGATCCAGTACCTCGCGGCTGCGGGGGTCGGCACGCTCGAACTCGTCGACGACGACGTCGTCGAGCGCTCCAACCTCCAACGACAGGTGATCCACGGCGACGCCGACGTCGGCGAGCCCAAGGTCGAGTCGGCGGCGCGGTACGTCGACCGGCTGAACCCCGACATCGAGACGGCCACCCACGAGACCCGCCTCGACGCCGGCAACGCCCGCGAGTTGATCGCCGACTGCGACGTCGTCGTCGACTGTGCGGACAACTTCCGGACGCGATACGTCGTCAACGACACCGCCCGGATCGAGGGGGTGCCGGTCGCTCACGGCGCGATCTACAAGTTCGAGGGACAGGCGACGACGCTGGTCCCCGACGGCCCCTGTTACCGGTGTCTGTTTCCGGAGGCGCCGGAGCCGGGCACCGTCCCGGACTGTGCGACGACCGGGGTTCTCGGCGTGCTTCCCGGCACCGTCGGCTGCGTTCAGGCGACCGAGGCGGTCAAACTGCTGTTGGACGCCGGCGAGCCGCTCGCGGGCCGGCTGCTGGTGTACGACGCCATGGACATGAGCTTCGAGACGGTTCCGTACCGACAAAATCCCGCGTGTCCGGTCTGTGGCGACGACGGCATCGAAACGATCGACGGAATCGAGTACACCGGCGGCTGTCGGATCGACGCGGAGTAGCCGACGACTCCAGTCGCGTCTCGGCCCGTTGGGGCCGCGATGAAAGTGGTCGTGAGCCGGGAGACCCCCGGCTACGTCTTGCGGTTTCGAGACGAACACGAGGGGTCCGGCTGGCCGGACCGGCTCAGTACGAGGCGGCGCGCTTGTCGAGGCCGGCGGCCGCGATGTCCTCGCCGTCGACGGAGGTTCGGAGCGCGTCCATCCCGTCGTCGCGGTCGACGCCGAAGTTCCGCGCGTACAACGCCTCCAGCCGATCGTACTCGGCGTCGGAGATCGGCGCCACCTCGCTGGCGGCGCTCCACTCCGCGATGTCCTCGCCGTCGCGGAACGTCGGCGTCACCGAGGCCACCTCCTCGTGGGCGAGCAGCCAGCGGATCGCGGCCTGGCTCAGCGTCCGGCTCCCGTCGTCGGGCGTTTCGAGGAACCGGATCGCCTCCACCTTCTCCCAGCCGGCCTCGTACCACTCGGTCGGCCGGTGGGCGCGGTGGTCGCCGTCCTCCAAGACGGTGTCGGGGGTCACCTGCTCGTTGAGCAGCCCCGAGGAGTGGGGCACCCGCGCGATGACCGACGTGTCCGACCCTGTCTCGCGGATCGTGTCGATGAAGTGGCGACCCGGCTCCTGTTCGAAGAGGTTGAAGACGGTCTGGACCGCGTCGAACTCGTCGTACTCGACGGCGGCGTCGCCCTCTGCCAGCCAGCCGATCGAGGGGCCGAGCGCCCAGCCGAGCGCCCGGACCCGTCCCTCGGCCTTCCACTCGCGGAGGAGGTCACGCACCGCGCCGTCGACCTCGCCGACGTTCGCGTTGTGGAGCTGGAGCAGGTCGACGTGGTCGGTGCCGAGCCGGTCGAGCGACGATTCGAGCGCCTCTCGGAGGTACGACTCGGTCAGCTCCTTCGGGAGTTCGCCGTGGCCCGCCTGCGGGTTGTTGTAGAAGTCGTAGCCGATCTTCGTCGCCAGCGTGACCGACTCGCGGCGGTCCGCGATCGCGTCGCCGACGATCCGCTCGCTCTCGCCGTGGCCGTACACGTCGCCGGTGTCGAGATAGGTGACGCCGGCGTCGAGGGCGTCTCGCACCATCTCGACCGCCTGTGCGTCCGAGCGGTCTCCCCACCAGTCCGTCCCGACGACCCACGCGCCGAAGCCGACCTCCGACACCTCGACGCCGGAGGCCCCGAGTTCTCGGTGTTTCATGGGCGCCCGTTCGACGCGCGGGCACTTATCGGGCGCGGTCGCCGGCGGTTGGGTGCCGGAGACAACCGTTCTCGACCCACCGCCTCGACAATCGAGGTCGCCGCCGTGTCGGCTGGTGCCTGCCGGGCCCTGGCGCGCACGCCACACAACCGAACCCATTTGTGAGTCCCCGTCGAATCGCCAACGATGACAAAACGGCACGTGTCCCTGCCGGACGCCACCGAGGCGTCTGTCCAGGGGTTCATCGACGAGGTGGACGACCGACTCTCCTCGGCGGAGGACACCTGCGACGTCGTTCGGGACACGCTGATCGACCTCCACGGCGACCGCGCCAGGTGGGAGGCCTGGCAGCACAGCGGCGACGTCTCGAAGGCCGAACGCGTCCGACTCCAGGGGTACGACCCGTGTAACGCCACGCTGGAATCGGAGTACTACGCCGAAAAAGACGAGGAGCGGTTTCAGCGCTCGAAACACCTCCAGTGGCTCTGGCGGCAGTTCGACGCCACGCCGATGGCGGACAACGTCGAGTTCGCCCTCCGGTTTCGCCAGATGCTCGCCAATCACCTGTTCGCGGAGTGTGGAGACGACTGCCGGTTTTTCAAGGGGATCTCCGTCACCTACGGCCACAACATCGAGATCGGCGACAACGTCGTGATCCACGACGACGTCCACCTCGACGACCGCGGCAGACTGACGATCGGCGACCGCGCGTCGATCTCCGACGGCGTCCACCTCTACAGCCACGACCACGACCTCGTCGACCAGACCGCGGTTCGGAACTTTCACACGATCATCGGCGACGACGCCCGCGTCACCTACGACGCGATGGTGCGGGCGGGGTGTCGGGTCGGCGATAACAGCGTCGTCGGAGCGCGCGCCGTCGTCCAGGGCGACGTCCCGGACCACCACGTCGTCGTCGGCACGCCCGCGCGCAGCATCCGCGTGAAACCCGGCTGGGAGGAGGCCGCCACGGAGGTCGAAGACGGCCGGCTCCCCAGCAACCAGGACGACCGCGAGATCGAGTACGACCTCCCCGACGACCTCGACCGGTTCGACGAGTTCGGGCGTGACCTCGACCCGCCGGGCCGGCCGGAGTAACCCGCGTCCGTGTCCCGCGCCGTCGCCGTCAACGTCGCCGCCAACACGAACGAGCCCGGCTTTCGCGGCCCCGTCTACCCCGACGGCTCGTTCGCCTACGTGCCGATTCCCGAGCCGGCGACGACGCTCCCGCGCGAGCGGTTCCCGGTCGACGAGCCGCTCCCGACCTACGGCGATCTCGACCTCCCCTTCGCGGTGCCCGCCGACCTGCGCGAGACCCCGGTCCACCTCGACCCGGAGTTCCCGGGCGTCCACGACCGCGAACACGCCACCTACGGCGACCCCTACGCGGTCAAGGCCGGGCGGATCGCCGACCTCGAGGCCGGCGACTGGCTGTTGTTTTATGCCACGTTCTCGCGCCGGCCAGCCGGTTGGCAGGGACCGGTGAGCGACGGGACGACGGCCGTCCCCGACCCCGCGGCCGTCGATGACGACCTCGCGCCGGAGTGGGGCG
>KI543165.1:234945-236093 GCA_000496175.1 uncultured archaeon A07HR67 | reverse complement strand
GATGGCGTCCTCCTCGGCGTCGAGGACGCCCTCGATGACGGCGAGCACGTCGGTGGAATCCGCCGGCGGCTGGAGCGAGTCCTGCCGGGCGGTGAACGCCGCCGAGCCCGGCGGCCGCGCGTCGAGCTGTTTGAGCCGCTGGCCCAGCTGTTCGGCGTGGCCGAGCTCTTCTTGAATGTCCGCCCGGAGGCTTTCTTTGATCTCCTCGGCGCGGACCCCGTCGAGGACGACGGCGTTCGTCTGGTAGTTCATCACCGTCTCCAGCTCGTCCATGTAGGCGGTTCGAAGCAGGTCGACGACGCGTTCTGTCTCCATGCGAATCGGTTCGACCCGTCGAGTAAACTCGTCTTCGGCTATTCCAACGGCGTGAGAAGACGGCGTGTGCGCCTAGCCGTTCCGCCCGCGCACGTACGTCTGGTCGTGGTCAGGAAACACTTCTGCGACGGTCGCCTCGCCGTGTTCGTCGGCGATGAGCGCTCGGAGTTCGTCCTCGTAGTCGGCCTTCGGAATCTCTTCGCTCGGCCCTTGTTCGACCTCGAAGGTGACTTCCACCAGCCGGTCGACCGCGTGTCGGCCGAACCCCGACAACGGCGAGATGTAATCGACGCCGTACCGATCCTCAAGACTCTGTGCCTGCGCGCGAGAGACGGTCGGCACCCGGTCGTCGCGTCGGCTCCCGTCGGCGACCGCGTCGACGTCGCGGTCGGCGATCGTCTCCAGCGCGTGCTCGTGGACCCGTTGGATCCCGTTTCGGGGGTAGCCGTCGGCGATCATGCGTTCTGCCGCCTCGTCGGCGACCGCGCGGTCGAGGTCGATCCGTTCGAACGGGAAGCCGATCTCTGCGGCCGCCCGCTTGGCGTGTTCCCAATCGTCGGTGAGCCCGAAACTGCCGGTCACACACCGGACGCCGTAGAACCTGTCGAGCAGGGCGGCAGCCAGCGAGGAGTCTTTCCCCCCGCTGTACAACAACGCGAGCTCCATCTACCGTCGCCGGATGTCGAAGCTCTTCTGTTCGGGTTGAAGCTCCTTGAGGAGATCGCGCATCTGGTCTTCGTCGATCCGCCCTTGGACGCGGCCGCTCTGAGCGAGCGACGCCACCTGTTGTTTCACCTTCTTTGCGAACTCCGGTTTCGACATCTCGACCGCGT
>KI543165.1:227705-234925 GCA_000496175.1 uncultured archaeon A07HR67 | reverse complement strand
GACGCGGCGTAACGCCGAACGCCCGGCCCCGCGGAACGCCCGTTGGTACCGACCCCCGCCCCAGCGCACGACCGACCCGTCGACAGGGAACGTCGCTTTCGGTTGTTCGTCGCCGGCGTGACGACCAGCGGACCGACGCTCCCGTCTCTCGGCTTCTGGCGGGTCCTGTCGTGACACCGCGACGACGCGCCCGTCGACCCCTCGCGGCGGGCGGCGCGCTCGACGAGCAGCCGAGCCCGGCGGCGGACGCGCTCGGACGGCCGGCAGCCACAGCCAGCGGCCGCCTATAGACGAACGAGACGGCTCACGCGTAGTCCTCGTAGGTCGGCCGCCCCGACTCCGGGGGGAACGCCTCGACCGGCGCGGTCGTCTCGTCGCCGCTCGCCATGTCTTTCACCGTCACCTCGCCGTTTGCGAGGTCGCGCTCGCCGACGACGACCACCGTCTCCGCGTTGATCGAGTCGGCGTAGCCGAGCTGGGCGCCGAACGAGCGGTCCGAGACGTCGGTCTCGACGACGACACCGTCCAGCGCCCGGAGGTCGCGGGCGATCTCGGCCGCCGTCGCGCGGGTGTCGCCGACGGAGAGCACGTAGTAGTCGGTCGTCAGCTCCTCGTCGGGCCAGACGCCGGCCCGCTGGCACAACAGCTTGAGCGTCGCGTGACCGGGCGCGACGCCCACCGCGGGCGTGGGCTGGCCGCCGAAGCTCTCGATCAGGTCGTCGTAGCGGCCGCCGCCGAAGACGGACCGGGACACCTCGCCCGTCGAGTCGAAACACTCGAAGACGACGCCGGTGTAGTAGTCGAGCCCGCGCGCGGTGGTCAACGATATCTCACAGAACTCGCCCGCGCCGAAGTCGTCGGCGGCGGCGAGCACGCGCCGAAGGTTCTCGACGGCGGCCGCGACGTCCGCGCCGCCGGCCGCCGCGACCCGGTCGAGGTCCGCGGGGTCGTCGACGCCCGTGATCAGGTCGTCGAACTCGCGGGCGGTCGCGCGGTCGAGCCCGGCGTCGGCGAGGAGGCCGAGGTACTCGCCGTCGTCGACCTTCGCGCGCTTGTCGACCGCGCGGATCGCGGCCTCGGTGTCGACCGCGTCGGGGTCGGCGGCGAGCGCCCGCACCAGCCCGCCGAGCACGTCGCGGTGTGACACGCGAAACTCGAAATCGTCACCGGTGAGCCCGAGGTCGGTGAGCGCGTCGGCGGCGACCGCCAACACCTCGGCGTCGGCCTCCGGCGCGGCGGAGCCGAACACGTCGATGTTGGTCTGATAGAACTCCCGAAACCGCCCCTGCTGGACCTGCTCGTAGCGCCAGAACGGGCGGGTCGAGACCCACTTGATCGGCTTCGAGAGCTCCTGGCCCTTCGCGACGACCATTCGAGCGACCGTCGGGGTGAGCTCCGGGGTGAGAGCCACCGCGCGTCCCCCCTTGTCCTCGAAGGCGTACAGCTCGTCGACGATCTCCTCGCCGGACTTGTCGACGTACATCGCCGTCCGTTCGAGCGCGGGCGTCGCCACCTCGCGGAAGCCGTATCGCGCGGCCGCGTCCTCGAGCGCGTCTGTCACCTCTCGACGGGCGGACTGCTCGCCGGCGTAGAAGTCGCGGAACCCTTTGAGTCCCTCGTACATGGAGATGGGTTCGGCGAGCGCCCGCTTGAAACCACTCCTTTGATCCCGGCGACCGATCCGCTACCCGAGACTGAGTTCGGACGAAGTTTGAACGGAGTTTATATTGAACTCGCTTTGAGATTGAAAAATACTCATACGGTAGCTCGCCGATCGTTCTCACGGAGGCAGTGACCGCCTCCGATAACTAATGGTAGCACGCGACGATCCAACGCGACGACGAGTGCTCCGGGCCGCGGGGGCCCTCTGTGCGGCGGGGACCGGCCTCGCCGCGACAGGGACCGCCGCGGCAAACCCGGGAAACGGAGCCGAAAAGGGCAATCGAAAACAGTTCGGCCGCGTCTACGCGAACGACGTGCTGTGGCGAACGAACGTCGTCAACGTTCTCGACGAACGGCCGGATCCGGAAGACAAGATCTACTTCCTCCACGACGGTAACGACCGGATCGTAGACAACTCCGACACGAGCGACGATCAGCTCTCACCGTTTGTCTCAGAATCCGCGCCCGGGGACACAGACTGGAACGGCGGCCAGTGGACTCACTTCTCGGCTGAGGTGACGGACGTCGAAGCATTCAACGAGGACGCCCCGCTGACGACTGCCGCGGATACCCTCGACGCAGACTACATCAACGTCACCCGCGGGCGTCCCGGCTTCGGCCCGCCGAACTTCTTTATTTGTCCGCTGAACGGACGGGCGTAGCGACCGGGAATCCAATCGCGACGGCCGAGATCCGTAGCGGGCTGGAACGACGGACTGAGCCTCAGCCGTTCCGCCCGCGCACGTACGTCTGGTCGTGATCGGGAAACACTTCTGCGACGGTCGCCTCGCCGTGTTCGTCGGCGATGAGCGCTCGGAGTTCGTCCTCGTAGTCAGCCTTCGGAATCTCTTCGCTCGGCCCCTGTTCGACCTCGAAGGTGACTTCCACCAGCCGGTCGACCGCGTGTCGGCCGAACCCCGACAACGGCGAGATGTAATCGACGCCGTACCGATCCTCAAGACTCTGTGCCTGCGCGCGAGAGACGGTCGGCACCCGGTCGTCGCGTCGGCTCCCGTCGGCGACCGCGTCGACGTCGCGGTCGGCGATCGTCTCCAGCGCGTGCTCGTGGACCCGTTGGATCCCGTTTCGGGGGTAGCCGTCGGCGATCATGCGTTCTGCCGCCTCGTCGGCGACCGCGCGGTCGAGGTCGATCCGCTCGAACGGGAAGCCGATCTCCGCGGCCGCCCGCTTGGCGTGTTCCCAGTCGTCGGTGAGCCCGAAACTGCCGGTCACACACCGGACGCCGTAGAACCTGTCGAGCAGGGCGGCAGCCAGCGAGGAGTCTTTCCCCCCGCTGTACAACAACGCGAGCTCCATCTACCGTCGCCGGATGTCGAAGCTCTTCTGTTCGGGTTGAAGCTCCTTGAGGAGGTCGCGCATCTGGTCTTCGTCGATCCGCCCCTGGACGCGGCCGCTCTGGGCGAGCGACGCCACCTGTTGTTTCACCTTCTTTGCGAACTCCGGTTTCGACATCTCGACCGCGTTGAGTCGTTGTCGCGCCCCGTCGGTCAGGTACTGTTTGAGCACCGCCTCCTGTTGGGCCTCGGCGCGTTGCTGGGCCTCTTGTTGGGCCTCGGCGTCGCCGCCCTCGCCCGCGCGGTCTTGGAGCTCCTGCAGCTTCTTTTCGCGCAGTTCTTCGAGCCGATCGTCGTCTGGAGTCTCGCTCATACCTTCCGTTCTCGGTCCGGGCGAAAAACGATTTCGGAGGGACGGTCCGGTTCCGACCGCGGTTCGGGGTGTTTAACAGCGCCACTGCCGTACGCGTCGGCATGAGCCAGTCGCGGGAGTTCTGTCCCCGGTGTGGCGACGCCGTTCCGGAGCGCCGCGAGCCGCTGCCCGGCGAGCCGGCCGGCCGGGACGCGTTGTTGTGTGACGATTGTTACTTCGCGGACTTCGAACTCGTCGACGCCCCCGACCGGATCGAGGTGCTCGTGTGCTCGGGCTGTGGAGCGGTCCACCGCGGCGACTCCTGGCGAGACGTGGGGGCGCGCGATTACACCGACGTCGCCGTCGACGAGGTCGCGGAGGCGCTCGGCGTCCACGTCGACGCCGAGGACGTCGAGTGGGGCGTCGAGCCCGAGCAGGTCGACGAGAACACCGTCCGGATGCACTGCCGCTTCTCGGGTGTCGTCCGCGGGACGCTCCGGTCCGCGGCGGTCACCGTTCCGGTGAAGGTGTCACGCGGGACCTGCGACCGGTGTGGCCGCATCGCGGGCGGCTACTACGCCGGCGTCGTCCAAGTGCGCGCGGACGACCGCGACCTCACCGCCGAGGAGCGCGCCGAGGCGCTCGCCATCGCGGAGTCGTACGTCGCCGACCAGGAGTCGAAGGGAGACCGCGAGGCGTTCATCACGGAGATCGACGAGACGGACGACGGCCCCAATATAAAACTCTCCTCGAACCGGCTGGCACAGAACGTCGCGACCCGGATCACGGACTCGCTGGGCGGGAGCTTCGAGTCGTATCCCACGCTCGTCACCGAGGACGGCGACGGCAACGAGGTGTACCGGGTGACGTTCGCGGTGCGGCTCCCGCGATACGCCCCCGACGAGATCATCGACCCCGAAGACGGCGACGGACCAGTCCTCGTCACCGGCGTCTCTGAGCGGCTTCGTGGCATCCGTCTCGCCACCGGTGAGGCGTACGCCGCCGCCTTCGAGGAGGGAGCGACGCCGGCGGCGACCCGGCTCGGCACCCGCGCGGACGCCACGGAGACGACGGTCGTCACCGTGGAGGACGACCACGCGATACAGGTGCTCGATCCGGAGACGTACGCGGCGCGGACGGTCCCGAACCCGACGTTCGTCGACGACGACCCGGACACGGTTCTGGCGTTCACCCACGGCGGCGACCTCCATCTGGTTCCTCGCGATCCGTAGCTCACCGGCTGCTTGCCCCGATCGCCGGTGAGCGGCTGCTCGTTCGGTGGGTCGCCGCTCGGCGGCCGTGACGCTCGCAAGAAGAGACGCGGACGGGTGACAGTCCGTTTCAGTCTGCGCGGGCGGTGCGGTCGCTGCCGGCGATCGACGAGCGCTCGGCGTCGGTCACGTCGATTCCACGGCGTTCTAACTGCCGGATGAACTGCTCCTCGCTGACCCCCGCCTGGGTCGCCGCCTGCGAGAGTGTCAGCGTTCGCGAACCGTACAACGTCAGCGCGGCCGCCAGCCCGTTGGTTGCCATACCCTCCGTTCCCGCGTGAACGTTTATTAATGTTACTAATTGATTCAGGCCCATGATACACCTTATACGATATAAGGTGCCACGGGCGCAGCGCGTACCCCCCTTCGACGCGACGCGGCCGCGGCGGGTCCCGGAGGAATTATGCCGTTCTGTGGCCGAGACGGGGTATGGACCGAAACCAGATCATCGCGTTGTTTTTCGCGTTCCTCATGGTGAGCTCCATGGCGGCGTGGGGCGTCAGCCTGTTGTAGCGGCGTCACCCGTCGCCCCACACGTCGGAGAGCGGGTGATCCGACCGCCGCTCGGCGTCCGTCTCGGAGCGCGTTCGCGTCGTCTCCCCGGGGGCGTCTCCGCCGAGGCCGTCCTCCTCTGCGGAGACAGCGCTGCCCCGAGTGCCGCCTCCGCGGCCGGCGCGTCCGGGCCCGCTGGGAGTGGCGTCGATGCCCGCGAGCGCGGCCTCGGGGTCGAAGGCGGCGTACTCCGGGGTCGTCATCGCGTCCACCTGGTCGCGAAACCACGCAGGCATCGCCGCCCGCGCCCGGCCGAACAGGTCGATGAGCGACTCGTCGGCGAGATACGTGACGCCGTGGTCGTCGGGCGCGCGAACGACCCGTCCGCAGGCTTGGATCACGGTGCGCAGCGCGGTCCGGTGGTACCACCCCCACCGGTCGTCTGCCAGCCGGCGGGCCACCCGGGAATCGTTCGTGTTGCGATACGGCGCCTTACACACCACCTGCCACCGGCACCGGTCGCCCGCTAGGTCGAGCGCCTCCTCCATCTTCACCGATACGAACACGTCCGGCTCGGGGCTCGCCAGCCACGCTTCCAACTCGGCGTCACGGTTCTCCCGGCCGTGCCGACGGACGCGCGCGGCGACGCCGAACTCGCCGAGCCGCTCGACGAGCCGCCCGGCGATGTCGTACGAGTGCGCGTGGATCAGCCCCTTCTCGTCGGGGTGTTCGGCCATCAGCCGGACGATCAGGCGGGCGATCTTCGGAATCGTCTCGTCGCGGTTCTCGTACGTCATCGACCCCTGTGTCACGTCGTAGAGCCGTCGGTGTGCCAGCGGAAACGTGTGTTCGACGTCGACCAAGGCGACGTCGGACGGGTCGAGCCCGACCCCGCGGCAGAACGCCGTCTTCGAGAGAATCGTCGCCGACAACAACGCGAACCGCTCGCCGCGGTCCCAGACGGTGTGTGTGAGGTACCGCGCCGGGTCGAGCGGCTTGATCGCGAGCGACGACCCCGCCCCGTCGGGCTGGTCGACGACCCACGTCGTCGGCGAGTCGGGATCGCGGTACTCCTCGAGAAACCAGCCCACCTCCGAGACCAGTTCTCCCAGCCGGTCGCGCCTCGCGACCTCCTCGCGGCTCAACTCGGGGCGTCCCGTCAGGTCGTCTTTCGCGCGCTTCGCGACCCCGAGAAGCGTCTCCGCGAACCTCGCGGTGCGGTCGAGCGCGTCCTCGTCGTCGCCGGCGTCGCGCTCGACGTCTGGAACGCTCACGTCCTCCCAGACGGGGACGCGCTCGGGCGAGAGCTCGATCGTCGCGTACATCTCGGCCCACTCGGCGAGGCCGTGCGCCTCGTCGATCACCACGACGTCGCGCGTCCCGAACGTCTCCGAGCCCGCCGTTCGCATGAAGTACGCAAGCGTCATGGCGGCGAACCGGCTCCCGGAGGCGACCGCGCGGTCCGAAAAGTACGGACAACGGTGTTTGATGCTGCAATCGAACCCCTGCTCGCGGGCACAGGGAGCGCGGTCGACCGGCGTGTCGTGTTCGCCCGGGAGGATACAGCCGTAGTTCGACTTCCCACGGATCACGCTCAGGTCGTCGAGCAGGTCGTCGGCCGCGACGTCGTCGAGCTGTGACACCTGCGGGGTGGTGTAGTACGCGTCGATCGGCTCGCTCGGGGCCGCCTCGGACGCCGTCCGGGCTGCGCCCATCACGGCCCGGGCGAGCAACGACTTGCCGCTGCCCGTCGGGGCGCGCACCAACACCACGTCGTTGCCGGCGGCGAAGGCGTCGCGCACGTCCGCGAGCGCCTGCTCCTGTGTGCCGCGAAAGCTCGGGGCGGGAAACGCCGCCGGGATCCGGTCGGGGTCCACACACCCGTCTGGCGCGCTTCGTGAATTAAACCCTCGGAGTGGACCGGGACGCGGCCACCGAATCGGTTATGCCGTTCGCGGCGGTGACGACGTCATGGGCTGGCAGGACGCCGACCGCCGGTTCGCGGGCGACGCCGTCGCCGAGGGGACCCTCCCTCGAACGCTCGAACGCTCCGCAGAACGCGGCGCCGACAGAACCGCACAACGATACAAAGGCGGCGTGTACGACCGCTCGCTCGTCGCCGCCGGCGTCGTCGACGCCGCTCCCGCA
>KI543165.1:165940-227178 GCA_000496175.1 uncultured archaeon A07HR67 | reverse complement strand
GCGGTCTCACGGCCGACGAGACGGCCCTCGTCTACACGCTGGGCGAGGTGGCCGCGCTCGGCGCGGACGCCTTCGACGCGGCCAGCTACGCCTCGTGGCTCGACGCGACAGCCGCCGACGACCTCGCGAGTATCGTCTACACCTCGGGGACGACCGGGAGCCCGAAGGGCGTCCGGCTCACCCACGCGACCCTCCGGGCGAACGTCGTCCAGTGTCTCGACCGGCTCGGCGACCGCCCCGACCGGGACGCGCCCGGGCTCTCCGCGGCGTCGACGACGCTCTCGTTTCTCCCGCTCGCACACGTGTTCGAACGCCTGATCGGCCACTACCTCCCGTTCGCCGCCGGCGGGACGGTCGCCTACGCCGAGCGCCCGGCGACGCTCGCCGAGGACTTCGCGCTCGTCGAGCCGACGACCGCGGCCGCCGTTCCCCGCGTCTACGAGACGCTCTTCGAACGGGTCGGCGAGTTGAAGACGGACGCGGCGATTCGGGAGGCGTTCGGCGGCGCCGTCGACTTCTTCATCTCCGGCGGCGGGTCGCTCTCGCCGGACCTCTGTGAGCGGTACCACGAGACGGGGCTCCCGATTCTCGAAGGGTACGGGCTCACGGAAACGGCGCCGGTCGTCTCGGTCAATCCCCCAGACGATCCGCAGATCGGAACGATCGGCCCCCCGGTCGTCGGCACGGAGGTCGCGATCGACGAGCGGGTCGACGGCCCGGGATCCGAGACGGCTCCCGGTCCCGTCGGCGAACTGCTCGTGCGCGGCCCGCAGGTGACGGACGGCTACTGGAACCGCCCCGACGCGACCGACGAGGCGTTCTCCGACCCGAACGCGCTGCCCGAGGACACGCCCACTGCCGGTGAGTCCCCCGCCGACCGCGGCGGCGACCCGGCGGAGCCGTGGTTCCACACCGGCGACGTCGTCCGACTTCGCCCGGACGGACACCTCGTGTTTCAGGCGCGCGCCAAGCGGCTGCTCGTCCTCTCGACGGGCGAAAACGTCGCGCCGGGACCGATCGCCGACCGCCTCACCGACGACGCGCTCGTCGACCAGTGTGTGGTGCTCGGCGACGACCGCCCGTTCGTCTCGGCGCTTCTCGTCCCCGACTTCGACCGGGTGTCGTCGTGGGCGGCCGACGCCGGAATCGACCTCCCGACGGACCGACAGGCGACGTGTCGCGACGACCGACTGCGCGACCGGATCGCGACGGCCGTCGACGCGGCGAACGCCGACCTCGAGCCGATAGAACGGATCGAGCGGTTCCGGCTGATAGCCGAGCCGCTCACCAGAGCGAACGGGCTGCTCACGCCGACGTCAAAAAAGAAGCGACGGTCAATCCTCGACCGGTTCGCCGACGACGTCGAGCGGATCTACGGCGAAAACGACGGCGCCGACTGATCGCGGTCGCCCTCGATCGTGGACACGTCCCGGTTCGAGTCGGCGTCGCCGCCGTCGGAGACGGCGACGGGGTCGTCGCCGGCGGGGCCGGTCGCCGCGCCGGCCGACGCCCGCTCTGCGGCCGACCGCACCGGCTCGCCGAACGCGTAGACGGTGTTGTGACCCGTCACCTCGACCCGCAAGACGTCGCCGATCGCGACGTCGCGCTCGGTCGCGTTCTGCACGATGATCTGTCGGTACGCCGAGTCCCGACACTTCACCGAGTCGCCGGTGCCCGCCTCGACGACGAGCACCTCGAACGTCTCGCCGACCATCGACTCGTACGCCTCGCCGACGACCTCCATCTTCAGCGTCGACATCGCCTTCGAGCGCTCTTTTTTCAGCGTCCCGCCGAGCCCTTTCAGGTCGGCGGCCTCGGTTCCGGGTCGCTTCGAGAAGCGGGTGACGTTGATCTTCTCGGGGCGGACCTCGGCGAGGAGGTCCATCGATCGCTCGTGGTCCGCGTCCGTCTCGGTGGGAAATCCGACGATGAAGTCGGTCGAGAGCGTCCAGTGGTCGAGTCGGTCGTCGAACGCCGCGACGACCTCGCGGAACTTCTCGACGCGGTGCTGGCGGCGCATGTCTTCGAGCACCGTGTCGCTGCCCGACTGAACCGGCGCGTGAATGAAGTTGTACAGCTTCTCGTTTCGCGCGAAGACGTCGGCCAACTCCTCGTGAATCCCGTGGATTCCGCCGGGGTTCGCCATCCCGAGTCTGACCCGAAACTCGCCGTCGATGTCACAGATCCGGCCGAGCAGCTCCGGCAGCTTCCGTTCGCCGGTGTCCCAGCCGTAGACTCCGGTGTCCTGGCCGGTCACCCGGATCTCTTTTGCGCCCGCGTGGACCAGCGCGCGGGCCTTCGCGACGTTCTCCTCGACCGGCGGGGAGTCGACCCGTCCCGTCGCGAACTTGGTGATACAGTACGAGCAGTTGCTCATACAGCCGCGCGCGATGGGGAGGATACCGATGACGCCGTCGAGGACGGGCTCGGCGTCCGGCGTGACCGTCGGACACTCGCCGTTGAGCACGTGGCTCGGCACGTCGTCCCAGTGGAGAATCTCGGCGTCGATGTCGGCCTCGCGGAAGGCGTCGCCCTGTGCGAGCGCCATACAGCCGGTGACGACGAGTTCGGCCGTCTCGTCGTCGAGCTCCGCGGCGCGCCGCAACATGTTCTGTTCCGTCTTCTCGACGACCGTACAGGTGTTTAAGATAGCGACGTCGGCGTCTTCGGGACCGTCGGCCGGGCGGTGGCCGCCGTCGCGAAGCGCCCGTTCTATCTCCCGGCTCTCACCTCGGTTCGAGCTACAGCCGTAGGTTTCGATGTGATACGTCGCCATCGAGTACCGATGGTAGTGCTCGCGCGGAGAAAAGCACGGCGGTCCGGACGGTCAGTCCTCGGCGACGACCGCGGGCGGCGTGCCGCTCGCGGCCGACTCCGCGTCCGCGGCGTCGACGGGCTCGTACACCGACCGGCGCGCGTCGGTGGGACAGAATCCCTCCTCCACGAGGCCGGCCTCGACGAGCTTTTCGACCGCGAACCGGACGGTGCGCGTCGAGAGCCGCGTCTCCTCGGCGAGCCCCGTCTGGTCGAATCGCCCCTCCGCGTCGAGCACGTAGTACACGAGCTTGGCGCTCGGCGGGAGCGGTTCGAGTCGGTCGCGTGCGTCGTCGTCCATACGGACCGGTGGAGCGAAGCGGTCATAATCATGGTCCGGGTGTGCGTTATCCGCGCACGCCAGCCGGCGACCGGAGAAGCGATCTCCGGCCCCAGCCTCGGCGACGGTCGTGCGGAGGATCGCCCGAGCACCCGTGATCCTGCCGGGATATTCAGGGCCGCCGCCTACAGGAACCTCTCGACGTGGTCGGCGACTTCTTCGGGGGTGTCGCCGACGGGGACGCCCGCGTCGTTGAGCGCGTCGATCTTCGACTGTGCGGTGCCCGTTCCGGAGCCGGAGACGATAGCTCCGGCGTGGCCCATGCGCTTGCCCGGCGGAGCCGTCCGCCCGGCGATGAAGCCGGCGACCGGCGTGTCCATGTGTTCGCCGATGAACCGCGCGGCCTGTTCTTCGTCCTCGCCGCCGATCTCGCCGCACATCACGACGGCGTCGGTTTCGGTGTCGGCCTCGAACGCCTCCAACGCGTCGACGAACGAGGTGCCGATGATCGGGTCGCCGCCGATGCCGATCGCGGTCGACTGGCCGAGCCCGCGCTCGGTGAGGTTGTCGACGACCTGGTACGTCAGGGTGCCCGACCGGGAGACGAGTCCGACGTTCCCGTCCGCGAAGATGTTCCCGGGGAGGATCCCGAGTTTCGCCTCGCCGGGCGTGATGATGCCGGGACAGTTCGGCCCCAGAAGCCGGGTGTCGGTCTCGCCCAGCCGTTTGTTCACCTTCGCCATGTCCTGTGTCGGGATCCCTTCGGTGATCGCGACCGCCAACTCGAGGTCGGCGTCGAGCGCCTCGAAGATCGCGTCCGCGGCGAACGCCGGCGGCACGAACAACACGGAGGCGTCGGCGTCCTCGGCGGCGGCAGCCCCGCTCACGGTGTCGTAGACGGGAACGCCCGCCGTCTCCTGGTCGCCCTTGCCCGGCACCGCGCCGGCGACGACGTTCGTTCCGTACTCGATCATCTGTCGAGCGTGGAAGCTTCCCTCGCCGCCGGTGATTCCCTTGGACCACCACGCGGGTGTCGTCGTCGACGAAGACGCTCATTGTGTCACCTCCGCGGCGTCTCGCACCGCACGCTGGACGGCCGCTTCCAGCGTCCGCTCGACCGCGAGCAGGTCGGTGTTCAGTATCTCCATCCCCTCGGCGGCGTTCGTCCCCGCGAGCCGGACGACGACGGGCTTCGGCAGCTCCTCGAGGCCGTCGAGCGCCTCGTTGATCCCCGTCGCGACCTCGTCGCCGCGGGTGATACCCCCGAAGATATTGAACACGACGCTGTCGACGTTGGGATCGGAAAAGACCACGTCGAGCGCTTGGGTGACGCGCTCGGCTTTCGCGCCGCCGCCGATGTCGAGAAAGTTGGCGGGCTCGCCGCCGTAGTGGTCGACCAGGTCGAGTGTCGTCATCACGAGACCCGCGCCGTTGCCGATGATGCCGACGTTGCCCGACAGCCGGACGTAATCGAAGCCGTACTCGCCGGCCTTGCGCTCGAGGTCGTTCTCGTAGGACGCCTCGCCCAGTTCGGCCAACTCGGGCTGGCGGAACAACGCGTCCGCGTCGATGTTCATCACGGCGTCCGCGGCGACCACGCGTCGGTCGCGCGTGATCATCACCGGGTTGACCTCGATCTCCGAGGCGTCGTTCTCCTCGTAAAGGTCGTACAACGTCGAGAGGATCGACGCGACGTCGAGCGCCACGTCGGCGTCGACGCCGGCCTCGTAGACGACCTTTCGGGCCTGGTACGGGTGAAGCCCGAACGCGGGGTCGACGTGTTCGCGCGCGATGGCGTCCGGCGTCTCCGCCGCGACCGACTCGATGTCGACCCCGCCTTCCGTCGACACCATCAACACCGGCTCGCCCGCGCCGCGGTCCATCGTGACCCCGACGTACAGCTCGTCGGCGAAGTCGACGCCGGCCTCGACGAGGACGGTTTCGACCGCGTATCCCTTCAGGTCCATCCCGAGGATCGACTCGGCGTATCGTTCTGCCGACTCGCGGTCGGTCGCGATCTCGATCCCGCCGGCCTTCCCGCGGCCACCCACGTGAACCTGCGCTTTGATCGCGGCCGGATACCCGATCTCGTCGACGGCGTCGAGCACCTCGTCGACGGTCGTCGCGAGCCGAGACTCCGGGACCGGGATTCCGGCGTCGGCGAAGAGCGTTTTCGCCTGGTGTTCGTGTAGTTTCATCACCTCGAAGGCGGACCGACTGTGGATTAAATGGTGTCGATTCGGGCTCGCGAGCCGGATTCGAGCGGATCTGGGCGCTACGTGTCGGACGAGTCCGGCGGCGAGACCGCCCGACGCCGGGCGCTCACTCGTCGTCGCCGAGGATGACTCGGTGGGTCATCGCTTCGGGATCGAGCACCTCGTCCGCCTCGGCTTCGGTGAGGTATCCCTCCGTGACCGCCACCTCCCGGACGCTTTTGTTCTCCGCGAGCGCCTTCTTCGCCACCGTCGAGGCCTTGTCGTAGCCGATCGCCGGATTGAGCGCCGTCGCCAGCGCCATCGACTGCTCGACGCGCTCGCGGCAGTGGTCCTCGTTGGCTTCTAACTTCGCGACGAACCGCTCGCCGAACGTCTCGGCGGCGTTTGAGAGGAGCTGGGCCGATTGGAGGACGTTGTGTGCGACGACCGGCTTGTACAGATTCAAATCGAGTTCGCCGCGGGCGGCGCCCGCGGAGACGGCGGCGTCGTTGCCGACGACCTGCGCGTGAACCTGGTTGACCGATTCCGCGACGACGGGGTTGATCTTCCCGGGCATGATCGAGGAGCCGGGCTGGTTTTCTGGTTGTTCGAGTTCGCCGAGGCCGTTGCGCGGTCCCGACGCGAGCAGCCGCAGATCGTTGGCGATCTTGGTCAAGCTGCCGGCGATCGTCCGGAACGCTCCGTGTGCCTCGGCCATCGCGTCGTGGGCCGCCTGCGCCTCGAAGTGGTTCTCGGCCTCGTGAAACGCCGTGCCCGTGGCCTCCGAGATGTACTCCGCGGCGAGCTCCGGAAACTCGGGATGCGTGTTGAGCCCGGTTCCGACGGCCGTCCCGCCGAGCGCGAGCTCGCGCAGGTTCGATTCGGCGGCGGTGGCGCGTTCTATCCCCTTTTTTACCTGCGTCCGGTAGCCGCCGAACTCCTGGCCGAGTCGAACCGGCGTGGCGTCCTGGAGGTGGGTCCGACCGGTTTTGACCACGCCGTCGAACTCCGTTTCCTTCGCCGCCAACTCGGCGTGGAGCGTCTCCAAGGCGGGAACGAGATCCTTCTCGACGGCCTCCAAGGCGGCCACGTGCATCGCCGTCGGAATCACGTCGTTCGAGGATTGTCCGTAGTTGACGTGGTCGTTCGGGTGGACGACCCGGTCGCCGACCGCCGCCCCGGCGATCTCGGCGGCGCGGTTGGCGATCACCTCGTTGGCGTTCATGTTCGAGGAGGTGCCCGAGCCGGTCTGGAACACGTCGACCGGGAACTGGTCGTCGTGCTCGCCCGCGATCACCTCCTCTGCGGCGGCGACGATCGCCGCCGCGGTGTCGTCGTCGACGAGTCCCAAGTCGCGGTTCGCCTGCGCCGCGGCCTTCTTGACGACGCCGAGCGCGCGAATGAACCGCCGGCCGAACCCGATTCCCGAGATGGGGAAGTTCTCGACGGCCCGTTGTGTCTGTGCGCCCCAGTAGGCGTCCGCGGGCACCTGTATCTCGCCGAGGCTGTCCTTCTCCGTGCGGTAGTCCTCGCTCATGCCCGAGAACGTCTCGGCCGGGGCCTAAAGCTGTCTCTCCTCGCCTGGCCGGATCGTTTTTTACCTCGCCCGGAAATGAGCGGGCATGCGGGCCCTACTCCTCCTCGTCGTCGGCATCGTCGGCCTGATCGAACTGCTCGCTCCCAAGCTGTTCGTCCGGGTGCTCACCCGCGTTGCGTACCGAAACGCCGGGGACGCGGAGCCGCGGCCGTGGGTCCACACCGCCGCCCGGATCGAGGCGACGGTCCTTCTCGGCGTCGCGCTGGGCGGGCTGTTTCGGCTCGGTCGGTCCGCGAACGACGACCAGTCCGCGGCCTGAGACGGCCGGTCCGGCGTTCTCTTCAAGACGGCGACCGAAACGAGAACTACAGATCAGAGAGTCGGATCCCGTCGTCGACCAGCCGGAAGTTTCGCTCGCGGTCGAGCTCTGCGGTGAGCCACTCGTGATCGTACAGCTGGCCGATCAGCTCGAGGTAGAGATTTCGCCAGGCGATCGCGTAGATCGGCGACTGCCCCCACGCGCGAAGCTCCGGGACGAACTCGTGGTACGTGCTCGCCTGCGCTTCCATCTGCTCGACCGCGTCCGCGACGACTGACGCCGCCTCGCCTGGGTCGGTCCCGTCGACCTCCTCGTTCAGCCGGGACTGGATCCCGGTGATGGCACGCCGCATGTCTCGCTCGGCGGTGCCCTCCTCCTCCGGCAACGACTCGATGACGCCCTTCGGGACGCCCAGTTCGATCTCCGGCATGCGACCGACTCCGACACGAACGGATAAAAAGACACGCCACTGCGTCGCGGCCCGACGCGGTCACCCGCCGTCAGGGGGTCGGCGCGGCCTTCTGGAGCGCGGTCTCGGCGACGTTGCCGCCGTAGTCGGCAGACCGAAGCACCGAGTCGACGACGAGCCCCAGCAGCTGTGCGCGGGTCGGGTCGAGCCCGCGGAGCAGCTCGTCGATGGCCCGGACCCGCTCGTCGATGGCCCGGACGCCGGTCCGCGCCTCGTTGGCCAGCCGCGCCGCCTCGTCGTTGTCCTCGGCGAGCAGCGCGTCCATCGCCGTGTCGATCACCTCGACGGCGTCCTCGTGGAGATCGTCGATGGCGTCGTTCACGTCGGCGGGCAACGGCTCGTCGATGTTGAGCGTGAGGTGGGCGATCTTGGTGGCGTGGTCGCCGACCCGTTCGAGCTGGCGGGCGCTCGAGTGGTAATCGAAACACTCCTCGCGCGGGAGTCCGAGCTCCTCGGCCGCCTTCGGCGTCCGGAGCGTCGCCCGGAAGATGCGCGACACGACGAGCCACAGCCGGTCGAGGTCGTCGTCGCGGCCGATCACGTCGCGGGCGAGGTCGTGATCCAGCTCGGAGAGCGCCGTGATCGCGTCGTCGAGCATGGACAACGAGATCAGCCGCATTCGGGTGACGGCGTTGTGGATCGACAGCTCCGAGGAGTCCAGCAGGTCCCTGATGACGACGCGGTCGCGCGTCTCCTCGAGCACTTCGAGCCCGACGAGGCTCTGGACGGCCTCGCGGATCGTCGCGTGCTGGTCCGTGGTGATCGCACCGCCTTCCAGTTCGATGACGTCGAACCCGCTGACGTACATCGTCGTCACCGCACGGGTAAGCGCCTGCCCGGTCAGATCGGTGACGTCGAGGGTCCCACGGGTTCGTTCCGTCTCCGTCCGCGGGGTGAGAAACAACGAGTCGCCGTCGGGATAGAACTCCACCTCGCTGCCGGCCCCGACGTCGTTCTCGGTCGCCCAGGACTTCGGGATCGAGACGGTGTACGTCGAGCCGCCGGTGACTTGCACCTTCCGCGTTTCCATACCCCGGATTGTGACCGAGTCGAGTTAAGTGTGGTCAAAATATATATAGCTATGCCGGCGCCGTTTCGCACGGATACTCGCCTCCTGGCGCGTCTGAGTCGGGTTTCGTGTCCAGACACCACGTGCCGCCTCCGTATACATAGTATCGCATGGAAATATGTATCCGGTCGTTTCTGCCCCCGGCCGATCCGTGGGGGCTCGTCTCACGGCCAACGGAGTTGAGAAGAGTTAAAACCGGCGCGTCCTATGGTTCGATTGCGCTCGGTTGGTGTAGTCCGGCCAATCATGTTGGCCTTTCGACGAACGCGGCATCCGTGGTGCCGGTTCGGAAGACAGCCGACGACCAGGGTTCAAATCCCTGACCGAGCACTTTTACCGACCCGACGCCCGACCGCCTGAGAATCGAGACCGTAACGTTCGATCCACCGCTCGGTACTCGTCGCACAGCGGGATCCCGGTAGTGGCGACCGCTGTGCCGACCCTTTTATGATCGCTCGTCGTGTGGCCGGTGTGACCGACCCCGACATCGTCGTCTTGCGACAGAAGATCCACGGAGCCGAGGGCAGCGACTACGCGGACGTGCTCCGCGACCGGCTTCCCGACCACGAGGTCGTTCTCGCGCGGACCCCGGCCGAGGAACGCGAACACCTGTCTCGGGCGCGGATCGCGACCGGTTCTGCGCTCGACGAGGCGGACCTCGCGGCCGCGGAGAACCTGGAACTGTTCGCCTGCGTCTACGCCGGCACGGGCCACCTGCCGACGGCGGCGTTCGAGGACCACGGCGTCGCGGTGACGAACGCCTCGGGCGTTCACGGCCCGAACATCGCGGAGTACGTCGTCGGCGCGATGATCGGCCACGCCCGCGAGTTCCATCGCGCACACCGTCAACAGGCGCGCCGCGAGTGGCGCTCGTATCCGACGACCGAGGTGTACGGCTCCCGCGTCGCCGTCGTCGGACTGGGCGCGATCGGCGAGACGGTCGTCGACCGGCTCTCCGCGTTCGACGTCGAAACGGTCGGCGTCCGCTACACGCCCGAGAAGGGCGGCCCGACCGACGAGGTGTACGGCTTCGACCGGATCCACGAGGCGGTCGCCGACGCCGAGTACGTCGTGCTCGCGTGTCCGCTCTCCGACGCGACGGAGGCGCTGATCGATGCTGACGTGCTTCGGACGATGCGTTCCGACGCCGTACTCGTCAACATCGCCCGCGGACGCGTCGTCGACACCGACGCCCTCGTCGCGGCGCTTCGCAAGAACCACATCCGCGGAGCGGCACTCGACGTGACCGACCCGGAGCCCCTCCCGGAAGAACATCCGCTCTGGGGGGTCTCCGACGTCACAATCACGCCCCACAACGCCGGACACACGCCGGAGTACTTCGAGCGCGTCGCCGACATCCTCGCCGAGAACGCCCGCCGGCTGGACGACGGAGACCTCCGAAACCGGGTCGTCTGACGCGGCCGTCGGCTCAGAACGTGACCCGGCGCGGGTCCTCGTCGGTGAGCCGACGCACCGTCAACACCGGCACCGGACACGTTCTGACGACGGTCTCCGCGACCGAGCCGATGAGAAATCGGTCTTCGCCGTGTCGCCCGCGCGTTCCGGTGACGACGAGGTCGGCGTCCATGGTGTCGGCGTGTGAGATCACCTCCTCGGCGGGCCGGCCTTCTCGCACGTCGGTCGTGACGTCGAGGCCGTCGTCGCGTTCCGTGGCGGCTTCGGCGACCGTCGAGAGCGCGTGCTCGCCGCGGTCGCCGAGAGCGGCACGCAGGTCCTCGCGAACCTCGTCGGGCGACGACTCCACCTCGCCGGTGTCGACGACGTACAACGCGCGGACCGCGGCGTCGAAGCGAGCGGCGAGGTCGATCGCGACGTCGACCGCCCGACCGACGCTGTCGGAGCCGTCCGTCGCGACCACGATCGTGTCGAACATGATCGACCGTTGACCGACGCGAAAGTTAAAATGGGGCGGTCGGAAACGGAGCCGTTCTCACGCCAAGAAGACGTGTCGCGGCCGGTCCGCTAAGACCTCCCGGCCGAACGCGACCGTCTCGCGGAACTCCTCGGAGCCGAAAAACGCCATCGCGTCGTCCTTCGCGCGCCACTGGCTGGCAATGAACATATCGGTCTCTTCTTCGACGTTCACCATCAGGTCGGTCTCGACGTGGCCTTCTAGCTCCGCCAACAGGTCCTCGACGCCGTCGAACGTCTCGACGAAGTCCGCGCGGCGCTCGGGTTTCGTGGTGTAGAACATTCCCATCGTTCCGAAGCCGGACTCCTCGCCGGCGCGCCCCACGATCTCCGGTAGCTCCGAGAGGAAGCCGGCAGCGGTCTCGGCGGCCGACGCCGTCTCCCAGATAGAGACGACGGCGGCGCGGTCGACGGCCCGGCCCTCGTAGACGGCCGTCTTCACGTGCGTGCCGTAGTGGTCGAAGTTCGCGCGCAACCCCTCGACCTCGGTGAACAATTCGTCGACGGTCGCCTCGCTGTACAACACCGTGGCGAACACGTCCTCGCCGTGAGGTTTGCCGGCGTAGATGTCGAGGTCGGCGAGCTCGCCGCGGATCTCCTCGTCGGACGGTTCGGGGGTCGCCGGCTCGCCGTCCGCCGCGGCGTGCGGGTGGTCGCCCTCGCCGCCGGCGTCGCCGTCGTTGTGTGGGTGGTCGCCGTGAGCCGAGCTTCCGGGGCTCGCGCTGCCGCTGCCGGGGTCGCCTCCGCCGTCGCCGCCGCGTCCGTCGTCGCCGTGTGCGGACTCGGCGTGGCGTTCGACGCCCGCGTCGACGCGCGCGCCGTCGTCGGTCGGCACAGAGTCTCCGGTGAGGTACGCGCCGAGATCTGCGGGGGGGAACCGACGGCCAACGTAGAACGACCCGAACTCGCCGTACCGCGACGACGCCTCGTCGAACCGCATCTCGTAGACGATGTCCTTGATATCCGTCGGGTCGGCGCCGAACAACGTCACCCCCCACTCGTGATCGTCGAAGCCGACCGACGAGGCGATCACCTGCGATATGCGTCCGGCGTACTCGCGGCCGACGTCGCCGTGGCCGGCCATCAACTCGGCGCGCTCGTCGAACGAGAGGTCGTACCAGTTGTACTCCGCGCCGCGCCGCTTGCTCATGGGGTAAAACGAGACGTACTCGTCGTCGGGGATTTCCGGCCGTAGCTTTCCGTCGATGTACCGCCGGAGCCCTTCGTCGACCTCCGTCTCGTCTTGGGTGAAGTAGTCGTCCGAGACGTACCCGGACACCTCCGTGACGGAGACGTACGACGACTCCGTCTCGGTGAACTCGGCGAGAGCGGTGGTTTCGAAGCCGCGCTCGATCGTCGAGAGCTCGTCGAGTGTCGGCCGGAAGTGGATCGTCAACAGGTCTGCTTTGTGCCCGAGAACGGAGAAGACCGCGGAGTCGCCGGCGTCGGCGTCCTCGAGCGCCTCGCGCCGGCGCAGGTACGACCGACCCTCCTCGACGGCGCGCTCTCGTTTCCGGTCGGGGGCGGCGCGCCACGCGTCCCAGTCGACAGACCGGAACTCGTGCAGCGCGAACCACCCTTCCTCCGTCGCTGGTGCCTCGACCATGCGCGGAGTTGGACCCCCGTGACTTAGGGGCTTTCGAGTCGCCCCCGGGCCACTCTCTCCGGGCCGACCGGCGTGTCGCCCGCCGACTCGGGTCGGAACGGATCCCCGAAGGCATATACTCGCCACCCGCGATCCTTCCAATTATGCCAACCGAGGACCCGGCTGTTCCAATCGTGTGTACCGAGTGCGAGACGGAGACGCGGGTTCCGTTGTCGGAGGTCGCGGACGCGCTCTCCCGGCACAACGAGGGGACACACGGCGGCGAGGAGGTAGCAGAGGTCGACCCCGGGCTGAAAGACCAGTTGGCCGACCTCGTCGCCGAGGACATCGGATTGTTCGAGGAGGACTGAGCGCCGACGCCCACGACGACCCGTTCTGCGGTCAGTCGTTGTTCGCGAGCGCCCCCTCTGGATGACCCTTGTGTTGGAGGTTTCTGTTGTCCCGTTTCTGGACGGCGGTCGCGGGGATGACCTCGTCCACTTCCGCGCGTGGTCGGCCCGTGTACCCGTGGTTCGGGTGTTGTTCACAGTGCGCCATCGCGTCGTGAGCGCCTTCCCACGGTCCTGCTACGCAGTCTTCCGCCGTACAGACGAACACGATGTCTTCTGTCATTCTATCCGACCGTTTCCCCTATAGATATAAAAACATCACACGCCAATTATCAGTATAGATACTCAGACACGTAGTCAGGCGTCGTCACCCCGGCTCCGCTCTGACCGGCCTCCCCGCCGGGAGAAGCCGTTCGAGCAGCGTCCGAACCCGAGCACACGTCTCCTCCCAAGTCGGGTGGTCTCGAAACGTCTTGCGAGCGCCCCGGCTCAGCCGCTCGAGCCGGCCGCGGTCGCGCGCCAGCGGCGCGATCGCCGCCGCGACCGCCCCGGGGTCGTCCGGTGGGACGAGCGCGCCGTTGTGGTCGCCGACGAAGTCGCTCGCTCCGCCGTTGGCCGACGCGATCGCCGGCAGTCCGAACGCCATCCCCTCCAAGTAGACGATGCCGAACGGCTCGTACCGCGACGGCACCGCGAGAACGTGTGCCGCCCGCAGCTCTGCCCGGAGCCTGTCGTCGGTGACCCGTCCGACGAACCGAACGTCGTCGGTGATCTCCTGGCGGCTCGCGAGCGTCCGCAGCGACGCCACGTGGTCGGGATCGACGCTCGTGTCGCCGACGACACACAGCCGCCACTCGACCCCGTCATCCATCCGTGAGAGCCCCCGGATCAGGGTGTCGAACCCCTTTCGCGGGGTGACGTTGCCGACAGCGACGACCCGGAACGGCTCGTCGTGGAGCCGGTCGCCCGACAACGCCGGTGCCTCTCCGAGACGGTCGCCGGCAGGCGGCGCGACCACGTCGAGAGGCGAACTCGTCCCCGGGTCGACGCCGGGCGAGCCGCCGGCGCCGACCCCACACAGGCTGACAACGGCCTCTCGCGTCGGCTCGCTGTTGAAGACGTACGCGTCGGCGCTCTGGAGGTACTCGCGCTCGATCGTCCGGGTCACGCGGCCGCGAATTCCCTCGTCGACGACGGCCGAGCGAAGGTAGTGAACCAACGCGACCACCGGCGTGTCGAGCCGGCGGTTGAGCAGAAACAACGACGGACCGCAGTAGGCGTCCTCGACGACGACGTCACAGCGTTCGAGTCGGTCGACGAGCCCGACGGCGAGGTTCGTGAGCAGCGACCGCGGGGGCGGTCGCTCGGGCAGCGACACCTCGTCGACGGCCCAGCCGTGGGTGGCCAGGTGGTTTGCGAGCCGGCGGTCGTAGAGGAAGCCGCCGGACCGAGAATCGAGGTCGCCGTAGACGACGATTGCGACGCGGGGGCGGCTCGGGCGGTCTGCCCCGCCGAGGCCGCCGCCCGCTTCGTCCATCGTCAGTCGCTCACGGCCGGGGCGCCGGAGAGCTCGACGGCCGTCCCGGCGTGTCTACAATCTTCGAGCGCGTGTTTGGCCGCGAATCCGGCCTCGTGGGCCGACGCCCCGCGGCCGACGCCCACCTGAAGCTGGACGTCGACGTCGGCGATGACGTGCTCGACCGCCTCGCCGAACGTCGACTCGGCGAGGTCGGGACAGATGGCGACGATGTTGTCGCCGCCGACGAAAAACGAGAGCGCGTCGTGACGTTCCCGCAGGTGGCGCATCAACGACCCGTACGCCTGCTGGATCTGTGTGAACGTGTCGAACTCGTTGAGTTGGTCGGTGTACTTGCCGGTGGCGTTCACCACGTCGAAGTGGGCGATCTGAACGTCCGATGGCGTCGTCCGCGTGAGGTACTCGCCGGCGAGCACTTCGGTTCGGCTCTCGTCTTGGGCGCTCCCCTCGCGTTGGAGCCGCTCGTTCGCCGCCTCCAGCGCCTCGACCGGTCGGTCGCTCACGGCGGTTCCAATACTGACCGTCACCGGATACCGATTGCCGATCGATTCTTGTAGCGTGGCGTGGGCGTCGCCGTCGACGCCGTTCGTCACCGCGATCATGTTGTCGAATCGGGTAGAAAACGCGTAGCCGTCGCGGTGGCCGAAGAACTCGGCGACGTTGGCGAAGAGACGCGATTGAAGCGTCTGAAGATCCATTTCTCGGCGCGGCTCCGGCGTCACGGTCCACGGCCCGTAGTTGTCGATCTGGACGAGGGTAACCTGGGTCGTCGTCACAGTAGTGATTGATTTGATCCGACGCCGCTTTACCCTTCCGTTATCACGAAGCTGCGACCGATATCGGTACCGTGATTATTCGCCTCGACGCCGGCGCAATCTCGGCCGTCCTGGTCGGCGCAGTCCCGGCCGCCCCGGTCGGCGTCGTCTCAACTGCCTCGGTCGGCTCGTCGAACGCAACCACTACGATGGCGGCGGGCGTAGCAGACGTATGGAGTTTTCCGGTGCCGTCCTCGACGTCGACGGAACGGTCGTGCGCGGTGACGATCCGATCGCGGGTGCCCCGGCGGGATACCAGCGCCTTCGCGAGGCCGGAATCGAGCCGTTGTTCGTCTCGAACAACCCGACGAAAGCGCCGCCGGCGTACGTCGACCGGCTGGGGACGGCGGGGTACGACGTAGACGCCGACCGGGTGATCACGGCCGGGACCGTGACGACACAGTACCTCAGCACGCACCACGGCGACGACGACCTGTTGTGTCTCGGCGAGCCAGGATTGTTCGAGCAGTTCGCCGACGCCGGGTTGTCGACGACCGACGACGTCGAGGCCGCGGACGCGCTCGTCGCGTCGATCGACCGCGGCTTCGACTACGACGACCTGTGTACGGCGTTGTGGGCACTCGACCGCGGCATCCCGTTCCTCGGAACGGATCCCGACATCGTCATCCCCGCGTCCGAGCGAGACGTCCCCGGGTCCGGCGCGGTGATCCGGGCGGTCGCCGCCGTCGCAGAACGGGAGCCGGACGTCGTGCTCGGGAAGCCCTCTGAACCCGCCGTCGAGATGATACGCGAGCGGCTCTCGTGTTCCCCGGAGGAGTGTCTCGTCGTCGGCGACCGCCTGAACACCGACATCGCGCTCGGAGCGCGCGCCGGCATGACCACGGTACTCGTGTTGTCCGGCGTCACCGACGAGGCGACGCTCGCCGCCAGCGACGTGACCCCCGACCACGTGCTCGACGACCTCGGACAGATCGACCGCGTGATCGGCTGAGACGCCGACTTCGGCTCCGCCGGATGATTTATGTAGGAGTGTGTCGTCGCTCGACGTATGACAGCGGATGACTCACACGACGCGGCCGCAGACGACGAGGAGCCCGACCGAGAGACCCCCGTACTCGAGGGCCACGCGGTGCAGTTCAACGAGTACCGGTACTGAGACGCCGCCGACCGGGAAGCGATTGCTCCGGGGTCCGCGCTCGCCCGCCGACCGCACCCGTCTCGTTGTCGGGAGGGTTAAGTGGTCGTCGGAGGTATCTGTGAGTGTGTACCGGAGGCTCAAACGCGCGAGCGTCTTCGCCGCAGTTGCTGCGCTCGCGGCGCTCGCCCCGGCGCTCAGCAACGCTGCGGTCGTGCCCTTCGTCGCCGTCGCCGGGCTGTTGTTCTTTGGCGTTCGCGAGGGCGAGTGGTTCGACACGCTCGCGCTCCCCGGCGACCGCGAGGAAGAACGGCTGCTGGGCATCGGCGCGTTCGCGGTTTCGCTCGCGGGACTCGCCGCGGTCGCCACCTTTCCCCGCGTTCCCCTCCCGACCGGCGCGTTCGCGGCCGCGGCGCTCTCCGTCGGCGGCGGTCGGTTCGGGCGGGCGCTCGTCCACGCCCGAACCGACGACGAGTTCCCGCTCGTGACCGGCTACCTCGTCGGCGGCGGAGTCGCCGCGGTAATCGGCCAGGTCGTCGCCGCGGTCGCCGGCGGCGCTGGCGTCGATGGGGCACCTATCGGCGCCGCGGCCGAGTCCCTTCTGGCCGCGATTCCCGGCTTCGCGTTTCTCGGAGCCGTCACGGTGTTGACCGCGGCGCTCGTTCGCTCGCTGGTGTACGCCCGCGACGCACACATCACCGTCGTGCTCGCCGCGATCGTCGCCTGGGGATTCACCGCGCTGGACCCGACGGTGAGCGCGATCGGAATTGTCGTGGCGCTCGGCGTGACGGTCGGCCTCGGCTACGTCTCGTACGCGCTCGGGACCGCCTCGGTGCCGGGGATGCTCACCGGCGTTCTCTTCTCGCTTCTCACCGTCGTGCTCGGTGGCGTGGGCTGGTTTCTCACGCTGATGGCGTTTTACGCGGTGGGCGGACTCGCCTCGAAGTACCGGTTCGACGAGAAGGTCGACCGCGGGGTCGCCCAGGAGAACGAGGGCGCACGCGGCACGGGGAACGTCCTCGCCAACTCCGCGGTCGCGCTCGTCGCGCTCGTCGGGTACGCCGCCACCGGCCACGTCGACGCCCCGGAGACGGTGTTTCGGCTCGCGTTCGCCGGCGCGATCGCCACCGCGATGGCGGACACGCTCTCTTCTGAGATCGGCGGCCTCTTCGACCGGCCGCGGCTCATCACCACGCTCCAGCCGGTCGGTCCCGGCACCGACGGCGCCGTGACCTGGCAGGGCGAGGTCGCCGGCCTCGCCGGCGCGAGCCTCATCGCTGGCATCGCCATCGTCGAGGTGCCACTCGGCGATCCGGTCGTCGCCGGCGCGCCGCTCGTCGGCGCCGGCGTGATCCTTCTCGCAGGGATCAGCGGGATGACAGTTGACAGCCTCCTCGGCGCGCTGATCGAGGGGAACCTGATCGGCAACCAGGCCGTGAACTTCCTCGCGACCCTCTCGGGAGCGGTCGTCGCGATCGGCGCCGGCTACCTCGTGGGGTGAGTCGGCGTGTGCGATCTCGAGAACCTGACTGACCCGCGCGTTCGCCGCGCCCGTTCTGCCGACGCGGAACGACTCCGGGCGCTCCAGACGCACCTCCGGCAGCCGAGCGCCGACCTCTTGGAGTACGGACTCGCGGTCGGTGCCGGCTTTGCGAGCGTCGCCGACGGCCGCGTCGTCGGCTACGCGCTGCCGATGGACGCGCCGACGCGGCGCGGCTCTCACCTCGCCGAACTCGTCGTCGACCCCGACTTCCGGCGGGAGGGACGGGCTCGCGGGCTCCTCGCGGCGGTCGTTCGCGACGCCGACGGCCCGGTGACCCTGCAGGCGCACCCGGACAACGACGCCGCGCTCGCGTTGTACGAGCAGTGCGGCTTCGCGGTCACAGAACGGCGGCCGGACGCGTACGCCGACGGCGACGCGCTCGTGTTGCGCCGCGGGTGAGCCGCGTAGACACAAGGCCTATTCGACGGCCCCGTCTCCGGCGACGTATGAGCGATGCCGACGCGGACTCCGACGTCGCGGTCGACTTCGGCGAGAACGGACTCGTTCCCGCGATCGCACAGGACGCCGACGACGGCGAGGTGTTGATGTTGGCGTACGTCTCGCCCGGCGCCCTCGAACGGACCCGCGAGACGGGCGAGGCCCACTACTACTCCCGGTCTCGCGAGGAGCTGTGGCACAAGGGCGGATCCTCCGGACACACACAGGCCGTCGAGGAGATTCGGGTCGACTGCGACGCCGACACCCTGTTGTACCTCGTCGACCAGTCCGTCGGGGCGTGTCACACCGGCCACCGGTCGTGCTTCTACCGCACACTTGACGGCGACCGAGTCGGCGAGACCGCGTTCGACCCCGACGAGGTGTACTGATGTCGCCCGCGGCGGCCGACGCGGATCCGGTCTCCATCGACGATCCGATTCTGGCCGCGGGCGAGGCGGCCGCGGAGCTGCGCGAGCGGTACGACGAGCTTCGGCGGCTCGAATCGCGGATCGCGGATCTCGGCGTCGAGCGCGTCGAAACCGCGGCCGACGCGTACCGCCGCGCCCACCGCGTGCTCGACCAGTACGAGGACGACGCGGTCGGCACCGGCGACTTCGGCTCCTACGTCCAGTTCGAGGGGGCGTTCGCGAACGCGGTCGACGTCGACGACGACACGCCCGCGGCCGACGCGTTCGCTGCCGCCGACGAGGCGGTCGACAAGCGCCGGCTGTCCGAGCGCGACTTCGCTGCGGCCCGCGAAGCGCTCGAACCCGCGGGCGAGTTCGTCGACCTCCTGACCGACCGCGACGACGCGGTCGACGAGTACCGGGCCGCCCGGAAGACCGCCAAGGACGCACGGGACGCGCTCGCCGACCGGCTCGCAGAGCTCCGCGAGGTGGCCGAGATGGCTGACGCGGACCTCGACGCCGACGTCGACCGCCTGCGCGAGCCGGTCGCGGCGTACAACGACGCGGTCCGCGAGGCGTTCCGCTCGTACTACCGGTCGGCGTCCGCGCGGGACATGTTCGGCTTTATCGAGCGCGCGGACGCGACCCCGTTCGTCGACATCGACCTCCCACCGCCGGACCTTCGGACGTACGTCGACGACCACGCCGCCGGCGAGGAGCCGCTCCCGACGTTGTTGGAGTACGCCGACTACTCGGCTTCGAAGCTCGACCACTACGTCGACGACCCCGGCGCGCTCCGGACCGCGGTGGCGGTCCACAAGACGTACCTCGACCGGATCGACGCCGCCCCGTTGACCGTCGAGTGGCCCCCGGCGCCCGGCGACGAGTTGGCCTACGAGATCGACGAGCTGATCCCGCTCGTCTCGCGGATCGCCGACGAGGAGACCGTCGCGACGCTGCGGTCGATCCGCGAACTCGCCCGTTCCGAGGCGTACGAGCGGCTGCGTCGCGCCGCGGCGGTGCGCGACGCGCTCGACGAGCCCGAGCTCGTCCTGTTGCGGACCGGTGAGATAGACGACCGGGTCGCCAGGGCGGAACGGACGCTGCGTCTCGTCGACGACGTGCTCGCGGAGACGGAACGGGAGTGACGGCGGTGCCGCCGGCCGCGGGCCACCATAGCCGCCGCGGCTGCGGTGGTTTAACACGCGTCGCCGTCGAACCGACGGTATGACCCGATTCGACGCCGCAACAGAGTCCGAACGGCTGGCGTTGTTCGCCGACGCGGCGGCGGCACACCGCGCCCGGTCGAGCGACGTGATGACCGTCGACGTCGACCCGGAGAGCGACACCACCGACGGCGGGGAGCTTCCGCCGTGGATCCAGCTGTGCGGCACGGAGCTCGTCATGGACTGTACCGACGCGGAGCTGGACCGGCTGAAACAACTGCTCGGCGAGTTTCCCGAGTTCCGGATCGACGAGCTCGTCACCCCCGAGGAGGCCGAGGGGACGAACGCCGTCGTCACCGCGCGGTCGGACGCCAACCGCGTCGCCGGGTTCGTCGAGCGCGCCTTCCGAGAGGTGTACGGGCTCGACCCGGCGTACAAGGCGTGGGTGACGGCAGTGTAGGCGGCCGCGCGTCCCGGCCTCGGACGCCGACGGATCAGTAGTTTCAGGTTCGTGCCGAACCCGGATAGAGCTATGCCGCTTCAACAGGACGCGGAGTGTCCGTCGTGTGAGGAGACCCGAACCTTCTATCGGACGGCGGCGACGTCGTTGCATCTCGGACGCAAGACGAAGTGGCGGTGTCCCGAGTGCGGGTTCGGCTACGTCGAGATCGACGGCATCAGCACGTTGTCGGCGTAGGCGGGCCGGTCGTCGCGGCTGTACGGCGTCCGGGAACCGGGCGGAGCTACAGGTTCGCGCTGCCCGCGCCGCCGTCGAGAACGATCGCCTGACCGTTGATGTAGCCGCCCTTCGGCGAGGAGATGAACGCGACGGTGTTGCCGAGCTCCATCGGGTCGCCGATGCGCTCGATGGGGACGCCGTCGCTCCAGTCGGCGAGCCCCGCCTCGTAGGAGTCGTACTCGCCGCGCTCGATCGCTTGGTCGACGAGGTCTTGGATCCGGCTCGTCTCGTGGGGCCCGGGGAGGACGGCGTTCACCCGTACGTCCGGCGCGAGCTCCGCCGAGAGCGTCTTTTCTAACCCGATCACGCTCATCCGCACCGCGTTCGAGAGCACGAGCCCGTCGATCGCCTCTTTCACCGACCGCGAGGTGATGGTGACGATGGTGCCGCCGTCGCCCGCGCGGAGCGGTTCGGCCGCCTCACGGCAGAGTCTGACGACGCTCATCACCAGCAGGTCGTACGCGTGATACCAGTCGTCGTCGTCGGTGTCCAAGAACGGACCCGACGGCGGACCGCCCGCGGAGGTGACGAGGTGGTCGAGCCGGCCGAACTCCTCGAGCGTCTCGTCGACGAGCCCGACGACGTCGTCTTCGACGGTCAGGTCGCCCTGGACGGGGTGAACGCGGGCGTCGCCCGCGGCCTCATCGCGGAGTTCTTCGGCCGCGGCCGCGAGCCGGTCCTCGTCGCGGCCGTTGATGACTACGTTGACGCCCTCGCGGACGAGCGCGGTCGCGGCCGCCTTTCCGAGGCCGTCGCTGGACGCCGTCGTCAACGCGACGTTGCCGTCGATGGCTAGGTCCATGCCGTCGGCTCCGCTGCCCGGTGGCTTAATCGTTGGCGACTCGGCATCCCGAACCGCCGACCGGAGTTTTATGAGAGTAGGCCCGGAGGTGCGCGTATGCGAGGGAGCCATGGTCGGTGAGGCACGCACTCCGACGGACGACGAGGGGCCGCTCGACGGCGTCACGGTGCTCGATGCCTCCCGCGTGTTGGTGGGGCCGTTCTGTACGATGCAGCTCGGCGACCTCGGCGCGGAAGTGATCAAGATCGAACGCCCCGGCGTCGGCGACCAGACGCGGACGTGGCTGCCGCCCGCCTTCGGCGAGGGCGACGACGCCCAGAGCGCGTACTACGTCAGCGTCAACCGCAACAAGCGCTCGGTCGTGTTGAACCTCGCGAGCGAGGAGGGTCGCGCCGTGTTTCGCGACCTCGCGGCCGAGGCCGACGTGCTCGTCGAGAACTTCCGGGTGGGCAAGACGGCCGAGTGGGGGCTTGATTACCCCGACCTCGTCGAGGAGAACCCCGGGCTGATCTACTGTGGGCTCTCTGGATACGGCGAGTGGGGCCCCGACCGCGACGAGCCGGCATACGACATCGTGATGCAGGCGAAAGGCGGGCTGATGTCCATCACCGGCGTCGAGGACGGTCCGCCGGTTCGGATCGGGGTGGCGCTCGCTGACATCGGCGCGGGGATGTACGCCACCCAAGCGATCCTGGCCGCGCTCCTCGAGCGCGAACTCGGTGACGGGACGGGCCAGAAGATCGACGTGAGCCTCCTGGACGGGCAGGCGGCGTGGATGAGCTACATGGCGAGCAACTACTTCGCGAGCGGCGACCCCCCGGGTCGGATGGGGAGCAAACACCCGAACATCGCGCCGTACCAGGCGTACGAGACCGCGGACGGGTACGTCGTCGTCGGCTGTTCGGCGGACTCCTTCTGGCCCCGGCTGTGTGACGCGCTCGATCGTCCGGACCTCCTCGCCGACGAGCGGTTCGAGGTCAACGAAAAGCGGGTGCGAAACCGGGAGGCGCTCGACGAGGCGCTCGGCGCCGAGTTCGCGGCGATGTCGACCGAGGCGGCTGTCGAGACGCTCACCGCCCACGACGTGCCCGCGAGCCACGTCCGCGACATGGCCGAGCTGTTCGACGACCCACAGATCGAGGCGCGAAACATGCGCGTGACCGTCGACCACCCGACGGCCGGCGAGGTCGAGATGCCGGGGTCGCCGATGAAGTTCTCGCGAACCCCGACGACGGTCCGACGGCATCCGCCGATCCTCGGCGAACACACCGAGGACGTGCTCAGCGAGTACGGGTACACCGACGCAGACCTCGCGCGACTCGCCGACGCGGACGTGATCCCCCACCCGCACGACGACGGGGCCGACTGACCCTCTCTGCCGGACGTTCACCGACGAACGCGCCCGAAGACGGCCGTTTACGCCGCGCGCCGAGCCGCGATCGTCCGTACTTCGTGGATCGATGGAGCGAAGTCCCCCGGTGTGTGATCCCCGGTCATGGAGACAACGACCGCGTTCGAGGGACTCTCGTGTGTCGACTGCGGATCGACGTTCGACGCCGAGACCGCGACGCACCGCTGTCCGGACTGCGACGGGATCTTGGACCCGACGTACGACTACGACCGGATCGACCTCACGCCGGCGGCCCTCAACGGCCGCACCGGCGACTCGATGTGGCGGTACGAGGAGCTGCTTCCGTTTCCCCGCGACGCCGCGGTGACGCTCGGAGAGGGCGGGACGCCGCTCGTCGAGTGTCCCGCGCTCGCCGAGGCGATGGACGTCGGCCGGGTGTTGTTGAAAGACGAGGGGGACAATCCCACGGGGACGTTCAAAGACCGCGGGCAGTCGCTCGCGATGACGGCCGCGCGTGAACACGGCGCGACCGACGTGGCGTTGAACAGCGCGGGCAACGCGGGACAGGCCGCGGCGGCCTACGCGGCCCGTGCCGGCCTCGACGCACACGTCTTTCTCCCGTCGCGGGCGGGGTTCACCCAGAAGGCGATGACGGAGGTCCACGGCGCGGACCTGACCGTCACCGATCCCGTCGACGGCACCTCGGAGATCGGCGACGCCGGCAAGGCGTACGCCGCCGGCATGGACGACAATCCGGAGTGGTACTCCACGAAGACGTTCGTCACGCCGTACCGCCACGAGGGAAAGAAGACGATGGCGCTCGAACTGCTCGAACAGCTCGACTGGGAGGCGCCGGACGCGGTCGTGTATCCGACCGGCGGCGGCGTCGGGCTCATCGGCATGCACAAGGCGGCCCGCGAGGCCAGAGACCTCGGCTGGACCGACGAGCTCGTTCCGATGTACGCCGCCCAAGCGGCGGGGTGTGCGCCGGTCGTGGACGCGTACGAGGCGGGCACCGACCGCCACGAGCCGCTCGCGGACGACGAGGTCGACACTGCCTGTAACGGGATCGCGATCCCCGATCCCGGCGCGAGCCCGCTGATCCTCGACGCTATCCGGGAGTCGGACGGCGGCGCGGTGGCGACGACCGACCGCGAGATTCTCGACGCGGCGATCCGGGTCGCCCGCGAAGAAGGGTTAGAAACCGGTGCGACGTGTGCGGCCGCGGCGTCGGGCGCGTTCGCGCTCGCGGCGGCCGGCGAGTTCGGCCCGGACGACACCGTCGTCCTCCTCAATACCGGCGCGGGCAACAAAGACGTCGACACCCTGCGGGCACACGTCGGCGAGACGGCGACGGAATCGTCACAGGCCGACTGAGCCGGCTGCTCCGCGGCCGTTCTTGACGCGCGAACCGGAACCACTAGGAGCCGCGGCGGCGACCGTCATCGCATGCAACTCGGCGTCATCGGGCTGGGGCGGATGGGGCAGATCGTCGTCGACCGGTGTCTCAACGCGGGCCACGACGTGGTCGCGTTCGACCTCTCGGCGGAGGCGACGGCGACGGCGGCGACAGCGGGTGCGACGCCCGCGGAGTCGGTCGAAGACGTCTGCGACCGGCTCGACGGCTCCGAAGCCGGCAAGCGGCTCTGGCTGATGGTGCCCGCCGGCGACCCCGTCGACGCCACGCTCGCGGACCTCGAACCGCACCTCGACGCCGACGACGTCGTCGTCGACGGCGGCAACTCCCGGTTTCACGGGTCGGTCCGGCGTGCCGAGGCGACCGACGCCGCCTACCTCGATTGTGGGACGTCGGGCGGGCCTGCCAGCGCGGAGGCGGGGTTCTCGCTGATGATCGGCGGCCCCGAGTGGGCCTACGAGGAATTGACGCCTGTCTTCGATGCGATCGCCACGGGACCGGACGGCCACGACCGCATGGGACCGTCGGGGGCGGGCCACTACGTAAAGATGGTACACAACGGCGTGGAGTACGCGCTCATGCAGGCGTACGGTGAGGGGTTCGAACTGCTCGCGGAGGGGCGGTACGACCTCGATCTGGAGTCGGTCGCCCGCACGTGGAACAACGGCGCGGTGATACGGTCGTGGCTGCTCGAACTCTGTGCGGAGGCGTTCCGCGAGGAGGGCTCCGACCTCGGCGACGTCGCCGACCACGTCGCTGGCGGGTCGACGGGAACGTGGACGGTCGAGGAGGCGCTCGAACAGGAGGTGCCCGTGCCGTTGATCTACGGGGCGCTCGCCGAGCGGTTCGACTCGCGCAACGAGGGACGGTTCTCGCGACGGCTCGCCAATCGACTGCGCTACGGCTTTGGCCGCCACGAGGTGGCGCGGGACTCGGACGGAGAATAGTTCTCGGCCGCCGCGTCGTCTGTCGTGTCGCCGTCGCCGCCCGAGTAACGCTTATATATTATCGTGGTAGAGTATCACACGCACAGCATGTTCGAACGCTTCTCAAGCGGGTATTATCTGGGCGAACTGTACGTGGAGCCCCACGACGGCGACCGCGCCGTCATCCAGCGGGCCGACCACGAGCGGGTCAACGAGCAGCTGTACGCGGACGGCGAGGGCGTCGAGCGACTCGACGCTCCCCTCGTGATGAAAGTCGACGCGGGACACATCCCGGTCGAGGGCGACGAGGGCGTTCCGAGCGGCACGCTCGCGATTCCCCGAGCGCTCGCCGACGAGAGCCTCCCGTCTACCCGCAACGTGTTGCTGGCGGACGCCGACCGCGCGGAGAGCCTGCTCCGCTGGGAGGGGTGGGAGCCGTTCGTCGACGCGTGAGCCGGTCGACGCACCTTTGAGGTCGGCGCTGGACCCCTCTGTATGATCGACCGGCTGCTCGGACGCGCCGAGCTCAAAGAACGGATCCAGACGCTCGAAGAGGAGAAGCGACACCTCGAGCGCCGCGCGGCGGCCGAAGAAGACCGCCGCTCCGAGGCCGCCGCGGACCGCCAGCGCGCCGAGGCGCAGGTCAACCGCCTCGAAGACCGCGTCGAGTCGCTGGAAGACCGCGTCGAGCGCGCCGAAAGCGACGAGGAGACCGTCGAGTTTCGCCGCGTGAGCGACGCGACCGAGGGGCGTCTCGCGGACGTCCTCGGCCGGCTTCGCGGGATCGAAAGCGCCGATCCGGAAGGGGTGCTCACCGCGTTCGTTCCCGACGCCGACGCGGTTCCAGCACGCGTGAGCGACTGGTTCGGCGACCGCACCCGGCTCGTTCGCCGCGCCGCGCCGACGGTCGTGGTCGCCGACGACACCGGCGCGGTGAGCGTCGCCCTGTCGACGCCGATCGAGCCGGAGCCGTTCGATCGATGGGCGGCGGCCCCCCGGCTCCCGGACGCGTGGTTCCGCCCGACCGGCCGGTTCGCGTTCGCGCTGGTCCGGTCGGACACGTTCGCGCGTGGCACCTACGAGGGGACGGACCGCGTCGACTTCGAGGGATTCACCTCCGACATCACGGAGGCCCACTCGAAGGGCGGGTTCTCACAGGGCCGCTTCGAACGCCGCCGCGCGGGCCAGATCGACGACCACCTCGGCCGCGCCCGCGACGCCATCGCCGCGCTCGACGATGTCGACCGAACGATCGTCGTCGGCGAGCGGAGCGTGCTCGGAGAGGTGCGCGACCTCGCCGACGTCACCGACCTGACTGACGCGACCGGCGCCCCGGAGGCGGCCTTAGACGACGCGTTCCAGGACTTCTGGACCGTTCGCGTTCACGCGCTCTGAGCCGCGAGCGCCGACGCGACACCGGGAGCCAACGATTAAACTTTTCGAGGCCGTAGGTTCGTATGGAGGGACATGTCACACGCTCCCTCTTCCCTTTGTCTGGCGTCTCCGACGCCGGCGACCGACTGCGAGGGACAATCCTAAACCCGATACCGGCGGTGATCGCTCATGGACCGGTCAGGCCCGGGCGTTCGAGCCGCCGTCGCGTTTCTGATCGCTGTGCTCCTCCTCGCGGGCGTCGCCGCAGGGGGTCCGCAGTCCGACGCGGCCGCTGCGCCAGACGCCGCGGTCGACCACGCCCAGACCGGAGACGCCGCGGCGTCGCCGGCCGACCCGACGCTCGGCGCGGCGGAGACCGGCGCGACGGCTGCTGACGCGGCCGACACGATCCGCGTCCGCAACGAACTGTTCGCGACCGACGAGGCGGGGACGGTCGGAGTCACGACGCGTGTACAAACCGTTCCCGACCGCATTACAGCACTCCGGGTCACGATTCTGACGATGACCGACGCCTCCGTCGACCCCGACGGCTTCGAGCGCGTCGACGACGCGGAGCGCGACGGGGTGGTGTGGGCGTGGGACGGCGAGACCGACGAGCCGTCGATCACGTACGCGATGGCGGCGAACGACACCGTCGCCGAGTCGGGCCCGCTCGCCGGCGACGGCACCTACCGGTTCGTGGACACGGGCGAGTGGGCGCTCGTGCGAACCCCGCGGGTCGGCGTCTCCGCACGGTACACCGGCAGCGGTCAGCTCCGGGTCGCCCGCGAGAACCGCGTCTCCGGCGAGGGAGCGGCCTCGGAGACGATGGCGTTTCTCGGCGCACACGAGACGCACGTCAGGGAGACCGACGGCCGGCGGGTTCGGCTGATCGTCCCGGAGGCGGCCGATCTCGCGGCGTCGCCGGCGGCGGTGTTCGGGGCGTTCGAGGGGGCGCGAGCCGCGCTTCCGGTGGGCGGCGACGACGCCGAGGTGTTCGCGGTCGCCGCTCCCACCGAGGACGTCTCGTGGGCCGTTCGGGGGCTCCAGACCGGCGACGCGGACCTCTGGGTGCGCGACCGGGAACCCGCCGGAACCGCGGCGGACGTCTGGACCCACGAGTACGTCCACACCCGCCAGGCGTACCGGGCCGAGCCGAGCGCCCGGTGGTTCACCGAGGCGAGCGCGACGTACTACGCCGCGTTGTTCGCGCTCGACCGCGGCGCGATCGGCTTCGACCGGTTCGAACAGACCGTATCGCGCGGCGAGCGGGAGCCGGACGCCTCGGCGGTGCTCACAGACCCCGGCACCTGGCGGCCGGAGACCCCGTACACAAAGGGCTCGCTCGTGGCCGGTGAGATCGACCGCCGGATCCGGCTGGCTGCCGACGGCCGGGCGTCGCTCGCGACCGTCTTCCGCGACCTCAACGACGCGTCGGAGCCGATCACGAACCGCGCGGTTCTCGACGCGATCGAGGCGGCAGCCGCCGAGGGGGGCGACGACGAGGCGGCGGCCGCCGTTCGCGACGCGGCCGAGCGGCTGACGACGACGAGCGACGTTCCGGAGACGTGGGACCGCGACGCTCACGCGGCCGCGTTCGAGAGAATGCCGGCGCGGGTCGGGTACGGCCTCGCTCCCGACGGCGTGTACGCGACCGGCGAGTATCGAAACCGCTCCGTCGCGCGCGACCCGGTGCGGCTCGCGGCGGGCGAGACGCTCGAACTGACGGTCGAGGCTTCGAACACCGGCAGCGTCTCGGGCAGCTACGCGATCACGATGTCCGTCGACGGCGAGCCGGTCGAGACCCGGTCGGAGACGCTCGCCGCCGGTTCCGAGACGGCCGAGCGCTTCGCACACACGTTCACCGACCCCGGCGAGTACGAGGTGCGGGTCGGCAGCGAGACGCTCACCGTCGTCGTCTCCGACCCGGCGCCCGTTCTCGTTCGCGGGGTCTCGACCGACACCGACCGCGTGACGGCCGGTGAGCCGGTGACCGTGACCGCGACCCTCGCAAACGACGCGGCCATCCCCGCCGGCTCGGACGTCGAGTTCCGCGTCGACGGCGAGTCGCTCGCGACGGTGCCCGTCCGGCTGGACGCCGGCGGGGAGACGACCGCGACCCGAGCGCTGACGCTCGACGCTTCCGGAGAGGTTGCCGTCACCGTCGCGGGTCCCGCCGGCGAGGCGACGGCGACGGTGCGCGTCGAGCCCCCTGGCGGCGGCGAAGAATCGGACGGAGACACGACCGACGAGACGCCCGGCTTCGGACCGCTGGTCGCGGTCGTCGCCCTGTTGTGTGCCGCCGGGGCGTGCGTCGGCCGTTCCCGTGACGACCGGTGATCGGTCCGGTCAGAACGGCGCGTCGGAGGCCGTGTCGTCCGCGTCGGCGTCCGCCTCGGGCGTCGGCTCCAGTTCGCGGCCCCCCTCCTGCCACGCCTCGATCCCGCCGTTGAGGCTCTCGACGCGGGCGTCTGCCGTCCCCTCGTAGCTTCCGATCAGCTGGGCCGCCTGCCGGCTGGCGATCCCGTGTGGACAGACGGTCACGATCCGGTCTGCGCCCTCGAGTTCGTCGACGCGGTTCGTGAGCTCCGGGAAAGGGATCGACTCGCTGTCGGGGAGGTGTCCGCGGTCGAACGACCGCTCGTCGCGGATGTCGACGATCCGGAGCTCCGAGCGGTCGGCGCCATCGGCCTCGCCGGCGGTCGCCTCGGCGTCCGTTTCGAGCACGTCAGCCAGTTCGTCGGGGTCGATTTCGCCGTCCATCAGGGGAGCGGACAGAGACTCGCCGTGAGCACGGCGCGGTCGTCGCTCTCGTTGCGGGCGCCGTGAACGTCGCCACGCGCGTTGTGGACGACTGCGGGGGCGGCTAGCCGTTCCGTTTCTCCCTCGCGAACCACGGTCGGCTCTCCCTCGAGGACGTGGAAGACGTTCGTCGCGTCCGCGTGCTCGTGGGCGTCGATCTCGCTGCCGGGAGCGAGGACGAACGCCTTCACGAGCACGTCGTCTGTGACGACGACTTCGGCGGTCGCGACCGTTCCCGTCGCGGGATCGAGGTCGCCGACGGCGTCGGCGTATCGGTCGAGCGTCATACTCGCCCCCTCGGTCCGCGGGGGTTAAAACGCGTCGCCGGCGTCGGCACCGCGACGGTTCTCGGCGTCGGCACCGCGACGGCCCCAGGTGTCGACCCGCTCACTCCCGTGCGCCCGGCGGCAGCGGGTCGGTGTGGTCGGCGATCGCGTCCGCGACGCGGTGTGGATCCTCGTGGACCACCCAGTGGGTCGCGTCGTCGATCGTCAGGAGCCGGCCGTTCGCACAGCGGTCGACGCTCCGGCCGGCCAGTCGCTTTTCGAGGAACTGATCGCCGGCGCCCCAGATCACGAGCGTCGGGACCGTCACGCGTGACGTCTCGGGCTCGGGTCGGTCGCGGACGACCGCTCGATACCAGTTCACCATCGCCTCGAACGCCCCGTCGCGGTCCCACGCCCGGCGGTACCGCCGGATGTCCTCCTCGTCGAACGTGCCCGGGTTGCTCGTGCGCCGCATGCTCCGGACGGCGATCCGCCAGTTTCCGGCGCTCGCGACGGCTTCGGGAAGCTTCGGGAGCTGAAAGGCGAGCATGTACCAGCTCTTGAGCCGTTGGCTCCAGGAGTCTCTGATCGCCCGCTCGAAGACGGTCGGGTGTGGCACGTTGACGGCGACGAACTCCGAGAGCCGGTCGGCATGGTGGATCGCGAGCCACCAGCCGACCGCGGCTCCCCAGTCGTGGCCGGCGACCGCCGCTCGGTCCCGGCCGTAGGCGTCTATCAGCCCGAGAACGTCGCGGGCGAGTTCGTCGATGCGATACTCGGCGACCCCGGACGGCTTCTCCGAGAGGTTGTATCCGCGCTGGTCCGGCACGACGACGCGATAGCCCGCGTTCGCGAGCGGCCCGATCGTCTCGTGCCAGCCGTACCAGAACTCCGGAAAGCCGTGGAGGAGGACGAGCAGTTTCCCGTCTTCCGGACCGGCCTCGACGACGTGTAACCGGACGCCGTTCGCCTCGATGGTTCGGGACGTCCCGGGGACGGCTTCGGGGATCTCGTCGGGCGGGATCTCGACGTCCGGGGTCACTTCGATGGATACGTCGGCCATACCGGCCGATCGGCTTCCGACGACTAATATGTACGTTCGGCCGCCGTGAGGGTCGAGCGGCTAGCCGTCACAGTTAGCCCGTGCGTGTGACTGCGTGTGACGGAACACGGCCATGTGTCGGTAGTAAACGTCTTACGTGTAGATTTCACACGGTATTCCGAGGAGTGTTATCACGTGAGTCTCTCTGAAACGTATGGTCGGTACCGCCGAACCCTCAGCGAGGAGCCGCTCGCCATCGGGGTCATCCTCGTCGCCCTCTGGATGGCGTGGTCGCTCGCGAGCGGCCTCCTGACCGGAGGGATCCGAATCAGCAGCCTCGCGTCGCTCGTCTGGGACGGGTTGTTGCGGGGGCTGATCATTGGGTTGGCAGGCATCGGCCTCTCGATGACGTACAGTATTCTCAACTTCGCGAACTTCGCGCACGGCGATTACCTCACCAGCGGGGCGTTCGCCGGGATGGGGACGAGTTACCTCATCGCCGGGATCGGCGAGAACAGCGTCGGCGCGCTCCTGCTCGTCGGCGCGGGGGGATCGGTGTTCGGCGGCGCGCTCGGAATCGGGGTCACGACAGCGCCGCTCGCCGTCGTCTTCGGGGCCCTTGTCGCAGGCGTCGCGGCGATCGTCTTAGCGCTGGCCATCGACCGGTTCGTCTATCGTCCGATCCGCGACGAGAGCGGCATCGCGCTGTTGATTACCAGTATCGGCGTCGCGTTCGCGCTCCGGTACCTGCTCCAGTTCGTCTACGGGGCCGGCGTTCGGGGGACGACCGCGTCGGGGTCGGTCCCGCGCGTGAGCGTTCCGGCGATCGACGGGACGTTCCGGGTGACGGCACACGACATCAGCCTCATCGTCGTCGCGGGCGGCCTGATGCTCGGCGTTCACCTCCTGCTTCAGCGCACGAAACTCGGCAAGGCGATGCGCGCGATGTCTGACAACGAGGACCTCGCACGGATTACCGGCATTCCGACCGAGGAGGTCATCCGCACGACGTGGATCGTCGGCGCCGGACTCACCGGCGTCGCCGGCTACATGTTCGTCCTCTGGAAGGGAACGCTCGGATTCAACGACGGCTGGCTGCTGCTACTGTTGGTGTTCGCCGCGGTCATCCTCGGCGGGATCGGGTCGATCTACGGCGCGATTGGCGGCGGGATCATCATCGGTCTCACTGCCTCCGTCTCGGTGATCTGGATCCCCTCGGCGTTCGGCCGCGCGGCCGCGTTCGTCGTGATGATCGTGATACTGTTGTTCAAGCCCGAAGGCATCTTCAGCGGGAGGACCACAGCATGAGCGTCGACGGTATTCGCGGACGGTTCGGCGGGATTTTCGAGCGCGATGTGACGCTCGTTGTCGCCGTCCTCGGCGCCCTCTACCTGGCGTATATTCTCGCCGGCGTCGCGTTCGGCTACGGCCTCCGCGGGCAGCTGAACTCGATCGCGAACCTCACGTTCTACATCGGTGTCTTCGGCATGATGGCGCTGGCGTTGAACCTCCACTGGGGATACACCGGCCTCTTCAACATCGGCATCGTCGGCTTCATGGGGATCGGCATCTACGTGACCGCGCTGGTCTCGAAGCCACCGGTCGGAGACGGCGCGGCGCAGGTCGGCGGATTCGGACTCCCATTGTTTGTCGGCGTCCTCGCCGGCGTACTCGCGGCGGCGTTCTTCGGACTGCTCGTCGCGCTGCCCGCGCTCCGGCTCCGGGCGGACTATCTCGCGATCGTCACCGTGGCGTTTTCGGAGATCGTCCGATTCACGATGATGTCCCGGACGTTCCAGACGTTCACGGTGCCGGATACGATCGACCTCTGGCTGTTCAGCTTCGACCCGACGGCCGACACGGTCGGTCTCGGCGGCGGCGGCGGGCTCATCCTGAACTACACGAACCCGCTCGAAGCGCTGCTCCGGGCGCTGTTTCTCTGGGATCCGTACCTCGGGTTCGTCTCGTTCGTTGAGGCGAACGTCATCTCGAACAACCCGAAACCGGTGCTCGATGGACTTCTCTACGGGATCGTTCTCCTCATCGGCGTCGGGCTGTTCTACCTGCTGCTCTCCCGGACCGGGAAGTCCCCGTTTGGACGCGTGCTGAAGGCGATCCGCGAGGACGAGGACGTCGCGAACGCGCTCGGAAAGGACACCAACCGGTTCAAACTCACGGCGTTCGTGCTCGGGTCGGCGCTGATGGGACTCGGCGGCATCCTCTGGTACTCCAGCCGCGGGAGCATCACGCCACCGTCGTTCCGGCCGAACATCACCTTCTTCATCTGGATCGCGTTGATCATCGGCGGTGCGGGCTCGAACACCGGCAGCTTCCTCGGCGGCGCGATCTTCGCCGGGGTGTTGTACGAGGGGCCACGGTACTTCAAGAACCTCGTTCAGGCGGCCTTCGAGCTGGGCGACGCCCCGCGGAACTTCGGCGAGGCGATGGCCGGGTTCGCCTCGCTCGACCCGATGCCGTTCATCCTGTACACGCTCGACAGCGTCAGCCAGTTGCGGCTGGTGATCATGGGCGTGGTCCTGATCTGGCTGATGCACAACCGGCCGGAGGGGCTGCTCGGTCACCGCAAGGAGACCGCGTCGAGCGTCGACCTCGCGCGGTCGGGGACCGGCAGGTCGGCCGAGAAGCCGACGGCCGCCGACGGGGGTGAAAACCAATGAGCGAGACCGACGAGTCCGCCGCGGGCGACTCCCCGCCGGTCGAGGAGCCGGCGACAGACGAGGCGTCGTCCCCGGCCGCGGACGACCGGTCGACCGACGGGGAGTCGTCCGCGACCGACCTGACCGAACTGGTCGAAGACGACCCCGAAACCCACACCGGCGACGACGACGCGCGGTACGCCCCCCTCGAAGTCGAGGGGCTGCGGAAGGAGTTCGGCGGGATCACCGCCGTCGACGGCGTCAGCTTCGACGTCGTGGAGGGGACGCTCACCGGGCTCATCGGGCCGAACGGCGCCGGCAAGTCGACCACATTCAACCTCATCACTGGGATGCTCGACCCCACGGAGGGAACGGTTCGATTCAACGGCGAAGACGTCACCGGTCTCCAGCCTCACGAAATCGCCGACCGGGGCCTCGCGCGGACGTTTCAGATCGCCCGCGAGTTGGAGGAGATGACGGTTCTCGAGAACATGATGCTCGCGCCGAAAGGACAGGTCGGCGAGTCGTTGTGGCGGTCGATCATGCCGGTCACCCGCGGGGCGGTGCGCGATCAGGAGACCGAACAGCTCGAACGCGTCTGGGAGGTGCTCGACTTCTTCGAGATCGACCACCTCGCCGACGAGTACGCCGGGAACCTCTCGGGCGGCCAGCGGAAGCTGTTGGAGATGGCCCGGGCGCTGCTGACCGACCCCGACGTGCTGCTGCTCGACGAGCCGTTCGCGGGAGTCAATCCGACGCTGGAAAAACGGCTGCTCGAACACATTCACGAGCTGCGCGAGCAGGGGTACACCTTTCTTATCGTGGAACACGACATGGACCTCATTATGGACAACTGCGAGCGGGTCATCGTCATGCACCAGGGTCAGATCCTGAAAGACGGCACGCCGGCGGAGATCAAAGCAAGCGAGGAGGTCATCGAGGCGTACCTCGGAGGTGAGGTGTGAGCCTCCTCGCGGTGCGAGAACTGGACGCCGGCTACGGTGATCTTCAGATCCTGACCGACGTCGACCTCGACGTCGCCGACGAGGAGTACGTCACCATCGTCGGCCCGAACGGCGCGGGTAAATCAACCGTGATGAAATCGGTGTTCGGGTTGACGACGCATATGGGCGGCACGGTGCGGTTCAGCGACGAGGATATCAGCGGCACGAAACCGGAAGACGTGATTCACAAAGGACTTGGGTACGTCCCACAGAGCCAGAACGTCTTCGCGGAACTCGACGTCGAGGAGAACTTAGAGATGGGCGCGTACATCCTCGACGAGATCCCGCAGGACGCACTCCGGACCGTCTACGACCGCTTCCCGATCCTCGAAGAGCGGAAACACCAGCAGGCGGGGACGCTGAGCGGCGGTCAGCGGCAGATGCTCGCGATGGGCCGTGCGCTAATGCTTGACCCCGAGCTGCTGCTGCTCGACGAGCCCAGCGCCGGGCTCGCCCCCGACCTCGTCGACGAGATGTTCGACAAGATCGACGAGATCAACGAGACGGGGACGGCGATCCTGATGGTCGAACAGAACGCCAAGGAGGCGCTCAGACGCTGTGACCGCGGCTACGTGCTCGCGAACGGACAGAACCGGTTCGAGGACGAGGGGACCGCACTGCTGAACGACGAGGAGGTCCGCCAGGAGTTCCTCGGCGGGTGAGCCGCTCCCGGGTGTCGGTGGTCGGTCCGCGGTCAGGTTGTTTTCTGGCCGGGTCGTGTGCGAAACAGGGAAAGACACACGCCGGCGACGCGTCGCCCGTCGGTCGGAGCGCACAAAAAAGCGAGTATTCGGTTGGCCGCCCGGGTCGACGCACCCGGCGTCCGAACGCTCAGTTCCCGCTTGAGAGCGCTGCTCGACGACGTTGGAGTACGATGACGAGCCGATGTTGAAGCTGATCTGGTCGTACACCGTGCCGTCGAACGAGTCTTCGAACACGTTGCTGAACCGATTGGAGAGCTGCTGGCCGTAGTCGTTGTTGACGTACAGCGTCGCGGCGGTCGAGGCGCCGATCCGCTCGGAGGCGACCTGAGCCATGACGCGGCCCTGAAGCTGGTCGCTCGGGGCGGTCCGGAAGATGTAGTCGTCGTCATCGAGGTTCGTCACCGACAGCGCCGTGCTGGACGGCGAGCAGCCGACGACCTCGTTCGGGATGAGCGCCTCCGTACAAACCGGGACGTTCACGCCGGAGGAGGCCGTCCCGCAGACAGCCGGAACCCCAGAGCTGATCAGGGACTCCGCGCCGCTGACGCCCTGGTCGGGCGAGGTGTTCGTGTCCTCGAACTGGGCGTTCACCGTCAGATCGAGGTCGGATTCGTTGACCTGTTGTGGCGGAATCTCGGCGGCGCGGATCATCGGCTGGCCCGTCGACGCCAGGTCGCCGGTCTCGGGCAGCAGGATCCCGAGACTCACCTCGCGGCCGAGTCCGCCGGGCGACGAGTCGGCCGACGGACCGGCCCCGTCCGGGTTCTCGCCCGTGAAGTTCTGGGTCTCCTGAACGCTGACCGAGTCGGCGTCCTGCCCGGCGAACTCCCAGATCTGGTAGGCTGCCGACGCCGGGTCGCCGTTCTGATCGAAGTTGACGGCGCTCGACGCACCCTGGTAGTTGATGTTCTCGCCGTTCGCGGCCGCCTCGACGGCGTCGAGGAACTCACCGGGTCCGTACGAGGTGCCGTCGGGGTTCGCGATCCGCCGGAGCTGGTCGCGGACCGCGGTTCCGTTGTTCTCGCCCGCCGCGACGTTCGCGAGAATGAGCGCCGCCGCGGAGTCGTACGACTGCGAGGTGAACACGCCTGGCGTCTCGTCGTACGTGTCCTGATACAGGGTCGCGAACGCCTCTTGATTCGGACCGCCAGCCGCCGGCGCAGTCCCGGTGACGTTGTCCATCGCGTTACCGACCTGGCCGGGAAGCGAAGGGTCCTGAAGCCCGTCGGGAATGAGGATGTCCTCCGCGCCGTCCGACGCGGAGTAGTAGTCGCGGAACAGCTGGATCCCGCTCTCGGGGTATCCAATGACGACGAGCAGATCCGGCCCGCCGCCGCCTCCGCCCCCGTCACCGCTGTCTCCGCCCCCGTCGCCGCCGTCTCCTCCGTCACCGCTGTCGCCTCCGTCGCTGCCGTCACCGTCGCTCCCGCCGCTATCGCCCGCACAGCCGGCGATCCCGACCGTGCCCGCGACGCCGATTCCCTTCAACACGTCACGCCGTCTCTTGTGATCTGACATACCAACGTATCTCTATTCCTCTAATATAAGTATGTCTTTCCCACGTTTTGTTGCTTCCCGTGACGCGGGTTTCTCTCGGCTCGTCGCGGCTTTCGAGAACACTGACACCGTTTGGACGAGTTAGACGCCCCCGCCCGCGGGCTGCCGAGCGGCTACACCGCGTCGGCCGCCTCGCGGTACCGCTGGAACGTCGCGGCCGCCCACTCGCGAACGCTCGGGTGGTCCGTCGTCAGCACGGCCGCGAGCGTCGGCCCGTCGAACAACCCGACGACCGCGTGGTCGTCGACGAGCAGGACACCGACCGGTGAGTCGCCTTGGTGTGTGTACAGATCGACGCCGTGGCCGGCGAGTGCCGACCGGATCGCGGGCCGCGCCGGGCCGGTCAGCCGCTCGCCCGCCCGCCCGGTGAGGACGATCCGTGCGTCTGCCGGCGCGTCGGCCGCCGTCAGCCGGTCGGCAAGCGCCGACTCGATCCGCGGCACCACCCCGACGACCGACCTCGCGTCGGTCAGCAGCGACGGGAGCCGTTCGACGGGCCCTTTCTCGCCGTCGCGGCCGACGAGTGTCACGCTCCGCTCGCCCGACCCGCCTCCGCGAAGGTCAACTCCCGTGGCCGACTCGACGATCCGCGCGAGCACTGCGGTGGCGTCTTCGGTCACGTCTCCTCCGGGCGCTCGGGAGCCGTCTCGCCGCAACACCGACCCGTCGCCCTGCGTTCCGCCCGCGAGGGCTCGGTCGTCCCGACCCGGCGGCGGCCGTTGTCGGGTCCCCACGGTGCCGACCCGCTCGCCCGAGGGCGCCCTACGAACGGGTCTTTTTTCTCGCCGGAGGCGACTCGCTCGTCCCGCTCGTCGCGCCCCGTCGACCCATGCCGATCGATCACGTTCTGGGGTAGCCGCCGCCGGCGCATAACCCTCACGCCGACCCGTTCACCGAGCCGACGTTTGAAGCCCGCGCCGCTCGGAGACGGCCACATGACAGACGAGGAGACGCCGACCGGCGACGACCCGCCGGCGGTGTGCTTGGGGACGCTCCTGACTGAGCGAGACGAGACGCTCGCGACGGCCGAATCGCTGACGGGCGGGCTCGTCGGCTCGCGGGTGACCGGCGTGCCGGGCGCGAGCGCCTACTTCGACCGAGGTTACGTGACGTACAGTAACGACGCCAAGCGTCGCGAACTCGGGGTCGCCCGCGAAACCCTGGACGAACACGGCGCGGTCAGCGGGCCGACCGCCCGCGAGATGGCGGTCGGGGCTCGCGATCACGCGGACACGACGTGGGGGGTATCGACCACGGGAATCGCCGGCCCGACAGGGGGGACACCGGAGAAGCCGGTCGGACTGGTGTACGTGGGCGTGGCGTACGCCGCACCGTGGGGGACGGAAGCGTCGTTCTCGCGGAGCGCTCGGACAGTGTTCTCGGGCGACCGCGAGGCAGTGACACGCGCGAGCGCCGACCGCGCGCTCACGGCACTCGTTCAGGCGATTCGCGACGTCGCGAATCAGGAGTGAGCGCCTCTACGGCCGGGTCACGACGCCTCCGGCGTTTCGCCGTCGACCTCGACGGTGGCTTCGATCTCGACCGCGTCGCCGACCCCGATCGTCGTTCCCCACGACCGTTCCGGAACGACCGTGTTCACCATCACCCGAAACTCGTGGTCGAACCGGTCGCTCTCGGTCCACTCCGGGAGCGTCTCGCGGCGCTTCCGGACGAACCGTTCTCGGAACCCGTCGGTCGTGGCGCCGGTATCCGGATGACGCGACGGAACCACGCATCGCTGACACGGGTTGATTCCACACAGCGTGGCGTCGCCGACGGTAACCCGCACGCCGAAGCCGTGGTCGGCGAACAACCGGTCCTCCCAGAACGCCGGACACGCCGCTACCACGACGTTCGGCCGAAACCGCCGACGCGCCTCCGTCGGGTCCGCGATCGAATCGAACCACGAGGCGAGCTCGCGGAGCGTCCCCGCGGAGATCACGGTGGGACCGGGCGCCGCCCGGTCGTCGGGGAACCCGCCGTTCGGGTCGCGGACGAGATCCACCTCGTAGCCGAGGTACTCGCCGACCCAGTCGGCGAGCGCGTCGCCGTCCGCCGGCAGCGCGAACCTCCGTTCGTCGGCCGGGGTGTCGCTGCGCGCCGGCCGTTCGAGCGTCACCGCGGTCGGCGTCGCATCCGCCGGTCCGGCGAGGTCGTAACTCGCCCGGAGCCCGTGGATCGCCGGCTCGCTTTTGCCGTTCACGTAGCCGCCGCCGCTCCCGACGGAGGCGACGGCGGGATCGACGCCGGCTTCGACGAACGCGTACGACCGATCGCCACGCAGCGCGCCGGCCGGACCGAGTTCGCCGCGCTCGACGGAGACGCCGTCGAGCGACTTCACCGGGTACGCGACGAGCTCGTCGAGACGTGTCATACGCGTCGTTCGTGGCCGCGAATAAAAAGGATCGCGTCGGGGCGGCGACCGCCGCGCCGACCGACTACTCCTCGTCGGCCGCGTCGTCGTCGCCCTCTGTCAACCCGGCGGCCTCGAACGCGTCGGCGACCTCTGCTTCCGGCACGGTGTGGTAGCCGTCGGATTCGGTTATCGTCGCGACCGCGAGGTCGCCCGGACCGAACTCCTCGTCGTGCTCGGCGAGCGCCTCGACGCCGAGTTCGACGCCGTCGGTGAGCGAGAGGTCGTCGGTCCACGCGTCTTCGAGGTGGCCCTGGATCTCTTGGCGGCCGCCGCCGATGACGGTCGCCTTCCACTCGTTTGGGGTGCCGGACGGGTCCGCTGCGAACAGGCGCGGCTCGCCGTCTTCGATTCCGCCGATGAGCAACGCCGCGCCGTACGGCCGCGTGCCGCCGCGTTGTGTGTTCTCCTGGATGTGGTCGGTGACGAACTTCGTCAGCGTCTCGACGCCGACCGGCTCGCCGTACCGAAGCCGGTTCCCCTGCGCCTGCCGACGCGCGAGGTCGATGAGCTGGCGCGCGTCGGCGACGTGGCCCGCGCTCGCGGTGCCGAGGTGGTCGTCGAGTTTGTGGAGCTTCTCGATGCTCTCGGCCTCCATCAGCGTCGACGTCGCCTGCGACATCGCGACGAAGACGACCCCGTCGGCCGTTCGAACGCCGAGACTCGGCGCGCCGCGCGAGACCGCCTCGCGGGCGTACTCGACCTGATAGATCCGCCCGTCGGGCGAGAACAACGAGGTCCCGCGGTCGTACGCCTGCTGGTCGTTGCCGCCCATCATCGCTTCTCACCCGCTCGCGCGGTGACGAGTTCGCTCATTGTGTATCCTTGTGCCGGACGGTTGAAAAACCCTCCTTAACCGGTACGTACCCCCCACCCGCGACGGGTATATTGGCGGCGAGCACGTACCACAGGTATATTGCCACTCCACCGAACGTCAGCCCTCTTGTTCGCCTGTCTCATCGCGCTCGCGGCCGTCGGCGGCGCGACGGCCGTCCCAGACGCACGAATAACCGTCGACGCCGCCGGCGTGACGCCGGGAGAACCGGTCGTCGGCGAGCGGACGACGGTGAACGCCACCGTCTCGAACTCCGCAGGCAGTCCTGACGCCGCGGAGGTGACGGCGGTGCGGCTCCTCGACGCCGACGGCGACGTCCTCGACGAGGCGGCCGCGCCGGGAGCGTTGTCGCCCGGCGACGACCTCGAAACGGAGTTGTACACCGAGTTCGAAAATCCGGGCGAGCACCGGCTCACCGTGGTAGTCGTCGCCGAAGAAGCCGTCGAGGACGACGAGGACGAAGACGACCCGGCGGAGGTCAGCGTCGAGCGCGACCTCTTCGTCGACGTCCAGCCGGCCGAACGGACGGTCGACCTTCGGGTCCGCGCGCGGTCCCCGGCGGACTTCGAGACCGAAAGCGACGACGGCGGCGTCAACGTCGACGGAATCGACGGCATCCTCGGCGGCGGTGGCGGCGGGCTCGACACCACCGACGAGGAGCCGGCGGCCGCCGCCGCCACCGCCATGGACTCGCCCGTGGCCGTGACCGTCGTCAACACCGGTACCGTTCCCGCCGAGCGCGTGAGTCTGACCGCCTCCGGCGAGACGACCGGCGAGGCGGCGACGGACGCCGACTCGTCCGCGACACCGAACGGCTCCGACGCGGCTCCGGTCACCATGGGGCCGTTCGTCGTCGAGGACATCGCGCCGGGCGAGGAACGCCAGGTGATAGTCGACCTCGGGACGCTCGACCGGCGCTCGAACGTGACGTTCACCGCGACGTTCCAGTCTGCGACGGCCTCCTCGAACGGGGACGAGTCGTCGCGGACCGCGACGGCCGCGCTCGTGTATCCCCCGCACGAGGCTCGCCCGACGGTCACCGACGCGAGCGTGACGACCGTCGGCGACGACCAGATGGCGATCAACGCCAATATCGGAAACGCCGGCGACGCCGACCTCTCCGGGGTGAGCGTCACCGTCGTCGACGCGCCCGGCGTCACGCCGACCCCCGCGGGCGAGGGCTACTTCGTCGGCAGCGTCGGCAGCGACGAGTTTGTTCCGTTCGAGCTTCAGACGACCGCGAACGCGACCGTCGCCGACACGGTTCCACTCCGAATCGAGTACACAGACCGCGGCGTGCGCTACGTCGAGACGATTGAACTCGAGGCTCCCGAGCCGCCCGCGGACGACGACGACGACTCGGCCGTCGGCACTCTCGGCACTCTCGGCGGGAACGCCGGAGTGACATCGCTTCCCGTCGCCGGCGGGATCGTCGCGCTCCTCGGGCTCGTGGTCGCCGGCGCGGTCGTCCGCCGTCGTCGCCATGTATAGCGTCGAACTCGACGGGGTGACGAAGCGGTATCCCGGCGGCGGCGCCGAGCCGGTCGTTGCGCTCGACGCCGTCGACTTCGCGGCCGCACCCGGCGAGTTCGTCGCCGTCGTCGGCCCGAGCGGCTCCGGCAAATCGACGCTGCTCAACGTGCTCGGGCTGCTCGACGACCCGACGGACGGGCGGCGGCTCCTCTCCGACACTGACGTGACGAACCTCTCCGTCGCCGAGCGCACGACGGCGCGCAAGGAGTCGATCGGCTTCGTCTTCCAGGATTTTCACCTGTTGCCGACGCTCACCGCCGTCGAGAACGTCACGCTCCCGACGGCGTTCGATCCGGGCGACGCGAGCGACCGGGCCGCCGACCTGCTCGCGCGCTTCGGGCTGGGCGACCGGCTCGACCACGAGCCGACCGAGCTGTCGGGTGGACAGAAACAACGGGTCGCGATCGCGCGGTCGCTCATAAACGAGCCGGCGGTGTTGCTCGCGGACGAGCCCACCGGAAACCTCGATACCGACACCGGCGAGTCGATTCTCGCCGAGTTCGACCGGGTCAAACGCGAGGGGGTCGCCGTCGTCGCGGTCACCCACGACCCGCTCGTCGAGGAGTTCGCCGACCGAACCGTCGAACTCACCGACGGCGTGCTCGTCGACGGGGTTCCGGCAGACGAGGGGGCGACGCCGGCCGACCACGCACCGGCCGACCCGCCGGAAGTCGACAGCTCCGTGCCGGAAGGTGAGCCGTGACCCCGGGCGCGTGGCAGCCGTCGGTGGCGATGGCGGCGCGGAACCTCAGACGAAACCGCGTCCGGACGGTGCTCGCCGTCCTCGGCGTCACGATCGGCGTGTTCGCGGTCGCGACGCTCGGCGTCTTCGGCAACGTGCTCGCGCTCGGCGCCGACGACGCAATCGGCGACATCGGCACCCAAGTGGTGCTCTCGCCGAACGCCGACGCGGGCGTGGAATCGCTCTCGGACGCCGACGTCGCCGCGGTCCGACGCGCGGTGGGCGAGCCGGCGGTCGTGCCGCTCTACTCCGACGGCGCGATCGTCTCCGCACCGACCGATCAGCAGTTCGCGACGGTGTACGGGGTCGAACGTCCGGGGCTGGCGTTCGAGGCCGCGGAGGGCGACCTTCCCGAACGCCACCGCGACGGGGCGATCGTCGGCGCGGAACTCGCCGAGAATCTCGGCGTCGGCGTCGGCGACCGCGTGGAGGTCGCGGGCGGACAGACCCGCGTGATCGCCGTGTTGGCACAGAGCCAGACGTTCAGCCCGGTCGCGCCGGACGAGGCGGTGTTCCTCCCGGAGTCGGCGTTCGCCGCGGACGGATACGACCAGGTGCTCGTCGTCTCGGAATCCGGCGCGGAGGCGAGCGCGGCCGCCGAGTCGATCCGCCGGTCGGTGAACGCCCGCGAGGAGCGCGTCGACGTCTTCGAACTGGCGGCCGTCGTCGACGAGATCAACGAGTTCTTCGACCTGCTCGGCACGTTCCTGCTCGGACTCGGCGGCATCTCGCTCGTCGTCGCCGGCGTCTCGATTCTCAACGTCATGCTCATGAGCACGGTCGAACGCCGCGAGGAGATCGGCGTGATGCGAGCCGTCGGCGTGACCCGGCGAGACGTGTTGCGCGTGCTGATCGCCGAGGCTGGGCTCATCGGCGCGCTCGGCGCGGTCCTCGGAACGGTGTTGACCGTCGTCGTCGTCGCCGGCCTCGTTGTCTCGACGTCGGCCGTCGACTCCACCATCGCGCTCGACCCGACCAACGGCTACTACCTGCTTCTCGCGCTCGGGTTCGGCGTCGGCGTGGGGCTGGTGAGCGGCGCGTACCCCGCCTGGAAGGCCGCCAACGAGCGGCCGGTCGAGGCGTTACGAAGCTGAGTCGCCGGGCTCGCCGCCATCCGCCCGGTCGCCGTCGGCGTCTACCCACTCGCGCGAGACGGGCGTCTCGCTCGCGTTGACGTTCGCGAGCAGCCAGTCGCTCCCGGCGGCCAGTTCGGCCGCGTCGGTTCCGACGAGCTTCAGCCGGTTGTGTCCCGCCTCTCGGTCGGGATAACAGCCGACCGTGAGGTCGTACCGTTCCATGGCCTCCTCGAGGGCGGGAACGATGTTGGCCTCCGGCTCGACCGTGTAGAGGAACCGCGACCGCCGCTCGCCGGCGAACTCGTCGGCGACGGACGCGAACATCGCTTTCAGCTCCTCGGGGATCCCCGGCAGGACGTAGACGTTCTCGAGCACGCAGCCGGGCGCGAGCCCCGCGTCGTTCAACAACGGACGGCTTTCTTCGGGAAGCGCGGCCTCCGCGTCGACGTCGACGTTCAACTCGCGGTCCGGCAGCCGCGTCGCGATCTGCCGCAGCCGTTCTTCCACGTCGGTTCGGACCAGCTCGGACGCGACGAGACCGCGGCCGAACGCGTCCGCGACCGCCTCCATCGTCACGTCGTCGGGCGTGCCGCCGATGCCGCCGGTGACGATCACGCGGTCGAACGCGTCGCTGTAGGCCGCCACCCGGTCGGCGATCGTCTCCCGCTCGTCCGGCACGGAGAGGATCCGCGCGACGGTGACGCCGCGCTCGGCCAGCCGCCCGGCGATCCAGTTCGCGTTCGTGTTCACGGTGTCGCCGGACAACAACTCGTCTCCGACCGTTATCAGCGCGACGTCCATCCTGTCTTCGCTTGGACCGGCGAGAACAAAGGTGTTCGTTCCGCCGACGCCCGGCCGCACCGACAGGGCCGTCGCTGCCCGCCGGTCTCGTGTCGGTCGGTCAGTCGTCGACCCGTTCGTAGGTGACGAACGCGAGGTCGCCGTCGGTTTCGCGGTCGGTCTCCGTCCACGCCTCGGCGTCCCACGCCGGAAACCGCGTGTCGCCGTCCGGGCGGTCCGGCACCTCGGTCAACACCATCCGGTCGGCGACCGGCAGAAACGCCTCGTACACGGTCGCGCCGCCGATCACGTAGATCGCGTCGACGCCGCGGTCGGCGGCGATCGCCCGCGCCCGTTCCGTGGCCTCCTTGATCCCGCCCGCGGCGACGGCACCGTCGGGAAGCTCCGGGTCGCCGGTGGTCACGACGACGCTCGGCCGGTCGGGGAGGGGGCCGCCGATCCGCTCGGCGATGCTCTCGTAGGTGATCCGCCCGAGCACGACCGGGTGCCCCGTCGTCAGCCGTTTGAAGTGGGCGAGGTCGCGCGGATAGTGCCACGGCATCTCGCCGTCGGCTCCGATGACGCCGTTCTCGGCGACGGCCGCGACGAGGACGATGTCCGCGCCGGCCGCGCCGGAATCGGTCCCCGTCATCACTCCGCGACCGCGAAGGCGATCCCCTCGGCGCAGTCGTAGTCGACGATCTCGATGTCGTCGTCCGTTAGTTCGTCGAGCGGCACGTCGGCGATCTCTATCTGCGGGCGCTCGCGCGGGGTCCGCGAGAGCTGTTCGAGGAGGCCGGGAACGTGGTCGTACCCCGCCTCGCCGTCGGCCTCCGCGGGAGCGGTCTCTTCGAGCCAGGCTCTCACCTCGCGGTAGCCGGCGGCCGCCTCGACGTCTGCCAGCCGTCGTTGAAGCGCGGGCAGGCGATCGGCGTACCACTCGCCGCGCTCGCCGCGGCCACAATAGACGTGCGCGTCGACGACCGTGTGGCCGAACTCGCCGACCTCGAAGCCGGTGCGTTGAGCGAGCGCGTGCGCGAGCAGCGCGTACGCCGCGATGTTGAACGGGACGCCGAGCGCGATGTCTCCGGAACGCTGTGTGAGGTGGAGGTTGAGTCGGTCGCCCTGGACGGTGACGACGAACGTGTAGTGACACGGCGGCAGCGTCGAGACGGCCGCGTTGGCGGGGTGCCACGCGTTCACCACCATCCGCCGGGAGTGCGGGTTCTCACGCAGCGTGTCGAGAACGTACGCAATCTGGTCGAAGGTGCGACGTTCGGTTCCGTCCGCGTCCGTTTCGACGGTCACCCACCGGTGGGCGTCATCGGGCCACGTCTCGCCCGGCAGGGCATCCGTCTCTGACGGCACGGGATACCGCCGCCAGAACCGGCCGTAGGCGGTGTCGAGACGCCCCTCGTCGTCGGCCCACGCGTCCCAGATCGCGGTCTCCTCGCTGAGGTTTCGGACGTGTTCCTCGCCGGAGAGGTACCACAACACCTCGTGGATGAGCGAGTTCCAGCGGTAGCCGTCCATTCGCTTGGTGGTGAGAAGCGGGAATCCCGCCGCGAGGTCGACCGTGTACTGGCCGCTGAACGTCGCGATCGTGTCCACGCCGGTCCGGTTCGGCTTGTACGTGCCCGTCGCGAGGGCGTCGTCGACGAGTTCGAGGTACTGTCTCATGTGGTGGAGTTCGACCCGGCGCGTGCGCACCGGGATCGCATGTATCGACGCGACGGCTGCGGGACGCATCAATGTACCCGTTTGCTCGGCGTCGCGGGACGACCCGCGCCCGCCGCCCGAACGGCCCCGACCGCCTCAGCGCCGCCGTCCGAACCGCCCGCGCGACGCGCCGCCCGGTCCCGCGGCGCGGTCGGCGAGGCCGGCGAGTCGATCCGGCGACACGACCGGCGTGGACGCGACCGCGGTCGGCGGGAGGTCTCAGCGAACATCAGATATCGATTCTAGTGGTCACCGGGCAAAAGCCGTGTCGAAGACCGGGTCTCGGACCGTAGCACCTAACCTCACGCCGCGCGGACACCGTCGTATGGACATCGACCCGTTCGGTCTCGAGCGCTGGTTCGCGGAGTACGAACACGAGGCCGACATCATGCTCGCTGAAAGCGGGATCCGGTCGTTGGACGCGAGCCGATTCGACCTCGATCCCGGCCGGCTGGGGTACGTGATTCCGACCAACGGCGACCCGGCGTTCCGCGACGACGTGGGCGCCCGATACGACCGCAGCGCGAGCGAGGTGCTCTTCACCTGTGGCACTCAAGAAGCCAACTTCTTGACGTTCCTCTCGCTCGTCGCGTCTCCCGATCCGGTCGGCGACGACGGGATCGGCTCGGGGTCTCACGCGGTCGTCGTCACGCCGACCTACCAGGCGCTCCACGCGGTCCCCGAGGCGTTCGGATCGGTGACCCGCGTCGAACTGTCTCCGCCCGACTGGCGGCTGGATCCCGACGCCGTCGCGGACGCGGTCCGGCCGGACACCGCGGTCGTCGTCGTGAACAACCCGAACAATCCGACCGGCCGGTATCACGACGCCGAACGCATCCGAGCGACGTACGACGTCGCGGCCGACGCCGACGCCTACCTGTTGTGCGACGAGGTGTACCGGCTGCTGGCGGCGGAGCCACAGCCGCCGGTTGCGAGCCTCGGCGCACACGGCATCTCGACCACCAGCCTCACCAAGGCGTACGGACTCGCAGGCCTGCGGTTCGGCTGGCTCGCCGGTCCCGAGCCGGTCGTCGAGCGCGCGTGGCGGTGGAAAGATTACACCACGATCTCGCCGAGCCTCTTCGGCCAGCACGTCGCCAAGCAGGCGCTGGGCCGACGCGAGGACCGAATCCTCTCGGAGAACCGCGAGCTGGCGGCGGCCCATCGCGACCGCGTCGCCGCGTGGGTCGACCGTCACGGGCTCGACTGGTACGACCCGGTCGGCGTCAACGCCTTCCCGACGGTGCCGGCCGGCTTTGCGGACGCCAGAACGTTCTGTCGGACGGTCGTCGAGGAGGCGGGCGTCGTGCTCGCGCCCGGCGACCTCTTCGGGTTCCCCGACCGGTTCCGGATCGGGTTTGGGCTGCCGACCGACGAGCTCGAGGAGGGGCTCGACCGGGTGAGCGCAGTCATCGAATCGCACGCGGACGGGGCGGCGGCCGCCGCCGACGCCGCAGACGGTCCGACGCCGGACGGCAGCGAGGTGAGCCGCTGAGATGGGCTTCTTCGGCGATTTCAAAGAGGATGTCGTCGGCCTGATTCGCGACCCGACCGACGAACAAAAGGCGCTTCTGGTCGCCGTGGTCGCCATCTTCGTCGCCGACCGCTACTTCCTCTGGATCGACTTCCCGTTCGTGGTGCGGACGACGGCGGCGGTCGGCGTCGGCTTCGTCGCGATGTTCGTCGTCAGCTACCTGCTCACGGGCCGGCTGGTTCCCCCGGACGAGGACGACGAGGAGCCGTACGAAGACGAGTTCCACCCGTAGGCGGCGGTGTTCCAAACGGTTTATACCCGCGCCGGGGGAAAGCCGATGTATGCCGCGAGAGCAGAAGCAGGTTCGAGAACTCCAAGAGGGGAGCTACGTCATGATGGACAGCTCGCCCTGTAAGATCAACCATTACAGCACCGCCAAGCCCGGAAAACACGGGAGCGCCAAGGCCCGCGTCGAGGGGAACGGCGTGTTCGACGAGAAGAAGCGCTCGCTCTCGCAGCCGGTCGACGCGAAGGTGTGGGTGCCGATCATCCAACGGAAGCAGGGGCAGGTCGTCTCCACCTCCGGCGACGACGCCCAGGTGATGGACCTCGACACCTACGAGACGTTCACCATGCGGATCCCCGAGAACGAAGACTTCGCCTCCGACGACACCATCGAGTACCTCGAGTACGAGGGCCAGCGCAAGGTCGTCGGGTAGTCGGGGCCGAGGCCGATGTTCCCCGGAGCGACCGCCGACCGCGACGCGGCATCGTACGTGGTCACCGGCGCTCCGCTCGACGTCACGACCACGTTTCAGCCGGGCACCCGGTTCGGTCCCGACCGGATCCGGCGGTTCGCGCGCCCCTACGACGACTACGACCGCCGAACCGAGGATCGATTCTCCGCGCTCGACGTCCACGACGCCGGCGACGTGGCGCCGTGGACCGACGTTCCGGCGTACCTCGACCACCTCGCCGCGGAGCTCCGGAGCGTCACCCTCGACGACGCGGTCCCGCTCGTCCTCGGCGGGGAACACACTGTCACTTACGCCGGCGTCGACGCCGTCGCTCCCGACGTGCTCGTCGTCGTCGACGCACACCTCGACCTGCGGGACGCCTACGACGGAACCCCGTGGAGCCACGCCTGTGTCACCCGCCGCGCGCTTGACGACCTCGTCGACCGCGTGGTGATCGTCGGTGCGCGGGCGGGCTCGGCGGCCGAGTGGGAGCGCGCCGCCGCCGACGACGTGACGGTGGTCACGCCCGAGGACGCCCGCGCGTGGGTCGACGGGCTGACGCCCGACCGGTTCGCGGACGAGTCGGTGTACCTGTCCGTCGACATCGACGGCTTCGACCCCGGCTTCGCTCCGGGAACGGGGACGCCGGAGCCGTTCGGGCTCGCGCCGCGCGAGGGGCGCGACCTCGTGCGGGCGATCGCGGGCCACGCCGACGGGTTCGACGTCGTCGAGGTGACGGACCGCGACGACGGACAGGCAGCGTCGCTGGCCGGCAAACTCCTCCGCGAGTTCGTGCGGACACACGCGGCTTCACGCGACGACTGAGCCGCCCGTGACCGTTCTACGGGAGCTCCGACAGCCGCCGCCGGGCGGCCGTCACGGCCGCCATCGAGTCGATCCACTCGCGCGGGTCAGTACACCAGATGCGGTCGCCCTCGACGCTGACACAGAACACGGTGTCCGCGGAGGGCGACAGGGTTACCCCGTCGACGTCGGGGCGATCGCCCAGGTAGGAGTCGATCAGGCGTCGAGCCGTCTCCGCTTCGGGCTGGAGGCGACTGCCGGCGGCGTACTCGATGGCTATCTCTGGCATGCCCCAGCGTAGAAACTACATGATTAATAAATATTGTTTTCTGGCAGGGATTGCGGCTACGTCGGAGCCGCGTGGGTTTCGGGGGCACACCACGCGAACGGAGCGTCCGATCAGCGCCCGTCGTACACAATCTCGCCGTCGACGACCGTCATCGCCACGTCGATGTCACGGATCGCCTCGGGGGTCTCCCACGGCGACGTCTCCACCGCGACGAGGTCGGCTCGCGTCCCGGCCTCGATCGTTCCCAGCCGATCCTCGTCGAAGCCGGCGTACGCCGCCCCGTGTGTGTACGCTCGGAGCGCCTCGGTCACCGAGAGGCGCTGGCCGTCGGCGGGGGCGTTGACGGCGTGGTGGACGCCCACCAACGGGCCCATCGGCATCCCGTCCGAGCCGAACGCGAGCCGGACGCCGGCGTCGAGCATGTCGCGATACCGGTTCGTCTCGGCGGTGCGTTCCTCGCCGAGACGCGCCTCGTAGAGACCGTCGCCGCCCGCCCATTTCAGGAAATTCGGTTGGACGCTGGCGACGACGCCGTGCTCTGCGAGCCGGTCGATCGCGTCGTCGTCGGCGAGCTCGACGTGTTCGATCCGGTGACGGCTCGCGCCCGGATCCCCGGCGGCGTCCGTCTCGTAGGCGTCGAGGACCGCCCGAATCGCCTCGTCGCCGATGGCGTGTGCCGTGAACTGGTAGCCGGCGGCGGTCGCTTCGGCCACCAACTCGTCCAGCTCTTCGGGCTCGACGACCCACTGGCCGGTCTCCTCGGGGGCGTCCGCGTACGGCTCGGCTGACCCGGGCAGTCCGGCCGCCGAAACTGCCGTCGGTGTACGATTTGATCGCGCCGACGGCGACGAACTCCGAGCCCGCGTCCGTCGCGAGCCCGACCTCCTTGAGCGCGTCCAGGTGGTCGGTCCAGTAGTTGATCCGGACCCGGGCGGTCAGTTCGTCGGCCGCGTCGAGGTCCCGGTACACCCGCGGGGCGTGGGAGTGGCGAACCATGTCGTGAAAGGCGGTGATCCCCAGTTCGCCACACCGTTTTAATCCCGCCTCGACCGCCGCGCGAGTCCCGGCGGGGTCGGACTCGATCGCCTCGTAGATCGGGTCGATCGCCGCCTCCAACAACACGCCGGTCGGGTCACCGGCGTCGTCGGTCGGAACCGTTCCGTCCGGCGCCGCCGCGAGCGCGTCGTCGAACCGGTCGAGGGTCACCCCGTTGACCCCGGCGACGTGCATGTCCTCGCGGAACGCGGCGACCGGCCGGTCGGTCGACACCCGGTCGAGGTCCGCCCGCGTGAGGTACCGCTCGTCGGCCCACGCTGACTCGTCGTAGCCGTAGCCGAGCACCCACCCGGCGGTCGAGTTGGCGGTCTCGGCACCCTCGGGAGCGTCCGCGTCGGAAGCCGCCTTCTCGACCGTTTCGGCCCGATCCGCGAGCCGATCGACCGCCTCGGCCGGCGAGTCGGCCTCAGAGAGGTCCGCGTGGACGAGCGTCCGCCCGACGGTGGTCAGGTGGGTGTGTGCGTCGATGAACCCCGGAAGCAACACCCGTCCCTCGAGGTCCACGACGTCGGTGTCGACGCCGGCGAGAAACTCGACGTCGTACGTTCGGCCGAGCCTGACGATCTGGCCGTCTCGAACGGCGACCGCCTCGTGTGTGTCGTCCGGGTCGGTCAGCGCGTGGACCTCCCCGTTCAGGAAGACCCTGTCCGCGGCTTCGGTCATGTCCGTCCTCCCGTGCGGGAGAGATTAACCGTTTGGGACCGACGCCCGACGGCGTTCCGGACCGCTTTCTCGACCCAAGAACCCGCCGCGCGTTTTATTCGGTCGTCCGACGAACGACCAGGCATGTACGACCGCATACTGCTTCCGACGGACGGCAGCGTGGGCGTCGACCGCGCGACCGACCACGCGATCGACGCGGCGGACCGGTACGACGCCGCTCTCCACGTGCTCTACGTCGTCGACACCGCCATCGTCAACGCGTACTCCGGCGACGAGTTCGTGAGCGGCTCCGAGGGAGCCGAACAAACGCTCACGGAGACGGGCCGCGAGGCGCTCGAGGCCGTCGCCGAGCGCGCCTCGGCCGCCGACGTCGACACCGTCACCTCGCTCGTGTACGGCACCCCCCACGAGGAGATTCTTCGATACGTCGACGAGGAAGACGTCGACCTCACGGTGATGGGCTCGAAGACCCGGCCGGGCGATTACCGCCGGATGCTCGGCTCCGTCACGGAACGGGTCTCACGGCAGTCGACGGCGCCGGTGAGCATCGTCAAAACGACCGTTTCGGGGTGAGTCGGCGGACGCCGGAAATCCGGCGCTCGACCGGGGACTCGACCGGAGACGACTGCCGCCGACTCGGCGCGAACGCGGCTACTCGTCGACTGCGACGCGCTCGATCGACACGGCGTCGCGCGGTTCGTCGTTGCGGCCGGTCGGGACCGACCCGATCTCCTCGACGACGTCCATCCCCTCGATCACTTGGCCGAAGACGGCGTGTTTGCCGTCGAGATGCGGGGTCGCGTCCAGCGTGATGAAAAACTGCGAGCCGTTGGTGTCGGGCCCGGAGTTGGCCATCGAGAGGATACCGGGGCCGTCGTGGGTCAGGTCGTCGTGAAACTCGTCGTCGAACTCGTACCCCGGGCCGCCCCGTCCGGACTCCATCGGGTCGCCGCCCTGGATCATGAAGTCGTCGATCACCCGATGGAAGACGTTCCCCTCGTACAACGAGTCGCCGCGAACCTCGCCGGTCTCGGGGTCGGCCCAGGTGTTGGTGTCGCGAGCGGGGTCGGCGTCGGCGGCGGGGTCGTGACGGGCCAGTCCGAGGAAGTTCTCGACGGTCTTCGGCGCGCGCTCGGCGAACAACTCGACAACGACGTCGCCGTGGTTGGTGTGAAGCGTTACCTGCGGGTTGTCGGGGTCGGACGCGTCTCGTCCCATGCGCTGAACCAGGAGACGCCGTCGGAAAACGCTGCCCATCCGCCGCGACGGGCCGGGGCGTGAACGCGTTCACCGCCTCGGTCTCAGCCGTCGCGTTTCCACGCCGACCGCCGGCGTTCGTACGCCTCGTCGTCTCGCACCCGGTCGAGAACCTCGCGGTACACCTGTGATATCTCGTATTTTTCCTCGTCGTACCACTGTTGGGGCTCGCGTTCCGTGCCGTCGGCGTCGTGTTTTTTCCCGCCCGGATACTTCGCGTATCGGAGGCTTCGCGTCCAGCCCATCTGGAGGTACTTGCGGACCATGTCCATTCCGACGAACTCGTCGGCCGTTTTGTACCGTTCGTACTGCTCGTACAACGCCTCGGCGGCTTCTCTGGCGCCCTCGAGCGTCTTGATCGTCCAGAGGGGCAACAACTCGGATTTGTACGGCTCGATCTTGAACACGCCCGCCTCGCCGCGGCCGATCTCGTACGCCTCGGGGTTTTCGCGGAAATCGATGTCGTACTCCGGACCGTCGCTCATCGGCGATCCGTACGCGCCGGTCGATCCAAAGGCTGTCGGTCGCGACCGGCCGGCGATCCGCCGTGACGGCCGTCTCGCGGCAGTTCCGCCGGTAGGATTTTGACCCCGGCGGCTCCGACTTTCGGCATGTACGACGACATCCTCCTGCCGGTCGCGCCGGGGAGCGCCGCGAACGACGCCGTTCCACACGCCCGGAGCCTCGCCGAGCGGTACGGCGCGACGGTCCACGTCGTGAGCGCGGTCGACACGCTCGAACACGCGCTCGGCGGGCCGCGAGCCGGCGCGTTCGCCGAGCGGGTCGAGTCCGGCGCGGAGCGCCGCGTGGAGACGGTGACCGAGGAGTTGACCGAGGCGGGAATCGACGTCGTCGGGAGCGTGATCCACGGCGAGCCGCTCCAGGTCATCGAGGCCGCGATCGACGACACCGACGCCGACATCGTGGTGATGCCGACCCGCACGCGCACGGGGCTCCAACGGGTTCTCCTCGGGAGCGTCACGGAGAAGACCGTCCGGACCTCCCCGGTGCCGGTGATCACCGTTCCGATGACCGACCCCGAGGCGTGATCCGGGCCTTCAGGGTCGCGTACGACGGCCGCGCGTACGCCGGCTTCCAGCGCCAGGCGCACGCCGACACCGTCGAGGGGACGATTCTCTCGGCGTTGTCCGACCACGGTATCGTCGAGCCCGGCGACGGCCCGACCCACGCCACCCCCCCGGGGTACGCCGCCGCCGGTCGGACCGACGCCGGCGTCTCCGCGGTGGCACAGACGGTTGCGTTCACCGCTCCCGACTGGCTCACTCCTCGGGCGTTCAACGGACAACTCCCCGGCTCCGTCCGGGCCTGGGCCGCCGCCGATGTCCCCGAGACCTTCCACGCGACCCACGACGCGGTCCGACGAACGTACCGCTACTACCTGTACGCGCCGGCGTCGGAGTCGACTGCCGTCGCGGGCGAGGGGGCACGAGCGGCAGCCCCGGCTGACGACGAGCGGGCGATCGACGACGAGCGGAGGGTCGACGACACGGCCGTCGACGACGCGCTCGCACGGTTGTCGGGAACGAACGACTTTCACAACCTCACGAGCGACGACACGGGGACGGTCCGCGACCTCCGGGCGACGGCGACGCGCGCGGGAGAGTTTCTGGTCGTTGAGGTGACCGCCGGCGGGTTCCCTCGAGCGCTCGTCCGACGGCTCGTCGCGGCCGTCGCGGCCGTGGGACGCGGAACCGCAGAGCCGGCGCTTCTCGACCGACTCCTCGCGGAGGAGCCGGTGTCGGGGCCGTACGGCGTCGGCCCTGCGCCGCCGGCCCCGCTCGTCCTCTGGAACGTCGACTACGACGGCGTGGAGTTCGTCGTCGACGACGACGCGGCAGCCAGCGCGCTGGGGGCTTTTGACACGCGGTATCGGGAGGCACGACGCGCCGCGGCGGCCACCGGTGCGATTCGCGACCGGCTCGGAACGGTGCGGTCGGACGCCGCGGGCGACTGACAGGGACGCGGTTCGGGCGGACGCAGTCGGTCAGTCGCTCGCCGACCGGCCGCTCACAGATTCGGCGACCGGGTCCATCGGCTCGGGGTCCGTCTCCATCGATTCGACCCGTAGCATCAGCGTGTCCCCGTCGATGTCGGCCGCGTCGACGACGCCGGACAGCCGGAGCCCGGCGGCTGGCGTCGGCCCGATGGTCACGCGGTCACCCCGCTCGAGCGCTCCGACCGACCCCCGCAACACGATCTCGGCACGACACAGCTCCGGGTTGTTGACGCTGGAGAGCTCGATCTCCCGCACGGTGACTCCGTTAATGGGCACCCCGTCGCACACGACGGGGATCTGTTCCGGATCGTCCATCCGTTCGAGATCGAGCGTTTCGTAGGCGTTCTGCGTCGGCCTGTACCCGCCGTCGGGGCCGGCGACGCCCTCCACCAACTGGAGCGACCGGAGGCTCTGCATCCGGTTTCGAACGGTTCCGGGGTTTCGGTCGATGTCCTCGGCGATCCGCCGCCCACAGACGACGCCGTCTTGACTCTCCGCGAGGTTCACGAGCGACGTGAGAATGCGCCTTTGGCTCGAACTTAGCTCTATCGTTGACATATACAGTAGATGGAGTCATTCTTGTATAAACGTTGGGTTATATACTCCTTATACGTTTGAAACGGAACGTTACTGGTCGTTATGCTCGACTGAAACGTACTGAATGCCGGTTCGAGTACAGATGTGTGGTTTTTGTGATCTCGGCACACGTCTTTTACTCGTATCTGGAATAATCTATCTATCGCCTGATCGGTCGCCTCGGGACGGGGAGCCGAATCGACGCCGACGCCGGCGTCTCGCGGGAGAACGGCCTTAAATAATATCCACGGAGCGTATTTAGGTGTGAGCCAGCGACGCCGGGATACGATGGACTCCTCCACGCGTCCTGACACACGAACGGACGGCGGCGTCGACCTTGGCGTCCGTTCGGACCCGATCGACCCGGCGGCCGAACGCGAGCGGATCGCCGCGTTCGTCCGCGACACCGTCTCGTCGGCCGGCGCAGACGGCGTCGTGGTCAACATGAGCGGCGGGCTCGATTCCACGGTCACCGCGGCGGTCGCCGTCGAGGCCCTCGGCTCGGACCGGGTGTACGGGCTGATACTCCCGTGTAACAAGCTCGGAGCCCACCACGCACGCGATGCCGAAGGACTGGCCGAGGCGCTGGGCATCGAGTTCGACACGGCCCACCTCCAGCCGCTCCTCGCGCAGTTCGGCAGCGTCGCGCCCGACCGGTTCACCCTCCACGACCAGCCGACGCTCGTCGGAAACGCGGTCGCGCGGCTGCGCATGAGCATGGCGTACCTCGCCGCCAACGCGACGAACCGCCTGGTGTGTGGAACGACGAATCGGAGCGAACGGCTGCTCGGCTACCTGACGAAACACGGCGACGGAGCGGCCGACCTCCTCCCGCTCGGTCACCTCTACAAGACCGACGTTCGCGCGCTCGCTGCGGCCCTCGACGTTCCCGAGTTCGTCGTGGAGAAGCCGCCGACCGCGGGCGTCCTCGCCGGCCAGCGCGACGCCGACGACCTCGGTGCCGACTACGAGACGATCGACCCGGTGTTGCGGCTCGCGGTTGACGAGGGGCTCGACGCCGCGACGATCGCCGCGCGGCTCGACTGCGACCCGGCGGTCGTCACCGGTCTCGTCGACCGCCACCGGTCGACGGCACACAAGCGTCTGGAGCCGCCGATGCCCGGCGAGCCGCGAACCGAGTGAGCTCGGGAGAGTTCGCCCCCGCCGCTACTCCCACGCCGCCGGCCACAGGTCGGCCGCACGCATCCCCGTCTCGAAGCCGGCATCGCGGAACGCGTCCGCGAGCGCGTCGGTGTCGAGTCGCGCCGGATCGCGGTCGGCGGCCGCGAACTCGGCGACCAACAACGCCGCCAGCATCCCGTGTTCGCGCACGTTCCGGTCGTCGACCTTGTCGCGGGTGTCCGCGTGCGTGTGCCCCCAGCCGCGCCCCCGCTCGCCGGAGTCGCTGTGTAATTGGAGCGCAGGCACCCCCTGTCGGACGAACGGCCACTGGTCGGAGAACGGGTGGGGCTCCGTCTTTACCTCGATCGGCTGTCGGGTCGCCGTCGAGACCGCCTCTGCGACCGACCGAGCCGCCGTCGAGGTGTGCGTCAGCGCCCGGAGCGTGCGGAACCGTCCCGCGCCGTCGACGTTGACGACGCCACGGACCCGGTCGAGCGCCGTCGTGGCTGCCAGCCGCTCGGCGCCGAGCAGTCCGACCTCCTCACAGCCGACCGCGACGACGTCGACGCCGATCGGCAGGGTCGCCTCGGTCAGGATTCCCGCCGCCGTCACGGCCGTCGCGATCCCACAGCCGTTGTCGAGTGCGGCCTCGGCGATGTCGTGGCCGTCGTAGTGTGCGAGCAGCAGCAGCCGTTCGTCCGTCTCCGGCCCGGCCCGCCCGATCACGTTCTGTGACTCCGCGACGTGGGTCGCTGCCGTCACGTCGAGTTCGACGCTCGCGGCCGGCCCCGGCGTGTTCGCGGCGTACTCGCGGAGCCACCCGCCGGTTTCAGTCGAGACGCCGACGGCGACCGCTTCGGCCTCGTCGCCGAAGGTGAGCGAGCCGGTCGGCGGCAGCTGCCCGTCGAGGTGGTTGGCGAAGACGAACCCCTTCGCGCCCGCCTCGATGGCGTGTCCGAACTTCTCCATCCGGTGGACGAACCGCGAGCCCGGCGGAGTCGTCGTCGACGCCACCGCGATCCGCCCCGCCACGTCCGCCGCGTCCACTTCCGCCGGCGTTCCGTCGCCGACGTCGACGAGCTCGCCCTCGATGCGACCGGACGGCGAGTAGGGAAGCGCCAGCGCCTCGAACTCCCGGGTCCGCTCGGTGTCGTCTCGGCTCTGAACCCGCACCCGGAGGTCGGCGTCGCCGCGTTCCCACGCCGTCAGTTCGAACGGGTCGGTCCGCACGTCCTCGAGGCCGGCGCGCTCGAACGCGTCGGCGACGACGGCCGCTGCCCGGCGCTCGCCGTCGCTACCGGCCATTCGGCTCCCGAGCGCCGTGAGGTCGGTGAGGAACCGCCAGGGGTCGTCGTCGGTCCACGTTCGTCCGAGCGCGGGCGCGAACTCCGCGCACCGTTCGCGAACCCGTTCGACCGCGTCGGTATCCGTGCCCGTGTACTCGCCGTCGGCGTCACTCGTCGCGGCGTCGTCTGCCGCCTCGTCGCTCATAGACGCTTCTCGACGGCTCGGGAGTTAACGGTGTTGACGCCGTCGACCGACCGGCGTCTGGCGTTCGTGCGGACGGCGAAGCGCTACGTTGAAGTACGGCCGTCGGATACGCGAGACCGAGCACCGTTGGTCCAGTGGTAGGACATTAGCTTCCCAAGCTAATAGCCCGGGTTCAATTCCCGGACGGTGCATCCTCTTACACGGTATCTGTCCCGTGAGCGGGTTGGACCGCGATTCTTTCGGCGCCACCGGGAGCGTTCTGTGACCGCCTCGTCCGGCTTGTGAGAGGCGAGGCGGCTCCGGAGTCGGTGACTCGTCTCCCCGTCATCCCAACATTAATGATGATACTACAGCACCCACGCACATGGATTCACGCATCGCCGGCTTCTACAAGCGGTCGCCCGCGGAGCGCCGACAGGCGCTCGTCGACGCCGGCGTCGACCCGGAGACCGTCGAATCGTTGCGGGGCGGGGCGTTAGACGTCGACGACGCAGACGCGGTGAGTGAAAACGTCGTGGGAACGCTCACGTATCCGGTCGGTATCGCGACGAACTTCGTCATCGACGGCGAGGACACGCTCGTTCCGATGGCGGTCGAGGAGACGAGCGTCGTCGCCGCCGCGTCGTTCGGCGCGCGCATGGCCCGCGACACCGGCGGGTTCACCACCGACGTTTCTGGGCCGATCATGATCGCACAGATCCAGGCCACCGACGTGCCGGCGCCACACCACGCAAAGTCGACCGTGCTCGATGCGACGGCCGACCTGATCGACCTCGCGAACGAACAGGACCCGGTACTGGTCGAACACGGCGGCGGCTGCGAGGCAGTCGAGGTTCGGGTCGTCGACACCCCGCGCGGCGAGATGCTCGTCACACACCTGATCGTCGACGTCCGCGACGCGATGGGCGGGAACGCGGTCAACACGATGGCGGAGGCGCTGGCGCCGGAGATCGAGGCACTGACCGGCGGGACCGTCTCGCTTCGAATTCTCTCGAACCTCGCGGACCGGCGACTGGCCCGCGCGACGTGTACGGTCGAGCCCGACGCGTTAGAAACCGACGACGTCGAACTGTCCGGCACGGAAATCCGAGATCGGATCGTGGACGCGTGGGCGTTCGCGGCCGGCGACCCGTACCGCGCGGCGACACACAACAAGGGAATCATGAACGGGATCGACGCGGTCGCGACGGCGACGTTCAACGACTGGCGAGCCATCGAGGCGGGGGCTCACGCGTACGCGGCCCGGGACGGATACGGACCGCTGACGACGTATGAGGTCGACGCCGACGGTCGCCTCGCCTGTAGCATCGAACTCCCGATACAGGTCGGGACGGTGGGCGGTGCGACCCGGCTCCAGCCGACGGCGGAGGCGGCGGTCGACCTCCTCGACGTCGATTCTGCTGACGAACTCGCTGGCGTCTTCGCGGCAGTCGGACTCGCACAGAACTTTGCGGGGCTTCGAGCGCTCGTGAGCGAAGGGATCCAGCGCGGCCACATGAGCCTTCACGCCAAGAACATCGCGGTACAGGCGGGAGCAACGGGCGATCTCGTCGAAGAGGTGGCTGCCCGGATGGTCGCCGAGGAGGCGGTGCGTCAGGACCGCGCCGAGGAGCTGATCGACGAGCTGAGCAAATGACCGTCCGGATCGCGAACGCCGCCGGCTTCTGGGGCGATTATCCGGACGCGACGGAACGGCTCTTGGCGTCGGGCGCCGAGTTCGACTACCTCCAACTCGAGTACCTCGCCGAGGTGACGATGGGCGTTCTCGACCGGCTCCGAGACCGCGACCCGGAGAAGGGATACGCCACCGACTTCATCGAGTACGTGGTCGCGAACAACCTCGCGGAGCTGGTCGACCGCGACGTGCGAGTGGTCACTAATGCCGGCGGGCTCAATCCGGCATCGTGTGCGGCTCGGGTTCGTGAACACGCCGACGAGCAGGGGGTCGACGCGACCGTTGCGACCGTCACCGGCGACGACCTCACCGGACGGCTGGAGGCGCTTCACGCCGACCACGGACTGGAGCCGTTCGATGGAGAAACGCCGTACGCAGCGGTGGCCTCCGATGTCGTGACCGCCGCGGCGTACTTGGGGGCGTTCCCGGTCGCGGCGGCGCTCGACACGGGCGTCGACGTGGTGATCACGGGGCGAGTGGTGGACCCGGCGCTGGCGCTCGGCCCGCTGATCCACGAGTACGGATGGGACCGATCCAACCACGACCGCCTCGCGGCCGGCACCGTTGCCGGCCACCTTATCGAGTGTGGGACGCAGGTGACGGGCGGCAACTCGACGCGACGCTGGGAGGCGATCGACTATCGCGACGTCGGCTACCCGATCGTTGCGGTCGATTCCGACGGGGAGATGCGACTCACAAAGCCGGATAACACCGGCGGCGAGGTGTCGCGGGCGACGGTCGCCCAACAGTTGGTGTACGAGATTGGCGATCCGCGGGCCTACCTGACGCCCGACGTGGCTGCGGATTTCACCGCGCCGAAAATAACCGAGGTCAACGACGACACCGTGGCGATTGCGGGATGTGCGGGCGACGCGCCGCCCGACTCGTACAAGGTGAGCGTTCACTTCGAGAACGGGTATCGGATCGCGGGAAACATGTTGTACTCCCGGCCGGACGCGCTGGCGAAGGCGAAGCACGCGGCGTCGGTGATCCGGTCGCGGATCGACGACCGCGGGCTGACGGTTCGAGACACCCGTGCGGAGTTTGTCGGCCACGACGCGGCTCACGGTCCGGCGGCGCCCGACCGCGACGACCACAACGAGGTGTTGCTTCGGTTCGCGGCGCGCGGTCCGGACCGCGACGACCTCCGCCGGCTGGCGACCGAGTTCGCTCCGTTGTCGCTGGCTGGCCCGCCGAGCGTGACGGGACTCACCGACAGCGGACGGCCGCGCCCGCGTCCGATCATCGACGTGTGGCCGACGCTGGTGCCGAAATCGGCCGTCGAGCCGGCGGTGACCGGCGATGCGTGACGACGACAGCGACGCGTCGCCGGAACGAGCGGTCCGGGTCGAGGAGATCGCGTACGGGCGGTCGGGCGACAAGGCGAACACGTTCAACGTCGGCATCATCGCCGAGTCCGAGGCCGCGTACCGTCGCCTTGACCGCCAACTCACCGCCGCTCGCGTCGCCGATCTGTTCGACGGCTTCGTCGACGGAACGGTGACCCGATACCGCCTGCCGAATCTCTCGGGGTTCAACTTTGTTGCCACCGAGGCGCTCGACGGCGGTGGCCAGCGCAGCCTTCGGTACGACAGCCAAGGAAAGACGTACGCGGCGGCGGTTCTCCGGCTCGAACTGCCGCCGATGTCCGTGGACACGGCCGATGAGTGACCTCGATCCGGGCCGGGTTCCGGACCGAGAGCCCCCTCGATGGTGGGAGTCGCAGTGGTACCAGATCTCTCCGCGGTCGTTCCGTCACTACGAGCTGTTGTTCGAACCCGACCGCCTGTTGTTGGTGTTTGCCGGAGAATCGTACAAGTCGTTCCTGCTCCGGCAGGACGGCCGCGAGCGACGTGCGACGGAAATCGGCCGGGAGCACGCGACCCGATCGCGGTCGGTAGTGCTCGCTGACGAGCACAATCGCAGCGTTTCGTTGTCGGGAGCGCCCGCGATCCGCATCAAAGAGGGATCGTGGATCCGCAAGCCGAAGCTCAGCGTCGAAACAACCGAAGACCACCTGGAGTTCTACCACTTTTCTCGCACGTACGACGCGAGCGACTTCGCGGAGTGGGCAAGCGAAACGTACGGCGAATCGGCCGTTCGTTACTCGTGAGGTTACAGTTTCAAAGTGTTTATATACTGTTTATCCATGTTGTTTGCTGTCACGCATGGCACTGAACCTTGATCTCACCGACGACAAGTACGTCGTTGCGGGGTTGATAGCCGCGCTGGGAATGCTCGCGGCGATGTACGTTGGCGGACAGGTCGGACAGATCGCGTTCTCGGCGAGCGCGGTGGCGTTCATCGGATTGTACGTGTTGTTGGGCGTCCAATCGTCCGAACAACGCCACGACACGAACGTATTCAAACTGGCGGTGGCCGGATTATGGCTCATTCTCGGCGCCGCGTTCGCGTTGTTGTGGTACTTCCACTTTCAGAACCCGACGTACACGGACCCGACGTACTGGCTCGGGTTTCCACGGGCGACCGCGGTCGTCGTCTACGGGTTGTGGATGCCGCCCGCGTTGTACCTGATGTTCGCGTATCCGTACCTGTTTAGCGCGTACATCTGGGATGAAAAACAGGTCGCCGAGTTCCGCGCGGTCGACTCCGAGGAGGGGACGAATGACGGGCGTTCTCGCGGCCGCGGTCACACAGGTGTCGACTACGGAGACGATGAATCCGCTCATCGTCGGCATCGTCGCCGTCTACCTGCTTGGAATTGCCGTCATCGGCGTCTGGGCCACCGGCCAGACGAAGTCGACGTCGGACTTTCTGGTCGCGGG
>KI543165.1:149448-165920 GCA_000496175.1 uncultured archaeon A07HR67 | reverse complement strand
CGCGCCGATCGCCGCGTTGTCGTACTTTGCCGCGTCGCTCATGATGCTCTCGCTCGGCGTCGGAATGCGGTCGCTGGTCGAGACCGGACAGTTCGCCGAACTCGCGAACCCCGATAACGCCGCGCCGATCTTCCTCGTCGAGTTCACGCCCGCGCTCGTCGCGGGAGTCGTGTTGGCCGCCGCCGTCGGCGCGGTGATGAGCACCAGCGACGCGTTCATCAACATCGGCGCCGCGAACCTGGCGCGGGATATCCCGGAGAGCCTCGGGTTCGAGTACGATTCCGACCGCCAGGAGCTGCGCGCACACCGGGTGGCGACCGCGCTGATCATCCTCGTGTCGGTGCTTCTGGTGTACTACGTGGAGATTCTTGTCGGCCTCCTCGGCGTCGTCGGCTGGGGGTTGTTTGCGGCGGCGATCGTTCCGCTGCTCGGCATCGGCCTGAACTGGAAGGGAGCGACCACCGAGGGAGCGGTGGCCGCCGGTATTATCGCGTTGTTCGGCAACCTCGGACTGGCGATCGCCGTCCAGTTTTACGGCTTTTCGCTGCCGCACGGCTCCGCCGGCGAGGCGCTGACGCTCTTGATCGCAATCGTCGTGATGATCGCCGTGAGCCTCGTCACGAACACCAGGGCCCGCGACGACATCGACGACGACATCGAGCGCGTCATCGACTCGTAGCGGCCCGATCCCCTCGCGGCGGCCTCTCGACGCTTCGAGGACTCACGCGAACCGAACGACGATCAGCGTAATAAACAACAGTTCTCCGCCGACTAATAGCAGGGCGATCAGCCAGTCGCGGTACTCCCGGATCCACTCGAGCGACGTTCGCCACGCTGACGCGACCGACCTCCGGCCGAGCTCGTCTGCCGGTCCGTTCTGTGACGCCCTCGCCACGCGCCACCCGGTCTCCGGGTCGAACGTCGCCGGCACCCGCGTTCCGACGAGGTCGTCGAGGTTGAGCGGCGAGACGCCGGCCGCGTCGAGAAACGCCACGAACTCCGCACACTCCGCCAACGACCCGTGTCTGGGGGCGTCGAACCGCTCGACGTGCGTCGTCTCCCCGTGTGGCGGGTGCATCTCGACGACGACCTCGTCGCCGACGACGCGGACCGCGGTCACGACCAGCGCGTCCTCCTCGTCGTTGAGGTACGCCTCCCGCAGCCGCCGTTTGAGCGCCTCGTCGACGGCCGAGTCCTCCGTTCTCGGCTCGATCGTCCGGTCTTCTTTGGAGGGCTGCTCGGGCATCCGTCGATCGTTGACGGCGCGGTTGAATAAACGCACGGCCGGGCGACCGCGCCCCTTTTGTCGACGGACGCAGTACGACCCACAAGTCGTGGCGTTCACCGACAAGATCTACGTGAAGAACCACCGACAGCTCGCCTCACAGCTGGAGGCGAACATTCCAAAGGGTGCGTTCGCGGGCGCGACCCTCGACATGTTGTTCACCGGCGACGGGCTCTCGACGCTGGATTCGACCACCCGCGACCGAATCTTGGACTTCGCCGAGGACTTTCTCGACTGCGACTGCCAGGCGAACCCGTACTGCGGCTGTGCCGAGCGGAAGTTCATCCAGTACGTCTTGGAACTGCGCGCACAGGGGCTGGGGCCGGGGGCTATCGTCGACGTGATGACAGACGACTACATGGTGTACGCGTACGCCGGCGACGTTCGCTCGTTTCTCGACGACGCGGTTCGGCAGTTGGAGGCGGTCGAGACGCTCGCGGACGTCGAGGGGAACGACGAGATGTCCGCGAAGGCGCGCCGTGCCCGCAAACAGCTCTCCGGCTGACCCCACGCGGTCGGCGGCCGTCGAGGCCCGTACACGTCCCGGGCTGCCGGAGCGGTCGAACGGTCTAAGTACGCTCGCCTCCGACTTCGGATAATGAGTCTTCGGCCGGCCTGGCTGACGTTCAGGCGGTACGCAGCGGCAACGACAGGGATGACGCTCGCGCTCTTTTCGCTCGGCGTCTACACCGCGGCGACGGGCTCCGGACTGGCGTGTCAGGCCCAGTGGCCGCTTTGTTCGGACCAGCTCATCCCGACGCTGACGATCAACCCCGACTTCATCGAGTGGTTCCACAGAGCGTGGGCGATGGTCACCGGCTTCCTGATTCTCGGGGTCGCGGGCTGGAGCTGGCTCGGGTCGCTCGACCGCCGAACGCGGCTGGCGGCGACGCTCGCGGTCGCGATCCTCCCGGTTCAGATCGCGGTCGGCGCGATCACGGTCACGCTCGGCGGCATCGTTCCCGGCGGCTACACGGTGTCGACACACGCCGCTCATCTGACCGTCGCGTTGTGTATCTTCACGCTGCTCGGACTGGCGACGATGTGGGGAGGCGGACGCGGCGGATCGGTTCGCGCCTGCCGCGTCGCGCTCGGCGTCGCGCTCGGCGGCATCCTCGTCAGCGCCGTCTTTTCTCGGGCGGTCCCCCTTCTCACCTACTCGCCGGGCGCTCAGGCCGGGTTCTACGTCGCCGGCTTGAGCGCACACCTCGGGCTCGTCGCGGCCCTCGTCGTGACCACCGAGGCGGTCGGCGGAGCGGTGTCCGGCCTCGATTCGTCGACCGCGCGGACGGTCCGCACGCTCGCGGCCGGCGCGATGGTCGCGCTCATCGCGACCCTGTTGCTCGGTCGCGACCTGGTGTTGTACACCACGACGTGGCAGCGGGTGACCCTCGTCGCGCTCGGAGCCGCCGTCGTCCTCGCCGCGGGCGCGGCCTGGACGCTCCGTGACGCCGACGCCGTGACGGGACGGTCGATCCCAATCGGCGGCGACTGATCCCGCTCACTTCCCGCGGCCGGAGAACGCGGTGACCACCTCGACGCCGCGCACCTCGTACTCGTCCATCGCGGCGAGTCGCTCCGACACGTCTTCGAGCGCGAGTTCTGCGGTCACGAGCGCTCCCGGCTCGATTCCGGTCGCCTCGACGAGGCCGAACAGGTCGGCGTAGTTGGTCGGTGGCATTCCCCGTGCGCCCAGAAACGACACCTCCCAGCGGGTCATCCAATCCGTCGGCAACGCCACCTCGCCGCGCTCGGCGTCGGTCGTCAGCCCGACCTGAACGTGTGTCCCGCGGGGGCGCACGGACCGAACGGAGTTGCGACACGTCTCGGCGATTCCGAGCGCGTCGACGGAGACGTCGGCTCCGCCGTCGGTGAGCGCACGGATGCGGGCGGGAACGGACTCACCAGCCGCGTCGGCGTCGCCCGCGGGCACCGTCTCCGTGGCGCCGAGGTCGGCGGCTCGCGAGAGCGCGTCCGGGCTCACGTCGACGGCGACGACCCGCGCTCCGACGGCCCTAGCGAGTTGGACCGCCGAGAGCCCAACGCCTCCGCAGCCGTGGACGGCGACCCAGTCGCCGCCGCCGACCCCCGCTCGCTCGACGAGCGCGTGGTACGCGGTCATGTATCGGCACCCGAGCGCCGCGGCGTCGCGGGCGGGCAGCCACGCCGGTCGCTCGACGAGGTTGTACTCGGCGTTCGGGACCGCCACCCGCTCGGCGAACGCGCCCGGCGCGTCCGACTCGAAGCCGAGGGCGTGTCCGTCGGCACAGACGTTCCCGTGGCCCCGTCGGCAGTGCCGGCAGGTGCCGTCGCCGAGCGAGAAGGGGACGACGACTTGATCGCCGGGACCGAAGCGGTCGACGGCACTGCCGACCGCGACCACCTCGCCGGCGGGTTCGTGGCCGAGCACCTGGCCGCGGGAGACGCGGTCGTCCGCCCACTCGCCGTGGCCCTTCCAGGCGTGCCAGTCGCTGCGGCAGACGCCACAGGCGTCGACGCGAACGACGGCACCGTCGGGCCTGGGGTCGGGGTCGGGAAGCTCCCGGATCGCCAGCGGTTCGCCGTACTCCCGGAGGATCGCCGCGCGCATGCCACTCGGTTTTCGGGCCGCTGTCATACGTTTTGTGTCCGTCGGTCTGCCGGCGACTCGGCTGGCCGGCGCTCGGATCGTCGGTCTCCGGCCTCTCGCGAGTCGACGCCTTGGGGACGGCCCCGTCGCCGCTGGTCGGTGAATCCGGCCGCACAAGAGTTTATACCGCGCGTTCAGTACATGTTATTCAAACAAGGCTTTATGCTGTCACGAAAGCGATCACGAGACAGATGAACTTCCAGACAGGGCCCCTACCGGGGATCGTCTACCGTCGGCCCGACGGTGACCCGACCCGGCTGGAAGTCGAATCGGTAGGCGATCCGGGGTTCTCGGTCGACGATCTCCCGCAGACCGCCTGGCTCGAGGTCGTCCATCCGGAGGACCGCGGCCGGCTCCGTGCGGCACTCGCCGCCGGCGACGTGGACGTCGCGTACCGGCTCACCGTAGATGACAAGCCGACGTGGGTCCACGAGCACGGCCGGCACACCGAAGACGGAGACGTCGTCGGCTATCTCCTGGCGTGTGACAGCGTCGAGCGCCGACAAAAGCTGGAGCGACAACGCGAGCGGCTCGAACAGTTCGCACGGGTCGTTTCTCACGACCTTCGGAACCCGTTGTCCGTCGCCGTCGGCAACCTCGAACTGGCCCGCGACCTCGAGGGCGACGCCGCGACGGAACGGATCGAAAACGCCCACGACGCGCTCGACCAGATGGACGAGCTGATCTCGAATCTCCTCTCGCTCGCCCGCGAGGGGCGGTCGCTCGAGGCGACGGCCGAGACCGATCTTCGGGCGGTCGTCGACCCGGCGTGGACGACGGTCGGGTCGGCCGCGGGTGCGGAGCTCGTCGTCGTCGATCCGTTGCCGCAGATCGAGTGTGACCGAGACCGCCTCCAACAGGCCCTCGAAAACCTCTTTCGAAACGCCATCGAACACGGCTCCTCGGCCGATCTCGGCTCGGATCTCGACCTGGACGGTGACGCTCACGGCGGCGAGCCCGTCGACACGGCGGACCCTTCCGAGGTCGCGTCCGACGTTCGCGTCTTCGTCGGCCGGACCGACGACGGCTTCTACGTCGCCGACAACGGCCCGGGAATCCCCGAAACGGAGCACGAGTCGGTGTTCGAGCCCGGTCACACCACCGTCGAAGACGGGACGGGCTTCGGACTCGCCATCGTCGACCGGATCGCCAGGGCACACGGCTGGTCCGTCGAGGCCAGCGAGAGCCGCGCCGGCGGCGCCCGATTCGACTTCGCCGGCGTCGAACTGCTCGACGACACGCCGCCCGACGGCCCCACGTCAGCCGATGCGGACGCCGACGACCCGGCGTCCGGCGATTCCGCCGCGGGCGACTCCGGCCGCCGGTCCGTGGAGTGAGACGCGGCTCACACGAAGTCGCTCAATCCCGCCTGTCCGTCGTCGTCGCCGTCGTCGTCGGCCGGCTCCTCTGCCTCTGTGGATTCCTCGCCGGACGCGTCCGCGCCGGCGTCACCGGCCGCCACCGACGCTGCTGCGGCCTCGTCGTCTCGACGCCCGCTGAACGCCCCGCCGGCGTTCCGTTCCATCCGTTGTTCGCGGCGTTCTCGTGCGTCCTCGACGATCGATTCGACCTTGTTCGTCGACTCGCCGGAGCCGGTGACGAACGCGACGCCGGCCTCGTCGAGGTCGTAGGCGGCCGCCATCGCCACGGTCACCTCTCGGGGCTTACAATGGTGGGTGACGGCCTGGAGAAACGGCAGTACCTCTCTGCGGGCGGTCGCGACGCTACACCCGCTCGTCTCGGCGATCTGGCCAACCACCTCGTCGGCGGTCGCGTCCGAGGAGGGCCAGAACTGCGGGCGGCCGTACCGGGTCCAGCCGCCCTTCGTTCCGTCGCGGGCGGCGGCGACCCCTGCGGCCGCGTTGTCGGTCGCGTACCGCCAGTAGGTGTAGTTCTGGCTGGCGCGCACGCGACCCAGCCAGACGTCGGCGTTCGCGAGGAAATCGTACGCCCGCGTCGCCTCGTCGGCGTCGTACACGCCGAGCAGGTTGTCTTCGATCCACTTCGTGAGGTCGTCCGGGGTCTCGTCGACGGCGTACGCCGACCGCAACGATTCCTCTGCCGATTCTTCTTTCAACACCGCGTCGAGAAACGGGAAGATCCCCATCGCCTTGTCGCGGTCGGCGGTGACGACGTCCTCGACCGCGATCGACGACCGCCCCTCACAGGCCGCTTGGAGATCGTTGATCGCGCCGCGGAGGTCGCCGCGGTTGCGCTCGGCGATCCGTTCGAGCGCGTCCGACTCGAACTCGATCGCTTCTTTGCGACAGATGTCGCGGAGTACGGGCACGATAGAACGCGCCGAGACGTCGCGAAACTCGATTTCTTGACACGCGTTTCTGAGCCCGCGAGACATGTCGTAGAACTCGTTGGCGATCAACACGATCGGCTGGCCGGATTCTTTCACCAGCTCCGTGATCGCCGCGGCCCCGCCCCGGTCGTAGTTGCCGTGGATGTTGTCGGCCTCGTCCACGATCACGAGCTGTCTGGAGGCGGTGTCGCCGCCGCCGGCGCCACCGCCCGCCGCGCTTCCGCCGAGGGTGGCGTTGCGGGCCGCCCGGCCGGCAGACCGCTCGATCACGTCGGCGGTCCGCTGGTCCGAGGCGTTCAGCTCCACCGTCTCCCAGCCCATGTCGTTCGCCAGCGCGTGTGCCGTGCTCGTTTTTCCGACGCCCGGACTCCCGTGGAGGACGACGGCCTCGCGGTGGTCGTCCCACGACCGTGCCCACTCCGCGAACGCGTCGCGCGCCGAGTCGTTGCCGCGGACCTCCGAGAGGGTGCTCGGACGGTACCGCTCGGTCCAATCGGCCATTGTCGGGAGAAGGCGCGAGCGCCGTTTAGGGGTTGCGGAGCCGCGGTGAGCTCCGACTCGGCCGCGCCCGCCGGTCACCCCTCGCCGGCGAGCGCGTCCGTGGCGAGCGCCTCCGCGAGCGCGGGCGCGACGCTGACGACGCTACACCCTCGCTCGACGGTGTCGGTGCCGACGATCCGGTCGACGCCGGCGGCCCGGAGCTTCGTCGTCGCGTTGCCGACCAACACGGGATGAACGCAGACGGCGACCACGCGCTCGGCGCCGCGGTCTGTCAATACGTCGACCGCCTCGCTCATCGTCGACCCCGTCGCGACGATGTCGTCGACAACGACGACGTCCCGGCCGGCGACGGCGGCGTCGGAGGGCGTGAGGTCGACCGCGCCCGTCTCGCGGTCGCGGTGTTTCTCGAAGTGGTCCGTCTCGCCGCTGCCGTAGGCGTCGCGCACCGTCGCGGCGATCTCGACGGCCCCTTGATCGGGAGCGAGAAACAACGGATCACGGAGCGCGGACAACGGCGCCGCGAGAACGCTCGCGGCGTCGACGGCCTCGACGGGGACAGGATAAAACTCCCCGACTGCGGGCTCGTGCGGGTTGATCAGGACGACCCGGTCGGTGCCGGTGCCGATCGCCTGTGCCATGGCGCGCGCGGAGACCGGCTGGCCCTCGCCGAACGACTCGTCCTGTCTGGCGTACCCCATGTACGGGATCACGGTGGTCACGTGTTCTGCGCCGGCCTCGCGGACGGCGTCTTGTAGCTGTAACAGTTCTACCCACGCCTCGTCGGAGTCGGTCGTGGCGACGACGACCGCCTCTCTGCCGTCGAACTCCGGAACGGCAGCCAGCCTCTCGCCGTCCGGAAAGCGGTCGTACGTCGCCGTCGCCAGCGGCCGCCCCGTCTCCTCGGCGAGCGCGGCCGCGAGCAGCTGGGAACTCGACCCGGGTACGATCATGGCCGTTCGTTCCGCCGACTCCGGTAAACCAGTTTCTGTACTCGGCCGGCAGCCCAGACAGCGACACGCACGCGGCCACAGGGGCGGATATTTACGCCCGCGGCGGGAACGACGCGGTAATGACCGAATCCGGAGACCGAGTGAGTCTCGTCTGTCCGTCGTGTTCGCCGGACGCCGAAACCGTCCACGAGGTGTTGCGACCCGGCGGCCAGGCGACCGTCCGGTGTATCGACTGTGAGCACACACACAAGACGGCGATCCCCGAGACCGAGACTGCGGAGGTGACGATCGTCGTCTCACAGGCGGGCGAGTCGTTCACCACTGAGATGACGGTCTCCGCCGAGGACGGCATCGAGACCGGCGAGGAGTTCGTCGTCGACACCGACGACGCGCTGATGCAGGTCCGGGTGACCGGGATCGAACTCGGACCGGAACACCGGGTTGAGGACGCCGTACTCGCGAGCGTCGACACGTTGTGGACCCGCGCGGTCGACAACGTCGCGGTCGACGTCACCCTCCACCCGAAGGACGGCGACGCCGACAACACCCGGTCGGTCCGCGTGAACGTCCCCGGCGACATGGAGTTCGCAGTGGGCGACACCGTCGAGTTCGGCGACGAAGAATTCACGATCGAGGGGCTTCAGATCCGCGACGACGCCCCCGAGTACCGCCACGAGAAGCTCGACCACGCCGGCGACATGGCGTTTGCGAAAGACCTCAAACGGGTGTACGGCCGCGACGAGAGCCTGACCGCTTGGTCGGCGTGGTAGGTTGACGGAGGCGGCGAGCGTATCTCGCCGTGTTCGCGACCCGAGTTGTCGGTCTGTGACCGACTTCGAGGGGTCGTTCGGTGAACGCCGCCGGCTGGAGAACTGAGTTGCGCCGCGAGCCGGAAGACGGGTATCGGCTACCCGGCCGGCTTAGATGACGCGGTTCTGTAGGTAGTCGAGGTGTTTCGCGTTGTAGACGATCCTGACCTCGTCGGCGTCGGGACTGCCGATACAGGTCAGACGAACGTTCTTTTCTTCGACCTCCTCGTCGGAGAGGATCTGTTGCATGTCCATCTGGATCTCGCCCTCCTTCACGATGGCCGCGCAATTCGCACACGCGCCCGCGCGACAGGAGAAGGGCCAGTCGTACCCCTGTGCCTCGGCCGCTTCGAGGATGTACTCGCCTTGGTTGACCTCGAGAGAACCGTAGTCTTCGCTGTCGAGGTCGGCGTCGGCGGCCTCCGTGAAGAGGTCGTCGTCGTCCATCGACCAGCCGTGGTCGTCGAGTACTTCGTAGTTAAGGTATTCAACCGTGGGCATCAACTGAGTGTTGGGTCCCCACCTCATTAGGCTTTGCTGTTCCGCCCGTCGCCCGGCAACAGACCGTCGTGTGCTCCCCGGGGTCGAACGCCTCTCTGTGGCCGCCTGGCGGCCGCAAGCGCCTCAATTTCCGACGTTATCACGACTGATACGTTGCGGGCAACGCTAAAACGTCGCCCCCTCGAAGAACGGTCGATGAAGGAGTCGGTGGTGGCCGATTTCGTCGGCCGCGTCCACACGTCTGCCATCGCGGACGAGGACCCGGTGCGCGGCCGCGTCCTGTTGAGCCAGCGCCGGCTCGTCCTCGCGACGGCGGACGCGCGGACGACGATCCCCCTCTCTGCGGTGTTCGACGTCGTCGTCGGCACCGTTCCCGGCGAGCTCCAGTCGTTTTTCAGCGACAGCGTCACGCTCGCGTACGACGACGGAGACGGCCGGCAGACGGCACTCGTCGAGGGAGAGCCGGACGCCATGGACCGGTTCACCCGCGTCCTGTTCAAGACATTGTTGCGGGACGTGACGGTCACCGTTCGCCATCCGGAGACGGTCGGCGGTCGGGTCACTGACGCGCCCGCCCGAACCGCGAAGGTGTCGTTGTCCTCGGGGTCGATCGGCTTCGTCGGCCGTTCTGAGTCCTTCTCGGTGGACCTCTCGGCGGTCATCGACTACGACCGGACGAGCCGGACGCTCGCCGGCGCCCGGCGGCCCGCGCTGTTGTTCCGTCACGTCTCCGACGGCCGCACAGTCACGTCGATCGCCGCCGTTCCGGACGAGCGAACGCTGAACGTGCTCGGTCGGTACCTCCGGCTCGAGTACGGCGAGGTTCAGGCGGAAGTCGAAGACCTCGACCCGACGGCAGAACAACTGGAAGTGCTCGTGTCGATATACTCGGCCGGCGGCGAGGCGCCGATCGCCGACGTCGTCACCGGCGACGCCACGCGAACTTCGATGATACTCGAGGACCTGCGCGAGTCCGGTCTGGTCGCCGACGGCGAGGGCGGCGCGGCGCTGACTCGAAAGGGACAGATGGTCGTGACGACGTACCTCGAGTCGGTCAACGCCTGATCTGCGGGCCCGAGAACGTCGGATCGCCAGCGTTGAAGCGCCCGGAGTCCCACCCCTGAGCATGGACTCCATCTACGCCCCGTGGCGAATCGAGTGGGTCGAACGCGAGACGGACCCGATCGACGGCTGTCCGTTCTGTGTTCTGCCGGAGCGTGCGGACGCCCGCGACGCCCGGATCGTCGCCCGCAGCGACCACAACTACGTCGTGTTGAACAACGCGCCGTACAACCCGGGCCACGCGATGGTGATTCCCGACGCGCACGTCGACGACTGGACCGCCCTCGGCGACGCGGCGATGCTCGACCACGGCCGGCTGAAGGCCGCGACGCTGGCGGCGGCCCGCCGGGGGATCGAGCCGACCGGCTTCAACACCGGGCTCAACCTCGGCGGAGCGGCCGCCGGCGGCTCGATCGACCACCTCCACACCCACGTGGTGCCGCGATGGCAGGGCGACACCAACTTCATGCCGGTCGTCGGCGACACGGCGGTGATAGTCGAGGCGGTCGACCGCACCTACGGCCACCTTCACGAGGCGTTCGCCGCCGACGACGCCGTCGTCGACGCGGGCGACGCCGACGCGGGCGACGCCGTTCGGCTCTCGTTCGACGCCGGCGACGACTGAGCTACCCGTCGCCGAGTTTCGTCTCGCCGACCGCGTCGTGGCCCTCGAGCACCTCGGTGCCGCCCATGTACGGCCGGAGCGCCTCGGGGACGGTGACGGTGCCGTCGTCGTTCTGGTAGTACTCTAAGACCGCGACGACGATCCGCGGCACGGCGAGTCCCGAGCCGTTCAGCGTGTGGAGGAACTCGGCCGACTCGTGGTGTTCCTCGCGGTAGCGGATTCCGGCGCGGCGCGCCTGGAAGTCCTCGAAGTTCGACACCGAGGAGACCTCCAGCCAGCGGCCGCCCGCGGCGGGGCCCTCCTCCATGTCGTCGGCGGGCGCCCACACCTCGAGGTCGTACTTCTTCGCCTGGGTGAACCCGAGGTCGCCGGTACACATCTCCAAGACGCGGTAGGGAAGTTCGAGACGGCGGAGCACCTCCTCGGCCTCGTCGACGAGCCCCTCGAAGCGGTCGTAGCTTTCTTCGGGCCGCACGAAGTTCACCATCTCCACCTTGTTGAACTGGTGAACGCGGACGATCCCGCGGGTCTCGGTGCCGTGTTCGCCCGCTTCCTGCCGGAAGTTTGGCGTGTACGCCTGGTACTTGAGCGGGAGGTCCTCGCCGAGCAGAATCTCGTCGCGGTGGAGGTTGGTGACGGGCACCTCGGCGGTCGGCAACAGCCAGAGGTCGTCGTCGTCGTACGCCTCCTGATTGGTCCCTTCGACCCGGTAGGCGTCCTCGGTGAACTTCGGGAGCTGGCCGGTGCCGCGCATCGACGCCGAGTTGACCGGCACCGGCGGGAAGACGTCGTGGTACTCCTGCTCGCGGTGAACGTCGAGCATGAACTGGACCAGCGCGTGTTCCAACCGCGCGCCGTCGCCCTTGGCGACGTAGAAGCCGCCGCCGGCCACCTTCGCGCCGCGCTCGAAGTCGAGAATCTCCAAGTCCTCGCCCAGGTCGTAGTGGGGCACCACGTCGGCCGGGAGTTCGCGCAGGTCGTCGAACCCTTCGCGTCGACGTTCGACGTTTTCGGACTCGTCGGCGCCGACCGGCACCGACTCGTGGGGAATCTGCGGCAGTTCGAGCAGCGCCGCCTCCAGTTCGGTCTCCAACTCCTCGGCGCGCGATTCGATCTCGTTCAGCTCCGCTTTGAGCTCCTGTGAGCGCTCGATCGCCGCCTGGGCCTCCGTCTCCTCGCCGGCGGCCTTGAGTTCGCCGATCCGCGAGGAGACCTCGTTGCGCTCGTGGCGCAGGTCGTCCCCGCGGCTCTTGAGCGCGCGCCACTCCTCGTCGACGTCGAGTATCCGGTCGAGGTCCGCGTCGACGCCCTTGTTCGCGAGCGCCTCCCGGACCGTCTCGGGGTTCTCCCGGACGAACTGTCGCGAAAGCATCTACCGGCCGTTCCGCGGCGCGACTCAAAACCGTATCGGAGCGCCGACGGACCCGGCCCTGTGGCGGCCGGCGCGTTACCCTGCTGTGACGGCGGAATCGCCACGGTTTATTCCCGAGCCCGCGATTCACGTCGTATGATCATCACAGGCGCGGAGTTGGCTGACGGGCGGGTTCGTGACGTTCGAACCCGGGACGGAAGCATCGCCGCGGTCGAGACGGGACTCGACCCCGTCGCCGGCGAGCGCGTCGTCGACGGGCGCAGCCGCCACCTGCTCCCGGGGGCAATCGACGTTCACGTCCACTTCCGCGAGCCCGGCGGGAGCCACAAGGAAACGTGGGAGACCGGCTCGCGAAGCGCGGCCGCAGGCGGCGTCACGACCGTCGTCGACCAACCGAACACGTCGCCGCCGACGGTCGACGCCGCCGGCTTCGACGCGAAGGCCGCCCTCGCGGCGTCCTCGCTCGTCGAGTACGGAATCAACGGCGGCGTGACGCCGGAGTGGGAGCCGGCGGCGTTGTTCGACCGGCCGTTGTTCGCGCTGGGCGAGGTGTTCCTCGCCGACTCGACCGGGGAGATGGGGATCGACGCCGACCTGTTCGCGGCGGCGGCGGAGGCGGCCGCCGCCCGCGACGTTCCGGTGACGGTGCACGCCGAGGACGCGACCCTGTTCGACGAGTCGGCGCTCGAGGGCGACCTCGGCGGGGTTGCCACCGCCGCGAACGCGGACGCGTGGTCGGCGTATCGCACCGCCGAGGCGGAGGTCGCGGCCGTCGAGCGCGCGCTCGCGGTTGGCGCGGAGACGGACGGCCGGATTCACATCGCACACACCTCCACGCCGGAGGCGATCGACGCGGTCGCGGCGGCGGCCGCCGACGGGGCGAGCGTCACCTGCGAGGTCACTCCACACCACCTCTTTCTCTCGCGGGAGAACGCCGGTCGGCTCGGCACCTTCGGACGAATGAATCCGCCGCTCCGTTCTGACGCCCGTCGAGCGGGCGTCTTCGAGCGGCTCCGCGACGGCGACGTCGACATGGTCGCCACCGACCACGCGCCCCACACGGTCGCCGAGAAGCGTCAGGGGCTCACCGACGCTCCGAGCGGCGTGCCGGGCGTCGAGACGGCGTACCCGTTGTTGCTCGAATCGGTCCGGCGGGGCGAACTCGCTCTCGAACGCGTCCGTGACGTGGTCGCCGCCACTCCGGCGTCCGTGTTCGGGCTCGATCAAAAGGGGCGGATCGAGGAGGGCGCCGACGCCGACCTCGTGCTCGTCGACCTCACGACGCCCCGCGAGATCGAGGCCGGAGGGCTCCACTCGGCGTGCGGATGGACTCCCTTCGAGGGATGGCAGGGCGTGTTCCCGGAGCTGACGGTCGTCCGCGGCGAGCCGGTGTACGAACGCGATCCGGTCACCGGCGCGGAGTCGTTCGGCGAGCCGGTCGGACGGAACGTCAGAACGCGGTAGCGACTCCCGGACGACGCGGGGGAAGCGGGACCGCCTCAGCTGGTCGGCTCGCGCTCACAGCGGCGGAACGCCTATGTTACTCGTCTCCGTAGGATCGGATACGATACACATTATGCGTCGTGCTCACATGGATCGATACGACCGGTGTGTGACAGCCGCCACAATCGCTACGACCACCGGGCGCCGATGAGCGATCCGGCAGAAACGACCGACTCGACGGACACGTCCGACTCAGACGGGTCGGCCGACGTAGCCGAGACGGTTCGGATGACCGGCGCCGAGGAACCGACCGGCGTCGCCGGCGGCTCGGAGCCGCCGCCGTCCGCCGACCTCACGGACCAAGTCCCGCTGGACATCGACGCCGCGTCCGACCTCGTGGACCGCCTCGTGGAGAACGTCGAGGCCGTGATCGTCGGCAAACACGACGCGGTCGAACACGTGGTGATCACGCTGCTCGCGCGCGGCCACCTGCTCGTCGAGGACGTCCCCGGCGTCGGAAAGACCACGCTCGCGAAGGCCGTCGCCCGGTCCGTCGACGCGTCGTTCAAGCGCGTGCAGTTCACGCCGGACCTGCTCCCCTCCGACGTCACCGGCGTCAACGTCTTTAACCAACGCACCGACGAATTCGACTTCCGCCCCGGGCCGGTGTTCGCGAACGTCGTGCTCGGCGACGAGATCAACCGTGCCCCGCCGAAGACGCAGTCCGCCCTCCTCGAAGCGATGGAGGAGGGCCAGGTGACGACCGACGGCGTCACGAGGCGGCTCCCGAACCCCTTCTGTGTGATCGCGACGCAAAACGACGTGGAGCCCGGCCGCACCTACGAGCTCCCGGTCGCGGAGATCGACCGCTTCACCAAGAAGATCCGGCTGGGCTACCCGGACGTCCGCGAGGAGGCGTCGATCCTCGGCCGCACCGCCGGCGACCATCCGATCGACGCGGTCGAGCCGGTGGCAACCGTCAAGGATGTCAGACGCGCGCGCGCCACCGTCGCCGACGTAGACGTCTCGGAGCCGGTTCGCACCTACGTCGCCCGGCTCGCCGAACACACCCGTCGGGAGGCGACGCTCGGCGTCAGCCCGCGGGGCAGCCTCGCGCTCGTCCGGACCGCACAGGCCCGAGCGGTTCTCGACGGTCGCGGATACGTGATTCCCGACGACGTTCAGACCGAGGCGCGAACGGTGCTCGCACACCGGATCCGGACGGACTCCGGCGCGGCCGAAGGCGACGAGATCGTCTCAGAAGCGCTCGACCGCGTGCCGGTGGAGTGACGCATGCCCCGAGCCTCTCTCACCCGGCGCGGTCGCATCGTTCTCGGGATCTGCGTCGCCGCCGGGGCGATGGCGGTTGTGGTCGGCGGTCGCTCGCTCAACGCTATCGTCCTTCCGGGCGCCGTCGCGCTCGCGGCCGGCTACCTCCAGGTTTCTCGGGTCGACGCGCCCGGTGTGCGGCGGTCCGGGCTCGCCGACGGCTTCGTCGGTGAGGAACACGAGATCCGGCTCGATTTCCACGGCGACGAGCCCGGCGCGACGGTCGAGCGGGGATTCGTCGCGGACGTTCGCGACCGACTCGACGACGGGATGCGGTGGGGCGGCGGACGAGACGGATCGGCCGAGGCCGTCAGGACCGCCGTCGGCGACGAGCCGGCGACGTACCGCGTCCGGTACCGCGACCGCGGCGAGGCCCGATTCGGCCCGGTCGAGGTGGCGGCGACCGATGTCTTCGGATTGTTCACCCGGCCGCTGCTCGTCGATCAACAGGATCAGGTCGTCGTCTACCCCGAAGTGCGCGCGATCCCGGCCTGGCTCCGCCGCGGGTTGTACGCCGACGACGCGCTCGGATCCAGCCAGCAGCGGGAGGAGTTCGACCGCCTGCGCGAGTACGCCCGCGGCGACGCGTTGCGCGACATCCACTGGCCGGCGACGGCCAAACACGACGAGCTCGTCGTCAAGGAGTTCGCCGCCGAGACCGACCACCGGCGCGTGTCCATCGCCGGCGAGACCGAGCACCCGGGAGACGCGGGCGGGGCCGATGTCCTCGCGAGCGCGACCGCCAGCCTCGGGCTCTCGTTGTTGAACGACGGAGTCCCAGTCACGGTGACCCTTCCGACCGGGACGGTCGAGGCCGAGCCGGGGCCTCACGGCCGGCGCGAACTCCTCGAACTCGCCGCACACGCCGGCGCCGGCTCCGTCGCCGACCCGGACGACGCCGACGTTCACATCGTCGCGGAGGGCGACGACGCCCGGATCCACGCGGAGGAGCTGACGGTCGCGTTCACCGAGTTCGACACGGTAGTCACGGCGGCGACCCGACGCGAAGACGACAAACAACCCGACCCTGGAGCGCCGAGACCGAACCGCCGCCGAGCCGGCGGTGCCCCCGGCGGCGGCGCCGCGGTCGGTGACGGGGGGCAGCCGCGATGACAGACCGCCCGTCCGGCGGCCGGACAGGCGGTTCGGCAGCGACAGACGGCGCCGGCGACGAACCAGAACGGAGCGGCCCGCTCGCCGCGGTTCCATCCGGGCTTACGGAGCCGGCGACGCTCGGAATCGTCGTCACCGTCGCCGCCTACGTGAGCGTGTTCGCGTCGATCACGGACGTCGTCGGGGGGACGACGCGGCTGTTCGGCGTCGTGGTCGTCGCCGCGGTCTGTGGAGTGGCGCTCGCGCGAGTGGTCAGCCCTCGGACGGCCGTCCGGCTGACCGGCGCGCTCGTTCTCGTTGGGTTGTTCGCGTACTACCTGGCGATCCCCGGAAGCCGGCTGGCGCTCGGGTCGGTGCCGGCGGTCGCACTCGACGTGGTCTCGCTTCTGACCGGGCTCTCGGTGCTTCGGCTCGTGCTCGTCGAGGTGTGGGTGCTCGTGATGGCGCCGGCGCCCACCTTCCTCGCGGCGTATCTCGCCGGGCGCGGCCGTCACGTCACTGCCGCCACGGTCGCCGGCGGAACGCTCGGCTTCTTCGTGCTC
>KI543165.1:145752-148154 GCA_000496175.1 uncultured archaeon A07HR67 | reverse complement strand
AGTCGCGCAACGGACGAACGAGACGGGCGCGCGAACGAGTCCGCGCTGACGAACGGGAGCAGCGGCATCGACGCCGAGCTGATCGGCGACGAACAACGGCAGCCCAACGAGGGCGCGCTCGGGACGTCCACGTCAACCGACGAGAACGAGACCCCGCTTCCCCTCGCGCGAGACCATCGGCTACTGGATGTTCGTCGTCGTCGTCGCGGTCGCCGGCGCGCGCCACGTCGGCGCGACCGACCGAGCGTACCACGGCATCCGGCTCCGGCTGCCGGGGCGGTCGCACACGCCACGCGCGGACGCGGAGCGCGCGTTCGCGGACCTCGAACGGATCCTGGCCAATCGGTACCGAGATCGGCGCGCCGGCGAGACGCCGCGCGCGTACCTCGAGGCGCTTCGATCGCGCGGAGTCGACGAACGGGTCCACGCTGTCGGAGAGGTGTACGAGCGGGCGGCGTACGCCGACACCGTGACGCGCGAGGAGGCCAACGAGGCCAGACGCACTGTGAGGCGAATCGCGCTGGAATCGACCCCACTGATCGGCGGCCTGTTCGGCGAGTGAGCCGACGACCGGGCGACGACGGCGCGTCGCCGCCCGGATCCGGCGGCTCGGCGGGGCTCCCGACACTATTTAATATGGGCGTACTGTAGTCTCAGGCTGTAATGTCGGAAGTCTGCTCGACGTGCGGGCTGCCCCAGGAACTCTGCGTCTGCGAGGACGTCGCGAAAGAGTCCCAGCAGATCAGCATCCGCATCGACGAGCGCAGGTACGGCAAGGAGGTAACGGTCATCGAAGGGTTCGACCCGAAGGACGTGGACATGAGTTCGTTGTCCTCGGACCTGAAATCGAAGTTCGCCTGTGGCGGCACCGTCGAGGACGGCGCCATCGAACTACAGGGGAACCACTCGGGTCGCGTGGAGGACTTCCTCCGCGATAAAGGATTCAACGTCGCGTGACCGTCACCTGAACAGCCGCCGTCGAGCCCGCCTTCTCAGAGGAGTGGTCCCGATAGTCACCGCTGGTTTCACGCTCACACCAACAACACCGCCCGTCCGATCACGAACGCCACCGCCGCGAGAAACGTTCCGTACTTGAAGTGTGCCTGCGCGGCGGTCGGGTCGGCGAACGCCTCGTAACAGGCGTACACCATCACCGCGTCCGCGACCGCGACGACGGCGAGGTAGGCGGCACCGAACGTTCCGAGCAGGTACGGGAGCGGACTGACGGCGACCGCGACCGCGAGCGTCCCCGTCCCGACCCACAGCGAGCGCCGCGCTCCAATCGCGACCGGCAGCGTCCGGAGCCCCTTCTCGCGGTCGCCGGCGAGGTCCTCGACGTCCTTTATCACTTCGCGGGTGAACGTCGAGAGCGCCGCCAGCACGGCCAACACGAGCGGCGCGTCGAGGCTTCCGACGGCGGCTCCACCGAAGAGAAACGTCGAGCCGACGAGGTACGAGACCAGCCCGTTTCCGAGTCCGGGCGTCCCCTTGAACACCGTGGTGTACGTGACGAGCGCCACGAGGTTGACCACGGCGATGACGATCGCCGTCGGCGGAAGCCGGACCGCGAGCGCGACCGCGAGGCCGAACAACGCCGCCGCGAACGCCAGCGCGCCGCGGGGAGAGACGGCCCCACGCGGAATCGGGCGGTCGGGCTGATTGATCGCGTCGATCTCGCGGTCGAAGTAATCGTTGACCGCGTTGCCGGCGGCGACGGCGACCGCGGTGGTCGCGACGGCGACCGCGGTGGCGACGGCCGCGTTGTCGATTCCGGCCACGAACGCGCCCGTGGCCGTCAACACCCCGGCCGCGACGCAGTTCGCCGGCCGCGTCAGCTCCATTCCTCCCCGTAGCGTGTCGGACAAGTCGTCTCGGTCCACCGTCGCTTGGAACATAAACGACCCGGGATCGGCGCCGGCTCGCCACAGGTCACGAACGTTTATGATGGGAGCCATGGAACGTGCGCGTATGGCTAAAGGCCTGGACGTCGGAACGATGAACATCCTCTCGGGGCGACAAGAAGGCTCCGAGACCGTGTTCGTACAGCAGCGCAACTCGTTCGTCGAGATTGAGTACAGCGATATGGCCGAGCAGATGCTCTCTAGAAGCGACGTCCTCCACATCCGCAAGGACGACAAGGTGTACGTCGTCGGAGACGACGCGCTCAACTTCGCGAACATCTTCAACAAGGAGACCCGCCGGCCGATGCAACACGGGATCCTTTCCAGCGACGAGGCGTCCGCGATCCCGATGATCAAACTCATTACCGAACAGGTGGTGGGGGAGCCGTCACGGCCGAACGAACGGCTGTTCTACTCCAGCCCGGCCGATCCCATCGACTCGCCGCTCACGACGTTGTACCACGAAAAAACGCTCGAATCGATGCTCGGCGACATGGGGTA
>KI543165.1:139651-145234 GCA_000496175.1 uncultured archaeon A07HR67 | reverse complement strand
GCCGCCCGCTCCGAGGAGGACAACGAACCCGAGGCGGCCGAGCCGGCCACCGAGCCCGTCCCCGAGTCCGAGGACTGACCGTCGTCGCCTCGGCGGGGGTCGATTGGTCCGTGCGCACCCTGTATCGGCTCGTCTTCGACCACCCGTTTCGCGCGCTCACCGCCGCAAGCCGTGCGTCAGGGCAGCCGGAGAACGACGCCGGGAAAAATAACACGAACAATTATACGGATGCCCGGATACAGGCGGTGTGGCATCCGTAGTACACGACTGATCGCCGATGGGGCTCCGAGCCGACGGAGGCGTCTCCGATCGACACGGCGAACCCCGAGCCGAGCAGCACCGACGACAAACTACCGACGGCGGCCGAGGCGGTCGCGCGGTCGGCCGTGACGTTCGACCCGACTCACACCCGACGGATTCCGAACGGGACCGACGAGCAGAACGGGTACGTGGGGTCACTCCACGGCGAGTGAGCCCGACCGGCGGCTTTTATGAAATTCGTCCCGTATCTCGAGACGGCCGATGACGATCCACCGCTCCGAGCTGACTCGGCACCAGCGACGACGAGCCCTATGAGTACCGAGGCCACCGTATTCATGACTGGCGTCATCGTCGGACCCGATTCCCGACCGCACTGTTCGCGGGTTTCGAGCCGATTCGGCCGTCTGTACCGTATCCTCGCCGTCTGCGACGACCCCCGCACTTTCAATAGAGGGCGCGTCAAACGATCTGGTTGGACCATGAACATCGCTGATATCGCAGTGCCGGAGTACGTCGAGGTCGACGTCGACGAGCGTCTCGCCAAGGTCCGATCCATCTTCGAGCGGGAGAATCCGAAAGGGATCGTCGTCACCGAGGGCGGCGCGTACGCGGGAGTCGTCGGCGAGAAACAACTCCTGCGCTCCCGGACCGACGACGACACGAAAGTCTCCGCAGTCGTCAAATCTGCTCCCTCTGTGACGCGGAGCGAGGACGTCCGTGAGACCGCCCGGCTCCTCGTCGAGGGCGACGTGAAGATCGCGCCCGTCTACGAGGGCGAGGCGCTCTACGGCATCGTGACCGTCGACCAGATTCTCGAGGCGGTCCTCGACAGCCTCGACGCGATCACGGTCGAGCAGATCGCGACGGCCGACGTGATCGGGATCAACGAGAAAGACAGCGTCGGGCAGGCGATAAATCGGCTCCGCGAGAACGGGATCTCTCGGCTCCCCGTCCTCGACGACGACGGCATGCTCGCGGGCGTCGTCACCACGAACGACATCGTCGAGTTCGTGGTTCGCGACGGAGAACGCCAGGGCAGCGGCGACCGCGCGGGCGACATCGACCGGATGCTCGACCTGCCGGTGTACGACATCATGTCGAGCCCGGTGGTGACCGCCACCGCTGACGAGACCGCGAAGGCGGCCGTCGCCCGCATGTTCGACAACGATGTCTCCGGACTCGTCGTTACCCCAGAGGATATCGACGCGGTAGCCGGAATCATCACGAAAACGGACGTGTTGCGCGCGCTCACGTTCACCGAAGAGGACTCACTCGACGTTCAGATCACCAACGTCGACCTGCTCGACCGCGTCTCCCGCGAGCACGTGATCGAATCGATCGAGGACGTCGCCGACAAGTACGCCGAGATGCAGGTGATGCACGCGCACGTTCGGCTACACCAGCACAAAGAGAAGCTCCGTGGCACCCCGTTGTTACAGTGTCAGATCCGCCTCCGAACCAACCAGGGACAGGTCGGCGGCTCAGGCGAGGGGTACGGCGCGGAACACGCCTTCCACGTCGCCCTCGACAAACTGGAACGAAACGTGCTGGAGATCAAAGGCGTCAATGCCGACGAGGAGTACCGCGGTCAGCTGCTCCGGAAGCTCGGCGAGTTGTAGCCGCGCAGTCTCCCAGCCAGATTCTCTGGGCGACTGTCACCGCGACCCGTTCAGACGTCCGCGCCCGCTGCCAGGCCGTTCTCGACGATTCGGAACGTCGCGGAGTCGCCGGCGGGCTTCGAGCGGTGTTTCTCCAGGGTCGCTCGGCGGTTCCCCCCGCGGAACCGGTCGACGCGCACGATCGCGCCGGTCCAGTGATTGAGGGTGTTGCCGCCGAGCGCGCGGTCGCGGTCGCTTTCTGGGTCCGTGAACACCTGATTCGTGATCACCACCGCCAGGTCGTGCCGCCGGGCCAGCGACAACAGGTGAGTCACCTGCTTGGCGACCTTTCGCAGCGACTGGCCGCCCTCGGTGTCGCCGGCGCGTTCGAGCCGGTAGAAACCCGTCGCGGAGTCGAGCACGATCAGTTCTACCTCGTCTGCGAGCTCCTCGGCGTCCCGGACGGCCTCTCGCTGGTCGTCGAAGTCGTACGCGTCCGTGATCACCAGCCGCGAGGCGAGCGTCTCGAGGGTGTCGTCGGTCTCCGGACGGTCGACGCGGGCGGTCGCGATCTGTTCGAACCGGTCGATCGAGAGACCTTCGGTGTCGATGAACAACGACCGCTCGCCGGCGGCTGCGACCTCCACTGCCGCGGCCAGCGCGAGGTTGGTCTTGCCCGCGGCCGGCGGACCGTACACCTGTGTGACGACCCCGCGTTCGAAGCCGCCGCCCAGCAGGTCGTCGACGGGATCACAGCCGGTCGGGATCGGATCGCTCACTGTTCGGAGTTCATGCCCCCCTCGTGTTTAATCGGTCGGTCCCGCCGATCCGGCCGCGGCTCTGCCGGTCGGAGTCCGTCACCGCGCTGGCGACGGCTCAACGACGCCGGTGAGAACGTCGTCGGCGCTGACGACGCCGCCGACCGTGAATTTAATGCCTCGACAGAAGCCTCACACGGTATGGAACGCGTAGATGTCGCGATCGTGGGTGGCGGACCCGCCGGCTCGTCGGCGGCGCACGCGGCCGCCAGCGACGGCGCCGACGCCCTCGTGTTGGAGAAGGGAGTTCCGCGGGCCGACCGCGACGGACTCGGCCCCGACTCCACCGACGCGGCCGGCATACTGGACTACTGGGTCGACATCATGGGAATCCATCCCGACGAGTTCGACGACGGTGTCATCCAGCGAGAACTGGACCGCGCGGAGTTTCGCGGCCCTTCGGCGTCTGCCACGCTGAACAACACAGGGATCGACTCCTCGTACGACGCGTTCGGCTACACCTTCCACCGCGCGCGTTTCGACGACTGGCTTCGCGACCGCGCCGAGGCGGCCGGAGCCGAGTATCGGGTCGGCGCGTCGGTCCGCGGTGTCGACACCGACCTCGAGACAGAACCGGGCGGGTCGACGCCCCGGCACACCGTTCGGCTCGCCGGCGACGACCCGATCGGCGCCGACTTCATCGTGCTCGCCGACGGCCCACAACGGACGGTGACCAACCGCGTGCTCGACGAGTACCTCCCGGCCGGCGACGGCGGCTCCGACCGGCTCTCCCCGCCGGAGGCGAACCACATCGCCTACCAGGAGTACCGGCGCGTCCCTCCCGAGGTGTACGAGGAAGTCGACGGCGCCATCGTGTTCTGGTGGGGCGTGATACCCGGCGACACCGCGTACCCGTGGATCTTCCCGAACGCCGACGGGGTGTGTCGGATCGGGCTGACGATGCCGATCGGGATGGACATCGACGCGTTCGACGCCGACGCCTACGAGTTGCTCTCGGCAGACGACGAGTCGATCCCGAGCGGTTCGACGTACATCCGCCGGCTGTTGGAGTGGCAGTACGGCGACGAGTACGACGTTGAGGAGGCGTTTCCCGTGGTGGAGGACGCGGGCAAACGCGACGGCACCGAGACGTATCCGATCTCCTCGACGCGGCCGATCGATTCTCCGACGCGAGCGGGGATCGCCGTCGTCGGCGGCGCGATGGGGACGACCTCGGCGTTTCACGAGGGAGGCGACCACGTCGCCGTCCGCACCGGCGCGATCGCCGGCGAGCTCGCGGCCGCAGGCGACCTGGCGGCGTACAACCGACGCTGGAAGGAATCGATCGGCGACGAGATCGTCCGAAACATCACGATGGCCGATATGGTCGGCGACTACGAGCCGGCCGATTGGGACCGGATCATCGGCGCGGCCGACGCGATGCTCGCGGCGCAGACGGACGGCGGACTGCTCGCACAGCCGTACCGCTCCGGCTGGGAGTCGTTGAAGCTGCTTCTCGGCTACAAGTGGAACAAGCGGTACACGAAACGCGAGTACGTGACGATCGCCGCAGACGAGTACGTCTACTGACCGCTAGGCCGTCCGCTCGTGGGTGTACAGGTCCAGAACCACCTTCGCGCCGCCGAGGGCGACGGGACCGATGAAGAGACCGACCCCGCCGAACACCACGATTCCGCCGAAGATCCCTACGACGATGATCGCCACGTTGATCGCGCCAGCCTGATTGATCACCGCCGGCCGCAGATAGATGTCGGAGAGGCTGACGAGTACGCCGAAGCCGAACAACAACACGGCCGCCGTCGCCCGGCCCCGCGCGAGCAGGTAGAGAGAGACCGGCACCCACACGCCGAACGACCCGACGAGCGGGAGCAGCGTGAGGACGAACGCGGCCACGGTGAGAAACGTGACGCCGGGGATGCCGAGAAGAAACAGCCCGACCCCGAGCAACACCGCCTGGATCCCGGCGACGGCGACGTTGCCGACGACGGACGCCCACATCAGGTCGTCGAGCTCCGCGATCAGGTCGCGTTGAACCTGGTCGGAGACGGGGACGACCGCGAGCGTCCAGGCGAACAACCGGTCACCGTCACGCAACAACGCGAAGAGCACGAACAACGTCACCGAGAGCCCGACGATCATGTTCGGGAGACCGCGGACAAGCCCCAATCCCCAGCTCGCGACGCGTTGTAAGCCGGCCGTGATCGGCTCCTGATACGTCGCGTACAGGAGGTCGACGTCGACCGCGTAGCCGAAGATGTCGACATCCTCGGCGACCACGACCTGGCTCAACTCGCCGCGTCGGATCGTCCCGAGGAGCGCGAGCCCCTGGCGGATCGCCACCGTGAGGACGTACGCGATTGGGATGAACAACACGACAACCGAGACGAGGATCAACGACACCGCGGCCACGTCCGACCGCATTCGTTCTTCGAGTCGGTGTTGTGCGGGCGCGAGCACGTACGCGAGCACGACCGCGAGAAGCACGTACTGGAGGTACGTAGCGACGAGAAGCGCCGCGAGGAGCGCGCTGGCTGCCGCCAGAATCGACACCCCGGCGTAGTCCGACGGCCAGCGTGTCCGCGGATCGTCACTCATCGCGGGGGGACCGGCGGCGGGTTCGGTCGTGCATGTGACGTTCCCGAGACGGAGCCGCGACAAAATAAATCCGGCCGGTGTGACGACGACCGCCGTCGCGTGAGGTGTGCGTACACCTGTCAGTAAAACGCTGGCTTGATCATACGGGCGTTTTGTTATCCGGCGGCGCGTCTCGTCGGGTATGTCATCGAAGCTGGACTCACCTCCCGGCCGTTCCAAGCCCGCGTTCGGCACGCGCGAATCCGCGGCTCGACTCCGAGCGCCTGATGCGACGACACGCGGCGCGTCCGCGGACGCCCGCCACCCGTTTCGCGTGCGAGCCACACGCGATGTGGCGCATCTCGCGAGCC
>KI543165.1:138382-139530 GCA_000496175.1 uncultured archaeon A07HR67 | reverse complement strand
TAATCCCCTATTTACCGATCAGAATAGTCTCTCCGTAGTTCTGAGGCGCCTGTTGTCAATATATACATACCGCACTCAACAAGACACAGAATTATGGGACCGCTGAGAGTCGAACTCAGGTCATACGGACCCCATCCGCATAGGATACCACTACCCCACGGTCCCGGGCTACAACCTGAGAAATGCCCGTCCGGTAATTAAGAACTTCGTTTCAGTCGCCGTCGCGGGCGACGACGCGGTCGCCCTCCTCGCGCACCGCCAGGCTGGCGATCGGGTCGCCCTCGTAGACGGCCAGTCCCTCGGTCCGCGCGAGCAGGTAGCCGTCGTGGTCCGCGCGGACGACCCCTCGGCGCTCGCCGGTCGCCGAGACGATCGTCGCGAGGGTGTCGCCCTCGGCGAACGGTTCGCCCGGTTCGACGCGGTGGCGGACCAGTCCCGAGACGTCGGCGGTCGGGCCGCGGTACCGCCGGACCGAGTACGCGACGGGGGCGGCGTCGACGTGGGCCGTAGGCTCGCCGATTTCGTCCGGGACCGCGTCGGCGTCGAGCAGACCGAGTTCGACCGCGACCGCGAACACGCCGGCGACGCCGCCCGCGACGAGGCGGTCGTCGACGACGCTGTGTGCTCCGAGTTCGACGGTGAACGCCAGGATTCCCGCCTCGTTGAGGACGGCTCCCGCCAGCGACCGCTGGAGGTCTTCCTCGACGTACTCCGCCGCCGGGTACTCGACGAGCGCGGGGAAGCCGAAGGCGTCGACGATCGATTCGAGCTCTGTCGCGAGCGCGTCGGCCGCGGACTCGCTCCGCCGGTCGCCGTACAACACACGGTCGCGGATCGCGAACGGCTCGCTGTCGACGCCCGCGGTGTGACAATCGATCAGGGCGTCGGCCGCGATGGGGTCGGCGGCGGCGCGGTCGGTTGCGGTCCCGTCGCCCGCGCCCTCGTCGTCCGCGCTTTCGCCGACGGTGCTTTCCTCGTCCGCGCTTTCGCTGGCGCTGCTTCCTTCAGTCCCCGCTGCGGTCTCGGCGTCGCCGCCGACGATCGCCGCGTAGAGCCGAGAATCGATCCGTTCTTGCAACCGCGGCGGGCGCGTCGACTCCGCGTCGGCGTCGGGAAAGTGGCGGTTGGGGTCCGCGTCGTCGTAGTAG
>KI543165.1:129560-138362 GCA_000496175.1 uncultured archaeon A07HR67 | reverse complement strand
GGCTCCGTTGGCGACGACGACGGGCAGTCGTTCCGCGGTTCCGGTCGGGAGGTCGGCGACGTCGAGCCAGCCGCGGTCGACCGCGCCGGGATCGGCGCGTGCGGTTCCGAGTTCCAGCCGCGTCGCGTCGTCGGTCATGCGCCGACCTTCCGCCGCCGGCTCATAAGAGAACGCGTTCGAGCGCGACGACCGTCCCCGAGTCGGCGCCGGGATCGCCGACGAGCCGGCCGAGACAGACGACGGTGCCGTTCGGCAGGTGACAGGCGACGAGCGGGGGCTCTGCGCCGTTGCTGGACCCCTCGTAGTCGCCGGTCTCGGCGGTGCCGGACCGCCTGCCGTCGTTGCCGGTCTCGGCGGCGTCCGCGTCGAGGTCGCTGTCGATCACCCCGGGGGCGTACACCGGCGCGCCGGTGGCGACGGCGCGAGCGGCCGAGGGAGCGATCGTCACCGACGGGAGGTGAACGACGGCGGCTTCGGCCGGTCGGACGACCTCGCGGAGGAGTTCGTCGTCGCCGTCGGCCGCCCACGCCAGCGCGTCCGTGAGGTCCTGAAGCGTGTGGAGGTCCGTGTCGTCGAACGGCTCCGTGGCGGTTCGCCGAAGGTGTCCCATGTGTGCGCCGACGCCCGCCGCGAGCCCGATGTCGTGACAGAGCTTGCGGACGTACGTCCCCGATTCACAGTCGATCCGGAGCAGCGCCTGGCGATCCTCAACTTCGAGCAGTTCGAGGCCGTGAATCGTTCGGGTTCGAAGCCGTCGGGTGACCGCGCTCTTGCGGGGTGGCTTCTGGTAGATCTCCGCCTCGAACTCCGCCGTGACCGTCCGGAAGTCGGTCGGAGCGGGCCCGTGGAGTTCGAGCACCGAGACGTATTCTTTCGTCCCTTCGAGAAAGACCTGTGCCGCTCTGGTGGCGGTCCCGGTGAGCGTCGGGAGACAGCCCGTGACCTTCGGGTCGAGCGTTCCCGCGTGGGCGACGCCGTCGATCTGCGGCCCGCCGGGATCGAGCGCGTCCAGGGCATCGTTGATCGCGTCGCGCACCCACGCGGAGAGTTGGTGAGAGGAGGGTCCCGCGGGTTTGTCGACGTTCACGACGCCGAAACGCAACAACTCCGGACCCGACCGCTCGCCCGGCGGGTCACGGAGCGGGTCGTCGACCGGCGAGGAGTCGTCGGCGTCCGTTTCGTGGGTCATGTGACTGGTGAACTGCCGCTCAGAAGTCGTAGGAGACGCCGTCGATCGGGGTCTTCCCCTCGTCGGTGCCGGGTTCGTACGCCTCGACCGTGGCGACGAGCGCGTCGAGGAAGCGTTCGGGGCCCCAGCGCGCGGTGTTGTACGCGGCGTCGTAAATCGAGAGGTCGTCGATGTCGATGTCGTAGTACGCCAGGTACCGTTTGCGCTCGGACGACTCCCGTCGCAGCGTCTCCTCGCGGGCCCGCGCCACGGACTTCTCCTCGCGGTCGGCGATTCGTTCTGCGCGGACGGCGACGGGGGCGTCGAACCAGAACCGCAGATCGGCGTGGTCGCCCGCGAGCCACCCGGCGAGACGCGATTCCAGCACGAGTCCGTCCCGGTTCGTCGCGGTCTCCCGGAGCCGGCGGTCGAGGTCGCGGTCGATGTCGCCGTCGTCTTCGGCGTGTTCGTTGAACTCGACCGGCGTCATGCCGCGGTCGGCGGCCATGCTGCGAAAGATGTCGCCGCCGGAGACGTGTTCGAGCCCCAGCGCCTCGGCCAGCCCCGCGGCGTTCGTGCTCTTCCCGCTTCCCGGCGGGCCGGAGACGGTGATCAACATATCTCTCATCCGGCAGGGTCGTTCAAAACCGTTGTCGTTCGCGGTCTACTCGTCGCCGGTCGCTGCGGTCATCGACCAGACGGCGACGAGTCCGAGCAGGGCCGCGGGGACGAGCGGAAGCGCGAGGTACGTCGCAAAGAAGGTGACCCCGAGCGCGCCGGCGGCGTACGGGTACGCGTAGATGATGCCCGGAATCACGAGCACACAACAGAACAACACGGCCGTCAGCGCCCAGCCCTTGCGGCCGAATCCCTCGGCCTCCGGGGTTGAGGCGGGCTCCGCCGCCGGCTCGCCGGCGACGGACGGGCGTCGCCGACCGTCTGTCGGAGCGGCGTCGGTAGCCCCGCCGGCCTCGTCGTCCCCGTCGGCCCCATCGGCCGGAGCATGAACGTACCCGCCGTCCGCGTCGGGCTCTGAACTCACTGTCGAGCGTTGCCGTTGCGTCGGCAAAGCCCTCACGGTTCCCGATCGCGTCGGCGACGCCCCCGAGCGTCGCCGTGGAGAACGCGCGAATACGCCGAATCGCGCCGTGGCAGCAGTCGGCGGCTGGCCGCCCCCGTGTGAATCGCTCCCGTGTGAGCCGGCGCCGGCTCCCGGGCCTTTCGTGATGTTTAAGTACTGAAGCGCGGTTGATTTAGACGCACGAACTGTAGGGGCGCTGGGTCCCGAGTCCGCGAGGGCGACGATATAACGCGAGTTGCGGTAGCCAAGCCTGGCCCAAGGCGCAGGGTTGCTAACTCTGTGGCGTCACTGCCTCCGGGGTTCGAATCCCCGCCGCAACGCTCGAACGACCGAGCACCGCCGGATCGCGCCGGTAGGACTCACTGCGATCAACACATGAGCACGGAAGAACACCAGGACGACTCGCCGGAGGAGGACGAGGACCTCCAGTACTTCGTTCGGATCGGGGGCGCAGACCTCGACGGAACGAAGACGGTCGAGCGAAGCCTATCTGAACTCAACGGCATCGGCACGCGCATGGCGCGGCTGGTCGCCGAGGAGGCGGACGTGGACCGAACGGCCACGTTCGGCCTCCTCGACGAGGAAGAGATCGAGGCGGTGATCGACGTCGCCGAAAATCTCGAAGACCACGTCCCGCCGTGGATGACCAACCGACAGAACGACTTCTTCAGCGGTGAGACGACGCATCTCGTCGGCACGGACGTCAACGAGAAGCGGCGTCACGACATCAACCGCATGAAACAGATCGAATCGTACAAAGGCGTTCGTCACAAGCGCGGCCAGAAGGTCCGCGGTCAGCGAACCAAGTCCACCGGCCGGACCGAGGGCACCATCGGCGTCAACGTCGAGGAGATCCGCGAGGAGATGGCGGACGACGAGGCGGGTGACGACGAATGAGCACCGGCAAAAACACCAAAGGATACGAGACGCCGAACCACCCGTACCAGGGCGAGCGGATCGCCGAAGAGTCCGACCTCCTCTCGCGGTACGGCCTGAAGAACAAAGAAGAGCTCTGGCGGACGCAGTCGGAACTGCGCCGCATGCGCCGCGAGGCCCGGCGGCTCCTCGGGGAGGCGCAGGGTGACGTCGACGTCGCCGGCGAGGCCGGCGCGGAGTTCGTCGCACGCCTCCGACGCATCGGCGTGCTCGGCGACAACGACGACATCTCGACGGTCCTGTCGCTCGACGTGACGGACCTGCTCGAGCGCCGCCTACAGACGGTGGCGTACCGACAGGGGTTCGCGTCGTCGACCCAGCAGGCCCGCCAGTTCATCGTTCACGGCCACATCACCGTCGACGGGGCGCGGGTGACGCGACCCTCGGTGAAGGTCGACGTGAGCGACGAGGGCGTCATCGCCTTCGACGAGACGAGTCCGCTCGCGGACGATCTCCATCCCGAGCGCGCGGAGTCACAGGAGTAACCACATGAGCCAATCCGAGGACGGAAAGTGGGGCATCGCCCACGTGTACGCGTCGTTCAACAACACGCTCATCACGGTCACCGACGAGACGGGCGCCGAGACGATCGCCAAATCGTCCGGCGGTACCGTGGTGAAGCAGAACCGAGACGAGGCGTCGCCGTACGCCGCCATGCAGATGGCCGAGGTCGTCGCCGAGCGGGTCAAAGAGGCCGGCTTGGAGGGCGTCCACGTTCGCGTGCGCGGGCCGGGCGGCAACCTCAACAAGTCGACCGGTCCTGGCGCGCAGGCGACGATCCGCGCGTTGTCGCGGGCCGGCATCGAGATCGGCCGCATCGAGGACGTCACACCCATCCCGCACGACGGGACGAAGGCGCCGAAGAACAAGCGAGTCTGACATGACGGACGCCGACTTCGACGTTGAGTACGTCGAACGGGACGAACACAGCGCCCGGGTGCTGATCCGCGGGCTCACGCCGGCGTTCGCCAACGGCATCCGCCGGGCGATGATCGCCGATGTCCCGACGTTCTCGATCGACACGGTGCGGTTCATCGAGAACTCCTCCGTGATGTTCGACGAGATGATCGGGCTGCGGCTGGGGCTCATCCCCCTGACGACGCCGCTCGACGAGTTCGAGATCGGAGACGCGGTCACGGTCGCCCTCGACGTCGAGGGGCCGGCGACGGCGTACTCCGGGGACATCGAGTCCGCGGAGCCGCTCGTCGAGCCCGCCGACGAGAACGTCCCGATCATCGAGTTGAAGGAGGGACAACGCCTGGAGTTCGAGGCCGACGCGGTTCTCGAGACGGGGAAGGACCACGCCAAACACCAGGGTGGCGTCTCCGTCGGCTACCGCCATCTCCAGCGCGTTTCGATCCAGGGCGACCGCGGCGAGTTCGACGACGACGACCCGCGGATTCTCCGGGGCGTCATCGAGACGCCCGACGGAGACGTCGTCGTCACCGACGAGTTCGACAACGACCTCTCGAAGCGGTATCCCGGCAAGGAGGTGCGCGTCGAGGACGTTCCCGGCGCGTTCGTCTTCCACATCGAGACGGACGGCTCGTTCGCGGTCGAGGAACTGTTGCTTCGCGCGATCGACTCCCTCGAGGAGCGCGCGGACGAACTGCAAACGAAGGTTGCGGTCTAAGGCATGCCGGCCCCTCGAACCACCCCCACGGCGCTTGCCCCGCTTGCGAGCGGCGACGCCGACCCGAGCGACGGGACCGAAAGTGGTTTGAAGGGAGCCGGAGAACCCAGGAGTGTACGCAGGGATAGCCAAGTCAGGCCAACGGCGCAGCGTTCAGGGCGCTGTCCTGTAGAGGTCCGCAGGTTCAAATCCTGCTCCCTGCACTCCGTTTTTTCACGACCCCCCACAGGGAGGGACAGTTATGAGTAGCAAGACGAATCCGAACTTACAGAACCTCATCGCCGATCTGAAGTCGGTCTCGCGCGACTCCGGTGCCAGCGTGTGGCAGGACGTCGCCGACCGACTGGAGAAGCCACGGCGTACCCACGCCGAGGTCAATCTGGGTCGCATCGAACGGTACGCAAACGAAGACGAAACGGTCGTCGTCCCCGGCAAGGTGCTGGGCAGCGGCGTACTCGAAAAGAACGTCACCGTCGCCGCCGTCGACTTCTCGGGCACCGCTCGCACGAAGATCGACCAGGCGGGTGAGGCGGTGTCGCTCGAACAGTTCGCCAAACAGAACCCCGAGGGCGGCAACGTCCGGGTGATCCGATGAGCCTCGCGAAGGTCGACGCCGACATCGTCGTCGACGCCCAGGATTGTATTCTGGGGCGGGTCTCCTCGAAGGTCGCCCAGCGGGTTCTCGACGGCGAGACGGTCGCCGTGGTCAACGCGGAGCACGCGGTGATCACGGGCAACGAGGAGTCCACGATGGACACCTACCACACCCGTGCGAACCTCGGCTCCGACAGCGGGCCGTACTACCCGAAGCGTCCGGACCGCATCTTCAAGCGGTCCATCCGCGGTATGCTGCCGTACAAAACAGAGGAGGGCCGCGAGGCGCTCGCGAACGTTCGCGTCTACGTGGGCAACCCGTACGAGCGCGACGAGATCGAATCTGTCGTGCTCGAGGGCACGTCGCTGGACCGACTCTCCAACATCAAGTTCACCACGCTCGGAGCCATCTCCGAGTCCTTGGGAGCCAACGTCACATGGTAACTAACACCTCAGGCAAGAAGAAGACGGCCGTCGCCCGCGCAACGGTGCGCGAGGGCGAGGGTCGCGTTCGGATCAACTCCCAGCCCGTCGAGCTGGTCGAACCACAACAAGCGCGGATGAAGATGTTGGAGCCGTTCCGCATCGCGGGCGACGAGCTGCGCGACGGCGTCGACATCGACGTCGACGTGTCCGGCGGCGGGTTCAGCGGCCAGGCGGACGCGACGCGGACCGCCATCGCCCGCGGGCTCGTCCAGCACCTCGGCGACGCCGAGTTGCGCGACGCGTACATGAGCTTCGACCGCACCCTGCTGGTCAACGACGTGCGCCAGTCCGAACCCAAAAAATGGGGCGGACCGGGCGCCCGTGCCCGCTACCAGAAATCCTACCGTTGAGGTGATCCGATCATGATGATCCCCGTCCGGTGTTTCACCTGCGGCAACGTCGTGGGCGAACACTGGGAGGAGTTCAAAACGCGGGCCCGCGACGGCGACGAGGACCCCGGCGAGGTGCTCGACGACCTCGGCGTCGAACGGCACTGTTGCCGGCGCATGCTGGTCAGCCACCGCGACCTCGTGGACGTCGTCTCGCCGTATCAGTAACGAACCATGTCACTACAGAGATACAATCGGTATGAGAAGGCCCGGATCCTCGGAGCACGCGCGTTACAGGTGTCGTACGGGGCTCCCGTGCTGATCGAGACGAACCAGACGGAGCCGATCCTCGTCGCCGCCGAGGAGTACGACGCCGGCGCGCTCCCCTTCACGGTCCGGAGGGAGTCGAACTGATGACTCGGATCACCAGCATCTCGTTGCGTCGCATCCTCGATTCGCGGGGCAACCCGACCGTCGAGGCCGACGTGCTGACGGAGTCGGGCGGATTCGGCAGAGCGGCCGCCCCGAGCGGCGCGTCGACCGGCGAGTTCGAGGCGATCGAGCGTCCGGCGAGCGAGGCGATCGCGGCGGCCCGCGAACACGCGGTGCCGCGGCTCGAAGGCCGGTTCGCGGGCGACCAGCGGTCGGTCGACGCCGCGTTGCGCGCGGCCGACGGCACGGACGACTTCTCCGCCATCGGCGCGAACAGCGCGGTCGCGATCTCGATGGCGGCCGCAAAAGCCGCCGCCGACGTGTTGGGCGCGCCGTTGTACCAACACTTGGGCGGCACCTTCCGCGGTGAGAACTTCCCGATCCCGCTCGGGAACGTCGTTGGCGGCGGTGAACACGCCAAGGAGGCGACGTACATCCAGGAGTTCCTTGCGGCGCCGATCGGCGCCCCCTCGATACAGGAGGCCGTCTTCACGAACGCCGCAGTCCACGCGGCGGTCGCGGACGTGCTCGACGAGCGCGGCGTGCCGGCGGCCAAAGGCGACGAGGGCGCGTGGGCCCCACCGATATCGGACGCGGAGGCGTTCGAGGTCGTCGAGGAGGCCGTCGACCGCGTCGAGTCGGAGGTGGGCTTCGAGGTCCGCTTCGGGCTCGACGTCGCGGCCTCTGAGCTGTACGACGCTGAGGCCGACGCGTACGTCTACGGCGAGGAGACCCGCTCGACGGACGAACAGATCGAGTACATGGCCGACCTCGTCGAGGAGTACGACCTCGCGTACGTCGAAGATCCGCTCGACGAGAACGAGTACGAGGCGTTCGCCGAACTGACCGACCGGGTCGGCGACCAAACGCTGATCTGTGGCGACGACCTGTTCGTCACCAACGTCGACCGGCTCCGCGAGGGGATCGACGCGGGCGCGGCAAACAGCATCCTGATCAAACCGAACCAGATCGGGACGCTCTCGGACGCGTTCGACGCGGTCGAACTCGCCACGCGGAACGGCATGGAGAGCGTCATCTCTCATCGCTCCGGCGAAACCGAAGACACGACCATCGCACACCTCGCCGTCGCGACCGACGCCGCCTACATCAAGACGGGAACGGTCGGCGGTGAGCGCACCGCCAAGCTCAACGAACTGGTCCGCATCGCGGACGACGCGGTATGACGAACCCACACGACGCATGACGGAAGACAACGACGCGGTCGAACTCGACGAGGACGCAGAGACCGAGGCGGTCGACGCGGACGTCGAGGAGGAGGCCCACACGACCGAGGAACCGACCGCCGACGCGGCCGCCGCCGGGGCCGCCGCCGAGGCCGACACAGCCGAGGCCGGCGCGGAGGCCGCAGCCGACGAGGAGACCGAGGCGGACGACGCCTCGCCGTTCGACGACGACGTCATGCCCGACGACGACGTCGACCTGTTGATCCCCGTCGAGGATTACCTCTCTGCGGGCGTCCACATCGGGACCCAACAGAAGACCAAAGACATGGAGCGGTTCATCCACCGCGTCCGCGACGACGGGCTCTACGTGCTCGACGTGAGCGAGACCGACGGCCGGATCCGCACGGCCGCCGACTTCCTCGTGAACTACGACCCCGAGCAGATTCTGGTCACCTCTTCGCGGCAGTACGGCCGGTTCCCGGCCGAGAAGTTCGCCGACGCGGTCGGCGCGCGCGCCCGAACCGGCCGGTTCATCCCTGGAACGCTGACCAATCCCGACTACGCCGGCTACATCGAACCGGACGTGGTCGTGGTGACCGACCCCATCGGCGACGCGCAGGCGGTCAAAGAAGCAATCACGGTCGGCATCCCCGTGATCGCGATGTGTGACTCCAACAACCAGCTGTCGAACGTCGACCTCGTCATCCCGACGAACAACAAGGGTCGACGCGCGTTGTCGGTCGTCTACTGGCTTCTGGCCAACGAGACGCTCGACCGCCGCGGCGCAGATACCGTCTTCGCGCTCGAGGACTTCGAAGACGAGCTGTAAGCCGGTCGTTCGATCCAATCTCGAGTCGACTTTTTTCGCGCACGCTCCGTCGCCGAGCGACGCGTCCGTCTGCCGTCGCGCTCGCGTCCACTCCCCGTCCGCACGTCGCGGATCCACTGCGACTCGATCT
>KI543165.1:112731-129540 GCA_000496175.1 uncultured archaeon A07HR67 | reverse complement strand
ATCATTTCGGAGAGCGCGTAGGAGATACCGAGCGCGATGAAGCCGACGGCGGTGCCGAGGCTCGCCGCGATATCGCCCATGCCGACGACCTTCAGGAACGTCAGCGCGACGCCGAACCACAGGAAGACCGCCACGAGCGTGGTGATGAGATCGCCGACGAGCTCGCGGTCACCGACGTAGATCCGATCGATCGAGGTTCGGACGAGCGAGAGGACGACCCGCGCCGTCACGTACGCCAGCGCGAGGAAGATCAGTCCCGAAACCAGCCGCGGAATCGCGACGGCCACTCCGTCGACGAAGTTCCTGATCGACCGCGCGAGCAGCGACGGTATCTGCGTCATGACGAACGCGACGGGGGGCGACGGTGAAAAGGTGGCGGGAGGGAGTTCTCGCCGTCCCGCGTCCGGGGGTGCCGGACGCCGACCCGACAAACGCAACGCCTGTATGCCCCCGGAGAGAGGATGTTCGTATGACCGTCTGTAGCGCGCCGGGGAAGGTGTACCTCTTTGGCGAACACGCCGTCGTCTACGGCGAGCCCGCGGTTCCGGCGGCGATCGAGCGCCGAGCGCGGGTGACCGTCGAACCGCGCGCGGACGACCGCGTCCGTGTCACGGCCGAAGACCTCTCGCTCGACGGATTCACCGTGGAGTACGGCGGCAGCACCGGGGGCCGACCCAACGTCGACGTGCCGACGCCGCTCGTCGAGGCCGCGATGGGCTACGTCGACGCCGCGGTCCGGCAGGCTCGGTCGGCGGCGGACGCGCCCGACGCTGGCTTCGACATCACCGTCGAGAGCGACATCCCGCTCGGGGCCGGGTTGGGCTCGTCGGCCGCGGTCGTCGTCGCGGGGATCGACGCCGCCACCCGCGCGCTCGACGAGCCGCTCGACCGCCGAGACCTCGCCGACCGCGCCTACCGCGCCGAGTTCGAGGTGCAAGACGGCCAGGCGTCTCGGGCGGACACGTTCTGCTCGACGATGGGCGGCGCCGTCCGGGTCGAGGGAGACGACTGTGAGCCGATCGACGCGCCGAACCTCCCGTTCGTGATCGGGTTCGACGGCGGGGCGGGCGACACCGGCGCGCTCGTGGCTGGCGTCCGCGAGCGCCGCGAGCGATATCGCTTCGCGGCCGACACCGTTCGCTCGATCGGCGACATCGTCCGCGCCGGCGAGGAACTGCTCGCGGGCGCGGTTCCGGAAGCCGACCCGTCGCGAGAACTGCTCGCGGAGCTGGGTGATCTCATGGATTTCAACCACGGGCTGTTGGCCGCGCTGGGCGTCTCGGCGCGCTCGCTCGACGCCATGGTATGGGCGGCCCGCGACGCCGGGGCACACGGCGCAAAACTCACCGGCGCGGGCGGCGGTGGCTGTATCGTCGCGCTCGATCCCGACACGGAGACGCCGACCGCCCTCTCGTTCACCCAGGGCTGTGAGGCGGCGTTTCGTGCCGAGTTGGCGACCGAGGGCGTCCGGGTGGAGGCGCCGTGACCGGCGAACCTGACCCCGCGCGGGCGGCCGACGACGGAACCGCCGAGACGCCCGCCGACGCGCCGGTCGTGGTGAAACTTGGCGGGAGCCTGATCACGGAGAAGACCCGGCCGGAGACGATCGACGACGCGGCGTTGTCGGCCGCCTGCGACGCGGTCGCCGACGCGCTCGCGAGCGGTACGGTCGGCCGACTGGTGCTCGTTCACGGCGGCGGCAGCTTCGGCCACCACCACGCCAGCGCCCACGGCGTGTCGACGCGGTCGGGCACCCACGACGCCGACGCCGTGATGGATATCCACGGCGCGATGACGACGCTCAACGGGGCCGTGCTCTCGGCGCTCCGTGACCGCGACGTGCCGGCGGTGCCGGTCCATCCGTTCTCGGTGTCGGCGCGGCCGGCGGGCGTTGACGGCGCCCTCAATCTCCCGGTCGGGTCGACGGCGACGCTGCTCGCCGAGGGATTCGTTCCCGTGCTCCACGGCGACGGGGTCGCGACCGCAGAGGCGGGCGTGACCGTCGTCTCCGGCGACGAGCTTGTCTCGGAGCTCGCGACGCGGCTCGGCGCCGACAGAATCGGGGTCTGTTCGACCGTCCCCGGCGTCCTCGACACAGACGGGTCGGTACTCTCCCGCATCGACTCCTTCGACGCGGTCGCCGACGCGCTCGGCGCGAGCGACACGACGGACGTCTCCGGCGGGATGGCGGCGAAGGTCCGCGAACTGCTCGCGCTCGACGCGCCGGCCTCCGTCTTCGGTCCCGACGGCCTGGAGCCGTTTCTCCGCGGAGAGACGCCGGGGACGCGAATCGAGTAGCCGACCGCGTTCCGTCCGTGTCGTTGAGTGGTCGCTCTTGCCACCGTTCGCCCGCCCGTCGCTTGCCCGGCTTCCGGCTGTTGCTCGTCCGGCTCTCGGCCGTCGCTTGCTCGGCTCTCGGCCGACGCGTCCGGTGGGGAACGCTTATTCGACTCACCCCCCTCGCACCGATCATGAAGGAAGCGGACGTTCGGGACCGGTTGCGGGAGGTTCGGGACCCGGACCTCGGCGACGACATCGTGTCGTTGGGGCTGGTGAACGACGTCACGGTCGACGACGGGGAGATACGCGTGTCGCTGGCGCTCGGCGCGCCGTTTGCGCCACACGAGTCGACGATCGCCGACGACGTGCGGGCGGCGCTCTCGGATGCGGCGCTCGACGTCTCGTTGTCGGCGTCGATCCCCGACGACCTCTCGACGGCCGAGCAGGTGTTACCGGGCGTCGAGAACGTGATCGCGGTCGCCTCCGGGAAGGGCGGCGTCGGCAAGTCGACGGTGGCGGTGAATCTCGCAGCCGGGCTCTCCGAACTCGGCGCGCGCGTCGGGCTCTTCGACGCCGACGTGTACGGGCCGAACGTCCCCCGGATGGTCGCCGCCGAGGAACGCCCGCAGACCGACGGCGAGACGATCGTTCCGCCCGAGCGCTACGGGGTGAAGCTGATGAGCATGGACTTTCTCACCGGCGAGGACGACCCCGTGATCTGGCGCGGGCCGATGGTACACAAGATCATCACACAGCTCGTCGAGGACGTCGAGTGGGGCGAGTTGGACTACCTCGTGATGGATCTCCCGCCGGGGACCGGCGACACCCAGCTCACGATCCTCCAGACGCTCCCGTTGACGGGCGCGGTGATCGTCACGACGCCACAGGAGGTCGCGCTCGACGACGCGGTGAAGGGACTCCGGATGTTCGGCAAACACGACACCAACGTGCTCGGCATCGCCGAGAACATGGCGGGATTTCGGTGTCCCGACTGCGACGGCTTTCACGAGATATTCGGTTCCGGCGGCGGGAAGGCGCTGGCGACCGACCACGAGCTGCCGTTTTTGGGCGGGATCCCGCTCGACCCCGCCGTGCGAACCGGCGGCGACGACGGCGCGCCGGTCGTGCTCGGCGAGGGGGACACCGCCGACGCGTTCCGGGTGCTCGTCGAGAACGTCGCGAACAACGCCGGCGTCGTTCGCCGGCGCGAGGCGAGTGCGAAGGAATGACCGAGCCGAACGGAGCCGACGGCGACGACCCGACGGACCCGCTGGACGCCGCCGGCGTCGACCCGGTCGTCCCGGAGTCCGCCGCGGCCGGCGAAGAGTTCCCCGAGAACGCGGAGGTTCGGGCGTTTCTCCGCGATATCGCGGCGGACGTGCGCGGCGACAGCTCCGAGAGCAAACAGCTCTCGGCGATACTCTACCGGGTGTCCGACCTGTACGACCCCGAAGAAGAGACGTCGCCCGAGGAGATCTACCTCAACGTTCGACACATCATGCGGATCAAAGCGCAGGGCGGGATCGACCGGTGAGCGGCCGGGGAGAAGCAGTCACCAACGCAGTGGACACCGCGAAAGCCCCAGCCGCTCGCTTGAACTCGGGTAGTGACGGTGAGACCACTCACGAAGAGGTAGCCACTCGCTTGAATTCGGGTAGTGACGGTAAGACCACTTCCAAAGCCCCAGCCGCGAGGAGTCGCGCGGCTCGCTGCGGTCCTCGTCACTCGCTCCGCTCGTTCCTGTGGTCCTTGCGTCGCCGTGCGTCCTCCTCGCGGCTGCCCCTTTGTGTCCCGCCCGACAGCACGGCACCGCGCCTCACGCCTCCCCAGCCTCGTCGGTCGCCGGAGGCGACCGACTCCCTCGCGCTCGGGTTCGCGTCCGTCGGACGCTCACCGGAGCGCGCCACTGTCGGGAGTCTCTGCGAGTCCGTGTTCGATTGCTCGCTCGGCTACACTCGTTCTTCCAGTATCGTCTCGTCGCCGTGGCGCACGTCGACGGTCTCGGGAACCGGCGCCTCGATGAACCTGACGACGACTTCGTACGGATGGGGCTCGGCGATGTCTGAACACCCACTCTCGTCCCAGTCGGGGTCGTCCTCGGTCGTCAGGCGGCACGACAGACGGTCGGCATCGAGGGTCGCCTCGATCAGGTCGACGCGGTAGCAATCGCGCGAGCCGTCGAGCAGCCGTCCCCTGACAGTGACGCGCGGCGGATCGGCGTCGACAGCGGGGAGCAGAACGGCGTCGTCGCTGTGACCCGGCTCGTCGGAGTCGAACGTCCCGGTGTGCTCCCGGCGGAGGGTCACCTCGGCTCCGTCGACGTTCTCGGGATCGTCTCTCCACGGCGCCGCCGGACAGCCCGCGAGGGGGACGGTCGCCGCGACGGCGAGGAGGGCTCTGCGTCGCACAGGCGAACGAGAACGGCCGGCGGCGAAGTGTCTTGTGGACGGGGTCCGCCGCCACGAACGCAACCACTATGCCGGCACCGGGTGATCGATCGGGTATGGACTGGCCACACGACCCCGACGGCGAACAGGGGAGCGAGGGCATGCGGCAGTACGGTCACGCGGTGCTCGCGAAGAAGATCGACGAGGAGGAAGACTTCCCGCTAACGGCGGCCGAGTACGTCGAACAGTACGGCGACCACCCGATCCGAATCGACCACGAGACGGTCGTCTCCGTCGAGGAGATCTTCGACGGGGTTGACCTCGAGTCGTTCGCCGACTTCGTCGAATTTCATCAGGAACTCGGCCGCGCGATGCGCGAGAACGGCTACTGGTTCTACGAGGGTGCCGAGGAGTTCGCCGACGGATCGGCCTGAGATCCGGCGATCCCGGCTCATCCCGTCCCATTTAAGCCACCCCGGGATGACGAGGTGAGCATGAGTGACGAGCGGATCATCGTTCTCGCACACGAGAAGTTCCCTGACAGAGCGAAGACCGCCCTCGGCGTGATGCGATACGGCGACCAGCAGGTGCAGGCCGTCCTCGACCGCGACCGAACCGGTGACCGCGTCGCCGACCACGTTCCGGACGTCGCGGACGCGCCGATCGTCGGCTCCTTCGAGGACGGGCTGGCGGCCGCAGAAGAGGCCGTCGACGCCCTCTACATCGGTATCGCGCCGATCGGCGGCGGCTTCGACGAGTCCTGGCGCGATGACGTCCGCGCCGCGATCACCGCCGGCTGTGACGTCGTGAGCGGACTTCACTACTTTCTGAACGAGGACGAGGAGTTCGCCGAGCTGGCGGCCGAACACGACGTGACGCTCCGCGACGTTCGCGACCCACCCGACGACATCGGGGTCGCGAGCGGCAACGCCGGCGACGTCGACGCCGACGTGGTGCTCACGGTGGGGACGGATTGTTCCGTCGGGAAGATGACCACCTCGGCGGAGGTCGTCGCCGCGGCCCGCGACCGCGGAATCGACGCCGCGTTGATTCCCACCGGCCAGACCGGAATCATGATCGAGGGCTGGGGGAGCCCGATCGACCGGGTGATCTCCGATTTCACCGCGGGCGCGGTCGAGGACTTGGTCGTCGAGCGGGGCGACGACTACGACCTGCTCGTCGTCGAGGGGCAGGGGACGATCATCCACCCCGCCTACTCGGCGGTCACCTGCGGGATCCTCCACGGCGCGATGGCCGACGGGCTCGTGCTCTGTCACGCCGCCGACCGCGAGGTCATCCACGGCTACGAGTCGGTCACGCTTCCGCCGCTTGCCGACTACGTCGACCTCTACGAGGACCTAGCGGCTCCGGTCCACGAGACGAGCGTCGTCGCCGGCGCGGTCAACACGAAGGAGATCGACGACGACGCGGCCGCCGCCGACGCGGTCGCGACGGTGGCAGACGAGCTCGGCGTTCCCGCGGCCGACCCGGTGCGTGACGGCGCCGACCGGATCGTCGACGGGATCGTCGATGGGGTGATCGAGAAATGAGCCTCGAAGGGTCAGTCGAACGGGTCACGATGGAGCTCGACGAGCCGTTCACGATCTCGCGGGGCACACAGACCGACGCCGAGAACCTGATCGTCCGCGTGACCGACGAGGCGGGCATGACCGGCGTCGGCGGCGCGGCGCCCGCGAGACACTACGGCGAAACCGCCGACACGGTCGCCGACCTCCTGCCCGAACTGCTCTCGGTCGTCGAAGACGTCGGCGACCCCCACGCATTCACGGAGATCGAAGCACGGATGAAGACGGTCGTCCGCGACAATCCCGCCGCCCGGTGTGCGGTCTCGATCGCGGTCCACGACCTGGCCGCGAAACGGCTCGGCGTGCCGTTGTACCGGTTGTGGGGGCTCGACCCGTCGGCGACCCCGAACACCTCCTTCACGATCGGGATCGACACCACGGACCGGATCCGCGAGAAGGCGGCCGACGCGGCCGCCGCCGGCTACCCGATCTTGAAGGTGAAACTCGGCGGCGACCGCGACCGCGAGATCGTCGAGGCGGTCCGAGAGGCGGCTCCCGACGCGACGATTCGGGTCGACGCCAACGAGGCGTGGACCCCCCGCGAGGCCGTCGCAAAAAGCGAGTGGCTCGCCGAACTGGGCGTCGAGTTCATCGAACAACCGGTGCCCGCCGACGACCCCGCGGGACTGAAGTTCGCCTACGAGCGGTCCGCGCTCCCGATCGCGGCCGACGAGTCCTGTGTCACTGCCGCCGACATCCCGGCGATCGCCGACCGGTGTGACATCGCGAACCTGAAACTGATGAAGACGGGCGGCCTGCTCGAGGCCAAGCGAGCGGTCGCGACCGCGCGGTCACACGGACTGGAGGTGATGTTGGGCTGTATGATCGAGTCGAACGCCTCGATCGCGGCCGGAGCCCACCTCGGGCCGTTGCTGGATTACGCCGACCTCGACGGCTCGCTGCTGCTCGCCGAAGACCCCTACGAGGGCGTCGACGTGACCGGCGGCCCGCTCCGGCTCAACGACGCCGACCGCGCGGGAACGGGCGCCCGTCCGCTCGACGGGTGAGCCGCACGGCGAAACTCACCGACACTTGACAATCGGCGAGATTCGCGATCGCCCGCCCGCCGGCGGAATCACCTCTCCAGCAGGTTTTCGCCGGTCATCTCCGGCGGCTGTTCGAGATCCATGAGCGCCAGAACGGTCGGCGCGACGTCACACAGCGACCCGCCCGCCCGCAGCGTTCGGCCGCCGTCGTCGCCGTCCGGCGTCAGATAGGTCACCGGAACGGGGTTGTACGTGTGTGCTGTGTGCGGGTCGTCCGGCGTCCCCATGTCGTCGGCGTTGCCGTGGTCGGCGGTGACGACGGCGTGGCCGCCGGCGGCAGACACCGCCTTCGAGCAGCCGGGACAACCCTCGATCGACCGCCTCGACCGCATCGACGGTCGCCTCGAAGTCGCCGGTGTGGCCCACCATGTCGGGGTTGGCGTAATTCAACACGACCAGATCCGGGTCGTCCGTCTCGATCACACGGATCGCCTCGTTGGTGACCTCGGCCGCCGACATCGCCGGCTGCTGGTCGTACGTCGGCACGTCCGGGCTCTCGACGATCGACCGTTGCTCGCCCGGGAACGCGACCTCTCGACCCCCGTTGAGAAAGTAGGTGACGTGCGGATACTTCTCGGACTCGGCGATCCGGAGCTGGGTGCCGCCGGCGTCGGCGACGACCTCGCCGAGCGTGTTGACCGGCGTCTCCGGCGGAAACGCCACCGGAAAGTCGAACGTTTCGTCGTACTCGGTCATCGTCACCAGCTCGATGTCAGGCTGGTCGAGTTCGAACTCCCACGTCGGGCGGGTGTCGGTGAGCAGCCGGACGAGCTGTCGCGCGCGGTCCCCCCGGAAGTTGAAGAAGACGACCGCGTCTCCGTCGTCGATCCCCGGCTCGTCGGCGACGAGAGTGGGTTCGATGAACTCGTCGGTCTCGCCGCGGGCGTGAGCCGTCCGCACCGCCTCGACCGCCGAGTCCGCCTCGTGGTCGGCCGTCCGGTTCACGATCGCGTCGTAGGCGCGGCGGGTTCGTTCCCAGTTCTCGTCGCGGTCCATCGCGTGGTACCGACCGGTTACGGTCGCAATGTCGCCGGTGCCGCGCTCGGCAGCGTGGTCGGCGACGGACGCCAGAAACTCGTCGGCGATCGCCGGAGCGGTGTCGCGGCCGTCGGTGAACGCGTGGCTCGTCGCCGGCACGTCGGCCGCGGCCGCCGCGTCGATGAGCGCCGTCAGGTGCGAGACGTGCGCGTGGACCCCGCCGTCGGAGACGAGCCCCATGAGGTGGACCCGGCCGCCGGTCGCGGCGACGTGGTCGAACGCCGACGCGATCGCGTCGGTGTCGGCGAGCGATCCCTCCGCGAGCGCGTCGGTGATACGCGTGTACGCCTGCGTGACCACCCGCCCCGCACCGATGTTGAGGTGGCCGACCTCGGAGTTGCCCATCTGTCCGTCCGGCAGTCCGACGCGCCGGCCGTGAACGACGAGCGAACCGGACGCGCCCCGGTCGACCGCGGCGTCGAACGTCGGCGTGTCGGCGGCGGCGACCGCGTCCCGGCCCTGTGAGGCCGGCACGTCGGCGTCGGCGTCACCGAGACCGGTCCGGTGTGGCGAGTCGCGGCCGAGTCCCCACCCGTCGAGTACGATCAGCGCAGTTCGCATACGGACTCCTGCCCGCGAGGGGGTAATTACCCTTCGTTCTAGGATGACTCGACGCGGACCAGCCACGCCGACCGCCGGCCCGCGTGAAGCCACTCTTTTATTTGTCGGACGCTAACCACACGTTAATGGACTCCGCGGTACTGCTCAATCTCCTGGGCAACGAAAACCGGCGGCGGATCCTCCGGCTCCTCGCCGACAAACCCTGTTACGTCACGGAGATCTCGGAGTACCTCGGGGTGAGCCCGAAGGCGGTGATCGACCACCTTCGAAAGCTAGAGGACGCCGGGCTGATCGAGTCGACGACCGACGACCAGCGTCGGAAATACTTTCGGATCACCCAAAGCCTGCGGCTCGAAGTGAGCGTCTCCCCGTACGGGTTCGGCGCGAAGAGCGCGTATCCCGCCCGGAACAGCCTCGACATGTCGGGGCGGTGTCCCCACCTCTCGATCGAAACGCCCGACGCGAACGAGGGCCCGGACGACATCGCCGACCTGGCGGCCGAGTACGCCCGCCTCCAGGAGCTCGACCGCGAGCTATCGGTGGCACAACGGTGGGTACACGGCCGGGTCGAGAACGCGCTCGCGGAGATCGACGAGCGGCTCGGCACCGAGGCCGACAGCCGGTTTTATGCCGCCGTGCTCGCCGCGCTCGTCGAGACGGATGGGACGGTCGAGGCCGTCGCCGAGGAGGTCGGCGTGCCGGAGGACGCCGTCGTCGACGCCCTCCGTCGGTTGTCTGACGTCGGCGTCGTCACCCGCGACGGGACGCGGTTCCGGGTTCGGTGAGCCGAGCGGCGCCGGCCGCGCCGGCCGGTTTCGGAAGGTTTTGGCCCGAGGGGTGCGGAGACCTGTCGTGAGTCGGTACCGAGATCTCGGGTTGTTTCTCGTTCTCGCCGCGGTCTGGGGCTCCGCGTTCATGGCGATCAACGCCGGGTTGGCGTACTTTCCGCCGGTGTTGTTCGCGGCCCTCCGATTCGACATCGCCGGCGTGGTGATGCTGGCGTACGCGGCGTACATCGTCGACGACCCGATTCCGCGCGGTCGCGGCGAGTGGACGCTCGTGCTTGTCGGCGCGACCCTGCTCATTGCCGCGTACCACGCGTTGTTGTTCGTCGGCGAGACCGATCCGGCGGTGACGAGCGCGGTCGCGTCGGTCACCATCGGCCTCTCGCCGGTGTTGACGACCGCGTTCGCGCGGGCGTTTCTCCCCTCCGAGCGCCTGACCGTCCTCGGCGTCGCCGGGCTGCTCGTCGGACTCGTCGGCGCAGGGGTGTTGGCCGCTCCCGACCCTTCGAACCTCGCCGGCGGCGGCACCGTCGCGAAGCTCCTCGTGTTGGTCGCGGCCGCGTCGTTCGCGCTCGGCTCCGTGCTCACCCGCGCGCTCGACGCAAACATGCGCGTCGAGACGATGGAGGCGTGGTCGATGCTGCTCGGCGCGGGGTTGATACACGCCGTGGCGTTCGGGCTCGGCGAGTCGATGGCCGATATCCGATGGACGGCCGAAGCGCTGCTCGCGTTAGGCTACCTCGCCGTGGTCGCCAGCGGGCTCGGATTTCTCATCTACTTCGACCTGCTCGACCGGCTCGGACCGGTCGAGATCAACCTCGTCTCGTACGTCGCGCCCGTCTTCGCCGCCCTCTCCGGCTGGCTCGTGTTGAACGAGGGGCTCTCCGCGACCACGGTCGTCGGGTTTCTGCTCATCTGTTGTGGGTTCGTGCTCGTCAAGCGGACGGCCATCCGCGACGAGCTTCGACGAAAGGGCGTGGTGGCGTAGCCGGCCTGCCCGGCGACGACGCTCCAAAGGCTGACCGCCCGCCGACCCAGCAGGTCTTTGTCGTCGCCCCGCAAGCGAGTGGATATGACTCCACAGGAGCTCGCGGCGCGGATCGACCACACCGTGCTCGGCCCGGCGACCACGTGGACCGACGTCGAAACCGTTCTACAGGAGGCGGTCGACCACGGAATGAACGCCTGTATCCCGCCCTGTTACGTCGCGGAGGCGGCCGCCCGCGACGCGGTTCCCGGCACGCTCGTGACCGTCGTCGGATTCCCACACGGCCAGTCGCCTACGGCGGTGAAACGCGAGGAGGCAGTCATCGCCTGGGAGGACGGTGCCGACGAGGTCGATCTGGTGATCAACGTCGGCCGGCTGAAAGCCGGCGCAGACGACGCGGTGACCGCCGAACTCGCCGAGGTCGTCGCGGCCGTGCCGGTTCCGGTGAAGGTGATCCTCGAGACGGCGCTTTTGACCGACGCCGAGATCCGCCGCGCCTGTGAGGCGGCGGTTGCGGCCGACGCCGCGATGCTCAAAACCGCTACCGGCTTCGCCGACGGCGGGGCGACCGTCTCGGACGTAGAGCTGATGAGCGAGTACCTCCCGGTCAAAGCCGCCGGCGGCGTCGGCTCCTACGCCGACGCGGCTGCGATGTTCGAGGCCGGCGCGGAGCGTATCGGAGCGTCCGCCGGCGCGGCGATCGTCGAGGAGTTCGACGAGCGCGACTGAAACCGCGACGCTCCGTGGCGGCGTCACAGCGGCGCCGCCGCGTGACGGCGTCCGGTCGGTTTTTGCCCGTCCGCGACGGACGACGGCTATGACCATCGACACCGAAACGGTTGAGGAGCTGATCGAGGCGGACATCCCGGAGGCGGTCGCACGGGTGAGCATGCCGCGGGTCCACAACGACCAGAACGAGGACGCTCACTTCGCGGTTGTCGCGGTCTCGCCAGCCTTCGAGGGGGAGTCGCTTGTCGACCAACATCAGCGGGTGTACGACGCCGTCGGCGACCACATGACGCAGTCCGTTCACGCTCTCGAAATCGAGACGTACACCCCCGACGCGTACGTCGACCACGGCGACGGGACACTCGACGACGAACTCCGCGAGGCGGGACTGCTCCCGGCCGAGTGATCGCGAGCGTCTCCGACGTCTCGGGCCGGCTGCGGGCCCGAGAAGACGCCGGGTCTCGGGCGGCGAGCGGCGCCCTTTTTTATGTGGGGATCGTCAGATAAAGTATGAACATCGGCTTCGACGTCGGCACAAACGTTCCAACTGGCGTGGCCGCCGCACACCTCTGTGTTGCCGGAGTGTTCTTCTACATCGGGAGTCTCAACGCCGCTGACGGCGAGTCACTCGGACTGGTGTTGAACGCGCTCATCGGCGTCCTCATCCTGACTGCCGGCATCGCCGCCGCCCGGATCACGGCGCGGCGCTGAGCGGGTCGCGCCGCTCGGCACGCGCGCCTTGGGTGTGCGACCGCGTGGTCACTCAGGGCTCGTCGACGCCGGGCTCAGTCCTCTCGAACCGCGGTGATGGCCGTCCGCGGCGCATCACAGCCCGGACAGGCCGCGGGAAATCCGTCGTCGAGGCCGCCCATCTCTCCGCATCCGTCACACCGCCACATCAGGTACCCCTCGCCGAACTCCTGGCCCGGAAGCTCGTCCGGATCCCGCTCGTGGAGGTCGTCCGAATCCAACTGTGTGACCTCGAGTCCGTCGTCGGTTAGCCCACTGACGCGGCCGATGAACCGTCCGTCGTCGGTGTACACCGCCGCACCCGGCTTGATCGACTCGGTTCTCGTGTTATTCCGATCCATCGTCCGTGATAGTTACACACAACCACACTTCAATTTACGCCCCTGATGATCCGAGCCGCGGCGATCGCGTCGAAACCGGCTCGAACCTCCTCGGCGTCGAGAGCGACGGCGTCAGAAGTGGGCTGTCGCTCGTGGTTGTGAAGTGGGGTGAAAATGGGCCGGCACGAATTTGAATCGTGGTTACGGCCACCCGAAGGCCGAAGGATACCAAGCTACCCCACCGGCCCGCATCTGGAAGAAGGCCGTTTGCTCTTTTAATCCTTCCGGAACTGCGGGCATCGCCCAGTTCACGGCTCGAAGTACGCGTCGCGGTGTGCACGACAGCCGGGATTGAAGTCGGCATCACACCGCGGACAGGCGTCGTCGCAGGCGAGGTACTCGCGAGCGGTCAGCCGCCCGCCACACTTCCCGCACACCACCGCCGGCTCGCCGAATCGCTCGCGGGGCCACGGCGTTGCGTCGTGGTCAGTCGCGGCGTCGTGACACGCGACACACGGGTAGTACGTCTCACAACAACCGAACCGCAAGGCGATCACGTCGACCGGGGCGTTCCAGTGAGCACACCGCGTCTCGGGGTCGACGTCGATCCCTCGGAGCGGAACGGAAAACCGGTCGTCAGTCGCGGGGGCGCGTGTCGTCTGCGTCGCCTGCGCCCTGTCGGGCGTCGGGTCAGTGTCAGTCATCGCGTCTCGTTCGCGGCGGTCTCAGTAGGACGCATACCCGTCGGTGTCGAGCCAGTTGTGGACGACCGAGACGGCGTGGTCGGCGTGGAGGCGGTTGGGCCCGACGCTGACCCGGCGGTCGGCGGCGTCTGCGAGCAGCGACGCCTCCGACTCGGTGAAGTCGTTGTGGTCCGAGAGAACGAACACCGGGTCCTCGGGCGGGTCGGCGTCGACGAGCGGGGCTCCCTCCTCGTGGAGGTGAATGAGCGTCCCGTCGGCGGCGACGCGATCTAGCGTCGCCGACAACCCCATCCGACGCAGTTTCACGCCCGGCGAGACGTCCGCCGGCATGTGTCCGATCGCGTCCGCTCGCGCGGCGAGCGCGTCGCGGATCCGGGCGGCGACGTTGCGCTCGTCCGGGTGGAGATGCCGGAGGCTTGCGGCGTCGAAGGTGACGGTGAGTTCGTCGGCACAGACGAGGTGGACGGCGACGTCGTCGCGGATCCCGTACGAGAGAAACACGCCGGTCGCCACGCATCGACAGAGCAGGTCGAGCCGCCCTGCGCCGGGGAGGTCCGCGAGGCTAATGCCTTCTGAGTCGGTGGGGACATCGTGGCCGACGACGACGAACTGTCGCATACTGGGTCCTTCGACCGAACTGTCATAAGCCGTCCGACCGACACTCAGCCATGAGCAACGCTGGCCTCTGTCAGGTGTGTGAGAACGCCCGCGCCCGCCACACGTGTCAAAGCTGCGGGACGCAGGTCTGTACTGACCACTGGGACGAGACGATCGGCGCCTGTTCCGCCTGCGCAGAAACGATCGGCGACCCCGACGACCCGTCGACCGGCGACGACCGTCCCGACGGATTCCGGATCGACTGACGCAGTTGGCGCCGGTTTACAAGCCGACCGGAGATCTGGGCGTCGGACTACCGATACCGGTTGAGCCGCCGTTTCAGCCGTTTTGCCGCATCGCCGGCCGCCCCGAAGTACGTCGCCTCGTCGTCCGGTCGGGAGGATTCTTCGCCCGCGAAGATGATCCCCCGCGAGGAGTTGACGAGCCCGACGTCGGCGTCGGCCTCGGGATGGGTCGCGAGTCCGTGTTCGACCGCCGCCTCGGCGTCGCCTCCCTGTGCGCCGACGCCGGGGACGAGAAACGGCAGCTCCGGAGCGACCTCACGAACCGCCGCGAGCTCGTCCGGGGTCGTCGCGCCGACGACCAGCCCGACGTTTCGGTTCGCGTTCCAGACGTCTGCCAGCGCCGCCACGCGCTCGTAGAGCGGTTCGCCGGACGCGAGTTCGAGGTCCTGGAGGTCGCTTCCGCCCGGATTCGACGTTCGACAGAGCACGAACACTCCCTTCTCCTCGCGGTCGAGAAACGGCTGGAGCGAATCGCGGCCCAGATACGGGTTTACGGTGATCGCGTCGACCATCTTGAGCGCCTCCGCGTACTGCCGCGTGGTGTTGCCGATGTCGGCTCGCTTGGCGTCGAGCAACACGGGAACGCCTTTTCCGGCTGCGTACGCGACGGTCTCGCGAAGCGCCCGCCACCCGTCGGCGTCCTCGTAAAACGCCGCGTTCGGCTTGTAACAGGCTGCGTGTTCGTGGGTCGCGTCGATGATCCGTCGGTTGAACGCCCACCGAGGGAGGTCGGCGTCGGCGAGAAAGCCGGGAATCCGACTCGGGTCTGGATCGAGGCCAACGGAAACGACGCTGTCGACCCGCTCGATCCGGTCGGCGAGCGTCTCGAAAAAGCACATACGCCGAGTGTGTGCGGAGGGCGACTAAGCGTTGCGCTCCACACGCGACCCCGAAGTCCCGGTGGCCCGACACGGTATATACGATACCGAACCAGCAACGCCGTGACCTGAACCTCGCCCCACGGGGGTCAGCGGTCGTGCGGCCAATCGCCGTGGGAGTCGTCCGTGCCGCCTGCTTGCCATCTACTCGCCCCAGTTCGCGACGCGTTTCGGGCGATCCGAGACGGCCATCACGTCGATGTCGTCGGCGGCGTGATCGAGCGCTTCGAGCGCTGCCTTCGCGCTCGCGTGCGTCGAGAAGTAGGTGATCTCCTCTTCGACGGCGACCTCCAACAGGTCGCGCTGCCGCGAGATGATGAGGTCGATCTCGCCGCGGCGCGCCGCCTCGATCAGGTCGGTCGCCGTCGACAACTCGAAGCGGGCGGAGAAGCCCTCGACCAGCGCCTCGCCGGCGTCGGTGTCGGGGTCGGGGAACTCCTCGGCGGAGAGGTCGACGACGGCGGTGCCCGACTCGGGAATCGGCTTCCCGGTCGCGTCTTGGGCCTTGTCGTACGCCTTCCCGAGCGAACGGGCGGTTCCCATCACCTCGCCGGTGGACTTCATCTCGGGACCGAGCCGCGGATCAGAGCCCGGCAGGCGATCGAACGGAAGGACCACCTCCTTCACGCTCAGGTGCTCCGGGATCTGCTCGTCGACCGAGAGCTCTGTGAGCGACCGCTCGGTCATCACCTTCGCCGCCAGCTTGGCGATCGGCACACCGGTCGCCTTCGAGACGAACGGGACCGTTCGCGAGGAGCGAGGGTTCGCCTCGAGAACGTATACCTCCGCGCCGACGTCCGGGTCGTGGACCCCCGTCACCGCGAGCTGGACGTTGAGCAGGCCGACCGTATCGAGCGCCCGAGCGATGTCCTCCGTCACATCCCGCACCCGTTCGAGCGTCGCATCGTCGAGCGACCGCGGTGGAATCATACACGCGGAGTCGCCCGAGTGAACGCCCGCGCTTTCGACGTGTTCCATCACGCCGCCGATGAGCACGTCTTCGCCGTCGGCGACGGCGTCGACGTCGAGTTCGACCGCGTCAGCGAGGAACTGGTCGACGAGGATCGGCTTGTCCGGCGCGACGCGCACCGCCTCCTCGATGTAGCGTTCGAGCTCTGCGTCGTTCTCGACGACGCGCATCGCGCGTCCCCCGAGCACGTACGAGGGTCGCACCAACACGGGGTAGCCGATCCGATGGGCCAGATCGAGTGCGCCCTCGCGGCTGGTCGCGGTTCCGCCCTCGGGCTGAGCGACGCCGATCTCGTCCATCAACACGTTGAATCGGTCGCGGTCCTCTGCCAAGTCCATCGCTTCGACGCTGGTGCCAAGTATCTCACACTCCAGCCCGCGGCGCTCGATCTCGGCTTTGAGCGGTTCGCCGACGTTCACGGAGGTTTGGCCGCCGAACTGTACCATCACGCCGTCCGCGCCGGTCGTCTCGATCACGTCGGCGATCTCCTCGGCGGAGATCGGCTCGAAGAAGAGCCCGTCCGAGGTGTCGTAGTCGGTCGAGACCGTCTCCGGGTTGTTGTTGACGACGTGCGCGTCGATTCCCAGGTCACGGAGCGCCCGGACCGCGTGAACCGCACAGTAGTCGAACTCCACGCCCTGTCCGATGCGGATCGGGCCGCCGCCGACGACCACGACGCTTTCGACCTCGGGGTCACGCGAACTTCGTCCGACGCGCCGGCGGTGTCGGATCCCGCGAGGAACTCGGGAAGGCGAGCCGAGTAGTAGTACGGCGTCGACGCTTCGAACTCGCCCGCGCAGGTGTCGACCTGCTTGAACGTGCGGTCGGGCACCGTGGACTCGACGTCGCTCACTCCGGCATCGGCTCCCGCCCCGCCGGCCACTG
>KI543165.1:107106-112711 GCA_000496175.1 uncultured archaeon A07HR67 | reverse complement strand
GCCCGCTCGAGGTACTCCGACTCGAGCGTCTCGTCCGAGACCGTCTCGAAGTCGACAGCGGGATCGTACTCCGAGGAGCGCAACGCCTTCGTGAGACTCTCCTCGAACGTGCGGCCGATCGCCATCGCCTCGCCGGTCGATTTCATCGCCGTCCCGAGCTCGAAGTCGACATCGTCGAACTTGTCGATGGGCCACCGCGGCACCTTCGTCACCACGTAATCGATGGCGGGCTCGAAGGCGGCCGTCGTCTGGCCGGTGATCTCGTTTTCGATCTCGTGGAGCCGCTTGCCGAGTGCGACCTTCGCGGTGACGCGGGCGATCGGATATCCCGTTGCCTTCGAGGCGAGCGCGGAGGAGCGAGAGACCCGAGGATTCACCTCGACGACGCGGTACTCGCCGCCGGGCGTGCCGTCGTCGTGCCAGGCGAACTGGATGTTACATCCGCCCTGAATGCCGAGCTCGCGGATCACACCCAACGCGGCGTCGCGCATCTCCTGATGGCCGTCGTCGGGGATGACCTGTGAAGGGGTCACCACCGTCGACTCGCCGGTGTGGATCCCCATGGGGTCGATGTTCTCCATGTTACAGATGATGATACAGGAGTCGTCGGCGTCCCGCATCACCTCGTACTCCAGTTCGACCCAGCCGGAGATCGATTCCGTGATCAGCACCTCGCTGTTCCGCGAGAGCCGGAGCCCCTTGCGGACGCGCTCGACGAGGTCCTCGAACTCGTCGACGACGCCCGACCCCGACCCGCCGAGGGTGTACGTGGTCCGCGCGATAACCGGCAGGCCGCCGACCGTGTCGACTGCGGCGTCGACCCGGTCACGAAGTGCCCCTTCGTCGAAGTCGGTCACCGACTCGTCGTCTGCCAGCGAGATCGTCGTGGACTTCGGGACGGGCTGGCCGATCTCCTCCATCCGCCGGCGGAACAGGTCGCGGTCCTCGGTCGCGTAGATCGTTTCGAGCGGCGTCCCCATCACCTCGACGTCGTGTTCCTCCAAGATTCCCTGCTCGGCGAGCTCGGCGGTGACGTTGAGTCCCGTCTGTCCGCCGAGTCCCGCGATGACGCCGTCGGGTTCTTCGATCCGAATCACTTCAGCGATCGCCTCGGGGGTGATCGGCTCGATGTACACTCGGTCGGCGGTCTCGGGGTCGGTCATGATCGTCGCCGGGTTCGAGTTCACTAAGACGACGCGTGCGCCCTCCTCCTGGAGGGCGCGACACGCCTGCGCCCCGGAGTAGTCGAACTCCGCCGCCTGTCCGATCTGGATCGGCCCGCTGCCGATGAGCAGTATGGTCCGGTCCTCACTCATTACCGCGACGGAGTACGCTCATCGTAATAAGGCCGACGATAGAATACGAATCTCGCAGCGAGTTTGCGATTTTCGCAAGGTACGTCGAGCCATGACACGTGCGACAGTTTGTCACGCGGCCCGGTAGCTTATGACGTTGCCGGACACAAGACGGCCAGCATGTCGTTTACGACGCCTCCGCCGCTCGGGGACGACCAGGCGCTCGCGGTCGTGGCGCCCTCGCGGCCGGCCGAGGAGACGAAGCTCCGGATCGGCCGCGAACGGCTCGCGGCCCTCGGCGCCGAGACGCGCGTGTTCCCGACCGCGTACCCCGACCGCGAGGAGCCGGCGTCGCCGGCGGCGCGCGCGGCCGACGTCGAGGACGCTTTCGCCGATCCGGAGGTCGGCGCCGTGATGGCGTACACCGGCGGCGACGACCAGATCCGCGTCCTGCGGCACCTCGACGGCGACGCGCTCGAAGCGAGTCCGACCCGCTTCTTCGGGTACAGCGACAACGACAACCTCCGGCTGTTCCTCTGGAACCGCGGGATCGTCAGCTACGGGCTCGGGATCCATCCGGACCTGGTCTGTGACCACGAGCTCCGCCCCTACACCGAGCGACACCTCCGGCGCGCGCTGTTCGAGGACTCCCTCGGCGCCGTCGAACCCGCCGAGGAGTGGACCGACGACTGGTTCGACTTCGAGACGGGCGCTTCCCGCGCGTGGCGCGAGAACTCTGGGCCGACGACGTGGGTCGGTCCGGACGCCGATCCCGACGACGCCGTCCGCGGCCGCGTGTGGGGCGGCTCCTTCGGGATCGTGAAGTGGCACCTCCAGGCGGATCGGTACCTACCGGACCCCGAGCGGCTCGACGGGGCCGTCCTCGCGCTGGAGACCTCGGAGGACGTGCCCCCGCCGCGCGAGGTCGGCTACACCCTCCGCGCGATGGGCGAGCGCGGGCTCTTGGAGCGGTTCGACGGGATCCTCGTGGGTCGTCCGCGGACAAACTCACCGACCCTCGAGTGGGACCCGAACCCGGACGAGTACCCCGCCGAGCTGGAAGGCGTCGTGGCTCGCGAGGTCGAACGGTACGCCCCGGACGCGGTGGTCGGCTTCGGCCACGACTTCGGCCACACCGACCCGTCGTTTCCGCTCCCGCTCGGCGCGGTCGCGATGCTCGACCCGACGGACGGCGCGCTCCGGTTCGGGCCGGACTGACGGCGGTCCCCTCGTCGGTCGGCGGGGTCGCCGCGGCCGCGCCGGCGCGATCAGGTCTCCAGCCGGTACCGGTACGGGCGGTCCGAGATGACCTCGACCTCGCCGCGCTCGGCCCACCGACCCAGCACGGTCGCGACGCGGTGCGGGCTGTCTATCTCCTCGCACTCGTCGGCGAGCGCGAGGATTTCCCGCGCCGTCAGCGGCTCGTCCGCCTCGGCGAGCACGCTGCGAATTCGGTCGTATTCACCGCCGCTCATACGTCTTACGCACGGTCGGGCGACATATAGGCTTCAGTGAGACAGGAGTCGGACAACCGTCTGACAGAAGCGCCGAAACGGGCGCTCACCAGGGATTCGACCGCCTCGACTCCGCTCCGTCGGCCGTCAGGCGTACGGGTCTTCGACTTCGAGGTCGCGCTCCGCGCGATACTGGTCGACGAACGCCACGACGTCGAACTCCATCATTTCTCGTTCAAACTGCGAGAGGGCGTCGTTGTCGTCGGCGTGGCTCACGGCGTGTTCCATCAGCTCGACCACCAGCTCGACGATCACCTCGTGGAGCCGGCGGGAGTCGAAGTCGCTCACCCACACCATCGCGTAGCCGACGTCACCGTCGCCGCTGGCGTCGTGCGTGACGACCGCTTCCGGGAACTCCTCTAACACTACGCCAAGTAGGTGCGGCGTGTCGAACTCGGGCATCTCCTCGCTCGTCGTCTCGATTGCTTCCCGGAGCACGTCGACGAGAAACTCGGGGAGGAACCGCTCCGGCGGGTGGACGTCCATCACGACCGCGTGAGTCTCGCCACAGTCGCACTCGAACTCCCGCATCCCGAGGTCTAACTCCCCGAGGCCGACGTTCTCGCCGCACGGAAGCTGGAGCGCGTGGTCGTCGCCGGGGACGCGCGGCTGAGTCATATTCACGATTGGCCGTTGTGAAGGTTAAAACACGCGGAACGGGGTGTCACGACGGATCGCCGCGTTCTACCCGCACTGGCGTCACTACTCCGCCCGTGACGACCGGTAGGACGGCCAACCGACCGTCCGACGGGTCGACCCGCCTACTGGAATCCGACTCGGCCGCCGGCGTCGCGGATCGCGTCGCGACCGCCGCCTTTGAACTCTTGACGCACCTCCTCGTAGTAGGACATGATGTCCTCGGTGATGGTCGGACGGACCGACTCCATCGCCCGGCGGAAGTGCCTCATCTCCACCTCCTCGGCGCCGTCGTCGTCGCGCAGCGCCTCGATGGCCGCCTCGCGGGCGATTCCCTCGAGGTCGGAGCCGACGTAGCCGTCGGTGATCTCCGCGACCTCTCGCAGGCTGACGTCGGGCGCGAGCGGCGTCTCGTCCGTGTGTATCTCGAGGATGCGCTCGCGGCCTTCCTGATCGGGCTGGCCGATCATCACGAGCCGGTCGAACCGCCCCGAGCGGATCAGCGCGGGGTCGATCATATCCGGCCGGTTGGTCGCGCCGATCACCATGACGTCGCCCATCTCCTCGAGGCCGTCGAGCTCGGTCAGCAGCTGGTTGACCACCCGCTCGGAGACGTTGTTGCCCATGTCCTGTCCCCGCGAGGGCGCGAGGCTGTCGAGCTCGTCGAAGAAGATGATCGTCGGGCTCACCTGCCGGGCCTTCCGGAACGTCTGCCGGATCGCCTTCTCCGACTCGCCGACCCACTTCGAGAGCAGCTGTGGCCCACGAACCGAGATGAAGTTGGCGTTGGTCTCGTTGGCGACCGCCTTCGCCATCAGCGTCTTGCCGGTGCCCGGCGGGCCGTACAACAACACGCCTTTGGGCGCTTCTACCCCCATTCGGTCGAACTTCTCGGGAGTCGTGAGCGGCCACTCGACGGATTCTTGTACCTGTTGTTTCGCCTCGGTCAATCCGCCGACGTCCTCCCAGGAGACCTTCGGCAACTCGACAAGCACCTCCCGCATCGCGGAGGGTTCGACCTCGGTCAGCGCGCCGGCGAAGTCGTCGCGCTTGACGATCATCCGGTCGATGAGACTCGGCGGAATGTCCTCCTCGTCGAGGTCGATCTCGGGTAAGTACCGCCGGAGCGCCTTCATTGCGGCCTCCTTGGTCAGGCTCTCGACGTCCGCGCCGACGAAGCCGTGGGTCTCGTCGGCGAGGTGGTCCAGCGAGACGTCGTCCGACAACGGCATTCCACGGGTGTGGATCTGGAGAATCTCTTTGCGGCCGACCTCGTCGGGGACGGCAATCTCGATCTCGCGGTCGAACCGTCCCGGCCGACGTAACGCGGGATCGACGCTGTCGACCCGGTTCGTCGCGCCGATCACGACCACCTGTCCGCGGGTTTCTAACCCGTCCATCATCGTCAACAGCTGTGCGACGACGCGGCGTTCGACCTCGCCGGTGACGTCCTCGCGTTTCGGCGCGATCGAATCGAGCTCGTCGATGAAGACGATCGAGGGGGATTCCTCTTTTGCGTCCTCGAATATCTCCCGGAGCTGTTGTTCGGACTCGCCGTAGTACTTCGAGATGATCTCCGGGCCGGCGATCGAGAAGAACGACGCGCTGGTCTCGTTGGCGACGGCCTTCGCGAGCAGGGTCTTCCCGGTGCCTGGCGGCCCGTGTAAGAGGACGCCCTGTGGGGGCTCGATTCCGAGCTTCGAGAAGATCTGCGGGTGTTTCATCGGGAGCTCCACCATCTCGCGCACGCGCTGGATCTCGTTTTTGAGCCCACCGATGTCCTCGTAGGTGATCCCGCCGCCGGTTTTTTCGAACCCGGCGATCGGCTCCTCGCGGAGTTCGACATCGGTGTCTTCGGTGACCAGACAGACGCCGTCGGGGTCTGTTTCGACCGCGATGAGCGGGATCGCCTGTCCCGGCGAGCGCATGAACGGGTGGTTCGTCGACGACATCACGGGGACGATGTCGCGCTCGACGACGGGCCGTTTCAGGATCTGGCGTTTCACCATGCCGGCGGCGTCCGAGCCGAACTGGACGGACGCCTCCTCGGGCGGGGCCAACACGAGCTTGTCGGCCTTCTCCGCTTCCGCCTTCCGGATGGTGACGCGCTCGCCGATGCCGACGTCCGCGTTCTGTCTAGTGAATCCGTCCACGCGGACC
>KI543165.1:95827-106919 GCA_000496175.1 uncultured archaeon A07HR67 | reverse complement strand
CGGCAGGGTAAACAACGCGCCCGCGGCGGCCTTGGTGGCGTCGTCGCCACACTCCACGATGTACCGCGTCTCGTCGTGGTTCTCCATGTAGAGCATGAACGCGGCGTGGTCCGGAAAGCCGGACCGCGCTCGCCCCTCGACCGCGTCGAGAACCGCCTCCGCCGGCTTGTGGCCGCTGCCGACCTGTCGGAGGGTGAAGTACAACGTCGTGTCGAAGTGGACGTCGAACATCCCCTCGTGGAAGTCGGCGATGTACGGAATCGTCTCGTCGAGCAGCAGGAACTCCGGGTCGCGTGTCTTGAGCCGGTCTCTGAGCTCCTTCCAGAAGGGCTCGGGGACGGCCCACGCCATGTCACACCGGAAGCCGTCGGCGACCTCCGCCCAGGTGTCGGCCGCGTCGAGCAGGTGTCGCCGGACGTCGAGGCTGGTGAAATCGAAGTTGGCGATGAGCTCCCAGTCGAAGTAGGTGCCCGGCTCGCCCGACTCCTGCCACTCGTAGCGGTCGCGGTACGGCGAGTCGGGGTTCTGGTAGGCGTCCTGGAACCACTCGTGGTCGCGCGCGGAGTGGTTCAACACGAGGTCGAAAAGCACCGCCATCCCGCGCTCGTGGGCGGCGTCGACGAACGCCTCGTAGTCGTCGCGGTCGCCGAGGTCGTCGGCGATCGAAAAGAAGTCGGTGATGTTGTACCCGTGTGGCTTCCCGTCGTGTTGGAGGACGGGCGTGAGCCACAAGCAGTCGACGCCGAGCTCTTCGAGGTAGTCGAGGCGATTTTCGAGCGCCTCGAAGGTGGTTTCGGCCGTCTCGTCGTCGTCGGCGTAGCCCCGGACGTAGATCTCGTACAGCGTCGTGTCGCTCACCCACTCCGGCGGGTCGTTGAGCCGGTGGGTCGCGACGTTCTCGCCGCCGCCCAGCCGTTCGACGCTCACCGCGTCGGCGACGCTGTAGCTCGCGCCGACGGCGACGCCGTGGACGCGCAGTTGGTCGTCTATCGCGGCGAGTGGAACCCGCAGCTCGCGGTCGTCGACCGTCACGTCGTCGCGGATGACGTCGTCGCGGTCGTCGAGCAGGAACTCGACGTCGAGATCGTCGGCCTCGTGCGACGAGTCCGGATGCGGCGTCGGCGTCGCCCGGACGACGGCCGTCTCGCCCTCAAGATCGGCGTCGAGCCGGACTCGCGGACGGCCCTCCTCGTCGCTTGGTGGCTCCGTGCGTGCGCCCGACCCGGAGCCGGAGGCGAACCCGCTGGCGCCGCCGCTTTCTCCCGGACGGGCCGAGCCGCTCTGTCCGCTGTAGCCGCTATACCCGCTGAACCCGCTGTAGCCGCTCTGGCCAGCCTGCCCGACCGGTCCGGCTCCCTCGCCGGTCGGTCGGCGCTCGCCCGGGAAGACGCGAATCGTCAGGTCGTGGCTCTCCGTCGGCGTCTCTATTGTCACCGTGTACCGACCGGGCGCGTCCGGAACGAACTCCTCGACCGCGTCGTCTCCGACGGTCGCCTCGCTTGCGAGCGGGGCCTCGGTGACCGTCCACCGGTAGGTCGCCTCCGGGTCCGGGTCGCGTGGGGCTAGTTGTATCACGTCGCCGACCGCTACGAACTGTGGTGGGCCTGGATGATCCATTCGTTGTCTGTCGACTCGTCCAGGCCGGGTTTATATATTCGGAAATCACAGCCGACAGACATACGGATCGTTCCTGAGAGATCGAGCTACACACGGTGTTTAGCCGCCGTTCGCCGGCGGTCGAGGCCAGCCCCTCGGCGCCTCGCTCGGCTCTTGTGACCTCGTCGTCGTCACGACCCACGGCCGGGATGGTGGTGATCCGGATGGCTCTTTACTCGTGGCGTGTGTCCGTCTCCACATGCGAACGCTCGTTTTCGACGGCCGAACCGGCGCGGCCGGCGACATGATCTGCGCCGCACTGATTGCGGCCGGCGGCGATCCCGCGGTCCTGTCGCCGGTCGAAGACCGCCTCCCGGTTCGGTACGAGGTCGGCGAGACGGTTGACCGCGGAATCGGAGCGACGACCGTTGACGTCCTCCTCACGGAGACCCGGCGCGGGCGACGGTCACGAGGACGGGCGACAACGCTCACGACGACCACACTCACGACGAGCCGCAACCACGCCAGCCACGACCACCACACGCACCACGACCACCACACTCACGACGAGCACGACCACGACGACCACGCCCACGCCGAGGGAGCCGGCGTCCACCGAACCTACCCCGAGGTCGTCGCCCTCGTCGAATCTATGGATCTCCCGGCAACGGCCGAATCGACCGCGCTCGACGCCTTCGAACTGCTCGGCCGGGCGGAGGCGTCCGTCCACGGCACCGACCTCGCGGACACGGCCTTCCACGAGGTCGGTGCGGACGACGCGATCGCCGATGTCGTTGGCGCGGCGCTGCTTCTCGCCGACCTCGACGTCGACCGGGTCGTCACCACGCCGGTCGCGGTCGGCGGCGGCGAGGTCGAGATGAGCCACGGCGTTTACCCGATCCCGGCCCCGGCGGTGGTGGCGATCGCCGAGCGGACGGGGCTCACGCTGGTCGGCGGGCCGGTCGACCGGGAACTCCTGACGCCGACGGGCGCGGCGGTTCTCGGTGCCGTCGCCGACACCGTGGACGCGCTCCCCGAGCTACGCGTCGCGAGCGCGGGCTACGGCGCCGGCGAGGCGACGCTGAAATCTCACCCGAACGTGCTCCGCGCACTCGTCGGCGACGGCGGCGGATCGCCGGACCGGTCTGGGCCGGAGTCGAGCCCCGACCGACTCCGTCACGACGACATCGCAGTGTTGGAAACCAACCTCGACGACGCCGCCCCCGAGGTGCTCGGTGGTCTCCAGGAGACGCTCGCCGACGCGGGAGCCCGCGACGTGACGGTCGTCCCGACGACGATGAAGAAGTCGCGGCCGGGCCACTTGGTGAAGGTGATCTGTAAGCCGGCGGACGCGGCGGCGGTCGCGGAGCGGCTCGCTCGCGAGACGGGGACGCTCGGCGTGCGGCAGGCCGGGGCGACTCACCGGTGGATCGCCGACCGGTCGTTCGAGACGGCGACGCTCTCGGTCGACGGGGTCGACCACGAGGTGTCGGTGAAGGTCGCTGCGACGGCGGCGGGAGACGTCTACGACGTGAGCGCCGAGTACGACGACGCGGCAGCGGTCGCCGCCGCGACAGGTCTCCCGATCCGGGCGGTGCTCCGCCGGGCGGAGGCGACGGTCCACGACCGGGGTGCGGACGAGAACTCGGCCGACGAGAGCTGAGCCGACGGGACCCACCGAGAGACCGACCCGAACGCCGCTCGTGGCCCTCGTCCGTCCGGCTCAGCCGACGCGAAGACGACAGGCCTATGACCGACGCCCGGTCAGTTCGAGACAACACACCCATGATCGATCGAATCCACACGTCGGAGGTCGACCCGGACGCGGACGAGGTCGCCGTCGCCGGCCACGTCCACGAGGTTCGGGACCTCGGCGGGCTGGTTTTTCTCATCGTGCGCGACCGCGAGGGACTCATTCAGGTCGTGTTCAAAGAAGAACGGGAGCCGGAGCTGTTCGCGGCCGTCGAGGACGTCAACTCCGAGGACGTCGTGCGGGTCGTCGGTGACCCGGTCGAGAGCGACCAGGCCCCGGGCGGGGTCGAAATCGCTCCGACGGCGTACGAGGTAATAGACGAGGCGGACTCGCCGCTTCCGCTGGAAATCTCGAAGGACGTCGACGTCGACCTCTCGACCCGGCTCGACAACCGCGCGCTCGACCTCCGAAAGCCGGAGACGCTCGCGGTGTTCTCGCTGCGCTCGACGCTGATGACCGCGATGGAAGACTGGTTCGACACGGAGGGGTTCGTCGACATCAAGACGCCGCTGATCTCGAAGGGCGGCGCGGAAGGCGGCGCGGAGCTGTTTCCGATTCTCTACTACGACCGGGACGCGTTTCTCTCACAGAGCCCGCAGCTGTACAAACAGATCCTGATGGCGGCCGGCTACGAGGCGGTGTACGAGACCGGCACCGCGTTCCGCGCCGAGGACTTTGCGACCTCGCGACACGTCTCCGAGATCGCGATGTTCGACGTCGAACTGGCGTACATCGACGACCACCACGACGTGATGGACGTCCAGGAAGAATCGCTCCGGTACGCGCTCCGAGCGGTCGCCGAGGAGGCCGAGCGCGAGCTCGAGCTGCTCGACGTCGACCTCGCCGTCCCCGAGGACGACTTCCCGCGGATCACCTTCGACGAGGCGTTGGACCTCCTCGAGACCGAGTTCGGCCACTTCCCCGACGACCCGACCGATCTCGACACCAAAGGCGAGAAGCTGCTCGGCGACCACTTCGAGGCGCAGGGTCACCCCGCGTTCTTCGTCGTCGGCTACCCCGACGAGAAGTTCTATTACATGCAAGACGTCGAAGGCGACGACATCGCCTCCCGGAAGTTCGACCTCATCTATCGCGGTCAGGAACTCTCCTCGGGCGGCCAGCGGCAACACCACGTCGACCGGATGGTCGAGGTGATGGAGGAGGAAGGGGTCGAACAAGCGAACTTCGAGTTCTACATCGAGGCGTTGAGCTTCGGTACCCCTCCCCACGGCGGCTACGGGCTCGGCATCGACCGACTCGTCCAGCAGGTCGCCGGCCTCGACAACATCAAGGAGGCGATCATGTTCCCGCGCGACCCGAACCGCTTGGAGCCCTGAGCGGGAGTCGGCTGCGCGCGGGTTCGTCGCGCGACGGTTCCGACGGCGTTCTCGATAAGGAGTGTCCTCCTCTAGTGCCGCGACCGCCAGCCGATCCGCTCGAACCGGACAGACCGGCGCCTTCCGGCGGTTAATCCGCGTTAATCCGGGAAAATTCGGCCGAACAACGATGGGTGTTGAAGTGGACGTCGCTTCGAGCGGGAATCGGCATGAACGCGATCCGAACGACGATGACCGTCGCGCTCGCCGCGGTGGTACTGATCGGCACCGGTGGCGTTGCGGCCTCGCCCGGTGCCGCGCCGGACGACGCCGGGCCGCCGAGTGACCTCCCCGAGCCGGTGCCCGGCTTCGTCGGAGACATTCTCGGGAGCGTGAACGACTTCCTCTCGGGAGCCGTCGACGACCTCGGCGCGACCGTGAGCGGTATCGCCGGCGACGCGGGCGAGGCGAACACCAGGGTCGCTGAGGGAGGTGTCTAACGTGGCCGATCGACGCCTCGATGTCGACGCGCTCGGCCGACGGGAATACCTGCGGGCGACCGGCGCGGCGGCGCTCGGCGTCGCCGGCCTCGCGGGATGTGCCGGGCGTGCGACCGGCACGCTCGCGACCGGTGTCACCGACCAGCCGGCCGACATCGGCGACTTCGAGTCGCTCGTCGTCACCATCGAGGGGATCTGGCTCGGCCTCGCGGACGCGACGAACGGCACGGATGAGACGGAAGCGAACGCGACAGACGACGAGACCACGACCGACGACGGGCCGACCGGCCGCGAGTATCACGAGTTCGACGAGCCACAACGGGCCGACCTCGTCCAGCTACAAGACGAGGAGACACAGCTGATCGACGAACGCGAACTGTCGACTGCGACCTACCAGTATCTTCAACTCGACATTTCGGGCGTCGACGGCATCCTCGCCGACGGCGACGACGCAGCCGTCGACCGGCCTGGAGACGCGCCGCTGACGTTCACCGAGCCGTTCGAGATCCGCGAGAACACGCGGACGAGCTTCACGGCCGACTTCGCGCCGGTCCGCCGCGGCACGGGACGGTATCTGCTCCGTCCCGTGCCGCGGGGTATCGAGGTCGCCTACGAGTCGACCGGCGACGCGGACGGCGAGGCGTAATCGGCGGCGCGGTCCCCCTCGTCCCCCGTTGAGGCCGTCTCACCCACAGCACCGGTCACGGCGCCTGCCGGTGTCGGGGTCGGGTGATTCGGCTTCGGGGTAAGGGCTGGGAGCGGTCCCGGGATCTGGGGACCGGGGGAATGCGCGTTGCCGCGTCGATCGGTTCCCATCGGAGGCACACGACCCGCTCCGACCGTCCCGCGGGTACCACCCCGGGCGGTCGGGTCGCCGCCGCGGCGACGGCCGTTCACGCCGTCGCTGTGAGGCGGTCTCGCACCACCGTTCGATACACCGGCCCGGCGAGTAACAACGCTCCGAGCCCGGCCATCGCGACGAGTACCGTCGGATCCACGGCGGCGAGGGATCCGGCCGCGAGACGGTCGAGCGAGACGCCGACCGCGACGCCGACGACCACCCAGGGAAGTTCTCCCACGGCGGTTCCAACGAGGAACGGCCGCAGCCGAACGCCGGCGGCGCCGGCACTGACCGAGATCGCGTCCGACGGCAACGGGAGCAGCCGCGTCGCCGTGACGGCCCGACCGCCTCCGGCCGCGTCGGCGAACCGCTCGCCGGCGCCACACAGCCGGTCGGCCGTCTCTGACTCGGTCCGCAGTCGGAGTCGTCCTGCCCGCGCAAGCCCGTACGCTGGCAGCGCGGTCACTACCAGTAGCACGACGCCGAGCGGCACGCCGAGCCAGCCATAGCCGAAGCCGGCGACGACCGCAAGCAGCGTCGTCGGCCACGCCAGAACGGGTCTGACCGCGGTGAGCACGAGCAGTGCGGCGCCGAACCGAAGAGGGTCGCTCGCGAGCCACGTCAGCCGTTCGAACACGGCGGCCGGCGAGACTCGCCACGCGACCACCGCCGTCGCTCCGAGGACGACGGCGGCGACGAGGCTGCCGAAGAACGCGGTCCGCCGGTTCACGACGCCGACTCCGCGCCCGGAGCTAAAACGCTTTGTGGGTCCTCCTCCGCCCGGCGAGCCACTGTCTCAGTCACTCCTCGACGAACGCTTCCCGGAAGGCCGCCGAGAGGTGCTCGTGCTGCCAGTCTTCGATCGCCGACTCGCCGAGCAGGCCCGCCCACAACGCGAGCAGGCCCGCAACGAACGCGACACCCGGCAGAACGAGAACGACGGCGTCGACGAGCAGTCCCGGCCGGAACGCCAACAGGCCGACGCGTTCTCGAACCACACCCCACGCTGGACCGAAAACGGCCCACCGGAACGCGACCGGAACGACCGCCACCGTGGCGACCGGGTAGACGACGACGTCCGTGACCGGCCCGCCCTTTCCCCGCACGAACGCCCCGGCGTAGAACCCCCAGCAGGCGAGCGAGCCGAAGACCGCGGCGACCCGACGCGGCCCGGCCGGTTCGCCGTGGCCGAGCGCGTCGATCCCGAAGAGGAGGCTCACGCCGCCGACGTACCCGATCAGGCACGCGGCGGCGCCGCCGAGGAGGACGCCGAGGTGTTCGGCCCGCGACTGATTCGCGAACGGGGCCATTCCGAGCGGCAGCGTCATCGGCTCCGGTCGTCGCGGATCCAGCCCGCGTGCGTCTGAGCCCGACCGCGGCCGGCGTCGGCGGTCGGGCGCGGCCGTCCACAACGCGTTCTCCGACGGGCGCGCGTCCACGTCCGTCTCACGACAACTTCTCCAGGGCTTCGAAGAAGTCCGATTCGGGACCGGCGATCCGCATTGGCGGTACCGTGCGCGAGACCGTCACCTCCGTCGGGCCAGTGATCGCCTTCGTGTTCCGGCCGTCGCTGACGACGACGACCCCGTCGGGATCCGACACCGACACCGTCACCGTGGCGTCGACGTCGACGACGAGCGGCGGCATCGACTCGTCGGCCACCATCTCGTTGACGACGAGGCCGGCGACCTCGGGGTGGACGAGCGGCCCTCGCTCGGAGAGGTTGTACGCGGTGGACCCGGTGGGTGTCGCCACGAGGACGCCGTCGGCGTGGCCAGCCGAGTACCGCGAGCCGTCGACGGACAGCTCGTAGTCGATTCCGCCGCCGGGACCGCGCCTGTCGCCCTGGACGACCACCTCGTTGGCCGCCGGAACGGACGTCCAGCCGTCGGTTCGGGCGGCGAGCCGCGGCACCTCTCGGACCCGGATTCCATCGCCACGAAACTCCTCGACCGCCGAACTGACGGCTCGCTCGGCCGCGTCGGGCGGAACGGCGTTGAGAAACCCCACCTCGCCGAGATTGACCCCGAGAACCGGGGTGTCCCCGGCGTTGCGCGCGACGAAGAGGAACGTGCCGTCTCCGCCGACGGCGACGGCCAGATCGCAGTCTCCGAGCGCGTCGACAGCGCGCCCCTCGGCGTCGAGGTGGCTCGCGGTTCGCTCGTCAACCCAGACCGTCTCCCCGCGGTCGCGGACGGTGTCGCGTATCTCGGCGGCGACGGAGACGGCCTCCGGGTTCCCCTTTCGCGCTACGATCCCCACTTCCATGTGGACCGGTTCCGCCGCGCCGAGTAAAAGCGTGTGGACACCGCGCTCCGGAAAAGCTTCAAGCCACCACCTCCTCTGATGTGTCGTATGGTGAGCCCGATCCGCCGGCCCGAACCATGACCGAGGAGGACGACTGGTTCGAGCGCGCGCTGCGGGAACTCGACGCGGACTCGTCGGACTCCGACGCGGGATCCGAGACCTCCACCGGCTCCGACGACGCGGACGCCGCCGACGCGGATGCTGGATCGGACGTCGACGCCGGCTCTGACGACCCGGACGCCGGCCCCGCCGACGCCGACACAGATCCTTTTGTCGGAAAGCGAGACGCGGAGACGACGCCCGACGACGGCGACTCGGGCCACACCGACGACGATCCGGTAGACGGCGCGAGCGACGGATTTGGCGCGGACGATCCGTTCGGCGGGATGGCCGAAGGCGACGGCCCGTCCGGTGGTGACGACCCGTTCGGCGGGATGGCCGAGGGCGGCGGTTCGTTCGGCGGCGACGACCCGTTCGGCGGCGGATCGGGGAACGACGGCTTCGGCGCAGGCGATCCGTTCGGCGGCTCGTTTGGCGAGGCCGACTCTCCCGACGCCGCTGCGGACGGTCCGACGGGCTTCGACGAGGCCGACGCCGAGGAGTTCGAGACAGATATCGACCGGACGGACATCGGAATCGCGGGGCTCGACGAGATGATCCTCGGCGGCGTCCCGGACCGCTCGCTCATGACGGTCATCGGCGGCGCGGGGACGGGAAAGACCACGTTTGCGCTCCAATTTCTCAACGAGGCGCTCGAATCCGGCGAGCGCGCGGTGTACATCACGCTCGAACAGAGCCGGGAGTCGATCATCGCGACGGCCGAGGAGAAAGGGTGGCCGTTTCAACGCCACGCCGACGAGGGCCGCCTCGCCGTCGTTTCGCTCGACCCAATCGAGATGGCGAACTCGCTCGCGTCGATTCGCAACGACCTCACCCGACTCATCGCGTCGTTCGACGCCGAACGGCTCGTGTTAGACTCCGTCTCGCTTCTGGAGATGATGTACGACCATCCCGCGAAACGACGCTCCGAGGTGTTCGGGTTCACCCGATTGCTCAAAGAAGCGGGCGTGACGACGCTTCTCACCTCGGAGGCGGACGCCGACACGCCGTACGCCTCGCGGTACGGGCTCGTCGAGTACCTGACCGACGGCGTGTTCGTGCTTCAGTACGTCCGCGGCTCTGACTTCCGCGAGACCCGTCTCGCCGTCGAGATACAGAAGGTGCGCGACGCCAACCACTCCCGAGAGACCAAGCCCTACGAGATCACCGACGAGGGAATCTCCGTCTACCGCCAGGCTAACATCTTCTGAGCCCGAGCTCGGTCGGCGTTTCCGCCGATTTGTGCGCGTCCCTAACTAGCGTGGTATGGCTTTTAATACCGATACAGCTTATAAACTGTCGCATGCAACGATTCGCGGACGATCGACGAGAAATCTACGTCCACTCGGACGTAACGGTCGACGACCTGCCGGTTCGCGGCGAGTTCGACGTTCCGCCCGTCTCGAACTCCGACGCCTTCCTCCCGGACAACATGAGCGACCCCAAAATCTACCCGGGCGACGTGATGGTCGGGGTCGCCGGCGGCGAGATAGCGTTCGTCGAACTCATCGTGGACAAACAAGAAGATCTGGTCGTTGTCACCCCGCTGAACACCGGCATCCCGACCTTCGTCAAGGACAACATCTTCAGCTCCCGGATCTTCCGGGCGGACCAGATCCACATCTTCGAAGGGATCGGCAAGCCGATCGACGAACCCGACGTCGCGTTCGACGTGTCGAAACTCCAGACGCCACAGGACGAGCGCCCGCGGTAACCAGCCGAGCCTCTCACGGCGGCATCCGCCCGTGAGCCACCTACACACGTGTTCTCACACCCCACATCATGACCCCGACGCGCGCACGAGTCCGGAACTACAAGTGTATCGCTGACTCGGGATGGGTCGAGATAGACGATCTCACCTGTCTCATCGGCAAAAACGAATCCGGCAAGACCGTGCTGATGGAGGCGATCTCCCGGCTCAACCCCGCTCGCGGCCGCGAGTTCACCCCACGAGTCGACTACCCGCGCCGGCAGTGGCCGGAGTACAAACGCCGCCACGATACCGACCCGGATCCGGTCGTCAGCGTCGAGTTCGCGCTCACGGACGCAGAGCGCGCCAGGCTCGCCGACCGCGGCGGTCGGGCGGTCGACGACACGGTCGTGGTCACGAAAAACCACGCTAACGAGCGCAGTTGGGACATCGAGGTCGACGAGTCGACGTACCTCGACTGGGTGCTCTCGAACAGCACGGTCCCGCCGGAGGCGCGGTCCGAACTTCGACGAGCCGACTCGGTCGGCTCGTTCCACGCAACGATCACGAGTCTAGAGACGGACGAGACCCTTGACGCCCTCGCAGATGCGGTGCCCGAGTCGCGCGCAGGCGTCGCCGACGAGATCGCCGCAAACGTCCTCTCGCCGGCGCTGCCGGAGTTTCACTACGTCGGCGAGTACAGTTCGCTGGATCCGTCGATCGACCTCGACGCCTTCGTCGACCGCGTGGACGCCGGAGACGCGACGGCCGCCGACAGAATCTTCGAGTCGTTGCTCGCCGTCGCCGGTCTCGACGTCGAATCGCTCCGCACGGACGACTGGCGCGACGTCCTGACCGAACTCGAGACCGCTTCGAACGAGGTCACGACCACCGTCACCCGGTACTGGAGCCAGTCCGACGACATCGAGGTTCGGCTCCGACCACAGGAGGACGCGGACGGCCGGACGATCGAGGTCCGCGTCCAAAACC
>KI543165.1:93441-95807 GCA_000496175.1 uncultured archaeon A07HR67 | reverse complement strand
TCGAACGGCTCGACGGCTTCTTCGAGTATCACGGAATCGACGACGGCTCGTTCAACCGGAGCCGTCCCGCACAGTACCTCCAACGACACCGCGAGGACTTCGCCGCCGAGGTCGACATGGACACGCGGAAGTTCTTCGGTTCGTTGTCGAGAGAACTGAACCGAACCCTCGGAACCTTCGACGGCAACGACACCGGCGGGTCGATACTCCGAACGTTGTTCGGCAACTGAGCCGTGCGGGCTCGACCGCCGCCGTGTCGGCCGGGGCAGGACACGGGTCGGAGCGGATCCGATCGACGGACGTGCCCGTCTGGGCTTCAGTGGCGTGCCCCCGAAAACGGACGCGTCTGACTACTGGATGTGGCCTTCACGCCGGAGTTGGTCGGCCTGGTCGTCGGTGTACCGCCACTCGACGTTTGCCTTCTCGTCCTGCCAGGACCACGGCTCCGCGAGGACGACGTCGCCCTCGTTGATCCAGGTTCGATACTTCATGCGGCCCGGGATCCGTCCCAGGCGGGTCTCGCCGTCCACACAACGGAGGCGGACGTGGTTGCCGCCGAGGTGCTCGGTCACGACGGCGAACACTTCGTCATCGGAGGGCATTCGGAGGTCCCGACGCCCGGATTCTTCGCTCACGTAGATAGATACGGGATACGCGGGTATAAGTGATGTGAGACGCGGTCCGGAGCGTCTCGCGTGAACGTGCGCGACCCTCGCCGGCTCAGCCGAACACGGCGTCGACCTGCGCGAACGTCTCGGTCTCGTCGCCGGAGTTGTCCACGACGACCACGTCGACCCAGACGCGGTCCGAGCGGTCCCCGCCGGCGTCGATCCGGTCGAACGAGCGCTTGAACCGCAGGTGGATGTCGAAGTCGGCATCGCTGATCCCGTCTCGGCGCCGGATCCGTCGCTCGACGACCGACTCGTCACACTCGACTTTCACGAGCGTGACCCCGTCGGCGACGCGGTCGGCCATCTCTCCCCGCGGCGACTCGGAAGCGCTCGTCGGCGAACGTCGCGTCGAGGACGACGGCTTCGCCGGCGGCGACCCGTCGGCGGGCGCGATCGATCAGTTCCGCGTACACCATCTCCGTCTCCGCGTCGGCGTACGTCGGCTCGTCGAACAGCTCCTTGCGGATCACGTCCGTTCGGAGGACGCGGCCGCCGAGGTGGTCGGCGATCCGCTCGGCGACGGTGGTCTTACCGACCCCGGGCAGCCCGCAGACGACCACGAGTTCGCCTGCCTCGGCGGCGTCACCCGCCGCCGGCTCACCGTCTCTCATCGCGACCTCGACCGCGCTCGTTCGCCTTCGTTCCGGCGTGACGCATGTGCGCTGACGGTGCGCCGAGACGCATATCAAGCTTCTCCTCGCGCTCACGGTTCGGCCGCGGTCGAGCGAAGGGTTCAAATCCTGCCACGGCGACCGGCAACGCATGGACGCACTCAGCTTCGATCAGGAGACAGAACGGCTCTCCCCGATCGTCGTCCTCGCGACGGGGGCGCTGATCGCCGTCTTCGTGCTCGGCTTGGCGTACCAGGCGATCGGTCTCGTCGTCTGATTCGCACCGGAACCGGGGCCGACCCACCCGCGACGGATCTCCGCCCGTCCGGTCGCACGGTTTTGATCGCGGCCGCCCCGATCCGCATCCGACAGCGGTATGCCGCTACCCGCCGAACCGCCGGCAATGGACCGCCGCGTTCTCTTCGCGACGCTGATCTTGTTTGCCGGCGGCGCGACCGGCGTCAGCGTCGCCGTATTTGCGTTCGTCGGCGTCGACGATCCGACCACGGAGGTGACCGTCGTCTGGGAGTCCGCGCCCGCCGACGGCGACGACGGCACCGGCGCAGCAACGGCCGTCGTCGACGGAGAGACCCTCGTCGTCCAACCGACCGTCGAGGAGGGCGACCGCGCCGTTCGCGCGCTTCTCCCGGGCACGGGTCGGGCCTGGACGACGCGGATCGGCAACGACACCGACGACGGTGACACCGGAGGCGGCGATACCGACGAGGACGCCGATCCGGTCGGCGTGAGCCGGCTCACGACCGGCACGCTCGGAGGCGACCAGGTGGTCGCGTTGACCACCGAGTCGGGGTCGCTCGTCGTGTTGAACGCCGCCGACGGCCACGAGCGTTTCGTGGTCGACCTCGGCGGCCCCGGTGGGGTCGCGCCGGCCATCGGCGACCCGACAGGCGAGGGCGCCGTCGTCGCCGCGGCCGCGACTGACGGCACCGTGGTCGCGGTCGACGCCGACGGGGATCCGGTCTTCGAGGCGTCGGTCTCTGGAGGCGTCGAGCGTCGCCCCCTGATCGTCAGGCCCGATCCCGACCCCGACGGGCGGGAGACGGGCGTCGCCGGCGGCGTCGCC
>KI543165.1:86774-93421 GCA_000496175.1 uncultured archaeon A07HR67 | reverse complement strand
CTCGGCGGCTCGAACGGCGCCGTCGAGGCGCTCGAAGTCGCTGACGGCACCTCGCGGTACGAGGTCGGACTTCAGGACCGTCCGGTCGCCGTCGGCGGCACGGACGCCGGCCGAGTCCTCGTCGGCGGCGTCGGAAGCGTCTGGGCCGTCGACCTGCTCGACGGCGAGGTCGTCTGGAAACAACAGTACGGCGGCGAGACGCGCGTGAACGCTCCGAGGGTCGGAGCCGTCGGCGACACGCCGGCGTCGGCCACCGCCAACCGCCGCGGCGGCGTGCTGGTGTTGAACCGCAACGGCGAGGCGATCGCCCGCGGCAGCGTCCCCGACGCGGTCGTGTACGCCGGCCCGTTGTTCGCCGACGCCGACGGCGACGGCACCGACGAGGTCCTCGTCGTCACCGAAGACGGGGTCGTCCGGGCGTTGTCCGCGTGATACCGTGCGGTTCGCCGGATCTCGCCGGGGCGGCCGTGCCCGTCAGGGGAGCAAACCGCCGGATGTCCAATAACAAAATGCGAACAGCCGGGTCGTCAGTGGGTCTCGTCCTCGTACACCCACGCGGCGGTGTTGAGGCCGTAGTCGACGAGCTCCTCGTCGTCGAAAAAGAGGTCGATCTCGCGCTCGTTCGCGCCCTCGTCTTCGTGGTCCGACGCGTGAATCACGTTGTGGCCGAGGTCGAGCCCGAAGTCGCCCCGAATCGTTCCCGGAGCGGACTCGGCGGGGTCGGTCTCGCCGACCATCGCCCGGACCTGTCGGGTCGCGTCTGCGCCCTCCCACACCATCGCGAAGACGGGTCCGGAGGTGATGAACTCCACCAGCCCCTCGAAGAAGGGTTTCCCCTCGTGTTCGCCGTAGTGTTCGTGAGCCAACTCCTCGTCGATCCGAATGAACTTGCCGCCGACGAGCTTCAGCCCTCGGTCCTCGAAGCGGGAGACGATCTCGCCGATGAGTCCGCGCTGGACGCCGTCGGGTTTCACCATCACGAAGGTGCGCTCGTCGTGGTGGCTCACCGTTCTCCGCCCTCGTTGCGTCCCTCCTCGGTCCACTCGAGGTCGCGGGCCTCGCGGCCGAGGAAGTAGTTCTTCTCCGCCTTCGAGTCAACGAAGTGGAGGATCTGTCCGTTCGTCTTCACGAACATCGTTCCCGTTCCGGGCTCGATCTCCTCGCCGGTGTAATCGCACGTGCGTGTCTCGACCATGCGTTATCGACCTCCGATCGCGTCGGCGTCGCGCTGGGTCTCGCGCAGCTGGAGCACGTCGCCCAGCCGAACGGGACCCAGAACGTTTCGCGTGATGATGCGTCCCTGGTTCGATCCCTCTTGGATGCGGCATTTGACCTGCATGGCCTCGCCGTGCATCCCGGTTTTGCCGACGACCTCGATCACCTCGGCGGTGGTCGAGTCGCCGGCGCTCTCTTCTGCGCTCATCGGTGGTTATCGGAGCTCCGCGACCTTCTCGCCGATGTCCTCGACGTCGTCGGTGGCGTCGCCGGCGTCGACGACCGCGGCGGCGGCGGAGCCGACTTCGAGGCCCGCAGCGTGGCCGACCTCGTCTTGGGTGTCGACGAAGACGACCGGAATCCCCTTCTCGTCGGCGAGTTCGGGGAGATGCATCACGATCTCCTCGGGCGAGACGTCCTCGGCGACGAGGACGAGTTTCGCGTTGCCGCGCTCGACTGCTTTCGTGGTCTCGTTCGTTCCTTTCTTTACTGTGCCGGTGTCTCGGGCGACCTCGAACGCTTCAAGCGATCGCTCGGCGAGGTCGGCTGGGGTGTCGTAGTCTACGTAAACTGGCATGTATCGGTCACCTGGGTCCTCGGCGTGGGCTCGCGTGTCCGTCCCGTGGTCGGTCCCTATCGGAACGGCACATCATCAACCCCGCAGAGGCTGTACGACGAACTACTCTTGGACAGCATAAAAGCGCTTTCAAACCGCCGCGAACGCATGCGACGCCCTTGCGGGGAGTACGAGCGGATGCCGGCTTGCGATCGTTTTTGTTCGCTCCGGCCTCACGAACGGACAGTCACATGCCGCGTCTCCTCCACTACTCCGACATCGAGAACGTCTTCGACGTCCCGGAACGAGCCGCCCGGCTGGCGGGTCGCATCCGCGCGCTCGACGGCCCCGACGCCGCGGTCGTCGCCACCGGCGACACGACCGCACCGGGAGTGCTCTCGCTGGTCGCCCGGGGCCGACAGGCGATCGACTTCTACGCGGCCACGGACACGGTTCTCGACACGTTCGGCAACCACGAGTTCGACTACGGTCCCGACGCGCTCCGGGAACTCGTCGCCGACGCGCCGGTCGAGTTCGTCTCCGCGAACGTCCGCGGCGAGGACGACGCCCCGTTCGGCCGACAGGACGGGGTCGTTCCGTGGACGACCCGCATCGTCGACGGCGCGACGGTCGGGTTCATCGGCGTCACCGACCCCGCGACCGACTCGTTGAATCCGATGGCCGCGCCGCTCTCGTTCGACGACCCCGTCGCGGCGGCCCGCGAGGCGTGTGACGCGGTCACGGCTGCGGCGACGTCGGTCGACCACCTCGTCGTCCTCTCGCATCTCGGCGGCGGCGACGACGACCTCGCCCGCGAACTCGACGTCGACGCGATTCTCGGCGGCCACGTCCACAGTCGGCGAAACGAGCGGATCGACGGCACGCTTCTCGTTCGGCCCGGGGTGAACGGCGAGGCCGTCGCCGAGGTGGACCTCGGCGGTCCCGACGGTCCGGCGACGGCCACGCTCCACGAGCCGGACGGCGCCACCCCTCACGACGCGCTCCGTGCCGCGCTCGCAGAACGGATGAGCGCGGCCGACCTCGATGCGGTCGTGGCTCGCGTCGACGAGCCGGTCGTCCGCACCAGCGAGGTCGTTCACGGCGGCGAGTGCCGCGTCGGCAACGTCGTCGCCGACGCGTTTCGCTGGGCGCTCGACGCCGACGTGGGGCTCTCGAACGCGGGCGGGCTCCGACAGGGTGACCCGTGGAAGGACGGCGTGACGAAGGCGGACCTCATCAGCCTCATTCCGTTCGAGGAGCCGGTGGTGCTGGCGTCGGTCACCGGCGCGGAGCTGCGCCGCGTGTTTCGGGAGATGGCCGCTCCGGACATCGACTTCGGGGAGGCGGACTGGTGGCACGGCCACGTGTCGAACGCCCGCGTCGTCTGGGACGCCGCCGCCGAACGGCTCGTCGAGGCGACCGTCGACGGCGACCCGGTCGACCCCGAGGCCCGCTACACCGTCGCCACCTCCGAGTACCTGCTTCACTCCGACCACGAGTTTCCGACGTTGTCGGAGCGTCATCGGGTCGGCGAGGGCGACATCCAGTACGAGGTGCTCGCCGCGTTCGCCCGCGAGCACGGTATTGACCCCCAGATTGAGGGACGAATACGGATCACTCGCGGAGAGTCGTAGCCGTCGGAGCCGGCGACCCCGGCGCGTGGGAGGCGTTTCGCCCGGAACCGATCGGGTTTTGTGCGCCCGCGACGAGCCGTGGACATGTCCGATCTGTCGACGGAGACGGCCCGCGTCGCCGAGATGACCTGGCAGGAGATCGAGTCCGCGCTGGCGGAGACCCGGACGTTGTTGCTCCCGGTTGGCAGCACCGAACAACACGGACACCACCTGCCGCTCGGCGTCGACGTATACATGCCGGAGGCGATTGGCGCGCGTGTTACCGACCGGAGCGATGCGCTCCTCGCTCCGCCGATCTGGTACGGGGTGAGCCCCCACCACACGTTCAAGCCGGGGACGTTCACCGTCTCGACCGAGACGTTCCAGCGGTACGTCTTCGACGTCTGCGCCTCGGCCGGCGAGTGGGGCATCGAGAACGTTCTGTTGTTGAACGGCCACTACCTCGCACAGGATCCGGAACTCGAGGTCGTCGTTCGCCGGCTCCGCTCGGAGTGCGACATACAGGCGTTTCACGTCCCGCTCGTGAACCTGTTCGCGGAGGTCGCCGCGGAGATCCGCACCGGTGAGGTCTCGTTTCACGCCTCGGAGTTCGAAACCAGCATTATGTTGGAGCTGTTTCCCGACCTCGTCTCCATGGACCGTGCGACGGCAGTCGACCCGCCGGCGGAGTCGCTGCCGTTAACCGATTACGACGCGCTCGGCGAGAACGCGGTCGGCTGGTCGCTGACGGCGGCCGACATGGAGGCGTTGACGCCCGCCGGAAACATCGGCGACCCGACCGTCGCGACCGAGGAGACGGGACAGGCGCTGATCGAGGCGGCGGTCTCCGACATCTGTCTGCTCGTCGACGAACTCGAGGAGTGACCGGACGATGGGCGCCCCGGACCGACTCGGCGGTGTCTACAGAGGAAACAAGGCGAGTGCCTCGGGGCTTGACCCCGAGGCGGTTCACGGCAGGGTCACGTCGACGCCGTGGCGCCGGCCCGCCGACTTCACCGTGTTGTACAACAACATCGCGCGGGTCATCGGCCCGACGCCGCCGGGCACCGGCGTGATCGCGCCGGCCACCTCGCTCGCGGAGTCGTAGTCGACGTCGCCCACCAGCTCGTACCCCTTTTCGGTGTCGGCGTCGACCCGGTTGATCCCGACGTCGATCACGGCCGCGCCCGGCTTCAGCATCGAGCCGTCGACGAACTCGGGGACGCCCGCGGCGGCGACGACGATGTCGGCGTCAGCGAGTTTCGCCTCCAGATCTGCCGTGCGCGAGTGACAGACAGTCGTGGTGGCGTTGCCGCCGGGCGCCTTCTGGATCAACAGGTTCGCCATCGGCTTTCCGACGATGTCGGACCGGCCGATGACGACGGCGTCGGCTCCCTCGGTGTCGATGTCGTAGGCCGCGAGCAGCTTCTGGATGCCGTGTGGCGTACAGGGCTTGTACCGGGCGTCGCCGGCGACGAGACGGCCGACGTTCTCCGGGTGGAAGCCGTCGACGTCCTTCTCGGGGTCGATCCGCCGGAGCACCGCCCGCCTGTCGACGTGCTCCGGCACGGGTAACTGAACGAGCACCCCGTGGACGTCCGCGCGGGCGTTGAGGTCGTCGATGGTGTCGAACAACGCCGTAGCGGGGGCGTCGGCGTCGACGTCGACGTGGATTCCCTCGATTCCCACCTCCTCGCAGTCTCGCTGTTTCATCGAGACGTACGTCTCGCTCGCGGAGTCGTCGCTCATCAACACGGTCGCGAGCCCGGGTCTCGCGCCCGCGCTCGCGAGCGTGTCGACGCAGTCGGCGATGCCCGACCGAACCTCGGCCGCCACGGCCTCGCCGTCGATAACTTCGGCCATACCCGATCGAGGTGCCGCGAGCAGTAAAAACCATCCGGGATCGTGTCGATTCGGACGGCGAGACGGCGAATTATGTCCACGTTTGTGGATACACTCCGGCCGCGGCCGCTGGCCCTCCTCGGGGACGGTGTTGGCTCCCGATCGACGAAGTCGGTCGCAGATCTCTCCGTCGCCAGGGTCGGTCGCAGCGGCGCGTCTTGGCTCACAGGGAGCCGACCGGCGACCGCCCACAGAGGCTCACCAGGTCGTGGAGGTCGTCGATCTCGTAGGTGGGGTGACAGGAGAGTTCCGTCGACCGCCGGTGTGGCCGGCGGACGAACGCGGAATCGATCCCCGCGTTGTCGGCCGCGCGAATGTCGGACTCGTTGTCGCCGACGAACAACGCGGTCGACGCTCCCAGGTCCGCGAGCGCCCGTTCGAGGTAGTACGGCGAGGGCTTCTTTCGCGAGAGGCTGGCGATCGACGGCTCTCGGCCGTAGACGACGTCGAACCGGTCGGCGAGCCCGAAGTGCGCGAGGAGGTCGTCGACGGTCGCCTGCTGGTTCGACGAGACGACACCGAGCGCCGCGTCGAGCCGCGAGAGCACCTCGACGTCCTCGTAGGGCGTCTTCTTTCCGTCGCGGGAGGCGGCGATCTGTGCGTCGGCCGCCGTCTCGTCGCGGACCCGCCAGAACCGCGCGGGGTCGATTCCGTACCGCTCACAGATGTTCGTCAGGGTCGCGGGGTCGACGCCGACGGCGACGTCGTCTACGTGCGCGAGGTCCGGATCGGTCACGCCCAGCCGCTCGAAGGCCTCCCAGGCGGCTTCTCGGAGGGTATCGAACGGCGTGCGGCCGACGATCACTCCGTCGTGATCGAGAACGACGGCATCGTACACGTGTCTTACTCACGGCGTAGCCAGCAAAAAGGTTTCACCCGCGTCCGGGCCCGACTCACCCGCGATCGCCGCTCGTTCTCTCGTCGTCACGCGATGAGATCGCACACGACGTCTTCGAGGACGGTCCTCGCGAGGGCGGCGTCGCCGAGGCCGATCGACTCGTCGACCGTGTGGGCCTCGTCGAGGTCGCCCGGCCCCCACGTCACCGCAGGGATGCCGGCGTCGTTGACGAAGTTCCGCGCGTCGGTCGCGGCCTCGATCCCCCACGGCTCGTCGACGCCGGCCCCGACCGCTGCCGTCGACCGCTCGCGGAGCGCCGTCGCGAGCGGATGGTCGACCGGGATCGACGAGGAGGCGTACGTCTGGATCCGGGTCCACGTCGTTTCGACGCCGTGGTCGGCGGCGACGCGGTCGAGCAGCGCGTCGACCTCCTCGTCGACTGCTGTCGGCTCCTCGCCGGGGAGCACCCGCCGGTCGAGAACGATCGCCGCGCGGTCCGGAACCACGGCGAGATTCGACCCCG
>KI543165.1:85562-86754 GCA_000496175.1 uncultured archaeon A07HR67 | reverse complement strand
AACGATAGACGGGTGTTCGAGGCGGACGACACCCCCATCACGGCGGTGATGGTTCCGGGACCCGACGTGGTGAGCGTTCCGACCGACGCCTCGGTGTCGGCGCTGCGAGAAACGATCCGCGAGGCCGGCCACACGCGGTATCCGGTCGTCACCGCTGGCGACGGCGGACAGGTAGTCGGCTTCGTCGACGTCAAAGACGTGCTCGCGGCGAGCGACCCGGAGCGGGACGAGCCGGTGACGGCCGGCGACCTCGCGCGGGACGTGGTGGTCGTTCCGGAGACGACGACGGTCGCCGATCTCCTCGTGCGGTTCCAAGAGGAGAGCCAACAGATGGCGGTCGTGATCGACGAGTGGGGAGCGTTCGAGGGGCTTGCGACGATCGAGGACGCCGTCGAGACGATTGTCGGCGACCTCCGCGACGAGTTCGATGTTGACGGGCGCGAACCCTCGATCCGTCGGGCCGGCGACGACGGCTACGAGATCGACGGGAGCGTCTCGCTGCCGGCCGTCGCCGACACGCTCGGGGTCGGGCTCGACGGCGAGGGGTTCGACACCCTCGGCGGGTTGGTGTTAGACCGGCTGGGCCGCCCACCCGAAGCCGGCGACGTCGTCTCCGAGGGCGGCTACAGCATGGAGGTGCTGGCTGTCGACGGCGCCCGCGTGTCGACGGTTCGGATCCGCAAGAACGAACCGGACGGCTCCGACTGACGCCGACGCGGGCGGCGTGCCCGAACGGGTGTGTGGGTCCGAGATCCGACGACGCGAGGGCCAGACGCGGCGAGCGACCCGGTCACACGCCCGGTCGTGAGTCGTAACGGTTATCAGTTGAAACAGGGTACGTGAGGGTGCGTGTCCGGGTTAGGGTAGTGGACTATCCTTCAGCCTTGTGGAGGCTGAGACGCGGGTTCGATTCTCGCACCCGGACTTTCTGCGGAACGTCGTGAGGAAGAACGCCGGAAGCGAGGATCTAATCACCGGACCATTCCATCGTCCCCCTCTCGCCGCCGCTACCTACGGTTTTGACACCCGCCGAGCGACAGACAAAAAACGCTCGAACGCAACGTATCACTCTACGAGACGACATGACGCTCCCCGTCGAATCCGATACCCTCCAAACGATCGTCGGATCGGTCGCCGTGTTCGCCGCGCTCGTGGCGTTTACCGACGCGACGGTCCGGTCGTTCGCGCCCGT
>KI543165.1:80859-83642 GCA_000496175.1 uncultured archaeon A07HR67 | reverse complement strand
CTCGACCGCGACGTGACGCCGCTGGCGTACGACGGACGCCTGTCGGTGAGCGGAATCTCGGTGGAGGCGGTTCCGGCTCACAATCGCCCCGAGGGCGACCACGTCGACGCGGACGGCGAGCCATTCCACGCCGAACGCGAGGGGTCGGACTCTTGTTCGGCGTCGGCGACACGACCGTTTACGTCGCCGGCGACACGGATTTTCTCCCCGCTCACGACCACGTCCGTGCCGACGTCTTCGTCCCCCCGATCGGCGGTCACTACACGATGGATCGCCACGAGGCGGCGGACTTCGCCACATCGGTCGCGCCGGCGCTCGTGTTACCGGTTCACTACGACACGTTCGAGCCGATCGAGACGGACGCGGCGGCGTTTGCCGACGAACTCGAGCGCGCCGGCATCCCGGTCGAGTTGTTCTGACGATCTGTCGCCCGGTTGGACTCGGACGACGCCCGCCGGCGCTGGCTTGACCGGACTCGGCTACTCCCAATCGGGGTACGCGTCGTCGCTCATCTCGTCGATCGGGAACTGTGGCCGCCGAATCCGCTCGTACTCGTAGTGGCCGGGGTTCATCGCCGCCAGTCCGGGCGAATCGATCGGCACGACGTGGCTGGCGAGCGGCTCGTAATCCGCCCGATAATGGTTGGCGCTTTTGACCACTAGGACGCCGAGCCGTTCGGGCTGGATCCCGACGTGGCGCCAGATCTCGGCGTCGAGCGGCTGGAGCCGGTTCTCACACAACACCACGTCCACGCCGTCGTCGGGTCCACACTGGAACCTGACGGCCCGGCCCAGGTCGTTCGACGTTCCGGTGCCCATCGGACCGGTGTTGCGGTACTCCCCGTCGGTGATCGCTTTCACGTAGCCGTCGACTCCCTCGATCGGGTCGCCGAACCGGCCGATGGCCGTGCCGCCGAGGCTGAGCGTGACGCGCTCGCCGACGCCGGCGTCGACACACGCTGGACGGCCGCCGGGTCACACATGATCGCGAAGCCGGCGTCGGTGAGTTCCTGTTCGAGCAGTTCACGGAGCACGGGCGTGGTGTCGCCGGTTCCGCCGCCGCCGGGGTTGTCGCCGACGTCTGCCACCACCACGGGTCCGTCGTCCTCGTTGTCGGCGGCCAGCGCCGCCGCCCGCCTCACGCCCTCCGTCGGCGTCGGGTAGTCGCCGACGAGCGCGTCGTGCCGCTCCCAGACGGTCTCGGCCAGGTCTCTCGCCGCGTCGGCGGCGGCGTCGGGATCGCCGTCGGCGACGACCGGGATCGAAAACCCCATTTCCGGAATGTCGGCGGCCGCGAACCCCGGAAACACGTTGACCTTGCGGATTCCCTCGCGCGCTTCGAGTTCGCGCGCCTCGGCCATGATCGCCGCCATCGGTCCCTCACGGGTGTTCTGTGTCGGCGTGAACGCGAGCACCGGCGGCCGTTCGACGGCCATCGTTGGGGTGAGCGATCCCCGGATCGTCTCGAGCAGGATCTCCATCCCGGTGGCTCCGGTGTCGCCCATGTCGGTGTGTGGATACGTCTCGTACGCGACCAGCGCGTCCGCCGCCGCGACCATCTCGTCGGTGACGTTGCCGTGAAGATCGAGCGTCACGACGATCGGCACCTCCGGCCCGACGACCTCGCGAAGGTCGGCGAGGAGGGGTCCCTCGCCGTCGTCCATCCCTTCCGGGACCATCGCGCCGTGAAGCGGGAGGATCACCCCGTCGATCTCCTCGCGGTGTGTCCGTGCCCCCTCCAGAATCTCGCCCGTGTAGAACTCGTACGCCGCCTCGGTAACGTGCCCGCCGGGCGTCGCGCTCGCGGCGACGGTGTGGATCAGGTCGACGCCGGCGTCGTCGGCGACGTCGATCACGCCGCCGATTCCGGTGTTCGTCCCGCGCAGTTCGGCCGGCACCGCCTCGCCGAACCGTTCGAGCCGTTGTTGAAACTGTTTCCGGCCGGTCGGTGTCGGCGCGAACGTGTTCGTCTCGTGTGCGAAGCCGCCGACGAGAACGGTCTCGTCCGTCATGAACCTCCAATCCGGTCGACCCGATATAAATCGACCGCCGGGACCGGGTCCGGCCGACACACCCCGCCGGCTACCCGTCGCGGCGGAGCCGCCACCGATCGACGTAGAGGTCGGTCGCTCGGCCGTCGTCGACGTCGAACGTCACCTGGGTGCGGTCGCCGGCGGCCGTGATCGTGTAGAACCGATACTCGTCGGGATCGGTCGTCTCCGGGAAGACCGGCAGCGTCCGTTCGCGCAGGTCGCTCGCCATCGTCACCTCGAGCGTGCCGCCGTCGCGCTCGACGGTCGCCGTTTGGAGGCCGCGATAGGCGGCGTACTCGCCGGTGACCGCCTCGAGCTTTCGCCGCAGCCCGAACAACGGAACGACCGCTGCCGGGTCTCGTCCGTCCCAGATCGCGAGCGCGGCCTTGCCGATTTCGGCGAGCCCGTACCCGTGAGTGGTGTTACAGCCGACGGCGACGCCGCGGCCTGTACCCCGCAGAATCCCGAGATACCCGGTCGAGACGCCGACCGACCCGCTGTGGCCGACCAACACGTCGTCACAGAAGTCGTCCAGCTCCCAGCCGTAGCCGTAGCGATACGCCGACCCGTCCACCCGGTGGCGACGGGTGCTGTGCGGCTGGATCATTTGTTCGAGCGCGTCGGCTTCGACCACAGATGTCCCGTCGTGGTCGCCGTCTCGCATGTACAACTGGAGGTACGCGGTCAGCTCCGAGACACAACTCACCAATCCTCCGGCGGCCGCGAGGTGGTCGTCGAACGGGAACTCCGC
>KI543165.1:69341-80839 GCA_000496175.1 uncultured archaeon A07HR67 | reverse complement strand
GACAACGCCGTGAACGACTTCGTACAGGAGCCGATTCCGTAGAGCGTCCGGGGGGTCGCCGGCGCGTTCGTCGAGAGGTCACGCGCTCCGAAGCCGCCGGCGTACGTCACCGTCTCCGCGTCGACGAGCGCGAGGCTCATTCCGGGTATCCGGTCCTCGCTCAGCCAGTCGGTCAGAAACGCTTCGAGTTCGGCCGCCGTCCCGGTCGGGAGGCGGTTCACTGCGGCGTCCATGGTCTCCGCACACGGGGAGCCAGTACATAATGGCCGTGCCCGAACGCCGTAGGCCCGCCGGTCCCGACGGCCGCTGCCGGAACACGTACTCCCATGTGTCCGAGCGCCCTCCGGTCGAACACCTGTGGTCTCGACGCCGTCGATAACGGGGACAGACGCGGGGCTCGTCCGAGAACGACCGTTCCAGCTACTGCTTTTGATCAACGTGCTTCCGCCGCTTGGAACCGCCCTTCTCTCGCCGGTGTTGGGGTCGCTCGTCGAGCCGCTCGGCGCGTCGACGGCGAACATCGGGCTCCTCATGTCGGCGTTCACCGGCCCGGCGGTGTTCGTCATTCCGATCGCGGGAGTGATCTCGGACCGATACGGGCGACGCCCGGTTCTCGTCTTCGGGCTGGTGTGGTTCGGGCTGACCGGGACGGCGATCGGATTCGTGTCGACGTTTCGCGCGGCGCTCGTCCTCAGACTGCTCCAGGGGATCGGCTTCGCCGCGCTCACGCCGATCATCATCACCAGTCTCGGCGACCTCTACTCGGGCTCGAAGGAGGCGACGGCACAGGGGTTGCGCTTTACCGGATCGGGGCTCTCACAGACCGCCTTTCCGCTCGCCGCGGGCGTTCTGGTCGGCATCGCGTGGCAGTACCCGTTCGCCTTGTACGCCGTCGCGTTCCCGGTCGCGGCCGTCGTCTACTGGCTGTTCGAGGAGCCGATGGACGCGGACGCGATGGGCGGATCGGAGATGGACGTCAGCGCACAGCTCGCGGACCTACGGACGCTCGTGGGCCACCGGCGCGCGTGGACGATCGTCGTCGCCCGCGGGACCGCGAACCTCGTCTGGTTCGGCTTTCTCACCTACAACTCGATCGTCGTCGTCGACATTCTCGGCGGAACGCCCGCAGAGGCCGGCCTCCTCGCCGCGCTGGCCAGCCTCTCGTACGCGCTCGCGGCGAGCCAGACCGGCCGGATCTCCGTCGCCTTCGACGACCGGCTTTATCCGCTCGTCGCCGCGAACGCCTCGATGGGGATCGGGCTCGGCCTCGTCTTTCTCGCCCCCTCGATTCCGGTCGCGGCGGTCGGCGTCGTGTTGATGGGCGTCGGCTTCGGACTCGTGCTCTCGATCTACCGCAGCGTCGTCACGACGCTGGCGCCGACGGAACTGCGCGGCGGGTTGGTGAGCCTGAGCGAGGGAACCGGCCGCGCCGCGGCGACGCTGACACCGATCCTGATGGGCGGTGCCATCGCGGTGGCCGGCTCGCGGTTCGCGTTTGCCCCGGCGGTCCGCGCGGTTGGGCTCGGCACCGCGGCGCTGGGCGCCGGTGCCGGAATCGCGTGTTTGGTGTTAATGAGTCGGTCGCCGCCGATCCGGATGGACGGCTGACGACTCCGGGGAGACAGAGACGTACGCGGATCTCATACGGGCCGTCCGACCCGACGAGACGCCGGTCGGCCTCCAGAGAGTATTTGACCCTGGCCGGTCTCGCCCGCGGTATGCGACGGCGACCGCTGGTGACGAGCCTCGGCGTCGGTGCCCTCTCCGTGGGCGGATGTTTGTCGGACGCCGACGACGAGACCGACTTCGAGCGACGACGAGAACAATTCGAGCGACGACGAGACCACTTCGAGCGACGACGAGAACAATTCGAGCGACGACGAGAACAATTCGAGCGACGACGAGACCACCTCGAGCGACGAGGACCGCCGGTACCGGGAGTGTCCGCGAGAAGTCATTCCGTACGAACAGTTCCCCGCGGACGTGCGAGCCGAGATCGACGCAGCACTCGGAGGCCGCTACGAGGCCTCTCGGGTCGTTCTCCGGGACGCGATGGACGTCTCCGAGTCGTACCTCTCCGTCGACGAGACGTACTACGACCCGCGCGTAACCACCGAGGGGAGCCAGGAGACGTTGACGCTCCATCGCGTCAAGCCCAAGGCGCTCCCGGACCCGCGGCCCGTCTCCGTCGAACACGACCGGGACGGCAAGCGGACGGTAACGATCGTCGTCGTCGCCGACGACGGGACGGTTCTGATCGACGAGCGCAGAGAACTGCGGGGCGGAAGCAGGGTCGAGTTCGGCGACACTACCCGGGTCGGAACCCACGAGTGCCGGGTGACGATCGCGGCCGACGACGGCGCCGAGACCGACCTGACGACGTCGGTGCGGATCGACGAGTCGCGGTTCTCGGTGGTGGTGCTGATCGAGGGCGACGACCTGCGGGTGAGCGGGGCCGTCGCCGAACTCGGGATCTGTCGGTACGATACCGACGCGGGGGCAGACTCGTCGTGAGCCGACGCGTGCGGTCGCCGCGACGGCTCAGAATCCGGTCGTTCCCTCGAGACGGTGCGTCTCGACGACCGACTCGTCGAGTTCGATCCCCAATCCGGGCGCTTCCGGAACCGCGATCGTGCCGGCTTGGATGAGCGGCTCCTCGCGGACGAGCAGGTCGTCCCACCAGTCGACCTCGAGCGCGTGATACTCGAGCAGGTCGAAGTTCGGCACCGCCGCGCCGAGGTGGACACACGCCATCGTCCCCACCGGACTACACACGTTGTGTGGCGACATGGGAATGTAGTTTTCCTCGGCGCGGTCGGCGATCCGCATCGTCTCCGTGAGCCCGCCGACCGTGGTCGGGTCGGGCGTGACCACGTCGACGCCGTGTTCGTAGATCAGCTCGGAGAGCTCGAAGACGCGAAACCGGTTCTCGCCGGTCGCCACCGGCGTCCGCGTGGCCTTCGTCACCTCGATCTGCGCGTCGGTGTTCTCCGGCGGCACGAGGTCTTCGAGCCACATCAGGTCGAACGGCTCGAGCTCGTAGGCCAGCCGCTTTGCGCTCTCGACAGAGTAGTCCCAGTGGCAGTCGAACGCGAGGTCCACGTCGGACCCGATCTCGTCGCGGACGGCGGCGACGATCTCGCGTTTCTCGGCGATCGCGGCGTTCGTCAGCCGGCCGTTGTACGGGTCGGGGTCGTTGTCGGCCGGCAGGTCGAGGTCGAACTTCAGCGCCGAAAACCCCATGTCGGTGACGCGGGCCGCCTCGGCGGCGTACGCCTCCGGCGAGTACGCCGCCGCGTCCGCGTACGCCGTCGCGCCGTCCTCGACGGCGTACGCCTCTCCGGCGTGGCAATCACAGTAGATCCGGACCTCGTCGCGGTACTTCGAGCCGAGCAGCTGATAGACGGGGAGGCCGAGCAGCTTTCCGGCGGCGTCCAACAACGCGATTTCGATCCCGGAGGCGGCGGTCACGACCTTGCCGGTGGTCCCGCCGTGGCCGGACATCTCCTGGAAGATGTGCCGGACGAGCCGCTCGACGTCGAGCGGGTTCTCGCCCACCAGAAACCGGTTGGTGTACTCGACGAGCTCGGGGATCCCGCCGCCCCGATACGCCTCGCCGATTCCCGTGACGCCGGCGTCGGTCTCGACGCGAATCAGGTTCCACTCGAAGTTGCCCTCGACGACGCAGGCGTCGATACTCGTTATCTCGACGTCTCGGTCCGGGTCGCGCGTCGAGATGTGATCGGAGTAATCTCTCATGTCCACTCGAACTCCGCGAGCGCGTCCGTATCGAGCGAAACGCCGTGGCCCGGCCGGTCGGGCAGTTCGATCGTGCCGTCGTCGCCGGGTCGCACCGGCTCTGCGACCACGTCGTCGAACGCCTTCACGTCCATGTCTCGGTAGAAGTACTCCACCCACAGGCCGTTTTCGATCGCGCCCAGAAGCGACGCGTGGATGTTCCAGTTGTAGTGGGGAGCGATCGGGATGTCGTACGTCGACGCGTGGTTCGCGATCTTCAGCCACTCGGTGATCCCGCCACAGACGGTCACGTCGGGCTGGAGAATCGTCGCCGCGCCCGTGTCGGCGAGCCGCGCGAAGTCGTGGCGGGTGCCTTCTAACTCGCCCGTGGCGACCGGGTAATCGAGCGCGTCGTTGACCTCGGCCATCGTCTCGACCCGGTCTATCATCACGGGTTCTTCGATGAAGTAGGGGTCGTAGGGCTCGAACGCCCGACAGTTACGCACCGCCTCCGTCGTCGACGACCACACGCCGTTGGCGTCGAGCAGCAACGTCCGGCCGTCGCCGATCTCGTCGCGGACGGCGGCGACGCGGTCGGCCTCCTCGGCGGCCGACAGGCGACCGATCTTCATCTTGACGGCGTCGTGGCCCTCCTCGAGGTACCGCCGCATCTCGCCGCGGAGCGCCTCGTGTCCCTTCTCGTCGCGGTAGTAGCCGCCGCTGGCGTACGACGGCACCCGCTCGGCGTAGCCGCCCAACAGCTTGTGGAGCGGCTCACCCGCCGCCTTCCCCTTCAGGTCCCACAACGCGATGTCGACCGTCGAGATGGCGCGCAAGACAACCCCGTTGCGTCCGATCTGGACGGTGCCGTCGTACATCTCGTGCCACAGCCGTTCGGTGTCTCGCGGATCCTCGCCGAGCAGCAACGGCTTCAACACCGACTCGACCGCCTCGGCGATGAGCGGCGCCCCCTCGTACCCAAGCGAGTAGCCGACTCCCTCGAGTCCGTCGGCGGTCCGCACGTACGTTATCGCGTGGTCGCGAAACGTGAGCGTCCGGTTTGAAAAAGAGACGGGCGAGTCCAACGGCAGCTTGATCGGAAACGACTCGACGGCTGTGATCTCCATGCGTAACCCGGTGATGCCGATGATAAATAATTCTGTATACGGGCAACCGGTCGCGACACGCGATCAGTATTTGTAGCCTCCCGCACGACCCTCCCGCATGGAGTTCCCCGACCGCAGCGACGTCGACGGGCTCATCGACCCACAGCCGCTGCCGGCGTTCGCGCGAGTCAGGTACGCCCCGTCCAGCGAGACGCTCGACGATCCGGTCGGCGCGGCGCGGGCGGAGCTCGACCGGTTCGACGTCGGTGAGTTAGCGCCCGGAGCCACCGTGGCGATCGGCGTGGGGAGCCGCGGCATCCACCGGATCGACGATATCACCGCCGCGGCCGTGGCGTGGGCAGACGAACACGACCTCGAGCCGGTCGTCGTCCCGGCGATGGGGAGTCACGGCGGAGCGACGCCCGAGGGCCAACGCGAGGTGTTGGCGTCGCTCGGGATCACGGCCGACGGGGTCGGCGCCCCGATCGACGCTCGGATGTCCGTCGAGAGGCTGGCGACGGTGACGGTCGGCGACACGGACGCGCCGGTGTACGTCTCGGAGGCGGCGCTGGACGCGGACGCCGTCGTGGTGATAAACCGCGTGAAAGCACACACCAACTTCACCGGCCCGATCGAGAGCGGCCTCGCGAAGATGGCCGTCGTCGGTCTCGGAAAACAACGCGGCGCGAAGTCGTTTCACTCGACGGCGATCGCGGAGGGATACGTCGAGACGCTGACCGCCGCGCTGGAGGTCATCGAGTCGTCTGTCCCGCTCCTCGGAGGGATCGCCCTGGTCGAGAACTTCGACGAGGAGCTCGCTCACGTCGAGGCCGTTTCGGCGGGGTCGTTTCTCGACCGAGAACCCGAGCTGTTAGAACGGGCGTACGCCGAGATGGCGACGCTTCCCGTCGACGACATCGACCTGCTCGTCGTCGACGAGCTCGGCAAGGAGATATCCGGCGCCGGGATGGACACGAACGTCATCGGCCGTTATCGCGTTCTCAACGCGCCCGACCCGGAGACGCCGGCCATCGACCTCATCTACGTGCGGGGGCTCACGGCGGCCACGAAGGGGAACGGCAACGGCATCGGTCTCGCCGACATCACCCGACAGGCCGCCATCGACCAGCTCGACCTGACGAAGACGTACGCGAACGCGCTCACGAGCGGGTCGCTCGCGAAGTCGAAGCTCCCGGTCGTCGCGCCCGACGACGAGTTCGCGTTCCGAACGGCGCTGGCCGCGCTGGGCGGGTACGACCCGGAGACGGCCCGGATCGTCTGGATCCGGAACACCGAGGACCTCGCCGAGCTACACGTCTCTGCGGCCCTCACCGACGACCTCCCTGACGCGGCGACCGTTCGCGACCGCGACGTTCACGTGGCGTTCGACGACGGGACGGCACAGTTCTCGGGACGGTGACCGGGACGGAAACGGCATACGCTCGGTGGCTGATCGGGTGTATCGCGCGCCGAGAAACACGCCACGAGCCGGCGGCTGCCACGAGGTCGCCGACCGACCAGTTCGGCGCGGGGACGCCCGGGGCGGCGTCGATCGAACCCGGAGACGAGGTCCGCGCGGTCGCGGACTCCGTCGGGCCGGTCGGCGCGACGGTGACGCGGTAGCGGCCGGCGTCGCAGGAAGCTTTATTCCGGAACGTTCCGACGCTGCTGATCATGTATCGGGTTCTCATTCCCGTCGGCGAGCACACAAATCGCGCGCTTGCCGCCGCCGAGGCAGCCAGCGCGCTTCCGAACGCCGCAGACGCCGTCTCGGCGGTCGTGTTGAACGTCTTCGAGGAGTTCGAGGTCACGGGTGAGGCCGGTACGGTGAACTCCGAAGACGTGTGGGACGAGACCGCGTATCCCGCGAGCGTCGACGCGGTCGTCGACCACCTCGAAGCGGCCGGAGTGACGACGGCGACGCGGCGCGAACACGGCGACGTGACAAAACAGATCCTCGCCGTCGCCGACGAGATCGACGCCGACGCCATCGTGATGGGTGGGCGCAAGCGGAGCCCCACCGGAAAGGTGTTGTTCGGCAGCACGACGCAATCGGTGATGCTCTCGGCGGAGCGCCCCGTTACCGTCTCGATCCGCGAGTGAGCGGCGTTTCGGACCGGCCTGCCGCGGCCCGAATCACGGCGAAATTCGCCGCAGATCGAACGGATACATTATTAAGCGTTCGCTCGAACATAACGGTTGAACATGGACGATACCATCATCGATCGGCGAAAGTTCCTGTACGGCACGACGACGGTCGGGGTAGCCGGCCTCGCTGGGTGTAGCGGCAACGGGGGAGAAGCGAGCGATGAGGGAAGCGGCGGTGGTGGAGGGAGCGACGGCGGGAGCGGTGACGAGGACAGCGACGAGGAGATGAGCGACGACAGCGGCGACGAGGAGAGCGAAGCCAGCCTCGAACTCCGCGTCGGGACGTCCGCAGGCGGAACACAGGACGTCGGACTGGCCGTCGAGCGGGCGGTCAGCGAAGAAAGCGACAGCCTGGAATACTCGACGATCGAGAGCCCGGGCTACATCGGGACCATCTATCGGATGGCCCAAGAACAGTTCAACGCCGGGATCACCGACAACAACTCCCTGAACAAGGCGCTCGACGAGACGGGACAGTTCGCCGAACAACCCGTCTCGCGCATTCCGTACTACGGGTTCTCGGCGTTCCCGTACAGCATCTACTTCATCGCCCGCGACGGAACGGGCATCGAGACGTTCGACGACCTCGCCGGCGCGAACGTCTACCCGGCCGAGCCGGGCTACTCGACGCGGGCGACGACCCTCGATGTCCTCTCACAGGACCCGACCGCGGACGTTTTCGACCAGATGAACATCCAGAACATGGGCGTCGGCGACGCCCCCGGCGCGATGGAGGAGGGAACCATCGACGCCAGCATCGCGTACGGAACCCCCGGCGTGCGCTACACCGGGTTCGTCCAAGAGATGGCCTCGCGTGTCGACCTCCACTACGTCGAACCGACGGACGCGCTCATCGAATCCGCCGAGTCGTTCGCGGGCGCGGGCACCACCCGAACCCCGTACAGCGAGTGGGAGATGCCCCAGGACATCGGCACCGACGAGGTGTTCACCTGGGACCTCGAGGTGCTTTACGCGTTCAACCCCGAAGCCAACAACGACGCCGTCTACGAGCTGTGCCGCGTCGTCGACGAGCAAAACGACGTCGTCAACGAGGGCGAAGCACAGTTCAACGACTTCGAATCGACGGAGGAGATGCTCGGCTACGCACAGGAAGCCATCCCCGTCCACCCCGGCGCGGTCCAGTACTACGAGGATAACGACGCCTGGGACGACAGCCTCCAAGTCGGCGAGTAACTCACCCCACCTCGTCCCGCCTCGGCGGCGGGTGCGGGCGACCTACACCGAACCCAATCCACATTCTACGACACACGACAATGGCGACACAAGCGAACCAACCCAGCGGATCATCGAACTGGCTTCGGGGACTCGACGTCGGCGTCACGCTCGCCGCCGTGCTGTTCTGGCTCATCGTACTCTCGTGGGCGTACACGCAGTCGATATCGACGGTCAGGTACGGCGTCCTGTTCGTCGGTGGTATCATGACCGTGTACGCGCTCGACGAGACGCGAGAATCGCTCGAAGCGGGCAGCTGGATCGACGCCGCGGTGTTGCTCCCCGCGGCCGGCGTGCTCATCACGGCCTCGGCGTACTTCTTTGCGAACTTCGAAACCGTCTATCTGTTGCGTCAGGGGTTCGCCACCCAACACGAGTACATGCTCGGGCGGCTCGTCATCGTCTCGCTGTTGTACCTCACGTGGCGTGAGTTCGGAAACCTGTTTCTCGGACTCGTGATCGGCGTGATGGTGTACGCCATCTACGGCGACGCCGTCCCCGGCGTCCTCGGCCACGGCGGGATGACCGAGCTGACGTTGTTACAGGCGCTCGTCACCGACCTGTACGGGTTCTACGGGTCGCTCACCCAACTGACCGCGTCGTGGATCGCGCCGTTCCTGTTGTACGCGGGGTTGTTGTTCGCGTACGGCGCGTTCGACCTGATCCTCCGGCTCGCCATCGTGGCGGCGGGACGCATTCGGTCCGGCGTGGCACAGACCGCCGTTCTCTCGTCGGCCGTCATCGGCTCGATCAACGGGTCGTACACGGCAAACGCCGCCATGACGGGGTCGTTCACCATCCCAACGATGAAAGAAAGCGGCATGAGCGGCCACCGGGCGGCGGGCATCGAGGCGGTCGCCTCGACGGCGGGACAGGTGCTCCCGCCGGTCATGGGCGCGTCCGCGTTCGTGATGGCGTCGTATCTCGGCGTCGCGTACCTCGAGATCGTTCTCGCCGGGCTGATGCCCGCCGCGATCCTCGTCGCGTCGATCGCCATCGCGGTCCACTACACCGCCATCAGTGACGCGAGCAACCAGGACATGGAGTTCTCGGAGTTCTTCGACGACCCGATGACCTCCAACGAGAAGATCGCCGAAGCGTTGCGCTTCGGCATTCCGTTTGGCGTCCTCATCTACTACCTCGGCATCGCTCAGTACACCGTGATGACGTCCGCGATGTACACCGTCTTCGCGATGGTGTTCACCGGCGTGGTGATGCCGCCGGTACAACGGCTCGTCGACTCCTCGGACACGTCGTTCGCCGCGGAGTTTCTCACGCAGATCAAAAACACGATCCACGGCTTCCGCCGCGGAGCGATCATCCTCGCGCCCATCGCGATCATCTTGGTCGTGGTCAGCGGGGTGGTGAACCTCTTCTCGACGACGGGGATTCCGGCGAAGATCGCGTTGTTGATGATCAACCTCTCGGGCGGGGTGTTGCTCTTTGCCGTGCTACTTGGGATGGCGGTCGCCATCGTGATGGGGGTGGGGATGCCGACGGTCGCCGCGTACGTCATCGTCGCCATCCTCATCGTTCCGACGTTCGTCTCCGACTTCGGCGTCGCAGAGGTGACCGCCCACTACACGATGTTCTACGCCGCCATTCTCGCGGGGATCACTCCGCCCGTGGCGACCGCGGCGGTGGTCGCGGCCGGAATCGCGGAGGCGAACTTCTGGCGAACCTGCGGAGCGGCGCTGAAGATCGCCGCGCCGCTTTTCATTCTCCCGATCGCCTTCGTCTACAACCCCGGGCTGATCGCGATGTCGCCCGGACTCAACACCCTCGTTTTGGGATTGCTGGTGATGATGGGCGCCATCTCGATGATCTACGGGCTGAACTATCCGTTCAAGCTGTCTCTCGGGCGACTCGTCTTGGTCCGCGTCGGCCTGACCGTTCTCGGCGTTCTCATCATGACGTACCCGATGTTCTTGGCCAAGGCCGCCGGCATCGCCGTCTTCGTCGCCGTCTTCGTCGGTGAGAAGGTGGTCTCCCGTGGGCTCGAGCTGCCGTTCGCACGCGGGGTGAAACAATGAGCTCGAGCCGTGACGCGCCCGAAGACCGGGTCGACACCACGGACGTCGGCGGACTCGACGAGGTCATCCCGGAGCCGTTCGTGCCCGTCTGGCGGCGCATCGAACTCGTTCAGGAGTTCCGCGAAACACACGGCGACACGTACGTGACGGTGCTCGAGGGGCTCACGGCGATCGTCCTCGCGTTAGGGTACGTCTGGTGGGTGTATCTCTACTTCTTCGGAAGCGGCGTCGCAGCAATCTAGGGCCGTTCGGCGCGCCCACTCCGTTCCGCGACGGCGGCCCGCACCCTCTGCCGACTGAGACCCGACCCAGCCTGCGAGACGACAGCGACGGTATATTGTCAGCCGACTGTCTGGTCGTGGACGCCGACATCGCCGACCGTGCTTCCGACATCTGCCAGCGACCGCAAGCGGTAATGAGATCCACACTGAAGACCCGGTATGACAGAGGAGATCCGTATTCTGCACGTCGACGACGAGCCGTCGATTACGGATCTGACAGCACAGTTTCTCGAACGCGAGAACGACCGCTTCAGCATCGACACCGCGACGAGCGCCGACGAGGGACTCGCCGTCCTCGCGGACCGGCAGCCGGATTGTATCGTCTCCGATTACGACATGCCCGGCATGAGCGGGATCGAGTTTCTCGAAACCGTCCGGACCCGAGCTCCGGAGCTGCCCTTTATTCTGTACACCGGCAAGGGAAGCGAGGAGGTTGCGAGCGAGGCAATCTCTGCGGGCGTGACCGACTACATCCAGAAGGGAAGCGGCACGGAACGGTATCTCCTCTTGGCGAACCGAATCGAGAACGCGGTGGCGAAGTACCGCTCACAACGGACCGCCGAACAACAACAAAAGCGCCTCGAACTGTTGTTTCAACAATCCCCCTTCGGAGCCATCCAGTGGGACGACGAGTTCTCGGTCAAGCGGTTGAACAAGCGAGCCACGGAGATTCTCGGCTACACCGAAGCGGAACTCCGCGGCGAGTCGTGGGATGCGATCGTCGCCTCCGAGGACCGCGGCCGGGTCGGCGACGTCGTCGACAGCCTGTTGTCCAACGCCGGCGGCGAACACATCATCAACGACAACGTTCGCGCCGACGGCGAGACGGTGACCTGCGAGTGGCACAACCGCGTCGTGACGAACTCGGACGGAGAGGTGGTGTCGATCTTCTCGAAGTTCCGAGACATCACCAACGAACAACGACACGAGACCGACCTGAAACGGTACAAGAGCATCAT
>KI543165.1:66818-67859 GCA_000496175.1 uncultured archaeon A07HR67 | reverse complement strand
TGTCTCAGCGCGTGCTTTTTCATGTAGTCACATAATACGATACTGTGTCACTCGCCTCACAACAGGAGATTCGTATTCTTCATGTTGATGATGAACCGGATTTCGCGGACCTGGTCAAGGCATTTCTTGAACGCGAGGATAATCAACTTACGGTCGAAACGGCGACCGACGCCGACGAAGGACTAGAACGAATCAGTGACCAGCCGCCCCATTGCGTGATCTCGGATTACAATATGCCTGGCATGGACGGGATTGAGTTCCTTCGTGTACTCCGTGAAGAGCACCCCAATCTACCGTTCATACTATTCACCGGTAAGGGCAGTGAGGAAGTCGCCAGTGACGCGCTCAGGGCAGATGCGACCGATTACATTCAAAAACAGTCCGGGTCCGAACAGTACGAGCTACTCGCCAATCGCATCCAGAACGCTGTCTCACAGTATCGGTCTGAAACTCGACTCCGCGAAACGAAAGAAGAGTATGTTACCGTATTTGAGGGCGCTTTGACTGGTCTCCTGTTAGTTGATGTCGAACGCGATGGGTTCCGGTATCAACGATGTAATCCGCGAGCAGTTGAACTCATCGGCCGAGACCGCGAAGAGATCGTCGGGAGTACTCCAAGTGAGGCTCTTGGCACAGAAAATGGTAAGAAGGTCTGTGGAGCATACCGAAAGTGCGTTGAGTGTCGTAAACCTGTCAAGTACACCCTCACTCTTGATTTTTCAGACGGACAGGCTGTCAGACCGGGCAGGGTCACACCCATCGAATTAGACGGTGAAATCATCCAACTGGTCGTCTCGTTCTATGACGATACAGAAGCACAGCAACAACGAGAGAAGTTAGAACGACAAAACGATCTGTTCAGCAAAGCGCAAGAACTCGCCAACGTGGGCGCGTGGGAGTACGATATCCAAGAGAATCAAACCAGTTGGACCGAGCAAGTCTACGAAATCCATAACCACTCACAAGATGCGTCTATAGACGACGAAGCTATTTTGGGACTGTATCATCCGGATGACCAAGACAAAATCCGAGAAGCGTTTA
>KI543165.1:64660-66798 GCA_000496175.1 uncultured archaeon A07HR67 | reverse complement strand
AGAACCACTGACCACGCTGACGCTCATCGCTGCGTACTGTCGCCGGTTCATCGGTCCCACAGAGAACCGAACGCCGCGTAGTTCTTGTGTATGATCACTGCTTACCCTGTCCGACGAGTGCTGTTTTCTCGTGTCGCAGCCGGAATCGCCCTCAGTCTCTCCCGTTCTGCTCGTCGGTCCTCCCAACTGCGCTGCTGTTCGTATTGGACGCGTCCTGCTTGGAATCTGATCTTTCAACTCCCAAGCTAACCGTACACCCACAACACGTCCTTCGGTGCTAGCTCCAACTTCCGTACTCAGCGCGGATCTACCGACACACTCGATAACTCGCTCAGGCGCTGTCGAACACGACGCGCGAACAGCAGCACCGGACCGCATCAAGGAGACCTATCGCTCACTGATCCTGTGTATAACTATACTTGATAGGGGGAGAACACCGATGTGGACGATTCTGAAACAGAAGACCAACCCTCCGAGACCATGATCGAGAAACACCTAAAGAAAGCGTTGAGCGAAGCAGATCCCTCAGAAAAGAACTACCATATCCGATTGGCACTACAGCACATAGTGTCAGAAAAGAAGACCCGGGACTGAGGTGGGCGGCACTGAGATACGGCCGACGGAGAGAGCGGATATCAACATCGCCGATACGGATTAACAGAACCTTCGCGTCGACGATCACTTGACGCGCTCAGCGACCGTGCGGGCCCCACGGTCCGTCTGACCAGCGGCCTCGATCGCGTGACCCAGGCATCCACACGCTCCACGCCGGAACACACGGGCATTACGGGTCTCACATCTGGTTCCTTGTCGCGTTGGCCATGCTTCCAGCGCGGGTTATCACTCGGTCTATTTTCTGCCTGTACTCTCAACCGCGAGCGCGGCACCGATACTGACGAGGTTTTGACACTGTACTGGCCTTCGACGGTGAGACCGTACGGGACCGTACGAAAACGACCTCTGCCAACAGTACGATCGGCAAGAACGTGCCGAGAAGCCACAAGCACAAACAACCGATCCGGCACGGATGAGCGGTCGGCACAGCAGACAGAGACCGATGGGCACCTCCCGGACGCGTCGAAATGTCACGATCCAACAGCTGAAGAATGATCTTTTCTAACAGCGAGAGAATCGCACCGTTCACCGCGGCCAGGGATGTCTCTAATAAGTTGAGTGTCGCCCCGACACTACCGGGTGAGAAGCTACTAATAGGATCGGTGGAAGTGAAATCGGGTAGCAATCAGTCCAGACGTTCAAGTACGATGGTGGCGTAGCCTGCGGTATGAGCCAAGTTGCGAGACGTATCGTACAGGAACTCCACGACGAGCCACATCTCGAAGGCCGGCGGATTACTGTTCAGTTCCTCAAAGAACAGGTCGAAGAGCGGGGGCTCTCTCCGAGAACAGTTGCCGATCGCCACGACCTCGACGTGGCCGATGTCTATCGGGCGCTCACGTACTACCACGACCATCCTGAAGAGATGCGCACGATCGAACGCCAGCGGCAATCCACAATCGAGGAACACGACCACTTGACGACCGATCCTGACGACGTGCGTGACTGATGGGGTATCGTATCCTCGCTGACGAAAACGTCGAGCAGGCGACAATCAACTACCTGCGGAAGCTCGGTCACGATGTCGAATGGATCGGCGGTGTCGACGAACTCGGACTTGGCGCTGACGACGAGTCAATCGCCACGTACGGGCGCGAGACGGATCGTCTCATTCTCACTCAGGACGACGACTTCTTTGCCCAACTGAATATTGGAGAGACTGCTGGCATTCTCTTTCAGAAGGATCAGAGACTTTCGGCCCGAGAGGTAGGTGACATCGTACACGAACTCTCAGAGTACATCGACCAGTCCGAAATGACGCTTGAATACGTGAGTCGAAACTGGTTGTGACTTGCTTATTCTCGACGCTAAGGGCAACACTCGGACCGAAATGTACGCCCGCAACACTAACGACCGGTCTCATCTCCGGCGGCGTGCCGCGTCGACCGGGAAACCCTCGTGGCGGGCGGTCGCCTGCGTGGCGACGGACGGATCGCTTGCGCGACCGGCATGTGACGTGCCTGGGTTCTCCGCGCGGTCATCGCTCCCATGAGGGAGTACTCGGGCGGGGACTGAGGGCACGC
>KI543165.1:62953-64640 GCA_000496175.1 uncultured archaeon A07HR67 | reverse complement strand
TCAGCCACGATTTGCGGAATCCACTTCAAGTGGCCGACGGACGGTTGGAACTGCTCCGGGACGAGTGTGAGAGTGACCACACCGATGACCTTGTACAGGCCCTTGACCGGATGGACGCGCTCATCGAAGACCTGCTGACACTGGCACGAGAGGGTGAGCGAGTCGATGAGGCCGAACAGATTGGACTCACGATCGCGGCCACGAACAGTTGGCAAACCGTGAAGACGGAACAGGCAACACTCGAAACCGATACATCATCTGCCGTCGAAGCCGACCAGAGCCGCCTTCGGCAGCTGTTCGAGAACCTCTACCGGAACGCTGTCGAACACGGTGGTGACGACGTGACAGTTTCCGTTGGCGAGATAGACGACGGGTTCTATATCGCGGACACCGGACCAGGCATTCCTGAATCTGATCGTGAGGAAGTGTTCGAGACGGGATACTCGACTGCCGAAGGGGGGACTGGATTTGGCCTGCAGATTGTCGAACAGGTCGCTAAAGCGCATGGATGGGAGATAACGGTGACTGAAAGCGAACAGGGCGGGGCCCGGTTCGAAATTACCGGGGTTAAAAAAGGTGAGTGACCGATGCGCGCTGTGTATTCAGCACGCTTCACAACACCTACTCTAAGACTGTCAGAACCCGACTGCTGAATATAGAAAGTGAATACAGCAGACGGGACAATGTCTCTCAACAGATGGTAGCGTTGCGATAAGGAATGAGGCGGTCAAAAGATCGAGTGGTCAATGCTCAGTTTCGACCGTCTCAGCGGCGATAGCGGTTGTATCGAATTAGACTTTCTGGAGCGAGAGGCGACACCCGAGTCGGCGATGAAGCTCGGTATCCGACTCCATTTGGCCGGACTATCACTTTCGGATACAGTTTTGATTCTTGAGTAGTTGGGTGTCGATCGCCATCGGACCACCGTCTATCGGTGGGTACAGAAGGTCGATCTACAGCCGACTGATGATGCCAATCAGAATCACCTTGCGGTCGGTGAGACCGTGATTCAGCTTAATTCTGAGCAGTATTGGCTGTACGTTGCTGTCGATCCCGATACGAACCGGCTGCTCCATGTGCGGCTCTATCCGACGAGAACTAGCGCAGTCTCCTCGATGTTTCTTTCAGAACTGCGTGAGAAACATCAGGTCGACAACGCGGTCTTTCTCGTCGACGGCGCGCCGTGGTTACATGCGGCCTGCCATCGAAACGGGCTCTGATTCCAACACATCACACATGGGAATCGGAATGCCGTCGGACATATCTTCCGCGAGGTAAAACGACAAACAATCCAGTTCTCAAATACGTTTAGCCACGCCGAGCCAAGCACCGCCGAAAGTTGGTTACAAGCGTTCGCCTTCGCATGGAATCAGCTTATCTAAACACTACCCTCGTCACGGCCGTTCATCTCAAGTGCTTGGATGAGATCGGGTATTCCGAGTGTATGATCCGCGCATAAAAGTGGCTAATGAACACGGTACCAACGTTTGGAGAGGCGTCGTATCGCATCAGACGCTGTCGGGATCCCTCACCACAGTCAAACAGTATCTCCGCGCCGAACAACACGGCTTCAGAAATTCTGTCGAACGTGTCTTTGGAGAAGTAGAACGACGAACTCCTTCGTTCTCAAACTGTTTCAGCCACGTTGATCCACCAACCGCGGAAACACGATTACAAGCCCACGCCG
>KI543165.1:53270-62933 GCA_000496175.1 uncultured archaeon A07HR67 | reverse complement strand
ACTGGTTGTGACTTGCTTATTCTCGACGCTAAGGGCAACACTCGGACCGAAATGTACGCCCGCAACACTAACGACCGGTCTCATCTCCGGCGGCGTGCCGCGTCGACCGGGAAACCCTCGTGGCGGGCGGTCGCCTGCGTGGCGACGGACGGATCGCTTGCGCGACCGGCATGTGACGTGCCTGGGTTCTCCGCGCGGTCATCGCTCCCATGAGGGAGTACTCGGGCGGGGACTGAGGGCACGCATCGTATGGTATTCCGCCGAGCGTGTTAACGGGTCCGGTGTGTTCTCCGCTTGGAACGCTCACAGCGGCAGTCCGGCGCCGGGCGACGGGGACTTCTGGATCAGCGAACGCGGCGTGTATCCGAACGCACTTATGCGACTGTCTCTCACAGACACGCAATGTCTGTACGAGTCGGTATCCTCGGTGCGACCGGAGCGGTCGGCCAGCGGTTCATCCAGCTGCTCGACGATCACCCCACCTTCGACCTCGCGGCCGTCACTGCCAGCCCGTCGAGCGCGGGCCAGACCTACCGCGAGGCCGCCAAGTGGCGCGTCGCAACCCCGATCCCGGACGCCGTCGCCGAGATGGAAGTCGCTGCCACCGAGCCGGACGCGATTGCCGACGCCGACGTCGACCTGCTCTTCTCGTCGCTCCCCTCGGGCGTCGCCGCCGATGTCGAGCCGGCGTTTCTCGAGGCGGGATACGTGGTCTCCTCGAACTCCTCGAACGACCGGATGGCGCCAGATGTCCCGCTCACCATCCCCGAGATCAACCCGGGGCACCTCGGACTCATCGAGGTTCAACGGGACGAGCGGGGCTGGGACGGCGCACTCGTAAAGAACCCGAACTGTTCGACGATCACTATGGTGCCGACGCTGGCGGCGCTTGACGAGTTTGGGCTCGAACGGGTCACCGTCTCGACGCTTCAGGCGGTCTCCGGCGCGGGCTACTCGGGCGTCACCTCGATGGAGATTCTCGACAACGCGATCCCACACATCGGCGGCGAGGAAGACAAGATGGAACACGAGTCACGCAAGCTGCTCGGGGCGTTCGACGGCGCGGAGCTCACCCTCCACGACGCCGATGTCGCCGCCTCCTGTAACCGGATCCCGACGCTCGACGGCCACCTCGAGAACGTCTTCGCCGACCTGACGAGCGACCCCGACCCTGCGACGGTCCGCGAGGCGATGCGGACGTTCGAAAGCGTCGACCTCTACAGCTCGCCCGACCAGCTCATCAAGGTGTTCGGTCCCGACGAGCCGGACCGTCCGCAGCCCCGCCTCGACCGGACGTACGCCGACGGAATGGGAATCGTCGCCGGCGGCGTCGAACGAACCACCGCCGGGATCCAGTACAACTGTCTCGCACACAACACGATCCGCGGCGCGGCCGGCGCGTCGCTTCTGAACGGCGAGCTGTTGGTCGCGGAAGGCTACGTCTAATCCGCTCCGGCCGACCGCGACGCGCCGAGCGTCACTCCTCGAGCACCGCTCCGGGATCTTCGGTTTCTTCGCCGTCGGCCCGCTTGCGCACGTCTACCCGATAGTGTTCGAGGATATCCCGCCCGAGAAGGAGCGGATACTCCATGTGGCCGCGGTCTTCTACGCTGGCGGTGACGGTGTGTTGGTTGCCGCCGATCCCGATGACGAGGTCGACGACCGGACGCGCCTTCCCTCGCTTCACGCTGCCGGATTTCACCCGCGTCATGCTTTTTATTGGCCCGGCACCGATCTCGGCGGCCAGCGACGTGTCGATGCTGGTCCGGGTAGCGCCCGTGTCCGACTTCGCGAGCGACTGCGTCGACCCGGAGGTGCCCGTGACGACGACTTCCTCGATGTAGCCGATGACCGGCTGTTCTGTGGGCCGCGGCTTCGGCTTCGGCGCACACGAGGGACGAGAATCGTCGAGCCTCCGTGAGATACGTTCGACCTCCTCGTCGTCGACGGCGCCGTCGACGGTCTCGATTGCCAGCCTGGCGATGTGTGGCGCGGGGCTGGTCCCGGTGGCCGCAAAGAGCCCTTTGAACCCTGCGGTCGGGTTCACCTCGAGCACGTACCAGCCGTCGTACCCCTCGACGAGGTCGACGCCGGCGTAGTCGAGTCCCATCACGTCCGCGGCGTAGAGGGCGGTGTCTGCGGCCTCGGTGGGCATATCGTCGGTGGCATCCTCGACGGCGCCGCCGAGCGCGACGTTAGTGCGCCAGTCGCCTTCCGGCGCGTAGCGGTACATCGAGCCGACGATCTCGTCGCCGACGATGTACACCCGCAGGTCGCGGTGTTTCGCGTCGTCGCGGTCGATGAGCCGCTGGAGAAACGCCTGCCGATTTCCGACCTTCGGGTTCACCCGTTCTGTGAGATCCACCTTCCAGGTGCCGCCGCCGTGGGTGCCGATCGCGGTCTTGTACACGCCGACGTCGCCGAAGCGTTCGCGATCCTCGTTCAGTCGGTCGTTCGAGAGCGCGAGCAGCGCGTCCGGCACCCGAATGTTCCAGTCTGCGAGCGTCGCCGCGGAGGCGAACTTGTGGATCGACGCGAGAACGGCGTTCGGCTCGTTCAACATCGGGCGGATGCGCTCGAACGTCGCCGCGAGCCCGAGCAGTTCGGCGGGTTGGTCCGTGTTCGACACCAGAAGCCGATTGGCGATCACGTCGACGGGAGGCTCGATATCGACGACGCCGTCCTGAACGCTTATCGCCGCGTTCTCCTCGCGCAGCCACACCGGCTGGTGGCCGAGGTCTTCGACGGCGTTACAGATGGCTTTCGTCTCCTTGCTGTTGTGTAAGGATAACACGCCGACCCGCACCGGAGCCTGTGACATGGAGGGGAGTGTGCGTGCGGCGACAAAAACACACCCGGTTGGTTCGGCGACTCGGCGCCGGTGGTCGCCGTCGGCTCGACTGCGGGCACCCGACGGCTCGCCGGGGCCCGTTCTGCCGGCGCGCATGGCGTCACGTATATACCCCGCCCTCCGTTCGCGTGAACCATGAGCAACGACCGGGCGTTCACCTACAACGGCGGCGCGGTTCAGCCCGGCGAGAGACAGAACGTTCGATACGGAATCAGCGAGACCTACCTCGGCGACCCGGTCCGGATTCCGGTGACGATCGTCAACGGCGAGCGCGACGGCCCGACGGTCTTTCTCTCGGCGGCCTCTCACGGCGACGAGCTCAACGGCATCGAGGTCGTCCGCGAGGTCGCCCACGAGTGGGACCTCTCGGCGCTGGCGGGGACCCTGGTCTGTCTGCCGGTGCTCAACGTCCCCGGATTTCTCGCACAACAACGATACCTGCCGGTGTACGACCGCGACCTGAACCGCTCGTTTCCCGGCCGACCCGGATCAACCAGTTCGAAGCGGATGGCGCATCAGATCTACGCCAACTTCATCGAACCGTGCGACCTCGGGCTCGACTTTCACACCTCGACGCGGGGACGCACGAACATGCTCCACGCCCGCGGCGACATGACAGACCCCGGTGTGTATCGGCTCGCGATGGCGTTCGGCTCGAACGTGATAATCGACAGCGACGGACCGAGCGGGACCCTCCGCGGAGAGGCGACCGACGACGGAACTCCGACGGTCACGATCGAGATGGGCGAGGCACACCGCTTCCAGCGCAGCCTCATCGACGACGCGCTCGCGGGCGTCCGATCGGTGTTCGCGGAGTACGGATTGTTGGAGTCGGCGGCCGTCCGGTGGTCCGGCTGGCGGACGATCGTCGCGGGCTCCGGCGAGAAGACGTGGCTCCGTGCGGACTCCGGCGGCATCGTCGACACGCACTACGAGAGCGGCTCGCTGGTGCGTGAGGGCGACCGGATCGCGACGATCACCAACCCGTTCAAAGAAGACGCGGTCGGCGTGGAAGCCCCCTTCACCGGCCTGTTGATCGGCGTCCTCGAGAACCCGGTCGTCTACCCCGGCAACCCGTTGTGTCACCTCGTCGAGGTCGACGAGGCGACCGAACGCGCGCTCGAATCCGAAGCCGCCTTGAGGGGGCCGGCGCGCGAGCCGAGCCTCCCCGACGACGGCCCTGGGCCCCGCCGAAGCGATCGGTATTACGGGCTGGGAGGGAAAGATGCGTCTGAGAAACGATGAGAGGAGCCATCAAGCCACCCGGAGGCGAGACTGAGTGAACCCCAACCGAGTCGACTTCGTCGTCGACCTAGCGTACGGGTTGTTGATATTCATCGCCGTGATTCTGTTTGCGGTCGTCGGCAACCAGGTCGGAATCGCGTTCGGGCTCGGCGTGCTCGTCTCGTACGTCATCCACGTCAGCTGGAAGATGGCCCGGTTCGATCCCGACTGGATGACCCGTGAGGTCACCGAAAACGTCGAGCAGACGGTGAAAACGGAGGTCGACGGGGTCATCGACCGCCTCGAGACGGTGAATGAGCGGGTCGACCGCCGGCCGCGCGCCGAGGAGGTGGAAGAAGCAGTCGATCAGAGCGTCGACAGGGTGTCCGAAGACGTCGAAAAGACGGTCGAGGCGAAGGTCGGCGCGGTGACGAAAGACGTCGAAGAAACAGTCGAGACCGTGTCAGAGGACGTTGAGGGAACAGTTGAGGAGGCAGTCGAAGAGACAGTGGAAGACGCCGTCGAAGAGACGGTGGAAGACGCTGTCGAGGAGACGGTCGAAGAGACCGTGGAGGAAGCGGTCGAAGAGACCGTGGAGGAAGCGGTCGGAGAAACGGTCGAGAAACGCCTCAACGAGGTCGTTAACGACGAGACGAAGACGTCCAGCGACGACGAGACGGAGATGTCCAGCGACGACGAGATGGACACGTCCGGCGACGACGGCGACGACGACAGATCACGACGCGACTCCTGAGCCGTGCCGGCACTGCTCGTGTGCCGGCCATCGCGTTCGACCACCCCTGGCACTCGTGGGGCGGACATCGACGAGAACCGAGCCGGTCGCAGACTGCCGGCGACTGGTGCCGTGCGCAGCCGCACGGCGTCCACCCGCCGCGAGATGCGGACCGCAGCGGCGAGCGATCCGGAACGGCGCTCGGACCGGCCGCGCACGGAACGCCTATCCGATCGGGCCCCGCGATCCGGATCATGACAGACGATCTCGACACGCCGGTGCTCGACAATCACCTCCACCTCGACCCCCGACACGGCCGCGGCATCGCGGCCGTCGAAGACTTCGTCCGCCTCGGCGGTACTCACCTTCTCGTCGTCAACAAGCCGTCGTGGCACCTCGGCGTCGAAGCCGACGAGCCGGCGGCGTTCCGCGCGGTCTTCGAGGAGACGCTGGACGCCGTCGCCGACGCGACTGAGGTGCTTCCCGGGAACGCGTGGCCCGTCCTCGGCGTCCATCCGGGACTCATCAGCCGGCTGGTCGACGAGCGCGGCTTTTCTCCGGCGGCGGCGCGCGATCTGATGTGTGGCGGACTCGACGTCGCCGGCGAGTTCGTCGCCGACGGCCGCGCGCTGGCGGTGAAGTCGGGGCGGCCACACTACGACGTGAGCGACGCGATCTGGGACGCCTCGAACGCCGTGACCCGCCACGCGTTCGAGGTTGCCGCCGATGTCGGGTGTGCCGTCCAGTTACACACCGAAGCGACCGAGGACCTCACCGACCTCGCGGTGGCCGCCGAGGCGGCCGGACTCGACCCGACGCGGGTGGTAAAACACTACGCGGCCGGCCGGCTCGCGGGACCGACACCGAGCGTGATGAGCGAGAAGGACCGGCTCGAGCGCGCCGCAGAATCGAGCGAGCCGTTTCTGATGGAGACCGACTTCGTCGACGACCCCGACAAGCCGGGGATGGTGCTCGGTCCGAAGACCGTTCCTCGGCGGGTGCGGTGGCTGCTCGACGCGGGATACGACGACGCCGTCCGCCGCGCACACGTCGAGACGCCGGCGGCGGTGTACGGCATCGACACCGAGGCGACGCTCGAACCGTGACGAACCCTTCTCGGCCCGCGTCGCTGCCCCTGCCAGCACCGAGACGCGGTCGTCGCCGGGCGTGAGAACGTCTCGCGCGGGGCTACGATAAGAAAGGCCTTTGAGTAGTCCGGGAGAGGTATGGGGTATGACCGAGGATGAGTCCGTGGAAACGTTCTACTCGGCGGAACGCTGGCAGAACTGGCTCGATCGGGTCGCCGACGAGGAGCTCGATCCGGAAAACGAGGACTCCGCCCGGCTCCTGTTGAACCTCCAAGACGACGCCGCAATCGCGGTCGCGAAGGTGCTCGCGGCGCTCGAAGAAGACCGCATCGACGAGGAGCGCGCGGTCGAGGAGATCCGCCACGTCAGCGACATCGTGCTCGCGGAGGTGTCGCTGGACGACGAGGACACGGCGATGTTGATCGACGGCGTCCAAACGTCGCTCGTCCCCGTCTTCTACGCGGCCGAGGAGTTCGTGGTCGGCGGCGTCGTCGAGGGTGACATCGCCGAGTTCGTTCGCGCGGCCGCCGACGCCGAGGCGGACGACGACCTCGACGCCGCGCTCGGATACGTCGTTCAGGCCGGGACGCGCGTGATCAGCGGTCACCACCTCGACATCGAACTCGTCGAGGAGTTGGAGTACGGGCTCGTCTCCGAGTGGATCAACGGACTCGACTCGCTCCAATCGGCGATCGAAGACCCCGAAGTCGTCGAAGAAGACTGAACGCGGCCAGGTCCCCGTTGTCGGCCCGCGCTCCGATCCTGTGACGAACGAGTAGTATGATACACAAGCCACGAGTAACTACCGGCTCTGGCCTCTCTCATCTGGGTGACACACCCCGCGTCAACCCGGCTCAACGAGCTACAGATGTCGTCGAGGACAAAGCGTTCGACGAGTACGACCTCGACGTCACGGGATTACAGCGGTCGATGGCTCGATCAGACGGACCAACACAACAGAGCAGCCCCCTCCGAATCAGACGATTCCCTTAGATTCAGTCGAGGCGGATTCTTCTTCGTGGGCTTCGTGTCGATTCTGTATCCCGTCGTCTTCTACCCAACTCGGGAGACGACCGACCCGACTACGATGCTGCGTGAGAAACACTGGTATCAACCACGCTGCGCCGGCACTGCTTGTGTTGATCTCATACATCGTGTGTCTCGACTACCTCACCCGGCGATCGTAAACAACAACAGGTTGTGCGCGGCGGGACCGAGCCCGACCGCGGCGAGGAATCCCAAGAACAGCATTCCTTCACGCGGCGTCTCGCGAACGTACGGAACGAAAAGCGACACCGCGACGCCTGCGACCGCTAACTTGACCAGGAGAAACACCCACCCCTCGCCGAACACCGGCACCGACGGGAGCCCGCCGAGTTCGAGGAGGAGCCGCGAGAGCGGACTTCGCTCGCCGAAGCCGAGCTGTGTCACACCGACCGCCGTCGACACCCCGTCGAGCGCGTGGGCGAACACGACGAGCCCGCCGACACCGCCGGTGACGCCGACCGCTGGGTTGATCCGGACGAGCGCGCGCCACGCTCCGATCGCCACGGGAGCCGCCACGACTACCGCGACGGCCGACCAGCGCGCGCCCGGCCCAGAGACGCCGCCGGCGACCGCGACGGCGACGACGGGAACGAGAAGCGACGTTCCGGCGGCCGCGAGCAGGCGGGGGGTTCGGTCACCGCCGTCGACCGCCTCGGCGCCGAGCCAGACCCCTCCCGCGAGCGTCCCGGTCGCCAGGTAGACGGTGGGAGAGCCGCCGAGCGGGGCCAGCGGCCGGGGGAGCCCTCCGACGACGTACAGGACGTGAAATGCCGCTCCGAGCGCGATCCACGGCACGAGCCCGAGGACGTGTGCGGCGCTGACCTCGGGCGCCCGCCGGCGGAACGCGACCGCGACTCCCCCGCCCGCGAGGAGGACGGCGACGAGATACGGAACCGGGGGAAGCGTCGTTCCCTCGGGGAGGAACGGGAGACCGCCCAGCGCGGCGATGAACCCGGTCACACCGAGAGAACCGGCTGGCTCGCGTACAAGAGCACGTACTCGGCGGCCTTCTCCAGCACCTGTCCCGGGGTGCCGGTGATTGGCTCGCGGGGAACCACGATGAAGTCGGAACCGAGCTCCTCGGCGTTGTCGAGGACGACGCTGCCCGGGTGAACGGTCTTTACTTCGGTCGAGAAGCCGTAGGCGATGGAGTTGCTGTGGTCGACCCCGGCCACCTCCGCGCGCTCGGTGACGGATTCGGTGAACGACGCGGTGTCGTCTGCGACGTCAGCCTCGTCGACCGCGCCGGTTTCTAACGCTCGAACCACCTCCTCGTCGAGGACGTACAGCGCGTGGACGGTCGCGTCGTACTCGTCCGCAATCTCGATGGCGTAGTCGACCGCCTCGTGGGACGCCTCGCTGCCGTCGACGGGGACGAGAACGAGGTCGATGTCGAGCGTTGTCATACCGGAGGTGAGGAGAGGGACGGTCAAAAAGCCCGTCGGATGCCGGTGCGGCGTCGGCACGCGCGAACCCGGGCCGCACCGAGATCTCAGACGGCGCGTCGCCGCACGGCTCACTCCTCTTCGAAGCTCGACAACGCCCGCTGGCCCGCGTCTCGACGCTCCGACTCGGGGACGGTGGTCGCGATCACCTCGTCGACCTCGTCGCGGCCGTCGCCGTCGCTGTTGATCGCGCGGGTGGCACCCACGGTGTCGACGTGAAAGCCCGCCTCCGCGTACGGCTCGTACATCACCCCACTGTTCGAGAGGACGACACTCACTCCGCGCTCGTCGAGTTTCGTCGCCACGTCGAGCAGGCGTTGCTGGTCCTCGCGGTCGAACCCCGCCGCGCTGTAGGCGGTGAAATCGGCCGTCGGGCTCATCGGCTCGTACGGCGGATCGAAGTACACCAGGTCGCCGGGAGCGGCGACGTCGAGGGCGTACTCGAAGTCGCGGTTGTGTATCGACACGTCACACAGCGCCTCGCTCGCCCGGCGGATCCGGTCGCGTTTGACCCAGTCGGGATCCGCGTACCGCCCCATCGGCACGTTGAAGCCGCCGTCGGCGTTCTCGCGGTAGAGCCCGTTGTAACAGGTCCGATTCAGGTAGACCAACAACGCGGCTTCTTCGAGCGGGTCGTACTCGCCGGTGTACGGGCGGTCGTTGAACCGCGCGCGTTGTTGGTAGTAGTAGGTGTCCACCTCGCGCCCGCGGTGTGTCGTCTCGGCGTAGGGACGGCTCGGATCGGGCTCCGATTCGGGGTCGTCGAACGACTCCAGCCGCTCGATGAGTCGTTCCGGCTCGTCGCGGACCCGCTCGTACAACGAGACCAGCCGCGGATTCGTGTCGTTGACGCTGCCCGCGTCCGGTTCGAGGTCAAAAAACACCGCACCCCCGCCGACGAAGGGCTCGTGGTATCGGTCGTACGATTCCGGAAATCGGTCGTACAACGCGCCGAGGAGCTGGCGTTTGCCGCCCGCCCACTTCAGAATCGGCTCGGCCATGCGGTGTTGTCGGTCGGCCGTCGGCGGGCATAAACGTCCCGACCGGTGTGAGAGACCGGCGACCCTCGCGGGACGGCTCGACGGCGCCGGTGAGACCGGCTCAATCGGACGGCGTCGGCGACGGGTCGGCGACGACGCCGGGGTGATCGCTCACGACGGCGTCGGCCGTCCGCTCCCCGCTGATGAGACACATCGGCATGCCGACGCCGGGCGCGGTGTACGACCCGGTGTAGTAGAGCCCGTCGAGGCCGGCGCGGTGGCTCGGCCTGAACGG
>KI543165.1:23290-50488 GCA_000496175.1 uncultured archaeon A07HR67 | reverse complement strand
CGTGGTACGACTTTGGCGCGGACGCCGCCGACTACTACCCGGAACTCTCCGCGGCGCTCCGTGACCTGACAGACGGTCCGGTCGGATACGACCCGACGGAGCTGATGGCGGTGGCGGTCTCCGAGGACGAGACGACGCCGCACCAGCGCCTGCTGGACCGAACGAAACGACGACAACGCGAGCGGGGATACCCCGCCGCCGGCAGCCTCACCGACCTGTCGCCGTCGGCAGCGCGCGACCGCATCGACGGTCTCGCGCGCCCGACTGCCGCGTTCGCCTACGAGAACGCGGCCCGGCTCGACGGGCGGGCGTTTCGCGACGCGTTACAGACGGCCGTCGAGGCGCTCGGCGGAACGGTTCGCACCGAGGCGGTCGAACGGCTCTCCGTCGTCGACGACGCGGTACGGGCCGTCCACACGTCCGACCGTCGACAGGCGGCCGCGAGCGTCACGGTCGCCGGCGGCGCGTGGTCGAGCGAGTTCGAACGCTCGCTCGGCGTCGACCTCCCGGTGTCGCCGACGCGAGGCCAGATCGCCCACCTGCGCACGTCCGCGGAGACGGCGTCGTGGCCGATACTCACCGCCCACCGAGGCCACTACATGGTTCCGTGGGACGACGGACGCGTCGTCGTCGGAGCCACCCGCGAGGACGATGCCGGGTTCGACCCGGCGCTCACGGCCGGCGGCGTCCACGAGGTGCTCGCCGAGGCGTTGCGGGTCGTGCCGGGGCTTCAGGACGCGACGCTGATCGAGCTGCGAGTCGGCCTCAGACCGACATCGGCGGACCGACGACCGATCCTCGGCCCACTGCCCGGACTGACGAACGCGCACGTCGCCACCGGATTCGGCGCCACCGGTCTCACGCTCGCTCCCTACGCCGGCGCAGTGGTCGCCGACGCGGTTACGGACGACGACACCAGTGGCATCCCCGACGCTTTCCTACCCGGACGGGAGTACGAGTGTGACGCCGTCTCCTCGCAGTAGCACCATACGACAACCGACGACCGCCTCGATCCGTTCGAAGCACGGGCTCCTCACCGCGTTACGCGAAAACATGGGTCGGGGCGGATTCGAACCGCCGACCTGCTCCGTGTGAAGGAGCCGTCATAACCGGACTAGACCACCGACCCAAGCGATCTGACGTATCCGACGTCGAGACTTAAACGTTGCTTTGTCGCTCACGCCTCGGTTCTCCGACGGTGGGTCAACAAAAGAACGCGGTCAGTACCGCGGCCGCCCGACCCGTGACCGGAGTCCTGAGGCCAGCGTCAGCCGAGTTCAGTCGGCCGCCTGTTCTTCGTCGCGGCCGCGGTACGCCTCGACCCGTTCGCGGGCCGAGGTCACGGCCTCGCGGGCCTCGCCTTCGGCTCGTTCTTCGAGTTCTTTGAGATCCGCCTGGAGCTTCTCGAGCCGCGAGGGCTCCGGCTCTTCTTCGGGCTCGTTGCCGACAAGCTTCGCCACTCGGTCCTGAAGCGGCTCGAGTTCCTCGACGACGCCGGCTTTGGCGTGTTCTGCGGCTCGGCCGAGGTAGTACCGTGCGTCTTCGAAGTGTTTGCTCATATCTGTCCTTTGGTCGAGGACGGATATATGCTTTGCGGGAGACGCGGCCGATATCGCTCAGTACGACGGCGACTCCTCCGGTTCGTCCTCGCGCGCGTTCGCGACCCGCCCGAGAGTGAACAACAGATCCGAGAGCCGGTTGAGGTAGGTGACGACCGTCTCGTTTATCGACTCGGACCGCGCGAGGTCGACAGTCCGCCGCTCCGCGCGCCGAACGACCGTCCGTGCGTGATGAAGCCGTCCGCCCGCCGCCCCGCCGCCGGGCAACACGAACGATTGTAACGGCTCCAACTCCTCGTCGAAGCCGTCGATCTCGGACTCCACCTCCTCAACGTGGGCCGTCTCGATGCTCGGATCGGCGGGGTCCGGGTCGGGGTTCGCGAGGTCGGCTTGTACCACGTGGAGGTGGTTCTGGATCGTCCCGAGCAGGCGGTCGAGGTCGTCGTGATCGGTCGGTCGAACCGTGCCGATCAGGGCGTTGGCCTCGTCGACGGTTCCGTACGCCTCGATCCGCAGGCTGGATTTCGACACCCGGCTCATGTCCCGGAGGTCGGTCTTTCCGTCGTCGCCGCGGCCGGTGTAGATGGTCATGCGAGCGTCCGGTCGACGTACTCGAGGATGTTCGCGCTCTCGGCCATCGTTACCCCGCGTTCTTCGTCGACGAGCACCGGAACGGCCCGCTGGCCGCTCACGCGTTTGACCTCGTTGCGATCGGAGTGTAACGGGTCGACGAACGTCGTCTCGTACTCGATGTCGGCGTCGACGAGCGCGTCGTGAACCGTCTCACACCACGGACACCCGTCGAGAGCGTACAATCGGATCGACATATCTTCGTTCTCGGGTTGCGCGGGCAAGAAGGTACGGTCCAGCTCCGAGCCGACCGCGGCGGCGAGACCGGTACAGTACAGGGCCAAGACGGCGGTCGGACGACCCTGGCGGCGTCGACCCGCTTCAGAGACCGTGGTACGCCTCGATCGCCTCCCGATACGTCTCGGGAATCGGACGAGACTTCTCCTCGCCGTCGACGGCGACCTGTACCGATTCCGCCTCGGCGACGACGTCGCCGCCGGCCCGGAGTTCGTACGTCATCGGAATGCTCGATTCGCCGAGTTCCGACACCGCGAGCGCGACCCCGACCGCCTCGTCGTCGAGTTCGACCGGATCATAAAACTGGACGGACACCGACGCGAGCACCGTCGAGACCGCGGACAGATCCGCGCCGAGCACGTCTCGGTAGTAGTGTGTTCGCGCCTGTTCGAGGTACGTGGCGTACACGGCGTTGTTCACGTGGCCCATCGCGTCGACGTCGCGGAATCGGACGGGAATCTCCGTCCGGTAGGCGTCGGCGTCCATACGCCACCTCTCGGCAGGCGACCGTATGTACGCGTCGGCCGGGCCGGACGTCGACCGGGTTCGGCGGCCCACGCTGGACCGCCGGTCAGTACAACAGCTCGTCGTCGTTTTCGATCATGTACAACGCGCGAGCGGCGATGTTGACCGCGTGGTCGCCGACCCGTTCGAGGTCGCGAACCGTCAACAACAGCCGCGAGACGTTCGTCATCGTCGCCTCCACGTCGTCCGCGCGGAGCTCGTCGCGCTCGATGAGGTCCCTGACGACGAGGTCGCTCGCCGCCTCACACGCCGCGTCGACGGCGTCGTCCATCTCGGCGACCGCGTAACACTGCTCGGAATCGGCGTCCAAGTACGCGGTCATGGCGGCCTCGAGCATCTCCTGTGTGTCCTCGCCGATGCGCTGGATGTCGACGTCCGGGAACACCTCGTGTGTGGCCTGTTTTGCGTACTCGCCGATGTTCGTCGCGAGATCCGCGATTCGTTCGAGGTCGGTGATGATCTTGAACGACGCCGCGATGAAACGCAGGTCGCCCGCGACCGGCTGCTGGAGCGCGATGAGGTCCATACACTGTTGTTCGAGTTCGAGATACAGCTCGTTCACCTCCGCGTCGCCGGTGATCACCTGCTCGCCGAGGTCGGCGTCTCGCCGTTCCAAGGCGTCGAGAGCCATCCGGAGCCGTTCTGTGACGATCTCGCTCATGTAGAGCACGTCGTCTCGAAGCGTCTCCAGTTTCGTCTGGTACTGTTCGCGTGGCATCCTCCTACTCGTACGGGATGCCGAACGAACAAAAACACGTCGCCACGGCGCCCAAACGTCCGGTCAGCGGCGCTGTTTCGTGCCGTCGCGACGCAGGACCCGCCGGGGATGTTTGGTACCTCAGGGATACACCGGAACTATCGCGTTGACCCGTGTTACGACACGTATCGCTGATTCAGCACTTGCCGGCACTACGTGTGACCCGCCCTCGAAACGCGGCGGGCCTCGCTGTGGGAGACCGAGGAAGTGGACCCGTGTTTCACCGGGGTTGTTGACGTTCTGTGGTGACGAATAGGGTACTAAAGCGCCGAACGAAACGAGCGCCGCGTGAGTGGGTTGGGGCGGATTTGAACCGCCGGCCTCCTCCATGTCAAGGAGGTGTCATAACCGGACTAGACTACCAACCCGCGGGGCTTTCTGACGCGTCTGTCGATTTCCGGGGGATACAATTGAACCTTTCGGATCGGGGGCCGGCGCGGTGATCGGCTGCCGCCGCCGCGTCGTCTGGGGCCGCGCTGCGGTCCATTCCGACCTGTTTTATTCGATGGCCCACACCACGGCGTATGGTCGACCTCTCCGCTCGCGCCGACCGGCTGGAGGAGTTTCTCGCCGCCCGCGGACTCGAGGCCGTGTGGTTTGCCGCGCCAAACGGGTTCGCGTGGCTCACCGGCGGCGACAACGTCGTCGACGCAGACGCGTCCCACGGCGTCGCCGCCGCCGGCTACGACGGCGCCTTCCGCGTCGTGACGAGCGACGCCGAGGCGACGCGGCTTGCCGACGAACAACTGCCCGATTCGGTTGCGGTCGAGTCGTTCCCGTGGCACGCCGGCTCGCTCGCGGACGCCGTCGCCGACCGGTCGCCGACCCCTGCCGCCGCTGACTTTCACGTTCCCGGCTTCGACCGGATCGACGCGAGCCGGCTCCGCCAGCCGCTCACGCCCGACGACCTCGACCGCTACCGCGACCTCGGCCGCGAGGTGGCCGCCGCCGTTGAGACGGTCTGTCGGAATCTCGACCCCGACGACCCGGAGTACGAGGTGGCCGCCGGGATCGCGATCTCGTTGTCTTCTCGCGGCGTGAACACGCCGGTCGTGTTGGTCGGCGGCGCCGAGCGCGCGCAGGCGTACCGCCACTTCGTCCCCACCGACGCGACGCTCGGCGACTACGCGCTCGTCTCGGTGACCGCCGAGCGCGCCGGGCTGTACGCCTCGCTCACCCGGACGGTCGCGTTCGACCCGCCGGAGTGGTTACGACGCCGGCATCGGGCGGCGGCGCGGGTCGAGGCCACGGCGCTCGCGGCGACGCGCGCGGCGGCGACCGGTGATCTGACCGCCGGCGACGCCCCGGGAACCGCCGGCGACGTGTTCGAAGCGATTCGCGAGGCGTACGCCGCGGTCGGCTTCGACGACGAGTGGAGCCGACACCACCAGGGCGGGGCGGCGGGATACGCCAACCGAGAGTGGATCGCCACGCCCGGCGGCGACGAGCCCGTGACCGAACCGATGGGATACGCTTGGAACCCGACGGTAGCAGGAGCGAAAAGCGAGGACACCTACGCCGTCGCCGCCGACGGCATCGAACTTCTGACCAAGACCGGCCGGTGGCCGACGCACGCGGTCGACGCCGTCGCCGTCGACGGCGTCCCGTCCGAGACGATCGAACGACACGCTCCCGTGGTCCGCTGAGGTCGCGACCGCGGCGAGCGGCGGCCGGCCCCCGGTACGTGTCGTTCGACCGGGGTCACTCTGTGACGCCGTTGTCTGTGATCACGGTGTCGATCATCTCGATCGGGATCGCGTCGTAGCTGGGGTTCTCGATCGTGACTCTCTCGACCGGCTCGCGCATCACCTCGACGGCGTCGCGAAACTCGTTTTCAAAACGGAACTCCTCGATGATCTTGGCGCCGGAGCCGACCGTGGTGACGGGGACGCCGAGTTCACGGGCAGTGACGACAAGTGGGAACGAGCCGACCCGGTTGTAGTAGGTGCCGCCGGTGATGCACGTGATGCCGAGGATGACGCGGTCGCAGTCGCGCAACGCGTACCCCATCGCGCCGTCGACGACCATGTGAGCGTCGACGCGGTCCATGCCGGCGAGCGCGCGCGCCGTCTTCCGACCGAGCGTTCGCGGCCGTGCCTCGGTCACGTACACCGTCAGATGAGCCCCCTCACTCGCGGCGGTCTCTATCGATTCGAGCACCGTCGTCGAGTAGTCGTGAACGAGCAGCGTGTCGCCGTCGGCGATCCGTTCGGCGGCGTTGGCGGCGGCGCCGGCCTTCGCCGTCTCGACGTCCTCGACGACGCGGTCGATCACGTCTTGTAACAGCTGTTTGGCTCCCTCGACCGTGGTCGGTTCGCCGACGATGGAGCGTTCGACCTCGCGCATCGCGTTGTGGAGGGCGGCGTGTGAGGGGTTCGACCGGCGCAACACGCCCGCGTTGTGTTCGAGATCGCGCTCGAACTCGTCGACGGTGACGTACTCGCGGTCGAGCAGCTCCGCGAGCGACTGCGTTGCCTTCACGGCCACCGCGGAGGTGCTGTGGGTCCGCATCGCCCGGATTTCGGCGACCGTCTCGTCGATCATAATTAATCCGTTGACGCCCCAGTTAAAAGGGGTTGCGGGGTGGGTCGGCTCGTCCACCCGGAGCACAGACGGACCGAACGGAGACGAGTCGACTCGGACCGTCCGTCGACGATCGGCCTCTCACCCCCGTGATATGTCGGCTCGTGTGGGGGTTTCGTTCCAGCCGCCCTGCTTCCGGCAGTATTCCCCCCAATAGGCTTATGATGACGAGCGAACGTGTGTGATACATGAGCGAGAGCGACAGATCGGACGGGGTCAAACGCCTGTTCGCCGACACCGTTCGAGAGACGATGGATGGCGCCGCCTACGGCGCCTGGCGCACGATAACGGCCCCGGAAGCGGTGTCGCTCGTTTTTGGGTTCCCGTACCCCGACGCGCTGCCGAACGAGGCGATCGGCGACGCGTTTGACGTCGTCTTGGAGACCGACCATGAGGACGCACTCCAGTACGCCGGCGGCGACTACGCCGACGCGATCACCAACACCGTCGTTGAGCAGTCCCGGTCGCGCGGGATCGAGTGTACCGCCGAGGAGGTCCACCTGACGAACGGCGCGACACACGCGATCGACACCGTCGCACAGACGTTTCTCGACCCGGACGACACGATCGCCGTCGAGGCGCCGAGCTTCATGGGTGCGCTGCGGTTGTTCCGCAACTACGGGGTCGATATCGAGGGATACGAGTTGGACGAGAACGGCCTCGACGTGGACGCGTTCGCCGCCGACCTCGCGGCCCGCGAGGCGGCCGACGAGCCGCTCCCGAAGCTGTTGTACACGGTTCCCGACTTCCAGAATCCGACCGGGGTGACGTTGTCGGCGGACCGCCGCGACCGACTCCTCGAACTGGCGGAGACGTACGACTTCCTGATCGTCGAAGACGACCCGTACGGCCAGCTGCGGTTCGACGGCTCGACCCCGCCGCCGATCAAGTCGCTCGACGACACCGGTCGGGTGATCCGGATCGACACCTTCTCGAAGACAATCGCGCCCGGCATCCGAACGGGCTGGGTCGTCGCCGACGAGGCGATCGTCCGAGAACTCGAGCGGATCAACGCCGGCGGCGAGAACGTGCTCACGCTCGGGGCGGTCGCCCGATACTGCGAGGCGGTCGACTTCGAGGCGGGAATCGACGAGCTGTGTGCGGGCTACCGGAAGCGCCGAGACCGCATGCTCGACGCCCTCGACGAGCGAATGCCGCCGGGAGCCTCCTGGAGCGAACCCGAGGGCGGATTCTTCGTCTGGCTCGAGTTCCCCGACGGGATCGACGCCGAAGAACTGCTTCCGACGGCCGCCGAGGAAGGCGTGACGTTCCTGCCCGGCACCTACTTCTACCACGACGACGCGGGAAGCAACCAGGCGCGGCTCTCGTTCAGCTACGCGACCCCGGACGAGATCGAAGACGGAATCGCGGCGCTCGCGCGGGCAACTCACAAGGCGATGTCGCCGGTCGAGGCGTCCGACGACTGAGCCGTCGTCGCCCGCGCGGCCCGCCGACGGGTGTTTATTCGCTCCGGCCGTACCGCTCGTATGAGCTATCCCGTCACCTACCACTGTCCTCACTGTGAGACGATCGTGGCGCTCGAACGCGACGGCTACCTCGCGGACAAGGCGGTGACGCCGTATCCCTTCGAGGGCTGGCGCTACGCCGACCCGACCGAACCGTTCGAGGACGACGCCGCCGACGGGGTTCGGTTCGCCTGCGGGGACAGCGACGGCGTCGTCTGGGCGCCCGACGAGGACGAAGCCGACGGCTCACGGCCGGGCTGTGGCGAACCCTTCTACCTCTCGTTCGTCCGTTACGAGAACGGCCAAGAGGTCGATCCTCGCGCCGAATCCGAGTTCGTCACGATCGATCCGGACCCGCGTCCCTCGGGACCGGGAACACCGGACGGTCCGGACGGCTCCGGCGGCTTCTGGTGAGCGGGGGTGCCCGCTCGGCACCCGGCCGTCCCGCGGAGTCGCCGCCGCGACCGGCAAACCCCTTAGGCCCGGGGGAGAAAGAAGGGACATGGAGAGCATCAATCGGACCGCGATCGAACTCGTCGACGAGGCGCTCGACTTCGCCGGCGAGCTCGACGCGATAGGCTACGAGCTGGAGAACGGCGCGACCGTCATCGACTTCGGCGTCGACGCCGGCGGCGGGGTCGAGGCCGGCCTCTTGTTGACGGAGATACAGACCGCCGGCCTGGCGAGCGTGAACACCCGCATGGGCGAGGTCGCGGGCGCACCCCGCGGCTACGTCGAACTCACCACCGACCACCCCGCAGTGGCGTTGTTGTGCTCACAGAAAGCCGGCTGGGAGCTGGCGTTCGACGACGGGTTCGAGGGGTTGGGCTCCGGCCCCGCGCGGGCGCTCGTCGGCCAAGAGGCGGAGTTCGAACGCGTCGGCTACTACGACTCCTCGGAGTTCGCCACGCTGGCGGTGGAGTCGACGACACTGCCCGACGAGCGGGTCGCCGAGCACGTCGCCGACCTCGCCGAGGTCGACCCGGAGGGCGTCTTTCTCCCGACGTACGCCACCGGGTCGACGGCGGGCTCCGTTGCGACGGCCGCCCGAGCCGCCGAACTCGCCGTCTTCCGGCTGCTCGAGGTCGGATACGAGCCCACGGACGTGCTCTACGCGTCGGGGAGCGCTCCGATCGCGCCCGTCACCCACGACGAGAGCCTCGCGATGGGGCGAACGAACGACGCCGTCGCCTACGGCGGACAGGTTCACCTCCAGGTCGCGCGCGACGACGACCGGTTCGAGCAGATCGTCTCCACGGTGCGTGACGACTACGGCACCCCGTTCGTCGAGGTGTTCGAGGACGCCGACTGGGACTTCTATGCGGTGCCAGAAAGCGTGTTCGCGCCGGCACAGGTCACCGTCGACGTCGTCGACGGCCCGGTCTACACCGTCGGGGAGACGGACGAGACGCTGCTCGCGGAGTCGTTCGGCTACCGCTGATGCGGATCAAGCCGGTTCCGACTCCGCCGGACGCCCTCGCGGAGATCGCGGCCATCCAGCGGGCGGTCCCGCTCGTTCCCGGCAGCGAGGACGACTGCTGTGCCCGGCTCCGCGACCGGTGTGGCCTCTCGGATCGGGCGACGGCGAACGACTGGCTCGCCTTTCTGCGGACCCTCGGGCTCGTGCGCGAAACGCCGCGTGGGTTCGTCCGGACCGACGCGGACCCGACTCCCGAGCGCGTGCGCGAGGGGCTTCGTGAGGGGGTTCTTCTCGCGCCTGCGGCGCTCGCTCAGCTGCGGGCGGCCTCGCCGGCCGACCCGGTGACGCCGGCGTCGGTGTTCGCGGCGACGCGCGAGTCGGTGCCGAGACACGACCGCGCGCGCAACCCGGAGTGGGAGCAGGCGTGGCGCGACCGTGCGGGCCGGCTCCTCCGGTGGTTCGCGCTCGTCGACTTGGCGGCTCCGGTCGAGAACGGGTCTTCGAGCGAAACGAGATCCGGAGATGGCGGCGCCGGCGCCGACGCAGACGCCCAGAGGTACGTCGCCGGAAACGCCCTCGACGAGGCGTGAGCCGTCGACTCCGGCGCCGGGCGGTCGCCCCGTGACAAGCCTTTTGCCGGGAGCCAGAGAGGGTGACACATGGGACGATTCGACGGGCGACACCCGGCGGAGACGGTGTCGTACGAGCCCGCGAGCGTGAAGGACCTCCTCGTGGAGATGAAAGACACGGCGGAGCTTCTGATCGACCTCTCGTACTCCGCGGTGCTTCACGCGAGCCCCTCCGTGGCACACGAGGTCGTCGCGCTCGAACACCGGATGGACGTCCTCCAGATGCGCGCCCGCATGAGCCTCATGCTCGCCGCGCGCAGCCCGAACGAGGCGGAGACGCTCGCGCCCGTGCTCGGCGTCGTCGCCGCCGCCGACAAGGTGTCAGACGCCGCCGGCGACATCGCGAAGATCATCGCGGACGAGATCGGTCTCCCCGACGCGATGCGAGGCGCGCTCACCGACGGCGTCGAGACGCTCGTCCGCGGCACCGTCGCCGCGGAGTCGCCGTACGACGGCCGGACGTTGAACGACATCGACCTGGAATCGGTAACCGGCGTGCGGGTTATCGCCATCAGACGCGACGACGACTGGATCCTCAATCCCGGGCCGACGACGCGACTACACAGCGGCGACGTGACGCTCCTCCGCGGCCCGGAAAACGGCGTCGTCGAGGCGTACCCCAAGTTGACCGGCGAGCCGTTCGAGCCGGCCGACCCGGTCGAGCCCGCGATAGACGACCTCGAGCGCGCGGTCGACTCCATCGTGTTGATGAAGAACCTCTCGGAGCTCGCCGTCGACCTGGCGTACGGCTCCGTGTTGTTCGACAACGAGGAGCTCGCCGAGGAGGTGAGCAACCTAGAGATCGAGGTCGACGCCCTCCAGTCGCGGTTCGAGGCGTGGACGCTGCGGGCGGCCGCGGAGGCGGCGGACCCGGTCGCGCTCCGCGGGCTGATCCACCTCGGCGTCGCGACCGAGGAGATCTCCGACGCCGCCGTCGAGATCACGGAGGGCGTGTTGCGCGACATCGGCGTCCATCCCGTCGTCGAGATGGCGGTGAAAGAATCCGACGAGATCATCACCCGCACCCGGGTCGGCACGGCGAGCGAGCTGGCGGGCACGCGCGTGTCGGCCGGCGTCCCCGCGACAGAGATCGCCACGAGCGTGCTCGCGATCCGCCGTCCCGACGAGGGGTGGCTCGTGGGTCCCGACCTCGACACCACGATCCGCGCCGGCGACGTGATCATCTCGAAGGGGACCAGAACCTCCGCCGCGGAGTTCGAGGCGCTCGCGGCGTGAGCCGAGCCACCACCCCGGCCACGACCGATGTCTGATCCGACGACCCTCGCGCGAGCGTACTACCGGACGATCGACGACGACGACTACGAGGAACTCGCCGCGATTCTCGCCCCGGAGTTCACCCACGAGCGGCCGGACCGCACGCTCGACGGCCGCGACCGGTTCGTGGCGTTCATGCGCGACGAGCGCCCGGCGACCGACACCACACACGTCGTCGACGCGGTGTACGAGGCCGACCCTGGTGCGAGCGGGTCCACAGAGGACTCCGTCGGCGTCGCCGCACAGGGACGGCTCCTCGGCTCGGACGGCGAGACGATGTTCGGGTTCGTCGATGTCTTCGCGGTCGAAGCGGGGCGTCTGCGTGGCGCGACGACGTATGTCCGCACGGACAACGCCGACTGAGCCGGCGACGCCTACTTCGCGTCGACGTGACGGACCTCGCTTGCGACCCCGCGCGTCGACCCGACCATCTCCGGCCCAGACATCTCCGCGCGGCCGACCGCGAACGCCTTCGGCCCCTCGATCACGACTTCGTCGCCGACGCGGATCCCGTCGTCGGCGTCGACGACGCCCGGCGCGAGCACGGAGCCGTGCGGCACGAATCCGTCGATCGTGACGCGCCTGGTCGGAGCGTCGCTGTCGACCCACCGCCGCGCGCCTGCGAGGGTGAACGAGAGGGTGCCGTACTGCGGCACCATCGTCGCGAGCTGTTCGCGGTCGTCGCCGTCGGCGGTCCACACCTGAAGTTTGGGATACCGTCCGGTCGTCGAAATCGTTTCGAACAGCTCGTCGCCCGCGCCGTCGCCGATGAGGTAGTCGGCGATCGCACGCACCGTGTTGTGCTCGCGCTCGCGTTTGCTGTAGGCGGGCTCACCCGCCAGCGCCGCGTTCAACTCGCCGAGCGACTCGTCGGTCGTCGGGTGGTCGACGCAGGTGTACTCGAACGGCACGTCGATCGCCGGGTCGGCCTCGACGCGCTCGCAGATCTCGCGGTACCCGTCCGCGGGAACGTGTGCGATCACCCGCGAGTACTCCGTCCTTGTCAGGTAGCGCCGGAGCACCTCGGCGACGAACGCGATCTCGTCTTCCGACCAGTCGCCGGTCACTACCGCGTCGTAGTGTTGTGCCGGGTACGTCGTCTCCAGCTCCTGTGGAACCACTCCGATCGGCGAGGTCATCGAGACGGTGTGGGCCCGCCACTGGATCGCGTCGTGGAACTGGCCGTGGCTCTGTGAATCGCTGTACGGCTTCGTCGCCGAGCAGGGGACCAGCGCGAGCGGCTGGTCGACGAACCGGTTCCGGTAGCGGCTCGTCACCCGGTCGGCGAACCGGCGAATCTCGACGCGGTCGAGCGTCTCTGCCGACGCCGCGGTGAGCTCGGCGCTCCGAAGCACCGGCGTCCGTTCCTCGAGGTACGCCCACTGGTCGTCGAACTCTCTGAGCGTCGCGGTGAGCCACCCGTCGTGGCGCGCCTGCCCCTCGAGATAATCACGAAGCCGACCCGAACGCACCCGCTCGCGGACGCGCCGGAGTTCGGCCTCGAGAACGGTGACGTTGTGCTCGGCACAGTCCACACGGGAGAACTCCTCACGCGGGACCGAACAGGCCGGACACGCACAGGGCAGCTCCGTGAGGTCTTCGAGGAAGTGTTCGGCGTCGGCGGTGAGGTACCGGCCCTCGGTCCCCTTCGTTCGCGCGAGCGACCCGTCGACGAGGTCGACGCCGGCGGCGACGAGGGTCGCGACGTTCGCGGGCGTGGCGATCCCGGACACCAACACCGCGGCGTCGGGCGGGAGCGTCTCCTTCGCCGACACCATCGCGTCGCGAAACGCCTCGCCATGGCCGACGAAGCCGGTGGCGTCCGCGAGCACGTAGGCGTCCGCGCCGACGACCCGCGGCGTCTGGCTGTCGACGACCGCGGCGGTCGGCGCGTCCACCGTCGGGTGGTCGACTGCGAACGAGTCTCGAACCTCCTCGCGGGTTCCGGCCGGAAACGACCGGTGAGGCAACACGGTGAGTCGATTCTCGTCGCCGTTGGGCACCTCGCGGTCGGCCGTCCAGAGGCTTCCGGCGTCCGCGAGAAACGGATCTGCGAGCGCGGGCGTCGTCACCGGGTCGGCCAGCCGCACCTCGCCGAGCCGGGCCGCGCCGTCCCGCTCGTGGACCTCGAAGTACTCGGTCATACTCGTTCTCGCCGGGGAGCGCTGAACCCTCTTGTGTTCTGCGGGCGCGGTCTCGCCCGCGGGGCCGGTCGTTTGCGCGCTCCCGGCTCAGTAGCCGCGCGTGATCAGGTAATCCGCGAGGTCCTCGAGCAGGCTCCGAGAGCCTCCCTCGGGCAGCACCTGAAGGTGTTCTTTCGACCGGGCGGTGAGCTCTTCTGCCGTCTCGCGGGCGTACGTGATCGACCCGGCCTCTTCGAGAGCGGCCACCGCGTCGTCCACCTCTGCTTCCGTCACCTCCGCAGGGGTGTCGGCGTCGACGAGATTGTTGACGTCGACGCCAGCCTGGCGGGCGTGAAGCGTGATCAGCGTCTCTTTCCCCTCGACGAGGTCGGAGCCGCGCTGTTTGCCGAGCTCGTCGGAGGGCACCGTCAGGTCCAACACGTCGTCTTGGATCTGGAACGCGCGCCCCGAGTCGATCCCGTACTGGTAGAGCGCGTCGACGACCTCGTCGTCGGCGCCGAGAAGCACCGCCGACATCGCGGCCGCGGCGCCGTACAACACGGCGGTTTTCAGCTCCACCATCTCGAGGTATTCTTCTGGGTCGATGTCGCTGCGGGATTCAAACGACACGTCGAGCGACTGGCCCTCACAGATCTCCGTACAGGTCGACGCGAGCAGCCGTATCGCCTCCAGCCCGTCCGCGGGGTCGGCGCCGGTCTCGGAGAGAATCTCGAACGCCTTCGAGTAGAGCGTGTCGCCGGCGAGAATGGCCGTCGAGGTGTCGTACTGCTCGTGGACGGCCGGGACCCCCCGCCGGAGGTCGTCCTCGTCCATGATGTCGTCGTGGATCAGCGTGAACGACTGGATCACCTCGATGGAGACGGCCGCACGCAACACGTCGACCGGTTCTCCGTCGAGCCCGGTGAACTCCCTGAAGTCGGCGGTCATCGGGTCGATGCCGGCGACCGCCTCCGCCGCCAGCGTCGTCACCGTCGGGCGGAGCCGCTTGCCGCCGGCTTCGAGGATGTATCGAGACGCCTCGTACAGGCGTTCGGGTGGCTGTACGGGTAGCTCCTCGTCGACAGCGGCGTTGACCAGGTCGCGCCGCTCGCGGATGGCCTCGAGCACCCGCGCCTCCGTCGTCTCGGTGGTCATTCGACGAGCTGGATCGTGTTTCCGTTCTGCGTGACGTGGAGGTCACGGCCGAGCTTGTACCCCTGTGACTGCGCGAGGTCGACGTACGGCGACCGTCCTTTGAGGTCTTGGTGTGCCGGGATGACGTGTTGCGGCTGGAGGGAGTCTAACATCTCGAAGTGGCCCTCCTCGCGAAGGTGTCCCGAGACGTGGATGTCGTCGAAGATCCGGGCCCCCTGCATCCGGAGCAGCTGCTCGGACTGGTACCGTTGTCCCTCGTTGGTCGGTTCCGGGATGATCCCCGCGCTGAACAGCACCTTGTCGCCGTTTTCCAGCTCGTACGGGGTCTCGCCGCGGCCCATTCGGGTGAGCATCGCCCGCGGCTCGCCTTGGTGGCCCGTCACGATCGGGAGGAAGTTCCCCTTCCCTTCTTTCATGATCCGCTTGAACGCGCGGTCGACCGATTTCCGGTGGCCGTACATGCCGACGTCGCCCTGGAAGTCGACGAAGTCGAGCCGTTCTGCGGTGCCCGAGTACTTCTCCATCGAGCGACCGAGGAGGATCGGCTGCCGGCCGATCTCGCGGGCGAACTCGACGAGCGACTTCACGCGGGCGATGTGTGAGGAGAACGTCGTGGCGACGATCCCGCCCGAGTAGTCCTCGACCGATCGGAGGGTGTCACGGAGGTGTTCGCGCGCGACAGACTCCGACGGCGTCCGCCCCTTGCTGCCGGCGTTCGTACAGTCCTCGACGTAACAGAGGACGCCCTCGTCCTGGCGGCCGATCTCGCGGAACCGCGCCATGTCGATCGGGTCGCCGATGACCGGCGTGTGGTCCATTCGCTTGTCGAGCCCGTAGACGATCGCGCCCTCCGGCGTGTGTAACACCGGGTTGATCGCGTCGATAATCGAGTGGGTGACGTTGACGAACTCCATCTCCACCTGCTCGGAGTCGCCGATGGCCATCGTGCCGCCGGCCTCCATCTTGACGAGGTCGTTGTCGACCTGGAACTTCCCCTCGTCGGCGACCTGTTGTTTCACCAGCTCGATCGTGTACGGGGAGCCGACGACCGGCGCGTTGTACCGGTGGGCGAGCTTCGGGATCGCCGCGATGTGGTCGAGGTGGCCGTGAGTCGGCACGATCGCCTGGACGTCCCCTTCCAGATCGCTCATGATCCGGTCGTCGGGGATCGCGCCCATATCGATCAGGTCGAGACTGTGCATCTTTTCGGTCTCCACGTTGTCGTGGATGAGGACCTTACTCAGGTTCAGGCCCATGTCGAAGATGACGATGTCCTCGCCCGTACGGACTGCCGTCATCTGCCGACCGACTTCTTCGTATCCGCCAATTGTCGCAATTTCGATTTCCATGGTGTGGGTGGTTCGAGCGCCGTCGTCCGGCGTTCATCACTGATACCCCGCAAAGGAGCCGTCAGCCCCGGCGTACAACCGCGTGTCGGTGAGGGCCCCGCTACGGCCGAGCCGCCGTCGGCTCACCGTGTCCCGCGGGAGTGTGATGTTCGTCGATAGACGGCGACATAATAAAAACACCGGGGTTCGGCCTCGGCGCCCGCGTGAACACCGGACCCGCCGGCACGCCGGCGTGACACGTCCGTCTGCCGGTATTTTTAATAGTGCGACGGGCCGCTGTACGCACAATGAGTGGACGACCCCTCGACGTGCTCGAAGCGTCGCTCGAGGACCCCGTGACGGTACACCTCAAGGACGGAACGACGTACTACGGCGTTCTCGCGGGCTACGACCAGCACATGAACCTCGTGATCGACCCCGAGACGGAGGTGAGCGACCGCGTCGATGACGACCTCGAGGGCGAGTTCGCCGTCGCCATCGAAGACACAACGATTATACGCGGCGATAACGTCGTGACGATCAAAGCATGACCGGTTCAGGTACGCCCTCCCAGGGAAAAAAGAACAAGACGGTTCACGTAACGTGTCGCCGTTGCGGCGAGAAATCGTATCACCTCACCAAAGAACGGTGTTCCTCGTGTGGCTTCGGAAAGTCCGCGAAGCGCCGCGACTACGCCTGGCAGTCGAAGTCGGGCGACAACTGACGACGCGGTCCGTTCTGCGGCACACATTCTCCGAATTCTACGCCCCGAGCGACCGCTCCCGTCACCCGTCACACGGGGGATTTCGAACCAAGCCGTCGGCCATCGGCAACAGACACACGAGCGAGGCGATCGCGATCGCGGCCGACCACGCGTCGAACGCCACCGCTCCGACGCCGTAGCCGCCGACGAACAACACCGGCATACACCCGAGTATGAGGTCCGCCCGTGAGACCCGCTCCGCCAGTCCGCCGGCGCGGTCTCCGGTCGGTCGGCTCACTCCACGTACCCGAGATCCCGGAGTTTCTGGCCGATCTGACGCGCCTCTGCCTCGCCAATCTCGTCGTCCGACTCCATCTCCCGGACGACGACGTGTTTCACGAACTCTTTGACCGACCCGAACGGCTCGTCTTCGATGTACGTCTCGACGTCCGCGACGAACTCCTTGCGCAGCGAAATCGTCGTGTACTCGCTCATCGTCTCGGATCACTCCCCCCGAGGTGAAAAAACTAATTACATCTAATTACTGCTCGGCGTCTCGCGAACAGGGGGGACCGCGTCTCGTCCGCTGCCGAGTCCCGGCACAAACGCCGCCGAGTCCGGCCGTGTCGGGTGAGCGTTGCCGTTCGGCGGCTCAGCACGCGCTACTTCACTCTACCCGCTCGCGAGCCGCGGCGATCAAAAGCGGAAGCAGCACGGTCGCGTCGCCGTACACCGAGGCGTTTCGCGCGTCCTTTTCGAGTTTGCCCCATGACCGGGCTTCCTCGAGCGTCGCTCCGGAGAGCCCGCCGGTCGCCTCTGGGTCCATCGTGATCTGGACCGCGTAGTCGTACGCCCGCGGCGTGACGAGCATCGTCTGGAGCGTGAAGTTCTTCGGAACCCCGCCGCCGACGAGCAGACAGCCGGCGTCGTCGGCGTCGAACGCGAGGTCGGTCAGCGGCGTCATGTCGGCCAGCGCGTCGAGCGAGACGTCGGCGGTCTGCGCGTACATCCACGCCTGTAAGCCCAACACCGAGTCCTGGATCGCCGGACAGTACACCGGCACGTCACACTCGTAGGCGGCGGCGGCGACGCCCGCGTCCGCCGAGACCTCCTCGCGGTCGTTCACCGCGGCGTTCGCCCGACCCAACGCCGCACACAACTCCGCGATCGACACCGCTTCCTCGCCTTCGACGGCCGGAAACACCTCCTCGCGGAGGTGGCTCTCGAACGCGGCGAAGTGCTCTTGTGGCAGGTAGACGTTATAAATCCGGTCGACCCCCTCGTCGCGCAGGGTCTCGTCGTGCTCCCTGAGGCTTCGCTCGGGGTCGTGTGTGCGACCGTGGTGGTGGTTTCCGCCGATCGCCTCGATCGCGTCGTGAGTGAGGTTCGCGCCGGTCGTCACCAGCGCGTCGACGTAGCCGTCGCGGATCAGCTCCGAGACGATCCGGCGCATCCCCGCCGGCACCATCGCACCCGCGAGCGAGAGGAACACCGTACACTCCTCGTTGCCGAACATCTCCGCGAGCACGTCGCCCGCCTCGTGAACGTCGGCGGCGCCGATCCCCGCGTCGTCGTACGTCTCGAGCAGCTCTCCGACGCTCATTCCGGCCTCGACGCGCGCGTGTCCGACGGGGTCGTGGGCGAACTCCTCGCGGTGGGCGCCGTCGGATTCGGTCTCCTCGTGGTCGTCGCTCATTACCTCCACTGTGGCACGCGCGCGTTTGAAACGACCGATCCGGCCGACGCTTCGAGGGTCGCGTGCTCCGGCCGGGGCGCTACCCGCCGCTCACGGGCGGGAACAACGCGAGCTCGTCGCCGGCCGACACCGTCGTCGACAATCCGTCCGCGTGGTGGATGTTGTCTCCGTTGTGAAGCACGTTGATGTGGTCGGCCACCTCGCCGTCGTCGAGGACGCGGTCGCGCAGCGCCGGACGTGCCGCGAACAGGTCGTCGAGCGCGTCTCCGACCGTGTCGCCGGGCTCGACGTCGACCTCGACGACGCGGTCGCCGGCGATCTCCGCGAGGTCAGCGAACAGCTTCCACTCCATACCCGATCCCCACGCGGCCGCCCTATGAGCGTTGCGTCACGGCTCCACGCTCCGGTCCGGGTCGACCGACTTCGGACCGGTCCTCTCCGACCCGGCGACGCCGTCCGTCTCGTTCCGCGTCGCGTCCGCCTCGAACCGCCGGATCGCGTCCGGGCGCCCGACGAGAAACGCGGTGTCCTCGGCCGCGAAGGCGTACGCCCGCGGGGGGATCGGCTGGACGGCTCCTTCGGCCGGTCGAACCGCGGCGACGACGGCGCGAACCTCGCCGACGGTGGTGCCGACCAGGTTGCTGTCGGCCTCGACGGTCACCGTCGCCATCGTCTCGTCGGCGTTTCGGAGCAGCGAGGCGAACTCCCGGTCGGCCTGCGGCTCCGTCGGCAGCGTCACCAGCCGGTATCCGCCCTCGACGGAGAACGCCTCCGCGTCCGACTCGTCGAGCGCGACCGTGGCGACGTCGCCGGCGACCCCCCTGAGTTCGCCGGTCGCGATCCGCTCGGGGTCGGGATCGGTTCGCCAGACCTGTACCATGTCGCCGGCGGTCGCGTTGTTCGGTGGGTCGGCGGCGAGCGCCACCGCGACCCGTCCCGGCGCCAGCGTCGGCCCGAGCCCGGTCACCCGCGACCCGACGGCGAAGTACTCGAGCGTCCCGTCGTCCGTTACGTCGACGTCGACGTACCCCACGCCGTACTCCTCTTTCACCCGTTCGACGAGCTGTTCGCGGAGCTCCGCGGCGGTGAGCCGCCGCGGAAAACGCATCGTCCGCTCGGCCATCTCGGCCTTCTTCTCGGCGGCGACCGGCTCGTAGGTGTCTATGTCCTCGATCGCCGTGGCGGCGGGCAGCGTCACTGCCGTCGTCCGCCCGACCGCGCCGACGATCCGACTCACGTCGCCGTCGAGGCCGTCCGGCCCCGAGAACGCGAACACGTCGACGGCGAGCCGGTTGGCGGCGTATCGGGCAGCCGGTGAGACGACCGCGGCGAGCCCGAGCGCGACCACGTCGAACACCACCGCCTCGGCGGTGAGCAGCGCCGCGTTTTCGGCGCTGACGAGCGCGCCGAGCGAGGTCGTGTTCAGGTACACCGCGACGACCGAGACGCCGAGCAGGACCGCGACCCCCTCGGGAATCGCCGTCAGAAAGTACCACCGGTAGACGAGCGCGCCGGCGGCGACGCCGACCGCGGCGAGAAGCACGAACGTCACCAGCGTGACGGCCGCCGCACGCGGCTCGCCGAACCCACCGTCCGAGACGACGACGGCCGCCACAGCGAGCGGGGTCCGGATCACGCCGCCACCTCGGCGAACCGGTCGAGCGCCTCGCGCGTGCCGACGACGAACAGCTCGTCGCCGGCCGAAAGAGACTGCGATCCGGTCGGGGCGACGGTCCACTCCGCCTCGTGGCGCGCGGCGAGAATGGCGACATCGTCCGTTTCTCGGACGCCCCGCTCGCCGACGGTGCGGCCGTCGAGCGGCCCGCCGGCGACGACGCTCACCTTTCGGAACCGCTTGCCGGCGCGGCGCAACAACGCCGTCAGCTCGAACTCCCGGCGTGTCCCGCGTGAACACACCAGCACGCGTCCGCGGCCGGCGCGCAGGAGATCCACCGCGGCAGCGCGGTCGACGGCGACCGTCACGCGTCCCTCGCCGCCGGCCGTGGTGAACGGCCGCGACGACGCCGCCGACACGGGCGTCTGTTCTCCGCCGTCGGGTCTGGCCCCGTCGTCACCGGCGGCAGCGGTCGCCGCCGCGGCCGAGCTTCCCTCGGAGTTCGCGGCCATGAGAGTGCCCTCGACGGTCAGGTCGGCGGTGACGACCCGGACGACGTCACCGCGGGCGAGTCCGGTCGGAACGAGCGCCGGCACCGACACCGCCCGCTTCCCCTTCGGAACGCGCTTCGAGAGCCCGCCGACCGGAGGCGCCGCGGTCACGGTCGCTCGCGCCGCCTCGTCGATCGTCACGCTGACGTCGGCGAGGCCGAACTCCGTCTTCAACCGCTCGGCGAACCGGGTTTCGAGCTCCGAGAGCGGGAGGTCGGCCGGGAACGTCCACTCGCCGTCCGCGATCGCCCGCCGGGTCTCCACGGGCAGCGGCGGATACCCCTCCATGTCGCTGACCTCGCCGCCGAGGCTGACGCGAACGCGGCCGCGACCGCCGACGAACTCGACGACATCCGCGGAGAGGGTTCGGTCCCGGAGCGTCCGGAACGAGATGCGCTTCGGCGCGCTCGCACCGAGTTCGTCTCCCCGCGCGTGGGCGTACAACGACAACATCAGAACGACGAGAATCGCCGTGAGGATCGCCGGCGCACGTTCTGCGGTGCGGATCGTCTGGTCGTTGAGCGCGAGCAGCCCGCCGTTGACGCCCGCGATGGCCAACGCGAGCGCGACGACCCCGAATCCGGGAATCGTCACTCCGGTGACGTACTTGAAGACGAACCCCAACACTCCCGCGACCAGCGCCGGGACGATCCCGGTGAGGATCCCCAAGTAGATGCCGAACAGGACCTCGATCGGAAGCGACATACCCCGAGACTCTCCGGTGTGGGTAAATCAGTACCGCCGTCGCAACCCAACGCTCCGGGCGTCTCGGGTATCCTCGGTGGATTTAACTCCGGGGTCGGACACCGGAGCCGTATGGAACGGAGCCACGAGCGGGTCTCTGTCCGGGTGTCCGTTCTCTTGACGTTCGGCGTGGCGCTGCTCTCGGTCGTCGTCGGGTTGTTACACATCGGCGGCGTCGGCGTCCAAGGACCCCTCTCGCCGTACGTCCCCGAGTTCGTCCGGCGGACGGTCGGGTTCACCGGAACGATCACCGGCTTCGCGGTGCTCGGCAGCGGGATCGCCCTCCAGCGAGGATACCGGGTGGGCTGGCGCTCGGCGGCGGTGCTGCTCCCGTTGACCGCGGTCCAAGGGTTGTTACAGGTGTCGGTGTTCTCGCTGCCGCTCGTCGCGTTCTCGCTCGTCTCCATCTCGGCGCTCGCGGTCAACCGCGGTCGGTTCGACCGCGAGTTCACTCCCTCGCCGACCCAGCTGGCGGCCGGCACCTCTCTCGTCGCCGCCATCTCGTACGGGACCGTCGGCTCCTACGCGCTCCGCGAGGAGTTCGCCGGCGTCGACACCATCGTCGACGCGTTCTACTTCACCGTGGTCACTGCCTCGACGGTCGGCTACGGCGACGTGACTCCCGATACGGGAATCACCAAACTGTTCGTGCTCTCCTCGCTCGTGATGAACGTCGCCGCGTTCGCGGTCGCGCTCGGCGTTCTCCTCACCCCCGCGATCGAAGCGCAGCTCTCCAAGGCGCTCGGAAAATGACAGCAAAACAGTTCGACCTGCTCGACGGCCACGTCCTCGTGTTGGGATACGGGGACCTCACGGAACCGATACTCGAAGAACTCGCCGAGCGCGACGGGGTGGCACACGCCGTCGTGACCACGGACGACGCCGCGGCGCGGCGGCTCGCCGAGCGGTCCGTCCCCGTGCTCACCGCGGACCCGAGCGACGTGGAGCCGCTCCACCGAACACACATCGAAGACGCCCGCGCGGTGGTGGTCGCGACCGAGGACGACGCCCGCGACGCGCTCGCCATCCTCACCGCCCGCCAGCTCAACCCGGACGTTCGGATCGTCGCGGCCGCGACCCAACGAGAGAACATCGACAAGCTGCGCCGGGCGGGTGCGGATCAGGTGATCTCGCCGTCGACGCTGGGCGGACACATTCTCATCGACTGCGCGTTCGGCGGCGACGGCAACGACGCGCTCGCGGCGTTGTTCGACGACGCGTTCGACTCGGCCGAGTAGCCCGACGGCCACGGCCTATCAGCGATTCCGTCGCCCTTTGGTCTGGCGATAATCGCGGCTCAACACGTTCTCGCGCATGTGGTCGCGAAACGCCGCCGCGGCCGCGTCCGTCATCGTCGCCGGATCACACATCGGGACGATTTCGAAGCCGCGGCCGCGGATGGTCGTCGCGTGGTCGGCCTCGATGTCGAACGAGTCGGGCCGCCGAGTCGTGTACGCGACCGCAAGCTCTCGGAGGGGTCGCTCGCCCACGGGGACGATGATCTGTGGGTTGATCATCCGGATCTCCGCGTTGAGAAACGGCTCGCAGGTCGCCACCTCCTCGTCCGTCGGCGGGCGTTCGGGGTGTCGACACCGCGTGATGTTGGTGAAGAAGACGTTCTGAACGTCGGGGTCCGTGGCGTCCGGCTCCGACCGGACGAATCCCAAGTCGGCGAAGATCGATTGGACGCGCTCGCCGCCGCCCGCGCCGGTGAACGGAACGCCGTTGCGCTCGGCGGCGGCCGTCGGGCGCTCGCCAACGACGAGAAACTCGCCGCCGACATCGCCGTAGCCGTGGACGACGCGGTCGCGGCTGTCACAGAGTCCGGGACAGTTCTCACAGTCGGGATCCATCCCGAACGGGTTCGCGAACTCCTTCTGGTTTGCGTCCACGGTCGTCATGCGGCTCACGCGGACCTAAATCCTGCGGGTGGTTCGCCCTACGCCAGCGTGTACGCGTCGCCCTCGCGAGCGACCATGTCCTGCTCGCGCAGCGTCTTCAGAATGCTGTACAACGACATCTTCTTCATCCCGAGCGAGTCGCCCATCTCCGAGACCGTGGCGTCTTCGTTCGTCGTCAGATAGAGGTACACGAGTTTCGCCCGGGGAGACTGCAACTCCGGCGGCAGTGTGAGTGCCTCCGCGCGTGCCGGCTCTGTCTCTAACATCTTGATCGGGAGGATGGGTTCGACGATAATAAACCCCCCATTCAACGATCGTCGAAAGCGAACGAACCGGCGTCGGCAGCCGTCACCGGCGCCGTCTGCGGGCGAATACGCGCCCGGCGCCCGGCGGCTCGCCCCGAACCGCGGCGATTTCCGCGGCCGGTTTCGACCGTTGACGGAGACGCCCCGTCGGATCCGGTCAGTACGACCGAACCTTCGGCTCGTACGTCTTGGATTCTCCTTCGAGAATCGCGGGCTTGTACCACAGTTCGGGCTCGCCGCCGTTCCACGAGACGAGCGTGTGTTTCAACCAGCTCTCGTCTTTCCGCTCCTGGTGTTCTTTCCGCCAGTGGGCTCCGCGGAACTCCCGGCGGGCGAGCGCGCCCATCGTCAGCGCCTCCGCGATGTCGAGGATGTTTCGCGTCTCCATCGTGTGGATGAGGTCGGTGTTGAACGTCCGCGACGGGTCCGAAACCGCGACCTCTTGGTACGCCTCGCGGGCCTCACGGAGATCGGAGAGCGTCTCCTCGAGCCGGTCTTCCTCGCGGAACACGTTGACGTTGGCCGTCATCGTCTCTTGGACCGTCGACCGGATCTCGGCGTGGTTTCGCCCCGTCCGCGAGAGCAGCGTCTCGACGCGGTCGCGGGCCCGCTCGACCGCCGTCCGCAACAACGCCTCTGCGTCCGTCGCCACCGCGCCGCCGTCGGCTGCCGCCGGTCCGCGGCTATCGACCTCGCCGACCGAGATTTCGAACTCGTAATCGGCCGGCTCCCACTCGCCGTTCTTTCCGGTCGGGATCTCCGCCTCGCTCATCTCTTTGCCGGCCGCGTGGTAGCCGGCGCGCTTCCCGAAGACGATGAGCTCCGGCAGCGCGTTGCCGCCGAGGCGGTTCGCGCCGTGGACCGACGCACAGGCGCACTCGCCGGCGGCGTAGAGCCCGTCGACGACGGTCTCGCCGTGCTCGTTCGTCTCGATGCCGCCCATCGCGTAGTGTTGACCGGGCTTGACCGGCATCGGCTCCGTGAGCCCGTCTGCGCCCTCGAAGTCTTCTGCGAGGTGGAGAATGTTCTCCAGGCGGTCGAGGATGCGCTCCTCGCCCAGGTGGCGCATGTCGAGGTGGACGTACTCGTCCTCGATGCCGCGCCCCTCGTTGACCTCCGTCAACTCGGCGCGTGAGACGACGTCACGGGAGGCGAGTTCGCCGTCGTTGTTCGCGTACCCGCGTTCGAACATGAACCGCTCGCCCTCGCCGTTGTAGAGGATCCCTCCCTCGCCGCGGACGCCCTCGGAGATGAGCACGCCCGTCGACGGCAGCGTCGTCGGGTGGAACTGAATGAACTCCATGTCCTCCATCGGCACGCCCGCACGGTACGCCATCGCGACGCCGTCGCCGGTGTTCGCCACCGCGTTGGTGGTGTGGTCGAACACCTGTCCCATCCCCCCGGTCGCGAGGATGACCCCGCCGTCGGCGCGGAACCCGTTGACCTCGCCCGTCTGGATGTCGTAAGCGACCACGCCGTGACAGGTCCGGTCTGCCGGGTCCGGCTCGTCCGTCACCACGAGGTCCATCACGTGCCACTCGTCGTACACCGTGATGCCGCGTTTGACCACCTGCTCGTACATCGTGTGGAGCATCTGGTGGCCGGTCTCCGCGCCGGCGTACGTCGTCCGCGGGAACGAGAGTCCCCCGAAGGGCCGCTGGGAGACGCGTCCGTCCTCCTCGCGGGAGAACGGCATCCCCCAGTGTTCGAGTTGGATCACTTCCTCGGGGCTCTCCTGACAGAGGGCCTCGACGGCCGGTGCGTCGGCGAGGTAGTCCGACCCCTTCATCGTGTCGTACGCGTGGTCCTCCCAGGAGTCGGCGTCCCGGAGCGCGGCGTTGATTCCGCCCTCTGCGGCGCCCGTGTGCGACCGCACCGGGTGGAGTTTCGACACAATCGCCACGTCGGCTCCCGCTTCCTGTGCCGCTATCGCCGCGCGGAGTCCGGCCCCACCCGCGCCGACGACGACGACGTCGTGTTCGTGCATGGTGTGTATGAAATCTCGTTCGTGCTGGAGTCTCTTGATACTATCTCCGATTGTCACCAAAACTTCAGGTTGTTCTTGACCGCCTCGCGTTTCAGTTCCTGAATGTGTTCGGTGAGCGGAATGTCCTTCGGACACACCTCCGTACAGGAGAACTGGGTCTGACACCGCCAGACGCCGTGTTCTTGTTCGATAATCTCGAGGCGTTTTTGTTTGACGTCCTCGCCCTCGCGTTCGTCCATCGCAAACCGGTACGCCTTGTTGATCGCGGCGGGACCGAGGTACTCGTTGTCGCCGGCAGCGACGTTACACGAGGACATACACGCCCCACACCAGATACACCGGGTCGACATCTTCACCTTCTCGCGGTTCTCTCGGCTCTGGCGTTGTTCTTCCAACTCTCCGTCAGGGTACTCGTTCGTCTGGAAGTACGGCTCGACCGCCTCCATCTGGTCGTAGAAGTGTTCCATGTCGACGACGAGGTCCTTGCGAACCTCGGCGTGCGGGAGCGGCTCGACGCGGATCGGCTCGTCGAGTTCGCCGATCTGGGTCTTACACGCCAGCTTCTGGCCGCCGTTGACGAACATCGCGTCGGAGCCACAGACGGCCTGTCGACACGAGTGCCGGAAGGTGAGCGAGGAGTCGTACGTGTCCCGGGCGTACATCAACGCGTCGAGGACGGTCATCCCCTTCTCGAAGGGGACGTGGAAGGTGTCGAACCGCGGCTCCTGTTTCTCCTCGACGTCGGGGTCGTACCGGAACACCCGGAGCTCGATCGTGTCCTCGTCGGCCGCCGCCCGCTCGGCCTCCTCGGCCTGTCGTTGTTCGCGGCGGTTCGCCGCGCGGCGCCGCCGCTCGGCCCGTCGTTCGTCCCCTCTCGACGGGACGTCCGATTCGGTTTCCGACTCGCTCGCTTCCTCGGTCTGTTTCGGTAGTTGTGTGCTCATAGTTCAGATTAGTACAGCGGGATTCCCGCCCACGCGTTCGCGGTCCGAATCCCTTGGACGATCAGGACGACGCTCGCGGCCACGAGCGTCCACTTGACAGCCGTTCGTTTCGTGCCGGAGAGCCCCTGGTTCACGAGGGCGTTGTAGACGCCATTGACCCCGTGGAACGTCGCCGTCAGGAGGAACAACACCATCAGCGAGTAGTAGCTCATCGTCTCCATCCGGCCCGAACTCATCAGGAACGACACCTCGTCGGCGTGGTGGACGAAGTGTAACAGAAAGAAGTGAAACGCCAACACGACCAGCAGAAACCCGGCCGTGATCCGCTGGAGCAGCCACATTCGGGTCCCCTGCTGGAACGAGGAGTAGCGTTGTGCCATCAGAACGCCCCCGCGATGAACGTCGGCACCGACGCGACCGTGATGGCTCCGGTCAGGATCAGCGACGCGTAGAAGCTCTTGTCCTGTGAGTCCAACCCGATTCCGAGGTCAACGAGCAACAGCCGGGTTCCGTTGAGCATGTGGAACACCGCGACGGCGAGCAGTCCGACCTCGAGAATCCGCACCAACAGGAGCCCCTCGAGCGAGACGATGGTCTGCGTGTACACGTCGTTGCCCGCCTGGAGGACGGCCGTCTCCGCGCCCGAGGCCGGAATGGCCGTGCTCAACACCGCGATGTGGGTGAAGAGGTACCCGATGAGTACCCATCCGGTGAACTTGTGAAATATCCACGCCCACATTCCGGCCTCGAACTCCCGCCACCGGCTGAAGTCCTCGATGAGGCCTCGATTGTACGACTGACTCATACCTAGTGGCTGAGTGCTGGCATCGTATAGTAGTTACTACCACGTTCGCCTCGCGGCCGTCCGCGTCGGCTCTCGCGGGCGCGAAGGCGGGACTCGGGGGCGCAGTCGGCCGTGTGTGACGGATTCGCTCACTGACTCGTTCACGGAAGCCTTTTATCGGTCCTCCCGCCAGTACGGACGCAATGGCGAAAGGCGAAGTTGACTTCTTCAACGACACTGGCGGCTACGGATTCATCGATACTGACGACGCAGACGAGGAC
>KI543165.1:12518-23270 GCA_000496175.1 uncultured archaeon A07HR67 | reverse complement strand
CACATGGAGGACGTCGGCGGCCCGGACCTAGAAGAGGGTCAGGAGGTCGAGTTCGACATCGAAGAAGCAGAGAAGGGTCCGCGCGCGACCAACGTCACCCGGTTGTAAGCCAGACCGTCGCAGTGGTATCGTTTTCTGACTGATCGTTCTTCGTGAGCAACCGCTCCGGCGCGGGTGCGGACGCGGCGGTTCCGGCGAGAGGTACGCTCACCAACAGCATTTTGACCGTCGCTGACTGACCGGTCAGTCAATGACCGATCAGCCGGGCGCGGCCGACGAAATCATGAACGGGGTCTACCGCGCGTTGTGTACACACGGGTACGCCGGGCTGACGATGCAAGACATCGCCGACGAGTGTTCGAAGAGCAAGTCGCTGCTCCACTACCACTACGACACGAAAGAAGACCTGCTCGTGGCGTTTCTCGGCCGGGTCATCTCCGGCTTCGAGCGACGGGTCACCGAGGCCGCCGGCGACTCGCCCGCCGAACGCCTCGTCGCGTTCGTCGGCTGGTTCGTCTTCGAGCCTGCCGACACCGATCGAGAATCGTTCCACATCGCGTTGTTGGAACTGCGCTCACAGGGGCCGTTCAACGGCCGGATCCGCGAACAACTACGCCGGAGCGACCGCCTCCTGCGCGGGACCGTCGCCGAGATTCTGGCCGACGGCATCGACGCGGGCGTCTTCCGTGACGTCGACGTCGACGAGACGGCGGCGCTCCTCGTGGCGACGCTGGACGGGGCGCGCACCCGACAGATCACCCTCGGAACCGGCCTCAGCGGCGGGTCGACGGATGACGAGCCGGACCCGGCGGACGACCTCGACGTCGTCTACACCCGCACGGTCGCAGAGGCGACGCTCCGCCGGATCGTCGACCCGCTGCTCGCCGCGGACGCGACCCTCCCGTCGCTCGCAGAGACGCTCGAGGACCTCCCGGCGCGGACCGGCCAGAACCCGACCGCGACCGGTTCCGACGAGGATCCGCAGCCGCCCGGTGAGTAGCCGTGCGCGAACTCCCGACGTTCGGCCTCCGCAGCCTTCCGAGTGTGCTGCTCGCCGTGATCGCGAGCACCTTCTTCGTCGGCTTCGGCGGCGGCGTCGTGTTTCCGATCCTCCCGAACCTCGGCGCCGTTCTCGGCATCTCGGCGTTCACCGTCGGCGTGATTCTCTCGGCGAACCGCTGGGTTCGACTCGTGGCCAACGCGCCCGCCGGCGCGCTCGTCGACCGCTACGGCACGCGCAAACCCTTTGTCTACGGCCTGCTCATCGAGGGGGTCGCCACCCTAGGCTACGTGGTCGCGATCGCGTTGCCGCCGGCGGCGTCGCTCCGGTGGGTCGCCGCGGCGCTGCCGACGACAGCGGCTGGGCCGGTCGCGGTCGGCACGAGCGAGTGGTTCTCGGTCGTCGCGTTCGCGGTCGCCCCGGAGACCTGGTTCGTGCTCGCGCGCGTCCTCTGGGGGGTCGGGTCGGCGGCGGTGTTCGCGACCGCGTACACCATCGCTGCCGACGTCTCCGACAGCGGTTCTCGCGGGACCAACATGGGCGTCGTCCGCGGCGGCATCACGATGGGGTTTCCCGCCGGACTCGTGCTCGGCGGCGTCGTCTCCTCGCTCGCCGGCAACGTCGCGGCGTTCGTCGTGGCCGCCGCGTTCGCGCTCGTCGCCAGCGGGGTCGCCTACCGGCTCGTCCCCGAGACGCACGTCACGTCGCCCGGCGAGACGCAGTCGGTCGTGCCGTGGGACGTCGACACCTCGGCCCCGGCGGTGACCGTCGGACTCGTCAACTTCGGGCTCATGTTCGCGTACATCGGCGCGTTGTTCGCCACGCTGGTGTTGTTTCTGGGCGCCCAGGAGCTGTCGCTTCTCGGGCTCGACCCACAGGGCACCTCCGGGCTGTTCATGGCCGGCACCGTGGTCTCTGCGGCCGTGTTCATGTTCGCCGGCGGACGCGTCTCCGACACCCGCGAGTCGCGCACGCCGATCTTGGTGTCGTTTCTGGTCGTCTCGTTCGTCGGATTCTTGTTGTTGGCGCGGGCGGGGTCGACGCTCGACCTCGGGCTCGCCTGCGTTCTCATCGGGGCCGGACAGGGCGGAACGAGCGGTCCGATGATGGCGCTTCTGGCCGACCTGACGCCGGACGAGCGGATGGGCCGCGCCTCCGGCACCAACAACGTCTTCGGCGACATCGGCGGCGGGCTCGGCCCGATGGTGTCGTTACCTCTCATCGAGACGGTCGGGTTCACTCCGGTTTACACGGCGTGTGCGGTGATTCCGCTCGTCGCAGGCGTCGCGCTGCTGGCCGGGGTTCGTCGCGAGACCGGGACGTTCGTTCCCGGACGCACCGCCGGCGACACCGGAGCCGGAGACGCGCCGCCGACGGAGGCGTGATCGGGTCGTCAACGGCCACGAGGGGACTGTTCGCGCCGACCCCGCTGGACCGCCGTGTGCGAACCGCTCGCGTCCGCTGGAGCAAAGAACAACGGTTAAAAGTCGCGGCCGGGTTCGTACGGACATGGCTGGAACTATCGAAGCACTCGTCCCCGGCGGGCAGGCCACCCCCGGGCCGCCGCTCGGCCCGGAACTCGGCCCGACGCCGGTGGACGTTCAGGAGGTCGTGAGCCAGATCAACGAGGAGACCGACGCCTTCGACGGCATGGAGGTCCCGGTCACCGTCGAGTACGACGACGACGGCTCCTTTTCGATCGAGGTCGGCGTCCCGCCGACGGCCGAACTGATCAAAGACGAGGCCGGCTTCGAGACGGGCTCGGGCGAACCCCAGACGGAGTTCGTCGCCGACATGTCCGTCAAACAGGTGAAGAAGGTCGCCGAACAGAAGTCGACCGACCTGCTCTCGTACGACACGAAAAACGCCGCCAAGGAGGTTGGCGGCACCTGCGCTTCTCTCGGCGTCACCGTCGAGGGCGAGGACGCCCGGACGTTCAACGACCGCGTCGACGCCGGCGAGTACGACGACGTTCTCGAGGCTTGAGATCCTCCCCGCGCTGAAGCGCGAGGATTCCCACGGCAGGACACCGCTGGGTTGGGATGTGTAAGATTTGTAGTCGCCTCGAAAGGCGGCTACTGGCTGTGCCAATCAGCCGTTACTCCTATCCTGGCATGGGATTCAGAGATACTTGTTGACTACACCCCAAGTCCGACACAGAAGGAGTGTCTTCTGCTTGGAATTAACGGAATCCCGATATTGTCCGGTTAACTGGGCGGGCAGGCCGCCTCGGTTGACTGCCCGTACGGTGACTGATTAACTAAACCATCCGTCCGACCCGTCGAACGTGGTCCGTGTAGGTGTTGTCGGATTCATCTCCGTCGTGAACGGCGAGGCTTTCTCCTCACACTTCCGTAAGCCTCCGCTTTTTCCAGACGCTGCCGTGTGACTTCGTCGCGTAGCCGCCGGTATTGCCGTCTCGTGTCCGCGCGCAACCGGCGTATCCGTCGATACAACCTGATAATACCACTAACTTATATTGCCCACGCCACACACGTCCACCCATGGGATCCGTTGAGCGACTCCCCGTGGTGACGGCGTCCGGTCGGGCGACCGGCTGTGACCAGTCGAGACCGGCCGACCGAGACGTGCCGACGCTCCTGTGCGGCCGAGCCGCGACCGCCGTAGAACCGCTCGGCTCACCGCTACCCGTCGAGTGGGACGTTCTCACCCGCGCGACGCGGGGTGGTCGGCGATGGTGACGACCGAGTTGGCTCTCGGACTGACCGTCGGAACGCTCGCGGTATTTGCCGCGCTGGGAATCTGGTTCTCGCGCGGCCGCGTCGGCTCTGTCGAGGACCTGATCACGGCCCGAAACTCGACGAACGAGCGTCGCCTGACTGCGACGCTGATCGCCTCGGTGATGGGCGTCTGGATTCTGTTGTCGGCGCCGGAAGCCGGCGCCGTCTTTGGGGTCGCAGCGGCCGTGGGATACGCGGTGGGCGAGGCGTTGCCCATGCTGGCGTACTCGAAGATCGGTCCGCGCGTCCGAGACGTGATCCCCGACGGACACACGCTCACGGAGTACGCGTACGCCCGGTTCGGCGGCCCGATGTACGCCTTCGTGCTCCTCGTGAGCGTGTTTTACATGTTCATCTTCGTCGGCGCCGAACTCACCGGCATCGCGCTCGCGCTCTCGTTCGTCGCCGACGTCCCGCAGTGGCAAACCGCGACGCTCGTCGGCGGATTCGTGCTCGTCTACACGAGCTACGGGGGGCTGCGCGCGAGCATCGTCACCGACACGATCCAGGCGGTGCTCGTGTTCCCGTTGTTGATCGTGGCCGCCGTGGCCGCCGTGCTCGCGCTGGGCGGTCCCGGCGCGGTCTACGAGGGCGTTGCGACGACCGCCCCGGAACTTCTCGACCCGACCGCCGCGGGCGGGTTCCGGTTCGGCGTCGCTCTCGCGCTCGCGATCGTCGGAGCCGAACTGATCAACCAGACGTGGTGGCAACGGATATACGCCGGCGCCGACGCCGAAACCGTCGAGCGAAGCTTCCGCACCGCGACCGTCGCCAACGGCGCGATCGTCTTTCTCGCCGCGCTGCTGGGCGTGGTCGCTGCCGGCAACGCGTCCGTGGAGAACCCCGCGGTCGCTTCTTCGGCGTCGTCGCCGAGTCGTTCCCCGAGCCGGTCGTCCTCGCGGTGGCACTGCTCGCGTTGTTGCTCGTGACGAGCTCCGTGGACACGTTGTTCAACGCGCTCTCGAGTGTCGTCACGGTCGACCTGCCGCGGCTACTGGACGATCCTGCCGACCGGACGCTCACGGCCGGCGCGCGGGTGTTGACCGTCGGCGTCGCCCTCGCCGCAATCTACGTCAGCCAGGCGGCACAGAGCGTCCTCGCGCTGTTTCTGTTCGCCGACCTGCTCGGCGCAGCCGTCGCGTTTCCGCTCGTCTACGGGCTCTTCTCGGCGCGGATCACCGGGGTCGGCGCGCTCGCGAGCAGCGTCGGCGGCCTCGTCGTCGGAAGCGCCTTCTTTCCGTTCCCGATCGGCATCGGCGAGTGGCTCCGGTCGCTTCCGCTCGTCGGGTCGCTGTTGCCGGCTCCCGACGAGCTCTATTTCGTCGCGTTCGCGGGGGCGTTCGGCGTCTCCATCGCGCTCACGCTCGTCTTCGCGGCCGTCCCGTCACAGCCGTACGACTTCGACCGGCTCACCGAAGACATCGACCGGCTGACCACCCCCGCGACCGACGGCGGACGCACCGACGACAACGCGCCGTGACCGCCGAGCGCTCACCTGTCGACGCCGATTCCGCGTCGGTCCGTTTGGGTATCACGCGGGCGCCGACCGGCTTCGAGACCGCCTCGTCGAGACCACGATTCGCCTCCCGGAATCGAGACGTTCTGCCGCGAGAACACTTTTGTAGTTCGACGACCCAGCACCCGGTATGGAGGAGGTTTCTGTGTCGATCTCGGCCGAGCAGTACGAGCGGCTCGCGGCGATCGCGGCCGCACGCGGCGTGAGCGCCGAGGCCCAACTCGACCGGCTGATCGAGGACGCCTACGCTGGCGCGGAGCCGGCCGACCTCGGCGCCGAGGAGCTCCCCCTCGGCGTCTGTAACGGCGACGACGGTGACGGTGCCGACGACTGACACCAACGCTCGCGCGCGACCCGCCGGGGCTCGCCAGGAGACCGATCCGACGTGTCGGCCCCGACGAAACGAGGCCACATGACACGGCTGCTCGTCGCGGGCGAGACCCTCATCGACTTCGTTCCGGAGGGGACGGGCCCACTCGACGCCGTCGAAACGTTTCACCGCCGGGCGGGCGGCGCGCCGGCGAACGTCGCGGTCGCGCTCGCGCGGCTGGGCGACCCTCCTCTGTTCTGGACCCGCGTCGGAGACGGCCCGTTCGGCGAGTATCTGGTCCGAACCCTCGTCGAGGCGGGCGTTCACGACGACCTCATAGAACGCGATCCCGACGCCGACACGACGCTGGTGTTCGTCAGCCTCGACCCCGACGCCGACCGAGCGTTCAGCTTTCACCGCGACGGCACCGCCGACACGCGGATGCGACCGGGCGGCGTCGACGACGACGTTCTCGCCGGCGTCGAGTGGGTTCACACGGGCGGTGTCACCCTCGCCGACGAGCCGAGCCGCAGCGCGACGTTCGATCTCATGTCGCGGGCGAGCGCCGACTCGGACGCCGTCGTCTCGTTCGACCCGAACGCCCGCCCCGAACTGTTCGACGCGTTCGCGTTTCCCGACACCTGTCGGCGGGCGTTCGGCCTCGCGGACGTGGTGAAGGCGACGGCGGCCGACCTCGCGGCGGCGGGTGTGGCCGACGCGGACGCGACGGCCGACGACGCCCCCGAACTGGCGCGGGCGGTCTGTGAGCGCGGCCCTCACACCGCGCTCGTCACCCGCGGCTCGGCCGGAGCGCTCGCCAGACTGACGCCTGCTGCGCCGTGGAACCCGACCGGAGAGCCGCTCGTCGTCGAACACGAGGGGTACGAGGTGGATCCAGTCGACACCACGGGCGCCGGCGACGCGTTCACCGCGGGCGCCATCGCGTCGTTGTCGGCCGGCGACCCCCCGGCGGAGGCAATCGCGTTCGCCAACGCGGTCGCGTCGCAGTCGACGACCGCGAAGGGGGCGATGGCCGCCCTCCCGACCCGATCCGAGGCGACGGCGCTTCGGGACGGCGACGGCCCGGCGTAGGTCCCGGGGCTCGGTTCTCGTCGGACCCGCCCGGCGCTCGGCTCAGGCCGGCTCCGCTTTCGTCACCTCGATGTCGACCGCGTCGGGGTCGACGCCGATGCGCGCGAACTGGGTGCGGACGTGGTCGCGAGCCGCCGAAACCGCCTGATCGCGGGTGTCGAAGCCGCGCGGCATGGGTTCTTCGAACGCGACCCGAATCTCCGAGCCGTCGACACACAGCGCCGATCCGCCGCTTTCGACCTGGTAAAACGAGTCACACACCCAGACGTACGGCGCGTCCTCGTTCGGGGCTCCCTTGTACGTCGGGGGCTCCTCGCCGCGCTCGAACACCGTCCCGGTGAGGTTCGTCCCGCCGCCGCTGCCGCGAACGAGTAGCATACCGGAGGTAACACGCCGACGCGTAAATAGGCGTCCGTGCGCGCCCGAAGCCTGATCGACGGCGCGTCGCGGTCGGGAGAACGCCGACCGCACGGGGCAAACGCTTTGCGAGTGGAAGCCGGTGACTCGAGCATGACGCTGGAGGATTTCACGGAGTTCACCGACGAGGACGACGGGGGTGGGGAGACCCCCTCGGAGGACGGACCGGCGGACGCGAGCCAGCAGCCGAGAGCGGGCTCCGCCGACGGCGGCTCCGTGAGCGACGCCGACCCGACGGCCGGCGACACGCCGGCGACGGACGACGCGTTCGCCGCGTACGACGCCGACCCTGTTGGCAGCGACGCCGGGCTCGGTGTCGTCTCCGTCTCACAGGGGCTTCGGGTCGCCGAAGACGAGGACGAGACGACGCTGCGGGCGTTCGTCACGACGGGGAACCGCGACGCGGTTCGGCTCGGCAAGTACCTCGTGGTTCCGTACCCGGACGGCGAACGGTTGTTCTCGCGGATCACCGCCTTGGAGTACGCCCAGGAGTTCCAGTCGGACGACGCCACCGAGATTCACGCCCGCCGGCAGATGCGCCGCGACGACTTCGCCGAGCGCGATTACAAGTTCATGGCCGAACTCGAACCCATGTCCGTCGTGTACGACGACGCGGACGGACTGCGCCGCCGGATGACGGACCGCGTGCCGAAACCCGGCGCGGTCGTCGAGGAGGCCGCGGACGACGCGGAGATCAAGACGGGGTTGAAGATCCCCGAGGAGGGGGTCTTCTTGGGCCACCTCTCCGTCGGCGGCGAGACGGTGCGAACCGCCGCGGAACCCCCGACGGTGGATTACCGGATCAAGGACACGTACGGCGACGGCGACCCACTCGCGTTCAGACACACGCTCGTCGCCGGCGGGACGGGATCGGGCAAGACCCACGCCGCGAAGAACGTGCTCCGGCAGTACCTCGACGCCGACCGGACGTATCGAATGGACGACGGCCGCACGGCGCGGATGGCCGTGGTCCAGTTCGACCCGCAAGACGAGTACGCACAGATGCACGACGACAACCCCGAGATGGACCCGGCGACTGCCCGCCGATTCGAGCGCGAGGGGATCGCCCACGGCGGCCACGACGACACGGTCGCGCTCGTGCCGAGCGTCCCGAACGCGACGTATCCGGGCGAGGGCCACCGCGCGGAACGGGTGCCGTTCACCATCCCGTTCTCGCTGGCCCGAGACATGCCCTGGCTCGTCGCCGGCTCCGGGCTCAACGAGAACCAGTACCCCGCGTTGTTGACCCTGTTGAACCGCTTTTTCGACGACCACGGCGACGCGGGAACGTACCGCCAGTTCCTCTCGTACCTCGACGACCCGGCGTTGAAACAGGAGCTTCACGAGAACGGCCGGGTCCACGAGGCGACGTTCGACGCGGTCAAGCGTCGGGTTCGCGGCGTTCCCGGCGGCGTCTTCGACGGGGACGCACGGCCGATCACCGAACTCGACCACACCCTCGTTCGTCCGGGGGGACTCAGCGTGGTTCCGACGTATCACCTTCCGACCTCCAGACACAAGGAGATCGTCGTGCTCGCGGTCGCGGCGTTGCTCGTCGACGACAAGCTCTCGAACGACCCGGACAGCGACCGGATCAAGGAGACGCCGCTTCTGATCGGGATGGACGAGGCGCACAACTTCCTCGCGGACGCCGACACCGTCCAGGCGCGAAAAGTGATCAACACGTTCACCGAGGCGGCAAAACAGGGCCGCAAGGAACGGCTCGGATTGTTTCTGATCACCCAAGATCCACAAGACGTCGCGGAGTCCGTCTTCAAGCAGGTCAACACCAAGCTCGTTCTCAACCTCGGCGACGAGGACGCGATACAGAGCGTGAACATTCCTTCGACGCTCGCCGGCAAGGTGCCGTACATGGAGAAGGGGCAGATGGTGGTGTACTCGCCGGACAACTCCGAGCCTGTCGAACTGATCGGGTTGTCGACGTGCGTCACGCGTCACGGCGACTGATCGAGCACGGATCGATCGCCGGACGAGTCGCCGCCGTGTTTTTGCCACCGGGGTGAGAACCGTCGCGCATGACCAAACAAATTCTCGTGGCGGTCGACGGCTCAGAGGAGGCCGCAGACGCGCTCCAGTTTGCGGCCGAGGAGTGGCCCGACGCCGCGCTGACGGCGCTTCACGTGATCAACCCGGCCGACTCAACGACGGGTGCCGAGGGAGGGTTTCCGGGCGCGATCGACCAGTGGTACGACAGCGCGAACGAGCGAGGAGAACGCGTCTTGGCGGATGCGGCGGCCGATATCGACCGCGACGTCGACACGCGTCTGGAGGTCGGCCGCCCCACGACGACGATTCTCGATGTCGCCAACGCCGACGCCGACGACGCGGAGCCGTTCGACCACGTTGTGCTCGCGAGCCGCGGGCGAACCGGCCTCTCGCGCGTCGTTCTCGGGAGCGTCGCGGAGGGCGTCGTTCGACGGGCAACGATGCCCGTGACCGTCGTTCGCTGAGATCGGAGACTCGCCCGCGCGACGAACCGGGCCCCTCATGAGTGTCGGGCCTGTAGGGTTACCATGGAGTTTACCGATCTCGTCGAGGACCGTCGCTCGGTTCACGACTACGCCGACGACGACCTCGACCGAGAAACGATCGAAGCGATACTGCGAGAGGCGGTGTACGCCCCGTCGAGTTACAATCTTCAGCCGTGGGAGTTCCTCGTCGTCGGCGAGGACGCGAACCGCGAGCGGTTGCAGGAGGTGGCGTACGGCCAGCCGCAGGTGACGGACGCGCCGGTGACGCTCGTCGTCTTCGGCCGGCTCGATCCGGCCGCACACGTCGACCGCGTGCTCGCCGATCAGGTCGAGAAGGGGTACCGCGACGAGGCGAGCGCGGCGTCGACCCGCGAATCGATCGAGGCGATGCGCGAGTACTCCGAGGCCGAACGCCGGGTCTGGACCGCGAAATCGACCGCGCTCGCGGCGATGAGTCTGATGTTCGCCGCCCGCGAGCGCGGCGTCGCGACCTGTCCGATGGGCGGGTTCGACGCCGAGGCGCTCGTCGAGGAGTTCGCGGTCCCCGACGGCTACGAGCCGGTGATGCTCGTGACGATGGGGTACGCCGCCGAGGACGCCGACGACGAGACGTTGCCACGGAAGTTCCGGCGCCCCGTCGAGGAAGTGACCCACTTCGAGACGTTCGATCCGGAGACGACAGACGCCCGCGCCCCTGTCGCCGGCAGACGACTGAACCGGCGTCGGCCACGCGCCCCAGACCAGCGGGCTACTCGTCTGCGTCCGCGCGCTCGGCGGCGACGACTTCTCCCAGCATCGACCACCCGTCTTCGTCGGTACCGGAGCGCCCGAGCAGGACCTGCTCGTAGTCGTCGGAGGTGATCAGCCGAAACGCCGCGTCGGCGTCCGCGTCGGTCCGAACCCCCTCACCGCGGAACTCCCGCTGGAAGAACTCCGTCGAGGAGAACTCGTACACCCCGGTCTCACCGGAGTCGAGTTCGAGCCGCACCGGCTCGGGCTGGACGTTGTGGATCCGCTTGGCGATCGGGTGTAGGTCGGACATACCTGTGGTGGGTGCGTCCGGAATAAAAACCCGATGAGACCCGATTCTCGAGACGACCCCGAACGTCGGTCCCGGGGTCAGCGTTCGGCCCGAAGCCACGCCGGGATCGAGACCGTCAGCGCATTCCCGGCGAGACGTCGAC
>KI543165.1:10244-12498 GCA_000496175.1 uncultured archaeon A07HR67 | reverse complement strand
ACGTCGTACTGTCCGACGGAACGGCCTCGAACTCGGCCGTCACCGTCGCCGGGGGCGAGGTCGTACGTCGCCTCGTAGACGGGCGGCTGGCCCGGCTTCGAGACGGAGACGGTCACCCGGTATCGGCGCGTCCCGTCGTGGTTTCGGAGGTGGAGCTGTTCGGTTCGGTCGCGAGGGTTCGGTCCCGCGCGCGGGTCGGTCGTAGACGAGTCGGCCGCGGACGAGCCGGATCGAGCCGATCGATCGTCGGCGAGACCGCCCGGTTTGACGGAGTGTCTCGGCATACCTCTCGTTTCTATCGGCCGACAAAAATACCTCCGTGACGCTCAAACCGGCGTTTAAGCCATTCTCGCCGGCCCCACCGTCGGCCGCGAACCACGGCCGCGTCTCCGAACGGCTGACATTTCGTCCGTCGATCCCGTCCTGCGGCGCTCGCATCCGTCGAATCGAAAAGATGATACGCCAACCTGCCGTTATACGATCAACGTGAGCGTTCTTCAGATCGGCCCGACGACAGGGGTGTCACCGACCGATGGGTGACGTCTCGAACGTCGTCCTCGTCACGATCGACTCGCTCCGTGCGGACGCGGTCGGCGCGTACGACGACGATCGCCACACGCCGGTGATCGATTCGCTCGCCGCCGACGGCACCACCTTCGAGAACGCCTTCGCGACGGGCAACTGGACGCCCTTCTCGTTCCCCTCTATTTTGGCGTCCGAGGACGTGTTCACCAGAACCGGCGAAATCGGCGTCGAGGAGGCGCCGACGCTCGCCGAAACGCTCTCGCAGGCCGGGGTTCAAACCGGCGGCTTCAACGCGGCGAACGGGTTTCTCACGTCTCACTGGGGGTACGACGACGGCTTCGACGAGTTCGAGCCGTTCGTCGCCAGCGTCGGCGCGAGCATCTACAGCCGGTATCTCGCGACGCATCCGACCGTCGAGGCGTGGATCCAACTGGCGGCCTCCCCGCTGCGGCGGGCGGAATCGTGGATCCGCGGCGAGACCGACGACCGCCCGTTTCTCGACACCTCACGGATGTTCGACGTCGAACACGCCGCGACCGAGTTTCTCGAGGAGACCGAGTCTCCGTTCTTCCTGTGGATCCACTACATGGACGCACACACACCCTACGTCCCCGCGCCCAGGTACATCCGCGAGGTGTCCTCGAACCTGCTCGGCACCCACCGGATGTTACACGCCCACACCCGAACCGGGCTCGGCTGGGACGTCGACGAGCGCACACTCGGCGAACTCCGAACCCTCTATCAGGCCGCGGTGCGGCAGGTCGACGCCAGCATCGGCCGGCTCGTCGACAGCCTCGGCGACGCCGGCGTTGCCGACGACACCGCCGTCGTCGTCGCCGGCGACCACGGCGAGGAGTTCCAAGACCACGGCCACCTGGCACACTATCCGAAGCTATACGACGAACTGATCCGCGTGCCGCTCGTCGTCGACGTGCCGGGCACCGACGGCCGTCGGGTCGAGGGACAGGTCGCGCTCGACGCGATTCCGCCGACGGTCGCGGAGCTGATGGACGTCGACACCCCCGACGACTGGGAAGGAGAGAGTCTCGTCTCGACCGTCCGTGACGGCGTCGAGCCACCGGACGACCCGGTCGTCTCCGTCACCGTCCGCGGCGACGACGTGACCGCACAGCCGATCCCCCGCTCGCTCGACGACGGGGCCCTCTACGTGAGCGTCCGAGACGACGAGTGGACCTACATCGAGAACGTCGACGACGGCACAACGGAGCTGTACCACCGGCCGTCGGACCCGGCCGAGACGACGGATCGCTCGGCGGACCCGACCACGGAGGAGCGGCGCGTCATCGAACGGTTTGGCTCGCTCGCCGCCGACCACGCGAAACGGGTTCACGAAGGCGAGGGCGGCGGGTCCGCGGGCTCTGTCGACGCGGACCTCGACGCACGCCTCGAGGCGCTTGGCTACCGATAGATGGTTCGGTCGCTCCTCCGCGGCCTCGTTTACGGACCGCTGGCCGTTCGGCTCCGGCGATTCGTCACGGTCGGTATCCTCGCGGCGGCCGTCCAGATGGCGTTGTTGTGGCTGTTCGTCGATGTCGCCGGGCTCAACTACCTGATCGGCGCGACGATCGCTATCGAGTTGACGATCCTGCTCTCGTACGTCCTCAACAACGCGTGGACGTTCCGCGCCTCCCGCAACACCGGCCTGTGGGAGTACGTCGCAGGATTGTTCAAAACGACCTAGTGCGTGGGTCGCGATCCCGATCCAGCT
>KI543165.1:4171-9511 GCA_000496175.1 uncultured archaeon A07HR67 | reverse complement strand
ACGCTTCCGTTTCTCATCAGCGATCGGACCCCACGCGAGCGACGCGTCCGACCCACCGGCGACCTGGCGTCGTCGCCGATCGTCGGGGTCGACACCGTCGTGATCGGCGTCTCCGATCTCGCGGCGGCCGTCGAGGCGTTCACGAACGCGTTCGACGCGGCCGACCCGGCGAGCGGCGAAACCGACCGTCTGAACGCCCATACCGCGTCGTTTCCGGATCGCCCGGTCGTGCTGGCACAGCCGCGAGGGGACGGATGGCTCGCCGACCGACTCGACGCGTTCGGTCCCCGACCGCTCGCGTATCTCCTCGGCTACGATACCGACGACCCGCCGGCGTTCGACGGTCTCGTTTCGGGGTCGCTCGCCGGCCGGTCGGTCGAGTGGCTGCCGGTGACACAGCCGGTGGGTCGGCGGTATCTTGGATTCGTCGCGACGCGGCGGTGACGCCGATGGCTCGAAGGCGACATCCCACTCGTCTCACGCTCCGTCGTCACCCGCCGAGGAACTCCCGGCGGACCTCCTCGTCGTCGAGGAGGGCGTCGCCGTCGTCCTCGTAACGATTCTGGCCGTTGGCGAGCACGTACCCGCGATCACAGCGTCTGAGCGCCTCCTTCGCGTTCTGTTCGACCATCAGGACCGTCGTGCCGGTCTCGTTGATCTCGTCGATCCGGTCGAACATCTCGTCGACGAGATCGGGTGCGAGCCCCGCGCTCGGCTCGTCCAAGAGCAGCACGTCGGGGTCGAGCATCAGCGCACACCCCATCGCGAGCATCTGTTGTTGGCCGCCGGACAGCGACCCGGCGTCTTCATCCCTGCGGTCGGCGAGCGCTGGGAACCGCTCGTACACGTCGCGTTTTCGGGTTTCTGGCACGCCCTCACACACGTACGCGCCGAGTCGAAGGTTCTCTTCGACGCTCAGCGTCGAGAAGACGTTGTTCGATTGGGGGACGTAGCCGATCTGCTCGTGGGCGACCTCCTCGGGTGACAATCCCGTGATATCTTCTCCCTGGTACTCGATCGACCCGCCGAAACACGTCGCGATCCCGACGATCGACTTCATCACGGTCGATTTGCCCGCGCCGTTGGGGCCGACGACGGTGACGTACCCTCCGTCGTCGACGTGGATGTCGATCCCGTCGAGAACGTGGAGGTCGCCGTACCCTGCGTCGAGGTCGACGACCTCGAGCAGGCTCATTCGACATCACCTCCGAGGTACGCGTCGATAACGCGCTCGTCTTCGAGCACTACTCCCGGCTCGCCCTCGACGAGGAGGCGTCCCTGCTGGAGGACGACGAGCCGGTCGACGAGGCTCGTCAGGGTCTCGAGTTCGTGTTCGATGATCACGACGGTCATCCCGTCGTCGTTGAGGCCGCGAACGTGGTCTGCGATCTCGTTGGTCAGCGTCGGGTTCACGCCCGCGAACGGCTCGTCGAGCATGAGCACGTCCGGATCGAGCATCAGCGTCCGCGCGAGTTCGAGCAGCTTCCGCTGGCCGCCGGAGAGGTTGCTGCTGTACTCGTCGGCGAGGTGGTCCAGCTCGAATGTCTCGATTAACTGGTCCGCCCGTCTCCGGACGGCCACCTCCTCGTTTTTCATCTCGTCGCTCCGGAGCAGCGCGGGAAGCGTTCGTTCACCCGACTGGTCGGGGGCGGCGAGCCGGACGTTGTCACGGACGGTCATCGTCTCCAGTTCGCGCGTGTCTTGGAAGGTTCGCACCAGTCCACGGTGTGCCAGCGACTCGGGCGAGTCGCCGGTCACGTCGGTTCCCCGGAGCGTGACGGTCCCGTTGTCGGGCGGAATGACTCCGCTGACGCAGTTGAAGAAGGTCGACTTGCCCGCGCCGTTCGGTCCCATCACGCCGACGAGTTCTCCCTCGTCGATCGAGACCGATAGGTCGTCTATCGCGCGCAGGCCGCCGAACTCCTTTGTGATCCCGTCGGCGGAGAGCAGGCTCATCGGTCCACCCCCAACTCCTGCGGGTCGCCCCAGATCCCTGCGGGACGGAACCGGATCACCGCGACGAGTATCAGACCAACGACGACCAGTCGGAGGGCGGCGAAGACGTCTCCCGAGACCGGCGTCACGCCCAGTCCGAACCGCGAGATGAGCCGCAGGCCCATGATGATCGCGAGCCCGGCAAGCACCGCTCTGTGGTTCGCCGCGCCGCCGAGTAACATTCCGATCCAGACGGTGACCGTCACCTGGATTGTAAAGAAGCCGGGCGCAACCGCGCCGTTGTAGAGCGCGAACAATCCGCCTGCGAGCCCGGCCAGCGCCGCGCCGTAGACGAACGCCTGCGTCTTGTAGGTGATCGTGGATTTGCCCACCGAGCGCGTCACCAGTTCGTCGGCCCGGATCGCCCGGAGGACGCGCCCATACGGCGCGTCGGTGAGCCGGGTGACCGTCGCGAGGGTGATGAGGGTGACCCCACCCAACACGAGCAGGGTCGCGACTACTCTCGTGTCGGCGTCTCCAACCAGCCCGGCGATCGGTCGCGGCACGCCGAGAATTCCAACGTTGCCGCCGAAGATGCCCTCGAAGTTGACGAAGATCGAGTGGAAGATCTCTGCGGTCGCGAGCGTGACAATCGCGAGGAAGTCGTCGCGAAGGCGGATCGAGGTGGCGCTCACGACGACACCGAGGAGCGCGGCCGCGATCACGCCGACCAGAAGCGCGAGCGGCCACGGGTAGCCCAACCCGATCCCCGAGAAGGTGTCCTGTGCGGCCACCATCGCGGTCGCGTACGCGCCCACCGCGAAGAAGACGACGTGTCCGAAGTTGACCAGGCCGGTGTGGCCGTACTGGAGGTCGAGCCCGAGCACGAGCATCCCGTAGATCGCGAACGTGATTCCGACCTCAACGAAGACGTACAGCACGCTGGGGAGCTCCGCCTGAAGCGGTGTCAGCGAGAACAGCCCGCCGACGAGCAGGCAACCGATCCCGGCGAGCAAAGCGGTATTCCCGTGACCGGATGGGAGGCGATCGCGAACGCTCACGCCTTACGCACCTCCGTTCCGGCGATCCCGCTCGGCCTGACGAGCAACACGACAATCAGGATCGCGAACGCGACCGCCGAGGACAGGCTGGTCATTGACGAGGGGAGGACTGCCGTCGAGAACGCGAGCGCGAGTCCGATGACGTACGCGCCGACGATGGCTCCATACGGACTGCCGGCCCCGCCGAGGATGGCGGCCGAGAGAATCTGGAGGATGTGGCTGAACCCAGTCGTGGGGCTGACGTTCGTCTGGATGGCCAGTAACACCCCCGAGAGGCCGGCGAGGACGCCGGCGAGCAGCCAGACGCTGTCACGAATCAGCTGCGTGTCGATGCCGCGAACGCGAGCAAGGTCCTCGTCGTCGCCCATCGCCCGCATGGCTATCCCCACCTCGGTCCGTGTCAAGAGCAGGTGAACGGAGAGAAAGACCGCTACCGCAGAGCCGACGACGATCAGGTGTTCGGAGGTGACAAAGAAGCCGCCAAGGAGGTCTATCGACCCGACCGCAGCGTCGGGGACCGCGTTGAACCTGATGGTTGACGTCTCGGTCTCGATATAACGGGCGCTCCGACCGCCGAAGAGACGGATCGCGTTTCGGATAGCGATCCCGAGGCCGATGGAGGTCAACAACATCGGCACCGGACCGGTGTCGTTGATCGGGGTGAAGAAGCCGCGGGCGAGCGCGATACTGACGACGCCGCCGCCGGCCATCGCGACGACGACAGCGACCGGTAGCGGACCGGGCAGCGTGCTCGCAGTAAAGAAGCCGACGAACGCGCCGAGCGTGAGGTATTCGCCGTACGCGAAGTTGATCATGTTCACGATCCCGTAGATCAGCGTGAACCCGATCGCGGCGATCGCAATATACGAGCCCGTGACGACCCCAAAGATGGCTTCTTGGAGCAACCCCATCGGGATCAGTAGTCGCCTTCGGCGACGAACTCCCGGATGTCATCGGCCGGGACCTCGTTCGTCACCTCGAAGCCGTTCTCGCTGGCGATACTGATCGAGACGCTTCCGAAGACGTTGCCGTGCTGGGTGAAGTTGACCGGGGTCGCCGCGCCCTGATACGAGATCTCCTCGCCGTTTTCGAGCGCTTCTTTCCCCTCGGCGAAGGTGCTGACCGCTGTCCCGCCCTCACGGCTGACCGGACCGATGTTCCGCTGGATTGCTTCGGGCGTCGCCTCGCCCGCCCGCTGGATCGCCAACGCGGTCACGATGGTCGCGTCCCACGCCGGCGGCGTCCAGGCGTTGATCTCCGCGTCGCCGTCCTGCTCCGCGTAGATTCCTTCGAACGTGTCGTAGTTCGGACCGGACTGGCCGGGAGAACCGGCCCATGCGCCGTAGATATCGCTGCCGACCTCGTCGACCACCGTCTGCTGGGCCAGCGGGTCCGAGAGGATCGGCTGGCGGCCGTATTCTCCGTCGGACCAGTCGTTGAGCGCCGTGATCGCCGATTCCTGTGGCATGCTCACGAGGAAGGCGTCGAAGTCGGCGTCGAAGAGACGGCTGAGCGCCGACTGGTAGCTTGACTGCTCGATGTCGACTTCGACCCGCTCGGCGACGGTCCCGCCGTTGTCCTCGTAGACGGAGAGGAATCCCTCGACGTAACTGCGCTCGCCCTCGGTGGTCCCGTTGAGCACGCCCAGTGTCTCGAGGTCGTTCTCGAGTGCGTACACCGCGCTTCCGCTGGTGTGAACCGTGTCTCCGACGACTGTCCGCCAGATCCACTGATCGTCCGAGAGATCCTCCGGTGTTCCCTTGTCGCCGCCGCGGGTGTCGAGAAAAGTCGACCCCGGCCACGGGGTAACGATCGGTACCTCGAACTCTCGGAGGAAGTCCCACAACGGGTTGATCTCGCTGGAGTAGAGGCCGATAATCGCCGAAACGCCGTCGTTCTCGATGAGTTGGGAGGTGACGGTCCGGGCCTCCTGAGGGTCGACGGCGGTGTCTCGACGGATTACCTCAAGCTCGGCATCGAGCGGTCCACCGGCCTCGTTGATGTGCGCGACCGCGGCGTCAGTCGCCTGTGAGACGCCCGGCTGGAGGAAGTCCCACTGCCCGCTCAGTGACGCGGGCTGGCCGAGCGTGATCGTGTCCTGGGTGTCGCCCCCGTCATCGCTCGAACTGTCGCTCGATCCGTCGTCGCCCGAGTCGTCGCCGCTTGAGTCGTCACTGCTCGCCTCGTCGCTGCCGAAGCTCACACAGCCGGAAACTCCGACGATTCCGCCGCTCCCGATGGCGGCTAAACCGTTCGACGCTTCGCTCGTTCCGTGATCTCGGATGACATTTCGATCTCACTCGGTCGTACCAACTAATAAACGTGGCTGCGATCAGACCACCTC
>KI543165.1:0-1608 GCA_000496175.1 uncultured archaeon A07HR67 | reverse complement strand
CGATGTAGTGGCGAGCGTCGGTCCCGCCGGTAAACCCCTCGTACACCGGCTCCTCGATTCCGTGTGCGACCGCGGCGGCCGCGACCCGCTCGACGACCGGCTCGTCGCGGGCCACCTCCGACCCCTCGAACTGGACGGAGAACCGTTCGAACGTGGGCGGGTGGTCGGCGAGCCACGCGTCGTCTTGGACGACCTCGTCGAGCCGCGCGGCGTACGCGGCTTCCACCTCGTCGACCGTCTCGTGGGGAGCGACGCCGATTCGGATCTCCGCGGTGAGCTGAGCGGGCACGGACGACGCCCACGTTCCGGCCTCGACGGTGCCGAAGTTGACCGGCCAGGGTGTGTCGTACCCCTCGAAGAGCGGGTGGGTGACGCGCTCGGCGCGCTCGCGTTCGAGCCCTTTGAACGCGTTTCGGATCCGCTCGAAGTGCGGCAACACCGACTCCCCCTCCCAGGTCCGGGCGGCGTGAGCCGACTCGCCGACGAGTTCGAGCCGCTTCATCAGGCTGCCCTCGGCGGCGACCACCAGCGCGAAGTCGGACGGTTCGGCGATGATCGCCGCGTCGCGCTCGAACGGATACGGGTTCGTCGCCGCCGCCGTCGCCGCACCGATACCGCCCTCTTCTTCGCCGACGACGCTCTCGACGACGACGCGTCCGTCGAGGCCGCGGTCGTCGGCTTCCGCCTCGACCGCGAGCGCGGCGAAGACGCACGCCGTGAGCCCGCTTTTCATGTCGAGCGACCCGCGGCCGTAGAGCCGGCCGTCCTCCCATCGAGGGCCGAACGGCGCCGCGTCCCAGGCGTCCTCGTCTATCGGAACCACGTCGACGTGTCCGTTGAGCACGACGGTCGGTCCGGCGTCCGGGTCGCCGAGCTCGAGGACGCCGGCGACGCTCGGGCGGTCGTCAAGTTGTAGCGTTTCGACCGGCGGAAACGACGGATGTGCGCCCAACACGTCCGGATCCGGCTCCCAGGTGTAGGTCTCGAAGCCGAGCTCGTCGAGCCGCCCGCGGAGCCACGCCTGTGCCGCCGCCTCCTCGCCTGGATAGCTGTCGAACGACACGAGCTCGCGGACCGTTTCTCGCAGCGCCGCCTCGCGAATCTCCATGCCTCCGCAGTACCGCCACCGGCATAACAGCGTTCGGGTCCGGCGTCGGCGCCGACGCGGTTCGGCGCCCGGTCACCGCGGGTCGCAGGGGAATTATGCCTCTGGAGCGACTCGTTCACCATCGATGACATCGACCGACGACGACCGCACCGACGACCGGCCCCGAGTCGTGATCAGCGACACGAAACTCACCACCCTCGCCACCGAACGCGAGGTGTTCGGCGACGAGGTGACGCTGGTACACGACCCGCTTCGGTCGCCGGACGCGGTCGCCGACAGCGCCCCCGACGCCATCGTCGTCGACGCGTCGACGCCCATGACCGCCGCGGCGTTCGAGGCCTGCTCGCGGCTTCGGGTCGTCGTCCGCGCGGGCGTCGGCGTCGACAACATCGACCTCGCGGCGGCGGCCGCCGCCGGCGTCACCGTCTCGAACGTGCCCGACTACTCCGTCGACGAGGTTTCGGCGCACGCGACCGCGCTCTGTGTCTCGCTCGCTCGCG
>KI543164.1:29060-32530 GCA_000496175.1 uncultured archaeon A07HR67 | reverse complement strand
GGGAGATCGACCCGGCCGCGGCGGCGCGAGGACTCGTGACCAGCAAACAGGATTTCGGTCGTGTTGAGGGCGTGCTCGGCGCGGAGCTCGGTTGGCGAGCCGCTGTCGAGCGCCCCGACCACGTCGTCGATGGCCAGGTCGACACGGCCGTGGAACTCGTCGGCGACATCGACCACGGTCCAGCCCTCGCCGTCGACGCGGTAGCGAAGCGCCGGGCCCTCGCGCCGGCCGAGTTCGATCACGCCCTCACTCCCGACGAGCCGGTGCGAGCAGTCGTAGAAGTCGAAAGGACCGCCCGAGAGCGGCACGTCGTCACCAGTCGCGGCGACCCCGTGGACGCCGTTCTCGTACTGCCAGGAGACGAACGCGTGGTCCGCCGTCGGAACACCGTACCGGACGTGTTCCTTCGAGTAGTCGACCTGTCCCATCACCCAACTCGCGGGGTGTTCGTTGTTGAACATCGCCGCGAGATCGAGCGTGTGGGTCCCGTTGTCGAAGAAGTTGCCCCAGGAGATCTCGATCCGTTCCAGGTCGCCGACGACGCCCGCGTCGAGTAGCTTCTTCGCCCGGCGGAACGGGTCGCCGAACCGGCGTTGGTGGCCGAACGTGAGCTGGACGCCCCGCTTCTCGCAGACCTCGACCATCCCCCGGGCCGCGGCCCAGGTGTCCGCCATCGGCTTCTCGCAGTGGACGGCCTCGACCCCCGCCTCGGCACAGTCCGTGACAATCGGCGCGTGGGTCGGGATCGGCGTGCAGACGCTCGCCAGGTCCGGCTCGACAGCTGCGAGCATCGACCCGTGGTCCTCGAAGACTCCCGAGACGGGGACGCCGAACTCGTCCGCGAACCGCTCGGCGTACTCCCGCTCGATGTCGGCGCAAGCGACGATTTCGCAGTCCTCGCGGGCCGCGTAGGCGTCGGCGTGCTTGTATGCGAACGCGTGGCTCCGTCCGCTGATATCGACATCTCTGCCCGGTCCAGTCCCGACGACCGCGACGCGGTAGGTCATGACTGCTCTGCTGTCTCCTGCCACAAATATGTGCAGGTGACGAGTGGACCGGGGCCGGCCAGTGGTCGCGTCAGGCCAGTCCTACTCGCGGTGGGGCTCCGAGACGAACTCGCCCAGGTCGACGCCGGGGTGGAGCACGGCGTCGATTGTTGTCAGCCGCTCCGTCGTTGCTCGTGCAGTCTCGACGGCCTGCGAGAAGACCCGGCGGGGCTCGACCACGCCGGCATCCCAGGCGTCGAGCGGGCCGTCGGTCCCGGCGTCGGGCCCGACCCCGAGCGCGGCCGGGCCGTCGACGTCCGCGTGGGCCGTACGGAGCGTCGTGACGGCCTCGATCGGGTCGCCGCCCGCGTTCCCCGCGAGCACCCTGACGAGGTCCACGAGCGCGTCTGCGAATGCCTCGACAGCCAGCCGCTCGCGTCCCTCGACCGACGCCGCGTACGACCGGAGGTCGGTCGCGACCGCCATCGCCGGCGCGCCGGCGCCCGGCAGCACCTGCCGGTCGATTGCCGCCGTCCCCGTCACCTCGACGGCGTCCTCGACAACGCGCTCGCGGCGGGCACGCTCGGTCTCGGTCTCGGAGTCGACGACCAGTGTGAACACCCCGCCGGCGCAGTCTCCGAACTCCGTCCACTTCTCGTCGCCGACGCGCCGCTCGCTGACCCGTCCGACGGTGCCGAGGCGGTCCGGAGTGAGTTCCTCGAGGGTCCCGACAACCTCGCCGCCGCTGGCCCGAGCCAACCGGTAGACGTCCGACAGCGGGTACTCGACCTCGTCGACGACAGCGACCCCGCGCTCCGCCAGCGCGAGGGTGATCGCCTCGTCCACCTCCGGCTGAGAGACGAGGATGTCGACGCCGAGGTCTGCAACCGGTCGGCGGTCTCGGCGTACCGGTCGTCCCGACCCGCCCGGTACGCCTGCAGATCCTCGGCCGACCGGATCTCGACGCCCGACGTCAGGTTCTCCTCGGTCCCGTCGCCGCCGAAGGAGGTCGCCGACCGTTCGAAGTCGATCTCCCGGTCCAAGAGCGCGACCGTCGCGTTCTCGCGGGGCTCCATGGGCGACCAGTCGAACTCCCAGTCGACCTTGTCCCGGATCGACCAGTTCTGCTCGCGTTCGGCGGTCTCGCCCGCGCCCAGTTCCTCCTGATACCGTCTGACGATCAGGCCTCGGGTCAGCCCCCCCGGCTCTCCAGGGCCCGCGAGCACCTTCACGTCGTCCGTGTCGAGCCAGTCCGCCGAAACCGCGGCGAGTCCCCCGACGGCGTCGGCAACCAGTTCGGCGTACCGCTCGCAGGTCGGGTCGTCCACCTCGCCCGCCATCGCGGTCGCGGCGATGTCGTGGAGCAGCGCCGCGTCGTCGGGCTGGACCGGTCGGGCCAGGTCGTCGAGGACCTCCCCGGCGCGTGCGGCGGCGATAGCGTACCCCACGACGACAGTCCCCGGGTGAACCCCCTCCTCGACGAGGTCGAGACCGCGGTCGACAAGCGCGTCCGTCAGCAGAATCGCGGTCGTGGCGCCGTCGCGGAGTCCGCGCTGCATCGAGTCGACGGCGTCGACGAACAGCGCGGCCGCGGGGTGGGTGAACCCCTGGGCCCGTTGGATACCGTCGAGTATCTCGCCCGCGTCCGAGGTGTGGACAGCCTCCGGGTTGTCCTTCCGGTCTACCGTCCGGAGCTGCTTCTCCATCCCGAGCGGGCCGTAGCTTTTTCGAACCAGCGAGGCGACCTCCCGGGTCGCGCGCCGGACGTACGCTCTGGCCTCCGCGTCGACGATCGACCACTCCCCGGGCTCGACCGCCTCGTATTCGGGGTCCCCGCGTCCGAGTTCCATGCCCGACGGCATGGACCTGGCAGGTAAAAACCTGCCCGTCCGGAGACGACGTGACCCTCGTGGGACCGTCGCCGGGAACGCGAGCCGGGAACGCGAGCCGGGAACGCGAGCCGGGTCGTGGTCGAGGGCGGCGTCCGACGACTCCTCCTGGTGTCTGACGACTCCTCCCGGCGCCCGACGGCGCGCTCGAACGCCCTGTTCGTCGACTGCGACGCGGAGAGGAGGTCCCTGCTGTCCACGCCCGCGATCACCCGGCGAAGCCCTGCTGGATCCACCGCTCGACGCCCTCGTCGGTCACCGCGAGCGACCCGACCGGCACCCCGCTCGCGCCGAGCACCCGGTCGACGGCGTCCAGAGTTGTCTCGTCCCTCAAGTCGCCACTGACGCCGAACGACACCCAGCCGGCCGACAACGGGTCTCCCGAGCGCGTCCGGTCCACGAACTCCGCGTCCACTGTCGTCTCGCCCTGCCAGGCTACAGGAGAATATCCTTCCCGGTCGTCTCCGCGTCCGACGCCCCAAAGTCGGTCGCCACCAGCCCGCCACGTCCCGCGACAGGTGGTCGTGCTCGGTACCCGGTCTGCAGTACGTTGGGACGCACCGCCGTTCGATTCGCGATCAACTGTCGCTGGTTT
>KI543164.1:20443-24844 GCA_000496175.1 uncultured archaeon A07HR67 | reverse complement strand
GGGCGGGCCGGTCCACATGGCGGCGATCGCGGGGCTCGACCAGGCGCTCTGGGACCTCCGGGGCAAGTCGTTCGGGGCGCCCGCCTACGAACTGCTCGGCGGACCGGTCCGCGACCGGATGCGGGTGTACGGCTGGATCGGCGGGGACCGGCCCTCCGACGTCGGCGAGGCGGCCCGCGAGCGTGTCGACGCGGGACTGACGGCGCTCAAGATGAACGCCACGCCGGAGTTCCGCCGCGTCGAGTCCCCTGCCGCGGTCCGGGCGGCCGTCGACCGCCTTGCCGAGGTCCGCGACGCGGTCGGCGACGAGGTGGGCGTCGGGGTGGACTTCCACGGCCGCGTCGCCAAGCCGACGGCGAAGCGACTCGCCAGCGCGCTCGAGCCACACGAACCGATGTTCCTGGAGGAGGCCGTCCTGCCCGAACACCTCGACGCTCTGGACGAGATTGCACAGCACACGACGGTGCCCATCGCCACTGGCGAGCGACTCTACTCTCGCTTCGGGTTCAAACGGCTGTTCGAGCAGGGCGTCGTCGACGTGATACAGCCGGACGTCTCGCACGCCGGCGGCATCACGGAGGTGACGAAGATCGCCGCGATGGCCGAGGCACACGACGTGGCGCTCGCGCCGCACTGTCCGCTCGGCCCGGTCGCACTCGCCGCCTGCCTCCAGGTGGACGCGGTGGCCGCGAACGCGCTGATCCAGGAGCAGAGCCTCGGCATCCACTACAACCGCGAGGCCGACCTGCTGGACTACCTCGCCGACCCCGACGTGTTCGCCTCCGAGGACGGCTACGTCGATCTTCCGGAGGGGCCGGGACTGGGGGTCGAACTCGACGAGGCGGCAGTCCGGGAGGCTGCCGTCGAGGAACCGGACTGGGGAGAGTCGATGTATCTCCAGCGTCCCACCTGGCGCCACGAGGACGGGAGCGTCGCGGAGTGGTGAGAGCCGCACTCTCGGCAGTGGAGACCAGACGGCGCGCCCGGCGAACGCAGTCCACACAGCGGTCGGTCGAGCCGACGACACCCGGGCGTCGACCGTGCGAACGCTTTTGAACTCTGTCGACGACCTGTAACCATGCAACCCGAGGGAGCCATCCCGCCGATGGTCACGCCCACGGAGGGTCGCGACGGCGGGGTCGACGTACCGGTGCTCGAATCGTACACCGAGTTCCTCGTCGATGGCGGGGTCCACGGGCTGTTCCCCTGTGGGTCGATCGGCGAGTTCCCGAGCCTCACGCGAGAGGAGCGACAGACCGTCATCGAGACGGTCGCCGAGGCGGCCGGCGAGGTTCCCGTGCTCGCGGGCTGTGGCGCGACGAGCGTCGCGGACGTGGTGGCGCTGACAGAGGACGCCGCGGCGGCAGGCGCGAGCGCGGCCGTCGTCGTTACCCCGTACTACCTCGGCGTCGACCAGGCGGGGCTACAGGGCTTCTACGAGGCGGTTGCGGACCGCTCGCCGCTGCCGGTCGTGCTCTACAACATCCCCCAGCGGACCGGCGTGGAACTCGGGGCGAAGACAACGGCTGCGCTCGCCGAGCACGGAAACGTGGTGGGCATCAAGGACTCCTCCGGTGGAATGGCCCACGTCGTCCGGCTGATGGAGGAGACACCGGACGAGTTCTCAGTGATCCAGGGGCTCTCGACGCTGGCGCTGCCGTCGCTCGACGGCGGCGCGGCGGGGCTCATCTCCGGCGCGGCCAACGTCTTCCCTGCGGCGCTCTCGGCGCTGTACGAGGCCCACCGTGCCGGCGAGCGCGACCGGGCGGTCACAATCGTCAACGAGGTAGCGAACCCCCTGGTCACCGGGTACGCGGACCTGCCGACCGCGCCCGCGCTCAAGCACCTCGTCGGCCTCGCCGGCCACGACGTCGGGCCGCCGGTGCTCCCGCTCTCCGGCCTCGACGCCGGGACGCGGGCGACGCTGACCGACCGGTACGAGCGGGTCCACGAACGTGTCGAGAATCACTCGCTGGTCTGAGCGACGGTCCCGGGTCGGCGGTTCCCAGTCCCGGCTCACACTGTTCTCCCGAGCGCACCCCCACGCTTAATACGCAGTCCCGCCCAGATGTTGCGCATGACTGACGAACCTGACTACCGGATAGAGCGGGCGGCGGCGTTCCCTGGCGGGACCTGTCGATGGAGGAGAGCCACCGCCCCCCGGAGCGCGACATCGAGATCACGAACGTCGAGACGATGGCCATCGCCGGCAACTTCACCTGGGGGATCGTCAAGGTGGAAACCGACGCAGGGGTGTACGGCCTGGGCGAGACGTTCCGCGCGGAGGCGGCTCTCGACATGGCCGAGCGTCTGCTGGTCGACCTGGAGGGCGAGAACCCGCTGGACATCGACCGGATCACCGCGCTGATGAACCAGCGCTACACCGGGAGCGGCCGGGTCGGCCAGTCCGCGTTCACCGGTATCGAGACCGCCTGCTGGGACATCAAGGGGAAACTGCTCGACGCGCCGCTCTACGAGTTGCTCGGCGGGAAGTACCGCGACCGAGTGCGGATCTACTGTGACACCCACGGCGGGGAGTCGCTGGGCCAGGCCCCGGACCGCGACCCGAAGGAGGTCTACACGCCGGAGTCGTACGCACAGGCCGCCCGCGAGGTGGTCGACGAGGGGTTCGAGGCGCTGAAATTCGACCTCGACGTGCCGACACACGACCCCGACACCGCCGCGCGACGGCTGGACAACGCCTCGGTCGAGCACAAGGTCTCGCTTGTCGAGGCGGTCCGCGAGGAGATCGGCTACGACATCGACCTCGGGATGGATCTCCACTGGAACTTCACGGTCGAGACGGCCGCTCGCATCGGGAAGAAGCTCGAACCGTACGACCTCGCGTGGCTCGAGGACCCCGTCCCGCCCGAGCAGGTCGAGGCCCACCGCCACCTCCGCGAGACGCTCGATGTGCCGATACTCACCGGCGAGAACGTCACGACCGCCTCGCGGTTCGCGGACCTGGCGAACACCGGGGCGATGGACATCGCCGCGCCGGACGTGAACAAGTGCGGCGGTCTCTGGGAACTCTGGAAGGTCGCCCTCGTCTGTGATCTTGAGGGGATCCCACTCTCGCCGCACAACATCTCCAGCCCACTGGGGACCGTCGCGGGGGCGCACGTCTGTGCGACGTTCCCGAACTTCCTCTCGCTCGAGTTCCACGCCCGGGACGTCCCCTGGTGGGGAGATCTCGTCCGCCGGGTCGACGACCCCGACGCGCCAATACTTAACGAGGGGTACATCGACCTCCCGGAGGGACCGGGCCTGGGGGTCGAACTCGACCCAGAAGTCGCGGAGCGGTACCTGACCGACGGGTCGGACCTCGTCGTCTGACCGACGGGTCGGACCTTGTCGTCTGATCCACGGGTCGGACCTCGTCGTCTGATCCACGGGTCGAACCTCGTCGTCTGACCCACGAGTCGAACCTCGTGGTCTGACCGACGGGTCGAATCTTGTCGTCTGACCGACGGGTCGGACCTCGCGGTCTGACCAACAGGTCGAATCTTGTCGTCTGACCGACGAGTCTCGTCTCACTCGTCGAGAGATTCCCGGGACAGACAGAGCATTCCTCACTAACAAAAATGTACTTTAGTAAATAGAACGATCTGCCTGGGAAAAGTTTATGAGGGTTTCCTCGCAATATTTGCCAGCATGGCTGACAGTGACAGGCCTGACACGGACGAGGAGGGTGCGTCTCGACGTGACGTACTAAAAACAACGAGTGCAGCGGCCGCTGCCGGTGCGATGGGCGCGCTGGCCGGTTGCTTAGGCGGTGGCGACGGCGGCGACGGCGGCGACGGCGGCGACGGCGGCGACGGCGGCGACGGCGGCGACGGCGGTGGTGGCGACGGTGGCGACGGCGGTGGTGGCGAGACAGTCAACATCAGCTATCTCTCGGCGGAGGCCGCCGAGAACTCGCTAACCACGCCGCAGTTCGAGAAGTCCATCGGACGCTTCGAGGATCAGCAGGGTGGCGTCTCGGTCAATCTGCAGACGGGCTCCTACGGCGACATCAAACAGCAGATCGCCTCGCGTGTATCCGGGGGGAATCCGCCGACGCTCGCCGAGTACGGGTCCGCCGGTCTCAACCTGTGGCGGAACGGAGACGTCGCCGAACACGGGCCGTTCGTCGAGGAGTCGGATCTGTACCCCGACAGCTGGAGCGAGGCAACAAGGGCGACCGCGAATTTCCGGGGAGACTTCTGGTGTGCGGGCCCGATGCGTCACAGCGTCTCGAGTCTTGGCATCCGGCCGAAGATGTACAGCCAGGCCGGCGTCGAGGACCCCTTCGAGGAGCTGTCGACCTGGAGCGGCTTCTGGGAGGCGACCACGGCTGTCGCCGAGGAGTTCCCGGACTCGTTCGCCTACGAGAAGACCGGGGTGTCAACGACCTCGAGG
>KI543164.1:12964-17381 GCA_000496175.1 uncultured archaeon A07HR67 | reverse complement strand
AAGGTGTTCGAAAGTTCAGGTGGACCCCTCGTGGCGGTCGAGGAGCTCGACCTAGAGATACCCGACGGGGAGTTCGTAGTGGTGGTCGGCCCGTCGGGCTGTGGCAAGTCGACGACGCTCCGGATGCTCGCGGGGCTCGAGACGGTCACCGACGGCGAGATACGCGTCGGTGACGAGGTGATCAACGAGAAGGCACCGAAAAACAGGGACATCGCGATGGTGTTCCAGGACTACGCGCTCTACCCGCACAAGACCGTCGAGCAGAACATCGCGTACGGGCTGCGCCTGAGCACGGACCTCTCCGATGAGGAGATCCAGAAGCGCGTCGAGGAGGCGACGGACATGATGGGCATCAGCGACCTCCTCGACAAGAAGCCCGGGGCGCTCTCGGGCGGTCAGCAACAGCGCGTCGCCACCGGCCGCGCTATCGTGCGCGAGCCGGAGGTGTTCCTGTTCGACGAGCCGCTGTCGAACTTGGACGCCAAGCTGCGCAAGCACATGCGCACCGAGCTGGCCCGGATCCACTCCGAACTCGGCATCACGACCATCTACGTCACCCACGACCAGGAGGAGGCGATGACCCTCTCCGACCGTATCGTCGTACTCAACAACGGGAAGCTCCAGCAGGTCGGCACCCCCAAGGACGTCTACTACCGGCCGGCGAACCTGTTCGTCGCGGACTTCATCGGTTCGCCCTCGATGAACTTCTTCGACGTCAGCCTCCGGACCGACAGAGAGGCCGGTCGGCTGGTCCACAACGGATTCAGCTACGAGACCTCACAGGGGTTCGTCGACGCGCTGACCCAGCGGACTAACGCGACCGACTTTGTCTTGGGGATCCGCCCGGAGAGCGCCCGGTTCGGATCGCCGGCCGACGAGGGAAAGACCGTCACCGGAACGGTGGAGGTTGTCGAGGTGGTCGGCTCCGACAACTTCATTTACGTCGACATCGACGGCGACGAGTTCCGGCTCCGCACCACCTCCAGGAGGGAACCCGAGATTGGCTCGACCGTCGAACTCACCTTCGACGAGAGCGACATCAACCTGTTCAACGCCGCCAGCGAGGAGGCGGTCCTCCACGGCTACGAGTCGGGACTCACGCAGGAAGCCCCGGTCGGGCAGGGGAGGACTGCGGAGCAGTAGAGACGGGTCGGGACGCCGGAGAGTTCGCACCCCGGCCCGGCGCTCGACACACCAGAGAGTTCGCGCTCTAGCTCGGCGCTCGACACGCCATGGTCCTCTGCGCTGTACGGGCATCTTTTTACCTCGTCGCACTATGAGCGAACGTGACATACCACATTGCACACCTGCCGGGCGACGGCATCGGCGTCGAGGTGACGGAGGCGACGTTGCCGCTCGTCGACCGGGTCGCCGAGAAGCACGGGTTCGCCGTCGAGACGACGACCCACGACTGGGGAAGCGAACACTACCTCGAACACGGCTCGATGATGCCCGACGGCGCGCTCGACCGACTCACCGACCACGACGCGATACTCCTCGGTGCCGTCGGCCACCCGGACATCCCCGACCACATCAGCCTCCGGGGGATGATGCTCCCCATCCGGAAGACCTTCGACCAGTTCATCTGCCGGCGACCCTCGGTGCTGTTCCCGGGCGTCGAGAGTCCACTGCGCGGGTACGAGGGTGGCGACATCGACTTCGTCGTCTTCCGGGAGAACACCGAGGGGGAGTACTCAGACATCGGTGGCCGCGAACACCGCGGCCACGAGCACGAACTCGCGGTCCAGAGCGCGGTGTTCACGCGTCACGGCACCGAACGGATCGTCCGCGCGGCGTTCGAGGCGGCGACCGAGCGCTCGGGGAAGCTGACGAACGTTACCAAATCCAACGCCCAGGCCTACGGGATGGTGCTCTGGGACGACATCGTCGAGGAGGTTGCCGAGGAGTTCCCGGGCGTCGAGGTCGAGCGCCTGCTGGTCGACGCCGCCAGCATGGACCTCGTCCGCCGGCCCGACGAGTTCGACGTCATCGTCGCCTCCAACCTGTTCGGGGACATCCTCACCGACCTCGGGGCCATCGTCTCGGGCAGCATGGGACTAGCGTCGTCGGCGAACGTCACCCACGACGAGCGCTACCCGTCGATGTACGAGCCCGTCCACGGCAGTGCGCCGGACATCACCGGACAGGGGGTCGCCAATCCGCTCGCGACGGTCCTCTCGGCGTCGATGATGCTGGCGGACCTCGGAGAGCCCGAGGCGGCCGACACGCTTCACGACGCCGTTGCCGACCAGCTGGCCGACCCCGACGCGCCGCGGACGCCCGACCTGGGGGGACAGAGCGGGACCGAGGGTGTCGCCGCGGACCTCCACGAGCGGCTCTGACAGGGGGTGTCGGACTCCTCGCACGCTCCGAGTCCGACGTGGTCGATCGCAGCCGTGGTGGGACCGGCCGAGGCGTAGCGGACAGTTCGGTAGGGGAGTGGCCGAGCGAATCCCCGTCGGCGGTACGAACGTGTAACGGCGACTCTCGTCCACACGAGACTCGCTCCGATAGAGCCCCGTGATCCCGTGTTCTGACCGGAACGCCGAACGTCACCCGATCGGTCGTCGAGCGGCTGGTCAATCCGGCGAAAACCACCCCCGGCGGTTCGCCGCGTGTGTGGACTCGCACTGGCGGCTGTCCCGGTTCGGACTGAGACTACCGGCTACAAGCCCGTGGGCATCAGTCCTATCCGACCGTCCAGGTACGTTCGGTCGCCGACCGACCAGAGTGACTTTGCTGACTACTCGTAGGTCCGGCCGTCGAGGGCGTTGTCCTCGGTGTAATCCCCGTCGTACTCGATTCCGAGCCCGGGGCCGTCTGGGACGCCGACGGTCCCGTCGGCGCGGACGCTGTCGAGTCGGTCCTCGTAGCCGCCGCGGTAGACGGGGGGCTGTGTGTTGGCGGTGTCTGGGTGGACAAGCGCAATCTGGTAGTAGTTCGCGTTTCGCGTCGCGGCGAGACAGCGTCGCTGTGCGGAGCCAGGCGCGTGGTACTCGACATCGAGACCGAAGCCCTCCGCGACCCGCGCGAGCTTCATCGTGCCGGTGACACCAGCGTCGTGCTCGGGGTCGGCGCGGAGGAAGTCGGTCGACTCCGTGGTCACGAACTCCGTGTGGGGCTCCAGACCGCGGACGTGCTCGGTCTGGAGTACCGAGGTGTCCAGGTTCTGGCGGAGCTTTCAGTGGGCGCACTGGGAGAGGCCTGCGTCGCGGAAGGGGTCCTCGTACCGGACGTAGCCGTGTTCGTCACAGGCGCGACCCACGCGGAGGGTGTCGGCGAACGTCTCGTCCTCGCAGGCGGGGTCGAGCATCAGGTCCATCTCCTCGCCCACGCGCCTGCCCACCGCGTGGACGGTGGCGACCTCGCGGTCGAGGTCGCAGTCGTGGCCGCCCCAGCCGTGGATTTTGAACCCGGAGTAGCCCATCTCGCGACACTCCTCGGCGGACGCCTCGGCGAAGTCGGCGAACGTCCCGGCGGAGTCGGCGGACGCCTCGGCGAAGTCGGCGAACGCCCCGGCGAAGTCGGCGAACGCCCCGGCGAAGTCGGCGTAGTCCTCGGCGAAGTCGGCGAACGCCCCGGGGGAATCGAGTCCTCCGTTGAGGGCGCTGTGGTACGTCGAGGCGTAGGTCGACAGACGTTCCCGACACGTCCCGAGCAGTTCCTGAATGGGCGCGTCGTGGCACTTCCCCGCGAAGTCCCACAGCGCGATGTCCAGCGGCCCGATTCCCGTGCGGCCGTACTTCCGCAGAGCACGCCTCATCTCCGACCAGTGGCGCTCGCGGTCTATGTGATCCTCTCCCACGAGGTAGTCTGCGATCACGTTCACCTGTGCGGACCTGGGGGAGTTGCCGCCGACGCACTCGCCCGAAACGCCCTCGTCTGTCTCGACGCGGAGCGCGAACAGTTTGCGGTCGGTGGTCTGGCCGGGGGTGTAGACCAGGTTGAACCCCGGGTCGTCCAGGGCGAGATCCGCCAGCGGGTAGCCGAACCCGGCGCTCTCGACACGGGGTATCCCCGGTGCGATGACGCTCCAGTTCTCGGTGCGGGTACGAGCCGTCGAGGGGGTCGGTCGGGGGCCGGACGCGGCCTCCCTGCCTGGACTACTCCTCGACGACCTCGTTGGCGAGCGTACCGACGCCCTCGACCTCGACCTCGACGGTGTCGCCAGCCGAGAGCGGGCCGACACCCTCGGGCGTTCCCGTCGCGATGAGGTCACCCGGCTCCAGGGTAATGTAGGTCGTGATCTCCTCGATCAGTTCGGGGATGGTGAAGATGAAGTCCTCGCGCGTCGAATCCTGCCTGCGTTCGCCGTTGACCCGCGACCGGACGTAGGCGTCCTCGGGCACCTCGTCGGGGGTAGCGAGTACCGGACCGACCGGCGCGGCGTTGTCGAAGGCCTTTCCACGGATCCAGT
>KI543164.1:7007-10037 GCA_000496175.1 uncultured archaeon A07HR67 | reverse complement strand
TAGCCGAATTCTGTACTCTCGATGCGGGTGATCGTCGGCGCCATGTCGGCCTAACTGGCGGCGGCGAACATAAAATAGGTTCGCCGGTAGGCTCCCCCGGCCACGTCGATTGGAGCGCCCGAGGGTCACTCGCGGTCGAGCCAGAAGTCGAACGACCGGCCGGGTGCGAAAGCGTCGACACCCCTCGCGGGCTCCTCGCCGGTGTTCTCGGCCCGGTGGGGTTCCCCGGACTCGACGAGAACCGAGTCGTACGGCCCGAGCGTCACCGCCTCGCTCTCGAAGACGAGGGTCAACTCCCCCTCGGTCACGAGACAGACCTGCTCGTTCTCGTGGTGGTGCGTCGGCGAGGTGTGTCCGGGCGGCTTCTCGAACCACTCGAAGCTGAACCGGTCGCTCCCGGCCATCGCGACCCGCCGCCATCCATCCTCGGGCTCGTACGTCTCCGCCTTGTTGAACAGCACTGGCTGCATAACGTCCCGAATGGAAAGGCTGCGGAGACAAGAATCTGTCCGGTCCCGCTTGCTTCGGCGCTCCCGTGGAGCGTGTCCTGATACTCCCGGCTATACTAATCGACGTAAGCCCTGATACGTTCAGTCGGGTGCGTCCGGCTGAGAAGTCTCAAAGTTACGTCGACCGGTGTATGACCCCCCCGAGCATTCTCGACCCCACGGAGGGTCGAATATCTTCACGTAATCATAGCCAACAGTATGTGATGGATCCTACAGGTTCGACTCGCCGTCGCCGCCGTCGATGACGATCGACTGACCGTTGACGAACCCGGCCCGGGGCGAGCAGAGGAACGCGACGGTGTCCCCGAGTTCCATCGGGTCGCCGACGCGCCCGACCGGGATCCCTTCGGCCCAGTCCGCGACCCCCTCGTCGTAAGAGTCGAAGTCACCGCGCTCGACTGCCTGCTCGACGAGATCCTCGATGCGGGGCGTCTCGTGGGTCCCCGGGAGAACCGCGTTGACCCGCACGTCGGGGGCAAACTCCTTCGAGAGGGTCTTCTCGAGGCCGATGACGCTCATCCGGACCGCGTTCGAGAGGACGAGCGAGTCGATTGCCTCCTTTACTGACCGCGAGGTGATGTTGACGATGGAGCCGCTGTCGCTCTCCCGGAGGTGGGGCTCGGCCGCGCGGGCCAGTCGGACGACGCTCATCACGAGAAGGTCGAACGCGTCGTACCAGTCCTCGTCGGTCGTCTCGAGAAACGGCCCCGACGGCGGGCCCCCGGCGCTCGTGACCAGGTGGTCGAGCCCGTCGAACGCCTCGACTGTCGACCGGACGAGCCGCTCGGTGTCCTCGGGGTCGGTCAGGTCGCCCGCGACTGGGACCACCTCGCCGGTCGCAGACGCCCGTACCTCCTCGGCCGCCGCCTCGAGGCGGTTCTCGTCGCGACCGTTGATCACGACGTCGGCGCCCTCGCGGGCCAGTGCCGTTGCCGACGCCTTTCCGAGACCGCTGCTCGACGCCGTCACCAGTGCCGCGTCTCCCTCTAGTTCGAGGTTCATGCCGATGGGGTCTGCGTGACCGACCGACAAAAGAGTTAATCGAAGACGCCCACCCCACCGGGCCTCCAGGGCGTGCTCGCTCCGGCCTGCTCGCGCGTCGACACTCACTCCATCGGCTCGAACCCCGCCGTGCCGTTCTCGAAGGTCAGGCGCGACCGGCCGACGACCTCGACGTGTTCGGGGGGGTCGCGGGCCAGCGCGGGCGAGACGCGAAACTCCGAGAGGTGACCCGTATCCCGTATCCAGGCGACGCGGGCCTCCTCGGGGTCGTAGGGGCCAGCCCCGGAGACGGCCGCGGCCAGCGCGAGTTCGTCCGTCGGGAGCGCAATCGGTAGCCGCGCCTTCGAGAACGAGGAGCTGGTCAGTGCGTTCGCGTACACCTGATCGAGGTCCAGTTCCTCGACCACGTCGACGGTGGTGAGGTCCGCGAGGCCGATCCCCTGGCCGTTGCCGTGCGTGGCCTCCGTCAGCCCCAGGACGAGGATCCGTCTGACGCGGGGCGTCTCGGGCTCCTCGGCGTTGAGAACTTGATAGCGGCCGATGACGTTCGTGTCCATCCCTGCCCCCGAGACGTCCTTTCCGATGCGCTCGACCACCAGCACGTCGAGGTCCTCGTAGGGGAGGGTCGGCATGTACTCGGACGCGCGCTCGAGGAGGGCGGCCTCCGCGCCGGGGAGGTCACCCGCGGGGACACCCTCGATCTCGGCCGTCTCGTCCTCGAAGTTCTCGACGACCGCGACCCCGCCGAGGAGGGGTACCTCCGAACGGATCACCTCGAGCGCGGACTCGATGACGGGGACGTACCCCTCGACGAGCGCCTGCTCGTGGATGGCGCTCGCACCCACCTGTTTCCCGAGACCGACTGTCGTCATCTTGATGAGCCCGCTCTCGAACGAGCCGGTGAAGTTGGTGTGGGCCTTGACTCGGTTGACCACCATCGTCGCGTCGGCCTCGAGGGCTACCTCCGAGAAGTGGACCGGCGACCCCATCTCGGACTCGCCCAGAACGACCGTCTCCATTCGGGGGTCGATTGGGGCGCCGACGGACTCCTCGGTGACACCCATCGCCTCGAGCACCCCGCGCTGACCCTCGGCGGTTGCCCCGCCGTGACTCCCCATCGCCGGGACGACCACCGGGTCGAGGTCGCGGTCGCGCAGGCGGGCGACGACTGCTCCGACGACCGGGACAAGGTCGGTGATGCCGCGGCTCCCGACCCCGACCGCCACGGTGGCCCCCTCAGGCAGGTTCCTGGCGGGGAGCGCGTCGACTGCCTCCCGGGTCGCACCGGGGACATCCTCCAGTTCGGGCGTCGGCGGGTCGTAGCGGACCTCGTGGAACGGCGGGAACTCGACGGGATCGAGCACCGCCGAGACCCTCGCTTCGTCCGGAAACTCCATGTTCGAGGATTGCCGGTGACGTTGATAAACCCAGCGCGCGGTGCCACACCGGGGCTGTCTCGCGTCGAGCCACGGTCGGCGTGCCGGTCGCGGTCGGTGGGGCGAGGCTACGAAACTAAGAG
>KI543164.1:0-1048 GCA_000496175.1 uncultured archaeon A07HR67 | reverse complement strand
GCCAGAACGGCCACACACACGCCTGTGAGAACGGTCCGTCGCTCGGGTTCCACGAGTCCGTCCCGGGCGCGTTCGGCGAGGAGGTACACGCTCCCTGGGCGGACGTGAACCTCAGCCTCCTTCCCGAGGATGTCTCGACGGTCGAGATGGCGGGACTGGGCTGTCGGTTCATGACCTCGTTCCACGCGCTGGTCCACCGTGCGGACGTCTCGGCCGGGGACTGGGTGGCGGTCCACGGCTGTGGCGGGGTCGGTCTCTCGGCGATCGACGTCGCCACCGCCATCGGCGGGAACGTCGTCGCGGTCGACCTCGACGACGAGACACTCGACCTGGCACGGCGCTTCGGAGCGGTGGAAACCGTCAACGTCCGGGAGACGGAGGACGTACCGAAGACGGTCAAGGATGTAACCAATGGAGGGGCGGACGTCTCGGTCGACGCGCTCGGCGTCGCCGAGACGTGTCAGAACTCGGTGGCCTCGCTGGCCCGCTTCGGCCAGCACGTCCAGATTGGCCTCACGACCAAGGAAGAGGGAGGCTACGTCTCGCTGCCGACCGACGAGATAGTCCGCAAAGAACTCGAGTTCATCGGCTCCCACGGGATGCAGCCCACCCGCTACGACGAGATATTCAGGATGGTCGAGCGAGACCGCATCCACCCTGGAGAGCTCGTCTCGAGGGAGGTGTCGCTTGAGGACCTCAACGACCGTCTGGAGGCGATGACGAACTTCGAGACCCGGGGGATCGAGGTCATCACCGAGTACTGAGACTGGTTGCTAACCGAACTACCGTCGTGACCGTGTCACGTTTTGCGGTCGATCAGGCAGTGGCTTGCACCGATCAGTGTCGAGACCGACAACGCGGGCCGGGAGCCGGGTCCTCCTCACTGTCCCCTCTGCGGTCAGGCGTGTCTCCTCGCGGACGTAGCGGCCGAGTACCACGGTGCGCAGGTGGGGTCGCCCGGTGAACAGGCTGCCGGCGACGGTCCACGGTTCCGGACCGACGACGGTCGAGGCGGCCACAGCCGGTGTCAGTCCGCGAGTTCGACCGC
>KI543163.1:77021-78511 GCA_000496175.1 uncultured archaeon A07HR67 | reverse complement strand
CTCTGTACTCAGCAAGACGCCCCAGCTATCAGTGTCTCTAGATTTAACGGGCCGGCCAATCGTGTCTAATCATCTAGAAATAACTCAGGCTCATTTGTCGTTGACATATTTTTCTTGATTTGTGCTGGTGTGTTAGTAGAAATCTCTTTTGCCGGAGCTATATTGAACCCAATCATGAATGCCGGGTGGGGCAGTTGATAATCGGTTGCGGGAGTCAATAAAGAGCGAAGTGAGCGAAATGACCGCAAAGACTGTGGGCAGGGGGACACAGCGGAGCTGTATCGAATTAAGATATTTTGTAGAGTATAAGTTTATATTTGCTCAGTCGAGCCTGTCCAGATGCTGAGAACGGGTTTTCCGTTTCTGTTCTTCATCTCGAGCGTCGTAGTGCTGGTCCAGCACTGGCTTCGACACGGACATCCGAGCCGAGACGATTTCCTTCGGAATGTCACGGTTTAGATGGTGAGTTACGCTCGCACGGCGTAGCGAATGAGGTCCCCGCGAACTAGGACATCTTGAGGCGTTACGAGCTGTTGTCGCCTCACAGCTTTCGATCTCTCGGTTGTGCGGGCAGTTACCACTCACTTCACAAGGGCGCGTGAGCTTGTAGCATTTCTTAGAGATTGTCGTGGAGTGTATTCGACCATATGTGGTCGTCAGTAGCGGATCACGACCGTAGTCGTCGGTGACTTCTGGACGGATATTTGCAATCCAATCATCAATCGCATCCGCGAGTTCGCCGTCGTGTACTGTGACGTGGCGCTCTCCCTCTGCTCCGAGTTTGATTCTGGTTCCCTCTTCAGCTCGGTTCTGGATCTGTAGATAGCGCTTGTCCGAATGCCAATCGTCGACGTCGAGTCCTCGTAACGCTGAGCGCCTCATTCCACAATGATAGAGTAACCCGAACAGGACATGATTAGCTGAAGCCCACTGGTACTGGGCCAGCTCCGAGATGATCTCTGTTGCCCGTTCGTGGGCGACTGTGTCGTCTCTAGACCGCTCGTCGGCACTTACTGATGAGATGGGAACTCTTTCTGAAAGACCATCTGTAACGAGTTCAGCCCGTTCTGCCCATCGAAGATAGACTCGGAGAGAGCACATGTGCTGTTGGATCGTGATTGGCGCGCAGTCGGGTGCGTCCTCACTGTGTCGCCAATTGTGGTACTGCTGGATGTCGTATCCTGTGAGCTCCGATATAGCGTCGACCCCGTGCTCTTGGGCCCACTCAGAGAACAGTCCAAGTCGATATCGGTGATTGCTCCGCGTTGACTCGGTGATGTCGTGACGCGACTGTAGGTACTTTTCTACGGATTCGTCGGGGGGTACGTCGTGGGTTGTCATGTCGTACTCTGCCCGCATCGGATGTGAGACAGAGTGGCTGCCTTCTTCGCGTGGCGAACCGGCGGACCTGAGAGCTTCCCTGAGTAAGCGGAGAGGCCCGGGGTTCAAATCCCCGCGAGTCCACTCCTTCACTCACTGCGTTCGTTCAG
>KI543163.1:68541-71257 GCA_000496175.1 uncultured archaeon A07HR67 | reverse complement strand
CGTCGTGCCCGTCGTCGCCGTCAGCGGGTGAATCTACCTCGATCGTCACGGGTCCATCTCAATCGTCACGGGTCCATCGTCGTCCGGCTCGTGGCCCACGTCGTCCGGCTCGTGGCTCACGTCGTCCAGTTCGTGACCCGCGTCTCCGGTGTGGTCTCTGTCGAGCGTCGTCTCCGGTGAATCGTCGGACGGCTGGTCGAGCCCGCTCGCGGCGTAGCCGAGGATGTACCCCGTCGATCCTCCGAGAACCCCTCCGATTCCCGCTCCGATTGGCCCGCCACGCGCGCCAAGGACCGCGCCGGCGAACCCACCGATCGTCGCCGCGCGCTCGGCGTCTCGCTTGGGACTGCCGGTCGGTCGCGGCTCGTGGCCCCCGTGCTCGTCGTGGTCGTGAGACATGTATGCGTCTACGGGCCCGAGCGGCCTATACTTCCGGGTAATTCACGTCCGCCGGATCGACGCTCCGTCGATACGCCCATCCCGGTCCGTTCAGGCCGTGTGCTTCGCGTCCGCCTCGTCGACGACCTCGACGCCGCGGTTGTTGACGGCGTACGGGTCGAGACCGGATTCTTGGAGGAACTGCTTGTACAGCCGTTCTGCGGTCTCGCCGTCTTTTTGTTTGTCGCTGGCGCGGTCACAGAGCTCTATCAGGGTCTCCGGCACGTCGTTCTCGTGAACGATCCAGTGGTTGATCATGTCCGAGAGCCGCCGAATCGGCGAGGTGAAGTGGCCGTAGATGTCGAAGTTGAGCGCGTGGTGGCCGCCGAACGGGTCGTTCATGTACTTCGCGCGCGGCATCACCTTGAGCACGGCCCGCTGGATCTTGTTGAGCTGGCGGTCCGGCGATTGTTCTAAGGCGGCGTTGACCGCCTTTCGCGGGTCGTCGCCCCACGCGGAGCCGGGAATCGACACGCCGTCGAGCTCTTGGATCTCTTGGAGCGCCTCGCTCCACTGGTCCGGCGTCGGCTGCGGGTGAACGCGGTACATCGCCTCGACGCCGCGGTCCCACATCAGCGTGTGTGTCACGGCCTTGTTCGCCTTCAACATCGACTCCTCGATGATGGTGTGTGCGCGGTCCCGCCGCGGGTTCAACACCAGCGAGCCGTCCTCCTTGCGTTGTTCGTGCATCCGGTCGGCGAGCTCGAACGCGAGCTCGTTCTCCTCGCCCAGGGGCAACGAGGGGTCTTCCAGCCGGTCTTCACACTCGGCGTAGGTGAGCCGCTCGTCGGAGTTGATCACGGACTTGTAGATGTCGACGTTCTCGAAGGAGAGCGTCTCGTCGTCGATCTCCATCTCGACGGTGTGTGCGAGCCGGTCCTCGTTGGGGACGAGCGAGCAGACGGTCTCTGCGAGCACCGGCGGCAGCATGTGAATCGTGTAGTCGGGCAGATACACGGTGTTCGCGCGCTCAACGGCCTCCTCCCACATCGCGGTGTCGGGGGTGACGTAGTGAGTGACGTCGGCGATGTGGACCCACAGCCGATAGGCGTCCTCCTCGCGCTCGATCGAAATGGCGTCGTCGAAGTCCTGCGCGTCGATCGGGTCGGTCGTCCAGGTGGTGAGACCGCGGAGGTCCCGTCGCTCGTCGATCTCCGCTTCGATCTCGTCGTAGACCCCCTCTGTCCGGGCTTCCGCCTCGCGGAGGACCGCCGGGGGAAACTCGTCACGAATGCCGAACTCCTCGAACAGCTCCTCGCGTTTCTCGGCCAACCGCTCGGCCAACTCCTCGCTGATCGTCACGGGGCCTTGGTCCTCGGCGGAGCCCTGTTTCGGCGCTTCGTTTGACATACCATCACCAACGCGGGTGCGTTAGAAAGGCCTGTCGGGGACGCCTTCGGCGCCCGGCGTGCTCGCCGTCGGCCAGACGGCCGCGTCGGTCGCCCCTGACGGCCGCGTCTCGTCCTGCCTTGATCTTGTCTCGGAGGAGCCGCTCCGCCCGCCGCCGACGTCGCGGACGCCGGCCGCGATGTCGCTGATGGCGTTCGCCCCGATGACCGCCTCGCCAGAGACGACGCCTACGTACTCGGTGAGTTCTCGCCCGTCGGTCGTCGTGATCGTGATGTCGTCCATGGGCTCGCTACGGCCCGCGAGGGAATACCCGTCCACCGACTCCTGACCCCGCGCGGCCGGTCTTAGTCGCGCTCGGAGCGTTCCGTCGACCCGCCGGCGCCGACGGCGTCGGCGTACCGGTCGATGAACTCCGCACGCGAGAGCTCGTCCGACTCGATCGACACCAACAACGATTCGAGCCCCTCGCGCGGCTGGTGACAGAGCTCGTCGTCACAGCTCGTACAGAGAAACTCGAACTCCTTGTCCCGCCGGTCCCAGCGGTTTCCCTCCTTGTCGTACTCGCGGGCGTCCTCGCGGAGCAGGGACTCACCACACGCGATACAGACGACCGTCCGTCGGTCCCGGCTCTTCCGGGAGCGCCACATACCTGCCTTCTCTACCCGTGTGTACTTAGCGTTTTGTGCCTCGGCTGACGCCCGTCCGACGGCGACGTCGCCGGCACCGCTCACTCGGCGGTCATATCGAACGGCGGCTCGGCCTCCGGCGGGAGCGGCGTCTCGTACGGCTCGCCGCCTGTCGCCTCCTCGAACTCCCGTTTCGCCGCCTCGAGCGTCTCCGCGTCGGTCATGAGGTCGTGTGCCGTTCCCGCGAGCACTTTCGCGGCGAACATCATCCCCTTCTTCGCGAAGTCGCCGTTTGCGGCGAC
>KI543163.1:58844-67494 GCA_000496175.1 uncultured archaeon A07HR67 | reverse complement strand
CTGAGGTCGCCCGGATGCCACGTCAACGCCGCGTCGAGGTCGTCGAAGACGCCGGCGCGGGCCATGTACGTCTTTCCGACGAGCGTCTCCTCGGCCGGACAGCCGTAGTACCGGATCGTTCCCTCGAGCGTCCCGTCTTCGATCGCTCGTTTCACCGCTATCGCGGCCCCGAGCGTCGCGGTTCCAAAGAGGTTGTGTCCACAGCCGTGTCCCGCGCCGCCCGGCTCGATCGGGCTGCGCTCGGCCGTCGACTCCTGTGAGAGTCCGGGAAGCGCGTCGTACTCCCCGAGGATGCCGATCGTCGGGTCCGCCTCGCCGTACGTCGCGACGAACGCGGTCGGCATTCCACCGACCTCCATCTCGATCTCGAACCCCTCCTCGCGAAGCGTCCCCGCCAAGGCCTCCGCGGACTCGTGTTCGTGGAGCCCGAGCTCGGGATTCTCCCAGAGCTGCTGGGCGAGATCGTACAACGTCTGCCGCTCCGATTCGACCGTCTCGTACAACATCTCCGTGCTCATGATGATAGTCCGGGTGCGTACGGCAACATGCCGCACACAAATAAAGTTGACAGGTGTCAGCGAACGGTGTGTTCAGTCGCGGAGCGCTCGGTTGATCTTGATGATCTACCGATGAGTCACCTTACGCCACCACCGTCGCGGCCGCCGTCATCCCGACGATCGCCACCGGCGGAATGGTGAGGTTGTCGTCGACGGCCACCCCGCGAATCACGGGCGGAAGCCCGTCGGCGACCGCCGCTCCCGCGGCGCCGACGACGGCGACGATCACGCCGGCGGTCGCCCCGAACGCGGGGACGACGAAGGGGAGCGCGACGGCGACGCAGACGGCGAACATCGCGACCCACACGCGGGGGCGTTTCCATTCGCGAGGACCGTTGTCGCTGAGCGCGCCGCTCACCGGGTCACCGACGGAGAGCATCCACATCGCCGGAACCGCGAGCGTCGGCGTCGTGACGGTGGTGGTCGCGAGCAGCGCGGTCCCGGCCATGCCGACCTGATAGAGCGCGTATCCCGCGACGGCGTCGGTCTCGTACTCTCTCGTCAACGCGCGATACACCGGGTGGTCGAGCCCGACGACGAGCCGCAGAAACTCCAGCATCGCGACGACCACGACGCTGGCGACGAGCAGCGCCGCGGTCTCGACCCACGAGATCCAATCGAGCAGATACGGAACTGGATACGCTGTCCCGCTGGCGTGGACCAGCCGCCGCTCGAACTCCACCCGCTCGCGCCAGCCGGTCGCCGGACGGACCACGTCAGTTCGTCTCCACGTCAGTCTCGACCGTCTCGTATCGGTCGGTCAGCGCCTCGAACGACTCCCCGGAGAGAAGTCGGGTCAGTTCTCCGGCCAACTCGTCGACCGGCAGCCGGACCTGCGCCGCCGAGTCGCGCTCCCGGACGGTGACCGTCTCCGCGCCGTCGGTCTCGATCCCGTCGCGGTCGACGGTCACACAGAAGGGCGTTCCGACCTCGTCTTGGCGGCGATACCGTCGTCCGATCGAGCCCGAGTCGTCGTACGACACCGCTAAGCCGGCCGCACGGAGGTCGGCGGCCACCCGGTCGGCGAGCGCGGTGAGCCGCTCGTCGCTCGTCACCAGCGGGAACACCGCGGCGTCGCGCGGCGCCACCTCGGGCGCTAACGACAGGTACGTCCGTTCCTCGTCGTCGACCTCGTCGGTCTCGTAGGCGTGCGCCAGAAGCGTCTGAACCGTCCGGCCGACGCCGAACGAGGGTTCGACGACGTGGGGAGTGATGTGTTCGCCGGTCTCCGTGACCTCCTCGACCGCGAACCCCGCCACGTCGGCGTCGACCTCGTGGGTCTCGCCGTCGACCTCGACGGCGACGGTCTCCGCCGCGAACGCCTCCGGATCGCGTTCTGCGAGCGTCTCGAGCGCGTCCGCGACCGCGGCGGCGTCGCCGCCGAACGCGGGACCGAGCACCGACATGTCGGGGTCGACCGTGGCGCGCTCGACGGTCTTGGGCTCGTCGTAGCGTTTGAACACGGTGAACGTGTCGTCGCCGTACGCGTCGTGTTTCGAGAGGTCGTAGTCGCCGCGGTACGCGAAGCCGGCGATCTCGATCCAGTCGCCGTCGACCTCCGACTCGGCGTCCCAACAGTCCGCGGCGTAGTGGGCGCGCTCGCCGGCGAGGTGCTGGCGGAACCGGAACCGGTTGAGGTCGACGCCGATCCGCTCGTACCACTCCATGGCGACTCCGAGGTAGTAGCCGACCCACGGCGAGCCGATGGTGCCGTCCGCGACCGCTTCTCCGACCGTGGTGTGGCGGTAGTCGCCGTCCGGCTTCGTCTGCTCGGCGGCGGGATACAGCCGAACCTCGACGTCTGTGACCCGCTCGAGCGGCGGGTCGTCCGTCTCGGGGTCGATGAACTGTTCGAGTTCGGCCTGCGTGAACTCACGGAGCCGTAACAACCCGCCCCGCGGAGCGATCTCGTTGCGGTACGCCGGCCCGATCTGGGTGATACCGAACGGGAGGTTTCCGCGGGCGTATTCTTTCAGCCGGGGAAACTCGACGAAGATCCCCTGGGCGGTCTCCGGGCGAAGGTAGCCGCGTTGGCCGTCGCCGGGGCCGATGTCGGTCGCGAACATGAGGTTGAAATCCTCGACGTCGCGGCCCGCGAGCGGGGAGCCACACGCCGGACAGGCGATCTCGTGGTCGCGGATCAGCGTTTCGACCTCCTCGGCGGGGAGCGCCTCGGCGTCTTCGACGTCCGTCGCGTCCTCGACGAGATGGTCGGCGCGGTGGGAGTCTCCGCACTCGCCACACTCGACGAGCATGTCGTCGAACGTCTCGAGATGCCCCGACGCTTCGAAGACGGGTTCGGGCATCACGGTCGGCGATTCGATCTCGCGGTTCCCTTCTTGTAGGGTGAACCGGTCGCGCCAGGCGCTCTCGACGTTGCGCTTGAGCGCCGCTCCCTGCGGGCCGAACGTGTAAAAGCCCGCGGTGCCGCCGTACGCCCCGTTCGAGCCGAAGAAGAATCCGCGGCGCTTCGCGAGTTCGACGAGCGCTGCGTCCGCCATCAGAGCTCCTCCACCAGGTCGATATCCCGGACGACGCCGGCAAGTTCTGTCCCGTTCACCAGCGGAACCTGCTCGATGTCGTTGGCGATCAGTTCTTGAGCGACTTCCGTCGCGGTCCGCGCGCCGCTGACGGTGACGACGTCGCTCGTCATAAAGTGACGGGTCGGCTCCGCCGGAATCTCGACGTTCCGGGTCGGGAGGTAGCGCGCGCCGGTCGGTTTGATGCCCTCCCAGGACCACTCGGAGTCCTGTTCGGCGATCGAGTCGCCCGTGCTCGCTTCGCCTTCGACGACGCGCGCGACCGCGAGCACGTCGACCTCGGTGAGAATTCCGACCATCGCCGCGTCGTCGTCGAGGACGACCGCGTACGGGACGTCGGCCAACCCGATCTCGCGTTCGGCGACCGGCAGCGGCGTCGCCGTGTGGGTGGCGTTGATAGACCGGGTGGCCAGTCCGTCGACGCGGCGGTCGCCGTCGACCTCGCCGCGGGCGATCGCGTGGACCACGTCGGTGACGGTGACGATCCCGACGAGTCGGTCGCCGTCGACCACCGGCAGCCGCCGCGAGCGTTCCTCGACCATCGTCGCCGCGGCCGCCTCGATGGATTCGTCCGCGCTCGTCGTCGGCACCTCGCGCATCAACAACGCGAGTTGGTCTTCGTCCGGGTGGTCGATGAGGTCGTCCCGCGAGACGAGCCCGCGGTACACCTCCTCGCCGTCGACGTGCTTGACGACGGGAACGGACGAGAACCCGTACTCCTGGAGGTACTCCAGCACGTCGTCCCGGCTGCCGGGAATCTCGACGACGACGAGGTCCGCCCGCGGCGTCATGGCGTCTGCTACGTTCATGCTCCGCCTTTCAGCGTCGCTCCTCTTGTATCCCCCGAAGGGCGCCGCGTGCGGTCTCGCGGCCGTGACCCGCGGTCTGTCCCGGCTTTCTCGGTCGTCTCGCCGCCGCGGAGCGACGGGCTGTGCGGCGTCGAATCGACGGGTTGTGCCGCGTTTCGTCGCCGATTCCGTCTCGATCCCCGCCGACGACCGACGAGTCATGGGATCACGTTCGGAATGTTTTTAAATGATTGTGAACTACTCACTACCATGTCACGGAGTTCCACTCCATGGGACGACCCGGACCCCGACCGTCGCCGGACGGGGTTGCCGACGAACCCAGAGGCGACGCCGACCGCCTCGGCCGACGTGATGGCGTCGATCGATTCCTCGGCGTCCCGACCGGAACTCGTGATCGCCGACGTCTCTCGCGAGAACGCGTGGCTCTCCGTCGACGAACGCAACGCCACCGTTCTCGAGGAGTGGTGTTGAACGCGGCGGCCTGAGCCGGGTCACTCGCTTCTGAGCCCACGGCCCGCCTCCCACGCGCGAATCACCGACCCGATCGTTCGACACGTCGGGACGGACACGCCCCGTTCGTCGGCGCGCTCGGTGACGGCGCCGTAGATCGCGTCGACCTCGGTCCGGCGCTCGGCCGCGACGTCCTCGCGCATCGACGAGCGGTTCGCGGCCGTCTCCTCGGCGACCCGGTCGAGCGCGTCGACCGCCGCCGCCTCGTCGACGTCGATCCGACCGGCCTGAGCGACGCGAGCGACCTCCCGGGCCGCCTCTCGAGCGACCTCGATACCCGGACCGTCGTGGAGTTCCCCGTTCGTGATCCGCGCGAGCGCCGACGGCCCGTTGATCCCGGCGTTGACCGCGAGCTTCTCGTATCGCCGGCGGGGCATGTCGTCGGCGACGGTCGTCTCGATCCCTCCCTCGGCGAGCGCGCGTCCGACCCGGTCGGCGAGCGGGCTCTGCCCGCCGGCGAGCCGCCCGACGACGACCGTTCCGACGCCCGTACACCGGACGTGGCCGGGTTCGACGAGCCGCGCGCCGTAACTCGCGGTCCCTGCGAGCACCGGCGGGTCGAGCGCCGCGACGAGTCGGTCCTCGGTGAGCCCGTTTTGTAGCGAGCAGACGGCGTCGTACTCGCCGGTCGCGAGCGCGTGGGCCGCCGCGCCGGTGTCGTACGCCTTGGTGGTCACGAGCGCCAGGTCGGCGGACCGGTGATAGCCCTCGGTCACCGCCCGCGGCCGGACGTGCGCCTCGAGCGCGCCGTCGACCCGGAGTCCGTCGCCGCGAACCCGGCGCATGTGCGGGTCACGCCCGACGAGAGTCACGTCGTGAGCCCGCGCCAGCAGCCCTCCGACGAGGCTTCCCAGCGCGCCCGCGCCGTAGACGAGAACCTCCATACGCCACCACACAACTCGGCGAAAAAAGTCGTATCGGTGGCGCGAACCGGCGAGTCTTCGCCCCGGTGGGTCTCAGGTCTCCGTCCGGTCCGGCCTCATCGTTTCAGTCCGCTGCCGGTCAACGGGACGACGACGTCGTCGGTGGCGTCGATGGCTCCGCGCTCGCGGAGCTCGCGGAGCGCGGCCGGCGCGACGGCACACGTCGGCTCGGTGTAGAAGCCGGCGGCGTGGAGCCGGTCTAACTCGCGCGTCCCGGCCGCCTCCGTGACCGCGAGAACGTCGCCGCCGGTCTCACACACCGCCTCGAGAATCTCGTCCATCTGGACCGGCTCGGCGATCTGGATCCCGTCGGCGGCGTCGTTGACCGTTCCGTTCGGGTCGGCCGCCGCCGCTCCGTGTTTCTCGCGGACGACGGGCGCGATCCCCGCCGCCTGCGCGCCGTACAGCCGCGGGACCGTGTCGATCCAGCCGGCCTGGTGAAGCCGGCGGAACCCCCAGTACGCGCCGAGAAAGAGGGTTCCGTGTCCGAGCGGGGTCACGACCACGTCCGGGGCGTCCCAGCCGCGCTGGTAGGCGACCTCGTAGGCGAACGCGGCGGTCCCCTCGAAGAACGCGGGGTTCCAGGCGTGACTCGCGTACCAGGCGGGGTCCGGCTCGTCGGCGTCTGTACTCCCGAGCGTCGCGACACACGCGTCCGTCACGTCCGCCCGGCTTCCGTCGATCCGGACCGGGGTCGCGCCCGCGCGCCGGATCGCCCGGAGTTTCGATTCTTTCACGCCCGCGGGAACGTACACCTCGGCGTCGATTCCCGCCCGGGCGGCGTAGGTCGCGATCGCGGCTCCGGCGTTGCCCGAGGAGTCCTCGACGACCCGGTCGACGCCGAGCTCTACCGCCCGCGTGAGCGTCGTCGTCGCGCCGCGGTCCTTGAACGACCCCGTCGGCAGGACGTACTCGAGTTTGAACGCGGCGTTCCAGGGATCCTCGGGCGTGTGTCCCCGGCTCGTCTCCGCCGCGTCCGCGTCGACGAGCGGGGTCATCCCCTCGCCGAGCGTCACCCGGTCGGCCGGGTCGTCGCCGACCGCACAGAACATCTCGAACGCCCACTGGCCCGGCCGGGTGTCGAGCCCGCCCGGCGTCGGCGGCTCCCCGTTCGGAACCGGCGGATCGGCGAACCGGAGCGGCGAACCGCACTCACAGCGCCACCGGTCGTCGACGGTCACGCCGCAGTCGGGACACCGCAGGGCTCGCGGCGTCGGGGTGTCGTGTGTGCGGCTCATCAGTAGCGGTCGACGTTGGTTCCGACCGAACAGACGTACTCGCCGGCGGCCACCTGTGGGAGCCGTCTGGTCCGCCAGAAGATTCCGTCGGCGTCGGCGGTCACGCGGCCGGTTTGGCTGCCGAACACGTCGGTCACCTCGAACAACGTCTCGCCCGCCGACACCCGGTCACCGAGGTCGGCCTCGAACCGGATCAGCCCGCCGGCCGGCGAGCCGTACTGGTCGAACCCGCGGGCGCGCACCTGCGACTCGACCTCCGTGTCGCCCTCGAGAAAGCCGTAGTGTCTGAGCACGTTGAAAACACCCTCGACGCCGTAGCGGATCGATTCCTCGTCCCACCCGACACAGCCGCCGAGCTCGGGGTCGATCGTCGGGATGCCGTCGTCGGGAGCAACCCGAGCGAGCTGTCCGTCGGGGCCTTTGATGTCGAGCACGTGACCGCACCCGAACACCTTCGCGAGCTCGAGACAATCGCCGTGGAGGTGATGTCTGATCCCACATCGGACCCGCGTCTCGTTTATCATGCGGCTCGTCGACCCCTGATGAAGATCCAAGACGATGTCGGCGCGTTTGGCGGCTTGGAACGTCGCGTGGGCGATTCGTTCGCTCGTCGTCCCGTCCTCGTCGCCGGGATACCCCCGATTCATCTTGCGGTCGTCGATCGGGTTCCGGTGTTCGGCCACCTGGAACGCGAAGTGGTTGACGACGCCCACGACGAGAACGGCTCCGGACAGCTCCGTCGGATCGAGCCGCGGCACGACCCGGCTCACCACGCCGAGCCCGTTGAGTTCGTCCCCGTCGCTGACCGCCTGTATGTAAAGCGTCTTGCCGCTGCCCGCCCCGTTGATGACGGCGACCGGCAGCCGCACCGGGCTGCCGTCTCGCATCTCGCCGACCTCGAGACGGCCGGTGTCCGCCTCGCCCGGCGGTGCCCGCGCCGTACCCAGCGTGATCATTACGCGAACGTGGGTCGGCGTCCCCTTTATCCGTTCGGTCCGCGGTGCCAGCCCGTGAGCGAGCGGATAAAGGGAACGCCGACGCGCTCGACGGAGCGGCCTACCGACACAACTTTTAGGTCGTGTACCGCCGAACGAGCGGTACCGACCGCTGCCGCGGCGGTCAACGCCGGCCCGCTCTCGACTCGGAGACCAACGGCGGCCACGGAGGACACCCATGAGCATCGACATCGACGCGTTGTCCGACAGGTTCGGTCTCACGGTCACGGACCACATCGAACACACCACCTTCGAGCTGTACACCGACCGCCCGGTCTCGCCGGCCCCGTCTCCGACGGCGAGCCACTACTTCCCGGTCGACACGAGCGTGACCGTCGACGCGGAGTGGGTCGAGATCCCCCGGCTCGCCCAGATCGCGGTGCGGGACAGCGAGGGGACCCTACTCGCCCGCGGCGACGACGTCTCGCTGCCGTCCGGCCGCTACTGCGTCGGGATCAATCCCGCGCCGACGAAGCTGTACCTCGACTTCGAGTGCGCGTTCTCGGCGGTCGCCGACGGCGGAACCACGCGCATCGAGTTCGCCGAGACCGCCGCGGTGACGCTGGGGTTCCGGTCGTTACACCAGGCGCCGGCGGGGACGATCACGACGCCGACCGACCCGCGGTCGCTGATGGACGCCGTCTCGCTGCTGGGGTCGGCCCTGAAAACGCTGAGCCCGGAGCGTGCCTTCCCGACCCTGCGCGGCCACCCGCCGCTTATCGAACCGGGAGATGCGTTCCGTGTCCCCAACCGAATCGACCCGCCCGACAGTGGGGTGCGGATCGTCGTGCCGCCGGCGTACCGCGCGTTGTATCCCGTCGTTCCGCTGGCGTACTACCTCGCGGCCGAGGTGGTTCCGGGGTCGCCGGCGCGGATCGAGGGGGACGGCTGGACGCACTCGCTCGCCCCCGACATCGAGCGCCGGGCCGCCGATGTCCTCCGACAATCGTTCCACTTCGATTGTATCGCGCGGACCGAGGGGTTCTATCCCGTCGACCTCCACGAGCGGGCGGCGACCGCGGCCGACCTCGACTGGGCGTCGCTGTACGAGGCGCCGCTCGCCGAGCGGCTCGGGGCG
>KI543163.1:56746-58824 GCA_000496175.1 uncultured archaeon A07HR67 | reverse complement strand
GCTGCTAGGAGCGCCCGGTCGGCCGCAGAGGGGGATGACTGAGATGAGCGGCATCGGATCTTCTCGCGGGAGCGACGAGCCGTTGTTGCGCGTCGAGGGGCTCAAGAAACACTTCAAGGTTGATGAGGGCGTTATTTCCAGTCTGCTGCGCGCGGCGACGCGGAGAGAGGCCGACTACGTCCACGCAGTCGACGGCGTCAGTTTTGATCTCAACCGCGGCGAGACGCTCGGGCTCGCCGGCGAGTCTGGTTGTGGGAAGACGACAACCGGGATGTCGCTCGTGCGACTCCACGAGCCGACCGACGGCTCTATCTCATTCAGGGGAATGGACCTCACAGATCCGGGCGACGAGGAGCTACAGGAGTTCACGCAGAACGCTCAGATGATCTTCCAAGATCCGTTCGAGTCGCTAAACCCGCGGATGACGGTGTACGACACCGTCGCGGAGCCGTTACGGATCCACGATATTCGAAATGAAACTGCCCGTGTCCGCCGGGCACTAGAATTCGCTGAACTTCTGCCGCCACAACAATATTACGATCAATACCCGAATGAACTGTCTGGCGGACAGCGCCAGCGTGTCGCTATCGCGCGTGCGCTGGTGTTAGACCCGGACTTTATTATCGCCGACGAACCAGTAAGCATGCTTGATGTCTCACTCCGAGCAGGCGTGCTGTCGCTGATGGAGCGGATGACCGACGAGTTTGACCTCTCAGTCGTATACATCAGCCACGATCTCTCGTTGCTCCGTCACATGTGTGACCGGCTCGCGATTATGTACATGGGCGAGATAGTGAGAAGGGGCCGACTGACGATATTATCGAGAACCCAAAACACCCATACACGCAGTCGCTGATCAACGCGGTACCGGTGCCCGATCCGGAAGCAGGCCGAGACCGCGTTGAGCTTGGTGGTGAAGTGGGCGACGCTATCAATGTGCCGAGTGGCTGCCGGTTCCACAAGCGCTGTCCGGAATACATTGGCGATATCTGTGAAACTCAAGAACCGGCTCTCGAACAAAAAGCGCAGTTCGACGCAGACCGTGAAGTCGCCTGTCATCTCTATGAGCCCGCGGATAGCAGCTCTGCGCCGACCGCGGTGAACGAGGGGTCGGAAGGATCGACCGCGGCAGACGACTGATACGCCGAACGGACACACCGCGGATGCCATTCTGATTCTCTTATCTATTCACATCGATTCCGTTAGCTCTGCTTCAATCCGCATCGCTGGTGCGGTGACAGTGTACGGTATCCGCGACTTGTGTTTGGACCCAACGCCGGTGATCCGCTCAGTCTCCCGGCCAATCCGGTCAAGTGTCTTCATCGTCTCCGGCGTCCACAACAGCGCCGGATCGACGCTGTTCGTGAGTTCTCCGTTCTCAACGCGGAATCCCTCTGCGACAGGGAACTCGACAGTTGCCGGATCTGCTGTGTCTGGGATTCGCTCGGCAACGTCGTGTGCGTACAGCGCGCTTGGGGGCATCTCACCGTCTCGCTGGGTTCGTTCGAACTGGTCACGGTAGAACGCCGGGCGGAACCGCCGGACGTACACGTCGGCGTCGGCGAGCAGCTCATCGCGAGTCGCGCCGCCAGGGGAAACACGAAGATCACGATGGTGGATCCGCGGCGCCTGCTCGAATCCTAGCGCGGGGACGAGATTCCCTGCCGGGGCTTGCCCTGCCTTTGCGGCTGTTGAGGTGTCGTGTAAGAACGACTCAACGCGTCCCTGACCGACGAGCCGAATGGGCGTCGTTGGCCGCCCTTCGGCATCATACGCCATCGCACCCCACGATCCCGGCTCGACAACGTCATCGATTGTCAGCGGTGCGTCTGTCAATCGGTCACCGGGTTCAATCGGAGAAAACCCGAATGCTGCGATATCTGCTGTGAGGTACCCGGCGAGCTCGTGGACCAACTGTCCGGCCGCTGCTGGTCCAAGCACAACGGTGGCCTCTCCTTCAGGGGCGTCTCCGTCTGGCGTGTCCCTGAGATTGAGCGCGTCGCGGTCCATCGCGTCGAGAATCTCTGGAAGCTGGTCGAGAAGCTCAGCACCGCGGGCGGTCCCGACGTGTCTTCGGA
>KI543163.1:36197-56726 GCA_000496175.1 uncultured archaeon A07HR67 | reverse complement strand
GCGCTGGTTCGCGGCGCGGCCGACGCCGACGGTCGAGCGGCTCCCCGCGGGGCGGACGCACCGAGCGACCACGGACCGGCGCTCGAAAGCGCCGACTTCGTGCGTCCCGAGCCGGTCGAGACGGTCGGACACGCCTGGGTCGGCGACGGCGTCCCCCTCGACGCAAACAAGGCCACGCTCGACGCCTACCGCCGCCGCCTGGAGACGGAGCCGGTCGAACAATCGCGGATTTCGGTGCTCGTCGTATGTAACGACGAGCAGATGCGCGAGGGAGGGGGCGGTGTCGGCGCTCTACGGACTCCGCGACATCGTCCAGTTCGACATCGAGATGCGACACGACCTCACCCGCGCCGAGATGCGCGAGACGCTCGCGTCGGACGCCGACTTCCTACACTACATCGGTCACGTCGACGACCGGGGGATGCAGTGTCGAGACGGCTATCTCGACCTGACCGGCGAGCGCCTCACCGTCGGGATCAGCGCGTTCCTGTTGAACGCCTGTCAGTCGTACGAGCAGGGGGCGGCGCTGGTCCGTCGCGGGAGCCGTGGCGGTATCGTCACACTGAGCGACGTCGCGAACGCGCCGGCGACGCGGCTCGGTCGAATTGTCGCTCGGCTGCTGAACGGCGGCTTCGACCTCCGGACCGCGCTTCACGTCGCGCGGCGCGAGCTGCTCACCGGTCGGCAGTACATCGTGGTCGGCGACGGCGCGACGACGATCTGTCAGAGCCGGAGCGGGATGTCGATCGTCGCCGCTCTCACGCGAGACGCCGACGACTGGGCGTTCTCTGCCGAGTTTTTTCCGAACAAAAACCACGGAATTGGGTCGCTCGCGACGCTCAACATGCCGACCGTCGACGAGGACTACTACGTCCCGGCGACGGCACGTCGCGCCGACGCGGACCGCGATAGCCTCGCACGGCTCTTCGATCTCGAGGTTCTGCCCGTCTTCGTCGACGGCGAACTCACGTGGAGCGACGAGGTGGATCTGGATTAGGGGCCGGGGTTCGCTGAGCCCGCGTTCGCCGCGACGGGAGCCGCCTGCGACAACAACAACAGGGCGGTGAACAGGACGCCGGTCATCTTCGGATTCTCTGCCAGGTATGCCGCCACACTTTCGTACATATTACAAGACATTCTGCGCGCGAGTAAAACCGAAATTTAATAAAAGAGGTATTTTTTACATATTTAAACTTATGTAATCGTAAAATAAAATAACGCACGCCACACGGTACAATCTGCGTCCGACGGCGCCCGGTGTTTCGGCTCTGCGGGAGGCGAGCCGCCGTTCGAGACCGCGTTCAGTGCTCGTGTCGACGACACGATTATGTCGCCGGTGTTCGTAGTCTCACACAGACGATGTCGCCCGACAGCGGACACGACGGCGCACAGTACCTCACGGGGTCGCCGATTCGGGTCGCGATCCTTCGGGTGCTCGCCAGAGAGCCGCGCCGTCCGGCAGCGCTGACCGACGCGGTCGACGCGACCCGGACGACGGTCCAGCGCATTCTGGCGGGGTTCAGCGACCGGCGGTGGGTGATCAAACGCAATGGCGCGTATCACCTGACACCGACCGGTCAACGGGTTCACGACGCCTACGAGAACCTCTTGTCGGAAGTCGACCGCGCCGACCGCTACGGCCGGTTCGCGGCCGACCTGGAACGGGCCGGCGCGAACTTCCCGTCCGCGGGACTCGAGACGGGTGAACTCACGGCCGCGACCGACCGTGACCCCCTGGCGGCTCTCGACCGCGTGGTGGAGCTGATCCGGTCGGCGGGCGAGTCAGCCGTTCGCGCCGTCTCCCCGATCGTCACCGCTCAGTACAACGAGGCGGCCGCCTCGGCGCTCGACCGGGGGGCAAGCATGGAACTCGTGATCGACCGGGCGGTGTTGGAGACGTCGGTCGAGGCGTTCGGTCCCGCACTCGACAGGGCGTTGTCGGACGACGACGCGACGGTGTACGTCGCGTCGGAACCCATCGAGTACGGATTGTTCCGATACGACGACCTCGCGTGCGTGGTCGCGTACGACGAACGCAATAACCCACGGTGTCTGCTCGAGTCCAGCGATCCCACGGTGCTCGACTGGGCCGACGACCGGTTCGAGACGCTTTCGACGGCCGCCACGCGGCTCTCGACCGTCGTCACGGAGTCTTAGGACTCGTTCGACTGCCTGACCGTTGGGCCGTCCGGCTCCGTCGTGACCGTCGTCTCTGGATCGAAGTTGACCGGCACGACCGTGGGGTGGTCGATGCCGACGGCGGACGTGGGTGCTGTCATCGGTTCGTCGACTACTCCGTCCCCGACGCCCTAAAAATTACCCATGCGCATACCCCATCGCCGCCGGGGACGTGATGCGTGTTGGTTATACCGTCTCGCGGGTCGTCGACGCCCTGTGCGTTATCGGACGGGTCGCGGAGACGGCCGGCGGCAGGCCGCCGGCGGACGTCAGGCTCCGAACTCCTCGTCGTAGAGTTCCTGTGCGTGTTCGACCGCTTCTTTCGCCGCCGTCTTGTCCTCCCAGCCCAGCGTCTCGACCTCCTTGCCGGCTTCAAGATTCTTGTACGTCGCGAAGAACTCGTCTATCTCGTCGCGGATCTGTTGTGGGATGTCTTCGAGATCCTCGATGTGGTCGAACCGCGGGTCCTCGGTCGGCACCGCGATCACCTTGTCGTCCTGTTCGCCGTCGTCGTCCATCCGCATCAACGCGACGGGACGGGCCTCGACCACACAACCGGGGAACGTCGCGTCCTCCACGAGCACCATCACGTCGAAGGGGTCGCCGTCGTCGTAGTACGACCGCGGAATGAAGCCGTAATCGTACGGGTAGTGGACGTTCGAGTGGAGAACGCGGTCGAGCACGATCCCGGGAACGTCCTTGTCGTACTCGTACTTGTTCCGCTCGCCCTTGAGACACTCCACGACGGCGTAGATCTCGTCGGGGGCGTCCGGCCCCGTCTCGAGATCCGCCCAGAGATTGACCATGAAGTTCACTCCGACGAACGCGTGGAAAATGCTTTCGGGACGGAATCGCCCGTCCGTCGCACCACATCTCGGAGTTTCGACACAGATGTGTCACCGAAACGCTGGATTCCCCGACCGTTGATTACATCGTATCAAAGATAGCCGATAGATCCGTTCTTGCTGTTCAGCCGCGCATCCGAGTGAACCGGCGACTCGCCCCGCCAACACACCCGTTTGATCTGATTGTACCCATCTACGACCCTTCGATCTGACGAATGTTCAGAAAGGATATAAGACTGGAGACGCTTCAGTACAACATGTCAGAGGCGCAACCGGCTTCCGAAGCATCGATCACCGCACAAGACCTGACAGCATTCCAACAAAATATCCTGACGATTCTGGCCGAGGAGCCGCGGTACGGGCTCGCGGTCAAACGGGAGCTCGAGGCGTACTACGGCTCGGAAGTGAACCACGGTCGGCTCTACCCCAACCTCGACGACCTCGTCGACGAGGACCTCGTCGAGAAGAGCGAACTGGACAAGCGGACGAACCAGTACACGCTCACCGACGCCGGTCACGACGTCATCCTCGGGCAGATCGAGTGGGTGCTCGACCGGTTCGTCACCGACGAGACCCGCGCGGCCGAAGTCGAGGCGTTCTTACAGACGTAGTTTTTCGTCGGAACCCGACCGGTTCTCTCAGACCGCGCCAGCTACGACGACGGCGACGGTCGGTCGAGTTCCTCGGCGACCGACTCGACCGTCGCGATCGATTCTTCGAGGACCGCCAGTTGCTCGTCGGTCGGCCACCCGTTTCGCGGGAAGTACTCTTCGCGGAACTCCGCGCGCATCTCGGGAGTCGCGTCGTCGACCGTCCGGACGTAGTGGTTGCTCATGAACGCCGCGAAACTGCGGGCGGTCGCGGCGTGAACGTCGCTGGCCCGGTCGGCGACCGCCTCGACGACCGCGTCGTTGTAGTCGGCGACCGCGCGGTAGCGATCGGCGTCGCCGGGTCCGGACAACGATACCTCGACCGCTCGGTCGGTATTTTCGATCCGGTCGAGTTGAACCTCTCCCGACGCCATCCACTCGTCGGGGTACAACACCAGCGTGTCGTCCTCCTGGCGGAGCCGCGACGTGTACGCGTGGTCGGCGACCAGCGCGTCCCGGCGCTCGCGGTAGTGTTCTGCGGCGGCCGAGTCGGCGGCCTCCCGCGCGAGCCGCGTCAGCCGCTCGGCCTCGTCGACGACCGCCGGCGGGACGTCCGGGACGCGCGCACCGGACTCCTCGTCGGTGTCGTTCTGCTCGGCCTCCGCCCCGCCCGCGATCTCCCGGGCGCGTTCTTTCGCCCACTCCGGCGGCTCGTCGCCCGGCCCGCCCATCCGGTCGGTTCCCCGGGTCCGCGCCGTGTCGTTTTCGCTGGCCCCCTCTGGTCCGTCGCCGTCGTCAGTTCCGTTCATCGAGTGCCTCGGTCGCCAGATCGTCGGCGCGCTCGTTTATTTCTCGCGGAACGTGCGCGATCGACCAGCGGTCGAACCGGTTCAGCAGTTCTCTGGCTCGGACGCGCTTCTCGCGGAGTCTCGGCTCGTTTGTGTCCCACTCGCCGCGCACCTGTTTCACCACCAGTTCGGAGTCGCCTCGAACGTCGATCGCGTCGAAGCCGTACTCGTCTGCGGCCTCCAGCGCGCGGATCAGCGCCGCGTACTCGGCGTCGTTGTTGGTGACGCGACCGATCCGCTCGCCGCCCTCCGTGACGACCCCGTCGGCGGTGACGAGACACCATCCCACCGCGCCGGGGCCGGGATTCCCGCGGGACGCGCCGTCGAAGTAGACGTGTGCGCGCCCGCCGCCCTCGGCGAGCAGGTTAGTCAGCCGAGTCGGATCGCTGCCCTGTATCACCACCTTGTCGTCGTAGGCGACGGCGACCGCGCCGTCGCGCTCGGCGCGCCAGCGCTCGTGCTCGGTGTTGCCGGCCTCGACCGGCACTCCCGCGCCCTCCAGTCGGGCTCGCGCCTCGGCCGGGTCGCACTCGATCGTCGGCATCTGTTCGAGGTCAGTGCCGGGGGCGCAAAGCGTTGTCCGTCCGACGCCGCGACCCGGCCGCCGCCCGACGCTCCACCCCCTCGACTGATCGTCGACTCCACCGCTGCGATCGTCACGTTCCAGACCAGTGAGCGGGTGGTCTGACGCGGCGACGGATCCGTTCGCGACCGACGGGCGCCGGGCGACCGCGAACGGGCGCTCGACCGCGGAGTCCCCACAAATTTTAATACAGTCGACGGGCTTACTATATAAATGCGATGACAGGGCCAACCCGACAACGGGATCACGACCGGCAGCGCGTGCGGGACGAGGGGGCCGAGGAATCCGGAACCGACGAGGTAGATATCGAGGAGGTCGATCCCGACGAGTTGGACCCCGACGACCTCGACCCAGCCGATCTCACCCGAACGGCCGACGGCGAACTGATACACGAAGAAACCGGACTCATCGTCGAAGAAGAACAGATCGACCCCGGCCCGGAGTGGCGGGCGTTCAACCACTCCGAGCGACAGTCGAAGTCCCGCGTCGGCGCGCCGACGACGAAGACGATGCACGACAAGGGGCTGACGACCACGATCGATTGGAAAGACAAGGACGCCTACGGACGTTCTATCTCCTCGAAGAAGCGCTCGCAGATGCACCGGCTGCGGAAGTGGCAAGAACGGATCCGGACGAAAGACGCCGGCGAGCGCAACCTGCAGTTCGCGCTCTCGGAGATCGACCGGATGGCGAGTGCCCTCGGCGTTCCCCGTTCCGTCCGGGAGGTCGCCTCTGTCATCTACCGGCGCGCACTCAACGAGGACCTCATTCGAGGCCGGTCAATCGAGGGCGTCTCCACCGCCGCGTTGTACGCCGCCTGCCGCAAGGAGGGAATTCCCCGCTCGCTCGAGGAGATCTCCGACGTCTCCCGCGTCGACCGCAAAGAGATCGGCCGCACCTACCGCTATATCTCTCAGGAGCTCGGCTTGGAGATGCGCCCGGTCGATCCACAGAAGTACGTTCCCCGGTTCTCTTCCGAACTCGACCTCAGCGAGGAGGTCCAATCGAAAGCCAACGAGATAATCGAAACCACCGCGGAGAAGGGCCTGCTCTCCGGCAAGTCCCCGACCGGCTACGCCGCGGCCGCAATCTACGCGGCGTCACTTCTCTGTAACGAGAAGAAGACGCAACGCGAGGTCGCCGATGTCGCGCAGGTCACCGAGGTCACCATCCGCAACCGGTATCAAGAACAGATCGAAGCGATGGGGATCCACAGCTAGCGGGCCCGCGGAAGCGGCACGGTTTTTCACCTCGAGGTTCAATCGCGAGGCATGCTGGTCTGCGGAACGCACCGCGGACTGTATCGGCTCGACGGACCGAACGACGACCCGACGCGGACGACGGCGTGCGGCCGCGTCTACGAGGTCGCACGGAGCGGCGACGCCTGGCTCGCCGCGACCGCTGAGGGGCTGTTCCGGTCGCCGGACGGCGAGGACTGGCGGCGGCTCGACGGCCCGGACGATCCCGTCTCCGTGCTCGCCGGGCCCGAGACCGTGCTGCTCGGGACCGGGGACGCCGGCGTGCTGCGCGCGCGACCGGCGGCCGACGGGCGGCGCTTCGACCCGGTCGGCGACCTTGACGCGCACCCGCACGGCGACCGCTGGCGGGACCGCGCGCCGGGCGGCGCGCCGAGCGTCAGGACGCTGGCCGTCCACCCGGACGACGGCGTCCTCGCGGGGTTAGAGCCCGGCGGCGTCTACGCCTTCGACGGCGACTTCTGGCGGCGGTACGGCGAGGGCGTCCACGACGACGTCCACGACCTGCGCGTGCTCGACGGCAGGGCGGTCGTCGCCGCCACCGGGAACGGGCTCTACCGGACGGACGACGGCGACCGGTGGTACCGGCTCGACACCGACTTCCGGGACTTCTGGGCGAACTACTTCCGCGAGGCGGTCGTTCACGACGGGCGGCTCTACGCTGGAGCGAACCGCTGGGGACCCGAAGCGCCCGCGGGCGTGACCCTCTCGGCGGCCGCGGACGACGCCGCGTTCGACGCCGCAGCCGACTCGGTGCCCGCCGCCGACCCGGCGTTCGCGATCTCCTGGGCGGTCGTCGACGGGACGCTCGTCGGCGGGACGATGCGAGTCGACGAGGACGGGTTCGTCCCCGAGGCGTCGGCTCCGTTGGTCCGCCGTGAGGGTGACACGTGGACGCGCGGGGCCGAACTCCCGGCCGGCGTCACCTCGCTCGCGGCCTGATCGTCCGGCGCCGCGTGCGCGCGGCGGCGACACCGTCAAGTCCGACTCGGCCCTACGGTCGGCGAATGCGGCTCGACGAGTTCATCGAGTACGAGGCGAACGAGCGGGCCGAGCGGCGGCGCCTCGCGCGCGAGAAGGACTACGGCATCCTCGATCATCTCGACTCCTTCGAGCGGCGCTTCGACGAGCACGTCTCCGACGACGCCGTCGTCGACAGCGTCTCGCCCTCCATCTTTGTCGGCCGCGCGGACTACCCGAACGTCTCGACCGGCCTGCTCTCGCCGGTCGGCCGCGAGGAGCGGGCGGCCGCGTTCGAGACCTCGGCGGCGTGGTACGAGGAGGGCGTCTCCATCTCGGACGTGTTCGACCGGCGGACCAGCCTGCTCAACTCGACGCGGGGCGTCGACGTGGCGGACGCCGGCGCGACAGGCGGAGCGAAATCGGTCGGTGGGAGTGGACCGGCCGAGAACGTCCACGACGCGTGGGACGGCTGGCTCGGCGTCCAGCGCGAGGTCGCCATCGCTGACCGCCCGGTCGACGTGGAGATCGGCCTCAACGGCCGACCGAACCTCGACTTCGACGTCGGCATGGAGGATATCAAGACGCCGACCGGGCCGCGCGCGGCGGCGCGGACCGCGGACCTCGCCGAGAACCCGCACGTCCCGCGGCCGGTGAAGAAGACGCTCGAAGACGACGACTGGCGCGCCGAGGGGGCGATGACGTACCTCTACCGCCGCGGGTTCGACGTGTACGCGATCAACACGATCCTCTCGGCGGGCGCGCTCGGGCGCGGCGAGAACCGGCGGCTCGTCCCGACGCGCTGGTCGATCACGGCCGTCGACGACACGGTCGGGCAGTTCCTCCGCGGGTCGATCCGCGACGCGCCGACGATCGACTCGATCGAGGTCCACCGCAACGAGTACCTCGGCAACGCGTTCTGGGTGATTCTCGTTCCCGGCCGGTGGGAGTACGAACTGGTCGAACTGAAAGCGCCCGGCTCGATCTGGAACCCCGACCCCGCGTCGGGCGTCTCTCTCTCGGCCGCCAGCGAGGGCCGCGACGGCCGAACGGGGTACGTCGCGGAGACCGCGGGCGCGTACTACGCCGCGCGTCTCGGGGTGCTCGAACACCTCAACGACCGCGGACGACAGGCGAAGGCGCTCGTTTGTCGACATGTCTCCGACGACTACTGGGGGCCGGTCGGCGTCTGGCAGGTGCGCGAGACGGTCCGCGACGCCTTCGAGGGCGAACACGGTACCGCCGAGACGTTCGGCGAGGCGGTCCGCGGCGTCGTCGATCACCTGCCGGTGTCGCTCGGTCGCCTCCGGCGGAAGTCGACGATGGCCGCCGGGCTCCAAGCGGATCTCGGCGACTTCGTCGGCGTCGATGGGTGATGGGACGGCGAGCGGTTCCGCGGGGGCGTCGGCGATGAGGCGTGGCCGGTTCACGCCGGGGAGCAGCCGGCTCAGCCGTCGAGCCGTTCGAACACCGCCTCCACCATCTCGCCGGTGTCCGCGACAATCTCGTCCATCGCCGCGTCGTCGCTCGGAAGCCCGAGCAGCCGCGCGATCTTCATGATCGAGACATGATGGACGGCTTGGGTGCCGGGATCAACTTCTTCGATCACCATGTTACACGGGAACAGAGAGCCGATCCGACCGTCGGTGGCGTCGAGCGCGCGGTCGGCCACCGCGGGGTTACACGCCCCGAGAACGTAGTACGGGTCGCGGTCGGCGTCGACCTTCTCGTTCAACAGGTCCGCGGGCGAGAACTCGACGGGGACGCCAAAGCCCGCGTCGAGACACACCTCTCGGACGTGTTCGATCGCCTCCTCGTGGTCCATCTCGAGGGTAGTTCGCTTCTCGCCGAAGTCGTCGCCGTCTAGATCGTCGGGGTGAAACGGAATCGCCATGGGTTTTCTCCGAGCGGTAGCGACAAAAAGGGTACGCGACCGGGCCGCGTCTCGCCGGTCGGCGTCCCGGATCGTTTTCCGCCGCGGTCACTCCGTGGCGACGGGGCCGCGGCCGATCACGTCTTCGACGGCCGCGAGGAACTCGCTGCGGTCCTCGAAGAGCGGCACGTCGGACGCCGCGAGAATCGCGTCGAGGTCGGTCGGCCCGTCGGGTGTGCGGACGGTCGCGCCGCCCTCCTGTTCGCGCACCGCGCTCCGTTCTGCGGGCCACGTGAGCCGGGAGGCGACGCGGGCCACCGGTTCGCCCTCGACGGCCGGCCCCTCTCCGAGTTCGACGCCGGACTCGTCGTCCTCCTCGTCTTCCGCGTCGCCCCCCTCGTCGGTGTCGCTCATATCCCGCGATTCCGACCGGCTGAGGGTAACGTTTTCGATACGACCCGTCGCGTTTCGTCGTCGCAACGCGTTCGCCGGCGGCTGACGCCGTGGCCCTGTAGCGGAGAACCGGGCCGTTTACCAGGTCTGAGGCGTGTTCTCGGGTATGAGCTGGTCTCTCGAGCGCGAGGACGGTCGGATAACCGAGTGGGAGCGGTCGGACCGGTACGCCACGGTCCGGCTCCGCGAGCGCGGCGACGGCCGGTTCGTGGTCCGGCTCGATGTGATGGAACAGGCGACTGACGACCGCACCTACGACCGGGTCGTCGTCGACGACCGCGAGACGGCCGAGGCGCAGGCGGCCGCGTGGCGCGACGGCCGCGATATCGAGACGTAGCCGCCGCGGCCAGATGATCCGCTCACCGCTCGGGGTGGACCGGCGCGTCGAATCCGCCCCGAACGAGCGGCTTCGCGACGTGTCTCCGGGCGCTCGGCGGCACCTCGTACCACCCGCGCTCTATCTCGCGGTCGATCGGCTGTTCGACGGTCCCGGGGGCGGTCGTCCCGCAGTCGCGACACCGGTACCCCTGGTCCCGTCCCGCCGACGACATGGTCCGCCGGCACTCCGGACAGGTCGGCGTCGTCGGCTCGGTCTCGACGAGGCCGCGGACGGCGAACTTCTCGAGTTTCAGCGTTCCGTCCGGCCCCGGGTCGCCGGTGCGGACTTCGTGTTCGCCACACAACGTTACGCGGTCGCCCGGCCGGAGGGCGCACACGCGGTCGCGAAACCGTCCGGTCGGGGCGAACGCGACGGCCCGGAGAACGCGCTCGCCGCCGGCCGCGGGATCGTCGTCGGTCACGGGGTCGTCACCGACCGCGGGATCGGCGTTCTCGCCGTCAGTCACGTCGCTCTCGGCGACCGACACGTGGACGTGGCCCCCGCGCTTCCGTTCCGGTGCGCTCGCGACGACCCCCGTCACCCGATAGCCAGCCCCGTCGCGGAGGTCGCCGATCACCCCGTCGGCGAGGTGTGCGTCGGTCCCCTGGTTCGTCAGGAACGTCGCCGTGCGCTCGGCGGGTTCGGCCGCGATCGCGTCCGCCACCCGGCGACACGCCGCGGCGTCGTCGCCGCGGATCCCGTAGAGGATCGGTCCCGGGGCGTTGGGCACGCAGACGACCGCTCCGGTCTCCCGGTCGACGGTGTCCCACACGGTCGGATACTCCGCATCGGCGGCGGCGAAGACGCTGTCGGCGTCGACCTCGCGTGGCGTTCCACACCGATCGAGTTCCCGGTACGTGATGTGTTCGACCGTCCACTCGTCGAGCGCCGCCGGGGCGCCGACCGCGGCGAGCGCGCCGATCCGCCCGCGACCCGGCGCCGTTTCTCCGTCCGCACCGCCGGAGCCGAATCCCGCGTGTGTGAACCCGTGTCGATCGGCGATCGCGACCGCCTCGCCGAGAGACAACCGTTCTCGCAGCGCCCGCCGGGCGAACGTCGCGACGTCGTCGGGCACGTCGCCGGCGACGCCGTCGGCGGCGACGAGCCCCGGCGAGGTCAGGGGATCGCCGGCGGCCGCGAACTCGCGGACGGTCTCCTCGGCGACGCGAAACGCCTCGTCGGTGCCGATCTCCTCGACCCAGACCGCGACCGCGGCGTTGCCCCGGGTCTTGTGTTTCACCGCCGGGTTGAGCCGCACGAGCAGCCGCCGCGTGACCCGCCCGCCTGCCCGTTCGAGCCGTTCTGCGATTCGGACGCCGACGTACGTCGTACACATGCCGCGCTCGCGGGAGTCGGTGTCGTCGACGGCGACGATCGGCATACTCGCGGTTTTGCGCCCCCGAACAAGCCGGTTTCGGCGGCGACACCGTATATAATGGTGTCGCCAGCGTAGGCAAGAAAAACGCAAGCGGGCACGGGTATCGTCCGTTCTCACCGGCACAACGTATATATGCGGTGAGGCGCTTGTCTCGGGCATGTCCCGGACTGCGCTGATAGAAAACGTCACCGCGATGCTGGAGGACGCGGGGTTCCTCGTCAGCGACCGGTGTGCGGTCCGGCCCAAGAGCTTCGACGTGGCCGTTCGGCGCGACAAGGACCTCCTGCTTCTCAAGATCCTCGGAAACGTCGACGCGCTCGACGCCGAGACCGGCGCGGAGATGCGACGACTCGGGGAGTACCTGGAGGCGACGCCGATGGTCATCGGGATCCGCACCCGCGACGAGGAGCTCAAGCCGGGCGTCGTCTACTTCCGACACGGCGTTCCGGTGATCAACCCCGACACCGCCTACGAGTTGTTCATCGAGAAGATGCCGCCGCTCATCTACGCGGCTCCCGGCGGGCTCTACGTGAGCCTCGACGGGGACCTGCTGGCAGACGAGCGCGAAGATCGAGGCTGGTCGCTTGGCCGGCTCGCGACGGAGCTCGGCGTGTCCCGCCGCACCGTCTCGAAGTACGAGGACGGCATGAACGCCTCCATCGAGGTCGCCGTCCAGCTCGAGGAGCTGTTCGACGAGCCGTTCTCGAGCCCGGTCGACGTTCTCGACGGCGCCGACGGGGTCCGCGACGCAGACCCGACCCCCTCCGCCCCCGACGCCGACCCGGACGACGAACACGTCGTCCACGTGCTCACCAGCGCGGGGTTCACCGTCCACCCGACCGCTCGCGCCCCGTTCAAGGCAGTCTCCGAGGCGGAAGACGACCCCGTGACGCGAGTGCTCACCGGCCACTCGACGTTCACCCCCGCCGCGAAAAAGCGAGCGCGAATCATGTCCTCGATCGGTGAGGTGGCTCGCACCCGCTCCGTCTACTTCACCAAAGAAGAGGAGGGCCGCGAATCGGTCGACGGCACCGCGATCGTCTCCTGTGCGGAGCTGGCAGACGTCGACGACCCCGAACGGGTCCGCGAGCTGATCCGCGACCGAGCGGAGACGCCCTCGGAGGCGTAGCCGCGGGTCACCGGCCGAGCAGCCAGCCGACGAACCCGCCCGTTCCGGCGTCCTCCTCGTCGCCTTCTGCCCGTTCTTCTTCTGCCGTCCCGGTGAGGGCGGTTCGCATCGGGCCGGCGTCGCGGGCCGAGGCGTCGGCCCGCCCTCTGTCGGCTGGCTTGTCGGTGTCCGCGTCGGCGCTCGCCCCCTCGTTCGGGTCGCCTCTCGGCCCGGGTCCGGTTCGTTCCGACGTCCAGTCGTCTGTCGCGGCGACCGTTTCTCGCGTCGACGGAGCCGCATGCGGCTCGTCGCCCGTCGTCGTCTCCGCCCCGACGTCGACCCCGGTGAGCGCCCGAGTCAGATCGCGGTACGCGCGGCTCGCGGGCGCCCTGGGGTCGAACGCCGTGAGCGGCCGTCCGGCGGCGGCTGCCCGCGAGACGACCGGATCCTCGGGGATCCGGCCGAGCACCGGCGCCGCGAGCACCTCGCCGACGACGTCGATCGCCGCTCCGTCCGGAGTATCTGTCGCGTCTGGAGCATCCGTCGTGTTCGGATCCGCGGCGCCGCCGGCGTCGACCCGCGTGATCGCGGCGCCGGCGACGCTGGCGCCGATCCGCTCGGCCAGCTGGCGGGTCTTTTCTGTATCGCCGAGCGCGCTTCGGTCCGGCGTGGAAACGAGCAGCGTTTGATCGGCCAACCCGAGCGGGAGCACAGCGGCGTGTGAGAGCCCGGCGCCGGCGTCGACGATGACGTAGTCGGCGTCGTCGAACGCTCCGACGACCCGCGCCAGCGCCGTCGGATCGGCGGCGGCGTACGCGTCGAGGTCCGTGTCGCCCGGGACCACCCGGAGGCCGTCGGGGCCGTCGTGGACGGCCGCGTCGGGAGGCGCTCGCCCGGCGAGCACGTCGTGAACGGTGGTGTCGCCCGGCGTCACGCCCAGCGCGCCGGCGAGGTTCGCCATCCCGACGTCGGCGTCGACGGCGACGACGTCCGCGCCTGCGGCCGCGAGGACTGTCGCGACCGCCGCGGCCGTGGTGGTCTTTCCGACGCCACCCTTCGCCGATCCGACCGCGTACACCGTTGGCATACGCGCAGGGTCCGACGACTGGTACTTAAATATGCGCGGCGGTCCCCGTTCCGCGGCGCTCGTCGGTCGTTTCTGACGGTCGCGCGGTTCCGCAAACACCTTATACGTCGCTCGTGGACGTTCACGCGATCAGTAGAATGGCGAGACCAGAGGTGCTCGACCGGATCAAGGAGGCTGAAACGGAGGCGGACGAGATCATCGCGGAGGCGGAATCGGACGCCGACGAGCGCCTCGCAGAGGCCAGACAACGTGCGGACGAGATCCGCGCGACGGCCGAGGAGGAGGCGGCGACCGAGGCCGAGGCCCGGCTGGAATCCGCCCGCGAGGAGCTCGACGACCGCCGCGAGGAGATTCTCGCCGCGGGACGCGAGGACCGCGAAGAACTCGAACGAACCGCCCGCGAACGGATCGACGACGCCGTCGACTACGCCGTCGACCGCTTCGAGGAAGCGGTACACACCCACGCCCCGGAGGAATGAATGTCGCTTAGACCCGAACAGATGAGTAAAGTGTCGGTGACGGGGTCGAAACGCGTCATCGACGACGTCATCGAGGCGGCCTACGACCACCACTCGTTACACGTCACCGACTACGACGACCGGTACGAGGGGTTCTCGCCCGGCTCGTCGCTTCCCGGCGCCGAGGAGGTCAACGACCGGCTCGTCACCGTTCGGTCGCTCGAGAGCATCCTCGGCGTGGAGGGCGACGAGGTCGACGCGGCCCGTCCGATCGACGACGAGGCGCTCGAGGCCGAACTCGCGGACGTGCGCGATCGCGTCAACGAACTCGACGACCGGCGCGACGAGATCCGGTCTGCGATTCGCGACCGGACGGAGGAGATCGACCGGATGGAGCCGTTCGCCGACCTCGCGATCGAGCTCGACTTGTTGCGCGGCTACGACTCGCTCGAGGTGGCCGTCGGCGAGGCGAAACCGGAGGCCGTCGAGGCGGCGCTCGCGGAGGCGGACGCGGTCGACGCCTTCGAGGTGTTCTCCGGCGGCGACGTCGTGGCGGTCTTCGCCGTCCCCGCCGGCGACGCGGACGACGGCACGCTTCAGGACGCGCTCGTCGGCGTCGACATCGCGATGCTCGAGGTGCCGGAATCCGACGCGAGCCCGGCCGAGTACATCGCCGAGCTCGAACGCGAACGCGACGAGCTCCGGGCCGAACTCGACGAGATCCAGGCCGAACTCGAGGCGGTGAAACGGGAGGCGGCGGGGTTCCTGTTGCGCGCCGAAGAACAGCTCACCATCGAGGCGGAAAAAAAGGAGGCCCCGCTCTCGTTTGCGACCACCGAGAACGCCTTCGTCGCCGAGGGATGGATTCCGACCGAGACGTACCCCGACTTCGAGGCGGCCATCACGGCGGCCGTCGCGGACCACGCCGAGGTTGAGGAGCTCGAACGCGCCTCGTTCACCCCGGACGGCGACCACCGCACGGAGGCCGTCGACGAGGGCGGCTCGGAAGGGACGTCGGCGGCCGCCGGCGCGTCGGTCGACCCGGACCGGACAACGGCCGAGCCCGAGGTCGCCACCGACGGCGGGCACGCGGCCGCCGGACGCGACGACCCGCCGGTCGTTCAGAGCAACGGCAACGCGGCCGGCCCGTTCGAACTGTTGGTTCAGGCGTTCGGCCGCCCGAAGTACTCCGAGTTCGACCCGACGTTGCTGGTGTTTCTCACCTTCCCGTTGATGTTCGGGTTCATGATCGGCGACGTCGGCTACGGCGTGTTGTACGCCGCCATCGGCTACTACCTGTACGCCAACTACGACGGCGCGTTCCGCGAGATGGGCGCAGTCGCGATCTGGGCCGGCCTGTTCACCGTGTTGTTCGGCATCTACTACGGAATCGACCTCTTCGGCTACCACGCGTACCAGTTGCTCGGACTCCACTGGGAGGTCGGAAAGGGGCTGTCACCGGCCGACACCGAGTGGGCGCTCACGTGGCTGGTGCTCAGCGTCGTCTTCGGGCTCGTCCACCTGAACGTCGGGTACGTGTTCTCGTTCGTCACTACGCTTCAACAACACGACCCCAAACACGCGATGTACGAGGCCGGCTCGTGGCTGCTGATACTCAACGGCGCGTGGATCTGGATCTTCAGCCAACACGCCGCCGGAGCCAAGCCCGACTTCCTGTTCGAGTCCGTCTCGGTGATCACGCTCGGCGCGCTCTCGTTCGGCGGGTTCCCGGCTCTCGTCGGGATCGCCGGCATCGTGGCGGCTGGTCTCGGCGTCGTGTTGATCGCCGTCGGCGAGCCGGTCGAGCTCGCGGAGGTGCTCGAACCCGTCGTCAACGTCGTCTCGTACGCGCGGATCATGGCGGTGTTGCTCGCGAAAGGCGGGATGGCGCTGGCGGTCAACCTGCTGGCGTTCGGCGCGTACATCGACGACGGCGGCGAGGGGAGTTTCCACTTCATCTTCACCGCCGACCACCTCGCGCACGTCCAGGAAACCGGCAGCGAGCAGCTGGTCTTTGCGGGCATGTCGACCGCCTTCGACCCGAGCGCCGTCGGGCTCGCTGGCATCGCCGGGCTCGTCGCGGCGATCGTCGTCGCGGTGGTCGGCCACGTCATCGTGCTCCTGCTCGGCATCACCGCCGCCGGCATTCAGGGAGTGCGTCTCGAGTACGTGGAGTTCTTCGGCAAGTTCTACGAGGGCGGCGGCGACCCGTATCTGCCGTTCGGCCGCGACCGGCAGTACACGGCCGACGAGTAGCGTCCTCTCGGCGATCGGTTCGTCTCATTTTTTCGACCTTCAACATCCCACAGCGTCGCGTTCGGCGGGTGTGAGTGCTCATCGCCGCGGTCTGCCGTCGGTCGTTTTGAGAACCTTTATGACTCTGCTCAGTCGAATATCCACTCGTTCGGAAACGAGCACCAGCAACCACTACCAATGCTTGAACTTACCAACGAACTTGGGAATGCTGTACTGACGACCGGAGGAGCGCTCAACGACCCGAGCGCCGCAGCGGCACTGGCCGTGGGCCTCGCGGCCCTCGGTGCCGGCTACGCCGAAGGCGGCATCGGCGCCGCTGCCGTCGGAGCGATGGCCGAAGACGAGGACCTCTTCGTCAACGGCCTCATTCTAACAGTGCTGCCCGAAACGCTCGTCATCCTCGCGCTGGTTGTCGTGTTCATCGTCGGATAACACGTCTTTTATACCATGAGTTTGGACACCGTCGTTGAGGACGTTCGAGACGAAGCTCGCGCGCGTGCGGAGGAGATTCGCGAGGCGGCCGACGCCGAGGCCGAAGAAATCATCGCCGAGGCGGAGGCGGACGCCGAGGAGATCCGCGACGAGCGGCTCGCAGAGGTCGAACGACAGATCGACCAGGAACGCGAGCAGACGGTCTCGTCGGCCAAACTGGAGGCCAAACAGGAACGGCTCGGCGCCCGCCGTGACGTTCTCGAGGAGGTGTACGACGACGTCGAGTCGGCGATTGCCGGCCTCGAAGGCGACCGCCGCCGTGAGTTGACGCAGACGCTGCTCGACGCCAGCCTCGCCGAGTTCGACGACGACGAGCCGGTCTCGATCTACGCCCGTTCTTCGGACGTGGAGCTCGTCGAGGAGCTTCTCGCGGACACACACGCCGAGGTCGACGGGGAGGTCGAGTGCCTCGGCGGCGTCGTCGCCGAGAGCGACGCCTCTCGGGTCAGGGTGAACAACACGTTCGATTCGGTTCTGGAATCGGTCTGGGACGACGAGTTGAAACAAGTCGCCGAACGGTTGTTCGACCAATGAGCTCCACCGGCAGCTCGAATCCCGAATACGTCGTCGCGCGGGTTCGCGCCCGCCGGGGGGGCCTCTACGGAGACGAGGAGTACCGCAAGCTCGTCCGGATGAGCCCGGGAGAGATAACCCGGTTCATGGAGGAGTCGGGCTACGAGGCAGAGATCAACGCCCTCGGCGCCCGTCACCGCGGCGTCGACCTCATCGAGTTCGCGTTGAACCGCAACCTGGCGAAACAGTTCGATTCGATTCTCGATTGGAGCGAGGGCCGGCTGTACGACCTGATCGCCAGATACCTCCGGAAGTTCGACGCGTGGAACGTGAAAACCGTGATCCGCGGCGTCTACACCGACACCGACTCGGCCGACATCGAGACCGACCTCATCCGCGCCGGCGAGTTCGACGACCGCCGGATCCGGCGGCTGTTGGAGGCCGACACGATCGACGCGGTCATCGACGTTCTCGGCGACACGGTGTACGGCGACCCGCTCCGCGAGGCGTACGCCGAGTACGAGGAGACGGGCGTCCTCGTCCCGCTCGAAAACGCGGTCGACATGGCGTTTTACGAGCGGTTGTTGACCGGTCTCGGCACCGACGGGCCGACCCGACAGTACGAGCGGTTCCTCAAAGCCGAGGTCGACTTCCGCAACGCGACGAACGCGCTCCGGCTCGCGCGGTCGGGCGCCGACATCGACCCGGCGGAGTACTTCATCGAGGGTGGCACCCTGTTCACCCGGTCGACGCTCGCGCGGCTCGCTCGAAACGTCGACGAGCTCGTCGACCACATCGCCGAGAGCGAGTACGGCGACGACTTGGGGCCGGCGCTTCGCACCCTCGAGGAGTCGAGCAGTCTCATCGAGTTCGAGCACGCGGTCGACGGGGCGCTGCTGGCGTACGGCGACCGGCTCGGCGTGGTCCACCCGGTGTCGGTGACGCCGGTTATCTCGTACATCCTCGCCAAGGAGCGCGAGGTCGAGAACATCCGGGCGATCGCCCGCGGAACGGAGGCCGGTCTCTCGGCCGACGAGATCGAATCCGAGCTGGTGATAACATGACCAAGGAGATCGCGGTCATCGGCAGCCCAGAGTTCACCACCGGCTTCCGGCTCGCCGGCGTTCAGGCGGTCGAGAACGTGCCGGACGGCGAGAAAGACGACCGGCTCGACGAGGCGGTCGAGCGAACCCTTGATGACGACGGAGTCGGTATTATCGTGATGCACGACGCGGATCTCGAACACCTCTCGCGGGGGACCCGCGAGCGGGTCGAAGGGAGCATCGAGCCCGTTCTCGTGACGCTCGGCGCGGGCGGCGCCGGCAGCGGGGGGCTCCGCGATCAGATCAAACGAGCCATCGGGATCGACCTGATGGAAGAAGAGAACGATTAATATGAGCAAAGCAGAATCCACGGAGACCACCGGCGACGGTGTCATCCAGAGCGTGAGCGGTCCGGTCGTGAGCGCCCGCGATCTCGACGCCCGCATGAACGACGTCGTCTACGTCGGCGACGAAGGACTCATGGGGGAAGTCATCGAGATCGAGGGCAACATCACGACGGTTCAGGTGTACGAGGAGACCTCCGGGGTCGGCCCCGGCGAACCCGTCGAGAACACGGGCGAGCCGTTGTCAGTTGACCTCGGTCCGGGGATGTTGGACGCCATCTACGACGGCGTCCAGCGTCCGCTGGACGTCCTGGAGGGCAAGATGGGCAGTCCGTACCTCGACCGCGGGGTCGACGCGCCCGGCATCGACCTCGAGGCAGAGTGGGAGTTCGAGCCGGCGGTCGAGGTCGGCGACGAGGTCGGCCGCGGCGACGTCGTCGGGGTCGTCGAAGAAACGGTGACCATCGACCACAAGGTGATGGTGCCGCCCGACGCGCTCGCGGAGGGCGAGACCACGACGGTCACCGCCGTCGAGGCGGGGACGTTCGACGTCACCGAGACGGTGGCCGAACTCGACAACGGCGTCGAGGTGTCGATGCATCAAGAGTGGCCGGTGCGTGAACCGCGCCCAGCCGAGAACAAGAAGACGCCGCGGACGCCGCTGGTGTCCGGCCAGCGCATCCTCGACGGATTGTTCCCCATCGCGAAGGGCGGGACGGCCGCCATCCCGGGGCCGTTCGGCTCCGGCAAAACGGTGACCCAACACCAGTTGGCGAAGTACGCCGACGCCGACATCATCGTCTACGTCGGCTGTGGCGAGCGGGGCAACGAGATGACGGAGGTGATCGAGGACTTCCCCGAGCTTGAGGACCCGGCCAACGGCAACCCGTTGATGGCCCGGACCTCGCTGATCGCGAACACCTCGAATATGCCCGTCGCGGCGCGTGAGTCCTGTATCTACACGGGGATCACGATCGCGGAGTACTACCGCGACATGGGGTACGACGTGGCGCTGATGGCCGACTCCACCTCGCGGTGGGCGGAGGCGATGCGCGAGATCTCCTCCCGGCTCGAGGAGATGCCGGGCGAGGAGGGGTACCCCGCCTACCTCGCTGCCCGTCTGGCGCAGTTCTACGAGCGGGCCGGCTACTTCGAGAACGTCAACGGGACGGAGGGCTCCGTCTCGGCGATCGGCGCCGTCTCGCCGCCCGGCGGCGACTTCTCGGAGCCGGTCACCCAGAACACGCTGCGGATCGTCAAGACGTTCTGGGCGCTCGACGCGGATCTGGCCGAACGCCGCCACTTCCCGTCGATCAACTGGAACGAGTCGTACTCGTTGTACAAGACCCAACTCGACCCTTGGTTCCAGGAGAACGTCGAGGAGGACTGGCCGACGAAACGGCAGTGGGCTGTCGACGTGCTCGACGAGGAGACCGAGCTACAGGAGATCGTCCAGCTTGTCGGCAAGGACGCGCTGCCGGACGACCAGCAGCTCACCTTGGAGGTGGCTCGGTACCTGCGGGAGGCGTACCTCCAACAGAACGCCTTCCACCCGGTCGACACGTACTGTCCGCCCGAAAAGACGTACCTGTTGTTGACGACGATCGAGACGTTCAGCGACGAGGCGTTCGCGGCGCTGGAAGCTGGCGTCCCCGTCGAAGAGATCGTCGACACGGACTCCGTCCCGCGGATCAACCGGATCGGCGTTCAGGAGGACTACGAGGAGTACGTCGAGGAGCTGAAAGCGGACATCACCGAGGAGCTTCGGAGTCTCTACTGATCATGAAAGAATATCAAACCATCACCGAGATCAGCGGCCCCTTGGTGTACGCCGAGGTCGACGAGGCGATCGGCTACGACGAGATCGTCGAGATCGAGACGGCAC
>KI543163.1:30121-35489 GCA_000496175.1 uncultured archaeon A07HR67 | reverse complement strand
ACCGGATACATCACCGAGGGACAGATCTACGTCGACCCCGACCTCAACAGTCAGGGGCTCGAACCGCCGGTGAACGTTCTTCCGAGCCTCTCGCGGCTGATGGACGACGGCATCGGCGAGGGGCTCACCCGCGAGGACCACGGCGACGTCTCCGACCAGATGTACGCGGCGTACGCGGAGGGCGAAGACCTTCGCGACCTCGTGAACATCGTCGGCCGCGAGGCGCTCTCCGAGCGCGACAACAAGTACCTCGACTTCGCGGACAGCTTCGAGACGGAGTTCGTCGACCAGGACTTCGACACCAATCGGGACCTCGAAGACACCTTGGACATCGGCTGGGACCTCCTCTCGATGCTGCCGAAAGAGGAGCTCAACCGCGTGGACGAGGAGTTCATCGAGACGTACTACCGCGAGGAGGCGGCCGACCAAGAGGTCGTTGAGGCGGCGGACTGACCGTTCGCGGCTGTTCTCACCCGTTGTGTCGGGCCGTCACGTTTCCCCGGAGTTGAATACCCGGGCGACCGGATGTGGCGTATGATCGAGGGGGCCACCGGACCGATCGCCGTGTTGTACGTCGGTCCGGACACGGCAGACCGGAAGGCGGTCGCCGACGAGCTCGGGTCGGTCGCCACGACGGTGCGTCTCGCGGACGGCGTCGCGGGCGTCCGCGAGGCGCTCGCGGCGGCGACGCCGGACGTCGTCGTCACCGAACACGACCTGCCGGACGGCGACGCGTTATCGGTGATCGACGCGGTCGGCGCGGTCGACGCCGCCGTCGACACGGTGGTGTTTACCGACGCCGACGACCCGGGGATCACCGGCCGGGTTTTCGACGCGGGCGCGGAGTTCGTTCCCAGACGCGAGGACGGCGCCGATCGGTTGCGTCGTCGACTCCGTGGGATCGCGGCCGACGACCCGTCGACGGGGGTTTCCGCGGCGATCAAACAACGGGCGATCGACGAGGCTCCCGTCGGGATCACGGTAGCGGATGTGCGGGTGCCCGACGAGCCGCTGGTGTACGTTAACGACGCGTTCGAACGGCTCACCGGATATTCGGCCGCGGACGTCGTCGGGCGAAACTGCCGGTTTCTACAGGGACCCGACACCGACCCGGGATCGACGGCGACGCTCCGCGAGGCGATCGACGAGGCCGAGCCGGCGTCGGTCGAACTCCGCAACCGCCGGCGGGACGGCGAGTCGTTCTGGAACCGGGTTGACGTCGCCCCGATTCACGACGACACGGGCGAACTCACCCACTACGTGGGGTTCCAGACGGACGTGACGCGCCGACGGCGGGCGGAGGCGGCCGCGCAGCGGTGGGCGACGGAGTCCCGCGAGGAGCGCCGCGCCGTCGAACACGTTCTCGACCGTGTCGAGGGGCTCGTCACCGAGGTGACGGAGGCGCTCATCGAGGCGGGCTCGCGGCGCGCGCTCGAACGGGCGGTGTGTGAGTGTATCGCCTCGACCGACGGATACGACGGGGCGTGGATCGGCGCGGCCGACCCGCCGAGAGAGGTGGTCACCGCGCGCGCGACCGCCGGTACGGTGCCGGGGCTGGACGCGACCCGATCGCTGCCGATGCCCGCTGGAGGCGTGGTCGACCGCGCGGTCGAGACGGACGCCGTCGTCGTGGAATCCGTCGACGCCGTCGTCGACGGCGTCGACCCGGATCGCAAGGTGGCGATCGTTCCCGTCTGCTACCGGGAGGCGGTGTACGGCGCAGTGTGTGTGTTCCCCGACGAACAGGCGGGGTTCGACTCACACGACACGACGGTGTTGGCCTCGATCGGCCGGGCGATCGGCACGGCGATAAACGCCATCGAGAGCAAACGGATGGCCGCGACGGACGGCGTTGTCGACGTGGAGATGACCGCCGAGGGAGGCGCTCTCAGCGGTCTCGCGGCGGCGCTCGGCTGTCGATTGGAGACCGAAGGGGTGACACGCCGAGACGACGGGAGCGTCCTGTTGTTTCTTCGTGCCGACGCCGCGGTCGCTAAGGAGGACCTCGACGCCGCGATCGACGACTCTGCCGTCGACCCGGTCGCCACGTCGGCCGTCGTCGGCGGCGAGGCGGACTCGCTCGTCGAGGTGGCGTTGGCGGCGACCTCCTCGCTCGGCCGGGTCAACGACCTCGGTGTCAGGCTGATCGGTCTCGAGGCCAACTCGGCCCGCGTTCACCTCGAGTTCGAGGCGCCGGGCGAACCCGCCGCCAGGTCGCTTCTGGACGTGCTCTCGGAGCGCTACGACTCCGTTTTCATCGAGCGGATCCGTCGTCTCGACCGTGGCCGCCGGCCCGAGTGGACGCGGCTTCGGTCGGCCGACGAGGAGCTGACAGACCGCCAGCGGACGGCCCTCGAGAAGGCGTACCGCGCGGGCTTTTTCGAGTGGCCCCACGCGGTGTCCGGCGACGAACTCGCCGACAGCATGGACATCACGCGCTCGACGTTCCACCAGCACCTCCGCGCGGCCGAGCGAAAGGTGATGGGTGCGTTCTTCGACGAGGAGTGACCTCCCCGGGACCGATCCGCTGACCGCCCGCGACGCCTGCGACGCCCGCGACGGCCGACACCGGCGCTCGCGCCCGTCGGTCGGCCGATATCGTCGTCGACGGCGGCACGTCTGAAAAGAATTAACCCCCTCGGGGCGGAATATCGCCTCAAGCGATGGCAAAGGACGTCAAACCGACCCGGAAGAACCTGATGGCGATCGAAGACCGGATCGACCTCTCCGAGCGGGGCCACGACACGCTCGAACAGAAGCGCGACGGCCTCATCATGGAGTTCATGGATATCCTCGATCAGGCCCAGGACGTCCGATCGGATATGGCCGCCGACTACGAGACCGCCCAACGAACGATCGACATGGCCCGCGCGATGGAGGGCGATGTCGCTGTCCGCGGGGCGGCCGCCGCGTTGAAAGAACACCCCGAGATCACCACCCAGTCGAAGAACATCATGGGAGTCGTCGTCCCACAGATTGAGTCCTCGAAGGTCAAAAAGAGCCTCGACGAGCGGGGATACGGCCTGCTGGGTTCTTCCGCGCGGATCGACGAGGCGGCCGATGCCTACGAGGAGTTGTTAGAATCGATTATCCTCGCGGCCGAGGTCGAGACGGCGATGAAGAAGATGTTAGAAGAGATCGAGACGACGAAACGCCGCGTCAACGCCCTGGAGTTCACGCTGCTGCCCCGGCTCTACGAGAATCAGGAGTACATCGAACAGAAGCTCGAAGAACAGGAGCGCGAAGAAATCTTCCGGCTGAAAAAGATCAAGGCGAAAAAAGAGGAGGAAGAAGCGGCCGAAGCGGAAGCGGAGGCGGAAGCCGAAGCCGAGACGGCCGCCGCGACAGAAGAGCCGGAAGCCGCCGACTGAGTCGCCTCGCTCAGACGCCCGTCTCGTCCGTCACATGAGTTGTCCGCGCTGTGAATCTCCCGTCGTCGCCTTCGCCGTTCCGCCGGCGCTCCGCGAGCACGCGCCGGCGGCGGAGACCGCCATCTGTACGCGGTGTCTCCGAACCACCCCCGTCGCCGACGCGGACCCCGAGGCGGCCGTCGCCGACGCCCCCGACTTCGCGGCGGTCGACCCAGCGTTTCCCGCCGGCGACGCCGGAATCGCGCTGGCGCTTCTGTGTGGATGTCTCGAATCGGTCGCGCTGCGCCGCGAGTCGATCGAAGCGCTTGTCGCGCACGCGGAGCGCGCGGGCACGGACGTGTTCGCGTTTTTCGACCGGCTCGACGCGTCGGCGGCGGCGTTCGATCTTGAGCGCCGCCGCGCCGCGCTGATGGACCTGTTGTGAGGTGCCGACTCCCGTCAGAGGTCGACGCCCGCCGGGTCGTTCCACTCGTCGCCGTCATCCGTGTCGCCGTCGTCGCCCGTCTCGCCGCGGCCGGCGTCGCCGCCGGGATCGAGCAGTTCCTCGCCGCGTCTCGACTCGTGTACCTCGAAGGTCGCTCCCTGCGCGTAGGGGTCGTCCTCGGGGTCGTAGTCGCGTTCGGCCCGCTCGAACAGGTATGCGAAGAAGCCGAACAACGGCACACAGAAGGCGATCGCCGCCCACCGCTTCGGACGCATTCCGTTCTTCGGCGCGTCGACGTACGCGTACGCCGCGAACGCGACGAGCCACGCCAGCGGGAGGCCGACCAGAATGACGGCGACGAGGAGTTCCATACGCCCGCTTCGCGGCCATCGATATAAGCCCCGGGGTCGTCTCCCACGAAGGTTTAACTCAGTTGCCGAGACAGGTGGCGTATGGCTATCGACGGCTCAGAGACGTACTCGATCGCCCGGTACCTCGGCATCGACGACCTCTCCGATCCGACGTTCACGACGGACGGCACGCTGCTTTACCTGGCGGACACGACCGGATCGCCGGACGTCTGGCGGGCCGCCGCCGACACCCACGAGCGGCTCACGAGCCACTCTCAGCGGGTCTCGTTCGTGTCTGCGTCGCCGACCCGGCAGACGGCGATCTTCGGAATGGACCGCGGCAGCGACGAGCGCGACCAGCTCTTTCGATACGACCTCCGTGACGGCCACGAGACCGACCTCACGCGCGATCCCACCGCGATCCACTCGTGGGGCGGCTGGGCGCCGGACGGCGACCGGTTCGCCTACGCGGCCAACCGCCGAGCGGCCGACACCTTCGACGTTCACGTCCAACGATACGACGAGCCGGCGAGCGACAGCGACCGCGTTCTGCGCGGCTCGGGCGGCTTCCTGTCGGTCGAGGCGTGGGGTCCGGAGGGCGACCGGCTCGCGCTGGTGGACGCGCGCGCCAGTTTCGCACAGGACCTGTTCGTGCTCGAGGTGGCCGCCGCCGACGGCAGCGGCGCCGGGCTGACCCGGGTGAACCCCGACCGGGACCGAACCTACGCCGACCCGACCTTCGGCGCGGACGGCGGGCTCTACGCTCGAACCAACCAGCCGGGGGATCACACCGCGCTCGTTCGGTTCGATCTCGACGCCGTCGACGGGCGCCCCGGCGAGGAGCGCGCGTCGGGCCGAGACGACCCGGCGATGACCGTCGTCGCGGCGCGCGACGGATGGAACGTCGACGGCTACGCGCTCGACCGCGAGACCGGGCGGCTCGCGTACACGGTCAACGTCGACGGCTACTCGGAGCTCGTCGTCGGGGCGCTCGACGACCCGACGACGCTCCGTCGGACGGCCACTCCAGACGCCGCGTCCGACGCGGCCGACCCGGGCGTCATCGAGACGATCACGTGGGGACCGGCAGGCGAACGGCTGGCGGTCGCACACTCCGCCAGCGACCGGCCATATCGCATCCTCGCCGTCGACTGCGCCGCGACGGAGCCGACGACACGGGTCGCCGCGAGCCACGGCACGCTCGGGATTCCGGCGTCGAACTT
>KI543163.1:27759-30101 GCA_000496175.1 uncultured archaeon A07HR67 | reverse complement strand
CCGCTCGTATATTTCCGCGGGAAGCCGCGTGACCGTCTCGTTTTGCATCATGAAATCTCCGAGACTGTAGAAGATCGGCGCTCCCTCGTACACCTCGATCCCGCGAAGCACGTGCGGGCCGTGGCCGACGACCGCGTCGGCGCCCGCGTCGACGCAGTCGCGCGCGAACGACTCGAGAAACGCCGGCACCGTCTCGTCGTTGGTCGCGCCGTCTCGCCCCTCGTGGGCGTGAACGCTCGCGACGACCCACTCCGACTGGGCGTCGGCGGCGCGGACCTGACGCGTGACTGCCGCCGCGTCGTCGGGATCGATCCGTTGCTCGATACGGTACTCGTCGCCGGCTTCGAACGTGAGGTGGTCGCCGCCCACGTCGAGAAACGCGAATCCGTCCTCGTTTTCGCCCGGAACGCGAAACCCTTTCGAGCCGCGTCGTTCTTTGAGTTCTTCGAGACCCAGCCGGTCGCTCAGCTCCCGAACGGTGTCGTGGGCGTCTTCGGGAACGACGTATCGGGTGTCGAGCGACAACGGCGAGAGCCCCGGCCGCCCCTGGAGGTCGGGGCGTTGTGTGCCGGCGCGCGACCCGGACGGAAAGGTCGTACACGCCGCGACGACGCCGACCCGCCCGCCGGCGGTCTCCGCATATGCCGGCGCGCGAGCCGCCGACAACGTTCGGCCGAGCCCCGCGTACGGGATCTCTCGTTGCTCGAGTTCCCGCATCGTTGCCTCCATACCGCCGTGTGAGTAGTCGCCCGTGTGATTGTTCGCGGCCGCGAACAGGTCGAACCCCGCCTGTACGAGCTCGTCGGCCGCCCACGGGGGAGCCCGCATGTACGTGCCGCCGCTTTCTGCCGCGGGGTACCCCTCGTACTCGTGGAGCAACACCTCGAGGTTGACGAGCGAGGCGTCGGCGTCGCGGAGCCGGTCACACAGCGCTGAGAGCCGGTCGTTCCCGAGCGTCGAGAGCCGCCGCGTGATTATCGCGTCGCCGGCCGCCGCAAGCGTGAACCGCGCGTCTCGGGTCATTCGGCGTTACTGCTCCATATCGGACTCAAGCGCGTCGAGGATCCGTTGTGTGGTGTCGGCGACGACTTCTCGCATGAACTCGGGGTCGGCGTTCGTCGGGTCGCCGAGACCGCCCTGTTCGGTGATGTCCGAGAAGTACTCGTACTGTTTGATCTCGTAGTCGGCCTTCGAGGTCTGCGGCTCCTTTTTGTCTTCCCGCACCAGTCCGGGTGGAAGAGCTCGATCACGCTGGTCTCGTGGTCGCCGGCGTGCCCCCACCCTTCGCCGAACTCCTCGACGAGCTGTTCGCGGCCGTACTCCGTCCAGTGGATCGGATACACCTCGATCCCGTGGTCCCGCTGAAGACGGTCGGCCGCGAGCTTCATCGGCGACCGGTTGCCGCCGTGACAGTTGACGATCGCGAGCCGGTCGGCGCCGTGTTCGGCCATCGAGGCGCCGATTTCTTCGAGAACGGACTGATACGTGTCCGCGCCGAGGGTGATCGTCCCCGGATACGTCATGTGGTGTTCCGAGTAGCCGTACGGGAGCGTCGGCAGCCGCACCATCGAGAGCCCGCGCTCGGGCGCCGCCTCGACGAGTTCTCGCGTGAGGTTCTCGGCCCGCAGCGTGTCCACGGTTACCGGAAGGTGTTTCGAGTGTTGCTCGATGCTCCCGGTCGGAAGGACGACCATGTCCGCCGTCTCGAGCGCCTCGCCGGCGTCCTCCCAGGTCATGCTTCCGAGGTCGTACTCGTCGTAGTCGAGCGACACCGTCATGCTATCGCCTCGACCGATTCGCTGCCGTCGTTGAACCGCACCGTCTCGTTCGTCATGAGAGAACAGGTGTGGATCTCTCGTATCGGGTTAATAAGTTTCTGTGCGATAATTCGACACGTCGCCGTCTCGTCGATCCGCGGGCGTCGGTCGCCGAACGACGGGCGGCCGGTCCGCCCGCGAGAAACGGGGACAAGTAATTATATTCCGCTCGACGACGGAACCACGACAGATGGAGTACGATCTCATCGAGCACGTCGAGGATGTCCTTTCGCGGCTCGAATCGGTCTCGGACGTCGCCTACGCGGAGGTCGGGGGCGTCTCGCGTGACATCTCGGAGGCGATCGTCTCGGCGACGACCGTCCGGAGCACCGTCGACATGACCACTGCTGGCGTCTGGTGGCGGGTGTTCGTGGAGGGGGCCGCCGACTACCGGTACACGTCGGAGCTCGGCGACGACCACCTCGACGACCTGATCGAGCGGTCGGTGCGCTCGGCGCGGCTGCTCGACCAGTCGGCGCCGGCGCGGTACGACCGCGGGCGCGTCCACCGGGCGACGCATCCCGG
>KI543163.1:26305-27739 GCA_000496175.1 uncultured archaeon A07HR67 | reverse complement strand
GTTGTACACTCGGGCTACCCAAGAGTTCGACTTCGGGCTGACGACGTGGAACCGCGGTCTCGGCGTGTACCCCGGCACCCGGATGCCCGAGCAGTACCACTCGTCGAACACCGACCCGGGCGGCGGCAACTTCACCGGCTACGTGAACGAGGACCTCGACCCGCTCCTGTTCGAACAGCTCGAGGCCGCCGAACGGAGCCGGCGAGAGGAGATTCTCTACGAGATTCAGGAGGTCCTCGCCGAGGACGTCCCGATGCACCCGATCGTTCAGATGCCGAACCTGATTGCGTACAACAATAATCAGGTTCAGGGCTTCACCGACCACCTCGCCGGCTACTACCACATGGAGCCGATGACGAACATCGAGGTGACGGCCGACCACGGCGAGCTTCGTGGCGTCTGGTCTGAGACCCTCGGCACGCTGAACGTGCTCGGGTACAACAACGAGACGAAGCTCATCCAGCAGTTCGAGATGATATACGACAAGCTGGTGCGCGTCAACGGCGACCTCGAGCCGGACGCCGACCTGAGCCTCGCGACCGACTGGGGTCGTCCCAGCCCCGACAGTGTGCGATACACGATCCGGGAGGGCCACCAGTGGCACGACGGGTGAGGACGTCACGCCGGCGGACGTCAAGTTCACGCTTGAGTACATCAAGGAGAACCAGATCCCGCTGTACTCGACGCAATGGGAGCTGATCGACTCCGTCGAGGTCGACAGTCAAGACGTCACGGTCAACTTCAACAGCAACCTCGGCCCGGTCCACACGACGTTCTCGAACCAGATTCCCATCGTACCCCAGCACATCTGGCAGGACCGTGAGGACCCGGCCAACATGTCGAACCCCGAGCCGGTCGGGAGCGGTCCGCTCCAGTACGACTACTGGGACCAGGGCAGCGAACTGGGTCTCGTGAGCTACGACGACCACTTCAACCCGGTCAACTTCGACCGCCGCATCTGGCGGATCATCCCCGAGGCGTCGACCGTCTGGTCGCTGTTGAACGAGGGCGAACTCAACTACCTGCCGTTCAGCCGGATCGGCCGGCAGCTGAGCCAGAACCAGCAGAACGACCAGATTTCTGTCCAGAGTATGGCCGGCGACGGCTGGTGGCACATCAGCCAGAACACCCGCATGGACGGACTCGGAGACAAGGCCGTCAGACAGGCAATCGTCAACGCGGTGCCGAAACAGGCCGTCAACGACCAGCTCCTGTACGGCTTCGCCGAGCAGGGATACAACCTCATCGGCGAATCCTTCGGCTCGTATAGCAACCCGGACGTCCCGGCGTATCAACCGGAAAACGGCGTTGAAGCCGCGAGAAGCGTTCTCGAGGACGCGGGATACGTCTTCGACGAAGACGGGATGGTCCACTTCCCCGGGTGATCCCGGCTCAGTAGCACCACAACAATGGGAAAAACCGAATTTTTCGTTC
>KI543163.1:16716-23613 GCA_000496175.1 uncultured archaeon A07HR67 | reverse complement strand
ACGACCGCGACGTCGCGTGTCACCTGTACGAGAGCGCCGAGGAGTTCGACCCCCTACGCCGAGGCCGACGCCGCTCCACAAGGCGGCGCTACCGACTAGCGCCCTTCGTGCGATCTCACCGTCACCTGCGGTCCCGCTCGTCGACGTTCGACTCCGCCTGTGCTGCCCGTCTCGCGTCCGCGAGCCGTCGGCGATACTCCCAGTAGCCGCCGACCACGAACAACACGGCTAGCACCAGCCCCGTCGCCGCGGTTCCCTGATACCAGAACCATCCGACGGCGGCCGCCGCCGCCAACACTGACAGCCCGAACGTCACCTTCGCGCGGGCTCTGACCCGGTTGACATCGACCATTGACCGAATATCACACGGCACGCATATAATCCGTGCTCTCGTCTCCGCCCGGCTCGTCTCAGTCGTCCGCCCAGGGCCACGACCGGTCGTCGCCCCACGGCCAGGAGCCGGTCGCTTTCATTCCGACGTCGTACCCCTCGTCGATCGTTTGTTCTCTGATCGCGTCGGCAGTCCGGTTCTCGACGGGGCGGTCGGCCTCGGCGAGTTTGGCGATGCCGGCGGCACACAACACCGACACGTCACGCAGGTCGCGCTTGTCGAGTTTGTCGAGGGTGTCGCCGTGGGTGTGACCCCAGCCGCGGCCGCTCCCTTCGGACCGCGTGCGGCCCTGTGCCGCGGCGACCCCGCGCTGGACGAACGGCCAGTGGTCGCTGTGCGGGCGGATACCGTCCTCGACGTCGACCGGCACGCCGAACTCGTCGCTCACCTCCTCGAACGCCTCGCCGATCGCGTCGAACCCGTGCGGGTACACCGCTAGGTTTCGCGAGTAGCCCGCGCCGTCGACGTTCACCACACACTTCACGCGGTCGAGGTCGTGTGTCTGCGCCCAGTGGTACGAGCCGTAGAGCCCGGTTTCTTCGGCGCCGAAGACGACGAGCCGCACGCGGGTTTCTAACTCCGGCTCGATCGCCGCGAGGATCCGGGCGACGCCGACGACCAGCGCCGACCCAAATCCGTTGTCGTTCGACCCGGTGCCGACGTCGTGGGCGTCGACGTGTGCGGTGTACAACACTTCTTCGTCGGTGTCCGGCCCCAAGACGCCCTCGACGGTGACCGAACTCGCCGGCTCGGTTCGGGTCTCGACCGACAGGGTGGCCTCGATTCCTCCGTCTCCGTCGGCCGCGTCGCAGTGGCGACTGAGCCGGGTGCCGACCTCCTTGCTGAGTCCCACCGCGGGGATCGGGCCCGGGCCGTCGGTGTCGCCGATGCTGCCGGTCGGCGGCAGCGCCCCCTCGATGTGATTGTAAAACAGAAACGCCTCGGCGCCCGACTCGGCGGCGTAACTGTACTTCTCGCCGCGGTGGACCCAGCGTCCGTACTCGTCGGGCGTCAGACTCGACGCCATCGCGATCGACCCGGAGAGGTCGACGTCCTCGAAGTCCTCCGGGAGCCCGTATCCCATGTCGACGACCTCGCCGGTCACCTCGCCCGAGGGGCTTCCCGGCAGCGCGACCAGCTCGTGAGTGCCGTCGAACGTGCTCGTTCGGTCGCCGTACGTGACCGCCAGCGACGCGTCCTCGCGCCACCAGCCCGGAATCGAAAACGGCGTCTGGGTGATATCCGCGAGTCCGGCCGTCTCGAACGCCTCGGTGATCGCGTCCGCCCCGTGGGCCTCGCCCTCGTGACCGGGCATCCTGTCGTCGAGATCAGAGAGCTCCGTCAACAGTTCCCATCCGGCCGTGTCGGTGTACGCGTTTCCGATCGCCTCCGGCGGTATGCTCGTCATGTTACTCCCCTGCCGGGGAAGCGGCATCATCGTTCGGGAAGCGGCGGGCGCCGCCGTCGCCGGCGCCGTCAGTCCCAGAACGACTGCGTTCGGGCGTACTCGCGCTCCTGTCGCAACACGTCGCGGTAGAACTCCGCCTCGTCTTCGCGCAGTTTGTTGATGATCCGGGCGGCGTTGTGCGGCCCGACGCCGCGAGCGGCCATCGCGATCACCGCGCGCTTCCCGTGGGTCTGGACCAGACTCGCGGCCCGGTGGGCGCGCTCGGTGCGCCGCTCCTGTTCGTCGTCCTTCTGTGTGGCCCGGACCGCGGCGAGCGTCTCGTCGTCCCACGGGTTCAGCGAGGCGATCCGCGTCGAACCGCACTCGGGACACTCCGGCTGGTCGCGGACCCGCCGGACCGTGGTGGTTCGGTCCCACTCCGTACAGTGGAGACAAAACAGGATCACGCGGTCGTTTCGGATGCGTTCACGCACCGTCTCGATCACGTCGGCGTCGGCGTTTTCGGGCACGAGAAACTCCGTGCCTGCCGACCGGCCAGCGGTTCCGAGCGGCGTTCGTTCTCGGGCGGTCGCGAGCCCGATCGCGGCCGACTGGATGCGGTCGAGCACCGTCGCGGTCGACTCGACCGCGAGGTCGGCGTGAAACACCTCACGAAGCGCCTCCTCGTAGACGGGCGTCCCTTCTAAGGCCGCGAGCAGGCGGTCGCCGCCGAACCGCCCGCGCCCCTCTCGGTAGCGCTTGACCGACCCGAACTTCGCTGCGACCTGCGCGAGGGTGAACTTCAACGCGTCGGAGTTTTTCAACGCGATCTCGAGATACGCCTCCAGACCCGCCGGGTCGGTCGTCTCGAGCACCTCGCGGAACGTTCCCGGCGTGACCCCGGTCGGCACCTCGAACTCGATCCGGTACGGGTCGACGTCCATTCCCACCGACGACCCCGTTCGTTGACCGACGAGCGCGGCGAGCAGGCGCGCGAGCGTCTCGTTGACCGCGTGGCCGAACGCCGCGTTGACCGCGACCGTCCGCGCGCTGGCCTCGATCACGACCCGCTCGTCGGTCGGGACGGGATGGCCGGCCTCGACGTGGTCGGCGACCGTCTCGATCGCCGCCGCGATCGTCCGCTCGTCGGCCGGATATCGGTCGGCCAAGCCGCCGGCGACCGCCTCCGGCGTCGCGCCCGCGTCGAGCGCCTCGGCGACCTCGCCGCGAAGCCGGCCGACCTCCTCGGCGACGGGCCGGGGAACGGGGATCTCCTGGCCGATCCACGACGGCACCTCCCCGGCGGGGTCTTCGATCGGCGTGACCTCGACGCGCTCGTCCTCCTCGTCGACCTCCGTGATTCGCCACATCTCGCCGCGCTGGATGAACGTCTCGCCCGGCCCGGCGAAGTTGACGACGAACCGCTCGTCGAGCGTTCCGATCCCTCGCCGCGAGGACATGTCGTACACCTCATAGGTCGACTCGTCGGGAATCATCGAGAGGTTGGCGTAGAAGTACTGCCAGGTGCCACCCGACTTCTCGAGCGTGTCGGACTCCTCGTCGAGCCACACCAGGCGGTTCCCGTCGAGTTCGCGAACGACCTCTTGGAACGCCGGCTCAGAGAGGTCGCGGAAGGGATACGCGCTCGTGACCGTCGCGTACGCCTCCCGCGCGTGGACCTCGCCGTCGTCCATCACGACGCCGACGATCTGGTTGGCCACCGTGTCGAGGCTGCCGTGGTGGATCGCGGCGGGCTCGACGAGCCCCTCGCCGGCCCGCCGGGCGATCGCCATCGCCTCCAGCGTGTCGTCGCCGCCCTGGGTCACGACGGTCCCCTCGGACACCAGGTCCCGCCGGTGGCCCGCCCGGCCGATCCGTTGGAGCAGCCGAGCGACCTCCCGAGGACTCCCGTACTGAACCACGTGGTCGACCCGCCCCACGTCGATGCCGAGCTCCATCGACGACGTACAGACGAGCCCGTCGACCGCGCCCGACTTGAACCGATCCTCGACGTCGACGCGCACCTCCTTCGAGAGCGAGCCGTGGTGGATCTCGATCGTGACCGGGTCCTCGCCGTCTGTTCGCTCGCGCTCGGCGAGCGTCTTGAACCGCGAGCCGAGCGCCTCCGCGGTTTGTCGCGTATTGACAAAGATTAGCGTCGACTCGTGTTCCCGGACCGTCTCGCGAATCGCACGAACGTGGCTGGCGGTGGTCTCGTCGACCGCGAGCTCGCCGGCGAGCCGCGAGTCGCGGTCCGTGATCGTCGGATCGAGCACCCGCACGTCGGTTCGCGCTCCGGCGGCGACCTCGACGGTTTCGAACGCCCGGTCGCCGGGTCGGTCCGGGTCGCGGCGGCCACAGCCGACCAGGAACCGGCCGACCTCCTCTGGCGACCCCACCGTGGCGCTCAGCCCAATCCGTTGGAACGGTCCCGCGACCCGCCGCAAGCGCTCGAGTCCCACGGTGAGCTGGGCCCCCCGCTTTGCCGACGCCAGCTCGTGTACCTCGTCGACGACGACGTGTGCGACGTCGGCGAGCCCCTCGCGCATCTTCGAGCCCGTCAGAATCGCTTGGAGGCTCTCCGGCGTGGTGATGAGCACGTCCGGCGGGTCGTCCGCCTGTTTCGACCGCTCGTACCGGGTGGTGTCGCCGTGACGCACCGCGACCTCGACGTCGAGCCGGTCGCCCCACCACTCCAGCCGGTCCATCATATCGCGGTTGAGCGCGCGAAGCGGCGTGATGTAGAGCGCGGAGATGCCCGCCCGCGGCTCGTCGCCGGGCGACGCCCGCGCGTCGTGTATCGCGTCGAAGACGGGCAACATCGCGGTCTCCGTCTTTCCGGTGCCGGTCGGGGCCAACACGAGCGCGTTCTTTCCGGCCGAAAGCGGCGGGATGGCCTTTCGTTGTGGCTCCGTCGGCGTGGTGAACCCGCGGTCGGAAAGCGCCTCTCTGAGGTCCGTTCCGAGGTGGGTGAACGCGTTCATGCCCGACGGCTCCGACATCAACGATCCTTGGGCGTTCGGGCGATTAAGCCCGTCGCTGTGCGAGCGGTCTCCGCGCTCGCCCGCGGCGAACCCGTCTCTCGACCGGCCGTTCCACGACACGCAGAGCCGCCGCAGCCGCGCCCGGACGAGCCGTTTCAGCCGGCGGTACCCGTCACTGAAGCGCCATCACCTGCTCGACCTTCGACGCCGGAAGGTTCCGACCGGTGACGGGAATCGCGACGGTCTTGCCCGCGAGTTCGTCGCGCAGCTCGTCTAAGATGGCGAACGGCGGCGCACACGCTCCCTCCATCATGATGCGTTCTTCTCTGAACATCGCGGCGACCGTCTCCACAATCTCCTCCTCGCTGACGGTGTACATCTCGTCTAACTGCTCGCGCATCACCCTCACCGGCAGGGCGTACGGAACCCGTGCGGCGATTCCGTCGGCGAAGGTGTTCGCCTCGTCTTGAGGGGTAAGCTCGCCCGTCTGCCAGGCCCGATAGGCGGCGTCTACGCTGGCGGCTTGGACGCCAATCACGTCGGCGTCGGTGACGCTCCCGACCGACAAGGGGTATCCGGCGCCGATGCTGCCGGCTCCGACCGGCCCAAGAACCACGTCGACCTCTGGCAGCGACTCGGCGATCTCGAGGCCGGCAGTTCCGGTGCCGGCCATCACCAGCCGCTCGTTCCCGGGATGGACGTATCGGTACCCCTCCTCGGCGGCGAGGTCGGCGGCCCACTCCGCGGAGTCGTCGTAGTCGTCGCCGACGACCTCGATGCGGCCGCCGAGACGCTCGATCCCGTCGATCCGATTCTGGCCGGTCCCCTCGGGGACGGCGACGACCGCCTCTGTGTCGAACCAGCGGGCCGCCTGCGCGAGGGCGCGGCCGTAGTTGCCGGTGCTCGCCGTCACGACCCCCTGATCCCGGAACGCCTCGTCTAACCCGGCCAGAACCGTCGCCACGCCGCGGATCTTGAACGACCCCGTCGGGAGGGTATCCTCGCGTTTCAAGTACACCTCGGCGTCGTACTCGCGTGACAGCCACTCGCTTCTGACGAGTGGCGTCTCCGGGAGGTGATCACGGAGCGTCTGCCGCGCCCGGTAGACGTCGGCTGTCGTCGGCGGCGTGAGGTCGTGATACTCGAAGACGGTCGAGGCGTCCGGGGAGTCGACGCGCTGATACTCGGGCTGTGACATACCCTGACTCCATACTCGAGCATCCTGAAGCTATCCCTCGCGGCCCGGCGCCGACGCCGACCCGCGGTGCCGCCCAAATATCACCGGTGAAACTCAGTACGACGTACTCAAGTGCGGCTCCCGCGTCCTCTCGATCATGTGGTGTCACACGCGATGAGCGACGCCGGGCAGTTCGCTCCGGAGACATCGGCGCGAGCGATTCTCGGCCGTGTCTCCGATCCGATGTTTGCGCTCGACGAGGCGGCCGAGCTCGCCTTTTATAATCCGGCCGCGGCGGAGCTGTTCTCGACCGCGGATCCGGTTTCGGTCGGCGATCCGGTCCGAGAACGGCTGTGTGACCGCTTTGGACCCGCGTTCTCCGCCCAGCTCCGGGACGCGGCGGAGACGGGGGTGTCGGCGTCGTTCCGCGCCTACGATACGGTCTCACAGCGGTGGGTTCGCGTCGCCGCGCATCCGTCTGCGGGTCGGCTGACGGTGATCGTCTCGCCGGTCCCGGACGACGACGCCGCGCGGCTGGCGGAAGCCGCGGACGCGGCGATCGACGGCATCGCGGTTCTCAACCCGGACGAGGAGTACGTCTACATGAACCAGGCACACGCCGCCGTCTTCGACTTCGAGCCGGACGAGCTGCTCGGCGACACCTGGCGGCGACTGTACGGCCCCGCAGAACAGGCTCGGATCGAACGCGACGCGTTTCCACGGCTCCGCCGCGACGGGTCCTGGCGCGGCGAGACGAAGGGACTGCGCCGCGACGGCAGCGTCGTCCGCCAGGACGTGTCGTTGTCGCTGCTCGACGACGGCAGCCTGGTTTGTACGAACAAAGACATCACCGAGCGCTACCGACGCGAGCAGGATTTAGAACGCCAACGGACACGGATTCGAGCGTTATTCGACAACTCGCCGGACGGCATCATCGTTCACGACGCCGAGGGAGCGG
>KI543163.1:7761-16448 GCA_000496175.1 uncultured archaeon A07HR67 | reverse complement strand
GGCTTCGATTTCTACCACCCCGAGGACGCACCGCGGGTCGCCGACGCGTTCGGCCGTCTCGTCGAGGAGGGAGAGCCGTACGACCTCGAGTTGCGGATCGTCACCGCGGACGACCGGGTTCGGTGGGTTCGCACGGTCGGTGAGCCGCGGATCGGCGAAGCCGACGAGGCGACGACGGTGGTCGGCGTCTTCCAGGACATCACAGAGCGGAAACGCCGCGAGCGCGAGCTCGACCAGCTTCGCGAACGGCTCGACCTCGCGGTCACGGGAGCGAACCTCGGCGTCTGGGACTGGGATATGACGACCGACGAGGTGACGTTCAACGACCGATGGGCGACGATGCTCGGCCTCTCGCCCGACGAGATCGATCCCCACCTCGACACGTGGGAGACGCGCGTCCACCCGGCGGATCTCCCTCGCGTCGAAACACAGCTCGAGGCACACATCGCCGGCGAGACCGAGATGTACGACTGTGAACACCGGATGCGGACGGCCGCCGGCGAGTGGACGTGGATCCGCGACACCGGAAAGATCGTCGAGTACGACGCCGAGGGCGCGCCAAAACGAGCGGTCGGAATCCACCTCGATATCGACGCACAAAAACGACAGGAAGCCGCGTTAGAACGCGCTCGAAACGAGCTTCGACAGGTCATCGACCTCGTGCCCGACCTGATCTTCGCGAAGGACGCCGACGGGAGGTACCTGCTCGCCAACGAGGCGACCGCCGACGCGTACGGGCTGACGGTGGCCGAAACCGAGGGCACCCTCGAATCGGAGATCATCCCCGACGGCGACCAGTCGGTCCACTTCCGCGCGGACGACAAACAGGTGCTCGACTCCGACGAGCCCGTCGAGATACCCGAAGAGAAACTGACGACGGCAGACGGCGAGACCCGCCTGCTCCAGACGACGAAGATACCGTACACGGTCGCTGGAACCGACCAAGACGCCGTTTTGGGGTACGCACGCGACGTCACCCCGCTGCGGCAGTACGAGAGCCAACTGGAGGAGCAACGCGACAGCCTGACCGTGCTCAACCAGATCGTCCGTCACGACATCCGCAACGCGCTTCAGGTCATCACCGGCAGCGCGGAGCTGTTGGCGGACCGCCTCGACGGCGAGGAGACCCGACTGGTCGATGCGATCCAGCTCTCGGCCGCGGAGGCGATCGAGATCACCACCTCCGCCAGGGAGGTGACCGACCTGCTCGTGCGGACGGAGCTGGACCCCTCTCCGGTGCCGTTGACACCGGTGCTCACCCAACAGATCGAAGCTGTTCGATCGAGCGACCGGCCCGTTCGCGTCGTCCGGACGGGGGAGTCGGACGAACAGCCGGTCCTGGCGGACGACATGCTCGATTCCGTCTTTCGAAACCTGTTAGGAAACGCTGTGGCCCATACCGACGCCGACGTTCCCTCGATCCGCGTCGCGACGACGGCGTTCTCAGACCGGATCCGCGTGAGTGTCGCCGACAACGGTCCCGGGGTGCCCGACGAGAAGAAAGACTCCATCTTCGAGGAGGGAATCTGCGGGCTGGACAGCGACGGCACCGGCCTCGGACTCTACCTCGTTCGGACGCTCGTCGAGCGGTACGACGGTGCGGTGTGGGTCGACGACGCCGAGGACGGCGGCGCTCGGTTCACGGTCGAACTTCCGCGCGCAGACGCCGAAACCCCTGCTACCGACCGCTAACACGGGGCCTCCGACAGTACCAGTCGAGAAGGCTGGAATCGACGCTACGCCGATCCGACCGGATTCTGTGCCGGACTGACGCTATCGGCGACGGGCAACACGATACGGAGCACGGTCCCGTCGTCCGACGCCCGACGATAGTCGATGTGGCCGCCGTATTCTCTCGTCATCGCTTTTATTAACCAGAGATCGATGTTTTTGGGATGATACGTCGCGGTGCGGTCTGCCGGCGAATCGAACTCGGACAGCTCCTCGGGCGGAATATCCCAGCCGTCACACCGCAGTTCGATCGCCACGGTGTCCGGGCGTCGCAGCGTGTCGATGTGAATCGGCTCGTCGGTCTCGACGTGCTCCGACAGCGACTCGAGCGACTCCCGCAGGACCGGGATGAACCGTTCTGTCGCTCGTACCTGACAGTCCTCGACCGAGTCTCCGCTCGGAAACACTATCTCGGCTTCTCCGCGATCGACCGATTCTCCGAGCACCCGACTGATGTTGACACTCGCGTCGTGTGGATGCTCGGCGCGAATCTCGGTCGAGACGATTTTTACCAGCTCGAGTGTCGTGATGATGTCTCCGGCCGTCTCATGAATGATCTGCGCCGGACCGCGGTCGTCGTCGTTCGACCCATCGAGCAGCACATTCGCGTACCCATGTATGATGTTCAACTCGTTACCGAGGTTGTGCCGCAGATATCGATGGACAATATCTGAGTGTTCTCTGCTTTGTTGTAGCTCCGTTATGTCGAGACCCTCGGCGATCAGATACTCGATCGTTCCGTCCGCGCCCGTCACGGCGGTCACGGCGAACTCGAGTTTGGCGATCCGCCCGCTTGTATGGATCGTAATTCTGCCACGGAACGGTTCGCCGTCGCGAGCCTGTTTTACGGCGTTTTTGACCGTTTCGCGTGACGCGCTGTCTGGCTGGAAGTACGACGTATTCCAGATCTTCGTGCCGATGATCTCGTCTTCTCGCTCGGTGGCAAACGAGAGTGCCATCTCGTTGACCTCGATCAGCGTCCCGTCCGGACGCAACAACCCGGTGAACTGAAACGTGTTCTCGAAGACCGACTCGTATCGCCGAGAGGCCGCCCGGAGGCTGGCCGCGTAGTAGCCGGCGACGAAGAGGACGAGTCCACCGCCGGCGGCACCGACGAGCACGTCGAAGGTCGGTTCGGCGAGCGACCGCCCCTCGAAGAGTTTCACGGCAAAGGTCAACCCGGTGACGGCGGCTCCGCTGACGGCACCAGCGACTGTCCAGACCCCCACCGACCATCGTTCTGTCTTCGGCAGGCTCGTCCGGTGGAGCCACCACCCGGCGTACGTGAGCACCAACGCCAGTCCCCCGTCTATCGCCAACGCGAGCATGGGACCGGCGACGCTGCTGACTGCGCTCACCTCTCCGGCGTGATGAACGGCGGCGCTCACACACAACGTGCCGCCGACCAAAGCAACGACCAGCGAGCCGAGGTCGTCCACAAGCATACATGTTCAATCTTCGGAAAAAAAGTTCCGACGGCATCGGTCGGATCCGACCCCGGCTATCGATTCACGCGGATTGCTGGCTCCTCATCGGCACCCCGCTCACTGCGGCACGTTCGTCGACCCCCGCGCTCACGTCACGCCGCCGTCCTCGGTCGCGTACTCGTGATGTGCGTCGGCGGCGAGGATCGCCTCGATCCGGTCGACCACCTCGAGTACGTCCGCGAAGGCAGTGTAGGGGGCGGCCGGACACACCCGCACCACGTCCGGTGGACGGAAGTCGACGACGACGCCACGGTCTTTCAACGCCTCGCTCAGCCGCGCGGCCTCTGGGTGTTCGACGGCGACGTGGCCGCCGCGGGCGTCGTGGCTTCTGGGGGTGCCGACGTCGACCGCCGGGAGACGCTCGTCGACGAGCGCGATCAGAAAGTCGGTGAGCGCGAGCGACTTCGCGCGCAGGCGTTCGAGCCCCGCCGCCCGCAGCGTCTCGATCGATCCCTCGAGCGGCGCGGCCGCGAGCAGCGGCGGCGTTCCGATCTGCCACGCGCCCGCCGAGTCCGCGGGCGTGTACGCCATCCGCATCTCGAACTGGGTCGCCTTCTCGTGGCCCCACCACCCGGCGAGCGCGGGCGTCAGGCCGTGGTGGCGCTCGGCGACGAACAACGCGCCGATCGAGCCCGGACCGGCGTTGAGGTACTTGTACGTGCACCAGACCGCGAAATCGACCCCGGCGTCGCCGAACGCGTGCGGCACGGCCCCGACCGAGTGGGCGGCGTCGAACCCCGCGTACGCGCCGGCGTCGTGAGCCGCCCGCGTGATCCGTTCGACGTCGAACAGCTGGCCCGACCGGTACAACGCTGTCGGCATGAAGACGATGCCGACGTCGTCGTGGGCGTCGAGCGCCGCCTCGATGTCCGCCGGGTCGATCGTCCGCCCGTCTCGGCTCTCGACGACCCGCAGCTTCTCGTCGGGGTCGATCCCCCGCTGGCGCAGCTGTGCGCGGATCGCGTAGTGGTCCGACGGGAAGTCGAGTTCGTTCACCAACACCGCAGGGGCGACGTCGGCTCCGTCCTCCGGCTCCCAGGTTCCGTCGGCGGCCGCGTGACCCGCCCGGTCGGGGCCGTTTCCGGCGAGGAGCTCGTCGAGAAACGTCCCGACGAGCGTGTGGATGTTCACCGTGATCGAGTTGCTCGCCGCAACCTCCGACTCGCTCGCACCCACGAGCGGCGCGAGCGCCGCGCCGAGCCGCTCGCCGACGCCGAACCACGGCGGCTCGGCGTCGGTCCAGCCGCCGATCAACAGTTCTCGCCACTCCTCGACGACGCGGTCGAGACTCGCGAGCGCCGCGTCGCTCGGCGGGCCGAGCGAGTTGCCGTCCATGTACAACCGGTCGTCCGGCAGCGAAAACTGGTCTGCGACCGCCGAGAGCGGGTCGGCCGCGTCGAGCCGGGCGGCGGTCCGAACCGGGTCGCGCTCGAATCCGTCGCCGTTGAGCGCCGCGCTCGCGGGCGCGTACGGGTCGTCGGCGTCCGGGACCGGATCGTCCCTCTCTGTGCCGTCCATACGGGACACGGCGGCGCGGGCGACTAAGCCCTTCCGGGGCTGCCCCCGGCGCGTCCACGGCTCACTCCGCGATGTCGATCGCGGGCCGTCCCGGCGCCGCCTGTGCGGCGGTGTCCGGGTCCGCGTCGCCGGCGCGTTCGACGACGACCGGGGCGTCGAACTCGCGTTCGATCAGCCAGGCGGCCGCCCGCAACGCCTCGTACTCCTCGTCGCCCGAGAGCGTCTCCGAGAGCGCCTCGCGTTCCGCCTGGAGGTCCTGTCCGTAGGCGGCGGCGGCGTCGCCCTGCTCGCGGATGTGGTCTTCGGCCATCAGCTCGCCGATCAGGTTGTCCGCGTCGCTGTCGGCGGCGATCGCGAGCGCGTCGTACTTCCAGTCGGGAGCGACGACGACGTCGATCCGCTCGGGGTCGTCGATGCCGGCGACCTCGACGATATCACGGACGTCCTCGCGGGTGTTTTTCACCAGCCGTCGGCGGCGCTCGACCGTCTCGCGGTCGACGGCCGCGGCCGGCCAGTCGGCCGCGACCACGAACCCGTCGCGGCCCAGCGTCTCCCACAACTCCTCGGCGAGGTGAGGCGTGACCGGCGCAAGCAGCCGAACCGCGACGTCCAGCCCACGCTCGTACACCTCCGGGTGTGGGTCGGCGTGCTCGCGGTAGCTCCGGAGCGTGCCCACGAGCGCCTGCGCCTCGCGTAACGCGACGTTGAACGTGAGGTCGTCGTACTCCGCGCCGGCGATGGCGACGGCGGCGTCGACCTCGTCGGCGACGTAGTCGTCGACCGTCGTGCGGTCGGCGCCGGTCGCCACGTCGCCGGCGGCGTACCCCTCGACGAGGTCGGTCAGCCGCGCCAGAAACCGGTGTGTCGACCGCACGCCCTCTTCGGACCAGTCGAAGTCGCGCTCGGGCTGGGCCGCCTGTAACATAAACAGCCGGGCGGTGTCCGCGCCGTACTCGTCGACGATCCGTTGTGGGGAGACCACGTTCCCCGTGGATTTCGACATCTTCTCGCCGTCCAGCTGGACCATCCCCTGTGCGAGCAGGTTGGTGAACGGCTCGCGGTGGTCGAGCCCCTCGTGGTCGGCCAACACCTTGGTGAAAAACCGCGAGTACAACAGGTGCATCACGGCGTGTTCGATGCCGCCGACGTACTGGTCGACCGGCATCCAGTCGTTCGCGCGGTCGCGGTCGAACGGGGCGTCCGCGAGACCCGGCGAGACGTATCGCAGGAAGTACCACGAGGAGTCGACGAAGGTGTCCATCGTGTCCGTCTCGCGGACGGCGGGCTCGCCACACGCCGGGCAGGCGGTCTGTTTCCACTCCGCGGCGGCGTCGAGCGGGTTGCCGGTGGTGTTGACGAACTCGGGCAGCTCGACCGGCAGGTCGGACTCGGGCACCAACACGGGTCCGCAGTCGTCACAGTGAACGACCGGGATCGGCGTCCCCCAGTAGCGCTGGCGGGAGATGCCCCAGTCGCGCAGCTGGTACTGGACGCTCTGTTCTGCGGTCTCGATCGCCGCGGTGAGCCGCTCGCGGGCCGTCTCGCTGTCGAGACCGTCGTACTCGCCGGAGTTGACGAGCACCCCGTCGTCGGTGAACGCCGCCTCGCTCACGTCGGGAACGTCGGGGACCGACTCGCCGTCCCAGCCGTCCGGCGTCGGGGCGATCACCGGCTCGATGTCGACGCCCATCTTGGCGGCGAACGCGTGGTCGCGCTCGTCGTGTCCGGGAACGCCCATCAACGCTCCCGTCCCGACGTCCGAGAGGACGAAGTCGGCGACGAACACCGGTAGCTCTTCGCCGGTGACGGGATTCGTGGCTGTCAGCCCCGTCTCCACCCCGTTCGGCTCGTCGCCGTCCGGGTCGGCCTCGTGGTGAACGAACTCGTGGACGGCGTCGTCCTCGGCGGCCAGCGCCTCGCTGATCGGGTGGTCGGGCGCGAGCGCGAAGAAGGTGGCACCGCAGACGGTGTCGACGCGCGTGGTGAACGCCTCGACGGCGCCGTACTCCCGCGGCTCGGTCGCTTCTTCGCGCCCGTCAGACGCGCCGCCCGGCTCGCTCACGTCGAACGTCAGCGTCGTTCCGTGCTGGCGGCCGATCCAGTTGCGCTGCATCTGTCGGACCGAGTTGGGCCATCCTTCGAGCTCGTCGATATCCTCCAACAACTCGTCGGCATACGCCGTGATCTTCAGGAACCACTGGTCCAGCTCGCGGGCCTCGACGGCGGTGTCACACCGCCAGCAGAGCTCGTCGTCGCCCTCGACCTGCTCGTCGGCCAGCACCGTCTCACACGAGGGACACCAGTTGACCTCGGCGTCGCGGCGCTCGACGAGCCCCGCCTCGTGGAACCGGCGGAACAGCCACTGGTTCCAGCGGTAGTACTCCGGCGTACAGGTAGTGACTTCTCGGTTCCAGTCGTAGCCAAACCCCATCGACCGCATCTGGCTCCGCATGGTGTCGATGCAGTCCATCGTCCAGTCGCGGGGGTTGGTGTCGCGTTCCTTGGCGGCGTTCTCGGCGGGGAGGCCGAACGCGTCCCATCCCATCGGATGGAGCACCTCGTCGCCACACATCCGGCGGAAGCGGGCGTACGCGTCCGTGATCGTGTAGTTGCGGACGTGGCCCATGTGGAGCTTTCCGGACGGATACGGGTACATCCCGAGGACGTACGTCGGGTCGTCGACCTCGTCCGGCGTGCGGTACACGTCGGCGTCCGCCCACGCCTCCTGCCACCGATCCTCGACCGCGGTGTGGTCGTAAGCCTCCTGAGACATCTGCTTATATACTCGTGGTAGAGTCGGTGTTCTATACTTTTCCATCCACCGCCGAACGGACCGGACGCTCGGTCGGTCCCCGCGACGGGTCTCACGGACCGAGGCGTTCCCCTGTCGGGGATATACTTATATAATTATCCGTGTTAATCACGGACATGCTGTTTTCAGACGAGATCACATTCAACAACCGCGACCGCAGGGACGTGTACGACCGCATCGAGCGGGCGGGAACGATCGACTACGAGACGGCCCGCCGCTCGCTGAATATGGACCCAGAAGCATTCGGCCATCACGTCGCCGTGCTCCAGCGCGACGGAATCGTCACCCGCACCGCAGACGACGAGTTACGGATCGCTTTCGAGGACGAGTCGGAGCGATTCTCGCCCGACGACGGGCCCGAGGTGACGATCAGACAGGCCCAACAGGACGACCTCTCCGGACTCGTCGGCGCGATCCGCGAGGCGCTCTCGGATCAACGGTATATCGAGGCCGAGACGGTCGCGGATGTCGTCGAGAGCGAGGACGTCCTCTTGCGGCACAACGAGGTTGAAAAACGCGTCTTCTTCGTTGCCACCGTCCACGGCGACGTGATCGGGTGGATCCACATCAACGCGCCGACCGTCGAGAAGCTCGCACACACCGCCGAGTTGACCGTCGGTGTCGTCGAAAGCTACCAGGGACGGGGGATCGGAACCCGGCTCTTGGAACGCGGCGTCGAGTGGGCGGTCGACAACGGGTTCGAGAAGCTGTACAACAGCGTTCCCTCTCCGAACGAGGGAGCGATCGAGTTCCTCGAACGCCACGGCTGGGAGGTCGAAGCCGTCCGCGAAAATCACTACAAGCTCGACGACGAGTACGTCGACGAGGTGATGTTGTCGAAGGAGATATGACGGCCCGCACCCTTCTGACTGTGCGAGCCGCTCAGCTCCAATGACACTACGTCACACATCTCACGATTCAGACCACTCGAACCGCGGCCGGGCCGACATATCTTCGCACCCGGCAGCGCGAACTGATCGCCGCCTCCATTCTTCAGAGCCGAGAAACGGGGGGTGTTTCGTTCCGTGATCGTCGGGGTACCGGCAGAGACCGATCCGAACGAGACCCGCGTCGCGCTCGTTCCCCCGGTCGCCGCCGACCTCGTCGACGAGGGCTTCGACGTGTGTGTCCGCTCCGGC
>KI543163.1:4339-7741 GCA_000496175.1 uncultured archaeon A07HR67 | reverse complement strand
CGGCGTGGCCGGGCTTCAGGCGATCGCGACCGCCGAGCGGCTCGGCGCGTCGGTCCGAGCCTACGACATTCGTCTCGAGGCCCGCGAGGAGGTCCAGAGTCTCGGCGCCGACTTCGTCGAACTCGATCTCGAGACGGAAGGATCGGGCGACGACGAGGGGTACGCACGCGAGATGGACGAGGAGTTCTACCGCCAGCAACGCAAAGAGCTCACCCGTGTCGTCGGCGAGTCCGACGTCGTCATCACGACGGCCGCCATCCCCGGCAAGCCGGCGCCCGAGCTGGTGACAGAAGAGATGGTCGCGGGCATGGAGCCGGGGTCGGTCATCGTCGACCTCTCGGCGGCCACCGGGGGCAACTGCGAGCTCACCGTCCCCGACGAGACGATCGACCACGGCGGCGTCGAGATCTACGGGCCGACGAACCTTCCGGCGACCGTCGCTCACCACGCCAGCCAGCTGTACTCCAACAACATGTACAATTTCATCCAGAACATGTTCGACGACGAGGAGACGCTCGACGCGGACGACGAGGTCGTCGAGTCGACGATGCTCACCCACGACGGCGCGGTCCAGTGGGTCCATCCCGCCGAGCGCGACGCGGAGGAGCCGGCCGACGACGAGACGGAGGCCGAGACCGATGCCTGATCTCATCACCAATCTGACGTTGTTCGTTCTGGCGGCGTTTCTCGGCTACTCCGTGATCACGAAAATTCCGGCGACGCTCCACACTCCGCTGATGTCGGGCGCCAACGCCATCACGGGCATCACGCTCGTCGGCGCCGTCGTCGTCGCGGGGTCGGGGTCGACGACCCTCGCGACGTGCTCGGCTTTCTGGCGGTCGTCATGGCGACGATCAACGTCGTCGGCGGCTACCTGGTGAGCCACTTCATGCTCACCGACTTCCAGGGCGGAGGTGGTCGGTGATGCTCAGCGTGCTTCCCGAGTCGATGCTTCGGCTCGCGTACCTCGCTGCCGCCGTGTTGTTCATCCAGGGACTGCGAGACATGACACATCCCCGCACCGCCGTCAGAGGAAACCTCATCTCCGCGGCCGGGATGTTCGTCGCCGTCGCCGTGACGCTGCTCTGGTTCGAGGTGCTCTCCCCGATCGTGTTGATCGCCGGTCTCGTCGTCGGCGGCCTCGCGGGCTCCGGGCTCGCGATGCGCGTCGAGATGACACAGATGCCACAGCTGGTCGGCGTCTTCAACGGCTTCGGCGGCGGCGCGTCGGCGCTCGTCGCCGGCGCCGAACTCGTTCAGTACCAGGCCGAAAGCGGCGGCGCGTTCCCGACGGAGATGGCCGTCGCGGCGGCGGCGTCGGGCATCATCGGCGCCGTCACGTTGTTCGGGAGCACGGTCGCCGCCGGCAAACTCCACGGCGTGATCACGGGCTCTGCGATTCGATACACCGGCGAGCAGGCCGTCAAGATCCTTGTTTTGGCCGTCGCCGTGTTCTCGGGGATTCTGCTCGTCGTTCAGCCCGACGTTCTCCCGGCGGTTCTCCGCGGGGAGATGGTGCCGACGTACTGGGTTCTGGTCGCCACGGCCTCTGTGCTCGGCGTGCTGCTCGTGATCCCGATCGGCGGCGCTGACATGCCGGTCGTCATCGCGTTGTTGAACGCCTACTCCGGGCTGGCGCCGCCGGCACCGGGTTCGTGTTGGAGAACACCGCGCTCATCATCGCCGGAACGCTCGTCGGCGCGGCCGGGCTCATCCTCACCGTGATCATGTGTGAGTCGATGAACCGCTCGCTCGCCAACGTGCTCTTCGGCGGATTCGGCGAGGAAGCCGCCACCGAGGAGATGGAAGACATCTACGAGGGGAACATCACCGAGACCTCTCCGGAGGAGCTCGAGATGTTACTCGACACCGCAGACCGGGTCGTCATCGTTCCCGGCTACGGAATGGCGGTCGCACAGGCACAACACGCTGTCGCCGAACTCGCGGACATGCTCGACGCCGAGGGCGTCGACGTCGAGTTCGGCATTCATCCGGTCGCAGGCCGCATGCCCGGGCACATGAACGTGCTTCTCGCGGAGGCCGACGTGCCGTACGAGCAGATGCGAGAACTCGAAGAAATCAACCCGACGTTCTCACAGACCGATGTCGTCATCGTCACCGGCGCCAACGACGTGGTGAACCCGCGCGCCAACGAGGACGATTCCAGCCCGATCGCCGGGATGCCGGTGTTGAACGTCGGCGAGGCCGGCACCGTCGTGGTGAACAAACGGAGCCTGAGCCCGGGCTTTTCCGGCATTCCGAACCCGCTTTTCGCCCAGGACAACGCCTACATGTTGTTCGGCGACGGCAAGGAGATGATGCAGGCGGTCGTCAACGAGTACAAAGAATCGTAGCCGTCCCGAGCGAGGCCGCCCCGCCCGACGGCCAGACCAGAACCGCCTCCGGCGGTGCCACCCCATCATAGAAGGCGTGGAAGTAAAGCAGACCCCGCCCCTCCATTCGGCAATGCCACGAACGATATCCGGCGAGCGGCTCAGAGACCGGTTCGACCGGTTCAACGAAATCGGCGCGACAGAACGGGGCGGCGTAAACAGGCCGTCGCTCTCCGAGGCGAACGCGCGAGCGCGCGACACGCTGGTCGACTGGTTCGAGAACGCCGGACTCGCGGTCAACGTCGACGAGATGGGCAACATCTTCGGGCGGCGCGCCGGACGCGACGACGACCTCCCGCCGGTGTTGCTCGGCTCTCACGTCGACAGCCAGTACAACGGCGGCCGCTACGACGGCGTCATCGGCGTTCTCGGCGGTCTCGAGGTCGTCGAGACGCTCAACGACGCCGGCGTCGAGACGGAGCGCCCGATCGAGGTGGTCTCGTGGAGCAACGAGGAGGGCGTCCGGTTTCAGCCCGACATGCTGGGCAGCGGGGTGTTCGCGGGCAAGTTCGACACGGCGTTCGCCCACTCGCTCGAAGACAAGGAGGGGCGCGTCTTCGGCGAAGAGCTCGAACGCATCGGCTACCGCGGCGAGACGCCGTGTGAACCCCGAGACCTCCACTGTTACCTCGAGCTCCACGTCGAGCAGGGACCGACGCTCGTAAACGCCGACCTCAGCGTCGGCGTCGTCGAGGGCGTCTACGGCTTCGTCTGGTTCGACGCCGCGTTCACCGGCAGCGCGGACCACGCCGGGCCGACACCGATGGACCTCAGAAACGACGCACTGGTCGCGACGGGCGACGTGATCGAGGCAGTCCGGCGCATCGCCGGGACGGAAAGCGCCGACCTCGTCGGCACCGTCGGCTCGCTCGACGTCTCGCCGAACGCGATCAACGTGATCCCAGAACGCGTGGAGTTCACCGTCGACCTCCGGTCGTACGACGACGACGCCGTCGACCGGGCGGCCGACCGGGTCCGCGAGGAGATCGACCACGCCGCGGCGCGCGAG
>KI543163.1:0-1353 GCA_000496175.1 uncultured archaeon A07HR67 | reverse complement strand
TACCGCAGGATCGTGTACCAGCGACGAGCGCGGGGAACGCGTAGCCGGCGAAGCCGGTCACGAACGCGACGAGAGACGCACCGAAGACGGTCACCAGTCGGTCGAACATTGACTCGGCGTAGTAGTCGGCGTAGAATCCGAGGCCGACGACGCCGACGAGCGTGTACTTGTGAAGCGGAAGCGACGAGACGGGGTAGATGAGCACGTACGCGACCCAGCAGCCGGTGGTTATGCCGACCAGCAGCGCTGCGAGGACGCTGCCGCGTCGTCCGCGGACGGCCCACGCCACCGCGCTGGCTGCCGCCGTGGTGCCCGCCACGTCAGTCGGCAAGCCCTTCGGACATTCCGTCGCCGTCTTCGTCCTCAAGCTCAACACGGCGGTGAGGATTGGCTTTCGCGTCCTCGGACACGTCGTCAATCGCTCGCAACTCCTGTTCGAACTCCGTTACGTCCTCCTCTTCGTAGTAGGCGTGACAGGCGACGCGCCGCTCGTCGTCGCGGATACTCAACAACGGCGGATCGATGTGGTCACAGATGGCCTCTCGCTCGGGACACCGATCCTTGAACCGGCACCCAGTCGGGAGATTGATCGGGTCCGGAATGGAGCCACGTATCTCGACGTGTTCTCGCTCCCGGAACGGGTCTGGCTCCGGCGCCGCCCCAAGCAGCGCCTTCGAGTACGGGTGTACCGGCTCCTGTATCACCGTCTCTGTCTCGCCGAACTCGATGATACGGCCCAGATACATGATACCGATGCGGTCACACACCTGCCGAAGCAGAGAGAGGTCGTGGCTAATGAACAGGATGGTTAGTCCCATCTCCTCGTTGAGCCGCTGAAGTAGGTTCAACACGCCCGCGCGGATGCTCACGTCGAGCATCGACACCGGCTCGTCGGCCAACAGGAAATCCGGCTCCAGCACCAACGCCCGCGCAATGGCGACGCGTTGTTTCTCTCCGCCTGATAGCTGGTGAGGATAGTTCTCCAGCCACGTCTCCGGCGGCGTGAGCTCAGCGCGTTCGAGTGCCTCGATAACTCGCGCGTAGCGTTCCTCGGCGTCGCCGATGCCGTGGATCTTCAGCGGCTCGACGACCGTGTCGTACACCTTCATCCGCGGGTTGAGGCTCTCGAATGGGTCTTGGAAGATGATCTGGACGTCGCGTCGGAACCGCTGGAGCTCCGTGCCAGAAATTTCGGTCACATCCTCGCCACGGAACCGGATGGTGCCGTCGCTGGGCTCGAGCAATCGAATAAGCGTCTTGCCAGCAGTCGTCTTCCCACAGCCCGATTCTCCGGCCAGCCCAACGATCTCACCGCGTTCGATCTGAAGATCGATGCCGTCGACGGCCTTCACC
>KI543162.1:42208-44471 GCA_000496175.1 uncultured archaeon A07HR67 | reverse complement strand
CGTCGACAGTCACGCCGGTTGCGGCCGGCGAGAACCGCTACCGCGTGACCGAACACCGGCGACTGCTGGAGAACCAGGCCGTCGACATCGTCGCCCCAGACCTCCCGAAGGTCGGCGGGATGCGCGAGACACGCAGAATCGCCGACGTCGCGAACCAGTACTACGTACCCGTCGCCATGCACAACGTGGCCTCGCCGGTCGCTACGATGGCCGGCGCCCACGTCGCCGCCGCCATCCCGAACGCGCTCGCCCTGGAGTTCCACTCCTACGAACTCGGCTGGTGGGGCGACCTCGTCGAGGAGGACGTGCTCGAGGACGGCGCCGTCGAGATTCCCGAGAGACCGGGACTTGGTGTGACTCTCGACCTCGACGTTGTCGGCGAGCACCTCGTCGAGGGGGAGACGCTGTTCGACCCGTCCTGACACCAGCCGTGCCCCGAGCAAAACGGGAATCACTGTGAGTGCCGGACCGGGGGACTGTGACTCTCGTCTCTCGGAACGACCGCCCGGTGTCGGGTGGTCGAGCCGAGACAGAGCAGCGACGGTCGGTCACGTTCTGTGGTCCGGTACCGGCCGACAGCGGTCAGTGTCAGTCTGCGGGATCCAGGGAGGTGTCGACGTCCTCGGCGTCCTCGGAGAGGGTGGCCCGCTCCCCGCTCGGGAGCGCGTGGCGAAATCGGTCGAGAACGCGGGACGCCTCGGGGCACTCGGCGGGGCCGAAGGCCCGGACGACTGCGAGTGCGCGCCGGGCGCGGGTCTGACGCCAGGACTTCTCGCGGTGTTCGTATGTCCGGATGCCCCGCAGGAAGTCGATCTTCCGGAACTCCGGCCAGTAGGGGGCAGTGAAGTAGACGGCAGCCTCGTTGCCGTTGGCCTGCCAGGGCAGGAAGTTCGACGTGCGCTCGTCCCCGCCGGTGCGGACGATGAGGTCGACGTCCCGCGTCGGTCCCTCGTAGAGGGCCTCCTCGATTGTGCCACTGTTGATGTCTGCGGGGTCGAGGTGGCCGCTGTCGACCCGGCGGGCGACCGCCCGGGTCGCGTCGAGCAGTTCCCTCCGGCCGCCGTAGGCGAGCGCGACGTTGAGCTGTAGGCGGTCGTAGGCGCCGGTGCGCCGGTCGGCGTACGCGACGGCGTCCCGAACCCGGTCAGGCAGGCGGTCGAGGTGGCCGATTGCCCGGATCTGCACCTCGGCCTCGTGGACCCGGTCGGCGTCGGCGAACTCCCGGAGCTTCGCCGCGATGAGGTCGAACAGTTCCTCGCGTTCCGCAGGGGGCCGCCCGAAGTTCTCCGTCGAGAACGTGTAGAGGGTCACCTCCTCGACGTCGAGTTCGTCACACCACCCGAGAAGCGCCTCGGTCGTCTCGGCGCCGGCGTGGTGGCCCTCGGTCGGGTCGTCGCCCTGCTGGTCGGCGTACCGGCGGTTCCCGTCCATGATGACAGCCACGTGAGAAGGAGGCTCCGAGAGTTCGGACTCGAGAGCACGCTCGTAAACCCGGGTACCGACGCGGCGAAACCAGCCCAGCATCACTCTCAGAGACTCGGTGGGATATAAAGTGTTTTGTGTTTAGTGCCGGCCAGCGTCGGCACACGGCGACCCACAGGCTTTTAATACGACGGTCACCTGATTTTGCGTGCAATGGCGCAAGGTACCGTTGACTTCGTCAAGAAGTCAGGCGGCTGCGGATTCGTCCAAACTGACGACGCGGACGATGACGTCTTCTTCCACACGGAGGACGTGGGCGGCCCCGACCTCGAGGAGGGTCAGGAGGTCGAGTTCGACACTGTCGAGTCCGAAAAGGGTCCGCGGGCAGACACTCTCACCCGACTGTAGCGGTCAGCGACAAGACGAGTGTTCCCGTGGCGACCGGCCGACCGCGCGGAAACCCGGTACCACTGCCCGTGGTCAGAGGGGGACCGACACCGACGGAGGATCCCTCTGCCGGAGCAGACCTGTCTTTATGCGAACATTCCCGACAGTGTTTAATAGGTCGCTTTCGTAGAACCACTTGTAATGTCGGAAGTCTGCTCGACGTGCGGGCTGCCTGAGGAGCTATGCGTCTGCGAGGATGTGGCCAAGGACTCCCAGGAGATCAGCGTCCGCATCGACGAGCGCCGATACGGCAAAGAGGTAACGATCATCGAGGGGTTCGACCCGAGCGAAGTCGACATGGACAGTCTGTCCTCGGATCTCAAGTCGAAGTTCGCCTGTGGAGGGACCGTCGACAGCGGACAGATCGAGCTCCAGGGCAACCACACCGGTCGCG
>KI543162.1:39360-40418 GCA_000496175.1 uncultured archaeon A07HR67 | reverse complement strand
GTTGACAGCCACGACCGGCGGGATTCCCACGTCGCGCAGAAAGTAGAACAGCTCTACCGCGTGGGGCACCTCGTCGGGGCCCGAGTGGCGGTCGATGATGTCGACGGCAGCGTTCCCGTCGAGAACAAGCACTCCGACCAGGATCTTGTCGGCGTACTCCTCGACGTACCGGACCACGTCTGTCTTGATCCGTTCGCGGACCTCCTCCGGGACCCCCTCCATGAATCCGAACCCCGGGAGATCAGTGACCACGAAGCTCTGGCTGGTCCAGTCGTAGTGGTTGGGTTCGCTCGTCACGCCCGGTCGCCGGCCAGCCTCGAAGTCGTGACCCGTCACCTCCCGCATGAGCGTGGACTTGCCGACGTTCGACCGCCCGAGAAGGACGACCTCTGCGTCGCGGCCCGGCCGCGTCCCGAACATAGTGGAGGTACAGTCCCGAGGCGAATAAGCCTGTCAGTCCTCCGCGCCGAGGTGCCGGTCGAGATACGCGTGTGCGTCCCGCCGGGCCGGATCGAGGTTCGGGTCGACGGCGGTGGTCCGCTGGAAGAACGCTCCGGCCATCATTGTCTGGAGCGAGGTGGCGACGTGGTCCGCGTTGTCCTGGCGCTGGTCGTCCATCGCCGCCCGGGTCAGGTCGGCCAGGTGCTCTCTCAACTGCTCGTCGACCTCGGTTATCCGGTCCCGGTACTGCCTGTCGTGGATCGCCTGGGAGCGGACGATCATGAACGCCTCCGTGACCGTGCCGGCGCGCTCCGGGTTGCGGGCCGTCGACGCCCGTTCCGCCCCGAGGGTGGCCCTGTCGATCAGCTCCCGGAGCTGGTCCTCGGGCTTCCTGCCGGGCTGCTGGATGATCTCCCGTTCGAACAGCCCCAGAACGAATTCGAGAAAAGAAAACAGCAGGTCGTCCTTGTCCGAGTAGTGGTGGTAGATGGAGGCCTTCTCCAGTCCCGCCTCGTCGGCGATGCGCTTGATCGAAAGCCCCGCGTAGCCGTGTCGCCGGAGCACCACCAGAACAGCTCGCATGACGCGCTCGCGCGTATTATCGGGCTCCTCCCCGA
>KI543162.1:36164-37598 GCA_000496175.1 uncultured archaeon A07HR67 | reverse complement strand
CGTCGTTTACCGGCGGATCTGAACGAGGGAGAGTCAGATGATCAATCTCCGGAAGGTCTTCGCGACGGTCGGGCGGGCAATCCAGGCGCACCCGGCTCTGACGCTCGTGTTCGCGGTGGTGCTGTTCGGCGTCGCCATCGGCGGGGCCACGCAGATCCAAAGTGTGACCGGCAACGAGGCGTTCGTCGCCGACAATCCGACACTCGACGCCTTCGGCGAGGCGTTCGACCGGGGCACCGTAGCCACGCTCGTGCGGGGCGGCGTGACCGAGCCCTCGACGATGCGGGCAATCGACCGGTACGACCGGCGGATCTCGGCCAACGACGACGTCGAACGGGTCGCCAGCCCTGCCGACGCCGTCCGCCAGGAGTACGGCCGGATCCCCGACTCCGAGACGAAAATCGCCAAGGTCGTCGGTAGCCCCGACTCCGTTGTCGTGACGACGGTCATAGAGCCCGGCCTCACTCAGGAGGAGACCAGGCCGGTGTACACCGAGGCCGTCGACGCCAAGGAGTTCGCCCGGTTCCCCGGCGGCGTGACCGTCACCATCACCGGCGACGCCGCCTTCTCGGCACAGCTCTCCGAGCTGATCCAGTCGACCACACAGCAGCTGCTCGGGCTGGCCGTCGGGCTGATGATCGTCGCGCTGTTCTTCCTGTTCCGCGGCGTCCCGCTGCGACTGTTGCCGATTGTTGCGGTGTTCACCGGTGTCATCTACACCTTCGGTGCAATCGGGTACGCCGGCGTCCCGAACTCCACGCTGACGAGTTCGGTGTTCCCGATTCTGATCGGACTGGGGATCGACTACTCCGTGCAGTTCCACCAGCGATACACCGAAGAACTCGAGTCGCGCCCCCCGAAGGACGCGTTGCCCCTCGCGCTGGGAGGCATCGGTCCGCCGGTGTTGCTCGCGATGCTGGCAGCGGCGCTCGGGTTCGGGGCGACGTGGGTCTCGACGCGCGGCACGCCGGCGTTCGTCTGGTTCGCACAGACCTCTATCTTCGGCGTGATGCTCACATTTCTCGCCGCCATCATCGTCCTGATGCCGGTTCTCACCCTGTACGCCCGCTGGCGGGGGTGGGGCGAGACCGAGACCGAAACCGGCGACGAGGTTGACCTGCCAGAGGAGACGGAGCCCGAACAGATCGGGCGTCTCGGGCAGGCGCTCGGACAGATGACCCGGTTCCTCGCGACACACCCCTTCGCAGTGTTGAGCGTCGCGATCGTACTGATGGCGGGCGGGTTCGCCGTCGGCTCTGACCTGGGAACGCTGGCCGACCCCGAGGAGTTCGTCCCACAGGATCTCCCGGCCTACGTCGACCTCCAGGAGTTCCGGTCGGTCGCCGGCGGTGGTACTGACGTCCAGTACGACGTCTTAGTCAGTGGCTCGCAGCTCCGCCACCCGGAGGTGTTGCAGTGGATGGACCGCTACGA
>KI543162.1:34356-36144 GCA_000496175.1 uncultured archaeon A07HR67 | reverse complement strand
CCGAGGCGGTCGGGACGCAGAACGCCGACCAGGTCGTCATCGGCAGCCACGGCCGGTCGGGTCTCCAGCGCATCCTCGTCGGCAGCGTCGCCGAGTACGTTGCCCGGTCCGTGTCCGTCCCCACGACGATTGTCTGAGACGGACTGCTGGAGTCGGTCAGGGCGACCCTCCGACGTCGGGCGGTCGAACCGGCACAGGATAAGCCAGCACGGGCGGTCGTCGGGCGGTCGAACTGGCACAGAATAAGGCAGCACGGGCGGTCGCCGGGCGGGTCGGTTTCCCGGCCCCGAACGCTTTTTCGCGCGCCCGCCGAGACCTGGCACGTGCGACTCCTCCAGGTCACCATCCCCACGGGAGAACGCGAGGCGGTGCTGTCCGCGCTCGACGGCGAGAATCTCGACTACGCCGTCGTCGAGGAGACCGGCAGCCGCGAGTACGCGGCCGTCGCGCACGTTCCGGTGCCGAAAAACGCCGTCGAGCCGGTTCTCGAGGCGCTGCGCGGGGCGGGGCTCGACGACCAGGCGTTCACTGTCGTTGTCGAGGCCAGCACCGTCGTCTCCAGCCAGTTCGAGACCCTCCAGGCAGACCACGCCGAGGCGGAGGACCCGGACCGCATCGCTCGCGAGGAACTCACGACGGCGGCGTCCGACCTCGCTCCCTCCACACAGACCTACGTCGTCATGACGGTGGTGAGTGCACTCATCGCGACCGCCGGTCTCCTGCTCGACTCGCCGGCCGTTGTCGTCGGGTCGATGGTGATCGCGCCCCTGGTCGGACCGGCCATGGCAGCCAGCGTCGGAACGGTGGTCGACGACCCGGGTCTCGCCTCGCGGGGTGTCCGTCTGCAGGTCGGGGGGCTCCTGCTGGCAGTCGCGACGGCGACTGTCTTCGCGCTGTTCGTCAGGTACACCAACCTCGTCCCGCCGCTGTCAGACGTTACCTCCGTTCCGGAGATACGCGAACGGGTCGCGCCGGACTTCCTCTCGCTGGTCGTCGCGCTCGGCGCCGGCGCCGCCGGCGTCGTCAGCCTCACCTCCGGCGTCTCCACCGCGCTGGTCGGGGTCATGATTGCGGTGGCACTCATCCCGCCGGCGGCGACCGTCGGTGTCGGTCTCGCGTGGGGCGAACCGCTCGTCGCCGTCGGGTCTGGCGTTCTCCTGCTCGTCAACGTCCTCTCGATCAACCTCGCGGCCCTGGTCGTGCTCTGGTACTCCGGGTACCGGCCCCGGCGCTGGTTCCGCGAGAGCGACGCCAGAAGCGCGACCGCCACGCGCGCAGCCACGCTCCTGACTGCGATTGTCGTTCTCTCGGCGTTTCTTGGCGGCGCAACCTACGACTCCTACACCACCGCAACAACCGCCCGGGACATCGAAACCGACGCCGCCGGGGCCGTCGCCGCGGCCGACGACAGCGCCGGGTACGACGTGGAGCTACTCGGCGTGGAGGTCGAACACTCCAACACCGTCCTGTTTCGCCAGCCGGAGACGGTGGTCGTGACTGTCGGCGTTCCGCCCGGCGAGACGGTCGCGGGTCTGGCCGGTCGGGTCGACGAGCGCGTCGACGGAACCGCCGGACGCGACCTCCGCACACAGGTCCGGTACGTCCAGACCCGGTCGGCGTGACAGCGTCGGCCCCGGCCCTGGTGTTCACCCCTCGAAGGGCAGTTCCGGCTCGTAGCCGACCGCGTCGATTGCCGCCCCGAGCACTGCCTCGACGTTCTCCCCACCGGTGACGCTCATGTAGTAGTCGGCCTCGGCGTCCTGCGAGCGGTCGGTCTTGTTACAGGCC
>KI543162.1:31381-34336 GCA_000496175.1 uncultured archaeon A07HR67 | reverse complement strand
TGAGTGAGCGCACTCACCGCCCGGGATTCGACGTCGTTTCGCTCCGCCGGCGGACGGTCCAGCAGACCCGGCGTGTCCACGAGCTGGTACTGGACGCGGCCGCGCTTGACGTGGCCGACGCGGACGGTGGTGGTGGTGAAGGGGTAGCTCGCGGTCTCGTTGTCCGCCCGGGTGACCGCGTTGACGAACGACGACTTCCCGACGTTGGGGTAGCCCGCGACGACGACCGCTGGGTCGTCGGGCCGGATATCTGGCAGCCTCCGCAGCTGCTCGCGGGCAGCCGACAGCGCGTCGATGTCGGCCGCCACCTCCTCGACGACGTCGGCGAGCCGGGCGAAGGCCTGCTTGCGGAGCTTGCGCGCGGTGTCCGGGTCGCCCGAGAGCCGCCGCTCGTACTCGTGGCGGATATCGGTTGCCTTCCTGCTGGCCCACCCCACCTCGTTGAGACGCTGGCGCAGCGTGTCCACGCCCACGATTGCGTCGGCGAGTTCGCGGTAGAACGGGTGGAGGTCGGCGAAGTCCGGCCAGCCAGTCACGACGCTCTCCAGGTTGTCCGAGGTGATGTTCGCGGCCGTCAGCAGCATAGACTGCTGGGCGTCGACGCCGGACTTGGCGCGGCCGGCTCGGGCCGCCCGGGAGAACGCCTTGTCGACGAGTTCGTCGGCGGTCAGCGCCGACGGCAGAGTCTCGAAAGGCTGGGTCATTGTCGACGTGTAGGCCACGGGAGAGTAAAAGGGCGTCTGTTGGTCACTCCGACCCTGCCCGTCTCGACCACCGCCGGCGATCTGCCGGGAACCGTCCCACGGGTTTCCTGCTCGGCAGAGACGCCCCGCTCCGGGAGTGTCACCCACAGACAAGCGCCAGTACACTGCTGATACTCCCGGCTCTACGCGCGTGAGTACTGTCGACCCCACGGGGTACGCGCGTGAGCACTGTCGACCCCACGGGAGGTCGAATATCGTCACGTCGGTAGAGCCAACAGTATGAGATGGACCGTTCCACTCCGGGCGTCGTGACGACCACGAGTCGGTATCTCGTGCTGGTTCCCGACGCGTCCGCCGCGCGGAGGGTGCCACGGCGCGCTGTAGCCTAACACCTGCGTCTCGTGGCGATACATTTTCTTGCGTATCACGCTTACAACCACTCGATTGGCGTGAGTCGCTCCCTGAAATCGATGTCTGAAGATACCGACGCAGGCGTGCACACGTTTCTGAGACTGTTCTGTGCGGTCCCTCCGCAGGTCGCCTGCCGGCGGGAGGTCGGCGTCCGGGAATCGACCGTGCTCGGCTTCGTCGGTGTCCAGCCCTTCGAGTCGGTCAACGCAGTTATCCGGCAGTCAGTCGCGACGATCCTGCTCGCAACGCTCGGAACCGTGATCGTCGGCGGACTCGTCTCCGCGCACACCCGCCGGCCGGTTCGGTGATCCCCGTGGCACCCTCTCTCGAGGGGTTCACCGGACAGTTCCGGTCGCTCGCCCCGGCAGACCGGGCGGCGTTCGTGGCCGGCGTTCTGCGAGCCCAGGGGTGGGACACCGGCCGCGACGGGTGCCTGATCGTCGCGACACGCGAGGACGAGACGAGACGAGTCCACGTCGGCCCGGTCCCGTCGGACGTCGGCGACGCCGACATCGACGAGGTAGTGATCGTCCCGTCCCGTTTCGAGCCGCTCCGTACTGTTCTGCCGGGAAACGCCGACGCGACAGTTGGCGACTCCGGTCGTATGCCCGACGCGTCAGTTCTCGATTCTGCCACGCTCCACGAGCAGCTCCTCTACGCCGTCGACCGGGAGCGGGCAGAACGGCTGTACCGGGACCATTTCGACGCCGACTTCTACGCCAGCGACGGGGGTCGGGACCCGGGACTGGGCCCGTCGAGACGGCTGGCCGTCGCGGTGGTGCTCCTTCTTGCCGTCTCCGTCGCGCTGCCAGTGCTCGCCGGAGTCGTTCCTGCCGGTCCCCTCTGGGGCGACACGAGTCCCGACGGTGACAGGCTGGTCGAGACATCGGCGGACCCCGAGGTAGGTGCCGGAGCGCCCGTGACACCGACACCGACACCGACGCCGATACCGACAGGCACGACGAGTCTGTCGCCCGAGGAGGTCCAGGACCCGGATCGACTGGCACGGGCACACGGCAGGGCACTCGAGGGTCACCCGGTCGCGATGCACGCCGAGTTCACCGGACCGCGGTTTCTGACGGGCTTCGACACCCGCCGGTCCGGGTTCGACCCCAACGACACGGTCACGATCAGGGCCCACGTCGAGTCTGACTCGCAGTACCACGTAGTCCGGCGGACGAACTTCACCGGGAGCCCGTTCACGAGTGTTCGGTGGCAGTTCGAGCGGTTCGCAGACGGTCGAGCCGAGTACCGTCGCTTCGAGGGGGAGAACTCAACCGAGTATCAGCGCCGGCCCCTAGCTGCGGTCCTGAACGGGTCGGAGTCGGTGGCCACCTGGACGCGGTTCGTCCTCCCGCGGTATCTGAACACGACCCGGACAGAAGTCAAGTCCATCGGCACCGGCACCAAGCCTCGTTACCGGCTGTTGGCGACCGGCGAGCCGCTGGCGCTCGACCACGAGACACGCGACTACCGCGCCGTCGCAGTCGTCACGTCGGACGGATGGATCGGTGTCCTCCGGGTCTCGTACCGGCATCCGGACACCGGTGCCCGGGTCGTCGTCAGGGTCCGGTACGTCCGCTCTCCGGGTGCTGTCGAGTCCCCCGGGTGGTACGACGAGGTGACCGGTCGGTCGGAGCCAGAGTCCCCACTTCGAACAGACTGACCGCGGCGGTACCGACGGCTCGCCGCGTCGACCGCGCCGCCTCCTGCGGTCGATCCGTACCCGTCCGCGGCGACACGGCCGGAGCCGTCACCGTCGTCCGGCCAGTTCGGTTCGCAGGTCGTCCAGGTCCATCTCCTTCATCGCAAGCAACACGAGCACGTGGTAGACGATGTC
>KI543162.1:27485-29891 GCA_000496175.1 uncultured archaeon A07HR67 | reverse complement strand
CGGCGCCTCGCCGAGAACAACCAGCCCCGTCACGGCCGCCACCACGGGCGCGGCGTAGGACACCAGGTTGATATCGATGGGGCCGAGTCGGTCCAGCAGGTCGAAGTAGATCAGAAAGCCCAGAGCGCTCGAGACGACAACGAGATACAGAAGCGCGAGAAGTGCCTCGGCCGTCCACCGCACGTCGGTGACCGACTCGGCAAGCGCGAGACTCGCCGCGTGCATCAGCGCCGCGCCGACGAGCATCGACCACGCCTCCATCGTCTCGATCGGGAGGTCGCCATCGACACGCCGGGTGAGGACGCTCCCGAGGGCGAAGCAGGCGGCGGCGACGAACACCAGACACAGCGAAACGGTCCGGGTGTTCAGGAGGTTGTCCGGGTCCGGATTGCTCAGAACACCGACCCCGAGAAAGCCGACGAGGAGACCGACGGTGCCGAGAGCGGTGAGCCGTTCGTCCGGCAGGAGCGCCCGCGCGAAGCCCGTCGTGAGAATCGGCGAGAGGCTGACGACGATTGCGGCGGCGGCGCTCGTCGTCCCCTGTTCTCCGACGAAGAGGAAGGCGTGGTAGGCCGCGATCATGAGCGACCCACCGATCCCGACGAGCAGCCACTCGTTCCGGGTCCGCGGCCGCCACCGGTCGGTCGCGTACACGGCGTAGCCGAAAATCAACACACCCGCCAGGTCGTACCGGAACGCCGCAAAAAGCACCGGCGGGAAGAACGCCAGCCCGGCCTTGATCGCGGTGAAGGCGCTCCCCCACGCGAGAGCCAGCGCGACGAACAGGAGCGGGTTTCTGAGTCTCATGACAGGTGTCGGTTGTCGGCGCCCGGATCCTGAGCCCGCCGACGACACTCCGGGAACCACAGCGTCGCCGCGTCCCGGCCCCGGTTCCGGTTCGCCCGCTGGCGGGACTCCTCCGGCGTCCACGCGAGAACCGCCTGGGGGGTGGCTGCCCGAGAACACACGGGGGCGTGGAGGTGTCGGGTCAGAGGAGCGACACTCGGAGGTCCCACCGACAAGTCTGGGGGGTTACTCGCGGGGGAGTGACTCCCCGGCAATTCCCTCGACTGCGTCCGCCGAGACGAGGCTCTCGACGTACTTCGCGACGACGTCGACCTCGACGTGGACCGGGTCACCGACAGCCTTCTCCGAGAGGGTCGTCAGATCGTAGGTCTCGGGGACGACGGCGACCTCGAACGTCTCGGCGTCGCAGTCTGCGACAGTGAGGCTGATCCCGTCGACGGCGATCGAGCCCTTCTCCACCACGTACCGCTCCTGGCCTCCGGGGATCGAGAAAGCGTACCGCCAGTCCTCGCCGACCTGTTCGACACTGATTATCTCGCCGGTCGCGTCGACGTGGCCCTGGACAAAGTGACCGTCGAGGCGGCTGTCGGCGGGCAGTGCACGCTCGAGATTGACCTCGTCGCCGACCCCCAGGCGCCCGAGGTACGTCCGGTCGACAGTCTCCGCGGCGAGAAATAGCGAGAACCAGCCGTCTCCGGCCTCCTCGACGGTCAGACAGGCGCCGCTGACGCTGACGCTCTGTCCCTCCTCCAGGCCGAAACTCGTCTCGACGCGCAGCCGCCGACCCTCCTCGCCTCTGTCGACGGCCAGCACCTCTCCGGTCTCCTCGACGATGCCGGTGAACATACGCGACGTTGGAACCGGGCTGGCCAAACGCTTTCGATGCGTCTCGGCCGTGTCGTGTCCGGCGGTGTCAGAGAACTATCAACACGAGTCCGAGGACCACCAGCACCACCGCGAGAATCGCCAGCACGACGAGCAGGGTCCCGATCGAGACAGTGTGTTGTAGCTGCACGCCGTGCTCTCCGCGTGACGCGGACTTATAGCTCCCGGGCCAGGCCCCCGCCGAATGCCCCGAGTGCGATACCGTGTTCTTATACTCGGGGACAGCGAGGGCCAAACAGATGGGGAGGGACTCGTGGCGGCAAACGAACTGATACTGCTCGTGGCCGGCATCATCGGGCTGGGCGTGGCCGCGCAGGTGCTCGCGAGCAGGTTCGAGGTCCCGAGCATCATCTTCTATCTACTGGCGGGCATCGTGTTCGGGCCCGAGGGGGTGGGACTGGTGACGCCGGAGGCGTTCGGCGACGCGCTGCCGGCTATCGTCGGGCTGGCGGTCGCAGTCATCGTCTTCGAGGGGGCCTTCCACCTCAAGCTCGACCGTCTGAGCGAGGCCCCGGCCGCCACGCTCCGGCTGGTCACCGTCGGCGCGGCAGTTGCACTGGCGGGAACGACGGTGGCCGTCCGCCTGGCTCTCGGAACCGGGTGGCCGCTGGCCCTGCTCGTCGGCGCGCTTCTGATCGCGACTGGCCCCACGGTGGTGACGCCAATTATGGCCGTGGTGCCCGTCCGCGACCGGGTCGCGGCGGCCCTGGAGAC
>KI543162.1:24547-27465 GCA_000496175.1 uncultured archaeon A07HR67 | reverse complement strand
GCTCGGGACTTCGACGTCCCCTACGAACAGGAGATCACCGATTTCAAGGGCGACATCACGCTGCTCGTGCTCTCGTTCGTCTTCATCGCGCTTGCCGCGCTGCTCAAGACCGAGGTGTTGCTCGAGTTCGTCGTCCCGAAGCTGTTAGTGGTGGCCGCCGTTGCTCTGCTTATTCGGCCGGCGCTAGTGTTCGTCTCGACGGTCGGCGACCGGTTCACCCTCCCCGAGCGGGTGTTCATGAGCGCCGTCGGCCCGCGGGGTATCATCCCCGCGTCGGTCGCGACGCTGTTCGCGGTCGAACTGCGGACGCAGGCGACAGAACTCGAGGCGGAGGCCACAGCCGCGACTGGCACGGAGGCCGCAGACCTGTCTTCGCAGGCGGCGCTGCTGGCGACACAGGCCGACATCCTCGTCGGCACCGTCTTCCTGGTCATCCTGCTGACGGTCGTTCTCGAGGGCGGATTCGCGCGACACATCGCCGAGTATCTGGACGTGATACCGATGCGAGTAATAATCGTCGGAGGCGGCACGGTGGGACGATCCCTCGCCACCCGCCTCGAAGACCGTGGTGAGAACGTCGTTCTGATCGAAGAGAACATCGAGGAGATAGAGCGCGCCCGGAACGACGGCTTCGCCGTCGAGGCGGGCGATGGAACCGACACCGACGTCCTGCGGTCGGCGGGCGCGGAGAACGCCAAGACCATCGTGGCGGCGACCGGCGACGACGACGTGAATCTGCTCGTCGCACAGCTCGCCAGCGCCACGTTCGACACCCAGGACGTCATTACCCGGGTCAACAACCCGAACAACGTCGACGCATTCGAGGACCTCGGCGTCCGGGCGATCGACTCGCCCATGGCGACGGCGTGGGCGATCGACAACCAGATCGAGCGGCCGGCGCTGACCCACTGGATGACCGACCGCGACCGGGACGGCGACGTCCAGGAGGTGGAGGTCAGAAGCGACGAGTTCGCCGACAGGTCCGTCGACGGGGTCCGATCGACGCTGCCGGACGGCTGCCTGCTCGCGCTGGTGAGCCGCGACGGCGAGACGACCATCCCGACCGCCGACGACGTCGTCCGGCACGGCGACAAACTCACGCTCCTGGGCGAACACGACGCCGTCCGCGACGGGATGGCGCTGTGTCGGGGAAACTGACAGCGGTTCGGACCGGTGCCGGCGCCGGCACCGACACCAGCGGGTCGGCGGCTACCGTCACCCCCCGCCCGCGGGGAGAGCAGGACTACGGCGCGACCCCGACGGTGAGCAGCGTCCCCCACGTCCGGTATCGGTCGAGCATCGCCTCGCGCGTCTCCCAGCGGTCCGTCGGGAACTCCTCCTCGGGAGGAATCTCGGTCTCCTCGTCCGGGATGGTGTCCTGCTCTGCGACGTGTAACCCGCCGTCTGCGAACGTCTCGCGGTAGTCCGACCGGGACAACAGAGTCATCTCCACGTCGAGTTTCTCCTGCCACCGGTGGGTGTGCTGGCTCTCCTCGAAGAAGTTCACAGCGCAAAAGAACGTCCCGCCGGGGCGCAGGATCCGGCGGAGCTCCTCTACCACCCGGACCGGACTCGGAGAGTAGTAGAGTGCTTCCATACTCCACACGTGGTCGACGCTGTCGGTGTCGAGCGGGAGGTGGTGGAAGTCTCCCTCAAGGAACTGCACCAGGTCGTCGTCGGTGTACTCCTGTGCACTCCGGGCCATCTCCGGCGAGCCGTCGAGGCCGACACTCAGCCCCGTGGTCCGCGTCTCTCTGAGCGCTCGAAGCGCGTACCCCGACCCGCAGCCGAGGTCGAGCACCCGGTCTCCGGGCTCGACGGGCATACGGGCGAGGGCGTGCTTGGCTGTGTGCCAGTGGCGCTTCTCCATGCCGCGCTCTCTGCCCGCCTCTGCCCAGGCGTCGAACGTCTGCTGTACGCTCATCGACCGGACTACTCGCTCGGGACAAAAACAGCCGACGGTCTCGCCCGCGCTCGGACTGGACGACACACAGACCCGCCGCGGCAGACAGACTGTCGGGGACGTGGGCACGGAGACCGGTCGCCGGTGCCAGCGTAACCGACACCGGAGTGCCGGCCGGCGCGGTCCGCGTGGTCGTCCGTGGTTACTTGTGTTGGCGGTCCCGACATCAACTATGGACCTGGACCGGTTCGCGGCGGACGCGCCAGACGACGACGCGCCGGCCGACGAGCGGGTCTGCGTTGTCGCGACCCAGCCGGACACGTTCGCGCGCTGCCGGGAGGGGATCTACCCGTCGCCGCAGTCGTACGACCGGACGCGCGAACCCTTCGAGCACATGGCGTTCTACCGGACTGCGCCGGTCTCGGCCGTCACCCACTACGCCCCGGTCGTCGCCCGAACCGAGCAGTCCCGTGGCGGCCCCGGGCCGATGAGCGAGTCTGACTGGGCCGAGACAATCGACCCCTTCTCCGACACCGAGACAGTCGTCGTCTTCGAACTCGGTGACGTGGTGTTGCTGGACGCCCCGGTCGAGAACAACATGAACGGCGTCCGTGGCGCCTGGTACTGCACCGTCGGCGACCTCCGGGCCGCGGACACGCTCTCGGCGCTCGCCGACCGCGCGACCACCTCCTGAGGCCGTCGGCTACAATTACCTGAAGATGGTCGACCCCCCGTGGGGTCGACAGTGCTCACGCGCGTAGAGCCGGGAGTATGACTGGTGCACCGGCGCCGTCTGCTCGCCCGCTATCCGCCGCCCGACGTAGGAACACTCGCCGGGACCGGTTACACGACCAACAGGTACAGTACGAACCCCACCCTCGTTTGGGTATGGTCGAACGGTCGGGCCGGTTTCGCGTCTACCGCGTTGTCGAGTCAGTCCCCCATATCAACCTGCAGGCCGTCGACGACCGACGCTGTACACCGTCTACCAGTCGGGCTACGGGCCGCTCCAGGA
>KI543162.1:18248-20818 GCA_000496175.1 uncultured archaeon A07HR67 | reverse complement strand
CGTTCGCACAAGTCATCACGAATCTGTCACGATGTGGAAGCGAACGGTGGCCGTCGTCGGAGACCGGGTCGAGTCGCCCGCTCCCGAGCCCGCACCGGAACTAACACTGGTGGCTACACTGTTCGGGATGATTCGGCACGATGGGGTGTCGAACATCGTTACCTACAGTCACCGGTGTGGACCAACACCGCGACGGGCCGGGCCGCGCGTATCGACGGAGTATTGTTGGGGCCGTCCCAAAGATGTGTGATGAGTGAGTACGAAGTGACGTTCGCCCAGCCCCACGAGTTGACCGACGGCGAGGAGACGACACTCGTTGTTGGCGACTGCGAAGACGTCGGGAGTATGTACATCCTCGAGTTGACCGACGGCGGCACGCGGTCGGTCGGCAAGCAACTGGTCTCGTCTGTGACAGAGGCCGAGTAGCCAGGCACGCACTACCGAGCCACGGAGCCACGGAGCGGTCCCGTCGGGACTCGTTGGGACTCGTTACCGGGGGTCAGACGCCTCGTCGCAGTCGCCTCCGAGACTGTCGACGCGCCGCCGCAGTTCGGGGGCGACCCCGGCCGGAACGTCGACGGTCACCGCCACCGTGTCGTCGTAGTCGACAGACAGGACGTCCGCCCGGTCGTGGAGTCGCGAGACGAGCGCGTGCGCGCCATCGCTGTACGGCAGCCACAGACCGAGCCGCACCGTGGGCAGATGATCCGCGACCCGCGCCCGGACACTGTCGGGCGCTGTTCGGTCGAGCGTGTCGCTCACGACATCCGGCGCCCCGTCGAGTTCGTCGGGCGGCAGCCCCAGAAGCAGGACCCCGTCGGTTCTGTTGCACACTGACTGGGCCAGTTCACCCGCGTTGTTCGAACTGCCCGCGAGAACTACCACGTCCGCCCTGTCGAGTGCCGCGAGTGTCCCCGGCACCGCTCTCGCGTACCACTCCGGCAGCGCGGGAGGGATTCCCGGCGTGTCGGTCACCGCGAGGTCGTGTGGCCCTATACTGGTGGTCTCGGTCACCGGGCGGGCGGGTGTGAACGGCCCGTCTTCTCCGGCGACGGAGTCGGTCAACGCCGCCCGGAGCGGACCGGTCGACTCGCCAGCAGCCCCGACCAGAGCGACGTGCTGGTCGACGCCGTCGTGGGCAGTCTCGACCCGTCGGCGCTGGTCGTCACGGGCTGTTTGAGCCGACTCTCGCGCCCGCTGACAGCGGCGGTCGAGTTCCTCGACCCGGCCGCTGGTGCCGGTCGGCCCTCGTGTCGAGTCCTCTCGCTGGTCGCGCGCCGCTCGACGGCGCTCGGTCTGGTGTGTTCGCAGCGCGAGACTCCGCTCGGCGGCGGAGTTCCCCCCGGCCGCCAGTCGTTCCCAGACCACGCCGCGGCGGTCCCGGATCGTCGTCTGTGGGAGCGCCGAAGCGAGGTCGACGGCCTGCCCGGGGTGGACGAGCCCGTCGACCGCGACCAGCGAGACGTCCAGGTTGTCCAGCCGGGTCCGGAGCCGGTCGACCAGGCCCGGCGGAACGTGGTACCGGCCGTGTTCGGGTGCCTCTGCTGTGAGCTGTGCCGTTACGTCGTATCCCAGTGCCGCGACGGTCTGCTCGACCCACGGCGTCACCGCCCCGGACCGCGACGCGATCAGCGCCCGCTCGGTCATCGGTATCCACACCTCGGTGCTGACCGGGCATCAGTGTCACTATCCGGGCGCTCTCGCCGTCCGCTCTGGGCAGCGTCGGAGGCCCGAACACGCCCGTAGACCGAACGTCCGGACCCAGGCGACAGTCGCGTCCGCTGTCCGCGCCGCGAGCCGAGTCGAGGGTGATTGCAAGGTGTTATTGGCGCCCGGATCTGACTGCAGACGTGACAATCGAAACCGGCGACACGGTAGAAGTCGAGTACACGGGGCGGAGAGACGACGGCACCGTCTTCGACACGTCCCGCGAGTCAGTCGCCAGCAAGGCGGGGCTGACCGCCTCGCAGTCGGACCGGGAGTACAGTCCGCTGACGGTCGAAGTGGGTTCCGGTCGAGTCCTCGAAGGGCTGGAGGACGCGCTGGTCGGACTGGAGCAGGGCACAACGACGACAGTAGCCGTCCCCCCTGAGAAAGGCTACGGCGAGTGGTCCGACGAAGAGGTTCGGGAGTACAACACGGAGAACCTGGCACAGACGCTCGGCGGCCAGGCCCCCGAGGAGGGCGTCTATCTCGAAACGCAGGACGGCACCCGAGGAGAGGTCGTCCACGTCGACGACGAGGTGGCCCGTGTCGACTTCAACGACCCACTCGCCGGCGAGACGCTGGAGTTCGACGTCGAAGTGCTCGCCGTCAACTGACGCCACGACCCGGTCTCGCGGGCTGGCGTTGGACCGGCGGGACAGATCAGTCAGTGGAGAAACGCGGAGACGGCAGGCCGAGGGCAGGGTCGCCGACTGTCGCCCCCAGAACGAGGGACGAGTCGGCCGGACGACTCCAGGTCCGACCGTGGACAGTCGAACAGATATTTGCAGGAGGCACTCCTAACAGAGCGTGTGAACTTGCGAAGCCTGTTCGTCTACGGGATTTTCGCGCTCGGGGCGCTCTTT
>KI543162.1:15074-18228 GCA_000496175.1 uncultured archaeon A07HR67 | reverse complement strand
GTTCTGGGCCTGCTGTGGCCAGTTTTTGTGCGGACTGTGACACTGCTCGCCGTCGGCGGATTGCTCTACGGCGGGTACAGGCTCGTGTCCCAGGCCCGCGACACCGAGCCGTCGACGGCGACTGGCCCCGCCGGCAGGTCAGACACGGCCGGCACCGAGTCCGAGAGTCGCGTCGAAGAGCTCAAACAGCGGTACGCCAGCGGAAAGCTCTCCGAGGAGGAATTCGAGCGGCGGCTGGAACAGGAACTCGACACACCGCGCACAGACGGTCCCGGCCGCGATCTGCGTCGCGAGCGCGAGTAGGGTGCCACGCGGTGACAGTCGGAGGTACGTAGTTGTTACGCGGTGACAGTCGGAGGTACGTAGTTGTTACGCGGTGACAGTCGGAGGTACGTAGTTGTTACGCGGTGACAGTCGGAGGTGCCGTCGGGGAGGGGCTCGAACGAACAGTCTCGACCGCTCACAACGTCACGGTTCGACAGCCTCGGGGACGATCGTCACCGGAACTGGCGCGTCCTCGGCGACAACGAAGCCGGTGTGGCCCTCGCGGACCGTCGTGAGCCGGTTTTTCGACCGGTGACCGATCACGACGTGGTCGATGCCGACGTCGGTGGTGAGGTCGACGAGCTGTTTGCCGACCGCCGTTCCCGAGCGGAGTCCGCTCCGGTTGAGATGCTCTATGTTGATCTCGAAGGGGACGTCTGTCTCCGAGAGGAACGCCTGGACGTCCTCGCGAAAGGCCCGCTCGTCTGCGGACGCGCTCTCGTTCTCCGTGAGGTGAACGACGTACAGTTCCTTGCTCAGCCCGGCAGCCAGTTGCACTGCGATGTCGAGCACCGTCTCGAAGCGGTTGTCGTCGCCAATTGCGACGAGTAAACTCATAGTAGTACAGTGGGCTACAGGCAATAGTAGTTGACGCTCCAGCGCGGCCGACCCGTTGATCAAAGAGCCACGCAGAGTCGGGAAACGGAAGAGGTCCGCGACCGGGAGTCGAACTCGTGTGTGCCGGTGTCGTGCTGTCGGAGCGACCGTGCGGACTCGGGCGCTCTGCCGTCGAACTAGTACCCCATGTGTATATTATATTTTCTTATATGATTCGTATATTGATTAATATTGTTTGTTCTTTGATTCTGAGAGTAGAGCTCCGTTGTCGCGGCCCCTGGACACACCGTGACGGCACCTGCTCTCGGGCGAGTCGTCGAGAGTGGTAAGGGAACACGCCGTCCCCAACCCTCCTGTTCGAGCGACCCGCGACTTCGGTCTCGTGCAGAGTCGCCCGACTGTGACGCAGTTGTAGCACACGCGTTCCTGGGGGTGAAACGGCTTAGTGAACCCGTGAGGTAGTGACAGGTCGGCGCACTCATGGGTGATCATATCGAACTGATCTCGAGAGAAGTGATCTCGAGAGAAGTGATCTCGAGAAAACTGATGTCGAGAGAAGTGATCTCGAGAAAACTGATGTCGAGAAAACTGAGGGGTGCGGACCAGAGCACAGAATTAATTTATTTATTTTGTTTTATACCTGTACTTTTTATACGTAGCTATCTTGTAATCTCCGAAGAATACTCGCGGGAGGTCGTGACGTCGCGGCTGACACCTTGCTACGCCGGCGGCAAGGGGTGTTGAAGGGGGGCCCGGGGGAGGGGGACAGAGGAACAACGCTCAATCAGCTGGTCGGCCCGAGGCGGCGCTGGATCGACCGCACGCGGTCGTGGAGACAGTTCCGGCGGTGCTGGAACAGCTACCTGCACCGATTGATCGCCTCGCCGATCCAGTTGAGGTTGCGCTCAGGAAGAAGACCGTAATTGTAAAACGAGATCCGGTCGACGCCGGCCGACGCCAGCCCGTCCACGACGCGGACAACAGTGTCCTGGTCGTGAATCTCGGGGTGGCCAGGGAGAACGCCAGCGTGCAGCGGGGCGGCCCCGACCAGTTCGTCGGCTGTCTGTACACGCTCGATGGCCGATTCGCGGGAGGGCTCGTAGGCGATCACAGTGTGGTAATCGAGATGCTGGGAGAGAGCGTCGAGGTCGGCGCCGTGCATCCAGGCGTCCTCGACCCGGAGAAAGCCGGCGTAGCGTCCCAGCTCGGTGTCGTCACCGACTGTCGCCCGGAGGTCGCCGTACAGGTCGGTCAGTGTCTTCGTCCGCCGGTCAACGTACGCCGAGAGGTCGGGCCGGCCGTCGACGTACTCGCCGGGGTCGATGTCGGGCGGTCCGTCGGCAGCGACCGCCCGACGAACGCCGTCACGAGCCTGCTGTCTGGCAGCGTCGACGTCGATGGCCGACTCGGCGGCGCCGGTGTCTCCGAGTTGGCCGAGCACCTGCACATGCCGAAGACGACGGTCCACGCACATCTTATGACGCTGCACCACTGCGAACTCCTCGCACAGGACGGAGGCGAGTACAGAGTCGGTCTGGGGGAGTTCGCGAAGAACCAGTTCGACCTGTACAGGATAGCGAGAGAAGAGGTCGACATCCTCGCCGAGGAGTCCCGGGACATGGCACAGTTCGCGGTTGAGGAACACGGTGTCGGTGTCTACCTCTACAAGGCCGAACCGCCGCGCGGAGTGCGGACCACCGCGGGCGTCGGCGACCGACGTCTACTCCACTGTACCGGGCTTGGGAAATCGATGCTGTCCTGTTTTCCGGAACACCGTGTCCGAGAGACTCTCGACCGCCGTGGAATGCCCGCCGAAACCGACAACACGATTACCGACCCCGAGCGGTTGCTGGACGAACTGGAGAGCGTCCGCGAGCAGGGGTACGCGGTCGACGAGGAGGAGATACAGCCGGGCCTCCAGTGCGTGGCCGCGCCGGTCAATCCGGACAGCGCGAGCGTCGTCGGGGCTGTCAGTGTGTCTGGACCGACGGGACGGTTCAAAGACGACCGCAGAGAGACGGAACTCCCGGAACTGGTCACCAGTGCCGCGAACGTCATCGAGATCAACGCCAGGAACACCCGGACGTGACGTCTCTGTAGCCGACTGTGCACGGGACTCCAGCAGTGTCTCGACAAGCATACCTGTGACCTGGGGTGCCACAGACACCGTGCGGGGGACTCAGCACCGACACAGTGAGCAGAGGCTCTCATTACAATCATCCGACAGTAACAGGTATCGGGCCGTCCACAGTTCGCTCAACCCGGTCCGGTC
>KI543162.1:9265-11242 GCA_000496175.1 uncultured archaeon A07HR67 | reverse complement strand
GTCGGCGCGGCTCGGGTCCGCCCGAGTCGGAACGCCATCTTGCCGTCTGTCCTGCAGTCGAGAGCAGCCACGCCGTCGCCGTTGTCGCGCGCTCGTCGTGGCATACTCCGACGAATCCATAGTTCAGCAGCGGGTTGCTGGCACTGGTGGCGACACGTTGTAAAGACGTTCGACACCCCGTCGTGCCGAGTCAGTCCAAACGTTACACGTCTGCCGGTCGTCGGCACAAATATCTAGAACTTGTTAGATACTGTCGGTGTGTTTTCCGATTATGCAGTCGTACTCGCGACACGGAGCTCCGGGAACGGGTCGTGGTTTCCCGCACTGTGGCCGAAGCGTCGGCAGTCTCGGGCCTCTCTGGAGCGTGGTGGTCCGGATTCTGTCTCGACCGACTCGCCGGGCCCAGGACACCAACAGCGCGTGCAGACAGTCACCAGGCATTGAAACGACTCTTCGAGTACACAGCGACACGGTCTGTGAGGATTGCGTCTCGCGCACCCGCAAGGCGCTCGGGGCGGATCCGTGACCGCGTTCTGTGTATCGACCTCTGGCCGGCGGAGTTTGAGAGCCCTCGTACTGTTGATTGCACCTGCGTGAAGACGTTCGACCCTCCGTAGGGTCGAATATGCTCACGTAGCTACAACCGACAGTATCAGAGCCTGTGGTCGGCACCTTGAGTAGGGACTACCACGGCGTCTGTGGGTCGGAGAAGCCCGTCGCAACGAACGACGGGACGGGTCGGACCGTTACTTGCGAACGAGGTTCGTCGCGCGGGGTCCCTTGGGGGACGATTCGATGTCGAACTCGACCGCCTGACCCTCTTCGAGGTCCGGACCACCGACGTCCTCCATGTGGAAGAAGACGTCCTCGTCGTCGTCTACGTCGTCGCTGTCAGTCGAAATGAAGCCGTAACCGCCAGTGTCGTTGAAGAAGTCAACGTTACCGTTTGCCATTACATTTACACATAATTGTCTCCAGGGTATAACACTTCTGAGAGTCGAGTTACCACGACCCCCGCCGAACAGACACCCGGAGGGACGTGACTCCCGAGAGCGGATGCGCGTGAGGGGAAAGAGACGAAGCGAGGCGAATGAAGAGAAAGAAGCGCGAGTCCAGTTTTCCGACGCGCGCTACACCCGGACGAGCCCGAACAGTCCGATAGTCTCTCCGGTGACCCACCCGAGGAAGACGAGATAGGCGATCAGTAGCGCGTACGATTCGGCCGTAGTCAGGATGAGATCAGTACGGAGTACGGTGAACAGGAGAATCGTAGCGACAGTGAGAACACCCATCATCGGTGCTGCAACACTGAACGACACGGGTGCACTCCCGGCAATGAGGACGCCGACGGGGATCGCCACCAGCAGGTCGAACGTGTTCGACCCGAGAACGTTCCCAAGACTCGTGATGCCTCTCGCGTCGCGTGCTGCCCGGACACTGATCAGGGCGTCAGGAAGGCTCGTCGCGGCAGCGAGGATGGTCACGCCGGCGAGAAACTGCGGGATTCCAAACGTCGCGTTCAGGCCCTTGATTGCCCCGACGAGCAGCTCAACGGCGACGAGGATGACGAGCAGACCGACGACCAGTCGTCCCCAGTTACGCAGCACACGTATCTCGACGCCGCTGTTATCGCTCTGGTGGTCCTCGACGTCCTGCCACTGGATGAACAGGTACAGGGCGTACAAAAGTAGTGGAATCACTGCAAGTGGACGGGTTACGTTTCCGTCGAGTGCTGTCCCGCCCTCGGCGGGAAAGTAGATGACTGCGAACGCGAACGTGATCACCAGCGCGGACACGGCGAGCATGTAGAACTGCGCTTCCTTGTACACTATCGTTCGGTTGGAGTCCAGCTTGTGTTCGGTTGCGACGCCCGACAGCCCCGGAATCACGAGAATGTTGAAAATGGCCGAGCCGACGATAGCACCGACTCCCAGTCCGAACGAATCTCCGAGTGCGGTGATGATGACGCTCGTCAGT
>KI543162.1:7283-8875 GCA_000496175.1 uncultured archaeon A07HR67 | reverse complement strand
CGGATGATACTCGACACTGAGTGGCGACAACTCGGCCAGTTCGAGGTGAGAGCAACAGAGCAGTATCGTGCTGTTGTCGTCGTGCTGTGGGGATTCACGGCCCTGTTCTACGGCCTCGGCGACACTGGTCTGACAGTGGTCGTACAGCAGTTGGGAGGATTCGAGAACAACCCCGTTGCACGGGCATTTCTTCGGAAGGCCGGCTACGTCGGTCTCGTCGTCCACAAGGCGCTCGTCTTCGTTGTTCTCGCCGCTCTCTGGCGCTACTACCCGACAGTCGGTGCCTTCTCGCCGGACCCGTGGCGACTCGTTGTTCCGGTTCTCGCCGCGACACGCGGCGTGTATCTCGTCGGTCTCCACGTCCACAACATCAGTGTCCTGCTGCACTGACCAGTCCCCGTGCGAACTCGGGAGCGCCCGCCACGGGACAGGGTGACTCCGTGCTGGCGTGTGGCCCCACCACGAGCAGCGTTCGCCGGCAGCGTTGGTCGCCACGCTCGCGATTCCGGGGCAGTGACCACCCGGGGACACGCCTCTGGCCGAGAAGACAGACGACGCTCCGGCCGACAGGGCGCCGCCGACGGGAGTACAGGGCCGCCTCGCGGACCCCACCGAGCGTGTTCCGCGTGGTCTCGTACTGGTTAGTGTGAGGCAGTACCGTCGACCGCACGCCTGCGGTCGCACCGAGACACGGTCACACTGATCCGGATCAGTGGTCTCGTGTTCGGTCGCGGTCCCGGGAGAACCGTGCCAGCGCCGCAGCGACGGCGAGCAGACAGACGCCGATAGCGCGCACGCGCCAGGCGGACTGTTCCGTCGATTCGAATCTGACGCGCAGAACGCGCCCGTACAGCCGGCGGGCCGTATCGAGAAGCACTCGAGGTGCGAGCAGGTGGACAGTTCCGAGCGCCGTCAGTCCGACGCTGACTCCTCTCAGAGCCCTCGTGGTGTCTGTGCCGCGGTTCATAGGTCACCTCGGGCCGGGAGCGGTTTGACCTCTGTGCCGTGTCAGTTCCCGGCCCCACGTCCGAGTCGGGAGCAGCGAATCGGCACACACGTCTGAGAGTATCTTGGAACAGTCTCGCCGGGTTCTGGAGCCGACTGCCTGCAAAACACTAATTATATATCATCCACAACAGGTGGATGTCATGTGTCACAGACGCACACGCGAGCGGAACCAAGAGCAGGTATCTGACCGGTCGGTCGACGACTCAGCAGAGGACGAGTCGGTCGGCGCGCCCGACGACTCCGGCAGCGTCGTCAGGACGCCGGTCCGAGCACTCAAGCGGGCTGTCGTGGCCATCGTATCCTGAGGCTCCCGACTGTACGCCCGTGAGCACTGTCGACCCCACGGGGGGTCGAATATCTTCACGTCGGTATAGTCAACAGTGTGAGGCGCCGGTTCTTCTGCGAGGGTCGGATCGCGGTGCCCTACCGCGCGACGGTCACTTGTTTGCTTCGCCACCGAGGAACGCTGGCACACACGAACTGCGTGCAGTCCGGCGCTCGCAACCACGCCGCGTCTCCTGTCGTGTCAGTCGGAGTGATCGGTGTCGACGGCGTGTCGGAACGCCACGAGTGCCAGTCGGCAC
>KI543162.1:0-2815 GCA_000496175.1 uncultured archaeon A07HR67 | reverse complement strand
TTCGACGCCGTTCGCGAGCGACTCGAGGACGCCCACTACGAGCCGGTGGTCGTAACCGACCTGGAGCCGTACTCAGTTGTCATCGACAAGTACGACGAACACGCCGAGATTCTCAAGCGGTCGGTCGCTACCTGGCAGCGGCGCGGGAGACGGTTCTTCCTCATGAAAAGCGACCTCGCGGTGAAGGAGGCCGTCAAGCGGGGTGCGAAGCGCGTCGGCGACACCGACTTTGTCGTCGGGATCTGACGCTGCCGGCTGTGTGTGCGTGAAGATACTCGACATCTCGGTGCCGGAGTGCTCCAGCGGCTCACAGCCGGCAGTGTCAGAGGCACAGAGTCGACCCCCGAGAGAGTCTGGACCCGGTCGGCTGGCCACGCGAACGCGCCCACGGAGCGTCCAGCCGGAGAGCGCCGCGCGTCGTGTCCAGTTCTCGGGCGAGTCGAGCGCCGTTCTGCGTCGATCCGGGAACGGCTCGAGCGGTCACGGCGAGGGGAGGCGTCCAGCGGGCCGCGAGCAGGCGAGACGTCCCGTGGCGTCGTGTGTTGCGAGGTCGCCGAGCAGCGAGAGGTCCGCACTCGCGTACGCTTTCAGACAGCTGCCAAGCGCCGCCGCGGCCGTCGAGTCGTCGTCGGTCTCGAGATACTGCTCGACGAGCGCGGCGTAGTCCCGGTCGGTCATCCGGGGGTCTGACGGGCCAGAGATGGGTAGTTCGTCAGTGTTCCACCCCTCGCGCCAGTCTGTAGGGTCGCCTCCGATGTCGTAGTCGTCGAGCCGAACGGGCTCGGTCTCGATACCCAGTTCCCGGGCGGCTGCTGTCAGCGTCTCGGCCGCCGCTCTGGCGGCGACACTTCCCGTGTCGGCGTGGAAGCAGCCGTCCAGAACCGCTCCGGCTCCCGGGTCGACGACGCCGTCCCCGGCAGCCGCGTTGAGGCGCGCACGGAGCGCCCCGAGCGGCGACCGGCCGGCCCCGCGGGTGACGAGCGTCGCCCCTTCTGCCTCGGAGAGGTCCTCGACGACGTGCTGGAGCAGGAGGTGCTCGTCTCGGGTGTCGGGCTCCTCGCGGTGGTAGACCGTCGCGTCGGGTTCCTCGCAGTGCGAGAGGCAGACGGCGCCGATCTCGAAGGTCTCCGGCGCGGCTGTTCGGACGGGGGAGGTCGTCGCCCCGTCCACCGGCCGGAGCTGGACTGTCACGGCCACGAGTTCGTCGCTGGCGCCCAGCTGAACCAGCCACGGGTCGTCGAGGTCGGCAAGCGGCGGGTGCGCCCGGCTCTCCGGGGTGTCGACCCGGTCGGCGCTGCCGTCCCCCGAGGGGAGCAGGAGCTCCGCGCCGGGGGACGTCGACCGCACGACGCCGTCGAGCCGGTACCACCGGCCCGCCTGCCAGGACAGGTCGCCGGCCGGTGACTCCCGGACTGTTACCCGCAGCTCCGTACCCTCGACGTCTGTGCAGTACAGCGTTCCGGGGGCGTTCCCCTCGTCGCGTCTGACCCTGTCGACCCGGAGCGACAGCGCCGAACGGCTCTCGTCGATCTCCCGTGCGCAGGTCATCTGGGACACGTCCGTGCGGTACGGGCCGTGCGTACAAAAACGCCGAGCCGCGCTCACTACCCAGAGCCGACGGCAGCGTCTGCCCGTCCGCTGACGCCACGACGTCTGTGAGTGGCCCTCAAGTGGCGGTGCTGTCGGGACTTTCCTACCGGTCGGGGGGCAGGTGGCTCACTGCGACGACTCCGGTCCCGAGAGGAACCACTTGACGAGCCGTGCCTCAGCCCGGCGGAGCGTCTCGCTGGCACTCGACTTGTCGACTCCAATCGAGTCGGCTAGCTCGGCCAGCGTACACTCCCGGGGGACGGTAAAATACCCCTCCCGAACTGCCGCCCTGAGCACCTCGCGCTGTCTGTCTGTCAGCAGCGAATCCGTGTCGGTCCGCGTCACCAGCGACTCCAGCTCGTAGGGGCGTGGCATGGCGTCGAGGGTTGCCCGTAGCTCGTCGAACTCCGCTCGCGTGCCGGTGAGGTCGAACCAGTACCACCCGTCTCTGACCTCGACCGGAAACTCGATTGTCAGCGCAGACGTCTCGGCGAAGTCGTACAGGTCGGTCTGTGGGGTCTCGTACTTCGTCAGAACGCGCTCCGGGTCCGACTCCAGAACGTCACACGACGTGATCTCGGGGTGTGTGCGCATCGCCTCGACGACCGAGTCTGGTGCCCCCGTCGCCACCTCGCCGAGTTCGAGCGCACGGCTGCCGACCCTGAACCCCGACAGCAGCGTGAACTCCGCTGTCGAGAACTGCCGGGACAGCTCCGAGACCCAGAGGTGTTCCGGAAGCCGGATCCGGAACCGTGCACTGATCATCGGTCTCTGTCGTCTGCGCCTCGCGAACGCGACGGACGGACGTTCCTCCGGACGGCCGTCCCCCGGAGGAGCAGGTGTCTCACTGACATCTTGCTACAGCGTGGGAGTGAGGGCCCCGTCCATATGAAGCTACGCCAGAGGTGAGCACCTCGCCGCCTCGGGGTGTCGAGACTCTCCGGTGGCTCACAGCCAGCAGTACGACACTGCGCTTTGCTCTACAGGTGTGAGACACAGACTGTTGGCTCCAGTTACGTGAAGATGTTCGACCCTCCGTGGGGTCGATACTGCTCACAGGCTTGTCGCCGGTAGCGTCAGTGCCGGGTCCGCGACGGCGCAAAGTAGTCTGCAGCCCGCGTGCTGGGGCCGAGTTCGTCGACGGGTTCGTGGCCACAGAGTCGACACTGCGGCGACGCCTCGACGTCCGCGTAGACGGTGTCACACCCGTCACAGGCGAAGAATC
>KI543161.1:84050-86624 GCA_000496175.1 uncultured archaeon A07HR67 | reverse complement strand
GAGACCCCACAGGGCACTCGCCCGCAGACGTGGGTCTGGTCTCACAGGTCGGAGAGGGCGGTCGGGAGCTGTTCGCGCGTCCTGGACCAGTCCCCGGAGTTGTCGACCCTGACGTGTTCGCGCCGGAGCGGGTCGAACTCCTCCCGGACGCGGTAGTACGCTTCCATCCCCGCGTCGCTCGCGTCGCCAGTCCGGGCGTCGAGGCGCTCGCGGGTCACGGACTCGGGACACTCCATCTTCAGGAACAGAGGGTCGACACCGAATCGGGCGCCGACCGCGGCCACGTCTGCCCGGAACGACACCGTCCGGTACGTCCCGTCGAGGACCGCCCGACCCCCGGTCTCGACTGTCCCCACGGCCCGCTCGTGAACGGCCGCGTAGACGCGCCTGGTCTCGCTGGTGTCGTACGTGGGGTCGTCGCAGAGCTCCGTCCGTATCTCGTCTGTTCGGTACACTGCTGCGGACAGCCAGTCCCCGAGTAGCCGCGCCGCCCGCGACTTGCCTGCGCCCGGAAGTCCACAGACGGCCACCAGCGACGGGGCCTCCCCGACAGCGGTCGGCAACCCATCGTCGGTCGTCATACCCGACACTCCTCTCGCTGCCGTTTCAATCCACCGTCTCCGGTGTCACGACACAGCCCCTGACAGACGCCCTCTGCGGGCCGTCGGGATCCCCTACCGACACCTCAGCGACACCCCAGCGGCGGCGGCCGGTACGCGGTCACGACAGCCCGGTTCGTACTACTGGCGACAGCACCACGAGCAGTTTTGCCCCCTCGTGGGGTCGAATACGGTCACGAAGCTACAGCCGCCAGTGTCAGGCCTCGCTGACCTGGGAGTCCTCCCATCCTTCGCTGTGCACGCGCTCGGGGGGGACGCCGAGGTCGGCGAGTGTTTCTTTCGTCTCGACGACCATCCTCGGGACGCCACAGAGGTAGTAGTCCCGTTCGACGCCGAACTCGTCGAAGACGTCCTCGGCGCTCTCCTGTATGTACCCCTCCCTGCCGCTCCAGCTCTCGCGGGACGTCGCGAAGACGACGTCCAGGTCGTAGGTGGCGCTCATCTGCTCGAGCATGGACTTGTACATGAGCTGGTCGGTCGTCTTCTCCCCGAACATGAACGTCGCGTGTTCGCCACCGGTCCGGAGATACTGGTGGAGAATCGCTATCATCGGGGTAATGCCCGTTCCAGTGCTGATGAACACGGCCGGTCGCTCCGTCGACTCGAGTGTGAGACTCCCCGTCAGCGAGGTGGACAGCTGGATGACGTCGCCAGTCTCCCGGTCGCCCATGTACTTCGAGACAGTGCCGTCCTCGTACGTCCGGATCATCAGGACGAGTCGGTCGCCATCGACGGCCAGGGTGCTGTAAGGCTTGACCCCGCCGCTCCCGTCCCCGTTCCCTGGCGCCCTGATGGCGGTGTGTTGTCCCGGTATCCCGTCGAACTCGCCCTCGAGAAGCTCGACAGTGTACTGTCGAACGTCCGGAGTGACGCGACTGATATCTGTGATTCGAGCGTCTTCCATTGACAGTAGATAGGGGTCTGCAACGGATAAGAAGCGCGGCCGCCTGACGGCGTCGGCGCCGCCGACCACGAGTCACGGGACTGCTCTGCTACCCCGGTGGGGTGTGACGGTGCCGACATCCCGGGCAGGCGTCGCGTCTTCACTCGGTGTCGTCTTCGATGTCCTCGTGAGTCCCGGCGACGTAGCCGGAGACGTTGCCGTAGTTCATCGCAACGGCGAGGGCAACGGCGATGACGGCGACGACCAGCGTCGAGGCGACGTTCAGCAGGTTGATGTTCTCCGCAGAGGCCTTGGTGATCTTGCCGAACATCCACTGTGTCAGCGGTTCTGTGCTGATGCCGCTGACGAACAGCGCTCGAATGTAGTCCTCGAACGACCGGACCCAGGCGAACAGGAAGCCGGCACCCACCGCGGGCGCGATTACGGGGAGGGTGATGTCGCGGAACGTGGTGAGCGGGTCGGCGCCGAGGTCGCGGGCGGCCTGTTCCAGGGACTCGTCGAAGGTGTACAGCCGCGCGCTCACGATGAGAAGCACGAACGGTAACCCGTACAGCGAGTGTGTGAGCACCGTCGGGGCGAACGACGGCCCGAGACCGAACACCAGATCGAAGTAGAAGCGCAACCCGACGGCGAGTATCACACCCGGAATGATCATCGGGACGATTCCGAACGTCCGGTACGCCTCCCTGAGCGGGAACCGGTGACGGGTGAGCGCGAAGCTCGACAGCACTCCCAACACTGTCGCGACTGTCGCAGACAGCGTGGCGATGGTGAAACTCGTCACGATGGACGGTCGCAGACCCGGCTCTCCCACAATCGACTGGTAGTGGCTGAGAGTGAACCCCTCGAACGGGACGAGGCTGGGAGACTCGGCGAACGACAGGAAAATAATGAGCAACAGGGGGAGCCACAGGAACAGCAACATCAGCACCGCGAAGCCACGCAGCCCGACCTGGAGCAGTCGCTCGACCTGACTGCGGGCGAGAATCCGGCCACCGTACTCCCGGTTCGCCGGCTTGCTCGACTCCTCTTGCTCGGTCGCCATCTCAG
>KI543161.1:77850-80884 GCA_000496175.1 uncultured archaeon A07HR67 | reverse complement strand
CGGCGTGGCCGGTCGTGCCCGAACAGACCTGCTGGTAGGTCGGGTTCTCCGTGTGGCCGCCGGCGTACCCGGAGACGGTCTCCTCGACGCCGCGGACGCGCTCGAAGGCCGCCTCGACACACCAGAAACAGCCGCCGCCGAACGTCGCGTGTTCGGTCATGGATACGCGTTGGGGACCGACGCGTATAGCCGCTGTGGAGTGACCGCCCGGCGGGCGGGCAATCGATTCTCCTTTAACGCCGGCACGGGATGAAACGGGTATGAGCAGCAACGACGGGCCGGACCGCTTCGCGGCGGTCGACGACCAGTACGACCCCCACGAGGTCGAGGGCCGCGTCTTCGACTACTGGGACGCGGTCGACGCCTACGAGCGGACCGTCCAGCACCGCGAGGGTAACGAGCGCTTCTACTTCCTCGACGGCCCGCCCTACACCTCCGGGTCGGCCCACATGGGCACGACCTGGAACAAGACGCTGAAAGACGCCTACATCCGGTACTACCGGATGCAGGGCTACGACGTCTACGACCGGCCTGGCTACGACATGCACGGTCTGCCGATCGAGACCCGCGTCGAGGAGCGTCTCGGCTTCGAGTCCAAGAAGGACATTCTCGACTACGGCGAGGAGAACTTCATCGAGGCCTGCAAGGAGTTCGCAGACGACCAGCTCGAGGGGCTCCAGCAGGACTTCCAGTCGTTCGGGGTCTGGATGGACTGGGACGACCCCTACAAGACGGTCGCACCCGAGTACATGGAGGCCGCGTGGTGGGGATTCAAACAGGCCCACGAGCGGGGTCTCGTCGAGCAGGGCCAGCGCGCGATCAACCAGTGTCCTCGCTGTGAGACCGCCATCGCCAACAACGAGGTCGAGCGCGAGGAGATCCCGGCTCCGTCGATCTACGTGCGGCTCCCGCTGACCGACCGGGAGGGATCACTGCTCGTCTGGACGACCACGCCCTGGACAGTCGTCGCCAACACCTTCGTCGCCGTCGACGGAGATCTCACCTACGTTGCCCTCGAAGGCAGAGGCGGGCGCGGCAACGACACCGGAGTCGAGCGCGTCTACGTGGCCGAGGAGGTGGCCGAGGAGGTCGCAGACCGGGCCGGCTACGAGGAGTGGGAGGTCGTCGACCGCCTCCGGGGCGACGAACTGGTCGGCTGGGAGTACGAACACCCGCTTCAAGAGGAGGTGCCTGCCCATCCCGACTTCGACGGGGCGGGAGAGGTGTACACCGCCGACTACGTCGAGGCCGACCGGACTGGACTCGTCCACTCCGCGCCGGGCCACGGCGAGGAGGACTTCGAGCGCGGTCGGGAGCTCGGGCTCGACGTGTTCTGTCCCGTCGGCGGCGACGGCGTGTTCACCGACCAAGGGGGCGCGTACGAGGGCTACCAGGTGCGGGAGGCCGACGAGCACGTTGTCGCCGACCTGCGCGAGAAGGGACTCCTCCTGGCGAGCGAGGAGGGTCACACGATCAACGAGGGCCACTGCTGGCGGTGTGGCACGAACATCGTCCGGATTGTCACCGACCAGTGGTTCATCACGGTCACCGACGTCCGCGAGGAGTTGCTGGAGAACATCGCCGAAAGCGAGTGGCACCCTCCGGAGGCGCGGGACGAGCGGTTCGCCAACTTCGTCGAGGACTCCCCGGACTGGAACGTCTCCCGACAGCGCTACTGGGGCGTCCCGATTCCGATCTGGACGCCAGAGAACGACGGAGCAGACGAAACCCGGGAGGAGATGATCGTCGTCGGAACCCGCGAGGAACTGGCCGAGCGCGTCGACCAGGCGGTAGACCCGGCGGAGGTGGACCTCCACAAGCCGACCGTCGACGACCTCACCATCACCGAGGGCGGCGTCACCTACACCCGGGTGCCGGATGTCTTCGACGTGTGGCTGGACTCCTCGGTCGCCTCCTGGGGGACGCTGTCATACCCTGGCGAGCAGGCGGAGTTCGAGGAACTGTGGCCGGCCGACCTGATCATGGAGGCCCACGACCAGACCCGCGGGTGGTTCTGGTCCCAGTTGGGGATGGGGACGACCGCGCTTGGCGAGATTCCGTACGACGAGGTGCTGATGCACGGCCACGCGCTGATGCCCGACGGGCGGGCCATGTCGAAGTCGAAGGGCATCCTGGTCGACCCGAAGGAGGTCATCGAGCAGTACGGCACCGACCCGATGCGGCTGTTCCTCCTCTCGGTGTCTCCGCAGGGCGACGACATGCGGTTCTCCTGGGACGGAACCGAGACGATGCAGCGGGATCTGAACATCCTCTGGAACGTCTTCCGGTTCCCGCTGCCGTACATGCGCATAGACGGGTTCGACCCGGACGAGGCCGGCGTCGCGGGCGCAGACCTCGAGACAGTCGACGAGTGGGCCCTCTCTCGGCTGCAGTCCGTCGAGGCAGAGATGGCAGAGGCCTGGGCGAACCGCCGGCAGGACCGGGCGCTGGAGGCGCTGCTCGAGTTCGTCGTCGAGGACGTCTCCCGGTTCTACATCCAGGTGGTCCGGGAGCGCATGTGGGAAGAGGAGAGCAGCGCGTCGAAACAGGCCGCCTACGCGACCTTCTACCACCTGCTGACCGACGTCGTGGCCCTCCTGGCGCCGTACGCGCCCTTCATTAGCGAGGAGGTCTACGGGACACTGACCGGCGACGACGGCCACCCCACGGTCCACATGTGCGACTGGCCGGAGGCCGACGAGACACTGCGCGACCCGCAGTTAGAGGAGGACATCACGGTCGTCAGGGCAGTCGAGGAGGCCGGGTCGAACGCCCGCCAGCAGGCCGAGCGGAAACTGCGCTGGCCCGTTCCGGAGGTGGTGGTCGACGTCCCGGACGAACGCGTCGCCGCCGCGGTCGAGCGCCGTCGCGGCCTGGTGGCAGACCGGCTGAACGCCCGGAGCGTCGAGGTGGTCGGTCCCGAGGAGGGCGGATGGGGCGAGTTGCGCTACTCCGGCGAGGCAGACATGTCGGTGCTGGGACCGGCACTGGGCAACGACGCCGGCCGCGTGATGCGGGCGCTGAACGCCGCCAG
>KI543161.1:75692-77830 GCA_000496175.1 uncultured archaeon A07HR67 | reverse complement strand
CGGTCCGCCGGGTCAGTCGACGGTCTGTCGAACTCGGTCAGTCGAACGCCGAGACGCCGGTGAGGTCCTCGCCGAGAATGAGCGTGTGGATGTCGTGCGTTCCCTCGTAGGTGTAGACAGTCTCGAAGTTGGACATGTGGCGCATCGGCGGGTAGTCGGCCGTGACGCCGTTCCCGCCCAGAATCTCGCGGGCGACCCGCGACTGGTTGCGGGCCATCCGGACGTTGTTTCGTTTCGCCATCGAGACGTGCTGTGGCTGCATCTCGCCCCGTTCTTTCAGTTCGGCCAGCCGGTGGGCGAGCAGTTCGGCGAGCGTGACCTGTGTCGCCATCTCCGCGAGTTTCTCCTGCTGGAGCTGGAAGCGGGCGATCGGACCGCCGAACTGGTCGCGGGTGCCTGCGTAGTCGAGTGCGGTTTCGAAACAGTCCTTGGCTGCCCCGACCGCACCCCAGGCGATGCCAAAGCGGGCCTGGGTGAGACAGGACAGCGGCCCTTTCATTCCCTCGACACCCGGCAGAGCGTTCGCCTCCGGGATCCAGACGTCGCTCAGGTCGACCTCGCCGGTGACGGAGGCCCGCAGGGAGAGCTTGTTGTCGATCTCGCTGGTGGAGACGCCCTCGCGGTCGGTCTCGACCAGAAACCCCCTGACTGCGCCGTCGGCGCTCTGGTCGCGCGCCCACACGACTGCGAGGTCGGCGATTGGCGAGTTCGTGATCCAGGTCTTGGTTCCATTGAGTAGGTACCCCTCGTCCGCACGTTCGGCCCGGGTCTCCATCGCCGTCGGGTTCGAGCCGTGTTCTGGCTCGGTCAGTCCGAAACAGCCCACCGCCTCGCCCCTACTCAGCTTCGGCAGCCACGCCTCCTTCTGTTCCTCCGAGCCGTACTCGTGGATGGGGTAGATCACCAGAGCCCCCTGGACGGAGGCCATCGAGCGCAGCCCCGAGTCGCAGGCCTCGAGCTCGTGCATCAGGAGACCGTAGGCCGTCTCGCTCAGCCCCGCCAGTCCGTACCCCTCTAAGTTCGGGGCGTAGAACCCCAGTTCGCCCATCTCCTCGATCACCTCGGTCGGGAACGTCCCCTCGAGCCAGTGGTCTGCGATGTCTGGCTGGACGGTGTCGGCGACGAACTCCCTGGCAGTGTCCCTGACGAGGCGCTCTTCCTGGGTCAGGTCAGCGTCCAAGTCGAAGTAATCCAACATACTGTTTTACCACCGCCGGCGGATAATAGCTCTTTCCCTGCAGCCGCCGGCCGCGCGTGTCCGGGCCGCAGTATCTCGCCAAGACTTCGCCAGCCCAGCGTCGACACGACCTCCGGGATTCCCGGCACGCAGACCCCCCTGCTGGACGGGGTGGGGCGGGGCGGCGCGGAACCGCGACGATAGCCGGGTCGTGGGTGTGCGTCACGAAACCGTCATTTCCCACCAGGGCGGACGCCACGACCAGCAGCAAAATAAGGCGACGATGGTCGTCCCCGAGCCGGGCGATGTGAGCGGCACGAGCGGGCTGAAGAACGCACGGCAACTGTTCGGGCGGCCGTCCACGAGCGCGTCAAAACCACTTCTTCGCGACGATCCCCCGGTGACCTCCGTCCGGGCGAGGCGGGCGCTGCGGGCGACGCGGAGGGCCCTGCTCGAGGACCTGGTCGTCACCGTCGACACAAGGGGCTCTCGCGTCTGGGCGCTCGACACGTTCGAGACGGGTCCACGCCGGTACGTGGACGCGGCGTCGTGGGCGTCGATTGGCACCGCCGCTTCCGCCGCTATCGGCGCACAGCTGGCCAACCCCGACACTGATGTGGTCGCGCTGAGGGGTGATGGTGGCCTCCTGATGTGTGTCTACGGACTCCACACCGCCGTCGCAGAGGGGCTGCCGGTGGCGGTGGTGGTGTTCGACAGCCGCGACTCCGCGATCACCAGCGACGCGGCAGACCGTCAGTTCGACCTCCCCGAGGAGGCGCACGCCTGGGCCGACACGCCGCTCGATTTCACACAGGTTGTGAGGGACACGGGGATGGAGACGGCCCGCGCGGAGACCCCGACCGGGGTCCGCCCTCGGGGTCCCCGCCGATCCAGACGGGCCACAGGCCAACGCCTGGATGACCGAGTGACCTCCGGCAGGCCCGAGGCAGCTGTCGACACA
>KI543161.1:69801-72705 GCA_000496175.1 uncultured archaeon A07HR67 | reverse complement strand
AGCGGCGTCGCATACAGCACGGTACAATCGAGCGAGAGATGAGCGTTTTGCCCCACTGTCGCGGTCCGCCGTGCGGGCCTCGCTGTCCAGTCCGCAGGGAGACGCTGTCGCTGGCAGTGTCACCCACCGGCAGGTATATTTGTCGCCACGATGACATTCGTTCGAGAGACAGAAATGCACGACACGATTCTCGTCCCGACAGACGGGAGTGCCGAGGCGGAGTCGGCAGCCGACTACGCAATCGAACTCGCGGCAGACCTGGGTGCGTCGGTTCACTTCCTGTACGTAGTCGAACTGCGGCCCGTGACACTGCCCTCAGAGGTCACCCGAGAGCCCCAGCGAAAGAAGGAGCACCGAGAGTGGGGCAGAGAGATGCTGAGCAACGTCGCAGACCGGGCAGCCCCGGCCGGCGTCGGGGCAACAACGGAGACCAGAACCGGGAAAGCACACGAGGAGATTGTCGAATCTGCAACCGAGCGGGCCGTCGACGCCATCGTGATGGGAGCGTCCGGACAGAGCAGCCTCAAGGAGTTCCTGATCGGCGGCACCACCGAGCGTGTGATCCGACTGACGAAGATACCGGTGACTACAGTCCGGGCCTGATACTGAGACTCCCGGCTACAGGCCCGTGAGTGATTTCGACCCCACGGGGGGTCGAGTGTTTTTACCTGATTACAGCCAACAGTATGAGACTCAGTTACGGACGCGACGGTGCTGTCCCACACCCGAACACGAACGAATCGTCTCCGGGTGTCCTGTGCGTGCGTTCAGGAACGCAGTTCGACAGCTCCCCGTGGGTGGTCAGTCGGTCTCCTGTCTGTTTCGGGTGAGGTGTGTTCTCACGGCACCACCATTTATACGCTCGACACACAACAGCGTGTACACAATGGTTCTGGAGCGCGGAGACACGCCCACCCTACACCAGCTCCGGGAGCCGTCGGAGCTCATGCAGCCCGGGCGGCTGGGGGCGCTCAAGCAGACGCGGCTGAGTTTCGTTCGACTGCTGATGAGTCGGATGGTCGACGAACAGTGGGAGATCAGCGTCAACCGCACAGAGATAGACGAGCAGGGAGTCGGACGGGTCGTCTATCGCGTCGACGCTCCCTCGCGGCGGTTCTCGTTCGGAGTCTTCTCCCGGACGTCGAGCAAGGGCGAGAACACTGACCGGATCATCGCCACCGAGTGGGATCTCTGGGCGTTTCTCTGCGAGGGCGAGGCGACACCCGAACTCATGGACGACCAGTTCGAACAGTTGCCACACGTGATGGACGGGCGCGCGGACACGGACATCCTGCTGTGGACGCGTGCCAACCGGAGTGCCCGGTTTTTCGGTCACGTCGTCGACTCGCTGGCCGCGGGCCACCAGCCTGATATCGAACATCTCGCACAGGGGGGCTATCTGATGCGCTCGTCGGGCTACTACGGCAACGGACTCAACGGGACGAAGATGTTCCAGGCGGTCGACAGCGACCATCCCCTCGGATTCCCCTACGCGGCACAGATGCTCGGCGCCTACATGCTGCGGGTGTTCGGATACGACCTGGCCGAGCAGATGGCCCAGTCGCGGAGCGAGGACGCCGTCGCGCTGGACCGGGAGATCAGGCGGTACATGGGAACGGGAAACTCCTCGGGCGTGGGCATCATCATGTACGTGATCAACCACCCCCGCCAGATCAACGCGTGGCTCCGGGCTCGCGAGATCGCCCTCGCCAGGGTCAAGGCCACCGAACCGACCGCGGACGACCTCGACCGGTTCTCCGAGGTGCTCGCCCGTGCAGTCCAGTGGTTCGAGGAAGACGAGAGCGACACTGGCCCCTACTTCATCTCGAAGAACACGATCGCACGCGGCCTGGACCGGATCGAGCACAAAGCCGAGAGTCTCGCCACACAGCGCGGACTCGCCGGCGACGACCCCTCGACCGACGGGGAGTCGCTGTGGGCACGGCTCTGTGCGTGGGCCGAATCGGAGCTGGAGACCGAGACACAGGAGACGCTCCACTCGCTGTTGCTGGACGTCCACCCCGAGGCGTGCGAGGGACTCGAGGCGTCGCTCAGAACCACCGAACGGAGCGACCTCACGCCGGACATGTCGGTCTCCGAGCTGCGCGCACTCCTCTCGTCGTCGTACCAGTGGGCGCTGGACGTCGATATGAGCCGTCCAGGCGCGCGGCGGTTCTTCTGGTACCGGTCGGTGGAGAACGAGGAACCCCGGCTGGGGATCCGGGGCGAGCACGACTACGAGGAGTACAGCCGGCCCGTCGACATCGCCCACCAGGTCCAGCAACTCGCGGCCGACCTCTCGGAGTGGGACGGCGACGACACCGTCGCTGCGTTTCTCTTCGAGCACCCGGACCACCGCTACATCATCGAGCGGGCACAGCACGTCGGCGAACTCCCCTACGCCGAGATCCGCGGCAACCCCGTCGACGCCGACTTCGTGCCGCTGTACTTCATCTCGTGTCTGAAGTCGTTCTGGGGTATCTCGAAGACACACCCGAAGTCGATGGGCTGGGTGCGCGGGACGTTCTTCCAGGGTGCGCCGACGCGCGAGGAGGTCGCCGCGGGCGAGGGCGGCTACTGGGTTCACCCCCCGACGCCCGACCCGGCCGAACGGTGGAGAGACGACTGATGAGAGTGAGCGTCCGCGAGGTGGTCCAGCTCTCCCAGCGGTGTTTCCTGGCCGCGGGCTTCGACGAGGGGTCTGCGCTGACGAACGCGAAACGGATCTGGTGGGCCGAAGCGTACAACGGAGCCGGCCTGACCACGCTCCACGACCTCCTGTCGGTGTTTCCCGGCGTCGACCCCGACGCACAGACGCTCCAGAGACACCACTCCATGGTGTCGGTCGTCGACGGCGACGGCCAGCCGAGTATCGCGACGAGCACGCCGACGCTCGACCTGGCC
>KI543161.1:67152-69781 GCA_000496175.1 uncultured archaeon A07HR67 | reverse complement strand
GTCACCCGTTCACTCGCAGGAGATCTGGCAGGTGACAGAACAGTTCATCCGCGACGGTGACCCCCGACTGGACGTGTTCGATCCCGAACGGATCGGAGACCGGATCGGGACGCTCGTCCACGAGGGCGTCGAGGTCGAGGAGTCGCTCTGGCGGGACATCTTCGAGTTCAACAAGGGCGTGCTCGCGCCGCCGTTCGAGGGGTCGAAGAAGGGTGCAGGGTTCGGCTTGAACGAACTGACCGAGTGACCACACGGTGTCGGCAGCGAGCGTGAGAGCCGGAGTCCAGCCGAGGACTGGTCGATTGTCCCCCGTCGACGCGAGCGTTGCACGGGCGACCGAACGCGAACTGCCGTAGCCGGGTGTCCGGTCAGTCACCTGCTGTCGAGGTGTCGACCCAGAACTGCTCGCAGCAGCCCGCACGAGTCGCTGCGCTCGGTACTGACGCCCGCCAGAGAGCCCTCCGCTGTCCTTCCTGCGAGTCGGGGTTGACCGGTCGATACCGACAGCCACACCTGCCAGAGAGTCCCCTTTTTGTCCCAGCCGTCCGCAACCACGCGTCTCCCAGCCGACTGCGGTGCTCGGCTCACTTCGTTCGACTGTGCGCCTCGTCCCTCGCACGACGGCGTCGCGGACAGAGCCGCGACAGCGTGGCCACGACGACGAAACCGGGACTGTGCTGTCGCCGGGGTGAGAGAGCCGACGCGAGAGCACACGGGACACGCGGCGCCCGGGACAGGACCCCTGGTGGGTCACGGCTGCGATTCGGGCGCGGCTAGCGTCACGCCGACGCCGAACAGGCCGAGCACGAGAGCGTAGCCGAACACGGACACGTAGCTGCCCGTCGATTCGAGAAGGGTACCGGCGACCGCGGGCGCAACGAACGAGCCACCCCACCCGGCCACGCTGATGACAGCAATGGCAGTCCCGGCGACGTTACTCCCGACGAACTCGCCGGCGTAGGTGTACAGCAGGCCGATCTGCAGCTGGACGAACACGCCCGTGGCGGCGATTCCCAGCAGGAACAGCACGACCGTCCCGGAGTAGGAGAGGGCAGCAACAAGCGCCGACGTGAGGAGAAAAGAGACCAGCACAATCGGGCGGCGACGGTGTCCGAAGACCCAGTCGGAGAGCGCCCCACCGGCGGTTCGGGCGACGACTCCCGTGGCGGGAAAGAGTGCGATCAGCAGACCGCTCTCGGCCAGCGACAGGCCGAACGTCTCCGCGGAGTAGGTCGGCATCCAGCTGTTGACCAGCATGTACAGCGAGTAGACGGTGAACGACATCACGCCGACGAACCACACTCCCCGGCTCAGGAGAACGCGCTTGATCTCCACGAGTCCTGGGGTCTGCTCGGCAGAGACGGTGGCGTCGACACCCCGGCCCACGAGCACCAACACCGGGAGAACCACGAGCCCCAGCACGGCGAAGACGGCGAAGATGGCCGCCCAGCCCAGTTCTCCGGCGATCAGCGGACCGGCGTACTGGCCGACCGCGTAGCCCACCGGGTAGCCCGTGGTGTAAACCGCCACGGCGGTCGCGCGGTTGCCGGCCCCGAAGGCACCAGTCAGCAGGTTCGCGCCGGCGATCCAGAAGGTGACGAACGCGGTTCCCCCGAGCAGGCGCGAGGCGATCAGCGACCAGTACGCGCCGGCGTCGGCCGCGACCCAGCCCCACGCGCCGGCGACCAGCAACACGAGCACCGACACAGCGGCCGCGACCCGGTTGTTGACCCGGTCGAGGTAGACTCCGACCGGCAGTCCGACGACCGCGGCCGCCACCTGCGGGGCCGTGAGCACCCACGAGGCCGCCGTCGGACGGACCGACAGTTCCGCCATGACGACCGACATGACGCTGGCGGGAACAATCGAGTAGCCGCCCACAAAGACCAGAAAGAGCCACAGCGCGGCCAGCAACCCGTGGGGGCCGGCCAGCCCGGAGACCAGCACGAGTGTCTGTCGACGCACGCCAGAAACGTCCCGGACGCGGCCGCTTTGTTTCATCGGGCCCCGGCGCACACCCGGGTCATCGGGCGTCCCTGCCGGCGCTGTAGTTGAGTTCGACGATGTTGATCGCCGACAGCAACTGGTCGGACAGCGCGGCCTCGACGTCGGGTTCACGCATTCGGTGGGCCGGCCCGGAGACACTGATCCCGCCCAGCACCACGCCCTCGCTGTCGGTGATCGGCGCGCCCATCGTGATCATCCCGCGCTTGTACTCCTCGCGCTCGAAACTCACGCCGTCCTCGCGGATGTCCCCGAGCTCCGCGAACAGCGCCTCGCGGTCGGTGATCGTGTTCTCGGTGCGAGCGGGCAGATCGTGCCGGTCGACGATGTCCTTGACGCGCTCGCGGGGGTAGTGGGCGAGCATCGCCTTCCCTGCCCCCGAGCAGTGCAGGTGGAAATACATCCCCGGGATCACGTCGTAGGTGATCGACTGGCTGGACCGGACGGCGTCCAGACACACCCCCAGGCCCTCTTCCTCGACGATCAGCGTCACGAGTTCGCTGCTCGATTCGGCGGCCAGTTCCCAGACCTGCGGGCGTGCGACATCGTACAGGCGGATCCGCTCGCGGACCCGCCCGCCCAGTTCCAGAAACTGGAGACTCAACCGGTACTCGCTGGCCTCCTT
>KI543161.1:63777-67132 GCA_000496175.1 uncultured archaeon A07HR67 | reverse complement strand
GTGTTCGTAGAGTATCCCGACCTGCGCGTGGCGTTCCTCGAGGGCGGGTACGGCTGGGTTCCACACTTCCTGTGGCGGCTGGACAAGAACTGGAAGGGGCTGCGCTCGCAGGTGCCCTGGCTCGAGCGCCCGCCGAGCGAGTACGTCCGCGAGCAGGTGTGGTTTGCGAGCCAGCCCGTGGAGGAACCCGAACGGCCCGAACACCACAGCCACCTCATGGAGATGATGCACGCAGAGGAGACGCTGATCTTCGCCAGCGACTACCCCCACTGGGACGGCGACTCGCCGGCCTGGGGCCTGCCGCCGATGGACGACGACCTCGAGCGGGCGGTCCGCTACGAGAACGCACAGCAGCTGTGGGACCTGCCGGCCGATCCCGGTGATCTGGCGTGAGAACGCGCTTCGAGGTCTGCCCGGCGGCCGACCTCGGTCCCGGCGAGCGGATCATCGCCGACCTCGACGGGATGTCGGTGGGTGTGTTCAACGTCGACGGCGAGTACTACGCGCTCAAAAACGACTGTCCACACCAGCGCGCGCCGCTGTGTGAGGGGTCGCTGACGGGGCTGACGACCGCCGACGCCCCCGGCGAGTTCGCGTACCAGCGCGACGGCGAGATTGTGCGCTGTCCCTGGCACGGCTGGGAGTTCGACGTCACGACCGGCGAGTCCGTCTTCAACCCACACCGCGTGAAAGCAAAGACCTTCGAGACGTCCGTCGAGGAGAGCGACGATCCCGACACGGTCGAGACAAGCGAACCGGCCAGCGCGAAGGCCGGTCGACTCGATTTCTCGACCGGAACAACCGCCGACGGCGGGGACACCGAAGACGAGGCGGGCGGCCGAACCACCACCGAACCTGGAGCCGACCACGGTGTGGCCCTCGCGGGCGACGAACCGCCGGTCGACACCTACAGCGTCGGCGTCGAGAACGGCGTTGTCGTCGTGCACCTCTAACTATGCACGGAACAACAGTAGTTCTCGGCGGGTCGGGGGCCATGACCTCCTCGTGTACGTACGACCTGGCGAAGACGAGCGACGCCGAGGAGATCGTGGTCGCCGACGCGGACGAGAAAAGCGCCCGGAAACTCGTAGAACTCGTCGACGACGACCGCGTGCGGTTCGAGTCCGTCGACGCCACCGACGCGGACGACATCGCCCGCGTCCTGTCGGGTGCAGACTACGCGGTCAACGGTCTTCCCTACCAGTTCGAGGAGAACGTCCTCGACGCGATTCTGTCGGTCGGCGGCATCGACGCGGTGGATCTCAACGCCTTCGAGTTCGACGCAGTGCTGGGCCGCTCGGCGGCGTTCGCCGACGCGGACTGCCGGCTGTGGTTCGCCAACGGCGGACTCGTCAGCACGATCGTTCTCGGGTTGCTCGGCTGCCGGCAGTTCGACTCGGTCTCGGACGTCAGCTTCTACTGGGGAATGTGGCGGCTGCTCACCCAGACAACCCCGGGACTGACCGACACCGTCACTTACGAGCACGACCCGGCCGTCGACGAACGCGTCCGGTGGAAAGAAGGCGAGGTGATCGACGGTCTGCCTGCCTTCGGCGACCGGCGGGAGTTTGCCTTCCCCGAGCCGATCGGCGAGCAGGAGACGTACGTCATCACCCACCCCGAGCCGATCACGTTCCCGAAGGCGTCGGTCGCGGACGAGACCGGCGTCGAGCGGATTATCACCCGCGGCGTCTGGCACCCCGAGTGGGAACGCTACGAGCGGACACTCCACGCCATGGACGCCTTCGACGCCGATCCGGTGTCCGTCCGCGGAGCCGGCGACGTCGATCCCGTAGCGGTGACACAGCGCCAGGTCAAGCGCGCGGGTGCAGTCGAGGAGTGGCAGCCGCCGGCGGACCTCTCGCCGGAGACCGACTGGACGCCACAGACCATCCTCTCGGCGGAAGTGACCGGAACCGTCGACGGTCACCGCGAAACCGCCGTCCGTCATCTCACGCAGCCGTTCCCCTTCTTCGGCGGCCACGACATCACGCTGCTGCGCGAGTACGGCTGCTACGTCGGCGCCCCGCTGTCGGTGACGCTCCAGTTGCTGGCCGAGGGTGCCGTCGACGCCGAGGGCGTCTTCGTCACGGAGACAAGCGGGCTCGACCCCGACCGCTACGTCGACGAGATGGAACGGCGCGGGTTCGAGCTGTCGAGAGAACGCCGGTCGACCGGGTGAGACGGCTCCCGTGCCGGCAGGTCACAGAGTCATCCTGTCGGAGGCGTGCGCTGGCGAGTTCGGTCTGGCCCGTGTGGTCCGTGCGAATCTGGCCGGCTGTCGGGAACTCCGATCGCGGACGGAATCGAACGGTGGTCGGTCGTCGTGCCGCCGGTACAGGCAGGTCAGAGCCGAGTTGTAGCTCTGTCCGTCGCCGGCCACCTCCCGGGCGTGTATCGTGCTGTCGGCTACACCGACCTGGAGAGATTCGACCCCGCGTGGGGTCGGTATTGCTCACGGGCGTGTAGCCGGGAGCATTAGTCGTCCCGTGTGTTGATGTCGGCCGAGAGACCCTGTGCCATCTGGATGTCCTTGGAGTTGTTCAGCGTCCAGGCAGTGCGCTCGGTGACCGCCTCGATTGACTCGCGTGCCGACGGCGCACCCTTGCCGGACTTGCCGACGCCGCCGAAGGGAGCTGGACCTCCGCGCCGATACAGGGGAGATTCGCGTAGGCCAGTCCGGCCTTGCGGTTGTCGCGGTAGTGGTTGATCTGGCGGTAGTTCTCGCTGACGATGGCTCCGGCCAGTCCGTAGGGGACGTTGTTGTGGATCTCCAGGGCGCGCTCTACTCCGCCAGAGTACTCGATAAGCGCCACGTGGGGACCGAACACCTCCTCGTGGACGCACCGCAGGTCCGGGTCGTAGTCGATCTCGTAGACGAACGGGCCGACCCAGTTGCCGTCCTCCATCCCGTCGGGAATCTCCTCGGCCGGGAGTTCCGCGCGGTCGACGAGAACGTTCGCACCCTCCGTGCGCGCGAGCTCGTTGTACTCGTAAAACTTCTCGATCTGGCTCTTGTTGACGACTGGTCCCATGAACGTGCTCTCCTCAAGCGGGTCGCCGACGGCGACCGACTCGGCGAGATCGACGAACTCCGTTTTGAACTGGTCGTAGACGTCCTCGTGGACGATGAGCCGCTCGCTGGAGACACAGCGCTGACCAGTCGTCTTGAACGAGGACATCACCGCGGAGTGGAGCGCTATCTCCATGTCGGCCTCGTCGGTGACGACAACAGCGTTCTTGCCGCCCATCTCCAGAGAGGCCTCCCGACCGGGCTGGCCGCCGAGGGCTCGGTCGATTCTGTGGCCCACCTCCGCCGACCCGGTGAACAGGACTGTGTCCACCCGCTCGTCCT
>KI543161.1:61959-63331 GCA_000496175.1 uncultured archaeon A07HR67 | reverse complement strand
ACGACGTCGGCCCTGCCCTCGCTGATCTCCTTGCCACACTCCCTCGTGACAATCTCGCCCAGTTCGTCGGTGCGCTCGCGCAGTTCGTGGTAGACCTCCCACAGCACCTCCGCGCGGTCGATGTAGGACAGTCCACGCCAGGTCTCGGCCGCCGCCGCCGCCGCGTCGACGGCCTGCTCGACGTCGGCCTCGGTCGCCCGGCGGAAGGTCCCGATTGTCTCGCCGGTGGCCGGGTTCTCGCTCGTGAACGTCTCCTCGCCCGCGCCCGCCGTCCACTCGCCGTCGATGTAGTGTCGGTGTACTTCCCGTGTTTGCCGGCTCATATCCCTGGATTCGACGCTAACGCTCAAAAACCCTGCCATCGGGACAGCCGCTCACAGCGGAACGTCGGTTCCGATCTCGTTCTCGCGAGCGCGCCGGTAGACCGTCGTGCTCGCGGCAGCGTCGAGCGCCGCCGACCCGACGCTCGCGACGACCAGTGCCGCCTCGGGCGAGTCGCGGTCGTACCCTCGGGACAGCGCCGTTCCGAGCGGAGCCAGGTCCGCGGCACCGAGACCGGTGTCGAGGAAGTCCCCGGTTTCGGCGACCTCGGCGGGCACGTCGGCGAACACCGCCGCTGCCTCCTCGACGACCGCGGGGTGGAGTTCCTGGGTCTCCTCGTCGAACGCACCGACCGCGACGACCAGCGCCCCCGGCGCGAGCGCGTCTGGCGGAAAGACCGGCTCGCTGGCGGTCGTCGCCGTCACGACGACGTCGGCGCCCTCGACCGCGGCGGCGGGCGAGTCGACGGCCTCCGCCGGAATCCCGTTCCTGCGCAGGTCGGCCGCGCAGCGTCCGCGCGAGTCACTCGGCGAGTGGATCCGGACCTCGGCGAGGGCACAGACGGTGTCGACGGCGCGGGTCTGCCAGCGCGCCTGCGCGCCTGCTCCCAGGACTCCGAGTGTCGTTGCGTCGGGTGCCAGCGCCCGCACTGCCGTTGCGCCGATACAGCCCGTGCGGGCGTTCGTGATTGTCCTCCCCGCCAGGAACGCCTCGGGGACGCCCGTGCGTGCGTCCGTGAGCACGACCTGCGCGTGGATTGTCGGGAGGCCGCGCTCGGCGTTGCCCTCGTGGACGCCGACGAGCTTGGTGGCGTACTGCTCGTCGCCGTGGATGTGCGCCGGCATCGCGAGCCCGGTCCCTGCCGGCTCGTCGCCGTCGAGCCCGGTCCCGACAGGGAAGTGCGGGCGTTCCGGTCGCTCCACCTCCCCGGCAGCCTGCTTGATCAGCGTCTCCTCGACCACGTCGACCAGCTCCGCCAACTCGAGAACGTCACGGACGTTGTCGTCCGAGAGCACGAGCACCATGACCTGACGTCCCGGCCTGCCGTCTT
>KI543161.1:60300-61939 GCA_000496175.1 uncultured archaeon A07HR67 | reverse complement strand
CACGGGCGGGGTTTTGCCCCAACCTCGCTACTCCGGTTCTTCTTCAAAAGAGAGCCGGGACGGACGCCCCAAAACGGGGTGGTCGTCACAGCCGACTTTAATTCTTGGTGGACTCAAACGGACGCTCTTGCAGTGCAGCGGAGCGGCCTCGTCCCCAAGTTCAGGGCCAGTCTACAGTGGCCCCTCCCCGACATCCGTTTTGGCTGTCAAGGAGTATCGTCACGTACTCTTTGGAGCGGAAAGAACCTGTCGAACGCGCTCCTCCCCTCCCTACTCGCTTCGCTCGGTGAGGAAGGGGCCTCCGCGCTACCGGAGGGGTGAGTGGCCCGGGCGCGTCCGGAGCCACCCCGGCGGCCCCGGTCGCCCGTCCGTGCTGATACTGCCGGCTATACGCACGTGAGCAGGGCACCCCGGGGTGGCGAGTCTCTTCGGGTCGGTATCGCCGGCAGTATCAGTTCTCGCTGGCCCGGACAGTGTGGACGGGGACGTCCGCGAGACGGACGACCTGTTCGGTGACGCTCCCGAGCAGCCGGCGGCTCAGTCCGCCACGGCCCTGGGTGCCGATCACGATCAGGTCGGACCCGCTCTCGTCGGCGTACTCGATGATTGTCTCGGCCGGCTGTCCGAGTTCGATTGCGCTGGTGGCCTCCAGCCCCGCGCTCTTGGCCGCGTCGACGACGTCCTGGACGTGTTCTCGCCCTTCCTCCTCGAGCCGGTCGATCGAACCCGGCACGTTCAGGGACATCCCCTCCAGACGCCCCACGTTGACCACGTAGAGGGCGTGGATGTCGGCGCCGTACTTCTCCGCCAGGTCGACTCCGTGTTCTGTTGCCCTCGTCGAACCGGCGCTCCCGTCTGTCGGTACTAGTATCTGGTCGTACATCGCGCCCGAATCTTCGACGGACATACATATCAAGATTCTGGAGGTGCCCAATCGGGTGAAAATTCCGTGACCGCCCGAAAATATACACTGTCCCGTTCCAAGTTCCGACCATGGAGTTCGAGGAACCGCAGTTCTACGAGATTCGGACCTACGCGGCCGAGCGGGAGAGGGACGTGATCGACCTCGTGAGCGGGGTTCCGGACTGGGAGCCGCCACGGGCGCTGCGCGAGGGGCTGGAGTCGTACGCCAGCCGGGAGGTGGCGTCGTTCCAGTACCCGCCCGTCGAGGGGATCGCCGACCTGCGGGCGGAGATTGCGGCCTGGCGGGACGTCCCCGCCGAGTCGGTGATTGTCACGACCGGCACCGGGGAGGCCAACTACCTGGCGATGGCGCGGGCGCTGAACCGCGGCACCGGCCGGGAGGTCGTGCTGACCGACCCCGTCTATCCCTACTACGCCGGCCGGACGAAGCTGCTGGGCGGGGAGCAGGTGTTCGTCCCGGTCGGCGAGGACGGCTACCTCGACCCCGACGACGTCCGCCGCGCGGCGGGCGAGAACACCGCGTGTCTTGTTGTCAACTCGCCGAACAACCCCACGGGCGCGGTCTACGACGAGTCGACAGTGCGGGAGCTGGTCGGGGTCGCCGAGGCGCACGACGCCGTTCTCGTCAGCGACGAGGTGTACGCACGGTTCGACCACTCCGGGCGGTTCGCGAGCGCGGTCGGGATCGACTCCGAGCACCGGATCGTCACCGGGT
>KI543161.1:57213-60280 GCA_000496175.1 uncultured archaeon A07HR67 | reverse complement strand
CAACTCGACGTAAGCGGCGTCGGAGACGTCGAGGCGACGACGGTCACGCGGTCCTCGACGCTGCCGACCCGGACGACGCTCTCGCGTCGGGAAACTGCTCGTACGCGACCTCCGCCAGCGGCTCGCCCGTGGCCGCTGCGAGCGCGGCAGCCAGCGTCTGTGACTGCGACCCGGCGACGATCATGTGCTGGTACTCGATGCGGGGCCTAAACGGCTTTTCGATACGACGCCCCCTGTCGCCTCAGTCGAGCAGACCCATGTCCTCGGCGACCAGGTCGGCCAGCTGGTCGGCGAGGTCGGGGTCGACCCGCGCACACTCTGTCCCGTCGTGCTGGGTCTCGTTGTGACGGTCGATCGCTCCGGCGACCTCCGGCAGCGGGACGCGGGTCTGTGTGTCACACTCCGGACAGTGGATCGGCACGTCGGGGTTGTCGCCGTCACTAGTCATGCTGACACTACTGTCTGCCGGGCGAAAACAATCCCGGTTCGACAGCGTCTTCGGGCGACCCCAGTCCCGGCGACCCCGTACAGAGGCCCCGCGAGCACTAGCCGTCGTCGCGGCGGCACAGACCCGTTCCTCCGAAGCAGCGACGAGCGCCCGGCAACCGCCGTCGCAGCCCCGCGTCTCGCTCAGCAGAGCGTCTCCCGGTCGGCACTACAGGGCCGTCTTGTACGCCTCCAGCGTCCGTTCGATGTCCTCCTCGGTGTGGGCGTGACAGACAAACTGCGATTCGAACTGGTTGGCCGGCAGCAGGACCCCCTCCTCGCGCATCTGCGTGCGGAACAGCCGGACCCAGCGGTCGGTCTCGGCGGCCGACACGTCTGCGCCGGTCTTCGGGCAGGCGCCGTAGCGGGGGCACTCCGCGCGCTGGCGACAGCCCGCCTCGCAGTGGCCCTCGCGGCTCTCGCGCGCGTTACCGGCCTCGCGGGTAAAAACCAGCTTGAACATCGAGTCAGTCCCAACAACGGTGTACTCGGGGGCCTGGTCGGCGGCGATGTCCGTCAGCCCCGACGGGAGCTGCTCGCCCAGCGCGTTCACGTGGTCGTGGACGTCGTTCTCGGCGGCGTATCGCAGCGTCTCGAGACCGGCTGCCATCGTCACCGGGTGACCCGAGAACGTCCCCGACTGGAACACCTCGCCGGCGGGCGTGAACATCTCGATCAGGTCGGCGGGACCCCCGACGGCCCCGACGGGGAATCCGCCGCCGACAATCTTCGCGAACGTCGTCAGGTCGGGCTCGACGCCGAACTTGCCCTGTGCACACCGGAGTCCCCCGACCCTGAAGCCGGTGATGACCTCGTCGAAGACGAGCAACGCGCCGGAGTCGTCACACAGTTCCCGGAGCGTCTGGAGATATCCGTCGACGGGGTGGACGATGCCGTTGTTGGCCAGAATCGGCTCGGTGAGAACGGCCGCGACCTCGTCGCCGCTGTCGACGAACAGCTCCCGGGCGGCCTCGGCGTCGTTGAACGGGAGCGTCACGGTGTGTTCGGCGAAGGAGTCCGGGATACCGGGACTCGACGGGGTCGTGTCCGTGCCGTCGCCCTCGACCAGTGTCGACTCCTGGGCCCCGTGGTAGCCGCCCTGCATGACCACAATCTTGTCCCGACCGGTTGCGGCGCGGGCGAGACGCACGGCAGAGACGGTGGCCTCGGTGCCGCTGTTGACGAAGCGCAGCATCTCGACGCTCTCGACGTGACGGGCGACGAACTCCGCGAGTTCGACCTCGACCTCCGTGGGGACGCCGTACATCGGACCCTCGCTGGCGTGTTGCTGGACACCCGCCCGCACCTGTTCGGGCATGTCGTGGCCCAGCAGGAGCGGCCCGTATCCCATCACGTAGTCGATGTATCGGTCGCCGTCGGCGTCGATGACGTGACCGCCGTCGCCGCGCTCGACGAAGACAGGGTAGGGTCGGGTCGCCCGCACCGAGGAGTTGACACCGCCTGCGAGTACCGAGAGCGCCCTGTCGTACAGCGACTGGGACTTCTCGTCTGACATTACCGGTCGTTCGGTGTCCGGGGGAAAGAAGTTATCGCGTCGTCTCGGCGGACTCCGGCGCTACACCGCGTCGGGGCCGCGCTTGCCCGTCCGGATCTGGACGGCCTTGCTGACCGGCGTTACGAACACCTTCCCGTCCCCGGGCTCGCCGGTGTGGGCCGACTCCTCGATGGCGTCGACGACCTCCCCGGCGGGGATGTCCGAGACCACACACTCGACTTTCACCTTCTGGTGGAGGTCGACGACGTACTCCTCGCCGCGCCACTGGCCGGTCTTCGAGGGCTGTGACCCCCGTCCGGAGACGTTGGTGACCGTCAGCGACGGGGCGCCGGCCTCGGCCAGACCCTGTTTGACGTCGCTCAGCTTGTCCGGCCGGATGTACGCGACCACCATCTCGATCTCGGCGTCAGTCATCGTCGATCACTCCACTCTCGTCGGCCGCCGAGTACGTCGGGCCGCCGTCGGCCACGACAGACCCCTCGCCGCCGAACTCGGGGTAGGTCTCGACGCCGTGCTCGCTGAGATCCAGCCCTTCCTGTTCGTGTTCGGGCCGGACACGGGCCTGCCCTACCAGCTTCAGCACGTACCAGACCGCGGCAGTCGCCGCGATTGTCCAGGCCGCGATGGCGACGACGCCGATCAGCTGCGCCACGAAGTGCGTGAAGACACCGGCCTCGAGCGCGCTCGGGACGGCGACAAACGGGAACAGCAGCGTCCCCAGAACGCCCGCGCTGCCGTGGACCGGGAAGACCGCACAGACGTCGTCGATGCCGAGTCTCTCGGTCAGGTCGAAGACAATCGGGAGCTGTCCCCCGGCGAGACCCCCCACCAGGAACGCTCCCCACCAGACCGTCGTGTCGGGGATGGCCGTGATTCCGACCAGCCCAGCCAGCAGCCCGTTGGCCACGTAGAGGGTGTCGACCTTGCCGGTCCTGAGCCAGGCAATAAGACCGGCCCCCATCGCCCCGGAGCCCATGGCGATTGTCGTGCCCATCGCGACGCGGCCGAGCTTATCGAACGCGAACACTCCGTTCTCGAAGATAGCCGCCGTGCCGACGTGAAGCC
>KI543161.1:52156-56543 GCA_000496175.1 uncultured archaeon A07HR67 | reverse complement strand
GCCCTGCGAACCGCGCCGACCATCCCGTCGAGCATCCCCGAGGGCGCGACCATGTCTGCGCCGGCCCGGGCGTGAGACACCGCAATCCGCTCCAGCAGTTCGAGAGTCTCGTCGTTTCTGACAGTCAGGTCCGGGTCGGTTACGGCGCCGTCCTCCAGGACACCACAGTGTCCGTGGGTGGTGTACTCGCAGAGACAGACGTCGGTGATGACGTAGGCGTCTGTCCGGGCCGTTATCTCCCGGACGGCCCGCTGGACAACGCCGTCCTCGGCCCAGGCGCGGGAGCCGCGCTCGTTCTTGGACTCGGGAACGCCGAAGACGATGACAGCCCCGACGCCCGTCTCGAGAACCTCCTCGACCCGGGCAGCCGCGTCCGAGACTGGGACGCGCTCGTGTCCGGGCATCGACTCGATGGGCTGGCGCTGGTCGGTCGTCGCGTCCACGAACACCGGCGCCACCAGATCCGACGCGGAGAGGTCGGTCTCGCGCACCAGCCCCCGGACGCCGTCCGTCCGCAGGCGGCGCGGTCGGTGTGTCAAATTCATACGCAACTGTCGGGCGGGTCACTCAAACCCGTGTCGCTCCCCGGCGGCCCGGCGGCCGTCGCGGCGAGGAGGTGGACCGACGACCCGACCGCAACCGCAGCACCGACAGCACCGACAGCACCGGCAGCACCGGCAGCACCGACACTCCGGAGCCGCGTACCAGAAGGTGTTTGACGGGGCTGGAATAATAGACGGAGAGATGGGTTCGTCCGACCCAGGCAGTCTCGGTGCTCGCCTCCCGCTTCCGACGACCCGGTTGGGGTACGCAGTCACTGCCGCGGTCGGTGTCGGGGGTGTTCTGCTGGTGGCGCTGGTCACGGGGGCCGTCTCGATTCCGGCGGGCGCCGTCGACGCCGCACGATCGTTCCTCCAGCAGTACGGACTCGCCGCGGTGCTTGTCGCGTTCGTCCTCGAGGGGGCAATGCTGCTCAGGTTCGCTCCCAACGAGAGCATCGTCCCGCTGGCGGTGCTGGGGCTCGCGGACTCGCCACTCGACGTCGCAGCCATCGTGGCCGTGGCGGTGGTCGGGTCGACAGTCGGCCAGACGGCGCTGTTTCTGCTGGCCAGGCGCGGCGGCCGGGAGTTTCTCCTGGAGCGGCGGTGGATCGGCGTCAGCGAGGCGGCACTGAACCGGTTCGACGACTGGTTCGACACCTGGGGGGCGGTGGCCGTTCCCGCCTCGAACACGATGCTGTTCGTCCGCGGACTCGTGACCGTTCCTGCGGGACTCTCCGAGATGGACATCCGCGCGTTCGTCCTCCTCTCGACGCTCGGGACGCTCGTCTTCGAGACGCTACTCGCCGCGCTCGCCGTCTACGCGCCGGACGCCATCCAGGGTGTGCTGTGACGAGGACCACCAGCTCCGTGCCGGGTCGCGCTCGAACCCCGCGACGAATGTCGGGTTACTGGGAAGAAACACCGGGTTTTTATGTGTCAACCATCTGCATTTACGAGCGATGGAAGAGAAAACAGAACAACTGCGCGACATCTTCCTGGAAGTGGCCGACGAGGAGTCGGTCACGGAGACACAGGCGGAACAGCGGGGGTCGCTGATCCGCACTGAGTCGGTCGACGACCGGTTGTCCGGTGTCGTCGGGCGGATGCGCGAGCGCTTCGACTTCCGGACCGACCTCGACGAGGAGACGCTTGTCGCAATCGTCGAGCGGTTCTACGACGGCGAGACCGACGCTGAGATGGCCGACGCGCTCGGAGTCTCGCCCGACCAGGTTTTCACCGCCCGGACTGACCTCCACATCCTCCGTGACGAGGAGAGCGCGGTCGACCGGTCTGCGGTGCGCGAACACGACGAACCGGAGGCCAGCGACGCGGAAGTTGCGGCAGTCTTGGGCGGCGACGGCGACGCGCGCCGACGCCGACGCCGACGTCGACATCGACGAGGTCGCTCGCGCACGGCGCGCTCTGGAGGCCCGACGGGAGGCACGGCTGGTCAGTCACCGCTTCCGCACGGAGTTCGAGGAGGTTCTCACCGACGCCGACGTCGCCGTCCAGTTCACCACGCGCGCACAGGATGACGGGCTCGAGGAAGCTGCCGAGGACATCGAGACCGACGTCGAGTTCTGAGGATTTATTTACGAGGGCGCGGCCAGGCGGGCCCATGCACGCTTTTCGGGACGTCGAAACCGCCGCCTACTGCCCGCGCAAGCTCTACTACCGCCGCCAGACCGCCCAGGAGGACCCGCCGGACCGGGTCGAGCGCCGGCGCGAACTCGCCTTCCGGTACGAGCGTCTGCTGGCCGACCGGGCGGCGCTGCGGGCAGCCCCCATTGCGGTCACGCCGACCCAGTTCCGCTCGCGGCTGGGGGCTGCCAAGGCTCGCCTGGGCGCCTGGGACGGACTCGTCGATCCCGACGGGCGAGAGGTCTTTCTTTCTGGCCGTGAGTGTCGCGGGGTCGCACACAAGCTGCTCGAGGACGACCCGACCGTGTCGCTAGTGTTCACCGGCGAACCCCCCGACCAGGGTGTCTGGCACCCGCAGAGTGTCCGGCTGGTCGCCGCCGCGAAGGCACTGGCCTGGGAGCGCGAGACCCCGGTCGAGCGGGCCTTCGCAGAGTACCCCGCCCACGGGGTGATCCGGGAGGTGGAACTCACGACTCGACGGCGGGCAGCGTACCGCGAAGCAGTCCGGACCGCCGGGGCAATCGACGGCCCGCCCGCACGGGTCGACAACGACGCCAAGTGCGCCGCCTGCGAGTTCAGCGACCAGTGCGGAGTGCGTACGCGGTCGTTGCGGTCGCTGCTGGGCGGCGACTGACCGCCCGGTCGAGCCGGGTCTCGGCGGTTTGCCGCCGGCAGTACGGGGTCGAAACGGGAGTCTGCTACAGTGGCCATCGTCAGGCCCGCCCGCCGGTGAGACCCGCGACCACTACGTACAGTCCGAACGTCGAGACGACTGTCCCGGCCAGCTGCGTGCCGGCAGTCGGGAGAAACCCGACATCGCTGTACAGCAGCGGCGCAAGCATGAACCACCCGCCGAAGATGGTCGTGAGGGCCGCGGGCGGGAGGCTCGGCTCGCCGGACGAGCGAAGCAGCTGGACGTTACGAAGCGCGAACACGAGTCCGAGCAGACCACTCGTCGTGACACTCCCGGTGAACGCCCGAGACGCCCCGGTCGCAACTGGGACGACAACCGCACCCAGACACGCGAGAACACAGACCGTAGCCGAGACCAGCAGAAACCGCGAGACGGCTCTCTCCGGCATACCACTATCTCGTAACCACCTATGTTAGTCTCTTCGCTCGGGCGTGACACGCTCCGGAGAGTCGCCGGTCGAGAGGACAACGGCCCGCTCCGCTCACAGCAGCTCGTCAATTTCGTCGATCGAGCGGAGATCCCCGAGCAGCTTCTGCTCGGCCTCGGTGAGGGTGTCCTTCGCCTGCAGTTCCTTTGCCCGTTGCAGCTTCGAGTAGTTGTCGTACGACTCCATCGTGTCCAGGAGAAAGTCGACGGCGGCTTTCTCGTCGGACTGTCCCTTGCCGTGCAGCTCCGTCATGAGCTTGGCAGCTTTTTGGCCGAGCTCCCGCTCGCGGTTCTCGTACTGCTCTCGCTCAAGTTCGAACACTGCGTAGCTCCCGTCGTAGAGAGCCCCGTCAGGCGTGTACACCCGTCTGTCCGCTCCGAGGTCGTACTCGTTCTCCGGCACCGAGCCGTCGAAGCAGACCAGATAGCACGGCTGGAGCTGGGGCTGGCGGTCGTTCTGTTCGTCCTTCTCTAGTGTGATCTGCTGGTCGAGAATCGCGTCGTGGTCGTCGACGCTGTCGACCAGCTGCAACAGTTTCTCGCCGCTCATCCTCGGGAGGGCCGAGACGGGCGCCAGCGACGGCAGAACTATCCCTGCCAGCGGGGCGAGTTCGTCGACCCGCTCGATCAGCCACGGAGGAACGCCGTCGACGTCGTACGCGTTCAGCGCTACGGTCAGCCGCTTGTCGCTGAAATCGCGCAGCGACAGCAGAACGTCGTGGAAGGAGTCGTTCTTCCAGCCGGGTTCGACCTCGCGCTGGAGGTGGTGGAGGCGCCAAACCGGGGGCTCGCTGCCGAACTGCGTCTTCGTCACCACGATGAGGTTGTTGTCGCCCAGAAACGGGAGGGCTGCGTCACGGCGGTGCGCGACGTTCAGCCCGCGCAGCCGGAGCGACAGCGGCGCCGCCGGTTCGAACTCTGCCGTCCCCGAGAGCGGCGACGTCGGAGGTCGTAGCGAGACGTCGTCGTCCGTCTGTGGCGACGTTGCGAGCCACATGCGCGGACATAAAACGTCATCCATAATGAATTGTTTCCTGTCTGAGCATATCCGACGGGAGTTGTGCCGGTCGACGTAGCTTTTGCT
>KI543161.1:44522-49503 GCA_000496175.1 uncultured archaeon A07HR67 | reverse complement strand
ACTGCAGTCGAGTGCGGAGTCGCTACATCATGCCGCCCATACGCGCCCATGCCGCCCATGCCGCCGCCGGGTGCACCGCCGGGTGCGCCGCCGGCGTCGTCTTCGCCCCCGGTCGAGAGGTCGCCAGCAGATATGATGTCGTCGATCTTGAGCACGAGGTTGGCGGCCTCGGTTGCAGAGGTCATGGCCTGGCGCTTGACGTGAGCCGGCTCGACGACGCCTGCCTCGAAGGTGTCCTCCACGTCGCCGGTGAACACGTTCAGCCCGGCGCGCTCGTCGCCGTCCTCGTGGGCTGCACGGAGGTCGACCAGCGCGTCGATGCTGTCCAGACCGGCGTTGCCGGCGAGCACGCGAGGCACGAGCTCGAGCGAGTCCGCGAAGGCCTCGATTGCGAGCTGTTCGCGACCACTGACGCCGTCGGCGTAGTCCCGCAGCCGTCGGGCGAGCTCGACCTCGGGGGCGCCCCCGCCGGGCAGCACCTGTCCGGAGGTGATCGTGTTTGTGACGACGTCGAGAGCGTCCTCGACGCCGCGCTCGAGTTCGTCGACGACGTGTTCGGTCGACCCCCGCAGGAGAAGCGTCACGCCGTGGGTGACCTCGCCGGCTCCCTCGACGTAGAACAGCTCGGCGTCCTCGTCCCGGCGGATGTCGGCGTTCCCGAGCCGGTCGGCCGTCGCCGAGTCGAGGTCGGAGACGACGCCCGCGTCGACTACCTCGGTGAGGAACTCCAGGTCCGACTTCTTCACGCGCCGGACCCCGAGGATCCCCTCATTGGCGAGGTAGTGCTGGACCATGTCGTCGACGCCTTTCTGACACAGCACCACGTCCGCGCCGATGTCGACGATCTGGTCGACCATCTCCTGGAGCTGCTGTTCCTCCTGGTCGAGGAACGTCTGGAGCTGGCTGGGGTCGGTGACGCTGACCTGGGTGTCGACCTCCGCCTCGTCGAGCTCGAGCGGAGTGTCCAGAAGCAGAACGTCGGCGTCCTCGAAGTCGGTTGGCATGTCCTCGTGGACGGGATCCTTGTCGACGATCCCGCCCTCCAGGAGCTCGGAGTCGCTGGCCGACCGACCGGTCTGGGTTTCCATGTCGACGAACGCGAGGTCGACCACGACGGAGCCGTCGTCGGCCTCGACGGTGACGGCCTGGGCGGCGTCGACCGCCAACTGTGCGAGAACGTCCTTGTGCTGTTCGGCGCCCTTGCCGGTCATCGACGTCTCGGCGACGCTCCGGAGAATCTCCTCGTCGTCCCGGTCGACGTCGATTGCGATGTCGTCGACGGTTTCGCGGGCCGTCTCGGAGGCCATACTGAACCCGCGCATGATCGCCGTCGGGTGGATGTCCTGGTTCAGTAGCTCCTCGGCGTTCTTCAGAAGCTCCCCCGCAGTGGCCACCGCCGTCGTGGTTCCGTCGCCGGCCTCGTCTTCCTGTGTCTCGGCCACCTCGACGATCATCTCCGCTGTCGGGTTGTCGATGTCCATCTCGTCGAGAATCGTGACGCCGTCGTTGGTGACGACAATGTCACCTAGCGACGTGACGAGCATCTTGTCCATGCCTTTCGGCCCGAGCGTCGAGCGTACCGACTCGGCTACGGCGCGCGCGGCCGAGATGTTGTGCTCTTGAGCGCTCTTGTCCTTCATGCGCTGGGCGTCGTCGCCCAGAATGATCATGGGCTGGCCCTGCATCTGCTGGCTCATAGTCAGTCGAAACTTTGTATGTGGTTCTATATAAATTGTGGTGATTCTCTGGCGGCCTCCCCGGGCTGTGGGTGGCTCCGAGCGCCGACCAGACGCTCGAAAGAGCCCGTTTCTCACCGGATCCGTGGTATTCGATACCACTTCGGTCGCCGGGGCAAGAATAGCATTTATAACCCGGTGGCGAGGGCAACAGGAGACCAGGGTGTTTTTGCCCGTCAGCGGTGTATCCGGCGGATATGCAGGCACTCACACTGGGGCCGGCCGGGACGTACTCCCACCGGGCAGCGCGTGCCGTCGTCGACGACGGAATCGCGTTCGCCGAGTCGGTGACCGGCATCGTCGAGTCGGTCGCAGAGGGGAGCCACGAGCGCGGCGTCGTCCCGGTGGAGAACAGCATCGAGGGCAGCGTCACGGAGTCGCTGGACGCCTTCGCCGAGCACGAGGTGTCGGTCGTCCGCGAGATAATCACGCCGATCCGCCACGCCCTTCTGGCCCGGGACGAGGGGTTCGACACTGTCGCCAGCCACGCACAGGCCCTCGCACAGTGCCGGGGCTACCTGGAGGAGCACCACCCCGACGTGGACCCGGAGGCCGTCGCGAGCACGGCTCGGGGCGTCCAGCGCGCCCGGGAGAGCTCCGGTGTGGCCGCCATCGGTCACCCGGCCAACGCCGAGGACGGGACCCCTCTCGACGTGCTCGCGGAGGACATCCAGGATCGGACGTCCAACGCGACGCGGTTTCTGGTCGTGGCACCGGTCGAGGAGCGGTCGGAGGCCGGCAGCAAGAGTTCTTTCATTGTCTATCCGAACGTCGACTACCCGGGTCTCCTGCTGGAGATGCTCGAGCCCTTCGCCGAGCGCGACATCAACCTCACTCGCGTCGAGTCTCGCCCCAGCGGAGAGCGGTTGGGCGACTACGTCTTCCACATCGACGTCTCCGCCGGCCTCTACGAGGAACGCACGCAGAACGCCCTCGCCGTCATCGAGTCCATCGCCGACAGCGGGTGGGTCCGGCGGCTCGGCTCCTACGACAGCGAGACCGTGCTGTATTAGACCCGGCGAGGACGTACATCAACGCATGAGCGACCAGACCGACCCGTTCGACGAGGTGGAACGGTTTCTCGACCAGCTCACGGAGTTCGGGGGCGTCGTCGGCGCCGACGTTCCCGTCGACGTCGTCGACGAGGGTGACGCGTTCGTGGTTGTCGTGGACCTGCCGGGCTACGAGACCGACGAGCTGGACGTGCAGCTACAGGACGACCGACAGCTGACCGTCTCTGCGACCCGCGAGGCCGGAGCAGAGCCCGACGGCGACGACTACGTCCGGCGTGAGCGGTCGCGACAGCAGCCGACCAGGAGCGTCACGCTGCCAGACCCGGTCGACGAGGGCGCAACGGAGCCAGCTACGAGAACGGCGTCTTACGGGTCCGCCTGGACAAGCGGACGCGGCCGCGAGGGAACTGAGATTCCGGTGAACTGAATGGTCCTCGACACGGGCGACCCGGGCCCCACCAGTAACGGTCACGAACCAGGACGGCGAGCGGGTCACGTCGACTTCGCAGCCCCGACGGTGCTGTACTTCTATCCCCGGGACAGCACGCCCGGGTGTACCGTCGAGGCCGAGCAGTTCGACGCGGAGCTCGAGACGTACCGGGAGGCCGGCGTCCGGGTGTACGGCGTCTCGGTGGACGACGCCGACTCCCACAGGGAGTTCGCAGCCGAGGCGGACCTGAGATTCGACCTGCTCGCCGATCCAGACAGGAGGGTGACCAACGCGTTCGGCGTCGACACGACCGGCGGCGCCGCCGCCCGGACGACGTTCGTCTGTGCCGGCGGACAGGTCTGTAGCGTCTACGAGGGGGTCCGCCCCGGCGGTCACGCGCAGGAGGTGCTGCGGGACATGCTCGAGATGGGACTGGTCTCGCTGGACGACAGTGACGGCGCCAGTCAGTGACTGCTCTGCCGGGGCGAGATGGCAGTGCTTTTGATTTCGGGCGGTGAGAGTGTGGTATGGACTACGAGCCACAGGACATCGAGGCACGGTGGCGCGAGCGGTGGGCCCAGGAAGGGCGCTACGAGGCCGACCCCGACGGTCCGGACCCGACGTTCATCACCGTTCCTTACCCTTACCCCAGCGGCGGGATGCATCTCGGGCACTGTCGGACCTACACTGTCCCGGACGTCTACGCCCGCTACCGTCGGCTCCAGGGCGACACTGTCCTGTTCCCGATTGCCTGGCACGTCACCGGCACGCCTATTGTCGGTGCCGTCGAGCGTCTGAGAGAGGGCGACGAGGACCAGATCGACTCGCTCCAGGGTGCGTTCAACGTCCCCGAGTCCGACCTGCAGAGCCTGGAGACGCCGATGGAGTACGCCCGCTACTTCATCGAGGAGGGCGAGTCGAGCTACAAGCGCGGGATGCGCCAGCTCGGTCTCTCGATTGACTGGCGCCGCGAGTTTACCACCAACGACGACCGCTACTCGAAGTTCGTCGCCTGGCAGTACGAGACCCTCGAGGACCAGGGACTCCTGGAACAGGGGCTCCACCCCGTGGACTTCTGTACCAACGAGCGCCAGCCCGTCACCGACCACGACCTCCTGGAGGGCGAGGACGCCGAACACCAGGAGTTCACGCTCGTCCGCTTCCGGCAGGGAGTCGACGACGACGCCACGGTCTACCCGATGGCCACCCTCCGCCCCGAGACGATCCGCGGCGTGACGAACGCGTACGTCCACCCGGAAGCGACCTACGTCCGCGCGAGCGTCGACGGCGAGGAGTGGGTCGTCAGCGAGGCGGCGACGGAGAAGCTCGACCTCCAGGGACGCTCGGTCGCGGTCGAGAAGCGGTTCGCCGGCGCGGACTTGGTCGGCGAGCGCGTCACGAACCCAGTCACCGGCGAGTCGTTCCCGATTCTGCCGGCGACGTTCGTCGACGCCGACAACGCTACCGGTGTAGTCATGTCTGTCCCCGCACACTCGCCAGACGACTACGTTGCCCTGAGCGAGGCAAAGGCAGACGCCGACCGGATCGAGGCCGAGTACGGCGTCGACGCCGACGAGATCCGCGCAGTCGAGCCAGTCCCGATTCTCGAAATCGAGGGCTACGGCGAGATTCCTGCCAGAGACGCCGTCGAGACGGCGGGAGTCGAGTCGAGCGACGACCCCGAACTGGGCGCTGTCACCGAGGAACTCTACCAGGACGAGTTTCTGAGCGGGCGACTGCTCGAGGACTACGGCGAGTTCGCCGGCGAGGTCGTCGAGGACGTCCGCGAGGAGTTCCGCGAC
>KI543161.1:39848-42282 GCA_000496175.1 uncultured archaeon A07HR67 | reverse complement strand
CTCCGGCCGGCAGTGCGGGTGGGACGAACGACTCCGGCCGGCAGTGCAAATAGAGTGAACGGTCCCGGCCGGCAGTGCGGGTGGGACGAACGGCTCCAGCCGACGGTGCTCCCGTCATTCTTGACTGGCGTCCCTGACGACCGCCCGCCCGGTCATCCCTGGCGTCCGGTCTGTACCCGTTCCCGCCGCGAGGGTCGTCCTGTCGGATACACGCGTCTCGGCACTGGACGGACGAGGGCGGTCCGGGCGGAGGGGTGGGGACCGGTCACGTTTCCGTTCCGATGAGCGGGAACTCGGTGCCGGCGCCGTGCGTGCTCGCGTGTTCGTAGACGACGTGAGCGGCGGCGACGTCCTGGATCGCCAGTCCGGTCGAGTCGAAGACGGTGACGCCGTCCCCGGCGACCCGGCCGGGGAGGTCGCCGGCGACGACGCTGCCGAGTTCGCCGTGGAGGTCGTCGTCGCCGAGCAGTCCCTCGCTCCAGGGAACGTTGATCTCCCCGGAGTGAGTACACTGTTCGTAGTCGTCGATAACCAGTTTCGCTGTCTGGAGCACGGCGTCTGCAACCTCGTGTTTGCCCTCGGCGTCGGCGCCCATCGCGTTGACGTGGGTCGTCTCGCCGGCCTCGTGGACAATCGGGTCGCGGACGGGCGTCGTTGTCGAGACGACGTCGCAGGCGGCCGCCTCGGCGTTGCTCCCGCTGCGGACGTCGTAGTCGTCGCCGTAGCTGTCGACAATCTCCCGGACCGCGCTCTCGTCGACGTCGGCGACGACGACCGTCTCGACGTCGCGGACCTCGGCGACGGCCTCCAGTTGCGTGTGTGCCTGGATGCCGGCGCCGACCAGGCCGAGCGATGTCGCGTTCTCGCGAGCGAGGTAGTCGGTCGCGACAGCCGCAGCCGCGCCCGTCCGCAGACGTGTCAGCTCCGTCCCGTCCATCAGCGCCAGGGGGAGAGCCGTCTCGGGGTCGGAGTAGACGACCGTCCCCATCACCGTCGGGAGGTCGTGGCGGTCGGGGTTGTCGGGGTGGGAGTTGACCCACTTCACGCCCGCACCCTCCCAGTCCTCGCCAGCCCCCTCGCGGGCGTCGATGTAGGCCGGCATCGACCGGAAGTCGCCGTCGTGCTGGGGCAGATCGATGTAGGACTTTGCGGGCATCTGCGTTGCGCCGCGTGCGTACGCCCCGAAGGCGCCCTCCACGGCGTCGATAACCTCGGATAACTGTGCGCTCTCGGCGACGTCGTCGGGTCCAAGCAGAACAGTATTCATAACTGTGAGTCGGGCAGCCGCGCACTTAGGACGTGTGAACGCGGCCGGGCAGAGAGCCTACTCCACCCGGACCGTCCGCGCCTCGCAGGTGGGCGAGAGCGGCAGGTCCGGGAAGACCACCTCGACAGCGATGGTGAGTTCCGCGACGTCTCCGCCGAAGACGGCGACCGGAACCGTGGTCGTGCCGAGGTAACAGCCCTTGCTCGTCATCTCGTGGCCGTTGACGGTCACGCGGACGCCGGCACGGGCGCTGCCGGCCGTCGAGCGGACGGTCACCTCGTGGAGCTCCCGGTTGCCCGGGGCGACAGAGTCCGGGAGCGGACCCCACTCGACGTCGACGGCGGGCAGTTCGCGGGCACTCTCGACAACGCGGTCGGCGACCCCGTCGGAGAGACCAGCGGCCGCGAGTCGGTCTGCGCCCACCGCGACGACCTCCGCGGGCGTGGTGAACCCGGCAGCCGCAAGCGTTCTCGCGCGGGAGGCGCCGACCCCGTCGATTGCAGTGAGGCCGACGGCGTCCTCGCTGACACCGTGTTCGACGCGGGCCTCGACGCGGCGGACGAGATTCGCCCCCCGCGTCCGGCCGAACCGATCGACGACGGCCCGCAGCGCCGCGAACAGGCGGAGCGCGTTCTGCCGGATAATCCAGGCGTCGCTACGCAGCGCCGCCGGCGTGGTGCCGTCCATCGCGGCCCGGAGAATCGCCAACACCTTCCGCGGTCCCGCGTCCAGGTCCGGCGCGCGGTTGCCCAGGACTGCCGCGACGGCGTCCTCCTCGTCGCTGCGGGCGCTGACGCTCTCGAACTCCGGAGCCCCTGCTACCGCCCGGAGAATCTCGAACTCCGCGAGCGACTCGCTCTCGGCCAGGTCCGCGAATGTGCGGGCGGTCTCCAGGCCGAGGTAGAAGTCCGAGACCAGTCCGCCCAGCGGGGTCGGGTCGACCGCGAGACCGTCTACCTCGACGAACCCCTGATCGACGAGCCAGGAGAGGGTCTCACTGACCCGCTCCCGGAGGTCGTCGCCGGTGACGTACCCCGAGGCGCGCTGGGCGCGGGCGTAGTAGAAGGTGGTCTCCAGCCAACTCATCGCGTCCTCGACGTCGCCGACGGTTCCCAGGGCAATCTCGGCGTTGAGGTGGACCGCGAGGTCGGTGGCGACGCCCTCGCC
>KI543161.1:30503-37067 GCA_000496175.1 uncultured archaeon A07HR67 | reverse complement strand
CGCCCAAGACCGGCGGTCTGGCGGGCGAGATAACCGCCACGCTCCAGGAGGCGGTGCTCTGCCAGGAGGCCCCAATCGGTCGGGTGACAGGCTTCGACGTGCCGGTCCCGCTGCACGCCCTGGAGGACTACTACCTTCCGGAGGCCGCCCGCGTCGAGGACCAGATCAGGGAGACAGTGGCGTTCTGAGATGTTCGAGTTCGAGCTCCCGGACGTCGGCGAGGGTGTCGCCGAGGGCGAGATCGTGGCATGGCACGCCGCGCCCGGCGACGACGTCGAGGAGGACCAGCTGCTCGCGGAGGTCGAGACCGACAAGGCCGTCGTCGACCTGCCCTCGCCCGTGGCCGGTACCGTCCGGGAGCGACACGCCGAAGCGGGCGACATCGTCCCGGTCGGCAACGTGGTAATCACCATCGACCACGAGGACGAGAACGAGGACAAGGGCGAGGGGACCGACGACGGCCGAGCGGACGGGACGGCAACCGAAGAACGGGTTTTCGCGCCGCCCAACGTCCGCCGGCTGGCGCGGGAACTCGGGGTCGACCTCGTGGCCGTCGACGGGTCGGGCCACGGCGGGCGCGCGACCGAAGGAGACGTTCGCGCGGCCGCAGAGACCGGTAGCGAGGCCAGCGACAGGGAAACCGACGGGACGGGCGCCGAAGCCAGCGACAGAGGAATCGACGGGACAGGCGCCGAAGCCAGCGACAGAGGAACCGACGGGACTGGCGCCGAAGCCAGCAGCGGGCGAGAGCCAGAACGAACTGTCGGCGACGCCGACAGCGGGGACGGTGAGGGCACCCCCAGGATGAGGGCGGCCGACCGCGACCGCACGCTCGCGGCGCCGGCGACGCGGGGGATCGCCCGCGAGGAGGGGGTCGACATCGACGAGGTGCCAACCGAGAGAACCCGCAACGGCGAGGCGTTCGTCGAGCCGGAGGACGTTCGCGCGTACGCCGAGGCGCGGGAAGCCGCCGAGGCCGGCGGGGTTGCCGGAACGGCGGACGGCGCCGAGACGGGCCGGGGGCAGGCGGTCACCCGCGAGCCGTACCGGGGGATCAGACGAACAATCGGACAGCAGATGGAGGAGTCCGCGTTCACCGTGCCACACGCCTGTCACCACGACACTGCGGTCGTCGGCGACCTCGTGACGGCCCGTGCGGAGCTGAAGCCCCGGGCCGAGAAGCGCGGCGTCGGTCTGACCTACGTCCCGTTCGTGCTGAAGGCGGTCGTCGCCGGGCTGGAGGAGTACCCGGTTCTCAACTCCGAACTCGACAAGAGCGCCGAGGAGATTCTCTACAAGAGCGACTACAACCTCGGTCTCGCGGTGGCGACCGAGGCGGGGCTGATAGTCCCGGTCATCGAGAGCGTCGACGAGAAGGGCCTCCTGGAACTCGCGGCCGAGGTCGACAGCCTCGCGGAGCGCGCGCGAGACCGGGAGCTGGAGCCGGAGGAGACACGGGGCGGGACGTTCACCGTCACCAACTTCGGTGCGGTCGGCGGGGAGTACGCGACGCCGATCATCAACTACCCGGAGACGGCGATTCTCGGGCTGGGGGCGATCGAGCCGCGGCCGGTTGTCGAGGAGAGCGAGACAACGGCGTCGTCTCGGAGCGCGAGCAACGGAGCCGCCAGCACCGGCCAGGTTGTCGCGCGCCACACACTGCCGCTCTCGCTGTCGATCGACCACCGCGTTATCGACGGCGCCGAGGCGGCCGGGTTCGTCAACACCGTCATCGAGTACTTGGAGAACCCCACCCTGCTGTTGCTGGAGTGAGCGACAGGGGAGTGACTTTTTACCCGCCCCCACGACTGTCAGACGATGGTCGTAGGAGACGTCACAACCGGCACCGAGGTACTGGTCATCGGCGGCGGCCCGGGCGGGTACGTGGCTGCGATCCGCGCCTCGCAGTTGGGGCTGGACGTCACGCTCGTCGAGGAGGACGCCTACGGGGGGACCTGTCTCAACCACGGCTGTATTCCTTCGAAGGCGCTTATCTCGGCGACCGACATCGGTCACCGGGCGAGCGAGGCCGGGCGGATGGGCGTACACGCAGACCCGACAATGGACCTGGAGACGATGATGGGCTGGAAGAACAGAGTCGTCCGTCGGCTGACCACGGGCGTCGAGACGCTGTGCGAGAACGCCGGCGTCTCGCTTGTCGAGGGGCGCGCCGAGTTCACCGGCCGGGACTCCGCCCGGGTAGTCCACGACGGCACGGGCGAGGGGTCCGAGAGTGTCGAGTTCGAACACGCCGTCGTGGCGACCGGGAGCCGTCCTATCGAGGTTCCGGGCTTCGAGTTCGACGGCGAAGGCGTTCTCTCCTCGCGGGACGCCCTCGCGCTGGAGTCGGTCCCAGAGAGCATGGTCGTCGTCGGCGCCGGCTACATCGGGATGGAACTGGCCGGGGTGTTCCAGAAGCTCGGCTGTGACGTGACAGTCGTCGAACAGCTCGAACAGGCCCTGCCGAGCTACGAGGAGGACGTGGCGGCAGTGGTCCGGCAACGCGCCGAGGGGCTCGGGGTGGAGTTTCACTTCGGCGAGACCGCACAGGGCTGGGAGAGAACTGACCCCGGACTGACGGTCCGCACGGAGAACGGCGACGGGACAGTCACCGAGTTCGGGGCCGAGCGGTGTCTCGTCGCGGTTGGTCGACAGCCGGTGACGGACACGCTGGACATCGGGGCGGCGGGTCTGGAGGCCAGCGACAGGGGCTTTCTCGAGACGGACGACTGCGCGGAGACGAGCGTGGAGGGGGTCTTCGCAGTCGGCGACGTGGCCGGCGAGCCGATGCTGGCACACGCGGCGTTCCGCGAGGGCGAGGTGGCCGCAGAGGCCATCGCGGGCGAGCCGACGGCGCTCGATCAGCAGGCGATTCCGGCCGCGGTGTTCACCGACCCCGAGATCGGGACCGTCGGGATGACCGAGGCGGCGGCCGCGGAGGCCGGGTTCGACCCGGTGGTCGGACAGATGCCACTCCGTGCCTCGGGCCGGGCGATGACACTCGACGACACCGACGGGTTCGTGCGGGTCGTCGCCGACGGCGACGCGGGCTTTCTCCTCGGCGGGCAGGTCGTCGGCCCCGAGGCCTCCGAGCTGGTTGCCGAGCTCGCACTCGCAATCGAGATGGGCGCGACCCTCGAGGACGTCGCCTCGACAGTCCACGTCCACCCCACGCTCTCCGAGGCGGTCCACGAGGCCGTCAAGGGCGCCAAGGGTCGCTCGATCCACCACTGACCTGCCCTGGCGTAACTACTTTCAGTTACACCGCATGGCTGTGTGGGGCCAGTTTTAATTACGCCGGGGACCGGATGAATTAGCAAATGCTGGAGGATAGCTTCGGGCGCGAGATGTCGGGGGTTCGTGTTTCGCTGACAGACCGGTGTAACTTCGACTGTGTCTACTGTCACAACGAGGGGCTGGGCGACACGCGGGGACCAATGGACCCGCAGGACAACGAGATGGACACCGACGACGTGGTCCGGTTTCTGGAGGTCGCGGCAGAGTTCGACGTCGACTCGGTGAAGTTCACTGGCGGCGAACCGATGCTGCGGGACGACTTGGAGGAGATAATCGCCCGCACTCCCGAGAGCATGGAGGTGTCGATGACGACCAACGGCACCTTCCTGCCGGGACGGGCGGGAGGGCTGGTCGAGGCCGGTCTCGACCGGGTCACGTCTCACAGGACGCCCTCGACCCGGAGGAGTCGCCGAGATCACCAAGTCCGGGGCTACGACGCAGTGATGGAAGGGGTTCAGGCGGCGGTCGACGCGGGCTGACGCCGGTGAAGATCAACATGGTAGTGTTCGAACTCACCGCCGGGTACGTTCCGGAGATGGTGGATTTCGTCGCCGAGAACCGCGGGCTACAGCTCCAGCTCATCGAGTACATGCCGGAGATTGCGGGTCACCCGGAGTGGGCAATCGACATCCAGCGGGTCCACGACTGGCTCGACGAGCAGGCCGAGCGCGTCGAGACCCGCGAGATGCACGACCGCAACCGCTACTACGTCAACGGCGGCGTCGGGGAGAACGGCGAGACGCCGTCGGTGACGTCCCGCGACAGTTCGGGGGTCGAGACGGGGATGGTCGAGATTGTCGACCCCGTCGAGAACGAGGACTTCTGTGCCAACTGCGGGCGGGTCCGGGTCACCCACGAGGGCTACCTGAAGGGGTGTCTGAACCGCAACGACGACCTCCGGTCGATGGGCGAGATGACGAGACCCGAGATCCGCGAGGCCTACCGCGACGTCGTCGACAGCCGCGTTCCCTACTACGGGGAGTATCTCGTCGAGAACGACGACGGAAACTACGTGATCAACGAGAAGTACATCGACGTCCCGGAGCCGGACGCCGACGTGTCGGCCACCAACCCCTGATACTGGTTGCTGTGAGCCAGTACCGGATCGACCAGAAGAGGGTGGTGGTCGTGACGGTGATACCCCCAATAATAAGCCCGCGAGCAATGTCGACCCCACAGGGGGTCGAATATTTTCATGTCGGTATAGCCAACAGTATGATTCGTCACACTAGTAAGCGTGAGACAGACCACCGTGGTCGGTTCCGCGACGATCGTCCGACGTCGTGTGGTCCGGCGTAGAGCTACCCACAGTCAGCACGAGACGAGCGGTTCGTCGGCAAGACCGTCGACTGGCCGCGGGGTTTTTGCGGACCGGGACGAAACACGGTGTATGACCAACGGGGATTCGTCGTCTGACTACCCCGATCCCGAGGAAATCGACGTGACAGCGGTGCTCGAGGAGCGGGGGTTCGACCCGGACGAGAGTGTGCTCACGCAGCGCCAGGCCGAGGTGTACGTGCTCCGCGAGCGGGAGTACCGGCAGCGAGACGTGGCAGACATTCTGGGGACGTCGCGGGCCAACGTCGCCAGCGTCGAGGCCAGCGCCCGCGAGAACGTCCGGAAGGCACGGAACACGGTCGGGTTCGCCGACGTCCTCGCGTCGCCCATCCACGTCGAGGTCGAACCCGACGCCGACCTCTACGACGTGCCCGGACGGGTGTTCGCCACCTGTGACGACGCCGGCGTCAACGTCAACTACACTGCCCCGGAACTGATGGAACACGTCAGCGAGGCTGCCGGAGACGGCGTCCGGGGCCGACAGATCGTCCGGCGCATCGTCATCGGCGTCACCTCCGAGGGCGAGATCAGCGTGACGAGCCGGTAACCCCCGACACGGCGTCCCGGTCTACGAGACGACCGAGCGGGCTGTCGGACGGGTCGCCGTTGTCGCTGTGGGTCCGAAGCCGTTCCGCCACAGGTAGGACCGTGGCCGGCCAAACGGGGGTATGCCACACCTGCAGTTCGAGGTGACCGAACCGCTCGCAGCCACGGAGCTCCAGTCGTTCGCAGCCTGGGTCACGGACCACTACGCGGAGGTCATGGACACCGGGACCGGACACGTCGGCGTGACAGTCCGGGACGAGGCCCACCTGGCGCTGGGCCGCGCGGGTCCCGAGGAACCGGTCGCACTGCTCAACGCGGACATCCGGGCCGGCCGTGCGCTCGACCAGCGCCGCGAGTTCGCCGTCGCGGTTCTGGGGGAGATGGCCGACCGCTGGGGTGTGCCGACCGGGAACGCGTACGTCGTCTACACCGAACACCCGGGCGAGGACTTCCACCTCCAGGAGGGGGCGCTCGACTCGTGGGCCGACGAGGAAGCCGACGACGGTCCAGTCTGATCCGCTCGCGGCCACAGCACCTGCTCAGCAAACGACCTCGGGTCGCCCGTACGAGACGGGCGAGCGTCTTCGCGGCACTCTGCCGGACACCTCGTCGGAGCCGACCGCCGGGACAGCAGCGTCGGGGTGTGCTGCCGCGAGTCGGCCTGTATCACTCGGAGGAGGGTCCCGACGCTGACGACTCTCGGATCCGGCATCGACAGCTCGATCTCGTCCCGTGCCAGGTGGTCGTCCGCGCGGGCGAGTGTGAGATCTGTATCACGTGCGCCCACGACCGAGGCCGAGCCACTTCTCCGGGTTCGCGAGGTCGCGCAGGCTCTCGACGAGACCCGTGCTCTCGTGCTCGTCGGGTCGCAGTCGGGCCCGGATCCGCGAGGACAGCAACTCGATCGAGAGAACGACCACGAACACCATCACGACGCCGGCGGCGGTGTTCTGGAACTGGAGGAGATCCTGCTGGTTGCGGATGTACAGCCCGAGACCGCCGGCACCGACGACGCCCAGCGAGATGGCGATCCGGGTGTTGATCTCCAGGATGTACAGCGTCCAGGCGATGTACGACCGGGAGACCTGGCTCAGCATACCGAAGCCCACAGTCTGCGTTCGGGAGGCGCCGGTGGACTCGATGGCCTCGATGGGACCCTCCTCGATCTCCTCGAGTTCGTCCGTGAACAGGCGTCCGAGGTTGCCGACGGTGTCGGTGGCGATCGCAAGCACCGCGGTCGCCTGGCTGGGCGGACCGAAGGGGACAAACAGGAAGATCCAGACGATAGCGGGGATGGCGCGGATGGCACTCATCACGCCGCGAAAGAGGAAATTGAACGGGAACGGGGTGACCTGCTCGCTGCCGAGAACGCCGAACAGCAGC
>KI543161.1:25937-27667 GCA_000496175.1 uncultured archaeon A07HR67 | reverse complement strand
GCGAACGAGCCTGGAAACGTCTTCGGCACGCAGTTTCACCCGGAGAAGTCCGGCGAGACCGGGCTGTGCATCCTCCGGAACTTCGTCGACATCTGCGCCGAGTAACGGACTGGTCGGGCTGTCCGACTCCCGCGGGGAGGGTCCATGCCGCGCGGGTCCACGCCGCGAGGGTCCACGCTGCGAGGGTCAACGCCGCGAGGGTCAACGCCGCGCGGGGCCACGCAGTTGGGGGCGTCGTGACGACAGCGTCCCCGCGTCCACCACGGGGACTCGGGTGACCGTCGCGTGACGAACGATTATATCCCGTGGCCACGCACTGTCACGGTATGTGCGGGACAGCCCGACAGCAGAGGGGACGCTACGACCCGTGACCCGGTTCGTCGGGACGGAACACCGCGGTCTGTGCGTCGCGGCAGAGGCGGTCCGGAGGTCCCCGGCTGGTCCCGAACAGCTCCGCAGGCTCCTGACAGCCGAGGTGGGTCACACCGAGAACGAGGTCTGCTACCGCGAGAACAAGCTCGAACTCCGGCGCTACGAGCCCGCAGAGCGGCAACACCGGACACCGATCCTGGTCGTCTACGCGCTTATCAACCGCCCCTGGATACTGGACCTGCAGCCCGACCGGAGCGTCGTCCGCCGTCTTCTGGAGGCCGGATACGTGGTGTATCTGATCGACTGGGGTGAGCCCTCGCGGCTCGACCGGTCGCTGACCATGGTCGACTACGTGACCCGCTACACCGACAACTGTGTCGAGGCCGCCCGCGCCGACGCCGGCGCCGACACGGTCCACCTCCTCGGATACTGCATGGGCGGGACGATGGCAGTCACGTACGCCGCCACCAACCCTGGCCAGGTCCGGACGCTCACGCTCCTGACCACCCCCGTCGCCTTCGGAGGCAGGGGCGGTGTCTTGGAGCTGTGGGCGTCACAGTTAGACCCCGAGGCGGTGGTGGGAGCCCTCGGAAACGTCCCTGCGGAACTGCTCGCGGCCACGTTCGCGATGATGGACCCCGTGGAGAACTGCGTCGGCAAGTACGTCCGCCTGTGCGAGAACGCCGAGGACGACAGCTTCGTCGAGAACTTCGCGCGAGTGGAGCGGTGGATCTGGAACGGCGTCGACGTGGCCGCCGGGGTGTACCGAGAGTTCGTCGACGACCTCTATAAGGGCGACATGCTCCTGCGGGGCGAGTACCAGCTCGGCGACGAGGCTGTCGACCTCGGCGACATCGGGATGCCGGTCCAGCAGGTCGTCGGCGAACACGACCAGATCGTTCCTCCGGCCTCGAGCAGGCCGCTCAACGACGCCGTCGGCAGCGACGACCGGCGACTCGTGGAGTTCCCCGCTGGTCACGTCGGCGTCTCGGTCTCCTCGGCCGCACACGACCGGCTCTGGCCGGACGTCTGTGCCTGGATTGCGGACCGGTAGTCACCGCCTCTCGGAGGACTGGTTGGACTCGGCGCCCGTGCCAGAGTCGTTCTGGTCGTCGTGAGTCCGGCCCGTGAACCCGCGAACTCCTGTTCTGTCTCCTCGCAACACGCACTAAAACTCCCCGAGAGTCGACTGACCACCCTCGCCGACGTGGTCGGCGGCCGCCTGCATCGCCGCCGCGAACGTCTCCTCCTGGCCCGGGTCGTACAGCGTGGCGGCGGGGTGGACAGACACCAGTACCTGACGGCGTCGACCGCCGACCTGGCAGTCGAAGACGCTGCCGGCCTCGCTCGTGACTGCT
>KI543161.1:23003-25917 GCA_000496175.1 uncultured archaeon A07HR67 | reverse complement strand
TGTGCGCCGGGCGCCTCCCCGACGAACAGGAGGTCTGCGTCGGCCGGCCCGACCCCGTCGACGATCTGACTGCGCGAGCGACCAGGTCCGGACACTGCTCGCAGCCCGACACCGAGAGTCCGTCCATACAGGCCGGCCCGGCGCTCGCGCCGTTGTCTGCCCCGCTCCCCTCGCTCGTGGCGTCTGTGTCGTCCATACACGGGTCACGCGGCGACGGGACAAAGAACCTGCTCCCGGCGGACGCCGGCTACCCGTCGGCGCGGAACCCGTCGACGGCACGCGCGACGAGTCGCGCCACGCGGAGCGGCTCCGGCCGACCGCCCTCGGGCGTGAACGCCCGGACCACCTCGGCTGTCTCGTCGTCGTCGAGACCGACGCTCCGGACGAACACCGTCTCGCCGTTGACCGACACCGCGTGGCGGTCGGGCTGTGCGCGGTAGGTCGCCAGGCGGCGCTGTGCAGCCTCGTCGCCGAACGCGTCGCGGATTGGATCGGCGAGGCCGTCACTCGGCTCGAAGGTCACCGAGACAATCGGCCGGTCGACGGCGCTCCCGAGCGCGTGGAGGTCGAGGATATTGAACCAGGCGGGCGCGATTCCGGCGACCAGCAGGTAGCGGACATCCTGTCTGTCGAGACGGTCGAAGAGTGAGGCGACGGCACGGGTCGCGTCCGTTCCGCCGACAGTGCACGTTGTGAGAGCGAAGCCGTCGGCAACGCGGTCGGCGCGGACGACGGCACCGGCCAGCGTGCTGGTGTGTTCTCGGTACGACTCGGCAACGCCGAGGGCACGAACCCCGGCTTTCACAGCTACGCGTTCTCCTTGATCTCCTGTAACCGGCTCAGCAGTTCGTCGTTCGAGGCGGTGAACTCGTACTCGACGTCGCCGTCATGGGTGTTCTCCGCCGCGGAGACCCCGTCCTCGTCTTCGAACTCCGTGTCGTACTCCTGGTTTTCCTGTTCGGACTCGTCGTAGCTCCCGAACCCCATACAGATTACTTTTACAGATTCATACGGAAAAATCACTCGGGACCTGCGACGGCCAGTCCCGCCGACTCCGGTCGGAGCGTCCCGCACAACTATGCGGCCGCCCCACGTAGAACGGGCCATGAACAGGCGACAGCCACCACCACCACGACGCCGAGTCGGTCGCCTTCGGCGTTCCGACGGTCTCGTCGAGTTGCACACCCGAGAGTGACGCGAGCGGCGACGCCATCGTCGCCGCCATCGAACAGGAAGACCACGAGGTCGCGGTCCGGGAGGTGGTCACCGACGACCGGGCTGAGATCCGCGGACGGGTCGAGGCGTTCGTCGACCACGGCAGGGTGGACGCCCTCATCACGACCGGAGGAACGGGTGTCACGCCGGACGACGTCACCGTCGGGGCCGTCCGACCGCTGTTCGACCGGGACCTCCCGGGGTTCGGCGAGCAGTTCCGGGCCCGCTCGATTGAGACAGTCGGCCCCCACGCGATGCTTTCTCGTGCAACCGCCGGCGTCGCCGGGGCTGTCCCGGTCTTCTGTCTCCCCGGCAGTCGGCAGGCCGCCGAGTTCGGCACGACCGAACTGGTTCTCCCCGTCGTCGCGCACCTCGTCGGTCTCGCCGGCGGCGACGCCGGCCACGCACACGACCACCAGGGAGGCGAGGAGTCGTGACCGACGACCTCACCCACACCGACGAGGAGGGACGCGCGGAGATGGTCGACGTGGGCTCGAAGGCCGACAGCGAGCGCAGAGCGGTCGCCCGGGGGCAGATCCGGCTCCGGCGCTCGACGGTCGAGGCGGTCCGGGACAACGAGGTCGAGAAGGGCGACGTGCTGGCGACGGCCCGGATCGGCGCGATCCGGGCGGTCAAACACACCTGGGAGACGGTGCCGATGTGTCACCAGATCCCGATCACGAACGTCGAGACGACGTCGAGGTGGGCGACGAGACGATCGAACTGACCGTCGCCGTCGAGACGACTGGCAAGACCGGCTGCGAGATGGAGGCCCTCTCGGGCGTCACGGCCGGGCTGAACGTCGTCTGGGACATGGTCAAGGCCGCCGAGAAGGACGGCAACGGCCAGTACCCCGAGACGGCCATCGAGAACGTCCACGTCGTCGAGAAGCTCAAGCAGCCGGTGTGACCCACCGGTCTGCGGCGTTACCTACAAGCCAGTCTCGGCCGAAGACAAGATATGCACGTCATCGCCATCGTCGGCCCGTCGGGGTCGGGCAAGACGACCCTCGTCGAGCGGCTGGCCGGCCGCCTGGACGAGCGCGGCAGCGTCGGAACGATCAAACACCTCGACTGTGCGCCGGAGATCGACGTCGAGGGGACAGACACCGCCCGCCACAGGGCCGCGGGCGTCGACCGGACAGTCGGCGTCGGCAAGGAGACGTGGTTCGAGACGGGCGAGGAACTGACGCTCGACGGGGCGCTCGACCGTCTGGCAGTTTCGTGTGACTACGCGGTCGTTGAGGGGTACAGCAGCGCGACCCTGCCACAGATTGCCCTCGGCGGACCCGGCGGCGAGGACGTCCGCCTGTCGGCTCCGGACGCCGACGCGGTCGACCTCGACGAGGCAGTCGCGGCAGTCGAGAACACGGACGCCTACGAGTGTCTCGGGTCACTGGTCGCGGAGGTGAAACGGTCACCCCGAGAGGACCGCGCGGGCGCTATCGCGACCTTCACCGGCCGCGTCCGCGCGAGGGAGGGACCGGACGACGACCCCACCGAGTACCTGGAGTTTGAGCGCTACGACGGCGTCGCACAGGAGCGCATGGCCCAGCTCCGGGAGGAACTCGAAGCCCGCGAGGGGGTCCACGAGGTGCGTCTCCACCACAGAACTGGCGTCGTCGAGGCTGGCGATGACATTGTCTTCGTGGTCGTACTCGCCGGCCACCGCGGAGAGGCTTTCCGGACCGTCGAAGACG
>KI543161.1:19368-22983 GCA_000496175.1 uncultured archaeon A07HR67 | reverse complement strand
CGTCGAAGACGGCATCAACCGCCTCAAGGCCGAGGTGCCCCTCTTCAAGAAGGAGGTGACCGTCTCCGGGACGTTCTGGGCACACCAACACGAGGTGTGAACACAAGTCGCACCCGGGCTGGCGTAGCTGTGTGCCGCTACGACGCGATCGCGCGAGTACGGTCAATCCGGTGATGGCTTGCAGCAGTCTGTCTCGTAGTGAGTAGTGCGGTTATTTCGGCACCCACGTACCAGATATCGGTGTCTGACGGCGTGTCCCCGGTATCTTCTTTCGACCTGGTGGTAAAGACTTGCACTAATCACTATCAGACGCCCTCCACCTCTGGCTCCGTCTCTGTCTCTGTCTCCGCCCCCGCCCGTCGCACCTCAAGCGCCACCTCGGCGGCGTCGACACCGATCCGTACGAACTGCGTGCGGACGTGTTCTTTCGCGGCGTCGACGGCCCGGTCGCGGGTCTCGAAGCCGCGGGGAAGCGGCTCCTCGAACGCGATGTTGAGTTCGCGCTCGCCGATCTGCTGGACCTGACCTCCGCTCTCGACCTCGTAGAAGCCGTCACAGACCCAGGTGTACGGCGCCGACCCATCGGGTGCGCCCCGAAACGTCGGCGCACGCTCGTCGGGTTCGTAGAGCGTCCCTGTGAGCGCCGTCCCCGCCGCTCGACCGCGGACAAGTAACATATCTATACTTACGGGTCCGGCAGATAAAAGCCCGCTGGGGTCGGCGCGTCCGGCCGGTGCCGGGCTGTCGCCTCTCGTGTGGACCTATTAGGAGTTACGCTGGGCTGTCGCCTCTCGTGTAGACCTGTCGGGAGTTACGCCAGGCTGTCGGTCCGGAGATACGCTCACATCGCCCGGAGGCTCGCGAGAACCGCGACGACGGCAAAGACGGACAGACCGAGGCCGGCTGTACTGATGACCGCCGCCGGAGCGAGGCCGAGGCCGAGACCGAGCGTGAGGCTGACCACGGCGAGGGAGCTGCCGGCGACGAACGGGTCGACGCCGCTGTAGAGGCCGCCGAGAACGGCGTAGGCGCCGCCGATCAGGCTCACGAGCGGGAGTGCAGCGAAGAACGCAATCCCCTGTGTCGTGTCGGCCGCAGACAGCCCGCTCGGGAGGGGCCGGAGCAGAACTGCGAGCGCGACCAGCTGTCCGGCTAATGTCGCGAGTCCGCCGCGCCTGCAGTCGAGTTCGGGGACGTCCATGTGACACCGGTTGTCGGCTGTCACCTGCCGATTGTGCGGAGTTATAGAGCCGGTACGGCCGGGAGGGCGGGGAAACGGGTTTGTGGCCTCGTGTCGTTGTGAGTTGCATGTCCGACCTCGGGGATTTCACGGAGTTCGGGGGCGACGAGAGCGGCAGCGAGGACGACAGCGGGAGCGACTTCGAGACGGTCGAAGCAACGCCCGCCGGCCGGGACCGGGGGCTCGGTGTGCTCTCGGCGTCGGAGGGACTGCGCGTCGACGAGGACCCCGGCGAGACGCGTCTGCGGGCGTACGTGACCGCCAGAAACCGCGAGGACGTCCGCATCGGAGCGTATCTGCTGGCACCGTATCCCAACAGCGTGGGGCGGACGGGCAGCGAGCGCCTGTTCTGCCGGATCACCGGTCTCGAGTACACACAGGAGTACCGCGCCGACGACGCGACCGAGATCCACGCCCGCCGCGCGATGCGGTCACAGGGCATCGACGAGCAGGACTTCAAGCTGATGGCGACGCTGGAACCGGTCGCGATTCTCTCCGACGACGGCGACGGACTCAAGCGACGGATGGCCGACCGCGTGCCCAAGCCGGAGACAGTCGTGCGCCGCGCGGACGACACGGCAGAGATCAAGACGGGGCTGAACATCCCCGAGACGGGGGTGTTTCTCGGCCACCTCGCGGTCGGCGGCGAGAAGGTCCGGACGGCCGCCGAGCCACCGACAATCGACTACCGCCTCGACGACGACGACACCGACGGCGACCCGCTCGTGTTCCGGCACACGCTCGTCGCCGGCGGGACCGGGGCGGGTAAGACACACGCTGCCAAGAACGTCCTCCGGCAGTATCTCACCCCGGACCGGGCCTACCCGGTCGAGACCGGGAGTGACCGGACAGTCAACCCCGCCGTGGTCGTGTTCGACCCGCAGGACGAGTACGCACAGATGCACGACGACGGTGCCGTGGACCGGGAGACCGCCCGCCGTCTCGACCGCGAGGGAGTCGCCCACGGCGGGCACGACGACACAATCGCCCTGGTCCCACGAGTCGGCGACGCCACCTACGCCGCGAGCCACCACCACGCCGAGCAGGTTCCGTTCTCGGTGCCCTTCGGGATGGTCCACGACAACCCCTGGCTCGTCGCCGGAAGCGGTCTCAACGACAACCAGTACAACGCCCTTGTGAACGTCCTGCTCGAGCGGTTCCGCCGGGCCCACGGCCGCGGCGGGACCTACGAGCAGTTCACCTCGTTTCTCGACGAACCGGCACTCAAGCAGGAACTCGACGAGACGGGACGGGTCCACGAGGCAACCTTCGACGCCATCCGGCGGCGGGTCCGCGGGTTCGGTCCCGTCTTCGACGGCGACGCCCCGTCCATCACCGAGCGCGTCCACGAGTTCGTCCGCCCGGGCAGGCTCACGGTCGTGCCCACCTACCACATCACGGGGAGTCGCCACACGGAGACGGTCGTGCTGGCGCTGGCGTCACTCATCGTCGACCAGAAGCTCTCGAACGACCCCCGCCACGAGCGCGTCAAGAACACCCCTCTGGTCGTGGGTATGGACGAGGCACACAACTTCCTGACCGACGCCGACAGCGTCCAGGCACGGAAGGTGATCGGGAAGTTCACCGAGGCGGCAAAGCAGGGTCGGAAGGAGCGCCTCGGTCTGTTCCTGATCACGCAGGACCCACAGGACATTGCCGACTCCGTTTTCAAGCAGATCAACACGACAGTCGTGCTCAACCTCGGCGACGAGGACGCCATCTCCGCGGTCAACATCCCCGCCAGCTTAGAGTCGAAGGTTCCGTACATGGAGAAAGGCCAGATGGTCGTCTACTCGCCGGACAACTCCGAGCCCGTCGAACTGGAGGGGTTGCCGGTCTGTGTGACGAGACACGGACGCGACTGAGACTCCCGGCGATACGCCTGCGAGCACTGTCGACCCCACGGGGAGTCGGGTCTCTTCGGGTAGTTGTAGCCAACAGTATGAGACTGGGTGCTGCAGTTCGTTCCCGAGTCGACCCCAGGAGGCGACACGTTCCACGTGGCGCCGGCCGCGCCAGCCGCGACGGGCGCGTCCGTCGGCTCGGCGGCTGCACGCGGCACAATACCAAGATTTTTCTTCCGTCCAGCCAAATCGAGAGTTACTTCGTAAACACTCATGCCGGAACTGATAAAAACGGGCATCGAGGGGCTCGACGACATCCTCAACGGCGGTATCGTCGAGAACTCCACGACACTGATAAGCGGGAATCCGGGGGCTGGCAAGACTATCTTTGGCCTCCAGTACATCTACAACGGGGTGGAAGAGCACGACCAGAACGGTATCTATCTCACCTTCGAGGAGGACAGGCGTGACCTCCGGGAGGCCGCAAACTCGATCGGGTTCGACAACTGGCAACAGCACGTCGAGGAGGGG
>KI543161.1:13694-17884 GCA_000496175.1 uncultured archaeon A07HR67 | reverse complement strand
GTCGGCGCCGGGTTCGCTGTACTCGGCTGTCCACGCGACGGCTTCCTGCAACTCGCTGGGGCCAGCCGGGACCAGCTCAGCCTGGCCGCCGGCGCGGCGGACGAACGCCGTGCACGCCAGCCCGTCCGCGTCCGGGTCCGCGACGACGACTGTCTCGGCGCCGGTCAGAGTTGTCGCGACCTGTTGCTCGGCCCGCTCGCGCTCGACCGAGTCCGGCCGGAAGAACCCCTCGCCGGGCAGCACCGACTTCCGCTCGAGCGAGAGACGGTCGCCGTCGATGAGCCACTCGTTCATACTCATACAAGCAGGCGAGATACAAAGAAGGCCTCGGTGTGAGGACGGCCCTTGTCCGCAGGATCCGGCGTCTTATGCTGGTGGCTATAATCACGTGAATATATTCGACCCCGCGGGGTCGAACTTGCTCACCGGCGTATCGCCGGTAGTGTCAGTTCGGCATCACTACGCCGCCGCGCTCGTCGGCCCCGAGCTGGCGGACCGTGAGCACGGGGACCGGCGACTGTCGCACCACCGTCTCGGCGACACTCCCCAGGAGGAACGCGTGGGTGCCGTGACGGCCCCGGGTCCCGGTCGCGACCACGTCGGCGTCGACCTCGTCGACGTACGCGAGGATCTCCTCGGCCGGGTCGCCCTGCCGGACCGCAGTGACGACTTCACAGCCGTCAGCCTCGTCTGCGGCGTGTTCCTCGACAGACGAAACCGCCTCGCCGCCGGCTGCCCGGAGTGACTCCTCGACTGTCTCCCGGTGTTGCTCGTGCGACGCGCGGAGGGCGCTCGCGTCGACGACGTAGAGGGCGTGTGCCGCGGCACCGAACCTGTCGGCGACGTCCAGAGCCATCCGGACTGCCCGGCCGGCGCTCTCGGAGCCGTCAGTCGCGATGACGGTCGTCTCGAACATGGACCGGCACTCGACCGGCGGAGATAAAAAGCCGCGTGGTTTCGGCGGCTTTTTGCTCGCGCCCGACCGGACTCCAGTCGATGGGCGTCGACATCGACCTCGTCCTCGCACCGGTCGACGGGAGCGACGAGTCCCAGACAGCAATCGACGGGAGCGACGAGTCCCAGACAGCAATCGACGGGAGCGACGAGTCCCAGACAGCAATCGACGGGAGCGACGAGTCACAGACAGCAATCGACGGGAGCGACGAGTCACAGACAGCAATCGAGTGCGCCGTTGCACTCGCCGACCGCTACGGCGCTGACCTGCACGTGTTGCACGTGCTCGACGACCGAGTCGCCCGCGAACTGGAGGCCGGCGACCTGTCCGCAGCCTCCGTCGCCGACACCACCGGGCGTTCGACAGTCGAGTGCGCGAGCGTCTGCCCGGCGGCGTGGGCCTGTCTACCTCCTCGGCGCCGGATCTCGCCCGCACGGCTCTCACAGACCCTGGCAGCGTTATTCTGGACGTAGCCGAGGAACTCGGCGCCGACTTCCTGGTCGTTCCCCGAGAACAGCCACACCTCGACTCCGAGGTGACGCTCGGCAGGGCGGCGCTGTACGTTCTCGAGTACGCGAGCCAGCCCGTTCTCTCGGTCTGACCCGCGCCGCGGGGCTGTGTAGCCCGCCGACAGCGACCACGTCTCACCCGGCGAGGCTGATCGTCATCTCCATCTCGAAGCTCTGGCTGTCGGTGGTCTCGAACCCGACCGACCGGTAGAGCCGGATTGCGGGGTCGTTCCACCGTTCGACAGTCAGCCAGACGTATGCGATGTCCTCGGCCCGTGCCAACCCCAGCAGCGACCGGACCAGTTCTGTTCCGACATACGCCCCCTGGTAGCTGTCGAGAACGAAGATTGCGAGCTCGTAGGCGCCGGTTTCGTCGGGGACGAGCGTAGCGTGACCCACCGCCCGGTCCCCGTGCCAGGCGACGACGTTGAAGCTGTCCTGGGTCAGAATGAGGTCGAGCCAGTCCCGGATCGACTCCTCCTCAACGGGCGGAATTCCCTGTGCCCTGTCGGCGGGGTCGAAGTCGAGGTACATCTGGCAGAGCGGGTCGGTCTCGGTCTCGGCCGCGTCGGCAGAGCGGACGCCAATCTCGCGGCCCTCCTCGTCGGTGAACTCCCGTGGGGGAGTCGGGAAGCCGCCAGCCGGTCCGTCGGAGTCGGTCGTCATCGTATCAGGGTGACCGTCGTGGTGGCGTTCAGGAGCACGAACTCCGCGACGCGGCTCAGCTGTATCTTCCCCAGCGGGCTCCGCTCGCCCCCGGACAGGACAATCCGGTCGACCCCTTCCTCCTCGGCGAGTTCGACGAGCCTGCTGGCGGGGTCGCTCTCGAGTTCCCTGAGCTCCGCGGGAACGTCGACCCCTTCGAGACGGTCGCGGGCGTGGGCTGTCAGACGCTCGCGGTCCTCTGAGTCGCCGAAAACCGCCACCGTGACGTCGTCGTCTGCCTCCGTCGCGCGCTCGACAGCACTGTCGAACGCGTCGACCGCCGGCTCACCGGGGCCGAGACACAGCAGGAGGTGCACACACTGAATAGCGCCGGCTGGCACATAAATCCCGCCGACACGCTTTTTCGCCGTGGGGTCTCAGAGACGCACATGACAGACGAGTCCGGTCCCGACGACGCCGAGGCCGTGGGGGCAGAACGCCCCGACAGCGCGGGCGAGCGGGACGAGTCGTCGCCGGGGGTCCCCGAGGACGTGCAGAGCTACGACCGCTTCACCAAGATCGAGGGGAGCACCTACGACCGGGCAAACGACTTCCTCCGCGAGCGGACCTACATCACCGCCCGGGAGTGGGCCATCGCCCGCCTCTGTGCCGACTTCCGGACCGAGACGGGCGTCGAGATGACCAAAATCGGCGACAACCTGCCGGAACTCGTCCCTTTCATGACCGACACCTACTCTCCGCAGGCGGTCAACCAGGCACGGGCGTCATTCGAGGAGAAGGTCCAGACGGCCGGCGCAACCTTCCTCTACGGCGCCATGTCCGACTTCTTCACCGCCGAGAAGCTCGACGACCTGATGTACGAGGCCACCGAGGTGGCGAAGTTCCTGCTCGAGGTCGAGGGAGTCGACCTATCCGTCGAGGAGGAGCTCGCGGCCGAGGAGCGGGTCACCGAGGTGATGCGAGAGACACGCCAGCACAGTGTCGCACTCCGCCACGACGAGGTGACCTGCCCGGACTGTGGCCACCAGTTCGAGGCCGGCGACGGGTAGTCGACCCCGTCACAGTCGGTCCCGGAGAACGGCTACGACAGTTCGTCGGTTCCGGTCCGGACGTTTCTCCCGACCGGATCGCCGAACGTCTCCGTTCCGTCGTCGTGGCGCTCGTAGACGACCCGTCCGCGGACCGTCGTCAGCTCCGGGAAGACGCCGTCCCACCCCTCGAATGGCGTCCAGTCCGCCTTCGTGTGCAGCGCCTCGCCCCGGATGGGGCGGGTCTCGGCCGGGTCCACGAGCACCAGATCCGCGTCTGCCCCCTCCTCGATTCGGCCCTTCCGGGGCAGGTCGAAGACTGCTGCAGGGTTGGCCGCGGTGAGGTCGCGGACCCGCTCGAAGCCGACGTTGCCGGCCCGGGCCTCCGCGAGGAGCAGTGGCAGGGCCGTCTCGACGCCCGGAACGCCGCTGGGCGCGTCCCAGAGACTGGCGTTCTTTTCGGCGCGGGTGTGGGGGGCGTGGTCGGTCGCGACCAGGTCGACCGACCCGTCGACGACCCGGTTGTAGACCGCCTGGCGGCGCTGTTCGCACCGCAACGGCGGGTTCATCCGACCGAACGTCTTCAGGTCGTCGCTGTCTGCCCGCGAGAGCAGCATGTGGTGAGGTGTGACCTCGCAGGTGACCCCTGCCCCGGTGGCGTCGACACCCTCGGGCGTGCTGGTGTGTGCGACGTGGAGTCGGGCCCCCCGGTCGTCCGCTAGCGCGCAGGCCCGGCGGACCGCCTCGACTTCTGCCTCGGCAGTCCGGTAGGCGCTCCAGGCGTCGGAGTCCTGGCGCCCGCGGACGCTCTCGTCGAACAGCGACGCGTTCTCGGCGTGAACGGTGACAGTCACGCCGCGGTCGGTCGCGCGCCGCAGCGCCTCCGCGAACAGCGGCGTCTCGACGCCCATCTCGCCGGTCGAGTCGGCCAGGAACACCTCCCCCAGGGCGAACAGCGGCCGGTCGAGCAGACCCTGTGGGTCCCAGTCTGGCGTGACGCCGCCGTTGAGGCCATAGTCGACAAGCGACGCC
>KI543161.1:8562-12226 GCA_000496175.1 uncultured archaeon A07HR67 | reverse complement strand
GCACCAGTCGCAACCGAAGCACCGGCGGCAACCGGAACGCCTACCGAGGCGCCGGCAGCCACGCCGACACCGGAGGCGCTCGAAGCTGCCACGCCGGCACCGGCGCCGACGGCCGAGGCTGCCGCCGGCCTGCCGCCGGGGCTGCTCTTCTTCGCGGGTGGCGCCTTCGTGCTCGTGGTCGTCGCAGCTGTCTGGTACTGGAACCAGTGACTCAAACTGCTCTTTGAGCCTCCGTCGGCTACTTACTCGCCACCCGTATAGACAGACCTGCGCCGACCCGTTTCGGCCCTCCAGCACTCGTCGCGCTCGGCTTCTACAGTTGGACCGCGACGAACGGCTCGCCGTCCGGCGTCCGCAGTCGTCCGCGCGGGCCGTCAGCACCGCCTTCGAACGTCGCGTAGGCCGGGCGCGACCGCCGCGGGTCGGCGTGGCTGCCAGGAGTGACGACTGTCAGTTCTCCGAGTTCCTCTGTTCCTGGAGCGTGCGTGTGGCCGAGAACGACAACGTCGGCGCGCTCCTGTCGGGCCAGCAACGACAGCGCCGTCCGGTCGTGTTCGTGACCGTGCACGAGGAGGAGTCGGCGTTCGAACGCCTCGACCGTCTCTACGGCGGGCAGGCGCGCCTGGACCGCGGCGTCGTCGCTGTTGCCGTGAACCGCCACGAACTGGTCGGCCAGATCCGCGAACGAGTCGAGAACAGCGGCGCTCGTGAAGTCCCCCGCGTGGAGGACACAGTCGGCTGCCGCCACTACCTCCCGCAGGTGGTCGGTGAGACGCAGGTCGGTCCGGCCGTGGGTGTCCGCGAGGGCGACAAGCACACGCGTGTCTACGTCATCCGTGGAAAAAAGTCACTGCGTCGAGACCGAGGAGAACAGCAGTTCCCCCGTGTCGTCCGACGACGCCCACTGACAGTCCTCGACCAGTTGAGCTAAACCCAGCCGGGTCCAACGTCTGCCGGTGAAGATCGCACGCGTCAGAACCGGAGACGGGATCGAGAGAGGCGAGTACGACAGCGGGACGGTCACAACGCGGGACGGCCAGACACACAGCGTGGGTGCGGACGCGGAGCTGTTGGCGCCGTGCGAACCGGGAACGTTCTACTGTGTGGGGCGCAACTTCGCGGAGACGCTCGATCAGATGGACTACGACGTTCCCGAGGAGCCGGACTGGTTTCTCAAGCCCGCCGTCTCGCTCCACCACCCCGACGAACCGATCGTCCATCCGCCGTGGACCGAGGAACTCACCTACGCGGGCGAACTGGCGGCGGTGATCGACGAGCCCTGTACCGGCCTGGACGGCAAGCGCGAGGTGCAGGAGGCCCTGCGCGGGTGGACGATTCTGAACGACCTCGACGCGCTGGACCAGCCCGGCCGGACTGCCCGGAAGGCATTCAACGGGTCGGCCCCGCTCGGGCCGCTTATCGAGACCGATCTCGACCCCCGGAGCCTCGGGATGGAGACGCACGTTGCCGGCGAGAAGCGTCAGGACGCCACGACCGAACTGATGCTGTTCGACCCCTACGAGATCGTGTCCTTTCTCTCGGAGCGGTACACGTTCCGGCCCGGTGACGTGGTCTCGTTCGGCAGCCCCGCCAACCCGGGCCTTCTGGAGGCCGGCGACGACGTCGAGATCTGGTACGAGGGGATCGGGACGCTGCGTAACTCCGTTGTCAGTCCCGACGAAACCTGAGAGCCGGCGGACCGACGGCGCCGCGCGGCCGTGTCCCTGGACTGTGTTCCGGCGCCCGCCGCGCAGCGCCCTCGCGTGACACTCACACTCAATTATACGCCCTAGTAGTCCGCACCGAGAGTATATGTATTAAAGAATATTATCATTATAGTTCATAATCTTTTTTACCCGGGACTGTCAGTGGCTGGACTGCAACGGCCCGACGCGGGTCGCGCACACAACATATGACACGAGACGACTCAGCCACTGACGACGTCGCCAGTCGAGTTCGAGACACGCGCCCACACGTCCGGGACGTCGACAACCCGGCGGCCCGGGAGTTACGACAGAAACTGGACGAACAGGAGTTCGTGTTCGCGCCAGGTCTCTACCACGCGCTAGACGCCCGGCTGGCGGAGATGGCCGGCCACGACGCCGTCTACATGTCGGGCTACTCGACCGTTCTGGGGCAGTTCGGCTTCCCGGACCTGGAGATGGTGACGATGACAGAGATGGTCGAGAACGGCAAGCGAATCGCGGAGGCGACCGAGCTCCCGGTGATCGCCGACGCGGACACGGGGTACGGGGGCGTCCACAACGTCCGCCGGGCGGTCCGGGAGTACGAGAAAGCCGGTGTCGCCGCAGTCCACATCGAGGACCAGACCTCGCCGAAGCGGTGTGGACACATCGCGGGCAAGCAGATCGTCTCTCGCGAGAAGGCAGAGGCCCGCTTTCGGGCAGCCGTCGACGCCAAGCAGTCCGAGGACACGGTCGTTATCGCGCGAACGGACGCCTACGGCTCTGCGAACGGGGACTGGGAGGAACATCTCGAGCGGGGTCGGATCTACGCCGACGCCGGGGTGGACCTGGTCTGGCCGGAGATGCCCGACCCCTCCCGGGAGGACGCTGTCGAGTACGCCGAGACCATCCACGAGACACATCCCGACGTCCAGCTCGCGTTCAACTACTCCTCGAGTTTCGCCTGGAGCGAGGAGGAGGAGCCACTCACCTTCCAGGAGCTGGGCGAGTTGGGCTACAGCTACATCTTCATCACGCTCTTCGGACTCCACTCCGGGGCTCACGCAGTCTACGATGACTTCAAACGCCTCGCAGAGAACGACGAGGACGCGCAGTTCGAGCTCGAACAGCAGTACCTGGACCACGAGACCGAGAGTCACCACGAACTCTCCTTCGTCCCGCAGTTCCAGGACATCGAGACCGAGTTCGACCCGATGGCCGGCCGGCGCCAGGAGGAGTCGGCAGGCTTCACCGAGGACGGCGAGACTGTCATGACCAGCGAGAGCGACGACTGATACTGTTGGCTACAGCGACGTGACGATATTCGACCTCCCGTGGGATTGAGTGGCCCGACACCGACGACGCCTGCGACGACCTCCGGGACGCCGTTTTTCGGGAGGTCCGCGCTGGCAATACGACCGTTCTCGACGCGCCGACGGCTCTCGGTAAGAGCTATACTGTGGCGACCGAGCCCTGGCGTCGACGCGCCGACGTGACCGGCCGGGCTCCGGTCGCTCACTTGCACGCGACCACCGACGCCCGCGACGAGGCCGCCGTCGAGACGCGAGACTCCGGCGGCCAAGGCGCCGTATTAAAGTGTCGGAAAGAGCGGTGTCCGCTCGCCCGCGGCGATCATGACCCCGTCGAGAACCCCGAGGCCGAGAACGCTCCCGGCCAGGTCGTGACGATCGACGGCGAGCCCGCGCAGGAGTGGTTCGACCGACAGTGCGATAATAAATGGCTCCCGTTCTCGACGGCCCACGCCCTCGCCCGCGATCACAACGACCAAGCACTCGACACGCTCCCATGTTGTGACGGCGACGCTAGCGACTGTCCCGCCGTGACTCAGTGGGACGGACTCCCACGCGACAACAACGGCGAGCCGGCGGTCGACGTGATTCACGCGACCCACCAATTCGCGTTTGTCCCGTCGCTCCGGCGGGTACGAACGTGATTCTCGACGAGCAACCCGAGTTTAC
>KI543161.1:7317-8542 GCA_000496175.1 uncultured archaeon A07HR67 | reverse complement strand
CATGATCTCGACCATCTGGGACTGGTGTTCGCGGACGGCGTCCCAGTCTTTCACGATGGCGTCCCAGACGAAGTTCTGGTAGGCTTCGGTCGACATCTCTGCCAGTTGTGCGTTCGCGGGAGCAGGATACTGCGTGAGACACCACCGCTTCGAGAGACGCTCGTCGAGAATCGGCCGCTTGGCCTTCGAGTAAGCGGCGTTCGTCTCGGGGTCGACGTCGCTCGTCTCGGTGACGTTCGCGTTCGCACGCACTGCGATGTAGACGTCCGTCTCCTCGACGAGCGCCATCTCGTGGTCGGGTGTCTCGAACTCGTCGCGGGCGCGGAGATACGCACGCCGGAAGCGGTCGTTGCCGCTCACGACGAGAGGGGTCGCGCCGCGCTCGCCAAGCACCTCGTGGAGGGCGGCGACGAGGTCCTCGGCCTGTGGCGGCGCGACGACGACGACGTCGTCGCCGGCCTCAAGATCGACCGAGTGGTCTGCAATCACTGTCGCGTGTTCGCGGATGCGCGGATCCATGTTCCTCTCTGTGAACGGGACGCGCAAACCAGTTGCGGGTCGGCCTACCCTGGCAGTCTCACCGCCGGTTCTGTCCGTCCTCGACGCCCTGCTTGAATCCGGTCACCGTGCGGCGGAGCATCAGGTACGCGAAGAAGACGAAAACGAGGATGCCAGCGAGGATGCCGTACATTACGATGTCGACCATACCCGATCGAGGTGGCGAGGGTCAAAAGTGGTTTCGCCGGTCGGGGCCGACAGCAACGTCCCACGGCTGTTGAAAAGACTGATGAGAGGCGGTCTGCTACCGGCCGACAGTGTCGCTGCTGCCCTTCAGACCCGGGGGGTCACCCTCAGAAGACGCCGGGCCCCGCGTCGTCGGCGTCGACAGCGAGGACGCCGACGAGGTGCTGTCGGCGCTGTCCGCCGGAACGGCGCGGACGCTCCTCGCCGAGGTCCACGAGGAGCCCGGACCGCCGTCAGACCTCGCGGAGCGGGCAGACACCTCGCTCCAGAACGCACAGTACCACCTCCAGAAACTGGAGGCTGCCGAGGCAATCGAGGTTGTCGACACTGCCTACTCCGCGAAGGGCCGCGAGATGGACGTCTACGCCGCCGCCGACAAGCCACTGGTCGTCTTCGCCGGCGACCAGACCGACAGTTCCGCGCTGCGGACCGCACTCGAGCGACTGGTCGGTTCCCTCGGGGTGCTGGCGCTCGCCAGCCT
>KI543161.1:4396-5833 GCA_000496175.1 uncultured archaeon A07HR67 | reverse complement strand
TCAGACCGATCAACGAATCTGAACAGATTTGACGAAGGAATGATTTTGACGCATAAATATTTATCGGATTGAAATTACCGGCCGAGGCCCCGTCACCGACGCACTTGCTGACCTCGGGTTCAACGCCGGCGAAACCACCAACGACCCCCTACGAGACACTAGTAGGTGGTCGTTGACGATATGGTCAGGTGATTCACTCGACGACGTCGCGAACGGCGGTGTGTCGACCGCGACCGACGCCGAGGCCGACAACCGACAACCGACAATCGAGAGAGGCTGGCGACGCCGGCGCACCTCCGGGGTGACGTCCGCACGAGCGCGCCGTCACCCGCTGCGATGACCCGCGGAGTCGCGCCCGTGGCGAGCACAGCGGCGCCGCGAGCGCGGGTGAGATGAAAACCGGACACACGCCGGTCCCGGATGACGAGATAGTTGTCTACGTCTCGACGGACGGTGAGCGGTTCAGCGTCCCCCCAGGACCTTCCGGCCCGGATTGAGGATGATATACCCATTCACTGACGGGAAGGCTGGCGCAACCCGTTCGCCATTGCTGATTTTAGTGGGACCCACTGATGAGGGCCCAATAACGCGCCGGGTGTCATACGGTCGTGTTTAGTTAGTGGCATTGTGCCAGCGAGCGAGGGTTTAAAAAGCGGACCACGGGAACAGATCAGCAGTTCGAGCTAATCTGGAACTGTATATTCCCATCGTAGTCGTCACTACTATTCCCGCCACCTTCGGTTCGGATCACTTGGAGAGTGACTTCCGCGTCAGCGGTCGGACAGACGTCGGATTTGTCATCAAGTCCATCCCCGTCAGTATCCGCTTTGGTTGGGCCGGTGCCCTCGAGTTGCTCTTTTTTATTTGACAACCCGTCGTCATCAGTATCCGTTGTTAGGGGATCAGTACCGATCTCGACCTCAGTCGCGTCATATAATCCATCCCCGTCAGTATCCCTTTTGCTCGGATCAGTGCCGATTTCTCGCTCACGCTGAACCGTCAGTCCGTCACCGTCAGAATCAGCCTGTGTCGGCGTTGGTGTCGATGTCTGTGCCTCTCCTCCACCCCCTGCACATCCCGCTACTACTGTCACTACCGCAACCGTGAGAGTGATTGATTTGTTCATCTTTCATCCTCTAGCGAAGCAAATAATACCAATACATATGTATTTTTTCGTGATAGGTGTGGCCAGTTTCCATCGCGAACTATGTGACCGGCGAGTGGGGTTATTCCGTTGGGGGATATAGGTCGACCGACGAGTAACGGGCGGGAGTTACCCCACGAGTCCAACCGAGAAGTGGGACTGTGGAATAACGCCGGCGGTGTACTCACGCTCACATCTAAAATCAACGCCGAGTGCCACGAACCCGCCTAAGTAAAATTAAGCGCGGGTCTCGAGACGACCGCCAGAGGGCGGCACCATCCTACCCGCGAGGT
>KI543161.1:1868-4376 GCA_000496175.1 uncultured archaeon A07HR67 | reverse complement strand
CTGGTCACGGCGAGGTCGACTACACCAAGGACATGCGCGCAATCACACCCACCGGGAAGCTGCCGTCCTGGCCCGAACTGCGCCACAACACCTCCCGGGCAGCAAGCGCGGCCGGGCTGATCGCGGTCGACGGCCCCTACGACGACATCCGGGACGTCGAAGGCTACCGCGAGCGCATGACCGACAACCAGGCCAAGGGCCAGCTGGGAATCTGGTCGCTCACACCCGGTCAGGTTGTCGAGGCCAACAGGTTCTCTCTGCCGCCGGTCGAGGGGTACTGGATTCTCGACGCCGCCGGTCGCGAGATCGAACTCGAACACGAGGGGGATGTCCAGGCCTACAACGGCGACCACGTCTCGCTGTCCGAGCACGGAGACGGCTACGTTCTGGCGGTCGGGGACGGCAGGCTGGAGCTCGACGCCGACGAGTTGCGCGAGGAGCTGCTCGACCTGCTGTCGTACGTCCCGAGCCTGGACGACATCGTCGACTCCATGGAGGCGTTCGAGGCCGCAAAGAAGGCAGGCAAGGGGGCCATCGCCATGACCCGGGCAGCGACGGTTCGTCTCGACGGCGTCGAGGTCAACGTCGAGACGGACCGCATGTGGGACGAGGCAACCTACCAGGCGCTACAGATCCCGATCGCGCTGTTCCAGGACGTCTACGAGCACCGCCCCGACCAGCACGAGGAGCTCGCGGAGCTGTACGGCGAGGATGTCGTCGAGCGCGCGACGAACGTCGGGTAGCGCGGTCTTCCTCCGTTCTCAAGTTCACTGTCCGTAGATCTCCGAGTCGGGGAAGAAGTCGACCCACGCGAACCAGAACATCTCGCTGCGGCTGTTGGCCCGTTCGAGAGTCGTTCCCTCGTGAGGACCGTCCAGAGCCGCCCCGGAGACGACCGCCCACCGCGACCCGTCGGCGACTAAGACGTCGCCGTCCCGGCCGAACTGGAGCGTCTCGCCGTCGACGCGGCGCACGTACGCAGCCAGCGAGCCGTCCGCAACCGCGACCACGACCGGCAGGTCGGCGACGGTGTCGTTGACAACGCCGCCCGCGTTCTCGACGGCAGCGTTCGGGTACGCCCGGGCGACGCCGTCGGCGGCCACGCCGATGACGCTGGTCTTGGGGTGGAGCCGGTCGTCGGGGTTAGAGGCGCCGATGCCGATCCGCCTGCTGTCCTCGTAACCGTTGTAGGGGTCGACGTCGTAGTTGCGCGACTCCCCGCCGGTGATCGTGTTCGAGGCCGGCGGCGGCAGCAGAACCGACGTGTCGGGATGTCCCTCGCGCCACTCGCGCCAGGTCGTTATCGTCGACGGGCGCAGCGTGAGGGCAGTGCCCGTCTCGGGACCCTGGACGGCCTTCCCCAGCACCTGACTCCACAGCGACTCCGTCCGCTCGTCGTACATAACGAGGTCAGACATCCAGAGTTTGCCCGAGACGCCGAACAGCGTCGTCTCGCCGTCGACGCGGCGCTCGGCGGTCACGCCTGATCCACACAGCGGGCAGAACGTGACCAGCAGCGGTCCGCCGAAGCTGTCGTTGACGACCTCGTGCCAGTTGAGAATCGCCAGCGGGTAGGCACGCGCCTCTCCGTCGACCTCGACGCCGACGACGCGGTCGGCTCCCTCGAGCGACGCCTCGACGTCCGACCAGTTCTCGCCGAAGACCGGATCCGTGATAGCCGGAATGGCGTCTTTGGCAGCGCCCCGCCTGAGGTCGACATCGTCGAGGGGGAGTTCGACGTCCCGAAGGGCGCCGGTGTCCGCTGACGTCCCGCCCGCGTCCACGTCCGCGTCTGCGTCCGGCGTTGCCGTGGCAGTGTCCGTACTCGTCGAGGTGTCCGTGGCGGTATCCCTGCCGAGACAGCCCGCTGTCCCGAGGAGGAGACCAGCTCCCGCCGTGTGGAGGAGTCGGCGTCTGTGCACGTCTCTTCGGTCGTGCTCCACTCGAATAAAGGGTGTATCGGTGAGGCGCCAGAGCCTCACAACCGTCGGTCGTCACCTGCGGAGAACGACCACCCACGTGACCAGAAACAGGAAGACGGTCGCAGTAGCGACGTTCGTCCAGGCGAACTCGGCGAGGTCCACGAGGGCCAGTCCCCGGACCACCACGGCACTGAACACGAACGAGAGGAGGAGATTCAGGGCCACGTGCACCCGTGGGTCGCCCTCGCTCTCCATACCACCACGCCGTCGCCCGCCGTCTTATACTGTTGGCTATACCGACGTGAAGATATTCGACCCCCGTGAGGTCGAAATTGCTCACGGGCCTGTAGCCGGGAGTATTGGCAGTTGTGTGGCAGCACGGTCGAGACAGGAGCAACATACGGGAGGGCGAGTCGGAAGCAACACATAGGAGGGCAGAGGGCGAGCCCGGAACAATACACAGGAGGGTAAAAATCGAGCTGGAAACAATACGCAGGAGGGCAAACGTTGAGTCGGAAGCAACACATACGGGGGCAAAGCACGAACAGGTTGGTATGCGGCTGCACAATCGCCGGGGAATCGAGGT
>KI543161.1:0-1848 GCA_000496175.1 uncultured archaeon A07HR67 | reverse complement strand
GTGTGGGGACGAGATGGAGTTCGAGCGGTCACCAGGTTCGACCGGATGTGCCTGCTGAGCGCACCATGACCGACTCCCTGCGGCTCGAGAAGCGCATCGAGGCGTTCCGCGAGTGGGTCCACGAGTGGGCCCACGGCCTCTACCACGGAATGATCGAGGGACCGGCACTGGAGAAAATCGAGAAGGAGGCCGAGGACATCGAGGACGTGTTCCTCTTTGCGTGTTTCGCCGACGCCTTCGGCATCCCGAGTCCGGTCTCATACTACACGGTCGAACTCCTGCCGTATCTGGCCGAGGAGTTCAAGCAGTGGGAACGCCGGATGTGGGACCGCGAGACGCTGCTGGAGCGGAAGGGCCAGCAGTACCACGTCCACTGATGACCGAGTTCGTGTTCTTCGGCGGCAAGGGCGGGGTCGGAAAGACGACCGTCTCCAGTGCGTACGGCCTGACGTGTGACACCGCGGGGCTGGAGACGCTGGTCGTCTCGACGGACCCGGCACACAGCACCTCCGACGTGTTCGACCAGCAGTTCGACGACGACCCAACGCGCGTCGAAGGGTACGACAGCCTCTGGGCGATGGAGATCGACCCGGACGAGGAGGTCGAGGCACATATGATGGAGATCAGGCGTCGGATGTCCGACCAGGTGAGTCCGGCCATCGTCAACGAGATCGACCGCCAGATCGAACTCGCCCACCAGACGCCGGGGGCTTACGAGGCCGCACTGTTCGACCGCTTCATCCAGGTGATGCGCGACGCCGACCGGTGGGACCGCGTCGTCTTCGACACCTCCCCGACGGGGGGAACACTGCGCCTGCTCTCTCTGCCGGAGTTTCTCGACGAGTGGATCGACCGACTCATCCAGAAGCGCTCGAAGAGTATCGACCTGTTCGAGAAGGCCGCCATCGGCGAGAAGGAGGCCCGCCGGAAGCTCGAGGAAGACCCCATCATCGGACATCTCCAGCAGCGCAAGGAGAAGTTCGAGTTCGCCGCCAGAACGCTCCGCGAGCAGGCGGCGTTCTACCTGGTGTTGAACCCCGACGAGCTGTCGATCCGGGAGACCGAGCGGACTATCGACCAGCTTGCCGAACACGGACTTTCTGTCGACGGTCTCGTACTCAACAGGGTGTCCCCCGAGCCGGACGCCCACGAGGACGGTCCCGGCGCACAGTACCTCCGCGACCGGGTTGCGACCGAGCGCGAGCGGATCGACCACGTTCGCGAGGAGATCGACGCCCCGCTGGTCGCCGTGATCGAGACGCGTGTCGAGGAGGTAAAGGGGTCGCTCCTGGCCGACGTCGCCGACGAACTCGACGTCCAGGTGGCCCCCGGAGCGACCACCTAACGACGATGCCGGCCGCGCGAGCGCGCTGTGTCTCGCCGCGCAATCTCGCAACCACGAGACAGTGTCGCCGCGGTCGTGTCCTGTCGGCACATTTTCGAGTTAGTCGTCCAGTCTGACTGACACTCTGTCCCGACTGTCGGTCTCGCCGAGAGGCAATATATGACAGGAGTTTTTCAATCATCAAAAGTTAAGTATCTTTTGGGGTATTGTTTGAGCAGGGTTCGACGATGGTTCAGGCAATCTGGCTGGTGGTACTCGTGCTCGCAACGTTCACGACGGGGTATCTGGGGTACTCGAAGTACCTCTCCAGGTTCGTCGAGCTGGACGACGAGCGCGAGACGCCAGCACACAAGTACGAGGACGGACAGGAGTACGTTCCGTCGAAGAAGCCGGTCCTGTTGGGGCATCACTACTCGAGTATCGCGGGCGGCGCCCCGATCGTCGGTCCCATCACGGCGGCGATGTGGTGGGGCTGGGTGCCGGCGTTCCTGTGGATCGCTCTC
>KI543160.1:104315-142370 GCA_000496175.1 uncultured archaeon A07HR67 | reverse complement strand
CAGTACTTCCCGGTACGCTGGTGGGCTTAACTTCCGTGTTCGGAATGGGTACGGGTGTCGCCCCACCGCTCTGGCCGCCTTCATGCCGACTTCCGGATTCGAACCGGAACCGCTCGCGCGGATACCAGTGTCGGTGGTGACTACCGTGTGTACGTGCGATCCAGTTACCGCCTGAACTCATTCGAGTGTGGTACCGTCCAGTGACCGTATGACTGTGGCTTCGGTCTGTTAGTGCTCGTGGACTAAAACACCTCGTTGCCTTGGTGCGTACATCCCGAGTCTATCGATCTCGTCTTCTACGAGTGACCTCGTCGGTACTTCTTTTCCATGTGGGTTTCGAGCTTAGATGCGTTCAGCTCTTACCCCGTGTCGCGTGGCTACCCGGCATCTGCGTTTTCACACAACCGGTACACCAGTGGCGACCAGTCGTAGTTCCTCTCGTACTATACGACTGTTCACGTCAAGTACCTTGACACCCCCAATAGATAGCAGCCGACCTGTCTCACGACGGTCTAAACCCAGCTCACGACCTCCTTTAATAGGCGAACAACCTCACCCTTGCCCGCTTCTGCACGGGCAGGATGGAGGGAACCGACATCGAGGTAGCAAGCCACCCGGTCGATATGTGCTCTTGCGGGTGACGACTCTGTTATCCCTAAGGTAGCTTTTCTGTCATCTACGGGCCCCATTCCGGAGCCTCGTAGGTTCGCTAGACCACGCTTTCGCGTCAGCGTCACTCGTTGGGAATGACACTGTCAGACCATCTTGTGCTCTTGCGCTCTTCGCCGAGTTTCCGACTCGGCTGAGATGATCTTCGGGCGCGCTCGATATCTTTTCGAGCGCGTACCGCCCCAGTCAAACTGCCTGGCTACCGGTGTACTCCTCCCGGAGTGAGAGTCGCAGTCACCGACGGGTAGTATTTCACTGTTGTCTGGGCGACGCGCTGGCGCGCGCACCTCTGTATTGACTCCTACCTATGCTGCACATCGGCGACCACGTCTCAGCGACAGCCTGCAGTAAAGCTCTATAGGGTCTTCGCTTCCCCTTGGGGGTCTCCAGACTCCGCACTGGAACGTACAGTTCACCGGGTCCAACGTTGGGACAGTGGCGCTCTCGTTTATCCATTCATGCAAGCCGCTACTGAAGCGGCAAGGTACTACGCTACCTTAAGAGGGTCATAGTTACCCCCGCCGTTGACGGGTCCTTCGTCCTCTTGTACGAGGTGTTCAGATACCCGCACTGGGCAGGATTCAGTGACCGTACGAGTCCTTGCGGATTTGCGGTCACCTGTGTTGTTATTAGACAGTCGGAGCGCCCGAGTCACTGCGACCTGCTCCGTCGAGAGCAGGCATCCCTTCTTCCGAAGGTACGGGACTAACTTGCCGAATTCCCTAACGTCGGTTCTCCCGACAGGCCGTGGCTTTCGCTGCCAGAGCACCTGTTTCGGATCTCGGTACGGACATCGTGCTCGTCTTTTCACGGGCCCTATGTACGGCTGACTTGCGCTATCTCGCGTTTCTCTCGCTTCCTACCATGACGGTGTCCACGAGGTTCCACGATTTGACCGGGCGAAGGCCCGGCTCAGCGTTCCACACGGCGTCGACTTTACTCGCACGATGGCACTGGAATATTAACCAGTTTCCCGTTGATACGGTCGAATTACGGCGTATCTTAGGACCGGCTGACCCTCGGCTGAGTGGCAGTGCCGAGGAACCCTTGCTCATCAGGCCGTCGAGGTTCTCACCCGACTATCGCTGCTACTGTGACCAGGATTGTCGTTTCTGAACGGTCCACGCGAGCTCTCGCCCGTGCTTCCGTCCGAACAGAACGCCGACCTACGCGGTCGCCCCTGTCAGGGGCGCGGCCAGGTCTCGGTGGTAGATTTGAGCCCCGATCATTTTGGGCGCCTCAAACCTCGGCCGGTAAGCTGTTACGCTTTTCTTAGAGGGTAGCTGCTTCTAAGCTCACCTCCCGGCTGTTTAGGGCTTGAGACCACCTTCGAATTGCACTTAATCTACACTTTGGGACCTTAACCCGGCTCTGGGTTGTTCCCCTCACGGTACACAGGCTTACCCCGCGCACCGGACTCCCTTCGTCTGTGGCGCCTGCGGGTTTGGAGTTTGACAGGATGGCCGACTCCTCTCGGAGGCGGGTCATCCAATCGGTAGCTCTACCCCGCGGGCTACCTCGGAAGAGGTCATGCTTCGACATGTTTCGGTCGGAACCAGCTGTTGCCAGGCTCGATGGGCCTTTCACCCCTATACACGAATCACGAGAGGATATTGTAGGATACCACCTCTAACGGGCCTCCACGTGGCTTTCGCCACGCTTCACCCTGCTCGCGTATAGATCGCCTGGTTTCGGGTCGTACTCGAATGACTCCCCGCGTTTGGACACGGTGGCCCTGGTACCGAAGTACTGCGGCCGTATCGGTTTCCCTGCGCCTTCCCCGGTTCACGGGTTAGACTCGCCATTCAAGTACACTCCCTGGGTCGTTTTTCAAAACGCACGACGCGACATCGGCTCGTCTCTCGTCCTACTTGGAGATCGCTCTCGGTTCGTTTAAAGAGACGCCTTGTATGCCCCGTCGCTCGATCGCCAACTGATTTCAGGCCCTATTGCACCGCCCTTCTCGGGGTGCTTTTCAGCGTTCGCTCACGCTACTTGTTCGCTATCGGTCTCGAGGAGTGTTTAGCCTTCTCAGGGGATGCCTGAGTCGTTCACAGAGGATATCCGACCCCTGCTACTCTGGTATTGACGCCATCAGTACTGTACTCATCATACGGGGTTGTCACCCTGTTTCACGCTCCGTTCCAGGAGACTTCAGAGAGTGTGTCGAGAATTGATTGTCAACCCGAACACCACATTGGTCCGAGGACCTTCGGTTTGGGCTGTGTCGCGGTTACTCGCGGTTACTGACGACATCGCGGTTGCGTTCTTTTCCTTCCCCTACTGAGATGTTTCAATTCGGGGAGTTCCCTATTGCGCGTGGCAATTGTAAACGGATTCCGATTGGGAGATCTCGTGTTCTTTCCCTCCATGCGGGTCCCACGAGCTTTTCGCAGCTTGGCACGTCCGTCGTCGGCTCTCGAGCCGAGCCATTCACCAGCTGGCACAGTAGCCAGTAGTGTGTCAGTCAATTCTATACAAATTACTGACGGTGTCAGTAGACTCTCTAAAGAGTCACCGACTGTAATTGGTTCACTGACGTTCCACGAACTCGAATGAGTTCAGTGGACGTCTGGATCGCACGTATACACGGTCGTCATCGAATCACCCTGGCGGGGTGTTCGTCGAACCCTTCCCATCCGCGGTTTCCCGGGATGGTGCATCGGTCGTAACCCAACGGAATCGCGTCGCCCAGTTAAGGGGACGGATTCGCGGTAGGTGACATGGACTCACTGGGATTCGAACCCAGGGCATCCTCCTTGCAAAGGAGGCACTCTACCGCTGAGCTATGAGCCCACCTCTCCGGTGGAGAGGGGTACGGGGCGTCTCGTGTATGAGCCTCGGTAGTTCGTCTGTGTCCGGATCGGCGGTGACGTGGAGTTGGACCGATGCGAATGAGTAGTGACCGTCTGGTGACGGTCGAGTGACCGTGTGGGACGGTCGAAAGTGAGCCTCCCTGGAGGGAGTCTCGGGTCTGTGGAGGTGATCCAGCCGCAGATTCCCCTACGGCTACCTTGTTACGACTTAAGCCCCCTTGCGAAGCCCAGATTCGACGCGTGGAACGCGCCTCATCCGGACCTCACTCGGGTGCTTTGACGGGCGGTGTGTGCAAGGAGCAGGGACGTATTCACCGCGCGCTCGTGACACGCGATTACTACCGAATCCAGCTTCATGTGGGCGAGTTGCAGCCCACAATCCGAACTACGATCAGGTTTCTGAGATTACCGTCTCCTTTCGGAGTAGGAACCCTTTGTCCTGACCATTGTAGCCCGCGTGTTGCCCAGCACATTCGGGGCATACTGACCTACCGTTGCCCGTTCCTTCCTCCGTGTTGGCCACGGCAGTCTCCTTACTGTCCCCAACCGCTTCGCAGCGTTGCTGGCAAGTAAGGATGCGGGTCTCGCTCGTTGCCTGACTTAACAGGACGCCTCACGGTACGAGCTGACGGCGGCCATGCACCTCCTCTCTGTGACTCGAATAAGGTCATCAACCTGATTGTCATTACCACAGTCGATGCTGGTGAGATGTCCGGCGTTGAGTCCAATTAAACCGCAGGCTCCTCCGGTTGTAGTGCTCCCCCGCCAATTCCTTTAAGTTTCATCCTTGCGGACGTACTTCCCAGGCGGCCTGCTTAGCGGCTTCCCTACGGCACAGCACCCACTCGTAGTGGGAGCCACACCTAGCAGGCATTGTTTACGGCTAGGACTACCCGGGTATCTAATCCGGTTCGAGACCCTAGCTTTCGTCCCTCACTGTCGGATCCGTTCTCGCGACGTGCTTTCGCCATCGGCGGTCCGTCCAGGATTACGGGATTTCACTCCTACCCCGGACGTACCCGTCGCGCCTTCCGGTCCCAAGCCGTGCAGTTTCCACCGGACGGCCACCCGTTGGGCGGGTGGATTTCCCGATGGACTTGCGCGGCCAGCTACGGACGCTTTAGGCCCAATAAGATCGGCCATCACTCGGGCTGCCGGTATTACCGCGGCGGCTGGCACCGGTCTTGCCCAGCCCTTATTCGTTCACCTCCCTAGGGTGAACAAAAGCGCAGGCTCTATGCCTGCGCACTTGGGATCCCCTTATCGCACTGGCGTGCAGTGTAAAGGTTTCGCGCCTGCTGCGCCCCGTAGGGCCCGGAATCTTGTCTCAGATTCCGTCTCCAGGTTCTCACTCTCATGACCTGTACCGATTATTGGCACGGTGGGCCGTTACCCCACCGTCTACCTAATCGGCCGCAGCCACATCCTTCGGCGCCGGAGCGTTTGTCACACTCGACATTCCAGTGTGAGTGTGGGATACACTATTAACCTCAGTTTCCCGAGGGTATCGTGGTCCGAAGGTAGTTTGGCCACGTGTTACTGAGCTATTCGCTACGAGTCTGAACTCGTACAACTAGCATGGCTAAATCGGATCCCAATAGCAATGGCCTCCGGCAGGATCAACCGGAATGAATACCCTCACGCCTGATTCCCGGCGGAGGGGGGTTATGTTGGCGGGTGTTGATATGGTATCAACACACCATTGCATGGTCCAATATGGTGTCCAGTGTCGCCGGCGACCCGGATGACACCGAACTACCAAGGCTCACATCAGATTTCCTCTTACGCCGGGGCGCAGGGGGCGAAATCCTCATGTCTCGCGGACCTGAACATTGGTCACGATGGCATATAAGCCCATCGGACCTCGCTTGGTCCTGCGGAATCGGGGCGAATCGAACGGCCCGAATCCGCGTTCGTTCTTCGCATTCAATCCAAACCGGGTTATACACTTAACCCCGTCGGAACGCGTCGGCCGGCCGAGTCAACGGCCGGTCGATCCCCCGTCGACGGGGGCACTTCGCATTCATACAAATGGAAGGTAGACGTATAACCCCGTCGAAGCAGAGACGCCACGTCATGCGGTTTCATGGCTCGACGCGGTGAGCCCGTCGGAAGCTCGTGATGCGGTTTCGAACGGAACGACACGGGTACGTTGGCGCGAAAGAACGCTGGCTGAGTGGGCGACCGATCTACTCCTCGTCGAGGTACTCGATCCCTTGTTTCGAGACGTTTGCCTTCGTGATGTCCTCGAGGTCGTTGAGCCAGAAGTCGTCGTCGGCGTCGTCGACTTCGGGGGCGTTCTCCTTCCACGCCCACCCCTCGTACTCGTGGACCTTTTCGGTACCCTTCTCGCGGAGCCTGATCGTCGTTCGATCCGCCTCGTCCTCGGAGGGGGCAGGGTCGAGCGTCCGAGCCGCCTTGAGCGCGGCCTGTCTCGGCATGTTGCCGGAGAATTCGCTCGGTTCCGACCCGTCCTCCTCACGGAGGGCGAAGTTTCGCTTACCGTCTTCACGTACCATGGTTTTACCTCCATGTCAATCCAACACACAGCCTGTAATAAATATATCGGCGAAGTGAAAACTGTTCGGCGGCTCACCTATATACCACGGGCGGGCGTGCGGATTCGAACCCCGAGTCACGACGCGGAACAAATCGCGACGAGACGAGACAGCGATCCATCGTTTCGGGCCGGTACGACGGCCCGAATCGGTAAACAACACTTATATGTCTGCTGTGGCGAAGTGCGACCCATACACCCGCGATGGTTCGTAAAAAGAAGCTCAGCCCGAGTGGCGCCAAAGACGACGACGGGGAGTACCACAACGTCCACGTGAACCTCCACGAGGACGAACTCGCCGTCGCCGGAATGGAGATCGGCGACGAGGTGTTTGTCCGGGTCCGCGACGGCAAGATCATTATCCAGAAGGCCGACTCCGATCCCGAACAGCTCCAACACGACTTCTGAGACCATCGTGCGGGTCACGGCTCGGTTGCCGGAGAACGCGCGGACGACGCCGCCGGGTCGGCGGATTGATACCCGTCGACGACGAGAATCGATCAATGGGTGTGTACGACCTGTTGAAGCCGGCGTTGTTCGCGATCCCGCCCGAGACGGCACACAACACGACACACCGGCTACTCCGCGGCGTACAGGGAACCCCCGTGACGGGAGCACTACGGCGGCGATACGCCCTCGATGACCCCCGCTTGCGGGTCGACGCGTTCGGCGAGTCGTTTCCCACCCCCGTCGGCGTCGCCGCCGGATTCGATAAGAACGCCGAAACCCCGCGGGCGCTCGCCGCGCTCGGCTTCGGACACGTCGAGGTGGGCGGCGTGACCGCCGAGGGCCAGTCAGGGAACGCCCGCCCCCGGCTCTTTCGACTCCCGGAAGACGAGGCGCTGATCAACCGAATGGGGTTCAACAACGAGGGAGCCGACGCGGTCGGCGAGCGTCTCGACCGAGAACCGCTTCCGGCGGTGCCGATCGGAGTGAACATCGGGAAATCCAAGTCCACGCCGCTCGCGGAGGCACCCGACGACTACCGGTACACATACGAGCGCGTCGCCGAGGCCGGCGACTACTTCGTGGTGAACGTTTCGAGCCCCAACACGCCGGGACTCAGGGAACTTCAGAATCGAGCGGCGTTAGAAGAAATTCTCGGAACGCTCGTCGACGCCGGGGCGTCCCCATTGTTGGTGAAACTCTCGCCGGACCTTCCGGAGGGAGCCGTCGAAGACGCACTTACCGTCGTCGACGAGTTGGGTCTCGACGGGGTGATCGCCTCGAACACCACCACCGAGCGGCCGGCGAAATTAGAACACCCGAACCGCGCCGAGCGCGGCGGGCTCTCGGGAGGACCGATAGAGGACCGCGCAACGGATCAGGTCCGGTTCGTCGCGGAACGCACCGACGTTCCCGTCGTCGGGGTCGGTGGCGTCTCCGACGCGGCCGGCGCGTACGCGAAGATTCGTGCTGGGGCGTCGATCGTCCAACTGTACACCGCACTCGTCTACGAGGGGCCGGGAATCGCCCGCGACATCAATCGGGGACTGCTCGAACTACTCGACCGCGACGGGTTCGAGACGGTCGAGGACGCGGTCGGCGCGGACCTCGACTGATCGCGGGGGCGACGACTCAGGCCTCGACCGCCGTTTTGACGATCACGACCACGTCGTCGGCGTCCAGCAGTTCTCCCTCACCCGCGTACCGTCTGTCCTCTTCGAGTGAGAACTCGTCGGGAGCGAGGGTCACGCCGGCGGCGTGGAGCTCGTCGCCGGCGAGTTCGTACTCCTCGTTCGCGATCGCGGCGTCGATGTCGCCGACGCGGTCGCCGTGTTTCGGACCGATCGTGGCGTACGCGAGGTCGACGCCGGTGATCACCGTCTCGACGGGCGGCTCCGCGTCCGGATGGACGGTGAGCTCGTCGACGTGCATCACGCCCGTGACGTCCGTCTCGAAGCCACGGATGTCGGCGTACACCTCGACCGCGTCGAGGTCGGCGTTGAGCGGCAGCTGATTCTCGCTTTTGTACCGGCGGAGCGCGCCGACGACCGCCATCGCGGCACGCCCCGCGTCGGCGTCGGCGTCGAGCCCGAGCGGCTCCGGCCAGTCGGCAAGGTGTATCGAGTCGCCCGCCTGCGCGTTCGTGGCGTCGGCGCCGACGGCGGCGTCGGTGCCCGCGGCGTCCGCGTACATGTCCTGCCAGAGCTCCTCCGTGACGTGAGCGAGAACGGGCGCGAACAACTTCAGGAACCGGCGGTGGGCCGTCCGCAGGGTGTACGCCGCCGAGGCGTCTTCGCGTTGTTTCGCGATCTCGAGGTAGTCGTCACAGAACGTGTTCCAGAAGAAGCTCCGGATGCCGTCACGCGCCTTCGAGAACTCGCGGGCCGCCAGCCGGTCGGTGAGCGTCTCGATCTCGCGGTCGAGCTCCGCGAGCAGCCACCGGTCGAGCTCGCGAAGACCCTCGCTCGGGCGCTCCGGATACGGCTCCGGCGCGAGCGACTCGACGAGCTTCGAGGCGTTCCAGAGCTTTCTGATGAGCTTCTCGCCCGCGCGAAGTCCCTTCTCCTGATACGGGAGGTCGTCGCCGATGGCCGAGCCCGCCGCCCAGTAGCGGGCGGCATCGACCGGATACTCGTCTAACACCGCGTCGGGGTCGACCACGTTCCCCTTGGATTTCGACATCTTCTCGCGATTCTCGTCGAGCACCATCCCGTTGATCATCGTCGACTCGAACGGGACCTCCCCCGTGTGCTCGTAACACTTGATCACGGTGTGGAACAGCCAGAACGAGATGATGTCGTGGCCCTGCGGACGGACGTCGATCGGATAAATCTCCGGGCGGTCCATCTCGAACGCGCCTGCGTCGGCGTCCCAGTCCCAGCCCGCGTTGATAAGTGGGGTGAGCGAGGAGGTAGCCCAGGTGTCGAGAACGTCGTCCTCGGGCACGAACTCGTCGTGGCCGCACGCCGGACACGCGTCCGCAGGCGGGTCGTCGGAGAGCGGGTCGACCGGCAGGTCGGCCTTACTGGCCAACACCTCCTCGTCACACGCCTCGCAGTACCAGACCGGGAACGGAATGCCCGAGGAACGCTGCCGGGAGATGAGCCAGTCCCACTGCAACCCCTCCACCCAGTGTTGGTATCGGGTGAACATCTTCTCGGGGAACCACTCCATCTCGCGGCCGGCCTGGAGGTACTCCTCGCGTTTGTCGAGCACCTCGATGTACCACTGCTCGGTCACGAGGAACTCCACGCCCGTCTCACAGCGCTCGTGAACGTTGACGGTGTGAGAAATCTCCCAGCGGTCCAACAACGCACCGGCGTCGTCGAGGTCCTCGACGATCGCCTCGCGGGCCGCAGACGAGTGGAGCCCCTCGTACTCGTCTGCGACGCCGGTCATGTGTGCGGACTCGTCGATAGCGACCCGAAGGTCCAGGTCGTGTGCCTGGTACCACTCGATGTCGTTCTGGTCGCCGAAGGTACAACACATCACGATTCCCGACCCCGTCTCCATGTCGACGCGGTCGTCGGCGATGATCGGAACCTCGTGGCCGAAGAGGGGGACTTCCGCCTCGTGGCCGACGAGCGCCTGGTTCGTCTCGTCGTCCGGGTGGACGAAGACGGCGACGCAGGCGGGAAGCAGTTCGGGACGCGTGGTGGAGATGGTGAACGCGTCCGGAGCCGTGTCCGCGTCGGCGTCTGCGACCGCGAACTCGATGTCGTGGAAGTGTGAGTCCCGCTCGTCGTCTTCCGTCTCCACCTGTGAGATGGCGGTTTCACACTCGGGACACCAGATTGCCGGCGCCTCCTGGCGGTATTCTCGACCCTTCTCGTAGAGGTCGATAAAGGAGAGCTGTGAGATCCGTTGTACCGCTGGAGAGATGGTCCGGTAGGTGTTGTCCCAGTCGATCGAGAGGCCGACGCCTTGCATCTTCTCGGTGAACTCGTCTTCGTACGTCAGACACACCTCCCGACACTTCTGTTGGAACTCCCGGCGCTCGAACTCCTGATGACGGACGTCGAGTTCGCGTTCGGTGAGCCGTTCGGAGGCGATTCCGTTGTCGTCGTAGCCGAACGGGTAGAACACCTCGCTGTCGTACATCCGGTGGAAGCGAGCGACGATGTCCTGCAGAATCGAGCCGTATACGTGGCCCCAGTGGAGGCTTCCGGAGACGGTCGGCGGGGGCGTATCGATGGAGAACGCGGTGTTCGGGTCGACGGGATCGTCGGGGTACGCGTACGTCTCCTCGTCGACCCATCGCCGCTGCCAGTGCGGCTCGGCGGTGTCGGGGTCGTACTCTCCGCTGGGCATTATCGGATATAAATTCCCGCGGTTCCCCCTTAACGGACTCGGTTGTGTGGGGGCCGTGAGCGGGCGTCGAGACGGGGCGGCGACCCCGACCGGTCGGCTCAGGGCGCGACGCCGACGGTCACCAGCGTCCCCCACGTCCGGTAGCGGTCCACCATCGCCTCGCGGCTCTCCCAGTTGTCCGTCGGGAACGCCGACGCCGGCGGGATCTCGGTCTCGCGGTCGGCGATCGTGTCCTGCTCGGCGACGACCAGTCCCGCCTCACGGAACGCCTCGCGGTACTCAGTGCGATTCCACCGCGTCATCGGAACCGAGACGTTCGTCTGCCACTCGCGGGTCGACTCGCTTTCGGCGAAGTAGTTGACCGCACAGTAGAACGTTCCGCCGGGAGCCAGAACTCGGCGGACCTCCTCGAGCGTGGCTCGCGGGTCGGCAGCGTAGTAGAACGCCTCCATCGAAAACGCGTGGTCGACGGCGTCGTCGGCGACGGGAAGCGAGTCGAAGTCGCCGATCAGAAACGCGACCGCGTCGTCGTCGGTGTATCCGCGGGCGTTTCGGACCATCTCCGGCGCGCCGTCGAGTCCGTAGCCGCGGCCGATTCCACGTTCTCGGAGCGCACGGAGCGCGTAGCCGGAGCCGGTTCCGAGGTCGAGGACGGTGTCGCCCGCTTCGACGGGCATGCGCGCGAGAACGTGTTTGGCGGTGTGCCAGTGGCGGTCCTCCATGCCGCGATCCTTGCCGGCGGTCGCCCACTCGTCGAACTCCTGTCTGGCGTTCATATTCGGAGGAGGAGCGGCCGGGTGAAAATCGGATCGACCCAGAGTGCGGGTCTCGCAAGCGGGCGGCGGGCGGCAGCCGGACGACTCCGAGGCTGTGGCGGACGAGCACGGGTGAACGACGCGTTTTTTTCTCACGCCCGGGTGGTCGGTACATGAAGCGACCGACCCGTCTGCGCCGGGCGCAGTTTCGATTCGCCGACTCCGCCCAACAGGTCGTCGGGGGATTCCTGCTGGCCGGACCGTTCGTCGTCACCGAAGAGGTGTGGGTGCTCGCGAGCGGGATGAACGCGATTCAGGCGGTTCTGACCGCCGGCGTCGTCGCCGCGATCGGCTACGCCACGCTGTACCGCGCCGACACCGGGCGGGACCCCGACACCGAACAGGAGATCGCAGGCGTACCGGTTCGGTTCCTCTCGCTCATGACCGTCGCGTTCGGCTCCGTGTTCGTGCTCGCGGTGCTTTTCGACGCTCCCGACACGTTTCTCATCCAGGACGGGGTGACCGGCGTCGAGCTGTGGCAGACGACTGCCACGGCGGTCTCTGTCGGGGCCGTGTTCAGCGTCGTCGGAGCCGCGACGGCCGACAGCGTGTTCTGAGCGGCGGTCGGGACGCGAGATGGCGAAGAGGTCCCGGTCGGGACTCCTCGCTGTGCCCCGGCCGGGACACGGTGAGATCTCAAGCCGCACCACAACAGAGCCCGCCGAGTCACACCACGGCGGTGACGACCGCGAACAGTATCAACACGCCGGCGATATCACACACGTTGGTCACGATCGGTATCGTCGTGTCGTCGGGGTTGAGCCCGATCCGGTAGGACGCCTCAACGGCCGCGACGCTCGTCGTCACGACGAGCACCGCGAGAAGCATTCCGGACGACAACGAGATCACCAGGACGCGGCCGAGCGCGAGCGTTCCGCCGAGCGCGACGCCGATCGCCCACGCGGCGACGCCGACGAGCCCGAAGACGGTGCCGGCGAGCGCGAACACCGCCCCGACGTTGGCGCGAACGTCCGGGTTCGAGAGGCTCGGTTCGTATGTCCCGAGGTACAACTGCGTGGTGAGCCGAGAACACATGATCGACGCGAGGTTCCCCGCGGTCCCGATCTGTACGGGGAGCAGAACCAGCAGCGCCGGGTACTGCAACAGGGTCGCCTCGAAGCTCTCCAGAACGGTCCCCGAGACGAGTTGGAGCACCGAGAGGCCGGCGAGAAGCGGCACCATCGTCCAGACGATCCGGCGGACCGACCACTCGTCAACGACGGTCGACCCGGTCGGCTCGGCCGATACGACGTCCGAGGCGTCGCTCACGCGATCACCCCCACCACGTAGATGCCGACGAGCAGAAAGAGGACGCCAAACACGTCGCCGAGCGTCGTCACCACCGGACCGATCACGTTGTCGGGGTTGAGCCCGCGTCTGAACCCGACGAAGATGACGACGATCAACACCGAGATCATCAGAACCGCAGACAGGAAGCCGGCGACGATCATGATCCCGACGAGTTCGAACAGGCTCCCCTGGCCGCCGAGGAGAAACAGGGTGAGGTAGGTGATGACCGCGATGAACACGGAGACGAGCATCCCGTTGATGAACGACGCGACGATCGCGTTGGTGAGTCGGCGGTCGAGGTCGAACGTGGGCTCGATCACTCCTTGGTGGAGTCCCGTCGAGAGGCGAGCACCAAGCGAGCCGTAGACGCCGCCGCGGGTCGCGAGAAACGCCGGAAGCAACAAGAGAACGCCGGGCACGTTCTCGATGCCGGCGCGCATCGTCTCGGACCCGAGAATCGTTCCCGCAAACAACCCGGCAACGAGACTGACGAGAACGACGGGGAGCGCCTGTCGGTAGACGTCCCGCGCGTCTTCGTGACCGTCCATTCGGGCGTACCGACGGGTGGATCCGTGAAAAGCCGTCCGGCGGCGAGCCGCGAGAACGCCGGGTGAGATCGAGACGCGTGACTCACCGGAGTGGGCGTCGAAGGCGTGAAACCGGCAGACGAGAACGACAAGCGAAAAGCCGCTCGCGGCGGGCAGGCCCGCATCATTAAGTCGATCCGGCGGGTGTCACAGATATGGAGTACGCGCTCGCGGTCGAGAACGGACCCGAAACGATCCCGGGGGGGACGGGCCTCCTGCTCGTCCACCCGAGCATCGGGGAGACCGACCGGATCGACACCGATTTTCTGAAAACCGACACCGACGCGTTTCTCGTCGTCTCGACGCGGACGACCGCACGCGAGGTCGAACAAAAGCTCGAGTACTACGACGTCGACGAGGAGAAGGCGACGATTCTCGACACCCTCTCGGTCGAGCGCGGGTACTCTCGCCGGTCGAGCGACGACGTCTACTACGTCTCTGCTCCCGACGATCTCGACGGAGTGGTTGACCGCGTCGAGCGATTCCTGAGCGAGACGGACGGCAAACGCCGGGTCTCCGTCGACTCACTCACCGAGATGGCGTACTACGCCGACGACGACGCGGTGTACGAGGCGGCCGCAGAGGTTCTCGAACTGCTCGCGACGCACGACGCCGTCGGCATCTTCCACCTCTCCGAAGAGGTCCACGAGGTGGCGACGCTCGACCGCTTCCGGGAGTTGTTCGACGGCGTCATCACGCTCGACGAGACCGGTGCCGTCGAAGTCAGCCTCTGACCGGCCGGGTCGGCGACCGCCGAGGGGTCACTCCTCGGCCATCGACGCGAACGTCTTTTCGGCCCATTTCACCGCGTAGGCGGCGCCTCTGTCGCGATACGCCGCCGTGTCGAGCGCCGCGAACGGCGCCGGCAGGTCGAGTCCGTGTCGAACGGCCGAACAGGCGTACTCCGTCGCGCTCGGGAACGCTGTCTCTCCGCGGGCGACCTCGCCGGGAAGGTCGGCGAGTCGGCCCTCGAGGCGCTCGCCAGCGTCTGTCCACGCGTCGAACAGTCGAGGGAACTCTCCCTCCCACGACGCGAACACGTCGCGGGTGTAGAGCCCGATCCAGGCGTCGAACAACGCCGTCGCCACCTGGAAGACATCGGTCGGACCGAACGCCGAGGACGCGTCGGGGGCTCCGTCCGGCCTGCGGACGGCCGCGTCGAGGTCGGCGTAGCGCGGGCCGAAGAAGGGGAGAAACGTCTCCGGCAGCCTGTCGTTCGACGCTGCGGGCGAAGCGACCGTTCCGGGTGCGGGTTCGATCCCGACTTGAACCAGCCGGTCTGCGATCAGGAACGCGAGAAAATCGTCTGGCGTCCCTTCCGCGCGGCGCTTGAGAAGCACCGCCTGCGGACTCGTCTGCGTGGTTCTGAGCACGGTTCCGGCGCCGGGAAGCCCGATGGTGAACGCGGGACCCGCGTACTGCCGGAGCAGTTCAGGGGCGTCGTCCGGGAGCCACTCCGTGGGGCTCGACGCCGGGTCGAGGTCGTCGACGAACAGCCCGAGGTCCTCGGCGGCCGCAGGTGGCAGGGTCTCGAACTCGGCGTCGACGTCGATCACCGGCGACCCCGGCGCGTGGCGGTCGCGAACGGCCGACAGGTCGTCGTCGAGGGCGCGTGGAGAGAACATCACCCGGCAGTACCGAAGACGTACGAGAGGATGATCAGAACCGACAGGAGGGCCGAGATGCCGACCGTTCCGACGACGATTTTGCTGGGTTTGCTCATGTGGAACACGTTCGTGCCGTCCGGTTAAATCCGTTCGGTCGGCGGTCTCGGCCGGCGACACTCTGTGGCCGTCGGCTCGGTTCGACCCGGTGACGGGTCACCCCACGGACTTATACATCCGGACAGGGTACCCGTGGTATGCGTATTCGTGACGCGCTCGAATCGGACGCGGAGCGTCTCGCGGAACTCGTCGGGCGGCCGCCGGACATCCTCGTGAACATGGTACACGATCGGTCGGTTCGTGTCGCGGTGAGAGACCCGACCGAACCGGGCGAGAACGAATCGGACGAGGAGACGAGCGATCTCGACGACGGGCGGCGGACGAGCGACGCCAGCGGCGGCCGGGACGCCAGCGGCGACCGGGATGGCGTCGACGACCCCGGCGACACCGACGGCTCGATTGTTGGGTTCGTCGCGTTCGACGCGCGTGGAGATACCGTCCACGTTACCCATTTCGCCGCTCCCGGATCGGCTGCCGGCCGGTTGTTCGAGGAGCCGAAACGGTTCGCGAGACGAGAAGCGATGGACGTCGAGGTGGTCGTCGCCGACGAGGAGCGGGACCGAATCGCCGCCGTCGAAGACGCCGGCTTCGTCGCGGTCGGCTCCGGTCCGCGGTTCGAGAACCGGAAGACGACGCGGTTTCGGTTCGAGACGAACGGGGAGTGAGTCCGCCGCGACGGGCGAGCCCGGGCCGCCGGTTAGTCGAAGCGCTGCTGGATGATCTCCAAGGCGGCCTCGCGGTCGCTCCAGTCGACGAAGACCGCGACGGAAGTCGCGCTCGTGATCAGATCGATGATGTTGATTCCGGACTCCGCGAGCGGACCGATGACGTTTTGAATGACGCCCGACTGGTTGGGGAGTTCGCCGCCGGTCACCCGGATCACCGCGATCGGGTCCGCGACGGTCACCGACGAGAGCGTCTCGTCGCCGACGACGGTCTCGTGTAACACCGCCTCCGCGGGCTCTGCGATGTCGGCGTCGAGATAGAAGGTGACGGAGTCCATCCCAGACGCGACCGCGTCGATGTTGATCCCCTCGCTGCTGAGGCCGCTAGACAGATCCGAGAGAATTCCGGGGCGATTGCGGATCGCTCGGCCGGCAACCGTCAGGCACGCGAGCGGGGTTTCGCGCATGTCGATGAGATTCTCGAACTGGCCTTCGACCCGGGTGCCACCTCTGAGCAGGTCGCCGTGTTGATAGTGGACGACCCGGACCGCGAGGGTCTCGTCCTTATACGACAACGCCGACGGGGCGACGACCTCCGCGCCGCGAAACGAGAGGTTTCGGAGCTCGTCAACCGTGATCCGGCCAACGTTGCGGGCGCCCTCGACGACGCGCGGGTCGCCGGTCATCACGCCCTCGACATCGGTGACGATGACCACCTCGTCGGCGTTCATGTAGTTTCCGAGCATGACCGCGGTGGTGTCGGAGCCGCCGCGTCCGAGCGTGGTGACGTTGCCGTCGTGATCTTCCGCGAGAAAGCCGGTGATGATCGGGACGACGCCGTCGAGTCGGTCCGCTAAGGCCGCCGCACGGCGACGCGTTTCCGCGACGTCGACTTCGCCGAGCTCGTTCGTTATCACGGGCCAGTCGGGGTGGCCGGGCTCGAGAAAGACCGCTTCGATGTCGCGGACCCCGAGCGCGGCTTTCAACATCCTGACGCTGGTCCGTTCGCCCATCGAGACGATCTCCGCGCGGTCGGCGTCGTTCGTCTCGAAGGTGATGTCATCGAGGAGTTCGTCCGTCCTCGACCCCATCGCGCTCGCGACGACGGCGATCTCGTGGCCTGCGGCGACCGCGTTAGCAACCGAGTCTGCGGCGCGGTCGATCCGGTCGCCGCTCCCGAGGCTCGTCCCGCCGAACTTCGCGACTACGCGCATACGTCTCCTCCGCTACTGTGTTCGGCTCCCGGCGGGACAGGTCGGTCGTCGGGTCCGGTCTGATCGTCGGTTCGTGCCGCCGACCCGCCTGCGGGATGGCGGCGGCTACCGGGCGGGAACACGGCTCCGAGAGCCACGCTGACCGTAGATCGTGGGCCGACGACGGCGCGGTGATCACGAAACATGCGGGTCCGTAACGGAGGGGGCCGGATAACTGTGTCCACTTCGGCGAGGACCGTCCGCCGGAGTCGAGGAAACCCGTCGGCGAGACGATTCGGCGTCGTTCGGCGGCCATCAGGCCGGTACAGAGACGAATCGGCAACGCGTGCCGAGAACGACGCCGGATAGATCCGTCTGCGCGGCTGGTGGCTCCGCCTCACTCCTCGTCGACGCCCCAGGCGTCGGGCATCTCGATGACGTACCGCCCGTCCTCTTGGAGAGAAATGATGTATTCTTGACGATCGTACAGCTCCATCAGGTTGAGCTCGTACGTACCGGGGCTCACGATCCGAATGCTTTCGAACTGCTCGTTGAGTTCGTCGCGGAGCTCGTCGATGTCGGGCCGCGGCTCCGTCGCGTCGTCCTGGTCGGACGGCTCGACCTCCCGGCTCGCCCGGTCAAGCTCGTCGGGAGTGACGACGTCGGATCGGGCGCTTGCCTGTGCGGTGTCTTCGCCGGCGTCGCCGGCGGCACGGTCGGACGCAGACTCGGTGTCGTCGGTCGCGTCGCGACCGGATGGGGTATCCCGGCTGGAGCCGGTTGGGTCGGAAGTGTCAGAACGGTCGGCGGGCGACTCCGTCGTATCCGTCGGATCGAGTGTATCGGTCGAACTGGCGGCCTCGGACGGAGCAGACGCTTCGGACGGAGCAGACGCTTCGGACGAGGCAGAAAGGCCGACCGACGAATTCTCCATTTGCGGGGTCGGGTCGGTAGAGGGCTCGGAGGTTCCGCCTGGCCTGAACTGAAACTTGTTGCCGCCACACTCGGGACAGCCGGAGAGCATTTCCTTGGAGCCGTCGGAGAACGTCCGGCCGCACTCGATACACTGGTGGGGCATTACTGTCGGGAGACGAGCGTGCTGATGAGATTCTCGTCTTTGTGCAGCGTCTCGATCCGGTTGGCAGGTCCGATGACGGTGAGCTTCTGGGCGGATTCTCTCCCCATCAGCCTGTCGAGAAAACTCTTGTTGCCGGCGTTCGGCTTGGGATACGTCTCGATCTCGATTCCGGTGAAGTCGTCGGGGCTGATCTCGGTCATCGTCACCTCGATGAGCTTGGACTCCTCGTCGGGAGAAAGCCCCTCCTCGAGAATGACGATGTTGCCCTCGCGAACCCCGTCGAGGATGAGCCGGATCTTCTCCATGCTAGTGAGCCCCTCCATCCGGGCTCCGCTTATCATGTCGATGCGGACGCCATCGTCGGCCGGGTCGTCGCCGCCGTCGACGTCGGGAGTCGCGCCCGGCATTATCCGAAGTACTCCGCGATTTTCGTGTACACTTCGTCCATGTTTTCCCCCTCCAGCGCCGACAGCGGTACCGTTTCGTGTTGCGGAAACGCGTTGGCGATCTGTGTGACGTCCGACTCGGAGAGGTCAGTTTTATTTGCGAGGATGAGCGCCGGAAGGTCCTGTGACTCGATAATCCCGATGAGCATCGTGTTCACCTGCGTGAACGGGTCGGTGGTCGAATCGAGCACGTAGATGACGCCGTCGACGTCCTCGCGGAGCCAGTGCATCGCCTCCGCGACGCCTTCTGTGGCTTCCCGGGAGCGACGGACGGCGTCTTCTTTGTCCATGTCGTGGTCGAGAAACTCCTTGTAATCGACTTTCGTCGTCACCCCTGGGGTGTCGACGATGTCGATCGTCACCGTCTGCCCGTTCCGTTCGATCTCGACGTCTTCCTTCCGGCGGGCCCGCCTGGTTTCGTGTGGAACTTGACTCTCCGGCCCGACGGCATCGCCGGTCCAGTCGCGTGCGATACGGTTCGCGAGGGTCGTCTTCCCGGCGTTCGGCGGCCCGTATATCCCGATTCGCTTGGGCTCATCGGCCGCGAACAACCCGTCTGTGACCCGCAATATGCTGTCTCTGAGGTTCGTTAACAATCCCATCCTGATATCCACCGCCGTGATGTGTTCCCAAGCGCCCTGTGTGTCGGTCTGATCCCGGGCACGTGCGGGTATGTCGGTGAATGCTCTCCCCGTTCACTTAACAACTGCGTCAGACACACTGACCGCGGAAGAACCGGTCGTCGAGCGGAGACGAGTGCGTCTCAGAGCCGTGTCGACGAGCCGTCGGGTCTCGTGAAGATGAGTCGAGTGACAGTGTCAAACTCGAGCGACGGCGTCAAACGCCGCTGCCGCGTTCCGATCGGTCTCGGTCGCCACTCTGGGGCTCCTCACGAGCCGTCTTCCGATCGCTGGCCCCCCACCCCTTCGTTTCAACTGGAGACGCCGATGGGGCCGGAGGCTGAACTCGGTGAGCGGTCGTCGTCAGACCGAATTCGTTTTATTCACAAAACCATATTTGAAATATTTAGGAAGGGATTGTCGAGGGTCCTGTTTTATTACCAAGATAATAAAACTACCGCTATCAATAACGGCCCATCCCCACCCCCTTCATATCGAGTTCCACCCGAAACGAAGGGGTGTGGGGGTCGACAAAGCGTTGGTCACCGGCTCGGGCCCGTTCCAGTCGTTTTCTCGGAAGTCGATCCAGCGGAATCCACGCTCGCGTCGCTCACCCTGACGTCGTCTTTTGTTGTGGTCCACCGCCCGAGATTATTTTACCGACGCCGTCAGGCGATATTCAGCCGTTACCGGCAGAATGAGCCGTCACCGACAGAACGTGCGCTGCGAACGAGGCTCACTCCTCCGCCGACACCTTCGAGAATCCTCGTGTCGACTCACGCGAGCACAGTCCCGGAGAGGAACACTTTTGTAGCACGTCTTCATCTGGTTCGACTGCATCAACTGGACACGCCCGCACGCCACTATCGCCTCAGAACGGGTGTTTTGCCCGTATCAACCGCTTGTATACTCGTGCGGGCGGCGTCTCCACCTGAAACAGGGGGGTACGATATGGACGAAAGAGAACACACGCCGCACGCCGACGACCAAGGAGACGACGACGGGACAGACGGAGAGGACTTTGAGGATCCCGACTCGGCTCTGTCATCCGGCGAGAACGCCGGCGCTGGCAGCTCCGAGACCGACCCCGTGACCAGCACCGCCGTCGACGAGACCGACACCGAAGCCGTCGGCGACGACGCCGACCTCGACGCCGAAAGCCGTGATCGGTCGTCTACCGACGTCGGCTTAGACGGGGTTGTCTTCGACGACGGCGGCGACGACGACAGTCAGGGGCTCTTCGACGACCTCCTTTCGGGTGAACCGATCTTCGAGAACAAAGAGGTGCTCCGCCCGTCGTACACGCCCCGCGAACTCCCGCACCGAACCGACCAGATCAACCGGATGGCGACGATTCTCGTGTCGGCGCTCCGCGGCGAGACCCCCTCGAACATTCTGATATACGGCAAGACGGGAACCGGAAAGACCGCCTCGGCGAAGTTCGTCTCACAGGAGCTCGAATCCACCTCACAGAAGTACGACGTTCCCTGTGAGGTCGAGTACATCAACTGCGAGGTGACCGACACGCAGTACCGGGTGCTCGCTCAGCTCGCTAACACCTTCATCGAAAAGAACCAGCGCGTCATCGCCGACCGGCTCGAGCGGTGTCGCGAGCTCCGCTCGGCCGCTGCCGACAACCCGGCCGCGCTCGCCTCAACGCAGTTTGCGACGCTCGAACAGCTCGACGCCCGCATCGAGACGCTAGAGACGGACGCCGAGGAGATGCAGGAGGTCCCGATGACCGGCTGGCCGACCGACCGCGTGTACACCACGTTCTTCGACGCGGTCGACTACCACGAACGCGTGGTCGTCATCATGCTCGACGAGATCGACAAACTCGTCGAGAAGAGCGGCGACGACACGTTGTACAACCTCTCCCGGATGAACTCCGAGCTGGCCAACTCGCGCATCTCGATCATGGGAATCTCGAACGATCTGAAGTTCACCGATTTCTTAGATCCCCGGGTCAAATCCAGTCTCGGCGAGGAGGAGATTGTCTTCCCGCCGTACGACGCCAACCAGCTCCGCGACATTCTTCAACACCGCGCCGACATCGCGTTCAAACCCGACGCGCTCACCGACGACGTGATCCCGTTGTGTGCCGCGTTCGCCGCCCAGGAACACGGAGACGCCCGCCGCGCGCTCGACCTCCTCCGGACTGCGGGAGAACTCGCCGAGCGCTCACAAGCCGAGATCGTCGCGGAGAAACACGTCCGTCAGGCACAAGACAAGATCGAGCTCGACCGGGTCGTCGAGGTGGTGCGGACGCTTCCGACACAGAGCAAGATCGTTTTATTTGCCGTCATTCTTTTAGAAAAGAACGGCGTCCACAACATCAACACCGGCGAGGTGTTCAACATCTACAAGCGGCTCTGTGAGGAGATCGACGCCGACGTGTTGACACAACGCCGCGTCACCGACCTGATCAGCGAACTCGACATGCTCGGGATCGTCAACGCCGTCGTCGTCTCGAAGGGGCGGTACGGCCGAACCAAGGAGATGGGGCTGTCGGTTCCGGTCGAAGAAACCGAGGCCGTGCTGCTCTCCGACTCACGGCTCGGTGACATCGAGAACGCACAGCCGTTCGTCCAGGCCCGCTTCGACAACTGACTCTAGGGTGCCCCGGGGGGTTACGCCGCCACGGTCGGCGTCGTCGCCGACGTTGTACGCGATCCAGCCAGCGGACCGGCGGTCCTCAGGTCCGGACACCCGGCTCGCTCGGCTTCGGTCGCGGTCCGTGAGAGCCGACGACCGTCCGTCTTCAGAACACACGTCGACTCCGCGTTCGGATCGCTCGCGCCCGACGCGACTGCCGTCCCGACCAGATCGCTCACCTCGGCCTCACCGGTCGTGATCAGCCGAGTATAGCCGAGATACGGCACCCGGGCTCTGGCGACGCCGAGGATCCACTCGGACGCCACGGGTTCGGCGAGGCCGTTGGCCTGGTCGTACTCGGCGTTGTCGTCTCCGAGGGTGATGAATCCGCTACGCGGCGCAGGGCAGTTGCGCAGCTCCGCACAGTTGTCCGCTCCGTGGAACCGGTCGTCGGCCCGGTCGTACCAGTTCTCGCCCGCTTCGACGTGGAACATCGCCCGATGAATGATCGGCGACGCTCGTCTCCCGGGAGGCTGATAGATGACCACGGAGCCGTAGTCTCCGAAGGTGCGATACTCGCTCGCTCGCCCCGCCTCGTGGGTCACTACGCCGACGCCGTTGTCGGCGGCGTCGGGAGCGAACCGCCCCGGCTCGGTGACGAACACGAGGTCGCCAACCTGCATGTTCGGCTCCATACTTCCCGACTCGACCGCGACCATCGGCGGCCACACGCCGCTAACTCCGAACAACAACAATCCGAGCAACAACACGATCGCGACGCTGGAAAGCATCTCCCGGAGCCACATCACCGGCCCCTCCATGTCGTGACGGAACCGATACCGGAGACTCGGGGTCTCGTCGTCCGCTCCGGCGTCAGATCCCTCCCCGGACTCGCTTCTTACCTCGTCGTCCACCCGCTTCTCGCCTCGTCGTCCACCCCGCTTCTCGCCTCGTCGTCCGACCCGCTCTCGGCCGCCGTCTCCGGACTGTCCGGCTGGGAGTTGGTTCCGGTCTCGGCATCACCTTCCGCGTCGTCACCCGGAGACGCGTCTCGTTTCGGCCTGTCGCCCGCCCTCGACTCCGTCGGCTCGCCGGGCGTACCGTTCTCTGACGGACCACACGCGCTCGTCGGCTCGTCTCCAGCGGTCGTCTCATCCGTTGGATCCGTCTCGCCGGATTCCGACCGATCCTCAGGATCCATCATGTCGGGCTTAGCGGGTTCCAGTGATAAGTCTCCGGGTCCTCGATCGACCGCGTCTCCGCCCAAGAAAAATGCGCACCGACAACCGGATCAATCGTCAACAATCACTTCGACGGGGCCGTCGTCGTCGCCCTCCGATCCGGCCGAGTCGTCGGCGTCGGCCGTCGTCTCCGACCCGTTCTGCTGCCAGTACAGCCCGCCGGCGACCGCGAGCACGACCCACGAGCGCCAGTTCGCCAGGTTGAGCGTGTACCCGATTCCGAACGGCTTCTCGACGAGCATTCCCTCGTCGGGCTGCCAGTGCGACGAGAGCAGTCGGCCGAGGCTCGGTCGCTCGAAGTTGTACGGGATGCCAAGTATCTCTCCCGATGACGGTTTGTCTCCCATACGTATCGGTCACGCGCCAGGGATATAAATCGTCCCGGACGGAACGGCACCTCCGGCGGCGCGTTTCGATCCCCTCACCGGTACCGACCCCGCCGTTGTACCTCTCGAAGCCGGTCGAGGACGGTCTCGTCGCCCGCGTCGCGATACCCCGCCTCGAACGCGGCGACGAGCGGGTCGGGGGTCGCGGCCGTCGCGGCGAGTGACCCTTCGAACACGTGGAGGTCCATCGCGTGGTCTTCCACGTGGCCGGTGTGATACCCCAATCCGAAATCGATCAGAAACGTCGGATCCGCGCTTCGGTCGGCGGTCGCCCCCGCCTCGCCCACTCTAACGTTTCGCGTCGTCGGATCCCCGTGGACGATACCCGCGTCGTGAAGCCGCGCGAGGTGGCTCCCGACCGTTCGGACGGCTCGAATCGTCCGGTCTCCCCCGTCGACGGGGTCGCTCCCGTCGCGGCCGCTCGCTTCCTCTGGTCCGTCCGCGCTTCGAGACGCTTCTCGCCGTCCGTCGACGTCCGCCGCGAGATCGTGGTCACCCACGTACTGGAGCGTCAGCGTCGCCGCCGGCACGTCGACGTCGTACACCAGCGGCGTCGCCACCCCGGCTCGCCGCGCCTCGCTCGTCAGGCGGGCCTCAGAGACGGTGCGGCTCCGCCGGAGCGTTCGGTCTAACACCGGGTGCCGGTACGACTTCTGTACTCGTCGTTTCCGCACGAACGGACCGTTAATCCCGTCGGCCGGGTCGGAGGCGACGACCCCCACGACCGCTTCCGCGCCACGGAGATCGGTCGCGTCGTTCTCGGGACACAACTGTGGCTCGCTCGCGAGACCGTCTCTCCCCCTCACGACCGACGAGTCGTCGTCGCGCCACGTCACCGGCACCTGGTCCGGCCGGAACTCCGGGTCGATCGACGATCCCCGGATCGGAAGCGTGTCTCCTGCTGCTGCCATCTTCGCGCCGAGAACCGCGATCATCCCTGCGTTGTCGCGCAGATACCGGGCTGGAGGGGCGTAGAAGTCGGCTCCGCGCGCCGCACACATCGTTCTGAGCATCTCTCGGAGACGATCGTTCTGTCCGACCCCGCCGCCCAACACGAGTTCGTCGGCGCCGGTCAACGAGAGGGCCCGCTCGGACACCTCGGTGAGCATCGCGAAGACGTGTTCTTGAAGCGCGAAACACACCCGTTCGACCGACTCGCCGTCGTCGTACGCGTCGTTGGCCGCCGAACTGATCCCAGAAAACGAGAAGTCCATTCCCTTCACGACGTACGGCAACTCGAGGAGGTCCTCCGTCGCGTTCGGCCGGCCTCCGGCCTCGGCCGCTGCCTCCGCCGCGGCGGCTTCGACCTTCGGGCCGCCGGGATGGCTCCAGCCGACGTGTCGGGTGAACTTGTCGATCGCGTTGCCGACGCCGGCGTCCATCGTCTCGCCGAGCACGCGGTATCGGCCGTCGTGGTAGCCCAGCAGGTGTGCGTTCGCGCCCGAGGCGTTCAGACAGACCGGATCCGACAACGCCGACTCGTGGCGGCCGATTTCGAGGTGGGCGATCATGTGATTGACCCCCACGAGCGGCACCTCAAGCGTTCCGGCGAGCGACCGAGCGGCCGTTCCGACCGTCCGGAGACACGGCCCCAAGCCGGGGCCACGAGAAAAGGCGACGGCGTCGACCGCCTCGGCCCCGTGGTCGGCCTCGGCGGCAGTCAGGACGCGGTCGACGACCGTCGGAAGGGCGTCGGCCATGTGTTCGGCGGCCTCCCGCGGGTGGATTCCGCCGCTGTCCGGCTGGTAGGCGTCGGACTCGATCCGCGTCTCGTCCGTTTCGGTGTCGTAAACGCGGCGCTCGCACACCACGCCGTTCCCTCGATGCCGAGAACCCGCATCCGGCTGGCGCCTCAGGCGTCGTCGTCGCCGATCTTGTTCCGCTCGAGCATGTGGTCTTGTTCGACGTCGAGTGCGTCTCCCGCGGAGTCGTACACCTTGGCGTAGCCGATCGTCTTGCGCATCCCGAACTTGGTGTTGAGTTCGTGAACGACGACCTCTTCGGAGGCCTTGTCGAGTTTGGCCGCGAGCGAGTCACGAACCGAGAGTCGAGATGGGGTCGCCTCGTCGTGAACCGTCTCGAAGCGAATATCCGTCCGGTGCAACATCGGGTTTTCTTCCTCGGAGATGATGTCGACGTTCATGAGTTAGTTACGTGTACTACCCTTCGAACGCTGTAAAAGGATTTCGAAGCGGGTGTACACCCGCAGAACCGCCTGTGAGCGCGACTCCCCGGGTCAGCACTTAGGCCCTGCGACCCGAACAGCTACTCGGAATGACCCCCACCTCCGACTCCGGCGGCGACCCCACCGATCGATCCCGGTACGAATTGATCCGAGCGAAACACGGGCTCGTTCCGATCGTCTCCGTCGCATCGAAGGTCCGGTGGTGTGGGCTCATCCTCCTTGTCGCCGCCCTCGCCGCGCCGATTGTCGCGACCCTGCCGGACCCGGTTCAACAGACGTACTTTTCGGGTGACCCGACACGCACATCGCTCGGAGCCGCCGCGGTCGTCGTCCTCGGGGAAGTGTTTCTCACGCTCGCGGGCGTCGGCCTGACCGTGCTCGCGGCCTATCGGCGCCGTATCACCGACATTTCCGAGTCGCAGGTGTGGGAGCTCGTCGGCGCCGAAGACGCCCTCACAGGGTTCGGATTCGTCACTGGAGCCTTAGGAACCGCGGCCGGGATCGGTCTGCTCGCGAGCGGGTTCGCCGGCGTCGGCCGAATCGAGTGGCTGATAGCCCACGGGATCACCCCCTACTTTCCGCTGGCGACGTATCCCACCACGCCGCGGGTGACGACCGGCGTGGCGCTTTTCGGCGCGCTCCTCACCCTCGCGCTCGGCGTGAGTGTCGCCGAGGAGTGAGCCTCCGGATCAGCGGTTGGTCCGGTCGGTCTCGGCCTCCCGCCCGTCGAACCCAAGCGCCCGATAGGCGGCGTCGATGTCGCCGTCGAGCCGGTCGAACAGTTCGCGGGCCGCTCGACGCGTTTCTGGAGTGACGCCGACTCGAACCATCCCTTCGCCGGGCTGGCCGTAGACGACGCTCGCGCCGTCGGGTGCTGCGACGATCGCCGGCAGCGCGGCCAGGTCCTCCTCGCCGTCCACCTCGATCGTGACCGGATCGGGGTCGGCGAGCGCGTCCGCCAACGCTTCGAGAAGAGACGCCGTGAGCGCCGCTGCGGGGTTTTCGACGGTGATCCGGCGCTCGGTGCCGGCCGCGAGCGTCTCGTTTATCTCCGAGCGCACCGCCTCGCGCTCGGTCTTTCCGTCGACGAGTGCGACGTCCGGAACGCGACCCGCTTCTCTGAGGTGGTAGGTGACGACGTCGCCGACGGCGACGACCGGGGCGTCGGGCGCCTCGTGTGTTTCTCGGGTCGCGACGACGGCCGCGAGCAGTCCATCGACGTCGGTCGTCACCGGGCCCATCGGCTCTTTGAACGCGTCGCGCAGCGAGTCCGGCAGCGTCACCGTGTCGTCAGATGTCATGGTGTGCGGGGGCCGTCTCGTCGCGAGTCGTCGCGTCCGGGTCGGGTGTGGTCGGCAGGCCCTGGGTTCCGGCCGCGCCCGCCTCACCGGACCTTCAGCGCGTACGAGCCCGGCTTCGTGACGTTCATTTCCTCGGCGATCTGGCTCTCCTCGGGCGCCGTGATGATGACGTAGCCGGCCCAGTCTTCGGTCAACGAGGAGGAGCCACAGTGCTCGCAGGTCTGTGCGTCCGGGTCGTTGACGTAGTGACACTCGCGACAGGCGAGCCGGTCTTCGGCCATCAGTCGTCCTCCGTGGTCGTGCCGGCCTCGGCCCGCCGCCGCCGGTCGCTCTCGAGCCAGTCGTGTTTGCCGAGTCCCGGCTGTTTGGCGGTGAGCCCGATCTTCGAGTCGCGGGGGTTTCGTTCGTCGACGCTTTTCGTGACGACCCGCACCCGAACCGCGTCGTCGACGCCGAGGCTCTTGTCGGAGTCCGAGGAGGCGAGCTGTTGGTTCGCCGCGTCGAATGTGAGGTACTCGTCGGTGATCTGCGAGACGTGGAGCAGCCCGTCGACCGGACCGATTCCGACGAACGCGCCGAATTCGACCGTTTCGACGACCGTCCCGTCGACGACCTCCTGCATGTGGGGATCGAAGGTGAGCGCGTCGAACTCGGCCTCGTAGTAGACGCCGGGGCGGTTGTGGAGAACCGCCCCCTCGCCGATGTCGTGGACCTCGATAACGCTCACGACGCTGCCGACGTCTTCGTCCATTCGTCCTTCCAGTTTGTCCTGTAACAGGGCTTTCACCCGCTCGTCGGTGACGTCCGCCAGGTGCTTCGGCGGGACCTCGACCGTGTCCTTGAGTCGAACTCGTTTGTACATGTGCGTGTGTTGTGTGTGATCGCGTCCGTCGTTCGTCGCCGTCGGTTCCTCCGCGTCGCCCCCACGAGCCGTGTTCGGGCTCGTTATGGGTCCGTTACCGTTAGTGTGTTCGGCCCCCGTAAACAGAGTACCGGTGTCTCCGCGTCCAGCACCCGTTCCACCAGGGGACGGTCGGCCGTGACGACGTAGTCGACGCGCGCCGTTCGGGCCAACTCGACGAGCGCGTCGTCCGCGTACGCCTCGTCGGTCTCGACCGTCTCCGCCCGGGTCGCGAGGTCCGCGCCGACGCTCGCCGCGGTCGCCGCCTCGCCGGCTCCGGATCCGATCCCGTCGAGTTCCGCGAGCACCGCCGACGGAACGACCGGTTCGTAGGCGCCGAGGACCCGGTCGAGCTCCTCGAACAGCCGAACGTTCGTCTCGACCGGGGCCATCAGCGCGCTCGCGTCGAGCGCGATGACGGGTGGTCCGGTCGGCTCGCCCGTGCCGGCGTCGTCGGCCACGCTACGACAACGTCCCGACGCCGATGAGCCGCCATCGCGCGCCGACCCGGCGGTTGATCGCGATCTGTGCGCCCGTCTCCGCACACACCGGCCGTTTGAGGCTGACCTCACACTCGCCGTCGCGCGCGCTGGTCACGGCCCCGACCGTGGTGGCGGTGCCGACGGTCAACATCAGCGGCTCGCCGGTCGAGATCTCCTCGATGTCGCTGTCGCCGCTCTCGTCGTTCTCCTTGCCGACGACCCGGTCGAGGAGGTCGACACCCATCTCGAACTCGTGGCGCGTCGGCGGGAGCGTCCCCGGCTCGCCGGCGACCTGTCCCGCGAGCGCGTCGCCCTTCGTTAGGCTGGGGTCGAGCCCCGTCCCGACGCCGAGGAGCCCGCCCGGCTCGGCCGTCTCGACGTTCTCGTTGCCCGCCTGGAGCGACCGGATAGACGTCTCCAGCGACCGCCACTCGGTCTGGCCGCCCTCCTCGACCTCGCGGCCGGGACGGATCTCGAGGCCGTCGCCCACCGACAGCTCCCCCTGAACCAGCGAGCCGCCGACGACGCCGCCTTTGAGCTCGTCGGCGGTCGCGCCGGGACGGTTGATGTCGAACGACCGCGCCGCGAACATCCGGGCGTCCTCGGTGGGGTCGCGTTCCGGCGTCGGGATCTCCGCTTCGATCGCCTCGATCAACAGGTCGAGGTTCACCTCCTGTCCCGCCGAGACGGGAACGATCGGCGCGCCCTCTGCCACCGTTCCCTCGATGAACTCCCGGATCTGGGCGTGGTTGTCGACCGCGCGGTCGCGGCTGACGAGGTCGACCTTGTTCTGAGCGATCACGATGTTCTCGATCCCGATGAGATCGAGCGCCATCAGGTGTTCTTCGGTCTGTGCCTGTGGCACGTTCTCGGTCGCGCTCACGACGAGGACCGCCCCGTCCATGATCGACGCGCCCGAAAGCATCGTCGCCATCAGCGTCTCGTGGCCGGGCGCGTCGACGAACGAGACGGTCCGCAACGGCTCGCTCTCGGCGCCGTCGGGACACGTCTCGTCCGTCGTGTAACACTCGGGCGCGTCGACGCCTGGACACCGTCTGAACGTCGCGTCCGCGTACCCGAGCCGGATCGAGATCCCGCGTTTCATCTCCTCGCTGTGCTGGTCGGTCCACGAGCCGGACAACGCCTGGACGAGCGTCGTCTTCCCGTGGTCGACGTGACCGACGAGACCGATATTCACCTCCGGTTGTGTGTTGGCTTGGGTCACTGTGGTTCCTCCTAACGGAGTAGTCTTATCCGAATTTTCGCCCCGTGCGAGTGATAAAGTTGCTGTTATAGCGGCGTCGCCGCTCCCTGTCAGATCCGTTTCGTCACGGTCTGGACCGATCCGACCGCCGCCGCGGGCCGTCTCCCCGGTTCCGACGCCGATTTACCGTTCACGTCCGTAGGCCAGCCACGATGGGATACGCGTGTCCGGTGTGCGCGACGCCACAGCGCGACGGTGAGCACCTCGCTCACCACCTCGCGTTCACGGCGATGCTCCACGACGACGACCACCGAGCGTGGCTCGACGAGCACGCCCCGGCGTGGGAGACGGCCGATCCCGCAGGGCTCGCCGAGGCAGTCGTCGAGCACGCCCCTCCTGCCGAGTACGACGAGGTGTTCGAGGACACGACCGACCGTGGCCGTCCAGCCGTCGACCCCGCCATCGACGGCCACGAGCACCGACACGGTACCGGCGTCGACAGCGGTACCGGCGCCGGCGGCAGCGCCGATCCGCTGCCGCCCGACGACGCGGACCCCGAGACCGCGGCCGCGCTCCGAGAGGCGCGCGAACTGACGCGGCAGATGTACGAGGACGCGACAGCGGACGACACTGCCGACGCCGCGTCCGACGACACTGCCACTGACGATACTGCCGACGCCGCGTCCGACGACACTGCCACTGACGACACTGCTGACGCCGCGTCCGACGACACAGACACCGGCTCCGATACCTCACCGTAACCGAACGATCTTGAGTCTCGGCCACCAACGGCCGCCATGGAGACAAGGGGCGTATTCGCGCCGACGACATCTGCGGAGGCGATCGACCGCTACGAAGACGTGGGCCCGGCGGCACAGGTCGTGGTTCGCGAGACAACCAAGGCGATGGAGTTCGACGCCGACGAGTACGACGAGCGCGTCACGCCGGCGGTGGTCGAAACCGCCCGTGACGCCGCCTTCGCGGAGCTACTCGCCGTCCACCTCGCCGACCGCGCCGAGTTCGACGACTGGCTTGACGCGAGCGAATTCACCGACGACGACGTGATCAGACTCGGCTCCGAACACGTCGACCGCGTCGCGTGGCACCCCGTTCCGTTCGCCGAAACCGTCGTCGCGACCACGTTCCAGACCGAGCCGGAGGCGGCCGCGAGCACCCTCCGACGCAACGCGTTCGGCCGCGTCTACCGAGACGTGGTGGCGGAGAACGCCGCCGACGAGTAACGCTCGCCCGGCGACCGCGAGACGCCCTCCGACAGACACCGTTAGATACCCCGGGTACCTACACGGCTCATGGCCAGCCGATCCGTCACGACCGTCCTCCTCGCGGTCCTCGCGGCCGTCGCCGCCCGCCCGGCGGCGGCACACGTCGACTACGTCACTGAGGACCCGGGCGACCCGACGAACGCCGTGGCGTTTCTGACCGAGGTGTTGTCCGACCCGCTCAACGCGGCGTTGTTCGCCGGCTCCGGCGTCGCCGTCGTCGCCGGGATGGCGGCGTACCTGTGGGTGCGGCCGACGATTCTCGACATCGTCGTCCTCCGTGAGAAGCTCGCGGGCTACGGCGACCTCATCCCGTGGATGCTCCGGCTCTCGATCGGTCTTCCCTTGGTCGGAGCCGGCTTCCAGGGCTACCTGTTCGCGCCGACGCTGACGTTCGACACCGCCGCGAACCCGTTTCTCCGCGTGTTGTTCATCGGGATCGGGTTCTGCGTGCTCTTCGGTATCGCGACGCGGATCGTCTCGACGACGGGATTGCTCACGTTCGCGTGGGTGCTGGCGGCCGTCGACCCGGGCGTCGTCATCGCGATGGAGTACGTGCCGGTGTTTCTCGCCCTCATCGTTCTCGGCGGCGGCCGCCCGAGCGCCGACGACATGCTACTCGAGGTTGCGAGCACGCCGGAAACGTACTACGGGCGTGTCGACCCCGTTCACCACCTGAAGGCGTTTCTCGACGAGACGACGGCGCCCGCCCGCCGCTACGTTCCGCTCATCTTGCGCGTCGGGATGGGCGTCACGTTCGTGTATCTCGGGCTGATCCAGAAGCTCGCCGACCCGGCCAGTGTGCTGCTGGTCGTCGAGAAGTACGACCTCACGTCGGTCGTCCCGGTCGATCCGGGGCTCTGGGTCGTCGGCGCCGGCGTGACCGAGATCGCCGTTGGGCTGGCGCTCGTCGCCGGCTTCTTCACCCGGGGAGCGGCCGCCGTCTCCTTCGTGCTTTTTACCACGACCCTGTTCGGGCTGCCAGACGACCCCGTCCTGGCTCACGTGGTGTTGTTCGGCATGGCGTCGGCCGTCTTCACGCTCGGATCGGGACCGTTCTCGTTCGACCAGTGGTTCGGCCGACCCGCGCTCGACGAGAACGAGCCGGTGATCCCGGCTGACTAAGACGGATCGGAGCCCCGGCCGGGCGATCCTCGACATCGGCGTCTCGACCGACGACCGACCGACGGCGGAGCACCGACAGCCCACGGCTCGGCGCGCCGACCCCGACCGGCGCCCGACCGCTGGCCGGCCCGTCGGCGTGGACCGCTACGGCCTACGCTTATGAGTCGTTGGGATCTGTTCACCGTATGGAAGTGGACATCGGCAACGTCCTCGGCACCCAGCCGGGGCTCACGGAGGAGACGCTCGATCGGCTCGACGACCGGGTCGCGGCCGCCCACGACCGGATCGCCGACGGCATGGACGCCGACGAGTTCGGCTACGCCTCGTTGACCCTGCCCGAGACGGCCGACCCGGACGCGATCCGCGCCGCGGTCGAGCCGTTCGACGATCCGGCCGCGGTTCTCACGGTCGGAATCGGGGGAAGCGCGCTCGGAGCGGCGACGCTCGCTGACGCGCTTGAAAGCGACGTGGACGCCTACACGCTCGACAACGTCGACCCCGACGCGGTTCGAACCCTCCTTGCAGGGCTTCCGCTCGACGACGTCGTCGTCACCGTGGTCTCGCGGTCGGGTACCACCGCGGAGACGCTCGCGAACTTCCTCGTCGTCCGCGAGGCGATGGACGCGGCGGGCGTCGACTGGACCCAGCGCACGCTCGTGATCACCGGCGAGGACGGGAACCTCCGCCGGCTCGCGACGACCCACGACCTGCCCGCACTCGACGTTCCGACAGGGGTCCCGGGGAGGTTCTCTGTCCTCTCCACCGTGGGGCTCGCGGTCGCCGCGCTCCAAGGACACGACATCGAGGCGGTGCTTGCCGGCGGACGAGACGGGATGGCGTCGCTCTCGGGGTCGGTCTTCGAGTCGCCGGCGTACGCCTACGGCGCGACGACGTACGCGCTCGCGGAACGCGGCGCGCTCACGAACGCGTTCATGCCGTACGCCGAATCGTTAGAAACGTTCGCGGAGTGGTTCGCCCAGCTGTGGGCCGAGAGCCTCGGCAAGGACGGGCTCGGACAGACGCCGGCGCGCGCGCTCGGCGCGACCGACCAACACTCTCAGCTCCAACTGTACCGCGCGGGCCCGGCCGACAAGCTCGTCACGCTCGTCCGCCCGACCGAGCGCGCCGCCTCGCCGATTCCCGAGACCGACCTCGACGGCCTCGCGTACCTCGGCGGCTCCTCGCTCGGCGACCTGTTCGACGCGGAGTTCGCGGCGACGGAGGCGAGCCTCGCCGCCGCCGGCGTCCCCAACGTCCGGATCGAGATCGACCGGGTGGACGAGCACGCGCTGGGCGAGCTGTTGTACGGGATGGAGGCCGCCTGCGTGTTGTACGGCGAGCTCGCGAACGTGCCGACGTTCACCCAGCCGGCCGTCGAGTGGGGAAAGAAGGCGGCCCGCGGGCTGCTCGGCGGCGGCGATTTCCCCGAGGCGGCGGCGGTCGCCGACAAACGCGAGTTCCGGATCGGCGAGTAGCACGCAACCACCCGAGACCGCCACCCGGCCGAGCACTCTTCCGGAGCCCATAACACGCCGCGTTCCCTACATCCGCCGATGACTGACGATCTCTCGGTGCCGGTCGACCGCCTCGTCCGTCTCGCGAGCGCGGTCTTCGCGGTCGTCTTCGCGCTCGTCGTCGCGAGCGCGGTCACCCCCTCGATTGCGGCTCTCGGCGTCCGCGCCGGTCTCGTCGCCGAGGGCGGAAACGGCTGGCGGCTCCTGCGAACGGTCGCGCAGTTCGCCGCCTTCCTCGCGGCCGCGCTCGGCTACCTCGCCTTTACCGACCAGCAGGACCTCCTCCGGGTCTCCCGGCCGACCCCTCGCGAGCTCGGCGTCGTCGTCGCCGCCGGCATCGGCCTGTTGGCGCTCCAGTACGGCTCGTTGTTCGCGCTCCAACAGGTCGGGCTCTCGCCCGGCGAAAACCAGGCGGTCGTCCCGGGCGGCGACCCGGTCACCTACTACCTCGCGATGATCGCCGTCTCGCTGCTCGTCGTCGGCCCGGTCGAGGAGGTGTTGTTCCGCGGCGTGGTCCAGGGAGGCCTCCGCCGGGCGTTCGGCGCCGCTCCGGCGATCCTGCTCGCGAGCGCGTTGTTCGGCGTCGTTCACCTCTCGGGGATCCGGGGATCGCTCGCCGAGCAGTGGGTGTACGTCGTCATCGTCGTCGTGCTCGGCTGCGTGCTCGGGCTGCTCTACGAGCGAACCGACAACGTGGCCGTCCCCGGGCTGGCACACGGCGCGTACAACGCCGGGATCTACGCGGTGTTGTTGGCGGGCGCGATGTGAGGTCGGGTTCGGTGTGATCTGAGAGCCGATCCATCCCGATGCGGCGGCGCGCCGTTTCGATCCGCGACTCAGTACCGGTCTTTTCCCCACCGATGGTCGTCGTACGTCGCCTGCTGCTCGCTGTCGAACCGTTCTTCGAACTTCCGGCGGAGCGCCGCCTTCTCCGTGGCGTCGATCCGCGCGAGCGAATCGGCCTTCCCGACCGCGCTCGGCGGCCCGCGCGTCGTCGCCACGTCTCCGAGCACCTGGCGAGTCAGCCGGTCGCGCGTCTCCGCGTCGCGGGTGAACGCGTAGGGTGCCTCGAGTTTGTACGTCACATCCGTCCGAGGATCGTACAGGATCATGAACGTCGCCTCGTACAGTTCGGGATCGAGCTCGCGGTCGATCCCGAGCGCGTCGGCGTCGGCCGCCATCGTCCGGTCTGCGCCGCCGCGGCTGTGAAACCAGGTGGTGAACGTGAGGTCGTCCTCGAGGCGGTCGCCGGCGGTTCGCTCGGGGTCCCGCGGGTCGCCGGGTGCCTCGCGGCGTTCCAACAGCCGGGTGAAGAACGCGGTGTCGTCCGGCCACGGCGATTCGACCCCGTTTCTGGTCAGGCTTCGCACGATCGTCCGGCTGGACGGGTTCTTGACGAAGCCGGCGAGCGGCACCTCGCGCTCGACGAACCGCTCGACGAGCCGAACGTACTTCTCGACGACCGCTCGGGGCTTCGCCTCCCGGGCGAGCTCGCCGAGTTCGGGGTCGCGGTCCTCCCAGGTGAACAGCTCCTTTGGGTAGATGGGGCCGTCGAGCACGAGCAGCTCCTCGACTCGGTCGACGTGGTCGAGCGCGTGAGTCCCCTCCGCGAGGTACAACGCGAGCGCGTGAACGACGCCCTCGGCGTATCGGTTCACCCGCGGCGCGTGGAGCACGCGCTGGCGGGTGTGGCCCGCGTCGCGTCTCGTCCACTCGCCGTCGAAGTCGGCCGTCGAGTCGCCGGCGTGGACGGTCGCGACGATCGTCCGGTCGCGGTGGAGTTCGAGGTCGGTCGGCTCCGCGGCCATCGCCGCGTGTGCCACGTCGACGACGAGCCCGTTTTTGAACGTCGTCGGGTTGATCGTGCCGGAGTCGAGCCCGTGAACCGTCCCGAAGGGGCGTTCTGCGAGCGCCACGTCGTCGATCCGGGCTCGCCGCCGCTCGTGGTCGGCGACGGGCTCTATCACGACGCGGCCGTCGTGCCGGAGCCCGGGGAGCCAGTCGTCCCAGACCTGCCCTGCGAGGTCCTCGTGGTCGGTGGTGTCCACGTCGCCCGCGATTCCGTACGCGAGCCGCGCGATGTTCTCGACGTGGATCGGGTCGAGTGTCACAGGTGTACTGTGTCCCGGGATCAGATAAATATCAGCCGGCAGTTCTCGCGGGCACTCTGCGTATCAGAACGAATATTTTGAGGGGAACGTTCTTTTTTGGGTCACGAGCATCAGTGTCATGAGCGATTCAGCGGTCGGAGCCGGCACGGACGCCGCTCAGCGCCCAGGACTAGGCCACACGATCCGCGAGGTACTCCGGTACGTTCCGGACGGAACGTCGATGCCGCAGGAGATGTGGTCGGGGCGGCATCGGAACATCCTGCTGCTCGTCGTCGCGCAGGTGCCGTTTCTGTTTGCGCTCGGGTTGTACGAGGGGACGGAGTCGGTCACCGGCGCACAGATTCCCGCCGCTCCGGCGTGGATGCTCGGCGGCTTTCTCGGGCTGATCCTCGCGACCGCGGCGCTGGCGAACTGGTCGGTCTTCGACCGCCGAACCCGCACGGTGATCGCGGCGTTCAGCGCGATGACGGTGTCGATGGCGCTGGTCAAGCTCTCCGGCGGCTACATCGAGGCACACTTCCACTTTTTCGTGTTCGTCGCCGTGCTCGCGGTGTACGAGGACTGGCTTCCGTTCGCCATCGGCATGGGATACGTGGCGATCGGTCACGGGGCGTTCAGCCTGATCGACTCGAGTCTCGTCTACAACCACCCGGCCGCGATTGCGAATCCGATCGTCTGGGGAGGTATCCACGCGGTGTTCATCACCGCGCTCGCGCTGGCGCTGATGGTCAACTGGTACTCCATCGAGAAATCCCGCGAGGAGGCGGAACGACAGCTCGAACTCGTCTCCGAACAAAAGGCCGAGATCCAAGACGTCGAGGAGGCCAAAGCCGAGGTGGAGAAGCGCCGCGAGGAGGTCGAGCGGCTCAACCAACACCTCGAGACGAAAGCCGACAGCTACCGCGCGACCATGGGGAGAGCCGCCGACGGTGACCTGACAGTTCGTCTCGACGCCGACAGCGAGAGCGAGGCCATGGAACGGATCGGCGTCGCGTTCAACGACATGATGGACGACATCGAGTCGACGATGCGGGAGATCCAATCGTTCGCCCACGAGGTATCCGACGCCAGCGAGAAGACGATGGAGGGCGTGGACACCGCCGAGGGATTGAGCGAGGACGTGACAGAATCGATCGCGGAGATCGCCGACGGCGCGGGCGAACAACGCGAGATGCTCGAACAGGTGTCCGCGGAGATGAACAACCTCTCGGCGACGATCGAGGAGGTCGCCTCCTCGACACAGACGGTGGCCGACGCGGCCGAGCGGACGGCCGGGATCGCCGACGACGGCGAAGACACCGCCCGCCGGGCGATCGAAAGCGTCCAGGAGTCGCGAGACGCGATCGACTCGACAGCTGAGAAGGTCCAGGTGCTCGACGAGCGGATGGCAGAGATCGGCGAGATCGTCGACCTCATCGGCGACATCGCCGCACAGACGAACCTGCTGGCGCTCAACGCCAACATCGAGGCCGCCCGCGCCGAGGGTCGGAGCGGAACCGGCACGAGCAGCGGGTTCGCGGTCGTCGCCGACGAGGTCAAACAGCTGGCGGAGGAGACGGGCGACGCCGCAAGCGAGATCGAAGAACTGATCGCCGGCACGCAGGCACAGACCGAGGCGACGGTCGCCGAGGTCCGGGCCGCCGAGGAACACATGGAGACCGGCGCTGAGGCCGTCCACGACGCCGCCGACGCGTTCACGCGGGTGGCCGACAACGCCGCGGAAACCGACGACGGGGTCCGTGAAATCAGCCAGGCGACCGACGACCAGGCCGCGAGCACCGAGGAAACCGTCTCGATGGCCGAGGAGGTCTCGGAGATCAGCCAGACCACCGCGACGAGGGCCGACGAGGCGTCCACGGCGGCCGACGAACAGCTCTCCGCGATGGCGGGTGCCACCGCCGAGGCCGAGTCGCTCACCGACCAGGCCGACCGGCTCCGCCGGCTGCTCCGGAAGTTCGACGTCGGCGGCGAGTCCGCCGGCGACGACCCGGGAGCGACGGCGGGCGGACCGACCGTCGCGCTCGGCGACGGCGGCCGTTCCGACTGAGACCTACGCGTTCCGCTCCGGTCCGACGACGCGTTCGAGAACCGGCAGAATCCGTTTTACCGCCGCTCCGTCCTCGAGAAACACCAGCGTCCGCGGCGGGCGAACCGCCTTCGGCCTGACCCGCAATCTTCGGTCGCCGGCGGCGTCGGCGACGGCGTCGGGCGCACGAACGAACTCGATCCGCACCCGGTCGGGCTGGACGTACACCTCGGCGACGACGCCGTCGACGTCGGTCTCGCCGGCTCCCGTCGTCTCGGCGTCGTCGCGCGTCAGACCGCCGTCGCTGTCGTCGCGAACCAGCCGGTAGGCTAACGCCCCGTCGGGCGTCGGCTCCACGTCCGGGTCGGCGTCGGTCACCCCGAGCCCGCGGAGCCGCCCGTGGTTGCCGGCGACCTCCGAGGCGAGCAGCTGGCCGATCCGGACGCCGTCGGTCAGGCGGTCCGCGACCATCACTCGTCCTCCGACAGCTCGGCGCGGACGTCCTCGACGAGGTGGTCGACGCGCGCGCCCTGTTCTTTCGCATAGAGGACCGCGGCCGCCTCGATGGTGACCGCGAGCGTCCGCTGACGCTCGTTGATCCCGGCGACGGCGTGTTGTTTCTCCACCCCGGCGGAGACGACCGCGTCGAGCGCGGTCTCGAAGGTCGATTGTTCGCGCAACACCGCCTCGTCGGGCCGGAACCCCTCGGGCACGACGACCTCGTCGGGGTCGAACCGCGCGATCAGGTCGCCGTCTTCCTCGTCGACGAGCCCGCGCCCTACGGCCACGTCCACGAGCCGCTTCGCCTGGTCCGGCGAGAACCAGTCGCGTTCCAACGAGAGCGCCACCACGAACTCTCCCTCGCCCAGCCGCTCGGCGGCGTGCCACTTGAACGGAGCGGCGACGGTGGCTTCCAGACTCATGTCCACCTTCCGGCCGCCGACCGGCCTAAACGTACCGGACGACGGAGGGCCGGCCGTCTCGCTC
>KI543160.1:96109-104295 GCA_000496175.1 uncultured archaeon A07HR67 | reverse complement strand
CTGTACCGCCGCGAGCTCTCCGTCGACCGCTGTGACCGTCCCGTCGAGAACGGTCTCGGGAACCCGCGCCGTCGCGGCAACGGCGGCCGCCAGCCGCTCGTATCGGTTGAGCAGCCGCGTTCCCGCCTCGGTCAGCCGGCTTCCGCCCCCGCTGCGTCCGCCCCGTCGACGCTCGACGAGCCCGCCGAACCCCGCTTCTAGCGTCTCGATCCGCGAGAGGGCTCGCGCACGCGACCGGCCGAGCTCGGCGGCCGCCCGCGCGACCGAGCCTTCTCGGGCAATCGTCCCCAGCAGGGCCGCGTCGCGTCCGTCGAACTCGACGTCGCCCTCGACGAGACGCGCGCGCCCCCGTCCGATCGGGTCGTCCATCGATCCCGACTACCCACACCAGACGGATTACTCCTCCGGCGGCGCGGAGCTCCGTCCCCCGGATCAGTACACCAGTTCGCCGTCGATGAACCGTCGCGTCCGCGGGTCGTTCGGGTTCTCGAACACCCGGTCTGTCGGACCGACCTCCGTCACCGTTCCGTCGAGCAACACCGCGACGCGGTCGGCGACCCGCTCGGCTTGGTGCATGTCGTGAGTGGCGACGACGACACCGATCCCTCGGTCTCGGGCCTCGGCGACCGCGTCCTCGATGACCGCGGTGTTCTGCGGGTCCAGATCCGACGTGGGTTCGTCGAGCAGCAGGATGTCCGGCTCGTACGCCAGCGCGCGGGCAAACGCGACCCGCTGGGCCTCACCCCCAGACAACGACGCCGCGTGCTGGTCGGGTTTCTCGCGCAGCCCGACGACCGTGAGCGCCTCGGCGACCGCCTCGTGGATGCTGGATCGTCCGACGATCCTCCGTAGTTCGTCGCGGAGCCGCTCCCTCCACGACCGGCGGATCCGGAGCCCGTACTCGACGTTGCGGGCGACCGGTGCGTCGAAGAGGCTCGCAGCTTGAAACACCATTCCAACGCGTCGCCGAAGCGAGAGACGGGTCGCCTCGTCGACGCTCCACGCGTCGGTCCCGTCGACAGTCACGGTGCCAGCGTCGGGCTCCAGCGAGACCGCGAGCATCCGGAGCAGCGTCGTCTTTCCGACGCCGGAGGGGCCGATGACCCCGACGACTTCGCCGGACCTGACATCGATCGAGAGGTCCTCGAACACGCGCTCGTCCCCGTATGAGTGGGCGATTCCGGTCGCGCGCAGCATCAGCGCACTCCCTGATCGCCGAAGCGGACGACAACGGCGTTCACCGTCAACACGAGCGCGACCAGCACCGCCCCGAGCACCATCGCCGTCTCGTACTGTCCCTGTCGGGCCTCGAGCTGGATGGCGGTCGTCAGCGTTCGCGTCTTCGAGATTCCGTCCGCGCCCGTGATGTTCCCGCCGACGATGAGCACGGAGCCGACCTCGCTGATCGCGCGGCCGAATCCCGCCAAGACGGCGGTTGCGATCCCGTATCGCGCCTCCTTGAGAACGACGAGCGCGGCGTCGAGGCGGGTTCCGCCGAGCACGCGTGCGGCGTCGCGAACGTCGTCGTCGACGCCCGTGATCGCCGCGAGACTGATCGCGGTGATCGGCGGCGTCGCGAGCACGAACTGCGACATGATCATCGCCTGCTTGGTGAATATCAGCTCCAACGCCCCGAGCGGCCCCTGATTGGAGACGACGAACAACACCACGAGCCCCACGACGACGCTCGGAAACCCCATCCCGGTGTTGATCACCGACTTGACGAACCGCTTTCCGGGAAACTCGGAGAATCCCAACACCACTGCCACCGGAACGCTGAACACCGTGCTCAAGCCCACCGAAATGAGGCTCACGTACAACGAGACGTAGACGATACTCGAGACGTATCCCTCCCTGAACGGGAGGTCAACGAGCGCTGGCACCAGCTGTACGACCGGTTCGACCGGCACGCTCACTCGTCGGACGACTCGCTACTCCAGCCCTCCGGAACGTACTGCTGGAAGTCGGGGTCTTCAGAGACGGCCTCGGGGAAGAACAGCTGTTCTCCCTCCATCTGATACTCCGAGATGGCCTCTTGGGCTCCAGGGCTCGTGATCCACCCGATGTACGCCATCGCGAGGTCGTAGTTGGTGTTCTCGTGGACGCCGGGGTTGACCGCCATGATTCCGTACGGGTTCGAGAGGATCTCCGGCCCGCCCTCGATCGGTCCCTGTACGAGAATGGTGAGGTCGATCTCCGAGCGCTGGGAGATGAACGTCCCGCGGTCCGAGAGCGTGTACGCGCTCTGCTGGTTGGCGACGTTTAGGGCCTCTCCCATGCCGGTTCCGGTCTCCTGATACCAGTCGCCGCCCGGCTCGGTTCCGGCGGCCTCCCAGAGGTTCAGCTCCTTCGTGTGGGTCCCGGAGTTGTCCCCTCGTGAGACGAACGTCGCCTCGGCGTCGGCGACGGTGGTGAGCGCGTCGGTCGCCGATCCCATCCCCGAGATCCCGGCCGGGTCGTCCTCGGGACCGACGATGACGAAGTCGTTGAACATCAGGTCGCGGCGGTTGACTCCGTACCCGTTGCGCATGAACTCGTCTTCGAGCCCGCGGGCGTGGACCATCACCACGTCCGAGTCGCCGTTTCGCGCCGATTCGAGCGCCGCGCCGGTCCCCTGAGCGACCGCGTCGACGGTCACGCCGTACATCTCCTCGAAGTCGCCGTGGATTTCGTCGAGCAGTCCCGTGTCGTAGGTGCTCGTCGTCGTCGTGAGCGTCAGCGTCTCGCCCGACACGCTCGCCGGCGCTGCGTCCTCCTCTTCGCTGCTCTCCGTCCCCGAACAACCGGCGAGGCCGGCGAGCGTTCCGGTTCCTATCGCGGTGAGTACCCCACGTCGATGTATCGGCATAGACACATCGACGAATGATAGACAAAAATAGATTATGATCCGAGACCCCTCGGGATACCGTGGTCCGGACGGACCACACTCCGTGCGTTGCGGTCCGGGAACGGACGCGCTTATACGCCTCGGCAGGGTATAGCGAGGTATGATATTTGAGGGCCTCCCGACGACCCCCCGCTCGGAGGAGCTCGTCGACAAGGCGTTCTCGCGGGCGGCCCGCGCCGGGCGTGCGAAACGCGGCCACGAGGCGCAAGAATCGATGTTGCGGACGGCCGGCAACGTGCTCTCCGACAACCTCGAGAACGTGGTCGTTTCTTGGCCCGATTTCGGCTTCGATGTCGACCCGTTCTACTACGAGCTCGCCGACGCCATCGTTGACGTCGACCGGCTGCGACGGGCGCTCTCGCAGGTGATGTGGGCCAGCCGACAGATCGAGTCGCTCCGCGACGAGTACACCACCAAGATCCGGAGCTCGAACGTTGACACCGCGCGAAAACACCGCAAACAGGCGTTCGCGCGGATGGCGGACATCTTAGACCAGGTCGCCGACGACCTCCGGTACATCGGCGACGCCCGCGACGACCTCCGCGACCTGCCCGACATCCGGCCGGACGAGCCGGCCGTCGTCGTCGCCGGCTACCCGAACGTCGGCAAGTCCTCGTTCGTCAACCGGGTCACCCGCGCCTCGAACGAGATCGCGGAGTACCCGTTCACGACCCGCGGCGTCCACGTCGGCCACTTCGAGCGTGACCGGGTCCGCTACCAGATCGTCGACACGCCCGGGCTGCTCGACCGCCCGGAAGCCGAGCGCAACGACATCGAGCGCCAAGCGGTCAGCGCGCTCGAACACCTGGCAGACGTGGTGTTGTTCGTGCTCGACCCCTCCGGCGACTGCGGGTATCCGCTCGATGTCCAGCTCGAACTCCGCGAGGAGGCCAGGGCGTTGTTCGACGCGTCGGTGCCGCTGCTCACCGTCGCAAACAAACACGACCGCTTCGACGCGGTGCGTGCTGAATCCGTCGACGCGACGATGAGCGTCACCGACGACGAGAACGTCGAGCGGGTGCTCGACGCGGTCATCGAGGCCGTCGACCACGAGCCGGAGCTCCCGAGTCGAGAAACGAACGGCGACTGACCGCTCGACTCACTCCGCGTTGACCGGCTCCGTCTCGCCCGCTCCGGTCGCGTCCGAGCCGCCGACCTCGCGCTGGCCGCGTCCGAAGAGCCGCTCGCGGATCGTCCGGTGATGCGGGCGCTCGGCCAGAAGCACCGAGCAATCGACGGTGCTCACCACGTCGAGGTGAAGCGAGTTAGCGACGAGCCGCGAGATCAACCCCTTCTCGGTCGCGCCGATAATGATGAGCGTGTTGTCGACCGCCTCGCGTTCGATCGCCGCCTCGACGTCGCCGCCGTCGTCGACGGTGAACGCGGCGTCCGCGAGGCCGTTCTCTTCGGCCCACTCGGCGAGGAACCGCTCTCCTGCCGCCCGTTTTGTCGGGTCGTCTACGACGTGGAGCAGCTCTACGGTGGCGCCGGCCGTCCGCGCGAGGCTCCGCGCGACGTCCGCGCCGAGCGCGGAGTCCGGCCCTCCGGCCGTCGGCAGGAGGATCCGTGCGGTGTCGAGCCCCTGGTCGTTCAACACGAGGAAATCACACGGCAGTTGATTGGTGAGCTCCGCGACCGGCCGCTCGGCGCGGGCGGCACTCCACAGGTGGTCGTCGCCCCACCCCATCACCACCGTCTCCGGGCGCGTCCGGCGGGCCATGTCGAACACCTCCTCGAACGACCAGTGTGAGACGACCGTCGTGGTTTCGACGCGGACGCCGAACGCCTCGGCGGTCTCGCGGAGGCCGGCCAGCTGGCGCGCGGAGGTGTCTTCGATCCGCTCGTTGTCTCCGGTCTCGACCGCCATCTGCCTCGGCGCCTGTACCACGTGGACGATGTGAACAACGCCGTCCTCGTGGCCGGACGCGAGCGCGCTCGCGAGCTCGACGATCCGATCGTCCGTCCGCGGGTTCGCCACGGGCACCATGACCCGGTATCCCTCGTCGGCGAACAACGCCGCCTCCGCCGCGTCGAGTATCGGCACGTACGACCGCCCGGCCGCCCGACCGAGCACCCACTCCGGCACGGTGAGCCGCCGGGTCATCCCCTCGAACCGCGCTTCTTCGAGCCGTTCCTCGCTGGTCTGGAAGTAGTTCACGAGCGTGACGAGCACGACGCCGCCGACGGTGTTGCCGAGCAGCACGGGGACGACGAAGCCGACCATCCCCGCGTAGAACGTCATTTCTCCGGCGTACAATCCGAGCTGTTGTGCGAACACCAGGTACACCACCTCGGTGAAGGAGACGACGACGTGGTACAGGTTTCCGAGCGGGATCGCGAGAAACGCCAGGTAGACGACGAGCAGCCGGGTGACGGAGTCGCTGGAGGCGAATCCGACCCAGACGACGCCGGCGACGATCAGCCCCGCCATCGCCGCCTTGAAGAACAACGGCCAGAAGCCGACGTCGAGCCCGGAGCTGGAGATCGTTATCGCCGACGCGTCGCGTCGGCGGAGAAGACGCCGCCGTACGAGAGCACGACCGCGCCGACGGCGCCTCCGACGAAGTTTCCGGCGAGCACGACGGTCCAATGGCGCAACAACGTCGGGAGGCTGGCGAGTCGTTCGAGCGTCAACGCCACCGGCGGCAGCGTGTTCTCGGTGTACAACTGGTAGCCGCCGATGATGATGTAGACGAACCCGAGCGGATACAACACCACGCTCAACAACGGGTGGCCGTCGGTCGCCGCGGTCAACGAGACGTACAACAGAAACGTGATCGTGATCGCCAACCCCGCGGCGATCCCGCTGAAGAAGAGCTCGCGGGCTCCGGAGGTCACCTCCTCGTCGGCGGCGGCCACGATCCGTTGGAACACCTCGTCCGAGGAGAACCGGTCCCGGACCGCCTCTCCGACGGCCGGCGCGCCGCTTCTGGACCGCTCGACCACCTCCCGCATCGCCTCGTCGTCGGGTTCCGTCGGGTCGGTCACTGCCCTACCCAGGGAAACGCTGGCAAAAAGGCGTTGCTCTTCGGCTCCGCCCGGCGCGGCCAGCCGCACGATTCCGGCGGCCGACGCGTCCAGTCACGGCCGGTCGACCGTCACCAGCCGGACCTCGACGCGCGGGTCCTCATCGGTCGCGGCACGGATCCGGTCTTCGAGCGTCGCGGCCAACCCGTCGATCGAGACGCCAGACGGCGCCCCGACAGTGACGACGACGCGGTCGGTTTCTCGGGGCGGAAGCCGTCCCGTTCGCTCGATCTCGAGTCCCAACAGCTCGGTTTCGGCGCCGAGACGCGTCAGCTCCTCGCCGACGACGTCGCGGATCTCAGACTCGGTGGTGGTCGCGGTGTAGCTGTCGTAGGTGACCCCGCCCAGAAACGCACTCAACACCGCGATGGCGGCCACGAGGACGACGACGCGTTTCACCAGCGCCGAGCGGGCGTCGTCCTCGCGAAACCACTGCTCGGGACGGTATCCCTCGACCCACAACACCACGAGCGCCGCGAGGTTGATCGAGAGGACGTTCACCGCCACGATCACCCCCGCGCCGATCACGAGCCGCGGAATCCAAAAGGCGACCCCGATGCCGATGGCGGCGGCCGGCGGGATCAACGCGACCGCGATCATCACGCCCACCAGCGTCGCGGAGACCCCGGTCATCAACGAAACGATGCCCGCGACGCCCGCGCCGATCGCCACCGCGAGCACGAGCACGTTCGGCGCGAGCCGCTCCGCCACCTCCGCGAGCTCGAGCGGGTCGAGGCCGGGCGGAACCAGCCCGAGCCACCGAAGCCCGCCGGCGAACGCCGTCGCGGCCGTGACCGCGACGACGATGCCGACCACCTGCATCCACACGCCCCGCCGGAACATCTCCTCGTCGTCGACGACGGTGCCGATCGCCGCCGACATCGCGGGGCCGATGAGCGGCGCGATCACCATCGACCCGACGACGGTCGCCGGCGAGTCCAACAACAGCCCGGCCGTGGCGATCACCGCCGAGATGACCGTCATCAGGACGTACGTCCGGATGCTCGACGCGAGCTCGTCCGCCTTTGCCTGGAGCTCTTGTCTAGAGATCCGGTCTTCGCCGCGGTCGGATTCTTCGGCGTACGTTTCTTCGAGCTCCTCGAACCGCTGTGAGATCACCGTCTCGGCGGCGACGATCACCGTGTAGGTCCGGTCGTCGATGCCCGCCTCTCGGAGCCGTTCGAGAACCGGCTCGACCGCCGCCTTCGGCAGCGGAAAGGTCGCAACGCCGCTGTACTCGCGGCTGCTGGTCTCGTCGGTGATGACGTAGTCGACGCCTTCGTCGTCGAGCGCGCGCACGACCGCCTCCCGCTTGCCCGCCGGGATCATGACCTGTACGAGTCGCACAGCCGTCCGTCTCCGCGACGCGGTTTATATGACCGGGTCGCAAGAAACGGAACTTTAATGCGCGGTTCACTCTCACCTCCCGACAAGATGCTCTCGCCGCTGGTCATCGACACGTTCCTGCTCGATTATCACCTCGGGCACGTCCTGCTGCTCGCGTTCGTCGCCTCGCTGCTCGGGGCGCTCCCGTTGAAGTCTCAGAAGGTGATCGCCGCGGTGGTGGTCACGTTCGGGGTGATCTTCACCGTGTCTCCGTTCAGCACGATGCCGGCGACGTACATCCTCTTCGGCATCGGGTTGGTGGTCGTCGGGCCGTTGTTGTGGACCACCGCCGACTCCTGACTCCCGTCTCTGCCTCCGGTCTGCGAGTCGCCCGACAGCCGTCCGTGATCCCGCTTCTTTTTGACGCCCCGGGCTGACCGATCCGCATGGTTACCGTACGGGCTCCCGCCACCAGCGCGAACCTCGGGAGCGGCTTCGACGTCTTCGGGGCGGCGCTCTCGCGGCCCGCCGACGTCGTCACCGTCGAACGGGCCGACCGAACCACGATCGAGGTGACCGGCGTCGGCGCCCAGTACATCCCCGAAGACCCCGACGGCAACACCGTCGGGGCGGTCGTCGACGCGCTCGACGCCCCGGCGCACATCCACATCGACAAGGGCGTGCGGCCGGCCTCCGGGCTCGGGTCGTCGGCGGCCAGCGCCGCCGGAGCCGCGGTCGCGCTCAACCGCCTGTACGACCGCGGGCTCTCCCGCGAGGAGCTCGTCCCGATCGCCGCCGAGGGAGAGGCGGTCGTCTCCGGCGTCGCCCACTCCGACAACGTCGCTCCCTCGATTCTGGGCGGCTTCACCGTCACGACCGCCGACGGCACCCACAGCGTGGACGCGCGCGTCCCCCTCGTGGTGTGTCTGCCGGACGTCGCGGTGTC
>KI543160.1:48789-94509 GCA_000496175.1 uncultured archaeon A07HR67 | reverse complement strand
GGCGGCGTACATCGACCCGGGCGGACTGGTCGCCGGCGCGGTAATCCCGCTCGCGGTCCTTTTCGGGACGATACTCGCTCCGTTCGTGACGGTCCCGCTCGTGACCGGCGTCGCCGCCGCCGCGTACGCCTACTGCGGCGTTCGCCGCTGGACGTTTCTGTTCGCCGTGCCGGCGTATCTGGCGACTCTGCCGCTCCTGTTGTACGGGCTCACCCGACGAGAGTTCGTCTGGAGCGGCCGGCGATACCGCTGGACTGGGGTGTACGACGTGACCGTACTCGACCACGACGCCGACTGACCCGGTGGACCGATCGCTGGTCGGTTGTAAAAAAGCCGTACCGCGAGATCGCGTCGGCCGGCTCAGACGCCGCGGCCCTGGATCTTCTCGGCTTCGGCCATGTCCTCGTTCGACTGGCCTTTCATCCCCTTGCCGGTTCCGCTCGCGATGCGGGCGAGCTCCTCGGGGTCGTCCCAGTTGTTGACGGCCTCGACGACCGCGTTGCCCATCTCGACTGGGTCTTCTGCGCCGAAGATTCCGGAGCCGACGAAGATGCCGTCACAGCCGTGGTACATCATCAACGCGGCGTCGGCGGGCGTCGCGATGCCGCCGGCGGCGAAGTTGACGACCGGCAGCCGTCCGGCCTCTGCGGCCTCGTGAACCAGGTCGCGCGGCGCGCCGTGTTCGCGGGCCCACTTCTCGCGCTCCTCGTGGTTGAGTCCGGTGAGCGTCCGGATCTGGTTTTTGATGGTGCGCTGGTGTTTGACGGCCTGGTTGACGTCGCCGGTGCCGGCCTCGCCCTTGGTGCGGATCATGGCCGCGCCCTCGCGGATCCGTCGGAGGGCTTCGGGGAGGTTCCGGGCGCCACACACGAACGGCGAGGTGAAGTCGCGCTTGTCAGTGTGGTACGCGTCGTCGCGGGGGTGAGCACCTCGCTCTCGTCGATCATGTCGACGCCGAGCGCCTCCAGAATCTCCGCCTCCTTGCGGTGGCCGATGCGCGATTTCCCCATCACCGGGATCGACACCTCGTCAATGACCTCGGGAACGCGCTCCGGGTCGGGCATCCGCGCGACGCCGCCGCGCTTGCGGATGTCTGCCGGCACGTTCTCCAACACCATCACGGCGACCGCGCCGGCGTCTTCGGCGATGCGGGCCTGCTCGCGGTCGACGACGTCCATGATGACGCCGCCCTTTTGCATCCGGGCGAAGCCGCGCTTGACCAGTTCGGTCCCCTGTCTCAGCTCCTCTAGGTCCGTTACCTCTGGCATGTATACCGGTACGGGCGCGGGTCACTTAACGGGTCGCTTTTTGTGGGATTCTGCCGGCCGTGCCGGGGGGATCACCACCCCAAACGCGAAGTCGATCCGGCCCAAAATTCCGATATGTACACCGGTGCCATCGTCGCCGGCGGGCGCTCGACGCGCTTTGGCGACGCCGACAAGTCGGTCGCCGAACTCGGCGGTGTGCCGATGATCCGACGGGTCGCCGAACGGCTGGCGGGCGTCGGCGACCCGGTCCCGCCGGGCGCCGAACGGGCCGCCGGCGGCGACCCCGTCGTCGCCGACCTCGTGGTGAACTGCCGGCCCGACCAGCGCGACGCCATCGCGGCCGCGCTCAGCGGGCTCCCGTTGTCGGTGCGGTGGGCGCTCGACGACGAGCCGGACCGCGGCCCGATGGCGGGCATCGGCAACGCGTGCCGGGCCGCTCCCGGCGAGTTCGTCTTCGTCGTCGCCTGTGACACCCCGTTCGTCGATCCGGCATTTGTCGACACGTTGTTCGCCGACGCGGCCGACGCCGACGCCGCGATCCCCCGCCTCTCCGACCGGTGGCTCCAGACCACCCACGCGGTGTACCGGGCCGACGCGATGGCCGCCGCCTGCGAGCGCGCCCTTGCCCGCGGCGACCGGAAGGTGCTCGCGCCCCTCGAGGCGTTGTCCGTCGTCCACGTCGACGAGGCGACGATCCGCGAGCGCACGACCGAACACACCTTCACCAACGTCAACACCCGCGAGGAGCTCGCGGACGCGGAGGCGTACCTCGCCGACCACGCCTGACCGCTACTCTTTGAGCACCTCGTAGGCGCGGTTCAGCCGCTTGAACGCCTCCTCGTCGCCCTCGTCGCCGTCGGGGTGGAGCCGCTTGGCGCGCTCGCGGTAGGTCGTTCGGATCGCCTCTTGATCGGCGGCGGGGTCGAGTTCCAACGTCGCGTACGCCTCGCGTTCGGACATCACGCTCGCAGCGGGGGCTCGGTCTCCGGGAGTGTCGTTCCGCCGGCGGCCGGCCGACGCTCGCGACCCCCGAGCGGTCCGGTAGGCGTCCCGTCTGTTCTCCGCGGTTCTGGCCCGTTGTCTGGCGCGCTCGCGCTCCGTCGCTCCGAGCCGATCGGCCTCGCGGCGCGTCCGTTCTCTGAGCCGCCCGCTCGCGTGATACCACATGAGATACGCCGCGATCCCGAACGGAACGGCGACGACCAGCAACAACGGGTTGACGACCACCCCGGCGACGACGAGCAGGGCCGTCAGCCCGACGAACGTCGCGGTCATCCCGATGAGGATCGTGCGATTCGCCACGCCCCAACTGGAACGTCCAGCGTTGTAAGCGTCTCGGGCGGTCGGTCCGAGCCGGTCCGAGCGGAGCGCTCGCCCGTTCTGTCGGCCCCTCGACCGGCGCCGCTGTCCGCGTGTCTCGGCGGCCGGTTGGTCCGTATCGTTTATGTCCGCGGACGACCCGGTTGCGGACATGCCACCGGCGGATCGAGACACGGTCACGGGGGTTCCGCCCGGGATCGCGGCGGCCCGCGAGGAGCTCACGCCGATGCTCTCGCAGTACGCCGACCTGTGTGCGGCCCACGAGGACGCGCTCGTCTTGTTCCAGGTCGGCGACTTCTACGAGGCGTTCTGTGAGGCCGCCGAGACGGTCGCCCGGACGTGTGAGGTGACGCTCACCGAGCGCTCGGACTCGACCGGCGACTACCCGATGGCGGGCATCCCCATCGACAACGCCGCCCCCTATCTGGACGCGTTGCTCGAGGCGGGCTACCGCGTCGCGATCGGCGACCAGGTCGAAGACGCCGCGGCGACGTCCGGGCTCGTCGACCGCGCGGTGACCGAGGTGATCACGCCGGGAACCGTCGTCGAAGCCGACCTGCTGGAGTCGGGCACGACCAACTATGTCGCCGCGGTGGCGGGCGAGACGGCGCCCCTCGGGCTCGCGGCCGTCGACGTCGCGACCGGCGAGTGTCTCGTCACCGCTGGCGATCCCGACACCGTCGTCGAGGAGATCGACCGGATCGCGCCCGCGGAACTGATCGTCGGGCCTGCCGTCCCCGAGCGCGTCGTCGACGCGACGGCCGACGCCGACCGGACGGTCCACGGCCACGACCCGGACGTCTTCGAGCGCCGGGCCGCCCGCGAGCGGCTGGTGCCGTACGTCTCGGCGCCGGACCGCCGGTTCGACGCCGACGCCGCGCTCCGCGCCGCGGGTGCGGTGTTGGCGTACGCGGAGTACACCCAAGGCGACGACGGCCCGCTGGCGTACGTCTCGCGCGTCCGACGCTACGACCCCCGCGACCGCCTGCGGCTGGACGCGGCGGCCCAACGCAGCCTCGAGCTGTTCGAGAACCGCGGGCTCGGCGCGAGCGAGACGGTGTTCGACGTGCTCGACGAGACGAGCTGTGCGCTCGGTCGGCGGTGTCTGGAACGGTGGCTTCGCCGCCCGCTGGTCGACGCCGACGCGATCCGGTCGCGTCACGACGCGGTCGGCGAGCTCGCGGACCGCTCGCTGGCGCGCGAGGGGGTGGCCGACGCGCTCGCGGCCGCGTACGACCTCGAACGGCTCGTTGCTCGGGTGTCACGCGGCCGCGCCGACGCCCGCGACCTTCGGTCGCTCCACGCCACCCTCGCGGTTGTGCCCGAGCTGAAGGCGGCGCTCGCCGGCGACACGGACCGTGCGACCACCCCTCACCTCCGCGACCTCCGCGACCGCCTCGACGAGCTTACCGACGTCCGCGAGCTGATCGCCGACGCGATCGCGGTCGATCCACCCCAAGAAATCACCGACGGCGGGGTGATCCGCGAGGGGTTCGACGCCGACCTCGACGACCTCCGTGCGACCGAGCGCGCGGGGCGTCAGTGGATCGCCGACCTGGAGGCGAGCGAACGCGAGCGCACCGGCATCGACTCGTTGTCGGTCGGACACACCCAGGTACACGGCTACTACATCGAGGTGACCGACGCCAACGTAGCGAACGTCCCCGACGACTACCGCCGGCGGCAGACGTTGAAAAACAGCGAGCGGTACTACACGCCGGCGCTCAAGGAACGCGAAGAAGAAATTCTCGGCGCCGCCGAGCGCGCCGACGCCTTGGAGTACGAGCTGTTCGTCGAGGTGCGCGAGCGGGTCGCCGCGGAGACCGAGCGGATCCAGGCGCTCGCCGACGCGCTCGCCGAACTCGACGCGCTCGCGTCGTTGTCGACGGTCGCCGTCGAACACGAGTACGTGCGGCCGACGATCCTCGCAGACACCGACGCGGGCGTCGAGATCGAGGGGGGCCGCCACCCGGTGGTCGAGCACACCCAGGACTCGTTCGTTCCCAACGACGCCGACCTCCCGCGCGGCTCCGTCGCGGTGATCACGGGGCCGAACATGAGCGGGAAGTCGACGTACATGCGGGGGGTGGCGTTGTCGGTCGTGCTCGCACAGACCGGGTCGTTCGTCCCCGCGCAAGCGGCGCGTCTCCCCGTTTTTTCGCGGCTGTTCACCCGCGTCGGGGCCTCCGACGACATCGCCGGCGGCCAGTCGACGTTCATGCGCGAGATGAGCGAGCTCACGGAGATCCTTCACGACGCCGGGCCGGACTCGCTCGTGCTCCTCGACGAGGTCGGCCGTGGCACCGCCACCACCGACGGGCGGGCGATCGCCCGGGCGGCCGCCGAGTTCGTCCACGACGAGCTCGGCGCGACCGCGTTGTTTGCGACCCACTACCACGATCTCACCGACCTCGCCGCGGAGCGCGAGCGCGTGTTCAACCTGCATTTCACCGCCGCCCGCGAGGACGGCGCGGTGACGTTTCTCCATCGGGTGGCGCCGGGGGCGTCCTCGTCGTCGTACGGCGTCGAGGTCGCAGAGCTCGCAGGCGTGCCCGCGCCCGTGGTCGACCGGTCCCGCGAGCTGGTGGCCGCCGCCGGAGCGGGAACGGACGACACCGGCGAGGAGCCGTCCGCGTCCGACGCCGACCGCGATCTATCCGCGTCCGACGCCGACCGCGATCCATCCGCGTCCGACGCCGACCGCGATCCATCCCCGTCCGACGCCGACGCGGACACTCCGCTTCGCGAGCGTCTCGCTGAGAACGGGGCCGACGCGACAGGCGGGCCCGCATCCGAGGTAGCCGCGGCGCTCCGCGAGCTGGATCTCGCGCGGACCACCCCGATCGAGGCGTTGAACGCCCTTCACGACCTCCAGAACCGCCTCGACGCCCATGACGACTGAGCGAGACGCGGGCGACGCCGACACCGTTCGCCGGCTCGACCCGGCTACCGTCGACCGGATCGCCGCCGGCGAGGTGATCACCCGGCCGGCGCGGGTCGTCGCCGAGCTGGTCGACAACGCGCTCGACGCCGGCGCGTCGCGGGTCGAGATCGCGGTCGACGGGGACGGAACCGACCGGATCCGCGTTGCCGACGACGGCCACGGCATGGCCCGCGGGGACGCCCGGCTCGCGGTCGAACGCCACGCGACGAGCAAGCTCGCGCCCGACGCGGACCCCGTCGGCGTCGGCTCGCTCGGCTTTCGTGGCGAAGCGCTCGCCGCGGTCGCCGACGCCGCCCGACTCGAACTCACGACCAACGACGGCGGCGCGGTCGGAACCCGCGTCGTCGTCGGCTCGGGACGAGAGGCGAGCCCCGCAGTCACCGACGCCGGCCGCGCCCGCGGAACGACCGTCGTCGTCAGAGATCTGTTCGCCACGCGGCCAGCACGCCGCGAGGCGCTCGCCGGCACCCGCGCGGAATTCGCGCGCATCTCCGGGCTCGTCGCCGACTACGCGCTCGCGACCCCGACGGTCGCGTTCACGCTCGACCACGACGGGTCGACGACGCTTTCGACGCCGGGCACCGGCGTCACAGACGCCCTGCTCGGCGTGTACGACCGGGAGACGGCGAGCCAGGCGACCGAGCTCTCGGCGAGCGTCGCGGTCGACCCCGCGTCGGCCGGCGCCGCGTCAGACGGCGGCGACGCAATCGACGTGGCCGTCACGGGGGCGCTCGCGTATCCCTCCGTCACCCGGGCGGCACGCGATCACCTCCGGGTCTCGGTGAACGGCCGTCCCGTGCGCGATGACCGGCTGACCGGCGCGGTGCGGGCCGGCTACGGTCGGCTGCTGCCGGACGGCCGCGAGCCGGTCGCCGCCGTCGATGTCGCGGTTCCGCCCGATCGAGTCGACCCGAACGTTCACCCGGCGAAACGCGAGGTCGGACTTCGCGACGCCGACGCGGTCGCTGACGCGGTCGAGTCGGTCGTCGCCGACGCGCTCACCGGCGCGGACCTTCGGCGGCGGGCCGACGTCGCTACCGACCTCGACGCCGCGCTCGAGCCGGTCGGCGAGGCCGACGGCTCCCGGGCGGCGGCGTTCGCGGACGCGGAGCCGATCGGGACGTTCCGTGACCTCTACGCGCTCGTGGAGGCCGACGACGAGCTGCTCGTGCTCGACGCGCACGCCGCCCACGAGCGGGTGAACTACGAGCGGCTCGCCCGCGCGTTCGAGGACGAGCCGGTTCCGACCGCCACGCTCGACCCGCCGGCGACCGTCTCGTTGTCGGCAGAAGAGGCGGCGGCCGCGGAGGCACACGCCGACGTTCTCGCGTCGCTCGGATTCGGGACCGAGCCGTTCGGCGGCGGGACCGTCCGGGTCCGCACCGTGCCGGCCCCGTTCGGCCGGGCGGCCGACGCCGGAGCCGTCCGAGACGCCCTCGCGGCGTTCTCCTCTGGACCGTCGCCGCGCGACGCCCGCGAGCGCCTGCTGGCGGACCTGGCGTGTCACCCGTCGCTGAAACGGGGCGACGCGATCGACGCGGCCGCGATCCGCTCGCTTCTCGACCGGCTCGACGAGTGTGAGCGGCCGTTCGCGTGTCCACACGGTCGGCCGACGGTGCTCTCCGTGCCCGAGGCGACGTTCGCCGACGCCTTCGAACGGGATCGGTGAACGGATTCGTTCGGCGATCACGCCACCGCTCGGTCGCGTCCGACCGCCCGGCTCCGGAACGATTTTGACGTGCTCTCCCCACAACTCTTCCGTGTCACTGGAGTCGAACGCTCGGGTCGTCAGCGAACTCGCCGCCCACGGATACAACGCCGAACGCGAGGCAGTGACCCTTCTGGCGGGCGCAGACGACGCCGCCGCCGCGATCGAGGCCGTCGTCGAGCACGCTCCCGACGCTGCGCTTCGGATCACCGTCGACCACGTCCGGGCGGTCGTCGACGGACGAGCGGCCTCGACCGACCGGTCTGCCGACGCCACTTCGCCGGCGACAGCCGCTAAATCGGTCGAATCTCCAGTCGAAACGGAGGGGTCTGCGGCCGGCGAGGCGGTCGACTCGACCGCTCCACATGAAGACGAGCGGTCTTCGGACATAGCCGGATCCGCCGACGCTGCCGCGACCGCGGAGCCGGATCGACCCGACGGCTCCCACGTCGCCCACGACCGCGACCCGTCGCGCCGCGAACTCGAGGTCGGCAACGACATGACCGGTCACAGCACGGGCACCGGCGAGTACGCCGACTTCGTCCGAACCTTCCGTGACCGATACGAGCGGCTCTCGACGCTGCTTCGCGGCCGCGTCAACCACCGTCCGGCGGAGGCCATCGCGGACATGCCCGGCGGCAGCGACGCCGCGATAATCGGGCTGGTGAACGACGTGCGGTCCACCAAGTCGGGCCACTGGCTCATCGAACTCGAAGACACCACCGGAACGTTCCCGGTGTTGGTAATGAAAGACAAGCGGCTCGCGGACGTCGTCGACGAGATTCTCTTCGACGAGTGTCTCGCGGTCGAGGGGACGCTCGCCGACGACGCGGGGCTGCTCTTCGCCGACTCGCTCCACTTTCCCGACGTTCCGCGAACCCACCCGACCGGCGGAGCCGACCGCCACGTTCAGGCGGCGCTGATCTCCGACATCCACGTCGGGAGCGACGAGTTCGTTGCCGACGCGTGGACCCGGTTTACCGATTGGCTCCACACGCCGGAGGCCGCGCCCGTGGAGTACCTGCTCATCGCCGGCGACATGGTCGAGGGAGTCGGCGTCTACCCGGATCAAGACGAGGAGCTCGACGTCGTCGACATCTACGAACAGTACGAACTGTTCGCGGAGTACCTCGCGCAGGTCCCGAGCGACACCGAGATCGTGATGATCCCCGGCAACCACGACGCCGTCCGGCTCGCGGAGCCACAACCCGGATTCTCCGAGGAGATCCGAGACATCTTAGACGTCCACGACGCCCGGATCGTCTCGAACCCGGCGACGGTCTCCGTCGAGGGCGTCGAGGTGTTGATGTACCACGGCGTCTCGCTCGACGAGGTGATCGCCGAGCTTCCCGACGAGAAGGCGAGCTACGACGAGCCGCACAAGGCGATGTACCAGCTGTTGAAAAAACGCCACGTCGCTCCGCAGTTCGGCGGTCACACCAGAATCGCTCCGGAGGACCGCGACTACCTCGTGATCGAGGACGTCCCCGACGTGTTTCACACCGGCCACGTCCACAAGCTCGGCTGGGGCAAGTACCACGACGTGCTCGCGGTCAACTCGGGCTGCTGGCAGGCCCAAACGGATTTCCAGAAATCCGTCAACATCGACCCCGACGCCGGCTACGCGCCGATCCTCGACCTCGACACGCTGGAGATGACCGTCCGGAAGTTCACCTAACGGTCTCGTCTCAGCGGTTATATGCGATGCCGAGCCAGACCCGGCGTGCGCTGACCACCGCCCCGCGGCGCACTGGACGGGAGCACGACGCCCCGCCGCGGGAACGCCTGTCGCGTCGGCTGTCAGCCCTCGCCCACCGCGGCTCACCGGTCGATCTCGACCCGGCCGCTCGTCGCGTCGTTGAGCCGCTCGACCAGCGACTCGACCTCGGCCGTCGGAAGCCGGAGCTCGAACCGGACCCGCTCGTCGTAGTCGGCGTCGAACCCCGCGCCGGACGACTCGATCACCCCGCGGACCGTCCCGGAGTCGTCGTAGCCGGTCCGTACGACGAGCCGCCGGTGTGGCCGCTCCTCGATTACGCCCGCCTCGTCGAGCGCGTCCGTGACCGCCCGGGAGTACGCGCGAGCGAGCCCCCCGACGCCGAGGTTCGTCCCGCCGTAGTATCGCGTGACCACCGCGACGACGTTGCGAACCTCGCGTTTCTCGAGCACGTTCAACGCCGGCTTTCCCGCCGACCCACCCGGCTCGCCGTCGTCGTCGCTGTACTCCCGAAGCATCACCCCGTCGCCGGGCGTTCGCTCGGAGGCGGCGCCGGCCGGCACCCGATACGCCGGGACGTTGTGTGTGGCGTCGTCGTACTCCGTCCCGACGGTCTCGACGAACGCCTCCGCCTCCGCGACGGTGTCGGCAGGAGCGACGTGACCGAGAAACTCGGAGCCTCGGACCTCGAACGCCGTCGTCGCTCGTCCCGCGACCGTGCGATAGGTGTCGCTCACTATCTCTCGATCCGTGGCGCTGGTAATAAGCGGTGGCGGTGGGTCACTCCGTCGACCCCTCGCCAGTCGTGTCGTCCGGCTCGCCGGCGTCGCCGTCGGCGGCTCCCGTCCGATCTCTCCGGCGCGCCACGACGACGCTCGTCGGCGGAGCGAGCCGGTAGAGCCCGAGAAACGCGACCACGCCGACGGCTTCGGCGACCTTTCCGACGATCGCGAGCGGGTCGGCCGCCAGCGCTGTCGCCGTCGCTCTGCCGTGCCAGCCGGCGTAGCCGACCAGGTATACGGCGAGCGTTCCCGCGCCCAACGCGTACAGCCGCCGGTACTCGTCGGACCGAACCGTTGCGACCGCGACGACCGTGGTGAAGCCGGCCGCGAGAACGAAGAGATACGGCCGCGGGTCGACGGGATCGGCCAGACGCGGCCACGCCCACAACAGGTGGACTGCGGCGCTCAGCGCCGCCGCCTGTACGGCGACGCCACGAAGGAGCCGCTTGCGTCCGTCTGCGTCCCGGGCGCCGTCCGCTCGGCCCTGCCGGTCTGTCTCCGACCCGTCCGTCTCCATCCGATCACTCCCACGGGTGTCGCCCGGGGGCGTCCGGCCACAACGGATACCAGTAGGACTCGTCGTTCTCGATTTCGAGTTCTCCGTCGAGCACCGACTGGAGCTTGAATTCGGCCCGCTGGTTCCGGCTGTTCGTCCCGTCCGGCGCGAACGGATAGTACGCGCCGCGACGGAACGAGTAGATCCAGTAGGCGCGCCCGTCCGCGTTCGCAAACCCGAACACCGCCGCGAGGAGCCGCGAGCCGAACCCCTCCTCTATGAACTGGTCGGCCGCGAAGTGGACGCTCGTCACGAGATCTTCGGGATCGTCGTCCTCGAGTACGAACCAGTGGTAGCCGTGGTCGTCCTCGTGCCGGTGGAATCCGGTTCCGGTTTCGATCTCGCCCGCCTCGAGAATCTCCTCGACCATCGCGACGGCGTCGTCGAAGCGGGTGCTGTCGACCCCGGAGAAACACAACGCCGCCTCTCCGGCGTGGTCGTAGCCGAGGTCCGCTTCCATCGTCATGTACGCCGTCGACATGCCGAAGAGGTCCTCGGGGTCGGCGTCGCGGGTCGCGTCCGTCTCGGCGCTCGTCCCGAGCACGGCGCGAATCGTATCGAAGATGCCCATCAGTTGGATCGGGGTAGGTGACGTGGGGTTTAGGGCGTTTCTACCCGGTCGAGGTACTCCAACACGCCTCGCGCGTTCAGGCTCGCGTCGGCACGCGCCCGCTCCGGGTTCCAGAACTCGACGTCCCTGCTCGTCGCCTCGAAGTGGTCGACAACCGCGTCGTCGCCGTCCAACTCGGTGCGCTTGACGCGGACCGCCTCCACCCACTCTACGTAGGCGCGTTTTGCTTCTCCGATCAGGTCGGGATCGTACTCGCGCGGCCCGAAGTGGGCGAAACACAGGTAGTCGGGACACAGGCCGGCGATCGCTTCGAGGTCGCGCAAACACTGGTCTAAGTCGAACTGCGGCGGCGGCGTCGTCTGTCGAACCACGCCGGCTTCGGGAACGTAGATTCCGGCGGCGTCGGCGGTGAACACCACTCCGGTGTCGGGCTCGTGGTACACGGCGTGGTGTGGCGCGTGTCCCGGCGCCTCGTGAACGACGAGCCTCCGGTCGCCCAGATCGATCCGATCGCCCTCGCCCACTCCCGTGACCCGCGATTCGGGGATCGGTGCCGGCTCTGCGTAGTGCCGCCACTGGTCCCGCACCGCGGACTTGGTGCCCGCGACGAGCGCCTCGGGATCGACGAGATGGCGGACCCCCTTCTCGGGAACGACAACCTCGGCGTTCGGGTATCGTCTCGCGAGGTGACCGGCCCCTCCCGCGTGGTCGAGGTGTGCGTGCGTCGGAACGATCCACGCCAACTCGTCGCGGTCGATCCCAATTGCGTCGATCGTCTCGAACAACGCCTCGCGGTTCGCCCCGGTGCCGGTGTCGATCACGGCCGGCCGGTCGGCGTCGTACACGTACACGGAGCCGTACTCGTCGGTTTCGAACATTCCCGTGTCGTGGACGTACAGGTCCGGCACGCCTCGCACCGGCTCGAACTCGCCAGCGTTCATACCCGTCGATGAGTGCGAGGGTTATTCTATCGACCGGTTGGCTTCCGGCGTGCGGAGGCTTATAATCGTGCCGGCCCTGAAGGTCGTATGCGCGTTCTCGTCACCGGTGCGACCGGGTTCGTCGGCGGTCGACTGATCCCGACGCTGCTCGATCGCGGCCACGAGGTCGTGGCGCTCGTCCGCGACGCCGACGGTTATCAGCCACCGTCGGACGTCCACGTCGTCGAGGGAGACCTGTTGGAGCCGGAGACGCTCCCGCCGGCGTTTCGAATCGGGTCCGACTCCGTCGACGCCGCGTACTACCTCGTCCACTCGATGGACGGTGGTCCCGGCTACGAGGAACGAGACCGCAACTGCGCGCGAAACTTCGCCGAGGCGGCCTCCGCGGCCGGTCTCTCCCGCGTCGTCTACCTCGGGGGACTCGGCGAGGACCGTGAGGGACTCTCGGAACACCTCCAATCGCGCCGCGAGGTCGAGCGCGTCCTCGCCGAGGGATCGTACGCGCTGACCACCCTGCGGGCCGCGATCGTCATCGGCGCGGGAAGCGCGAGCTTCGAGGTGATCCGCGGGCTCGCGAGCCGACTGCCGGTGATGGTCACGCCAAAGTGGGTCGACACCCTCTGTCAGCCGATCGCGATCGACGACGTGATCGCCTACCTCGCCGGCACGCTCGACGTCCCCGACACGGCGGGCGAAACGTACGAGATCGGCGGTCCGGACGTGTTGACGTACGCCGAGATCCTCCGTCGGACACGCCGGCAGTTCGGCCACGGCCTCCGGATCATCCGGGTGCCCGTGTTGAGCCCGGGGCTGTCCGCCCGCTGGCTCCGGCTGGTCACCGACGTGAACCCGTATCTGGCCCGCTCGCTCGTGGAAGGGCTCAGCAACACCGTGATCGTCGAGGACGAACGCATTCGCGACCTCGTCCCCGTGGACCGCACGCCGTTCGAACTCGCCGTCGCCAGAACGATCGACGAGACGGACGGTGGAGACGACACGGCGGAGTCGGACGCCGTCGAAGACGGCTCCGCGGGCGGTCAGCGTCTCGAGGAGGGGACCATCTCGTGAGCCGGAGTTACGGCGAGACGTGGGTGTACGAGAGCCTCGTGGGCGGGATCCCGGGGCTGTCCGTTCCGCGGACGCTGGCGGTCGCCATCCAGTTTCTCCTCTTCGAGGTCGGCGTCCTCGTGCTCGGCTGGTACTACGGGCTGTGGAACGCGGTGATCGCGGGGACGGCGGCGGTGCTCGTCGCCGCGATCGGCAGCGTCGAGATGCACCGACTCGGCGCGCGAAACCGGCTGTTGTCGACGCCGCCCGAACACAAACGGCTCCTGTTCGGATCCAGCATCGAGATCGTGTTGGGCGTGTTGGCGTTCATCGCGCTCATCACCTACCTGTTCGTCTGGAACGGGACGCTGATCGACCGGTTGTTCGGCTCGGAGCCCCCGGTCGCGGTCGTCTACCTCACCCTGTTGATCCTCTGGGACCTCACCTACCGGATCGGCACCTCCTGGTGGAGTGCGGTCGTCGCGCTCTGGCGTGCCATCTACGTCGACCTTTCTCCGAACGAGGCCGCCAGCGCCCGCCGGCTCGACGCGGAGAACATCGGCTTCTCGGTGTTACAGCTCGCGCTGGTTCCGTTTCTGTTCGGCGAGCCGGTCCTCCTGGTCGCGGTCGTCGGACACGTGCTCGCCGTCACGGTCGTTTGTTCGGCGGCGATTCTGTTAACCCGGTGAGCGTCGGGCACGACGAGACGCCGGGCCCACCGTTCTCACTCGTCCTGTAGCTCTTGGAACTTGTCGAGGAGTGCCTCCGCGGAATCGCCGGAGTCGTAGGTGAGCGATCCCGAATACTCCGGCCGGTCGGCGTCGAAGTCCGCGTCGACAACGCTCGTCTTCTCTTCACGGCGCTCGTGTTCGTCCTCGTCATAGGCACCCATTGACATGGTACGCATTGGTTTTACCATTCTCAGTCATATACCTGTCGGCGCCCCTGTTCGCCCGACGGCGGTCGACCCGAACGAATCGCGGCTCGCCGGGCGTCTCCCGGCTGTCTTCCCGACGACGTCGTTCTCACCGGAAGTCCTTAGCCGCCACAGGCGGTAACGATTCCGTGGCACAACCGCTCCGATTCCGGCGCGCGCCCGGCCGGTGGGACGCGAACCGCGTTCGGTCGCGGCTCGGACGCCCCCTCGACGAGAACCTCGGCGCGACCGTCGCCACCCCGTGGTTCAGCCCTCCGACGGGTTACGAGGCCCGCCGCTTCGACATGGACGACGGCTCGTTTGGCTTGTTCTGCTGGACCGACGACGACCCCGACCCGCCGTCGGGCGCGAGCGGCGGCCCCACCGGCTACTGGCTCGGCAACACGGAGACGCCGAGTGACCTCTGGCGAACGGACAAGTACGGCTTCGAAGCGGTGCCGTATCCCGTTTCGCGCTGGGCCCAGCGGGAGCTGCTCGCGGGGCTTCACGACGACGAGCCGTGGCTCGCCGCGTACCCGCACGTCTCGTGGTTTTTTTTGACGGTGTTCTGTTCGAAGGACGGCGCGGAGACGACTCGGGCGTTCTTCCGCGACCACGCCGCCGGCTTTCCGGACGCGACGCCCGCCGCGGCGACCGGCTACGTCGAATCGTTGCTTCGGCCCGGCACCCTCGACGACTACCGCGAGACGATGGCGGGAAAACTCGGCACGTCGACCTCGATGGATATCGTTCGCATGAGCGCGACCATCGCGGAGTTCACGGCCGCAAAACTGCTCGCAGACGCGGGCTACGCGGTCACCCCGGAGATCGAGGTGACGACCGGCCACTCGCTCGACTTCCGCGCGACCGACCCGGACACCGGGACCGCCTCGCTCGTTGAGGTGACCCGGCCACAGCCGGTCGCCACCCGGTCGGCGACCGATCCCGTCGCCGCCGTTCGCGACACCGTGGCGACGAAAATCGACGGCCAGTTGGCGGCTCACGGCGGCGGCGCGACCCTGGTCGTCGATTGTTCGTCCTTTTCCGACGACGGCTGGGCGGCGGTCCGGAAGGCGCGTCCCGACGTTCGACACCGGCCCGCGGTCGTTCTTCGCGCCCGTCCGAACGGCCGGATAACGGGGTACCAGAAGGGCGCGGTGCCGCTGGAGCTTTCTCCGGCGATCGACTGGGTCGACTGAGTGTCGGGCGGACCGGACCCGCTCGGCCGGCCAGACTGCCCGGACACCCACCGACGAGCGCGTCACCGAACGCCTCGACCGAGTCGCGACACGTTCTATGCTTCTAGAACGGAGCGGCAGAGCGACCTGTACGCTTACCATCGGCGTTCGGTAAGCCACAGGGCGTCCACGGCAGTATGGCCGTTGTAAGCCACCCTCGGGCCGGGAACCCACTTGGCCGCGCCGAAACCGCCAACCCGACGGCAGCCGGACGTGTCACTCGTTTTCGAGTTGCTGATCGCACACGCGTCACACAACAGGCCTCCTCTCGGAACCGCCATAGACGCTGACGCGGGACGGAGCCCTGCCCGATATCCCCGGCCGACTTGGTGAGCGTCTGCCCCGGCGTGGGAACTGCGTCGAGTAGCCGGGTATCAACGCGTCCACACAGCCAGCGTGTCGCGGGAGGGTCGTACACCCGCCATGTGGCGATACTTCGGGCTCGGCCAGGATCACACGCTCCGACACGACGGTCAAAAAAGGCCGGCCTGTCGGCTCAGAACGAGACCGGTTGTGGGCCGTTTTCTCCGCACGTTCCCGGGTCGCGGTCCGAGTAGAACCGCCGCCCGACACCCCGGTGACAGACCCCGGCCCGCAGGGTGTCGAAGACCTCTTGTGGCGCGTCGAACGTCTGTTCACCGAACCGTTCGAGCACGTCGCCTACCCGTTCGGACCCGTCGGCGAGTTCTACGGTCGCGTTTCCGTGAGCCGCGATGAGTTCCTCCGAGGTCGTCGGGTACTGGTGCCGCTCGATCCGGTCGTCGACGCTGTTCAAACGCATCGATAGGTAGAATTCTCTGCCCATTCTTAATGATTGTCCATGTATAACCTTGATCGGACGATACTCCTTATACGTCCTAATACTACGCGGACCGACACCGCCGATCCTTAGTGGGCCCCTCCCGAAGGATCGGTATGGCCGCCGACGACTCCATCCGCGGCGCGGTCGCCGACGACTCGACCGATTCGCCGGCCGACCGGGTCGTCGCGGACCTTCACACACACACGACCGTCTCCGACGGGACCCTGCGGCTCGACGAGGTTCCGGCCGCCGCCCGCGAGGCCGGGGTCGACTGGGTCGCCGTCACCGACCACGACCGGATCCATCCCGGTCTCGACGCGCCGGTCGTCGTCCGCGACGGGGTGCGGATCGTCCGCGGGATCGAACTCCGGGTCGAGGCCGACCACGGCCGGCTCGATCTGCTCGGCTACGCCGTGGAACACACCGACGCGCTCGACGCCGAGATCGAACGGCTTCAGGCGGACCGTCGCGAGCGCGGCGCGGCGATCTGCCGCCGCGTCGAGGACCGGCTTGAGGTCGACCTCGGCGTCGAGCCCCGCCCTGGACTCGGTCGCCCCCACATCGCCCGCGCGATCGACGACTCACCCGCGCCGTACGACTACGCCGCCGCCTTCGACGAACTCATCGGGCACGACGGGCCGTGTTACGTCGCTCGCGACGTGACCGACCTCGACCGCGGCGTCGAACTGCTCCGAGAGGCATCCGCGCTCGTCGGGCTCGCCCACCCGTTCCGCTACGACGACGTGGACGCGGCCCTCGATATTGCCCGCGAGTTAGACGCGGTCGAGCGCTTCTACCCCTACGGCCGTCCGGTCGACGTCGACCGTCTCGACCGGGTCGTCGACGCCGCGAACCTGCTCGCGACCGGCGGCAGCGACGCCCACGACCGAACCCTCGGCGCGGCCGGGCTGACCGCGGCCGCGTTCGCGCCGGTCCGTGAGCGACTGCTGGACCCGTCGTGACGCGCGGCATCGGCCCACGGCCTCGGCCGACCTCCTCTTCGGGCCGAGGAACAGCGTTAACTCCCGGCGCGACCCACTGACGTGTATGCGGTGTCACTACTGCGACCGTGAGGCGGCCTACGAGGCCGAACAGGCCGGCGTCGTCGTGGGGCTCTGTGGGGACCACTTCCGCGAGCGCGTCGAGGAGTTGGCGGACGACGACGGACTCCGAGCGCTCCGTGACCGACTCGACGTCGAATCCACGGAGTGACCGGCTCGCCTCTCCGGAACGAATTATAAAAGACGGCTCGGGACCAACGGTTCTGTATGTACCCCACCGACCGACCGCGTCGGCTCAGAACCGACGGGATTCGGCCGCTCGTCGGCGAGTCGTCGGTGTCGGCGTCCGACCTCGTCGCGCCCGTCTTCGTCGACGCGACGACGGACGAGCGCGTTCCGATCGAATCGATGCCGGGTCACGAACGCGTTCCCGTGAGCGAGGCGGCCGCCCGGGTCGAGGAGATCCGCGAGACGGGCGTCGAGGCCGTGATCCTCTTCGGCGTTCCGGAGTCGAAGGACGCGAAAGGCACCCGCGCGTACGCCGACGACGGGGTCGTCCAGCGGGCGATCCGGCAGATCGCGGCCGACACCGACGCGTACGTGATCGGCGACGTTTGTCTGTGTGAGTACACCGACCACGGCCACTGCGGCGTGATCGAAGACGACGCCGAGACGGACCCGACCTTCACCGTTCGGAACGACGAGACGCTGGAGCTGCTGGCGGCGACGGCGGTTTCACAGGCCGACGCCGGCGCGGAGATGGTCGCGCCTTCCGCGATGACGGACGGACAGGTGGGGGCGATTCGCGAGGCGCTCGACGACGCCGGCCACGAAGACGTGGCGGTGTTGAGCTACGCCGTGAAGTACGAGTCCGCCTTCTACGGCCCGTTTCGCGACGCCGCCGACGGCGCGCCGGCCTTCGGCGACCGCCGCCACTACCAGATGGACCCCGCGAACCGTCGGGAGGCGCTTCGAGAAGCCCGGATCGACGCCGAGGAGGGCGCGGACGTGTTGATGGTGAAACCGGCGCTGCCGTACCTCGACGTCGTCGCCGACCTCCGCCGGGAGTTCGACCGGCCGATCGCCGCGTACAACGTCTCCGGCGAGTACGCCATGTTACACGCGGCCGCCGAGAAGGGATGGCTCGACTTGGAGGCGACCGCGCTGGAGTCGTTGTTGTCGGTGAAACGCGCGGGCGCCGACCTGATCATCACCTACTTCGCCGAGGACCTCGCCGAGCAGTTGTAGCCGGCGTTCCGGACGCGGCCGTCGTTTCTCGGGTTCACACCACCTGCTCGCCGTCGTCGTCGTACACCTCGATGGCGTCGACGGGACAGGCACGCGCCGCGAACTTGGCGTCCAGCTCCTCGCCGTCGGGCACCTCGACGACGAACAGGTCGTCGTCGGTCTCCTCGCTGTCGGCAAGGTCGGCTTTCCCGTCGTTCAGGTTCTTTTCGAAGGCGTCCCACTCGGCGACGCACTGGTACATCCCGATACAGGTGTCGCGGTCGAACTCGACGCGCATATCGCACGTACGGCGAGCGGGTACAAAGCGGTGGCGACGGGGGGCGTCGTGCGGCCGCTGCCGGTGGTTTCATTGCCCGACGCCCGGACGGATCGCCACATGGTTCGCGTCTGGCTCGTCGACCGACGGTTCGACTCGAAGGGGCTCGTCCGGCTGACGTACGCGACCGAGGACGGCGAGCGCGTTCACACGAAAGAACTGGCCGAACGCCGGCTGGTGATGGGCGGCGGGGTCACCGCCGGTCGCGACGTCGACGAGACTGCCCTCGGCGAGACGCCCGCCGACAAACTCGAGCGGTTCGCGGCCGAGGCGTCGCGGATGGCCGCCGACCACGACCTCGACGAGACGGTGTAAACGCGCGTCCCTCGTCTCGCGCGTCTCCCGCCGGCCGCTCGTCGCCTCGCTTCTTCGGTGCCGGTCCGACGGTTTAAATCGCCTGGGGGACCAACGATAGTCAATGCGACCGACTGCCCTCTCCGGACTCCCTGCGGGCGTCGGCGAGACGCTCGAAGCGGAGGGCATCGCCGAGCTGTACCCCCCACAGGAGGCGGCCGTCGAGGCGGGCGTCCTCGACGGCGACAGCCTCGTGGCGGCCGTCCCGACCGCCTCGGGCAAGACGCTGATCGCCGAACTCGCCATGTTGTCGGCCATCGAGCGCGGCGGCACGGCGTTGTACATCGTCCCGCTGCGCGCGCTCGCCAGCGAAAAGAAGGCCGAGTTCGAACGCTGGACGGACCACGGCGTCACCGTCGGCGTCTCGACGGGCAACTACGACTCCGACGGCGAGTGGCTCGCCACCCGTGACATCGTCGTCGCCACGAGCGAGAAGGTCGACTCGCTCATCCGCAACGGCGCGCCGTGGATCGACGACCTCGCCTGTGTCGTGAGCGACGAGGTACACCTCGTCGACGACGCGAGCCGCGGCCCGACGCTGGAGGTCACGCTCGCGAAGCTCCGCAAGGTCAACCCCGACCTCCAGACCGTGGCGTTGTCGGCGACCGTCGGCAACGCCGACGTCATCGCCGACTGGCTCGACGCCGAACTCGTCGAGTCAGACTGGCGGCCGATCGACCTCCGGACCGGCGTCCACTTCGGAAACGCGATCAACTTCGACGACGGACGCCAGCGGGAGGTGCCCGTCGACCGCGGCGAAGACCAGACCGCCCGGCTCGTCGCCGACGCGCTCGACACGGAAGAAGGGGGCCAGGGCGGCTCGTCGCTCGTCTTCGTCAACTCCCGGCGCAACGCCGAGTCGTCGGCCCGGGCGCTCGCCGACGTCACCGCGCCGCGGCTCACGACCGACGAGCGCGACCGGCTCCGCGAACTCGCCGCGGAGATTCGAAACGCCTCCGACACGGACACCGCCAAAGACCTCGCCGAGGCGGTCGAACAAGGGGCCGCGTTTCACCACGCGGGGCTGGCGAACGACCACCGCAGCCTGATCGAAGACGCGTTTCGCGACCGGCTGATCAAGGTCGTCTCCGCGACGCCGACGCTCGCGGCCGGCGTCAACACCCCGGCCCGCCGGGTGATCGTCCGCGACTGGCGGCGGTACGACGGCGAGTTCGGCGGGATGAAACCCCTCGACGTCTTGGAGGTCCACCAGATGTGTGGGCGGGCGGGCCGACCCGGGCTCGACCCGTACGGCGAGGCGGTGTTGCTCGCGAGCGACGCCGACACGATGGAGGAGCTGTTCGACCGCTACGTCTGGGCGGACGCCGAGCCCGTCCAGTCCAAACTCGCCGCCGAGCCGGCGCTGCGGACCCACGTGCTCGCGACGGTCGCGTCCGGCTTCGCGGCCACCCGCGACGGCCTCCTCGCGTTTCTCGACAACACCCTGTACGCCACCCAAACCGACGACGAGGGGCGGCTGGCGGCGGTCACGGACACGGTTCTCGAGTACCTCGTGGCCAACGGCTTCGTCGAACGCGACCGCGACGGCGGCAGCGAGCGGCTCTCGGCGACCGGCATCGGTCACACCGTCTCGCGGCTCTACCTCGACCCGATGAGCGCGGCCGAACTGATCGGCGGGCTCGAAGACGCGTGTTCGCCCGCCGGCCACGCCGCCGGCGCGTACGAGCGCTCGGCCCCGGACGACGACCCCGACGAGCCCGGATTCGGCACGTACAGCCCGGTGGAGACCGGAGACGACTCCGACGCCCCGGCCGACGCGGGTCCGGTGCTCAGCCCGCTCGGATTGTATCACCTGGTGAGCCGGACGCCGGACATGTACGAGCTCTACCTCAGATCTGGCGACCGCGAGACGTACACCGAGCTCTGTTACGAGCGGGAATCCGAGTTCCTCGGGGACGTCCCCTCCGAGTACGAGGACGTCAGGTTCGAAGACTGGCTGGCGGCGCTCAAAACCGGACGCCTGCTCGAAGACTGGGCCGACGAGGTCGACGAGGACCGGATCACCGAGCGCTACGGCGTCGGCCCCGGCGACATCCGCGGAAAGGTCGAGACCGCAGAATGGCTGCTTCGTGCGGCCGAGACGCTGGCGCGCGACGTCGACGGGATCGACGGCGACGCGGTGCTCGCGGTCCGGCGGGCCCGCAAGCGGGTGGAGTACGGCGTCCGCGAGCAGCTGCTCGACCTCGCCGGCGTCCGGAACGTCGGCCGAAAACGCGCGCGCCGGCTGTACGAGGCCGGCATCGAGACCCGCGCCGACCTGCGGGAGGCCGACAAGGCCGTGGTGCTCGGCGCGCTCCGAGGCCGCGAACGGACCGCCGAGCGGATCCTCGAACACGCCGGCCGCGAGGACCCCTCGATGGACGGCGTCGACGCCGATCCCTCCGCCTCCGCGGCGGCGACCGCCGGCAGCGACGACGGCGACGGCCAGGCTAGCCTCGGTGATTTCGGGTGACCGACGCTCCGTCGCCCGACCAGCCGGGCGCCGAAGCCGTCGACCCGCGGCCGGCGACCCGCATCGTGGAGGGCCGTCTCACCGTCGGCGACCTCGACGAGTTTCTCGCGGCGGTCGATTCGATCGCCGAGGCGACCGGCGCGGTCGTCCAGGCGTTCGACGCAGACTGCGTCGTCGACGCCGCCCACCTTCGGCTCGCGACGCGGCTCGCCGCCCGGGCGATCGCCCGCGGAGAGGCGGTCGCCCGCGACCCCGCCGTCGAGGTGTTGGTGTACGCCGCGGGCCGCCGACAGATCGACCGCGCGCTCGAACTCGGTGTGTCGCCGGGCGAGCAGCCGGCGGCCGTCGTCGTCGCCGACTTCGGCGACGTCTCCGATGCCGACCGCGAGCCGGCAGATCTGGAGGCGGCCGTCGCCGCCGTCGAACGGCTCCTCTCGCCGGGAGCCACGCTCGGCGACCCCGACGAGCGGGCGGTTCGCGACTACTACGACATCACCGATCGGGAACTCGACGCGACCGCCGGCGGCCTCCCCGCCGTCGTTCGCGAACGCGTCGCCCTGCTCGACGTGGAAAAGTGAGCCGCCGCCCGGCGTCTCGTCACGCCGTCACATACCCCCTCGTTTCCGGTGGAAATCGGCGGATGGTGACTGGGTTTTGTTCCAGTTGAAACGCACCCCTGAGCAGGACAGACCGGATTCAGACGCCCGTTCGTCCCGAGCGGGGCCGTCTCACGAGCGGGATCGTGGAGGCGCGTTCCGGCTCAGACGCCGTCGAGACCGGGAAGAATAGTCCATCCTGGATTCGAACCAGGGTCGAAGCCCCCAGAAGGCTTCAGGATTGGCCACTACCCCAATGGACTGTGCGCACTATTCGTATTTTACCCGCATACGTAAGCGTTGCGCGTCGCGCGCGCTCTGTCATCGGTTCGCACTCCTCGTCACGCCGTCCGTCCCCTGACGGTTTGGCTGGACGCGGATCGACGTGTTTTACCCCGCCGCATCCGCATCGTCTCCCATGTACATCGGACGCTTCGTCGTCGTCGGCCCCGGCATCGGCGCGTATCGCGTCTCCTCGCGCTCGTTTCCCGACCGACAGGTGCTCGACCGCGACGGAACGCTGACCGTCGGACCGACGCCCGACGCCCCGCCCACCGACAACCCGTACGTCTCGTACAACTGCGTGCGGCCGGTCGAGACGCCGACGGCCGAGCCGCTGGCGGTTCTCGGCAACGGCTCGCACGTCGACCCAATCGCCGAAAAAACGGCGCGCGGCTACCCCGCCCGCGACGCGCTGGCGACGGCGCTGCTCGCGCTCGACTTCGAGAAGGACGACTACGATACCCCGCGGGTCGCGGGCGTCGTGAGCAACGACGAGGCGGTGGTCGGCGTCGTCCGCCGTGACGCGCTGCTCGTCGAGCGCGTCGACGCGCCGACGCTCGTGGCGACCTACGAGAAAGACGCTCCGGAGCCGTACGACCTCTCGGCGACCGACGCCGAAGCCGCCGCGAGCGAGGTGCTCGCGGCCGACTTCGAACACCCGGTGTGTGCCGCCGGCGCGACCGTCGGCACGGACGGCGTCTCGCTGGCGGTCGACAACGGGGACGCCGCCGAGTAGCGCGGCGCCGTTCTCCCGACGATTTTTGTCCGAACGGGTCGTCTGACGCCCATGCAGCCTCTCACGGCCGCGACGTACCACGACATCACAACGCCGGCCGACCCGCGGATCGCTCCGGACGGGAGCCGGGTCGCCTTCCTCCGACGACACCCCGACGGCGACGAGGAGTACGCGTCGACGGTGTTTCTCGTCAACGCCGCCGGCGGCGACCCTCGCCGGCTCACCCTCGCCGACGGAACCGACGCGGAGCCCCGTTGGAGTCCCTCCGGCGACCGGATCGCGTTCACCACCACCCGCGGACGCGCCGACGACCGCCGGCAGCTGTGGGTCCTCCCGGTCGACGGCGGGGAGGCCCGTCGGCTCACCGGCGTCGTCGGCGACGTCTCCGAGATAGCGTGGTCGCCCGACGGCGACCGGATCGCGTTCGTCCAGTCGGCGACGCCCGCCGACCGCGCGGCCGACCGCGACCTGTCGGTTCCCGCGGACCACGAGCCGGCCGACCATCCCGACCCGCGGGTGATCGACCGGACGGTGTTCCGCTCGGGCCAGGAGTACTTCGACGGGCGGCGCCCCGGAATCTACGTCGTCGACGCGGTCGCGGACGGCGGTCGCGCCGACGAGCCGGCCGTCGAGCGGGTCACCGACCCGGACGCCGACGCCGACTTCGACGCGCCGACGTGGGGCGACGCCGACACGCTGTACTACACCGAGTCGGTCGGCGCGGACCCCGACGATTCTCCGGAGGTCGCGATCCACGCTCACGACTTCGTGACCGCCACGACAGATCACATCCACACCACCACCGACTGGGGAGCGTCGCTCGCGGCCACCGCCGACGGCCGGATCGCCGTTACCCACACCGACCCCGACCGATTGTCGCTCCGCCAGACCGACCTCCACCTCTTCGACCGCGCGACCGGGACGGTGACCTCACTCACCGCCGACCTCGACCGGGGAGTCGGCGACGGCGCCTCTCCACAGTGGGGTCCCGACGACGAGACGCTCTACTTCACGACGCCAGACGAGGGCGAGACCGCGTTGTGGCACGTCACGGCCGACGACGACCCCGAGCCCGAACGCCTCTTTCGAGACGGGACCGTCTCGGGAGCGACCGTCGGCGGCGAGTCGGGCGCCGGACCCGACGAGGTGACCGTCGCGCTCGCGCGCAGCGAGTGGGACCATCCCGGCGACGTGTTCTCGTACGACGCCGGCCGCGGCGAGACGACGCGGCTGACCGAACTGAACGCGACCCTCCTCGCCGACCGCCACGTCGGCATGCCCGAAGAACTCCGCTTCGAGTCCGACGGGACCGAGATACAGGGCTGGGTTCTCACGCCGCCGGGATTCGATCCCGACGCCGGACGGTCCTACCCGCTCGTGGTCGAGATCCACGGCGGCCCACACGCCATGTGGTCGACCGCCGGCACGATGTGGCACGAGTTTCAGACGCTCGCCGCGCGGGGGTACGTCGTCTTCTGGTCGAACCCCCGCGGCTCCGCGGGATACGGCGAGGCGTTCCGCCGAGCGATCGACCGCGACTGGGGCGCCGTGACACTCGCGGACGTGACAGCCGGCGTCGACGCGGCCGCCGACACATATCCGATCGACGACGCGAACGTCTTCGTCACCGGCGGCTCCTTCGGCGGGTTCATGACCGCGTGGGCGGTCGGCCAGACCGACCGGTTCCGCGCCGCGGCCGCCCAGCGCGGGGTGTACGACCTCACGGGCTTTTACGGGTCGACCGACGGAGCGTACGTTCTGGTCGAAGGCGACTTCGACACCGTTCCCTCCGCGGAGCCCGCGTGGCTGTGGGAGCAGTCGCCGACCGGCCACGCCGCCGCGGTCGACACGCCGACGCTTCTGATCCACGCCGAGGACGACACGCGAACCCCGATCTGTACGGCGGAGTTATACCACCGGCTCCTCCGCAAACGCGGCGTCGACACCCGGCTCGTGCGCTACCCGCGCGAGGGCCACGAGCTTTCTCGGTCCGGCGAACCGGCCCATATCGTCGACCGACTCGAGCGGATCGCCCGGTGGTTCGACGGCTACTCCACCCACCACGACGCGGCGCCCGCGCTCGACCGGGCGGCCGACGCCGGGCTGACGACCGCTGCCGCCGACGAGCGCGACCCGGACGACCGTTCCGACTCCGCGTGACCGCTCACGACCCGTCGGGCTCGAACCCGTCGATCGACCCGTGGACGGCGTCGACCCACTCGTCGAGCGCTTCGTGTAACAACCGTTTCGCCTCCGGCACGGGGATCGCGGTGTACTGATACACGTAGCCGCCCGAATCCAGGAGCCGGCGGCGGCGCTCGACGAGCCCCTTCTCGCGGAGCGTCGACAACGACCGGTTCACGTTCGAACGGTCGCGGTCGAGCACGTCAGCCAGCTCTGAGACGGTGCTTCCGGGGTACTCGTGTAGCGTCAGGTACGTGCGGCTCTCGTGGTCGCGTATGCCGAAGACACACGAGAGCACGTGTTCGAACGAGGGAGAGACGTCGCCGACGAGGTCTTCGATCTCTGCTTTGGCCATAGAAGGGATGTCGGCGGCGACGGAATTAAACCTCAGTCTTCGTTCGCGTATCCCATCCGGCTGAGACAGCTGCGCATCTCGGACTCCTCGGTGTGTCTGTGGAGGTTCGTCGGTGTGTCACAGTGATACGTCTCTCCGTCGTACCGGAGCACGACGTCGTGGGTGCCGCCGGCGACGTTGACGCCGACGAGCACCCGTCGTCCCGCTCGCAGTTCGGCGATGATCTCGTCGGCCGAGAGGTCACCGGGCTCGATACGGAGTGGGCTGCTCATGGCTTCGGCTTCGTCGTGCCGTAAAATAAAGCCCGGTGACTTCGAATCGTTCTCCGCGCTCAGGTCATCGTCGATTCCGGGCCACCCTCTTCTTCGGGCGGCTCGACGCCTTCTGCGGCCGCGACGTCTTCGGTCCGCTTCTCTGTCTCGACGTGCCAGCGGTCGATCTCCGACTCGTACTCCGCGAGAATCTCGCTCACCTCCGATTTGAGGTCGTCGTCGTTGACGTTCACCTCGAACTCGAACGTCTCGCCGTTCTCGCCGCGGCCGACCTCGGTGACGTTGGCGCTGATGAGTTCGTTGTCGAAGTAGTACGGGGCCACCTGCGTCATCACCTTCTGGTAGACGGCGTCTTCGACCCTCCGGAGCGCCTTTCGACTCGCGGAATCGGCGGCGCGGGCGACGTGGTTTATCGACTCGCCCCACCGCTCGACGGCACCCTCCGTGTCGTCTTCTTCGACCTTCTCGTAGGACTCCGTGAGCTTCTCGCCGGCCGTCTGGAGGTCGTCGCCGGGACTCTGTCCGGCCTTCTCGCCGTCGCCCTCGCCGACGGACGCCTGTGCGGCCGTCTTCTCGGAGACGTCCTCGTCGATCCGCTCGTGTGATTTCGGCCGCCAGTCGTCGAACTCGTGGAACGCGTCGCTGTCCGCGCCGGCTTCTCGCAGCGCGAGGGTGATTCGCTCGCCGTGTTCGACGACGTCGCCCCAGTCCCCGCGTTGTTTGAACCCGGAGATGCTTTCTTCCATTGGTTGCCGATAAGCACGTGACGAACGATTATAAGTTTCCCCGTCGACGCCGCAGGCGACGACCCGGCGTCCGTTACAGAGTACCGAGGAGAATGCCTGACCCTTTAGGGTCAGGATGAATCCGACAGTCAGCCACACAGTTCACTGCCGATAGCACGGCCTGATATTCCAACAGATACTTAAGAGATACCATATTGTTACATTTGTAATGGTCACGGTGACAGTCACCGCGAAGTTCCATATCCCATCCCTCTCACGGCGCAAAGAGTGGCAACGTGCCACTCGCCTCTACCGTGACAGCAAGCAATTCTGTATCGACGGGTGGGAGAACGGCGACTTCGACAAGTCCGTGACCACTGCCAGCATCGACAATGACCTCTACTCGGCTATCCAGAACCAAGCAATCCGAGAGGCGAAATCCGACCACAGCAAGGACGGAGCGGTTCGCTACCGAGAGAGCCAACCGTTTGCTGTCAACAACCAAAATTGGAAAATCGACACAACTGAGAACGGCACGGTCGTCGTCGGCTTCCCGTGTGTCTCTCAGTGGTGGTACACCCCTATCGAAGTGTACGACGACATTGCCGACCCCGTAGACCGATTGCTCGAAGGCGATGCTGACAAGACTCGGCTTCAGGTCTACCGTCGCGGAGACGACTGGTTCTGTACGTTCAACGCCGAGTACGACACCGACACATCGGGTGAGACGTCTATCGGTGTCGATATTGGTGAACGCCACATCCTCGCAGCAACGGCCTATGGCGAGGAGGAGTCAATGCTGGTGTCAGGTGGTGAGGCGAAGTTCGTTCGACGCAAATATCGTTCCCTACGCGATTCGCTTTCGGAAGCGGGTGCGCTTCGCGCACGCAACCGTGTGGGTGACAAAGAACAGCGTCGAATCAAAGACCTGAATCACAAACTCTCCCGTCGCCTCATCACGTTCGCGGAACAGTTCGAGAATCCCGTCATTCGGATAGAAGACCTCGAAGGCATCCGCGAGGACAGTTCATGGTCTGGTGTCCACTCGTGGCACTTCCACCAACTCCAACAATTCATCACGTACAAAGCCGAGCGTGCTGGTATCCGCGTCGAGAAGGTCGATGCGTACTACACCAGTCAGGAATGTTCAGCGTGTGGTTCGATGGGAACCCGCGATGGCGACCACTTTTTGTGTTCGGAGTGCGGTCGTGGACGCCACGCCGACCTGAACGCTTCGGAGAATATCGCACAACGGGAGGGAGAACCATGCACGGGCTAACGCTTCGGGCGAGTCGAACCGTGCTACCTCGCTGGTTGAATAGCCAGCCGTTTTTGACGCTCGCTGTATGCGGGGAGGAAGGCCCCATTGACAGGGCTATACGCGCTGGAAAGCACACCGTTGGTCACAACTCGGTGGCGACCTTTGATGTTCCACGCGAAAGCGTACCTGAGAACCGAGGAAACGCGCAACCTGAATATCCACTTCGTGGATTCCCGCGTCTTTAGGCGCGGGAGGATGTCAATTTCCGTAGGCGATCCGGCGCGCCACGGCGTTGATTTTCGTTTTGATGTCTCCGAGGACTCCGGCCGGTGACACCCGGCGGATCTCGGATTCGGCGACCTCGATTCGCTCGCCGCCGAACGGGTCCCGTTCCGGCTGCTCCTCGGACGACTCGTCGCTGCTTACCGCGTCGACGACGGTCGACATCGAGCACCGGCCACACGCCTCCGTCTGTTTCGGTCCGTCAGCCATGGTTCGTTCTATCACGATTATGTGTGTCAGTCCACTAAACGGTGTCGACGGGCCGTGCGGACGCGGGTTCTCACCCTCGCCCGCTTCTCGCGGCGCCCGCGCCCCCGACGCGTTTTTATTTGGCGTCCGGAATGGACACACATGGGATACCGCGTTGTCGACGCCGAATCGGTCGACCCGGAGCCGGATCGCCCCTGTGAGTGTCGGAAGCTCGCGGGGCCCGCGGGGCTCACGGCAGTGGCGTTGAACCGGTTCCGTGCCGAGCCGGGCGAACAGATTCCGCTCGCGTACCACTCGCATGAGACCCAAGAAGAGGCGTTCTACGTCCTTTCTGGAACGCTCGCCGTCGAGACCCCCGATCGAACCTACGCGGTCGCCGCCGGCGAGCTCTTCGCCGTCGACCCCGACAGCCCGCAACGGGCACACAACCCCGCGAGCGCAGACGAAGCGGTCGAACTGCTCGCGGTCGGCGCCCCGCCCGTCGACGGCGACGCCGTCCCGTACGAGACGACAACTGCTGACCCCGACGGGACCGACGCGTAACGATGGCCGAACGCGACACTCCGACCGACGCCGACGACCCGACGGCTGACGCGGCCGACCCCCGCGATCACGACGCGTTGCCGGCGGCGATTCGCGAGGCGGTTCCCGACTACGACGACACGTATCTCGACCGCGTCGCCGACCGACTGATGTACAGCTACGACCTCGCGGCCGACTACGCCGTCGACGGGGAGCGGTTCGAGCTGTACGCGGAGATGCGGATGGAAACCCAAAAGCAGTTTCTGCACCCCGCGTTGAATTACGCCAACCACGAGACCGAAGAATACCTCTTCGCCCGCCGGGTCCGGACGCCGACCGTCGGGCAGTTGGAACGACTCGTCGACCTCGGACACGCGGTCGCCGACGACCGCGTCGAGGGGAACGAGGAACACTACGGCACCGACATCACGTTCGTGCTCGTCGCCGAGCGGATTCCGGACGCCGTCGCCGACTTCGTCGACGGATTCCGCGACCGAACCCTGTTGAAGTTCGGCTACTACGGCCACTACGAGGTGAACCTGATCGTCGTCGCTCCCGACGATCAACAGATCGTCGACAGCGAGGCCGCCGGCCCGACCGGCGCGTTCCGGCTCTGGGAACCGGTCGAGGAGCCGACGGAGGGGGTTCTCTCCCGGTTCGCCAGGCGCTTCTGGCGGTGACCGGCCGATGACGCCCCCGCCGACCACCCGAACGCGACGCGGACTCCTCGTCGCCGCGACGGCCGCCACCGCCGGCTGCGGACTGCTGCCGGACGAGCCCGACCCGATCGAAGCGAGCGCCGCCGCGCCCGCGCGCCTTCCGGCGTCGACGGCGTCCGAGGCCGGCTACGAACGCTCTGTCGCCGAGGAGACGACACTGGAGGTCTCCGTGACGGTCGACCTCTCCGGCGATGTCCAGATAACGAACACGCGAGAGGTTGTCGCCACCGTGTTCAGACGCGCGTACGTCGCCGCGGAGCCCCGGCGATTCGGGCTGATCACCGCCCCTGCGGTGACCGTCGCCGACCAGCCGTCGATCGTTCGCGACCCGATCACGGCGCTCGGGGACGCCCGAGCCGTCCAGCTCGCGACCGGCGCGACGGTCTCGTCGGTCTCCGAGTGGACCGCGGCGGGCACCCGATCGATGCTGGACACGACGGCCGACGCGGCGACCGCGACCGCGACGGCCGACGGCACCCCGATCCGGCTGGACCGCGTGCGGGTCAGGACCGGCGACGACGCGGTGACCGCGATCGCGACCGGTCCGGAGGGCGAGGCTGTCGACGCTCCCTTCACAGCGGTCGTCCACGACGGCTGACGCGCCGCTGTCGCGGCATACGCTCGCGACGCGTCAAAAAAAGCGTCCGGCGACGGTCGTCAGTCGTCGCCCGGTTCGGCCGCGATCCCGCTCGTTCCCTCGCGCACCGATTGGATGTTGTTGTATCCCTGCCGAACTAACGACAGCGCGAGGCCGATGAGCACGAGCGCGAGCACGATCTGGACCACCGACGAGATGATCGCGGCGGTCCCGCTGGCGCCGCCCAGAATCAGGTTCTGGTACAGGTTGCTGTAGAACGCCAGCCACGCCAGCCCGAGTATGGTGATCGTCGTCATAATCGCCATCGGGACGCCGGTCGAGACGAGCTGTTTGGAGTCGTCCCAGTTGGCGATCCAGACGGTCGCGGTCAACAACGCGAGCGCCGCGAGCAGCTGGTTGGCGCCGCCGAACAACGCCCACAACGTCACCCACTGTCCGGAGATGACGAGGAGGTACGCCGGCACGACCTGGACCAGCGGATTCGTGTACCGGCCGCGTCCGAGGTTCGCGAGCACGGCGCGCGGGCCGCCGGAAACGCTCTCGAGTCCGGTCTTCGTCTGCCCGGCCGGAATCCCGACGATCTCTTCCATCATGTACCGGCCCAGCCGCACGGCCGTGTCGGTCGAGGTGAGCAGGAAGCTCACGAGCACCAGCGCCATGAACGGCGCGCCGATCGCCTGTGGCAGTCCGAAGCTGGTGAGGATGATCCCGCCGCCGGTCGCGAAGTTCGGCAGCGCCGCGCCGATTCCGCCGCCGGCGTCGGCGAATCCGGCGACCGCCAGCGTCGACAACGCGACCGCCGCGAGCAGCCCCTCGCCCAGCATGCCGCCGTAGCCGATGAGCCGCGCGTCGGTCTCCTTGTTCAGTTGTTTCGCGGTAGTCCCCGACGAGACGAGCGAGTGGAACCCGCTTATCGTCCCGCAGGCGATGGTGATGAAAAGCAGCGGGAACAACGGCGCCACGCCCGCCGCTTCGACGCCCCAGAAGCCGTTGAACGCGCCGAGCGAGTCGGCGATGACGAGCGGTTCTGCGGACGTCCCGAGCAGGGTTCCGACGATGACCGCGAGCAGCGTACCGCCGACGCCGGTGTACAGAAGGAACGACGAGAGGTAATCACGCGGCTGGAGCAGGATCCAGACGGGAAGCACGCTCGCGATCCCGCCGTAGATCATGACGACCGGCACCCAGCCGGCGACGTTGGGCGTGAGAATCGCGTCGGTACTGACGACGGCACCGGGGAGCCAGCCGCCGGCACCGAGCCCCAGCAGCTCCGCGAGCACGACCGTTCCCTCGGGGTACGCGCCGGCCTCGACGGCCGGGAACAACGCGAACGGGTACTGGATGCCGACCCAGACGCCAGCGAAGACGCCGGCGACGAACACCACGGTCCCGGGAATGAACGGTCCGTTCAGCTGGTACAGGTACACCCCGAACGCGAACGCGAGTGCGATGTAGAAGAAGCTCGCGGTCGTCACCTGTGGGAACGCGTTGAACACGATCCCGACCACGAGCGCGAACACCGCCACCACGAGGATAATCGTCAGGAAGGCGAACCACAGCAACATGTTCTTGCCGCCCTCGCCGACGTACTGACCGATGATGTACCCGATCGACTTCCCCTCGTGTCGGAGCGAGCCCGACAACGAGACGAAGTCGTGTACCGACCCCATCAACGGGTTGCCGACCGCGATCCACGCCAGAGCGGGCACCCATCCCCAGATGGCGCCCGCCGTGATCGGACCGACGATCGGCGCGCCGCCCGCGATACTCGAAAAGTGATGCCCAACAGAACTGGCTTCTTCGACGGCACGTACTCCTGTCCGTCCTCGTACTTGTGTGCTGGCGTCTCGCGGTCCTCGTCGAGATCGACGAACTGCGAGAGGTACCGCGAGTACCCCAGGTATCCAAGCGTGAACGTCCCCAGTACGGCCGCCACGATCCAGATTACGCCTGTCATTGGTTCACTGCCTCATGAATGTGATCCGTTGTGTCTTTGTTAAACATTTCCTTCAATCGTGATAGTTGCCCCGAACCCGGCGACATCAACGGTCCGAGGCCGTCTCGCGGAGTTATTTGTACCGCAGAAATCACAAATTTATCGCCGCGTTGATGTACGTATTTGCCGGCGCGGCGTCGTCAGTTCGGCGCGCGCTCCGGCGCCGCGGGGTCGACGTCCAGCTCCGCGGCCACCTGTGTGAGAAGCTCGCCGCGGATCTCGCGGGTCCGCGACTCGATCGCCGCCACCAACGGCGGCTCGAACTCCGTTTCGACCTGTTCGAGCCGCTCGCGCTCGGTGGCGACTCGCTCGCGCAGGTAGCGGGCTCCGCGGCCCGACTCGTCGTCGTCGGGTTCGGGGGTGAGCTTGTTCGCGACGAGCCCGCGGACCGACAGGTCGCGGTCGGCGAACGACTCGATCGCCCGCTCGGTCTCGTTGACCGACAGCTGGTCGGGGTTCAACACGAGAAAGAAGGCGGCGTTCGTCCGCATCGTCTCGGCGGCGTACTCGAAGAACTCCTTGCGGCGTTCGAGCCGGGCCAACACCGGATCGCCGTCCATCACCCGTCTCGGCTCGTTGTTGCCGATCGCCGCCTTCTCGAAGAGGTCGATCGACTGGCGCCGCTTGTACATCAGCCGGTCGATCCAGTCGCCCAGAAACTCCGGCAGGCCGAGCAGCCGCAGGGTCGACCCCGTCGGCGCCGTGTCGAAGACGACCCGGTCGTACGGCTCGCTCTCCTCGCGCATCACGCTCACGAACGCGTCGAAGAGCGCGGACTCGTACGCTCCGGGAGTCCCGTGTGACATCTCCAGCTGCTTGTTGATCTCGTTGACCATCGCCGCCGACACCTGTTCTGAGAGGTTCTCCCGGATCTCCGAGAGGTGGCGTTGTACCTCGTCTTCGGGGTCGAGCTCCATCGCGTCGAGATTGTCGACGCCGTCGACGGACGCGGGGTCGTCGTCGAACTGTTGATCGAAGACGTCGGACACCGAGTGTGCGGGGTCCGTCGAGACGACGAGCGTTCGCAGACCGGCGGCCGCACACTTGTATCCGTACGCACACGAGACGGTCGTCTTGCCGACCCCGCCTTTGCCGCCGAAGAAGACGAACTGTTCCATCAGAAGTGGTACTGTTGGCCCTTGCGCTCGAGCAGGCTCTCGCGGTCCCACAGCCGGCGCTCCCACGCCTCGAACTCCGTTTCGAGGTACGGCAGCAGCTCGGCGGTGTAGTACGAGACGGGCGAGGGGACGCCGAACGCGTCCGGGAAACACGCCAGCATGAACGCGTCCTCGGCGTCTTCGGCCTCCTTTTCGATCTTCTCGTAGGCCGGGTGGGTGATCATCCCGTGGTAGAGCCCGCGAAGCCACTCATCGAGGGCGGCACGGAACGCCGCGATCCGGTCGGCGAGTGTCATCGTTGTCCATGACCGGCGAACCGACGTAAACCTGTCGCGGTCGTGAGGCCGTGAGACGGCCGCAGAACCGGCGGCGGTCGTGAATCGGCGGTTGGCTCACGCCGACGCGCCGTCCGTGACCTCCGGCTGATTCTCCTCGCCGGTCTCCTCGTCGAGCTCCGGGCGGTCGGCGTCGGGAGTCGGCGCGTGGGTCCCGTCGCCCATCGAGAGCCAGACGAGGTACAGTATGGCGACGACCATCGCGACCGTCGCGACGAGCGCAGCGATCCCGACGAGAGACACGAGACCGGACATACCCCCCGATCGGTGCGGACCGCGTATCAACGTGTCGGCTCCCGACGGCTCGAGGCCGCTCCACACGGCATCGGTGCCGGGGAGTTGAAGGAACCGGGTCCACGAGACGACACACATGAGCGATCGAACTCCGGTAACCGTGTTGTCTGGCAGCCTCGGCGCGGGCAAAACGACGCTTCTGAACCGACTTCTCACAGACGTGACAGACCGCGAGATAGCCGTGCTCGTCAACGATATGGGCGACGTGAACGTCGACGCAGAACTGATCGCGGAGGGGTCGGAGCTCGACGTCGACGACGGAGTCACCGAGCTGTCGAACGGGTGTATCTGTTGTGAGCTCCAAGACGACCTCGAGACCGCCGTCGTGCGGCTCGCGAGCGAGCGCTCCTTCGACACGCTCCTCGTGGAGTCGTCGGGCATCTCTGAGCCGGCGCCGGTCGCCCGGCTGTTCACCACCGAGTCGCGCGTGGCCGACCGCTATCGCGTCGACGCGCTCGTGACCGTCCTCGACACCCGACAGTTTCTCGACGCCTTCGCACACGCCGACACCCCGGAACGCCGCGGCACCGACGCCGAGGGCCGACCGCTCTCGGACCTGCTCGTCGAGCAGGTGGAGGTTTCGAACGTCGTGCTGCTCAACAAGGCCGACCTGTGTACCGACGCGGAGCTGGACCGCGCCGAGGAGCTCGTGGCCGCGCTTCAGCCGGACGCGACGACGATCCGAACCGAGTTCTCCGCGGTCGCCTCGGAACGGCTCCTCGGTATCGACCGCTTCGACGAGCGAGCGATCGCCGACCTTCCGGGGTGGAAGCGCGCGCTCGACGGCCACGGCCACGAGAACGCAGCAGACGGCGACGCTCACGCTCACCGCCACCCAGACGAGGTGTATGACGTGTCGTCGTTCACCTACCGTCGCCGCCGGCCGTTTCACCCGGGCCGGATCGCGGCGGTGCTCCGTGACCTCCCGGCCGGCGTCGTCCGGTCGAAGGGGACCCTCTGGGTCGCCGGCAACGACCACCGCCAACAGGTCGGGCAGGCGGGACAATCGGTACGGGTGACCGCTCTCGGCCCGTGGATCGCGAGCCGGCCGGCGGTCGAACGCGACATGCTTCGATCGAACCGGCCCGACTTGGAGTGGCACGACGAGCACGGAGACCGCGAGACGGCGTACGTCGTCATCGGAACGGAATTCACGCGGGACGCGCTCGTCGACCGGCTCGATGGCGCGCTCGTCACCGACGAGGAGTGGACACGGGCGACGGAAGGCGACGAGCTCGGCGGAAGCGACCCGTTCCCGACGGCGGGCGACGAGGCCGTTCTCCGCGAGCCGTAGCCGTCTCTCCTGTTCTCGGCGGTCAGCAGGCGCAGTCGCTTCCGGTCGCCCGTTCGAACCGCATCGCGTCTCCGCAGTCGGGACACACCGGCGTCCCCTCGGCGTCGCGGTCGAGCCCCTCGGTGTCGACGTTGACGTCGCGCACGCGAACCCCGCAGTCGTCACACCAGTACGCGCCGCTCGACCCGTCGTCGCCGCCGTCGCCGGGTGCCTGTTGTGTCGATGCCGCCAAGACGCTCGTCACGGTGTCGAGAATGCCCATGTTCACGATCATTTCGTATGGGTTCTTAGGCTACGGGTGTCGTGTGATCGACACGCACAGCCGATCGGCCGCGGTGCCGGCGCCGATGCCGTCACGACGGCGGGGGATCACAAAAGCGGCACCGTCAGCGCCGTGAGCAGGATTCCGAGCCCGAGTCCGACGTACAACAGCCGTTCGAACCGCGGCCCGGGCGGGAGCGACCCGGCGTCGACCGACGGCGCACGCCTGATCAACTGGACGTACGCCACCGTTCCCGCGGCGAGAAACCCGATCCCCGACGCCGCGAGCGACGCTCGCAACGAGAGCCCGTAGGTGAGCCCGTAGATCGGCCCGACGGAGAACGCGAACAGAAACGCGAGCCCGGCGCTCACGACGAACGGCACCGGGTCGATCGGGTCGCCACGCCGGTTTTGCGGGCGCCAGAAGCGGCTCACACCCTCGCTTGCGGCCGCACGGACAAGAGTTAAGCGTCGGTCGCTCCCGGATCGCACCATGAGCGAGGAGCCGAAGGGGTTCTCGGACGGAATCGAGGAATCGGGCGGGGACCCACGGGTGTTGCTCGCGATGAACGCCGTCCTGTCCGTGTCGCTGGGGTTGGCGGTCGTGTGGGGACTCGACCTGCTCGGCGTGGTGACGTACGGGGTGCGACCCGTGGTGGGTGCCTCGCTCGCCGTGTTCGTGCTGACGTACGTCGTCGTGGTGCGATGAGCCGTCGCCGGTGACAACCTTTTACACCGAACGCGACCACCGCCGGTGTAATGACCATCGACGACCGAGACAACGCGCATCTCATCACCCACGCCCTGGCGAAAGACACGCTCTCGCGGATTCGCGACGTCGACACCGAACAGGTGGCCTTCCGGAAGGGACTGGTCAAACTGGGACGGATCTGCGGCTACGAGATCATCGACGGGGCGATGGGAACCGAGTATGTCCCCGTCGAGACGCCGCTGGCCGAGACGACCGGCGAGCGCGTGAAGGGCGTCGACGACGTCGTGATCGTCAACGTGTTGCGGGCGGCGACGCCGTTCGTCGAAGGGTTGTTGAAGGCGTTCCCGCGGGCGAAACAAGGGGTCATCTCCGCCGGCCGCGACGAGGCGGCCGGCATGGACGCCGACGGCACGTTTCCCATCACGATCGATTACGTGAAACTGCCCGACATCCGCGAGACGGACACCGTCATCGTCGCCGACCCGATGCTCGCGACCGGCTCGACGATGTGTGCCGTCCTCGATCACATTCTCGCGGACGCCGACGACTACGAGGACCTGTTCGTGCTCTCGGCGGTGTCCGCGCCGGAGGGGTTGGTCCGGGTCGGCGAGGCGTGTCCCGACGCCGACCTATTGACCGTCGCCATCGACGACCGCCTTGACGACGACGGCTTCATCGTGCCCGGACTCGGCGACGCCGGCGACCGCGCCTTCCGGACGACCTGACCAGATCTGTGCGGGCCGACTCGAAGCGCCGCTCGACGCGGGCGGTGACGTGTTTTTATGAGGATCCGCCGCGAGCGACCCGTATGAGCGACGCGCCGACGACCGACCGCTGTGACGGCTGTGGCGAGCCGACCACGGACGCGCTCGCCCGCACCGTTCGACTCAGCGTCGACCGGGCGACCATCGACACCCAGCGGCTCTGTCCCGAGTGTTTCGCCGAGTGGATCCAGCGCTACCAGACCGAGATGGGCGGCGGCTCGACGAGCAGTTCGGACTCCGAAATCATCGTCGACTGACGCGGTCCCGCCCGTCCTGGCGTTCTCGGCAACGTCGGTGTTCACCGTCCGGCTTAAGACGCGGCGGGACGGACGATGACGTAATGAGCCTCGCTATCGACGCCGTGACTCCCGACGCTCCACCGTGTGCCGAGGACGGCACCTGGCTCGCCTGCATCGCCTGCGGCGAGACGTTCGCGCCGTTCGACGACGTTCGGTACACCTGCGACGAGTGTGACGGCCTGCTCGAGGTCCGGTACGCCGATCCGCCGACGTTCGACGACTTCGGACGGGGGGCGCCGACAGACGGCCCCGACCGCGGCGTGTGGCGGTACCGTGCGGGGCTCCCGTTCGACCTCGGGGTCACGCTCCCCGAGGGCGACACGCCGCTTCACCGCGTTCCCCGAATCGAGGAGACGGTGGGAATCGACGCGCTCCGGATCAAACACGAGGGGATGAACCCCACGGGCTCGTTCAAGGACCGCGGGATGACCGTCGGCGTCCGGGTCGCGGCCGAACTCGGCGTCGGCGCGCTCGCCTGTGCGTCCACCGGCAACACCTCGGCCGCGCTGGCGGCGTACGGCGGCCGTGCCGGTATGCCGACGCTCGTGCTCCTGCCGCAGGGAAAGGTCGCCGCCGGCAAGGTGGCTCAGGCGAGCCTTCACGGCGCGCGCATCCTCGAGGTCGACGGCAACTTCGACGCCTGTCTCGATATCGTCCAGGAGCTCGCCGCCCGCGGCGAGGTGTACCTGTTGAACTCGTTGAACCCGTTCCGGCTCGAAGGCCAGAAGACGATCGGCTTCGAGATTCTCGAGGAGTTTTACGCCGACTACGGCCGGTTCCCCGACCGGATCGTCCTCCCCGTCGGGAACGCCGGCAACACCTCCGCGTTGTACAAGGGCTTCCGCGAGCTCGTCCAATCGGGCGCGCTCGACGTCGCGGACGTCCCCAAACTGACCGGCGTTCAGGCCGCGGGGGCTGCCCCGATGGTCGAAGCGGTGACCGAAGGAAACGACGAGATTCGCCGCTGGGAGGAGGTCGAGACGCGCGCCACCGCGATCCGCATCGGCAATCCGGTAAACGCTCCGAAGGCGCTGCCCGGGATTCGCAACACCGGCGGCACCGCCGTCGCCGTCAGCGACCCCGAGATCACGGCCGCGCAGTCACACCTCGCCAGTGAGGGCGTCGGCGTCGAGCCCGCGTCCGCCGCGAGCCTCGCCGGGTTGAAGAAACTCCGACGGGCCGGCGTCGTCGACGCCGACGAGATGGTGGTGTGTCTCACCACCGGCCACCTGTTGAAAGACCCCGAAGCCGCCTACGAGGCCGGCGGCGACCCCGAGCCCGTGCCGAACGACGTCGACGCGGTGTTGGCGCACATCCGCGACTGACTGCGGGGTTTCACTCGACAGACGTCACGTTTCTCGGTTCGTTCGCCAACGAGGGGTCGTTTCTGACGCACCGACGGCTGCCAACTCCGCCCGCCTTTCGGGCTACTCTGTGTTCCGCTCGTCTGCGCCGTCGAGGGTGATCTCGGTGACCTCGATGATGCGGTCGTCGGCGAGCAGGGTCTCGACCGCCGCGTCGGGGACGACGTGGTCGAGGTTGTACACGGTCAACGCCTCGCCGCCTTGGATCTCGCGGCCGTTGAACATCCCGGCGATGTTGACGTCGTGGTCGCCAAGCACGGTGCCGATGAGCCCGATGACGCCCGGCTCGTCGGTGTTGCGCGCGACGAGCATGTGGCCGTAGGGAACGGCGTCGACGCGGAACCCGTCGATGCGGACGATCCGCGGGTCCTCGCCGGCGAACAACGTCCCCTCGACGGCGAGTTCGTCGTCGCCGTTGTGGACGCTGACCCGTACGATGCTCTGGAAGTCCTCGGTCTGGCGGGTCTTCGACTCGGTCACCTCGATGCCGCGCTCCTCGGCCAGCCGCGGCGCGTTGACCGCGTTCACCTGCCACTCGAGCGGCTCGAAGACGCCTTTCAACGCGCTCGCGGTGACGAGCTCGACGTCCTCCGCGGCGATGTCGCCCTCGTAGGTCACCTCGACGCCCGTGATCCGGCCGTCGAGCAGCTGTGCGGCGACCTTGCCGGCGGTCTCCGCCACGGCGATGTACGGCTCGATCCGCGGAAACGCAGTCTCGTCGACGGAGGGCGCGTTGAGCGCGGTGAGCACCGGCTCACCGTCGAACGCCGCGATCACCGCCTCGGCGGTGTCGACGGCGACGTTCTCCTGGGCGGCCTCCGTCGACGCCCCCAGGTGTGGGGTGACGACGATCTCCTCGACGCCGAGCAGCGGCGAGTCGTCGGGAAGCGGCTCCTCACTGAAGGAGTCGAGCGCGGCCCCGGCGACGACGCCGTCGTCGACGGCGGCCGCGAGCGCCGCCTCGTCGACGATCCCGCCGCGGGCGCAGTTGATCAGGTAGCCGCCGTCCAGCTGGGCGAGTTCGTCCGCGCCGATCATCCCCTCGGTCTCCGGAAGAAGCGGCGTGTGAACCGTCGCGACGTCGGCGCGCCCGAGCGTCTCGTGGAGGTCTTCGACGAGGTCCGCCCCGAACTGCTCGGCGCGCTCGGCGGAGATGTACGGGTCGTAGACGACCAGATCCATCCCCAGCGAGTCGAGCCGCTTGGCGACCTCCTGGCCGACGCGGCCGAGCCCGACGATGCCGAGCGTCTTGTTGTTCAGCTCCGTGCCGAGAAACGCGCCTTTCGCCCACTCGCCCGCCTTCAGCCGACTGTGCGCCTGCGGGATCGAGCGCGCGGCCGCGAACGTCATCGCGACCGTGTGTTCGGCGGCGGCTCGGACGTTCCCTTCGGGCGCGTTGGCGACGATCACGCCGCGGTCGGTCGCGGCCTCGATGTCGATGTTGTCGACGCCGATGCCGGCTCGACCGACGATCACGAGGTCGTCTGCCGCCTCGAACACCGCCCGCGACACGTCGGTTCCGGACCGAACGATCAGCCCGTTGGCGTCGCTGACGGCGTCCAACAACGCGTCGCCCTCGGCGTCGTAGTTCGTCTCAACCTCGTGGCCGGCCGCTCGGAGCCGGTCCAGCCCGGGGTCGGCTATCGGATCCGTGACGAGCACCTTCATGTGCGTATCGACCGTCGGACCGAGGTTAACGCTTTCTTCATCGCCCCGTTCTGCCGTTCCCGATCGTCTCGACGCCGGCCGAATCGATCCACGGCCGTGCCTCTCGCCCCCGTTTCGGGTCGATTCTCTCGCCGGGTGCAGCTACTGTACGGGGCCGAGCCGACGCGGTCAGCCGTCAGAGTTCGACCGTCTCGATCGTGTCATACACTGGCCCCGAATCGGTCAGCGTCGACTCGATGAGCCGGACCGAATCGACTTCGACCGTGCCGATCTCGGGGTGGCGTTCGCCGACGACCTCCCGCACGAGGTCCGTTCCCCGGCCGTCGTCCATCCGTGCCAGGGTGACGTGCGGGGTGAACTCGTGGTCCGTCGGGTCGACCCCGAGCGCGGTCGTCTCCGCCTCCAACGCCTCGTGAAGCCGGGTCAACTCCGCGCGTTCCTCCTCGATTCCGGCCCAGACGACCGAGATGTACTCGAGCGAGGGGAAGACGCCGAGCCCCGTTATCGAACACTCGAACGGCCCGACGCCGGCCCGGTCGACCGCCCGCTCGCCCGCCTCGACGACCGCGTCGAGGTCGGCGGCGGGGATGTCGCCGAGAAACTTCAGCGTGACGTGGGCGTCGGCCGGGTCGACGGGGCGGAGTCCGGCCGCGTCTGCGAACGCCGCCTGAACGTCGGCGATCGGCCCGGCGAGCGACTCGGGCACCGTCACCGCGAAGAACGCCCGGATCGACGACCCGGACGGAGACGATTCCGACGACACGCGCGACGATCCGTCCGCGTGAAAAATAAGTCTCCGGGAGGTTCTGGGCCCGCACCGATCCGTTCGCAACCCTCTGGGGCCGTCTCAGCCGCTCGTCTCGTTCTGTGGCGGTTCCCGGGGCGGCTCGACGGGTTCGTCGGTCGGCGTCGGGCCGACCGGCCCGGTCGGTCCGGTCGGCTCCGCCGTTCCACCCGCGGTCGGCGGCTGTCGGTCCGGGTTCCGGTCGTTGCTCGCGAGGAAGTCGGCCAGATTCCCGATCAACACGTCGTTGTCGGCGCGCTGTGCGTTCTCCGGCGAGAGGAAGTCGCTGTCGCCGATCATGACGACACCGTCGTTGCGCACGAGCAGCGGTGCGTCGGTTGCCGCCCGGCTGGTCGACAGCTCGCTGCCGTCGATCGGCCGAAGCTCGTCGCCCTCGGCGGCGGCCGTTTCCACGGGCGTCGCGGTCGCGAACATCGCGCGGTCGACCCCGTCGGTCAGCCCCGACTCGTCGGTCGGCGTCGCGTACACCCGCTGGTAGTTCAGGTCGTTCTCGGCCATGTTGTACACGTACCCCGGCTTGGTGGTGGTGCCGAGCGTGGCGTCGAGCGAGGCCGCTCCCGGCCGGTCGAACGCCGCGTCCGGCTCGGTCGCCATCACCACGCGGCCGTCAGCCTCGACGAACGTCTCGATCTCCTCGAGCTCCGCCTGATCGTAGTCGGTTCGGAACGTGACGAACGCGTCCGCCTCGGCGAGCTCCTCGCCGAGCGGGGTCGGGCCGTCGGCGTCCGGACCCCGCGGCGGCCGTTGTTCTGACTCGCCGGGGGTGTACACCCGGACCTCGTGACCGTTCTCGATGAGCGCGTTCGCCAGCGGCCGGATGTCGCGGTCCGTAACGTCGGGTCCGCCGAACCCGAGCAGCGCGAGCGGGCCGATCGGCCCGCGCGACGGCTCGATGCCGGGGTCGACGACCACCGTCTGTGGCGCCGCGTCGCTCGACATCTCCACGTTCGCCTCGCCCGGCGTTCGGTCTTTGATTAGGTCGTCTTGGAGGTAGTGTTCGTTCTCGATCTCCGGCGCGGGAGCCGCGCCGTCGGCGCTCGCGAAGCCGACGACGGCCGCGCCGCCGGTGACCGTGGCGAACGTCACGAGGAAGGCGGCCGCGAGGGTCGCCGCTCGGTTCACGCGGATCCACCCCCGCTCACGGCGGCGGTGCCGTTCGTCGCCCCGCTGCCGGCCTCGAGATCGTTCTTGGAGAACCGTTCTATCGTCTCGACGTGTGGCACCGCCCCGAGATGGACGTACGAGAGCCCCATCGGCTCGATCTCGCCGTATCCCGGGTCGTTGGCGTACACCGCGACGACCTGCGTGTCGGTCTGGATCAGGAACGGGAACCGGCTGTCGGGGCCGGTTTCGCGGGTGTCGACGCGATACTCGCCGAGCTCTGCTCGGGTGGCGGCCTCGTGGATCGCCTCGTTGAGCGAGCCGATCTCGTCGGCGAAGCCGTTGTTGACCGCCTCGGTCCCGAGGTAGACGTCGGCTTTCGCGACCTCCTCACGGGGCATCTGGAACTCCTCGCCGCGCTCGGCCATCATCGCGTTGATGAACGTGTCGGCGAGCGTCTGCTGGCGAGCCCATCCTTCGATCTCGTTGCCGCCCACCTTGTCGGGGCCGCTCGGCCCGGCGATCGGCTGTGTCGTCTGCGGGGCCGGCGCGTTCAGGCCGATGCTTCCGACCACCGACGTCGGCAGAACGTAGATGTCGTCTGCGGGCGCCATCCCGTAGTAGCCGCCGGAGGCGCTCACCGCCTGGACGCTGGCTATCACCGGCAGATCCGGCTGTTGGCTCGTTCGCTGTACCGCCTTGTATATCCGCTCGGAGGCGACCGGCGCGCCGCCGGGCGTGTCGAGTTTCAACACGACAGCGCCGACGGAGTCGTTGGCGCGTATCTCCGCGAGCTCCGCCTCGACGTCGTCCGCGAGAGCGGTGGTGATCGGTCCCTCTATCTCGACGACGGCGACCGTATCGCCCGTCTCGTTGGTCACCGCGTACACGCTCGGCGCGAATACCAACCCGAGCAGCGCGGCGGCCACGACGACGGCCGCGACCTGTCGTCGCGGCGTCACGGCAGTAGAATCTATTGACATTCCCGACTCAGATCTGACCAGATGGCCACATAAGACCGGGGAAGGCGAAACTCGTCGTTTGAGCCTGTGGCTCAGTGGCGTGGCGCATCTGTTCGCCGGCGCGTCACGGCGACGTAACCCTTACCCGCCGCGGCAGCCACATTCGACCATATGACCGACGAGCGCGACGCAGACCGCCACGAGTTCTCCGCGGGCCAGGGCGTCGACGCCGACTACGAGGAGTTCACGCTCGATCCAGAAGAACTCGACGCGGACCCGACGACCGTCGACCCGGTCGACTCCCGGGTGCTCACGGACGTGTTGGACCGCCGAAACGTCGAGGACGACGTCGTCGACGTCGACCGGCTGCTCGACGTCGGCCTCTCGTACATGGGGATCAACCGATTCGAGGAGGCGACCGAGACGTTCGAGCGCGCCGCCCAGTTCGCCGGCGACGACTCACTCGACGCCCAAGAGGCGTGGGTGAACAAAGGCGCGGCCCACGCCGAACTCGAAGAATACGACGAGGCGATCGGCGCCTACAAGGAGGCGTTGCGGATCGACGACGACTCCGAACACGCCGCGACCGCCGAGACCAACCTCGCGTACGCGCTGTGGGAGTCCGGCCGCAGCGAGCAGGCGCTCGAACACGCCGAGCGCGCCGTCGAGATCGACCCGCGGTTCGCGCAGGCGTGGTACAACCGCGGCTTCCTCCTGATCGAGCGCGGCCTCGCCGAGGACGCCGTCAATTGCTTCGACAACGCAATCCGGCTGGGGTACCGCGAGGCGGACGTGTTGGAAGAAAAGGCGCGGGCGCTGGAGGAGGCGGGCGAGCACGAACAGGCCGAGACGGTGGCCGACCGCGCCGAGGAGCTCCGCGAGGAGGCCGAAGAACGGATGATTCAAGAACAGGTCGACAACGGCGGCATGCGCGGGCAGGGCGGCCGCGGCGGCCCCGACGCCCCGGGCGGCCGGGGAGACGCCTCCCCGGAGCGCGAACTCGAAGGAGAGGGCCCCGAGGGCTTTTAGATGCTCCTCCGCGAGCGCGAGACGCCCGAGGGAACGCTCGTCTCGGTCTGTGACGCCGATTGTCTGGGCGAGACGTACGACAACGGTCGCGCCACCCTCACCGTGACCGAGGGATTTTACGCCGGTCCCGACGCCGTCGAGGCCGGCCCCGAGGAGGTCGTCGCCGCGCTCCGGCGCGCACAGGTCGGGAACATCGTCGGCACGGAGGCGGTCGGCATCGCGGTCGAGGCGGGCATCGTCGACGAGGCGACCGTTCTCGAGTTCGACGGGACGCGACACGCCCAACTGCTCTGGTTGTAGCGCGGATCCGCGGAACCAAATTTTTTATTTAGCCGTGTCTAATTAGCCTCCGTCGACCGGTCATTCCGTTCCGGTGACCGCGTTCACCGGCCGGAACGGGTCGGTCCACGAACACCGTATGACCGAGACCACGTGGTTGGCCGTCGTCCTCGTCGCCGCCGGCGCACAGCTCGCGGTCCTTCCCGGCGAGAAGGTCCAACTGCTCATCGCCGGGCTCTCAACGCGGTATCGCCCCGCCGTCGTCGTGAGCGCGGCCGCGGCGGCCTTCGCCGGCTGGACCGTTCTCGAGATCCGATTCGGCCGAGCGATCACCGCGGCGTTGCCGGGGATCTATCTCGACGCGCTGACGGCCGCGTTGTTCGTCGTCTTCCGCGTACCTGCTCGTCCGGAGCGCCCCCGCTCCCGACGCCACGGGGCTGGAGGCGACCGCCGGCTCGATGACTGACGGCGGCGAGCTCGACGTTCGGGTCCCGCTCGTCGGCTGGCAGGTGCCGAACCGGTTCGGCGGCTTTCTTCCCATCTTCGCGATGATGGCGTTCGGCGAGTTCGGCGACAAGACGCAGCTCGTCACCATCTCGCTAGCGACCCAGTACGCCGCGTATCCGACCGCCATCTGGACCGGCGAGATGCTCGCTATCGTCCCGATAAGCGTCGCGAACGCGTACTTCTTCCACCGCTTCTCGCACGCGTTCAACCTTCGGAAGGCACACTTCGCGGGAGCGGCGGTGTTTCTGTTCTTTGCAGCCGACTTCGCCGCGAGCGTCTTCCTCGGCGTCTCGTTGTGGGAGACGGGCGTCGACGCGCTCGCCGGCGTGGTCTGACCGGCTCCGGAGATTTCGACGATCCTCTGTGGGTCAGCCGATCTTCGCGAGCACCGCCCGCCGCCCGCGCTCTGCGCCGAGCCCCGCGCCGAGCAACACCGCCCCCGCGGCGACGAGCGCCAGCGACCCAGAGACCGCATCTCCGACCGGCCCGACGAGAAACGCGAGCACGCCGAGGACGAACCCGAGCGCGGCCACGTTCGCCGGCGCCGGCTCGCGGAGTCCGACCGCTCCGACGACGAGCGACACCACGAACGCGAGCAGCGCCCCGAGCGCGACGACCGAGCCCCCGAGGTCGCCGACGCGTCCGGCGACGCTCCACACGGTCACCGCGGCTGCCGGCGCCGCGACGGCGGGGACGGCCGCGTACCGCGCCGTTCGGTCGGCGCCGGCCCGCCAGACCCCGGCCGCGGCGACGACCGCCGCCGCGGTGAGCGCCACCGTTCCGCCGGAAACCTGCTCCGGCGGCGACCCGACCGCGATGACCGGGACGACCGCGGCCACCGTGAACGCGCCGCCGACCCAGCGGAACGTTTCTGTGACCCGTGGAAGCGATGTCTCGGTTCCGTCTGTCGCTCCCGAGCCCCATCCGCCGGGTCTCAGCCCGGCGGCGTACACGAGCCCGCCGTAACATCCGAGCAACAACACGAACT
>KI543160.1:37325-48769 GCA_000496175.1 uncultured archaeon A07HR67 | reverse complement strand
CAATCGCGACCACGACCGTCGTCCACGCCGCGAGCAGCCACGCCCGTGCGGCGGCGATGTCGACGGCCGCGGCCAACGCCGCCAGCCGAAACACCGTCACTCCGGTGAAAAGCGCCGCGAGCAGCCACAAGCCGTGAGCGGTTCGCGGCGACGGCTCCCGGAGACGGGCTCCGCCCGCGGCCGCGGCGACGGGTGTTCCGACGAGGATCGCGACCCGCCCTGCGACCGGGATCGACGCCCACTGCTCGAACAGGAACGCGCCGACGCCCGCGGCGACGAGGACCCCGCCCATCAACGCCAGCGCGAGCACGACCCGATCCTCGCCGAGGAGCCGTTCGTTCGTCGCGGCGTCTGCCGTCGGTTCTTCGCTTGCTGCTTCCGCCGCCGGCTCCCGGGATACTCCCTCGAACTCTCGGATCCGGGCCGCGGTCGACTCGTCTATCACTTCTTCGTCGGTCCAGCGGTCGAGGGCCGCACGGAGGGCGTCGCGGTCCATGGCTCACGCATCCCCGGGTGAAAAAAGAGTGTTGTGTCGCCGACCACCACGGATCGCCGTCGGATTATAACCCGGCGACGTCCTCGATGGCGTCGGTGAGCGTCTCGACGCTCTCGACGGTGTGTTCGCCCATATGACCGATTCGGAACGTCTTCTCGCCGATGTCGCCGTAGCCGTTCGAGAACACCATGTCGTACTCTTCGCTGATCGTGTCTATCGTCTCGGCGACGTCGATCCCGCGGGTGTTCTCGATACACGTCACCGTCCGCGACTCGTATCCTTCCTCGGCGAAGGTGTCGAAGTGGTCGCGGGCCCACTCGCGGGTGTACTCGGCCATCTCGCGGTGACGCGTGTCGCGGGCGGTGTGGCCCTCTTCGAGCATGTGTTTCATTTGTTTGCGGTACGCCAACATGAGCGGAATCGCGGGCGTCGAGTGGGTTTGGCCCTTCCGGTCGTAGTAGTCGAGACACCGGCGGAAGCCGCCGTACCACGAGGAGGTCTCCACCTCGGTCTCGCGCTCGTAGGCGTCGTCGCTGACGACACAGACCGCGAGTCCCGGCGGCATCGCGAACGCCTTCTGAACCGAGGTGAAGATCGCGTCGATCCCGTGGGCCTCGATGTCGACGTAGTCGCCGCCGAGCGCGGAGATGGCGTCGACGACGAAGTAGGTGTCCGGGTACTCGGCGACCAGGTCGCCGATGGCCTCGATCGGGTTGCGGACGCCGGTCGACGTCTCGTTCATCACGACCATGACGGCGTCGTAGCCGCCGTCTGCCGCCTCGATGGCGTCGCGAACGTCGTCGGGTTTCACCGCCTCTCCCCACGCGTACTCGAGCCGGTCGACGTCCTTGCCGAGCCGCTCGGCCACGTTGGCTTGGCGCTCGCTGAACGCGCCGCTCGTCGGACAGAGGACGCCGCCGTCGTCGACCAGGTTGAGCGTCGTCGCCTCCCAGAACTCTGTCCCGGAGGCCGTGAGGACGATCACGTCGTTGTCGGTGCCGAGGAACTCCTTCGTGTCCTCGACGATCGTCGTGTACAGGTCGGTCATCCGGTCCATCCGGTGGCCGAACATCGGCTCGGCCATCGCCTCGATGACGTCTTCGCGGACCTCCGTTGGCCCCGGGAGATACAACGTCTTGTTCCGGTAGTCGTCTCGGTATTCGCGTTTCTTCGTCACTGAAATCACCCGATATCGAGTAGCGGACCGGCGGCGGTATGGTCCTTTTGATGCCGTCGGGAGCCGGCGCCGACCCGTCCAACACCGGGGTCGGTCTCCGCCGCTGAGCCCACGATCGATCGGGATATATATTTATTCTGAGTGGTAGTGACGGAACGTGTTGTGGCGACGATCTGGCTTGAAAACCCTTCTGAAGACGGTCTGAGCGCGTGTGGTGTGGTACCACTCATCAGAAAGCATACGAAATATGAAAGTTTATCCCCGCGTGGGGCCAAGGGTGTGTATGAGAAAACACTCTCACAACTCGACGACCAGTCGACGACCGATTCAGCGCTCCCCGCCGTCGGTGGGCGGATCGCTCGCGATGCTGCTCGCCGTCTTCGCCATTGCGGTCGGATCGCTTCTGGCCATCGAGTACCCCGTCGGCGTGATCGCCGTGCTGGCCGCAACCGGCGCCGTCGGCGTCGTCGTTCGAAGCCTCACCGGCTGGCTGTCGTCGCCGTCGTCGCGAGCCGCGTCGCTCAGACAACGCGTCCGCTTCGGTCGCCGCCCCCGCTACCGACAGTAAACCCGCCTTTTTGATCGGGCTCAGCCCCAGTGCCAGAACGAGTTGCCGTCCTCTTCGACCGGGTCGGTCCGGGACCGAAGGTCGACGACGTCGTCTGCGGTCGGCTCGGTGTCGTCCGGCAACGCCTCCATACACTCGAAACACAGGAAGAACTCGGAGCCGTCGACCAGTTCCAGCGTCATCCCCTGGGTCGACTCGAACGAGAAGTTCCACAGGTCGCCGATTCCGCCGGCGATTCTGACGGACCGCTCACAGACGTCACACGGCTCCGAGGCCATGCGCCGGCTTGGAACGCGGACGGTTAATGTGCATCGCCACAGACACCGCGGCCGCGGATCGACGGCACTCGCGGATCGGCGACACCCGCGGACCGGCGGCGGCCGACTGCGAGCCGTCCTCGCGGCCACCGTCGCCCGTGGCGTTCCGTACCATCCACCCAACCCTTTTGTTGCCGCCGGCGCGGTCAGACGCATGCGCACCGTCCGAGATCGACCGGCGACCGCAGGACCCCGCCGAGCGACGCCCGCCGCCTGCCGACCGCCGTCGGCCGTGTCGGCCCCGGTCGACCGGCGGTGAGGTGGGATGACCGACCCGTACCGGCCGGATCTCGTCGTCGGGCTGCTCGCCGTCTTGATCGGCGTGGCCGTCGTCGGCGGACTCGCTTACGCGGCCGCCACGCCGTCGGTGACCGACGCCGACTACGCGGCGTACGAGCAGCGCTGTGAGAACCTCACTGAGGAATCGCGGCTGGTCGACACCGGCCTCGGTATGGAGACGGTCCCGTTGAACGAGACCGACGTACGAGCGTGTGAGAACACCAGTTTTGAGGCGTACGAGCGCGCGCGACTCCGATCGATGCGGTCGACGCCGTTGAACGCGGTTCAATGGGGCTGGCTCGGCGCAACCGGCGGCCTGTTTCTGGCGGTCGGCGGACGCCTCCTTACAGAACAGATCGGCCCCGACTGACCGTGCGAGGATCCGTGCCCCACGGGTCACGAGAACCGCCCGCCCGGCGAGCGGTCCGCGTACGCGATATCCACGGTCACCACGGCCGATCCTGCCACCACGAGAGACACCGCTGTGAGTACCGCGCTTTTCGAAACCCAGTGTATGGGGCTACGCTCGGAGGTTCGACAGTATCATTGTTCGGCCTCCGGGCGGTCGTACTCCCCGGGCGTAGCGTGGGCCCGCCCGCCGGCTGTCGGCCGGTCAGTCGTCGATCACGTGGGCGTCTGCGGGGTCGAACCCAACCGTGACCCTCCCCGACAACGGGTCTTCGGTTCGCACGACCAGTTCTCTGTTCTCCCACTCGAGGTGAACTCGCGTCGTTTCTCCGAGAAACTCCGCGTTCTCCACGGCGGCCCGAACCCCGTTGTCCGTCCGCCCCACGCGGAGGTGTTGCGGCCGGAGACAGAACGTCACCGCGTCGCCGGGGCTCAGCGAGCCCGCGTCGCCGTCGGCTCCCGCGCCGCCGCCTCCGACGCAAAGCGTCTCTCCGCCGACGTCGACGAGAACGGGTTCGGCAGACCCCGGCCCGGCGTCCGTGCCGTCCGCCCCCTCGACGACGACCCCCTCGAACACGTTGTTGTCGCCGACGAACTCGGCGACGAACCGCGAGGCCGGCCGTCGGTACACCGTCCGCGGAGACGCGACCTGTTCTGGCGTCCCCTCGCGCATCACCGCGACGCGGTCGGAGACGGACAACGCTTCTTCCTGATCGTGGGTGACGTAGACGGTGGTGATCCCCAGCTCCTGCTGGATCGACCGCACCTGGAGGCGAAGACGCTCGCGCAGCCGCGCGTCGAGCGCGCTCATCGGCTCGTCGAGCAACAAGAGGTCGGGGCCGGGCGCGAGCGCCCGCGCCATCGCCACCCGTTGTTGTTGTCCGCCCGATAGGTTCTCCGGGTCGCGGCCGGCGCTTCCTGGCAGGTCGACGAGGTCGAGCAGGTCGCGAACCCGCTGCTCGCGGCTCACGCCGCCCGGCGGGTCCGAAAACCGGAGCCCGTACCCCACGTTCTCGCCGACGGTCATGTGCGGGAACAACGCGTAGTTTTGAAACACCACGCCCACGTTTCGGTCCTCCGGCGGCACCCCCGAGACGTCGCGCCCGCCGAACCGGATCGCGCCCGCGGTGGGCGCCTCGAACCCCGCGATCAGCCGGAGGGTCGTCGTCTTCCCACAGCCCGAGGGCCCCACCAGGGTGAAGAACTCGCCTTCTCGGATCCGCAGGTCCACGTTTTCGACGGCGGCCGTCTCGTCGTAGCGCTTGCTCACGCCCGCGAGCGCGACGGCGACGGGAGCGTCGGCGCCGGGCGCGTCGGCGTCCGAAGCCTCCCGCGTCGGATCGGGTCTTTCAGATCCCATCGTACTCGCCTCCGAGCCGTTCGATCACGACGAAGCTCAGTCCGGTCACGACGAGGAGGACGACGCCCATCGCGGTCGCGGGTCCGAGCCGCCGCCCGATGAACCGTTCGATCGCGACCGGCATGGTGTACGCGTCCGCGCCGGTCGCGAGCACGACCGTCGCGGTGAACTCTCCCATCGAGATGGCGACCGCGAACGCCGCCCCCGCGACGACGCCCGGCCACACGAGCGGGAGTTCGACGTCCCGCAACACCCGCGCCCGCGACGCGCCGAGCGCCCGCGCCGACTCCACGAGCGACCGGTCGAGCGACTCCAGCCCGGGCGCGACCGTGCGAACGACGAACGGATAGCCGGCCACGGCGTGGGCGGCGACGATCGCCGCTGACCCGGCAACCGCGATCCGCCATCCGGCGATCTCGACCCCGAACACCAGCCCGCGCAGCAGGCCGAGCCCGACCAGAATCCCCGAGACGGCGAACGGCGCCATCGCGACGGCGCCGACCAGCGCGCGGCCGCGGTACCGGCGCGTGGTCACGACCGCGACGACGACGCCCATCGGAAGCGCGACGAGCGCGGACGCCGCCGCGAAGACGAGCGAGTTGCGGACGGCGGGCCACGGCCGCACCTGAAACGCCGCGCCGGTGCGTTGCCGTTCGAGCAGGAACCGATAGTGGTCGAGCGTGAGGGCGCCGTCGCCGCCGGTGACGCTCGCGAACAGCATCGACGCGATCGGCACGAGAAACACCAGCGCCGCGACCAGCGCGTAGACGCCGAGCCCGAGCCGCGGTAGCAGCTCCCGTGCCGTCAGTTCGGGCAGACGAAGCGGGCGCCGAGGGAGCGGCCGCACGCCTCGTGAGGTCACCGTGTGGCTCGCCTCGTACCGCAGGTACGCCGCCAACACCGACAGAGAGATCAGCAGCTCGAGGACCGCGAGCGCCGCGGCCTCGGCGTAGTTCAGGTCGCGCGCGAGCCGGTAGACGAACACCTCGACGGTCGCCAGCTCGAACCCGCCGAGCGCCAACACGATGGGAAAGGTGCCGAAGGTGAACACGAACGTCAACGCCGCCCCCAGCAACACCGCGGGATACACCTGCGGCGCGACGACGTGACGAAACGCCTGGAACGGCCCTGCCCCGAGGCTTCGTGCGGTCTCGACCGCGCTGGCGTCGACCGACTCCCAGGCGGCCGTCGTCACCCGCGCGACGAGCGGCGCGTTGTAGAAGGCGTGTGCGATCAGGATCGCCTCCAGCGTGAACATGAGCTCGACGGGACCGAGCCCGACCGCGGCGAGCACCGTGTTGAGCGTTCCGGTTCGCCCGAAGGCCGCGACGAAGCCGACCGCGACCATGATAGACGGGAGCACGAACGGGACGATCGTCAGCGAGCGGAGCGTCCGCCGGCCCGGGAACTCGAAGCGCGCAAGCAGGTAGGCTCCGGGAACCCCGAGCGCGACGCTCACAAGCGTCGACAACGCGGCCTGATACGCGGTGAATCCAACGATCCCGAGCCGGCGTTCCGGACCGAGAAACGCCCGCGCGACCGCCAGCGGCCCCTCGCCCGCGAACAACCGCGCGAACTCTCCCGTGTAGAACGGATCGCGCACCACCTCGGCGAAGACCGCGAGCGTGACGGCGCCGTTGACGACGACCGACTCGACGAGCACAGTTCCCACGGGATAGTAGAAGACGACGAGCAACACCGCGACCGTGGCGGCCGACGCCGTCGCCAGCGCCCGTCGTTCCAGCCGGTCGCGCAGCCGGTGCCAGCCGGCCGCCACCCGACCGCCGTCACTGTGCTCCCCGCTTCGGCTCTCCTCGCCCACGGGACCGCGCGATCCGTCGCTCACGACCCGGCGGTCAGTTGCCCGCGAACTGGCGTTCCCACTCGGAGATCCATCCGTCGAGCGAGCCCTGAAGTTCGTCGTAGTTGAACGTCACCGCCTCCGCGGGGGTCTTCGCCAGGTCGGCGTACCCGTCCGGCAGTTCGGCGGCGTCGGTCGCGGGGAAGGCGACGTTGCGCTCGGCGATCTCTCCTTGGACGTCCGGCTCCAACAGAAACGACATGAACTCCCGCGCCAGGTCGGGCTCGTCCGCGTCGGCGAAGACAGCCATCCCCTCGGGCGTGGCGTACGCCTGGTCGTTCAGAAACCGGATCTGGTGTTCTTCGAGGTTCGCGTCCTCCATGTCGGCGAACACCTGGTCGGTGGAGTACGAGACCACCATCGGCGCTTCGTCTCCCGACCACGCGCTGTAGGCGTCCTCCCACGAGCCGAGCACGCGAACGTCGTTCGCCTGTAGCTCCGCCCAGTAGTCGAGGTAATCGTAGTCGGCGTCGCCGTCGTCGCCCTCGATCGCCTCGCCGTCGCCGAACCGACTGACCGTGTGCAACAGGAACGCTCGGCCGGTCGCGGAGCCGCCGGGATTCTGCGCGATGAGGTCGCCGGTGTGACCGTCTTCGAGCAGCCCCGCGAAGGTCTCCGGCGCCGTCGTCTCGGTGCCGTCGTACACCAGGCTCACGTAGCCGGTGTCGAACGGCACCGCCCGGTCGAACGGGTCGAACCGGAGCCCGTCGCGGACCGTGTCGGCTCCGTCGACCTCGCCGGCGGCGGCGAAGAGGTCGTCGTCGACCGTCTCGTCGACCCGCACCAGGTCCTCGGTGGTGAGCCCGACGTAGAGGTCGGCGTCGATCGGCGCGCCCGAAGTCGCCCGCTCGACGTAGTAGTTCACCTCGTTGTCGGGGGTCGCCCACTCGAGTTCGGCATCGACGCGCGACTCGAACTCCGTTTTCACCCACTCGCCGGGGCTCACCGAGGGGGCGTCGATGAACGACTCGTAGGTCGCGACGGTCAGCGTCGGGGTGGCGTCCCCGTTCTCGCCGTCGCTCCCGGTGCCGCCGTCCGACGGCGTCGCACTACAGCCGGCGAGCCCCGCCGCGCCCGCCGCCCCGCCGAGCGCCAGCACGCCCCGTCGCGTGTACCGTCTGCTGGTCGGGTCCGTCTCATCGGTCATTACCTCGTTGTTTCACCGGGTGATCAATAAGAGATTCGTGTTGGCGACGCGCCCGGCCACGACTACAGAATGTTCTTGAACGTGTTGATGATCCCCCACGTCACTCGCTTGACGAGTTCGCCGTCCTCGCCCGTGATGACGATTCCCTCGACCGAGTCGCCGGTGCGCTCGCCGGTTCGGACGTTCTCGACGAACCCTGGCACGGGGTTGTCGCGCGCGGCGAGTTCTTCTGCGGTCTCGCGGGTCATCAGCATCTTGAGGCTCGCGTCGTCGCGGGGCGATTGTCGAAGTTCGGTGATGGTGCCGTCAGAACGCATCCGGAACGAGAACACCACGTCGGTCCCGACGAAATAGACGTTGACGACGTTCCCTTTGATCTGGTTGTACACCCGTTGTTCGGCGAAGCTCATGTCGGTGTCGCCGATGTTGTCGTTGAACTGCGACTGCATTCCTTCGAGATCTCCGAAGAGGTCGTCGGCCCACGCCGGCTGGTCGCCCGACTGAGCGGCGACGGGCGACGCGCCGACGACGAGCGCGGACATAACGAGAACTGCGACGCCGAGACGAATGAGGATCGATACCATACCGTCTCATCGTCGTCATCCTACTTGGCCATTTGGGCTCGTGGGTCGCGATCCGCGCGACGGCCGAGCCGCCGGCGGCGCGAGCGCCCCCGCGAACCGACCCGTTTAATCGGCGCCCCCGAGTGTGAGCCCGTATGAGCCACTTCCCCTCCTTCGAGGTGATCCCGGCGGTCGACGTGCAGGACGGGTCGGTCGTCCAGCTCGTCGGCGGCGAGCGCGGCACGGGCACGCGGTACGGCGACCCGGTCGAGGCGGCGACGCGGTGGATCGACGCGGGCGCACGGACGCTCCACCTCGTCGATCTGGACGGCGCGTTCGAGGGCGAGCGCGCGAACGCCGACGCAATCGAGGCGGTCGTCGACGCCAGCGGCGCGGGGGTCGGACTCCAACTCGGCGGCGGCATCCGCACCGCCGAGGGGGCGCGAGACCTCCTCGAGTTGGGGCTCGACCGCGTGATTCTCGGCACCGCAGCAGTGGAGACGCCCGCTATCGTCGCCGAGATCGACGACACCCACCCGGGAAGCGTCGTCGTCAGCCTCGACGCGAAAGGCGGCGAGGTCGTCGTGAGCGGCTGGACCGAGGGGACGGGGCTCGACCCGGCCGCGGCGGCGGCGCGATACGAGGAGCTGGGCGCGGGCGCGATCTTGTTCACGAACGTCGACGTCGAAGGACAGCTGGCGGGGATCGACCGCGGCGCGGTCACGGCCGTCGTCGACGCGGTCGACATTCCGGTGATCGCCTCGGGCGGCGTCGCGAGCGTCGACGACGTGGTGGCGTTGAAACGGGCGGGCGCGGCCGCCGTCGTCGTCGGCACGGCCCTCTACGAGGGGCGGTTCACGCTCGCTGAGGCACAGGCGGCGGCCGACGACGCGAACTGATCGACCGCCGTCACCGCCGATCGCCTCAGCCGACCCGGGTCGGCGTCAGCCACAACCGCCTTATCTGTCCCCCGCGAGAACGCCGTATGAGCGACCACGACCGAACCGCGGCCGTCTCCCGGGAGACGGCCGAGACGACGATCGACCTCACGCTCGCCATCGACGGCGACGGCGACGCCGAGGTCGACACCGGCATCGGCTTTTACGACCACATGCTCGGCTCGTTCGCGAAACACGGCCTCTTCGATCTCACGGTTCGGTGTGACGGCGACACCCACATCGACGACCACCACACGGTCGAGGATGTCGCGATCTGTCTCGGAGAAGCGTTCGACGAGGCGCTGGGCGACAAACGTGGCATCCGCCGGTACGCCGACCGGCGCGTCCCCCTCGACGAGGCGGTCGCCAGCGTCGTCGTTGACGTGGCGGGACGCCCCTACTACGCGTTTTCCGGCGAGTTCTCCCAGGAATCCGTCGGCGCGTTCACGAGCGCGATGGCCGACCACTTCGCGATGTCGCTCGCGCACAACGCCGGGCTCACGCTTCACGCCGCGGTCGAACGCGGCGACAACGCCCACCACGAGGTAGAGGCGTTGTTCAAAGCGCTCGCGCGCGCCCTCGACGACGCGACCCGGCTCGACGGGCGCCGCAGCGACACGCCGAGCACCAAAGGCGAGTTGTAAGGCTTCGGTCGGCCTCTCCTCGGGCGCGCCCGCCGTGTGCTTTTATTCGTGCGAGCCGTTGACGCGTCTGAGTCCATGGACCTTCGCTGTGAGGGCTGTGCCGGCTGTTGTGTCGACTGGCGGCCGCTCGCGCCGACGGCGGCCGGCTCCGACCGCACCGGCCGCCGCCCGCCGATCGACGACCGGTACGACCTCGTGCCGCTCACCCGCGACGAGGTCGCGGCGTTTCTCGACGACGGGCTCGGCGACGTGTTGACCCCGCGGCTGTTCGAACCCGCCGAGCGCGACGACACGGCGCGGATCGACGGGGTCGACGTGGCGGCCGTCGGCGACCGACCCGTCTTCGTCGTGGGGCTTCGCAAGCCGCCCAAACCCGTCGCGCCGGTCGGCACCGACGAGCAGCGCTGGCTCGGGGCCTGCGTCTTCTTGGATCCGACGACGCTCCAGTGTCGGATCCACGAGACGGACCGGTACCCCCGGACCTGCTCGACGTACCCCGGTCACAACCTCGAACTCGACGCCGAGACGGAGTGCGAGCGCGTCGAGGCCGCCGGCGGCGGCGACCGGCTCCTCGACGACGACCCGCCAGACCGGCTCCCCGCGCCGGCGTTCGGCTCGCACGCGGTCGGCACGACCGTCTTCGCGTATCCCGACCCCGACGACCTCGACGGCGCGGTCGAGCGGATCCGCGACGGCGCCGCCACCGCCGCCGACCGCGCCCGGTTCGTCGGGGCCGCCGTCGGCTCACGCCCGGGCTCGTTCGCGGTCGACCCCGACCGGATGGCCGAGGCCCGCCGCCGCGCTTGTGCGGCCGACTCGTGGGCCGGCCGGGCGATCCGCGAGTGGACGGCCCGCGCGGACGACGACGGCGCGGCCGTGACGCACGACGATGACGCCCGCGAGCGACTGGTCCGCCGCCTAGAGGACGACGCGGGCGCGCCCGAGACCCCGGGGTGGGAGTGACCCCGGCCCGTCGGCCGTTTCTCTCGCGCACGCGTGCGCGCGAGTTAAGTGCCCGGAGTACATCGTTTCGCGTATGAGTAACTCAGCGGCCACTGACGCGACCGGGCCCGTCGAGTACGACCGCGTGGACGTCTCCGTTCTCGTCGTCGGGGCCGGTGCCGCCGGCGCCAGAACCGCCATCGAACTCGCCGAGCGCGGCGTCGACGACGTGTTGGTGCTCGGCAAGCGGAACCACGGCGACGCACACACCACGTGGGCCCGCGGCGGGATCAACGGCGCGCTCGGCACCCACGACCCCGAGGACTCGCCGGCGATCCACGCCGCCGACACCCTCAACGAGGGACACTTCGTCAACGACCCCGCGCTGGTCGAGACGGTCACCGAACAGATGCCCGACCGACTGCGCGAACTCGACGAGTGGGGGATGGAGTACTCGCGGACCGACGACGGCGAAATCGACCAGCGATTCTTCGGCGCCCAGTCGTTCCGCCGGACGGCGTTCGCCGGCGACCACACCGGCGAGTCGTTGTTGAACACGCTCGTCGGCCGGGCACAGGAGCTGTCGATCCCCTACCGCGAGAACGTGATGATCACGAAGCTGATCGCCGACGGCGAAACGGCCCACGGCGCGGTCGGCTTCGACATGGACACCGGCGAGTTCGTCGTGTTCAACGCCGGCACCGTCGTGCTCGCCGCCGGCGGCCACGCGGCGATCTACAACCG
>KI543160.1:20189-36541 GCA_000496175.1 uncultured archaeon A07HR67 | reverse complement strand
GTGGGGTTCATGCTCGTCGCCGCCGAGGCGGTGCTCCGCGGCGCGCTCGAACGCGAGGAGTCTCGGGGCGCACACTACCGGAGCGACTACCCAGACGTGGACCCGGCGTGGCGACAGAACCTCTACTTCGAGTCGGCCGACGTCGGCGGGATGCGACACTACACTGACTCGGTCGCCGAGCCGAGCGAGGCCGTCCAGGCCGCACTCGACGAGGGCCACGAGTTGGATTACCACCAACTGGAGTGAGCGGCGGTCAGCCGCCGTGTTTTCGGTACCACACCCGCTCGCCGACCGGCGACTCGGTCTCGTCGATCGGCAGTCGGCTCACGAACAGGTCGCGGACGGCAAGCGTGATGATCAGGTCGACGGACTCGTCGGCGCCGTCCGGTGTCGTCTCCGGCCGCACCGTCACGACGCAGTGGCCGTCGCGCTCGTTCATCGCCTCGACGACGCCCGCCGACCACCGGTCGACGTGGTGTGACGGCTCGCGGGCGTGAATGCGGTCGTGTGTCACGCCGTCACCTCGTCTCGGCGTGTCGTTCTCGCGAGACGGCGTCGCTCGCGGATCGCGCTTCCGGTCATGCGATCGAACGGACGCGTCGCGTAACAAAGAGTGGCGCGGTCAGGACGGCGAGTCACCCTTCGACACGCCCGGGTCGCCAGACGCCCTGACGCCGGTCGAGCCACGCGACGACGGCCACGTGCGGGAGCGTCAGCGCCGCGATGGCGACGAGCGACACCGCGAGCAGGTCGCCGGGAGCGGCCGCTCCCGACGGGACCGCGAGCCCGACCGCGGCGACGACCGCGAACCCGCCGAGCGTGAGCGGAGCAGCGTCGCGCGCGAACCGCGCGAGCGACGCGCGGACACGACCGTCGCCGAGCGCGGCCGCGGCTCGTGGGTCGATCAACACGAGCCGGCCGACGTGCCGGAGCCCGTGCCAGGCCGCGAAGTACACGCCGATCGCGAACACCGGCGCGGCCAGGAGAAACCACGCCCACAGGACCGCGACCTCGCCGACGTCGCGGAGCCATCCGCGCCGGGAGGCGCCCTGGCGGACCCGCAGGTATCCCAGTCCGGCTGACACCACCGTCGCGGCGAGCATGACCGCTCCGACGGCGGCGCGCGTCTCCGGAACGAACACCGGGTCGACCGCGGCCGCCGCGGCGCCCGCGTCGGCGACGAACAACCCGACCATCCACTCGGCGACCAGCCGGTACTCGTCTGGACCGCCCAGCAAGGGAACGCCCATCGGCAGGCCGCCGCGGACGACGAGACTCAGCCAGCGCTCCGCCGACGAGGGGAGGTGTTCGACGCCGGCGACGACGAGCGCGGCCACGTCGCCTTGCCCCCAGTGGAGCCAGGTGAGCGCGACGAATCCGACGAACGCCGCGACCGGCGCGAGGAAGAACGCGGCGACGACCGCGCCGCCGAGCACGGCGTACACCACGGAGACGACGGCCACCGAGCGCCGAACCGACACCCCGGGGGCCGCACGCAACGGCACGAGGTGGTCGACCGCGCCGTGGGCCATCCCGACGACAAGCGTCCCGAACGCGAACGCCGCCACGCCGACCTCCACCGGAAACAAGGGGGTGACGGCGCCGAGAGGCACCAGCGCCGCGACCGCGGCCGCCGGATACCGCGCGAACCACCTGTCTGCGGCCCGGGCCGCGTCGGCATCGCGCCTCCGAGGCTCGCTCACTCCCCCGTCCTCCGTGTCGGCGACGGCCGCGACCCCCGCCTCGCCGGAGGCGGACGACCGCTCAGTCATCGACGGGGCCGACCTCGTCTCGCTCGGGGTCCGGCTCCGCGTCGGCGCCGACGACGCCCGCCTTCGACCCGCTCGCGGCCGTCCGGCGGTCGTTCCAGTCGAGCACCCACTCGAACAACACGAGCCCGTTCACCGTCATCAGGTTCGCGGACACGAAAAACAACATCTCTTCTATCGGCAGCCCCAACACGGCGACGCCGGTCGTGAGCTCCGCCGAGAGAACCCACGTCCCCATTCCGATGGCGATCCGGTCGACGACCCAGAAGTACACCGCGGGAACGAGCGTCGCCGTCAGCCACATCCGTGGCGTCCGGGCGAGGTACCCGCCGCCGACGCCCCACTGGAGCGCGAGCACGGGACCGACCCACGCGATCAGCCCGCCGAAGTAGAGAAACGACGGGTCCGTGGCGACGAGCCAGAGGCCGGCCGGGACCATCGCGATCCCGACGGCGACGCCCGCCGCCCGCGCCGGTCGGTCGAAGTCCCCCTCGCGGAACGTCGGGTCGAAGCCGAGGATGTGGAGCGCGAACCCGGCGATGATCGTCTGAATCGCGAAAAACATGTACTCGCCGAGCGGGATCGAAAGCGCCCGAACGAACACCGCGCCGTCGGCGTACCCCCACGCACCGCTGCGGATCATGTAACTGATCCACGGCGTGGTGTACGCGTACGCGATGGCGACGAGAATCGCGATCCCGACGGCCGCGCGCCGCCGTCGGACCGCCTCGTACCGCGGCGCGAGGTACCAGAGGCCGCCGAGCAACGGGAGCGTGAAGACGAGATGAAACTGTAAGTACGTCAGGGTAGGGATCATTCTCTCCTCCGGGCAACACTGGCCATGCGCGTGGATTGGCTCGCCATCGATTAAGCGTTTAGGCGGATTCCGAGAGCACGCCGTGGCCCTCCAACACGTTTCCGAGCCGGTACATCGAGGCGACCACCGCGTCACACGCCGGCCTGACCGCCGGCTTCGGCACGAACCCGACGGCGAAGCCGGCGACTTCCAGCATCGGCAGGTCGTTCGCGCCGTCTCCGACGGCGACGGTCGACGCCATCGGCACCCCGACGTCGGCGGCGAGCGTCGCCAGCGCGTCGTCTTTCGTCCCTTCGATCAGCGGACCGTCGACCTCGCCGGTGAGCGCCCCGTTCGCGACCGGGAGCCGGTTGGCGACGACCGTGTCCGCCTCGACGCCCTCTCGTGTGAGCGCGCGCTCGACGCCGCGCTCGAACCCTCCGGTGAGCACCGCGACGTGGTGACCCTCCGCGCGCAGCCGCTCGATCAGCGGCGCCGCCCCCGGCCGCAGCCGAACCGCATCGAACGCCTCGCTCGCCGCCGCGTCGTCGAGCCCGTCCAACAGACCGGCGCGATTGTAGAGGCTCTCGGCGTAGCTGATCTCGTCGTTCATGGCCCGCTCGGTGATCGCCGCCACCTCGTCGGCGACGCCGGCCCGTTCGGCGAGCAACACCGTCATCTCGGAGTCCGAGAGGGTGCCGTCGAAGTCGAACGCGATGAGGCTCATAGTTCCCGATGGTCACGGCGGGGGCTTCAACCGTCCGATTCCGTGTGGCCGCGACGACGCCCCGTCTCGGCCGACGCCTCCTCAGCTGGACGCGGGTCGCAGCACTCTCGACCGGCAAATCGTCCACACGGTTTTGTCCAGAGCGCCCGTTTGTGCCCCGTGTTCAGCCTCAACGTCCCGCTGCCGCCTGCGGTCGGTCGCCTCGCCGAAACGCTCCGTGCGGAACGCTCGGCGTTCGACCGCGTTCGCGACCGCCACACGCTGGTGTGTAAGCGGTTCGGCGCGGACGACATCGCCGATGCGTCGACGCCCCTGTCCAGACCCGACGCGTTCTCGCGGCTGCACGAGGACCTCCGCCCGCTGCTCGCCGACACGCCGCCGTTCGAGGTCGCGATCACCGAGATCGACGCGTTCGAGCGGCCCGCGTCCGGCACCGGACCGGTCGTCTACCTCGCAGTCGAGAGCGACGCGCTGGTCCGGCTCCATCGCCGACTGTGTGCGGCCGTCGGCCCCGTTCCGGCAATCGAGGGCGACGCCTACGTCCCCCACGTCACGCTGGCGCGCGGCGGGTCACCGGACGCGGCAGAACGCGCGGTCGGCGGCCTCGACGAGCCGATCCGGTGGCGGGCGCACACGCTCGACCTGTACGATTCCACGTTTCGCGAGGTCGCGGCGACGATCGCGTTGTGAGCGTCAGCCTCGTTCGCTTTCCTCGGGCGCGTCGACGGCGTGGTGTGAGCCGACCGGTCCGTGGGTCGGACAGACGCCGGCGATCGGGGTGGCGTTGAGACAACAGGCGCGTCGTGTCGTCGCGACGGCTCCCTGTGTGAGGCGGTCGCCACAGAGCCGGCAGTACGGGCCGTCTACGGGGTCTCCGCCGCTCATCCGCTCACCGCTCGCGGATCCGCATCGGCACCGGATGGTCCGGATGCATCGTCAGCGACCCCCGCAAGGACAGCTCCGGCCCCTCGTACTCGAGTTCGTACGCAGAACAGACACACGCGAGGATGAGCTTGGCCTCCAGAAGCGAGAACGCCTTTCCGATGCAGTGGCGCGGCCCGCCGCCGAACGGGAAGTAGGCGAACCGCGGCCGCTGGCTCCGGCGCTTGGGCCGCCACCGGCTCGGGTCGAACGCCTGCGGATCGTCGTACCACCGCGGCGAGCGGTGGACGACCCACTGAGACAGCATCAACGCGGCGCCCTCGGGGATCCGATAGCCGTCGAACTTCACGTCGAGTTTCGGCTCGCGGAACATCGTGTACACCGGCGGGTACAGCCGCATCGCCTCGGTGAGGACCCGTTCTGTGTACTCCATCTCCCGAACGGCGGCGGCGTCCGGCCGGCCGTCGGCGGTCGCCGCCTCGGCCTCGCGCTCGACCCGTTTGCGCGCCTCCGGGTGGTTCGAGAGCAGGTAAAACGTGTAGGTCAACGCGAGTGCGGTCGTGTCGTGGCCGGCCAACAGCATCGTCACCAGCTCGTCGCGCAGGTTTTTGTCGGTCTGTTCGCCGCGGCTGCGGGCGCGCAACAACACCGACAACAGGTCCATCGGCATGTCGCCGGCGGGATCGCCCGGCGGGCCGCGCACGGAGACGCCGTCGGAGCCGGCAGGGTCGACCGACGGGTCGCGTTCGGTTCCCTGTCGTCGTTCGAGGATCCCGTCGATCACGCCCTCGAGCGTCTCGATTCCGGCGTCGAACGCTCGGTTCTCGCGGGTCGGCACCCAGTTCGGAATCAGAAAGCGTCGGGGGTCCGGCTCGAAGCGCGCTCCCAGCGGCTCGAGGTTTTCTTGAACGGTGTGAACCTCCTCGTCGGTGATGTCCGAGCCGAACATCGCCGAGACGATGATCCGGACGGTGAGGCGAGCCACCTCGAGTTGGACGTCAACCACCTCGCCGGACTCCCACCCGGCGAGCTGTGTCTCGGTGTGGTCGACCATCGTCCCCGAAAGCGCGCCGACCCGCTGGCTGTGAAACGACGGATTCGCCAGTTCGCGTTGTTGTTGCCAGGTGTCGCCCTCGCTCAACAACAACCCGTCGCCGAGCAGCGTGCGCATCGCGTCGTCGCCGAAGTTCGGTTTTCGGTAGCGCTCGGCCTCGCTGACGAGCACGCGCTCGATGTCGTCGGGATTGGTGAGCATGTACGTCTCGCGGGGACCGAGGTCGAACCGCACGACGTCGCCGTAGCTGTCGGCGCAGGCACGCATGAACGTGAACGGGTCGTCGGCGAACTGACGACCGTTGCCGAAGAGGGGGTCGCCGATGGGTCCGGGCGGCGTAGCGGACATACCAGATATCGGGGCTGACCCGGGTTAAACGTTCGGCGTTCGCCACGTCACGCGTCGCGAGCACGGCCGGTTATCCGCCCGCTCAGCGCCGCTCGCGGCCGCGTTTCGACCGTTCGGTCGCCCGATCCGAGCGGGTCTTCGGCCCGCGGGATCGGCTCCTCGGCGGCTTTGATTATCTGTGGCGTCCACGGCCCGGCGGGCATCTCCGTTCAATCCACTACCGATGTGTTCGGGTCTCTCTGATGCTCGGCTCCGACACCCGTCGACGCCGCTTCCCGTAGCGTTCAAACGCGTTCGCCGGCTACGATCGTTCGATGGACGCAGACGCCGTGCGCACCCGCGCCGCGGACCTTCCGACGGAGCCGGGGGTGTACCAGTTCCGCGCCGGCGACACTACCCTGTACGTCGGCAAGGCGGTCGACCTCCGGGACCGGGTTCGGTCGTACGCCGACCCCCGATCGGGGCGGATCCGCGGGATGGTCGGCCGCGCCGACCGGATCGAGTTCGCCGTCACCGACACCGAGACGCAGGCGCTGCTGCTCGAGGCCAACCTGATCAAACGGCTCCAACCCCGATACAACGTCCGGCTGAAAGACGACAAGTCGTACCCGCTCGTCGCGTTCTCAGACCACGAGGTTCCCCGGATCGAAGTGACCCGTGACCCGGCCGAGGGAGCGGTCGCGTACGGTCCGTTCACCAACATGGGACGCGTCGAGACCGTGGTGAAAGCCATCCGCGACGAGTACCAACTGCGCGGCTGTTCGGACCACAAGTACGCGGGCCGTGACCGCCCGTGTCTCGATTACGAGATGGGGATCTGCTCGGCGCCCTGTACCGGCGAGATCGACCCAGCGGCGTACGCCGAGGACGTGGCGGCGGCCCGGCGGTTCTTCGAGGGCGAGACGGGAGCGCTCGCCGACCCGATCCGTCGCCGCATGGAGGCGGCCGCCGAGAACGCCGAGTTCGAGCGGGCGGCGAACCTGCGTGACCGACTCGCGGCCGTCGAGGCGTTCCACGGCGAGGGCGGCGAGGCGGTGAGCGACCGCTCCGACGACCGCACCGTCGACGTGCTCGCGGCCGCCGTCGAGGGAGACACGGCTCGGGTCGCGCGGCTCCACAGCGAACGCGGCCAGCTCGTCGACAGAACCCGTCATCGCCTCGACGCGCCGGCACGGAAAGACGCCGCCGACACCGACGCGACCCCGAACACCCCGGCGGCGGTGCTCTCGGCGTTTCTCACCCAGTACTACGCCGAACGCGAGTTTCCCGACGCGGTCCTCCTCGCGGAGCGCCCCGCCGACGCCGACGTGACAGAATGGCTCGAACGCGAGGGTGTCGCCGTTCGCGTCCCCGGAGCCGGCCGGGAGGCAAAACTCGTCGAACTCGCGTTGAAGAACGCGCGGAAACGCGGCGGCCGCGACGACCCCGTCGGCGCGCTCGGCGACCGGCTCGGGATCGCCCCGCCCACACGAATCGAGGGCTTCGACGTGAGTCACGCTTCCGGCACCGCCGTCGTCGGCTCGGACGTCTGTTTCGTCGACGGGAGCGCCGAGACGGCAGACTACCGCCGAAAGAAGCTCACCGACCGCAACGACGACTACGCCAACATGCGCGAGCTGATCCGCTGGCGAGCCGACCGGGCGGTCGAGGGCCGCGACGACCGTCCCGATCCGGACCTGTTGCTGATCGACGGCGGCGAGGGACAGCTCGGGGCGGCTCGCGACGCGCTCGAGATCGCCGGATGGGAGGTGCCGGTGGTCGCGCTCGCGAAGGCAGACGAGCTGGTCGTGACCCCGGACGGCCCGCTCCGGTGGGCCGACGACGCCCCCGAGCTCCACCTGCTTCAACGCGTCCGCGACGAGGCACACCGGTTTGCGGTACAGTACCACCAGACCGTCCGCGACGAGGTGAAGACGGTGCTCGACGACGTCCCCGGCGTCGGCCCGGAGACGCGAACGCGGCTGCTCCGGCGGTTCGGCTCCGTCGAGAACGTCCGCGGGGCGTCCGTCGACGACCTCACCGACGTCGACGGAATCGGCGAGACGACGGCCGAGCGGCTCCGCACTCGGCTGTGATGGCGAACAGGCGGCGTCTCACCCCCGGAACGACTGCCGCACGCCCGCTCCCGTTCCGGGGTCGTTGTCAGATCACGAGGAGGATGGCCGCGGCTTCGAATATATACTCTCACACGCCCGCCGGACCGGCCGGCCGCTTCAGTCGTCGCTTCCCTGGGCGACGAGCTCGTCGTACCGCGCGCCGGTCTGTTTCAGCGTCTCCGTCGAGTACAACCGCTCGTGGTCGAACGGAAGATGGTCGGCCGCGAGCTCGTCGATCTTCGCGTCGACGGCGTCTGCGTCTCGCCCGTGGATCATGGTGAAGAGATTGTACTCCCAATCCTGCTCCGGCCGCCGGGGACGGTGATAACAGAGCGTGACGTACGGGAGGCTCCCGACCGCCTCGCCGCGCGCGTCGAGGTCGTCGTCGGGGACGTCCCAGACGACCATACAGTTGTTCGTGAAGCCCGTGACGATGTGGTTGACGACACAGCCGATCCGCTTGATACATCCATCGCCGAGCAGACGGTCGACGGCGGCGAGCACGTCGTCGACCTCGGCGTCGACCTCGGCGGCGATGTCGGCGTACGGTGTCGCCGACACCGGGAACCCGTCCTGGATCGCCACCAAGAGATCCGCCTCCAACGCGGTGAGGTCGCCGCGGGCGTCCTCGGCGATTCGGGTCGCGGAGACGTCGGTATGGTCGAGCGATTCTCTCGCGAACCGGTCTTCGTTCACCACCGGAAACTCCAAATCGATGTAGTAATCCGTTCGCATCGGGAGGTTCAACACCGCACAGCCGGTTCTGTCTTCGATCTCCGCGAGAATCGCGTCGCGTTTCTCCCGGGAGCTCGCGGTGACGACGAACCAGGTGTTCCACTCGTGGTCCCGGCGGTAGTTGTGGTTCACCTGCCGGTAGCCGTTGATCGTTTCTGCCACCTCCGAGAACCGCTCGTCGGGAGCCGCGACCGCGGCCAGCGTCGAAGACCCGATCACCGGCGGGTTGAGAACCGCGCCGAACCGGCGAAACACTCCCGTCTCGCGGAGGTCACGGACGCGGTCGAGCAGCTCGTCGGCGTCGACATCGACGCCCGTCGCGGCGGTTATCTCCGTGGCGACCTGTTCGAACGGGGCCGACGCGACGGGAAAGCCGCTCTGGTAGTCGTCGATGAGGGCGGCGTCGACCGCGTCGATTCCAGCACGCCAGTCGGCGTCGAGGCTCATTGTCCGAGGTAGGAGGCGCGCGTACGTACCGGTTTCGGCGGCGACCCGGCGGTCGATCAGTCGTCCGACGCGCTCGTGCCCCCGGTCGGCGCGTACGCCCGGGCGCTCTCCTCGAGTTCTGCGGTCGAACAGCCGCCAACCGTCGCGGCCTGTTGGAGCGTCAGCGTGCGAGAACGGTACAACGTCAGCGCGGTTGCCACGGATTTGGACGTCATCGGGTACGGTCGAATACTGTATTGACATACATATAGTTCTATCGGATATACTATGTCGTATCGCGCATCTGCGGCGTCATATTTGTCGATACATGCTTCTTAATGATTCAAAATCAAACGAACGCTCGTCGGTGTCATGAGAACGGTTACCGCACACTGCTGACGCGCGACCAGCCGCCAGTGGCGTTCCCGGCGGCCGGGAGCCGAGCGGGAGGCTTTTCGTTCGCGATACCGAACGAGTGGTATGGCACAAGCGACCCAGGAGTTCGGCGACTGGCCGCTGAAACGGCTGATGACCGAGGTGTGTGGCTCCGGGCACAAATCGGCGGACGATCTGACCCGCGCGCAGGCGACGGAGGCGTTCGAACGGATTCTCGCGGGCGAGCCCGATCCGACGACGCTCGGCGCGTTCTGGCTCGCGAACCGGTGGAAACGAAACACGCCCGAGGAGCTCGGCGCGTACGTCGACGTGATGTGTGACCGCGTCGAGTACGCCGAGCCCGACGCCGACCCCGTCGACTGCGGCGCCAACTACGACGGCAAGGGGCGGTCCGCGATCCTCGGGGTCGCCGCGGGCTGTGTCGCCGCCGCCGCGGGAACGCCGGTCGTCGTCCACTCCGGAGACCGGGTGCCGACGCAGAAACAGGACGCGTACAAACACGTCCTCGACGCGCTCGGCGTCCACACCGAGTTAGCCCCCTCCGACTCGGCCGACATGGTCGACGAGACGGGCTTCGGCTTCTACTACCAGCCGGCGTTCAACCCCGCAGTCGGCGACCTCTTCGACCGCCGAGACATGATGGGTGTCCGCACGTTCGTCAACACGGTCGAAACGCTGGCGAACCCCGCGGGCGCGTCGGTCCACCTCGGCTCGTTTTATCACCTCCCGTTCGCGAAAAAGGTGATCGACACCTTCGAACAGAGCACGGCTCACGACCTCGACCGCGTCCTCATGTTCCAGGGGATGGAAGGGTACGACGACGTCCGCCCCGGCTACACCAAGGTCGCGGAGTGGGACGCCGACGGCGACGGCGGCGACCCCGTCTTCGACGACTTCGAGATCGAGACCGGCGCCTACGGGATGGATCTCGAAAGCGAGGACCTCGCCGTCGACGACGTCGCCGCCGACTCTGCCGCGATCACCGAGGCGGTCCTCGCCGGCGAACGCGAGGACGGATTCGCCGACGCCGTCGCCGTCAACGCGGCGCTCCGGATCTACGCCCGCGCCGACGTCGACTCGATCGAGGCGGGACTGACGGCGGCGCGCGCGGCGCTCGACGACGGCTCCGCCTTCGACGTTCTCGAGGCGCTGCGGGCGTTCTGAGCGCCCGGGTTGTCGGCGCCGACAGCCCGCTCAGCCGGGTCTATCTCCCGATCTGAGCGAAGTTTGGACGAAGTTTGGAAAGCCGTCTTGAGTCCACGGACCGTACGATACGACGCACAGACGATGACCCACGAGACCCCTTCAGATCATGCCGACGTGTGAACACTGCCAGGCGCACGTCTCAGAACGGTTCGCCCGGGTGTTCGCCGACGCGCGCGGCCAGATCCACGCGTGTCCGAACTGTTCCGCGAACGCCGGGATCGCAGAGGTCGCAAAGGAGCGCGCTCACGACGCCTGAGACGGGCCCCGGGATTCGTCACCGCTCCGGCGCGGGTGGCATCGACCGCTTGTGTGCGCTCGCCTCGTACAGATCGACCACCCGGTCGACGGCGTCTGCCGGCACGTCCAGTTCTCGGATCGTCGCCGCCCGCGAGAGCCCGCCGTCGACGTGGACCGCGAGAATCGCGTCGACCGTGTCGTAGTCCAAGCCCATCTCCGCCGCGTCGGTCTGGCCCTCCCACATGCCGGCGGTCGGTTCTTGCATCACGAGCTCGCGCGGAACCCCCACGTGGGCGGCCAGCTGGCGCACCTGTTGTTTGTAGAGGTTGCCGATCGGATTACAATCGACGGCCTGGTCGCCGTACTTGGTGTAGTATCCGGTCATCGCCTCTGCGCGGTTGCCCGTCCCGAGCACGACCCGGTTTTCGGCGTTGGCGACGAGGTAGTTACAGACGGCGCGGGTGCGGACGTAGACGTTGCCTCTCGCCGTGCGGTCCTCGGCGGGACCGGGCAGCGCGTCGAACACCGCCTCCGCGATGGGTTGGATCGCCACCACGTCGTACTCGATGCCGAGGTCGGCGGCGACGCGCTCGGCGTCGCTCATCACGTCGGGGTCGTTCACCTCCGAGGGCATGGTGAGCCCGTGGAGGCCGTCGTCGCCGAGCGCCTCGACCGCGAGATGAGCGGTGAGCGTCGAGTCGATTCCGCCGGAGAGGCCGAGAACGGCCCCTTCCGCGCCCGCGTCCGCGACGACGTCGGCGATGAACGAGACGATTCGTTCACGGGTCGTCTCCAGTTCGGCCTCGGAGAACCGCAGATCAAGCGGCGGGTCCGAGGACAACAACACAGACCGGTCCGGCGTCTGGCTCATGCGGCGCCGTAGGCTCCGGCCCGACTAATAGCTCCTCGTTCCGGCGTCGACGTGGACGCGCGTCCGATTCTGCGCGTCGTCGCTTACAACAACCCCTCGTGGTCGGCCAACAACAACCCCTCCACGGTCGCGTCGTTCGTCGGCGGTTCTCGTGCGCGCTCGAGCGCCTCCTCGACCGGCAGCGCCCGCGGGACGAGGAACTCGTTGCTGTCGTGGTCGACGTCGACCGGCTCGAGCCCCTCGGCGAACACGTAGCCGCGTCTGTGCCGGAGCAGCCCCGTCGAGCACCACACCTCCTGGAGCAGCGTGGTCCCGGACGGCTCGAATCCGGTCTCCTCGGCGAGTTCGCGTCCTCCGGCAGCAGTGTAGGATTCGCCCGGCTCGACGATCCCTGCGGGGAGCTCGAGCTGGGTGGTCCGGACCGTCGGCCGGTACTGCTCGACGAACAATACCGTGTCGTCGGCGACCGCGATCACGACCGTCGCAGGCGGAAGCTCGGCCCAGTAGTATCGCTTCTGGCTTCCGTCCGGTTGTTCGACCCGGTCGTAGCCGCCGACGAACCAGCCGGGGTCGTACTCGACGGCGACCTCTCGCACCGGCCACTCCGGCTCGCCGGGCAACGAGTGGAGCCGCCCGTCGGCGAAGGCAGGGTGGTCACGCAGGTCGCTCGCAGGGCTGTCACCGCGGGGGCTCGTCGGCGTCCGGCCGGTCGTCCGTCATGTCGGTGACTGCGTGACCTCGACGTAATACGTTTGGCCTCCGCGCTCGACCCGGACGCCGCCGTCGGTCGCGGCTCCCGGCGCGCGCCGGACGAGCGCCTCGACCTCGTCGAACGGCGTGTGCGTGAACGATTCTTTGAGCCCGTACGGCCCCATCTGGTATCCGTCCGAGCGGCCGTCGTCGCTCGTGAGCGCGTCCGTCAGATACGGGTAGCGCCGCTCGGAGATCCCGGTGGCGTTCGCGGTCGGCTCGGCCGTCTCGATCGGCTCCGCCGTGAGATAGTACGGGTCGCCGCTGCCGAGGTAGCTCGGCAGCGCGCCCAGCGCGAGCAGCGCGACGACGACCACGGCGATGGCGACGAAGAGATTCCGCGTGACCGGGCGCATACGCTCGATACGACAGGGCATCCAATACCGGTTTCGACCTCGCTCGTCCGGCGACGCCCGACGCGTTTTACCCGCCGCCGCGTCTGGGTCACGCATGGAGTTCCGATTCGAGTTGGCCCTGTGTGCGGCCCTTGAGTCGCCCGACCGCGTGGTTGCCCGCCAGCTCGGCGCGGGCGTGACGACACCCGGAGCCCGGATCGTCGACGTCTGCGTGGTGACCCCCGGTCCGGAGTTCGACGCGCGCGCCGAGTTGACGCCCGACCGGATCCCAGCGGCCGCGCTCGAAGCACCCGTCGGCCCCGGGGAGGCTGTCCCCGTCGCCGAGGCGTTCGACCTGCCGTCCGAGCACGCGACCGCGGTCGTCGACGCGGCCGTCGCGGCCGGCTACCTCGAACGCGAGCGGCGGCAGGGCCGACAGGTGGTGCGCGCGAGCGCCCGCTACCCCGACGACTGGGTCGACTCACTGACCGCGGTCGAGAACAAGCCCGACCTTGGAACTCCCGGCGACCTGGCCGCCCAGCTCCGGTACGACGTCGCGCTCGGGCTGTTCGACGAGGTCGTGCTCGCGACCGCCTCCTACGTCACCCGCGCACACCTCAACCGGATCCCCGATCCGGTTGGGGTCTGGCGGTTCGACCCCGAGACCGACGAGCGCGTCGTCGTCCGCGAGCCGGCGCCGCTGGCGCCGGACGCCCCCGGCGTCGAGATCCGCGAGGAACGGTCGCTCCGGACGGACGTCGCGCTCGTTTCTCCCGAGGCGAAGGCGCGAAAACGCCGCCGAATCGCCGAGCGCGCCTACGGCAAGGGGTGGCGGCCCGAGCCGTCCGCCTGCGCCCACGCGACGACCACGGCCGACGGGCGCCCCTACTGTGACCGGTTCGACCGGGTCGTCGACCCGGGCCGCGAGTGCGGAGCGGAGTGTCCCGACCACGACCCGGCGGACCCGCCCGCGTTCGACCACGACCGACTCCGCGACGACCGCACGGCCTGGGTCGCCGACCCGGACGACGGCGGCCCACGGCGTCAATCCGGGCTTTCTCGATTCCGCTGAGCGCGGCGTGTCGACGGTCTCCCGGCGCGACGACCGTTCTCGCCGCCGGGAGCGTGAGAACGCTTATACGCTGACGGCGGGATGCGAGGATATGGACCAGATAGACGACGTCTTCGTCGCACAGCTGATGTCGACGAACCTCCACACGGTGGCTCCCGACACCCTCGTCGCCGACGCCGCGGCCGTCCTGCTGGATCACGACATCAGTTCGGCGCTCGTCGTCGAGGACGACCGGCTGGTCGGTATTCTCACGACGACCGACTTCGTCGACATCGTCGCCAAGAGCCAGCCGAAATCACAAACCACCGTCGAGCGGTACATGACTCCCGACCCGATCACGGCGGGCGCACAGGACCTCGTTCCGGCGGTCGCCGCCACGATGATCGAACGCGGCTTTCACCACGTTCCCGTCGTCGACGGCGACACCCCGATCGGGATGATCACCACCTCCGATCTCGCCGCGTACGTCTCGGGCACCGACCCGCTGCCGCCGTAGCCGCCGCGGTCGTTCTCGTCCGGCGCGTTGGATCTCTCTGCGTTCGAGATGCCGTCAACATCCACCCCTTCCTCGGGGCTATTACCGGCGGCGGTTCAACCGGAGTTGTGACCGACCACGTACACCTCAACCTCTTCACGATGGCCTCCGTCGAGCACGTTTCGCCGGGGTCGTGGACGTATCCCGGCGACCGGTCGCCGGAGTACACCGACACGGCCTACTGGACGGAGGTCGCCCGCACCGCCGAACGCGGCGGCTTCGAGGCCGTGTTCTTCGCCGACGTCCGCGGCATCTACGACGTGTACGGCGACGATCGGGAGGCCGCCATCGAGCGCGCGGTCCAGACGCCGGCCAACGATCCACAGCTGGTCGTCCCTGCGATGGCAGCCGTCACCGACGAGTTAGGATTCGCCGTGACGCGCTCGACGACGTACACCCACCCCTACCAGCTCGCCCGCGAGTTCTCCACGCTCGATCACCTCACCGACGGCCGGATCGCGATCAACGTGGTCACCTCCTATCTGGCGTCGGCGGCCGAGAACCTCGGACTCGACGAGCGGATGGAGAAGACGGAGCGGTACGACCGTGCCGACGAGTTTCTCGACGTCTGTTACGCGTTGTGGGAGGACTCTTGGACGGACGACGCCGTCGAACGCGACCGCGAGGCCGGCCGATACACCGACCCGAAGCAGGTCACGCCGATCGACCACGAGGGCGAACACTTCTCTGTGCCCGGCCCGCACGGCTGTGAGCCGTCTCCACAACGGACGCCGGTCGTGTATCAGGCCGGCTCTTCCGACCGCGGGCGGGAGTTTGCGGCCGCCAACGCGGAGGCGGTGTTCGCGAGCCAGCCGACCGAGGAGGGCGTCCGCGAGTACATGACCGACGTGCGTTCGCGCGCCGCCGCATACGGCCGCGACCCGGACAGCCTGCGGTTTTTCATCGGCGTCGTTCCGATCGTCGGCGAGACGCGAGAACTCGCCTCGGCGAAACACGCCGAGTACGCCCGCCACGTCGACGTGGAGGCGACGCTCGCGCTCCTCTCTGGATTCCTCGACATGGACCTCTCCGAGCTCGACCCCGACCAGAAGGTCGAACACATCGAGACCGACGCGATTCAGGGGACGATGAACGCCTTCACCCGGTCTCAACCCGACCGCGAGTGGACCGTCCGGGAGGTCGCGGAGTTCTGCGGGCTCGGAACGACCTCTCCGACGATCGTGGGCACGCCCGAGCACGTCGCCGACGAGCTGGCGTACTGGCACGAGGAGGTCGGCGTCGACGGGTTCAACGTGAAGGAGGTGGTTCGTCCCGACTCGCTCGCCGACTTCGTCGACCTCGTGGTTCCCGAACTCCGCGAGCGAGGGCTCGTTCCCCCCGCCGACGCCGACTCGCCGGGCGACACGCTCCGCGAACGGCTCCTCGGCGAGGGCTCGCCTCGTCTCCGCGCCGACCATCCCGCGAGAGAATCCTCCGACTGATCGGCCGACGGTTGGCCGGAACCCCCTGAGCGGCTCGTCCTGCGGGCGTTATTAACGACGCTGATACAGATAACAGTTCATCCCTGCCGCCCCCGGCACCGTTAAGTGGGTCACGCGTCTTCTGTCGCGTGACGCTTCGCTTGGAGGGCCGAAGCGTCAGCGGGGACCTACTGAACCGCTCCGGCGTGCCAGTTTTTCCCGGCACGCCGGAGCGGTTCGTTTCTGACGACACACAGCCGTGCCGCCGAGTAGCCCGCCCGCTCAGAGCCCTTCGGACTGATACGCGCCGTCGTAGGCCGTCTCGTGGTCCGCCTGCGCGAGGACCAACTGTGCGATTCGCGACCCCTGCTCGAGTTCGAGCGGATGGCCGACGTCGAGACGCCCCTCGCCGACGCCCTCGTAGCCCGCGTCCCACACTGCGGTGTCGAGGGTACACGAGTTGCGCAACAACGTCGACCGCGGGAGGACGAACCCGACGTGTCCCTCCGGGATCCGGACCGGCTCGCCGTACCGCACGACGTACATCCCAGCGTCGAGACGATACGTTCCGTCGCGCGGGTCGACGGCCGTCCGGTCGCCGACGCGTTTGCCGTCGCGGCCGATGCGTCCCGGTTCGGTCTGTCGAAACACCGACCGGGCGGTGAGATCGACCCCGTTCGGCTGCCGCTGGTCCTC
>KI543160.1:15011-20169 GCA_000496175.1 uncultured archaeon A07HR67 | reverse complement strand
CCGCTCATCGGGGCGAGGACCCCGTTACCAGAGATCACTCGCGGGTTTTATGTTCTCGGGACAGCCATCTTCGGTCGATATGGGAAACACGATCACCGAACAAATACTGGACGACCATCTCGTCGAGGGTGAGTTGACGCCCGGCGAGGAGATCGGCATCGACATCGACCAGGTGCTCACACAGGACACCACGGGAACGATGGTCTGGCTTCAGTTCGAGGCGCTCGACCTCGACGAGGTACAGACCGAACTCGCCGCACAGTACTGTGACCACCAGACGTACCAGTTCGATTTCAAAAACACCGACGACCACCGGTTTCTCCGTTCTGCGGCCGGCACCTTCGGCGCGTACTTCTCCCGGCCCGGCAACGGCATCTGTCACCAGGTCCACAAAGAGAACTTCGCCGCACCCGGTAAGACGCTTCTCGGCTCCGACTCACACACCCCCACGCCCGGCGGGCTCGGCCAGCTCGCCATCGGCGCGGGCGGACTCGACATCGCCGTCGCGATGGGCGGCGGCCCCTACTACGTCGAGATGCCTGAGGTCGTCAACGTCCACCTCGAGGGCGAACTCCCCGAGTGGGCGACTGCCAAGGACATCGCGCTCCACCTGCTCGGTGAGCTGACGGTCAAAGGCGGCGTCGGCAAGATCTTCGAGTACACCGGGCCGGGAGTCGAGACCCTCTCGATTCCCGAGCGGACGACGATCACGAACCTCGGCACCGAACTCGGCGCCACCTCCTCGATCTTCGGGACCGACGAGAAGACGCGCGACTGGCTCGCGCGCCAGGACCGCGCAGACGAGTTCGTCGAGCTCGCGCCCGACGAGGACGCGACGTACGCCGAGACCATCGAGGTCGACCTCGGCGACCTCGAGCCGCTCATCGCCGCCCCCTCGATGCCCGACAACGTCGCTCCGGTCAGCGAGTACGCGGGAACCGACGTCGAGCAGGTCATCATCGGCTCCTGTACGAACGGTGCCTACGAGGATATCCTTCCGGGCGCGAAGATGCTCGAGGGCCGCGAGGTGTCGAAAGGGACCGAGATGATCGTCGCACCCGGCTCCAAGCAGGCGTCCGAGATGCTCGCCCGCGAGGGCTGGACCGCCGAGATGATGGCGGCCGGCGTCAACTTCTCGGAGGCGACGTGTGGCGCCTGTATCGGTATCGGCCACGTGCCCGCGTCCGACTCGGTCTCGCTGCGGACGTTCAACCGCAACTTCGAGGGACGTTCCGGCATCGAAGACGACTCCGTCTTCTTGTGTTCGCCCGAGGTCGCAACCGCGGCCGCCATCGCCGGCGAAATTGTCGACCCGCGCGACCTCGCCGACGAACTCGGCGATCTCGAGGCGCCCGGCTTCGAGATGGGAACCAAGTACTCTGCCGGCATGGGCGAGGAGGACGCCGACATCATCGGCCCCGACGAGGCGATCGACGAAGGACTGGTGAAGGGGCCGAACATCGGCGACGTCCCGTTGAAAGACGGAATCGACGCCGACATCGGCGGTGAGACGCTGCTCAAGATGGAAGACAACATCACCACCGACCACATCATCCCGGCGACCGCGGACATCCTGAAGTTCCGCTCGAACATCGGGAAACTCTCGGAGTTCACCCTCTCGCGCGTCGACGACACGTTCGCCCAGCGCGCGCTCGACGCCGACGGCGGCGTTCTCGTCGCGGGCGAGAACTACGGACAGGGCTCCTCGCGTGAACACGCCGCGCTCTGTCCGATGTACCTCGGCATCGAGGCCGTTTTCGCACAGAGCTTCGCCCGCATCCACAAGGCGAACCTGTTCAACTTCGGCATCGTTCCGCTCGCCATTGACGCGGAGACGTACGCCGAGATCGACGAGGGCGACGACATCACGATTGTCGACGACGTCCCCGCCGGCGTCCGGTCCGGCCAGGAGTCGTTCACCGCCCGCGTGAACGACGAGTGGGAGTTCACGGCCGAACTTGACGCCTCCGAGCGGGAACGCGAGATTCTCGCCTCCGGCGGCAAGCTCTCGTGGGTCAAACAACAACACTCCGACGGCGCCGGCGCCGCGCCCGCCGACGACTGAGCGGACCCGTTCTCCGGCTTTTTATACTACCGTCGCGTTCGAGACAGAGCCGTGCGTCTCTGGCCGTCGCGATCGAACGAGATTCTCCGTGACAAAAGACCGCGCTCGCGGGCGTTAACGGGCGGCGGCCGCGACGCGCTCGCGTTCTTCCTTCTGTGAGATAGAGTAGGTCTGTGCGTCGTAGTCAGCCGCGCCGATGAGCTCGCGCGCGAGCGCCTCTGCCGCGCTGGTGCTGGATTTGTACGTCGCGTTGGCGACGCCGTCAGAGATGAAAAGCAGCGCCTGGTCGACACGACGCTGCGGCGCGACATCGACCGCCTTCGGGACGGAGATTCCGCCGTACTTCAGCCGCACCGTCTCCTCGCGCGGCGCGGCGTTCTCGACGGCCGTCACGAGCACCTGTACCGGGTTCTCTTCGGTGCGCTCGTGGACGATGTCGAACGCGTCGCGGACGATCCGGTTCGCCCGTTGTTTCTTCCCCGTGTTTTCGTCGGTCTGCATCAGCCGGTTGATCAGCCGTTCGACCAGCGAGATTTCGGATTTTTTGAACTGTTTGGACGCGTGTCGTCCCATCGTGTGGGCGATGGGGGTCACCGTCATGTAGCGTTTCGTCGACGGGTCGGCGTAGGCGATCTCCGCGATGTCCCAGACGCCGAACAGCTTGGCGTTCTCGTTTGCGGCCTCGCTGGCGGCGGGAGCGTCCGGCTCGGGCTCGTCGGGAGCGACCGCCTCGTCAGCCTCGGCTTCTTCGCCGCTCATCGGACCGGCTTCTCCGCGTTTCCGCGAACCAGTTCGATCATCGACACGCCGTTGACCTTCTCGACCTTGTAGTTGACACCGGACAGGTCTCCCATCGCGCGGCCCTTCGCGCCGCCGATCCCCGCGATCGTGACCTCGTCGTGCTCGTCGATGAAGGAAATCGCGCCGTCGCCGGGACAGAACGCGGTGACCTGCTTGCCGTTTTTGATCAGCTGAACCCGGACGCACTTTCGGATCGCCGAGTTCGGTTGTTTCGCCTCGATTCCGACCTTCTCGAGAACGATCCCGCGAGCCTGCGGGGCACCCTCGAGCGGGTCGGACTTCTTTTTGAGCCCGCGCTCTCGCCGAGCGTACTCGGAGTCGGACCAGCGGCGCTTCTGCCGGTCCTTTTTGAGCTTCCGGGCGGCATATTTGCCGTTCGCCATCGTACGTATCGTTCCAAACGGAGCTACTTAAGCGTCGTCTTTCCGACCGGAAAAACGGCTGTAGATCGCTCAAGCGGTGTCTCTCGGCGGATCTGCGCGCGTCTTTTTGTTCACAACCACGCGTGCTCGTGACTGTTGAACCGATAAGCACACCTGAGCGCCCGTCGTTGTGACCGCGCCGCTCAGGTCAACTGGACGTCGTCGATGTCGTAGTGGCGCTTCGCCAACACCCGTGCCGTTTCGATGTTCTGTCCGTCTGCGCCGATCGCGACGCCGCGGTCCGGCGCCGCCACCTCCACGTACGCGACCCGGTCGTTCTGTTCTGAGACGGTCACGGCGTTGACTGCTGCCGGCGCGAGCGCGCTCGCGACGAACGCCTCCGGGGTGTCGGCGTCCTCGACGAGGTCGATCGACTTGCCGAGCCTGCGCTCGGCCTCCTCGACGGTCTCGCCGGCCTGTCCGATCGCCGACGCCATCTCGCCGGCCGGCACCAGAAACACGAGCCGGTCGCCCTCCACCAGACAATCCTTCGGCGCGACGCCGGTCAGCTCGTCGAACCGACCGATGTAGCGCCGTGCCTCGTCGGAGAGCTCGACACGCATCAGTCGATTCTGTCGTCGTCGGCTGCGCGACCACCATCGGTGCTCGCGTCGTCAGCTGCGCGACCACCATCGCCCACCACGCGTGAGCCCATCCGAAGGTCGACGTCGCCGGTCCCGATCGAGACGGGTTTGCCGGCGATGACGTTCTCGATCACCCCGTCGAGCTCGTCGTACTCGCCGTGTACCGCCGCGTCGAGCAGGTGGTTGACGGTCACCTCGAAGGCGGCCCGCGCGAGCACGGAGTCCTTCGAGCCGGAGATCCCGTGTCGCCCGATCGACTCGATCTCTCCGTTGTTCGTCATGATGTCGGCCACCAACATCAGGTGACGCACGTTCACGTCGTCGAGTCCCTGTTCTTCGAGCGTGTTCTTCGTCTCGTCGATGATCGTTTCGCGGGCCGCCTCCACCCCGAGGTTCCGGTAGATCTCGTGGATGTTGTTGCACGTCGTCCGCGAGGCGTCGACCCCCTCGATCTCCAAGGCGTCGCCGAAGGCGGACCCCTCGGTGTAGAGGACGAACTCCTCGCCGTCTTCGAGTTCTTCTTTGCGGATCACGACCCGCTCGACTTCTTCGATCCCCTTGAACACGATCTCACGGAGCCGTTCGACGAGCTGTAACAGCTCGCGGTAGCTCGGCTCGCCCGGACCGAACTCGATCACGGTCCCCGTCTGCCGGGTGTCGACGCCCAATCCGTCTTCGATGGTTTCCGCGATGACCTCTGCGACCTCCGTGGCGTCGGCGTACGTCGGCCACCGCTCCAGCAACGTCTCGTCGTTGAGGTCGATCCGCACCAGCATGTCGGCGACGTTCGTGGAGACGTCGCCGAGCGCCAGGATGCGGGTCGACTCGATCGACCAGACGACCTCGTGGGCCTTCTCGCGGTCGGTCGCGTACTCGCCCTCGAGGTGAATCGTCATCATCGGCGTGTCCGGCGTCTTCCGGGCGTCGACGAGCTCGATGAGCCGCGGCAACCCCTGTGTGACGTCGATCTCGGCGACGCCGGCGTAGTGGAAGGTGTTCATGGTGTTGTGGGTCACGACACCCTCTGCCGTCGTGAACGTCTCTAATCCCTCGACTGAGAAGTCGTACACGTAGTCGTGCTCGGAGGACACCGTCTCGATAGACTCGATCTGGTCCCACACCACGTCGCTGTCGACGGCTCGTTCGAGCGTGTCAAGCGCCGCGGAGTTGACTCCCGCGTCTTCCGCCTCGGCGACGATGTTCCGAAGCCGCGTTCGCCCGATTCGCTGCCGGTTCGATGCGGCGTTGATCTGTCGACTCGGGATCCCTGCGTCTGATGCGACCTC
>KI543160.1:4890-14752 GCA_000496175.1 uncultured archaeon A07HR67 | reverse complement strand
GCTGGAGGTAGCCGGACTTGGAGGTCCGAACCGCCGTGTCGACAAGTCCCTCGCGGCCGCCCATCGCGTGGAAGAAGAACTCCTCGGGCGTGAGCCCGCCGCGGTAGGAGTTCTCGACGAAGCCGTGTGCCTCCGCCGAGAGGTCGTCGGGCTCGTAGTGTGCGAGCGTCCGGTCCTCGTAGCCGCGGTTGATGCGTTCGCCCCGAACGGCCTGCTGGCCGACCGAGCCGGCCATCTGCGTGAGGTTGAGCATCGAGCCACGCGCGCCGGACCGCGCCATCACGACCGCCGGGTTGTCGTCGCCGAAGTGCTGGTCGGCGATCTCACCCGCCGAGTCGCGGGCCTTCCCGAGCGTCTGCATGATCTTCATTTCCAGCGTCTCGTCGACGCTGCGGCCGGGCAGCGATTCCAGCTCGTTCGCGCGGTACGTCTCGATCAGCTCGTTGACGCGGTCGTACGCGCTCCCGATCGCCTCGTCGACCTGTTCTTCGGCCGCCGGCGGGATCGACTCGTCGTCGATTCCGATCGAGAAGCCGAAGTGCATGATCGCACGCATCGCGAGCGACGCGATCTCGTTGATGAACACGCGCGCTCGCGTCTCGCCGTACATCTTGGTGAGGGTGTCGACGACCTCGCCGCCGAACGCGCCGACGGCGTCCTCGTCTATCGTCCCCTCGACCAGCTGGCCGTCTTCGATGACGACGGCGTCGCCCGTCGAGGAGGTGAACTCGATCGACAGGTCGTCGGGCAGCAGCTCCGAGAACACCGTTCTGCCGGTCCAGAACTCGCGGCCGTCGTCGTCGACGCCGTCGGCTGCCGGCAGCTCGTCGACCCGCGTCGCCCGGAGCAGGTCGAGTGCCTGCGTCTCGGTGAACGTCGGGTTCGCGTGGGTGAGCAGATACGTTCCGGAGATGTGGTCTTGGATCGCCCCGATGATGTTGCCGCCGAACCGCGGCGAGAGAATCTGTTCTTGAACCCGCATGAGCACGCGAGCCTCCGCGCGCGCTTCCTCGTTCTGGAGGGCGTGCATGTTCATCTCGTCGCCGTCGAAGTCGGCGTTGTACGGCGGACACACCGTCGTGTTCAGCCGGAACGTCTTGTACGGCATCACGACCACCTCGTGGGCCATGATCGACATCCGATGGAGCGACGGCTGTCGGTTGAAAATCACGATGTCGCCGTCAATGAGGTGTCGGTTCACCTCCCAGTTGGGCTCGACCTTCTCGGCCAGCTCCTCGCAGTTCTTTTCTGTCACCTTCAGACGGCGCCCGTCGGGGCGGCGCACGTAGTTCGCGCCGGGGTGTGCCTCCGGGCCGTTCCGGACGTACTGGCGCGCGTCGTCGACGTTTCGCTCGGTGACGTTGACCGTCTGGGTCATCTCTTTCGCCACGCGGTCTGGAACGCCGACCTCGTTCAACGAGAGGGTCGGGTCCGGCGAGATGACCGTTCGGGCAGAGAAGTTGACTCGCTTGCCCGACAACGAGCCGCGGAAACGACCCTCCTTTCCTTTGAGCCGCTGAGAGAGCGTCTTCAACGGACGGCCCGAGCGGTGTCGAGCCGGGGGTGTTCCGCTGATCTCGTTGTCGACGAACGTCGTGACGTGGTACTGCAACAACTCCCAGAGGTCCTCGATGATCAGCTGTGGCGCGCCGGCCTCGCGGTTCTCCATGAACCGCTGGTTGATCCGGATGATGTCGACGAGCTTGTGGGTGAGATCGTCCTCGGAGCGCTGACCGTTGTCCAGCGTGATCGACGGTCGGGTCGTCACCGGCGGGACGGGCAGCACCGTCATGACCATCCACTCGGGACGAGAATCCTCGGCGTCGATCCCGAGCACCTCGAGGTCCTCGTCCGGGATGTCCTCGAACCAGTCGCGGACGTCCGAGGGCATCAGTTTGTTCATGTCCTCCTCGGTGAGGTCGATGTCGAGCGCCTTCTCGATGGCGCGGCGGTCTTCGGTTCGGGGACGGAACTCGCCGGCCATGATCTCGTTGATCCGTTCTACGGCGATCTCCGTCTCGTCGGCGAGCTCCTGTGGTGAGGTGCCGGGGTCGTCTTCCTCCTCGTCGGGCTGCATCGCGGCCGCGATCTGCTCCGAGTAGTCGCCCGCCAGCACGTCTTGTACCTCGTAGTAGGTGGTGGGCTTTTCGTGTTTGATGTCCGCCTGCGGCTCGCCACAGTACGGACACGTCGACGCCTTGCGGGCCTGCCGGACGGCCGCCTTCAACACGTCGTGGGGGTCCTCGCCGAGCTCTTCGGCGCGGACCAGCCGGTCGTGGAACTCCTCGCGCTCCGCATCGGTGAGCGCCAGCTTCCCGCACTCGCGACACGTCGACCGCAGCAGCCGCCGGATGAGCTTCGTGAATCCGACGTGGATGACGGGGGCGGCCAGCTCGATGTGGCCGAAGTGACCGTTACACGAGCCGGAGTGTGATCCGCAGGTCCGACACTCTAATCCGGGGTCGATGACGCCGAGCCGCGGATCCATCAGCCCCATGTCGATCGGGTAGCCGTCGTCGTCGTACGTGTCCGCCGTGATCACTTTCGTGGCCGACATGTCCCGGTACGTCTCCGGGTCCATGAGGCCGAAATCGATCCCGCCGAGCACTTTGGGTGTTTGCATTGACATTTAAATTGCGTCCTCCAGTTCGAGCCTCGGTCGGATACCCAAGGCGATCATCTCGTCGAGGAGCAGCTTGAACGCGTAGCTCACCTCGAGTTCGTGAATGTCGTCTTCGTCGCCGGTCACCGGATCGTACACCCGGCGTTGTTCGCGGTCTTCGACGGCGACCAGGCCGGTCTCCGCGGAGACGTACACTTGTTCGGCGTCCGACGACTCCAACAACCGCTCGTTGAGCACCATCGACGCGCCGTGGCCGATGATCGTGTCTCGCTCCATCTCTCCGACGCGCAGTCCGCCCTCGCGGGCGCGCCCTTCCGTCGGCTGCCGGGTGAGAACCTGGACAGGCCCGCGCGAGCGGGCGTGGAGCTTGTTCGAAACCATGTGGTACAGCTTGTGATAGAAGATCGTGCCGACGAAGATCTCGGCGTCGATCTTCTCGCCGGTGATCCCGGAGTACATCACCTCCTTGCCGGAGGATTTGAACCCGCGATCCTCTAAGCCGCCCCGGAGCTCTTCTTCGTCTTCGCCTTGGAACGGCGTCCCGTCGACCCGCGAGCCGCGAAGCGACCCGACCTTGCCGCCGAGCATCTCCAAGACGTGACCGACCGTCATCCGCGACGGCAGCGCGTGCGGGTTCATCACGAGGTCGGGGACGACGCCCTCCTCGGTGAACGGCATGTCCTCTTGGGGAGCGAGGTGGCCGACGACGCCCTTCTGGCCGTGTCGGGAGGCGAACTTGTCGCCCAGTTCGGGCACGCGCTGGTCGCGCACCTTCACCTTCGAGAGCTTCGACCCGTCTTCACCCTCCATCAGCGTCACCGTGTCGACGACGCCGGACTCGCCGGACCGCATCGTCACGCTGGTCTCACGGCGCTTCTGCGGCGAGAGCCCGCCCATGTCGTCGGGCTCCTCGAGGAACCGCGGCGGGCTCGTTTTGCCCAGCAGCACCGAGGACTCGTCTACCTTCGTCTCGGGGTTGACGAGACCGTCCTCGTCGAGGTGGGTGTACGCGTCCTCGCCGCGTGCGCCCCGCACGTCCTGTTCGGGAATCTCGAAGCGATCCTCCTGTCCGCCGGGATACCGGCGTTCTTCGCCCTCGTACGTCCGGAAGAAGTGCGAGCGGGTGAGCGCCCGGTCGACCGACCCTTGGTTCATCACGAGCGCGTCCTCGATATTGAACCCCTCGTAGGACATCACCGCGACGACGAAGTTCTGGGCGGCCGGCCGCTTGTCGAAACTGATCTGGTCGGACGTCTGTGTGTTCACCATCGCCAGCTGGGGGTAATGAAGCAGATGCTGGCGGGTATCCGGTCGGATCCGGTAGTTGGCCGAGGGAAGTCCCAGCGATTGTTTCATCATTCCCGCGCCCATCGTGATCCGCGGGCTCGCGTTGTGTTCGGGGTACGGGATCATCCCCGCGCCGATGCCGAACACGAGCTGGGGATCGATCTCCAGGTGGGTGTGCTTCTCGCTCACGTCCTCCTCGTCGACGGCGACCAGGATGTCTTCTTCCTCCTCGGCGTCGATGAACTCGACGTAGCCGCGGTCGACGAGGTCTTCGAACGTCATCTCGCCGCCCTCGACGGCGCGTATCTCCTCGTCGCTCAACAACGGCTCGCCGTTCTCGACGACGATCAGCGGCCGGCGGGCCCGTCCCGCGTCCGCGTTGACGATCACTTCTCGGGTCCGTTCTTTCACCGAGACGTTCACCATCTCGCTCACGTCGCCACGCCGGCGCGCCTCGCGGATCTGGTCCGCGAGCTGTTCGGGGTCCGGATGGGTGCCGACGAGGCTTCCGTTGACGTACACCTTCGCTTCGCGTTCTGCTTGTGCCATGTTAGTCGTCCGCCGTCTGTCGTTCGACGCCTTCGATGCCGGGGATCCCCTCGACACCCATCGACGCCAGCTCTCGTTTCAATCCCTGTTCGTCCTCGACGGTCTGTGACAGCTCCATCGCCTGCGCGAAGTTCTTCACCAGCCCGCAGTTGGGGCCCTCCGGCGTCTCGGAGGGACAGATGCGACCCCACTGGGTCGCGTGGAGGTCACGCGCCTCGAAGTGTGGCTGCGACCGACTGAGCGGCGAACGCAGCCGACGCAGGTGCGAAAGCACCCCCATGTAATCCGTCCGGTCGACGAGTTGGGAGACGCCTGAGCGTCCGCCCACCCAGTTCCCCGTCGCGATCGGGTGTTCGAGCCGTTCGGTCAACACGTCCGAGCGGACGACGGTGTTCACCGTGAGCTGGCGGTTCCGCATGTTCGCGCGTTCCAACTGGTATTTCACGTCGCGTGCCAGCTTGTTGAGCGCGGTCCGGAACAGATCTCGCATCAGGTCGCCGGACACCTTCAGCCGCTTGTTCGCGTAGTGGTCCTTGTCGTCGGCCTCCCGGCGGTCCAAGGCGAGTTCGAAACACGCCTCGGCCATCCGGCAGAGGTAGTACGCCTTGTTGATCCGGACATCCTCCTCTTCGACGCCTTCCTCGTGGAGGTGCGGCAGGAGGTAGCGGTCGATAACGTAGTTCGCCCGCTTCAGCTGGTAGTTTTTCCCCTGGCCGGAGGCGACCCGCTCCCCGAGGGTTTCGATCGCGCCCTCGGTGGTCTGTACCGATGCCTCCTCTAGGTTCTCCAACATGAACTTCACGATCTCCGGGTCGTCGGAGACCCGATGGACGATCTCCTCGTCGGATTCGAGCCCGAGCGCGCGGACGAGCGTCACGAAGTCGATCGACCCCGACACCGACGGGAACGACACCTCCAGTAACCCCTCGCGGTTCCGCTCACAGAGCACGAGCGCCCGGTAGCCCCGGCGCTGAGAGAACGTTTTTGCGACCTGAATCTCGTCGCCGTACTTCGAGTCGTACTCCGCGAGAATCTTGTTCGGCGCGAGGTCCTCGCTCGTCATCAGCACCCGTTCCGAGCCGTTGACGATGAAGTAGCCGCCGGGATCGACGGGGTCCTCGCCGATGTCGATCAGCTCGTCGTCGGTGAACTCGGCCATGTTACACTTGTCCGAGCCGACCATGATCGGCATCCGGCCGACCTTCGTCTCCGTGCTGTCGACGACGGTCTCGGGTTCGTCTTCGCCGCCGCGCACGATCGACATCTCCATGAACACCGGCGCGGAGTAGGTGATGTTGCGCAGCCGCGCTTCCTGCGGATACAACAACTCCTCGGAGCCGTCGGCCTCGCGGACGCGGGGGGTAACCATCCGCACGTCGCCGAGTTCGACGTAGACGGGTTCCTGGCCCTCTTTGTCGCCGATATCGGTTTCTATCGTCTCCTTTTCGTCGACCACTTCCTGCATGCCGCGGCTCAGGAAGTTGTTGAACGATCGGAAGTGGTGTTCCGCGAGCCGCTCGTCGGAGAAGTACTCGCGTGACACCACGCGTCGGTCTTGTCTGTTCATGAGACAACCAGTCGGAATACGACGGCTCGGTCAGTTGTGCGCGAATCGCGGACGATCTTCACCACGTCCCCAACCTCGGCGTCGTCGGGGGTCGCGGGGTCGGTGCGTTTGATCTTGGGTAGATTCGTTTTCTGTACGTCGTACTCGGCCAGAACCGATTCTATCTCCGCGGGATCGTCGATCAGAATGTGGTCCGGGACGAGTTCGTGTTGGCTTACGTCTACCATGGGTGGTGGTGGTGGGGAAAAGCTATCACGAGATACTACAGTCTCTTACCGACTGCAGTAAAATAAGGTTTGTCAACTCCGCCGCGCACGGCTCACCGCGACCGGGCGGTCCTCAGCTTATTCTCGTGGCTGACGGTAAAAAACGTACCGCCCGTGTCAGCCGTCGCCACCCCCGCCGCCGATGGCAAGTCTTATTTGCCGCACCCGGGTACGAAAGTCTGCGACGCGCCCGGATGGTGTAGTGGCCCATCATACGACCCTGTCACGGTCGTGACGCGGGTTCAAATCCCGCTCCGGGCGTCCCGACGTTCGGGAGTCGTCGCGGCGTGCCCGGATGGTGTAGTGGCCCATCATACGACCCTGTCACGGTCGTGACGCGGGTTCAAATCCCGCTCCGGGCGTCTCGTTGTGACCTGTCGAGCGGTGAGCACAGCGACTCGCGAGTTCGGTCGCACCCGGACCACGCGGCTCCGGCGCTTTTTATCCGGGTTCAGCTCAACACCTACAACTCCAGCGCCTCCCGAAGCTCGCGAACGCGGCGTTCCGTCTTCTCGTCGGGATCCCCACCCGGGGCCACTGGCTCCCGGCCGTCGTACGTTTCGTGGACCATCGACACGCCGTCTGCCAGCGTATCGAGACCGTACCCACCCTCGAGCACGTACGCGACGGCCGCGCCGAGGCCGTCGGCGACGCTCCGAATCCGGTCGGTCAACACCGCGTACCCCTCCGAAGAGACCCGCATCCGCGAGATCGGGTCGTGCCGATGGGCGTCGAACCCCGCCGAAAACGATTCACCAAGTCGGGAGCGAACCGTTCGAGCACCGGCGCGATCGCCTCGTCGATAGCGTACCGGTAATCGTCGTCGTCTGCGCCGGCCGCAAGCGGGAGGTTCACCGTCGTCCCGTCGCCAGCGTCGTCGCCCGTCTCGTCCAACTCGCCGGTGGCCGGATACAGGCCGTCCTCGTGGATCGACGCGTACAGCACGTCGCCGCGGTCATAGAAGATGTCCTGGGTCCCGTTGCCGTGGTGGACGTCCCAGTCGAGAATCGCCACGCGGTCGGCCCGGCCGTCGTCGATGACGCTTTCGGCAGCGACCGCGGCGTTGTTGAAAAAACAAAATCCCATGGCGTCGGCGGTAACCGCGTGGTGGCCCGGCGGCCGCCCGATCGCGAACGGGGTCTGTCGGCCGTCCTTACCGCCGAGCGCCGCGTTCGCCGCCCACTCGGCGAGGCCGGCGGCGGACAACGCCGCGTCCCACGTCTCCTCGCCGGCGACCGTGTCCGGATCCCAGTTGCCGCCGCCGTCCGCACAGAACGCCTCGAACTCGTCGACGTAGTCGTCGTCGTGGACGGCGGTCACCGCCTCTCGGCTCGCCGGTGACGCCTCGGTGTACTCGACGCCGTGCCGCTTCGCGAGCCCGCGGCGGATCGCGCGCAGCCGGTCCGGGTTCTCCGGGTGGCGATCGCCCGTGTCGTGGGCCAGACACCGTTCGCTGTAGCCGAAGCGCATCTATCCGAACAACGCGAAGTACGTCTCGATGTCCTCGGCCTGTACGGTTCGGCGGTCGGCGTGGCGGGCCAACGTCGCGGCGGCGCTCGCGACGTTGTCGGCGTAATCCTCGAGAATGTCGGCCAGCGCGACCCGCGCGTCGACGCCCACCCGGTAGCGGTCGTCGATCCGGAGCCGCGCGATTCGGTCGACCGGCGCGACGGGCAACGAGAGCTGCTCGCGGGGAATCACCTGCTCGACGCCGAAGTCGGACGCCATCAGGGTCTTGCGCCCGTTCGCCGTCGCGCGCTCGGCGGCGTCGATCGCCAGCTCCGCGCCGTGTGACTGGATCCGTCGGGCGAGCTCCTCGGCCGCGCCGGCGCTGACCCGGAGCTCCCCGGCGTTCCGCCGGATGATCTCGTCGACCGGCGCGAACGGCAACTCGACACTCATACACACAGTCGCGTCCGTCCAGGGTATAACGCTTTCCGTTACCGGCGTTTCCTCGCCCGAACGGCGGCCTCGTGGCGAGTTAGTGGATCGTTTCGCGCCGCCTCCCCGCGCGGCTGACCGCGGCCTGACGCCTCGGCTCACGCGACTGTCTGCGGCCGGCCGAGGCGCCCGTCTCAGAAGACGTCCTCGGCGTGGATCGTGCCGTCGCGTTCGGGGCCGCGGACGGTGATCTCTTCGCCGAGCCGCAGACTCGCTCCCGTCTCGACGCTTTTCGTCTGCTGGCCGTCGTCCAACACGACTGGGTCGCCGGTTTGTACCACCGTCCCGGTGAACTCGACGTCACCGGTCGCCTCCCCGTTGCGGGCCGCGTCTCCGTCGCCGCCGTCGGCCGACGCCCTCCCGCCCGATTCTGCGGTGTCGCCAAACGCGTCCAGGCCCGTCTCGGCCGACTCAGTTCCTTCGGAGCCAGCGTCAGCGGATCCGCTTCCCTTCGAGGCCGCGTCGGTGTCGAGAACGGAGACGGTCGAGCGCCAGTTCGCGGACGCCTCGAGGTCGTCCTGCCACCCGTCCTGGATCTCGACGTCGGTGAAGACGACCCGATCGGCGAGGTCGACGTCGGCGTCGGCTTTCGCCCCCCACAGGGCGACCCGAATCTCGCCCGTCTCGTCTTTGACCCGCACGTTCCGGACCTGCCCCTCGGAGCCGTCGTCGCGGTCGAACGTCCGCTTCGGGTCGGTCTCGATGATCCCGCCGCCGATGTCGACGGTCTGGCCGATCTCTACGTCGCCGATGTCCGTCGTCTCCGGCACGTACTCGACGTCTTCGTCGACGCGCTCGACGGTGCCACGGTCGCCGACGTGGAGCTCGAGGTCGCCGTCGCGCTCGCGAACGTAGCCGTCGCCCACCTCGACCACCTCGCCCGACTCGAACTCCTCGGTGAGGTCGGCCTTCTCGTCCCACAACGTCACCCGAACCCGTCCCGTCTCGTCGCCGACGGTGAGGTTCGCCACTGGCCCTCGGAGCCGTCGTCGCGGTCGAACGTCCGAACCGCGTCGGTGTCGAGCACCTTTCCGACGAGGTCGACGTCGGAGGCCCCCAACGAGAGGTCTTCGACGCGGTAGGTGTCGAACACCTGGACGTCGACCTCGGCGTCCTCGTCGGGTTCGACCTTGTCGGCGCTCACCTCGAGGCCGCTGTATCCCTCCTTCGGACGGCCCATCACCCGGAGCACCTGGCCCACCTCGAGCTGCTCGTCGGCCGCGGTCGCCATCTCGTCCCAGAGCGCGACCCGGACGGAGCCGGACGCGTCGGCCACGTCGACGTTGCACACCCGTCCCTCCGCGTCCTCTCCGTCGCGCTCGAACGTCCGAACGTCGCCGATGGAGGTCACCTTCCCGAGGAACTTCACCTCGTTCATGCCGGGCTCGATGTCGGCAATGGTGTCCGCCTGCTCGTCGCGGAGCTCGTGGGCGATGAGCATCGCCGCGGTCTCCTCGTCGGCGAGCCCGCCCATCTGTTCGACCTTGTCCTCGACGGCGGCCGCAAACTCCTCGAACTCGACGTCGGTCTCGAGGTCCTCGTAAACGTCCTCTATAGCTCCCATACGCGTACCTCGTGGGTCGTCGACTCCGCGGATAAGCGTTGTCCTTCCGCCGGTTTCGGCCCGCC
>KI543160.1:0-1734 GCA_000496175.1 uncultured archaeon A07HR67 | reverse complement strand
GTCGGAGATGCCGTAGACGACTTCGAAGCCGTAGTCGGCTTGGAGACACCGGTCGAACAGGTGCGCACAGTCGCCGTGAGAGAGCCACATCGCCTGGCCGCGCTCGTACTCGCGGGGCGGGTGGTCCTTGGTGAGGTTGCCGATCCGGACGCAGACGACCGACATTCCGAACTCGTCGCGGTAGTACCGCCCGAGGAACTCGCCGGTCGCCTTCGAGACGCCGTAGAGGTTGCCCGGACGGGGGAGCTCCGCCCCGTCGAGCCGGTACTCGTCGTCGGTCCGATACAGGTCGGGGAGGCGGTCGTCGGTCTCGTAGCCGCCGACGGCGTGGTTCGAGGAGGCGAACGCGAAACGATCGACGCCGGCCTCGGCGGCGACCTGCATCACCACCTGGGTGCCGTTGATGTTGTTCCTGAGCACGGACTCCCACGGGGCGGTCTTTCGCGGGTCGCCCGCGAGGTGGATCACCGCGCCGACGCCGGCCATCGCGTCGCGAACGGCGCGTTCGTCGGTGATGTCCGCGACGTACTGGTCGGCGTCGGTCACCCGGTCTGGCACCTTCGCGGTCGGAATCGGTTCGCGGTCGAGAAGCCGCCAGTCGTAATCGTCGCCGATGCCATCGAGGATGGCCTGACCGACCCGTCCGCCCGCGCCAGTGAGTAGGACCGGCTCGTCCATTCGTGTCGCTATGGACGCGAGAAGGGCATATATGACACGGTTCGGCCGTCGAGCCGCGCGACGGCCCGTTGTGGCGTCACGAGAGTTTCTGGCGCGAGACGGTCACGCCCGTCGGCGTCACCACGATCTGGTCGTCGCCCTTCTGGACGATGTCGCCGTCGACCTCCTCGGCAACCTGCCGGAGCTCGTCGATGATGTGTTCGACCGTCCGGTCCGACGTGGAGTGACGGGTGATGTCCGCGATCACGAAGTCGCCGTCGTAGACGGCGTCTTTGATCGGGATGACGTCGCTCTTGTCGGCGATTTCGGCGATGTGTACGCGCATCCCCGCCTCGGCGCTCGCCTCGGCGAAGTCTTCGATGTCGAGTTCGACGTAATCGTCGACGGACCGCTGGCCCCCTCCGCCGAGGATCTTGCTCATGATACCCATACCGACCATACGACGAGGTCGGCCATTAGTTCTTACGTCAGACGCGCCGGTTCTCACTCCACCCGTTCTTGCCATTCTTTCACCCGCGCGAGCAGCTCGACCGGCGCGGTCTCCGCGACGTCGACCTCGCTCAGTTCCTCGATCACCGCCTTCGTGTCGGCGTCGATCCCGTCTGCCGGCTCCCGGTCGTGACCCGCCGTCTCGCCGGGAGACCCCGTCGCGGTGTCGGTTCTCGCCGAGCCGGCGCCGTCCGCGGTATCTGCTCTTGGCGAGCCGGCACCGTCCGCGGCCCGGTTCTCGCCCGCAAAGGAGCCGGTCGACAGGTCGAAGACGGCCTGTTTCGTCGCCGTCTCACCAGTTCCGTTTCGCCTGCCGCCCTTCGCTTCGATCGCCTTCTCCTCGCGCAGCCGGTCGAGCACCCGCCCCGCGCGGTCGACGACCGGATCGGGGACCCCTGCCAGGTCGGCGACGTGGACGCCGTACGACCGGTTCGTCGGCCCGTCGCGGACCGTCCGGAGGAAGGTGACGTCGCCGTCGCGCTCGTCGACCGCCACGTGGACGTTCTCCACCCGCGGGAGGTGGTCCGCGAGCGTCGTCAGCTCGTGATAGTGCGTCGCAAAGAGCGT
>KI543159.1:7676-9726 GCA_000496175.1 uncultured archaeon A07HR67 | reverse complement strand
GAACCTGGGGCCGGACGCGGTCCCCCGGATCGGCCGCGAGGACGACGCTCGCCTGGTGGGCACCCGGTCGGCCGCGTTCTACTACGTCGGCTACAACGCGCGGCGGGCGCCGTTGTCGAATCCCCGGTTTCGCGGGATCGTTGCGTCGCTCGTTGACAAAACCACCCTGGTCGACCAGGCGTTCGCGGGATACGCCCGGCCGGCGACCTCGCCGCTCGCCGCGTCGCCGGAGTGGGTGCCCGACGACCTCCGCTGGGGGGACGACCGAGACCGGGATCCGGTGTATCCGTTCCGCGGCGAGGACGGAACGGTCGACGTCGAGGCGGTCCGCGGGGCGCTCGCGGAGATGGGGTACCGATTCAACGAGTCGGGCGAACTGCTGGCCCGAGAGCAATGACGCCCCTGATCCCGGTGGTGACGAACGTCCTCCTGTGGGTCACGGCGATGTGTCTCGTCGCAGGGGTCGTTATCGTCGGTCCGCGGCGGCTGTACGCACTCGGCGAGAGGCTGCTCCCACACCTCCGTGAGTCGCGGCGAGAGGTCGCCGCGCTGCTCGTCGTGCTCGCCGTGAGCGGCGTCGGTCGACCCGCGCTTCAGTCCGTCTCGGAGGTGTTCGGACTCAGGCTCACCGGGAGCATATACGCGCTCGAAGGGGGCTTCGTCGCGTGGCTCCAGAGCACGTTCCAGAGCCCGGAGCTGACGGTGTACTTCTCGTCGGTATACGTGTTCGGCTACGCGTTCCTGCTCGTGTTTCCGTTCGTCGCGTACGCGGCGCTTCCGCGGGCGACAACGCTGAAACGGCTCGTGGTCGCGTACACGCTCAACTACGCCATCGGACTCGCGGTGTACACCGTGGTGTTGGCGTACGGGCCGCGAAACGTGATGCCCGACGCCGTGACCTCGCTTCTGTACACGTTCAACCCACACTTCCAGGCGCTCACCGGAGAGGTGAACGTCGAGACGAACGTGTTTCCGTCGTTACACACCTCCTTGTCGGTGACGGTGGCGGCCTTCGCGTTTCTCACCCGCGAGAAGTATCCGAGGTGGGTGCCAGTCGCCTGGTGGATCGCCGTCTCGGTGGTGGTTTCGACGATGTATCTCGGGATCCACTGGCTCACCGACGTGTTCGCGGGCACCGCGCTCGCGCTGGGCTGTGTGTACCTCTCGTACTGGTACGTCGAGCCGACCAACGACGAAGGCGAATCGGCCGCTCCGGAGGCCACGGGCGGGTCCGACGCCGAAGCGCGCGAGGGCGTCGGCGGAGACGCGGGCGGGTTCGACGAGGAGACGACCGCCCGCCCGCCGAAGTGAGCGGCCTACGCGCCCTCGATGAGCCGCCGGAGGTGCTCCGGCGGGACCGCGCCGCGGGCCGCGTGGCCGTCGTACGCGAAGGTGGGAACCCCCGTGATCCCTCGCTGCTTCGCCGCCTCGAACCGTTCTGTCACGGTGTCGCGCAGCGAGTCGTCGACCAGCGTGGACCGGACCGCCGCGGGGTCGATCCCGACGTCTTCGGCAAGAGAAGCGAGCACGTCGGGATCGCCGATGTCCGCTTCGTCCTGCCACAACGCGGCGAAGATCGCCTCGTCGAACGCCAGCCACGTCTCGTGTGGACGCGTTTCTTTCACCCCGTAAGAGACGACCTGCGCGTCGAGCGAATCCACGTCGGTCGCGAGGTCGATCGCCATCTCCACGTCGTACTCGTCTTGGAGGCGGCGGACGTTCTCTCTCGCCTGCTCGTAGTAGTCGTCGTCTTTGCCGCCGGCGTCGGGGTCGATGCTCCCGTCGGGGCGGCGCGTTTGGCTACGCAGGTCGAACGGATGCCAGTCGACCGTCAGGTCTGGCGCGTCCTCGGGACGGTGGTCTCGGTACCGGTCCAGCGAGCGCCGACCCAGGTAACAGAACGGGCAGACGTAGTCGGAGTACACCGTGACGGTGACGGCGTCGTCCGTCCCGGCGGCGTCAGGGTCAGTCATGCCCCCCTTCAGAGCGCGACGCTCAAGCTCGTTCGACGGCGGCGATCGCCACCAACTAATACAACCGGAAGATATCC
>KI543159.1:0-2584 GCA_000496175.1 uncultured archaeon A07HR67 | reverse complement strand
CTGCCGGAGAAACGCAAAGAGGAGCTCCGTAACCTGTGTTCGGCCGGTCGCGTACTCCTCGCGTGCGAGCGCCGCCGCCGCCGAGAGGGTCTCCTCGTCGCCCGCGTCGACCGCGGTCGCGAGCGCGGGGGCGGCAGCGAGCGTCGCTGCCAGGTCGAGGGCCGAAAAGCGAACGACGGTCCCGTCGATCCGAAACGGCGGGGGCGAGCCGCGCTCGATGGTCTCGGGGTCGGTCGCGAGCCGCCGGCACCACTCGCAGGCGGTCTCGACCGCGAATCCACGGTGGGTCTCGTCGACGGCGCCGAGGTAGCCGACGGCGTTCTCCGCACAGCCGGCCGCGCCGGACCAGTTTCGATCGGTCGCGTGGTGGGTGGCCGCCGCGGCGGCGATCAGCCCGTGGAGGAGCCGCTCGTCGTCGCCGGCGTCGAGCCGGAGCCACGCCGCCTCCCACGGCTCGTGTGCCGCCAGTCGGTACCCCTCGTTGAACAGGGCCGTCCCGGCGTCGAGCGCGGGGCCGACAGCCGGCGAGTCGGGCGGCGAGCCGGCGATATCTGGCGGGTCGGGATCGTCGGGCATGGCTTCCAGTACGGCCGAGACGCACAAAAACGAGTCGCCGCGAGCCGTCTCGAGACGCGTGTGTCCGGTAGAATCAATAGAGTTGGGCCGCATCGTCAAGGAACGTGGCAAGTAGTCTGCTGCCGGTCATCGCAGGAATCCTCGTCTCGGGGCTCGCCGTCCAGTTGCTCGCCCACCGGCTGCGAATACCGAGCGTCGTGTTTTACCTGTTGATCGGTGTGGTGTTGGGGCCGGAAGTGCTCGGGATCGTCACCTTAGAGACGTTCGGTGACGGCCTCGAGACGATCGTCGGGATCAGCGTGGCCATCATCGTCTTTGAGGGCGCGTTCGCGCTGCGCTTAGAACGGGTGCGTAAGGCGTCGAGAACGTCGATTCGTCTGGTGACGATCAGCGCGGTAGTGATGTTCGCCGGAACGGCGGGGGCGGTCAGGCTGTTGCTCGGAACCGAGTGGGAGATCGCGTTGCTCATCGGCGCGCTGCTGGTCGCGACGGGACCGACCGTGATCACGCCGATCCTCGAGGTCGTTCGCGTCAGAGACCACGTCGCAACGGCGTTAGAGACCGAGGGGATCGTCAACGACGTGACCGCCGCGATCGTGGCAGTGGTCATCTTCGAGACGCTGCTGCTCGACGACCTCGGCATTCCCGCAACCGTGTTCTCGTTTCTCGAGCGGTTCGGCGTCGGGGTGGCGGCGGGAGTGCTCGCCGCGGCGAGCATTTATGCGGTGTTGGACAGCAACCTGGTTCCCGAACGAGACGTGCAAGCCTCGCAGTTTCTCGTGTTGGCGGCGGCGGTCGGAGCGTTCGCGGCCGCCGAGGTCGTCGCGGCCGAAGCAGGAGTCGCCGCGGCGGCGACGAGCGGCGTGATCTTGGGAAACCTCGACCTCAACAACCGCGAGGAGATAGAACAGTTCGGAAAGAACGCGACGCTCATCGTGCTCTCGTTCGTGTTCATCTCGCTGGCGGCGCTGATCGATATCGGCGCCATTCTCGGGATCGGCGTCGGCGTGGTGGTGCTCGTGGGCGTGATCATGCTAGTGCTCCGCCCGCTCGGAGCCATCATCGCCACGCTCGGCATCGAACAGTTCACCTGGCCCGAGCGGTTGTTTATCGCGGGCGTCGGCCCGCGAGGGATCATCCCGGCGAGCGTGGCGACGTTGTTCGCCATCGAGTTGGAGTTGGCCGGCAACATCGAAGCCGGGCAGATACTGGTCGGAACGGTGTTCGCGGTCATCTTTGCGACGGTCGCGATCGAAGCCGGGCTCGCACGACAGATCGGACAGGCTCTCGGAGTATCACCAATGCGCACGATCATCATCGGCGGCGGCCGGGTCGGCCGGGCGCTCGCCACACGACTGGAGAACCGAGGCGAGTACGTCGTCGTCGTCGAAGACGCCGACGAACGGATCGAACAGGCGCGGTCGGCGGGATTCACCGTCCACGAGGGTGACGGAAGCGAAGCCGAGACCCTCAGACGGGCGGGTATCGGGGAGACGAAGCGGCTCATCGCGGCGACCCGCGACGACGACATCAATCTTCTCGCGTGTCAGCTCGCGATCACCAAGTTCGACGTCGGGTCCGTCTACGCCCGGGTCAACGAGCCACAGAACGTCGACGCGTTCGAGAGCATCGGCGCAATCGCGATCGATTCGCCGACGGCCACGGCGGTGGCGATCGACGACGAGATCGAACGGCCGGCGATCACCCACTGGATGAACGAGTTGGGCGACGACCACGACGTCCAGGAGGTGGCGGTGACCTCGGAACGGTTCGCCGGCAAGAGCATCGAAGAACTCAATTCCGAGATTCCCGACGGGTGTTTCGTCGCCGTAGTGAGTCACGACGACAAAAACGAGGTGCCGTCGGCAGATCGGATCGTCGAATACGGAGATCACCTCACGTTCATCGGCGACGCCAGCGCGGTCAGACAAGCGATGAACCGGTTCCACCCGCACGACTGAACCGCCTCCGGAGAAGCGGGCGGCGCTGTTCGCGACGGGCACTCCGA
>KI543158.1:49094-50363 GCA_000496175.1 uncultured archaeon A07HR67 | reverse complement strand
TCGTCGACTCACGAACCGACACACAGTTTGATCTCACTCTGTCGTGGGTGCTTGCCGGCCCGACGATCACCGCCCTCCAAACAGAGATCACCGCGGCACTCACCGAAGAACTCGCCACAGTCCGGACGGCGATCGCCGACGGCACCGAAACCGCACCGACACTCGAGCTGCCGGTCGTCGACGGGACGACCTACCCCGCCATCCGGCGGGTAATCGACGAGATCGCGATGACCCACGACGTTCAGTGGACACCCCGCGAGCGCCAGCGGCTCATCCGGCTCTGTCTGCGCTCGTTCGGCCCGACGAACACCCGACGGGCGTGTCCGTACGATGTCGTGGAAAGCCTGTTGCGGGCGCTGAACGAGTCTCGAACGCCGCCGCGGGCCGCGGCTACGTTTTCGCCGACGTGTTTTCGGCCCGATCTACCGCCGACAGCAACCAAGCTGTACGCCACGCTCTTAGGAGCTGACGGCCCGCTTGGCCGGTCTGACCTGATTGCGCAGGCAGATATCTCCGCGAGCAGCTATGATCGGCGGCTCAGCAATGTTCGCGAACTCACCCGCGTCAGAGCGGTCCAACAAGGAGGCCACCGGCGGTGGACCACAACAACCACAAAAACACCGCCGGTGACAGCGTGGCTCCCACCGAACACCAGCCACACGACACCACCGCTGGTGACGCACCGACACGCACCAACCACTGGGGCAGTAAACTGGCCTCCAACGCACACGAGTGGTCCCAGTAGTGCCGATTGGGACAGACAGCCGCCGGTGACGGTCACCCCCTGCCCAGCTGCGACCACAATGAATCCAAGAGACCCCGACAGCCAACAGCCGAACAGCCACTGTCCACGCGATGTCAACGAGCCGCCCACCCATCAAAATGCCCGAACACTCCCGACAGCAGCAGTCGCAACATCACAAACACAGCTCCCAACAGGAGACAACCGATGAGTGACCCACAACTCGATCTCGAGACAGTCGTCAGACGCAACCACCCCACGGCAGTAGCCGGAGCCATCCAACCCGACACCGCAGCCGACAACACGCGGGTGACACTCAGCTTCGGTGCTGACGACGGGTCACCGACGCAACCCCCACCAACAGACACAAAACCCGTCGCCAGCCCTGAAACAGGCAGCCATCCGCGCAGAAGCAGCAACCACTGGGGAGGAGCCCGCCGATGAGTGACGATATAGACGATCTCACAACCGACCTCGACAGCGTGGGCACCCAGACGGCGACGGCCCGGACCACGACCAAACGAACG
>KI543158.1:44560-45986 GCA_000496175.1 uncultured archaeon A07HR67 | reverse complement strand
TATTTTACTCATAATTAACTCTTCGCCTATATGACGCGGGCTTTTGTGTCGAGCTTTGGGTGAAGCGCTCACAGAAGAACAAGGAGGAAGCCCACGGCCTCAGCTGTGGAAGGAATTCGCACAAAATACTCTGTTTTCGGTGCGGCTCGCGTCTCTTGGGTTCGCCACAGTAGCTGTCGGGTTTCCCGGCTGAGCGGCGATAGTACGTTCCGCGGCGTCGAACTGAAGCGGTATGAGTAGCATCGATCTGCCCGTTGGGGTGCTGGACGCGATCGCGGCACCGCCGGCGGACCGCGAGCTCATCGTTCGTCGGGAGCTCGCCGTCTCGCTGTACCGAGAGGAGTACTTCTCCTTCGGGAAGCCACGTGAGCTGGCCGGCCTCTCGACGGCGGAGTTCCATCAGCTGCTCGGCGAGCGCGAGGCCGAGCGCCACTCCACCGCAGAGGACCGTGCGCTCGACGTCGAATACGCCCGTGAATGACGGTCGTCTCGAACACGTCGCCGCTGTTGAATTTGGCGCTCATCTCGACGGCTAACCGTCAGTCGATCCGAGCGTCACCGCCCCCGTCGTCACACACCGCCGATCGCAGACGCTCACTCGCCGACGGGAACGGCGATCACCGGCGTCTGTGCCTTCTGGATCACGCGTTCGGTCGTGCTGCCGAGCAGGTCGCCGGCGGCGTCACGCGCGCTGCGTTTCCCCATCACGATTGCGTCGACGCCGACCGCGTCGGCGTACCCGACGATCTCGTGTGCGGGAACGCCGTCTTCGATGGCGGTCTCGCTCTCGATACCGGCCGACCCGGCGGCCTCGACGATCCGGTCGACGGACGCCGTCAATCGCTCGCGGTCTCCGGAGGTGTCGGGTTCGTCGCGCCCCGGCGTCCCGGAGGTGCTGTACATCGGGATCTCCTCGAGCACGCCGAGAACGTGGATCGTTCCGTCCGACGCGGTCACCTCGAGCGCGTCGTCAACAGCGGCGACGGCGGCGTCGCTACCGTCCGTAGGAACGAGGGTCGCGTCGTACATACACGCGTGACTACGACCGGCGCCCACAAGAACGTGATGGCCATCCAACGTATTCACTGCCGAGTCACGCCTCACCGTCCGCCGATCGGGTCGTACAGAATCCTTATATTCCCCTAATAAAAATACGAAGAGTATGAAAGCCGTCGTACTCGCAGCCGGGAAGGGCACGCGCCTCCGGCCGCTGACCGACGACAAGCCCAAGGGGATGGTGGAGGTCGCCGAAAAGCCCCTCATCACCCATTGTTTCGACCAGCTGATCGATCTCGGCGCGGACGAGCTGGTCGTCGTCGTCGGCTACATGAAAGAACAGATCATCGACCACTACGGCGACGCCTACGAGGGCGTCCCGATCACCTACACCCACCAGCGTGAACAGAAGGGGCTCGCCCACGCGCTG
>KI543158.1:40600-41752 GCA_000496175.1 uncultured archaeon A07HR67 | reverse complement strand
GAAAATTGGGGTTCGGGGGTAGATACACAAATTTAACGTGGTTCTGCTTCGGATGTAGTTCCAGAGTATGTCCGTTCTGATCACTGGTGGGGCGGGATTCATTGGATCACATCTCGTTGATCATCTTCTTGCCGGAACCGATCGTCAGATCGTCGTTCTTGACGACTTTTCGACAGGAAGCGCATCGAACCTCGAACATCTTGAGACGGACCAGCTCACAACGATCGACGGCGATGTCCGGGACGACGCCCTCGTCGCCGACTGTGTCGCCGAGGCGAAGGTTGTCTACCACCTCGCTGCGGCAGTTGGAGTACGAAACGTTGTCGAGAACCCACTGGACTCGATACAGACCAACCTCCAAGGAACGGAAAATGTTCTTTCGGCCGCCGCCCACGATGCGACACCGACGTTCATCGCGTCTTCTTCGGAGGTGTACGGCAAATCCGAATGTGTGCCTTTCTCAGAAGAAGACGACCGCGTATACGGGCCAACCACCGCTCCAAGATGGGGATACGCTACCGCAAAGGCGGCCGACGAGTTTCTTGCCTTGGCGTACAATGACGAACACGACCTACCTGTTGTCGTGGGCCGATATTTCAACATCGTCGGTCCACGACAGACAGGTCAGTACGGCATGGTGATCCCGACGTTCGTGGAGCAGGCGCTCGCCGGCGACGATCTCACCGTGTACGGTGACGGCACACAGACCCGCAGTTTCACCCACGTTGCCGACGCCGTGTCGATCACGCACGACCTCGTAGAAAACGACGACGCACGTGGTGAGGTGTTCAACATCGGCGCGCCCGGGCCGACCTCGATCAACGAACTCGCCTCTCGCGTGATCGAGCTCACAGACTCGGACTCGGAAATAACTCATATCCCTTTCGCTGAGGCGTACGACGAGGACTTCGAAGAACCGGACGAACGTGAACCCGATATCTCGAAGCTTCGTGACGTTCTCGGCCGGCGACCACGGGTCGATCTCGATCGGATCTTGCGTGACGTGATCGACGAGCGCGCTGACGGAGTGATCGGGTGATGGCGGGCGTCGAAACGCGGTTGACGACCCGTAAGGCACGGATCGGCGTGATTGGCCTCGGCTACGTCGGACTCCCGTTGAGTCTTGCTTTCGTCGACGCCGGTTTCGACGTT
>KI543158.1:35582-40580 GCA_000496175.1 uncultured archaeon A07HR67 | reverse complement strand
GGAACTGATTCTGGAGTGCCGTAGATAGCCGCACTGGACGCGAAGACGATCCGCGCATCCTCGTTGCGAGCGTGTTCGAGCAGCCCAAGCGTCGCATCAACGTTCGTTTCGTGGCTGTCGACAGGCGCCTCAACGGAGCGTTGGACGCTCACGTTGGCAGCTTGATGAAAGATCAGGTCGACGCCATCGACAGCTTCGGCGACCGCCTGCTCGTCGCGAATGTCACCCTCAATCAGTGTGGCTCGGTCATCGACCCACTCGCGACGTCCCCCAGAGAGATCGTCAAGCACGATCACGTCGTTGTCGACGACCAGTTTCTCGACGAGGTGGCTTCCAATGAACCCTGCGCCGCCCGTTACGAGAATCGATCGTTCCGTCGGCGTTTTCATGTGCGTTGCTCACCGGTCAGTGGTAAGTCTTGTTCGGTATCGAATACCAACTCATCGAATCGCCTCGGCCGCATCCACCAGCACCCCCCAAATTTGCTGGACGACGAGTCTCATATCGTACCAAAACGATTGGTCTTTCACGTATTGGAGGTCGTATCGAAGCTTTCTGTCCGGCTCGGTGCCGGTCACGTCGTGTACCTGTGCCAGCCCGGTCAGCCCCGGTTTAACGAACCAGCGCTTCTGCCAGTCGGTCACGCCAGACTGGATGTCCGTGTCTAACTCGGGACGCTCGGGACGTGGTCCGACGACGCTCATGTCTCCTTTCAATACTGCCCATAGTTGTGGGATCTCGTCAAGATGAGTCTGGCGTAACACCCGGCCGACACGCGTCACCCGCGGATCGACACCGCCCGCGTCTTCTTCGCTGATGATGACGCCGGTCGCGTCCTCGGCGTTTTCGATCATCGACCGAAACTTGTACACGTCGAACGTCTCGCCGAACACCGCGGTCCGTTCCTGACTGTACAGTATCGAGCCGCCGTCGTCGGCCTTGATCGCGGCCACGATAGCGAGGACGACGGGACTCAACACGACCAGCCCGACGGTGGCGAACGCGACGTCGAACCCGCGTTTCACGACGTGGTCTTGGATGTCCCACGGCTCGATGTCGACGTCGACGAGCGTCCCTATGGGTTCGCCGTTGGTCAACACTTGGTCAGCGTGGTCGCGGTGGACGGTCGCGTTGACCCCATGTTCGTGACAGGCGTCGAGCGCGCCGAAGAACTCGCCTCTATCGGTGTGTTCGAACGCGAGCACCACCGTGTCCACGTCGTACTCGACGAGAACGTCCTCGATGCGCGAGAGCCCGCCGAGACGGTCGAGTTCGGACAGCTGGACGCCACCGTCTGCGACCGCGGCGCCGAGCGGTTCATCAATGACCCGGTCGAGTGAACTCGTCGGACACAGATATCCCAACAGCTGAATGTCGACGTCGCCGGCAAGCCGCCTGATCTCTGTGGGGTCGTCACCGACGACGATGGCGCGCTCGTCGGTGCCGTCCGGTCGTCGTCGGATCCACGCGAACCACGCGGGCAACACGACGAGCAACACCGGCGTGATCGCAATCAGCGTCGTTCGTGGCAGCCGGTAGGTGTAATCGAAGTAGCCGATCGTCGCCAGCGCGAACACCGCGAACACCACTCGTTTGTGTGTGAGGACGATCGTATCGAGAACCCGCCGTGGCCGTGGCTTGTATAACGGGACGAACGCCGCCGTGACGACGGCGGTCGTCACCGCGGCTTCGAACACGAGCTCGGTGCCCATCGGCGCCTCCGCCGCGAGCCGGCCGACGACGGGAAGCCGCTGGAGCAGGCCGTGCGCGGCCGGGCTGTTCACGACCACGACGGCGACCGCGGTCAGCGCCGCTACCCCAACGACGCTTTGTATTCGGTACCCCCACCCCGTAGCCATTGCGCGTACATTTAATGTAACTGTATAAAAATTTCCCGGGACTGAGAAGCGTCATATGCTCGACGCGATCGGCTTGTGAACGAGGTTGACGGCCCGTTGCTCGCTCATCTCTCCCTCTACGCTCACGTGCGGTATTGCTCACGATCGTTCAGTATACTCACGCAGTCACGTGATCCTCTGATCTGTTAATCGCGCTCGCGCCCATCGGCAGATCCAAGTCAGTCCCACATTTCGTGACCGAGCAAATCCGTACAGCTGTTGATACCATTCGTGTGTTAGTCGATTCGTGTCGACATCGGAACGGCGTCGTCTCACCCGTCGGCCGACCACAACTGCTAATTATCCCGCTACTTCATCAGGTGACATGAACGACAAGCGCGTCCTCGTCACGGGCGGTGCGGGCTTCATCGGCTCGAATCTCGCGAACCACCTCGCGGGCGACAACGACGTGATTGCCGTCGACGATTGTTATCTCGGCACGCCCGAGAACCTCGCAGACGACGTCGAGTTCGTCGAGACGTCCGTCGTCGACGACGACTACCCTGCTGACGTCGACGTCGTCTTTCATCTCGCCGCGCTCTCCTCGCGGAACATGCACGAGTCCGACCCCGGTCGCGGCTGTCGCGTCAACGTCGAGGGGTTCGTCAACGCGGTCGAACGCGCCCGGAACGAAGGCTGTGAGACGGTCGTCTACGCCTCCACCTCTTCTATCTACGGCAGTCGCACCGAGCCCTCGCCAGAGAGCATGGACGTGGAAGCCCACACCGCCTACGAGGCGTCCAAGCTCGCCCGCGAGCGCTACGCCGAATACTACGCCAACCACCACGAGATGAACGTTGCCGGACTCCGCTTCTTTTCGGTGTATCAGGGGTTCGGCGGCAACGAGGAACACAAAGGCGAGTACGCGAACACGATCGCGCAGTTCACCGACGCGATCGCCTCGGGTGAGGCCCCCGAGCTGTTCGGCGACGGCAGCCAGACCCGAGATTTCACCCACGTCGACGATGTCGTCCGTGGCTGTGAGCTCGCGGCCGACCACGAACTGACCGGTGTCTACAACGTCGGCACCGAGGAGGCGTACTCGTTCAACGAGATGGTCGCCATGATCAACGACGCGCTCGGCACCGACGTCGACCCCGCGTACATCGAGTGTCCCTTCGACGGCTACGTCCACGACACGATGGCCGACGCCTCGAAGTTCCGGGATGCCACCGGCTGGGAGCCCGCGATCGACTTCGAGACCGGCGTCGAGCGCGTCTGTGCGCCCTACCGCGACGAAGATCCCGAGTCCGACAGGGTCCGTCTCGACGGCGACTGACCGAGCGGCCGGGCGGTCTGAGCCCGCCGCGTCCGGACGGTAAATGGTACTGTGACACCGCCGTCGCGGGACACCTCATGGCGAACTCACTCGTCTGTTAAACCGACGCTAGCGCATCAGACCGGCCCACCGCCGTGTTCCGCAGGCGTCGAACAACTCGGCGGTCGCCGTGAGTGTATACACCGTCTTGGCTCCGCTCGTTCGGACAATTTCTTGAGAGTTCCCACACAGTGCCGAGCCAACTCCGCCCCCGTTGCTCGATTCTCCCGACAACTGATGACCGATATAACGCGTTGCTTCCGTGTCGTTCCCACACCCGTTGGCTCGATCATCGCCGTGGCCGACACAAATCATCCCTTGATTGTCAGTTTCAGCAGTGAGTCGGCGGACAGAGTCGATTATCACCGACCCACCGTGTGCGTGTCAGGGCGCTCATTGTGTCGTTGCTGACTGCGTTCGATGGATGTGCGTTTTACTCTACGCTGACCACCGCTCGCGCCCACTCGCTTGCCATACGGTTCTTTTCGATCGGTGCCACCGAACCATTCGGCGCCGTTTCGGGTTGTTGAATATCAGCATTCGTGTGAAGAAAAGAATCAATATTATATAATAAAACGAGCGACACATATCAATGAGAAATAAACTAGCCACTCTCATTATCCCATACGTGTTCCCGGGGGCGGGGATTCTATTTGCGCTTGTGATGTGTGTTGAGGCGTACTATGTGGCGTTTGTTTCGAATCCGTTGGGGTCTGTGTGGACGGCGGGCTTTGTTACGAGTCTCCCGTTCGTTCTCGGTATCGTCTACACGGGCGTGTGGCTGCCGAACTCGGATATCGCGAGCGATCGGTACACTCGCGTCGGTGCGTGGTTTCTCGGCGGTCTCGGCGCGTCCTTGCTCATCAACCTCGTCATCATGAGTTCAACGCCGCTCGGCAGTAGACTCGAACTGGTCTCGTGGATACGATGGGCAGCGACAATCGGCGGAGGAGTCGGGCTTCTGATCGGAACCTTCGAGACTCGCAGTATCAACCGGGCCGTTCAGATGGAACGTGAACGTGTCCGCGCCGAAGAAGCAGAGGCTAACGAACGCTTACTTGAGTATCTTAACGCGACGCTCCGGCACGAGGTTCTCAACAGCGCCAACGTCATCGACGGGCACGCAGAACTCGTGCGCGCCGAACACGACGGATCAAGAACGGCTTCGGATCACATCGACACGATTCAGTCTCGTGCCCGAGAGATCGAGTCGGTCATCGAGGACGTTCGGGTATTGTTGGACCTGTACAAAAACGACGGTGAGACGACGCCGACCGACATCACGGCGCTTCTGAGGACGGAGATCGATACGCTTCGGGCCGCCCACGACAACGTGTCAGTAGACACCTCGATGCCAGAAGAAGCAGTGATTGCGGCGAATCAACCGCTTCGACGTGCGTTCGCCAACCTCCTTCGAAACGCCGTCGAGCACAACGACAGCGACGTGCCTCGCGTTGAGGTGGCCGTTCACCGAGATACGGATACGGTTTCGGTCCGGATCGCAGACAACGGCCCCGGCATACCCGAAGCCAAGCGAGACACGATACTCAGCCGAGACATTCGCCACGACACTACCCATGGACTGGGACTCACGTTGACACAGACTCTCGTCGAGAGCTACGACGGAACGATCGAACTGACCGACACGGGTCCTGACGGAACCGTGTTCACGCTCACGTTTCCACGACACGGCGACCGTGTGACCATGGACGCCCCCTAATCGTGCGTCTCAGGGTCTGGCCCGCACGCATGTCGTATCATTCTCACGAGACACACCCGCGT
>KI543158.1:33727-35562 GCA_000496175.1 uncultured archaeon A07HR67 | reverse complement strand
TCGTTCGTACGTGTGACGTTCGCCGTCCAGCGTGCTCGCGTAATACGACACGATCTCGTCGGCGACTTGTGTCGGAAACACGTCTCGTGGCGTCGCCCCCTCGATCTCGTCGGGGCTGATGCCGACCGCGTCGAGCTCCGGCCCGCGCGCACGAACATATTCAAAATCGTGGTTAAAAAGAAACACCGCGCCGTCGGGGATGCTCTCGACCAGTGTCTGGTACTGCCGGCTCAACTCCACTATCCGTTGTTCGCGTTCTTTTCGAGCAGTGATGTCACGGCTGCTGATCACGTAGCCGTTGACCGCCGGATCGTCGAACCGCTCGTTTCCGTTGGCCTCCATCCAGCGCCAGTTCCCGTCGGCGTCCCGGGCTCGATACTCGATCGTATCCGTCTCGCTCGGGGCGGCCACCCACGTCTCGAACGTGTCCATGACGTCGTTGCGGTCGTCCGGATGGATGTACCGCCACGCGACGTCACCGACCGTTTCGGCCGGATCGTGTCCTAAGACTCGTTCGACCGACGGACTCTGATACTGGAACCGCCCTTCGCCGTCGACGATAGAGATGATGTCGCTCGACCCCTCGACAATTGCCTCGAACCGCCGTTCGCGTTGTCGCCGGTCGGTCAGGTCCCGGCCGACACCGATGAGCCGGGCCGTCGGCCCCGCTTCGCCGAACAGCTTCGTCGCTTTGAACTCGTACGGCACGCGCTCCCCGTCGGCGCCCCACACCTCCGCTTCGATCGTGGTCCGACCGTCGGCAATCGTCGTCTCGACAGTGTCGGCGATCCGCGTGCGCTCGTCTTCCGGAAAGAGGTCGGTCACCTGTATCCCGTCGAGCTCCGAGTCGGAACGGCCCGTCACCGCAGACACCTGCTCGTTCCACCGCTGGAGTCTCCCTTCGTTGTCGACGACGTACACCATGTCTTTGAGCACGTCGAGTGCCTGCTGGCTAAACCGTCGCTCGGAGCGCAGCTCCCGCTTGCGGTCCGTCTTTTCTGTGGTGTCGTTGATGACGCCACGAAGAACCGCGTCCTCACCGTCGCTCGCCGCTGGGCTCAGCGTGACCTCCAGGATACGTTGGTCGCCGTCGTCGCACCGATACCGATACGTCCCGCGAACCTGTTCGCTCGTTCGGCGGGCGTCGTCGATATCCTGCCGCAGGTCGTCTCGGTCCTCGGGATGATAGCGTTCGATCATGTCCTCCAGTTCGACCTCTGAACGGGCAGGAATCCCGGTCACCCGGCTGGCTCCGTCGGTGAGCAGGACGTCCTCGGTCTCGACGTGTATCTCAAACCCCCCGGTGCCACCGGCGAGTTCGGTGAGCCGCATCAGTTCTGTTTGTCTTTCGGCTCGTTGCGTCTCGCGGCGCGCTTGAACCGCGTTGCGGATCCGATTCGCGAGCAGTTCGTAGCGGTCTGCGCCCGACCCCTTCTGGAGATAATCGGTGACGCCGGCGGAGATGGCCTCGCTGGCGACCTCCTCGCTTCCCTTCCCGGTGAACAGAATAAATGGGAGATCCGGGTGGGCGTCGTGAACCGCCTCCGAGAACGCCAGCCCGTCCATCTCGGGCATGTTGTAATCGGAGACGATACAATCGGGCGGCCGGTCGTTAATCATCGTCAGCGCCTCGCTGGCGCTGGGTGCCGTCTCCACGACGAACCGGTCGTCGTCGCGCATGAGAATCGTCGCAGTCAGATCGATAAACGCCGGGTCGTCGTCGACATGAAGCACATATATCTGCTCGGCCATAGTGTGTACTACTTCGACCGAGTATTAAGCGTTGAGCAATACTCTGACAATTGAGAATTTAATCTAACACGTGGCCGCGTCAC
>KI543158.1:31275-33277 GCA_000496175.1 uncultured archaeon A07HR67 | reverse complement strand
CCTGCGGCGGTGACGGTCGCTCGCACCGTGACGGTCGCTCCCGGCTCGGCCTCGCCGGTCACCGTCGCGCCGGCCACCGGTCGAAACACTGTAATCGAGTCGTCGGCGGTGACGTACGCCAGCCGGAACCGGCCGGAGCCGTTCGCCGCCGGCGTGGCGCTCCCGTAGTTCTCGAACAGCTGAACGTACCCCGACGTCTCGGGAGCGTCCGCGTCGAGTTCGGTTATCACGACGTAGCCGACCCGCCCGTCAAACTCGTCGGCGTACGAGTCGGGGTTCTGATCGCGGACGAACGGCTCGTAGGTGCGAAACGCGTAGCCGTACGTATCCGACTCGCCGCTCACCGCGTAGTTGAACATGCGGTTGCGCCCCCACTCGGTCAGGACGTAGTCGGGCCCGTCATTATCGGCGGCGTGGGCGTCGATCCACTCGATCGCCTCGGCCTCCTCGTCGGTGGCGGCGACGTTGTCCATCACCGCCGGCACCATGAAGATGCTCAGGCTGGCGACCAACATCACGCCTCCCGCGGCGTAGCCGATTTCTCTGCCCGAAACGCCCTCCGGCCAGAGGTCGATCCGCGTCCGCACGGACCGGTCGCCGAAGGGTGTCGGCGGGTCGGCGACGTCGATGACGGCGAGCAGCCGGACGAGCCCCAGCCCCGAGAGCACGGCGACCATTCCCGTGGCCTCGCCCGCGAACCGGATCTGTACGAGCGCGAACGCGAGGAGCGCAGACGCGTAGCCGACGACGACGAGCCACCGGGGCTCGTGGTCGCGCACACACCGCCATCCAACCCATCCCAGCACCGGCAGCGCCAGAAAGAGAAACCAGCCGAAGTGGTCGATAGGGCCGAAGAAGACGGCGTAATCGGCGTCGAAGAGCCCGCGCGTCTCCGAGATGCCTTCACGACCCAACAACGCTCTGGTCGCCCGCTCGGTCAGCCGCGACGCCACGTCCGGCGCGAGCCGCGTGAGCCCGACCCACAACGGAAGCACGCTCAGCGCGGAGACGGCGAGGTGGATGCCGGGGTGTGCGTCGACCCGTTGAAGCGCCGCCGCAGCGCCCGCGACGACGACCACGCCAATGGCGACCAACATCGGCGCGTACACCACGAGCGGCTCCTGCCATCCAGCGCGGCTGTGAAGCCAGTACGCGAGCAGAAAGCCGACGCCGAGCGCGCTCGCGACGGGCGCGGCGGCGACGAGCGGGTTCCAGCCGGCCCGCATGTCGGAGGTCGCCCGAAGCGTCGCGTAGACGGCGAGGCCGACGAGCAGGATTGGCGACCCGTTCCACGACAACGCCATCGCCGCGAAGACGACCCCGAGCGCCCCGACGACCGTCCACGTCGCCGGCGACGTCAGGTGGCCGATCCGGGCGTCGGGGGCGCGCGTCTCGTGGTCTCTGGCGAGCCACGTCACGCCGACGATCGAGAAGGTGAGCCAGACGTAGTCGATCGCCGTGTGATCGAAAAAGCCGATTCCAGAATACAGGGCGTGGCCCGGCAACAACGCGAGGACGACGACGGACGCCACCGTCACGCGCTCGTCGTTCGTGGTCCAGAACGCGACGAGCGCGACGCCCGCGCCGACGAGCAGCGTCGCGACGATCGGGATCCACGCCACGACCGCCGCCGCGTCCCCGCTCCCGCCGGCGAGTTCGGTCGCCCACCAGCCGAGCGTGTGTACCAGCGGCTCGCCGACCGCGCGGCCGCCGAGAACGTCGGCGATCGCCTCGAACGCCAGCGGGTCGGGGTCGGCCGCTGACAACTGCTCGACCCAGTAGAGGTAGTGGTACGGGTCGTTGCCCGGCAACACGACGCGGTTCTCCCGAAACACGCTCGCGAAGGTGACGAGACGAAACGCGAGCAATAGGAGGAAGCTCCCGCCGAGGCCGACGAGCAGGTCGCGGTGGACGGCTCGCCGCCAGCCGCGGACCGTTCGGCCGAGCGTGTCGCCGATCCGCTCGCCAGCGCCACGTCCCTGCCCGCCGGCTCCCGCCGACT
>KI543158.1:9663-31255 GCA_000496175.1 uncultured archaeon A07HR67 | reverse complement strand
CAATCGACGCTGACCGCCCGGTACGCGGCGTACGACGACGTGCTCGTGAACGCCCTCGGCGCCGGCGTCGCCGTCGCCGGCTGGCGACTGGTGGACCGGTACGTCCGGTTCTACCGCGTCCGCCGGCGAGAGGATATTCAGCTTCCTGTCCGGTGAGTTGCCTCACCCAACCGCGTCGTCGTTGAGTGCCGGCGATGTCGCCAGCAGGGCGGCCGCGTCGTCGGCCGACGGCCCGTTACACGCGAACGTCAACGTCTCGTGGGCGACCGCCGCGTCCCACTCCGCGTAGGTGTCGGCGGCGCGCTCGGCCGCGACGTCCGCGTCGGGCCACACGATTACGTGTACCAGATACGATTCGCCGTCGGGAGCGACGTAGTCCGCGCCGGTCCCCTCCTCGGCGGCGGTGCCGTCGATCGCCAGCGGGCTGGGTCGCTCGCGCTCCCATCCCGCGCCGGGTTCGGGCAGCGCCTGAACCGTCCGCAGGCTGTCGTCGATGAGCGGCGAGCCAGACCCCGAGTCGTCCGCGATGGCGTCCGCGACCACCCGCGCGCTCGCCGCCAGTCCGAGCACGGCCGATCCGCCAACTGCGGCCAGGATCCGTCGTCGTCGCATACTTCGGGTGTCGGGAACGGGACAAAAAAACCCGTCGGGTTCGTCAGCGATCCGCGCGCCCGCGGCCCAATCGAGCCGCGCGGACCGCCTGTTCTGGCCCCGTCGGGCGGGAGATATCTCGAAGACACAAGCTTGACAACACCCCGCCTGCGATGTGTGTCAAATGGAACGACGCGGCCAGACCGGACTCTTGGAGGCGCTTTTTTTGGACATCCTCCGACTCCACGAGACCTGGATGGAGGTCGTCTTTCCCAGACAGCTCGATCCGAGCGCGGTGTTGGGCAAGTGGAAGCCCGAGACCACCCCCCAAACCGTCGGCTACTACCTGTGGGGGACGCTCGGCGCTCCGCTGGTCGCGGTGACGTACCCGTTGTTGCTCGTCGGCTTCGCGACGCGATATTACGCCGCGAAGCTCGATTCGGCGGTCACCCGGTTCGGCATCGCCGGCGCGGTGCTCATCGCCGCCGTCGTCTGGGGCGTGCTCACGCTCGTCACCTACCTCCAACTTGACGCGACGGACGTAATCGCCGTCGGACTGGCGAGCATCGTCGCGGTCGTCGCCGCCGCGCTCGCCGCCGGCTTCTCGAAGGCCGGCGGCCGGCTCACGAGCGTGGTTCTCGCGTACCCGTCCGCGATGACCGCGTTGTTTCTGCCGCCCGTCGTCGCCGCGCTCGTCACGCCGACGCTCGAGGCGATCATCCTCCCGCCGAGTTACGACTTGGCGGCGTGGATCCTCGACACGTTTCTCGCGGTGGGCGGGATCAACGAGACGCTCCGCGGCGCCTTCGATCTGGAAACGTTCGGCGCACAGTGGGGACTTCCGGGGCTCGGCTACCTCCTGATGTGGCTCGGAATCTCCATCCCGCTCGGCTGGTTCCTCGGCGGACTGGTGGCGCTTGCGGACCTCATCCGCCCGAAGCCGGACGACTGAGGCCGCCGGTCCGCGCCCGGTCTCATTCTCCCTGATCGTAGCGTTTTCGTGCCGTCTCGAACGCCGACTCCTCGCGTTCTCGGGTTCGTCGCCCCTCGCGTTCGGCGATCGCCTCCGGGTCGGGGCTCGCGTCGTCGTCGATCCGCGCGAACGAGCCGTGGACCTTCGCGTGACACCACCGACACAACGCCACCGTAATCTCGTGGGGCCCGGCGTCTGTGTCGCCGTTCGCGTTGCTGGCGGCGTCGCTGGCGGTATCGGCGTTGCCGGCGGCCGAGCCGGAGCCGTCGCGATACGAAAGATGATGTTCCTCCACGAGCGGCCGGGCGTCCTCGTGGGCCAGTCGCACCTCGGCGAGTCCACACCGCGCGCACTCACGGCCGTCGGTCGTCGAGCGGTAGTGTGGACACGCCCGCCAAGCCTCGTCCGGTCCGACGTGACAGGCGTAGTCGTCGGCGCGCCGCGCGGCGGCGAAGTCGGGGTCCGCGTCGCCTCGCGTCAGCGCGAACCGACAGCGACCGTCGTCGGTGAGGTGGTCACACATCCCCGCGACCGCGTACGGGTCGTCGACCCCGACGGGAGTCCCGTCCGGCGTGTGTTCCATGTGGATTCGTACGCGTCCGTCTACTTGAATGCCGTCGCCGCCGGACCCACGGGTGCTGCGGCCACGACCGCATTCTGTGCTATCGCGACCACACGCTGATCTGTGCCGGGGTGCGCGCAGTGGCGACGGTGTCGCTCACACGAGGGTCATCGAGGTCACTCAAACGAGTTTCACCTGCGCGGCCGCCGCGTGTCGCCCCGCGTGCTCAGTCCGCCGCTGTTCCCCAGTCGATGCCGCCACGTCCGCCCACGTGTCAGTCGAGCGGTACAACTCAGTTCACAGAGAATATAAGTTGATTCTCGGCCGTTCTGTGTGTACGACATGACCCAAGATATCCACGTTGTCGCCGTCTGTGGGAGTTTGGCTGCCGAGAGCGTGACACGCGTCGCGCTCCAGGAGGTTCTCACGGCGGCACAGCACGCGGGCGCAGAGACCACGCTCGTCGACCTCAGAGAGTACGACCTTCCGACGTTCGACGCCGACAAGCAGGACGCGGGCGATGCGCCGGCGCTCCGCGCACAGCTTCGAGCGGCAGACGCCATCGTGTTGGGTACCCCGATGTACCACGGCTCGTTCAGTTCGCCGATAAAGACCGCACTCGATTACAGCGGCTTCGACGAGTTCGAGGAGACGACCGTCGGCCTGCTCGCCGTCTCCGGCGGCGCGTTCCCGACGCCAGCGCTCGAGCACCTCCGCGGCGTGGTTCGCGCGCTCGACGCGTGGCCGTTGCCGCTCGATGTAGCGGTGCCCAACTCACACGAGCAGGTCGCAGACGGCACGCTCGCCGACGAGGCGCTCAGCGACCGGGTGGCCCGACTCGGCACCGAACTCGTCGAGTACGCGAACGTCGCTCAGTATCCGACCGTCGCCACACAGCCGTCGTCTCAGCTCCACGCCGACTGAGACGCCCCGCGTCGCGGCCGAGCCCGACTCTTATACGGTCGGATCCAGAACGACCGGGTATGCCGGGGTCGCCAGACGACCGTCCCGCGGCGATCGACCCGCAGGACGCGTTCCAGCTGTTCAGCCACGAACTGCGCCTCGAGATTCTGTTCGCCCTCTGGGAGGCGCCCGATTACGCGCTGGCGTTCGCCGAGATTCAGGACGCGGTCGGCGAGCGCGACTCGGGCAAGTTCACCTACCATCTTGACAAGCTCACCGGGCAGTTCGTCACGGAGGTCGACGGCCGATACGTGCTCGAGTACGCCGGCCATCGCGTCATCGACGCGATCCAGACCGGCGTCTTCCACACGTCGCCGACGGTTGCTCCCGTCGAGGCGCCCGGCAGCTGTGTGTACTGTGACGGGACGCCGACGTTCGCGTACGCCGACCACCTCGCGACGGTCGCCTGCCCCGACTGCGAGACGAAACTCGTCGAGTATCCGTTCGACCCCGGCGGATTCCAAGACCGGTCGCTTCGGGAGGCGATCGACGCGTTCGACCGCCGCACGAGGTTCAAGTGGCGACTGGCGTCGGACGGGGTGTGTTTCGTCTGTGCGGGCCGCGTCTCGGTCGCGTACACCGACGCCGCCGTCGAGTTGGACTACCACGACCGCTACGCGGAGTTCTTCGCGGCGGACCACCCCGCGTTGTTTCATCTCGGCTGTCAGAACTGTAGCTTCTACAGCTACGTCCCGGTGGGTGTCCGTTTGCTCGACGAGCCGACGGTCGTCGGACAGCTCTCGGCGCGCGGCGTCGACCTCACGGCGCAACCGCTCTGGGAGCTCCCCTTCGTCGTCGACGCCGAGTGCGTCACCGTCTGCGGCCGCGACCCGTGGCGGGTCCGGGTCGACGCGCCGACGCCCGGCGGCACCGTCGGCGTCACGCTCGACGCAGACGGGCGGGTCGATTCGGTCACGCTTCGGCCGTGACGGTCGACGTCCCGCCGGCCGTCACTCGCGTCTCGCCCGTCCGGTCGCGTTCCGCCGGCGCCACCGCGCGGCAAGCAGGAGCGTCCCGGCGCCCGTACACACGAGCAGCGCCGCGGCTACGGCGCTGGCCGGAGCCGCCGGGGCTGTGGCCGACCGAACGACAGGAACGCCACGCACCGCCTGGACGAACGCCGCGCCGGTGACGAACAGGTACGCGCCGCCGATGCCGCGCTCAACGCGTCACGACGACAGGTCCTCGCCGGCGACGAGCAGGGATATCTCGCCGACGACGAGAACGCCGACCACGGTCACGGGAACGACCGCGACGCCGCCGACGCCCGCCGCGTACGCCCCGATCCCGAGGAGCACGCCGGCGACGAGGACGGCCAGCCGCGAGACGAGCGAGCGCATCGGACCGGACAACGACTCGAGCATCGTGTGACGTAGCGGTCCGTCGGGCAAACGAGTGACGGATCCGCCCGCGGGCCGGTGTCGGGGGACGGGCCAGCCGACGTGGTCGGCCCGTTCTGTCGCCGGCGTTCTCAGGGCGTGATGACCGCGCGCCCGTCGATCTCGCGGTGTTCGAGCTTCTCGGCGACCGTGTTGACCTCGCCGAGGTCGTAGCGGCTGGTGTGTAGGTCGACGTCGCCCTGTTCGACCAGCGCGACCAGCTCCTGAAGCTCGGCGTAGCGGCCGACGATGTTGCCGACGAAGGAGAACTCGCCGTTCACCAGCGCCTGTGACGGCTCGTGGATGTGTCCGCCGTAGCCGATGATGTGATGGTCGCCGCCGGGGGCGGTGATGTCGGGCGCGTACGCGGTGGTCACGTCCTCGCCGACGAAATCGAGCACCTGTGCCGCGCCCGTTCCGTCCGTGATCCCGTCGAGCTCCGCCCGAACGTCCGCTTCGCTGGGATTGACCGTGTGCTCTGCGCCGTATCCTTCGGCGAGGTCCAGCGCGGAGTCTTTCAGATCGACCGCGGTGATCCGAGCCGCGCTCATCGCGTCGACGCACTGAAGTCCGATGTGACCCAGACCGCCGACGCCGATGACGACCGCGTGGTCGCCGGGGTTCAGTTCGCTCACCGCCTTCTTCGCCGCGTGGTAGGCGGTGATCCCCGCGTCGGCGTGTGGGGCGATGTCGATCGGATCGACTCCGTCGGGCAGCGGAATGACGGAGCGCTCGCTCGTGTGGAGATACTCGGCGAAGCCGCCGTCGGTCGTCAGCCCGTTGAACGCGTCGTTTTCACAGTACATCGTCTCGCCTAGCCGGCAGGGTCGGCAGGTCCCACACGTCTGGACGGGATGACAGATGACCGGGTCGCCCTCCGAGACGAGTTCGACGTCCTCGCCCGTCTCGACCACCGTCCCGGCGTTCTCGTGACCGAGCGTCATCGGGAGTTCTTGTGGGACATATTTATTCCACATCCCCTCGATGATGTGATTGTCCGTCTGACACCAGCCCGCACCCTCGACTGCGACAATCACGTCGCTCGCACCCGTCGCGTGTGGTCGCTCTACCTCGTTGATCGCAAGCCCCTCCGACATGTCGTCTGTGTACTCGTGTAATCTAGCTGCTTCCATGTATCACACGAACTATCATCGGTCATAATAAACGTTCGTTACGAATACCCACCCCGGCCACGGCCGGACGCTCCAAACAACTCTATTCGGAACGAAATAGTACTCAACGATCATTATAATTATATGGATGGACGATACACACGCATTTGTATGTACGAGAAAAACGGCGAGGAGATCTTCGTCATCGACGGCCACGTTCACATGTGGGACGCGCGCAAAGAGAACATCATCCACGAGGGGGGCGAGCAGTTCCTCCAGTGTTTCTACGACTACCACACCGGGTTCACACCGGAGGAGGAACAATGGGACATCGACGAGTACCGCCACTACGGAGCCGACAAGATGACCGAGGATTTGTTCGGCAACGCGGCCGCCGACATGGCGATCTTCCAGCCGACGTATCTCGACGACTTCTACGACGAAGGGTTCAATACGACCGAGCAGAACGCCGAACTCGCGGAGCAGTATCCGGAACGGTTCGTGCTCAACGGAAGCTTCGATCCGCGCGACGGCGAGGAAGGGCTCCGGTACCTCGAACACCTCAAAGAGGAGTACGACATTCCCGGCGTGAAGCTGTACACCGCCGAGTGGCGCGGCGAGTCGAAGGGCTGGCGGCTCGACAGCGACGACGCCTTTCAGTTCCTCGAAAAGTGCGCCGAGCTCGGTATCGAGAACATCAACGCGCACAAGGGGCCGACGATCCGCCCGCTTAATCGCGACGCGTTCGACGTGGAGGACATCGACGACGCCGCGTCGTCGTTCCCGGAGCTCAACTTCATCGTCAACCACGTCGGGCTCCCGCGGCTCGACGACTTCTGTTGGATCGCAGCACAAGAACCCAACGTGTACGGCGGGCTCGCGGTCGCCTCCGCGATGTCGACCCACCGCGAGCGAAAGTTCGGCGAGATCATGGGCGAACTCCTCTTCTGGCTCGGCGAGGACCGGCTCTTGTTCGGCTCCGACTACGCGCTGTGGAACCCCGACTGGCTCGTCGATCAAGTCATGAACGCGGAGCTGACTCAAGAACAGAAAGACGAGTATGGGGTCGAACTCGACGTCGACACGATGAAGAAAATTATGGGCGAGAACGCCGCCGAGTTGTACGACATCGATATCGAGGAAAAAAAGCGGCAGTTCCGCGATGACCCCGTCTCCGAGCGGTTCGATCTCGAGGCCCACTACGGCAGCGAAGCCGGGGCCGCGGCGGACTGATGTCGGGGAGCAGCGCGGACCCGACGGGCGACGCCGGCGGTGATCCGACCGACAACCGAGACCGGATCACGGCCGTCAGGGACCGACTGGACCGCGTCGAGGATCCGGAACTCGCCCGCTCCATCGTCGACCTCGATTACATCGACGCAATCGAGGTCGACGGCGACCGCGTCGAGGTCCGGTTCACGCTCCCGACGGCGTGGTGTTCGCCCGCCTTCGCGTGGATGATGGCGACCGACGCCCGCGACGAGGTTGAGACGCTCGACTGGGTCAGCGAAGCGCGGATCGAGTTGTGTGACCACATGCACAGCAAGGAGATCACGACCGGAGTGAACGCCCGCGACGGCTTCGGTGAGACGTTCCCCGACGCCGACGGCGACGTCGCGGCGGTTCGCGCCGCTATCGCTGATAAAGCCCGTGTCGCCAGACAACGCGAGGCGGTTCAAGCGCTGCTCGACGCGGGCGTCGATCCCGAACAGGTCGTCGCTCTCGAACGGGCCGACGTCGATATCGTCGGCGACGAGGCACACGTCGACCTCGACGGGCTCTCGGTCGTTGTTGACGCCGCGCCGGTCGCCGACTACCTCGACCGCGTCACGACGAGCGGACACGTGACGGCGCCCGACGACACGCTGTTTCTGACGCCGGAGGGCGACCCAATCGCTGCGGACCGGCTGGACGTGGTTCAAAAACGGTCTCGGCTCGCGACCGTGAACATGGGCGGACAGGGCGCCGTGTGCGACGCGCTCCATCGTGCGCGCCACGGGCCCGACGGCCCAGACGGGTCCGGGACGTCGCCGCTCGACGAGTCGGAGTTTGACCGATCGACGTACGACGGGGACGTCGACGAGTTCACGTCGACGTGGACGCTCAGCACCGACGACTGAGCCCCGGTCACCCGACCAGCCGTTTCTCGCCGAGTTCAGCGAATCGGTCCGAGTCCTCCGAGCCCGCCGCCGCTAGAACGGCCGTCGTCTTCGGGCTCGCCGTGTCCTTCTTTCTCCAGCCCGTGTCGACCCGCCGCTGCCCACTCGTCACGGTCCCACCCGCACTCCGGACACTCGACTTTCCCCCAGTCGAAGGGCTCACCGCAGCCGAGACAAGCGTTCTTTGTGTTCACAGCTAGCCAGTACGCACGAATCAACAAAAGCGTTCACAACGCCTCTCGAAACGCCTCAAGCGGCGGGAACCGAAACCGCTCGTCGGCGTTCGGATCGTACACGATCGGCTCCAATCGCCCGGGGTCGGGAATCAACGGCGAGGCGGTCTCGCCCGCCCGCAGGCCACCGACGGCGACCCCGGGCGCGAGCCGGGTGAACGCCGGCAGACACACTACATCGGTCTGCCGATAACTCTCCGCGCCGTAGAGAAAACACGGCCGACGGTCGCCGTCGATCGTGATCGTCGGGTGGACGTGTCCGAACAGGTATCGGTCGGCGGCCGCCGCCGGCTCCTCGTGGCCGTGACAAACGACGGTTCGCGGCGTGTCGTCGCCGCCGAAGGCGTACTCCGCGTGGAGCTCGCCGTCCCACGCGGTCGACAACGCGGCGTCGTGGTTGCCGGCGACGAGTTCGAGATCGGCTCCCGCCGCCGCACAGGTCGCGTCGAGGTCATCGAGAATCTCGCGGCTCCGGTCGCTGACGCCGCCGAACGTGTGTACCACGTCGCCTGCGACTACGACCGTCTCGGGGTCGAACCGCGAGAGAGACCGGCCGAGCCGCTCGCGGAGGTCCGCCGCCTCGCCGAGCGGCAGCGAGACGGCCGAGGACTCGTCGCGTCCGACGTGGAGGTCGGCGAGAACGACCACGTCGCCGGCCTCGACGTACGCTGTCCGGTCGCCGAGCGCGACGCCGTTCACCGGCCGAACCCGGAGGACGCTTCTCGTCGGTCTCTCGGGTCGGGGCGGGTCGTCTCGCCGTCGGCGTGGTCGCTGGCGGTCGCGTACGCCGCCTGAACGCGCTGGAACGCTTCTTCGTCGCCGCCCCGGTCCGGGTGTGCCTGTTTCACCCGCTCGCGGTAGGCGCGTTTCACCTCGTCGACGTCGGCGTCGGTCGGGAGGTCGAGCTCCGAGAACGCCGCTTCCACCGACTCGGGCGTCCGCGAGCGGCGCGGGTCGGGGCCCCACTCGGGCTCCGTCACGTCGAACGGCAGCCGACGACCGAGGCCGCGGCCGGGCATCTCGTGTTCACACAAAATGGCGTGGACACCTTCTCCCTTGAGCCGAAAGTAGTCGTGTGCGTCGAAGGTGACGGCAACGTCGCGCGCCGGCAGGTAAAACGGAACGGAGACGTCGCCGACGGCGTGGTCCTCGCGGAACCGCTCGTCGATCGCCGTCAGGTACGTACGGATCTCCTCGCGCCGGCGTGTGGTTCCGCTCGACGATTCTGTGGTTGCCTGCTCGCGGGGCGGAGACATCCGACTTCCCAGATAGAACACGAGCGCGACGCCGACCGAAGCGAGGGCTCCGAGCGCGACTCCGACGAGCACCCACCACGGGACGACACTGATCCCGGCCACGATTACGGGCCACCTAACGCGTCCGTCCGTATCAACCCCTCGGGAGACAGCCGGCCGCTCAGATCAGGTCTCTCGCTTCGAGCGCGTCGAGAATGTCCTCGACCAGCTCCTCGGGAGTCTCGTAGGGGAACTCCTGGGCGCTGCCGAGCTTCGCGGCCAGCTCCATCGCGGTGAAGCGTACGTCGCCGGCCTCGAAGCTCGTCGTCGGCCCGTCCGGCAGCGCCGGAACGAGGTCCATCTGGCTCTCGACGGGGAAGTCCGCGCCGCCGAACGCGTCCAAGAACTGTTCGCGGAGCTGGCTTCTGACGTCGGTCATACACCCACGTCTCCCGAGTGACCGCAAAAGGGTTGTGGAAGGGCGGTTCGTGGGGATCTGTCGTCTCAGACGGGTGGCGACCGCTGCCGGAACCTACGGTACTTTTACCGTGGCGCGGGCAGGACCGCGCATGTCAGTCGAGTTCGACTACGACCTGTTGTGTGAGCTGACCGAAGCCCGCGGTGTGCCGGGATACGAGGACCGCGTTCGCGAGATCGTCCGCCGGGAGTTCGCCGATTCCGTCGACCGCGTCCGGACGGATGCGATGGGTAACGTCGTCGGAACGATCGAGGGGCGCACCGACGCCGCCGTTGCGGTGGCGGCCCACATGGACGAGATCGGGTTCATGGTGCGACACGTCACCGACGAGGGGTTCGTTCAGGTCGACGCGCTCGGCGGGTTCGACCCGCGCGTCCTCCGGGCCCAGCGCGTGACGGTCCACGGCACCGAAGACCTCACGGGCGTCATCGGGTCGGTGCCGCCACACACGCTCACTGACGAGCAACGCGAGGCCGACGACGCGGTGTCGGACGTGTTCATCGACCTGGGCCGTGACGGCGACGCCGTCGCCGAGTTGGTGAGCGTCGGCGACCTCGTCACGCTCGAACAAACGACGACGCGGATGGGCGATCGCGTGACCGGGAAGGCGCTCGACGACCGCGTCTGTCTGTTCGCCGCACTCGAGGCGGCCCGCCGGATCGACGACCCGGACGTGACGATCCACATCGCCGCGACCGTCCAAGAAGAGGTCGGGCTCCGGGGTGCTCAGGCGCTCGGCGTCGATATCGACCCCGACCTGGCGATCGCACTCGACGTCACCGTCGCCAACGACGTCCCACAGATCGGCACGGACGCGGACGCGGTGACGGCGCTCGGCGAGGGGACGGCAATCAAGCTCAAGGATTCCTCGGTCATCACCAGCCCGAAGGTACACCGACGGCTGACGGCCGTCGCGGAGTCGAACGACATCGACCACCAACACGAGGTGTTGCCGTCGGGCGGCACCGACACGGCCGGCTTCCAGAACAGCCACGGCGCGAAGCCGGTCGGGGCGGTCTCGATTCCCACTCGGTATCTCCACACCGTGACCGAGACCGCCGACGCCGGCGACATCTCGGCGACGATCGACCTCCTGACCGCGTTCTTGGAGTCGGAGACGGGCGAGCACGACTACACCCTCTGACCGGGGCGGTCGACGACCCGCCGACGAACGGTCGACGACCCGCCGGCATGGCGAACAGGCAGCGCGTGTCGCCGATCCCGGGGTGGTCTCCCCTGTCGACGACGGGTCCTCCCGGCGGCGCACCGCGCACCCGCCTCGACCGCCGGGGACGATCGTCAGCGCATCGGCCCGTCTGGCGGCGGCTTCTGTGATAACCGTTCGGGGAGCGCCGGCGGCGTCCGGGTCGGCCACAGACGGTCCCCGCATCAGACCAAACCCGTTTTAACCGTCGGCGTCGAACCGCCTTCCAAGGTAGATATCCATGGAAATGCCACGCCGATTCAACACGTACTGTCCTCACTGTGACTCCCACCAGGAACACGAGGTCGAGAAGGTCCGATCGGGCCGGGCGACCGGGATGAAACGCGACGCGCGCCAGCAGCGCCGCGCGCTCGCGACGATCGGAAACGCCGGCGGGTACTCGAAGGTGCCGGGTGGAGACAAACCCACCAAGAAGACCCACCTCAAGTACCGGTGTAGCGACTGCGGCCAGGCCCACATGCGCGAGGGATGGCGCGCGGGCCGGCTCACGTTCCAGGAGTAACCATGGCAGGAAGCTTCCACCGCGTCGCCTGCGGCGATTGTGAGAACGAACAGGTCGTCTTCGGCAAGGCCTCGTCCGTCGTCGCGTGTGCCGTCTGTGGCACCACGCTTGCGACCCCCACCGGCGGGGAGGCCGAGCTCTACGGCGATGTCGTCGAAACCGTTGAGGCGCGGTAACCGCCTCACCCCATATCATGAAGTACAGCGGCTGGCCTGAACCCGGCGAACTCGTCGTCGGCGACGTGGACGAGATCGCCGACTTCGGCGTCTTCGTCGACCTCGACCAGTACGAGAACAAGCGCGGCCTCTGTCACATCAGCGAGGTCGCCTCCGGCTGGATCAAGAACGTCCGCGACCACGTCCGCGAGGGACAGACGGTCGTCGCGAAGGTGTTAGACGTCGACGAGTCCGCGAGCCAGATCGACCTCTCGATCAAAGACGTCAACGAACACCAGCGAAAAGAAACGATACAGGACTGGAAAAACGAGCGCAAGGCCGACAACTGGATGCTCATCGCGCTCGGCGAGGACGTCGACGACGACCGATACACGTCGGTCGCCAACGCGCTCTTGCGCGAGTACGACTCGTTGTACGACGCCTTCGAGGCGGCGGCGATACGCGGGCGCGAGGCGCTCGAGGACGCCGACATCGACGACGACGCGGCCGCGGCGATCGTCGACGCCGCCCGCGAGAACGTCTCGGTCCCGTACGTGGATGTCACGGGGTACTCGACCTCGAGTCGACCGCCCCGGACGGCGTCGACGACGTCAGATCCGCCCTCTCGGCGGCCGCGGGCAACGGCGACATTCCCGACGGGGTCGAACTGGAGGTCGGTTACGTCGGCTCGCCCGAGTACCGGATCAAGGTCCGCGCGCCAGACTACAAGACCGCGGAAGACGAACTCGAGACCGCCGCAGCACGCGCCCGCGACGCGATAGAAGCCGCCGGCGGCTCCGGCGACTTCCACCGCGAACGGCGCGAGGACAACGAGTAACCACCCTTCGCGTGCGCTCGGATATCCGCGTTTGTGCGACCTGGCAGACGGCTCACAACCGTCCGGTGTACACGTTGTGCGACCGGTGTCCAATCTGTGACGGTCCGGTCGAGAACAGCGCTCCTCCGCCGTTCGACCCGACCGACCGGTACGGCGAGTATCGCCGCCGAGCGCGGCCGGATAGCCCCGAGTGACCACGCCTTCCGTCCGCTCGACTCCCACTGTGGGGATTCCGAGAGCCGGCCGAATAGCCACCCTCTTGTGACCGCCGCCCCGAAACGGCGTGTATGGACGACATCGAGATCGACGAGGTGGCGACGCCGGAGCTCGACGACCCGGTGCTGATCGAGGGGCTGCCCGGCGTCGGCCACGTGGGAAAGCTCGCGGCCGAACACCTGCTCGAGGAGTTCGACAGCGAACTCGTCCGCCGGGTGTACGCCACGGAGTTTCCGCCACAGGTGAGCGTCGACGGCGACGACGGGGTCGCAGAGCTCACCTGTGCGGCGTTTCACGCCGTCGAGACCGACGGCGCCGACCTGCTGGTGTTGACCGGCGATCACCAGGCGGGCTCGAACGCCGGCCACTACCGGCTCACGTCGACGTTTCTCGACATCGCCGAGTCGTTCGGCGCGGACCGCGCCTTCGCGCTCGGCGGCGTCCCGACCGGAGAACTCGTCGAGGAGTACACCGTCCTCGGCGCGGTGTCGGACGCCGACGCCGCTGCCGCCCTACGGGAGGCCGGCGTCGAGTTTCGCTCCGACGAGCCGGCCGGCGGAATCGTCGGCGTGTCGGGGCTCGTGCTCGGACTCGGCGGCCGGCGCGGAATCGAGGCGGCCTGTCTGATGGGCGAGACGAGCGGCTACCTCGTCGACCCCAAGAGCGCCCGCGCGGTGCTTGAGGTGTTGGCAGAGCTGCTCGCGTTCGAGATCGATTACGCCACCTTGGAGGACCGCGCCGAGGAGATGGAAGAAGTCGTCGGCAAGATCCGCGAGATGCAGGACGGACCCGCCGTCCCCGACGACGACCTCCGATACATCGGCTGACCGTCGGCGTCCGACCGCGTCGATCGTTCCGGCAGAGCTAAACGGGATCGCACATCATCGATCCTGTATGAACGGGGTACGCGTCGCGGGCGTCGGACTCACGCGGTTTGGGAGCCACCCCGAACGAACGGGGCGAGACCTGTTCGCCGAGGCCGCCGCCGGCGCCTTCACCGACGCGGGCGTCGACCGCGGCGCCGTCGAGGAGTTGAACGTCGGCAACTTCATGGGCGCGATCGCAGAACACCAGGGCCACCAGGCACCGCTGCTGGCGGAGGCGGCCGGCGTTCGGTGTCCGGCCACGCGGTACGAGTCGGCGTGTGCGTCCGCCGGCGTCGCGGTTCGCGAGGCGGTTCGCACGATTCGCTCCGGCGAGGCCGACGTCGTCCTCGCCGGCGGGACGGAACGGATGACCGTTCTCGATACCGAGGCGGCCACCGACGGACTGGCGATCGCCGCCGACGACCTCTTCGAGGTCCGCGCGGGCGTCACCTTCCCGGGCGCGTACGCCCTGATGGCCCGCGCCTACTTCGAGGCGTACGGCGGCGGCCGACGGGAGCTCGCACACGTCGCCTCGAAGAACCACGCGAACGCCGTGCCGAACGAGTACGCACAGTACCGCCGGGAGGTGTCGGTCGAGGAGGCGCTCGACGCCCCGCCGGTGGCCACCCCGCTTCACCTCTACGACGCCTGTCCGATCACCGACGGCGCGAGCGCGTTGGTGTTGGTCTCCGACGAGTACGCCGCCGCCAACGGGCTCGACGCGCCCGTCTCCGTGACCGGCACCGGTCAGGGAACAGACCGGATGGCGCTCGCCGACCGGACGGACCTCGCGCGGACGCCCGCCGCCACCGACGCCGCGACGACGGCGTACGACGACGCGAATCTGGGTCCGGCCGACGTCGACCTCGCCGAGGTCCACGATTGTTTCACGATCGCGGAGGTTCTCGCGATCGAGTCGCTGGGCCTTGCCGACCCCGGCGAGGGGATCGGGGCCGCCCGCGACGGACGCACCACCGCCGACGGCGACATCCCCGTCAACCTCTCGGGCGGACTCAAAGCGAAGGGCCATCCGGTCGGCGCGACCGGCGGCTCACAGATCGCAGAACTGACCCGCTTGTTGCGCGGCGACCACCCGAACAGCGGTCACGTCCCCGACGCCGAGGTGGGCGTCGCCCACAACGCCGGCGGGACGGTCGCGAGCGCCGTCGTTCACGTACTGGAGGTGCGCGGATGACGGCCCGTGACGCGGGATACGACGAGTGGGTGGACGCGCTCGCGGACGGCCGTGGGTACGCGCTCGTCTGTCCGGAGGGACACGGCTCGCTGCCGCCCCGCCGGACGTGTCCGGAGTGCGGCGCGACGACGTTCTCCGAGGAGCCGCTGCCCGAGCGCGGCACCGTCGAGACGGTCACCGTCGTTCACGTTCCGCCGCCGCAGTTCGCCGACGACGCCCCGTACGCCACCGCAATCGCCGCGTTCGGCCCCGTGCGGCTGACCGGTGTCCTGCGGGGCGTCGACGTCGGTGAGAAGGAGTTGTCCGGCGATGGCGACGACGATGACGACACCGCCGGCGACGCCGCCACAGCCAGCGACGCCGACACCGCTGATGACGACCCGATCGCGATCGGCGCGCCAGTCGAGGTCGGCGTCGCAGCCCGCGATACCGACGAACGGCGGGTCGTCACCCTTCGGCCGGCGACCGAGTAGCGCTGCCGAGGACTGCTCCCCCGTGGTCCGCGCTTAGTCGCTCGTGACCAGTTCGACCTCGTGGCCGTCCTGGTCTTTCGTGAACGCGTAGCGGTTGTTACACGACTCGGGGTCGCGGTAGTCGGGCGCCTCCCGTTCCATCAGCTGTGCCCACGCCGCGTCGAGGTCGTCGACCGCGATCGCGACGTGGCCCCACGCGTCGCCCATGGTGTAGGTGCGGCCGTCGTAGTTGTAGGTGAGCTCCAACGACATCGCTTCTTCGGGGGCGCCGGCGGGCTCCACGAAGTAGTTCGCGAACGTGTCGGCCTCCCACCGGCTCACCTCGTCGTACTCGAACTTGCGGCTCCAGTATCCGAGCGCCTCGTCGGCGTCCTCGACGCGGATCATGGTGTGGTCGAGGCTCCACATCGCGCCGTGGTCGCGTTTGACGATCTCGATCTCGTGGCCGTCGGGGTCTTTCACGAACGCGTAGCGGTTGCCACACGACTCGGGGTCGCGGTAGTCGTCGACGCCCTCGGCCATCAGCTGGTCGTACGACTCCTGGAGCGCGTCCTCCGGCACCCGCACCGCGATGTGGCCCCACCCGTCGCCGAGCTCGTACGACCGGCCGTCGTGGTTGTAGGTGAGTTCGAGCAGTGCGCCGTCGTCGTGAACCGTCTCCGGGCCGAGAAACACGTTGGTGAACGTGTCGGCCTCCCAGCGGCCCTTCTCCTCGTAGTTCAGGTGGGTCTTGTACCAGTCGAGGCTCTCGTCGAGGTCCTCGACGCGGATCATCACGTGATCGAACGTCGTCTCCATACTCGTTCATCGATCGTTCGGGTAAAAAGCGTACTGACCGAGGACTCGACCGCACCGGGGTCGCGGCTGTCACGGCGTGACACAAACCGTCGTTTGTGTCTTCGTTTCGTCTTTGTGACCGCGGCGAGTGGAACGCGTATGAGCCGCGACACGGGGTCGACACCCGCTCGGACGCTCGTCCGCTCCGGGTCCGCCGGCGTCTCGGCGGCCGCAGAACGGCTCGCGTTCTGGACGGCGGTCGCGTTTCCGGCCGTCTACGTCGGGATCGCAGCCCTCCGCAGTTGGATCCCGGCGTTCGGCGCGGTGGTCGTCGCCCTCCTCGCCGTCAACGCGGCCGCGCTGCTCGTCGGCCACTCGCACAAGATCGACCGGCGCGAACCCGCCGATCGGGACGGGTGAGCTGGCCAGCGCGGACGGTTCGTCTCGTCCCGTTCGGAAGTCGGCAGGGACTTGTCGCTGCCGCTCGGACGAGGCGTATGGATGTCACTTATCTCCCGTACGCGCTGCTCGCGATGGCCGCGTACGCGCTGGTCTCGCCGCTCATGCGGATCGCGACGACCGGTTCCGACGCCGTTCCGAGCGACGTCGCCGTCATCATCTCGAACACGTTGTTGATCGCGATCGCCATCGGCGTCGTGTGGTACACGGGCCAGGGGTTCACGACGCACTTGGGATCGCCAAAGATGGCTCACGTTCTCGCGGCCGGCGTCTTCTTGGCGATCGGCATCCTGGCGTTGTATCGGTCGGTCTCGTTGGGTCCCGTGAGCGTCGTGACGCCAATCTTCGCGCTCTTTTTGGTGTTCTCGTCGCTGATCGGTGTCGTTCTGCTCGGGGAGTCTTTCTCCGCGCGCAAGGCGCTCGGAATCGGCTTCGCCGTCGTCTCCGTCTACCTCGTCTCCGGCGCCTGAGACGCGCTAGCGGCGGCAGTATCCGGCGATCGTCGGTCGCGTGACGAAACCGCTTTATAAATGCCGCCGAAAGTCACACACCCTCTGTGTCCTCCGTTCCGAATCCGTTCCGTCTCGTCATCCTCTACATCGGCTTTGCGCTCGCGCGTCTCGGACTGATCGACCGCCGCCGCGTCGTCCGCACGACGGACCTGGCGTGGCCACGGATCGTCACCGGGATCGCTCGTATGTCGAAAAACGCCGTCGACGTGGCGATGGTCGGCGTCGCCATCGGCACCAGCGCGGTCGCCGGCGTCGGCTTCGCCGGCCCCTTCTGGGGGCTCGCGTTCGCCATCGGCGGCGGCGTGGCCGGCGGCACCATCGCGCTGGTGTCTCAACGCTACGGCGCCGAGGCGGTCGCAGAGCTCGGCGACGCCGTCCGCGCGAGCGTTCTCCTCGTGGTGCTTATCAGCGTCCCGGTGACGGTCGTCTTCTGGACGATCCCACACGAGCTCATCTCGCTCATCAGCAGCAACGAGACGGCGATCCAGTTCGGCGCCGACTACCTGCGGGTCGTGGGGCTTGGAGTGCCGTTTGCCGGGCTCAACCTCGTCGGGAGCCGCGTACTCGTCGGCTGTGACGACGCGTACACCGCGATGCAGCTCCGTGCCGGCGGCGCGGTCGCAAACGTCGTGCTCAACGTGGGATTCATTTTCGGGCTCGGCTGGGGCGTCCAAGGCGCCGCGCTCGGCACCGTTCTCTCGAACATCGTCGTCACCGCCGCGTTCGCGGCCGGCATCTCCCGCGGCCGCCTCCCGCTTTTCGGCGCGTTCCCCGTCGCTATCGACCCGCTCGGCTCGTATCTCAACCCCGACATGCTACACGACCTCGTCGAGATCGGCCTCCCCGTCGGCGCCCGCAACCTCGTGTGGACGGCCGCGGAGTTCCCCATGTTCTTCGTGCTCGACATCTTCGGCGAGAATACGGTGGCGGCGTTCGTCATCGCGCGCCGGATCTGGGGACTGATGAACACGCCGGGGTGGGGGTTCGGGCTGGCCTCGTCGAGTCTGGTCGGCCAGGAGCTCGGCGCCAACGACCCGGACGAGGCGGCGGCGTACGCCCGTGACATCATCCGATTTTCCGTCGGCACCTACCTCGTGAGCGCGGCGCTCATCGCGGCGTTCGCGACCGAGATCGTCGTGTTGTTCGCCGACAGCGCGGCGAGCCCGGAGGTTCCGATCGCCGTGAACCTCGTGTACGCGGCCTGTTGTGCGGTGATCTTTCAGGGGATCTCCGGCGGGGCCGCGGGACCGCTCGACGCCGCCGGCGACACGAAGATCCCGTTCGCGAGCCAGTTCATCGGAATGTTTCTCGTGTCAATTCCGCTGGCGTACGTCGGGGCGACCACCGCGCTTGGCCTGTGGGGGCTCTACCTCGCGTTCCTCGCCGAGACGACGATTCCGGCGGCGATCAACTACTGGCGGTTCCGGTCGGGCAAGTGGAAGGCGATCAGTCAGGCGTACCGCCCCGATACCGTCGTCGCCGACGACTGAGGTGGGCGGCCACGGGAGTCGACGGCTCGGCGAACAGCGAGACGAGGCGTGGCAGCCGCCGGTGACCGCTGTGGCGGCCGCGCTCACCACGCCTCTCGGAGCATCCCCTCGATCCGCTCCGGAGACGCGTCTATCCCGGCCGGCGCGCGCTCCATCGGCGGGTCCTCGGCGACGAACTCGGCGATTGCGGCGAGGTCGGATTCTCGCGTGGGGCCGAGTTCGCGGAGACGGTCGGGAACGCCGAGCGCGTCCCGGACCGACGCGACCGCGTCGACGACCGCCTCTGCGACAGCGTCGTCGTCGCGGCCTGTGGTGTCGACGCCGAGCCCGGCGGCGAGCGCCCGGCGGCTCGCGTCCACCTGGTCGAAGAGAAACGCGAGCACGTGCGGAGCGACGACCGCGTGGACCGCGCCCTGCTGGACGTCGTAGCGCCGCGCGAAGCCGTGGCCGACCGCGTGGATCACGCTGACCTTCCGGTCCATCTGGACGAGCACCGCGCCGACGGTCGCCCGGTCCATCGCCGCCGTCTCGTCGCCGCCGCGGTCGCCCGCGGCCACGGGCAGCCCCTCGCTCAACAGCCGAAGCCCGTGGATCGCCGCCGCGTCGCTGACGGGCGAGGCGTCGCGCGCGTAGACGGTCTCGATTCCCTTGTCGAAGCCGTTCATCGCCGACCCCGCGAGCACGCGCCGCGGCGTCGTCTCGAACGCCCCGGGGTCGACGAAGGCAGCGAGTGGCATCGCGGAGCCGCTCACGGTGACCGGCTGGCCCGTCGGCGACGCCGCCGCCGACAGCACCGACAACGACCCGCCGGCCGATATGTCAGCGCCCGCGAACGTGGTCGGCACCACGACGACGGGTAGCGTCGGCTCACCGCGCAGCGGCGCGACTGACCCATCGCCCGCGGCCGCTTTGAGGTCGTCGAGGCTACGTCCGTCGGCGTCGACCGCCGCCGCCTGGCGGGCGATGTCGAGGCTGCTGCCGCCGCCGACGGCGACGAGGGCGTCCGCGCCGGTCTCCGCTACGGCCTCGAGGACGCCGAAGGCGGTCTCGACCCGTTTCTGTGGCGTCGTCTCGTCGAACGTACCGGCGTGGCGCTCGCCGAGTCCGTCTCGAATCAGGTTCATCAGGTCGTCGTTCGCCCCGACGTTCGACCCGCAGACGACGAGCGCTCGTTTCATCCCTCGGTCGGCGAGGTACGCCCCGAGTTCGTCCGTCCGACCGCGTCCGTACACCACCTCACAGCCGGCGTATGTCTCCTCGAATCGGTCCGCGATGGGAAGCATACCCGTCGTACTGGTCCGGACAAGTTGTAACTGTGGGCGACGCGCACCTGCCTCGAACGCGCTGCCGGGCCGGCCGGGCCCGCGCGTTGCCGGATTCACGCAGCGAATCGTGTCAGAAGTAGATCACTCATCGAATACTTTATTGATCGGTGTAAGCATCGTCAATTGTCAGGATGAATCTTCCAAGCAGAATTTTTGCGATCGGGGGTGCTGGGAAGGCTATCACCTACGAGTTGTTGAAAGCCGACTGGGTCCAGGAAGCCGTCTTGCGTCCGCGGCCGAACCCGGAGTCGTTGACGGTCACCGTGATCGACACCGCCGAAGAAGAGGAGAACCGCGACATCGAACGAATCAACGAGATCGAACGACAGATCCAAGAAACGAAAGACCGGCTCCGGAACGAACACACCGGTCGCCCGGGAGAGATCACGATCGAGTACCTCCCGCTCACCCGAAACATCCAGCTTCACGATCAGAACGACCTCATCGGGGAGGCAGCCGTGCCGCGAATCGCCTCCGGGATCGGCATGGACGAGGAGAACTGGTGGCTCAAACCCGAGTTCATCAACGAGAACCTCGATTTCGCCACCGGCGTCGTGCGCAAACGCGGGCTGGGGAAGGCGCTCTACTACAAGGCGTACGCCGAGGACGACGACGTGCGAACGGCGATCGACCTGCCGGGCCGCGGCAAGGTCGCGGTCATCGTCGGGCTCGGCGGCGGCTCCGGCTCGGGCATCTTCATGGACCTTGTCGAACACCTGAAACGCACCCAGCGAACGGCGGAGATCACGTTGTTCGGCGTGTTGCCGAACGACGACGAGGGGACCGCCGAGAACGCCAACGCCCACGCCGCGCTCTCCGAGCTCGAACAGCTCAGCCTGGAGGGCGACGACCTGTTCAAAGACCGGATCCTGATCCCCATCGACCCGACGGGCTTCGGCGGCAAGAAGGCGAACATCCTCCAGAGCTCTGATGCCCTCTTGGAGTTCGATCGGGCGGCGATCTACCTGATCGCCACCTACTACAACATGATGGACATGGAGGATCCGTTCGCGAACGCGCCGTCTTACGCGCCATTCATCGTCGGAATCCCACAGGTCCTCCGGTACAACGTCGACGCCATCCAGGACGCCAAGGGGATGACGAAGGAGATCCTGACCGCCAAACAAGACGCCATCGAGGCCGAGGCGGACATCTACGCCGGCGTCGACCGCTTCCTCTCGCGCGAGTGGAGCCCCGACGGAATGAACGGCGAGCTCCACGACTCCGACCGGACCGACCTCGAGAACCGGCTCGCCAACGTGGAATCGTTGTTGGCGATCGACCTGTTCACCGAGCTTGAGTACGAGTCGGTCTCGATCTACCGCGAGATCATCTCGGAGGCCCGGATGGAGTCCGACGACATCGTCGAACTTATCGACGTGATCGGCGGGTCGATCCGCGCCGGCACCGCGGAGGTGAACACCGACGGCGAGCAGTTCGTCGACAGCATCGACAAACAGCTCGGCGACGTCGTTGGCGACGAGCTCCGTCGTCTCGCCCACCGGAAGGACCTGCTGGTCCGGCTCCGCGCGGTCGACGACAACCGCGTCGAGAGCACGATCAGTTACCTGCTCGCGTTAGAAGACGAGGGGATCAACGCCGGCGTCCGGCTCAACCAGCTGGAGGCGAAACTCGAGGAGGCCGTCGACCGCCGCGACCGCCTCCAATCGGACCTCGACGACGCCGAGGCCGAACTCGAAGAGCAACGGCGCTCACAACAAGACGAGGTCGACCGCCGCGTCGACGAGTGGGAGCGGTCCGTCCGGCCGTTGTACGAGGAGTACGCCGACTGCCGGTCGCTCGACGCCGAGGGGATGGCCGACTCACTCGAGGTCGCCCTCGAAACGTTCGTCCGCGAGGTCGCAACGCCGAAA
>KI543158.1:6173-9413 GCA_000496175.1 uncultured archaeon A07HR67 | reverse complement strand
CTGATCAGAGACGAGATCGTCGAGACCGACGAGATCGAACGCCGGCGCGACGAGCTCGCGGCAGACCTCGAGGAGGCCGAAGCCAGGGTCGAGTTGTACGACGGAACGGTGAGCCTCTTCGAGGAGCTCAACGGTCCGCGAGACGCGTTCGTGAACGCACAGACGACGTATCGCGACCTCAGAGAACGCTACAACGAGAGCCGCCAGACGGCCGTCTCGACGGAGACCGAAGAATACCGGTACATCAAGACGGTCAAACCCCGCGACATTCTCCAGCTGCGCGACGACACAAATATCGCCGAGAGCAAACTGTTCGACGACCGGACGGAACGCCAGCGGCTCCGCGGCTTCTTGGAGGACCTCGCGAAGAACGCACACAACCCCAAGTACACCGGGATCAGAAAACGCCGCATTAGCAGCAACCGGTCTCGGTACAACGAGATGAACATCGTCGTCGGCGTGATGAGCCGGGTGATCGACCAGATCGGCGACGTGGCCGATCTCAAGCCGGTCTTCCAGGGGGCGTACAACCTGGGCGCCGGCAGCGAGAACTACGCCTCCTTCCCGGTCGACGCCGGCGGTCGCTGGGACATCGGCCTCGGCATCTTCATCGGTGGCGTGTTCTTCGACAACCTCCGTGCGGAAGTGGAAGCCGACGGCTATCAGACCGGCTACCGAACCAGAGAACAATCCGACGACACCGACATTCTCGTTCACCACACCCTGGGTCTCGAGGAGGGATACTACGTCCGCAGAGGCGAGGTGTTGAACCTCGAGAACCCCAACGACGCCGAGTTCTTCCTCCGGAACGAGACGGACATCCGGTCTGACCTGCTGGACGAGTACGCCGACCGCGTCGCCTTCGCCGCCGAGGAGACGCGGAGCGATGCGCCCTCGGAGACGGACGGAGGACGTGGTCGGTAGATGACGGCGATCGGCGAGTTCCTCGAGGAGAACGGCGAGAAGGTGTTCCTCGTGGTCTACTTTGCGGTGATGGTGATCGTCGCCGGCCCGCTTTTTCTCTCGCTGGGCGAGGCGTGGCAGGCGTCCGACGTGGTCCGGCCGCTGATTCTGGCGTTGAACCCGCTCGTGTCCGTCACGCTCGAACAGTTCTCGGCGCTGATGTTCGGAATCTATCTCGGGTTGTTGGTGCTTTTGACGCTCGACCCGAAAAAACGGGTCCAGGGCGCGTTGCTCTGGTTCGGCACGTTCTCGGCGCTCGCCGGCCTGTTGTCGATCGGGTTGTTCATTCCGAACATCGACTTCGGAGCCAACGTCGCGTGGGTGCTCGGCGGATTCGTGGCCGGCGGAGTCGTTGGCGGCGGCGGCCAGCTGCTCGAGGTCCGGACGGCGAGCGCGCTCGAGTTCCGCCGCTCGGCGACGCTTCTGTTCTACCTGATCAGCTCGCTGGTGGTCGTCGGGCTCGTGGAGTATCACGTCAATTTCCCGCAGTTTCTCGCGGTGACCGGCGACACCGTCCGACTCGTCGCTCCGAGCCCGACGCTGAGCGTCGAGTGGGCGGGAATCGGCCAGAACGTCCTCATGGCTGGGGTGTTCGTGCTCACGCTGCGTCGGTTCGTGACGTACGACTCCTCGGAGAACTTCTTCGTGTTGGGCCCCCAAGGATCGGGAAAATCGTTGTTTCTCGTCGGAAAATACCTCGCCGCGCTCGACGACGCGGTGGGGCGTGACACCGACACGCCGTTGAATCCGAGCAGCGACCTCATGGAGCTGGTCGGCTCGCTCGACGCGGCCTCGAAAGACACCGGCTGGAAGATCGACGCGACCGGCCAGACCGACGTCGAGGACCTCCAGTTCAACTTCGTCGACGGCCGGGCGTTTCCGAAGAACATCCAGCTGTCGAGTCTCGATTACGCGGGCGAGTACCTCGAACGGCTGCCGAGCGCGCTGATGAGCGCCGACGACGAGGTGGAGAACTCGACGCTGCGGCTGCTCGCCCAGCGGGTTCGCGACGCCAACACGCTGGTGTTGATCATCGACGTCGAGCGGTATCACAACAACGAGCCGTTGGAGATCGAGCCGTACTTCGACATTCTCGACGTGGCCTCGAGCAAGGACGTGCTGCTCGTCGCGACGAAGTGTGACATCCTTGCCGAGGAGTTCCGTGACAAGCGGGCGCTCGAGGCCCACCAGTACTTCGACGAGTTCCAAGAATACGTCAACGAGACGCTGGTCGAAAACAACCAGACGGTCCGGACGCTCGTCCAGGACACATCTGGCTCCGAGATCCATCCGGTGTACTACCAGACGACGACCGACGAGAACGACGAACGCGTTCCGATGCGGGACCGCAACGGGAACGTGATGACTGTCGGGTTCGACGAACTGCTCGATAAGATGGGGTGATCAGAGATGCCATCGCTACGCGTCTACGACACGAAAGGAACCGAACACTCGCCGACGGGCGACGCAGGGCGCACGAACGACCGGGTGAAAGACCTGTTTTACGACGGGGTTCGGCTCGCGGTCGAGACGGGCAGAGAAACCAAGTTCACCACCTTCTTGCGGGCGCGAGAGACCCGAAACGCCCGGACCGAGCAGTTTTACGCCGTCTACACCGCTCGAGACGGGTCGATCTCGGAGTTCATGCGCGCGCTTCGCGACCGGATCGAGTCCGAGTGGGGGTACACGATCGACGACTCCGCCGACGACATGAGCGTCTTCCGCGCGCTCGATGTCGGCGCGACGTCGCTTCCGGGAAGCGACAGAGACCGGTCGGTCCTCACGGAGTTGGTCGGGTCGCGCGAGGGGGCGACGGTCGGCGTGCGCGACGCCGAGCACGCGCTCGGGCTGGTCTCGGATCTTATGGGCCAGTACGACCGGGCTGCGATCGCCGACTCGCCGGAGTCGAGCGCGTTGTCGGCGTTCGACCTCGTGGTCACTCCGGACGGGTCCCGGGGGATCGCCCCGCTCGGCGACACCGAAGACCGGTGGGAGTCGACGAAGGAGTCGCTCCGAAGCCAGCACATCAACCAGGAGATCGCGTCGATCAACGACTCGGTCCAGACGCTCTCGCGCGAGTACGACCTGTCGAGTTCGGAGATCCGCGACCGGGTCACCCAGCGGGTCCCGGCGCTGAGCGCGCCGAGGACCGGCGGATCACGCGCCGACTCACTGGCGAGTTCGGGCTCGTCCAGCCGGTTCGACTTGGAGACGCTCGGCAAGTACGCCATGATCGGCGCGCTCGTCCTGCTCGTGTTGCTCGCGGGCGCGTGGGGG
>KI543158.1:0-4989 GCA_000496175.1 uncultured archaeon A07HR67 | reverse complement strand
CGGAACGTTCAATTTCTCGGATGTCCCTCCGGGTAACTACGCGGTATCTGTCGAGACCGCCCGATTCGCGTACGACGATCAAGATATCGAGGTCACGGCGAACGGGACAGACGACGTGACGATCGACCCAGACCGCGGCATCGTGACGGGCGATGTCACCGCCGGCGGAAATACGGTTAACGCCACCGTCGAACTTCTCAACACCAGCAATGAGACAGTAAACTCCACGACTGGAAGCGAATTTGATTTTGATGTCCCAATCGACGGAAGCTACACGCTGCGCGTGAATGCTGAGGGGTACGACCAAGTCGAGCGCTCCGTTGAGTTCGGCGAGGAATCGGTCGCGCTCGAATCGTCGTCCGAGACGACTGAATCGACCGGATCGCTCTCGGGAACGGTGATCAATACCACGAGCAAGGACCCAATCGAGGGAGCGACTATCGAGGCGGTCGACGCCGAATTCTCTGCCACGACCGATTCGAACGGCACGTATGAGATTGACGGAATCTCCCCCGGCGAGTACACGATTGTGGTGAGTGCTGACGGGTATGCGGACACAGAAAGAACAGTCGAGGTTACGACGGAGGGCGTCGAAGAAGATTTTGAGCTAGGGGCACCGGCGTCCGTCAGCGGCGTCGTTACAGAGGAGAACAACGAGTCGAACACGCTCGGCAACGCGACCCTCACGCTTCTCAATAGCGACAACGAGGAAGTCGAGACCGTCACGACCGACCCGGATGGAGCGTACACGTTCGACTCGCTCGAAGAGGGCGGCTATCGGATCGAGGTGTCCCGAGAGGGCTACCAGGACGAGACGGTCAGACCGATCAATCTGAGCCCGGGTCAAAGCCTCACACGAGACATTAGCCTGTCGCCCGCGTAGACGCCATCGCCGGGGTTGGGTCCGTTGTGGCCCTCCGACTCCAGCGGGTCCGGCGGCTCCGCCAGACGCGAGCGATCTTCTGATACGCCGCGCACAACACCTGCGCCGGCACAAGAACCATTCGGCCTCGCCACGGAGGTATCATCCACGACCCGGGCGGTGGCCGGCCCAGTAGACCCACGCGCTTCCCGCGCGCCGCCCTCGATTGGCTCCCGCTCAAACGCCCTCGCACGCACCACATGAAACGCTACCCATCGATCCCGCCCGTGGCCGACGCGCCGGACGACCTTCTCACGGGTCACCTCTGGCTTCTCGAACTGATCGACGGCTGGCACCTCCGGTTTCGGATGGAAGAATCCGGGCTGCTTCGGTTCGGCGACCGCGACGCCGACTACGACGACCCCGAGTCGCTGCCGGCCGCGTACCGACACGCGGTTCGACACGTTCGCGAGCGGTTCGACCGGGAGTCGCTCCGGGCCGCGGTCGACGACGTGACCGACGTCGTCTTCTTCGGCGTGGCCACCCATCGGCGGACGGTCGGGTACGACTGGGAGCGGCTCCCTTCGTTTCTCGGCCACGACGTGTGGTCGACGGCCGCCGAATCCTTTCGCCCGCCCGACGCCGCGGAGGCGATCTTCGAGCAACTCGGGCTCACCTCCGTGAACGCCATCGAGCGGGAGCGTCGCGCCCGCGACTTCGACCCCACGACGTACGCCGTCCCGTCGTCGGCGTGGTACGACGGCCCGGCTGCCGGCGTCGTCGTCCGGAACAAGGCGGGCGGCCGAGGCGTGATCCGCGCGTCGGACCTCCCGGCGGACTCACCCGACGAGAAACGGTCGGCGAGGTCTGAGGCGGCGCGCCCCGACCACGCCGGCTCGACCGCCGTCGATTTCTCGCCGGCGGCGACCCACGCGACGCGGCGACGCCTCGAACGAATCGCGGCGCGAATGACCGACCGCGGGACGCCGGTCACCGCAGAGGAACTCACCCGACGGGCGTTCGACGAACTGCTTCGAGAACGCCACGGGGAGCTTCCGGGAGCGGACCCCGCTTTAGAAGCGGTTCGGTCCGAACTCGCCACGGAGGTCCGGTCGTTTCTCGACGAGGGGTCTCAATCGTGATCCCGTGGCCGTAGCGACGCAATCGCGAGGCGACGGGGAGCCATCTACGAGTCGAGACCGGCAGACTGGTCACGGACGAACGAATACCGAGCGCAGATCCGTCCGGTAGACCACGGTCACGACCGTCGCCGTCGCCACCGCTCCCAGCGGCAGCACGGTGAACCAGCCGGACGCGGTTCCGACGCCGAACCGCTCGGCGAGCCCGACGCCCACCCAGAGGCTCGCGAACGCGGCGAGCAACAGGAGCCCGCCGGTCACGCGGCGGTCCTCGCGGCCGAACGCGACGCCGCTGCCCGCGCTGGCGGCCGCACAGAGGTGAAAGCCGACAGAGAGCGGCCAGGCCCGAATCGACGCCGGAAGCGCTCCGAACGACCGCGGCTGGTCGGCAAAGTAGGTCCACACCGGATACAGGTGGAGCCCGGTCGCGGAGCTTCGCACGCCCGTGTTGATCAGCCCCCAGAGGCTCACGAGCGTCGGGTCGCCGGTCGCAGCGGGCACGACGGCGATCGGAACCGCGAGCAGCGCGACGACGGCGAGCAGCTCGTACCGCGTGCTGACGGCGGGCCGCCTCGGCGTCTCGGACATACGGCTGGCTTCGGGGTCCGGCGGGTTAACTGGGTCGGCGGCTCGCTTCCGACGACGATTTCCTCGGCTCGACGGCGACGCGGAACGCTCTTGACGGCGGGCGACGGTATCCCCCTCATGAGAGCAACCGTCGTCGGTAGCGGCTACGTCGGCACGACGCTCGCGGCGTGTCTCGCCGACGCGGGCCACGACGTGACCGCTATCGACATCGACGAGGAGGTGGTCGCCGCGCTCAACGACGGGCGCGCCGCGATCCACGAGCCCGGACTCGACGAGTTGTTGTCGCGCCACGCCGGCGCCCGTCTCCACGCCACCACGTCGTACGACGCGGTCCCCGACTCGGACGTGACGTTTCTCGCGGTTGGTACGCCGTCGACCGCCGACGGCGACATCGACCTCGCCGCGCTCTCGGCGGCCGCAGAAACGACCGGCGAGTCGCTCGCCCGCGCGAGCGGCGACGGCCGCCACCTCGTCGTCATCAAAAGCACGATCACGCCGCCAGGTGTGGCCACGATCCGCGACGCCGTCCGCCGCGGAGCCGGTGCGGCAGCCGACCGCGTCGAGGTCGCGACGAACCCGGAGTTCCTGCGAGAAGGAACTGCCGTCGCGGACTTTCAGGAACCCGATAAGGTGGTGTTCGGAACAACGTCGTCGTGGGCGCTCGACCGATTGGAAGCGTTGTACCAGCCGCTTCTCAACGACACCGACGCGCCGGTGGTCCGAACGGACCCCGAGACCGCCGTGATGATCAAGTACGCCAACAACGCCGTTCTCGCGTCGAAGATCTCGTTGGCGAACGACCTCGGAAACGTGTGTAAGACGTTCGGGATCGACGCCTACGAGGTGATGGACGCAGTGGGGCTCGACGACCGAATCGGCGCACGATTCCTGCGATCGGGAGTAGGATGGGGGGGAAGCTGTCTGACCGGCGACCAGCGGGTGCTGGCGAGAGACGACGGCGGGACGCGCTTTCTGACGCTTGAGGAGCTTTTCCGACGGTACGTTGACGAGGATGCGTCGCTCGTCGACGACATCTCTGTGCTCAGCTATGACGACGATGGGAACAGTGCGTTCAAGCCCGTTCTCGCTGCGACCCGCCGCCAGTACGACGGAACGCTGTGTCGGATTCAGACCACGATGAACAAGTCGGTGACCGTCACGGACGACCATCCGATGCTCGTCGTTGACGGCGACGGTCTCGTCGTTCGAGAGGCAGGATCGCTCACCGAGACGGACCGACTCCCGGTACAGACGAGCGTCGCCGTCGATCCGACCGACCACTTCGATCTGATCGATCTCGTCGCGGACGATCCAGACTTTCCGACCGAGAAGGTGTATCTCAAACCCGACTTCGACCTCTCGGATCGGAAGTCGCACCTTCGGAACGTGCTCGGCGAGTACAATCGACGACACAGCTACGACCGCGTTCACGAGTTCTGTCGAAACAACTACCTCTCGCTCGACGTCTTCCTCGAGTTCGAGGCGGAGTTCGACTTCGGCCGGGAGGAGGTCTCGCTGTACACCACCAGAGGCGGCGGACAAACGTACGTCCCGGCGATCGTCCCCGCTGACGAGACGTTTTGGCGCTTTGTCGGCTACTACATCAGCGAAGGGCATATCAACGACGACGACTCCGGACACGGCTCGACGACGCGGAGACGCGTCGCGTTGAGCTTCCACCCCACCGACGAGCCCGCATACGTCTCGGACGTCGAGTCGTACTACGAGTCTCTCGGGATCCGGTACACGACTCGACAACGAAAGACGTCGACAGAGATCTGTGTCTCAAGTCGGATCTTTGCCCGGTTCCTCGAAGACCTTGGCTGCGGGACGGGGTCGTACTCGGCTGCCCTTCCGGATGCGGTCTACCAGGAGCCTGACTCTCATCGGAAGGCCATTCTTTCAGGACTGCTCCGCGGTGACGGTCACATCGCGTATCCGAGCCATTCGAACGCCGTCGTCTACGAGTACGGCTCCGTCAGCGAGGAACTGATCGCCGGGATGCAGTTGTTGTTACACGGCGTGGGCGTCACCCCAAGCTACAAAACGTCACAGTCCGCGAAATCGACGACGCCGGCTCACTTCCTCCGTGTGAGTTCCCGTGAACAGATCGACGAACTCAAGCATCTGTTTTTAAATGCCGATATCGAGACGATTGACGGACGACTCGACAGCTACGCGAAACAGATCGCCCCCACGGGTCACACGGACGGTGGGACACACACGACGGTTCGCGTTCAGACTGTCGAACCGATCGACCAGGACGGCTCGGAACCCGTCTACTCTCTCGAGGTCGCAGACGACCACGCGTTCGTCACGACCGACGGTCTCGCGGTTCACAACTGCTTTCCCAAAGACGTCGACGCGACTCCGCGCAGCGGCCCGCAAACAGGGATACGA
>KI543157.1:71777-73926 GCA_000496175.1 uncultured archaeon A07HR67 | reverse complement strand
ATCCGGTTCACCTCGAAGTCGACGTGATCGCAAAGTACGTCGAGAACATGGTCGACGGCTACTGACGGCGGGCCAGACCGCGGGGCGGGTAGGGGCGGGAGCGTGCGGCGGCGCGGCCGACAACGGCGCGGCTCAGGCGTCTTTCGCGCCCTGAACCGTCTCGCGAACCGCGTCGACGCCCTCCTCGTGGAGGAGATCGCCGACGACGATCACGTCGCTGTGTGACGCTATCGCGTTCGCGGAGTCGTAGTCGTGGATCCCGCCGCCGTAAAACAACGTGGCGTCGTCGAGCGCGTCGTGAGCGGCGGCGACGACGTCGGTGTCGCCGAAGGTGCCCGAGTACTCCAGGTATACGATCTCCTGGCCGAACATCCGCTCGGCGATCGTCGCGTACGCCGCCACGTCGTCGCGGTCGAGGTCGCAGTTGGCGTTCGTGAGCTCTGCGACCGCGGCGTCGGGGTTCAAAACGATGTACGCTTCCGTGTGGGTCCGGTCCCAGTCGAGGTCGTCGATACGCACCCATTCTTTGTGCGCGCCGGTGATCCAGAACGGGCCGCCCGCGTTGAACACCGTCGGGATCAGGTATCCATCGAGCGCGGGCGAGTCGATGACGACACCGGGGTTCGACGGTTCCTGGTACAACGGGACGTCGTACGCTGCCGCCGCGTCGATGACTCGGGTCATTTTTTCGGCGGTGATATCGAGGGTGCCGCCGATCTCGATCGCGTCGGTGCCGGTTCGGCAGACGTCCTCGAAGGTCTCTTCGCCACACAGCTGCTTGTCGGGGTCGACCTTCAGCACGTGGTCCCAGTCGTCCCACGGATTACTCATCGGATACCGGTCCGCCGGGCGGAACCAAAAAGGTGCGGAAGGACGCCCGTCCGGGCGTCCGGCGGGCGGTCACGCCGGGGCGACGAGTTATATCCGAAGCCGACGCCACCCGGCGTATGACGAACTCGACGGAGGCGACCGGTCGAATCCGAGCGGACGCCACAGAGCGCTCGGGCGACGATCCGACGGGAGCGGCGGCGACCGAGCGCGCTCGCCTCGACGAGCGGCTCGCCGCGGTCGAGCGCGCGCTCACGGAGACGGACCGACCGCCGGCCGACATCGCCGAGAGGGCGGCCGCGGCCGACGAGCGCGAGGCGCTCGGCGACCGGCTGGCGGCGCTCGAGAGCCGAGTGACGGAACTGGAAGCGGCCGTACAGGCCGTCCGGGGGTACGCGGGCGCGATCCGCGCCGTCAACCGGGAAGTCGAGCAACGGGCCGACCTGGCGCTGGCGCGTGCGACCGCCGCTCGGACGGAAGCCGTCGAGACCAGCGCGGAACCTTCCGACGAGGAGCTACCGGACGAGGCCGCGCTCGCCGCCGCGGTCCCCGGCGATGCGCCGTCGACAGTCCGAGAGCCAGAGGAGTCCGACGCCGATCAGCCGAAACACGCCGAGGGACGCGACGAGCGCGGCGGGACGCCCGAGGCGGCCGACCCGACGGGTGGCCCGCTGGAACGCCTCCGTGACGCGTTGTGACGCGGACCGCCGCGAGCGGACCGACGACGGCGTGAGACCGTGATCCGCGTGGTGGTGACCGTCCTCGTCGCGGTCGCGCTGCTGGCCGTTGCGACGCCCGCGCTCAAAGAGGCTCGGACGGACACGACGGTCGAGCGGATCGGAACAGAGGCGGATCGGCTCGAGCGCGTCGCCGCCGGACTGGCGGCCGACTCGGTCGCCGTCGGCGACCCGGCACTCGCCGCGCGGACGTCGGCGGTCGTCACCGCGCCGAGCGGCCTCACGGCGGCTCGACTCGACCGTCTCGCGCTCGCGAACGCGACACGGGCCGCCGCGAGCGGACCGACACCCGGGAGAACCGTCGTGCTCGTGTACCGGCTCCGGGGCGAGCCGCGCCGCGCCGTTCTCGTCCCGGCCCCGACGGATGGGGTCGGTATCGTCGTCGACGGGGGACCGGTCGAACTTCGGCCGGGTGGAGAAAGCCGGCTCGCGTTCCGGCTCGTCGACGATCCCGACGACGGCCCGACGATCCGAATCTCGCGAACGGGCTGACCCGAGGCCGACGCCGGATTCTGGCGCGGCTGGCGGTCGGAGAACGAGACCTGCGGACCGACCGGTTATGTACCATGCCGCGGCCACGGCGG
>KI543157.1:57936-71757 GCA_000496175.1 uncultured archaeon A07HR67 | reverse complement strand
GTCGATCGGTGGGAGGTCGAGACGGGCGCGACCGTCAGGCTCTACGAGGGGACGGGAGCCCTGGACACGTATCACCTCACCCCGCCGTCGGCGGCGCTCGACGCGGACGCGATCGGCACCCTCGACGCCGCGACGGACCGGTTGCTCGCCGACCCGACGGGCGGCGACCGGGCGCCCGGACGGGCGGTGCGAGCCGTGGCGGCCCCGGAGGACCCGGTGGCCGCGATCACCGACACGCTACGCCGGCACACACACGGCTACGGCGCGCTCGAACACGTGTTTGCTGACGACCGCGTGAGCGACGCGACGTTCTCGGCGCCCGTCGCCGAGAACCCGCTTCGAGTCGTGCTCGACGGGACGCGATGTCACACGAACGTCCGCCTCCCTCCGGAGGGAGCCGCCACGCTGGCGTCGCGGCTCCGCCGAACGAGCGGACGGGCGTTCTCACGGGCGACGCCGACGCTCGACGCGACGATCCGGACGGAGTCGGGATCCGTCCGGGTGGCTGCGACGACGGCACCCGCGAGCGACGGGCTCGCGTTCGCGTTCCGGCGCGGCGATCCCGAGGCGTGGACGCTCGCCCGACTCGTCGACGTCGGCACCCTCTCTGCGGCGGCGGCCGGCCTCCTGTCGCTCGCGGTCGAACGCGGTGTCACCGGGCTCGTTGCCGGCGGCCGTGGAGCCGGAAAGACGACCGCCCTCGGCTCGTTGTTGTGGGAGCTGCCGCCGGAGGCGCGGGCGCTCCTGATCGAGGACACGCCGGAGCTTCCGGCGGCCGCGCTCGCGAGCGCCGACAGAGACGTCCAGCGGCTCCGCGTCGGCGACGGCGCCGAGCCGACTCCCAGCGAGGCGGTGCGGACGGCACTTCGGCTCGGCGGCGGCGCACTCGTCGTCGGCGAGGTCCGCGGCGAGGAGGCAGCGGCGGTGTACGAGGCGATGCGGGTCGGAGCGGCGAGCGAGACCGTTCTCGGGACGATCCACGGCGCGGATCCGACGGCCGTGCGCGAACGCGTCGTCACCGACCTCGGCGTGGCGCCCTCGTCGTTCGCTGCGACGGACCTGCTCGTCGTGATGGCGGACCACCGCGTCGAGACGATCGTCGAGGTGGTCGACCGCGCCGGCGAGGTGGGCTTCGACGCGGTGTTCGAACGCACGGGCGAGGGTCTCGCGGCAACCGGACGGATCGACAGAGGCGAGAGCCGGCTCGTCGGCGGCCTCGCGGAACACGGCGAATCGTACGCGGCCGTTCGGGCGGCCGTCGACCGACGGGCCGACCGCATCCACGAGGCGGTTGCGGCGGGGCGGACGAACCCGGAACGCTACCTCGAGTCGGAGCGATGACGCGGACGCAATCGGTCGAGCAGCGAGACTGTGACGCGACGGCAGAGGGCGGCGTCGCTGGCGTCACCGACGCGTCCGAGACGCCCGAGGCCTCCGACGCGCCCAACGAAAGACAAACGGAAGACGGCTGGACGGTCGCCGCGGCCGCGGTAGCGACGGAAGCGAGGCGGATCGTCGCCCGAGCCGTGAGCAACGACGGCGGGAGGAGGGCCGATCCGTCGGCCGACCTTCGTCGTGCGGTCGCGTTTCTCGGCTGGACGGGTGGCGCCGACCGCGTCGTGAGAACGGGATACCGTGCCGGACTCGGCGCGGGGCTCTGCGGGGTCATCGCCGGAACGCTGCTCGCCGGCGCGGCTTCGGGGCTGCTGGCCGGCGTCGCCGGCGGGCTCCTCACAACGCACCTCCTCCATCAGGGACCGGTGTGGCTCGCGGCGCTCCGTCGAACCCGGGCGCTCGGTGCGGCTCCGGGGCTCGTCGGTCGGCTCGTGTTGCGGATGCGGCTCGACCCGTCGACTGAACGGGCGGTGCGGTTCGCCGCTCGTACCGGCCGCGGACCGCTGGCGGCGGGGCTGCGGCGACACGAGCACCGGTGTGTGAACGGGCCGACGAGCGGGTTACGGGCGTTCGCACGCGAGTGGCAGCCGTGGTTTCCGGCCATCGAGCGGGCGGCGACGCTGGTTCGAACCGCGGCGGCCGCCCCGCCAGAACGGCGTGGGCGGTGTCTCGACCGCGCGCTCGACGCGACGCTTTCGGGCACCACGGAACGGTTGGCGGCGTTCATCGGAGACGTCCAGGGGCCGGTGTCGGCGTTGTACGCCTTCGGCGTGCTCCTCCCGCTGGCGCTGGTCGCGTTGTTTCCCGCGGCCGCCGCGTCTGGCGTCCAGATTCCGCCAACCGTCGTCGCGGGCGCCTATCTCGTCGCGCTTCCGGGCGGGCTGGTCGCGGCGGCGGCGTGGCTCCTCTCGAAGCGACCGGTCGCGTTTCCGCCGCCGCCGATCGGTGCCGACCACCCGGCGGTGCCGGAACGGCGGCGCCACGCCGTTCTCTCCGGCGTCGGCGCGGGAATCGCCGCCGGCGTCGCGGTCGACGCCGTCGTCGCTCCGTGGGCCGCACCGATAAGCGGGCTCGGCGTCGGGACAGGGATCGGGCTGATCGTGTTCGTCCGGCCGCGCCGAGCCGTGCTCTCGAACGTCCGGTCGATAGAGGCGGGGCTCCCGGACGCGATGACGATCATCGGCGGGGACGTGGCCGAGGGTGTCGCCGTCGAGCGGGCCGTCTCGAACGCCGGAGACAAGCTCGCCGGAGCGACGGGCGAGCTCTGTGACAGAGCCGCTCGCCGCAGCGACACGCTCCGCGTGGACGTTCGCGAGGCGTTTCTCGGAGCCGGTGGGCCGGCGGCGACGGTTCCGTCGCCGCGGGTTCAGGGCGCCGTCGCCCTGTTGGCGATCGCCGCACGGGAGGGACGGCCGGCCGGCGACGTGGTGTTGGAGCTCGCAGACCAGCTCGAACGGCTCCGCGAACTCGAGCGCGACGCCCGCCGACAGCTGGCGACGGTGACGGGGACGCTGGCGAACACCGCGGCGGTGTTCGCTCCGCTGGTGGGCGGCGCGACCGTCGCGCTCGCGACGGGAATCGACGCCGCCGGAGCCGGCGGGCTCGGAGCGACGGCCGCGATCGCGAGTGATCCGCTCGCCGTCGACGGGATTCCCGAGACGGCGTCGAAAGGCACCGAGGAGTCAGTCGGCGCGCTCACCGTTCCGGTTCTGGGTCGGATAGTGGGCCTATACGTGCTGCTGCTCGCCGCGATTCTTACGGCGCTGGCGACGGGGCTCGAACGCGGCTTCGACGCGACGCTCGTAGCGTATCGGATCGGGATCGCTCTGCCCACGGCGGCGACGACGTACCTCGTCGCCTTTCTCGGAGCGGGCGTGTTGTTGTAGCCTCGTGTGCGCGTTTATATTGGAAGCCGACGCCACCCGGTCCATGTTCGAGACCCAACTCGACGCGGTCTACGCGTGGTTCGGCCTCGCGGTCGTGAGTGTCGTGGTCGTCGGCGTGGTGGCCGCGCTCCCGGCGGCACCGCCGCCGGACGCAGACGCGGTCGCGTACACGATCGACTCGGTCGCAGACACCGAGTACGTCGCGACGGCAGAACACGGGATCGTCGCCGACCGAATGCGGCTCACGACGCGGACGGTCGCGCTCGCGAGCCGCGGTGAAACGGCCAGCGCGACGCTTCGAGGGGCGCCGATCACCCCCGTTCCGCCCGACGCCGCGGGCGCCCATCCCGGGCTACGACAGGTGCTCGACGGCGCGCCGCCGGAGGCGGCGTTCGACGGACCCGACGCGTTCGCCGCCGCGGCGGAACGGGCGCGGGCGAGCGAGCACGGGTGGACGGCGGCCCCGGACCGGCTGACCGTGCGACAGGTCCACTACGGAGAACACCGTGTCACGATCGTCGGGTGATGGAGGCGGTGCCGCCGACCGCGCCGCGGTCGAACCGGTCGCCGCGCTGATCGCTGTGCTCGCCGTTGGTGCGGCGCTCGGGCTGTACGTGACGGCGCTCGACGGCGCGGCCCCGGAGCGGGACGGACAGGCGAGCGCCGCCGTTCTCGACCGGATCGAACGCGACCTGACCGTCGGCGGAATCGTGCGCCCCGAGCGGCTAGAAACGCTCGCGGATGGGCGAACGCCGATGACCGTCGAACTCGCGACGAAGCGCCGGACGTGGCGGGTCGGGGTGGGCGGAGCCGGCCCCATCGAGGGAGAGTTAGACGGGCGGCGGGCGACGACGGTCGCCGACCGGCCGGTGACGGTCGCCGTCGCTCCCGGCGAGACCGTTCGTGGCGTCCTCCGGGTGGCGGTTCACCGATGACGAGCACCGTCCTCGACGTGGCGATCATGCTGCTGTGCGTGTCGGCGAGCGTCGTCGCGCTCGGCGCCACAGAAGGCGACCTCGGATCCGACGGGAGACCGTACACCGCCGCCGACGCCGCCGATCGGCTCGTCACGGAGACGGCGACCGTGACGTACGAGGTCGTCGAGACGGCCCACGAGACGCGAACGGTCCACGCGACGCTCGTCGAACTGCTCGGCATGGCCATGGAGACGACTGGCGACGGCGAGGCGGCCGATCGCTTCCGTTCTCAGGCGCTGGGAGCCGTCGAGGACGCGCTCGGGACACGAACCCGCGTCGACGTTCGCTACGACGGGGAGAGGCGGGCGGCTGAGGCCGGAGCTGTGACGGCTCACGACCCGGAACCGCGGCGGATCGCCGTCGGAGCCGAGCCGCCGCGGAGCGCTGCCGTCACCGCTGCGGTCGTCACACATCCGGCACCGGCCGTGTCCGCGACGACGCTCCGACCGTGTGCGTTCGTGGTGCGGGTGTGGTAGCGATGCGCGCACGCGATGCGGCGCTCGTGTCGTCGCGACGACGAGCGGGCGTGTTCGTCGCGCTGATCGGGGTGTTGTTGCTGGTGACGAGCACCGCGTACGCCGCCGGAGTCGTCGACCAGGGGCTCGTGAGCGAGGACCGAAGCGTCGAGCGCGCGGTCGAGCGGGCGGACGCCGACGCGACGGCGGCGCTCAAACACGCCGCGCGCGAGGCGGCTCACGACGCCGCCGCACGGCCGGTGACCCGAGCGCCCTCCGAGACCGGCAGTGTCGAACCGACCGCCGCCGTGCGGCCGGCGACCGCCTTCGAGGACGCCTTTCGAATTCGGCTGGCGCTCGCGGGGATCGAGGCGCTCGCTGCGGTGAACGCGGAGGTCGAGGACGTCTCCGCGACGGCGACGCTTCGACAGATCGACGGACCGGTCGACCCGGCGGACCTCGAAATGCTCCGAGAAACGGTTCGGGTGGGGCCGGTCGCGAACGGGACGGCGACGCGCGTCGTCTTCGAGAACGTCACGCTGACGGCGACACGCGGCGGCCGAACGGTGGCCGAGCAGACCCGGAACCGGAGCGTCGTCGTCTCCGTGCCGACGCTCGCGGCTCACGAGCGAACCGAACGGTTCGAGCGGCGGCTGAACCGCGGTCCGGTCGAGGGACCGGGACTCGGGCGACAGCTGACCGCCAGCCTGTATCCGATGACGTGGGCGCGTGGGTACGGCCAGTACGCCGGCGCCCCCGTCCAGAACGTGCTCGCAAACCGTCACGTCGAGCTGTCGACGAACGCCGGAATCGTGCGGACCCAACGAGACGTGTTCGGCACGAGCGACCCCGACGCTCGAGGCGGCCTCGCCAGAGCGACCGCACGGACCGGCCTGACCGACCTCCTCGCCCCGACGGAACTGGACGAGTCCGCGTGGAGCGCCGCCGTCCTCGACGCGCCGACACCGAAGTCGGCCGCCGGTGGAGACGGATTCGGGGCCGCGAGAACCCACGCAGACGAGACGCGACCGGTGTCGGTCGGCCACGCCGCGGACGTCGCCGCGGTGTCGGTTCACGACGACCTCGAGTCGGTCGTTCGCGAGAGCTATCGGGTCGAAGCGTCGCTCACCGCCGACGCCAATCGGGTCGTGTACGGCGGGAGACTTCGGCTCCCGCGGCCGAGCGCTGCCGGCGAGGGGCGGTGGCGTCGGGTTGACGTGAGAACCCGCGAGCGGGTGCGTGTCCTCCCTGCCACCGGGGCGCCGAGAGGGACGCCCGCGGGAACGGTCGACCCTCACGAGGTGCTCGGCTTCGGCGCGGCGACGCGGACGGTGGTCGTCGAACGCACCGTGAGGGGCCGGTGGAAGCGGACCGTCGAGCGGGCGTTCGAGATCGCCAGCGCCGAAGGGCCACCCCGCATCGTGACGCGCGAGGTCGTCGTCGACAGCGCCACAACGGAGGACAGCGCGATCGACCGATATCACGTCGACGTCCGGGTCGCCGGCGCGTACGCGCCGACGGACGACGCGCCCGATCGGCCGATCACGACGTTCGGAGCGGCGGCGAGCGCCGACGACCCCGACCTCGCCGGAACGCCGGAGGCGGCCCGAGCGGCGCTCGGCGTCGGCACCGCCGAGAACGTCGACCGGGTCGCCCGCGAGGCGGTCGTCGACGGCGATGTCGATCGGTCGACGGTCGTGTTCGGCCGGCGCTCGGCGGCGACGATCGACCGGATCGCGTCCGATCTCGACGGGCTTCGCGTCGGCGTCCGCTAGATCGAAACGGAGCTGTCGATGGAGGAAATGGCGGTCGGCGCGGCCGACCCGTACGGCGAACTCGCCGAGACGCTCCGGAGCCGACGGAGCGACCTCGTGGACGCGCCACGGACCTACGACGGCGCCGTCGACCGGGGACAGGCTGCGGCGCGGGCGGCCTATCTAGCGGCCGTGATCGCCGAGTTGGAGGCGGCCGCGGCCGACGGCGAAGCCGCCACCGACGGGTTCCTCGAACGAGTGGAGGACGCGTTCGGCGGCCCGTCGGTCGGAGACGTGATCGCGAGCCGGGAGGCCGCACGGGAGACGGAACGGTACCCCGTCGGAGCGGACGGCCCGGGGGGAGCGGTGACGTTCGTGCCCAACGGCTCTCCTGGCTATCTCCCGCGGACCGCCGTCGACGGGACGACGGTCGACGGCGTCGACGGAACGACGACCCGGCCGCTCGCGACGCGAAACCTGAACTACGTGACGGTCCCGTACGGCGACGTATCGAGCGGGATCGTCGACCGGATCCTCGGGACCGAAGACACCGTCGGGATCGGGGTCGCGGGCCAGGTGCTTCTGGCGGCGGACGCGACCCTCGCCGAGCGGGCCGATCCGGACCTGCGAGCGGATAGAAACGCGCTCGCCGGCCGCGTCGCGGCGTCGAGAATGACGGTCGACCGCGCGCTCGTCGACGCGCTCGCCGCCCGGACCTCGTTATCCCGCGGCGAACGGCGGTCGGTCGTCGCGGCGGTCGCCGCGGCGTACGAGTCGCCCGGACGCCGGGCGGTCGCCATCGGAGACGGAACGTACGCCGACCGGGTCGCCGCCCGTGCCGCGCGGGTCGACTCGTTGTCGGCCGGCGACGCGGGGGCGCTCGCCGCACGGCTCCGCGTCGCGCTGCGAACCGCCGCCGGGCGCGATGCCGTTCGGGTTCCGACCCGCTTCGTCGACGGTCCGACCGAGGCGGTTCGCGGACACGTGCGGGGCGAGTTGGAGGGGATCGTCGAGGACGGAGTCAGGCTGGCCGCCGAGAACGCCTCCGAGCGGTGGGCTCCGAGCCCTGTGCGTCGCGTCGGCGCGGGGCTCCCGGTGGCTCCCGTTCCCGGGTACTGGGTCGCAACGGTGAACGCCTGGCGCGTAGAGGTGCGCGGCGAGTACCCGCGGTTCGCGCTCACCGCCGACGTCGGCACGCCCGACCGCCGGTTCGAGTACGTCCGTGAGGCAGGGATCGGTGACGGTGTCGGTCGGCGGCGAGCGGATCCGGCTGGGCCGAACGAAGCCGGTTCGGTTCGAGAGCGGAACCATCGTGGTCGTCGCGGTGCCGGCCGGACCGCGCGGGGTCGGCGACGTGGACGGAACGAGAAACGAGACGTCGGCCGGCTGGTGAGACCGCCGGCGACCGGAGGCGTTTTGGGACGCGACCGCCGATCGTGGGTATGTTCCACGAGGTCGTCGACGGAGCCGGCGGAGCCGATCCGGCCGATGGTGCCGGCGACACCGTCGAGGCCGCGGCGTTGGTAGCGTCGTTCGAGACGGTGTTGACGGAGGCGGTCGAGGAGGCAGGGCGCGACCGAATCGTCGACCGAACCGGCCTCGGGACGGCGACGGTCGAGGCGGCCGCCGACGGCGACGCCGCCGGCCTGACGCTCGAGGAGGGTGCGTCGGTGCTCGCGGTCGCCGCCGGCCGGGACGCCGACACGGTCGTCGCCGAGGTCCGAGACCACCTCCTCATGGGGATGGCCACCGCGGTGCTCGACGTCGACACGATTTCGACGGCGATCGACGCCGACCTCACCGGCCAGGAGGTCCAGCAGGTGCTCGAGGGGCGCGCCGCGATGACGCTCGAACAGCTCGCGGAGATCATGGCCGTCATCGAGACGCGCAAGCCATGAGGATCACAGTCGTCGGCTGCGGCTACGTCGGACTGGAACTGGCACGACAACTCGCCGACCGCGGCCACGACGTGACCGGTGTGCGGCGGTCGGACGAGGGGCTCGAGGCCGTCGACGCCGTCGACGAGAACGTCGATGCGGTTCGGGCAGACGCGACTGATCCCGACTCGCTTCGGTCGCTTCCGGACGCCGACGCGGTCGTGTTCGCGGCCAGTTCGGGCGGACGAGGGGCGGCCGCGGCGCGAGCGGTGTACGTCGACGGCCTGCGGAACGTCCTCACGGAGTACAAAAGCCGCGCGCGGCCGCCGGACCGGCTGGTGTACACCTCCTCGACCGGGGTCTACGGCGACCACGAGGGCGGATGGGTCGACGAGGAGACGCCGCTCGATCCAACCACGGAGAAGACGCAGGTGCTCGTCGCGGCCGAGCGGGTCGCCACCGTGGAGGCAGCCGAGGCCGGAATCGACGGCACGGTCGCCCGTTTTGCGGGCTTGTACGGCCCGGACCGATACCGGCTCCGGCGGTACATCGACGGGCCGGTGACCGCCGGCTACCTCAACATGGTTCACCGCGACGACGCCGCGGGCGCGATACGCCACCTCCTCGAGACGGACCGAGGCCGGAACGAGGCGGTCGTCGTCGTCGACGACGAACCCGTCGACAAACACCGTTTCGCCGACTGGCTCGCCGACGAGTGTGGCGTCGACCGTCCCGAGAAGCGTTCGAAGGCGGAGCGGATCGCGGCCGGTGACCTCTCGGCGGCGGCCGAACGTCGGATCCGAACGAGCAAGCGGTGTTCGAACGATCGGCTGCGGGCGCTCGGGTACGAGTTTGCGTATCCCACGTTCCGTGCGGGGTACCGCGACGCGATAACCGAATTCCGGCGCTCACACGGGTGAGAATCGGGAACAAGCGCCCGGAGGCGAGCGATTCGACGGTCCCGCAAGAATAGAACTCCCACGAAGGTTCTTGTGCCGTCGGTGACTCCGAGGGAGTATGTTGGCCACGAGAACGGTCAGCGGGGCGCTCTCGGAGGCGGAGGCGTTTCTCCGAGAAAACCCCGAACTGGTCGTCGTCGCGGTCCTCGGCGTGGTCGTCGTGCTCGCGAGCACGTACGCGCTCGTGCGGGCTCGCCGGTCGGCCGGCGCCGAGTTCCGCCGGATACTGGCCGATGAAGAAGAGATAACCGTGTTGATGCATCCCAATCCCGATCCCGACGCGATGGCGGCGGCGATCGGGGTGTCGTCGCTGGCGAGCCAACTCGACGTCGACGCGGCGATCCAGTACCCGGGACAGATCCGTCATCAGGAGAACCGGGCGTTTCGAACGGTGTTGGACCTAGAACTGGACCGGATCGACCACGTCAGCGACCTCGTCTCGGAATCCGTCGTGCTCGTCGACCACAACGAGGCGCGCGGCTTCGCGGGGGCGGACGGGGTGTTACCCACGGCCGTCGTCGACCACCACCCCGGTGACGGACGAGGCGAAGAGTTCACCGACGTGCGGACCGACTACGGCGCGACCGCATCGGTGGTCGCCGAGTACTTTCACGACATCGGTGCCGTCCCCGTGCCGCCGGACAAACACGCGAGCGAGACGGGCAGCGACCTCGTGTTGGGGACGCGGGCAGCGACCGGGCTCCTGTACGGGATTCTCACGGACACAAAACACCTCACCGTCGGCGCGAGCGAGCCCGACTTCGGGTCCGCGGCGTACGTGTACCCCGGCGTCGACCAGGATCAACTGGACCGGATCGCCAACCCCTCGGTCGACGCCGAGGTGTTGGAGGTGAAAGCGCGGGCGATCGCGGGCCGACGGATCGAAGGCTCGTTCGCGGTCGCAGATGTCGGCGGAGTGAACAACGTCGACGCCATTCCGCAGGCGGCCGACGAGCTGATCCAGTTAGAAGGCGTCAGCGCCGTCGTCGTCATCGGCGAGCGCGACGGAACCATACACATCTCGGGGCGTTCGCGCGACGACCGGGTACACATGGGCAACGCCATCGACTCGGTGGTGTCGGAGGTGGACAACGGAAACGGCGGCGGCCACTCGCGGATGGGCGGCGGAACGATTACGCCGACGGTCGAGGCGACCGGCAACGGAGAACCGGACGAGGTGGACCGCGACGGGCTCGCCGACGACATGTTCCGCGCCATGTCGGGTGACGTTTGACCGATTGTGGACCGCACGGCGGCCTCGGCGTGTCAGGATGGACGGTGTGGCTACCGAGCCCGTCGGCGAGGGTGACTGACGCTCGCGACCAAGCGGGTCGCCGTTTTCGAGGCTCTCTCGGCGTGACGGCGAGAAGGGATTAGGCGAACGCCAGCGAGTCGTCTGCGTCGGCGTCGTCGTCCTGTTGGAGCTTCTCGTACGCCTCGAGGAAGTCGTCGAGGGTGACCTGCGTCCGGTCGTCGCGGATCGCGAACATGCCGGCCTCGGTACAGATCGCTTTGATATCCGCGCCGGAGGCGTCCTCAACCATGGTGGCGAGCCGGGTGAAGTCGATGCCGTCGGCGAGGTTCATCTTCCGGGTGTGGATCTGGAAGATGATTTCTCGGCCCGCGGTGTCCGGCTTCGGCACCTCGATGAGGCGGTCGAACCGCCCCGGCCGGAGGATCGCCTCGTCGAGCATGTCGAAGCGGTTGGTGGCGGCGATGATCCGGACCTCGCCGCGCTCATCGAAGCCGTCCATCTCCGAGAGCAGCTGCATCATCGTGCGCTGTACTTCGGCGTCGCCGGAGGTCTTCGAGTCCGTTCGCTTCGAGGCGATGGCGTCGATCTCGTCGATGAAGATGACCGCGGGCTGGTTCTCGCGGGCGACCTCGAAGAGGTCGCGGACGAGCTTTGCGCCCTCGCCGATGAACTTGTGGACGAGTTCGGAGCCGGCCATCTTGATGAACGTCGCGTCGGTCTCGTTGGCGACCGCCTTCGCCAGCATCGTTTTTCCGGTGCCCGGTGGGCCGTACAACAACACGCCGCTCGGGGGCTGGATGCCGACGTCCTCGAACATGTCGGGGTGTTCGAGCGGCATCTCGACGGTCTCGCGGACCTCCTGCATCTGGTCTTCGAGCCCGCCGATGTCGGCGTACGTGACGTCCGGGGAGTGTTCGACCTGCATCACGCGGGCGCGAACGTCGGTCTCCTTTTCGAGCTTCTTTACGACCGACAACGAGTTGTTGACCGCGACCCTATCGTCCGGGTCGATCTCGCTGCGCATCTCGTCTGTGATCTCGGTCAACGCTTCCTGGTTGTTGCCGTGTTGTTTGATCACCGCCCCGTCTTCGGTGAGCTCTTGGACGGTGGCGACGAACAACGGTGACTGCTTGAGCTTCTTATTCTCGTGGGTGAGCCGTTCGAGCTTTTGTTGGTACTTGTTGTTCTCCGCGTTGGCGTCGAGCAGTTTGTCGCGCATCTCCTCGTTTTGTGACTCGAGCACCTCGAGCCGGTCTTGGAGGGTGTCGATCTTTTCTTGTCTCGACGCCGACCCATCGTAGGGCATGTCGACGTCGTCGACGGTGTCACTCATTGTGTGTATTGAGGCGTCTCGCGGATAAGAGGCTTCGGGTGGGGGCACTCCGTGGAACGCCGCCAGAAAAAGGATGCTTGATGGTAATTAAACCGGATAGTAAATATTATTTGTCGGCATTAGCTATGAGTACTCACGCATGAGCACCACGGACGCTGTCGCCGCCGACGACGAGGGGTCGGACCGCTGGGAGCCAGTTCGCGACCTGCCGCCGAGCGCCAAACTCGTCGCGAAGGTACTCGATTACACGACACGCTGACGCAGAGCCACTCGCCGAGGAGACGTTGCTTCCGCCGCGGACGGTGCGGTACGCGCTCTCCAGGCTGGAGGAGGAGGACGTTATCGACGCCCGCTTTTCGTTTACCGACGCCCGCAAACGGTTGTACTCGCTGGCGGTGTGAGCCGTCCGATCCGGCTGTCGGGGCTCCGCGTCCTGTCCTGTGCCGGGAGATCCAGACGAGGGTTCATTACCGATACCGCGCCAGACGACGCGTGGTTTCGACCGACGACGTCAAGCGAGCGCTCGCCACACTGGCGGCCAGAACCGACACCGCGACCCGGCCGTACGCGGCGGTGATAACCGAGGCGGACGCCGCCCGCGAGGACCTCCGCCGGGCGGCCGGGTTCGTCGAGGCCGTCGGACTCGACCGGCTTTCGGCGGCGATCGACGAGGCGGACCGCGACGGCGACGACGACCTCGCCGCCAGCGGACGCGAGGCCCTCGACGCCTACCGCCGGTTCCGCACTGCCGCCGGGACTGACGACGACCGACCGACGGCCGCGGGATCGCCGCCCCGGAACCCCTAAACCCGCCACGGGCCAACCATCGGACCGATGACACGGGTGATTCACACCGGCGACACCCACATCGGGTACCAGCAGTACCACTCGCCGGTCAGACGCCAGGACTTCCTCGACGCGTTCGGGGCCGTCGTCGACGACGCGGTCGACGCCGGCGTCGACGCGGTCGTTCACGCGGGCGATCTCTTTCACGACCGCCGGCCCGAGCTTGCCGACCTCATGGGAACCATCGCCGTCCTCCGCCGGCTCGCCGACGCCGATATCCCCTTTCTGGCCGTCGTGGGCAACCACGAGGCGACGCGGGACGGCCAGTGGGTCGACCTCCTCGAGCGGCTGGGGCTCGCCACGCGGCTCGGCGCCGCACCGACCGTCGTCGGCGACACCGCGTTCTACGGGCTCGACCACGTTCCCGTCTCTCGGCGTGACGAGTTGGCGTACGAGTTCGACGCACACGACGCCGACTACGCGGCGCTCGTCGCGCACGGCCTCTTCGAGCCGTTCGCTCACGCCGACTGGGACACCGAGACCGTCCTGGCCGAGAGCGACGTCGACTTCGACGCGGTGTTGCTCGGCGACAACCACACCCCCGATCGCGCGAAGGTGGCCGGAACGTGGGCGACGTATCCGGGCTCGACGGAGCGCGCGAGCGCGAGCGAGCGAGCGGGACGCGGGTACAACGTGGTCGCCTTCGACGAGACGACCGTCGGCGGCGACGACCGCGTCGAGATCCGCCGGCGCGCGATCGAGACTCGGACGTTCGTCTTCGTGAGCGTCGAGCTCACCTCCGGCGAGGGCGAGCCCCGCGTCCGCGAACAGGTTCGTCAACACGACCTCGAAGACGCCGTCGTGCTCGTCGAGATCACCGGCGAGGGAGACCCGATCACGCCGGCCGCCGTCGAGGAGTTCGCGACCGACGCCGGCGCGCTCATCGCGCGCGTCACCGACCGCCGGACGGTCGACACCGACGAGGAGTTCGACGTGAGCTTCGCCGATCCGGCAGACGCCGTTCGCGAGCGGATCGAGGAGATGGGGTTGTCGACCGCCGCCCGCGACGTCGACGAGGCGGTGCGGTCCGAGACCGTCGCCGACAGCAACGTCCGCGAGACGGTGAAAACGAGAGTGGAAGAAC
>KI543157.1:48262-57916 GCA_000496175.1 uncultured archaeon A07HR67 | reverse complement strand
GGCCGACGACACCGAGGCTGATGGCGCCGAGGCCGACGACACCGAGGCCGACGACGGCACAGCGACCGACACCGGCACGGGCGGCGGCCAGCCGGACGAGGCCGACGACCCGACGCCGGACGGACAGGTCTCCATGGAGGATTACCTGTGAGGTTCGACCGAGTACGGCTCTCGAACTTCAAGCCGTACGGCGACGCCGACTTGCGACTGACCGAGGGCGTCACCGTGATTCACGGGCTCAACGGCAGTGGCAAGTCGTCGCTGCTCGAGGCGTGTTTCTTCGCGTTGTACGGCTCGAAGGCGCTCGACGGCACCCTCGACGACGTGATCACGAACGGGGAAGACGAGACCGAGGTCGACCTCTGGTTCACCCACGACGGCGTCTCGTACCACGTCGAGCGGCGGCTCCGCGAGTACGACGGCCGCGTCGACCACACCTGCGCACTCGAAACGACGGCCGGCGGCGACGCGACCCGCGACGGCGCGACGGCGGTCCGGCGGTTCGTGACGGAGCTGCTCCGGATGGACGCCGACGCGTTCGTCAACTGTGCGTACGTCCGCCAGGGCGAGGTGAACGCGCTGATCAACGCCACCCCGGCACAGCGACAGGACGTCATCGACGACCTCCTCCAGCTCGGCACGCTCGAGGAGTACCGCGATCGAGCGGGCGACGCCAGGCTCGGCGTGGAGGACGTCCGGAACGCCAAACGAGCCGTCCTCGAGGAGAAGGAGGCGCAGATCGAGCGAAAGGAGGCGAAGAACCCTCACGAGCGGCTCAACGAGCTCGAACGCAACCACTCGGAGGTGACAGACGAGATCGAACGCTACGAGACCCAGCGAGAACGCGCCAAAACCACCCGCGACGAGGCCGCCGAGACCCTCGCGACGTACGAGGAAACGCAGGCCGAACTGACGGCGATCGAAGACGATATCGAGACGATCGAGACGGCGATCCGTGAGACGGAGCGCGAGCGCGACGCTCACCGGGACGCGATCCGCGAGGCGCGTGAACGCGTCGACGAGATCGACGCCGAGATCGACGACCGGCTCGACGAGGCCGGCCTGGAGGCCGCGACGCCGGAAGCGATAACGGAACGCCGCGATGCGCTCGACGACCGGGAGGCGTCGATCCGCGAGACGCTCGACGACCGCCGGGTGACCGCGGAGGGATTCCGCAACCAGGCGGCGAACCTCGCCGAGAAGGCCGAGGACCTGCTCGAGCGCGCCGAGGAGGCCGACGACGAGGCCGAGACGCTCGAAGAAGCGGCCGAGGCGGCCGAAGAAGCGGCCGAGGAGCGCGCCGCCGCCCTCGGGGAGCTCCGCGAGGAAGCGGCGACGCTCCGCGAGCGGTTCACCGACGCCGACGTGGACCGCGAGGAGGCGGCCGAGCGCCGAGAGGAGCTTCGAGAACGCCGGGGAGAGGTCCGCGAACGGATCGCGGAGCGCTCGGCGGAGCTGGCGAACGCCCGCGAGCGGGTCGAGGAGGCCGAGGCGTTGCTCGCGGCCGGCAAGTGTCCGGAGTGTGGCCAGCCCGTCGACGAGTCGCCACACGCGACCGGCATCGACGAGGATCGCGAACGCGTCAGCGAGCTCGAAGCCGAGCTGGCGGCGGCCCGTGAGCAGGCGAGTGACCTCGCCGACCGGATCGAGCGGCTCGACGCGCTGGTCGAGGCGGCCGAGCGGCTCGACGAGATCGACGAGACGGCCGCGATGCTCGAAGAACGGATCGACGAGAAGCGCGAGACCGCAACACGGAAGCGGGAGGCCGCGGCCGACAGGCGCGAGCGGGCCGCGGACCGCCGCGCGGAGGCGGAGACGACCCGCGAGGTCGCCGAGGAGAAACGCACAGAGGCCGCGGCGACCGCGGCGCGCGTAGACGAACTGGAAGACGAACTCGAGACCGTCGCGGACGCCCGAGACGCGGTCGACGCAGTCGAAGAACGGCTGACAGCGATCGACGAGCTGGAAGCAGAGATCGAGCGACGCCGCGAGAAGCGAGACGCGCTCACGGCGGTGAACGACGAGCGGCGCGACCGGCTCGCCGATAAACGCGACCGCCGCGACGAACTGCGCGAGGGCGTCGACGAGGCGGCCGTCGAGACAGCCCGCGAGCAGAAGGCCGAGGCGGAGGCGTACCTCGAGCGGGTCGACGCGGAGCTCGACCGGCTCGCGGAACGGCGGACGGAGCTACAGAACGCCATCGGCGGCGTGAACGGCGAAATCGAGGCGCTTGCGGAGCTTCGCGAGGAGCGCGAGGCGCTCGCAGAGACGGTCGCGGCGCTGGACTCGCTCCACGAGGAGACGAGCGAGCTGGAGGCGATGTACGGCGACCTGCGGGCGGAGCTCCGCCAGCGCAACGTCCAGGAACTCGAACGCACTCTCAACGAGACGTTCGAGCTGGTGTACGGCAACGACGCGTACTCACACATCGAACTCGACGGGGAGTACGCGCTCACCGTGTACCAGAAGGACGGGGAAGCGCTCGACCCCGAGCAGCTCTCCGGCGGCGAACGGGCGTTGTTTAACCTCTCGCTTCGGTGTGCGATCTATCGGCTGCTCGCGGAGGGGATTGAGGGAGCCACGCCAACGCCGCCGCTGATCCTCGACGAGCCGACGGTGTTTCTCGACGCCGGGCACGTCTCCCGGCTCGTGACCCTTGTCGAGGAGATGCGGGGGTTCGGCGTCGCACAGATCGTGATCGTGAGCCACGACGACGAGCTGGTCGGGGCCGCAGACGAGCTCGTGACCGTCGAGAAGAACCCGCGCACGAACCGGTCGACGGTCGTCCGCGAGGACGCTTCGGGACTCGACGCCGCGTCGCTCGCGGACGATTGAACATCGAGCGGTCTCACACTCGTCAGGAGCGCCGGACAGAGCCCCGCCTACGGCTCGCCGGCAGCCGTCGTGTCGCCGCGCAGCAACCGGACCGCCTCCGCTGCGGTCGCCGTCGCGGCGTATCCTCGCCGGCCGCCGGTGTCGACCTCTTCGATCAGCTCGGCGACCCGGAACTCCGCGAGCCGGCCGTGGAGGTCGGACTCACACATGTCGTACGCGTCCATGAGCTCGACGACGGACGACGGGCCGTCGTCGACGAGTTCGACGAGCAGCCCCAGCGTTCGGTCGTCGTGAACCGCTCGAATCGCGCGGCGGACGGGCTCGGGGACGCCCGTTGCGGCGGTCGCGAGCGGCGATTCCCCTTCGAGCGTCTCGAGGGCCGCGTTCTCGACGTACCGCTCCTCGCCCGTCTCGGGGTCGCGGACGCGGCTCGAATCGCCGGACCGTTTCACGAGGAGGTACGTCTCGCCGTCCGCGTCTCGTACCGTCTGCATGGGGGATAAAACGGAGGCGAGACGCATTACGGTTCCGGGCCAGGCCGTCCGGCGTCGGTGACGGTCTCCTCGACGGCGTCGTCCGGGTCGGCGTCGTCCGGGTCCGTGTCGTCGCGCGACTGGTCCCACGCGCGGTACGTCTGGTAGGTCCGGATTCCGGCGAGGAGGCCGGCGACGACCGACGCCGCGCCGATCTGTGTCCAGCCCTCGAAGAACCAGACGAGCGGGCCGAGGCTGACGAGGAGGAGCGCGGCGTTCGCGTAGATCACACAGACGACGAACGCACGGAGCGTCTCGTCGTCGACGTCGTCGATGGCGGACTGGTCGACGTTGTCGATGCCGGACTGGTCGACGTCGAACGTCTTCACCGACGGGGCGGTCGGCACGTCCGGCGTGATATCGCGGTCGGCGTCGGCGTTCTCGCCGAAAGAGAACTCGCCGTCCTCGTCGGGGGGAGACACGGCATCGGCTACGACGCCGCTGCTCAAAGGGGTTGTGTCCGGACGGCACGGGGCGGCGGCGACCGCAGAAACGGGCGCTGCGCGGCCGGGCGGCCGGTCCTATGCCGCGTCGGAAAGTCGGATCGTTCGGCTGGCTTCGACCCACGCGAGCGGGTTTCCGGCGTCGAAAAGCACCACGTTGCCGTCGTCCTCGTATACCTCCACCTCCGCGTCTGCCGCGGCGCGGCTGCCAGAGCGGTGCGTCCCGTCGTCCCAGCGTGGATCCGAGGGCATAGCCCGTGGTAAGTTAGTACATGATATATGCTTTTCCGTGGGTGCGGGTGTCGCCGCGGACGAACGCCGATTTTTTAGCCGGGTACGCCGAACGTGCCGTATGACCCAGTCGGGGCTCTCGGACTTCTCGTCGGCCGCCAGCACGACCGACGACGCCCGCGACGATCTCGCCGCCGAGGAGGCGAAGATCGTCGCGGGCGGCGGACACGGACGCGTCAGCGACGTCGTCGACGTCGACGAGGCGAAGTTTCCGGACTCGACCGGTACGGTCGATCTGTTGGTCACACAGATCGATTACGCGGTCGAGGGATACGGCAGCGACGAGTATCCCGTCGTCCACGTGTTCGGTCGTCGTCCGAACCCCGAGGGCGACGATACCACCGAACACCTCCGCGTGCTCGGCGTCGAGCCGTACTTTTACGTTCCCACCGCCGACCTCGATCAGGACCCGACCGAGGAGTACGACGTCGTCATCGGAACGCGCGAGACGGGCCCGGACGGCGAACCGTACGAGAGCATCCGCGGCGAGTCGCTCACGCGGATCGTCACCCGAACGCCCCGCGACGTCGGAGCCATTCGAGACGACTTCGAGACGACGTTCGAGGCGGACATCCTCTTTCCGAACCGGTTTCTGATCGACAACGGGCTCAACGGAGGACTGCGCGTCGAGGAGCGTCGCCTCGACGACGGGACGATTCAGGTCCACGAGGGCCACCTCGAACCCGCCGACGTCGACGCCGAGATGCGGGTGAACACCTTCGACATCGAGGTCGACGACCGCCGCGGGTTCCCCGAGGACGGCGAGGAGCCGATCATCTGTCTGACCAGCCACGACTCCTACGACGACGAGTACGTGGTCTGGCTGTACGACGCGCCGGAGTCGGCGGTGCCGCCGCCGGACGACCTCCCGAACTACGCCGGGATCGCCGACGACGGGGCGATCGACTTCCGGGTCGAGGTCTTCGAGACCGAGGAGGCGATGCTCGACGGGTTCGTCTCGTACATCGACGACACCGACCCGGACGTGTGTACCGGCTGGAACTTCGAGGATTTTGACGCGCCGTACCTGCTCGACCGGATGGAGGTGCTCGACGAGCGGACGAGCGAGCCAGATCTGTCGATCGAACGGCTCTCCCGGATCGGTGAGGTGTGGCGGTCCGGGTGGGGCGGACCGGACATCAAGGGCCGGGTGGTGTTCGACCTGTTGTACGCGTACAAGCGGACGATGTTCACGGAGTTGGAGTCGTATCGGCTCGACGCGGTCGGCGAGCGCGAACTCGGCGTCGGCAAGGAACGATACGCGGGCGATATCGGCGACCTCTGGGAACAAGACCCCGAACGCCTGCTGGAGTACAGCATCCGCGACGTGGAGTTGTGCGTCGAGATCGACCGGGCACAGGACGTGATCGCCTTCTGGGACGAGGTACGGACGTTCGTCGGCTGTAAGATCGAAGACGCGCCGACCCCCGGCGACACCGTCGATATGTACGTCCTCCACAAGGCGTACGGGAAATTCGCCCTTCCGACGAAGGGCCAACAGGAAGCAGAGGAGTTCGAGGGCGGCGCCGTCTTCGAGCCGATCACGGGGGTGAAAGAGATGGTTACTGTCCAAGACCTGAAAAGTCTATACCCGATGTGTATGGTGACGATCAACGCTGGTCCGGAGACGAAAGTCGACCCCGACGAGCACGACGGCGAGACGTACGTCGCGCCCAACGGGACACACTTCCGAAAGGAGCCGGACGGCATCATGCGCGAGATGGTCGACGAGCTGCTCTCCGAGCGCGAGGAGAAGAAAACGCTCCGAAACGACCACGCTCCGGGCACGGAGTCGTACGAGCAGTACGACCGACAGCAGGGCGCCGTCAAGGTCATTATGAACTGCTTTACGCCGGACACGGAGGTCGTGACTCCTGACGGCGTTCGGCCGATCACGGAGTTGGCGGTCGGCGACGCGGTGTACTCGCTCGATCCCGAGACGAATGAGATGGAGGTCAAACCCGTCGAAGAGACGCACGCGTATCCCGGCTACCGAGGCGATCTCGTTGATATCGAGACGTCGAAGATCGATTTCCGAGTGACGCCGAACCACCGGATGCTGGTCCGAAAAAACGAGACGAACGGGATCACCGAAGACGGGTACAGCTTCGTGGAGGCCGGCGATCTCGACCGGGCGACCAACTACGAACTCCCCCACGACTGGGACGGACCGGACGGCGAACGGATCGACGAGTTCGATCTGACCGAACTCGTCGACGGGGAGTACGAGGTGTGGGTCCGGCCGAGCGTCCACGGCCACACGTTCACCGCCGAGCTCGGCTGGACGCCCCGACGCGTGGTGAAGTCCGACCTCGAACAGACCGGATACGTGTTCACAGCCGAGGAGTTCGAAGAACACCGCGAGTACATCGAGTCGGTGTGCGAGACGAGTTTCGTTCACCGCGAATCCGGTCGGAAGTGGGTGCCACGAACCTACGATAGCGACGACTTCCTCGACCTACTGGCGTGGTACATCACCGAGGGTAACGTGTACACCTCCGCGGAGAAATCGTTCGGAACGAACTACAGGGGGTCCACGACGACGGTGAAGATCGCCCAGCAGGCGGTTCCCGACGGCGGGGCGTCCACACACGAGGCGATCGGCGATCTGCTCGACAGAATGGGATTCGACTGCTACGTCGACGACCGCGCCTACCAGTTCACCTCGAAGCTCCTCGGCGAACTGCTTCGAGAGGAATGTGGCGAAAATAGCTTCGAGAAACGGATTCCCGATCCCGTGTTCGACGCGAGTAGCGCACAGAAACGAGCGTTCCTCGAGACGCTGATCGACGGCGACGGGGACCGCCAGAAAGGGTCGTGGCGATACACGACATCGAGCGAGCGGCTTCGAGACGATATCCTCCGGCTGTGTACACATCTGGGACTGACCGCAAGTTACAATCGCGACAGCGGAAGTTGGCGGATCTACGTGACGGAGAACCCGAAGAACACGCTGCGGATGCATCGGAGCGGGTCGCGGAGCGAGGCCGAGGACGGCGTCTACTGTGTGACCGTCGAGGACAACCACACGCTTCTCGCGGGGCGGAACGGAAAGTTCCAATTTATCGGCCAGTCGTTATACGGTGTGACGGGATGGGATCGGTTCCGTTTGTACGACAAAGAGGGCGCAGCAGCCGTCACATCGACCGGTCGGGAAGTGATCGATTTTACAGAGCAGGCCGCGAACGAGCTCGATTATCAGGTTTCGTATGGTGACACCGACAGCGTCATGCTCTCGTTGTCTGATATGTCAAAGGAAGACGCTATCGAGACGTCCTTCCAGATTCAAGAACACATCAACGAGCGGTACGACGACTTCGCGCGCGAGGAGTTGAACGCCGAGTTCCATCGGTTCCAGATCGAGTTCGAGAAGCTCTATCGGCGCTTCTTCCAGGCGGGCAAGAAGAAACGCTACGCGGGCCACATCGTCTGGAAGGAGGGCAAAGACGTCGACGACATCGACATCACGGGCTTCGAGTACAAGCGCTCGGACATCGCGGGAATCACGAAGAAGATCCAACAACGCGTCATCGAGACGATCGTCACCGGCAACGACATCGACGACGACCTCGAGGAGATCACGGCGTACCTCTCCGACGTGATCGACGACTTCTTAGCGGGCAACGTCGATGTCGAAGAGGTCGGAATTCCGGGAGGGATCGGCAAGCGGCTCGATGCGTACGAGACGCCGACGGCGCAGGTGCGGGGCGCACAGTACGCCAACGAGTTGCTCGGAACGAACTTCGGGCGGGGGTCGAAGCCGAAACGGCTCTACCTGAAGAAGGTACACCCGGACTTCTGGGAGCGGATGGAGTCGGAGCGAGGGCTCGACCCCCAGCGGAACGGGCTCTACGGCGAGTTCAAACGCGACCCCGACGTGATCTGTTTCGAGTACGCCGATCAGATTCCCGAGGAGTTCGAGGTCGACTGGGAGAAGATGTTGGACAAGACGCTGAAAGGGCCGATAGAACGGGTGATAGAGGCGCTCGGGACGTCGTGGGAGGAGGTCAAGACCGGACAAGAACAGACCGGACTCGGCTCGTTCATGTAGCACGTCGAATCTGAGTTTTCGTCTCTGAAAGAATTCTTCTCAAAATCGTGATTTTCAGCGGGATATTCGTAACTATTAACCTCCGGAACGCCCATCGTAATAGTACGAGGCATAAGATTACACATGGCAACTCTTGAGATCAGTGGCTTACGCGTGCAGGTAGCCGAGGAGGACGGAGAAACAATCTTGCGGGGTGTCGACCTCGAGGTCGAGTCCGGCGAGATTCACGCACTGATGGGGCCGAACGGGTCCGGAAAGTCGACGCTGGCGAAGGTCATCGCCGGCCACCCGGCCTACGAGGTCATCGACGGAAACGTGGCGCTCCATCTGGACGAGGAGGACGTCGCGGACATCGACGCCGACCTCGACGAGGACGACTACCACTGGGAGCTTCTCGAGATGGAGCCCAACGAGCGCGCCGCGCTCGGCATCTTCCTCGGCTTCCAGTACCCCGCGGAGATCGAGGGCGTCACCATGACGAACTTCCTCCGACAGGCGCTCAACGCGAAGGCCGACGAGCGCGAGGAGATATTCGAAGACGAGGAGGAGGAAGCCGAGGACGACGACGCGGGATACGAGACCTCGCCGATGGAGGGTCCCGCCGACGACGGCGAGATCGGCGTCGCGGAGTTCCAGTCGATCCTCTCAGAGAAGATGGAACTGCTCGACATGGACGAGAAGTTCATGCAGCGGTACCTCAACGCCGGGTTCTCCGGCGGCGAAAAGAAGCAGAACGAGGTGCTCCAGGCCGCGATGCTCGAACCCGCCGTTGCGGTGCTCGACGAGATCGACTCCGGGCTCGACATCGACCGGCTCCAAGACGTCTCGAAGGGGATCAACGCGCTGCGCGACGAGCAGGGCACGGGCGTTCTCCAGATCACCCACTACCAGCGGATCCTCGACTACGTCGAGCCCGACCACGTCCACGTGATGCTGGACGGAAAGGTCGCCAAGAGCGGCGGCGCGGAGCTCGCCGAGAAGCTCGAGGACAAGGGGTACGACTGGGTCCGCGAGGACGCCTTCGAGGCAGCGTAACTGATAGTGATTACACAACAACAATATACGCCCACAAGCGTAACCAACTAACATGAGTTCACAAGACCACCTGAAGGAAGCCGACACCGAAGCGCGCTTCGAGTTCAAGAAGGAAGAAAAGTCCGCGTTCAAAAGCGACAAGGGGCTGACCGAGGAGACCGTCCGCGTCATCTCCGAGGACAAAGACGAGCCCGAGTGGATGCTCGAGCGCCGCCTGCGCGCGCTCAAGCAGTTCCAGGCCATGCCGATGCCCACCGACTGGCCCGAGGCGCCCGACCTCTCGGAGATCGACGTCGACGAGATCGTTCCGTACATCCGTCCCGACATCGACGTCCGCGGCGGCGTCGAAGATTGGACCGACCTCCCCGACGATATCAAAGACACCTTCGACAAGCTCGGGATTCCCGAGGCTGAGAAGAACGCGCTCTCGGGCGTCGGCGCTCAGTACGAGTCCGAGATCGTCTAC
>KI543157.1:11604-48242 GCA_000496175.1 uncultured archaeon A07HR67 | reverse complement strand
GGGATGGGCCAGTTCGAACACACCCTCATCATCGCCGAAGAGGGCTCCGAGGTACACTACATCGAGGGATGTTCGGCACCCAAGTACTCGGCGTTCAACCTACACTGCGGCGGCGTCGAAGTGTTCGTCAAGGAGAACGCCCACGTCCAGTACTCGACCGTGCAAAACTGGTCGAAAAACACCTACAACCTCAACACCAAGCGCGCCATCGCCGAGAAGGAGGGCCGCATGGAGTGGATCTCCGGATCGATGGGGTCGAAGGCGACGATGTTGTACCCATCGACGATCCTCAAGGGCCGCGGCGCCTCGGACAACCACATCACGATCGCGTTCGCGGGCGAGGGCCAGGACATCGACACGGGCGCGAAGGTGTACCACAACGCGCCGGAGACGAAGTCGACGATCGAGTCGAAGTCGATCTCGAAGGACGGCGGCCGCACGAACTACCGCGGCCTGGTTCACATCGCGGACGGCGCCGAGAACTCCTCGACGGCCGTCGAGTGTGACGCGCTGATGTTCGACAACGAGTCGACGTCGGACACGATGCCGTACATGGAGATCAACGAGTCGCAGGTCGACGTGGCCCACGAGGCGACGGTCGGCAAGATCGGCGACGAGGACATCTTCTACCTCCAGTCGCGCGGACTCGACGACGACGACGCAAAACAGATGATCGTCTCGGGGTTCATCGAGCCGATCACCGAAGAACTGCCGATCGAGTACGCCGTCGAGCTCAACCGACTCGTCGAGCTCGAGATGGAAGGGTCGCTCGGATAACATGAGCACGAAAACGATCGAGAGCCTCTCGGAAGAGACCGTACGCCGCATCGCGGAGGACCGCGACGAGCCCGAGTGGCTGCTCGAGACCCGGCTGAACGCGCTCGAAGCGTTGGAGACAGCGGCGCTTCCGGACGTCATCCAGACGCCCGGCCGGCGCTGGACCGACCTCGAGGCGCTGGATTTCGAGGCGCTCGTCGACCCGTTGAACCAGTCGGACACGACGGAACGGCAGGGCGGCGACGAGGCCGTCGTCCTCCCGTTCACCGAGGCGTTCGACGAGTACGGCGACGTGCTCGAAGAACACTTCGGCACCGTGCTCGCGCCGGACCACAACTACTTCACGGCGTTGTCGGTCGCGTTGTTCACCACGGGGACGTTCGTCTACGTCCCCGAGGGCGTCGACGTCGAGGACGTGACCGTCCGAGCAGAGATGAGCTCGCGGTCGTTGTTCAGCCAGACGCTCGTCGTCACTGAGGAGTCGTCGTCGGTGACGATTCTCGAGTCGATCACGTCGAGCGAAGAAGACGACGCGGCCGGCTCGGCGATCGAGGGTGACCGGTACTTCTCGAACCTGGTCGAGGTCGTCGGCGGCGAGAACGCCGACGTTCAGTTCGGCTCGCTACAGAACCTCGACGACGACACGTACACCTACTCGCTGAAACGCGGCGTCACGGACACGTACGCAACGATCGACTGGATCGAGAGCAACTTCGGCTCGAAGCTCACGCGGTCTGACGTCGAGACGGAGCTGAACGGCGACAGCTCCGAGAGCCAGATCGTCGGGACGTTCTTCGGCAGCGAGGACCAACACTTCGACGTCAACGCCCGCGTCTGGCACCAGGCGGAGCACACGACGGCCGATCTGGTCACGCGCGGCGTGCTCGACGACGTCGCCCGATCGGTCTACGAGGGAGTTCAAGACGTTGGCGAGGACGCGTGGAATACCTCCAGTTACCAGCGGGAGAACACGCTGATGTTGTCGGACGACGCCGAGGCCGACGCGTCGCCGAAGCTGATCATCCACAACCACGACACCGAGGCGTCTCACTCGGCGACGGTCGGACAGGTCGATGCCGAGGACCTGTTCTACCTCGAAAGCCGCACGATCGACTCGCGGACGGCACGGAACATGCTCGTCGAGGGCTTTTTTGTGCCCGTGCTCGAGGAGATCGCGGTCGACGAGTTCCGCGACGACGTCGAAGAGCTCGTTCTCGAACGGCTCCAGTAGCGCGAAATCGCGTCGTCGAACTTTTATTTACACGTCCCTGAGACGAATCGCTTTCTTGGGGCCGAGGGAACGGTTTAAGTCAAGGAGGGCCTCAGATACGTGTGTATGCGAATCGGCGTTTCGGCCGGGTGGTCACCGTGAGCGCGAGTCAGCGGGTGGCGACCGACGACCAGCTCGCGCGGCTGCTCCAGATCGGGATCGTGTTGGAGGAGGTCGTCGAGGCGCGGGCACACCACCACTACCGGAGCCTGGACACGGAGCTCGACGCCGAGGTCGAGACGCTTCTCGAGGACGCAGCGGCGGAGTCGGCAGACCACCGTGAACGCTTGGAGGCGTTGATCGAGAACCTCGGAGGCGATAGCGTTCCGTTCGACGAGATCGAGACGCTCGTCGACGCCAGGTACGGCCGCACCAAGCCGGAGGACTTCGACGGCGTGTTGTACGACCAGCTGTGTAACGAGGAGACTGCCTACAAGTTCTACGACGACCTCATCGAGGCGATCGAGCGGTCGGAAGCAACGTTCTCGCTCGACCGCGAGTCGCTGGTTTCCACCCTCGAGACGATCCGCGCGGAGGAAGCCGAGGGGGTTCGCGAGGTCACGGAGGTAATGGAACGACGATGAACGCCACGAAAGCGCCGCCCGAGAGCGGCAGCGACGGAGGAGAGACGTGAACACGGCAGACCAGTACCTCAAGACGATCTACGTCATCCAGCAGGACACGGACGGCCCGGCGTCGACGGGGGCGATCGCGGACGCACTCGACGTCAGTCCCGCGAGCGCCAACGAGATGATCGGCAAACTGGAGTCGCGCGGGCTCGCCGAACACGAGAAGTACAAGGGGGTTCAGCTCACCGACGACGGGATCGTCCGCGCCCGAGAAGCGCTTCAAACCTACTGTATCATCGAGCGGTTTCTCGCGAACGTGCTCGCGGTCGAGGAGTTTCGCGAGGAGGCGCGCGATCTGGAAGCGGTCATCGACGGCACGGTCGCAGAACGGCTCGACACGATCATCGACCGGCAGCCGGAGTGTCCGGACTGTTTCGACCCGGAGACGGACGCGTGTGCGTGTTTGGAACTCGCCTCGCCGCCGGAGTAGCGTGGCGTGGCCGTCTACACGCCCGTCGAGTAGCGCAGGATGCCGGCGATGCCGCCGAACGCGTCGAACAGCTGCTCGCCCTTCTCGAAGTCGGTAGAAATGAACTTGGTGTCGGTGCCGCGTTGCTCGGCGATCGACATCAGGTGTTCGATGACGTCCTCGCGTTCGACGACCTCGCAGTCCTCGCCACAGTCGGCACACTCGTGATCGGGCGTCGAGTGACGGGCGTCGACCACCTCGAACTCCTCGTGGCCGTTGGGACACTCGTAAACGATCACGTCCGAGCGGAGGTCTTCTGAGATGAGCAGGCGGTCGACGGAGCCCATGATCAGGTTCCGACGGGTCTGTTCGAAGCCGTAGGTCGCCTGCTCGCCGGTGTGGAGGTTCTCGAAGAACTCGTCCATGTGGCGTTTATCCTCGACGATCTCTTGATCGGCGAGCGCCTCGCTGGCGGCGTCAACGAGGTCGTGAAGCCCCGACTCGTCGGTGTAGGCCACGTCGAACTTGCCGAGCACTTTGTCTTGAAGCTCGTGGTGGAGGTAGTCGCCGTCGAGGAACTCGTCTTTGGTCGGCGAGGGGCCGCCGACGAGGATCCCGTCGAGCTCGTGGCGCTTGTTGACGAAGAGGTCATTTGCCATCCCCGCGACCTCCTGATAGAAGTTGTCGATCGCCTCGAGCCGGAGGCGGGCGAACCGCTGAGCGGACTGGCCGCCTTTCCGTTGTTTGCCCGGAACGAGCGAGGAGGCGGATTTGACCGGCTCGACCCGTTTGCCTTTCAGCCAGCCGACGTTGGCCTCGCGACGGTCGAGCACGATGAGCCCGAAGAGCCCGGAATCGGACAACATGTGCTCGAGCGGCTCGGTGAGAAAGTCGGAATCGCAGTGGTAGCGGAACGATTGGATCGGCTGCGGAGGGGATTCGAGCGTTCGGGTGACCATCTCGGTGCGGCCGCCGCCGGAGTCGACAGCGCCGGAAAAGAGCACCATGCCCTTGTCCGGCGGGAACGTGTCGTAGTACCGGAGGCGGTCTTTGATGCTCGTCAGCGCGTCCTGAACGTTGGTCCGGGTCTGCTTGGACTTGATGTTCGACGCCTCGCTGTGCTCCTGAGTGACGTGTGCCACTACGTCGGAGACCTGTTTGTCTTCCGGAATGTAGATGGTGACGAGCTGTGTGCCGGAGCCCTCGTACTGTTTGAGCTCCTCGATGACCTTGCGAAACTCGTACTTCCGCCGGTCATCGTTTGCCGCCTGTGCGTCGCTACTCATTGTAGACCGTACGGCCTCGTGTGTGTAAGTAATCTTTGACCGGCCTCGGAGGGTCGGTTGATCCCCGGATCGGACGGCGATGGCCGTCGAGCGACCCGGCGGGCGGCCCCGGTGATCGACGGTGACAGGGGCGTGGAGCCACGAGACGGACAGTAGTGCCATCCGCCGACTACCGTGCGGGGTTCCGCACACAGACCGAGGAGCTGGAAAACGTCCGGCTGACGATCGAGGGATCGTTTCCGGAGTGGCTGCGAGGAGACCTCATCGGGAACGGCCCCGGCCGGTTCGAGGCCGGCGAGACCGAACTGCGCCACTGGTTCGACCCGCTCGCGATGCTGCGTCGCTTCCGGATCGACGACGGCGAGGTGACGTACGCCAATCGGTTCGTGAAGAGCCGGGATTACGAGTACGCGACCGAAAGCGGCGGCGTTCGAACCCCGTTTCCGGGAACGCCCCCGGACCGCCCGGTCTGGACACGGATCAGACAGGTTCTCGGCGGGACCTTCCCGGACAATCCGATCATCGGCGTCCAGCGGCTCGGCGACGAGGTCGCCGCGGTGACGGAGTCGCCGACCGCGCTGGTGTTCGATCCGGACACGTTGGAGACGACCGGGCGGAGAGACCTCACTGCGGGACTCGACAGCGACCTCACGCTCGCACACGTCCACTACGACCACGACGAGGCGGCGTTTTACAATCTCGGCGTCTCGTACGGCCGCGAGACGACGTTCACGTTGTTTCGCCGGCCGGGCGACGGCGGAGCGCCGACGCCGCTGACCCGCCTCCGGTTCGACGAGTCGCCGTACGTCCACTCGTTCGCGCTGACCGAGCGGTACGCCGTCGTCACCGTGAACGGGTTCGGGCTCGACACAGCGGGGCTGCTCCGCGGGGCGGTCACCCGAGAAACGTTTCTGGACGCGTTTCGGCCGCTCGACGCTCCGACGCGGTTCGTCGTGCTCGATCGCGAGACCGGCGAGCACGAGGCGACGGCGACCGCCCCGCCGGCGTTCGTCTACCACCACGCGAACGCCTACGAGCGCGACGGCGAGGTGGTCGTCGACCTCGTGGCGTTCGACGACGAGCGGGCGGTCACCAGGCTGACGATGTCGAACCTGCGGGACGACGACCCCGACCTGCCGGTGGGCGACCTCGTCCGGTACCGGGTCCCGTTGTCCGGCGGCGAGGCGGCACGAGAACGGCTCTACCGCGGGCCGGTGGAGTTTCCGATGGTGAACTACCGCGAGGTCGGCGGCTCGCGCCACCGCTACGTGTATCTCGCCGAGACCGACGAGACGTCGAGCCTGCCGACGGACGTCACCAAAGTCGACGTCGAGACCGGAACCGTTCGCCGGTGGCGAGACGCCGGAGCCCATCCCGGAGAACCGGTGTTCGTGTCGGCTCCGGAGGCGGCCGCGGAAGACGACGGCGTGCTCCTCTCTGTCGTGTTAGTTCCCGAGACCGACCGGTCGGCGCTGGTCTGTCTCGACGCCGAGACGCTGACGGAACGCGGGCGTGCGCTTCTGCCACACCGGCTGCCGTACGGATTCCACGGCCAGTTCTACGGCCCGTCCTCGCCCGGCCGGAGCATGATCTGACTGGCCGGCTGGGGCCTGATCGAACGGGTCAGGCTCACATCGACGCCGGCGCGTCCACGCCGAGCGCGTCGAGCGCGTTCGCCATCGTGTGGCGGGCGGCCGCGACCACGGCGAGCCGGGCGTCGCGGAGCGCGTCGGAGTCGGCAGTCACCACCGGACACTCGCGGTAGAAGGCGTTGTACGCGTCGGCGAACTCGCGGGTGAACGTCGCGACCGTGTGCGGTTCCAGATCGGCGGCGGCCGACTCGATCACGGCCGGGAACCGCGCGACCTCGCGGAGAAGGTTCTTGGCGGCGGCGGTCTCGAGGACGCCGGCGTCGACGTCGACCGACTCGGCGTCGCTCGGCACGTCGATCCCCGCGGCCGCCGCCTCCGAGAGGATCCCGCAACACCGTGCGTGGACGTACTGGACGAACGGCGCCGACTGCGCCTCGAAATCGAGCGCCTCCTCCCACTCGAAGGTGATCGCCTTCGCGGGTTGTTTCGAGACGATGTCGTACCGCACGGCGCCGATCCCCACCTGGTGGGCGATTCGCTCGACATCCTCGTCCGTCAGGTCGTCGTCGCGGATCCGGTCGTCCATCCGGTTCTCGACTGCCTTGCGGGCGCGGTCGATCGCCTCGTCGAGCAGGTCGTCGAGCACGACGCCGGTGCCCTCGCGCGTCGACATCTTCCCGTCGGGCAGGTTGACGTACGAGTAGATCACGTCGTCGAGGCGGTCGGTGTCGGTGCCGAGCAGGTCTAATGCCGCCGCGAGCTGTTCGGCCTGGAGCTTGTGGTCCTCGCCGAGCACCGTCACCGCCCGGTCGTAGTTCGCGAACTTCCACTCGTGGTGTGCCAGGTCGCGGGTGGTGTACAACGAGGTGTCGTCGGACCGAAGAAAGACGAGGTTCTTCTCGATTCCCCACTCGTCGAGCTCGAGCTGCCAGGCGTCGTCGTCGTACACCGCGTGGTCGGTCGCCTTGAGCCGCTCGGCGATGTCGTCGGTGGAGCCGTCGCGCATGAACCGAGTTTCCTTGACGAACTCGTCGAACTCGGCGGGGAGCCGGGCGAGACACGCTTTCATCCCGCCGAGAACGGCGTCGACCACCTCGCTGACCCGTTCGTACGTCTCCTCGTCGCCCGCCTCCAACCCGCGGAGGATGTCGGTGATCTCGGCTTCGGCCGCCTCGGCGGCCTCGGGGTCGGCCGTCTCCAGGAACGCGTTTCCGTGGCGGTAGTAGCGCACGAGGTCGTACTCGATCCGGTCGCGAGCCGGCTCGTCGTCCAACTCCGACTCGTCGAACGTCTCGTACGCCCAAGTGAACACCGCCATCTGACGGCCCGCGTCGTTCACGTAGTAGTGGCGGTCCACGTCGTAGCCGGCGTACTCGAGCACGTTCGCGACCGCGTCGCCGACGATCGGATTCCGGGCGCGCCCCACGTGAACCGGCCCCGTCGGGTTGGCGCTGGTGTGTTCGACGACGACGCTGGTCTCGCGGTCGGGGAGAGTGCCGTACGTCGGCTCGCCCGCGGCGGCCTCGAGGGTGTCGGCGAGGTATCGCTCGCCGGCGTGGAAGTTGACGTACGGGCCGGCGGTGTCGACCGCGGCGAGGTAGTCGTAGGGAGCGACGTCGATCGCCTCGGCCACGTCGGCGGCGACGCTCGGCGGGGGGGCGCCGACCTCGCCCGCGAGCCGGAAGGCGACGCTGGAGGCGAGCGTCGCGTCCATGTCGTCGGGCGGGCGTTCGATGCCGAGGTCGTCGGCCGGGAGCCCCAACTCGGCGAGCGCGTCGGCGAGCGCCGCGGACACCTCCGACCGGAACTGTCTGAACATGTCCGGCCGTTCGGCGGTCGGGGTAATAGGCCCTTCCGAAACGACCGCGCGCCGGCAGAACGAACCGCCCCCGAGAACCGCCGCGTCGTCTACGGTGTCGGGGCGACGTCCCGACGACGGTCTCCGGTCAGTTCTATCGCGGTCCGGCGTCCCGGTATGGCCGAGCGAGCCGCCGTCCGTCGCCGCTGACGAGCCGGTCAGGAGGTCGGATCGGCAAAGAGTTCCCGCGTGACGCGCTCGGCTTCGGCTCCTTCCGGAACCAACTGTGGCTCGGCGGCTGGCTCGTCGAAGCGTCGCGGGTCTGAGTCGACCGGGCCGAAGTACTCCGAGAAGACCGATCCGTGTCTGCCGGTCAGGTGGACGTAGCCGCCGTACCGGTCGGTCTCGGCGGCGGCGTCTGGGTCGGGAGCTACCGCCCGGACGTGGTCGACGTTCTCGCGGATGTACTCGGCGGCTTCTCGTTGTGAGTACTGGCAGTCGTCGTGGTACTGGCCGCGATACCGGTTGTCGAGGTCGGTCTCTCCGAGCGTCGACGACTCGTAGCGGACCGCCTCCGGCGTGACGCTGCCGTCGACGAAGCGCAGGTTGACGGTGAAACTGTCCGGGTAGCGACTCACGATCGAACAAATTATCCGGTTGTTCAGCGTGTATCGTTCCTGAAGACGAACATAACACTGCCGGTAGTAGACCGCGAGCGCGCCGATCCAGTCGTCGCGCTCGCCACGGAGGTACGCGTCCGCGACCGCCTCGTACTGCTGGCCGGTCAGGCGACGGAGACGGTGTGTGAGCTGGCGTCTCACCCGTTCGAGTTCGCGTTCGTACGCCTCGATGAGCGGAAGGTCGGGGTCGGCGAGCAGGTCGCTCTTCTCGAGTGCGATATCCACGACCCGGGTCAGGTGTTCGTAGAGGGTTCGTTCGGCGTCGCGGTTGGGAAGCGGGACGCGGACCGCCTGTCCGTCGAGGGTGTTCACCGCCTCCTCGACGCGGCGTCGTTCGTTCACCGAGCTCATAGCTCCTCACCGCCGCCTTCCTGTGAGAGGATCACGACCATCGAGAGCCCGGAGATACCGAGCAGGATGAGCGTGGGAACGACCGCGTACTGGTAGAGCGCGGATTCTTGCGCCCGCCAGATCTGGGTGACGATCGTGTCGAACCCGGACGGGCGGAGGACGAGAGTGACCGGGAGTTCTTTCATGGTCGTGAGGAACACGAGCGCGGCCCCGGCGACGATTCCAGAACGGGTGAGCGGGAACGTCACGCGGCGGAACGCGCCGGTTGGCGACTCGCCGAGCGTGCGTCCGGCCTCGACGAGTCGGCGGTCGACCTGGAGGATCGACGTCCGGGCCGACCCGACCGCCTGCGGGAGGAACCGAACGACGTACGCGAACACCAGCAGGGGGAGCGTCTGGTACAGCCACGGGACGTATCCCGATCCGAAGTACACTAACGCGAGCGCCAGCACGATGCCGGGCACCGCGAACCCGACGTACGTCGCCCGTTCGAAGACGACCGCGAGCGGCGAGTCGTGGTTCGCGGCGAAGTACGCGACGGGGATCGCGGCGAGCGCGGCAACGACCGCGGCGGCCGCCGAGACAGACACCGAGTTGAGCACCTGTATCGGCTCGAACGCGAGCGAGGGGCGACGGCCGGCCTCCGACCGAACCAGCCACAGCCCGAGGATCCACAACGGGACTAAAAGCGCGAGAGCGGAGACGCCGGCCGGAAGCAGCGTCGCCGGCCACCGCAGCCGCCCGAGCGACACGCGGTCGTCGGTCCGGCCCGCGTCGTCGCCGCTCGTGTTCCGGTCGGCACGAACCGCCCACTCCAACGCAAGCACGAGGACCACGACGACGAGCAGCTGAATGGAGAGCAGCGCGGCGTAATCCCGCCCGAACGCGTTGTACTCGACGTAGATCTGGCGGGTGAACACCGGGAGCCGCATGATCGAGGGTGTCCCGAAGTCCGAAACCGCGTACAACGCGGCGAGCAGCGAGCCCGCGGCGATCGCAGGCCGGATCGTCGGGAGCGTCACGCGGCGAAACGCTGCGATTCGGCCGTGGTTCAGCGTCCGGGCGGCCTCCAACAACGTGGTGTCGAACGACAACAACGCGGCCCGGGTCGTCAGGTAGACGTACGGGTACGTGTACAACGTGATGACGAGGATCGACCCCCAGAGGCCGGATATCTCCGGGACGCGCCCGACGCCGAGCGGAGCGAGGACCTCGTGGAACTCACCCTGTGGACCGAACGCGGAGACGAACGAGAAGGCGCCGACGTAGCTCGGAACGACGAGCGGGAGCGCGGCCGCGACGGACCAGAACCGGCGAAACGGGAGGTCGGTCCGGGCCGTGAGGTACGCGAGGGGGACGCCGATCAGGATCGAAACCCCGGTGACGCCGATCATCAACAACAGGCTGTTGACGAGCACGTCGGCGGTCCCCGGACTGAACACGAGGTCGACGGCGCGCTCGCGCTCGACGGTGACCGCTTCGATACCGAGCCACACCAGCGGAAAGACGAGCGTGGCGGCGATCGCCGCACACAACAGCGTGAGCCCGAGCGGGAGGTCGCCGTCACCGTCGGTCAGACGGTCGCGGAGCCGGTGTCGCAGGGTCATTGGTGGAGACGGGGTCAGCTTGTCCGGACAACGGCGCGGTCGGGATTAGGGGTTCCGATCAGCCGGCGAGCGCGCTCCGACGGATATATGAATTTAGGGCTGCCTAAACTCTCCATGAAACTGACGCGACGCGACGCGGCGGCCGCGCTGGCCGCACTCGGCGCGACCGGCGGAGTCGCGCTCGGCGTCCGTCGGGAGACCGACGCGGAGGGGGTCGGCGAGGCCGACACCGCACGGGACGGCGAGGGGCTCCCAGAGGACGAGACGGTCCAGACGGTGATGACCGCGGTCGCGGAGGCGGTGTACCCCGAGGCCATCTCCGGGATCGACGCGTTCGTCGACGGGTTTCTCGCCGGGCGCCTCGACGGCTCATCACACGACGAGGGGATCCGTGCGGCGGTCGCCGACGTCGAGTCGGCGGCCCGCTCGTGGTACGGCGCACCCGTCGCCGGCCTCCCGCCTGGCGAGCGGGATGACGTGCTCCGAGAGCTGGGCGCGGATACGGCCGAGGAGAACCCCCAAGGAACGACCGCAGAACGGGTGCGCTACTACGTCGTGAACGAACTGCTGCTCGCGTTGTACGCCTCGCCGACGGGCGGAGAGCTCGTCGGGATCGAGAACCCGCAGGGGTACGCGGGGGGCGCGGAGAGCTACCGGCAGGGACCGCCATGAGCGGCGCCGAGAGCGTCGGCGTCGGGCGGGCGGACGGGAGCGCCGACCGCACTCCCGTTCCGGACGCCGACGTCTGCGTCGTCGGCGCCGGACCCGCGGGGGCGTTGATCGCCGACCGGCTCGCCGGCGACCACAAGGTCGTCGTGCTCGACGCCGGTCCGCGGTTCGACCCCGCCGACCGCCTCGCCAGACAGGAGCGGGCGATCCGTCCCTTCTACGACCGGCCCGACGTGTGGGGCGTCGGCGGCGTCCGAGACGCCCACGAGAACGCCGGCGACCGGTTCTACCCGCTGAACCACGCCCGCGTCAAGGGCGTCGGCGGGTCGACGCTCCACTGGCAGGGGATGGTGATGCGGCTCCACGAGGACGACTTCAACTCCGGCACGGCGCGGGGCATCGGCCCGGACTGGCCGATCGACTACGCCGACCTGCGGCCCTACTACGCCGAGGCCGAGCGCGAGTTGGGCGTCGCCGGCGCCTCGGACAACCCCTACGCGCCGCCCCGCGAGGAGCCACACCCGATGCCCGCGTTCGAGCCCTCCTACAGCGACTCGTTGTTCGCCGAGGCCTGCGAGTCGCTGGGGATCGACATGCACTCCGTGCCGAACGCGCGCAACTCCGAGCCGTACGACGACCGCTCCCCCTGTGTCGGCTACGGGACCTGCCAGCCCGTCTGTCCGAGCGGCGCGAAGTACGACGCGACGGTCCACGTCGAGCGCGCCGAAGAACAGGGGGCGACCGTCCTCGATCGCGCGCCGGTCCAGCGGCTCGATCACGACGGCGACGACCGGGTGACCGCGGCCGCTTACGCGACGCCGGACGGGAAGACGCACAGACAGGAGGCAGACGCGTTCGTCGTCGCGGCGGGCGGCGTGGAGACGCCGCGGCTGCTGCTTTTGTCCGCGTCGGACCGCTACCCGGACGGGCTCGCGAACGGGAGCGGTCACGTCGGCGAGTTCTTCATGGACCACCTGTTCGCCGGCGCGGGCGGCAGGCTCGACGAGCCGACCCGTCAGAACCACGTCGGGTTCTACACCAGCGGCTGTGACCAGTTCTACGACGCGGCCGACGAGACGCAGGCTCCGTTCAAACTGGAGTTTCTCAACTACGCCGGCCCGTCGCCGGTGGAGTCGGCGTTGTCGGGCGACGACTGGGGTGATTCGCTCCTCGAACGGCTCCGCGACGGGTACGGTACCCACGTCGCGATGGGCGGGCTCGTCGAGCAGCTCCCGCGGGCCGACAGCCGGATCACCCTCGCGGACGACCGCACCGACGACCACGGCAACCCGGTCCCGCGGGTCGAGTGGACCGTCGGCGAGCGCGCGCTCGACACCATCGAGCGGGCCAACGAGATCCAGGTCGAGATTCTCGAAGCGCTCGGCGCCGACGTCGAGTGGGTCGCCGGCCCGGACGCGACCGGCCCCGCCTACCACCACATGGGCACGACGCGGATGAGCGACGACCCCGACCGGGGCGTCGTCGACGCCGAGTGTCAGACCCACGACCTGACGAACTGCTGGATCGCGTCCAGCTCCGTCTTCCCCACGAGCGGGGCGATGAATCCGACGCTCACCATCGCCGCGCTCGCGCTCCGCGTCGCCGACGCCGTAGACGACCGGCTCTCGGAGGCGTGACCGGGACGCGGCGGCGCGAGACACCGCTCCGCAGCTACTTTAGGCAAACCTAAAAACTCAAGTGGGTGCGGGCTGAGGTGCGGGTGATGAGTGATTCGGCACGCGCGACGAACGGTTCGACGGCGTCGATCGGGGGGGATTCGGCCGACGAGGCGAGCGAGCGCGACGACACGACCGTAACGGACGAGGCGTACACCTTCGACGACGTGAGCGTCGTGATGGGAACGTACAACGAGGCGGCGGCCATCGCGACGGTGCTCGAAGACATCGACGAGGTGACCGACGGGCGCGCGGCGGTCGTCTGCGTCGACGGCTCGTCGGACCGGACGCCGGAGATCGCCCGCGAGCACGGAGCGCGGGTCATCGAACAGGAGCCACAGGGGTACGGCGTGGCCGTCCGCGAGGCGGTCCTCGCGCCCGACCGCCCGGTCGTCGTCACCACCGACTGCGACGACACCTACCCGATGGAAGCGCTGCCCGCGTTCCTCGCAGAAATCAACGACGGGGCGGACGTGGTGAGCGGCGACCGGCTCTATCACGGCGCAGCGGCGATGCCGGCGTTCAACCGCCTCGGGAACCACGCGTTCGCGGCGGTCGCGAGCCTGCTCGCAGGCGAGCGCGTCCACGACACCACGACGGGAATGCGCGCGTATCGCCGCGAGGTCGTCGAGGAGATCGGGTGGACGGAGAACACCGGCCTCTCGGCCGAGTTGTTGATCCGTCCGCTGATGCGCGGCTACGACGTGCGCGAGCGCCCGATCGCCTACGCCGAGCGGCTCGGCGACACCAAACTGGACCCGATCGGCGGCGGCGCCGCCATCGCGAAGTCGATTCTCACCGTCTGCGTTGAAGAACGGCTGCGCCGGCTCTGAGCGCGCTTCGCCCTCGACGCCGTCGTCGGATGGCGGTCCGGATACACCGTGGGCACGGTGGACCGCCGCTGGCGACGTTTGTATACTCGTGAGCGACAGCACCGGTTATTTATAAATGGATGCGGCTGTGGCGCGTGCCTGCGAGTGGCCGCCGAAGGCGGCCCCGAGTCAGCACGCGCGAGGGAGTCGGTGGTCCGGAGCGAAGCGGAGGACCACCGACGAGGCTGGGGAGCGTGAGGTGCGGTGTTGGGCAGGACTCAAAGGGGCAGCCGCGAGGACGAAGGCGCGGGAAGTAAGGACCGCAAAGAGCGAGCACCGCGAGCGACTGAGGACCGCAGCGACCGCACCGAGTCCTCGCGGCTGGGGCTTTGGAGGCGTTCTCCGCCGATCTACTGTCAGTTATGTATAACCGAGCGGCTGGGGCTTTGGAGCTGTTCGCCACCGATCCACGGTCAGTTGTTTATAACTGAGCGGCTGGGCTTTGGAGGCGTCCACCGCCGGTCTGCTAGCAACTGTTTATCAGAAGTTGACGCATCAGTCGCTCGTCTCGGCATCCGTCTCGAAGACGACCCACTCGGGGTGGGTGTCGGGCTCGTCGGGGAGGTAGGTGCCCTCGTTTTCACACTCTGTGACGAGCCGGCAGGTCGACCGCTCGGGCGGCCAGACGGCCTCAACGCCCTCGCCGTCCTCGGTCACCCGCACCGTCGCCTCCTGTCGGTAGGTGAACGTCGCGCCCGCAGGGTCGACGAGCGTCACCGTCACGGCGACCACGTCGCCGTCGGGGTCGAACGGCACGGGCTCGCCCGCGTCGGCGCCGTCGGCCGCGCCGGCCTCCTGTGAGCCCGCGTCGGACAACCGAACGCCCGCCGGCGTCATCGTCCAGTCGACCGCGAGCGAGTCGCCGGGCTCGGTCACCGTGTAGGAGGCGTGGTCCGGACCGTCCGCCGCGCCCCGCCGCGGGTCCACGCGGACCTGCGCGCGGACGACGCGGTCCGGCACGCCGACGGTCGTCTCGGCCTCAAGCGTCGACCCGGCTCGGCGGTCGAGCGGCTCTAATTTCGGCGTGACGCGAACCGCCGGGTCCGGGATCCAGACGCCGCGATAGCCGTACCGGTACACCGTCCGGTCGGGGTAGGCGTCGAGCACCGCGAAGTTCTCGGCGGGGTCGCGGTCGAGCGCGTACACGACGTCGCCGTCGAGCCCCGGGCCGTTCCGGAGGTACTGGAACGGGTGGCTCTGCCACTCGCCGTACGGGGTGGGCAGGAACACCAGCCCGTGCTCGACGGTGGTCTCGTCGAACGGCGCGTACGCGGCCTCGTGTTTCGCGTCGATCTCGGCGTTTCGCTCGATCGGCTCGGCGGCCGCGTCAACGGCAGCGACGCCCGCGACGACGACCGCGAGCGCGACGACGGCCGCGACCGCGACGCGAGCGGCCGCCGACGAGACGCCGCGGCGGGCGAGCCGATCGCGGGCCGCAGACACCACGCGAGCGCCGGCGGCGACGCCTAGTCCGCCGAACACCGACAACGGGACGAGCAGGTCGAAGTGGTAGAACGGACCGAACAACGACGCGAGCCCGTCGGTCGGGTCCGAGAGGTCGGCGAGCGCGTTGTGGGTCCCCCAGAAGAACAGGTTTCCGACGACGACGGAGACCGCGACGCCGACCAGCAGCAACGCCGGCGTCCGCCAGAAGACGGGCGGTCCGCGGGCCCCGTTCTCGTCGCCGGCGGAGGCCGTCGCGGCGTCGACGCCGTCGTCACGGCGGGGGGGCCGGCGCGAGTCGACGTCCGCACGCCACCTGCGGACCGCGACTGCTCCGCCGACGACCGCCGCGGCCGTCCCGAGTGGGCCGGCGACGAACCACCGCGTCGCGATCTCTTGGAGCGCGTAGCGGGTCGACTCCAGCGCCAGCCCGGGCGTGTACTCGACCGAATGGCCGAGGATGCGTCGCTCGCCGAAGCCGGGGCCGTCCATCGGCGCGAAGGCCTGATACGGAAACACGAGCGGCGACCCCGTCATCCGGGCGTTGTACGCGAGCGTGACACCGACGAAGACGGTGCCGAGCGCCGCCGTGAGGCCGTGACGACGGATTGGGTCCGGCAGTTCGCCGGCCGTGAGCGCGCGCCCCACGGCGTCGGAATCCCGGACGGCCCCCGCGACCTGCCACAACGCGTGACAGATGAACGGGGCGGCGAACACCACCGCGGTGTACGGCCGCGCGAAGAACGCGATGCCGACGGCGACGCCCGCGACACCGGCGGCCGGGAGCGACCGCTCGCCGACGCTCCGGAGGTACGCGACCGCGAAGATCAGGTTGAGGAACGTCGTCGGGGCGTACGGGAGAAACGCCGCGGAGGTCGCGATCGCCATCGGCGACGCGGCAAAGAGGACGGCCGCGGCGAGACCAGCCCGGCGGCCGAACGTCCGTGACCCGAGCAGATACACCAAGGCGGCGTTGCCGGCGGCGACGATCGCCAGCGTCACGCGCGGTTCGCCGAACAAGGCCATCGAGACCGCGAACATCGCCGCCGGGACGGGGCTGTACTTCGGGTAGAGCCGCCCGCCGTCCTCGATAAAGAACCACGGGTGGACGGCGTCGGCGAGCGGGCCGGCGTGAAACTCTAACTGGCCGCCGAGCAGGAGCGCGGCCTGCGTGAGGTAGACCCCCTCGTCGTGGTTCGCGGAGTGGTGTGAAAAGACGGTGGCGGCGGTCGCGAACGTCAGGACGCCGGCCGTGACGGCGACCAGCGCGGCGGCGAGGCTCACCCGATCGGCGCGGTCGAGCCGCTCGCGGAGCCGGGCGGCGAGCAGACGCGGGTGGACGGACGGTGGACGGAGTGACACGAGCGGGTACGACGGCCTGTCAGATGTCGACGCCGGCCTCACGCATGAGGTCGATCGTCGGTTCGAGGTTGGACAGCTCCGAGAGGTCGATGTCGGGGACGGCGAGTTCGTCGATCGTCGGCAGGTCGCCGATCGGCTCGACCTCGGGGATCAGCGGATACTCGAAGGTGGAGCGCGCGAAGTAGTCCTGCGCCTCCGCCGACAACAGGTGCCGGACAAAGTTCACGGCGAGGTCGGCGTCGGCCGCCGTGTCGACGACCGCGGCGCCCGCGACGTTGAACACCGCGCCCGCGTCCCCCTGGGTGAACGAGGTGGCGATCGGGGCGTCCGGGCTCCCGTCGAGCACGCGCTGGATGTAGTAGTGGTTGACGAACGCGGCGTCGATCTCGCCGTCGGCGATCTCCTGACACGTGCGGAACTCGTCCGGATACGTCGTGGCGCCGCGTTCGACCATCGCCTCGAGCCAGTCTCGGGTGGCCGCTTCGCCTTCGAGCAGCCGCATCGCGGTGACGAACGCCTGTGCGGAGCCGTACGTCGGCGCCCACCCGAGGTCGCCCTCGAACTCCTCGGGATACGCCATGATGTCGTCTGGGAGGTCCGTCTCGGAGAACGCATCGGTGTTGTACGGAACCGTCCGGGCGCGCCCAGAGGTGCCGACCCACTGGTCGGTGCGGAACTCCTCGCGAACCTCCTCGGTCACGTCGGCGGGAAGCGCCTGTGTGCGTCCCTCGTCGGCGAGTGCGCCGAGCGCGCCGGCGTTGACCGAGTAGAACACGTCCGCCGGAGAGCCCTCGCCCTCGTTTACGATCTGGTTCACGAGGTCGGTCGAGCCGCTGTACCGCACGGTCAGGTCGAGGTCGTCGTAGAGATCGTCGATGGAGCCGACGAGTTCGCCGACGAGGAACTCGCCGCGGCCGGAGTAGACGGTGAGTTCGCCTTCGAGCGCCGGCAGATCAGCCATCGGCGTGCCGCCGGGAGCAGCTCGGTCCGCGCGGCCGGACCCGATCTGGCCCACGGCGCCGCCGGCGGTGTCGCCGTCGCTCGCCTCGTCGTCGGCCGCGTTACAGCCGGCGATTCCCGCGGCGCCGACCGCGCCGGCCGCGGCGAGAAACTTCCGTCGTCGAACGTCGCGTCCGTCCCGTCGGGTGGAGTCGTGCGTCGTCATGTAGTTTAGGCTCACCTAAAATGATTTAATCGTGTCGGTTCAGTCGTCCGCGGGCGCCGGGGTTCGCCGAAGCGCGCCGAGGCAATCGAGCCAGTCGCGCATGTGTTCGCCGACGTGAGTGAAGAACGCGCCGTTGCGGTACTCGGCGAACTCGCCCTCGGCAAGCCGGTCGGCCATGGCGTCGAACACGTCGGCGTAGTCGTCGGCGTCGGCGCCGGCGTCGTCGATCAGCGTCCAGAGGTGCTCGTTGAGTTCGAGGCCGGCGGCCTCGTTGTGGAGGTCGTCGAACGTCGACCGTGCGGCCTTGTTGTGTTCACACAACGGACGGCCGTTGTAGATCCGTTTGCCCAGCACGTCGCAGGCGCGTTTGAGGAAGACACCGCTCCAGATGTCGTCGAACCGGCCCACCTCCCACTCGTTGTCGTCCATCGGCAGCTGGTAGAACGCCGGGATCACCTCGCGGCGGAAGGCGAGATTCATCGAACAGACGGTGAGGTAGTTCCCGCGGGCCGCGACGAAGTCGCGGTCGAAGTCGTCGGCGGTCGTTCGCGTCTGTGCCTGCCCCGCCAGGTCGCCGTCCATCAGGATCCGGACGGCGTCGAGGTCCGGAACGTTCGTCCACAACCCCTGTGAGGCGACCACCTCGCCGGCGGCGACGTCGACCGCGTCCGTCTCGATCGTCTCGTCCATCGCCGAGTAGGGGTATCCCCGCGGGTAGAGCCCGTGGTCGTCGGCGTTCTGATACAGGACGTTCACCCACTGCTCGTCCGAGCGGACACGTTCGACTGTGCCGCCGAACGCGAGGTTCCGCATGTGCCGGCCGAAGTAATCCTCGTCGTCGTGCGGAAGGGTGTCGTCGTCGATGAAGACGCCGTACTCGAACGACTCGGTCGCCCACATGTACAACAACCCGAAGCTCGTCTCGGCGTGGCTGGCCGCCGGGACGACGTGAGCGTACTCGTCGATCCCCTGTCTCGCGTACCACTCGTCGCGACGCTGTCCGTCGAAGACGTCTCCGGAGACGTCGAGCTCGTCGAGCATCGTTCGCATCGCGTCGGTGTCACAGAAGTCCTCCGTCACGAGAACGAAGTGAAGCCGCGAGACGTCGAAGCCGTGCTGCCGGGCGTTGTCGACGTACGCCCGGAGGCAGTCGTACTCTCGGATCGTCGGGACGATCACGCAGATGTCTCGGTTCGAGCTCCGTGAGAGGTGTTTGCTCATTGCTATCCAGTATTTTAGGCCAGCCTAAAAAACTGGCGGTCAGGCGTTCGGCGCCTCGGCGTCCGCGGACGCGGTCGTCGGCGAGGCGTTGAGCGACGCGCCCGCGACCGCCCCTCCGCCGAGCGTGACGGCATTTTTGATCGCGTGGTCGAGTATCGCGGCGGCCACCGCCGTCCCGGCCGGAATCGGCGTGATCGCCACGACGATCCCGGTGAACGCCGCCTCGTACAGCCCGACGCCGCCCTGTGAGAGCGGCAATACCTTCGCGAGGTTGCCGACGCTCACCGCGAGCGCGCCGACGGCGAGCAGGGTCGTCGCCGGCACGCGCCCCGCGCTCACGCCGCCGAGCAGCGCCGCGAGCACCGCCACGGCCGTCAGAACGTCGAACGCCCAGACGACCAGACTGCCGAGGTAGATCCGGACGAGACTCCGAGGGGCGACCGCGACGACGCGAACGGCGGCCCCGAAGCGAACGACGGCGTCGACGCCGCGACCGAGCCACGACGGTCCGGACCCCGCGACCCGGTCGCGGATCGCGAGACCGGGCTGCCGGTCGCTCCGCGCGACAGCGATCGTCGCCGCGGAGAACAGGAAGGCGACGGCGCCGAGCGCGACCGCAGCCGTGACCGCAACGGTCGGCCCGCCGACCGCGGCCGGCCGGTCACTGCCGAACAGGACCGCGGCCCCGATTCCGCCGAGCGTGGCGATCGCCACCAGATCGAAGGCGCGCTCGACGGCCAGCGACGCGATCCCGGTCGGATACGGAACGCCGCGGCGGTCCTTGAGCAGGTACGCGCGAACCCCGTCGCCTCCCCGGGCGGGGACGACGAGGTTCGCGGTCTGGCTCACGAATACGACCGCGAGGAGAAACCGACTCCGACACCGTCGGCCCATCGCCGCGAGCACGTCGCCGTACCGGCGCCCACGAACCGGCCAGGAGAACAGATACGCCGCGATCGCGGCGGTCAAAAACGCCGGGTCGGCGCCGGCGACCGCCGCGACGACCGCGTCCACGTCGACGGTCCAAACTACCGCCGCCCCGCCCGCCGCGACGACGAGGACGGTGCCGGCGACGGTGAGACGCTCGCGCGAGAGGTGCTCGCGGGCCCACGCTCCCGCGCCCGGGCGCGTCATCCGGCGGCCGCTCCGTGGCTTCCCACGCCGGTCGACACTCCCGCCTCTCCGAGAAGACGACGACCGACCGGCGGGGCCCGTTCGCGCGCGCGGCTCGCGTCCATACCCGATTTAGGTTAGCCTAAACAATATAATTGTGGCGGTTCGGACTCGACGAGCGGCGCCGACTCTGCCGGACAGTTCGCGGCGACGGTCGCTCGCCTGCGACGGAGTTTAAGCCGCTCCGGGCCGTACCACGGACGATGCGTGCTACGCTGGAGACGCTGGGTATCGTCTGTCTCGTCGGCCTCACACAGGCCGCGGGGGGTCTCGCCGGCCTCGGACCGATGTTCGCGTTGTCGGCCCCGTTGTCGGTCGCGCCGTGGACGGTCGTCACCAGCGTGTACGCCCACGCCTCCGTGGGTCACCTCCTCGCGAACGCCGTCGCGCTGGCGGTGGTCGGTCCGCTCGTGGAGCGCCGAACCACGCGGCTCCGGTTTCACGCCTTCGTCGTCGCCGCCGGCGGAATCGCGGGGATCACGCAGGTGACCCTCGGCAGTATCGTCGGTCCGCCGACGGCAGTAGTGGGAATCAGCGGGGCGATTTTCGCGCTCGGCGGATACCTGCTCGCCGGCAACGCCCTCACCGCGACGGCGGTCGACCGCCTCCGGCTCACCCCGCGCACACAGGTCGCGTTCTTCGGCGGCCTCGCCGTTCTCCTCACGGTCGTGACCGCCGCCCCCGGCGTCGCGCTGGTCGCACACGCCGCGGGCGCGTTCTGTGGGCTCGTCGCCGGCCGGGTGCGACTGCTCGACGCCCGGTGAGCCGACGAGAAAGGCGTCGCTGTGGACGAACGGAAACCAAAGAGAGCGTGACGCGGGTGCGCCTTAGCGCTTAGTCTTCGAGAACGATCTCGATGCTGACGTCGTTGGGCACCTGGACGCGCATGAGCTGGCGGAGCGCGCGCTCGTCGGCGTCGATGTCGATCAGCCGCTTGTGAACGCGCATCTCCCAGTGCTCCCACGTCGCCGTCCCCTCGCCGTCCGGGGACTTCCGTGAGGGTATCTCCAGCGTCTTCGTCGGCAGCGGGATCGGGCCCGACAGGGCGACCCCCGTCGAGTCCGCGATCTCACGGACGTCGTCGCAGATGGCGTCGAGGTCCTCTGGGCTGGTACCGGCGAGGCGGACGCGTGCCTGCTGCATCGGTTATCGCTCGTTGACGTCGAGCACTTTCCCCGCCGCGATGGTCTGACCCATGTCGCGAATGGCGAAACTGCCGAGCTCGGGAATCTCGCCGGACGGCTCGATGCTGAGCGGTTTCTGCGGGCGCACGGTGACGACCGCGGCGTCGCCGGACTTGATGAAGTCCGGGTTCTCCTCGGCGACCTCGCCCGACGACGGGTCGATCTTCTGGTTGATCTCCTCGATCGTACAGGCGACCTGCGCCGTGTGGGCGTGGAAGACCGGCGTGTACCCCGCGGTGATCACGGACGGGTGCTGCATGACGACGACCTGCGCTTTGAACGTCTCGGCGACGCTCGGCGGGTCGTCGGCGGGACCACACACGTCGCCGCGACGGATGTCGTCCTTGCCGAGACCGCGGACGTTGAACCCGACGTTGTCGCCGGGTTCGGCCTTGGGCACCTCCTCGTGGTGCATCTCGACCGTCTTCACTTCGCCGCCCACGTCGGACGGCTGGAAGGAGACGTTGTCGCCCGTGTTGAGAATCCCGGTCTCGACGCGTCCAACGGGGACGGTTCCGATACCGGAGATGGTGTACACGTCCTGGATCGGGAGCCGCAGCGGCGCGTCCGTCGGCGGCTCGGACTCCGGCAGGTCGTTCAACGACTCCAACAGCGTGGGGCCGTCGTACCACGGCGTGTTCTCGGAGTCGTTGGAGACGTTGTCTCCCTCGAACGCCGAGATCGGCACGAATGTGGTGTCGTCGGTCGCGAAGCGGACCTGGTTGAGCAGGTTCTTGACCTCCTCGACGACCTCGTTGTAGGTGGATTCCTGGTAGTCGACCAGGTCCATCTTGTTGACGCCGATGATGAGCTCGTTGATGCCCAGCGTCCGGGCTAAGAAGACGTGCTCGCGCGTCTGAGGCGCGACGCCGTCGTCGGCCGCGACGACGAGCACCGCGTTGTCTGCCTGCGAGGCGCCCGTGATCATGTTTTTCACGAAGTCACGGTGGCCCGGGCAGTCGACGATGGTGAAGTAGTAGTTGTCCGTGTCGAACTCCTGATGGGCGATGTCGATCGTGACGCCACGCTCGCGCTCCTCGGCGAGGTTGTCCATCACGTAGGCGAACTCGAAGCCGCCTTTGCCCTTTTCTTCGGCTTCCTCTCGGTGCTGCTCGATTACGTGCTCGGGGACGCTCCCCGTCTCGAAGAGGAGTCGACCCACGAGCGTGCTCTTGCCGTGGTCGACGTGGCCGATGATAGCCAGATTCTGGTGCGGTTTGTCACTCATGGGGTAATCACGCGCTAAGGCGCTCTGTGAGTACGTTTTCGGGAGATTCCACTAAAACGGTTTCGATACGGCTCACGGGCGATGCCGCCGCGGTCCGGTGATTCGCGTCACCGTGGGTCACGGGACAGCGCCACACGACACGGCCGAGCCGTCAGCCCAGCCGGCCGACGTCGCCGAGCACCGCACTCGCCGTCTCGGGGCCGCCCGCGCCCCGTCCGGAGATGTTGAGCCGTCCCGCGTGGCTGGTCTCGATCTGTACGATGTTTTGGGTCCCCGAGACCGCGAGCGTCCCGTTCTCGTGGACGAGCCGCGGCGCGACGCGGACGGTCTCGCCCGTCGCCTCGCCGATCAGCCGGACGGTCCGGCCGTCCTCGGCCGCGAGCCGAAGCGTCGAGCCGGGGATGTCGCGGATCCCCTCGACGTCGGCGTCGGCGAGGGTGAACTCGCGGGCGTCGGCGGGGTCGTCTGCGGCCCCGAACGAGAGCACGTTCGCGAGGATCACACACTTGAGCGCGGCGTCGGTGCCGTCGACGTCGAAGGAGGGATCCGCCTCCGCGACGCCGAGATCCTGCGCCTCCGCGAGCACGTGCTCGTAGTCGAGTCCCTCGGCGGCCATCCGCGTGAGAATGAAGTTCGCGGTGCCGTTGAGCACCCCCCGCACCGCGGTGACGTGGCCGGGTTCGATGTCCTCGACCGTCGAGACCGCCGGGATCGCTCCCCCGACCGTCGCCTCGAACCGCACGCCGCCGGCGTTGTCGGCCACGAGCGCCTGCAGGTCGCCGTACCGCTCGGCGACCGGACCCTTGTTCGCCAACACCGCATGGCGGTCGCGTTCCAGCGCGGTGCGGACGTGTGAGAAGCCGGGCTCGGCGTCGCCGAGCGTCGTCGGGGTCGCCTCGACGAGCGCGTCGTAGTCGGCCGCGAGCGCGTCTTCGGGGTCGTCGTCGCCGACGACGCCGGCCTCGGCCTTGCGGGTCACGACCACCTCCGCGTCGACGCCGGAACCGGTCTCTGCGTCGGCGACGACCGCGCTCGACGAGTCCGCCACGGCGACGACCTCGTGGCCGTACTCGTCCGCGAGTTCGACGACCGACCGGCCGACCGCGCCCGCGCCGATCACGGCAAGTCTCACGCGTCCACCCCCGCGAGCGGCGCGACGACGCGCAGGTCCTTCTCCTCGGCGATATCGCGGACGGCGGCGATCGCCGCGGCGCTCTCGCCCGAGCGCGCCTCCAGACGAAGCCGGGCGCTCGACGATTCTTCGGTCCCCTGTGGAGCCGCGAGCGACACGTCGGCGACCGAGGTCGACGCGGACGCCTCGATGCGCGAGAGCGTGTCTGAGAGATCCGTATCGATGAGGTGACCGAACAACAACAGGGTGATCTCCTCGGCGTACCGTTCCGTCCCCGCCTGCATCACGGTGATCCCGTCCTCGCGGAGCGCCTCGACGATGGCCTCGAAGCGCTCGGCGGTCGCCTCGAAATCGACCTCGACCGGGATCCGGCCGCGCGGCGTTTTGTTCCCCCGCTCGTGGTAGATCGACAACAGGTTTCCGCCGTTGTTCGCGATCGGCTGGAGTGCCGCCAGCAGCTGGCCCGGCTCGTCGACCAACTCGAGCCGAACCGTGTGCGTCGAGGAGGCGGGGTCGTGGCCGCCGTCGACCGCCGCGTCCTCGGGCGCGCCGTCGCGGGTGTCGCTCACGCGACCACCCCGAGGCCGCTCGGGTCGAGGGTTGTCCGGCACGCTCCTGTCGTCGGCGCGGAGCGACCGCGCGCTGGCTCCGTCACGATGCGCCGAGCAGCAGTCGTGCCCGTTTGCATACACAAGTGGAGTCGCCGGGAGCGATATAAGCCTTCGGCGATGGCATGCGTTGCCGCCAGGCCGGCGTGTGAACTCGCCACACGTGAGAACGGAGAGACGACGACTGAGCGTGCGACGGGAGCGTCAAGAGAAGAGAACGGGCCGGGAACGACCCCCGGGCTCAGATGTAATCGATCGAGGCGGGGAGTTCGAGTTTCATCCCCTTGCGCTCGCGGATCTCCATGATCTTCTCGCGCTGGAGGTTGTCGACGAGCACGCGGAAGCCCGCGTTCTCCGTGTTCCACGAGGCGCGGCCCTCGGTAGCCGAGCGGATGTCACTGGAGAAGCCGATCATCTCCTCGACGGGCGCGATCCCCTCGACGACCATGAGGTCGCCCTCCTGGTACATGTCGTCGACGCGGCCGCGGCGGCCCTGGATCTCGCCGGAAGCGGCACCCATGTGCTCGGAGGGAACGTCGATCCGGACGTCCTGAATCGGCTCGAGCAGGCGGACCTCGCCGTCGATCAGCGCGCGGTGAACCGCGTCGCGGACCGCGGGGATGACCTGTGCGGGACCTCGGTGGATGGTGTCCTCGTGTAGCTTCGCGTCGTGCAGCCGGAACAACGACCCCTGGACGGGTTCTGCGGCCAGCGGGCCGTCGTCGAGCGCGTCCTGAAGCCCTTCTAACACCAGCTCCATCGTCTCGTTGAGGTGTTGGATCCCCTTCGTGTCGTCGATGAGGACGTTCGTTCGGTGGATGTCCTCGACGTTCTGGGAGGTGTCTTTGTCCATGCCGGCCTCTTGGAGCGCCTCGCGGCGTTCCAACTCGGGCATGTCCATCGACACCTCGCCGAGCTGGATGGCGTCGACGATCTCCTGGGCCATCGGCTCGACGGTGAGGTAGAACTTGTTGTGGCGGTTGGGCGAGACGCCCTCGACCTCCCGAGACGCCTCCTGTGGCTGTTCGCGGAAGACGACGATCGGCTCGCCGGTGATGACCGGGATCCCCTGGTTGTCGCGGATCCGCTGGGTGATCACTTCGAGGTGGAGCTCACCCTGGCCGCTGATCAGGTGCTCGCCGGTGTCCTCGTTGATCTCGATCTGGATCGTCGGGTCCTCCTTGGCGACCTGTTGTAGCGTCTCGATGAGCTTCGGCAGGTCGTCCATGTTCTGGGCCTCGACGGACTTCGTGATCACCGGCTCGGAGATGTGTTCGATCGACTCGAACGGCGTCATCTCGACCGACGAAACCGTCGAGCCGGCGATGGCGTCGCGCAACCCGGTGAGAGAAGCGATGTTGCCCGCCGGAACGTGTTCCACCTCCTCGCGTTCCGACCCCATGAAGAGGCCGACGCTCTGAATGCGGTTCTTCCCGGCGGTGCCGGAGACGTACAGCTCCTGGCCCTTCTCGAGCGTGCCGGAGAAGACCCGGCCGGTCGCGATCTCGCCGGCGTGTGGGTCCATCGAGATGTCCGTCACCATGAAGACGACCTCGCCGTCCTCGTCGACCAACCGCATCGTGTCGGCCAGCTCCGACTCGGAGTCGCCGCGCCAGATGCGGGGCACACGCCGAGGCTGAGCGTCGACCGGGTTCGGGAAGTGTTCACACACCATGTCGAGTACGACGTCCGACAACGGCGTGCGCTCGTGGAGCTCCTCGCGCTTGTCGGCCTGTTCGAGGTCGATGATATCGCCGAAGTCCATCCCGGTGCGTTGCATCGACGGCGTCGAGACGCCCCACTTGTACAACGCGGAGCCGAACCCGACCGTCCCCTCCTCGACGGAGACGGTCCAGTCCTCGGGGATGTCGTCCATGTTCTCGGCCATCCCGCGGATGAGCTCGTTGACGTCGGCGATCACGGAGAGGAGCCGTTCTTGCATCTCCTGAGGCCCCTCCTGTAGCTCCGAGATGAGGCGGTCGACCTTGTTGATGAACAACGCCGGCTTCACGCCCTCGCGCAGCGCCTGCCGGAGCACCGTCTCGGTCTGTGGCATCGCGCCCTCGACCGCGTCGACGACCACCAGCGCGCCGTCGACCGCACGCATCGCGCGGGTGACGTCCCCGCCGAAGTCGACGTGGCCCGGCGTGTCGATGAGGTTGATCAGGTGGTTGGTCTCGTCGTACTCGTGGGTCATCGAGACGTTTGCCGCGTCGATGGTGATCCCACGTTCTTGCTCGTCTTCTTTGGTGTCCATCGCGAGCTGCTCGCCCGCGGTGTCCTCGGAGATCATTCCGGCACCCGCAAGCAGGTTGTCCGAGAGGGTCGTCTTGCCGTGGTCGACGTGGGCGGCGATGGCGATGTTCCGGATGTGCTCCGGGTTGTCCATCAGCCGCTCGCACTCTTGAACGATCTTTTTGCGTCGGCCCATTATACCGGTTGTTACCGACAGCAGGGTCAAAAGGGTAGTGTTTCGTCCCGGGAAATCGGCGACGTTCGGGGCCGGTCGCGGTGGGTTTCGTGTCGTACGGCTTCCACGGCGGGCGCGAGCCGTGACCCCACACGGTTTTATTTCGTCGGTCGGCAACGGAGACGCATGGACGAAACCCTCTCACGGATCGCCGACAGCGGCGTCGTCGCGGTGTTGCGCGGCGTCGAGGCCGACCAGCTCATCGGGATCGCCGACGCGCTCCGCGAGGGCGGCGTCACCGCGGTCGAGGTCACCGCCGACACCTCCAACGTCGCCGAGAAGATCGGCGACGTCGCGGGCGCGTTCGGCGACGAGGTCGTCGTCGGCACCGGGACCGTTCTCGACGGGGAGACCGCGCGCACGACGCTTTTGGCCGGCGCGGAGTTCGTCGTCTCGCCGAGCCTCCACGAGGACGTCATCGAGACGTGTAACCGATACGGCGCCGTGAGCGCGCCGGGGATCATGACGCCGACGGAGGCGATCCGAGGGTACGAGGCCGGCGCCGACTTCGTGAAGGTGTTTCCCGCGACGACCGTCGGGCCGGACCACCTCGCGGCCATGCGAGGGCCGCTGGGACAGATTCCGATGATGCCCACGGGCGGCGTGGCTCCCGACAACGCCGCCGACTACGTCGACGCCGGGGCGTTCGCGGTCGGCGCCGGCGGCGCGCTCGTCGACTACGACGCCGCCGCCCGCGGCGAGTACGAGACGATCACCGACACCGCCCGGGAGTTCACGCGGATCGTTGAGGAGGCGCGAGGAGACGAGTGAGCCCGGGTCACACGAGGTCGAACGCCACCAGCGACCCGAACCCGGCGGCGAGAAACGACAGCCCGGCGAGCAATCCCCAGCCGGCCCAGTAGCCGACCGCGTCAACGAGATAGCCGAACGCCGGCGGCGCGAACAAGCCGCTGGCCGTGACGGCCAACTGTCCCGCGGCCGACGCCGCCCCGAGTCGCTCGTCGGCCACGAGCGTCGAGAGACAGGAGTAGTACAGCCCGGAGGCGCCGAGCACTGAGACGCCGAGAACGACGAACACGGCACCCGCCGCGAGCGGCGTCTCGACCCGCGGAAGCGCCAGGTACAGCACTCCGCCGGCGGCGGCCTGAACGGAGAGGATCGCGCTCGTTCGCGTTTGTGGCGCTCCCGGAAGCATGTCCGCCAAGACGCCGGCGACGACCTTACCGGCGCTCCCGGCGATCTGGACCGCCGCTAAGACCAGGCCGCCGACGGCGACGGTCGCTCCGATCGATTCCTCGATGAAGAGGACCGTGTACCCGGTGGTCGTGTAAAAGACCGCCCCGAGACAGACGCCGGACGCCAGCAGGACGACGAACGTCCGGTTCGAGACCAGCCCGCGGAAGTCCGGGTACGCCCCCGCGTCCCGCGTCGCCCCCCGGTAGGCGGCGCCGAACGCGACGGCAACGGCCAGCCCGATCCCGGCCGCGGCGAGGAATCCGGCCTGCCGGAAGTACAGCCCGGCGAGCCCGGTGACGAGGAGCGCCCCGGCCGCGCTTCCGACGGTGGGGCCGACCTGTTTGATCCCGATCGCCCGGTGTTGGAGTCCCGCGTCGATACGGTCGAAGATCGCCTTGTTCGTTCCCGGCGTCGCGCTGCCGTACATCGATCCGAGGAGCACGGCCGCCGTCAACAACAACGGGTAGTTGGGGGCGATCGCGACCGCCACCGTTCCCAAAGCGAGTCCGAAGAGACCGACGGTGAGCGTCACCCGCTCGCCGTACCGGTCCGTTGCGACGCCGAACGGCAGCAACGAGAGGGCGTACCCGGCCGTCAGAGCCGCGATCACGAATCCGACCTCCACGCCGGACAACGCGAATGCGTCCCGGAACAACGGCGTCCCGGCGTACACCGCGTAGTAACAGACGCTGGCGGCGACGTGCCAGACCGTCACGGCGGTTACGATCCGCCAGAACCGCCGATCCATACGTCCAGAGTTGGACGAGACCGTAATGAGGGTACGGGTCGGCGACGCGAGTCCCGGCAGTTTTTGTGTGAGTCCGCTGAATACCCGCCGTGAGCAACCGATCCCGTGCCGTCTCGTCCGTGGTTTCGACCATCCTCCTGGTCGCCATCGTGGTCGTGTTGGCGGCGACGATGTCGGTGTTCGCGTTAGGGGTCACCGAGGAGATTCGATCGCCGCCGCCCACCGTTTCAGACTCGAGTGCGGAGTATCTGACCGGCTCGACGACGTGTGACACCGACATCGTCAGGCTGAGTCACGTCGCGGGTGACGCGGTGGACCTCTCCGAGACACGCACGGTCGTTCGGCTGCCGGACAGCGGCGGAACGGAAGCGACGATCACCGGATTCCCGACGGACGGGAGCACGCTCGACGCCGACGAATACGACGACCCCGACAACATCCTGTACAGTAACGGCTGTGTCCGCGGAGCGGCGGCCGACGGTGACGGCGAGTGGTCGGTCGGGACCTCCTTCTCGTTCAAACTCAACAGCGGCGGGGGTACCGGAGATATCGATCCGGGAGACACGATCGAGGTGCTCGTCGTTCACGACCCCTCCAACGCGGTCGTCGTCGAGCACTCGATTGTCGTGACCGAGTGAGGGCGATCGGCTACATGAAGTCCGCGATTCCAGACTGCTTGTTGGTGTCGTCCTCGAAGATCGATTCGAGGGCGTCTTCGAGCACGTACAGCCGTTGTTTGGTGTAGGGGCGGCAATCGAAGCGTTCGGCCACCTCAATCGCCGTGTCGACGTACTTGCTCACGGAGCCCTCGTGGACCGTGAGGTTCACCCGGCCGCCACACTCCCGGCAGTCGCCCGAAAGCGGCATCCGCCGGTACTTTTCGCCGCAGTCGAGACAACGGGTCTGCTGTCTGGAGAAGGCCCGCAGGTTCCCGATGATGTCCGGGAGGAAGTGGTACTCGATCACCCGTTCGGCGACGTCCGTCTCGTCGACCGCCCGGACCGTGCGAGCCAACTCGAGTTGGGCGTCCATCTTCTCCATCATGTCGCCGAGCGTCTTGTACGCCGACAGGTCCGGGCCCATCGCGATGTCGGTCGTGTCGTGGGTGTGGTCGAATCCGCGGTACTCGTCGTCGGTGCCGAGGGTGTCCTCGCCGAGTTGGATCAACTCCGCGACTGACTCCGGGTCCGCCATCTCGCGGGTGGCCTCGTAGAACGCCAGCGGATACCGCCGCACGATATCCATGTTGTGTGCCTCGTCGTCGATCTCCGAGGGGTCGATTCGCGAGGACATCACTAAGGGTGCGTCCATCGAGTTGTGAGCGTACAGCCAATTCGCCGTGAAGACCGGTTCTCCGCCGACCTGCAGGTCGTAGAGATGACCGTCGTACTCGACGGAATCGATATCGGTGACTCGCAGATACGTGAGATCACCGTCGACAAGCGGACGGATCGTATCGAGCTTCTTACGCGCGGCGATGGGGAGATCGCGTTCGTCGAGCGTCTCGACGATCGACTCGAGTTTTTCGAGACTGATGTTTTCACGGCGCTTGAGGTATTTCGGGATGATCTCGGTGATATCCGGGATGTCCATCTGCCGGATTTCGAAGAGTTCCTCGGGAATACCGACCGTGAGGCTCTTCGGCTGGTACGGATCGTCGCCATTGAGGACACGTCGAAGCGGGTTGTCCGAGGCACCGCCAGAAACGGTAACGGTGTAGATCCGTTGCCGAGGCGGTTCCCGCTCGCGTGTCGAAACGTTCGCGACGATCCCGAGTCGGTGTAACAGGAACACGATCCCGTCTTTGAGGTCTTCGCTCGTCGTGTGGAACGCGATCGTCGTCTGAGTGTCGTCGCTCGTTTTGCTCCCGTCTCCGGCGATGAATCCACGGAGGAACGACCGGACGATCGATCGGTCCCCGCGCCGAATCGGTTCGGGGACGACCTTCTCACTCGAGTCGTACGACTCCTCGTCACGGAATCCGAGTTCGAACAGGATGTCCTCGAACACGGTCGGGAATCCGATTTCGTACGCCTTGTTCGACCACCGTACCGACGGCTCGACACCGAGCGTGTCTTTGATGACGCGCTCGGCCTGCCGAACGATCTCCTCGTCGGCGTTGGTGATCGTCGGCCGGACGGACGAGGTCGAGCCCTCAGCGGCGAACAGTCCAAGGAGCCACGAAAAATCGTCATTCATCTGAATGTAACGTGAGACCCCCTTCGAAGAACCTTCTCGACCGATCTGTGGGTTCAACTCGCCACGCCAGTTTCGCGAGACGCCCTCGATATCGCGGAGCGTTCGGAGGGCGATTTTCTTGTTCGAGAGGCGGTAGGAGAGTCCACGGTCGAAAGCAGCGCGCGCGTCACTTCCCCACGCGGATTCGTCCCACACCTCACGGAGATACGATTCGACTGCGTCGTCGATGAACACGTACGGATCGTCGACGCAGTCGGCCACATCAACCACAGTTCCCGCCTGTGGCTCGACATCGAGTTGTTGCGGCGCAAGAATGAGATCGCCGACATCGATATCGTCACCAGCCACGTCTTCGATGCCGTCGTCATACCGGAACAGACTGTGGTTCGGGGTGATGTCGAGTGAGCGACCGAACTGCGTCTCGACTCTGAGCAACGTCTCGTCGTCGTCGGCGCGGTATCGGATCGCCTTCTCGATCGGCTGGAGGCTCGACTCGTGATTCTCGTCGAAGGTGTACGTCTGCCACCCCTCGTGCGCGCACGTCCGCTTTTTAAATCTCCCGTCGACATCGATGGGTGACTCGAGTTCCTTCCAAAACTCGTCGAAGGTGAGGTATCGGATCCGTCCCTGCGGATCGCGAGCAACGAGTCGTGAGTCCTCCGAGACGCTCCCACCGCGCTGGTCGGGAAGGTACTCTTTCGAGAAGTTGAGAAGCCCGTCCATGAGAAGCATGACGCAGTCCTCGTCGCCGTCACACTGGGCGACCAGCAGGTCGTTCGCCGCCAGCGTGTGGGTGTCGGCGACCGTGAGGTTGTACGTGTACTCGGTGTCGCTGTGGAGACACTCGATCGAGGTGACCTCGTCCGTCTCGATGCCGCCGTCCGTTGCCGCGTCGGCGACGGCGTCGGCCGGCGTTTCGGCGGCGGGCATCGCCGGAACCGAATCGCCCTCGTGTAGATCGCTCGCAGCGACCGTTCGAACCGCACCGTCCGCGACGCGCAACATCGTGTGGTCGGGCGTTACCCGGATCGAGCGCCCGCCTCGCGTCTCGATGCGAACCAGATGGTCCTGACTCGGGTGTTTCGAGACGGCCGTCACGGGCTGTACCGAGCGGTCGCCGCGCTCGTCGACCGACGGCACTACAATCTCGCCGTCGAGTTCGTCGACGAGCGTCCCGAAGTCGTCGGTCCGCGGATCGGTCAGCCGTTCCTCGACAACCGTTCTAACGGGTTCGCGGTGCCAGCCCGACTCGTCGCGGTACTCGATCTCCGTCTCCGGGTGGAAGCAGTTCCGGCGCTTCGCGGCGTGGAAGTACGGGTGCGCGTACCCGACCGCGGCCGACGTGAATCCGACCACTCGTCCCACGGTCGCCGCGCTCGTGTGCGGCGCCATCCCGAACACCAACTCGCCGACGAGGTCGTCGCGCTCGGTCACCTCGTAGAACCGGTCGAGCCCGTAGAACTGCTCGAGCAAGTCGTCGACGAAGTCGGCCGTCCGCAACATGTGTTCGGCCGCCCCGTCCGAGAGCACGACGTCTTGAACCTTCAGCTCGACGAGTTGGTCGTCGTGGCGGAGGGGGTCGCCGTCGATGTCGGTCTCGTACCCCAGTTCGCGGAAGTGGTCGGCGGTGACGTCGAGTTCTGCGGGGCGGACCGCGGTGACCGGCAGGTCGGTCATGTCGTACCGCACCGTGCCGTCTTTGAACGAGGTGACGCCGTTTTTCGCGCGGAGGATCCCCTTCTCGATGGGTTCGGGCGTCTTGTTCGTCGACGTGAGCCCCTGTACGCCTTTCAGTATCTCGAAGGCGGACTCGCGCTCGCCGACGGCGTCCAGCGCGGACCGGTAGGCGTCGTTGAGGTCGACCTCCTGGTATGTCGCCGCGGTCACCTCCCACTCGCAGTGTGGACACTCCACCCGGCCGGCCTCGTCCGGCTCACAGACGGTGCCACAGTCGCCACACTCGTAGTGCGGCTCGGTGTGAGCTCCGCAGTCGGGACACGCGGCGCGATACGTGTGAGTTCCACAGTCGGGACACGCGCGGTCGGCGGCTTCGAGTTCGAGGATGCCGCGACGCCCCTGGTCGTCCATCGTTCCGGCGGCCTTCGCCACGTCCCGCTGGGGGCCGCCGGCCTCGGTGATCGGAAACAACGTGTGGACGGCCGGAGACAGGTCGCGACTCTCGGACTTCTCCGGGCGGCCCATCCGGTTGCCCACGCGGACCGGCGCGCGCTCGCGGACGGCGAACGGCGCAACCGCGTTGACCGCCTTCACCGCGTTGTCGCCGCCGTCCCACTCGCGGGCGTCACGGGGCAGCGCGTCCCACTCGCGTCGGAGTCCGTCGTCGATCCCGAGCGAGCGCGCGAGCGGACGCCACGTCGGGATCCGGAGGGCGTCCGGCGTGGCGGCGTGTTCGACGAGCAGCGACTCGAGGGTCGTCGCGGTGGCGTCCGTGTGCTCGATCGTCAACACTCCCTCGACAACCTCGCCGTCGGCGACGGCGGCCGCGAGCGTGTCGAACGCCTCGACAGAGACGTCGTGCCAGAGGTAGGTGTACTCGGGGTGGAGCGGACACTCGTACGTCGTGGCCCATCGCAACGCCTCGTCGGGCGTCGGCCGTTCGAGATCGACGCTGGGGTCGTCTGCGAGCGCCTGGACGTCGGCTCCGGCGGCCGCGAACTCCTGTACCCACCACTCGTAGGCGTACGACGCCGGCGCGAGCGCGTGGTTGTTTTCGACGAACTCGCCGTAGTTGACCAGATACTCGCCGAGGTCGAGGATCTCTTCGATCCCGTTGCGAACCGCGAGCGCCTCCTCGGGGTCGTCGATCCGCCTGACCTCGCCGTTCGCGAGCCGCACGGTCGGCCCCTCGATAGAGTCGACTGGGACGACGCCGTGTGCCTTTCCCGGTCGCTCGGTTTTGATCTGGGTACCGGTCGCCAGAAAATCGTCGACGATGTGCATCGTCGCCGGGTGGACGCCGCCGGTCGCGAAGCCGTGGTTGCGCGCACGACCGTACCGCAGGCGGAATCCGCCCGGCTCTGAGGGGTGGGTAAACACCGGGCGTCCGGCGATCAGGTCACGAAGGAACTTCTTCGAGGCGGCGGGTCGAGGCGGACCGGCGGGTGAGTCGTCGGCGTCTTCCCGCTCCGCGTCGGGGTCGTCGTCGGTCGCGTCGTCCGCGTCGGCGGCTCCGCCGATCTCCCCGTCGATCAGGTCCTGTAGCCACGGCCAATCGACCTCGTCGAGTTCGCGCGTGTACCGCTGAATCTTCGGGGCCTTCAACGCGATCCCCTCGGCCGCGACGAGACACATTCCGCCGCGGGCAGCGTTGGTGTCGACGCGCTCGAGGTCGCGAAAGCCCGAGACCTCCTCGTCGCCGGTCGCCTCTCCGTCGAGCATGATCGGCATGTGCTCGGCGATGAACGTCGATTCCGCGTCTTTCGGCGTGTACTGGAGTCCAGTCTCGCGGTCGTAGAGGGCGATCTCCTCGGCGTAGCGTTCGATCTCTTCGGCTCGAGGCTGGTACTCGTCGATCCCCAGAAGCGACCGGGCGTAGTCGGCGACGAGCACCGACAACGCCTGGGCGGTGCCGCCCGCCGACCGGATCGGACCGGCGTAGTAGACGTTGACGAACTCGGTGCCGTCGTCGTTTGTTAATAGTTCGACGCGGTCGATCCCCTCGATCGGGGCAGCGACGACCCCCTCGGTGAGCAGTGCCACCGCGGTCCTGACCGCGCCCTCGATCTTGCCGGCCCGGGAGTCGTAATCGCCGACCGTCCCCTCGACGAAGTCCGTGACGAGTTCTAACGCCGCCTCCTCGCGGGACATCTCGCCGTCGAGCTCCCGGACGCGCTCGGCGACCCCGTCGATGCCCAGAATGTTCTCCACCCGGTCGGCCATGTCGCGGGCGACCGGAATCTCGATCTCCGGCTTGGGGTCGTTTCCCTGTTCTTTTGCGGTCGTGGCGACCGCGAACGCCTCGTCGAGGCGGTCTTCGAGCCGCGCGAAGTACCGCTCGTCGTCCGGTCTCATCGTCGACCGCCGGTCAGAGCCATAAGTCGAGGTCGGTAACGGGGTCGTGGTCGCGTTCGAGCGGCTCCGCGAACGCGCGAAGACAACACTCGCCCGCCCAGACGGTCGCGGCGTCGAGGTGGCCGGCGAGCGCCTGTCCGCTGGGACGAGACAACACGGCGTGAGTGTGTGCGAAGACGTCGCCCTCCAGCCGCGAGACGTTGCCGACGCAGGCGGCGACCTCCAACGGCTCATCGAAGGTCACCGACCGGTACTCCGTCTCCGTCTGGTCATAAAACCAGACGTCCGCGTCCTGGACGGCCCCGAGCGCCGAGAACCAGCCGGCGTCGACGTCCTCCTCGCGGGCGAGGGCTTCTATCTCCTCGCGCCAGTCGGCTCCCGTCTCGAACCGTGCGACGTACTCCGCCGTCGGCTCGACTTCGCGGTATCGCATAGAAAGCGGTGACGGGTCGGGCGGTAAAAAGGCTTCAGTCATCCCAGTTCGCGCCGACGACCGAGTTTAATATCGCGACATACGGTTTATCAGAGGCAGACAGCGCTCGGGACGTGTGAGAAACGAGAAGGACGAGAGAACGGAGCCGTCAGAACGGGGCCTGTGGCCCTTCGTCGTCGTTGTCGGTCGTCTCGCCCGGGAAAGAGGGAGACATGCCGTCGCTGCTGGTGCCGCCGAGGTCACCGTCGCCGCCCGCGGCCGCGCCCGTGTCGGCGTGAACCGTCTCGATCTCGGGAATCTCCTTGACCATTCGGGACTTGATCGCCTGAATCGTCATCGGCGAGATGCCACAGCCGGAACACGCGCCGCCGAGTTGGATGTGAACCTCGCCGGTCTCACGATCGAGGTGGTTGATCGCGGCGCTGCCGCCGTGCATCTGGATCTGCGGGAAGTTGCGCCGCAAGAAGTTCGTGATCCGCTCGCGGAGGTCGTTGTCCGCGTCGCTCGTATCCGTACTCATGGGGTCAGATTGGCAGCCAGGTGGCTTATGCCTTTGGTTCGGACCGAATCACTCGGGTGGGTCGGCGCCGAGCGTCCGGTACAGCTCCGTCTCGATTCGGTCGACGTACTCCTCGAGGGTGGCTTCGAACTTCTCGTCGTCGACGAGGATGCCCTGGAGCCGGTCGCGGGGGTCCGCCGGCAGTTCGACGCGGAACTCGCCGTCCTCGTACATCGGCTCGGACTCGTTGAGCACCATCTGGTCAATTCCGTGAATCAGCTCGGAGTCGTAGCGCTCGTTCATCTGGTTGAACGCGTTCTTGTACGCCCGCTGGAGTTCGGTGAAGTAGTGGACGTACTTGTCCTCGAACTTTTCCGGGTCGAACTCGTCGGTCATGTGGGTTGTGAAGGGCTGACGGGGAAAAAGCCGGTCGATCCGTCCACCGGGAGCCGCGGGCGGCATCGATCGCCGGCCGATTCTACCGGCCGATATATCGTATGTCGCGATACAGAATGACGACCGAGCGTTCGAACCGGCGACGAACGGCTCCGGTACGTCCGAGCGTCTACTCGGCTGCCGGGGGATTCGACGCCTCCGGGCCGACCGCGCCGCCCGTGGCTCGGCTCCAACTGCGCTCGTCGCCGTAGTGGAACGCGTGGTGGTCCTGTTCGGGATCGACGACGGTCAGCGAGAGCCAGCCGTTGTCGAAGAGCTGAGCCAGCGTCTCGTGTTCTGAGAGGACGGCCGTCACCCGCTCGACCGGCGCGTGGACGACCGCCGAGAGGCGGAGCGGCTGATGATACGGGTCGCCGTCGGCGCTCATCAGCGACTGTGCGGGGAGCCCGCTCATCAGATCGCCGCCGTTCCCCTGATAGACGCCGACGTTTCCGACCGGATTGTGTGTCACCTTCGAGCCGCTGCCGTAGAC
>KI543157.1:6981-9191 GCA_000496175.1 uncultured archaeon A07HR67 | reverse complement strand
GACGGCCTCGTCGAACGGACGGTCTTCCAAGCCGGCCAGGGGGTTCGCCGTCACGAACGAGTGGAGCGGCCACACGGATCCGACCGCGTCGGCCGCCGCGCGGATCTCCGCGTCGATCGCCGGGTCAGCACTCATCGTACTCCTCCCGAGCGGTCACCAGGGTCTCCGACGGCGGGTGAGTGGCGTTCACCAACGCCACGTACAGGCGTCGGCTCCGCCTGTACGCCCCGGTCTCGACCGCGAGATACGCCGCGGCAAACGCGACGGCGACGAGGGCGTGACCGGCCGTCAGCTCCGCCGGTTGCCCGACAGCGGGCAGTCCCGCCAGCGTTCCCTCGACCGCGCGGTAAACGCCGGCGTACACCGCAAGCACCGGCAGTGCGACGAGCGGAACGCCGCCGTATCGGACCGCCGCCGGCACCGAGGCGTGACTGACGACCTCACGGGCGGCGTGTGTCACCGTGAGGACGACGAGCAGCACCAACAAGAGGCCGGCGTCCAGCGTCGTTCCCTTGCCGGTGAGAACGGCAAACAGGCCGCCCCCGGCGACCGCGGTGAGAACGATGACGACGGCGCCGACGAGCCCGGTCGAGCCGGTCGACTCCGCGCCCGTCGGGCTCCGGTGGTCGATCCGGCTGCCCGCGATCAGAAACTGGTACGCCTTGTAGAAGCCGTGTAAGATGAGGTGGGCGATGGCAGCCCCGAAGAAGCCGAGACCGACCTGCATAATCATGAATCCCATCTGGCCGACGGTCGAGCAGCCGAGCGCGCCTTTGACGTCCGTCTGGACGGTTTTGAGGAGCTTTCCGCCCAGCGCGCTCGTCGCTCCGACGAGCACGATCGCGAGCATGAACCGCGAGTCGACGGTGACGACCGGCGCGAAGCGCACGAGAAGCACCCCGCCCGCGTTGACGAAGCCGGCGTGCATCAGGGCCGAGGCCGGGGTCGGCGCCGTCATCGACGAGAGCAGCCACGTCTGAAACGGAAGCAGCGCGGACTGAACCATCGCCGCCAGAAGCAGCATGCCGCCGGCGAGCAGAAACGGCGTCGGAGAGGCGCCGGCGGCCGACGCGACGCCGGAGACGGTCGTCGCCCCGGTGGCCCACCACAACGTCGCGAGCGCGGCCGCGAGCAGCGCGCTGCTCGCGAGGAAGTGTCGGCGGGCGAGCGAGGCCGCCGACTGTGCCTGCGGCCAGCCACGAGCCTGTCCGATCAGGTCGGCCATCACGAGCCCCATCGCCAGCCAGGCCGCCCCGAAGAGGGCGAACGCGTCGGCCGCGACGAGCAGCATCACGATCAGGGTGAAGCCGAACACGCGGGCGAAAAACCGGTCGATACCGCGGCTGCCGGCCATATACCGCCGCGAGTAGCTGTGGACGATCCCGCTGAAGAACGTGACCGTCACCCACATCACGACCGTCAGCCCGTCCACGCGCACGAGCCCCGTGAGCTCCCAGGCTCGACCGCCTCGGACCGTGGCGGCGAGGGCGCCACAGCTCGCAATCCACAGGAGCCACACGGTCTTTGTCAGCACGTTCGCCGCGCGAGTTCCCCCGTCGCTCGGCGTCGGAAGCGGTCCCACCGTCGTCGTCCGGTCGTGTTCTGGCATCGATTGATCCGGTCGCGACCGACAGCCACGTCGGCGGGCGTTGCCAGCCGTCGCGGAAGTCGGTCGTCGTTACACTATACACGAACAGAATACGTATTAAGGCTGGCTATACGAACAAATCGTTCTCGATAACTGTTTGAAAGAACGGTATAGTTTTTTGTCGGTTGGCTGAGACACGACCCCGATCGAATCGGTCGGCGGTGTGTCGTCGCAAGCGGACGGGTGGATCTCCCTCGTCGCCGCCCGAACGCCCCGGTCGCTCGCGTCTCGGCGGTAGTAACGCATATCGTCGTGCGATTCGGGAATGCGGTATGGAGGAGATAGCGGGAACCGTGCTGCTCGGAGAATCGTTCGAGCCGGTCCGCGGCCGCGTCCTCGTCGAGAACGGACAGATCGAGACCGTCGAGGAGGCAGAGACGGCGTCGACGGACATCGTGTTGCCGGCGTTCGTCAACGCCCACACGCATCTGGGCGATTCCGTCGCGAAGGAGGCCGCGACCGGCCTGTCGCTCGACGAGGCGGTGGCGCCGCCGAACAGCCTGAAACACAGACGGCTGGCGGCGGCCGACCGGTCCACCCTCGTGACGGCGATGCGCCGAAC
>KI543157.1:0-6961 GCA_000496175.1 uncultured archaeon A07HR67 | reverse complement strand
GCGACGGGCGTGATGTCGTTGTCCGTTTCTCCGACGGCGGTCACGAGCAGATTCTGGTCGCCCGTGACGAGTTCTTGAACCGAGACGACGCCGTCGATCGCCAGTATCTCCGGAATGAGGTCGCCGCGCTCGGTGATCGACGCGGTACAGAACAACAACATCCGGAGCGGATACCCCGACCGCTGGTAGTCCACCTCGGCGCTGTAGCCTTTGATCACGCCGGCGGATTCGAGACGCTGAATCCGCTTGCGCACCGTGCTGTCGGAGGTGTCGGTTCGTTCCGCGATGTCGCTCGACGACGCGTTCCGGGCGTCCTCTTGGAGGGCATACAGAATGGCTCCGTCCACGTCGTCTATCTCCTCGTCGGTCATGTCCGAACGTCCACGAGCGAGGGTCCTGTAGCTTTGGGGACCGACGCCGGCCGACCGTGCCGCATCGGCGAGGCGCGGTCGCCGCGCGCGCCATCGTGTCGGGCCCGGGCGTGTGGGACCGCGATCACCGGTTCAGCGTGTGTATCGCCTGGCCCTGTGCGTTCTCGGCCGCCTCCATGACGGCTTCCGCGAGCGTAGGATGTGTGTGGATCGTCGCGGCGACGTCTTCGAGCGTCGCGCCGAGTTCGACCGCGAGACCGACCTCCGCGATGAGCTCTGAGGCCTCCGGCCCGACGATCTGCCCGCCGAGCACCGTGCCGTTCTCGGCGTCGGCCACGAGCCGAACGAAGCCGTCGGTGTGGCCGGTGGTCAGCGCGCGCCCGGAGGCGTGGAACGGCATCTCGCCGACCGCGACCTCGAAGCCGGCCGCCTCGGCGTCGGCCTCGGTCATGCCGACCGTTCCGATCTCCGGGTCGGTGAAGACGGCCGCGGGCACCGCCTGATACTCGAGGGAGGTCGACTCGCCGGCGATCACCTCGGCGGCGACGATCCCTTCCTTCGAGGCGGCGTGCGCGAGCAACGGGTCGCCGGCGACGTCGCCGACGGCGTGAACGTGCTCGACCGCGGTGCGCGTCCGGTCGTCCGTCTCGATGAACCCGCGGTCGTCCGTCTCGACGCCGGCGTTCTCGAGCGCGAGCCCGTCGGTGACGGGACGACGGCCGACGGCGACGAGCACCCTGTCGGCGGCGTAACTCGGCGTCTCGCCCGCCTCCGTCTCGGTGTGAACCAGGTAGCCGCCGTCGCCCGCCGGCGACCAGCCGGTGGCGTCCTCGCCGAAGTGGAACTCGATTCCGAGCGCCTCGGCGCGCCGCCGGACGACGCGTTTCACGTCGTCTTCGTAGGGGTCGAGAATGTCGTCGAGCAGTTCGACGACGGTCACGTCCGCGCCGAGCTTGGCGTAGACGGTCGCGAGCTCCATGCCGATGTATCCGCCGCCGACGACGACGAGACGCTCGGGAACCGAGTCGGCCGCGAGCGCCGCCGCCGAGCTCCAGACGTGGTCCTCGCCGAACGAAAAGCCAGGAATCTCGACCGGACGAGAACCGGTGGCGACGACCGCGTGCTCGAAGTCGATTGACGTCGGCTCCTGGTCGTCGCCGTCGCGAGCGACCCGGACGGTGTGGTCGTCGACGAAGCGCGCCGCCCCCGGAACCAGCGTCACGCCGTTGGCCTTACACAGCTTTTCGACGCCGCCGGTGAGCCGGTCGACGACGCCGTCTTTCCATTCGGTCATCCGCGCGAGGTCGACGGCAGGGTCGGCGTGAATCCCCATCGACTCGGCGGTGCCCGCCTCGTGAGCGAGTCCGCTCGCCGTGATGAGCGCCTTCGACGGGATACAACCGCGGTTGAGACACGCACCTCCGTAGGCGTCCTTCTCGACCAGCGTCGTGTCGACCCCCTTCTGTGCGGCGCGGATGGCGGCGACGTAGCCGCCCGGTCCCGCGCCGACCACCAATGCCTCCGTCTCGGTTGTGGCGTTTCTGGCGACCATTACGCGTGTATCTGCGACAACGGGTCTTCAACCTGGCCAATCGCGGCCGCGGAGGGGAGTCGCTAGCCGAGTCGGAAAGAGGGTTCGTCGGGCTCGCCGTCGAGGTCTTCGAGGTGGATCACGTCGTCGTCCTCGTCGAGTTGTTCGCGCAGGTAGTTGACGTAGCGTTTGTGTTCTTCGAGCTGTTCGCGGAGGTGGTCGGCCTCAAGCTCCAAACGCTCGTGTTCTCGGACGAAGCTCTTCGGGACCTCGATCGTCGGGGGGAACGATTCGCGGCCGTCGTCCGCGTTCTCGAGGTCCGCCTCGGGGACGACACGGACCTGTCCGTCGTGGGCAACCAGACTGTCCACGTAGTCACGGAAGACGGCCGACAACGAGATGTCTCGTTCCTCGGCGATGTCGCGGAGGGCCGCGAAGGCGTCCTCGTTGACCCGAAACGAGATCGTCTTGTTTTTGGTGCCCATCGTGCGTTTGTGGGCTCGCGGCCCACTTAACCGTTTGTCAGACAGGCGCATGCGGCACTCGGCGGCGCCGCGGCGCGACCGGCCGACGGGGGTGTCAGAGTCCGGTCGGGTCGGGCGTGCCGGCGTCCGCGTCGTCGCCGAGCTCGTCGGTCTCGTCGAGGTCTTCGAGCGCCGACAACGCCGCGGTCTTGTACGTCTGCGGGTCGAGGTCGTACTCCTCGCGGGCCATCCGCGCGTACTCGTTGCCGTCGTCGTCGAAGGCGGCGACGCGCTCGACGGTCCGCTGGGCGGTTTCGGCGACCCAGCGGTCGCGGACGGCCGCGTCGACCGTCGTGATCGACTCGGGGCGGACCGAGACGCGAACGGTGCCGTCGTCGGTCTCGTACGTCCGGGGCTTGCCCACGACTGCGACGTAGGCCGGCGGGTCCAGGTCGCGGAGCTTCGAGGCGGCCTCGGGCTGGTACTGGCCGGCGTACACGAAGAACGTCCCCGTCGGGTCGACGATGCGACCCCGCCAGTACTCGCTGTCCTCGCCGACGTCCTCCTTCTCGGTGAGGGTGCCGACGAAGAAGACGCGGTTGGCGGACTCGCCCGTCGGCACCAACAGGTAGACGGGCGCGCGCTCGTCGTCGGATTCCTTGAACGTGTAGCCGGCGTCGTTGAACTCGCTCGCGAAGACGCGCCGGGCGACTTCTCGGGTGGGGGTTGATTGGCTCATCTCAGACCGACCTCGCTTCGATCAGCGCCGTCTCGGCGTCGACCGCGCCCGGGTCTTCCATCTCGTCGACCAGAACGTACCGGCCGAACGTCGGCCCGGTGACGCGGTAGTAGCGGCCGAGAACGTCCTCGGCCATCTCCTCGGCGACGACGGTCGTGTCGAGCGCGTCCATCGCCAGCTGTTTCGCCTCTTCGAGGCCCATTCCGGTGAGTTCCTCCGTGGCCTCGCGGTCGAAGATCACCTCGGTGACGGTCTCGCCGTCGTCGAGGACGCCCTTGATCCGGAGGTCGAACTCGCCGTCGACCTGGCCGTGTTCGGAACACCGGCCGTTCTGGAGAACGCGGGTACACTCCTCGTCGGGACACCGCTTGATCAGCCCGGAGCCCGACTGGATGTCGACGAGGGCTCCCTCGACGGTGTCGGCGTCGTCGCCGACCTCGACCGTCTCGTCGAGCGCCGTGATCCCCGTCGTTCGGTTGAGCTTCACCGAGTAGTTGCCCTCGTACTCGTCGGTGACGACGTTCGAGAGCGCGTACGACTCGCCTTCTTCGATGTCGGGGAGCTCGGAAGTCTCGAAGGCGACGAACTTGATCGTGCCCGACTCGTCGCCGACGAGCCCCACCTGCGAGACGGAGTCGCTGCGGGGCTCCCAGAGGTCGACGACCGTCACGCGGAGGTCGACCCATTGTTCGTCCTGGTCGATGTCGCCGACCCGGACGCGCTCGGTCCCGCCGCGGCCGAGCTCGTCGCGTTCCATCCCGGCGTCGTCGAGGTAGCTGTTGGTGACGCTTCGGCGCGCCTCGTCGAGGGGGACGCGGTACTCGTTGACGAGGTTCTCCAGCCGGTCTTCGACCTCGTCGGGGCCCACCTCGAGGTGGTCCGAGAACTGTTCCGCTATCGCTTCCGCTTCCTGTCGCAGTTCGCTCATGGGTATCTCGCCTCCGGTCGTGTTTCAATGGGAGGCGTACGGCAGTTGGTTCCTCATGGTATTAAAACGCATGTGACCGGGGTGAAAGTGGATCTCGGCGGCGCCGCAGACGACCGGATTCACCGCGTCAGACGCCGGTCAGACGCCCGTCAGCCAGACGCGGGCGGCGTTTCGGATGGAACTCGCGCGAGGGCCGACACGAGAGCCGGTCGCGCGCCGCGGGTCCCCCGGCGCGGCCGCTCGGCGGCAACGAACCTATGTTCCGGGCGGCCGAACGAACGGTATGGACGACCGGTTCGAACGGGTGATCCGCCAACAACTCCGGAAGGCCGGCCGGCAGTTCGAGGAGGCAAAGCGGGCGTACGCGGAGGGCCGGTCGGACGCCGACGGCGGCTCGAACCCGGGCGCGGAGCTGTACGACCTGCCGACCGACGACGACGGGCGTGCGCGGATCGTCTGCCGGCGACACGCCGAGCGACGGTCCGTGACGGTCGACGCCGAGGGGCGTCCCGCGTGTTTCGAGTCGGGACACGCCGACTGTGAGGGGTGTGCCGAGGACGTCCGCGACGGCTGTGTGGAGACCTGGTGAGGACGGCCACGCAGATTTTATACGCCGGGCGCGTGTTCGGGGGCGGCATGCAGCGGAAGACGGCCGTGGTCGCGCTGCTCGTCGTCGTCGGGGCGGGGTTGGTCCTCTCGGGGCTCCTCGGCGGGACCGGCACCGAGTCGGCGCCCGAGGCGGTGCCCGAAGCGGCCCTGATCGAGGTCGACGGCGACCACGAGCTCTGGCCGTACACGAGCCGCAGCCGGTCCGCACAGGGCCGGACGCTCGCGATCAACGTCGTGTTCCGAAACGACGCCGAACGCGTCGAACGGGCGCTCACCGGGGGCCCGAGGAGCGACTGGGAGGAGACCGACGCGAACGAACAAAGCGACGAGTTCGGCGACGAGCGCAACGAGACGGAGCTGGCCGAGGCGGTCGACGGCGAGCCGGATCCCGTTCGAGACGTCGTCAACGGCGACTGGGAGCGCGCCAGCGGGTCGGATCGATACTCGTACTTCAGCGGCCCCGACGGCGGGACCTGGAGGGCGGTCACGTTCGAGGTACACGACGGCGAGTACCTCGGCACGCGCGACCACATCCGGGCCTACGAGTCTCCCGACGGGACGTACACCGCAATACAGGTCCACGAGGAGTACTACGACTGGTTTCGACTCCGCCATACCGTTCCCGGGATCGACGAGCCCGCGACCCGACTCGAGGCGGAGTTCATCGACGCGTCGGCGTCGGCCGAGGTTCGACGGGAGTACCGCGGGATCGACGGCGGCCGGAGCGACGGCTGGCTCTCCGTGATCGAACTCGCGGTGCTTCTCCCGGCCGTCGGGGCGCTTCTGCGCCGTCGGACCCGCGAGTCGGCAGTCGAGGCGGCGAGACGGCTGCGGCGGGGCGCGAGCCGGCACGCGGAGTCTGGGGTCCTCGCCGCGGCGCTGGCGGGAACCGTCGTCGGGGTCCGGATCGCGGGGGTCACACTCGAGACCGCGTATCCCGGGGTCGCGCCGAAGGCGATCGCCGCGCCGTTGTACCTGGTCGTCGCCGTCGGACTGCCGGCTCTCGTCGTGGTCGGCGCCGAACGCTCGGACCCGACCGCCGCGGTGCTCGGCGTCGTGGCGGGGCTCGGCGGGGGTTCGTTCTCGATTTCGCCGCGCTCGGTGTGGCGGTTCCGCCCGGACTGATCGTTCATCGCATGGCCGTCGTCGCCGCGCTCGGTCTCGTCGCCGCAGGGCGCACGGCCGAGGACCGCCTCGTTCTCGTCGCGGGGATCCTCGCGTGGGTAGTCGGGCTCGGATTGCCGCTGGTGGGGATTATCTGAGGTGTGCTGCCACGGAACGACGCGCTGAGCCGTGCCTGACCACGTTCCATAGAACTGATATACGTTCGGAGACGAGTGTTCGGGGTATGACCCGGCGGATCAGCCGGCGCACCGCGCTCGCGGGAGTCGGCCTCGCTGCTGGGAGCGCCGGCTGTATCGGGCGCGCACGCAACATCATGGGGCGTGAAGCCGCCTCACAGCTCGTGTTGGAGATCCGCGCCACGCCGGCCGACGAGGACCCGAACGGGATCCGGATCGCCAGAACGCTCGCGGAGAACCTGAACGCGATTGGTGTCGACGCGCGCGTAAACACCCTGAGCGGGACCGGCCTCCGCCGCACCGTCCTGCTCAACCACGACTTCGACGTGTACGTCGGTCAGTACACGGAGGTGCTCCCGTTCGACCCGGACGCGTTGTACGGGCTCACCCACTCGCAGTTCACCGCCGAGCCCGGCTGGCAGAACCCCTTCGGGTTCACCGACCTCGCGGTCGACGACCTCCTCGAGGCCCAGCGGACGGCGAGCGAGTCCGAGCGTCCGGCCGTCGTCGCCGATCTCCAGCAGGCGGTGTGTGAACAACAACCGTTCACCGTGGTCGGGTTCCCGGACGCACTCGCGGCGGCCCGAACCGACCGGTTCGTCGGCTGGGAGGCGGGACCGCCGGTCTCGGCCACCGGTCTGCTCGGCTTGCGGCACGTCGGCGAACAACCCGAAGACGACGAGCCGACGACGCTCCGGCTCGCGACGACGGACGGCCGGATCGCTGAGAACTGGAACCCGATCGCGGCCGAGTACCGGCGCTACGGAACGTTCGTGTCACTGGTGTACGACCGGCTTGCCACGACCGACGGAGAACAGGTTATTCCGTGGCTCGCCCGCGAGTGGGAGTGGATCGACCCGCAGACGCTCGAGGTCACGCTTCGTGATGGAACGTGGCACGACGGAGAACCGCTGACCGCCAGTGACGTCGCGTTCACCTACGCCTTTCTTCAGGATACGTCGATGGGGAGCGCAGAGGCGCCAGTCCCCGCGCCGCGGCTCAGAGGACGGAGCTCCGT
>KI543156.1 GCA_000496175.1 uncultured archaeon A07HR67 | reverse complement strand
GGTGTGTTCGAGGAAGGCGGTGACGTCGCTGCCGACGAACGTGCCGTCCGCGCCGTGGCCGATCACGAGCGGGCTGTCTCGACGGGTGGCGTACAGCTCGTCGACGCCCGCAATCGTCACGACGAGCGCGTAGGTCCCTTCGAGCCGGTCGATCGCGGCTTCGACGGCCGCTTGCGGCTCCGCACCCCCGTCGAGCGCTTCCTCGATCAGGTGTGCGACGACCTCGGTGTCCGTGTCGCTCGTGAACTCGTGGCCGGCGAGTTCGTCTCGCAGCGCGTCGAAGTTCTCGATGATCCCGTTGTGGACGACCGCGACCCGCCCCGTACAATCGGTGTGTGGGTGCGCGTTCTCGTCGGTCGGCGGGCCGTGTGTCGACCACCGGGTGTGGCCGATCCCCTGCGTGTGGTCGGCTGACTCGGGCAGAATCTCCTGAAGCGCGCTCACCTCGCCGGCCGTCTTGTACACCGATAACACGTCCGCGGTGAGTGCGATCCCCGCGGAGTCGTATCCGCGGTACTCTAGGTTCGACAGCCCCGCGGAGAGAACCGGAAGGGCAGACCGGTCGCCGGCGTAGCCGATGATCCCACACATGTTATCCCCTCCGTACGGTCACGCCGTCGGCAATCCGTCCGCTCACCGACGCGCCGTCCCCGACGACGGCGTCGGTGCCGAGAACGGTTCCGGGAGCCACCGCCGCGGCGCCGCCGACGGCCGCGTCGTCGCCGAGCACGCCGCCGAGTCTGACGTTCTCGTGGAGTTCGCCCTCGGACGACGACCGCCGCGGTGCCGCCTCTGACCGTGGCGTTCGCGCCGACGACCGCGCCCGCGCCGACGACGCAGTCTCGGATCACTGCGCCGGCTTCGACGCTCGCGTCCGGGAGGAGGACCGACCGTTCTACGGTCGCGTTCGGCCCCACCCGGGCGTTCGCTCCGATCGCCGTTCCCCCGGCGACGACCGCGTTCCGTCCGACGGACCCCGTCGGGGCGACGACACACCTGTCGTCGACTCTGCCGCCCGGCGCGACCCGTCCCTCGACCGCGCCTCCGTCGCGGTCGAGCACGTCGTCGGTGACCGCGAGCAGGTCCCAGAGGTGTGAGACGTCGTGCCAGCCGCCGTCGTATCTGACCGCGCGAACGCCGCTCTCGTCAATGAGCCGTCCGACCGTGTCGGGCAGCTCGTACTCGCCGTCGGCGGCGGGCTCCGTCCGCTCGATCGCGTCGAACACCGCGGGCGTGAAGCCGTAGACGCCCGCGTTGATCACCTCCGAGGCCGCCTGGCGTCGCGGCTTCTCGACGATCGTCTCCACGCGGTCGCCGCGAACGGTCACGACGCCGTACGCGCCGGGTCGGTCGCTTCGGGTCACCGCCATCGCGGCCGGCGCGGCCCCCTCGGTCAGCGCGTCTCGCACGTCGGCCACGGCGGACGGCTCGACGATCCGGTCGCCGTTCAACACGAGAAACGGCGCGTCGACGTGCGGCTCCGCCTGTGCGACCGCGTGAGCGGTTCCGAGCTGCCGGTTTTGTACCACGTACCGAATCGTCACGTCCCAGTCGTCGCCGTCTCCAAAGTGGGTCTGGATCCGTTCGCGCTCGTACCCCACGACGAGCACAATCTCGTCGACGCCGGCGTCGCTCACGGCGTCGATCACGTGTTCTAAGAGGGGTTTGTTGGCGACAGGTATCATCGGCTTCGGCCGCCGGTTCGTCAGCGGGCTCAGCCGACGCCCCGCGCCGGCCGCGAGAACGACGGCGGTCGTTCGGTCGAACATGCGGTCACCAACAGGTTCAAATCACTTGAAAGGTAGCGCCTCACACTGGGTCGACCACCACGCCCCGTCCGGCCTACACGCTTATACCGACCGAGGCGGTAGGACCGGCGATGAGACTCGGGTTGTTCGACATGATCGGACTGGCGGGATCGCTGGTGTTCGCGTTACCGCTCGCCAACTTCGCGGTCGACCGGCTGCTCGCCGGCAAGACCGGCCTCGGCGGCGGACTGCTCGTCGTCGCCGTCGCGATGGTCGTGCTCCCGCAGTACTTTCTCGATCCCGGCCGGGTCCTTCGGGGACTCGCGCGCGGACTCCTCCCGCGGCAGCTCCGCGGAAGCGACGACCCCGGCACCGAGCCCGACCCTGCCGACGAGTGACCGCGGTCTCGCCGGCGCACCCGGAGACTCACTCCCGAGCGATCGGAGCGGTCCCGAACGGGTACTCCCCGAGGACCTCGTGTCCGTCCTCGCGAACGACGACGACGTCAGCCACGCGCACGCCGCCCGCCGCGAGGTCGTACACGCCCGGCCGGACCGCGAGCACGTGGCCGGCACGGAGCGCGGTGTCGCCCGGCAGCGACGGCGGCTCGCGACGGCTCATTCCGACGCCGTGGGCGAAGCCCGCCTCGCCGCTCGCCGCGTCCGGGTCGAAGCCGTAGGCAGCCAGCTCGGCGGCCGCCTCTCCGTGGACTGTCGCCGCGGGGGCTCCCGGCTCCACCTCGGCGAGCGCGGCCTCCCTGGCCGCCTCGACCGCGACGTACGCCCGCCGCGCCCAGCCGCCGTCGCCGTCGACGACGAACGTTCGGGTGAGTCCGCCGTGATATCCGCCCGGTCCCCGCGGCGCGACGTCGACCACGACCGTCTCGCCGGCTCGGATCGGGCCGTCGCCGGCACGACGCGCCGCCGCGGCTCGCCCCGCGCCGATCACGGTGTTGTCGGCGTCGCTGACGCCCGCGCCGGCGAGCGTCGCGTTCACCGCCCGCCGAAGCCGCTCCGTGGTGAGCGTTCCCCCGTTCCACCGAAGCACGCCTCGATCTTCCGGCGAACCGGCGGTCTCGCCGGAGCCGTCGGCCTCGGTCCTCGGCTCGCTCCGGGCGAGGACGGTCTCCGCGCGCGCCATCCCGGCGGCGGCCGCGCGCTGGACTCGACGGATCCGGTCGACCTCGACCGGAGTCTTGACCGCGCGGGTCTCGCCGACGACCGGCGTCGACGAGAGCGCGTAGCCGGCGCGCTCGAGATAGACGGCGGCGTCGTGGGGGATCGAGCGAGGAACAAGTAGTTCGCTTTCGTCGGGCTGGCGTTCGTCGAGAACCGCTGCCGCTCGGTTCCCGACCGGCTCGCCGGCGCGCTCGGTCCGAACCGCACGGACGATTCCGTCGTGAAAGGCGTCGGCGCTGGTCCCGTCGGCACTGGCGGCGCCGGTAGTCGCGTCGGCGCTGGCCCCGTCGACGCTGACCCCGTCGGCGGTCGCGGCGTCGACGAACCGACGGCTCGTCGCCTCGGATCGTGCGGGCGCGAGCAGCGTCGCGGTCGCTGGCGTCGCCGCCGATTCGGGCGTCACGACGACGCCGTACGGTCGCTCCGGCCTGCCGCTCCGCGTGAGATATCGAAGGTCGCGGTCGGCGCGGTCGGCGACGGCGACGAACGCCTCCGCGCCGGCCTCTCGAACCGCGCGGACGACGGGGTTGAGGTCGGTTCGGAGCGGGAGACGCGCCGAGCCGTCGCGCTCCGGAGCGCCGGCGTCGCTCACGGCTCGGGTTCCGGCACCGCCAGCTCCGACTGCACCTCAGTTATCAGCTCCTGTGGGGGGTCCTCGCGGAGCTCGTTGAACAGGAGGACGCTGACCGGAAGCGTCGGCGCGCCGCCGACGAGCCCTTCTAAGATCACGAGCCGCTCGCGGGCGCGTGACATCCCGACGTAGAACACGCGGCGCTCGTTGTCGGTGAGCACCGGTACGGGGCTCGTCGTCTTGGTGAACTCGTCGACGCCGTCGACGTCGGTCGGGTCGTCGACGGAGGCGGCCATCTGCTCGACCACCTTCTCCGTGAGGTCCGTCGCGACGAAGACGTGATCGGCCTCGCGCCCCTTCGCGGAGTGGATGGTGCCGACGCGGACCCGGCCGGGCTCGACGTCCGCGTACTCGCCGTCGAAGTACGCGCCCATCGACTTCCGCTGGAAGCTCGTCACCTTCCGGACCATGTCGTCGGCGCTGGCGGCGTCGGGCATGAACGGAATGTGGTCGCGCAGTTCGTCCGTCGTCACCTCGATGAGCGAGATGTCCTCGGCGTCGGCGGCCTCCTCGCGGTCGTCGATGAAGTCGTAGAACGCGTCGCGCTCGTTCGTGCCGAAGGCGGACTCCTGTAGCATGTCCGCCAGCCGCCGGGCCTCGAGAAGGGTGACCGGCTCCTCCGCGTCGACCTTCTCGATCGCCGAGACGTAGTCTTGGACCCGGTCGGTCCACATTCGACCGTCGGTCAGCATCGTGAAGGGGATCCCGTGGTCGATGAACTCGTCGATGAAATCGAACATCTGGTAGCGCGCCCGGAACAAACACATCACGCTTCCCTCGTCGTCCTCGACGGTGTACCGGACGTTCCGAACCAACTCGAGCATCGACGGCGCCTCGATCGCCTCGACGCTTCCGCCCTCCTTGCGGGGGTGGAGGTCCTTCTCCTGGCGCTTGTCGATGTGGCGAATCTCCGCGTTGACCACGTTGAGGATCTGTGAGGGGAGCCGGTAGGAGTTCGGCAACACCACGTCTTCGTCGACGGCGGTCTCCAACAACAGGTCGGGGTCTGCGCCCTGCCAGGCGTAGACGACCTGGTCGTCGTCGCCGGCGATGAGCACCGCCTCCGTGTGGGGTCGCCACTCCTCGAAGACGCCGTACTGAAGCGTCGTGATGTCCTGGAACTCGTCGATCACCAGGTAATCGACGCTCGGCACGAGCGAGCGCTCCGCCACGCGTTCGAGCATGTCGGCGAAGCCGACGAGCCCGTGTTCGCCCTTGTAGCCGCGCCACGCGCGGATCGCCTCCGGGATGTCGATCCGGTCGTCGTCGGCGGACCACGTCGGGGTGTACTTGTTCCCCTGCTGGGCGTTGGGGTCCTCCTCGGGGGGGAGTCGGACTTCTTCGACATCCCACTGGAACGGGACGTCGTACCAGTCGGCCACGTCGCGTTCGGTGCGTTGAAGCCACTGTGAGGTGGCGATGATCTTGTTGCCGATCGTCGTCGACCGCGCGGTTCGGCGGCCGGCGCCGCCGTGTTGGTCCTCGAACTCGATGCCGTACTCCTCACAGAACGCTTCTTTGTCGTCTTCGCCTACCACGTCGCCCCGCGAGAGGTCGAGCAGCTCGTACGCCTTCGCGTGCATCGTACAGACGTTTCCCTGGAGGCTGCGCGGGGAGACGTCGAGCCGCTCGGCGAGCCGCTCGCGGATCTCGGCGGCGGCCGCGCGGGTGTACGAGACGACGAGCACGTCACGGACGTCGACCTCGTCGGCCGCGAGAATCTCCTCGACGCGGTCGAGGAGCGCGGTTGTCTTGCCGCTTCCGGGGCCGCCGAACAATCGCGTCGTCGTAGGCTCGTTCATTACTGATCACTGATCGCCGTTCATCTTAAACGCCATGGCTCGAGAACGGGGTCGTTCGGGGGTCTGTGGCGGTATCGGGAGCAGCAGAGCGGGGTCGACAGAGAAATCGATCAGTTGCTTCGGGTCGCACGCGCCTCTCGCACGTCGGCGCCGTCGCGAACGAGGTCCTCACAGGCAGGACAGACACGGGGCCGGTCGACGTCGTTGGGCGTAAACACCCGGACGTAATCCGTCGTCACGAACGAACCGCAGTTCTGGCAGGTCGGCATATCCCCCACTAACTAATCGTTATACATAATACTACCGCCCAAGCGACACGGAAAGAAGTCCGTCGCGTCTCCGGTTCCGTCGGCGTCAGGCCGGCCGCCAGTCGCAGACGCTACACTCCGTGGCTCCCTCCGAGTGAAGCGCGCCACACTCGGGACACTGAAGCTTGTTATACGATCGCTCCCAGCGTACGATCTCCGTCTCGTGGCCACGGTCAGAGAGGAACTCGTCGAACACGTCGTCGTTCGTGCTGGGTGTGCTAGACATTGCGTGGTAACGTATACCACGGCTGTATAAGTATTTTTCTGTGGTGGCGAGGCGTTCCCGACGGGCCCGTCGGGTCGCCACGGCTCGCGTGTCACCACGGCTCGGCTTTCACCCCGAGCGCGTACGCCCCCACGTTCGTCACCAGGTGGAACGCGGGCGTCATCACGACGACGACGGCGACGACGGGCAGCGTGAACACCGCGGTCGCCCACGCCGGGGCGACGAGAAAGACGGCCGCCAGCGCGCCGGCGACGAAATCGAGCTGGTCGAGTCCGGGAAACGCCGCGCCGCGCTCGCGGCCCGACCGCCGCTTGAGAAACGACGCGCCGATGTCGCCGGCCATCGCGCCGGCCGCGAGCGCGACCGCGGCAGGAAGCTCGAACGCCGGGAGGTCGACGCCGACCGCTCCGCTCACGGGGTCGACGACGGCGTTGAGCGCCAGCGCCAGCACAACCCCGGCGGCCGTGCCGACCGCGGTGCCGCGCCAAGTCTTTCCGTCGCCGAGGAGGCGCGCGCCGCGCAACTCTCGGCCGCCGTCGATGGGGCGCCCGCCGCCGGCGAGCACGGCGGCGTTGTTCGGCACGTACGCTGGCAACATCGCCCAGAACGCCGTCGCGACGAGCGAGCCGACCATAGCCGTCCGCAGGGCCCACCGGGTGATATAAACCGCGGATTCGCTGACGCCGTCTCTCGCCGGCCGCCGGGTCGTTTCGGTGACAACGCTCAATATCACCGGCCACAATCGGCCGGTATGATACCTCCGATCGCTCGGCGGTTCGTCGCCGGCGAGACCGTCCCGGCGGCGCTCGAACACACGCGGGCGTGTAACGCGGACGGCATCACCGTGCTCTTGAACCTGCTTGGCGAACACTACGACGACCCCGACGACGCCCGCGCGGACGTCGACACCTACCGACGCCTCCTCGACGACATCGACGGAAGCGGCCTCGACGCGTGTATCTCGGTGAAACCCTCACAGATCGGGCTCGACATCTCGGCCGAGCTCTTCGAGACACACTACCGCGAACTGGTCGACCACGCCCACGACCGCGGCGCGTTCGTCTGGTGTGACATGGAAGACGCCGACACGACCGATGCCACGCTCGACGCCTTCGAATCGATCGCGGCCGACTACCCGTGGAGCGTCGGTCAGTGCGTCCAGTCGAACCTCAAGCGCACCCACGCGGACCTCGAGCGGCTCGTCGACGTTCCGGGACCCATCCGGCTCGTGAAGGGCGCGTACGACGAGCCGTCGTCGGTCGCGCACACTGAAAAGGCGGCCGTCGACGAGGCGTACCGAGACGACCTCGCGTTTCTCTTCGAACACCGCGACCGCGGCGTCGCCGTCGGCAGCCACGACCCCGAGATGGTGTCGCTGGCGACCCGCCTCGCCGACGAACACGGCACCGACTTCGAGATTCAGATGCTGATGGGCGTCCGCGAGGACGCCCAGCGCGACCTCGCGCGTCAGGGCGTCGACGTGACACAGTACGCGCCGTACGGCGACAAGTGGCTCTCGTACTTCTATCGTCGCGTGCGCGAGCGCAAGGAGAACCTAGCGTTCGCCGCCCGGGCTGTCGTCGGGCGCTGATCTGACGGCTGGCGACGAACAGGGCCCTTCCGCCGGGCGTTCACGCGCCAGGCACGTAGAAGCCCTCTTAACCGTCCACCCCACATACCGACGTGATAGATGTCCACGTGGAAACGCGACTTCGCCAGCGGGCTCATCGTGTTGGCGCCTCTCCTTGTTCTGTTGTTGGTCATCCGGTGGATCTACCTACACATCGCGTCGATCCCGCTCATCGACGCGCTTCAGCCGGCGGTCATCCCCGGCCCGCTGGAACCGATCTCGCGGGTGATCATCGCGGTCGCGGTGTTCGCCACGCTCGTGCTCGCGGTCGGATACTTCATGCGCACGACGCTCGGCCGCTTGGCGGAGACGAAGGTCGACGACGCGATAAACCGGATCCCCGCGCTGCGCGTGGTGTACAACGCCTCGAAACTCGCGGTCGAGACCGCCATCTCCGGCACCGACGAACTCCAGAACCCGGTGTACCTCGAAACGTGGCCCGGAATCCGCATGACGGCGTTCCGAACGGGCAAGAAGACTCGCGACGGCAAGATCGTTTTGTTCATGCCGACCGCTCCGAACATCACGACCGGCTTCGTCATCGAGGTGGAGCCCGAACGGGTCGAAGACACCGGCGAGACCGTCGAAGAAGGGATGACCCGCATCCTCTCGGCGGGCTTCGGCGAGTCACCCCACCAGATTCCGGTCGAAGAAGAACGACCCCCTGCCGACGACCAGCCGGAAGACCACCAGCCGGGTGTCGGCCATCCCGGGTCTGCCGCCGGCGAACGGCCCGACGGCGGCGTCGACGGTCAGCCGTCCGCGTCGGCGACGGACTCGGACCGCGGCTCTCCGGACGACCCGACTGGACCGCAGAACTCGTAACTCACTGACATCTCGCTCGGAGACGCCGGCGTCTCGCCACCGCTGGCACCGACCGCCGCGTCGGGTCAGCTCACAGGTAGGTGAACCACTCGTCGTGGTCGTCGACCCGGCGCTCGATAACGTCGAAGAAGGCGTTCTGGAGGTCTTCGGTCACGGGACCCCGGGTGCCGCGGCCGATCTCGGTGTCGTCGACCGACCGGATGGGCGTCACCTCCGCGGCGGAGCCGGTGAAGAACAACTCGTCGGCGGTGTACAGCTGTCCGCGAGAAATGATGGCCTCGTCGTGGACGGTGTACCCTCGTTCCTCGGCGAGCGTGATCACCGTGTCGCGAGTGATCCCTTCGAGGATCGACTGGGCAGGGCCGGTGGTGTATATCTCGCCGTCGTTCACCATGAAGATGTTCTCGCCGGGCCCTTCCGCGACGTTCCCTTCTTTATTCAACACGATGGCCTCGACGTAGCCGTTTCGGCGGGCTTCCTCGCCCGCCAGCATCGAGTTGACGTAGAGGCCGGTGGTTTTGACGTTGGTGGGGACCTGCGAGGAGGCGTGTTTTCGCCAGGAGGAGACCATCACGTCGACGCCCTCCTCAAGTGCCTCCTCGCCGAGGTACGTTCCCCACGGCCAGGCAGCGAGCACGAGGTCGGTGGGGCAGTCGCCCGGCGAGACACCGAGCGACTCGTAGCCGTAGTAGGCGATCGGCCGAATGTAACAGGAGGCGAGATCCTGACGGTCGAGCAGTTCGAGCGTCGCCTCCGTGATCTCCTCGCGAGAGTGGTCGATATCCATGTCGTACATCTTCGCGGAGTCGAACAACCGGTCGAGGTGTTCTTCGAACCGGAAGATTGCGGGACCTCGCTCGGTGTCGTAACTCCGGAGCCCCTCGAACACGCCGGTGCCGTAATGAAGCGCGTGCGTGAGAACGTGGGTGGTCGCGTCCTCCCAGTCGAGAAACTCTCCGTTCTTCCATATCGTGTCGACGTCCATCTCGTCGAATCCCATACGATACCCTCGTGGTGTTCGGGCTTAAAATTATGACATACCCGCCCGGCGCGGCTGACGC
>KI543155.1:167454-169004 GCA_000496175.1 uncultured archaeon A07HR67 | reverse complement strand
AACACCCGATGTATGTTACTGAAACTAATACGCAGTCGGTAGATACTGCCGTTGTAGACGCAGACGAAGCCACACTGTCAAGCAAATTTAATATCGCCGGAGGATCCTTTCAGTTCCGGAAACAGGCAACTGGCTCTAGCGATTCGTACACAGACGGCTTCACGATTTTATCTGCCACTGTTGAAAACGTACAGGCAAACGTTGATAGTACGCTTGTAATCGTGTTTGAAGATAATTTCACTCGAATTGCTGGACTCAAATCTGTTCCCAGCGAGGATCTAAACGGTGATGATCAAATTTCTATCAGGTATATTGAATCCGGTGGGTTTCCGGGACCACATACGGTGTATCTGATTCCTGAATCTCGATTGAGTAGCAAAGAGTACAACCCTGGTGATGAACTTCCCAAATCAGCCTCAGACGCGGCGTTAGCAACGAAAACCGCAGAATCAGTATTTTCGCTGATTCGGTTTGACGATGTGAATTCGACGTCAGTTATTAACGATCAGATCACAGTGTCAACCGCAGCGTTATACGATGAGCAGGGTGGAAAGACACCGTTTGTTCTTACCGTCCATCCTCTCCAGAGCGATGGAAAGATCATCCGTGATCAGTATCTTGGCGTCTCAGATGTTCTATCAGGAAGGAATGATGACGTTGAGATTCAACTGAAAAGGCTGAATGGAGCAAAAGTCAGTCTCGCTCAAAGTAATCGGTATGGAGTTATGATGCGTCTTGTTGACGAAGGGTTTCAAGTTGGAGACTCGGTATCGCCTGACTCATTAACGATACTACAAAATTCTGATCTCAATCGGCAGTTTGTCGAGAACGGAGTCTCTGATACCGCCTTAATTTCCATAATTAAGTCTGATGCTGAGAAGGCTGCTGCCACTGATTCATTTAGCGCGACTACAAATTACGATGATGAAGTTCTATACGGAGGCGGGACTATCTCGTTTGAGCATTCTGCTGAAGATCCTGAAGAAATAACAATTCATCAAGACGTTGGTGAATCAACGTCTGTTTTGAAAGGCGTAGAGGCCACCACAGAGGATTCAAGTCTTGTCTATTTCAATACTACCGACTTTCGGACTGGTGATTATTTCCTCACCGGCGCTGGGTTCAGTGAGAATGTGTCATTTAAAATAATTGGAACTGGTGATCAGTATTCTAATCTCACAAGCGTGCCAGATTCGGCATCTGTCGGTGAAGTAGTCAGGTTCAAACTAAGTGCCGACACCAACACCACCGAGCTCAACATTGCCGGTCCGAACGGCACCGTCGCCGCGGTAACGCTCACCACCCCTCGCGCGGAGGCGACCACGCTCCGGTTCAACACGTACGCGGCGGGCGACCCAGCGTACGTCGACGACCTCGTTTCACTTGAGGGGCCGGGAACCATCGAATCGGTCACGACGTCGGCGATTGACGAACCGCTTCCAGCGGGCGAGTACACGATTACGGCGACGCAGCACCAGGCGGGCCGACCGATACCGCGACGGCGACCCTCTCCAAGCGGTCGACCGACGCCCTCTCCGTGTACACGACCG
>KI543155.1:160470-161539 GCA_000496175.1 uncultured archaeon A07HR67 | reverse complement strand
ACGTCAACGGCGTCGCCGGCGAGCGGTTCGGCGTGCGCAACTCCGGCGTGAAAGCGGTGGTCGAAGGCGTCGGCGACCACGGCTGTGAGTACATGACCGGCGGCGTCGTCGCCGTGCTCGGCGACACCGGGCGTAACTTCGCCGCCGGCATGTCCGGCGGCGTCGCGTACGTGTACGACCCCGACGACCGGTTTGCCGACCGGCTCAACGGTGAGATGGTGTCGTTGTCGCGCGAACTCGATGCAAGCGACGAGCGGATGCTGCGCCGGCTCGTCGAGAACCACCGCGCCTACACCGACAGCGACCGGGCCGCCGAGCTGCTCGACGACTGGGCGGCAGTACTCGACGACTTCGTGCGCGTGTTCCCCGACGCGTACGCCAACGTGATCGCCGAGGGCAAGGGCGCAGATGTCCGTGACGAGCCGCCTGCGGCCGCGGACGCCACGCCGGCGTCCGTGAGCGACGCACCAGAACAGGTCTCCGGCGACGACTGAGCCGGCTCGGCCAAACGCTGTCGCGGGCGGACCGCTTAATACGTGCCGCCCACTCCCTTCTGCGTGGACGAACTTGTCGTGCGAACCCACGTATACGCCGACCCAGACGTCGTCTACGAGTTTCTCCTCGATTTCCCGCAGTACGCCAGCTACTCGGAGTACCTACAGGAGGTTCGGACGCTCGAGGGGAACGGCGGTCCCGGCACGCGATACGCGCTCACGTTCGCGTGGTGGAAGCTCACCTACACCGCTCGCTCGCGCGTGACCGACGTCGACCCCCCGGCACGGATCGATTGGACGATCACCAAAGACATCGACGCCGGCGGGTGCTGGCGAGTGACCCCGCTCGAAGAAACAGACGAGAATGCCAGGCACGGCGGGCCGACCTGCGAGGTCGCCATGGAGGTCGCGTTCGACCCGGGGTCTGCAAGTCCCGACGCACTCGATCTCCCGCGGCTGGTCTCGTTCGATTGGGTGCTGAAGAAGGCGATCCCGCTGATCAAATCCGAGGCCGAGCGGGTCGTCGAGCGAGCCGTAAGAGATCTTGAGGGATCGACGCGGGACGTCGATCTCGA
>KI543155.1:155345-159460 GCA_000496175.1 uncultured archaeon A07HR67 | reverse complement strand
CTCGAACGTCTCCGGATCCTGCTCGGTCGTGATCGTGTGCTCGTCGCCGGGCGCGAGTTCTACCTCCTCTGCTTGGAGGACGGTTCCGTTGTAGATCAGCTCGACGCGTTGGGTTCCGGTCAGGTTGCCCGTGTTCTCGACCGTGGCGGTCGTGGTGATCGTTTCGTTCGTGAGATACGTCGCGTTCTCCGTGTTTGTGACGGTGAAGACGGCTTCGCCTGAGTCGTCGGCGTCGGCGGCTTGCTCGCTCGTGGCGTTCGTCGGATCGGACTCGTCGCTGGTGTTGGCAGAGTCGGGCTCGTCGCTGGCGTTCTCGTCTGTGGCTTGTGGATCAGAGGTCTCACTGCTACAACCGGCAAGCGAGGCGAGGCCGAGCGTAACCGTGGTGAGGAACAGCCGTCGGCGGATCACAGTATCATCATAACGGCCTGTATCGGTATAAACCGTGTGTCGGACGTGAGCGGGCCGCAGAACACCGGCTGGGGGCTGAAACCGTAATGTCCACGCGAGTGTTCACTCCGTCACTTCCAGCCGCAATCGGACCTCCGCGCCGTCGGCAAGTGCGGCGACCAGCTCCCGGTCGAGGTCGGCGGCGGCCGCGTCGGCCCCGACGAAGAGGGTTCGCTCGTCGTCGGTGTACTCGCTGGTGCGGCCGACCATCGACCGGTCGTCGACGAGTGCGAGGTCGGGGTCGCCTCGGCCGACGATTGTCTCGGTGTGCGTGTCGTCGCCCTCGACCGTAATCGTCGCTTCGATCGTCGCTGCGGGATCTTGACAGGCCGTTCTGAACGCGGCGGCGAACTCTCGGGGCGTCCGGTCGGCGTCGACGCCGACGATACAATCGCCGGCGGGCGTGAGCCAGTCGTCGGTGGTGAGTTCGATCGTGCTCTCGTGTGTGGCGGTGACGTTCTCGTGGCCGCGGGCGTGGACGACCTCGACGAGCGGATCGCTCATGTGGATCCGTCGTCGACCCGGGCGCAAATCGCTGGCGTTCGACAACGACACGCAGCCGCTAGGCGTCGGCGCCCTCGGCGAGTGCTGGAACGAGCCGGACGGAATTCTTTGCCAAGACGCGCCGCATCATGTCTTCTGAGACATCGAGCGTCAACAGCTCCATCACGCCGACGTTCGGGTGAACGGCCGGTGCGCCGGAGCCGAAGAGCACGCGGTCGGGGTGTTCTAACACGCCACGCTCAAGTATCTCGCGGTAGCGCACGGCGCTCGTGTCCACGTACAATCGGTCGTGAGCGTCGAGCAGGTCAAGCGTCCGATCCATCAGGTCGGCGTCAAGGGGGTAGCCGCCGAAGCTGGCGAGTATGACCGGGAAGTCGTAGCCGAGCAGTTCGCGTTCGACGGCGTCGGGCGGAAACTGCGTGCCGCCGTGAACGATGACGGGACGGTCGGCTGCCGCCAGCTGCTCAAGTACGTCTGCGGTCGGCAGGCCGTCGTGTGGCGGCACGAGCGTGAAGCCGTGAAACCGGTCCTCGTGGGCGTATTGTTCGATATCGTCTGGCCGGGTGTGGTGGTCCTCACGCTCAACTCGAAGGTTGCGGACGGCGGCGACGGGACCGTCGTTTGGATCCCGCGGGCCGTTGAGCCGGGCGAAAGCGACGAAGGGGCGGTCGACCGAGAGGCGCGCCACCGCGTTGTTGACACGGAGATAGCTCTGGCCGGAGGGGCGACGACCGGGGCTCGCAACGGCCCGAACGATCCCGGCCTGACGCATCTCGCGTTCGAGCCGCTCGGGCGAGATGTCGCGGCCGTGAGCGGCGACGGACTCGTCGTCGGGATCAAAAACGACGTGGGTATCGACGATCCGGAAGTCGTGTTCAAACCCCAGCATTCGGTGGCCTATCCCGCGCGCGAGGTATGTGATTGTCGGTCGGAAGGAGCCGTCGTGAGCTCACGCGCTCGCCGTCGACACGATCTTCACCACGTCTCCCTCCGAAAGCGCGTGGTCTTCGCCGATCCGCCGGTTCGACCGCGCGTCGACCGCGTGGAGGTACCCGTCGCCGATGTCGCTGTGGACCGCGTACGCGAGATCGAGCGGGGTGGCGCCGTCGGGCAGCAGGAACGCGTCGGGGAGGACCGTTCCGGTGCCGTCCGTCCACGCGCCGGCGTCTTGGACCGGATACACCGTGATCTGGTCGAGCAGGTCGTAGACGGCCGCGTTCAGTGCCGTCTGAACGCCGGTGCCGCCGAGATCGGCCATCACCGCACGGATCGCGTCGAGTCCGGCACGCTGCTCGTCGGAGACATCGCCGACGACCGCGAAGTCGGCGTCGCCGGGGTCGTACCCCACAACCCCTGCCTCGGCGGCGCGGCGAAGCGCGAGTTCTCCGTCGGCCGTCGTGGGCACTACCGGCTTGTCGGAGGCGTCTGTAAGCCGGTCGAGCGTTTCCGTGGACCCACGATCCTCCTTGTTCCCGACTACAACCATCGGCTTCGTTTGTCGGCGTATCCCCCGCGCCAGCGTCTCGCGGTCCGTGTCGGTCCAGCGTTTGTGGTCCGCGGGGTACTCCATGTCGCGAAGGACGCTCGCCACGTCCGCCTCGGTGGCTCCGACGCCCGTCAGCATCGCCGTCAGCGTCTCGTCCGAGTCGAAGTCGGGCGACCAACACTTTCGCTCGACGCCCTCCCAGTTGTCGGCGATCACGCCGGCGAGCCAGAGGTCCATCTCCGTCTCGACGAAGTCGACGTCGTCTAACGGGTCGTGGCTTCCGGGTTCGACGGGGTCGCCCGTGCGGTTCGTTCCGCCGGAGGCGTCAACGACGTTGAGAATCGCGTCGGCGTTCGTGAGCTCGTCGAGAAACTGGTTGCCGAGCCCCTTCCCCTCGTGTGCCCCCGGGACGAGTCCGGCGACGTCGAGCAGTTCGATGGGAACGTATCGCGTTCCGTCGTGACATCGGTCGATCCCACACCGCTGGTCTCTGTCGAGACACGGACACCGCGTTCTGACGTGTGTCACGCCGCGGTTGGTGTCGATGGTCGTGAACGGGTAGTTCGCGACATCGACGTCCGCCATCGTGGCGGCGGTATACAACGTCGACTTGCCGGCGTTCGGCTTTCCAGCCAGGGCGACCGTGATCATGGTCGTGGGTCGCCGCGGCGTACAAAGCGCCTTTCGGTCGGTGGGCTCGATCGGGACGCGACGGCGACTGGGTCGTCACGAATCGTCCTCAGAGCCGGGGCTCGTGACGGTGAATTCGGTATGAGTGGCGGACGACCGGGGTGGCCCGGCGTTCCGACTCGGGGTATCCCGGTTGCTTCCTCCACCCCGCGACCCGACGAGCGACTGGCGTCCAGCGGTGGGCTGCTCGCTTCCGCGCCTGACCCGGTGCCGCCGACCAACTACGACGGACCGCTCCTGCGAGCGGGCGCCGTAGACCGCTGTCCCCGGCGGACGAGGCTTCCACGTTGGCTCTCGGGGCCCGCGCCGGTCGGACCGGACGCGCCCGGTATTCGGTCCCCGCTGAAGACTACCTCACGGGTGACGAGCGGGGCCTAACCGCCCGACCTAGTCCGGATTGTGCTACACCGGGTGATCATAAGGGCCTTTCGTTCGGCGGCGCGAGCCCGATCCAGAAACCGAACACCGCCCCGATGCGGTCACGCCAGCAGCTCTCGAGCGTACGCGCCCGCACACACCGGCAGGAGAAGCGCGGTCGCGGCGACGGCCGGAGCGTGCCATTGTAGCCACCGGTGCTCGCCGAACATCGTCGTCGGCTCGATTGACACCACCCAGACCGCCGCGAGCAGCACGGTCGCGACCCCGAGCACGACGAGAGCACCCGCGAGCGCGCCGGGATCGACGTTCCCTTGCTCGACCGAGGCGAACACCACCGCGCTCAACAACGCGAACAACGCGATTGCGCCGGCGCCGACCGGGCCGGCCGCGTAGTAGCCGACGAGCTGACCGTCGAACCCAGAAACGAGCGCAAACGGCACGGCAAGGAGAAGCACACTGACGAGCGCGGCGGCGATCCCCGCCCGACGCGAGAGGTCACGGACGTTCATACGTCGACCTATTCCGTCGGTGTGCTAAAAGAATCGGATCGTCGACGGCGCCCCGCCGCCGTCGACCCACCCGCCCACGCCCGGACACCGCATCGTCA
>KI543155.1:150771-154804 GCA_000496175.1 uncultured archaeon A07HR67 | reverse complement strand
CGGGCAGATGCACTCGGACGGCTGGAACAAGACCTGAAAGACGCGTCATCCGACACAAGCGGATGACCGGCCACCGGGTCACGGACCGCCCCGGATACGACATGCACGGGCTCCCGATCGAGGTGAAAGTCGAAGAAGAACTCGGCTTCGAGAACAAACGAGACATCGAGGAGTACGGCATGGAGCCGTTCATCGAGCGGTGTAAGGAGTTCGCGGAATCGAACCGCGAGGCGATGGACGAGGACTTCGCGTCCATCGGCGTCTGGATGGACTGGGACGACCCCTACAAGACCGTCTCGCCGGAGTACATGGAGGCGGCCTGGTGGGCGTTCTCACAGGTGGCCGACAGAGGGCTCGTCGAACAAGGGAAACGCTCGATCTCACAGTGCCCGCGGTGTGAGACCGGCCTCGCGAACAACGAAGTCGAGTACGAACAGATCGAAGACCCCTCGATCTACGTGACGTTCCCGCTGGCCGAACGCGAGGGGAGCCTCGTGATCTGGACGACGACGCCGTGGACGATCCCCGCGAACACCTTCGTCGCGGTCGACCCGGACCTCACGTATCAGGCCGTCCGCGCCGAGAAGGACGGCACAGAGGAGGTGTTCTACGTCGCCGCCGACTGCGTCGAGGACGTGCTCGCCGAGGGGCGCTACGAGGAGTACGAGATCGAAGCGGAGCTGTCCGGCTCGGAGCTCGTCGGCTGGACGTACGAGCATCCGCTCGCGGACCACCTCGCCGAGTATCCCGACTTCGAGGGGGCCGGCCAGGTGTACGCCGCCGACTACGTGGAGGCCGACCGCACCGGCTTAGTCCACTCCGCGCCCGGCCACGGCGAGGAGGACTTCGAGCGGGGCTCGGAGCTCGGCTTGGAGGCCTTCTGTCCCGTCGAGCCGAACGGCGAGTTCACCGACGCCGCCGGCGAGTACGCCGGCGAGTTCGTGCGCGACGCCAACGACGACATCGTCGCGGACCTGATCGACGAAGGAGAGATGCTGGCTCACGGCACGCTGACACACAGCTACGGCCACTGTTGGCGGTGTGACACGGGGATCATTCAGCTCGTCACCGACCAGTGGTTCATCTCGATCACGGAGCTCAAAGACGACCTCCTCGAGAACATGGAAGACTCCGAGTGGCATCCCGAGTGGGCTCGGGACAACCGGTTCCGCGACTTCATCGAGGACGCTCCCGACTGGAACGTCTCCCGGCAACGATACTGGGGGATTCCGATTCCGATCTGGGTGCCCGAAGACGCCGACGCCGGCGCCTTAGACGACGACATGGTCGTGATCGGGTCACGAGAGGAGCTCGCCGAGCGCGTGGAAGAACCCGTCGACCCGGACGCGATCGACCTCCATCGCCCCTCGGTCGACGACCTGACGATCGTCGAGAACGGCACGACCTACCGCCGCATCCAAGACGTGTTCGACGTCTGGATCGATTCCTCGGTCGCGAGCTGGGGTACGCTCGGCTACCCGGGCGACGAGACCGCCCACGACGAGCTGTGGCCGGCCGACCTGATCATCGAGGCACACGACCAGACCCGCGGCTGGTTCTGGTCACAGCTCGGGATGGGTACCGCCGCGGTCGGTGACGTCCCCTACGAGGAGGTGATGATGCACGGGTTCGCCAACGACGAGGACGGCCGCAAGATGTCGAAATCCGTCGGTAACATCGTCACCCCGGAAGAAGCGATCGACCGAGGCGGCCGCGACCCGTTGCGCACCTATCTGCTCAGCCACGACCAGCAGGGCGTCGACCTCGCGTTCGAGTGGGAGGGGCTCGGCGAGATTCAAGGGAAGCTCAACATCTTCTGGAACGTCTTCCGGTTCCCGCTGGAGTACATGACACTCGACGGCTACGACCCCGCGACGGCGTCGCTGACCGACGGCGAACTCGAACTCGTCGACGAGTGGGTGCTCTCGCGGCTGCAATCGGTCGAGACCGAGGTCGTCGCGGCGTGGGACGACTACCGCGTCAGCGACGCGGTCAACGCGCTGATCGAATTCGTCACCCAAGACGTCTCGCGGTTCTACGTCAAAGCGGTGCGTGATCGCATGTGGGAGGAGGCCGACTCGGCGTCGAAACGCGGCGCGTACGCGACGTTGTCGGTCGTTCTCGACGAGGTGATTCGCCTGCTCGCGCCGATCGCCCCGTATCTCACGGAACGGATGTACCAGACGCTCGACGGCTCGGCGACGACCGTTCACGCGTTGTCGTACCCCGAGCCGACGGACGCGCTCCACGATCCGGCACTCGAACGCGACATCGCCGTCGTTCGCGACGTAGAGGAGGCGGCCGCGAACGCGCGCCAGCAGGCCGGCCGCAAGCTGCGCTGGCCCGTCCCGCGGATTGTCGTGGAAACCGACGACGACGCGGTCGCGGGCGCGGTAACCCGGCTCGACGACCTCATCGCCGAGCGCGTCAACGCCCGCTCGGTGACCGCGACCGACGGCTTCGACGAGCTACTCGAGCGCGCCGAGCCGCGGATGTCGGCGATCGGTCCGGCGTTCGGCGCCGACGCCCAGAAGGTGATGACCGCCGTCGACGGGGCGACCCGCGCGGACGTCGAGGCGGGACTCACCGTCGACGGCGACCCCATCGACCTCGACGACTCCATGGTCGAGTACGCCGCCGAGCCGCCCGAGGACGTCACCGGCGTCGACTTCGACGGCGGCACCGTCTACGTCGACACCTCGTTGACCCCCGCGATCGAGTCCGAGGGGTACGCACGCGACGTGATCCGCCGGGTCCAAGAGATGCGAAAGGACCTCGACCTCGACGTCGAGGCACGAATCCGGCTGGGCGTCGATGTCGACGACGACCGAGTCGCCAGCTTCGTCGACGAGCACGCGGACCTGATCGCGACCGAGGTTCGCGCCGACGCGTGGCTCGACCGGCCGGCCGACGCCGAGGGGCTCGTCGAGACGTGGGCGGTCGAAGACGTCAGCGTCACCATTGGGATCGAACTCGCGGAGTGAGTTCTCGCCCCGTTGGCGGTCTCTAACGGGCCCGCAGCGGAAGCGACGCCGCGTCCCAAGCCACGACTGCGTCGGCGTCTCCCCGACTCACAACAGTCTCTCCTCGGATACTCCCGAGTAGACTACGTCCCGCGGTTCTACGCAGAGATCGTGTTCTCCGATACGGTTCGACTCCGGGCGACGAGGCTTACAACTCGGCAGGTGGGGTCTCGCCCTCGACGTCTAGGACGTGGCGCAGTTCACGAGTCACGGCGCGCACGACCGCATCGACGGAGTCGTATCGGTCGCTTCCTGCGTTGCTACAGCCGCGCTTCCGAACGAGACGAACCGCCGCATCGCCCAGAATATCGGGACGTACGGCCACCTTCGCCGCCGTACACGGGCTCTCGTTGCTCGGCAGGCGGTACTCGATGACCCCGCCCGACTCGTCGGTTCGCGTCCACTCGCCCGGCGCTGCGGGCAACTGCTCGGCCAACATCTCCGGGTCAGCGGCCGTCTCAAGATTCGCGGTCGACATATCGATCAGTGGTCTGCCCCGTACATAGCGATTTCGACGCGAAACCCCGCAGTTCTTTTATTCGCCGCTGCGACACCACTCGATACCGCTGGGGCACACGTGTGGCTCCGATCAGGCGCGTCTCGTGAACACCACCGCCGCGAACGTGTCGGCCGTCGGTAGGCGAGTGGTGCGTCACGTCTCGGCTCGTGGGTCCACACCCGCGGAGAGGCCCACATTCTGCGGTGAATTAGCGTGTAACCGTCAGCGGGTCAAATCACGCCGCCGCTGGAATCTCGTCCGCGATCAGTTCGGCAACCTGCTCACCGATGGCGATTGCGGGGGCGTTGGTGTTCCCGCTCGTGAGTTTCGGCATGATAGAGGTGTCGGCGACGCGTAGCCCCTCGACACCGCGGACGCGGAGTTGCGGGTCGACAACCGCCATCTCATCGTCTTCGGGGCCCATCTTACACGTGCCGGCAGGGTGGTAGACTGTATGGCAGGTCTCCCGGACGTGGTTCTCGATTTCGGCATCGGTCTGGACGTCTCACCG
>KI543155.1:142995-148647 GCA_000496175.1 uncultured archaeon A07HR67 | reverse complement strand
ACGGACCGCATTGACCGGTCGGATTCGCGAAACCAGTGATTCTGTGTGAGACGTGCGCGTCGTATTCGACACGGAGATAGTAGCCGAGACGGTTCGAACGGATCAGATCTGCGAGTGGTCGATCTCGAACGTTCAGGTCGTGTGGTGAGATCAGCAGCAGGGTTGATCGCGACGATAGTATCGGTCTCAAGGACCGCCTACTCCGATCCCAGCGCGGTCGACGCGGCGTCAACCCTGGCGGGTGTCGCCGCCCCCGAAACGTATACTTAGATGCCGCCCAATCGATCGTCTATGCGTGTTCGACCGGCGCGTCCCGGCGACGCCGAGACGCTTCGGACAACAGTGTCACGAGCCCGGGAGACGACGGTGTTTGGCGACATCGGCGCGCCGCTGCTCGACGTTTCGGCGGCCGGGATCCGGGAGGCAGCCGTCGGCGCGGAGTGTTGTTTCCTGATGGAAGACGACGACGGCCCGGTCGGCGTGGCGATCGCTCACCCGGACGAGGACGGCGTGGAAGCCGAGCTGCTCGCGTTGTGGGTCCACCCTGAACACGCCGACGAGGGAATTACGGAGACGTTGTTGTCTCGTGTGGCCACAGCGCTTGCGGACCGCGGTGTCGAGCGGGTGCGCGCGAGCGTCCCCGCCGACCAGCCGGGCGCCCGCGAGTTCTACCGCGCACACGGCTTCGACCGGCGGGCGCTCCAGCGAGGTCCCGGCGGCGACGAGGCGATCGTCGTCGCCAGCGTCGACGCAGTCGGGTGACAGAGCCGGGTTACCGGGCCGTCACTTCAGCCGTTCTTGGAGAAACGAGGGGTGTGCGGCGGTGACGCCGTCGACGCTGAGCAGTTCGTCACTTATCACATCGCCGAGTTCGTCCCCGTCGGCCGCGCGGACCTCGGCCATCAGCATGTGGTCACCCGAGGAGGTGTACAACGCCTCCACCTCGTCGAGTCCTTTCAGCTCGCGGGTCGCCGAGACGTACCTCCCCGAGTCTACGTCCATCCCGACCATCGCGATCGATTGTGTCGAGAGCTTCTTCGGATCCACGTCGGCAGAGTAGCCGACGATGACCCCTTCTTGTTCGAGCTTGTCGATGTACTTGCGCACCGTTGGCTTCGACACGTTGGCCCGCTCGGCAATCTCCCCACAGGAGGCCTGTGCGTCCTCTTCTAACACCGAGAGGATGCGCTCCTCCGTCGATACGGTACTCATACGATACCCTTTGTCACCACGGAAAAAATACCTTGCGAACCCGAAAACGCGGGCCGCCGATCCGAAACCGGGCCGGAACGGGGGGTGGCTCGCCGAACGCGGCCGATACGGGTTTCGTCGGTCGGCTACCTCACTCGTGTTTGTCGATGAACTGGTCGTACGAGCGTTCCCACTCGTACTCGTCGTCCCAGTAGCGCTCGGCCAGCGGCTCGTCGGGCATCTCGCCGATCTGTTGTTTCTCCTGGCCGTAGGACGGCCGACCCTCCTCGACGTAGTAGCGGCCGGTGAGGACTTCGCCCTCGTGGAGCGCCTCCTCGGTCTGACGCATCATCTCGGCGGCTTCGACCTTGTCGCTCACGTCGAAGTCGTAGTCGTCGGAGTCCTGCACGTCGATGTACGGGACGTACTGGCGGGCGTCTTTGTTCCAGGTCGGACACTGCGTGAGGAAGTCGACGTGGGAGAACCCGTCGTGTTCGATCGCCTCGACCAGGATTTCTTTCGCTTGGTTCGGGTTGACCGCGGCCGTGCGGGCGACGTACGACGCGCCGGCGTTGAGCGCGAGCGAGAGCGGCTTGAGCGGCTCCTTGGCGCTGCCGGACGGCTGGGTCTTCGACTTGTGACCCTTCGGGCTGGTGGGCGAGGTCTGGCCCTTGGTGAGCCCGAATATCTCGTTGTTGAAGACGATGTACGTCATGTCGTGGTTCTCCCGGGCCGTGTGGATGAAGTGGTTGCCGCCGATCCCGTAGCCGTCGCCGTCGCCGCCGGCGGCGATCACCTCGAGGTCGTGGTTGGCCAGCTTCGCGGCGCGGGCCACGGGCAGCGACCGCCCGTGGATCGTGTGGAAGCCGTACGTGTCGAGGTAGCTGTTCAGCTTCCCCGAGCAACCGATCCCGGTACACAACAACGTCTCCTCGGGAGTGCGTCCAACCTCCGGGAGCGCCTGTTTCAGTGCCTTCAAGACGCTGAAGTCCCCACAGCCGGGACACCAGGTCGGTTGTGGCTCGACGCTTGGCGTGTACTCGTCGCGGTCGATCTCGCGTTCTTCGCCGATCGCTGAAAACGTGCTCATTGGTTAATCACCTGCCGCTGGAACGAAGGTCGTCTGGTGGTCCGATGCGTCGCCGTCGCCCTCGATTATCGCCGCCTCGAAGCCGTCGACGATCTCGCCGGGTTCGAAGGGGTTGCCGTTGTACTTCAACAGGCTCGACAGCTTCTCGCCGTACTGGCCGAGGTTCTTCTGGATGAGCCCGCGGAACTGTCCGGAGGCGGTCATCTCGACGACGAGCACCTCGTCGACGGCCTCGATGAACGCCGTGACCTCCTCGGTCGGGAACGGAAGCATGTCCGAGACGCCGAGCGACTTCACCGAGACGCCGGCGTCGTTGAGCCGATCGACCGCTTCCTCGACGGTTCCCTGCTGGCTCCCGAAGGTGATGATGCCGTAGTCGGCGTCGGCGGGGCCGGCGTACGAACTCGTCTCCTCGGTGTCGAGGTCCGCACGGATCGCTTCGAGCTTCTGGACCCGTCGATCGATCTGTGCGACCCGGTTGTCCGGCGACTCGCTGATGTGGCCGGTGGGGTCGTGTTCGTTGCCGGTCGCGAGGTAGCGACCGCCCTTCTGGCCGGGAACCGACCGCGGCGAGACGCCGTCGTCGACGTCGTGTTGGAAGCGGTGGAACTTCCCGTCAGGCGAGTGGGGCTCGTCCGAGAGCGCCTCCTCGCTCAGCGTCTTCCCGAGCGTCGGGTTCGGCTCGCGGTCGAAGTGGCTCTTCGGGACGTTCGTCATCTCGCCGCCGAGCTTCTGGTCGTACAACAGAATCGACGGGATCTGGTACTCGTAGGCGAGCCGGAAGGCGATACGGGATTGTTCGTACGCCTCCGAGACCGTGCCGGGCGCGAGCACGACCCGCTGGGAGTCGCCCTGAGAGGTGTACAGGACGTGTTCGAGGTCGGATTGCTCCGGCTTGGTCGGCATCCCGGTCGACGGGCCGGCGCGCATCGCCTCGACGAGGACGACGGGCGTTTCGGTCATCTCGGCGAGCCCGAGCGGCTCGGACATCAGCGCGAAGCCGCCGCCCGAGGAGCCGGACATCGCCTTCACGCCGGCGTGAGACGCCCCCACGGCCAGCGCCGCCGCGGCGATCTCGTCTTCGACCTGTTCGGAGATTCCCCCCACCTTCGGGAGGTTCTGGCTCATGATCGTGAACACTTCGGTCCACGGCGTCATGGGGTAGCCGGCGATGAACCGACATCCCTCGTCGAGCGCGCCGTACGCGATCGCGTCGGAGCCGGACATGAGCAGCTGCGTCTCGTCGTGCTCGCCGGTCGGCACCGTGATGTCGGGCGCGTCGACGTCGTACTCCTCGCGCACCTGGTCGTAGGCGGTTTCGAGGATCTCGAGGTTGGGGTCGAGGATCTTGTCGGGCATCGCGTCGCGCATCAGGTCCTCGACGTGGTCGAGTTTCATGCCGGTCAGCGCACAGGTCGCGCCGACGCCGGCGGTGTTGCGCATCACCTCACGACCCATGTCGCGGGCGAGCCCGCGGAGGTCGAGGGGGTATACGTGCCAGTCGTTCTCCTCGGCGCGCTCCTCGAAGTTCGGAATCTCGTCGGCGTCGAGGAGCCCCTCGTCGTAGACGATGACGCCGCCCTCGCGGAGCTCGTCGAGGTTCTCCGAGAGCGGTTTGATCTCCTCGTTCCCGTAGAGGGCGCCTTCCTGTGGGTTGCGGGCGAACGAGTCGCCGAGCGCCAACAGGAAGTTGTACCCGTCGCCGCGGGAACGCACCGGGTCCGCGGACGCCCGGATCTCGGTGTACGTGTGCCCGCCGCGGATCCGCGACGGGTAGTGTCTGTGTGTAAACACGTTCAACCCCGATCGCATCAGGGCTTTCGCGAAGTTCTGGCTGGTGGAAGCGATCCCGTCGCCGGATCCTCCCGATATCCGCCAGATGAGTTCGTCGTCAGTCATATTGTGGATCGTGGCCCGGTGAGGCCCAGTGGCTAGACGTTATGCCGGTCTCCTCTTATGGCTTGCTATGGATTCACATGAAACGATCATTAACGACCAGGGCTCACGGAGCCGGCGTCCTCGCGCGGGTCGCAGATGCGGCGCCCGAGAAGCCGCGAGCGGAGCGCCGCCGCGGTTCCGCGTTCTTTTATTCGGCGCTCCCGGAGCACGCGTATGCTCACGTTCATCGGACTCGGCCTCTACGACGAGCGGTCTATCACCGTCGAGGGGCGCGAGGCGCTGCGGTCGGCCGACCGCGTCTTCGCGGAGTTTTACACCAGCCGACTGGTCGGCGCCGACGCCGAGGCGTTGGAGGCCGCACACGGCATCGAGGTCGAGGTCCGCGGCCGCGAGGGCGTCGAGCGCGATCCCGAGGCGATTCTCGCCGCCGCAGAGACCGGCGACGCCGCCTTCCTGACCGCCGGCGACACCATGATCTCGACGACCCACACCGACCTCCGGCTGCGCGCCGAGTCGCGCGGAATCGAGACGCGGGTGATCCACGGCGTCACCGCACAATCGGCCGCCTCGAGTCTCACCGGCCTCCAGAACTACCGGTTCGGCAAGGCCGTCACGCTCCCGTTTCCGTACGCACACGGCGGCGACGGAGTCCCGGCGAGCGTGGTCGAGACAATCGAGGCGAACCGCGGACGGGGGCTCCACACCCTCGTGTATCTCGACATCAAGGTCGGAACCGGCCCCAGCGGCCTCGACCCCGACCACGAGGAGTACATGACCGCCGACCGGGCGGCGGCGCTGCTCGCAGACGGCTGGGACGACGCCCTCGCCGTCGTCGTCGCCCGCGCCGGGTCGCCCGACCCCGTCGTCGTCGCCGACCGGCTCGCCGCGCTCGCCGACCGAACGTTCGGCGACCCGCTTCACACGCTCGTGATTCCGGGCGACCTCCACCACATCGAGGCGGAGGCGTTGGTCGGGCTGGCGGACGCGCCGGAGTCGCTCGTCGAGGAGTGACAGCCGCCGTAACCCTCACGATTGATTATCGTGGGGGCCCTGGCGTATGCGTATGGATGACGTACCGGTCAGCCGACTCATGTCCACAGATCTGGTGACGGTGCCTACCGACGCCACCGCGGCGGAGGCGGCGGGTCGAATGCGTGACGCCGGCGTGGGTTCGGTGCTCGTCGTCGACGACGACGGGCGGCTCGAAGGACTGCTCACCGGGTGGGACTTCGTGCGACTCGTCCGAGAGAACGAACCGCACGACGAGACGGTCGTCGAGACGTGTATGACGGCAGACGTCGTCACCGTCTCGGAGACCGACTCGCTCGACGACCTCGCCGACGTCGCCGGCGACGACTACTCGCACCTCCCGGTGATCGGCGAGGACGGAGTCGTAGTCGGGATGGTGTCGACGACCGACCTCACGGGACACCTCGCTGCCCGGCGGTGACTCGCGGGACTCGTCGTTGCAG
>KI543155.1:139001-142595 GCA_000496175.1 uncultured archaeon A07HR67 | reverse complement strand
CCGACATCGTCGCGGCGGTCGCCGAGGGGCGAGACGCGGCGGCGACGCCCGTACGCGACGTGATGACGGAGGACGTCGAAACCGTCACGCCCGACCTGTTGCTCGAGGAGGTCGCCGCGATGATGACGATGTACGGGCTGAAACACCTCCCGGTCGTCGACGACGACTACGTCGGTATGGTCTCCTCGACCGACGTGGCCGCACAGATCTCGTAGGTCACAGGAACACCGCCGGCACGCCGACGAGCAGTCCGACGGCGATCAACACGAGATTCCACGCCAGCACCGGACGGACGAGTTCGCGGCCGATACTCGCGGCGAAGACGGTCTTGACCACGATGCTCGAGGCGGTGCCGGCGATGATTCCCGCGACTGCCGTGTCGACCGTGATCTGGTCGGTTCCCAGAAGCGAGACTGCCGTCGTCGCGGCCGTTCCGGACGAGACGAGACCAGCGAGAAACGAGGTGGCGACGAACCCGGTCGCGCCAAACGACCGCTCGGCGCCGGCAGCGATCGCCAACACGACGAGAAACAACGCGCCGAACGTGAGCGCGTTCCGCAGGCTGAACGGAGAGGTGAGGTCCGTCTCGAGATCGGTCTGCCAGTCGCTCTGCCAGAACGCGAGCCCGACTCCCGCGAGCGTGATAGCGCCGAGAGGCGCGCCGACGACGAGCGCCGCCTCGGGAACGAAGACGGCGACGAGCGCGGCGTTTCGCAGCGCCATCGCCGCGTTCGCGAGCAGAATCGACCCGACGGCGACATCGAGCAGTTCGTCCCGACCTGTCGCGCGCTCGGCCATCTCGGCGACGACCGCCGTGGAGTTCACCAGTCCGCCGAAGAAGCCGGTGACGGCGTAGCCGCTTCCCTGGTACTTCCGGACCAACACGTAGTTGGCGAACCCGATCGCGCTGATCGCGACGACGAGCGACCAGACCAGCCGTGGCTGGATCACCCCCCACGGGTCGATCGTCTCCGCGGGCAACAACGGAAAGACGACGAACGCGAGAATCGTGAACTCGACGGCGCTGCGCACCTCCTCGCGCGAGAGCCCCCACGCGAACTGGTGAAGCTCCCGTTTGAGCACCAGCAACGAGGAGGAGAGCACCGCGACGGTGACCGCCTCGATGAACAAACTCGCCGCTACCAGAACCCCGACACCGTAGGCGACGAGCATCGACACCGACGTGGTGAGCGAGAGCCCGTCGACGTCCGCCTCGACGAAGCTCCGCACCGCCAACAACACCGCGCTGGCGACGATCAGGACGCCGCCGACGACGAGCAGGCCCGCGGTGTCTGCGACCGAGAAGACGGCCGCCACCAGACTGATCAGCGCGAACGTCCGAATCCCCGCCGACCGCTGTGACCACTCGCGTTCGAGCCCCAGAAACATCCCCAGAACCGTCGCCAACACCAGTTTGGCGACGGTCGTCTCTAAGTACACCAGCGGGTCGACCCCGCTCACCACGCTCGATCACGCTCGTGGGGACGGCGTCCTCGCTCGAAACCGACCGATACGCCCATACTCGGCCGTACGCGGTAAATATGCCTATATCTTGCTATATAGTCCTATATAACCCGGAGCCGTCATCGGTTCGTCGGCTCTCGCGGGAGATCGAGCGCCTCCGTGAGATCGTGTTCCTCACCGGTGAGCACGTAGAGGACGTCCTCTAAGATGACCACGAGCTCCGGAAGCTGTCGGGCGACGAGGTAGGTGATCCCGATCAGCGCGACGACCGCGAGCAGCTGGCTGATGATCCGATCGGAGATCAGGAACGGAACCCGATACGGGTCGGTCGCGCCGAACATCGCCAACACCAGCTCCGGTTGCCATCGCATGTATTGGTTGCCGGCCACGACGGTGATGAACGTGGTCCGAAGAATGTTGAGCACGTAGATGAGCGGGAGCGAGACGGCGAGCGCGCGGAGCTTTCGGTCGAACGGGCCTTCCACCGCGGCGACGAGCCCGCCGAAGATCGCCATGCTCCCGAGTCCCGTACACGCCAACACGACGTTGATCCGCATCTGGTGGCCGTCCGCGAGCGTCCACGCGAAGGCGGCGTCGTACCCCTCGTAGTTCGCCACCCGTTCCGGCGCGTAGCCGAGCAGGTCGATGATCGCGCCGGTGTGTGTCGCGACGATCTCGATGAGGATCCGCCGGGGCTCCGGCACCGCGACTCCGGCGAGCGTGAACGCCGGGATCGTCTCGAACGGCAGATAGATGAACAACATGAGAGACACCGCTCGGGTGAGGGTGAAAAGCGACGCCCGCCCGTCGTACAACAGGTACCCGACGTACGCGCAGGCGGGCACCCCGACGAGCGCGAGAATCGACTCGACGTAGCTCTGGTGTTCGAACGCGAAGTACGGCACCGTCGTCAGCCAAAATAGCCCGAAAACGCCCCAGGTGGCCGCCGCGAGGGTGCGCCCGGCGGCGTACCCGCGGGCGTCGAGCAGCCAGGCGGCGGCGAAGAGAATCGCGACCGCCCACGCGAACGTGAACGTGTCTGGGAGGACGCTCAGCGTCGCCGGCACGCCGGGACCGAACATGTCGCGTTGGTCTGGGGTCGGTAAATAAAGCCCTTGTCGTTGCCGGCGATCCGATCACACGAGCGCGCCGGAGCGAGACGGGACTACCGTTCTTCGCTGTCGAGCACCCGGATCTGGTCGCCGCGGACGGTGACCGGGATCGGAACCGTCGCCTCGTACAGTTCGACGGTCACCTGGTCTTTGCCCTCGTCGATGCGCTGGACGCGGGCCTTCTCGCCTTTGAATGGGCCGGCGATCAGTTCGACGATGTCGCCCTCGGCGATCCCCTCGACGTCGGGGGTCGGCGAGAGAAAGTGTTCGACCTCCGAGAACGGGCTCTGAGCCGGGCCGTCGGCGCCCTGGATCACGCCGCGGGCGTGTGGAATCTCGTCGAGAACGCGGGCGAAGACGCTGCCGTCGGACGCCTCGACCATGACGTAACTGGTGAGCTGGTCGGGCGCGATGACCGCCTGGATCTCCGGCATCTCCTTTTCGGCGAGCATGTCCGCGACGGTGCGTTCTTGCCGGGCGGTCGTCTTGACCGAGAAGATCGGCATTACGCGCCGACCCCCGGCAAGAGACTCATCACCGCGAAGATCAGGAAGCCGAGAAAGCCCACGAGCAGAATCCCGGCGCCGGCGATCTTCGACACCTGGAGGAACTCGTCGGTGCTCGGCGTGCTCGCCAGCTTCAACACGCGGATATAGCTGTTGAGGTCGTACGGAACGTCCATCTTACGAGGCGATTCGAGACGAGACGGTTTTTACCTTTTGATGCGGCCGTAAACCGGAACGCGTCGGTCGCGCCGCCGGCTCACCCGTTCTGTGCCGTCTCGTTTTCGCTCGCCCGCTCGTCGTCCGCCCCGACGATCGTCGTGTCCTGGCCGGGCTCGACCGGGATCCGCTCGATCACCTCGCCGTCGGCGTTCGTCACGAGGACGTAGTAGATCGCGTCCGTCTGCTCCTCGTCGTCGACGGGAGCCAGATCGTCTTCGGTTACCTCGCCGCGGACGAACGAGCGGACCGCCTCGTCGTCGCGTATCTCGACCGTGCGGCTCGTGTCCGCGTTG
>KI543155.1:136261-138304 GCA_000496175.1 uncultured archaeon A07HR67 | reverse complement strand
GCGGCGCCCACGACCACGAGTCCGACGACCGTGGCGGCAAACGCGAGCAGCGGCGCGTCGAGCGGCTCCGGGAGCCCACGGTCAACCCGAATTCGGTCGTCACCGCCCGCAGGAGTGTCGCGGTCGCTGTCGGCATCGGCGTCGTCGGTCGTCGTGGTGGAGGGCATCGTCGGCGTGCGGGGAGGGTAGGCGGCAGCGGCGTGCGGTTCGAGACGGCGGGTGGACCGAGGCGCGGACTCAGACCGCGGAGGGGTCGGCCGGGGCGAATCGGGCCGTCAGGTCACTCGACGTAGTCGATGTCCTCGTCCTCGGCGACGGCCGGTCCGGCTTCGCCGTTCTGGCCGTAGATCTGCGGGGATTCGACGCCGGTGACGACGATCATCGTCCGCATCTCGCCCTCGAGGTCCTCGTCGACGGAAGTTCCCCAGATGATCCGGGCGTCGGGGTCGATCCGGTTGTAGATTTCTTCGACGACCCCTTCGGCCTCCTCGATCGACATGTCGGTGCCGCCGGTGACGTTCACCAGCGCGGAGTTGGCGCCGGAGATGTCGACGTCGAGCAGCGGCGAGCGGAGCGCGGACTTCACCGAATCCTGCGCCTTCGAGTTGGAGTCGGACTCGCCGAGACCGATCATCGCGACGCCGCCCTTCTCCATCACGGTGCGAACGTCGGCGAAGTCGAGATTGACGAGGCCGGGTTTGGTGATGAGCTCCGTGATCCCCTTCACCGAGCGCATCAACACCTCGTCCGACACCTTGAACGCCTGTCTGACGGGGAGTTTGCCCACCGCGTCGAGCAGGCGGTCGTTGGGAACGACGATCACCGTATCCGAGACGTCGCGAAGCCGTTCGAGCCCCGCTTCGGCGTTCGTCCGGCGAACCTCGCCCTCGGCGGTGAACGGCGTGGTGACGATGGCGATGGTGAGCGCACCGGAGTCGCGGGCGGCCTTCGCGACGACCGGCGCGGAGCCGGTGCCGGTCCCGCCGCCGAGTCCGGCGGTGACGAACACCATGTCCGACCCCTCGATGGCGTCCTGGATCTCTTCTTGGGACTCGATCGCGGCCTCCTCGCCGACCTGCGGGAGCGACCCCGCGCCGCGGCCCTGGGTCTTCTGTTGGCCCATCAGGATCTTCGAGTCCGCCTCGATGTTGACGAGGTGTTGGACGTCGGTGTTCGCCGCGACGAGTTTCGCGCCCTTGATCCCTTCTTCTGTCATTCGGTCGACGGTGTTTCCGCCGGCACCGCCACAGCCGACAACGGTGATGTTCGTCTGAAGGTCCCGGAGAACGTCCTGGAGTTCGTCGTCGGTCATCGTCCCCGTCTGTGGAGACGCGCCGGCGTGTCCGTCCTCGGCGGGGTCGCCAGGGATCCCGGAGTCGTCTGCCGGGGAGTCCTCGGCTTCGTCGATGGCGTCCTCAACGATAGAGTCCATTATATCCTGCCGTTGCGACCCCGACGTATTTATTCTTGCCCGATCGTCTGACTCGCGTCAGACGCCTCGCGCGCCGCGAAACCGACGCGTGACGGGCGCAGACGGCCACGAGTGGGCGGCAGTCGGACGACCGGGCTACCCCGACCCGTCACTCGGTCGGAAACCGCTCCTCGCGTCGCGTCGAGACGGCGCCCGGACGCACCGTCTCGCCGTCGACCTCGACCGGCTCCCCGGAGGCGAGCCGGCCGAACGCCGGACCCTCCGGAACGCCCATATCCGCCGCGAGCGCCGGGTCGAAGGCAGTTTCTCGGGCGATCACCGCGTCGTCGTCGACGACGACCTCGTCGTAGTCGGCGGCCAACACGGCCGCGAGGTCGGCGACGAGATCCGCGTGGCCGGGGGCCGCGTCGTCGGCCGCGAACGCGACGGGTCCTGCCGCCCGGGTTCCCGCCTGTGCCGTTCCGAACGCGACCGCGTTCGTCTCGACGGCCTCGCGCGCGGCCGCCTCGTCGAGGCCCTGTGCCCGCGCCACCAGCTCGGCCGGAAGAGCGCGGATCGTCACCGCGTTCGCCTCGGCCGCACCGTCGACCGCCGGGGTGACCGACCCGAAT
>KI543155.1:130448-136241 GCA_000496175.1 uncultured archaeon A07HR67 | reverse complement strand
CGGCTCGATCGCCGTCTCCAGGTGGTCGACCAGCGCCAGCGGGCGGTCGCCGACCGCTCGGACCCACGTCTCGCTCACGACCCGGTAGCCGAGGTCGGCGATCGTCGCCGCGAGCGCCGGGCGGTCGCCCTCGATCACGGCGTGGGTCGCGCGGCTTCGCTCGAACGCGGCGTCGACCACCTCCGGGGCGGCCGCCGGCGATCCCAACTCGTCGAGCGCCCAGTCGGCACCCACGTGGCCGACGGCCCACTCCGTCTCGCGGACGATCCGGGTGAACCTGGGCGCGTAGTGCCCGCCGCCGAACCCGACGAGGTGGCGAGTGTCGCCGTTCGGTCCGCGGCTGTCGGGACCGGTTCCGCGGAGGTCGAGAACCGCCGCCGCGACCGCACGAGCCGCCTGCGGGTCGGTCCACTGCGGCTCGTCCGAGCCGAGTTCGACGAACAACGAGGGAACCGAGACGGCCGTCGGGCCGTGATGTGTACACTCGATCCCCACGTCGTATCCCTCCGGAGCGCGCGTCGCGAGCGCGTCGACGACGCGGCTCACCGCGCCGGGGGCCGCCCGCGCGAGGGTTCGTGGCTCCCCGCCGTACGCCGCCGGCCCGAAGTTGCCGGTGACGTGAGCGGTGAGCAACGGGCCGGTGTCTCCCGAGTGGCGAGACACGAAGACGAGCATCGTGGGCTCGTCGTCGAAGGCGGTCGCGGGGTTCGAGAGGTCGATGTGTAGGTCGTCGAACGCGCGGAGTTCGAACCCGTCCGCTCGGTAGTAGGTTCCGCCGCCCGCGCCGTCCGGGCGGCGCTCGTCACGGTGGCGTGTCCAGTCGCCGATTTCGAGGAGTCGGTCGCCGATGTGTTCGGAGGCGGTGTCGGCCCGACTGACGACGATCGCTATCACGCCCCCTGCTGGGGCGGCGACAGTCGAATACCCATCGGTTCGACAACCGCCGAGACGGCGGGTCACGGCAACAACAGGTAGACGAAAGCCACGTAGGCGGCGAGCAGCACCCCGCCGTCGAGACGAGTGATCCGGTGGCCGCGGTACATCACGGCGACGAGAAGCGCGGTGAACGCGAGAAGCGCGGGAAACTCGAAGCCTCGGACCCCCGGGCTCACCGCGATCGGCGAGAGGATCGCGAGGATCCCGATCACGGCGAGAATGTTGTAGATGTTCGACCCGACGACGTTGCCCACGCTGAAGGTCGCCTCGTCGCGAACGGCGGCGACGACGCTGGCGGCGAGTTCGGGCAACGAGGTGCCGAGCGCGAGCACGGTGAGCCCGATGAAGAGATCGGAGAAGCCCGCCGCGGAGAGCAACTCGCGTCCCCCCGTTATCAGCCACCGAGAGCCGACGACGAGCGCGGCGATGCCGCCGATCACGGCGACGACATCCCGGAACTCCGCGTCGGGCATACCGTCGCGCTCGGCCGCGGAGATCGCCGCCTGCGTCTGACGAACCCGACGCAGCACGACCCCGGTGAACGTGGCGAGCGCCGCGAGGAGAACGACCCCTCCGAGCGCCCCGATCCGCCCGTTCCAGCCGAGGCCGACGAGCAACACCGCCGCGAGCAGCATGAACGGGACGTCGCGACGAAACACCGTCGACGAGACGTCGAGCGGACGGATCAGCGCGGCGATGCCGAGCACGAGTCCGATGTTGGCGACGTTCGATCCGACGATCGCTCCCAGTCCGATGTCCGTCGAGACCGTGAGCGCTCCGAGAACGGCGACGAACAGCTCCGGTGCGGTCGTCGCGAAGGCGACGACGGTGACACCGACCGTCGAGGCCTTCAATCCGACCGCGAGCGCGAGGTCGCGGGCGCCGACGACAAGCAGCTCCGCGCCGACGTACAAGAGGCCGACGCCGGCCAGCAGAAACGCCACCTCGGTCGCCGGCGATCCGAGACTCATGTCCCGCGATTTACGCCGTCGTTTCAAAAGCGGCGCGGTCCGCGGCGGAGGCGATTCCGGCGCGGGTGGGCAACGTCGTCGCGGGAGGACGGCTCCGTTGCGAGAGGCGCCTCACAGGGACGGATCAGCGGTCGAACTGGCGGACGTGTCGAGTTGGTCGGAAACCAAGCCACCAAGATCGATCGGCGACGGTCGTCTACGCCTTGGTCGCGCGGAACTCGCCGTGTTTCACACCGACGAAGAAGACGATACCGCCGAAGACGAGCATCGACGGGACGACCATCATCAGCGTCGTCTGGAGCGGCATCATGTTGCCGCCGACGAGCCCGGCGGTTCCGACGGCGATGAGCAGCACCACGAGACCGGCCGCACGCGGGAGGTCGAAGTCCATGTGTTGGGATACGAGTCACGCGGACCTAAACGTTCGGCTCCGGCTCACGCGTGAAGGATGTCGTCGTCCTCCTCGGATCCGTCGGGCAGGCGCAACGTTCCGTCAAGCGAGACGACCGCGTCGCCGCCGACCGCGACGGTCACGGTGTCGTCGTCCGCGCCGTCTGCGTCCGCGCTGTTGGCGTCTGTGACCCCCGCGTCGTCGCCGACGATCCCGCCGGACTCGTCGCCCGTCGTATCCGGACCCGCACGTGGCCTGGACGGTCGAGAAAGTGGCCCTGTTCGAGCCGAAGCTCCGCGGGAAACTCGCTGTCGAACGCCTCAACGGCACGGAGGTAGCCGGCGACCGCGCCGCTCGCGGTGCCGGTCACCGGGTCCTCGGGGACGCCAACCGCGGGCGCGAACGCCCGCCCGTGGAGCGTCGAGTCGGCGTCGAGGGTGTCGAAGGTGAACGCGTACACGCCCGCGACGTCGAAGTCGGCAGACAGCTGTTCGACCAGCTGCTGGTTCGGGTCGGCCTCGCCGAGCCGTTCGAGAAAGTTGACGGGAACGACGAGAAACGGCAGCCCCGTCGAGGCGACCGCGACGGGGAGGTCTGCGCCGACGTCACGCAGCGCGGCCGGATCGACGCCGAGAGCCGCCCCCAGCCGGTCGGCGTCGACGTCGACGGTGTCGACCGTCGGGGTGTCCTGCCGCATCCACACCCGTCCCGATTCGGTCACCGTAATCGTGAGGTCTCCGACGTTCGTGCGGAGCTCGTGGTCGCCGGCGTCGAGGGTGCCGTCCGCGAACAACGCGGCGTACGTCGCCACCGTGGCGTGCCCACAGAGGTCGACCTCGTCGGTCGGCGTGAAGTAGCGGATTCGGTGGTCGGCCCCGTCGGCGGGCGCAAGAAAGGCGGTCTCGGACGCCCCCAGTTCGGCCGCGATCCGCCTCATCCGGTCGTCGCTCAGCCCCGCGGCGTCGGGCACCACGCCGGCGACGTTGCCGGCGAGCGGGTCGTCAGTGAACGCGTCGACGAGCAGCGTGCGTCGCCTCTCCATGACGGCGTCTTGTCGGCCGTCCGCAAAAGGGTCCCGGCGAACCGATCTGAACCCTTTTCCACCTCACCGTCGATGAGGGGTGTATGGGTCTCTTCGATCGGCTGCGGGGGAGCGACACACCACGCGTGGCGTTCATCGGGATCGACGGCCTGCCGTACGACCTCGTCGCCGACAACCCGGAGACGTTTTCGACGTTGTCGGCGATCGCCGACGCGGGCGACGGCGACGCGATAGACAGCATCGTCCCGCCGGAGTCGAGCGCCTGCTGGCCGGTGCTGACGAGCGGCGTGAATCCTGGCGAAACGGGCGTGTACGGCTTTCAGGACCGTGAGATCGGCTCGTACGACACCTACGTGCCGATGGGACGCGACGTCCAGGCGGCACGGATGTGGGACCGCGCCACGGAGGCCGGCCTCGACGCGACGGTACTGAACGTTCCCGTCACCTTCCCGCCACAACGGAACATCCAGCGAATGCTGTCGGGGTACCTCTCGCCGGACGTGGACGCGGCCGCCCACCCCGAGGAGTTGCGGTCGTACCTTACCGAGGTCGAGTACACGTTGTCGGTCAACGCAAAGCTCGGCCACAAGGAGGACAAGACTGCGTTTCTCGACCAGGCCCGCGAGACGCTCGACGACCGGGCGGCGTTGTTCGAGCGCTACGTCGAGCGCGACGACTGGGACCTCTTCGTCGGGGCGTTCACCGCTCCCGACCGAATGAACCACTTTCTGTGGGACGAGTATCTCGACGACGGGCCGTATCGCGAGGCGTTTCTCGACTTCTACGCCGCACTCGACGACCACATCGGAGCGATCCGAGCGGCACTTCCCGACGACGTCACGCTCGTCGTCGCCTCGACACACGGGTTCACCCGGCTCGAGCACGACGTCTACTGTAACGAGTGGCTCGAACGCGAAGGATGGCTCTCGTACGACGACGACGACCACGACGCGCTGGCCGACGCCGCCGGCGACACGCGGGCGTACTCGCTCGTCCCCGGCCGTTTTTATCTCAACCTAGAGGGGCGTGAACCGAACGGACGCGTCTCCGAGGCCGACTACGAGTCGGTTCGGGCCGACCTGACCGCGGACCTCGAGGCGTGGGAGGGGCCGAACGGCGAATCGGTCGTGGACCGCGTCATCGAGCGCGAAACCGCCTTTCGGGGCGACCACGACGACATCGCCCCCGACCTCGTCGCGATCCCGAATCCGGGATTTGACCTCAAGGCGGGGTTCCGCCCCCGCGACCGCGTCTTCGACGCCGATGGCCCGCGGACGGGGATGCACGCGTTCGACACCGCCGGGCTGTTCATCGACCACGCCGCCGCGAACGTCGGAGACGCCGACCTCCTCGACGTCGCACCCACCGTCCTGACGCTGCTCGACGTCGAGTACGGCCGCACGGACTGCGACGGGGCGAGTCTCGTCTGACCGGTCGGCCGCCGCTCGCGAGCGCGTCGATACCCGGAACCGTCAACGCTTATGCGTCGGCAGAGAGACGGAGTATCCATGTACGTCGTGTTTCGGGCGTACGGGCCGGCCCGAGACGTCATCGGAGCGAAGACGGTCGACTGTGAGCTCCCCGCGGACGCCACCGTCGAGGAGCTGTTGTCGCGGCTGACCGACGAGTATCCGGAGCTGGCAGAGTGGGTGTACGACGACGGATCGCTCAGTTCTATCGTCAGTCTCACGGTGAACGGAACGAACGTCTCACAGCGCGAGGGCGTCGAGACGCCCCTTTCGGCGGGCGACGAGGTCAGGGTCGCGCCGCCGATCCACGGCGGCTGATCGGGTCGCGGGCGTCGCGGTATCCGGTCAGTCGCCCGCGGCCTGACTGGGTCCGGCGTCGGCGGGCACCGTTCCGTCCGCGTTCCAGCCGCGCAGCTCGTAGTACTCGTCGAGCGCCGCCTCGAACCCCGGCAGGTCGTACGGAAGCCGGTCGTCGGCGCGGTCGAACCCGCGCCGGTTGTTGAAGTGGCGTTCGAGCTCGACTACCCGGTCGCCGATCGCGAGAAGCTCCTCGAAGTCGGCGTCCAACAGCTCGGCTTTCTGCTCGTCGTCGATGTAATCGCCGGAGAACGCACAGAAGATGCCCGAATCCCGGAGCACTTGGCGGTTCTCCTGTTCGATGAGCAGCTCCGGTTTGCCCTCGAGCCCTTCGGGGTCGACCTCGCCGTTGTACTCTAAGCCGAGGAACGACGAGTACATGTGGTCGGCGCCCCGGTTCGCCACCGCGTACGAGAGCCCCTGTCCGTGGATCGCGCGACCGTCGTGAGCGGCGAACTCCAACCCCTTCACCGACCAGTTTTCCACGCCCAGCTCCTCGTGACAACGGGCGACCCCTTCGGCCAGCGTGTCGCCGATCCCCTCGCGGTAGGCGATCGCGTCGAGCACCTCGTGAACTAACTCGGCGTTGCCGAACTCGTCCTCGCTCGCGAGGTACGCGGAGACGGT
>KI543155.1:116479-129292 GCA_000496175.1 uncultured archaeon A07HR67 | reverse complement strand
CGTCTCGACGCCGCGTTCCTCGTCGCGGGTGGGAAGCTTGCAGGCGAACGCACACATCGAACACGCCGCCTTCTTGTACTTTTTTTCCTCGACAGCGTCGCCGCCGATTCCCTCGACGCCCTCGAAGGTCATCTCCGAGAAGTACCGGGTCGGGAGCCCGAACTCGTCGTTGATGAACTCCGTCCCGTTTGTGGTGCCCTGTCGTTTCATGATGTCGTCGGTCGTCGCGGCGTCGCGGTGGACCGTCGATTGTATCTCCTCGGGCAGGTCGATGCGGGCCGGCGAGTCGCCCTCGAACGTGACGCACTTGACGTTTTTCGCGCCGAGGACGGCACCCAGTCCGCCCCGGCCGAACGCCCGGGTGTCGGAGGTCATCACGGAGGCGAACCGGACCAGGTTCTCGCCCGCCGGGCCGATCGTCACGAGGTGTTCGCTCTCGAGGCCGTGGCGCTCGGCCATCGCTTCCGTCACCGCCGGAACCTCCGCGCCGGCGAGTTCAGGCACCGCCTCGAACTCGATGCCGTCGTCGCGCACGTGAACGGCGAGCAGTTCGTCGCTCGCGCCCGTGATCTCGACGACGCTGTGGCCGGTGCCGACGAAGTTCCGCGAGAGGTAGCCGCCGGCGTTCGTCGAGAGCAGCCCGCCGGTGAGCGGAGAAAGCCCGGTCATGTTCATCCGTCCGGTGAAGCTCATCTGTGAGTGTTGCAACGGCCCCGACGAGAGGTAGACGCGGTTTTCCGAGCCGAACGGGTCGGCGTCGAACGGGATCCGGTCGTGGGCGAGTTTCGTCGCCGCCGCGCGGCCGCCGAGGAACGCCCCCAACACGTCGTCGATGTCCGTCTCCGTGGCGTCTCGGGCCCCGACGTCGATCGTCAGCATGCTGCCGTTCACATGATTCATGATCACACGTATCACGTCCGACGATAGGGCGTCTGGGGAACCGCACACATTTTCCGGTTTCGCGGCGGCGCGGCCATCAAACGGGCGTGAGCGGCGCGGCTCGCGGACGCGAGCGTCGGCGGGCGCGGACGGTGTAGAGGGTGATTCGGAGCACGCGAGCGCGGACGCCGGCGTCGGCTCCCGTCGGCCGGTCCGGCCCGCCTCCGCGGGGTTTTTGCCCGCGGGCCGCCCGGTGAGAGACATGCGTATCGAGAACAGTTTCATTCCGGTCGAGGGGGTCGGCGAGACGACGGAACGCCGGCTCTGGGAGCGGGGGGTGCACACTTGGGACGAGTTCGACCCCGCGGTCGACGTCACGGGCGTCGGCTCGACCACCGCCGAACGGATCGAGACGTTCATTGCGGACGCGCGAGCCCACCTCGACGACCGCGATGCCGCCTACTTCGACCGTCGGTTCCCGAGCGGAGAACGCTGGCGGCTCTACGAGGACTTCCGCGACCGGACCTGTTTTTTCGACATCGAGACCACCGGCCTCGACGAACACCGCGACCGGGTCACCACCGTCAGTTTCCACCAAGACGGGGAGACGACCACGCTCGTCGCCGGCGACGACCTCACGGCCGACCGACTCCGCGAGCAGTTCCGCGAGGCCGACCTGCTGGCGACGTTCAACGGCGCGCGCTTCGACGTGCCGTTTCTCGAGACCTCCTTCGGCATCGACATCGACACGCCACACCTCGATCTGATGTACCCCTGTAGCCGGATCGGTCTCTCGGGCGGGCTGAAACCGATCGAGAAACGGCTCGGAATCGACCGCGACCGGCCGGACCTGTCCGGCCGCGACGCGGTCCGTCTGTGGCGCGAGTACGAGCGCGGCGACACGGCGGCGCTCGATACCCTCGTCTCGTACAACCGCGAGGACACCGAGAACCTGCGGACACTCGCGGACACGGTGTGTGATTCGTTACATCAGGACGTGTTCGTCCCGGCGATCGGCGAGTGAACGCGCGGCAGGACCGATGGCGTCGACCCGGCCGGCGGCGTCTGTTGTGACCCTAGTTTCAGCGGTCTCCGTTCTCGGCGGTGTCGTCCGCGTCGGTCGTCGCGTCCTCGGCGGCGTCGCGGGCGTCCGTCTCCTCGTCGCGCAGGTCACCCGGGGCGTCCCGCTCGACCGTCTCGCTCCGTTCCATCGCCTCCGCCTCTTCGATCGTCGCTCTGAGCGATCCGCCGGTCGGCGTGGGGTTGTCGGCGGTGAGGTCGGCCTCGTCGTGGTCGGGCCAGCCGTCCCACGCCGCGTCGTCGGCGTCGTCTTCGGCGTCCGTGTCGTCGATACCCTCTCTCGCGTCCGTGTCGTCCGTGCCCTCTTCGGCATCCGTGTCGTCTTGGTTATCGCCGCCCTTCTCCGTCACCCGGTCGATCTCGGGGGCTGCTTCGTCGACGGGTTCTGGCGTGACGTTCTCGTCGTCCGTCGGTAGGTCCGTCTCCGCGGAGGCGCCGGCCACCGTCTCGGGCCGGGGCTCTGCGTCCGCGATGTCGGCAGGGTCGGTCCCGGCGTCTGTGTCGGGTGTCGCGGGATCGGTGGTGGCGGGGTCGGCTGCGGCAGGATCTGAGTCGGGTGTCTTGTCCGACTCCGCGTCGGGCTCCGTTTCCGTCGGTTCCGCCGCGTTAGACTCCGCGTCCGCCCCGTCTTGCTCGTTCGACCTCGCTTCCGCCGCGTCCGGCTCGGTCGAGAGCGACTGAACCAGTTTCATCTCGCCGCGGGCCCGCAGGCTGCCGTCGATCTCTGCGCCTTCGTGTACCACGAGGTCGCCGGCAGAGACGTCGCCGCGAACGTGCGCGTCGGCTTCGATCGTGACGGTTCCGCCCCGGCTGGTCACGTCGCCGTGGATCGTGGTGTCGCCGCCGACGAGCACGTCCTCGCGGGCGCGCAGGGACCCGAACACCTCGTCGCGCTCGCCGACGACGATCGACTCCGCCCGCAGGTTGCCGTGAAGCCGACAATCGTCGCCGACGGTCGCGGGCGTCGACACGCGCCAGGCGTCGTCGGAGACCTCGGCGCCGCGAGGGATCAACAACGGGTCGCGCACGTCATCGCCGTCCGCGAGCGCCTCGGCGAGCTCGTCGGCCGCGTCGGTCTCGCCGGCCCGCAGCAGCTGGGAGAGCACGACGAAGTAAAACACCAGGGTGGGGATCGGGTTCCGGATGACGATCCAGCCGTTCGCCTCGAACCCTTCTTCGATCGTGACGTCGTCGCCGATGTCGAGGTCGTTGGAGACTATCAGCCGGCCGGTGATCGTCACCCGCTCGCCGAGGTAGGCGTCCTCGCCGACGAGGACGTTGCCGTCGACGGAACACCAGGTGTCGAGCCGGCAGTCGCCGTCGGCTTCGATGTCGTCTTCGAGGTCGACACGCTCGCCGACGGCGACGTTGCGGCCGCGGATGCCGAACTCGACGGTCGACTGCCCGCCGACGAGCACGTCGCCGTCCGTCACCAGGTCGTGCTCCTCGACGACGGTCCCCGACGGGACCGAGAGCTCGTCTATCGGACCGTTTCCCCTCAGTGACACACGCGTTGGAACTCCCCCTGGAAATATAAACGATAGGGGGCGTCTGACGCCCGTCAGACGACTGCCGGGCGCGCGAGCGGTGTCGGGCGCCCCGCACACCGCCTGTGACTCGTTCTCGATGCGACCGGCGGTCACCGGGCTTATCACTCCAGGACCGAAGCCTCGGTATGGGATTTGGATCGTACGACGAGGACGAACAGGGCGGACAGAACGTCGACGCCGACGAGGACGGAGCCGTAGCCGTCCACGAGCACGACCACGACGGAGACGTCTCCGTCGAGGGCGACGCCGACACCGACGAGCTGGTCGACCGGCTCGGCGCGATGAAAGACGACGAGGAGTGAAGCCGCCTTCTCGCGGCCGTGTCACGCCGCTTTTGTCCGTCGACGGGATACGGCTCGTATGAGCACCGAACTGACGTTCAACGAGGACGGCGTCGACGTCGTCTACGAGGGGACCGCGTTCGAACTGGAGAAGGAGCTGATAGAAGACGCCACCGGAAAGGGGTACCGCGACGTGACCGACCACGAGGTGCTCCAGATCGTCGCCGAGGATCCGGAGTTCGACGGCGAGCCCGTTCGGATCGGCGACGTGTTGTAAGCGGGGGCGTCCGCGAAGCGGATCGGGTCGGTGGGTGGGGACGCGCCGGTCGATCTAGACCCGACGAGAGGGGATCAGCGTTTTTTAGCCGGCCGTCCGAGGGATCCGACGATGGTCCCGGACGCACCCTCCTCCGATACCGGCCGTGCGGGCCTCGCGGCCGTGCTCGCGTCGAACCTGCTTCCCGTCGTCGGGGTCGTCGTTCTCGGCTGGCGGGTGGCCGAACTGCTCGTGGTCTACTGGATCGAGGTCGTCGTCATGGTCGCCGCCTACAACGTCGCCGCGTTGTTCGCCGAGCGCCCCATCGTCCTCGAGGACCGGTCGTTCTATATTGTCGGATTCTCGAAACGCTCCGAGCGTGACCCGGAACGCTGGAACGGAGACCCCGAGCCGGCTGGAGTGATCGACGGGGTCCTGCCGGCCGCGCTCGCGGACCGGCTGCCGCCGATCTACCGGCGGAACGTGCCCGTCGTCGGCAGATCTCTCGGCATCGTGGTCTTCCTCGCGGTCGGAGCGGCGTACCTCTCCGACGCGGTCGTCACCCGGACCTGGGTCGCTGTCGCGACGTCGCCGGCGGTCCTCGCGGCGGCGGTCGCGGTGTGTGTCTCGCAGGCGACCGACTCCGACGCGAATTCTTCGTGGCCCGCCGATACGAGGAGTGGTCGGCGTACATGACCCTCGAGGCCGCCCAGCGGGTCGTCGTCTTCTACGTCGGGGTGGGGCTGCTCGCGGTGCCGGTCTCGATTCTCGGAGCGGTCGGTCTCGCCGGGGCGCTCGACGGCCTCGGCGTCGACCCGGTGGCGCTCGCGTACGTGGTCCCGTTCTCGCTCGCGAAGGCGGTCGTCGACCGGTCGCGACAGCTGGCGAGCGACGCGGCTGACCCGAGCGGGTTCGCCGGGTGGTTCACCCCAGAGGACCCGCGTCCGGAGTGGCAGCGGAGTCGGTGAGACGCCTGCCGGCGGACGAGCCAAAACGCAACGTCGATACCGACGGAGCCGAAAGCGCGAGCATGTACGAGGCGGTTCACGCCCATCCCGGCGGCGAGACGACCGTCGCGCGTCACGCGGCCACCGCCGCGCGATACGGATACGAGGGGCTCGTCGTCCGGACCCGAGCGGCGCTGGCCGTGGACGACGAGAACGCGGGCGACGAGCAGACGAACCGGCGACGAGACCCGACCGCCCTCGCCGACGAGTACGGAATCGACGTCGTCGACGCGGTCGAGGTCGACGCCGACGATCCGAGCCAGGCCGCCGGAACGGTCGGAGCCGCCCGGTCGACACGCACCGCCGTCTGTGTCGTCGGCGGAGACGACCGGCGCAACCGATTCGCCGTTGAGGACCCGCGGGTCGACGTGCTCGTCCGGCCCACCGCGGGCGGCGGCGGCTTCAATCACGTCCTCGCGAAGGCCGCCCGTGACAACGGCGTTCGCGTCGAGTTCGACCTCGGACCGGTGCTCCGGGCGAGCGGCGGCGACCGGGTGCGTGCGCTCGCCGACCTCCGGAAGCTCCGTGAGATCGTCACCTACTACGACGCCCCACACGTCGTCAGCGCGAACCCGAGTTCGCATCTCGAGTTGCGCGCTCCGCGCGAGCTCGTCGCCGTCGCCGCGGAGGCGGGATTCGACCCGGAGTGGGTGCGCGAGGGGTTACGCGAGTGGGGCGTCGTCGCGGCCCGCAACCGCGAACGTCTCTCCGGGGATTTCATACAGCCGGGGGTTCGACGTGGACGGTATGAAACGGAGCGTTGAGGAACACGCGGCGCGCTTCTCCGAGAAGGCCGCCGAGTACGACGACTCGAACACCGAGGAGTATCGCGCGTGTGCCGACCTCGTCGTCGCACACGCCGATCCTGGTCCCGACGACGTGGTGGCCGACCTCGGGGCGGGGACGGGCGCCATCGCGCTCGCGCTCGCTTCGGACGCGAGCCACGTCCTCGCGCGCGACGTCAGCGAGGGGATGATGGAACAAGGGCGACGAAAGGCGTCGGAGGCGCGGATCACGAACGTGGAGTTCGCGTACGGCGAGTTTCGAGAACCGAACCTCGCCGACGCCGACCCCGTCGACGTCGTCACGTCGAACTTCGCGCTTCACCACCTTTCGGACGCGGAGAAACGCGAGGCGATCGAGGTGATGGCGGGTACGGACGCCCGGCGGGTCGTTCTCGGCGACGTGATGTTCTTCGAGCAGCCAGACCCCGACGCGCCGTTTTACAGCCCGGAGGTGGACGATCCCGCGACGGTCGGGACGCTCGTCGAGGCCTTCACCGCGGTCGGCTTCGCGGTCGTCGCAGTCGAGCGCGTCCACGATCAGGTCGGCGTGATCGTCGCCGAACGGCTCGACGCGGACGGCGAGGAGTGACCGCGAGGCCGAGCCGTGAAACACCTCCCGAAACACCTCCGTCCGCGCTGGCGGTACCTCGGCGTCGGAATCGAGACGTGGCCGGACGCCGTCGTCGGTCGCCGCGGATTCCAGCGTGCGTTGTGGTACAGCGCGGGCAACCTGCTCGGTGACACCGGGAGCGCCGACGCCGGGTTGCGGCTGCTCTCGTTTTCTTATGCCGGCGGCACGGGTGAAGCGGTCGTGCGGGTTCGCCGCGGCCACACCGCGGCGGCGCGGGCCGCGATCGCGTGTGTGAGCGAGGTCGACGGCGATCCCGTCGGACTCTACGTTCGGGGGATTTCGGGGACGGTGCGCGCCTGTGAAGAAAGATATATGGGTCGCGCGGCCGCGAGTACAACACAGCGAGACGTCGCGTTCGGGGACGCCGAGCGGACCGCGGTCGTGCGCGAAGACGCCTACGACCTGCGGACCGAGTCGGGCCACGTCGGCGCGGCGGCGTTCGACATCGAGTGATATCATGCAGGGTCAATCCCAACAACAGGCGTACGACCGAGGAATCACCATCTTCTCTCCAGACGGCAGGCTCTACCAGGTCGAATACGCGCGGGAGGCGGTCAAACGCGGGACGGCGAGCGTCGGCATCCGCGCCGAGGACGGCGTCGTCCTCGCGGCCGAAAAGCGCGCACGCTCCCCGCTGATGGAGCCGGCGAGCATCGAGAAGCTCCACAAGGCCGACGACCACGCCGGCGTCGCCAGCGCGGGCCACGTGGCAGACGCCCGCCAGCTCATCGACTTCGCCCGTCAAGAGGCACAGGTGAACCGCCTGCGCTACGGCGAGGCGGTCGGAATCGAGACGCTGACGAAGACGATCACCGACCACATCCAGCAGTACACCCAGATCGGCGGCGCGCGCCCGTTCGGCGTCGCGCTGATCGTCGGCGGCATCGAAAACGGCGAGCCGCGCCTCTTCGAGACCGACCCTTCCGGCACCCCCTACGAGTGGCAAGCGCTCTCGATCGGGTCCGACCGAAACGACCTCCGCGAGTACCTCGAGACGGAGTACGAGGAGGGGATCACCACCGAAGAAGCGGTCGGGCTCGCGCTCGACACCCTCGCCGAGACGACCGACGAGGGGCTCACTCCCGAGGGCGTCGGCGTCGCCACGATCACCGTCGACGACGAGCAGTACGCCGAGAAGCCGAACGAGGAGATCGAAGCGGTCCTCGAGGAGCGCGATCTGCTCGCGTCGGAGGACGACGGCGACGCTGAGTAGCGGCGTCAGACGGCACGAAGCCGTCCGATTCGCAGTTTTCCGGACACGATTCTCCATGAGCAACGACCCGACACCGGGAACGGCCACGAACCCGAAACGGGACGAGGAGCCGGCGCTGCCGGCCGGCTACGAGCTCCGCGAGACGCCGCCGTCGGTCGACGCGTTCGTTCGGCTCCGTCGAGCGGCGGGGATGAGCGAGCGGTCGCGCGAGGCGGTCGAGCGAGGGCTTCCCAACACGACGTACGGGGTTCACGTCGTCGACGCGACGAGTGAAACCGCCGTCGGGATGGCGCGGATCGTCGGCGACGAGGGGTCCGTCTTCCACCTGACGGACACAGCGGTTGCGCCCGCCCACCAAGGGCAGGGGATCGGGACGGCCATGATGGACGCGCTCGTCGGGTGGCTCCGGGCGAACGCGCCCGACGGCGCGTACGTCGACCTGCTCGCGGACGTCGACGGCTTCTACGAGCGCTGGGGGTTCGAGCGGACTGCGCCGGCATCGAAGGCGATGGGGTTGCGGACTGAAGAGTTGTAGCCGGTGTCCGCCGATGCCGTCTCGCGTCCGGACCGGGTCGGGAGAGTTATGCCGGCGGGGGTCGACCGACGACGCGTGCAGAAGACGGTACTCATCACCGGCTGCTCCTCGGGGATCGGTCGTGCGACGGCACACGCGTTCAACGACGAGGGATGGACGGTGTACGCCACCGCGCGCAACCCGGCCGACATCGAGACGCTCGGCGAGGCGGGGTGTGAACTGGCGACGCTCGACGTCACCGACGGCGAGGCCGTCGACCGCGTCGTCGACCGGATCCTCGACGAGGAGGGAGCGATCGACGCACTGGTGAACAACGCCGGCTACGGCCAGTTCGGCCCCATCGAGGACGTCACGGCAGAACGCGTCCACGAGCAGTTCGACGTCAACGTGTACGGTCCGCACCGGCTGACGCGGGCGGTCTTGCCGGCGATGCGCCGCGAGCGCGACGGGACGATACTCAACATCTCCTCCGTCGCGGGGCGGGTGGCGTTTCCCGGCGGGGGCGTCTACTGTGGCTCCAAGTTCGCGCTCGAGGCGATGTCGGACGCCCTCCGCAACGAGGCGCGCGAGTTCGGCGTCGACGTGGTCGTGGTCGAGCCCGGGGCGGTCCGAACGGGCTTTTCCGACCGCGTGAGCCGAGAGGCCGACCCCGAGAAGACCGACGGCATCGAGCGTTCCGGCGCGTACGACGGCGTCTACGCGCTCTTCGAGGACGTGAAAGCGATCGGCGGAGACGGTCCGGGCGCGGTGGAGCCGGAGCTGGTCGCCGCGGAGGTGCTCAACGCCGCGAGCGCGACGAAGCCGCCCGCCCGTGTTCAACCCGGGACGCCGGCGCGCGTCGGCGTGCTCGCCCGGTTTCTGCCGGACGCACTGCGTGATACGGGGTTCGAGCTGGTTCGGCGGTTCGTTTCGTGAGACACGCGACCAAGACACTGCTCGCCGACCATGTGATACGCTTCTAACATAAACTGCTGATGCTCGTCGTTGTGTCAAACACGCAATTATTCCCAGACGATTACACGCGCGCTCGTCACGGACAAACCGGATCAGTGACCGATTGTAACTGAGCGGGTAATCCGGCGTTACAGGCGGGTTCAGTCAGGTCTAACCCGAGAACGAATACACTGATTGTTGTCACGATGAGGACGGTAAGAGCGACGGGAAGAATCGTTCCCACGACCGACGACACGGCACGATTATCGGGTGTTAGCGACTGACAGATCACAGCGACGTACTCGTTTATTTATATACAACAGTATCTATTGATCGATACCTGAATGCGCCCGTTAGGAGTCACGAGAGAACGGTATCAACTCGTATCGCCACGCCGGACTCGACCGTCCACAGCGGTGAGAGAATCATATCCTATCAAAACGCGTACTCACTGATAAATACATACGCTGAAGAATACGAGCCGAGCGTCGGACTGAGTCGCTCAGTCACTCAGGTCGACCGCGAACGGATTCTTCCCCTCACGCCACGTCCAGCCGGGGAGCCGGGTCTGGAAGCCGGCGGCGAGCGCGGCGTCGAGGTCGTCGGCGCCGGCGGTGCCGGAGCCGTCGGCGGTCGCGTCGTCGTCGACGTGGACGTCCGCGAAGTGGAACGTCGCCTGCGCGAGCACCGAGAGCGGGTGACCGCCCGCGATCGCCGCCGCCAGCTGCCGGCCCAGAACCTCGTCGACGACGAATCCGGGATAATCGCCGGCGACGTCGAGTTCGCGGAGCAGCACGGCGTAGCCGGCGACGTTGACCGCGACCTCGCCGTCCGCGAACACCGCGTCGACCTCGCGGCGGTACGTCTCGGCGTCGACGGAGTCGACCTCGGTGGCGAACAGGTCGCCGAGCCGGTCGCGGGTGTCGTTGATGATCGGAACGATGACCGGAGCGCGGTCGCGGAGTCGGGCGTGTTCTTCGCGAACGGTCGCTGGCGTGACGCGCATAACGGCACCACGCCGGCAACAGGTATCGCTTTTGGGAAGTCTTTTATAACGCAGGGCGTCTACTGCGAGACAAGCGGGTTTTCGCTGGCTGTTCCCGCACGGTACATACGGACAGTACTTCCACTATGCCTACCCCGTCACGGTCGATCCTTTGGCCACGTGCCACGTATCGGTCAGTAGTCCGGCCCGACGGCGACGGCGATCTACACCCGCAGTGAGCTATGAGCAAAGTCGATACGCAACTCGAGAACCTGAAATCAACGATAGAACAGGAGGTCCCGAACGACGTGAGCGTCACCGACGTCAAGTACGAAGGCCCGGAGCTAGTCGTGTACACCCGCGACCCGAAACGGTTCGCGGGCGACGGCGACCTGATCCGACGTCTCGCCTCGAAACTCCGGAAACGCATCACGGTTCGGCCCGATCCTACCGTCCTCTCCCCGCCGGGAGAGGCCGAAGCGGCGGTCCAAGAGGTGATCCCCGACGAGGCCGGGGTGACCGACCTCGACTTTCACGAGGACACCGGAGAGGTGGTGATCGAGGCCGAAAAGCCCGGGATGGTTATCGGACGCCGCGGCTCGACGCTGCGGGAGATCACCCAGGAGGTCGGGTGGACGCCCGAGGTCGTTCGGACGCCGCCGATCGAGTCGTCGACCGTCTCGAACGTCCGGGGCTTTCTGAAGACCGAGCGCGAGGAACGCCGTGACATTCTCGAACGGGTCGGCCGACAGATCCACCGCGAGGAACTCTCCGACGACGAGTGGGTCCGGATCACGACGCTCGGCTGTTGTCGCGAGGTCGGCCGCGCCGCGTTTATTCTCTCGACGCCCGAGACGCGAATCCTGATCGATTGTGGCGACAAGCCTGGCGCGGAAGGCGAGGTGCCGTACCTCCAGGTACCCGAGGCGCTCGGAGCCGGTGCGGCGGCTCTCGACGCCGTCGTTCTCACCCACGCGCACCTCGACCACTCGGCGTTGTTGCCGTTGTTGTTCAAGTACGGCTACGACGGGCCGATCTACACCACAGAGCCCACCCGTGATCTGATGGGGCTGCTCACGCTCGACTACCTCGACGTCGCCGCCAAGGAGGGCCGGACCCCACCGTACGAGTCGGCACAGGTGCGCGACGCGATCAAACACACCATTCCGCTGGAGTACGGCGACGTCACCGACATCGCGCCAGACGTGAAACTCACCTTCCACAACGCGGGCCACATTCTCGGCAGCGCGGTGACGCACTTCCACGTCGGCGACGGCCTCTACAACGTCGCCTTCTCGGGCGACATCCACTACGAGGATACGCGGTTATTCAACGGCGCAGTCAACGACTTCCCGCGGGTGGAGACGCTCGTGCTCGAGTCGACGTACGGCGGTCGGAACGACTACCAGACCGACCAAGACGATTCCGAGGAGGCGCTCAAACGCGTCATCAACGAGACGTACGACGCCGGCGGCAAGGTCGTCATTCCGGCGTTCGCGGTGGGTCGGTCCCAGGAGATCATGCTGGTGCTCGAAGAAGCGATGCGGACCGGCGAGATTCCCTCGATGCCGGTACACCTCGACGGGATGATCTGGGAGGCGACCGCCATCCACACCACCTATCCGGAGTACCTGCGCGACGACCTCCGGAACCGGATCTTCCACGAGGACGAGAACCCGTTTCTCGCCGAGGAGTTCAACCACATCGACGGCGGGGAAGACGAGCGACAGGACGTCGCCGACGGCGACGAGTGTATCATCCTGTCGACATCTGGAATGGTCAGGGGGGCCCGATCATGTCGTGGCTGCGTCACATCGGTCCAGACCCGGACTCGGACCTCGTGTTCGTCGGCTACCAGGCGCAGGGAACGCTGGGGCGTCGGATCCAAAACGGCTGGGACGAGATTCCCGTCTCCGACTGGGGCAACGGCGGCCGCGGCGACACGCTCTCGCTCGAGATGGGCGTCGAAACCGTCGACGGGTTCTCCGGCCACGCCGACCGGCAGGGGTTAGAGAACTTCGTGAAGACGATGAACCCACGCCCGGAGAAGGTGTTGTGCGTACACGGCGACGAGCAGTCCGTTCAGGACCTCTCGTCGGCGTTATATCACGATTACAACATGCGGACGTTCGCGCCGAAAAACCTCGAGACGTTCCGCTTCAAGTAGGCGCCGACGCCGCGTCGACAGCTCCGGTCGACCGTCGTTTTAACCCCCGTCGCCGGAATAATGACGTATGCGAATCGCGCTCATCGCTCACGACGAACTGAAAGACGAGATGGTCGCCTTCGTTCGCTCACACGCCGACGTCCTCGCCGACCACGACCTGGTGACGACCGGCACCACCGGAACGCGAATCGCCGACGAGACGCGGCTGGCGGTGAATCCACAGGCCTCCGGCCCCCTCGGCGGCGATCTTCAGATCGGAGCGATGGTCGCGAACGGCCGGATCGACGGCTTGGTGTTTCTCCGTGATCCCCTCACCGCCCAGCCGCACGAGCCGGACATCTCGGCGTTGTTGCGCGTTTGCGACGTGAAAGACGTCCCCGTCGCGACGAACCTGGCGTCGGCCGAGCTGCTCGTACAGGGGCTGCTCGTCGCTGACTACCCGTTCGACGAGGAGCTGCTCGACGACCGGTCGCCGCTTTCCGACCACGGATCTCAGAACGAATAACCGGCC
>KI543155.1:105812-116459 GCA_000496175.1 uncultured archaeon A07HR67 | reverse complement strand
CTGGCGATCGGTGACCCGCCGGCGACGATCGACGCGCTCGTTCACCTCTCGGTGATGACAGACCCCGGCGCTGGCGACGAGTTCGGCGTCGAACTCGCCGGGACGCTCGACGACGAGCCGGTGGTGACGCTCGCGGCCGGCGTTCGGTTGAACGCTCCCGGACTCGTCGCCACCGGCGTCAACCCGTTCGCGGCGTTCGACCTGGTGTACACCTACGAGCTCCGGCTCCCGATGTTCGACGGCGCGATCGACGACACCACCTACCGCGAGGACCGTCCGCCAGTGGGATCGGCGGCGGGAACCGTGCCGTGTCGGGCGTCAGCCGGATAACCTCACGCTCGGAGGCGCGGGAGGCGCGGAGTGAGGGACGCGGGGCGATGCGAACGGAGTGCGCTCAGCCGGGGCGTACACTTCGCACGAGTCCGAGAAGCTCCCGTCGCGCGTCGTCGGCGTCGGCGTCGAGCCGGTAGGCGCCGCCCGCGAGCAGGTACTCGCCCGCCTCCCAGACCGCGAGCAACGCCTCGACCGGGACGGTCTCGTCGCCGAGGACACACCGGCCGCGGTACGTCACGAGCGTCGCGTCGGACGCGTCGGGGTCGTCGATCGCGATGGTGCGTTCCCCGTGGACCTCGATCGTCTCGATGTCGCGGTCGACGAGCCGGTCGCGAAAGCCGGACCGGCCCTTCCGCTCGACGAACCGGGTGAGCGCCGCGTTCGGCGACCCGCCGGGACGGATCCGGAGGCGACTCGCGAAGAAGAACGGGCGAGGCGCCGGCCGGTCCGTCCGGTCGTACCGGAGCGTGCTCGCGGTGACCGAGACGGGACCGGCAGCGAACGGACGGGTCGTCGTCTGTTCGGCGCGCCGCCAGCCGTCGAGGCGATCCGCGGGAACGACCGGAGGATCCATGTCGGTTCTTTTGAGAGCGAACGGTTAAACGAGGCGGCGCGTGGCCTTCTTTGAGTCGTCTGGAGTCGTAGGATCGTCCGGAGCCGCCCGCAGCCATCCAGAGCCGTCCGACGCCACGACCGATCCCCGGTCAGTGGTCGTCCTCCCGCCACTTGTGTTCACACTCGGTACAGACGAAAAAGCGGGTCTCGGACTCGTCGGCCGAGCGGATCTGTTGCATGTACCAGTACGCGCTGTCGTTGCCACACTCGGGACAGTGGGCGGTCGTCTGCGGGAGCCCCTTGTCCTCGGCGTCGCTGACGTCGATGACCTCCGATTCGACCTGTGATTCGGTGGTCCACGCGTCGTCCTCGTCGTCGCGGCCGACCTCGTTGTCACAGTCCGCAGAACTACACACCCAGTGGTCTTCGCCCTCGCCCGACTTCATCATGGAGCCGCACTCGTCGCAGAATTTCATGGCGGTAGCAACAACGGCCGACACATAAGCGTCGGGATCCGGCGCGCTCGGCGGCGCCGCACCGACCTCACCTCCCGGAGTCGGCCTCGAGATGCTCCGCGAGCGCGAACCGGACGCGCTCCTCGTCGCTTCCCTTCGTCTCGCGGCCGGTGACGACGACCTCGCCGATCTCGCCGGTGGCGTTCACGTGGGTCCCCGCACACGCCGTGCGGTCGTACGGGTCGACGGCGTCGCCGTCGGTCTCCTCTCCGTCGTCGGTCTCCGAGGCGAGCCCGCCGATCTCGACGATCCGCAGTTCGGTGATCGAGTCGGGAAGCAGGTCGATCCGGGTTCGGTCGGTGTCGAGCGTCGCCTCCGCGGCCGCCCGGTCCATCGTGTACCGGTCGACTGGCCGGTCGTCGTCGACCAGTTCGTTGAGCCGCGACTCGATCAGCGCGAGGTCGTCGGCGTCGAACCGGTCGTAGGCCGCGTCGAGGTGGGCGTGGTCCGCGTACAGCTGGTTGCCCGTCGTGCGCGCGCCGAACTCGCGGAGCAACACCGCCGACAACAGGTGTTGTGCGGTGTGGTACCGGGCGTGAGCGCGGCGGCGGTCCCAGTCGACCTCGCCGACGACGACGGTCCCGGGGTCGGGTACCGTCGCTACGTCGGCGCCCGCGTCGCGCTCGACGGGCGAGAGGGTGTGGTAGATCGTGTCCGTCTTCGTCACGTCGGTGACCCGCCAGCGCCGGTCGGGATCGGCGGCGGCGTACAACACGCCGGTGTCGTGTGGCTGGCCGCCGCCGGTGGGATACAGGTGGGTGGCGTCGAGCACGACGCGGTCGTCGAGGCTTCGTTCGACGGTCGCCTCGAAGCGCCGAACGGTGTCGTCGACGAGGTACAGTTCGTCTGTCACACGAGTAGTGAGCGGCCGCGAGCACTTATGTACACCGCGCCGCCGGCTGGCCGCCGGCGGGCCGCCGCCGAAACGGGCGCCGGCGCGTCGTTCCCGAATGCGAGTCCCGGCGGCGGGCGTCGTAACGACTAAGAACGAAACGCCCCTCGCTTATCATAATGAATCAAGAGTTTTTCGCCCGAGGTGATTCCCGTGGGCGTCGAGATTAAGGAAACGGAGGTGGAGCCGGACGACTTCGAGGAGATGAAGCGGTTCGTGAGAGACTATCTCGCCGCCAGCGTCGAAAACGAGGACGACGGCGGCCGGATGCGGTGGTACCCCTGGCACTCGGCCGACTACCGGTTCAACCACATCCTCAACGTGATCGACCTCGGCGCCGACATCGCCGAGGCCGAGGGAGCGGACGTCGACGTGGTGCGGGTGGCGGCGGCGTTTCACGACGTGGCCAAACTCGAGGTCGACCAGGACGTTCACGCCGAGGCCGGCGCCCGGATCGCCCGCGAGTACCTCCGGAGCCGCGGCAACTACCCCGAGTCGTTCATCGAGGAGGTGTGTGGAGCGATCGTCGACCACTCGTACACCGGCGACCTCGCCGACGTCCCGCTGGAGAGCCGGTGTCTGATCGAGGCCGACGTGCTCGACAAGGTGGGCGCGAACGGAGCGATACTGATGGTGTTGCGAATGGGATACGAGTCCCGCACCCACATGGACGCCGCAAAGATGATCGACCGGGTCCTCGAGCGCGGCCGCGACCACACCGACCGGGTGGTCTCCGACACCGCCGAGAGCATCGCCCACCAGCGGATCAAGCGCGTCCAGTGGCTCCGCGAGTGGCTCGAAGAAGAGGTCAGTCGGATGGACGCCGACGGCGTCACCGAGCGGTAGCCCCGCGGACCCTCCCGTCAGCCGGTCCGTCGCCGTACCCGATTCGCCGCATTCTCGTCCAGTCAGAGCGCCGAGCGCGTCGCCTCCCGGAGCCGGAACGAGCGCGAAACGAGGCTGGCCGGTCGTCGCCGCTCAGTCGTCCGCGCGGGGCGCCGGCGGCGACCCGGAGAGTCGGTCGCGGTCGTGGGGCGCCTCCCAGTCGAGGTCGGGACCGTGCGCGATGATTCCGCTCGGGGTCACGTCCGGGTGCGTGGTGTAGTAGTGTTCTTTGATGTGGTCCATGTTCACCGTCTCCGTGACGCCCGGCGTGGTGTACAGGTCACGCAGGTACGGCCAGAGGTGCTCGTACTGGTGGATGTACTGTCGGTTACACATGAAGTGGGTGTGATACACCTGGTCGAAGCGGACCAGCGTCGTGAACAAACACAGGTCCGCCTCGGTGAGCGAGTCGCCGACGAGGTACCGACGGCTCGCGAGGTGGTCGTTCCAGCGGTCGAGCGCGTCGAAGAGCTCGTCGACGGCGTCGTCGTAGGCGGCCTGTGAGGTCGCGAAGCCGGCGCGGTAGACGCCGTTGTTGACGGGCTCGTAGACCTCGGTGATGACCTCGTCAACGCGCTCGCGCTGCGCCGGATCGTCGGGGAGCAGCGAGACGTCGGCGCCGAGGTGGTCGAACGCGGTCGTCAGCATCCGCAGGATCTCCCGGGACTCGTTGTTGACGATCGTCTCCGTTTCGGTGTCCCAGAGGACGGGCACGGTCACCCGACAGGTGGCGTCGGGGTCTGCCTCGACGTACAACTCGCGGAGGTAGTCGCTGTCGTGGAGGTGATCGGGCGTACAGCCGTCCTTTTCGGGGGTGAACTGCCAGCCGTCCTCGCCGCGCCAGGGGTCGACGACGCTGACGCCGATGGCGTCTTCCAATCCGAGCAGCGATCGTGCCAGCAGCGTCCGATGGGCCCACGGACAGGCGTAGGAGACGTACAGGTGGTATCGCCCCGCCTCGGGCTGGAAGCGCTCGTCCGGCTCGGCGTCGACGTGGTCGGGGACGTCGCTGCCGGCGATCCAGTTCCGGAAGGTGGTCTCCTGGCGCTGGAACGCGCCGTCGCCGTCGGTCGTCTCGTACGTGTCTGTTCGCCACTCGCCGTCGACGAGTTGGTTCATACCTACACAAGGGCCTCGAGACGTATAATCGGGCCGGGGACACGGATGTCACCGGGCGGCGAGCCACGGTGGTCGCCGCCGGACCGTTTTTATCATCGCCTCGAGAAGGGCCGTCGATGACGAACACCGATCACACGGGCGCGTCGGACCGATCGGCGGCTCCGGGCTCCACAGAGGCCACGGTAGCGGTCGTCGGCGGCGGCGCAGTGGGCGTCACCGCCGCGGTCGACCTCGCCGCGCGGGGCGCGACGGTGACGCTTTTCGACCGCGACGACCTTGCCAGCGGCGCGTCCGGCCGGGCGGCGGGCGTGGTGTACGACGCCTACGCCGCCGCCGTCGACGCGGCGGTCGCCGCCCGCGCGCTGGAACGCTTCCGCGCGTTCGACCGGACGCTTCCGGGGTTCGAGTTCGCCGCCTGCCCGTACGTGATCGCCGTCCGCGAGGGCGACGAGGACGCCGAGGCGATGCCGGAGCTGGTCGATCAAATGCGCGACCACGACCGAGACGTCTCGCTCGTTGACCCGGACGCGCTCGGCGGCCGCTTCCCGTTGCGGACGGACGACCTCGCGGCCGCCGCTGTCGCCGAGGGGGCCGGCTGGACCGACCCGACGAGCTACGTCGTCGCGATGGGCGACCGCGCGCGCCGCGAGGGCGTCACCGTCGAGACGGGCAGCGAGGTGGCGCTCGGAGACGGGCCGACCGTCCGCGTCGACGGCGCGGAACGGGAGTTCGACGCGGTCGTCGTCGCCGTCGGCGCACACACCGAGCGGCTGCTCGCGACCGCCGGCATCGACGTGCCGGTCAAGCCGTACCGCGTCCAGGCGTTGACCAGCCGGGTCGACTACGGCGGGCCGATGACGTACGACGCGACCGCGGGCGTCTACTTCCGTCCGCACCCGACTGGACTGTTGGCCGGCGACGGCACCGTCCCCGTCGAGGCGGATCCCGACGGGTACGACCCCGAAGGCGACGACTGGTTCGTCGAGACCGTCTCGGAGACGCTCCGGGAACGGGCCGACCACGACCCTGAGGTCGAGCGGGCGTGGGCGGGCGTCTGTACGGCGACGCCGGACGGCGACCCGCTCGTCGGCCCGGTCGCCGACGGGGTGTTCGTCGCCGCCGGCTGGCAGGGCCACGGGTTCATGCGCGCGCCGGCGACCGGCGAACTCCTCGCCGAAGGCGTGCTCGCGTCGCTTTCGGACGACGCGGCGACCGACTCGCCGTGGATCGAGGCGTTCGCCCCGAGCCGATTCGAGGGCGACGAGACGTTCGAAATAACAGAAGGAATGTCGGTGCGGAACCGCGGCGACTGAGTCCGGCGGCGCTACTCGTCGTCGGCGTCTTCTTCGACGACGTCGACCGCCTCGGCCGCGCCGTCTTTCGGGATCTCGACCTCGACGGTGCCGTTTCGGGTGAGCGTCGCGTTCGCACCCTGGGGCGTCACGTGGGCGTCCGCGGGGAGTTCGGCGCTGCCCGAGAGGGTGAGCCCTCGGCCGGGAAACACCATCTCGAAGCCGTCGTAGAAGTCACGGAAGCGGTCGAGCCGCACCTCGACGGTGTGGTCGAGGAACTTCACGCTCACGTCCTCGCCGGTGACGCCGGGCGCGTCGAAGATCACGAGGTAGGCGTCGTCGCTCTCGAGGAGGTCGACCGACAACGGGCGACGCTCCTGCATCTTGCTCCACCCGCGGCCGACGCGCTCGAGGCCGCGACGGATGACGGAGCGGCCGGCTTCGACGATGCGCGCCACGGCGTTACACCTCGATCTCCGCGAGCTCGGTGCCGCCGCAGTACGGACACGTGAGGTCCGCGACCGAGTGCTCGTCGGGAACGTCGTACGTGTAGTGGTTCTCGAACATGTCGAGCTCGCAGTCGTCGCTCTCGCATTTGATCTCCATCGTCGCTGGCATTACCGTACGGTTGTGTCGGCGAGGGCTTAAACGACCCGGGGACGGAGCCGGGGACATGGACGGCCACGACGGCGGCCCGACCCGAGTGTACGGCGTCGACTTCAGCGCGGCCGCGGCCGACGCGGGGCGGAAGACGTGGATCGCAAGCGGGGGCGTCGACGAGGACGGACTGCGTATCGCCGGCGTCGCGCCGCTCGTCGAGTTCGCTGGCCTCGAAGCGGCGGGCCGGGAGCCGTCGGTGTCGGCGCTCGCCGACTGGCTGGGTGGGCTCGGCGAGGACGCGGTCGTCGGGCTCGATGTCCCCTTCGGGCTGCCGCGCTTCGTCGTCGAGGCGACCGACAACGGGTCGTGGCGCGAGTTCGTCCGCGGGTTTCCGGCGTCGATCGGCGTCGACGAGGACGACCGCGCCGCCGACCCGGTGCGGGCGTTCGCCGAGCGGTGTGTCGAACTGACCGACGCACACGGCGAGGGAACCTACGACAAACGCGAGACCGACGCCGTCGTCGGCGCGCGGTCGCCGTACGGCTTCATCGCCGACACCATCGCGTTCTACGGGATGCGAGACGTTCTCGGCGCGGTCGTCGACGACGTTCGTGTGGCGCCGATGGACGTCGGACCGGACGGATGGCGGGCGGCCGGCTCCCTTGGGGCCGGTCATCGCCGAGACGTATCCGGCCGCGATACTGGACCGGCGCGGGCTGTGTCGGACCGGGTACAAGGGCAGTGGCGACGACGAGACGGCGCGGCGGACGCGAAACGCCGAGGGATTGGAGAGCCAGCCCGCGGTGAGCTACGCCGCCGACGCCGCGATCCGCGAGACGGCCGTCGGCAACGCGGGCGGCGACGCGGTCGACGCCGTCGCGGCCTGTGTCGGGGCGTTCGACGCGGCACGAGAGGGGTACGCGACCGAGACCGACGCGTTCGACGACCCGGAGGCGGTCGAGGTCGAGGGGTACATCTACGCCTGAGACGCGTCGGTCGAGGCCGGCCCGTTCCGGGCCGCGAGCACGCCTTCCGCATTCGTTTTGTGTCTCGGCCGAGTACGACGGCGTAGATGACCGACCCGGCCGACCTTTCCGTCACTATCGTCGACGGCTACGTCGACGAGCCGGCACACTTCGGCGTGCCGCCGTACATGTCGACGTATCCGCGATACACGGCCGGCGCGCTCGTCGACGCGGGCGTTTCCCAAGACTCGATCACCTACCACACGATCGACGAACTCCGCGACGACCGGCACAAGCGCGCCGACGTCGCCGACGCCGACCTCTTCGTCTACGTCGGGGGGATGACCGTCCCCGGCAGCTACGTCGGCGGCACTCCAGCCGAGCCCGACGAGGTCCGCGAGCTGGGATGGACCGCAGACGGCACCACGCTGCTCGGCGGGCCCGTCCGGTTCGGCGTCGGCGAGGAGAACGCCGGCGCCCAAGAAATGGAACGCGACGACCTCGATTACGACTTCGTCGCGAAAGGCGACGTCGAGGCCGCCGCACACGACCTCGTCGCGGCCGGCTTAGAGGGGTTCGGAGACCGGATGCGCGACAACGCCGAGGTCGACCGGTGGGCCGCGCTCGGCGCGTTCGTCGTCGAGCAACACCCGAACCACCCCGACTACCTGATCTGTGAAATGGAGACCTCGCGGGGGTGTGCGTACCGGTGTTCGTTCTGTACGGAGCCGCTCTACGGCAACCCCGCGTTCCGCGAGGCCCGCTCCGTCGTCGACGAGGTCGACGCGCTCTCCGACCGCGGGGTCGCCCACTTCCGGCTGGGGCGTCAGGCCGACATCCTCGCGTTCGGCGGCGACGGCGAGGCGCCGAACCCGGACGCGCTTCGCGAGCTGTACGGTGGGATCCGCGCGGTCGCCCCGACCTCCGGACGCTCCACCTCGACAACATGAACCCCGTGACGATCACGGAGTATCCGGACGATTCCCGCGAGGCGATCCGGGTGATCGCCGAACACAACACCCCCGGCGACACGGCGGCGTTCGGACTCGAGTCGGCCGACCCGCTCGTTCAAGACCAGAACAACCTGCTCGTCACCGCCGAGGAGTGTCTGGAAGCGGTCCGCGTCGTCAACGAGGAGGGAGGCTGGCGGCCGGGCGACGACCCGGCCGGCGAACCGGGCGCGGTCGCGGGCCCGAACGACGACCTGCGATACGGCCCCTCCACCGGTCCCGACGCCGCTCCGCGGCTTCCAAAACTCCTGCCCGGGATCAACCTCGTCCACGGGCTGAAAGGCGAGCGTCCGGAGACGTACGAGCACAACAAGCGGTTCCTCCAGCGCGTCTACGACGAGGGGCTCATGCTCCGGCGGATCAACATCCGGCAGGTGATGGCGTTCGCGGGGACGGAGATGGCCGAGACGGGCGCAGACATCGCCCAGGATCACAAAGACCAGTTTCAGGCGTACAAACGCGAGGTGCGCGAGACCGTCGATAATCCCATGCTCGACCGCGTCGTTCCGCCCGGCACGGTGCTTCCGGACGTCCACCTCGAGTATCATCAAGACGGCAAGACGTTCGGCCGCCAGCTCGGAACGTACGCGCTGCTCGTCGCGGTGCCGGGCGAGCGCGAACTCGGGACGGCAATCGACGTCGCGATCACCGACCACGGCTACCGGTCCGTGACCGGCGTCCCGTACCCGCTCGACGTCAACGCGGCGTCGATGGACGAGCTGACCGCTATCCCCGGGATCAACCGGGGAACGGCGGGCGACATCGTCGTCGGTCGGCCGTACGGCGCGGTTAGCGAGGTCGATACCGGCGTCGCCGACCTCTCGCGGTTCGCGGTCGCCGGTGATACCGGCGTCCCGATTCCCGGACGCGAGCGCCCCGGTTCCGGACCTGGACCGGACGCGCGATCGCCGCTCGGACGCGGCGACTGATGACGCCGCCCGGCTCCGGGACGGCAGACGACGCCGACCCCTCGGGGGTGACCCGCGTCGAGCTCCCGGTCGACACCCGCGCGCCGGGGGGAACGACGAACGCCTACCTCGTGAACGGGCTCCTCGTCGACCCCGCGGCTCGAACGGAACGGCTCGACGCCGCCGTCACAGCACACGGCGGATCGACGAGGCCGGCAGAGCCGGACGCGGCGGAAGCGAGTAGTTCTCCCGGCGACGCGCGGATCGAGGCGATCGCCGTCACCCACGCCCACCCGGACCACGTCGGCGCGGTCGCCGACTACGCCCACCAGACGGGAGCGACGGTGTACGCGCCTGCCGACGGCGCCGATCGGATTCGTGACGCGATCGGAATACCTCCCGACGCGACGGTCCGCGACGGCGACACCATCGGGACGACGGGCGTCCGCGTGCTCGCGACGCCGGGACACGCGCCGGAACACGTCGCGTTCGGGGTCGGCCTCGACGACGAGACGGTCGCCGCCGAGGCGCTCGTCGGCGACCTCGCCGTCGCCGAGGGGAGCGTCGTCGTCGGGGCACCGGACGGCGACCTCAGTGCGTACCTCGACAGTCTCGAACGGGTCAGAGACGCCGGGTTCGATCGTCTGTATCCCGGACACGGCCCGCGGATCGACGAGCCGAGCGCGGCCTGTCAGCGACTGATCGACCACCGGCTCGCGCGTGAAACGGCAGTGGCCGAGGCGGTCGCGGCGGGAGCGTCCGACGTCGACGCCGTTCTGGAGGCCGCCTACGAGAAGGATCTGGCCGGCGTCGAGGACCTCGCGCGGGCGACCGTCCGGGCGCACCTAGAAAAGCTGGCCGCAGAGGGACGGATCGACGACGCGTGGCGGGTCGAGTAGCGTGACAAAGGTCGTCCGCCGGTTCTGTCGGGTGGATTCTCCGAGATCGACCGACGGTGTCGACACCGCGCTTATTACGGTTGGTTCGGACTGATCGAGCATGCCTCGCGAGGCACGTGCCGATCGGTTGGGCGTGAGACGGCTGCTCGGCCGGTACGGCGGCGTCGTGGTCGCTGGCATCGGCTTCGTGATTTCTCGGGCGTTCGTGGCGGAAGCGGTCACGTTCTCTGGGGGGCCGCTTCCAGTCGTCGCGACCACCGGGTCGCTGGTCGGTGGGCTCGCGGTGAGCGTCGCCGGGGTGGCGCTCGCGGTCGGCGCGTTCGACACCGCATACGTCACGGACATCAGCCGCGGGTGTCTTCTCGGCACGGGCGTGATGGCCGTCACGATTGCGGTCACCGTGGCGGCGACCGGGGTTGGAATGGTCGGCGAGGCGGTCGGGAGCCGCCTTCTTGTTGCGAACGTCCTCCTCGCAGGCGCGGTCGGCGGAATGGTAAACGGTCACCGACGGGCCTCGCTACGAACCAGGACAGAAGCAATCGCGCGCGGGGCGAACCGCGCCCGATTCATCAACCGACTGCTGCGCCTACGACGTACTGAACGCCGCGACGATTATCGACGGCCACGCCGAACTGCTCCGCACCGACGACGGCGACCGGGACCGCTCGGTCGAT
>KI543155.1:102187-105792 GCA_000496175.1 uncultured archaeon A07HR67 | reverse complement strand
CGACGATCGCGTCCGCGGTCGAGGCGGCTGACACCGACGACGCTCACGGTGATGCGGTCGGGATCGATATCAGCGCCGACCTCGAGCCGGCATCGGAGCCGGGTGTCACCCCCAACGGAGGCGTCGCGGTTGACGCCGACGATAGGCTCGCCGTCGCGTTTGAACGGATCATCGAACACGCGGTCGACGTGCGCGGCGCCGAGGCCGTCAGGATCGAAACGGCCGTCGGCCACCATGACGCCGCCGTGACGTTCGTCGACGACGGGGCTCCGCTTACCGACCGGCAGCGCGACATTCTCGAACGTGGGTCGTTTCCCGAGTACGACGACCCGACAAACGGATTCGCGCTTCAGGCGGTATCGCTGCTTGTCGGAGACTACGACGGCCAGATAGCGGTTACGAACGGCGACGCGTCCGTCGAAGCCAGCGGTGAGAAGATACCAGCACGGGACGCGAGCGAGGTCTTGGAGACCGACGGCGACGAGACGTGCGTGACAGTTCGGCTCCGGCGAGCGAGCGCCGACGCGGCAGTGGCGGCGGTCGGCGTTCCGTACCCCGACGTTGGTCGGGCGGTTGTCGCCGGACTCGGCGCAGGAGCCGTAATGGGCGGCGTGTATCTACTGACGAGCGGCGTGCTCCCGGTTATCGGCGCGTTGTACGGCGTCGAAAGTGCCGCAATTGGATGGGTCACGCACCTATTTCACAGCGTCGTGTTCGCGTTGTTGTTCGTCGCCGGCGCGTCGGTGTCCTCCGTCCACAAACACGTCGGTCGGCCCGTCGGAGCCGCCATCGTCGGTCTCGTGTGGGGCATCGTTCTCTGGCTGGTCGCTGCCGGTGTCGTCATGCCGGTGTGGCTTCGGGCGGTCGGCATCGTCGCCAGCCTGCCGACGCTCCCAGCGGTCGGTCTCGTGGCCCACGGGCTCTGGGGCGTGACGCTCGGCGCTGGATACGTCCTCCTCGGCGGACGATTTGACGGCCGTAACAGATCGATGCCTTCCGGCGGCGACGGATCGTAGCTCCTCGTCTTGACATCGCCGTTCGACACCCGCCGTCATTCGTCGGGGCCGGGACCGGCCGGCGTCGACACGGCCGCAGAACGCTCGGTCACGACGCCGTGGTCGGCGTCCGCGACCGACGCGGGAACCCCATCGAGGCCCTCGCCGTACCGCGAGACCAACGAACTCCGGACCGCGTCGCGGACGCAGCTCCGCACGGCGGAGCCGACCGGCGTCGCCGACCCGGAAAACGGCGCCGGGTCGGCGGCGTCGTCCGGGGTGGCCGGCGGAGAGCCGGCGACGATCGCGTCGCTGGTCGTTCCGGGAAATCCCGCGGTCGCGAGCAGCGTCGCCGCCTTCGCCTCGGCGGCGACCGCGATGAGGTTGGCGAGCGCCCCGGGTTCGAGCGGACGGTCCACCCCGACCAGGAGGTTGACCGTTCCGGCGGGCGGGCGGTCGTCGTTCGGCGGTTGCGGTCTCTCGTCGACGGGTGTCGACCGTCGACGGTCGTCGCCGTCGGCTGCCGCGCCGCGAGTGTGGGTCGGCGCTTCGTCGAGGCTCGCGACGGGAAGCGCCGCGGGGTTCGACACGCCAGCGGTGGCGAGAACGGTCGCGCCGTCGAGGCGTGCGATCCGTGCGTGGCGCTGGTCGACCCCGGTGAGAAGCGCCGGCGGGCCGCTGTCGGCTGGCGTCGTCGCGGCTCCGGCGGTGCCAGCGGCGCCGGGCTCACCGTCGAGTGCCGCCGCGGCAACGCGGTCGGCAACGTACGCCCCGAGGTCCCGCGGTCCCGCCTCTCCCCATCCCTCTGGAACGGTCAGGTTGTAGGCGGCGTCGGCGACACGCCGGCCGCCGTCGAAGCCGGTCGAGAGGAAGCGGGCGGCGCCGGCCGGCCGGTAGAACCGGCACACGCCGTCGGCGAGATCGACACGAAACGCCGGGGAGTCGGCCCGATCGGGGGTATCAGTCGCCTCTCTGTCGCCAGCTGAGTTGCCGTCGTCGTCTCGGCTCATGCGTCGAGCGCGTCGAGCAGACGGTCGTTCTCGCGCGGCCGGCGAACCGCGGTACGGAAGTGGTTGTCGAGCGTCGAGAACGTCCGCGCGTCGCGGAGGACGACGCCGCGCTCGCGGGCGGTTGCGAGCACCTCGTCCGGGTCGTCTTCGCCCACGTCGACGAGAAGAAAGGGCGCGTCGGAAGGGAACACCGTCCAGCGGGCTGACAGGCGTTCTCGGATCCGGTCTCGCTCGGCGACGACGCGGTCGCGCGTCGCCTCCACGAACGCCGACTGCTGGAGACAGTGCGTGCCGACCGCGGCCGCCGGCGTCGACAATCCCCACGGGAGCCGAGCGGCGTCGAGTCGGTCGCGTACGTCGCCGGTGGCGACGAGAAAGCCGACCCGGAGCCCCGGGAATCCGAACACCTTCGTGAGCGAGCGCGCGACGACCACACCGGGCTCGCCCGCGAGGGAGTCGGCGGCGGTGTAATCGAGGAACGCCTCGTCGACGAACAACGTCGTCTCCGCGTCGCGACACCGCGCGGCCAGGTCGCGGAGCGCCGTCTCGTCGGCCAGTTCGCCGGTCGGGTTGTTCGGCGTACAGACGACGACGAGCGCGTGGTCGGCCGGATCCACGTCGACCACCGCGTCGTGTGCGACGGGCACGGGGTCGCCGCCCTGAAGCCGTATCTCGCGGGCGTACTCGCCGAAGGACGGCGCGGGAATCACTGCGGAGTCGCCGGGACAGACGACGGCTGAGAACGCCAGCCGGATCCCGGCCATCCCGCCCGCCGTGGGGATCACCTCCGCGGGAGCGCAGTCGACGTAGTCGGCGGCGGCCGCCCGAAACGCGGCGTAGTCGTCGGCGGGATACCGGCGCGAGGCGGCCAGCGCCGAGTCGTACACCGCGGTGATGCCGGACGGCGTTTCGGGATTGGTGTTCGCGCTGAAATCTATCGCGTCGGGAGCGCGTGTGCCGCCGTGCGGTACGCGAGAAATGTCGTCCAGCGCGTCCGGTTCCATACTATCATGTCGGATAGGGGGAATAAAAATCCTCTTCTGAGCGCTATTCACCTGCGAGACGGCGTGCCACGGCGAGGTCCGACGGCCGGTTGACATTCACCGCGAGCGAGGCGCGCTCGCGAACGACGGCGCGGTCGGAGCCGTCGCCGACGACGTTCACCCCGCTGGGCGCGACCGTCTGGTCTCCGTGGTCGAACGCCGCGTCGACGCTCACGCCGAGACCGCGTTTCACCGCCGCCGGGACACAGACCGCCACCGAGTCCACGGCACTGTCGGCGGCTGCCGGATCGGCGTCGACGGCCGCCGTTATCGCGTCGTCGATGTCCCGCCCGGAGAGCAGCGGAAGGTCGGCGGCGACGGAGACGGCGGGACCGTCGACCGCGGCGAGACCGACGTCGAGGTCGGCGACGTAGCCGTCGCCGCTCCCGTCGAGAACGGTACACTGGACGTCGATGTCGGCCGCGAGACCCTCCCGGAGCGCGCGGCGAGTGGCAGGCGCGTCCGGCGACGCGACCGCGACGACGCGGTCGACCTGACTCGCTGCGAGCGCGCGGAGCACCCGAGCGACCATCGGCCGGCCGCCCACCTCGACGAGC
>KI543155.1:92970-100800 GCA_000496175.1 uncultured archaeon A07HR67 | reverse complement strand
AACCGGCCGCCGACATCGGTGGCACCGCCGTCGGTGGCGGGATCGTCGCCGACGTGGACGAGCGCGGACGGGTCGACGCCGAGCGCGTCCGCGGCAGCCTCGAACGCCTTCGGGTGTGGCTTGCGCCAGCCGCAGCCGATACTGGTGGTGACGGCGTCGAACTCGCCGCGGAGTCCGGCGCGGATCAGCGTCCGGGGAACCAGTTCCGGAACCGCACAGTTCGAACAGAGGCCGACCGGGCCGCGGTCGGCCGCCGTCCGCACCGCCTCCAAGGCGTCGTCTCGCCGCGTAACGTCCGGGTCGAAGGCGGCCACGACCGCGTGGCGGGCCACGTTGTCGGGGGCGTCGACGCCTCGAGACTCGAGCGCCGCAGCGACGTGAGCGGGCAGCGCGGTCTCCGCGCCGGCCGGCGCGTCGACGTGTCGCTCGCCGTACGCGACGTGCCAGTCGTCGGGGACGGCGACGCCGCGGGACTCGAGTTCGCGCGCGACGATTTCGGCGGGGTCGGTTGGATACTCGACATCGACGAGCGTGCCGAAGAGGTCGAACGTAACTGCCACGATACCACCGATAGGAGGAAACCGGGATTGAACCTGTCGGTCCGATCGGTCACGAGAACAACGACGACAGGTGGAGGGTATAAAACCGGTAGAGCCCCGAGAGCCACGCACACAGCCAGAGGAACATGAACCCGGCGACGCCGACCCGGAGTCGACTCCGCCAGTGGTCCATATCCTCGTGGATCTCGTCGATGTCGACGTCGGGGTCGTCGTAGGCGTCGGCGTCTCGTTTCGCCTGGAAGATTCGGACGATACCGGTGAGCGCGAACGTCAACAACGCGTACGCCTGGAGGCCAAAGAACGCGTGGATCACCGCCCCGCCGGTCAACTGGCCGAGTATCCGCGGAAGCATCCAGGTGACGATTGGCGTGGTCGTCAACAGGAGGCCGACGAGAATGTATCTGAGATGGTGTGTCAACACGTTCCACGTCACTACCTCGGCGTCGATCATGATCCACGCGCCGTACAGGAGAAACGGCAGGCTCGCCGTCACGGACAGTCCGGCGATCACCGCGATGACCGACTCGTCGACCATACCGATCGGTGGGGCTCTGACGCGTAAAACTCCCCGATTCGCGGCAGGCGACCCCCGGGCGTGGCTGGCGACGCCTCAGACAGAGCCGGGTCGGGAACCGAGCGACGCCGCGTGCCGGAGGCCGGCGCCGGACGAAAACAGTTAGCCTCCGGAGCGCGTAGTCCCGAGTGATGGAGGACACCTCGACGCAGTCGGAGCCGGACGATCCCGATCGGCAGACCGTCGAGGCCGACCCCGACGCGGGCGCTGTCGGCGGTGAGCGCGATGGGGGCGACACCGAAGGGGCCGACGAGGAGACCACGGAGGCCGGAGACGGCGCAACCGCGGAGGCCGACGCGGAGACCCCCTCGACAGAATCCGACGTCTCCGAGGAGGACGCCGACCTCGCCGAGCTCCGCGAACGGGTCGAGGCCGAGTACGACTTCGACGATTTCGGGCCCGAGGATATGATCCGGATGAGCGCCGACGAGTGGGACGCCGCCTTCGACCCGGAGACGTGGATCACGGGCGGCCGTCTGCTCGACCGCGTCGAGACGGAATTGAAGTCGCGGATCGCCCGCCGGGAGGTGTTCGGCCTCCTCGAACGCGTCCGCGAGGACGGCGAGGAGCGCGTCCTCGTCTACTCCGACGAGGGATACGCCATCGTGCGCCCGAGCGGCGAGGTGAGCGGTCGCGGAACGGTCCTCCGCGACGTGGAGCCGCTCGTCGCGATGGCGGCCATGGAGGAGTACGACGTCCCGGAGCCGCCGGACGACTGGTCGCTCCCTCACCCGGACGCGGTGCCAGAAGGAACCGGCGAGTTCGGCAATCTGATGATCCAGGTCGTCGCCGGGGTCCAGCTGCTCGCGGGCGTCGTCCTGCTCGTCGCGTCGGTGGTGATGGATCTGTCCACCATCGTCGCGCCGGCGATGGGGCTGGCGTTCCTGCTCGTCGGAGTGTTCTTGTTCGCGATGGTTGCGAACGCGCGGCTCTCGGATCGGTTCCGTTCTGAGGAGTACCGCGACCGCCTGCGAGCCCTCCGCGAGGCCGAGGAACGCCCGGGGTTCGTCCCCGTCGACGGAGAGGTCATAGAAGACGGCAGCGACGATGTGTGAAACGCCCGAATTCGAGGGGTTCATCCCCTGTACAACCCGCCGACCGAACGGCGATAGTCGGTGGGTTTAAGCGCACCCCGTGCTGAGAGAGGACGTATGAAACGGCGGGACTTCGTGCGGACGGCCGGCGGCGCGACAGCCGCAGCCACGGCCTCGGCCGGGGCGACCGGAACGGCCGCCGCACAGGAGGTACAACCGGACTGGCCGAGCGGGGTCACGAGCGGCAACCTGGGCTCCTACCAGGACGCCCGAGGCGAAGACGCGGTGACGGTCGCCGTCGGCGCAGGCGAGGGTGGCCTCGCGTTCGACCCGACCCAGCTGTGGGTGGATCCGGGAACGACGATCACGTTCGAGTGGACCGGCAACGGCGGCGCCCACAACGTCCAAACCGTCGACGGAGGCGGCCCGGCGAGCCTCGACAGCGGCAACCCCGTCGGTGAGGAGGGCGCGACCTACGAGTACGAGGTGGCCGAGGAAGACGCGGGCATCACCCACTACCACTGTGTCCCTCACACCGCGGTCGGCATGCACGCCGGCCTCGCCGTCGGTGAGGGCGTTGCGACCGTCGAGGCGGGCGGCGGCGGTGCGACCGGGTGGCCGGAAGACATCGCGGACGTCGGAATGCCGATCCACGCACATTGGGTCGGTGTCACCGCCGGACTCGGAATCGTGCTCACGTTCGTGTTCACGTTCTACATGTTGAAGTACGGCGAGTCCGCACATACGGGCCACGGAGGCACCCAATGAGTTCCAGCGGCTCCTCGTACGGCGACATCCACCGGTACGAGCCGGCGCGTGAAAGCACCGCCGCGGCCATCGCCATCGTCCTCCTCACCGTCATCGAGGTCGTGTTCGTCTTTCTGTTCGTGTACGGGTTGATGTTCACGTGGGCGTCGACGGAGTTCGGCAACATGTTCATGGGGGCGGTGTTGGCGCTGATCTTCCTCGATCTGGCGTTCATCCTGTTGTTGTACCGCAAGGAGTTCCTTCCGGACGTGATGATCGTCAAGAAGCGCCGCCGCAAGTGGGAGGACCTGTACGTCCGCGAGGAGGACAAAGACGGCGTCGGCGTCGACACCGGCGACGCCTGGGAGACGGTCAAACGGGCAGTGTACCCGTACTACAAGAAGTGATCAACCAATGAGCTTAAAAAAGAACGACGAGATGGACCACAACGCGTGGCTCAAAACGCAGGATCTGACGGTCATCGAGACCGCGTTCCTCACCACGCTCATCTGGGTAGACAAGCGGCTTCGCATCGTCGACTACCTCGAGATTCTCGAGACGATGTACTACCGCGCGAACCTCCAGATGCCGAAGAGCCACACCGAACAGTACGACCTCGACAACAAGTTCTGGTACTGGTACCCGTTGTACTCGCTGGGGTCGTTGTCGATTCTCGCGTACCTCGTTGCCGCGGTGTCGGGAGCGTTGTTGGGCTTCTACTACTCGCCGTCGACGGCAGGCGCGGCCGCACAGGGCGACCCCACGGCGGCGTACGACTCCGTCGTGTTGATCCTCAAAGACGTCCAGTTCGGCTTCATGCTCCGGTCGATCCACAGTTGGGCGGCCCAGTTCATGGTGGCGGCGGTGTTCTTACACATGCTTCGGGTGTACTTCACCGGCGCGTACAAGGAGCCGCGCGAGGTCAACTGGATTCTCGGCGTCATCCTGATCGGGCTCACGTTGTTCTTCGGCTTCTCCGGCTACGTGCTGCCGTGGAAGCAGCTGTCCTTCTGGGCGGCACAGATCGGCGTCGAGATGGCGCTTGCGACCCCGATCGTGGGTGAGTGGGCGGCACAGCTCTTGTTCGGCGGATTCACCCTCGGACAGGCGACGCTCGTGCGAATGTACATCCTACACGTCTTCGTGTTGCCGTTCGTGGTGACCGCGCTCATCGCGCTCCACGTCGGCATCGTGTGGGTACAGGGAATCGCGGAGCCACACTGATACCATGACCGACGACACCACCCCCATGACTGACGGCGGAACCGACGAGGAGGCGCGCACCGACGGCGGCCCGCCGGCGACGGTGCCGCCGGACGACGAGACGCCGACCTGGAGCGAGCGCAAGGAGCACTCACAGGGGCTCTCTCAGCTCACCTACCAGTACTTCGAGCGGTCTCGCCGCGAGGACGAGGACCTCCGTGCGGAATCGACGTACGTCGAGCGCGACGTGTTGGGATTCCCGGCGTGGCCACACGAGACGATTCGGAACCTCGCGATCGCGAGTTTCTTCGTCGGCATCCTGATCTTCATCTCGGCGTTGATGCCCCCGCACTTCGGTCACCCGGCGAACCCGGGGTCGACGCCGGCTATCATCCTGCCGGACTGGTACCTCTACTGGTCGTTCGGCCTGTTGAAGCTCAACCCGTTGAACCCCGAACTCGCCGTGCTCGGCGGAAACATCCTGATCGGCAACGAGTTCCTCGGGATCATCGCACACGGCATCGTGTTCGGCGTCATCTCGCTCGTTCCGTTCCTCAACAAGGGGAACGCGCGGCGGCCGGTCGAAGAACCGTTCTGGGCCGGCGTCGGCATGGCCGGCGTCGTCTTGTCGCTCACGCTCGCGGCGCTCGCGATTCAGAACTTCTTCCCGTTCGAACTCGAGTTGCTCGTCACGCTGACGTTCCTGCTGCCCGTGCTGGCGGGAGTGGTCACGTACGCCGTGTTGAAGACCATGCGTGAGGGGTACTCCTACGACCTCAACCGCCGGTACTTCATGCTCCGGCCGCCGAAGTAGCGACCGGGCGACTTCCGTTTGTACTACATGTCAGACACCGATGAGCGCTCCGAGTTTCAGGCGGTCGACGAGACCGGCGACCCGGTAGCGGTCGACGACGAGGAGGACCCGCGAAACGAGCCGATCGGACCGCGGGTCGGTCCGAACGGCCGCGAGGTCGTCGTCCCGCTCCGGCTGTACAAGACCGTCACGGCGTTGTCGACGCTCGGCGCCATCGTGACGTACCTGGTCGGGTTCGTGCTGCTCGACGCCGCGACCTTACAGGTGAGCGTCGTGCGTCGGCTGCTTCGGTACCTGCTCGGCCGGGTCGGCATCGGCATCGCCGGCGACGTTCTCACCGGGGCGCTCGCGGTCGCCGCCGTCGGCTCGATACTGCTCGGAACGGCGGTGTACGTCCTCGGAACGCGGTTCCGAGCCCAGGGAATGGGAAAGGCTCAAGAGGACTCCAGCGAAGGCTAAGACATGGCAGACGAGTTCATCAAGGGGCTGGCCCTGTTCGCCCTCGGGGCCCTCGGCTGGATCACCTTTGGCGCGTGGTACCGGACGCCCTCGTACTACGAGGTCGTTCAACTGGTGAATCCGGCAGAAGGGGTCAACACCGTGTACGGCGAGATCGGGGTTCTCACCGGTGACGCGCTCTACTGGCTGATGATCCTCGGCCCGCTCACGTTCTGGGTGCTGATTCCTGTCAGCCGGGAGCTTCGGAGCAGCATCGGCGACGACACCGCGAACTAACGATCGACGTAGCGGTCACACCCGTCAGGTGAGTTTTCTGTGGGTCGTTCGGCCGCGAGCAGGCGTTTAAGCGAGGACCGCGTTGTTCCAGAAGTCGGCCACCAGAAAGAACAACGCGTAGTAGGCGGCGTACAACAACAACAACGCGGAGGCGGCGATCGCGCTTTTCGGCGCCTCGAGCGTCATGTCGTTGCGGGCCTCGACGTTTCGCGATTCGAACTCGAACAGGTCGGCGATCAGCATCGTCACGGCGATGATCGAGATGATCGTTCCGCCGGTCGGCGCGTGGACGGCGAACGCGAAGCTCAGCGTCACCAGTCCGAAGTTGGTGAACGCGTGCGGGCCGTACTGTTCGACGCTGTCGCCGACTTTCGCTTGTTCGACGTGGCGTTTGTGTGCGACGTGTCGCGTCGCGAGGTTCGCGACCGCCATGGTAAGGATCGCGAACGGCAGCACCGGGCCCACGACCGAGAGCCAGCCGAGCGGAACGAGGAACTGCAGTGGAGCCATATCCAGTTCTCCGGTCAGGAATTATTAGAACCTTTCCGATCCGTGCGCGGATCCGGCGTGTGCCCGCGGGAGGGAACGACGACGTCGATGCGTTCGGCGGCTTCGATGCGGATCGGGTGGCCGGGAGCCACCATTTCGTGGGGCGAGCCGTCGACGACCAGCGAGACCGGCTCCGCGTCGCGTTCGACCGACACGCCGAAGCCGTCTGCGACGACCCACGTGTCGCTCCGCGTCGTGAACGGGGCGATCGGAACGATCGAGAGTCCGGACCCGGGTTCGAGACGCGGGCCGCCGGCGGCGCTCGCGTAGCCCGTGCTCCCGAATGGCGTCGCAACGACGACGCCGTCGGCGCGGACGGTCTCCGTTCGGTCGTCCGGGAGTTCGACCGCGTACTCCGAGATGCGCGCCGGCTCGGTGGTGACGAATCCGACGTCGAAGACGGCCCGCCCAACCGGGTCGCCGTCGACGACGATCGAGAGAACCGGGTGACTGACGCGCTCGCCGCCGCCGTCGAGCAGTCGTCGCACCGCGTCCGGGGCCGCCGGTCGATCGACCGCGTGTGGGCCGTCGCGAACGGGGAGGATACCGGTTCCACGGGCCGGTCGGTCGAGCGTCGAGTCCCGAATCGCGTCGTCGCCCACCGCCACGACCACGTCGGCCGAGGCCGGGGAAACGACTCGGCCGTCGGCCGTTCGAACGGCGTCTCGGAGACGGGAGCCGAGGGGGCCGTCCGCGCCGACGACGCCGACACGCGACACGGGATCGCTCATGCCGGGGAGTCCTCGCGGCACGGCCGAAAAACCCCCGGTTCGGCGGCCGTTCGCCGCGACCCGAAACGGAGAGCCACGCCGTGTGGTGGCTCCGGCGAGCCGTCGATTGCTCCGTCGGCCGGCCGACCCGCCGATCCGGGGCCCGAAGGCTGAAGCCCCGGCGCGCTGAGTGGTGTGGCATGAACGAGTGGATCGGTGACACCTTCACCAGCGATGCCGGCTGGACGCATCTCGAACGGCTCGTCGACATCGGGAACCGGATGGCCGGCAGCGACGGCGAGCGCCGCGCCGCAGAGGCGACGCGAGACGCGCTCGCCGAGGTGGGCGCACGCGACGCGCGGTTGGAATCGTTCGCCGTTCAGGGGTGGACGCGCGGCTCTGCGACGGTTCGCGCCGACGACACGGCACAGGACGCCATCGCGCTCCCGCGAAGCCCGAGCGGCGACGCGAGCGGCGAGTTGGTCGACCTCGGCTACGGTCTGCCTGAGGACTTCGAGCAGGCCGACCTCGAAGGGGCGGTGGTGATGGTCGCCTCCAACGTGCCCGAGTACTACGACCGGTTCATCCACCGGCGGGAGAAGTACTACTACGCCGTCGAGGCGGGCGCCGCCGCGTTCGTCTTCCGAAACCACGTGGAAGGGTGTCTCCCGCCGACCGGGAGCCTCGGGACCGAAGCGTCGCCGATCGGAGAGATCCCCGGCGTCGGCGTGTCGAAGGAGGTCGGGTCGCGGCTGGGACGACGCTGGGACGGCGAGCCGGTGACCGTGAGCGTCGACGCCGAGGTCCACGACGCGACCAGCCACAACGTCCACGCCGACCTCGGGCCGGACACCGAGGAGGCGGTGTTGCTCACGAGCCACGTCGACGCCCACGACATCGCTGA
>KI543155.1:89373-92603 GCA_000496175.1 uncultured archaeon A07HR67 | reverse complement strand
CTCGCGGCTCGGGAGCCAGAACTCGACACGCGGGTCCACTGTCTGGTGTACGGTGCCGAAGAGGTCGGGCTGGTCGGCTCGACGCACGACGCGGGCGTCCGCGACCACGACGCGATCAAAGCCATCGTGAACAACGACGGCGCCGCCCGAGGCCGGACGTTGAAGCTGTACACCCACGGCTTCGACGACCTCGCGGACGCCGCGGCGACCGTCGGCGACCGGTTCGACCACCCGATCAACGCGGTTCCCAGGCTGGGACCCCACAGCGACCACTGGCCGTACGTCCAGTGGGGCGTTCCGGGGTATCACGTGATGAGCGAGACCGGCACCGAGGGGCGGGGATGGGGGCACACGTTCGCCGACACGCTCGACAAGTTGGAGAAACGAGACCTGCGCGAGCAGGCGATCCTTCTCGCCGAGCTGGTCGTCGAGTTGGCGGACGACGAGACCGCGGTCGGCCGCCGCGAGCCGGAGGCGATAGCCGCACAGCTCGAAGACGAGGACCTCGCGGAGGGGATGAAGGTGATCGGCGACTGGCCGTACTGATCGGTCGGCGCCGCGACCGAGCGGGGTGACGAGTGGCGGGATCGCAATCGGCGGCGGCTCACACGCCCGGCATCGCCGGAAGCAACACCGTCGCGGTCTCGGCGGCCCGGAACGTCGAGTCGTACACGTGGTTCAACAACAGGTAGGCGACGACGCCGAGCACGAGCGAGAACAGCCACGCGCCGGCGGCGATCCGGCCGACGGTGCGGTGTGGCGTCTCGGTCCGGAGCTCGTGTTCGGTGTGGGTGAGTCCGAGCACGAGCGCGTAGAGGACGACCGGCACGGAGACGATCGAGAGCAGAATGTGAATCGCGAGCATGATCAGATACGCGTAGTAGGCCGGGTCGGGACCGACGAAGTACTTCGTGCCGCCGCCGGCGACCTTCGGGACGTACATCCCCAGAAAGACCAGGATGAGCACGAAGGAGGTGCTCATCGCCGCGGCGTGTTTTCGAACCTCGTCGGTGCGGATCCAGTACCAGCCGAGCGAGAGCGTGACGATCGTGACGCTGTTGACGACGGCGATGGCGTGTGCGAGGAGGTCGACGGTGCCGCGGGTCAGGTCCGGAAACAACGCCTGAAACTCGGGGACGAGAAACGCGCCGAGGACGGCCGCGTAGCCGACGACGGTGAGAAGGACGGTGATCTCGCGGGCCCGACCCTTGGCCCGATCGCGAACAGTGACGGCGGACATACGCCGACTACGACTGGGGAGGTTATGCGACTTTCGAGGACGGACGAGCCCGCGGGCGGTGGGTCCGCTGGCTCGTCACTCGCGTCGCTCGATGACGCCGGTCGCGGTCGCAACCTCGATCGCCGCCTCTTCTGTGATCCCGCCCTGAAGAATCGTGTATCGGTCGCGGATCTCGTGGGCGCTCGTGAGCGCGGCGATCAGTTCCTCGTCGTCGATTCCGAGCCCCGCGGCGGTCGTCGGCGCGTCGAGCGAGCCGAGCGCGTCTCGTATCGCGCGCCACTCGCCGTGCTCGCCGCTGTGGAGGTACTCGGTGAGTATCGAGCCGACGCCGACCTGGTGGCCGTGGAGCGCCTTGCCGGGCGCGATCCGGTCGAGCTGGTGAGAAACGAGGTGTTCCGCGCCGGAGGCGGGCCGCGAGGAGCCGGCGATCGACATGGCGACGCCCGAAGAAACGAGCGCTTTCAGCACCGTCCACGACGACTCCTCTAAGCCGGGGCGGATCATGTCGGCGTTCTCGACGAGCAGCTCCGCGGTCATCTCCGAGAGCGCGCCGGCGTACTCGCTGTACTCGACGTTGCGAAGCCGGCGGGCGAGCCGCCAGTCTTTGACCGCGGTGTAGTTGGAGATGATGTCGGCACAGCCAGCGGTGGTGAGCCGCCAGGGCGCGTTCGCGAGCAGCGTCGTGTCCGCGACGACCGCGAGCGGCGGGTCGGCCGCCACGGAGTGGCGGGTGTCTCCCTCGGGGATCGACGACCGACCCGAGACGATCCCGTCGTGAGAAGCCACCGTCGGCACGGAGACGAAGCCGACGTCGAGGTGGTCGGCCGCCATCTTCGCGATGTCGATCGGCTTGCCGCCGCCGAGCGCGACGAGGTAGCCGGGGTCGACCGCCGCCGCCGTCTCGGTGAGTTCTTCGACGGCGTCAAAGGAGGCGTCTTCGACGACCGCGGTCGTCGGGTCGTCGAACTGTGCGCGCACCCGGTCGCCGGCGATCTCGTTTGGCGTCGGGCTGGTCACGATGAGCGGCCGGCCGCCGAGGTACAGGTCGCCGACCGCGGTCCCGAGGTCGTCGACGACGCCGTGGCCGACGAGCACGTTTCGCGGGAGTTTGATCCACGTCGACTTCTCGAACATGTCGGTCGCTCACGCCGGCGGGTGAAAGCCGTTGTCCATGCCGCCCGGGACGTCCGGAGCGTCGGGTCACAACGAGACCAGCGTCGTCGCCGCGTCGACGAGAAAGAAGACGCCAAAGCCCGCGAGCACGAGCGCCGAGCCGGCAGCGACGACGGGCGCGACCGCCTCGACGCGGTCCTCGGCGGCGGCGAGGCCGGCGGGAAACGCCGTCACCCAGCCGAGGATGCCAAGAAAGAACCCGCCGAGCAGCGCCGGCGACCCGGTCGACACCACGAGCGTCCCGGCGAGGCCGTCGCCGACGACGGGGAGCGGAGCGAGGACGTCAAGCTCGCCGGGCCGCAGCATTCCGACGCCGACGGTGAGCCAGAACAACACCTGAAACGGGTTCGTCAGCGCCAACACCAACGCCTTCTGGAATCCCTTCCCCTCCGTCAACATCGGGTCGTCGCCGGCGGTCGGACGAAACGAGGCGCGCGCGCCGCGAGCCGCCCCGACCGCGAAGTAACACATCAGACAGCCGCCGGCGGCGACCATGACGGCACGGAGCCACGGGAGCGACTCCACGACCGAGGCGACACCCAGGTACGCGAGGGCGAAAAAGAAGGCGTCGGCGGTCGCGGCGCCGAGACCGGCGCGGGTGCCGGCCGTCCAGCCACGCAACACCGCCTCCTCCGCGATGACCGCGTTCATCGGCCCCGGAGGCGCCGCGAGCGCCAGCCCGAAGAGCGCGCCGACCCCGACCGTTGCGACCGTGTTCACGAGACAACACACGGCGGTTCGTGTGAAAAATCCCGCGACGGCGCGAACGGGCGCTACCACACCCCGCGTCTACGTGGCGTCCTCGACGCGGATCGAG
>KI543155.1:76514-89347 GCA_000496175.1 uncultured archaeon A07HR67 | reverse complement strand
CTCGACCGTCGTTCCGGGCGTGATCCCGGCGTCGGCGAGGTAGTCGAGTTCGTCCTCCTCGCGGTCTGAGACCCGCGTCACGATCAGCCGGTCGCCCTCCGGGTGATCGGACAGTCGCGGGCCGCTCCCCTCGTCTATCGGCTCCAGGTCGGCGCCGGGGATCGGGTCGCCGTGGGGGTCGACCTCCGGGTCGCCGAGGGTGTCGGCGACGCGGCGTTCGAACTCCTCGGAGATGTGGTGTTCTAACGCGTCCGCCTCGTCGTGGACGTCGCTCCAGTCGTAATCAAGCCGGTCGGCGAGAAACGCCTCCAACAATCGGTGGTGACGGACGACCTCCAGAGCCACCGCCTCCCCTTCGGTCGTGAGTTCGACCCCTCGATACGGCTCGCGGTCGACGAACCCCCGCTCGGCCAGTTTGCCGAGCATGTCGGTCACAGTCGGCGGGGTCTTTTCTACGTACTCGGCGATGGCAGACGTCGAGACGGGCGGCCCCTCCTCGGCTTGGAGGACGTAGACTGCCTTGAGGTAGTCCTCCATGACGTCGCTGAGCATTCGTCCACAGTTGTGCGAGACGACTCAAATACCTGCCGGGCGAGACGGCGCGACGCGGCCAACCCGGCTCCGCTGGGTCGGTCGACCGCGGCGGTCTCGCGTCGCGATCGCGTGCTTGGCGCGCGGGTCAGCGTCCGGCGGTCGGCAGTCCCAACGCGGCGAGGTCGACGTGTTCGCGGAGGAGGTCTGCGGCCCGGTCGGCGGGGTCTTTTTTATGTTGCGTCGGCGACCTCGCGTCGTCGACCGCGAGGCCCGCGTTCTGGCGAACCCGGGCGAGAAATCCCCGCCGAACCGCGTCGTTCTCGAACAGGCCGTGGAGGTACGTCCCGAGCACGCCGTCGACGGCCGCGCCGAGTTCGACACCCGTTCTGTCGCGAGCCGGGTCCACGAACGGCGCGGTGAGGCTCGGCGGCGGCCCATCCGCCAGCCGGGCGGTCTCTCCCATGTGTATCTCGTAGCCGGCCGCCTCAAGGACGGGATCGACGCCGGCGTCGACTGCCGGCGTCACGAGGTCGGTGCGGCCGGTGTCCAGACGGAGGTCCGCGGCGACGACGCGCTTCTCGGCCGAGAACGCGGTTTCGACGGGAAGCAGCCCGATCCCTTCGACGACGCCCGGGGCGTCCGACGCCGCGCTCTCGACGCCGGCGTTTGTGATCCGCTCGCCGAGCAGCTGGTAGCCGCCACAGAGGCCGACCACGGGGCCGCCGAACCCGCGGACGGCCTCGTCGAACCCCGCCGTTCGACAGGCGCACAGGTCGTCGACGGTGTTTTTCGTCCCCGGGATCACGACCGCGTCGGCGGCGTCGAGACGGCCGTCGAGCGGGACGTACGCGACGCGAACGCCCGGCTCGGCCGCCAACGGCTCGAGGTCGGTCGCGTTCGAGATCCGCGGCAGCCGCGGAACGGCGACCGTTATCGCGTCCGCGTCGGCGACGTCGTCGGCCGCCCCGTGGACGGCTCGCTCGGTCTCGTCCGGGAGTGCGACGCTGTCCTCCTCGGGAAGCCCCGGGTCGTCGTACGGAACGACGCCGAGGACGGGGACGCCCGTTCGGTCCTCGAAGGCGTCGAGTCCGGGTTCGAGCAGGCCCCGGTCGCCGCGGAACTTGGTGATCACCGCGCCGACGACGCTGTCGCGGATGTCCGGCGGGAGCAGTTCGAGCGTTCCGACCAGCGCGGCGAAGACGCCGCCGCGCTCGATGTCTGCGACCAGAAGCACGTCGGCGCCTCCGGTCGCGTCCGGCTCCCCGAACAGCCGTGCGGTCTCCACGTTCGCGAGGTCGCGGTCGTGGAGGTTGATCTCGGCTATCGACCCGGCGCCCTCCGCGATCACGACATCGCTGGCGGCCGCGAGCCGCGCGTGTGCGGCCCCGGCTGCCTCGCGGGCCGTCTCGAATCGGTCGTCGTAGTAGTCGGCCGCGGTGGCGTGGGCGACCGCTTGGCCGTTCACGACGAGTTGGCTCTCGCCCTCGCCGCGGGGTTTGAGCAGGACGGGATTGTGGTCCGTTTCTGGCCGGACCCGAGCGGCCCGCGCCTGGACGTACTGTGAGATGCCCACTTCGCCGAACGCCGCGTCGGCGGCCGCCCCGGCCGACGTGGGTACCGCCCGCGCGTTGTTCGACATGTTCTGTGCCTTGTACGGGGCGACGGCGACGCCGGCGTCCGCGAGGTGCCGACAGAGCCCGGCGGCCACCGTCGACTTGCCGACGTGCGACGCGGTTCCGGCGACGAGAAGCGTTCGCGCGGGCCCTGTCGCCGTCATGCCGGGATTCACGCCTCGGAGGCGTCCTCGGAACGATCCGCGACCTGTGCGGCGAGCTCGCGGGCGGCCGCGACGTGCTCGTCGGCGGTCTCGTCACCCGTGCCGTCGATCGCCGCGAGCAGTGTCCGGATTTCGCCGGCGCGCTCGCGGACGATCGCCGCGTCGGGGTCGCCAGTCGCGATGTCGGCCGCCAGCGCCTGTGCCTCGCCGAGCCGCCAGCCGGCGTCGCGTTCGACCGGTAGCGTCTCGGTGGCGACGAGCCGTTCGTGAAGCGCCGTCGCCGGGTCGGAGTCGTCCGGCGTCGCACCGTCGGACATCAGTACTCCGTCCCCTTTCGGGCGCGCTGGCCCGCGTCGATCGGGTGTTTCTCCTTGCCAACCTGGGTGATCAGGTCCGCGACCTCCGAGAGGTACGCCGGACGCTCGTGGCTGCCGGTGAGCACGAGTTCGAGTCGGTCCGGCTTGTCGTCGATCAGTTCGAGCACCGACTCGGGAGCGATCAGGTCGCGGTCGGCGGCGTAAAGCACCTCGTCGAGGATCAGCATGTGAACGCCCGCCTCCGGCTCGGCGTCGAGCGGAATCGGCGCCGCGAGGTCGGCGTCGGCCCCGGCGGTGACGAGGTCGCGAGCGCGGTCGAGCCCCGCCTGTGCGTCTCGCTCGTGGTTCTCGTCGGCGGAGCCGTCGGCCAACCCGTGCCAGCCGTAGTGGCCAGTGTTCTCGAACGAGAAGCCGGGCAGCGCCCGGATCGCGTTGTACTCGCCACGGACCGCCTCGACGGAGTCCGCTCCGCCCTTCATGAACTGCAACACGTGGACGCGGTGGCCGTGGCCGACCGCGCGGGCGCCCATCCCGAGCGCGGCCGTCGTCTTACCTTTGCCGTCGCCCCACCACGCCTGGACGAGCCCGAACTCCTCGGGCGCGCTCGCCTCGATCGGGTCCGCGTCCGGGGTGATCCCGCGGCCGGGGGTGTCGCGCTCGGAGACATCTCGCCCGTCCGTCGGCTCCCGCTTCGAATCGTCCGGGTTGTCGCTCATGGCGCCCGTTGGCGCCGGATCCTATTGAATCGGGGCGATTCTGCCGGGAGAGTTGCGGCCGGCCGTCGGCTCCAGCCCGCTCACTCGTCGTGGATGAACACGAGCCGCCTGTCCTCGGTGTTACAGATACACAGTTCGATGCCGTCGCGGGTCGCGCCGATCCGTTGCCAGCCGTGGTCGCTGACGAACAACGTCTGAAATACCCCGAGGTCACACTCCGGGTTCGGGCAGCCGACACCGGCCGCGTTCTTGTACACCGTCGTGCCGCCGCCGGAGGCCTGCCGCACCAGCCCGTCGGTCAGCGAGCGGAACTCCTCGGCCGACATCGCCCCTGCCGTGGTATCGTTGCCCATGCGTCCGAATTCGCGGCCCATGGTAAAAAACGACCCGCCGGCCAGCGCCTGCGGCTTCGACCCACTGTCCGGAGGACCGTTCTCGTCGAAGGGGCAAACGGTGTCGATCGGTGTCCGCAGAACGGCCGACCTCGGCGCTTCCAGAGCCCAAGCGTTCATAGGCGATTCCTCCACAGGGCGGCGATCACCCCGAAGGAGTAGCAGTGGTCTTTGTCACCACGAGTCGAGCGGGCGGTCCGAGATCAGCCCCTGAACAGCCGGACGACCTCGTCGCTGACATCTGTCTTGACCGCGACCAGGTATCGGAGACCGGGTTCCAACACCATCTCCGGACCCGGAAGTTGGTTACTGTCGCGCCCGGCGACGACGACCGACCCTCGCGGAAACGACACGTCACGAAGTTCCCGGTCGGCGACCGGCGCGTCTCCAGACACGGTGAGTTCGACCAGCGTGAGGTCGCCTGTAACCTGCTGGACCGTCTGTACGCCGCCGCCCGCGACGTGAATGATTTCGTTGGTCGCCGCGTGCCCCGCCAACTCCTCCGGGTACACCACCTCGTCAACGAGTCCGGCGTACTCGTCTCTGTCGCCGTGGTCGATCCGCGCGACGGTTCCGAGGTCCGGTTCGATGTTCATCGCCACCGTACAGATTCCGATGTTTGTCATCGCGCCGTACCCGGTCAGCGCGGCGACGACGTCGGTCCGGTCGAGCCCGGCCTGTCGCAGGATCGACTTCCGGCCGCCGTCTCCCTGGATGACAGTCGCCTCGTACTGGTCGCTCAGAAACGCCACCCGCTCGGGATCTTTTTCGATGATGATGACGTCGTGGCCCTGTTCAGAGAGCTGTTGAGCGGCGTGATGGCCGACGTGTTGACCGCCAACGATTACGATTCGTAGGTCTGCGCTCATTTGTTTCGCTTCCGTGTCCAGATAATTGTAGGTTACGCCCGCGAAGTCGAGCGTGCGGGTCCGTTCTGAGAGGCCACACACCGCTCGCGCCGTGACGGGTCGCAAGTACGAAGCCGCCTATTATTTTTTCCGTACTGTGAGACGGGAGAGGTTATGCGATGCCCAAGGACTGTTAAATCGATCTGTCAGGACCAGATTAATGAGGATACAATCATAGTAAATCATACGAACAATAGATGGAGCTACTCGAACGTACAAAAGGGTTAGACGAAGCGTGAGCAGCCACGATCAGAGAGAACCGGAGGCCGAACTGGGCCTGTTGGACGCGACGATGATCGGGATGGGGGCGATGATCGGCGCGGGCATCTTCGTACTCACAGGTCTCGCGGCCGAGATCTCCGGTCCGGCCGCGCTGCTCGTGTTCATGTTGAACGGGGTCGTAACTGCGTTCACCGGGCTCTCGTACGCGGAACTCGCGTCCGCAATCCCGAAGAGCGGCGGCGGATACGCGTTCGTGCGGGAGATTTTCGACGACTTCGGCTCGTTCATCATGGGCTGGATGCTCTGGTTCGCGTACATGATCGCCGGCGCGTTGTACGCGCTCGGGTTCGCGCCGAACTTCCTCGAACTGCTCCACGTGTACGACGTGGTCGCGCCGCCGGACCAAGTCGGTGCGGTCGTGCTTCCGTTGCTTGGCGTCGGCGTCCCGCCGAACTTCGTTCTCGCGTTCGTCGCCGTCGCCGGGCTGGTGGCGTTGAACGCCGCCTCGACGGCCGCGAGCGGAAGCGCCGAGACGATCTTCACGATCATCAAGGTGTCCATTCTGGTGGTGTTCGTCGCGTTCGGATTCTTCTCGGCCGGCGGCGGCGGCGAGACCAGCTTCACCTTCCAGAACTTCGACCCGTTGTTTACCGAAGGGTCCGGGGCGTTCAGCATCCTCCCGGCGATGGGGCTGACGTTCATCGCGTTCGAGGGATACGACCTCATCACGACCGTCACCGAAGAGGTCGAGAATCCTCGCGAGAACATCCCCAAGGCAATCTTCGTTAGCCTGGCCGCGACCGTCGTGGTGTATCTGCTGGTGGTGACGGTGGCGATCGGCACACTCGGCGCCACAGAACTCGCTGCTGCCGGCGAGGCCGGCATCGCGGCGGCGGCGACATCGTTCATGCCGACCGGCGTCCCGCTCATCCAGAACGGCGGCGCGCTCATCGTCTTCGGGGCGGTGTTTTCGACGATCACCGCGTTGAACGCGGTTGTGATCGCCTCCTCGCGGGTCGCCTTCTCGATGGGTCGAGAAGGCCAGTTGGTACAATCGATCGGGCAGATTCACCACCGGTTCGGAACGCCGTTCGTCGCGGTGTTGGTGAGCGCGGTCGTCATGCTCGGATCCGTCGTGTTGCCCACCCAAAGCGCCGGAAACATGTCGAGTCTGTTCTTTCTGTTGTCGTTTATCATCGTCAACGTCGCGGTGATCCGACTCCGTCGAGAACGGCCGAACATGAACCGCCCGTACGAGATTCCGTACTATCCGATTCCGCCGATACTGGGAATCGTGTTGAACGGAATACTCGCCGTCGTGTTGATCAGGTTCCTTATTCAGACGGACATGCTCGCGCTCCTGCTCAGCATCGGATGGTTGGCTGCCGGCGCGGTGATGTACGTCGCGCTCAACAAGTACCGAGAACGGATAGCGACAGACGAGGCCGAGCCGACCGCCGATCAGCCGGCCACGGACGGCGGCGGCGACGATTAACATGACACGAGACATCATCATCGCCGGGGGCGGCCGCGTCGGCTTCCAGACGGCCGAACTGCTCGCCGCCAGAGACGAGAACGTCACGATCATCGAACGAGACGAGGACCGCGTCGCGGAGATCGCCGACGCGTGGATCGCGACCGTGATCGAAGGCGACGCGTCCGATCCGGATATCATCGAACAAGCCGGCATCGAGAACGCGGACACCATCGCCGCGTTGACCGAGGTGACCGGGCTGAACCTCGCGGTGTGTCTGCTCGCCACCCGGCTCACCGACGAGATCCGGACGGTCGCACGCGTCGACAGGGAGACCAACGAGACGTACGATCGGTTCGTGGACGCCGTCGTGTACCCCGAGGAGGCGGGCGCGCGCGTCGCCGCCAACAAGACCGCCGGCGAGGAAGTACAGACCCTGACGGCGGTCACCGGAGACATCGAGATTCTCGAGGTGCGCGTCGCCGAGGGCGCACCCGCGGCCGGACGGACGCTCACGGACGTCTCGTTTCCGGCGGGAACGCTCGTCATCTCCGGTGAGGACGCCAGCCGCATCGCACAGCCCGACACGACGCTGACGCCGGGAAGCCAGTTCGTGGTGGCCGTCGAGCCGGGTGTCGTCGACGAAGTGCTTCAGTTGATGCGCGGGTAGCCGGCGTTCCGCGCGCGGACGACGAGTGACGCCGGGTCGCGGTCGCCCGGCGGACGAACCGAGGACCCGTCCGGTCAGTCGTCGCGGTCGTGCCGCCGTTTCGCCCGGTCTGCGTGTGCGTCGGCGAGCCGCGTCGGCTCCGGGAGTTTGTAGCCGGCACACACCGCCGTGACGAGGTCGACGGTCGTCGCCGGCGACACGCGATGACCCGGGCTCACGTAGAGGGGATTCACCCGGGGGCTATTGGGGTACTGTCGCGATTGGACGGCGTGGCCGATGACCGGAGCGGTGTCGTCCGCCTGGCCGACCCGCTCGACGGTGTCGTCCGCACGGATCGGGGTCTGCCATCCGGCGGGACGGCCGTCGACCGACTCGGTCGGCTCGCCACACAGGAGATTCTTGGCCACGCCCACGCTCGGGAGGTCACACGCCACGCCGACGTGGGTCGCGATGCCGGCCTGTCGGAAGTGAATCCGTCCGGAGCCGTCACAGACGAGCAGGTCGGGGTCGGCGTCGAGCGCCTCGAGCGCGGCGAGAATCGGCTCCCCCTCGCGAAACGACAGCAGGCCGGGGATGTACGGGATCGAGACGGGCGTGACCGCGTCCGCGTACTCGATGACCGCGCCGTCGCGGAACGCGACCGCCGCCGACACCGCCTCGTCGCCGTCGGAGCGGAACGCCTGGTCGATTCCGACGACGACTGGCGCGTCGGGGTCGCCGGCGTCGGGAGTCGCCGGCGGGAGCCCCGCCGAGCAGTCGACCGGCTCGTCGACGGCGACGGAGTCGGGAGCGAGTCCGTGGTCGTCCGTGAACGTCGCCGTCGCCGCCAGTTCTCGTTGAAGCGACTCCATCTCGGCGCGCGAGCGATCCGGGTCCGGGCGGAACTCCGGGCGGGCGAGCGTCGCCGGCGGCATTCAGAACCGCCCGCCCGGTCCGCCTGGCCCGCCTGGTCCTCGCGCGCGACCGCCGCCCATCGGGAGTCCGCCGGGGCCGCCCGCTCGGTTCGCGAGATCGCGGTTGCGCGTCCCGAACGCGAGGCCGATCGCGAAGCCGATCAGGTGAGCGACGTGAGCGATGCCGCCGACGCCGCCGGCGCCCGTCGAGAGAACGAGCAGCGCGGAGACGAGCGCGATCCCCCACGTGAGGTACTTGAGTTTCATCGGGACCACGAAGAACAACAGAATCTCGAGGTTGGGCCGCCAGATCGTCAACACGCCGAGGATCGCGAACGTCGCGCCGCTGGCGCCGAGCACGCCGACGAGCCCGCCGGTCGCCAGCACGAAGACGACGTGGCCCAGCCCCGCGAGGACCCCTGCGAGCAGAAAGAACCCGATGAACTTCTTCGAGCCGACGGCTCGCTCGACGAGCGGCCCGAAGAAGAACAACACGATGCTGTTGCCGAGAATGTGGAACAAGCCGGTCCGCGAGTGTGAGAAGACGGAGGTGACCCACGTCCAGACGTTGCCGAGCGCGTCCGACCGGAGCACGAAGAACTGGCTGTGGGCGGCCTCGCCGAGGGTGAGCGTCACGGCCCACTGTGCGACGAACGTGAGCCACATGGCCGCGAGCAGGACGTACGTCGCGTTGCCGCGGAAGTACCCCAACACCCCGCCGGGCCCCTTTTCTCGCGCGACGCGGCGTTTCAGCCGGCTCACGACGCCGTCGTCGTCGCCGGGCGTTCGGACGTCCCCCTCGACGCTGTCGTCGAATCCGCTGTCGAAGACCTGTTCGGGGTCGTTCCACTCGGCAAGCCCCGGGCAATCGTGGTTCTCCGGCAGGCGGTGTTCACCACAGAACGTCTGCCCACACCGTCGACACTGGTACGGGAGGTTCTCGTACTCCCCGCACTCGTCGCAGGTCGCCATTATGCCCACTTACGGCGGCGTTCCTAAAGCGGTTTGGCTCTCGGGTCGCGCGTCTGCTCGCCCGGAGCGTCGCGTTCAGACGAGCAGCAGGGCGGCGACGGCGACGGTCGCCACCGGCGCGGTGAGGACCGGAAGCGCCTGCCACCGCGAGGCCGGAACGACGAACGCACCGGCGTCGCGAGCGGCGGTCGGGCGGGCACACACGGCGACGTCACCCCCAGAAAGGCTCGCGGAGTACGCCAGATAGAGTAACAGCGGGACGACGAGGGGGCCCTCCGGAGCGACCGTCAGCCTGAGCCCGGCGGTGACCGCCAGATGGATCGGCAGGGGCGCCACTGCGACCGCCCGGATCACCCACGTCGGCGTCGCGTCCCCGATTGCGGCGTCGAACCGACCGAGCGGCGTGGCCGGTCCGTCCCACTGCGGCAGGATTTCGACGGTCGGGGAGAGGCCGGCGAGCCTCGCAACGAGCGCGTGTGCGAGTTCGTGTGGCAAGACGATCGCGGCCGCGAGTATCCAGACGACTCCTCGTGTGGCGGACGACGCGGCTGACGGGCGCGAGTCGCTCACGGGGGTTCTTGATCGGGGAAGCAGACAAACGCCCGGGTGCGCTCCGGGTTCGTCTCGCGGGCGGTGATCCCGCTCGCGGACATCGGCTTCACGCGACGGGCATCCGGCTGACGAGCCGAGACGGTCAGGCTCCCGTCTCGGTCCGGCGAGACGACGCCGCCTCGGCCCGCAGTCCGTCGACAAGTCGGCGGAGCGTCGCGAGCGGGTACTGTCCCGGCGCGGTCGCGTCCGCGGCGTCGACCGGAGCGTACCCGATCCGGGAGCCGTACACCGGCGACACCGCGCGGGTGTGTCGCCCGGCCTCGCCCATACACATCGTCGCGACCCGCCGGCCCGCGTCGACCGCCTCGTGAGTGGCCTGGAGCATCGCCAAGGCGTCGGCTGCGGCGTTGGCGGTCGTCGCCAGCTTTCCCACGTCGCCCGCGGCGGCCGCGTCCGCGAGCAGGTCGGCGAGCGTTCCGACCGCCGGCGTCGACTCGAAGTCGTGAACGGAGGCAATTACTTCGACGCCCTCGTCGCGGGCGCTCGACCGCAACGCGGTCGCGTGCGACTGCTCGCCGGCCGGCGCGTTCCCCCGAAGCGCCGCGAGTTCGATGTCGACGGCGACGACCGCGTCGTGGATAATTGCGTCCGTGAGCGCGTCGTACCGACCGATGTCGGTCGCCTCGCCACCCTCCCAGCTCGCGCGGTTCGTGACGACGAGCGGAAGGGTTCCGTCGTACTCGTCGAGTTGTGTCAGCGGGTCGGCCGCGAGGTCCATGCGAAACTCCACGGCGTCGGCGTCCGCGCGGGCACGGGGCTCCGCCGAGAGGTCGCCGGTGCTCGCCGCCAGGACGAACTCCTCGAACATACGCGAACGTTCACGCCCGGGGACTTAGCTTCCACCGTCGGCTTCCGGCTCCTCCGCGGGGTCTCGCCCGGCCGACCCGACGCGATTCAGCCGAAGCAGCCCGATGAGCGCCGCGAGGCCCCCGAACAACAGGAGGACGGCCGAGAGCGCGTCGAGCCCGTCGGCGAGTCCGTCCGCGCCCAGAGCGAGTATCGAGACGCCGAGAACCGCCATGCCGACCGACCGGGACCGGCCGGGCGTGACCGGCCGACCGGCCGTCGTGCGGTCGACGCCCGCGCCGGCGAGCAGGTAGGCGATGCCGGCGAGCCCGCAGGCGACGACGGCGATGAGAAGCGCCGGGTTGTCGCCGCCGACGCCCGTGGTGACGACGAACCAGCCCGCGACGAACACCAACGAGAGGCCGGACACGAGATCACGAGGACGGGGCATAAAGAAAGGCGGGAACGACGGCTCGGCGTTACGCGACGAGGCCGTCTTCGGCCTCGAGCAGCTCGTGGTAGCGGTTCCGGATGGTGACCTCGGAGATGTCTGCGACCTCCGAGACCGCCGCCTGCGTCGTCTTCTCGTTGGTGAGCAGGGCGGCAGCGTAGACGGCGGCGGCTGCGAGTCCGACCGGCGACTTCCCGCTGTGAACGCCCTTTTCTTTGGCATTTCGGAGGAGCCCCTTCGCGCGCATCTCCGACTCCTCGGAGAGTTCGAGGTCGGAGGCGAAGCGGGGGACGTACTGTTCGGGGTCGGCGGGCTTCACCTCGAGTTTGAGCTCGCGGACGACGTAGCGGTACGTGCGGGCGATCTCCGCCTTCTCCACGCGGGAGACGTCGGCGATCTCGTCGAGGCTTCGCGGGACGCCGGCCATCCGCGCGGCCGCGTACACACACGAGGTCGACACGCCCTCGATCGAGCGGCCGGGCAGGAGGTCCTCGTCGAGCGCACGGCGGTAGATGACGGAGGCGGTCTCGCGGACGTTGTCCGGCAGCCCCTGTGCGCTGGCCATCCGGTCGATCTCGCCGAGCGCCTGCTTGAGGTTGCGTTCCTTGGAATCGCGGGTGCGGAACCGCTCGTTCCACTTGCGGAGCCGCTGCATCTTCTGGCGCTGGCGCGCTCCCAGCGACCGTCCGTAGGCGTCCTTGTCGCGCCAGTCGATGTTGGTCGAGAGCCCCTTGTCGTGCATCGTGTTCGTCGTGGGTGCGCCGACCCGAGACTTCTCGTCTTTCTCGCGAGAATCGAACGCGCGCCACTCGGGCCCGCGGTCGACCGAGTCCGCCTCGACGACGAGGCCGCAGTCGGCACAAACCGTCTCGCCGTGCTCCTCGTCGGTGATTACCTGTCCGTCACACTCCGGACAGCTCAGTGTCTCGTCGGCGTGTTCCGATTCCTCCTGTGTCGTCTCCCCTCGGGTGCGACTCCCCCGGGTATGTAGTCGTTCAGTCATGGCACGCTGTCTCCCGGCAACCGAGAACCCCCGGGAACAGTCTTATCCAGTAGACGGGTGAACGCAACTTAAAAGACCCGGAACGTGTCCCTGGACCGGCGACAAATACTAATGATCGATCACACATTTCGGCGGCGATCCCACGAACCGCGGGCGCCGGCAGCGGACCCGAACGTTTTCGAGCGCCGAGCGCGAACCGCCGGCCGATGGAACCACCCCGCGTCGTCTCGCTGGCACCGAGCGCGACCGCGACCCTGTCGGCGCTCGGCGCGGCCGAGTGTCTCGTCGGCGTCACCCACCACGACGACCCGCCGGACGACGCCGGGTCGGCACACGGAACCGACACAGTTGCCGTCGGCGGCTGGACCACCCCGTCGATCGACCGCGTCGTGGAGCTGGCTCCAGACATCGTGTTCACGAGCGACGGGCTCCAGGCGTCGGTCGCCGACGCCTGCCGGGACCGCGGGCTCGAGGTGGACCACCGCGAGCCGGCCACGCTCGACGACGTGCTCGCGGGGTTCCTCGCCCGCGGCGCGGCGGTCGGACGCCACGAAGCGGGCGAACGGCTCGCCGCCGACGCCCGGCGTCGACTCGATGCCGTCGCCGACGCGGTGGCCGACCGTCCCCGCCCCGTCGTCTACTGCGAGGAGTGGTCGGAGCCGCCGATGGCCGCCGGCAACTGGGTGCCCGACGCGGTCGCGGCCGCCGGCGGCCGGTATCCGTTCGTCGAGCGGGGCGAGCGCTCCCGCGAAGTCGACCCTACGGCCGTCGCGGCCGCCGACCCCGACCACGCCGTCGTTCACGTCTGCGGACACGGCGACCGGGTCGACCCCGCGACCGTCGCCGACCGCGACTGGATCGACGCGCCGGTACACGTGCTCGACGACTCGTTGTTGAACCAGCCGAGCCCCGCGCTGATCGACGGAGTCGAGCGGCTCGCCCGGCTGTTACATCCCGAGGAGTACCCGTGACCCCTCCGACCGGGCCCGTGCGAGTTGGCGTCGGCAGCGGCAACCCGGTCAAGCGGCGCGCGGTCGAACAGGCGCTCGGTGCGACGGAAACGGACGGCGGCAGAGCCGAAGCCGACGTCGTCGAGGCCGTCACGG
>KI543155.1:69918-76494 GCA_000496175.1 uncultured archaeon A07HR67 | reverse complement strand
GACGGCGACCGGGTCGGCCGCGGCGGCGGGCCGAGCGTCCGGCTGCCCGACGATGTCGCCGCCCGCGTCGACGCCGGCGCAGAACTCGGCCCGGTGATGGACGAGGTGCTCGACACGACCGGCGTGGCGACCCGCGGCGGCGCCGTCGGCGCGTTGACCGACGGACGGGTTGGTCGCGCCGACGCGCTCGCGGCCGCCGTCTCCTGTGCGCTCGCTCCGTTCGTCTCCGACCTGTACTGACGGCGCGGCGGGCCACGCGCGGTTTGTGGGCCGTACCGAAAGCCGGGCGAACCCCGTCGTGTGCGGTCTGCTGATCCGAGAAAATCGCCCGACGTGACGGTGTTAACCCGACGTACCAACCGCCTTTTGAGGTTCGATACCGTTGGAGGTCACATGAGCACGGCACGCTCGGAGGCGGTCGGCGTCGACCCGACCGGGCTCTCCGAGAAACAGACCCGGATCCTCGAGTACCTTCGCGCCAACGCCGGCGACCGGACCTACTTCAAGTCGCGGCTGATCGCCGACGACCTCGGGCTGTCGGCGAAGGAGGTCGGCGCGAACATGAGCGCCGTGGCCGACGCGGCCGGCGAGATCGACGTCGAAAAGTGGGGCTACTCGTCGGGGACGACGTGGATGGTGACGACCTGACGGCCCGCCGGAGCGGTCAGGGGTCGTACCTGACGAGCGACGCGGCGTCGTCCGCGAGCGCGCCGGCCGCGGCGTCGAAGGAGTCGGCGTACCGCACGATGAGCGTCAACAGCCGTTCCGGCTCGGTCAGCTCGTAGCCGTCGGTGCGGTCGAGCAGTCCGGCGTCGGCGAGGTTGGCCGCGGCGGCACTTATTGTCGGACGGGAGACGCCAAGGGCGTCGGCGAGCTCGGCGCCGGTCGCCTCCGGGTTCCGCAGGAGAGCCACCACCATACCCCGCGGCGTGTCTCGACGGAGGTAGCCCAACGCGACCTGCTCGGACGCGGAGAAGCGGTCGGCGATGAAAAACCGCCGGTAGTCGCCGTCGCGGTGTGACTCGACCGTCCCCTCCTCGAGCAGCTGCCGGAGGTGGTGTTGGGTCTCGCCGGTGCCGAGCTGGAGGTCGTCGCGGATCTTCGAGAAGTGTGCGCCGGGCGTCGCGGCGATGTAGCCGACGAGCGCGTCGGGGGCGTCGCTGCGAGACGCAGACGCCTCGCGGTCGCCGAGGCCGACGAGCGGAGCCGCGGTTCCGAGCGCGGCGAACCGTCTCAGCGTCGCCCGCTTGTTCTCGTCGACGCCGCCGTCTGGCATGTCATCATGTAGGCGCGAGTTCGATGAAAAGGCTTCGCCTGCGCGGGGCGACCGCCGCGGCGCTCCGACTGTATGTGACGGATAATAGAGTCAAAAATATCGCCGCGAGCAAACGTTAAAAATGCGTGCTACGGTGTGATCGTATGTCACAATGTAACACTGAGCTGATCGAACGGAGGCAGTTTCTGAAACTCGCGCAGGCGTCCGGCGGGTTGGCGGCCGTCAGCGCGCTCGCCGGGTGTTCCGGCCAAAGCAACGAGGCGGAGTCCGAGACGTCCGACTCCGGAAGCGGTGAGACCGACAGCTCGAACGGCGGCGGGGAGCTGGGCGATCCGCTTCCCAGCTATCGGTACTACAATAACCCGGCGAACTACAATCCGGCACGCCACGACGCGATCAACCTCATCGGCGGACAGCTGAACGAGGCCGGCGTCGACGTCGGCGTCGAGGTGTTCGAGTGGGGAACGTTGTATACTCGAGTCCGCGAGGAACAGAACTTCGAGCTCTGTACGTGGAACCACGGACACGACATCTACCCGGGATTGTTGATGTTCGAGTTCTTCCACTCCTCGAACAACGAGATGGGCGGCGGGAACTTCACCGGGTGGGACTCCGAGGAGACCAACGAGCTGCTCTCGACGTCGATGACCTCGACCGACGCCGACGAACGGATCGACGCGCTCCACCAGTTCCAAGAACGCATCACCGAGGCGGCGGCGACGAACCCCATCGTACAGATGCCCTCAGTCGTGGCGTACAACAGCGAGCAGGTCTCGGGCTGGTCGGACCACATCCGTGGGCCGAACTACTTCTACAACATGACCCAGATCGAGGTCGACAACGAGCAGAACCAGCTCCGTGGCTCTTGGTCGGAGACGATCGGGACGCTCAACGTGGTCGGAGCGCCCGCTCAGTCGAAGGTTCTGTACCAGACCGACTTGCTCTATGACAGGCTCATTCGGTACGACCCGAACCTAGAAATCCTGCCGGAAGGGGGCCTCGCGAGCAACTGGTCGCGTCCGGATACGACGACGCTTCAGTTCGAGATCAGGGATCATCAGTGGCACGACGGCGAGGCTCTCACGCCCGAAGACGTCGCGTTCATCTTCAATTACATCAAAGAGAACCAGGCGCCGTTGTACGCGGTTCAGACGCCGATGTACGACGACGCGGAGGTGCTCGACGACGGCACCGTCCAGATCAACCTCAACGAGGAGAACGCTCCCGGCCCGGCGTACCTGTTGCTCGCGAGTCAGGTGCCGATTATCCCCAAACACATCTGGGAGGAGCGCGACACTCCCCTCGACATACAAGTCACCGAGCCGGTTGGGTCAGGGCCGATGGCGTTCGATTACTGGGATCAGGGCTCCGAACTGTCACTCGTCAAAAACGACGACCACTTTTATCCGGTCAGCTTCGACAGCCGGATCTGGCGGATTATTCCGAATATTTCGACCGTCTGGGAGCTGCTCCGCAACGGCGATCTGAACTACCTGCCGTTCTCACGCATCGGCCAACAGCTCGCTCAGAACGAGGAAGACCAATCGCAGGTCGACGTGTACCAGATGCCCGGAAACGGCTGGTGGCACCTCAGCATGAACACCAGAACCGAGGGACTGGACGACCGCGCCGTTCGGCAGGCGCTCGTACACGCGATCCCGAAAACGGCGGTCACAGAACAGATGCTCTACGGCTACCCGAAGCCCGGCTTCAACCTGATCAACGAGTCGTTCGGGCAGTACCACAATCCGGACGTCATGCGGTACGAAGAAGGCGTCGACGTCGCGAAAGAACGGCTTCGCGAGGGCGGGTACGTTTTCGACGAGGACGGCGTCGCACACTTCCCCGCCGAGTAGCGGCTCGGCGGTCTACGCCGGCGTCTTCGCGGCCGTCTCAGGTTTCTTCCGGCGGCTCGATCTCCTCGGCCGGCTCGACTTCGCCGTCTGGCACGTCGCCGTCCATCTCTTCGATGACCTCGTCTGCCGACTTGATGTTCGCGCCCGTGCCGGTTTTGACCGCCTCCGCCTCCTTTTCGAGTTCTTCGACGTCCATCTGTGCTGCCTCGTCGATCTGGCCGAGAATCTCGTCGATGTCGTCGAGCCCGAGCATCGTGCGGGTATCTTCGTCGAACTCCAACCCCTCGAGGCCCTCCATCTCCTGGACATCGGAGCCGGAGAGGGCCTTCCCGTAGCGGCCGACGAGACTGGTGAGCTCCTGGGGGAGCACGAACGTCGTCGACTCGCCTTTGCCGATCTCTTCGAGCGTCTCCATCCCGCGTTCGATGATCGCGCGTTCGCCCATCGACTCGGCCGAACGGGCGCGCAACACCGTCGAGATCGAATCTCCTTGCGCCTCGAGGATCTGGCTCTGTTTTTCACCCTGCGCGCGGATGATGTTCGACTGCTTGTCACCCTCCGCCTGCTCGATCGCAGACCGGCGCTCACCCTGGGCTTCCAAGATCATCGCCCGGCGGCGGCGCTCGGCGGAGGTCTGTTGTTCCATCGCCTGCTGGACGTCCTTCGAGGGGTTCACCTCGCGCACCTCGACGCTCTCGACGCGGATCCCCCACTCGTCTGTGGGCTCGTCGAGCTCCTTGCGGATCTTCGCGTTGATCTCCTGGCGTTTGTTCAACGTGTCGTCGAGCTCCATGTCGCCGAGCACCGCACGGAGCGTCGTCTGGGCGAGGTTCGAGACCGCGTTTTTGTAGTTGTCGACCTCGAGAAACGCCTTCTTCGCGTCCATGACCTTGATGTAGACGACCGCGTCCGCCGTCACCGGCGAGTTGTCCCGCGTGATCGCCTCCTGACGCGGGACATCGAGCGTCTGGGTTCGCATGTCGAACGCGTGCGTCCGCGAGACGAACGGCGGAATGAGGTTGATTCCGGGCTCGAGCAGCTTGCGGTACTCGCCGAACACCGTGAGCGCTTCCTTCTCGTAGGCGTCGACGATGGCGAAGGACTGCCAGAGCGTCACGACCACCAACAAGAGAAACAGGAGGCCGACGCTCACCAGCCCAAAGCCGAACTGGAGGGTGATTGGGTCCATACCACTGGTTGGGTCATCGGACGCTTAATTGTTCGCCCGCAGTCGGGGTCTTCGGGGCCTATCTCGTCGCAGATCCGTCGCTGGCGTCGGCGAACCGCCGGGCGACGTTGCGAAGCGTCGCGCGAAGCTGCCGCCGGTTGAACCGGCGGACGACAGAGCGCACCCCCGTCGTCGACGCGAGTTCGGGGAAGTCGTACTCCGCGGCGTAGACGAGCTTCGTCCCGCCGTCAGCCGGGCGAAAGAGAAGCTCGATCGTCCCCGTGAGCCGGCCACGCAGCTCGAAGCACATGCGTTCGTCGGGCTCGTGAACCGTCTGGACGAGTTCGCCGTCGATGCCGAAGCCGGCCATCTTGTAGGTGTACGAGAGCCGCTTGCCGCCGTTGTCGAGCCGCGCAATATCTCGCACGTCGGTCAACCGCGGGGTCACCGCGGCGTGGTTGTGCGGATCGTCCATGAACGCGAACACGTCGCTCACCGGCGCGTCGACGTGCGTCGATTCTCGCGCCCGCATCGCCGAGCTCACGGGTCGACGTACGCCTCGGCCAGCTCGCGTTCGGCCGCACGGAGGTGCTGGTGGAACGTTTGTCGGGTGATCCCCATGCGTTCGGCGATCTCGTCGCCGTCGACCGGTCGTGGCCACTCGAAGTAGCCGTTGAGCGCGGCGGTTTTCAACGCCGACCGCTGCCGTTCGGTGAGTCTGTCGTCGACCGCCGAGGCGAAGTCGGTGAGGCTCCGATCACGGCTCTCGCGTTCGACACGCGACCGAAGCATGACGTTCTCGTACTCCGCACGAAGCGCGTCGAGCATCGACCGGACGTCGCGTTCGGGCGGGACCTCGATCGTCAGGCGCGTGTGGCCCGACTTCGCGATGGCTTCGGCGACGACGCCGCCGTGTTCGGCGACCTGTGAGAGCGGCGGCGACCGCGAGGCGGTCACGGCGAAGGTACACTCGGTCTCGCTCTCGGAGACCGCTTGGATCGAGCGGACGAACTCGAGCGCCTCAACGGCCTCGAAATCGGGGTCTGGGGTAGCGCTTTCGAAGTAGAAGTTGCCGCCGTCGTCGTTGAGTTGGGTTGTCCCGAGGTGTTCTATCGGTCCGTCGATCGCGTCCGCGATCTGCGAGAGCGTGGCCGACCCGTCGTCGATCTCGACGCACAGTTCCACGACGCGGTCGGTGGTGAGCATCCGCGTCGTCTCCACAGAGTGAAGCCCGTTGGCGATCATCTTTCCGACCGACTCACACACCTTCCGCTCGCGTCGGTCCAGCGCGTCCGCCTCGCTGCTGTAGATGCCCAACAGCCCGTACCGGTGACGCCCGTACGTGATCGGCACGACGAGAAGCCGCCGGGCGTCGACCCGCTCGGGCGTCAACGGCCCGTCCGAACAACTCCCCACTGAACACCCTCGCACCTCCTCGGACTCACACGCGCGCTGGACCGCCAAGGGAGCGTCCTCGAGCGGGAGCGTGGTGTCCTCTTCGACGTGGATGCCGCTCGTCGCGGTGAGCTCTAACATCCCCGTTCCGGACGAGACGTCGCCGATCCAGCCGCCCAGATACCCCGGCTCGTCGGCGATCTCCTCACAAACCAGGCGGCAGACGGATTCCGCGTCGGTTCCTTCGACGAGAATCCGGCTGATCTCGCTGAGCAGACCGTTGACGCGGCCCAAGACCCGGTCGAGCGCCTGTCGTTCCGCCGCGATGTCCTCGGCGCGCTCCTGTGCGAGCCGCTCGGCGGATTTGCGCGCGGTGACGTCGTTCTGGAAGCCGACGTAGTGAGCCACGTCGTCGCCGTCGTACACCGGAGCGACGGTGAGCTCGTTCCAGAAGGGCGTTCCGTCCTTCCGGTAGTTGCGTATCTCGACGGTGATCGGTTCCTCGTCTTCGATCGCCGTCGAGAGCGTGTCGACCACCTCGGGGTCGGTCTCGGGGCCCTGGAGAAACCGCGGATTCCGTCCGAGAACCTCTTCGCTGGAGTATCCCGTGTGGCGTTCCCAGGCGCCGTTGACGTAGACGAGCGGGTAGTCGGGAAGGTCCGGATCACAGAGGCTGAGCCCGACCGGTGCCTCGTTGACGGCGCGTTCGATGTCTTTGAGACCGGGTTCGTGATCGGAGACGTCCTGCTGGGTCTGGGCCACGCCGTTTCGCGAACTCACCGTAGTGACATCGTTGACGAGCCGGTCGATCGAACTGGAGCCGTTCTTCCGGAGGACCCGGTCGGCACCGTGCTCGTAGGCGGTTTGCGAGATCCGCTCGC
>KI543155.1:43792-69615 GCA_000496175.1 uncultured archaeon A07HR67 | reverse complement strand
CGGCGGTCGTGGCTTCTATGCGCTCGGGGATCGTACCGCTGTATATGTCACTCAGGACAGGCGCCGACGGGCCGTCGACCAGACGGTCGGAGGTGTCATGAGCGTTCGTCTACGGGTCGTCGACCCGCCGGAATCCCTCTCCGACCGCCGCGTCGGGCTCTCGGCATCGGTCATGAGACAACTCGACGTGGAGGCCGGCGACATCGTGAGCGTCCGTGGCGGCGGGCGGACGGCGGCGGTGGTCGAACCGCTCGGAGACGACCACGGCGGCGTGTGCCTCCCGGACGCGGTGTGTCGAAACGCCGACATCGATCCCGGCGGGAGCGTCGTCGTCGAGCCGACCGACGCGGCCCCGGCCGCGAGCGTAACCGTTCGGCTCGACCGGTCGCTCAGCGTCACTCGCGCAGAGACGGCGCTGCGCAGGCGGCTGGAGGGGACGGCCGTGTCGATCGGCGACGCGGTCGAGGTGACGCATCTCGGCGGGGCGTTGACGCTGCCGTTCACCGTCGAAGACGTCGAGCCGTCGTCGCCCGGAATCGTCGGCGAGCGAACGGAGTTCGTCGTCGTGACCGACGACACGGCAGACGTCACCGTCGAGCCGACGCTCCGGGACGAGGAGACCGTCGTGCCGGCGGCGACGTACCGCCGGCTTCGCGAGACGGTCGCGACCCGCTTGGACGCCGCGGAGACGTTCGCCTCGGCCGGCCGACCGGCGACGCTCGGACTCCTGCTCTACGGGCCTCGCGGGTCCGGAAAGACGACGCTCGCCGAGGCGGTCGCGGCGGCGGCCGACGCGAGCTTCGTGCGGATATCCGCCGCGAACCTCCGGAGCGAGCGACGGGACGACCGCGCCGAGCAGCTCGACCGGGTCGTCGACGCCGCCGCCGACGCGGACCGGGCGGTGGTGTTGCTCGACGACCTCGACGCGGTCGGCGACGACGGCGCCGAGTCGGCGCTCGGGTATCGGCTGCGCGCCGCGGTAGACGACCTCCGCGCCGCCGACGGCACCGTCGTGATCGGTGCGACGACCGACCGCGAGAGCGTGCCGGACGCGTTGCGGCGCGGCGGACGGTTCGACCGAGAGATAGAGGTCGGTCCGCTGACCGTCGACGACAGGCGGGCGGCGCTGGAGGCCGTCTCTCAGGACGGTCCCCCTGAGCATGGACGTCGACTTCGAGGCGACGGCCGAACGGATCAACGGCTTCGTGCTCGCGGACGTGACGACGCTGGTCGACACGGCACTGGAACGGGCGATACAACGAGACGGCCGAACCGCCGTCCGGCAGGCGGACCTCGATTACGCGGTCGACGCCGTCGAACCCAGCGGCCTCCGGAACGTCGCCGTCGAGTTTCCGGCGGTCGCGTGGGACGAGGTCGGCGGGCTCGACGCGGCCAAACGCGAGATCGTTCGAGCGGTGTACTGGCCGCTCGAGTACGCCGAGCGCTTCGAACGGCTCGGGACCGAGCCGCCGTCAGGCGTGTTGTTGTCCGGCCCGCCGGGAACGGGAAAGACTCTGCTCGCGCGGGCGGCCGCCAGCCTCAGCGACGCGAACTTCATTTCCGTGAACGGCCCGGAGCTGTTGAACCGGTACGTCGGCGCGAGCGAGCGCGCAGTGCGAGACCTGTTCACGACGGCCCGCGAGAACGCGCCGGCGGTCGTCTTCTTCGACGAGGTCGACGCGATCTCCTCGAAGCGGCGCGGCAACGACACCGGCGTCGGCGAGCGGGTCGTCTCTCAGCTGTTGACGGAGCTCGACGGACTCGAACCGCTGACCGACGTTGTCGTCGTCGCGGCGACGAACCGCCCCGAGATGATCGACGAGGCGTTGTTGCGGCCGGGCCGGATCGAGACGACCGTCGAGACGCCGCTTCCGGACCGGGCTGCGCGGCGAGAGATTCTCGCGATCCACACCCGCGAGACGCCGACGACGCCGGCGGTCGACCTCGCCGACCTCGCCGACCGAACGGCGGGATACAGCGGCGGCGACCTCGCCGCGCTGGTTCGAGAGGCGGCGATGCTCGCCATCGAGGACACCATCGACGGAGGGACACACGCGGCCGACGTGGCGGTCGACGCGACCCACTTCGACCGGGCGTTGGCCGATATGACCCCGTCGGTCTCCGGCTCGGACGCCGGTTCGAGCGACGAGGAAGTGGACGAGACCGCCGGCTGACGCCCGACGCGGGCGTCAGACGGGCTCGTCGTGAAGGTTGAGAACGAAGTACACGATAGCGAGCGCCGTGACCAGTTCGATGCCGGAGACGATCCAGAACGCGGTGTCGAATCCGGCGCCTTGGCCCTGAATCGTCGGCAGGGCGAACAACGCCACGGCGGCCACGATGAACGAGACCACGATGCCGACGACTGATCGGAGGTTCAGTACGGCCACGTCATCCTCTGGGTCGTCGGGCATAAATAATAAAATGGGTCGCGAGTGGGTGGATGTCTACTCGACGCTCAGTCTGCGGCAGCGGGCTCGCCGGCCGACGGCTCCGGTGCCTCCGTGTCGCCGAAGACGGCGCGACTGCGCAGGAGGATGAACCCGAAGCCGACCTTGGCACTCACGTCGAGAACCATGAAGCCGAGCGTCTCGACGGTAAGCGGGACGAGACCGGCACCCTCGGTTCCGATGATCCACAGAATCGGGTAGGCGGTCCAGAGGACCAGGGTCAACACGGTCAACGTGTTGAACGTGCTCTGAACGTCAGCCGAGCGCTTCTTCGCCGCACTGCGGAGACTCGTGGCGAGGAAGTACAGCACGACGATCATCGCGATGGTGCTGACGAGCCACCAGGTGTACCGCGCGAGCATCGTCTTCGACAGAGCGCCGACGAGGCCGGTGACGATCATCAGCGCGTCGACGCCGATGAGCGTCCCAATGGTAGCCCGATCGACCTTCGCGAGAAGCGCGAGGTCGAGCAACAGCAACGGCGTCGTGAACAGCCAGTCAGCGTACCGGGCATAATAAATGTCGAGCGTTCCGCGGCCGGCGACCTCGACTTCGGTCAGGCCGACGCCGAAGAACATCGACAGGTACGCGGCCGTCGCAATACCCGGCACCAAGATCGTAATCGCGTAGTACTCGCGGGCCTCTTTATCGGTGACGCCCCACCCCTTGACAAGGAAGTAGAAGGTCCCGATGAGCATCAGTAGCGTCCCGATTCCTAGCCACATCGTTTCTGGCCGACCATCCCCCAGTAGGTCGAACCCTGCCTGTAACACTGTTGGATCCATACGCATATTCGATTATGTGCCATGTCATAATGAACGCCCGGGTGTACATAGTTAGGTTCGGTAGAAGATGACGCGCGTGTCGATTCGGATTCCGAAACGGAGACCGACGCGTTGGCGACAGAGGGAGAAACGCCGCACTCCGGCGATCAAGCCGCGCTGAGCGGGCGACCCCGACGCCGAGGCGTGTCCGTTCACCGAAGCCTAACCAGTAACCCAAAGCTACTCAACGAAGCCGTCTAATGTGATCGTATGGTGAGAGATAACGCCGAAGAAACGCAGACGGAAGCGGAGTCGACGACCGAGACAACGGAACGAGAAGCCGAAGCCGACGCGGCTGCCCTCGACGTCGAGGCGCTCGACGAGTATCAAGAACAGATCGACGAGATGGCGTCGGAGCTCGAAGACCGAGAGGAGACCATCGAGCAGCTCGAGTCGGTGATCGACGAGCAGTCGGAACAGATCGACCGTCTCGAAAGCCAGTTCTTGGACTTGTCGGCCCGCGTCGCCGACGGACGGAATCTCGGCGTCTGTCCGGAGTGTAACGGGCCGACCGAAAAGAAAGAACGGTTGTTCAGAAGCGACACCATCGAGTGCAACCGGTGTGGCGAGGTCATCCACACGTACTGAGTGGCGCGACGCGAGCCCGCGGGCGAGACAGGGGCGGGCGAAACCGGTGCCGTCCCTGGGATAACAAGCCATAAGAACGGGCTCGTCGACCGATCCGGTATGTCTCTGCGGTTCATCGGCCGGCTCGGGCTCGCCGACGCCGTCACCGTGGCCAACGCGGCGGTGGGGTTTCTCGCCGTTATCGCCGCCACCGTCGACGTTGCGGCCGCGGCCCGGCTGATTCTGTTGGCGGCGATCGCCGACGGGCTCGACGGCGTCGTCGCCCGACACCGCGGGGCGACGCCGGCCGGGCCGTATCTCGACTCGCTGGCGGACGTCGCCTCTTTCGGCGTCGCGCCCGCGGCTCTCGTCGCGATGGTCGTCCTCGACGCGTGGTCGTTCGGCGTCGACCCGTTCGTGGTCGGCGCGAGCGTGGGGGCCGCCGCCTTGTTCGTCGCGATGGCGGTCGCCCGCCTCGGAATGTACACCGCCTACGACAGCGACAGCCGAGAAACGGTCGGTGTCCCGACGACGCTCGCGGCGACGGTCCTCGCCGCCGCCGTTCTCGCGGGATACGCCGAGCCGATGCCGCTGGTCGTCGCGACCGCCGCCTTCGCGGTGCTCATGGGGTCGACGGTGACGTACCCTGACTTACACGCACAGGACGCGCTGGTGATGGGCGTAGTCCAAGGGGCGGTCGTGATAACCCCCATCGCACACGCCGCCACGACCGCGCTCCCGCGGTGGATCGGCGAGGGGTTCGCGTTCGCGTTGTTGTTTCTCGCGAGCGGATACCTGATTCTGGGCCCGCGGTTCTACTGGGGCGACGGGATCCGGCCCCCGGAAGGGGGCGTTGGCGGACGGTAAAAAAGGCGAGCGGGGAGTAAAAGCCGATCGGGACCGATTACAGCAGCTCGTCGAACTCCTCGTACCGGGAGATGTCGACGCCGTCGTCGGTGACGACCGCGACGTTGATGCCGTTGCCGGACGCGAGGTCGCGCTCGACGGCGGACTGGATCGCCTTCGCGGCGATGGTGGTGGCCTCGTCGACCGAGACCTCGTCGTGGTACTCCTGTTCTAACACACCGAGGGCGTACTGCGAGCCGGAGCCGGTGACGGTGTACTCTTCTTCGGTCGTGCCACCGAGCGCGTCGATGGAGTAGATGTGGGGGCCGGTCTCGTCGACGCCGCCGAGGATCGGCTGAACGATGAAGAACGCGCCGGTGCGGAGGAGGTTGCCGGTGAGCGTCGACAACGCCTCCATCGACATGTCCTTGCCGCGGCGGGTCTCGTAGAGGCTCGTTTCGGCTTTGAGCGTCGAGATGAGGTTCTGTGCGGCCGAAACCGAGCCGGCGATCGTCAACGCGCCGCGCGGGTGGATCTCTTCGACCTTCTGGACGTCCTTCGATGAGACCATGCCGCCGAGGGAGGCGCGCATGTCAGTGGCCATCACGACGCCGTCGGCGGTGCGGATGCCGACGGTCGTCGTGCCGGTCTTCATCTCGCCGTCGCCGTCGGCCTGTGCCGCGCGGTGTTCGCTGTGCTGGAACTCGCCGAGCTCCGGTCCGAAGACCGGCTGGTCGCGGCCGAGTTCAACGGACGCCCCGTCGGAGAGATCGTCGTTCGGTGTTCGCATTACCGTCAGTTCGCTCCTCGCGCAGATAAAGGCAACCCTTCGGGGATCGGCCGCCGGTTCCGACGGCCATATGCCCGGTCAGTCGGTCCGGCCGGCGGTCGACGGAAACGACGGGTCGGCGACCGAGGATCGGCGCGAACGAACCACCCGAGGCGGGCGACACGCCGCAGAAACCACACCGGGGCTGGCCTACGTCTCGACGTTCTCGTACGCCTCGCCGGTCGTCTCGACGAGCCGGTGGACGGGAATGTTGATTCCGAGTTGGTTGCGAGCGAAAACGACGAGCGGGAACGCGGAGATGCCGATGGCGACGGTCGCCTGGTGGACGCCGAGGATGGCCGCCGTGCGGATGCGGTCGAACATGAGCTTCGATCTCCCGACAGACGAGTCCCGTATATATACCTTGCGTCGCCGGAGTCGGCGTCACCCCGCCGCTGTATAGCGATTTTGCCGATCGTGTTAGGTAGTCTATGGTTTCTGCGGTCGTCGGCGCGAGAGCCGTATCCAAGGCCCGAGAGACCGAGTTCGTCTCCATAACTTATGAGAATCTCTCACGACGCATGCGCCTATCTGCGCCACCGCCGCGCCGATCCGAGTTGTCGCGTCTCCGCGACCGAACGGGCTATTACCGGTCGGTGTCCTACGGGGTCTCGTGCAGAACGTCACCGACCGCACGCGGAATCCGTTCGGGATGCGGCCGAACTGTGAGTCGTTCGTCGCGGGGTACGGCGACGCCAACGCCGACTTCCACGTGATCGGCGACCACCCGGGCGTCCACGGCGGTCTCGAGGCGGGGATTCCGTTCGCCGGAAACGCCTGGTCGCCGGCGTTCTTCTCGGCGCTTTCCGACGCCGGACTGTTCGCGACCCCCGGCGACGGCCTCGGCGCGCCCGACGGCGACGCCGGAACCGACCCCGAGACCACAGACCCGATCGGCGCCGACAGAACGTACCTCTCGTATCTCCACATGTGTCTTCCCGACGGAGCGCCGACGGCCGCGTCGTACGACGACATGGAACGCTTCTTCGACGCGGAGCTTCGAGCGATCGCCGCCCACGTGCTGCTTCCCGTCGGAGCGCGGGCGACGGAACACGTTCTCGAACAGTACACGGCGCGCGCCCGAAAGACCGACATCGAGATGGACGCGCTCCACGGCGAGGAACTCCTCGGTTCGGGCTGGCTCGTCGTCCCGATCAAAGACCCCGCTCAATGGGTCGACGGCGACGCCGATCGGCTGGTCGAGGCGCTCGCGAGGCTCCAATCAACGGATTTCCGCCGCGAGAGCGACCTCGGTCGCTTCATCGCCGGCAACGATCCGTACCTGGTCAGGTGAGCCGACCGCACAGACCCCGCCGATCTGAATCCGTCGAATTCCGCACCAAATTCCGAGACGCTCTCTGACATCTACCCCAAAACGTCCGGATATTCCCCGTGAATGTGTGTGTTTTCTCCCCGCACAGGGGTTATATTTGTCACTACTGCGCGGATTTTATACAATACCCGAGTACCTCGGATCGACGCCCGATCGATCGGGCGTCAGCCGCAGGACTGGTACTCCGACGCGCGGCTTGGTCAGGACCGGCCCCCTCGGGTCGGTCCCTTCCGCGGGTCACTCCGCCAGCAGCGAGTCGACGTACTGCCGGACGTGGTCGTCCATCCGCCGTTTGAACCCGTTCTGTCGCGCCAGCCTGTCGAGCTCGCGCGAGACGTAGGTGCCGTACTGTACGGCCTTCTTTTCGGCTGTGCGGACCGAGTCGGGGACGAGTCCGGTCGCCGCGCGCCGAAGCGCGACCTTCCGTTCGTGCGGCGTCGCGAGCAGGTGACCCGGGAGCCGAAGCGCGGCGTCGACGAGGCGGTCGTTGAGCAGCGGCGCGACCGGCTCAACCCCCGCGGCCCGGAGAGCGAGCACGTCGCGGGTGAGCTGTGACGGGAGCGTGTGGACCGTCTCGGTCCGCGCCCCCCGGACGGTGTCGGCGTCGACCCGGTCGTCGGTCGCGGGGTCGACGACCTTGCTGTAGCCGCCGAACAGCTCGTCAGCTCCCTGTCCGACCGCCAGTCGGTCGACGCCGTCGGCCGCGGCTGTCGTCGCGGTCAGGTACAACGGAGCGACGATCGCGAGATCCATCGGGTTTCGGCGGCCGGTCGCGGCGACGATCTCGGGGACGACACGGCGGAGGTCGTCGTGTGTGAGCTCGACGACGCGAAGCTCGCGGTCCATCGTCGCCGCGGCCTCGCGCGCGGCCGTGATGTCGTGACAGCCCTCGAAGCCGGCGACGTAACACGGGGCGTCTGGGACCGCGCTCGCGACGACGGCCGAGTCGACACCGCCGGAGAATGCCACGGCGAGCCGGTCTGTCGACGAGTCCGCCTCCGCGGCGAGCGCAGAGAGGGTCGCGCGAAGCGCGTCCTCGACGGCCGCCTGTGCCGGCGCCGGATCGGCTGCGGGCGGCGTCGGGAGCGACCAGCGGCGGTCGGCGCCGCCGGCCGACATCACCGTTCCCGCCGGAAGCGGCTCCGGATCGCGGAGGGCCTCGGGATCGAAACTCCACGCGCCGGAACGGGCCGGATTCGTGGCGGCAGACTCGACGAACAACGGCTCGCGGCCGAGCACGTCGCGAACGAGGGCGGGCCCGGGCGTTCCGTCGGCCGGCGGGTCCGCGAGGAGTCCGGCGAACCCGGCCGTGCCGGGAAGCGGGTCTCGGTCGGCGACCGCGTCGGCGACGAGAACGGGCGACGCGCCGCGAAGTCGACCGTGGGCGGGTCGGTCGTCGGTCATCGCGTCGGCCGGGTGGTCATCGAAGCCTGCCGATCGTCCGGAAGGCGCGGCGTTTCGCCCCGCCGGCGAACTGTCGGAGCGAGACGCGCCAGGGAGTGCGTTTCCCGACGACGCTGGTTCGGCCGTCGGCGATCGCCGACAGAATCGCGTCGGCCGAGCGCTCGTCCGCGCCGACCTCGGTCACCGCCTGGCCGACCATCTCGGAGATGTGGGCGTCGCTGCCGGCGGTCATCGGCAGATTCTGGCGGATCGCGAACTTCTCGGCCTGTCGGTTCGCCCGGCCCGTGAACAACCGGGAGTTGTACACCTCGATCGCGTCGGCGCTCGCGAGCTGGTCGCGGGAGACGTGCGCGGCGACGCCGTGGCGCGTCTTCTGGAAGGGATGCGGAACGACGGCGATGCCGCCCGCCTCTCGGATCCGGTCGAGCGTCTCGTCGAAGGGGAGGCCGCTCGGCACCAGCTCGTCGATACCGAACGCGAGCACGTGGCCGGCCGCGGAGGTCACCTCCATCCCGACGATGCCCACGAGTCCGTACTCGGCGGCCAGATCGGCCGCCTCGACGCTCGCGTCGATCTCGTCGTGGTCCGTGACGGCGAGCGCGTCGAGGCCGACCGCAGCCGCCTGCTGTAAGAGGAGGTCGACCGGGTCTCGCCCGTCGTGGGACAACGCCGAGTGGGTGTGTAGCTCGACGGATAACACGGCCTGACGTTCGGGAGTCGATTAGAAAAACTCCCCGGTACCGTGGCGGCGGCCCCCGCGTGCGGACCCCGTTTCGGGTCGGTACTCTCGGGTCGCGGCCGTCGGGTCGGGCTCACTCGGTTCCGAGGAGTTTCGCCTCCGCCTTCCGGAGGTGTTCGAGCAGCGTGGTCTTCGAGACGCCGAGCTGGTCTGCCAAGTCGACCGCGGTCACCTCGCGCGGCCAGGTGTAGTATCCCTCGTGGCGGGCCAGTTCGAACACCTCGCGTTGCCGCTGTGACAGCTCCGAGAAGGGATCGTCCGCGCTCACGCCGGTCGCCGAGGACTTCATTCCCTGAACGGTGATCTCGGCGTCCTGCTCCTCGCGGACGGCGTCGAGGCGTCGCTGTATCTCGGGTCTGGACTCCGAGACGATCACCGTCCAGTACTCGTACCCGTCGTAGATGCGGATCTCGTCCTGTGGAACGAACCCCCGTGAGAGGATCGCGTCGTGGATGCTGTACTGTGGCTCGTACTCGACGAGCAGTTCCTGTGTGGCGTTGCCGGCGGTGCGTGACCGGTAGTTCGGGTCGAAGAAGTTGGTTATCCGTTTCGTGACGTCGGTGAGCTCGGAGGCGTCGATCTCGTCGATCAGGTCGTCGACGTCGTCTGTGGTGTCGCCGTACGCCGTCACCCGCGCGGTAATCCGCTCGTCGTGCTGGTAGACGCGGTGGGCGACGAGCCCCGCGTTCGCCCGTCGCGTCGTCCGGAGCGTCCAGCAGTCGGGATGCCAGATCCGCAGCGTCAGCTGTGAGGTCACCCCAGAGCTCCAATCGCTCTGGCTGCGCGTCTCTCCCATGCGAGTCGATACCGCAGTATCCGGTAAAAACGTTCGCCACCGACCGAGACGGCGGCCGAACCGCCGACACACAAGAACATCCTTATTACTCCCGGCGACGACCGATTTGACGGGAACAGCACAGCTGCGGATCCGACGCGCCGGGGCCCGTTTCGCCCACGGCTTGGGAACGTAGCAGTGCGCCGCCGCCTCCGGCGTCGTGGCCGGGGCCGCTCGCGTTCGCGAGCCGCTCCGCCAGCCGCGCCGCGCGGAGTCGTGGTCACGTCTCGCGGTTGTGCCGTTCCAATCAGACAATGGCACGAATGCACACGCGCCGTCGCGGGTCGTCCGGTTCGGACAGACCGGCGACGGACGAGAACCCGGAGTGGAGCGACGTCGACGCCGAGGACATCGAGTCCCGCGTCGTCGAACTAGCAGAGGACGGACACGACCCGAGCGTCATCGGAATCACGCTTCGTGACGAGGGCGTCAAGGGCGTCCCGGTGCCGGACGTCAAACTCGCCACCGGCAAGAAGATCACAGAGATTCTCGAAGAACACGACGCCGACCCCGACCTGCCCGAGGACCTGCGGAACCTGATGGCCCGCGCGATCCGGCTGCGCGAGCACATGGCCGAGAACGGACAGGACTACCAGAACAAGCGGGCGCTCCAGAACACGGAGTCGAAGATCCGCAGGCTGGTGAACTACTACCGCGGCGACAAAGTCGACGAGACGTTCAACTACACCTACGAGAACGCCGTCGAGCTTCTCGAAGAATAACCGCGGCATCGACGAGTTCGACCGACAACACGACACCACACCCCGCCCGTGACCGAAGCCACCGCCGCAGCCGACCCCGCGCCCGACGCGCTCGCCAGCGTCCTCGCCGGCGCGCCGTTCGTCCGGCTCGTCGCGACCGACGACGGCGACGCGCTCGCGGCCGCCGGGACGGTTGCCCGCGCGCTCCGCGAGCGTGCGATACCGTTTCAGGTCCGGGTGTCGCGCGATCCGGCGCCTAAAACGGTCGACGACGACGTCGTCGTGGCCGTCGGAACCGATCGCGGCCCACACGCGATCCCCGGTGCGGGTCGTCCGGCGAGCACGACCGCCTTCGCGGTCGCCCGCGAGTTGGGCGTCGACGCCGATCCGGTCGTCGTGCTCGCCGGGGTCGTCGCCGCCGGCTCCGTTCCTGGCACAGACGGATCGGGCGACGCGCTCGACGCCGCAGAACGCGCCGGAACCGTCTCGCGACGCCCCGGCGTCGCGGTGCCGACGACGGACCTCGCGGAGGGTCTCGCCGCCTCGACGCTGGTCCGGACGCCGTACTCCGGCGATGTCGAGGCGGCACGGGCCGCGCTCGCGTCGCTCGGCCTCCCGGCCGAACTCGACGAGGACGCCCGCCGGCGGCTGGCCTCGCTCGTCGCCGTCGACGTCGCCGCGGTGCCGGACGCGAGCGCGCGGAGCGCCTCGGCGGTCGAGCGCGCGCTTCGGCCGTATGCGATCGACGCCGGCGGGCCGGTCGAGACGGTCGGCGGCTACGCCGACGTTCTCGACGCGCTCGCGCGCGCAGCACCGGGAACCGGCGTCGCGCTGGCGCTCGCCGCCGACCCGAGCGACGATCTCACGACGGCCGCGGTCGACGCCTGGCGGAGCCACGGCACCGCCGCTCACCGCGCGGTCGACGCCGCTACGACCGGCCGGTACGACGGCTGTGTCGTGGCCCGCGTCGACGCGCCGGCGGCGGTGTTGCCCACGGTCGCCCGGATCGTCCGGGACTTTCGGTCGCCCGAGCCGGTCGCGATCGTTCTCGACGAGGCGTCAGAACGGATCGCAGCGGCCGCGACCGACGATCGCGGGATCGGCGACGCCTGCCGGGCTGTCGCCCGCGAGACGAGCGGCGACGGCTGGGGCCGCGGTGCCCGCGGCGGCCTCGTCGTCGACGGCGACCCGACGGAGGCGCTCGCCGCGCTCCGGGGGCGAATATGACGGCCGGCGATCCCGACGGCGCCGACGGAAAGCGGACCGCGGCGGTCCGGACGACCCACGCCGACGCCGGCCTCGTCGCCGACGCGCTCGCGCCCGACAACACCGACGCGATGGCGATGTGCGTCGACGACGGCGTGATCGCCTGTCGGATCGAGCGGCCGACGACCGGCGGGCTCCGAGCGACCGTCGACGACTACGTGGTGAATCTGCGGGTCGCCGACCGCATCGCGGAACGCGCACGCGCCCACCGACGACCGGGCGCGTCGGACGCCGAGAAGCCGGACAGCGACACGACGAACACGACAGACACACGACCCACCGACACCGAATCCAACACATGAGCGAACGATCAGTATCCAAGAGCAGAGGACAGAAACGCTGGTACGACGTACTGGCACCCGAACAGTTCGACCGCGACAAACTCGGCGAGACGCTCGCCGAGGAGCCCGACCAGGTGGTCGGCCGCACGATCACGACCACGCTCGGCGATCTCACGGGCGACTCCGGCGCGAACAACACGAAGCTCACGTTCAAGATCACAGACGTGGGCAGCGACACGGCGTACACCGAGTTCATCAAGTACGAGCTGACGCGCGATTACCTGCGCTCGCTGGTCCGTCGCGGCGCCTCGAAGGTCGAGGCGTCGATCACGGTGTTGACCACCGACGACTACCGGATCCGCGTCCAGCCCGTCGCGCTGACGACGAAGAAGGCGGACCGGTCACAGGAGAAGGCGATCCGCCGCGTCATGATCGACAAGGTCAACGCCGCCGCCGATGAGCGCACCTTCGAGTCGTTCGTCGACGCGATCGTCGACGGCAACCTCTCCTCGGCGATCTACGCCGAGGCGAAGACGATCTACCCGCTGCGCCGCGTCGAGGTGCAGAAGCTGACCCTCGAGGCGCGTCCCAGAGAGATCGCCGCCGAAGAAGAGGCCGCCGTCGACGTCGACGCCGACGACGTCGCGGTCGGCGCCGACGAGTAACGCCGTCGCCCGCCAGACCCGTTTTCCGCGTCTCGACGACAGCACCCGCGAACCCTGTCACCCGCCACGCACGCCCGCAGTCACGTCTCCAAGATGTGAGCCGTCATCTGGCGACGGTGCGTCTCGAACCCGGACTCTCGCAGAAGGCGGCGGCCCGCTCGTTGTCTTCGTCCACGTCGCGTCGACGTTCGCCACAGCCCCGTTCGCGCGCGTCGGCGGTCGCTCGTTCCAGCAGCCGGTCCGCGAACCCGGTGCCGCGGTGCGGTTCTCGGACGGAGATGTCGCCGACCACGAGCCGATCCGGGCGGTCGAACACCGCTGGGCGCTCGTCGACGCGCGTCGAGACGACCGCCACGAGCTCGCGGTCCGCATCGGGAGCGCCGACGGGTGCGGGGGGTCGCGGTGAGACGGAAGCCACAGATCCGCCGCGTAGCGCTCTGCGGCGTCTCCGTGGCCGGCAGCTGTCGAATCTCCATACGGCGACCACCGGGGGAGCGACAGGCGCTTTCGGGTCGCGTTCGACGCGTCTGCGGCCGAGTCGTGCCCGGTGATATCCCGGAGACGAAACGTTGAAACGCCGCTCGGGCGAACTCAAGGACATGGAACTGCGGGTCATCGAGAAGACCGAAACAGAACTCCGTATCGAGATCGCCGGCGAGGATCACACGTTCATGAACGTGTTGAAGGGCGCGTTGTTGGAGACCGACGACGTCACCGCCGCGACGTACGACATGAACCCCGAGCAGTCCGGCGGCCAGACAGAGCCCGTGCTCACGGTGAAATCCGAGTCGGGAGACCCGCTCGGCGCGATCGAGACGGCCGCGGGTTCGATCACCGACCGGACGGCGGCGTTGCGCGACGCCGTCGCTGCCGCGTAGGCCGAACGAGCCGGAATTGACCGTCGGCTCGCTGTGTGTTCTGTGTCCCTTTTGAACTCCGACGAGGGGCATAGCTAAGTACCGAGTGCCGCAAGCGTGGGGTATGCCGCCGAGCGTACTCATGTTAGGATGGGGGTATCCGCCGAACATCACCGGCGGGTTGGACGTCCACGTCGGAGAACTGTTCTCCGGGCTGCGCGACGAGTTCGACGTCGACGCCAAGCTGGTGTTGCCCGCAGAACTCGCCCCGGAGGACGAGCCGGGTCTCGAGGGCGTCGAGACCGGCGAGGGCGACGTCGCGACGCGGGTCGGCCGCCTCAGCGACCGGTTCGTCGAACTCGCGCCCGACTACGACGTGATACACACACACGACTGGTTCGGGTACGGTCCGGGCCGCGAGGCCGCCCGGGCATCCGACGCGACGTGGGTGTCGTCGTTTCACTCGCTGGCGAGCGACCGAAACATCGACCCGCCGACCCGCGAGGTCGAGACGGAACGGCGGCTCGCGAACGCCGCAGACACCAACATCGCCGTCAGCGAGATCGTTCGCGAGGATATCCAAGAGCTGTACGGAGCCGACTCGCGGGTCGTCTACAACGGCTTCTCGACGCCGGCGTTCTCCGGGGTAGACGTGCGCGACTCGCTCGGGATCGACGGCGAGATGGTGTTCTTCGTCGGCCGGCACACCGACCAGAAGGGGATCTCTCACCTGTTGTACGCGATGAAGAAGCTCCGGGGCCGCGACGTCACGCTCGTGATCGGCGGCTCCGGTCACCAGACCGAGCAGCTGAAACGGTTCGCCGAGCTGCTCGGGATCGAACAGCGGGTCGCGTTCGTCGGCTACGTCCCGGAATCGGAGCTCGGCGACTACTACGCCGCGTCCGACGCGTTCGTCTCACCGTCGTTCTCGGAGCCGTTCGGGATCACGATCACGGAGGCGTTGGAGGCGGGCACGCAGGTCGTCTCGACGCGGTGTGGGGCCGCAGAGATTCTTCCGGAGGGATGTCTGATCGAGGTCACGCCGGACTCGGAATCGATCGTCGACGGTCTCACGGCCGCGCTCAACCGCGAGTCGCTGCCCGAGTACGAGCGCCGCGATTGGTCAGAGGTCGCCCGCGACACGCTCGCCGTCTACGAGGACGTCGCCTGAGCCCGCTTCCGGACAGGTTCGTTTGGACAGGGGCGGCTCGCTAGCGGTCAGTTCTCCCTGTACACGTCCATCTCGGTTACCCGACCGGGATGGCGGATCCGGAACCCGTCTGCCGTCTCGGCGACGCCGCGGGTGCTCTCGACGGCGCCGCGGTACGGCGTTCCGTCGCTCTCGCGGGCTGCCGTTCCCTGGTACGGCGACGTGTACGGGGAGGCGTACGGCGATTCTGACACCGACTCGTCGAAGTTTTCCGGCGGAAGGTAGATCCGCTCGTCGCCTTCCGACCGCACCACGACGGCCACGTCGCGGGTGCCGGTCACGTCGATCACCGTTTGCTCCGCGGTGACGCGCGTCTCGATTCCGATATCTCCCGTCTCGCGTTCGGCCATGTGGGCGCTTGTGAGCGGGAACGGTTTAGCTGTGCCGGACGGTCGAACGGACGCGTCGATCCGCCCGTTGGCCGGCACGCTGCGGGCCCGAGCGCCCCCACCAGAGTATTCAAACAACGGAGCAGGTCTACGACCATCTGCTGAGCGTTTGATTCGTTTCTAAGACGAGCCACTTGCCTGTAGACGACCCATCAACTGATCTCCAACTTGGGTGTACGCTCCGATACAGAGAGCGAGCAGCCGCAGAATCGTCAGTTGGCTACACACAGTTAGCGCAGAAATGTAATACACCGCAGATATGCGTCGTTAGACCCAGTAGGTTCTCTCGCATGGACCTCACAGACGTCCCCGATGCTGAGTGGCGGGACGTACGCACAATTATCCTAACCGATCTGGATGACAGGGTCGGTGCCTTCTGGAACGAGTGACAATCTGAAGAGGTGAGCCCCGGGTGAATCCTTTTGTGCGGTCGCGGCGAATCTGCGCTCGATGGACGTCAACAGCCATGCCGAGGAGCTCGCCTCCGACCTCGGCGTCGACAAGACGGAGGTCAAAGCCGACCTGGAGAACTTACTCGAGTACAGCGTCCCGATCGACGAGGCGGTACAGAGCGTCCGGCGAAAACACGGCGGCGGTGGCGGAGGGTCGAGCCCGACCCCGGAGTCGGTCGACGTGTCGGCGATCACCACCGACCACGGCAACGTCACGGTCACCGCTCGGGTGCTCACGCGCGGCACCCGGACGATCCGGTACCAGGGCGACGACCTCACGATCCGCGAAGGGGAGGTAGCCGACGAGACGGGGACGATCTCGTACACCGCCTGGCAGGACTTCGGGTTCGAACCCGGCGACTCGTTGACGATCGGCAACGCCGGCGTCCGAGAATGGGACGGCGAGCCCGAGCTCAACCTCAACGAGTCGACGACGGTCGCGATCGCCGACGAGTCGGTCGCGGTCGACGAACGGGTCGGGGGCGACCGCGACCTCGTCGACATCACCGCGGGCGACCGCGGACGCAACGTGGAGGTGCGCGTGTTGGAGGTCGAACAGAAGACGATCTCCGGACGCGACGGCGAGACGGAGATTCTCGAGGGAGTCGTCGGCGACGAGACCGCGAAGCTTCCGTTCACCGATTGGGACCCGACTCCGGCGTTAGAACCCGGCGCAGCCCTCCGAATCGAAGACGTGTATGTCCGCGAGTTCCGGGGTGTTCCCTCGGTCAACCTCACCGAGTTCACCACCGTGACGCCGCTCGCCGAGCCGGTCGCAGTCGCCGACGACGCGCCGCGGGTGTCGGTCGCAGAGGCGGTCGCCTCCGGCGGAATGTTCGACGTCGAACTCGTCGGAAACGTGCTCGAAGTGCGCGACGGCTCCGGGCTAATCGAGCGCTGCCCGGAGTGTGGGCGGGTGGTTCAAAACGGCCAGTGCAGGAGCCACGGCGAGGTCGACGGCGAAGACGACCTGCGGGTGAAAGCGATCGTCGACGACGGCACCGAGACCGTCACGGTCGTGCTCGACGACGAGTTGACGGCGGAGGTGTACGGCGGCGGGCTCGCGGACGCGCTCGCGGCCGCCACGGAAGCGATGGATAAAGACGTGGTCGCGGCGTCGATCGCCGACACCCTCGTGGGTGGAGCCTACCGTGTCCGCGGCAGCCTCTCTGTCGACGAGTACGGCGCGACCCTCGACGCGACCGCGTTCGAGCCGGCCGACGACGACCCCGCCGTCACCGCCCGCGCGACGCTCGCGGAGGTGCGCGAATGAGCGACGACGGGCCGGGCTCCCGCGAGGTGGCCCGGCGTCTGTTCGCCGCGGAGTTCGACGACGCCTCGTTGTCGTACTCCGAGAGCGACGAGGAACGGGCTCCGAACTACGTCGTGACACCGACGGGGGCGCGGGTCAACCGGCTGTTCGTGGCGGGCGTGCTCACCGAGGTCGAGCGCGTCAACGACGAGACCAGCCGGGGGCGGGTGGTCGACCCCTCCGGCGCGTTCGTCACCTACGCGGGCCAGTATCAGCCGGACGCACAGGCGTTTCTCGAGCGTGCGACGACGCCCGCGTTCGTCGCACTGACCGGCAAGGCGCGGACGTTCGAGCCCGAAGACGCAGACCGGGTGTTCACCTCGGTTCGCCCGGAGAGTCTCAACGAGGTCGACGCCGACACCCGCGACCGGTGGGTGGTCTCGGCGGCCGAGGCGACGCTCGACCGACTGGCCGTGTTCGAGCGGGCGCTCGCGTCGGATCGCCGGGGAGCCGACCTGCGAGACGCGTTGGAGGCCGGGGGAGCGCCGGCGTCGCTGGCGGCGGGGATTCCGAAGGCGATCGACCACTACGACACCTCTCGTGCGTACGTCGAGGCGCTTCGCCGGCTGGCGGTCGACGCGCTCGAACTGATCGCCGGCGAGCGCGACGAGGTCCGGACGCCCGAGTTCGCGCCCGACGGCGGCGGCGACGCCGACATTGGCCCCGTGCCGGCCACAGACGTGCGAATCGGGTCGACGGGCGTCGGCGACGCGGCCGGTGTGGCAGACGAGCCAGCGGCCGCAGACGACGTCACCGCGACGGACGAGACAGAACGGGGAGACGAGGCGGAATCGACAGCAGAGCCAACCACGGCAGACGACCGGGCGACGACCGACCCGACCGGAGAACCCTCCGCGGCCGAGGCGACGAGCGGCGAGGCAGACGCGGCTTCGTCGGCCGTCGGAGCCGGTGACGAAGTCGAGTCGGCGCCGAACGACGCCACCGACGGATCGACGGCGGGCGACGACCCGTTCGACGCTGGAGGGCCCGACACTGGAGAGGCGGACGGTCAAGAACTCGACGCTGGAGGACTCGACGCCGGAGGATTCGACGACGACTCCGACGGGGAACTCGGGAGCTTCGACGCCGCTGACGGCATCGACGCCGCTGGGGCCGCCGACGCAACCGACGACTCGCTCGGCGCGTTCGACGACGCCACCGACGACGAACTCGACGAACAGACGACCGCGGCAGACGAGATGTACGAGCTCGACGAGGCGGAGCGCGAGGAGATCGAATCCGAGTTCGGCACCGACTTCTCGACCGGCTCGGATATCGGCGAGCCGGGCGAGGCGGACATCGACGTCCCCGATCCCGAGGAGTTGTCTGAGGGTATCGACACCGGCGGCGGAACCGTCGACTCGGCCGCCGACCCGGCGACCGGCGACACGCCGACTGCCGACGCAACCGCCGACGCGCCGACTGCCGACGCGACCGGCGAAGACGAGACCGCCGACGCGACCGGCGAGGACGACGATATCGACCTCGAGGCCGCGGTCGTCGAGCGCATGGATTCGCTCGACGACGGCGACGGCGCGGACCGCGCCGCCGTCGTCGACGCGGTCGCGTCCGAACACGGCGTCGACGCGGCGGCCATCGAGGACGCTATCCAGGACGCGCTGATGAGCGGGAAGTGTTACGAACCCGGCGACGGGCTCCTCAAGGCCATCTGATGACGCGGGTCGAGCCGGTCGCCGGCGAGCCGGCGGCCGTCACCACCGTCGGCGACGAGCGCGCGCTGCTCGTCGCCGACGTTCACGCCGGCATCGAGGCGGGGCTGCGCTACGAGCGCGGGGTGGAGTTGGACGACCGCGCCGACGAGCGGCGGTCGCGGCTGTGTGGCCTGATCGACGAGACCGACGCCGACCGGCTGGTCGTTCTCGGCGACCTCGCGCATCGGGTCGGCGCTCCGGAGGGCGAGGAACGCGACGAGCTGGCGGCGCTCGTGGCGGCGCTCACCGACCGCGCCTCGGTGACGCTCGTCGAGGGGAACCACGACGCCGGCGTCGCGGAGGCGTTCGCCGACGACATCGACGTGATCGGCACCGGCGGTGGAACGCTCGGCGGGTCGGACGGCGTCGGCGTGGTTCACGGCCACACCTGGCCGGAGCCGTCGGTTCGAGCCGCAGACGTGGTGTGTATGGGCCACGAACACCCACAGGTCAGACTCGAGGACCCGGTTGGCGGGTCGCGAACCGAGCGAGCGTGGCTCCGCGGCCCGGTTTGGCCGGGGGTGTTTGTCGACGGGAGTGACGCTACCGGCGACGGCGACACCACGGACCCCGCCGAGACCCGGAGCGCAGACGATGCCAGCGAGGATCTTCCCGAAATCGTCGTGTTTCCGGCGTTCAACGAGCGGTCCGGCGGCACGTGGGTCAACGCCGAGGGCGCGTCGTTTCTCGCGCCGTTTCTCCCGGACGGGCTCGCCGCCGGCGACGCGTATCTGCTCGACGGGACGCGGCTCGGGGATTTCAGACGGATCTGAGCGGTCGGCGGGTCAATCGAGCGGGTCTTCTGACACCCACGGAGCGTCACCGACTGCCGTCGGCTGGCCGGCGGCCACCGTCGAAGCGTTGCGGTACAGGTACTCGAGGTACACCAGCGTGCGGCTGACGTCGTACTGCTCGACGGCAGCCCTCGTGTCGCGGTCGCCGGAGAGACACGCCTCGATGGCGTCTGCCATCCCGTCGATGTCGCCGTACGCGAACCGCTCGCCGTTGCCGGGGCCGATCGTCCGGTCAAACGGGGGGACGTCGGCCGCGGCGACGGGCGTCCCGCAGGCGTTGGCCTCGAGCGTGGAGAGCCCGAGCGTGTCGCCGGTGGAGGCGGTCACGAACGCGTCGATAGACGAGTAGTAGACGGGCAGCTCCGAGCGCGGGAGGAAGTCGCGAATCTCGACGTTCGCCGGCGCCTCGCGCTCGAGGCGCTCGCGGCGCGGCCCCTCGCCGACGACGACGAACCGGTACTCCGGAAGCGCCTCGGCGACCCGAAGGATGTCAGCGACGTTCTTCTCCATGCTGAGCCGGCCGCTGTACCCGACCACGGGCCCGTCGGGGTACCAGTCCGTCTCCGCCGGCCGGAAGAACTCCATGTCGATCCCGACCGGCAGCGGGACGTGTTCGACGTCGCGGTCGATCCGTTCCGTCGAGGCCGTGACGACGTCGAAGCTCCGGAGAAACGCGTTCTCGAGGGGGACGTACATCCTTGCGAGGGCCGCGGCAACTGGCGCGATGCCGACGCTCTGGTGGAAGTACTCCTCGAGCGGCGTGTGGTGGGTGTACACCGACGGGAGGTCGTGTTTCGCCGCGTAGTACCGGCCGAGGAGTCCGACCGGCGCGGGGCCGTGACAGTGGACCACGTCGAGTTCTGGCAGCGTCGACGGGCGGCGGAGCGTCGGAATGCGGTAGCCGGAGTAGAACGGGTTCGGCACCGATCTGACCGGAATCTCCCGCTCGTCGGGGTCGTAGTCGCCGTCGGGATAGACGACGTACACCTCGTGGCCCGCCGCCTCGAGTTCGTCGCGCCACAGGTCGATCGTGTAGGTGACCCCGTCGATTCCGGGGAAGTAACTGTCGGTGAAAAAGCCGATCCGCACTCACACCACCTCCTCGTACAACGAACGGTACCGGTCGGCGAGGGCGTCCAGCGAAAACGCCTCGCTCCGCGCGGCCGCGTTCGACCCGAGCCGTTCCCGGAGTGTCGGGTCCGCGAAGCGATCCAACGCGGCGACGAACGCGTCGACTCCCGCGTCGGCCGCGGCTTTCAGACACTCCTCGCCGTCCTCAAGCCACTCGAACGGCTCGATGTCGCGGACGAGCACTGGCTTTCCGGCGGTCATCGCCTCCAGCAGGGCGATCCCCTCGTTCTCCTCGTGGGTCGGAAAGTAGAACACGTCGCCGGCGGCGTACGCGCCTCTGATGTCGTCGACGTAGCCGGTGAACGTACAGTTCTCCGGGGCGTTCTCGATCAGCGCCGTCGTTTCTCGTCCCTTCAACGAGAGGTCGAGCGGGCCGAACCAGGCGAAGTCGGTCTCGGGCATCCGGCGGGCCGTCTCGACGAACGTCTCGAGCCCTTTGCGTTTGATCACGTGGCCGACGGCGAACACGGTCGGCTCCGCGAGGTCGTATCGCTCGCGGTAGGTCGTCTCTAGCGCCTCGAACCCCGCGAGCTTCTCGCGGTCGACCCCGTTCGAGATCACCGTCGTCGGAACGTCGGCGTACGACTCGATCACCCGCCGGTTGTACGCGGAGGGACACACTAGCGCGTCCGCGAGCCCGTACGCCCACTCGAGGTAGGGGCGAAGCGGCCTCGCGAGCGCGTTGGTGAACCGAAAGCTGTCTCCGAAGTCCTCGGCGGTCACGTGGGTGTTCGCGACCACGGGCACGTCGCGGTCGGCCGCACGGCGCGCGTACCAGACGGATCGGGGACCGAGCAGGTTCGCGTGAAACACGTCGGCGTCGAGCGTCGGCTCCGTGGTGTACGCGATTCCGAGGCGGTCGAGCATCGCCCGTTGGTGGGCGACCGACTCGCGAATGCCGCCGGTGACGTGCGTTTCGAACTCGAGGTAGTGGCTCACCCTCATCGCGGAGCGATCACTCGACTTCGAGCCACGGCACCTCCATGAGCGGCGGGATGTGCGTCTCGATGTGATGCTCCCAGACGCCCTCCTCGCCGAACGCCTCGCCGTGGTCGGCGGTCACGATGACGCGTCCCTCGAGGTCGGAAACCAGCGCCGCGACGGATTCGAGCGCGATCCGGAGGTTCTCCTCGTACAGTTCCAGCGCCGCCACGCGGGTGCCGTTCGCCAACAACTCCGTCGGGTCGAGTTCCAACCAGAGTCCCGCCTTCTGTGCCATCTCGCTGTTTTCGAGCCGTCCCTCGACTTTCGGGCGGATCGCGTCGCCGAGCGATGAGAGCGCCCCGCCGTCGTCGTCCTCTGCGGTCTCTCCCTGGCGTTTGATCCCTTTCTGGATCTGGGTGAGTTTGCCGCCCGTTCCCCGCGAGAGGTACGGCGCGTGCGGCTGCATGTAGTGGAGCACCGTCCGTTCGGCCCGTTCGACCGCCTCCGACTCGGCGCGAAACGCCTCCGCGATCGCCTCCGGCGGTACCGTGCCGAGGTCGTCGTCCCAGCCGGTCTTCCAGACGTCGAACACGTCGCTGATGTGTTCGGACGCGGTCCACTCGTACTCACAGCTGGCGCCCCACTTGAGTTCGTTCAACGGAATTCCGAGGTCGTTGATGAACGGGTTTCCCGAGAAGTACGCGATGTCGTGGTCGCCGGTGAACGTCCGAGACGCCCACTCGGGCGTCGACGATCCCGTGCTCCGGCGCTTGTGTAAGGTGCCGTCGAGGTAGTCGTCGTACACGTCGCGAAACACGTCGTACCGGCACGCGTCCAACACGAGACAGTAGTCCCACTCCGATTCGAGGAAACGCTGGTCGTCCATCTGTTGTGAGCACGTTTCGGATCAACTGTTGTATTCTTATTGGTCCGCAGACCGCGACATCGGCCGACGCGTCACGCTGCCGACCGGCAATCAGACGATTCAAGTCCGAGACCGCGGTACGACCTCCATGGCAGACGGACGCCGCCGCGCGCTGCTCGTCGGGTCGCTCGGGGCGGTCGTCGTGCTCGCGGTGCTTGTGGCGCTCGTCGGCGCAGACGACGTCGTCGGCGTCTTGCGGTCGGCGGACCCGTTCTTCGTCGGCGTGACGGCGGCGTTCGGGCTCTGTTGGCTGGCGGCGTGGAGCCTGATGCTCCGGACCGTCCTCGGCTCGCTCAACGTTCGGCTTCCCGTCGTCACGTCGTTTTTCGTCTACACCGGGGCCGTCTTCGCGAACAACGTGACGCCGTTCGGCCAAGCCGGCGGCGAGCCGGTCGCCGCCCTGCTCATCTCTGACGTCTCCGACTGTCGGTACGAGACGGGATTGGCCGGCATCGCAAGCGTCGACGTGATCAACGTCGTTCCCTCGCTCTCGCTCGTCGTCGTCGGAGTCGGCTACTACGCGACGACCGCCGCAGTCGGCAGTCGCCTCGGCACGGCGGTCACCTCGGCGGTCGTGATCGTCGGCGCGGTGGTGGTCGCCGTTGGCGCGGTGTGGCGCTACCGGGAACTCCTCGCCGAGCGGCTCCCCGGCGTCATCGCGCCCGTGGTCGGCCGGATTGGGCGCGGCCGCTACGACGCCGAGGCGCTCGAATCGACGCTCGCGGGACGGATTCGGCGGTTCTTCGCCGACATCGAACGGGTGGCCACGAACCGATGGCGGCTGTCGACCGTGGTCGGGTTGTCGTTGCTCGGGTGGCTCGCACAGGCGGTCGCGCTGACGACGGCGTTCGCCGCGGTCGGTCACACGGTCCCGCCGCACGTGGTCTTGTTCGCGATTCCGCTGGCGAACCTCGCCGGCGCGACGCCGCTTCCCGGCGGGCTCGGCGGAATCGAGGCCGCCTACGTCGCGCTGCTCGTGCCGACGACCGGAATCGGAGCGGCGGCGATCACCGCCGCAGTGCTCGTGTTTCGCGGCGCGACCTACTGGATGCCGCTCGCGATCGGCGGCGTCGTCACGTCGGTGCTTGGCGTGCGGGCGGTCCGGTGATCGGCGTGCGAGCGGTCCGGTGACCGGCGTGCGGGCGGTCCGGTGATCGGCGTGCGCGCAGTTCGGTGCTCGGTGTGCGCGCAGTCACTCCACCGGCCGGAACCGAAAGCCGTCCCACGCCTGGCTCTCCGGCTCGCGGATCCCCGCGCCGGGCTTGCGGAGTTCGTCGGCGTAGACGGGCTCGACGCGGTCGCCGATCGCGACATCGACGGCCTCCGCGTCGGAGCCATCGCCGGCCGCCGTCACCTGTCCAAGCGCCCGCACCGGCGGCCCGTCGGCGTCGTCGAGCGCGAACTCGACGATCGCGAGCGTGTTCGGCTCGCGAACGCCCGGTGGCGTCGCCGTCGAGGTGGTCCAGGTCACCACGCGGGCCTCACGCTCGCGGAGGTCGACGGTTCCCGTCCGTTCCGCGCCGTTCGGCCCGACCGGGTGTGGGGGGTAGCTCACGGTCCCATCCGCGTACACCGCCGCCTCGAAGACTGGGTCGTCGCTCGATGGATCGGCGTCGTCCGTGTCGGTCATGCGGATTCCTCCAGTATCGTGGTGGTCACGCAGTTGCCAAAGCCGCCGACGTTACACGCGAGTCCGACGTCGGCGTCGACCTGCCGTGGGCCCGCGTCGCCGGTCACCTGGCTGTATATCTCGTACACCTGTGCGACGCCGCTCGCGCCGAGCGGGTGGCCCTTGGATTTGAGCCCGCCGGAGGTGTTGATCGGTAACTCGCCGTCGCGGTCGGTGACGCCCGCCTCGACCGCCCGCCATCCCTCGCCCTTCTCGAAGAAGCCGAGGTCCTCGCTCTGTAGGAACTCGAGGATCGTGAACATGTCGTGGAGCTCCGCGACGTCAATGTCGTCCGGGCCGACGTCCGCCATCTCGTAGGCGACCGCCGAGGAGTCGGCGACGCCGCCCATCGTCGTCGGGTCCGGCCGCTCGTGGACGACGTGGGTGTCGGTCGCGCCGCCGATTCCCGATATCACGGCGTAATCGTCGCCGTCGACGTGCGTCTCGGCGACGTCCGCCGGACAGAACACGAGCGCGGCGGAGCCGTCGGTGATCGGACAGAAGTCGTACAACCGAAGCGGGTCCGCGACCATCGGCGATTCGAGAACGGTGTCGAGGTCGACCCGCTTGCGGAACTGCGCGTGAGGGTTGTCGACGCCGTTCGCGTGGTTTTTGACCGCGACCTTGCCGAGGCTCTCGCGCGGGGCGTCGTACGTGTCGAGGTAGAGCCGGGCGGTGAGCCCCGCGAACGACGGAAGCGTGACGCCGTGTTTGTACTCGACGGGGTGAGTGAGCGAGGCGATCACGTCGGTCGCCTCGGCGGTCGAGCGGTGGGTCATCTTTTCGCCGCCGACGAGCATGGTGAGGTCGCTCGCGCCGGAGGCGACCGACTGCCAGGCGGCGTACACGCCCGCCCCGCCGGACGACGAGGTCTGGTCGATCCGTGCGGTGTAGGCGGGCGTGGCCGCGAGGTCGTGTGCGAGCGCGTTTGGAACCCCCGTCTGCCCCTCGAACTCGCCGCTGGCCATGTTCGAGACGTACAGGTGGTCGAGGTCGCCGCCGTCGATGCCGGCGTCGTCGAGCGCGGCCGCGCCGGCTTCTGCCAACAGCTCGCGCACCCACGCGTCCCGTTGTCCGAACTGGGTCATCGACGCGCCGATGATCGCTACGCGTTCCATGTGGTGGAGTCCACACGGCGTGGCAAAAACGTACCTCTCCGCGGTCGGTCGGGGCCGGGCGGGCCAAGCGATCGAACCGAGAGCCGGCGGCCGTCAGTCCGCCGTCGCGGGCGCGCCACCGGCGCTCGTTGCGGCGGCCACGACGTCGGTGAACGCCTCCCGGCGGACGTAGAAGAAGTAGACGTACGGCACCTTCGCCAACACGTCAAGGAAGGCGTACGTGAGCGAGATGCCGACGGCGCCCGCGAAGCCGATCCCTTCGGGGCCCATCAGCCAGACGAACGGATACGCCAGCCACAACAACCCGATGTGGTTTTTCAACAGGCTGAACAAGCCCTGTCGTGTCGGGTCGTCCGGGACCGTTCGGGGAAACACGACGTAGAGGTAGGCGAACAACGAGACGTGGAACAACGAGGAGACGCCGAACAAGGCCCACTTCGTCGTGCCGCCAGCGACGACGCCGGCCGCGCCGAAGGCGATCATCAGCGCGTCGGCGAGCATCACGGCCGCGATGGTTCGGCGGGAGGCGCCTGCGACGTACCCGACGAAGCCGATCAGCAGCGGCGTGGTGACCACCCAGTCGAGATACC
>KI543155.1:42016-43382 GCA_000496175.1 uncultured archaeon A07HR67 | reverse complement strand
CCGCGCCGAACGCCGTCGACTCGCCCGGCTGGAACGTGATCGTCTCGGTGGCAAACGATGTTCCGGTGTCCATTCGTTGGATTGCGATCCGGTCGTCCGTGCTCTCGATCCGAACCGTCGTGGCGTTATCGCTGTTCTCGTAGCCGTCGAATCCGACGACGAACAGGTCGTCCACACGCGTCTGGCTCCCGGGCGGAAGCGCGTCGAACTCGAGACGGACCTCGTCGTTCTCCTCGAACTGAACGTACCGATCCGCGTTCTCGCTGTCGGCTGCGTCGAGGTACACCGCAGACCCGGGTGCGACCTCGTCGCCGCCCGTGAACGCCGCCGCGGTGGCGGTCGCGCCGCTGAGGAGGACGACGAGGGCGAGGACGACAACGATACTGCGGTTCATTCGTATACGGTTGTATCAGGCAGCGGGTGGTTTCGGGTCGGATCGCGGTCCGGATATCTTCGAGCCGTCGATAGCGCGTTCCTGTGCGACGTTAGCTGTTCTGGGCCTCTGCGACGAACGTCACCGTCTCGATTCCCTCGAGCGCGGTTTTGTCTCCGCCGGTTTGGAGATTGACGATGACATCGATATTAACGCTGTCTCCGGCGTCGTCTCCGTCACCCCCGAGTTCAGCGAGATGCTGTTGCTGCTGCCAACGATAGACGCACTATCGCTGTTTGTCTGAAAATCAAGAATGTCGTCCGTTCCCTCGCCGCTATTAGCACTGTCCCACGTGCCACCGAGTAGGTCGTTGTCTTCGATATAAAGATCGACGTTCGGTGCGGAGTTGCCGGTGCCGTTGTTAGTGATCGTGAGTGCGTTCAGAAACGATGTCTTCGCCTGCTCGTTGAGATCGGACTGCGTGAGTTTGATCACGCTCGCGGCGTCTCCGTTCCCGTCGGTCGTTTCGATGATTTGGCTCGCACCACTTCCCGGCTCGAAGCCGATTCGTGCGTCCGCGTCACTTTTGACTTCGAGTTCAACGCTCCGGTCAGCACTGACCGTGGTGAACGCTCCCGATCCGAACGCGGCTCCAACTCCAACGGTCGATAGGCCGACTCCCGCAAGTAACGCACGTCGTTTCATTACTCACCCTTTACCGCTAGAAGGGTATACTATTGAAGCGCGTTAGCCGGCAATCCGCGGGTGTATCTTCTTTCAGGGACTGCCTGAAACCGAACGAGCAGGGCTAAACGGCGCATTTACACCGCTAACGCGGCGTATTAGTAAGTGGTCCCCCCTACAATAAAGGAGTGTAATAATGAAGCTCAACCGCAGAAGCGTACTGGGTGCGATAGGGGTTGTCGGAGTCGGAACAGGTGCGGCGTTCGGATCGGGGGCGTTCACATCGACTACTGCGAACCGTGCGGTCGA
>KI543155.1:39404-41996 GCA_000496175.1 uncultured archaeon A07HR67 | reverse complement strand
CGCTCGTCGGCCGCGTGTTGGTCGATCAACACCAGCCCGTCGGGCGCCTCGGCGACGACGTACGTCTCGCGGACCTGTCCGAGCACGCGCAACGGGGGAAGCGAGTCGTACTCGCGCTCGTCGCTCGTCTCGTTGCCGGCGAGCGTGCGCTGGCTCGTCGAGGCTCGGCGCGGATTCGGGTCGGCGTCGGCCGTCGCCCCGTCGGAGCCGACGGCGTCGGGCGGCGACTCGCCGTCTCCGTCGCCGGACGACTCGGCGTCTCCGTCGCCAGGGTGAGCCACCGAGGGCTCGCCGTCGACGACCCGGTCGCTGTGGGTAGTCCGGTCGGCGGCACTCTCTGTGCCCTCGGCGTCCGATCCGTCGGGATCGGACTGCCAACTCCGCGGCGAAGGCCGGGTCGAGACGCCGGGCTCTGCGTCGGGAGCGTGGTCACCGCGATCCGAGTCCGTGTCCGCCGTCGAGTCGTCTCCGAGTCCCTCGACCGCCCAGGCCGCCTCGTCGTCGGGATCGAGCGCCGTCGCCGACTCGGTCGACCCGGTGTCATCGTTCGTCGCGTCGTCGCCGGTCGACCCGTCGCCAGGGAGGTCCGTGGCCGATCCGTCGTCGGATGGCTCTGCGGTAGGTGGATCGCCGGCGCTCGTCTCGCGGCCGGCGCGTCCGCCGTTCGCTCCCGCCCGCCGACGACCTCGCCGCCGGCGCTCTCGGGGGCGACGTCGGTCTCGTCGGGCGCAGACCGCCCGCGCGGCGCGGTCGAACGGATCAGGCCGTTGTCGAGCAGGGCCGCCTCGACGGCCGTCTCGACCGCCGATCGCACGCCGGCTTCTCGGTCGAAGCGCACCTCGCGCTTGCGCGGATGAACGTTGACGTCCACCTCGTCGGGCGGCACCGCGACGAACAGCACCGCGAACGGGTACCGGTCGGGCGCGAGCTGGTCGCCGTACGCCGCGAGGACCGCCTCCCGGAGCGGGCCGGCCGTGACGTAGCGGTCGTTGACGTACGTCGCGAGGTACTCGCGGCCGGAGCGGGTCGTCTCCGGGTGTGAGACGAGACCGGTGACGCGCTTGACCGGCGTTCCCTCGGTCGCCGGCTCCTCCGCGTCCTCAGTCGATGCGGGCGTCCAGTCGACCGCGACCATCGACTCGGCAACCTCCCGGCCGTACACGGCCAGCACTGCCGAGCGGCGGTCGCCGTTCCCCTCGGTCGCGAACGTCTCGCGGCCGTCGTGTTCGAGCGAGACGGCCACGTCCGGGTTCGCGAGCGCGTAGCCCGTGACCACCGTGTTGACGTGGTCGAACTCCGTCGTCACACGCTTGAGAAACTTCTTGCGGGCGGGCGTGTTGAAAAAGAGGTCGTCGACCTCGACGGTCGTCCCCACCGGACAGCCCGCGGGGCGCACCTCGCCGACGTCGCCGCCTTCGACCGTGACCTCGGCTCCCGCCGCCGCGCCGGGCGGGCGCGACCGAACCGTCAGCCGCGAGACCGCCCCGATCGTGTACAACGCCTCGCCGCGAAATCCGAGCGTTCCGACGCCCGCCTCCAAGTCGTCGATGTCGGCGATCTTCGAGGTGGCGTGTTCCGCGACCGCCGCCTCGAGCTGGTCGGCCGGGATGCCGACGCCGTCGTCGCGCACCCGGATGCGCTCGGTGCCGCCGGCCTCGACGGAGACGGCGACGCGGCTCGCGCCCGCGTCGAGGCTGTTTTCGACCAGCTCCTTGACCGCGCTCGCCGGGCGCTCGACCACCTCGCCCGCCGCGATGCGCTGGATCGTCCGTTCGTCCAACCGCTCGATCTCGGGCGGCTCCATCTCTGCTCGGATGTCGGAGAAGCGGCCACTTCAACCCGTCCCCGGGTCCGTTGACCGACGTGACGAGTTGTTCGGAACGAACGGAACAGCGATCGTCGCCGAGGCCCCGTCAGCGAGCGGCGCTGGGTGGACCACGCGTCAAATCCACGCGGTGGTTCGTCGGCGGGTTCGGCCGGCCGAGAGTGTTTGTTCTCTTGGATGCGGAACGCCGGTGTGTGACGGGTCGCAGGTGGTCTGAGAGAGTGATCGGTCGGTACGGGCGAGTTGCCGCCGACTAACAATTCTTTTGTCCGATACCGCCGACATCGCACGTATGCCTACGGCTGTCGCGACGCCCGACGAGGACGAGGCGTGTGCGTACTGTGTATCACGCATCTTCGACCACGACCCCATCTGTGTCCGCGACTGTGACGACGAGTGTGGCTCACCGATATACTTCTGTAACTACGCCTGTCTCTCGGCGTACATCGACGCGAACGAGCTCATCGTCGGCGATGCCTGCGAGTGGACCCCCGACGAAGGCGATTGCTGCTGACCGGCAGCGTCGGCGGATTCGTAGACGCATTTTACTAGCAAATGTGGAGCCCGGGCCTCACATGGAGTTCAGCCCGGAGAGAACGGATCGACCACCCGACAGCGCCGCGTCCGTGGACGGACAACACAACCCTTCTGACCCGAGAGCCCCTACGTGTCTACATGCAGCTGTACTGGCATCGTCGCAACCTCCAGCCGAGTCCGAATCCGGCGCTTTCGAGCGCCGTCGCCGCTGCGAGACGGAACGAGGGCTG
>KI543155.1:38134-39384 GCA_000496175.1 uncultured archaeon A07HR67 | reverse complement strand
ATAGAGCCCAGCTCCTCGCGCTGGTCGTCCGCCTGAGTTCGGATGTCGGAGGCGGTCTCGACCGCGCCGGCGACGCGCCGCTCGACCTCGGAGCTCATCTCGGCCATCTCGCCCGCGTCCGTCTCGATCCGGTCGGCCATCTCCGTCACCGTCTCCACCGTCGCCTGAAGGTCGTCCATCATCTGATTGAACGACTCGCCGACCGCCGTCATGGCGTCGGTTTCGGCGTCAGCGTCGACCCGCTGGGTGAGATCGCCCGTGGCCGCCTGTTCCATCACCTCACTGTACCGCTCCGCGGTCGTTCGGTACCGCTCGGCCATCTCGGTCGCCTCCGCACGAGCCTCCTCGGCGGTCCCCTGTGCGCGTTCCGTCTCCGCCAGCCGGGATTTCAACGAGACCCGCATCTCGTCGATCGACCCCGCCAGCCGGCCGAACTCGTCGGTTCGGGTAGAACGTATCTCGCTGTCGATGTCGCCGTCGGTGACGCGGCGCGTCTGTGCGCCGATTTCGGTGATGCTGGCGACCGTCTCGGCCGCGTTGATCGATCCCAGCGTCAGGAGTCCGGCGATAGCCGCCACGATGGTCGCGTTGACCTCGCCGGTGACCGTGCCGACGGCGACGATGAACGCGCCGGTGGCGACGTACCCCAAGCCCAGTTTGGCGCCGTAACTGTCCGATAGAGCCGTGATTCCCATGCGCACGTTCGCACCACCTGATACAAAAATCGCCTCCCAAAATTATCACGATCGATACTAGCCGCCCTCGGCGCCGAGGGTCCGAGCCCGCCAGTCGACGGTGCCGTCTTACTCGCCGCGCCGGCCGTGGTGACCCGGATAATCGCGCTCGAACCGCGATTCCAGCTCGTCGTCGTCGAGCCGGATCACGACCGGTCGGCCGTGTGGACAGGCGTAGGGGTTCTCACACGCGTCGAGCCTGTCGAGAAGGTCGACGACGCGCCCCTCCGTCAGCGAGGTGTTCCCCGTCACCGACGGGTAACACGCGAGGTCGGCGAGCAGGGCGTCGACCGCGTCGGTCACCGGGCCTGTGCCCGAGGCGCCGGCCTCCTCGGCGGTCGCAGCCGCGTCGGCCGCGAACTCGGTGAGAACGTCACGGAGGAGTTCGGGATCGAGCGCGGCGTCGAAGGCGGCCGGCACCGCCTCGACGACGACCTCGCGGTCGCCCGCGCGCTCGGCGCGGAACCCGACCGTCGTCAACTCCGAGAGAAACTCGTCGAACAACGCCGCCTCCCG
>KI543155.1:33088-37767 GCA_000496175.1 uncultured archaeon A07HR67 | reverse complement strand
ACTCGCTTCGCTCGTCCTCTGGGCCGCAAATCCGCTCCTCCTCCCTCGTCGCTTCGCTCCTCAGTGCGCGGGACCGGATTCGAACCGGCGGACCCCTACGGGATAGCGTCCTAAGCGCTACGCCTTTGGCCTGGCTCGGCAACCCGCGCGCGACCGGCCGTACGCGGAAGCGACTCAAGAACCTGACGAACCGCTAGCAGCGGCGCGGTTTATAATTGCGGTGGCGCGTGCGGATAAGCGCCCGAAAGGCGCGAATCGCACGCGCGAGGGAGTCGCTGGGGCCGACGGCGCCAGCGACGAGGCTGGGGAGGTGTGAGGTGCGGTTGCCGTGCGGTGCGGGGTTGGGATTCAAAGGGGCGGCCGCGAGGGCGACGGCGCGCGACGCAAGGACCGCAGGAGCGAACGGAGTGAGCGACGAGGACCACAGCGAGCGCATCGAGCCCTCGCGGCCGGGGCTTTGGAAGTGGTCACGGCGTGAGTAGCCGCATATCAACGAGCGGCTGCGTCTGCGAAGGAACTCACCGTACCGGCAACGACGTATCAGCAGAACTCGCAGTCGCAGTACGTCTCACACACCGGGTTGGCACAGTCGGCGCTCCGCGCCGAGCAGTGCGTCCGTCCGTGACGGATCAACAACACGTGAAGCGGGTAGATCAGTTCGTCGGGCACCACCTCGTCGAGCGCGTCGTGAGCCGCCTGGTTCGAGGCCGACTCCGGAACCAGCCCGAACCGCTTCGAGACGCGCTCGACGTGCGTGTCGACCGCCATCGTCGGCTTCCCGAAGTGGAAGTTCAACACCACGCTGGCGGTCTTCGGGCCGACGCCTTTGATATCCATCAGCCACGCCTTCGCGTCGTCCGTCGCCATCGCGTCGAGAAACGCCAGCGAATACGCCCCGCCGGTCTCCTCGCGGATCGCTTTCAGCGCGCGCTGGATCCGTGCGGCCTTCTGGTCGGGGAGGCCTGCGACCCGGATCGTCTCGGCCAGTTCGTCGTGGTCGGCCGCCTCGATCGCCGCGAAGTCGGCGTAGCGGTCGAAGAGCGCCTCGACGGCCCGACGGGTGTTCGTGTCGGCGACGTTCTGTGAGAGAATCGTCCCGATCAGCTGGCGAACGCCCTCGCCGGGCTCCGCTGTCGGGTCGGCACCGTGTTCGGCGACCCGATCGACCGGCTCGTACAACGACACCAGATCGTCGTGAAGCTCGCGAACCTGCGACTCCGTCCAGGCGTGTGTCGACATATCCGTCGTACGGACGGCACGGACTTCAGGCCAGCGGCCGGCGACCCGCGATTGCGAGTCGAACTCGATCTACCACCGGCTGCGGGGGATTTTTACACGCGAGCGACGAACGACGGACCATGTACCGGGCGAGTGACCGCGTCGCCAACGAAGGAGTGGATCGCCAGCCTGGAGACGGCGTGTGCGGAACTCGGCCTCGACGACGACGCGTGTGCGACCGCAACCGATCTGTTTCTCTCGGCGATTCCCGACGAGGATCGCTCGAAGCCCGCCACCGCCGCCGCCAGTCTCTACGCCGCTGCGCTGATCCGCGGACAGGAGCGGTCACAATCCGCCGTCGCCGACGCGATGGACGTCTCGCGGCTCTCCGTCCAGAAACGATGGAAGCCGATTCTGAAAGACGCCGGCTTCTCGCCGCCGACGTGGTGAGACGGGGCTCGCTCCGGTCGCCTTCGTAATCGACCGACGGACCGACTGACCGTGTCTCAACCGGCGTGGCCGCCTCCGGAACCGCCGCGCGTCTCACCGCGGCGTCGCCACGACGCCGAGATGGTCCTCGTGGAACCGGTCCAGCCGCGCGGTGTCGAGCACCTCGTAGGCCTCCTCGAGCGTCGAGACCACGTCGTCGAACACCGTCTCGGGGTCGGCGGTGACGTCCTCGCTGCGGGCCTTCACCGACAGCACCAGCCGCCCGTCGTCGGCGAGAAACCGCGCGTTGCGGACCGCGACCGTCGCCTGCCCGCGGGTGGCGACGTCTTGGACGATCGCGTCGACGTCGGCCTCGACGACGTGCGCGTAGGTGTCGGGCTTCCGGGCGTCTTTCAACAACGGGAACAACCGGGGTCGCGGCGCCGCAGCGTCGAGAAGCTCCCGGGTCGGCCGCGGGGCAAACTCGACGGCGTACGTCGGCCCGGCGAAGTCGGCGACGTGGCTGACGGTCGTGCCCGCGGCCGCGCCGAGGTACACCACCGTCTCGCCGCCGGTCAGACCGGTGTCGACCCCGAGTTCGAACATGCCGCCGAGCTTCGACCGCTCGGGATCCCACGCCCGCCACTCGCCGTCCGTTGGCTCGCCGTACACCGGCGGCCCACGCGTCGCCAGCCGGGTCTCCCCGTCGAACGACCGGCGCTCGACCCCGTCCGGGAGGGCAGGGTCACTCATCGGCCTCCGCCCGCGCCCCGATCGCCTCCATTCGGTCCCGAAGGTCGGCGTGAAGCTGTTCGCGATACTCGCCGGCGTAGTGGTCGACGCGGGCCGCGAGCGTCAGTTTTCCCGCGAGCGCGCGTGCGGCCGACCCGCGGTCTGCGGGTCGGGTTCCGCGAACGAACTCGTGGGTGTAGATGATCCCGTGTTTCGGCGAGGGCGCTCTCCCCGAGAGGTGTGCGAACAACGCGTCCTCCGCGCCGAGCACCTGAACGGTCCCGGAGGGCTTCTTCGCGAGCGGTTCGAGCCCGCCCGCAAGCGCGATCAGCCGCGCCGCGAGCTCCGGCCCGGCCATCGCCGCGAGGTTCGGCGCCACGGCCGGCGCGATCCGCTCGATGGTCGCCGACAGTGCGTCCCGCTCGTCGGCGAGGTCGACGGCGCGCGCCGACACCGAAACGGCTCGTCGTTCGAGATCGCCGGACGGTTCTCGCTCGGCGACCGCCCGGGCTCCCGCGAGTCCCGCGTCGGTCTCCTCGAAGAGGCTGCCGGCCCACTCCGCCGCGCGCTCGGCCAACTCGTTTGCGACGCGCTCGCAGTCGTCCATGGCGCGAACCGTGTGGATCAGTTGCTTGTCGTCGGCGCGCTCGCGTTCTCTGACCGCCTCGCGGGTCGCCTGCGTCGTGGCCTCGTGAAGCCGGTCGTAGTAGGCCGACGCCGACTCGGCGAAGCCGGAGTCGACGGCGAGCCGGGGCCAGTCCCGCGGCGTCGCCGCCTCGCCGGCGGCGATCCGTTCGTGTGCGGTGTCCGCGTCGTCGGCCTCGGATCGAAGCCCGCGGAACCACCCCGCGTCGCGGTCGTCGTCGGGGCCGGAGCCGGCGTCGGTGTCGGACATCGCTGGCGCCTACTCGCTCCGTTCGTATAGTCGTTCCCGAAGCCGTCGGGGGCGGGGACGACCCGACGGCCGTCGAGGTGAGCTCAGTCGACACCGTCGAGGCGGGCTCAGCCGTCGGCCGCCGCGTCGTCGGAGTCGGACTCGGAGTCCGGTCGAAGGCCGGCGAAGACGCCGTCCGCGTCAGCTCGAACCTCGGCTATCGTCGCCCCGGCGAGGGCGCCGATCGCGCCTCCGCTGCTCGCGGCGTTTCGACTCACCAGCCCGCCGAACGCGGCACCGATAGCCGCGCCGATGGCCGCGTACGTCGCCCGAGAAACCGCGGTTCTGATGCGTCCCATGGCCGGCACGTCTCGGCGTGTTTATAAAAAGATGTGCGTGGCCGCGAGCCGACGCCGGTGTCCTCGGCTACCCTCGCGAGATCGGCGTCGTCATACAGTGGAGCCCGCCCGCGCCGTTCGTGAGGGCCGCACGCGGGATTCCGATCCCGTCCGGGCGCATGGTGACGCCGTGGTCGCGCAACGCCTCGATGGTGGGATTGTTCGTCGGCTGATAGCCGCCGTCTGCGTCCGGCTCGTACAACGGGATCACGACGCCGTCGTCGATGGCGAGAAAGTTGGTAGGCCACCGCTCGGCGTCGGCGACGTCGATCACGTCGAACCCCTGCTCGTCGCGCACGTACTCGAGCACGGACGTGGTGTGGCTGTACTCGTAGGATCCGCCGTCGATGCGGTAGATGTCGACGGCGGCCGTCTCGGCGAGGTCGGCGTCGAGCACCGCCAACCCCTCGGCCGCGATGTTGAACCAGCCGAGCAGGTGCATCACGCGCGAGCCGAGCCCGCGGTCCTGGCGGAGTCGTCGGTCCGCCTCCAACGGGGCTCTGACCAGCCCAAACTCGTCGTACGAGACCGCTCCGTCGCCCATGAGCCGTTCGCCCGCCTCGTAGCTCGTCCTGATGACGTGTTCCTCGCCGTCGACCTCCGCGGAGACGCCGAGCAGCGCGAACTCGCCCGCGGGCATGAACTCTCCGCCCTCGAGCGGCTCGCCGGTCATCTCGTAGCTGAACTCCGCTCCGATCGCCTCCCACGCCCGCCGCACGATCGGCACCTCGCGCTGGCGGATCGGCTCCGACATGTGACAGAGAATCGGCCCCTCGTCTCCGACGATCGTGGTGTCGCGTTGAAAGTAGATGTTGGAGAGAGGCGCCTCGAGCGTCACCGACGCGCCGTCGGTGCCGCCCGCTGCCGTCTCGGGCGCGAGATGCGGCCGTGAGAGCACGACCGCGAGCTTCTCGCGGGCGTCGAAGCTCGCGAGCACGTCGTCGATCCGGTCGACGTCGCCCTCGGCGAGGACGGACCGCGTCAGGTCGTCCAACGCGTCTCCGGCGAGGTCGTCTGCGAGCCGATGA
>KI543155.1:21324-33068 GCA_000496175.1 uncultured archaeon A07HR67 | reverse complement strand
GGCTCCCACTCCGCGCGGACCGAATACTGGGACATAGCCCCGACTCACCCCACGGGTCAAAAAAGCCACCGGGGACGACGTGGCCGCGCTCACGTCTCCCGACGCTCGGACGCCGTGAGCGCGACGAGCCCGAGCGCCGCGCCGACGGCGAACAACGCGGCGTTCACGTCGGCGGGCCCGAGCGCGAACGGCGTGACCGTCGGCGTCACGACGAGGTGGGCGAGTCCGCCGGTCGCGAAGCCGCCCGCGACCACCGCGCGGCGCACCCCGCCCGCCAGCGCGCCGGCGAGCAGACACACGAGCCCGCCGACGACGCCGAGCAGGAGCGACCCGAACAGATCGACGAGCGGCGTGGTCGCGAAGACGCCGTACCACGCTCCGTGCGTCCAGGCGAAGCCGACGCCGGCCGCCGGGGCCACGACCGCGCCGACCGCGACGTCGTGGCCGTTCATCTTCGAAGACGCCGGGCGCAGGTCGCCTCGGGAGACCGGGTCCGGCGGCGCGCGCGCTCGGCCGGTCGTCTCACTGGAGCCGTTTCGTCGTCTCGACGAGCGGGTGGCGCGCGTAGTCGACGATCTCGATGTCGGTGATCGTTTCTAATCCCCCCTTCTCGGCGGTCTTGGCCATCCCGAGGTCGACCCGTTCCTGCGGAACGATGACGTACGCGTCCATCAGCTCGATGCCCATCTCGTGGGCGGCCATCACGCGGTGGTGGCCGTCGGCGAGGTGAAGCTCGCCGTCGTTGTCGATGACAACGAGCGGTTCTGCGAGCCCGCGGTTCAACTCGTACTGACGCCCCTCGAGCTCGTCGGCGTACACCCGCTCCTGCGTCGGGGTGAGGTCGTCCAGGCGCACCTCGCGGCGGTCTTCGGTGAGCTCGACGCCGTGAATCTGTTCGAGGGTTCGCATCAGCTTCCCGACCTTGCCGGGCGTCGCGCGCTCGATCTGTGAGCGGACGACGTCGGAGTTCGAGATGATCCCGACCAGGTTGTCGGCGTCGTCGACGACGGGGAGCTTCTGGATGCCGGATCGAAGAATGACGCGGGCGGCGTCGGTGATCTTCATCTCGGGATGAGCGACGATCAGGTCCTCGGACATCACCGTGAACACGGGGGTGTCGTCGGCGGCGAGCAGGAGATCGCCCGCGGAGACGAACCCCTCGACTGTCCGGCCCTGAGTGACTGGAAACCCCTTGTGGCCGGTGGTGTCGACCATGCGCTGGGCGACCGACGACACCGTCTCCTCGGGGTCGACGGTCGCGACCTCTCGGGTCATGTACTCGCCGACGGTCGGCTTTCCGGTCATAGCGTCGAGTAGGGACCCGACCGTACAAAAAGAGTGGGCTAACCGGGACCGACGAACCGAGGATCGGCCGAAAAGCGGCGTCACTCGCGACTGACGACCCGTTCGAGCGCCGCCGCGGGATCGCGTCCAAACCGCTCGTGGACGACGAACTCCGACGCGTTGACGACGTAGTGAGCAACGACGACGACAAGGAGGCTGCCGGTGGAGACGAACACGCCGGCGAGCGCGAGCCCCATGCCGCCGGCGACGACGATTCCGAGCCGTCCCTGTGCGCCGTGACCGAGCCCAAACGCGGCCGCGGAGCCGATCGCGAGGAGCCACGGGTCGATCCCGGTGCCGGCTCCGAGCGCGCCGATCAGCGCGCCGCGAAACAACGCCTCCTCGAAGACGGCGACGACGGGAAGCGTGACGCCCAGCAACAACGCCCAGCCGGCGGCGTCGGTCGGTGCCATGGCCTCGCGGAGCCGCAGAGTGGGAGCGACCCCGATCCGCGCGCCGAGCGCTGCCGCCGCCTCGTTGGCCGCGTAAAGCGTGACTCCCGCGACACCGCCCCGCCAGAGAACCGAGCGGCCGGCGTCGAGCCCGAACGCCGCCGGCGGAACCGCGGTCACCCACGCGATGCCGGCCAGCGCCGCCAGCGCGAGTCCCTGTGAGACCGTGACGTTGACCAGAAGGAGCGTCGGCGTGAGCGACTCGGGAGACGGGTCGGCCGCTCGCCTGGAGGAGTCGGAGGCGACGACCGGGCCGTTGTCGACCCCGGGCGCAGATCGGTCGCTCGGGGCGGCGACGATCCGGTCGATTGTTCGTCGTGAACGGCGAGTAAAATACAGCAACACCGCGGTGAGAACGGCGGTCGCGGCGGCGAACGCCGTCCACGCGGGCATCGACTACTGCGGGCTCGGACTGGAGGGACCGGAGACGCCCTGGTCTTTGAGCGCCGAGCCGGTGATCGACTTGAGCCGGTCGACGAGCGAGTCCTTCTCGGCCTCGCCCTCGAGAGCGATGTCGAGCACCTCGCTGATGTGTGACACCGGGATGACCTCGATCATCTCCTCGTATTCTTCTTCGATCATCACGTCCTGCTCGTTCGCCTGCGGGATGATCACCCGAGTACAGCCGGCCTTCGCGGCCGCCTCGATCTTGTGGGTGACGCCGCCGACGGGGAGCACGTCGCCCCGCACCGACAACGAGCCGGTCATCGCGAGGCTCTGGTCGACGCCGACGTTCTCTAACGCGCTGATCACGGCGGTCGCGACCGTGATCGACGCGGAGTCGCCGTCGACACCCTGCTGGCCCGTCTGGATGAACTGGATGTGGATGTCCTTCTCCGAGATGTTCTCGTCGGAGAACTTCTTGATGATCGCCGACACGTTCTGGACGGACTCCTCGGCCATCTCCTTCAGCTGGCCGGTGGCGATCACCTGACCGCCGCCCTGCGTCGGCGTCACCTCGGCCATCACCGGAAGCATGATGCCAGAGTCTTCGCCCATCACGGCGAGCCCGTTGACGCGCCCGGCAACGTAGCCGTCCGACACCTGCAGCTCGTAGTCCTTCCGCCGCTCGATGTAGTCGTCCGCGAGCTGTTGTTCGATCGACCGGGAACGGCCCTTCGCCTGCAACACGTGATCGCGGGTGGTGTAGTCGGCGTCCTCGCCGCGGGCGATGTCGCCTGCGACCCGAACCAGCCCGCCGAGGTTACGGAAGTGGAGCGTGAGGTGGCCCTTCCGGCCGGACCGGCGTTTGGCTTCGAGGATGACCTCCTCGATCGCCTCGGCCGTGAACTCCGGCAGGCGGCCGTCCTTCGCGACCTCCTGGGCGATGAACCGCACGTACTGCCGGCGCATCTTCGGGGTGTCCTCGATGGTGTCTTCCATGTACACCTCGTACCCGTACCCCTTGATTCGGCTCCGCAGCGCCGGGTGCATGTTCTCCATCGCGTCGAGGTTCCCGGCCGCGATCATGACGAAGTCCGTGGGGACGGGCTCGGTCTGAACCATCGCACCCGAGGAGCGCTCGGACTGGCCCGTGATGGAGAACTCGCCCTCCTGGATCGACGTCATGAGGTGTTGTTGGCTGCGGATGTCCAGGGTGTTGATCTCGTCGACGAACAACACGCCCTTGTTGGCTTTGTGGATCGCGCCGGCCTCGACGCGGTCGTGGCTCGGCGTCTCCATCCCGCCGGACTGGAACGGGTCGTGGCGGACGTCGCCGAGCAGCGCGCCGGCGTGGGCACCCGTCGCGTCGCGGAACGGCGCGGACTTCGTGTCTGCGGTGTTCACCAACAGGTTCGGAATCATCGCGTCCGAGCCGCGGTTGAGGTACCGGAAGACGAGGTACACCACGCCGGCCGCGATGATGCCGACGAGGATCTGGCCGACGATGATGAGCGCGTAACCCAACACGACGGCGATGATGATCCACATGAGCAGCGAGCGCATCTGGTTGCGCTTGCGTGCTTCTTCCTTGTGGGCATCGACGATCTGTTCGCCCTTGCCGGATGGCACCGTCCGAACCTTTGGCTTGTTGCCGTCGTCGGGGTTGTGATACACCAGGACGTCCTGTAGCTCTTCTTTGGGGAGGAGCTCGGACATCGCCTTCGCGAGCATCGACTTGCCGGTTCCCGGCGAGCCGATCATCATCACGTGGCGGCGTTGTTTGGCCGCCTTGATGATCACGTCGCGGGCGTGTTCCTGGCCGATCACCTGGTCGACGAGCCGGTCGGGAATCGAGATCTCGGAGGTGGAGTCGATCTTGAGGCCGCCGAGCAGGTCGTCCTCGTCCGGGTCGTCGGCGATCTCTGCGCCCTCCACCTCGACGCTGCTACCGAGGTCGTCGATCGCACCCTCGTCGTCGGGGTTGACCACGGTGTTCGCGTTCGAGCGGTCGTCGGTCGGGGGGTCCGGGGAGTCCGGGAGGTCGTCGTCGATCGCGATTCCGTCGTTCCACTCGTCTGATTCCTCGTCGGCCGAGCCGTTCTCCGCGCTCGGAGCCGGGTCCGGCGTGCGGAACCCGTCGTCGGTCGGCTCCTCACGGTTCGCCCCGTTCCCGGCCGGATCCGGGTGTTCGCTGGGGGAGTCCTCATCGCCGTCTTCGGCCGGGCGCTGGACGGAGTCGTCGGACTCCTCCGGCGGCGCGTCCTCCATGGGGGAGTCGTCCGACGGTGCGACGTCCTCGTCCGGCGGGTCGTTCGTGTCCTTCTCGTTGCTCATAGAATCGGTAACCGTTACCAGAAACGAAGGGTCGGCTACTGATATACTTTCTCCCCACATCCCTGCCGGACGCAGCGCGTGAAACCCGCGTTATCGGCACATACCGTCGGTATTGCGCCTCGTTCCGTTCCCACGGTGTTTATAAACTGCGCCGCCACTACGTGGATCCATGCGGGGGTTCTACATCGGGCGATACCAGCCGTTCCACCACGGCCACCGACACATGATCGAGGAGATCGCCGAGGAGGTCGACGAGCTGGTGCTGGGGATCGGCTCCGCCGGCAACTCACACACCACCCGGAACCCGTTCACCGCGGGCGAGCGCGTGTTGATGGTTACCAAGGCCGTCGAAGACCTGGACATCACCACCTACGTCGTCCCGATCGAAGACCTCGACCGCAACTCGGTGTGGGTGAGCCACGTCCGAAGCATGACCCCGCGGTTCGACGTAGCGTACTCGAACAACCCGCTCGTCGTCCGGCTCTTCGAGGAGGCCGGCGTCGAGGTGAAAGGCTCGCCGATGTTCCGCCGGGAGGTGCTCGAAGGCGCAGAGCTCCGCGAGCGGATGATCCACGGCCGCGACTGGGTCGACCTCGTTCCGGAGACCGTCGTCGACGTGATCGAAGAAGTCGACGGCGTCGAGCGAATCCGGCGAATCGCCGAAAGCGACGCCACCGGCGAGGAATGACCCGCCGGCGTCCCACCCCGCGGCCGCTCACCCTCGCGTCCGACTTCGGGTCGCCGTATCCGGCGGCGATGAAAGGAGTGATCAGGCGGCGGACCGACGCCGAACTCGTCGACGTGAGCCACGACCTGCCGCGCGGTACCCCCCGGGCGGCCGCCTTCTGGCTCCGGTTCGTGCTCGTAGAGTTTCCGCCGGCCGTCCACTGTGTCGTCGTCGACCCCGGCGTCGGGACCGACCGCGCCGCGGTCGCCGTCCGCGCCGGCGCACACGTGATTATCGCGCCCGACAACGGACTCGCGCTGCCGCCGGCCCGAGCGCTGGCTGCCGGCGACCACGACCCAGGAGTCGACACCGACCGGGAGCCCGACAAGGCCGAACAGACACAGGTCGACGTCTACCGGATCGAGGGGTTCGATCCGGCGAGCGCGACGTTCCACGGCCGCGACGTGTTCGCCCCCGCCGCGGCCGACATCTGGGAGGCGATCGTTGCCGGCGGCGAAGCGACCGGCGACCCCGAGGCGACTGACGGCCCCGAAGCGACCGCCGGCGAAACCGAGCCCACTCCGAGAGGCCCCGCAGCGGTTCGCGAACGGCTCGACGGCCTCTCCTGGCTGTGTCGAACCAAGAAATACGCCGACGCGCGGATCCCGGAGCCGACCGTTCGGGGCGACGGCGAGGACGCGGTCGTCGACGGCGAGGTGCTCGTCGTCGACGACTTCGGCAACGTCATCACCAACGTGCCGGGCAGCGTCGTGGAGGGGCGACAAGACGTGCGCGTGAACGACGAGCCGGTCCCGGTGGTCGGGACGTTCGCCGCGGTCTCCGCCGGCGAGCGGCTCGTGACCGTCGGCAGCCACGGCTACGTCGAGTGCGACGTCAACGACGGGCGCGGGGCGGCGGCGTTCGGTCTCGTGCCCGGCGATCCGGTCCGGTTCTCGTTCGGGTGACGCGGGCGCTCAGAGCTCGACGCCCGACGGAATCAGGCTCTCGCTCCGCAGAAGGTTCCCCTCGTTGTCGTACACCAGAAACGTTTCTTTGTCGTACGTCACGAGCGGTTCGCCCTCGAGTTCGATCTCGATGCGATACCGTGCGTCGTCGTCGGCGGCGTCCGCGGACTCGCGCGCGGCGTGGATGAACGGAAGCACGTCGTCGGCCGTCTCGTTGAGTTCGAGGACGAAGTCTCCCGTGTATCGATTCGTTACGCCGACGACACCCTCGGCGTCGCTCTTGTTCGAGAACGGCTCGCGGAGCCGAAAGGCGACATCGACCTCCGCGGCCGAGAGCAGGTCGCCACCGGATCCCGAGAGCCGGTCGCGTAACAGCCCGTCCGGTCCGTGGAAGTCGATGCGGACCAGCGGGGTGGTCGGCTCGCCGGCGTCGTTCCCGACGCCCTCGACGGTCAGTTCGAAGTAGTCACGCCGCATTTCCTACTGGGACGTTATCGGTCATGCCGTATCAACGTAACGGGCGTTTCGGCGCTCGAACGCGCTCGTTCGGGGAGACGTCGGACGCGCCGGCCAGCCAGCCGGCCGTCGGACGCCCAAACTCACCGCTGATATTCGACGGACGCAATTTAAACCGGAGCCGGACGTATCAGCGTATCACAACCGATGGCGGGAGACACAGGCGCCGACAACGCCGGGGGAGCCGTGAGAGCCGTCCGTCGACGCCTCGGGCGCACCTGGGAGATGCTGCGGGGATCCGACCTCGGCGTCCGTCCGTTCGATCCCGGCGCCGACGGTCCGCTCGCGTTCTTCTCGCCCCCACCGGACGAGCGCGAGGTCGACCGCTACTGGGTGAACGCGCCGTACGCGTACGTCGTCATCACCTACGACGAAGAAGAGAGCGAACACCGGTACTACGCGGTCGAACCCGACCTCGACGAGTTCGAACGCGAGCTGTTGGACCGCGTCGCCGACGACATTCGCGACCCGTTGTTGTACAAAGAAGGGACGGGACGGACCGACGAAGAAACCCTGCGAACCGAACTGGAGTCGTTGCTCGAACAGTACGGCGTCGACGCCGGAATGGACACCTTTCACTCGCTGGCGTACTACCTCTACCGCGACTTCCGCGGGTTCGGAAAGGTCGACCCGTTGTTGAACGACGCACACATCGAGGACGTCTCCTGTGACGGCTACGATCTCCCGATATTCGTCTACCACGACGAGTACACCGACATCGAGACGAACGTCTCGTTCGGGAAGGACGCGCTCGACAACTACGTCATCCGGCTGGCCCAGCAGTCGGGCCGTCACATCTCCGTCGGCGACCCGATGGTCGAGACGACGCTTTCGGACGGCTCGCGCGCCGAACTCGCGCTCGGCGAGGAGGTGACCCCGCGCGGGTCGGCGTTCACCATCCGACAGTACGCCGAAGAACCGTTCACGCCGATCGATCTGGTCGATTACGGGACGTTCTCGATCGAACAGATGGCGTACTTCTGGCTCTGTATCGAACACAACAAGAGCCTCATCTTCGCCGGCGGAACCGCCTCGGGCAAGACCACCTCGATGAACGCGGTCTCGATGTTCATCCCGCCGCGGGCGAAGGTGCTCTCGATAGAAGACACCCGCGAGCTCTCGTTGTACCACGACAACTGGCTCTCCTCGGTCACCCGCGAGCGGCGCTCCGAAGGCACCGACATCGACATGTACGACCTGTTGCGGTCGGCGTTGCGACACCGCCCGGAGTACATCATCGTCGGCGAGGTCCGCGGCGCGGAAGCGATCACGTTGTTTCAGGCGATGAACACGGGCCACACCACGTTCTCTACGATGCACGCTGACTCCATCGAGACCGTGATCAATCGGTTGGAGAACGAGCCGATCAACGTCCCGCGAGCGATGGTTCAATCGCTCGATATGCTCTCGATCCAGACGCTGACCCGGTCCGACGACCAGCGGATCCGCCGGGCGAAGGTGGTCGGCGAGATCGGCGGGATCGACCAGCGAACCGGCGAGCTCGACTACTCCTCGGCGTTCGAGTGGCGCGCGGAGGCGGACGAGTTCAGACGCAACGACTCCGGCCTCCTCGACGAGATACGCGAGGAGCGTGGCTGGGCCCGGGCGGAACTGCTCCGTGAGGTGCGCCGCCGCGAGCGGTTCCTCGACCTGTGTAGCCGGCTCGGAGTGAACGGATACCGCCGGTTCACGGCGCTCGTCAACGAGTACTACGCCGACCCCGGCCACGTGATGGACCGGCTCGAGGAGCGAGCCGAGGAAGACGAGACCGTGACCGCCCCCGACACAGGAGCGACCGACCTCGACGCGAGATGATCGCGTACGTCCCGCTCGTCGTCGCGGTCGCGTGTTGTCTGGGGCTCGTGGCGCCGCAGGTCTCCTCGCGGGCAGCGTTGTTCCTCACCCGGCTGGCGTTGTCGCTTTTCGGCGACTACGTCGTGGCCAACGACCGGAGACAACGAGAACGGGACCTGATGCGTGCCGCACACGTCGGCGGCACCCACCGCGCGTACGCCTCCCGGACCCTGTTGTACGCCGGCGTCCTCGGCGTCGCCGGGAGCGTGATCGGGGTGTACGTCGCCGCAGGGGTGTTGACGGCGCTCGACGTCGGCGGCGACCGGCTCGCCGAGAGGCTTCCGGACGCCCTCTCCGTGCTCGCCGGGCTCACCCGGCTGACACAGCTCGGGTTGGTCGAACTGTTCGTGCTGCTCGTCGTCGCCTCCGCCACAGTCGGGTCGGCGCTCGCGGTCGGAACGTACTACGCGCGGTGGGCGTTGCTCGGCCAGCGAGCGACCGCGCGGGCCGCGGAGATCGACGCCACGCTGCCCCGAACGGTCGCGTTCGTGTACGCGCTCTCGCGGTCGGGGATGGCGTTTCCCCGGGTGATGGACGCGCTCGCGGAGAACGAGTCGGTGTACGGCGAGGCCGCCACCGAGCTGTCCGTCGCTGTCCGCGAGATGAACGCCTTCGGTACGGACGTGTTGACGGCGCTTCGACACACCGCCCGGCGAACCCCCAGCGACGACCTCTCCGAGTTCGCCGAAAACCTCGCGTCGGTGCTCGGGACAGGGCGGTCGTTGTCGGCGTTTCTCAACGACCAGTACGACCGTTACCAGCAGGAAGCGGAGTCGAAACAGGAGCGATACCTCGAACTGCTCTCGACGTTCGCGGAGGCGTACGTCACCACGCTGGTCGCCGGGCCGTTGTTTCTGATCACGATTCTCGTCGTGATCGGCCTCGTGTTGAGCGACACGCTCCCGTTGTTGCGCGTCATCGTCTACGTCGCCGTTCCGCTGGCGACGTTCGGGTTCGCGGTCTACGTCGACAGCATCACCCAAGGGATCGGCGGGACAGAACAGGTCGATCTGTCGGAAGCAGCCGACGGACGCGGCGCCCGCGACCGGGTCGAGGAGCCGACCCAGCCCGATGGCGGGCGCGTGACCGACCGCTGGCAGGCAAGCCGCGAACGGCTGGCGGCGTACGACCGTCTCCGGTCGGTCCGCTCGTGGGTGACCTCGCCGGTGGACCGCATCCTCGAGGCGCCACGAGCCGTGCTCGTCGTCGCCGTGCCGGTAGCGCTGTTCTGGGTCGCTGCGGTCGTCCACCCGCTCACGGTTGAGCGCCCGACGGCAATCGTCGCACAGGTCGACACGCCGCTCGTGGCCGCGACCGCGGTCGTGCTCGCGGCCTACGCGGTCGTCTACGAGGTACAAAAACGTCGGATTCGACGGATCGAGTCGGCCATCCCGGACTTTCTCGATCGGCTCGCCAGCGTGAACGAGGCCGGAACCTCCGTCGTCGGAAGCGTTCGACGCGTCGCCGGCACCGACCTCGAGGCGTTGACGGCCGACCTCGAACGCACGCGCCGGGACATGGACTGGGGAGCCGACGTGACAACCGCGCTGCGTCGGCTGGAACGACGGGTCGCCTCGCCGATGACATCGCGGGCGGTCGTGCTCGTGACGAACGCGATGCACGCGAGCGGGGACGTCGCGCCGGTGCTTCGGATCGCGGCCGACGAGGCGCGGGCGACGTGGACGCTCCGGCGAGAACGCCGGCAGGTGATGGTGACGTATCTCATCGTCATCTACATCTCGTTTCTGGTGTTTCTCGGGGTGATAGCCGCGCTCTCGGTGTCGTTCATCCCCGCCATCGAGGAGGCGTCTATCGCCGGAGCGGGCACGGAAACCGGTGCCGGCGCCGGTGTCGGCGGAACCGGAGTCATCGGCGGACTCGGCGATATCGACGTGGACGTATACGAGCAGCTGTTCTTCCACGCGGCCGCCATCCAGGCGGTGTGTTCTGGAATCGTCGCCGGACAGCTCGGCGAGGGATCGGTTCGAGACGGCGCGAAACACGCGGCCGTGCTGCTCGTCTTCACGCTCGTCGCCTTCACCCTCATGGGCGCGATGTGAGACGCGACGCGGCCGCGGTCGGCGCTGCCGGTCACCGCATCTATATTCGTCGCCGCCGACGCTCGCGTATGGATCCCCAGTCGACGTACGACCGGATCGCCACGCACTTTTCGAAGACCCGAAAATACGCGTGGCCGGAGGTCGAGACGTTCCTGGCGGGGCGCGCCGCCGAGCGCGGACTCGACGTCGGCTGTGGAAACGGCAGACACACCGAGCTGTTGGCCGACCACGCGCCCCGGTGTCTCGGCGTCGACCTCAGCCGCGAGTTGCTCCGAGAGGCGGCCAGTCGAGCCAGCGAGCGCGGGTTCGACGACCGCGCGGCGTTCGTCCACGGCGACGCGGCGCGGCTCCCGGTGAGCACCGACGCGGTCGACCTGGCGGTGTACGTCGCCACGATCCACCACCTCTCGCCGCGGGCCGCGCGCCTTCGGAGCCTGAACGAGCTCGCGCGGGTGCTTCGGTCCGACGGGGTCGCACTCGTGAGCGCGTGGAGCACCGCACACGACCGGTTCGACCGCGACGAGGGATTCGACACCGCCGTCGACTGGACGCTTCCGGGCGGCGAGACGGTGCCACGATACTACCACATCTACGACCCCGCGGAGTTCGACGCCGACCTCGCCGACAGCGACCTCACCGTCGTCGACGTCTCCGTCTCAAGTGGGAACTGTTACGGCGTCGTCCGGGCGCCTGACGCCTGAGACCGGCACAACCGAGCAAATAACGCGGGGCCGTTCGTCCGAGCCGATTCGTCGTGCCGACAGCGCCAAAGATTGACCTCCTCTCCGCCCTGAAGGGCGAAGATTCCCACGGCACCGCACCGTTAGTTTGGGATGTTGAAGGTTTGTAGACGCCTCGATGACGGCTACTGGCTGTGCCAACCAGCCGTTACTCCTATCCCGGCATGGGATTCGGAGGTACTTCTGACTGCTTACACCCTATTTCGGCACCGAAGAGTGTGTCTTCCGCTTTAAATGAGGGAATCCCGATATTGTCCGATTAGTGGGGCGGGTAGACCGCCTCGGTTTCCATTAAATAAGTCTCAGGTTATTTAAAACATTCTTTCGGCACGTCGAACGTTGTTCGTGTAGGGTTTGTCGGATTCACCCCCGCCGTAGACGACGGGGCTTTCTCCTCAATTCTTCGTAAACTCCTTATCTCGGCAGGC
>KI543155.1:15664-21134 GCA_000496175.1 uncultured archaeon A07HR67 | reverse complement strand
AAGTCGGCGGTACCGACACGCCTGACGCTCACCGCGGAGCCCGCGACCCGTCGCTGAAAGAACCGGTACTCCTCCGCGTTCGTGAGAATACCGTAGTTGACGTTCTCGTTGGACATGTACGACGACAGCTGTTCCTCGTGGTCGTCGTTCAGCGGCGTGTCGACGCCTTTCGCTTCCAAGAAGGCTACCGGAGTCTCCTCAAGCACGAGCGCGTAATCGACCTTGTACGTCCGGCCAAACGCCCGTACCGAGTACTCCAACCGGGTGTTCTCCGGAATCTCCCAGTCGAGGAGTGTCAGGAAGTCCTGCAGGATCGCCGCCTTCGTGTTGGCCTCGTCCAGCTGCGGTGCCGCCTCGATCGTCGATCGAGCCGCGTCCACGTAGTCGGCGACCGCGTCCTCGTCCATGAGTATCGGACGATTCACAGGAGACTCATATCAAGGTTTATGAGTACCCCACGCGCCGAGTCTCCGAGACCCCGCCTACAAGCTCGCTCCGCCGTCGACCCACACCGTCTCGCCGGTCACGTAACTCGCCGCATCCGAGGCGAGATAGAGGTACGCGCCGGGCAGGTCGTCGGGGGTGCCAGCCCGGGACGGGAGCCCCTCGGACTCCTCGATGGCACTCCTCGCTTCTCCCGCCCATCCCTCGCGGATCTCGGTGGCGATCGGTCCGGGCGCGACCGCGTTGACGCGGATCCCGTGGCGGTCGAGTTCGAGCGCCGCGCTCCGGGTGAGCATCTGGACGCCGCCCTTCGTCGCCGCGTAGTGCGAGTGGTTCCACTCCGCGCGCTCGGCCGTCGTCGACGACGTGTTCACGATCGCGCCCGCAACGCCGCGGTCGATCATGTCTTTCGCGGCCAGCTGCGTGCCGAAGAACGCGCCGCCGAGGTTGACGCCGTGAACGAACTCGAAGTCCGCGGGCGCCACGTCCAGAAACTCGAGGCTACGGTGAACGCCGGCGTTGTTCACCATCACGTCGACGCCGCCGAACCCGCGGGCCGCCTCGATCACCGACTCGATCTGGCTCGGCTCGGAAACGTCGGTCTCGACGAACGCGGCGGTTCCGCCGCGCTCCTCGATGACCTCGTGTGTGGGCGTTTCGGCGTCGACGTCTTTGGGGGCCGCCCGGACGTCGGCGTTGATCACGGTCGCTCCCGCGTCGCCGAACCCTGTCGCGACCGCGCGGCCGATGCCGCTCGACCCGCCCGTGACAACGACCGTCTCGCCGGCGAAGTTCGCGTCGATAGTTCCCATACGACAGGTCAGAACGGGCGGATCAAAAAGGATCGCTATCGTGGCTCTGCCGGCTGGGCCGCGGATTCAGTCGTCGTCGGCCGTCTGCTCCGGCGGCGACGTTCGCGGCCCGCCGGCGTGTCCCTCGTGGGCGATCGCCGTTTCGAGCAGTCCCGGCGAGATGGCGGGGACCGCCGTCTCGTCCACGGGGCCGTTTCTCGCGATCTCCTCGGTCGAGCGCGGGAACTCTCGGAGTTCCTTGTGGATCGCGATTCCGGCTTTCGCGCCCTGGCCCATCGCGACGGGCACCTGATTGTGACCGGGCGTCACGTCGCCGACCGCGAAGACGCCGTCCTCGCTGGTGCGGCCGTGGTCGTCGACGTCGACTTCCCCGTCCTCAGTGAGGTCACACCCGAGCCCCTCGGCGAGCGCGGTGTTGTAGTCGGAGCCGTACATCGGGAAGCCGCCGCGGTACTCGCGGCGGGTGCCGTCCTCGAACTCCATCGCCTCGAGCCAGCCGGAGTCGGGGTCGTTCTGGATGCCGGCGACGTCCTCGTGAACCACGTCGACCGGGTGCGCCTCCAACTGTGCCGCCGTCTCCTCGCTCCACGTCGGCTCCGCGCCGCGGGTCAACAGGTCCACGTCGTCGGTTACGTTCAACATGATCATCGCGACGTGGGCGGCCGCCTCGCTGTGACCCATCACGTACACCGGCTCGTCGACGAACATGTAGGCGTCACAGTGGAGACACCAGTGGAGCCCCTTCGCGTTCCGCGGCAACGGCGGGTCCGGACGCTCGTCGGAGAACCCGGTCGCGAGAACGACCCGGTCGGCAAGAACGCGGTCGTCGCCGACAGAGAGCCGGAACCGGTCGTCGTCGGTTCGCTCGATACCGTCGACGAATCCGCGTTCGAACTCGCCGCCGTACGAGACGATCTGCTCGCGGCCGGTCGCGAGGAGTTCATTGCCCGAGACTTCTTCGGTGATGCCGATCACGTTGTGCGTGTCGGCCATCATCGCCGCGCGGCCGCCGCCGCGGTCGATCAGTACCGTCTCGTGGCCGAGTCGCGCGCCGTACAGCGCGGTCGTCAGGCCGGCCGGACCGCCGCCCACGACCGCGACCTCGTACGTCTTCTCGTCGGAAGCACTCATCGAATTATACTACGGCCCGGACTAGCTTAAATACCCCCGTGACGTGTGCGGGTGCCGACCACCCGCGTCGTGAACCGGTGGCGCAGCCGGCGCCGAGCGGCCCGATGACTCCCGCCGATCCGTCAGGGGTATGTACCGCCGGTCACCTCCTCTTGCTCGTCGTGTTCGCTCGCCTCGTCGCCGCGGTCGGTCTCCTGATCGTCGGCACCGTCGCCGACGTGTGGTCGACGTACCTCGCGGTCTCGACCGGCGAGTTCGTCGAGGGATCGCCGGTCGGACGGGTCTTCATCACTCGGTTCGGCCCGTTGCGCGGCATGCTTCTCACGAAGGCGGTCGGGATGGCCGTCATCGGGGTCCCGGTCACGGTCGCGGGCGGCAGCCGTCGACAGGTGGCCACGCTGATGTGTGCCGGCGTCGGCGCGTTGTCGCTTCTGGCGGCCGGCCGGAACGTGCTGCTCATCGCGGGATACTGGCCGTGACCCGGCGGTCGACTCACACCCTACGGCCCGACCGTCGGCTCACGTTCTATGACCCGGCGGTCGGCTCACTTGCCGTGGTGTAGCCGCGTGCCGGTCCGTTCCGGGAGTCCCGCGGCCGAAACCGCCTCGACGACGCGGTCGACATCGTACGCGACTCGGCGGAGATCGACCGTGTCGGCGTCCGTGTCGAGCACCGCGTAGGCCGCGTCGGGGTCGCCGTCGCGGGGCTGTCCGACGCTGCCGGGGTTGACGACGAGCCGGCCGTCGACCGACCGGGATCCCTGAACGTGGGTGTGGCCGAGCACGAGTCCGTCGAGGTCGCCGTCCTCGTCGAGGTCGTCGAGGTATTTTTCGAGCGTTTCGAACTCCTCCGGGTACACGTACGCGTCCTCCCGCTCGGGGGCCGGGTGCGAGTGGACGAGCAGGTAGCGTCCGCCCGCGAACGACGCCGCCCGCGGCAACGAGCGGAGCCACGCCAACTCGTCGGTCGACAGCTCCGCGTTCGCGTGTTCGAGTCCGGCCTCGGCCATTCGGTTGCCGCGGTATCTGCCGGGCGTCTCGACGGTGCGGTCGTGGTTGCCGCGGACCGTCGCGTCGGCGAGGTCGCGGACGCGGTCGAGACACGCGGCCGGCCACGGATTGTAGCCGATCACGTCGCCGGCACAGACGACCGTCTCGACCGGTGGCATGTCCTCGAGGACCGCCTCCAGCGCGGGCAGGTTCGCGTGAACGTCTGAGACGAGTCCCACCTTCATCGCGTTGGCATTCGTGACCGACACTGGAATAGGTTCGGCCGCCGGGTGGTCACTCGAGAAACTCGATGCCCGTGACCTCGAAGCGGGCGCCGCCGGAGTCGGCGTCGGTCGCCACGATGTCCCAACCGTGGGCGTTGACGATCGTCCGAACGACCGAGAGCCCGTAGCCGCTGCCGTCGCTCGCCGTCGAAAAGCCGTGGTCGAACACCTGTTCGGGATCGACGCTGAACCCGTCGCCGTTGTCTTCGACGTAGAATCCGCCTTCGATCGGGCCCACGCGCATCACCACGTCCGGCCCTCCGTGTTGAACCCCGTTTCGAAAGAGGTTCTCGAACAGTTCGGTGAGCCGGTCTGGGTCGGAACTGATCGGCGGGACGGGGTCGTAGTGTAACGTCGCGTCGGACTCGATCTCCACGACCTGCCAGGCGGTCTCGACGACATCGCCAAGGTCGGTCGACACCGGATCCGTCACGATGTCTCCCTGGCGAGCCACGCGGAGCAGGTCCTCGACCAGCCGTTTCATCCGGTCTACCGTGTCTGCGATCGTCGCGATGTGTTCGTCGTCGCCCGTCTCGTTGTACAACGTGAGGTTGCCCTCGATCACGGTGAGCGGGTTCCGGAGGTCGTGTGCGAGAATGTCGGTGAACTCCTTGAGCCGGTCGTTCTGCCGTTCGAGCATCCGCTCGTATTCCTTCTGTGCCGTCGTGTCCTGGCTGACGGCCGCGTATCCCTGAGATCCCTCGTCGGTAATCGGCGAGACGGTGAGTCGTCCCCAGAACACCGACGCGTCTGCCCGGCGGTGCCAGTTTGCGTTCTCGATAGAGCCATCTCGCGGATCGGGAAGGATATTCTCGGATGGCCCGCTCCCCTTCGCGTCGGCTTCGCTCGCGAATAGCTCGGTCACGTGTCGGCCGATGATCGCCTCGGCATCGTACCCGTACAGCTCGCTGGCAGGTGCGGGCCACGAGACAATCTGTCCGTGCTCGTCGAGCGCGAAGACCGCGTGGGACGCGGTTTGTTCGGCGAGACAACGGTTGGTATCCCCACGGGTAGTGCCAGCGTCCTCCCGCGAGCCGTCGCTACGGTCGTCGTCGGGAGTGTTCATGCTCGCCTGTGTTCTCCGAGTAACAAATCACCGCGGCATGACACATCAAGTCATTTATCAAAACTGGTGGCGTGTCGTCAGTCTGACGCGTCTACGCCGCCTAGCTCGTACACCATGATCTCCAGATCCTCGGTCTGTTCTGTAAACCGGTACACCCAGGATCCGCGGACATCGACACCGCCCCGGCGGGCTCGTCTCAACAACTGCTCGAGAGCGGCATCGAACTCCTCTCCGCTCGTTATCGCGTTACTGTCTGACGAATCAGATGACATGATGTGTGAAGAAGCGAGCGGGTACCGCGCCGGTTAGACCGTCCAAGTTGACGGTCCAATAGGCGAGTCCGGGTCGACGGCTGACTCCTTGAGAACCCGATCGAATGCCTTCGTGAACACATCCACGTGCCCATCCCTCATAGGAGTTGCGAATAGCATGGCACACCAAGCCGTGTACCCGGCGTTCGCGAGGGTACTGGGGAGTCTTTAACAGAATCGCGGGTGAATACGGATGTATCCGATGAGCGTTATCGTCGAGTTGACCGTTCCATCCGAGGCGTTCGAGCTGGGGCAGGTCCTGCGGGTCGAAGCACCCGCACAGATCGCCTTGGAGACGATGGTCCCGCTCGGCGGACGCCCGACGCCGTTCGTCCGGAGTCGAGACGATATTCGCCAGACGTTCGAGGCGTCCGTTCGCGGTCACTCGTCGGTCGACGCCATCACCGAGGTCAACACACACAAGGGCGAGACG
>KI543155.1:13380-15318 GCA_000496175.1 uncultured archaeon A07HR67 | reverse complement strand
GATCGCGGTGACGATAGAACGGATGTACAACCCCACGAAGCCGGACGCGGGACCGTGGTACGGCCTGACTCGGCCGCAACGCGAGGCGTTGACGGCGGCGGTCGAGAACGGCTACTACGCGCTCCCTCGCGAGATATCGACGAAAGAGCTCGCAGACGGATTCGGCATCTCCGATCAGGCGATGACCGAGCGGCTTCGCCGAGGGATCACGGCGCTCGTGAGCAACACGTTGTTGGCCGTCGACGACGAGGAGTGACCGGCCGCGACGCCGCCGAGAATTCGTCAGAGGGCTTATCATCGCGGGAGCGAAGAAGTGGTATGGCACCGACCCTGGTGAACGCCGCGCTCGGCGCGTTGCTCGCGGCGGCGCTTCTGGGGGCGGCGTTCGACCGCCGGTCGGTCGCCGTCGTCGTCGCCGCCGCGGTCGTGCCGAGCGCCGACGCGGCGGCGAGTCTCGTTGTCACGGGCGCGACGAACACGGTGTTACACACCGTCTGGCTCCCGCTCGCAGTCGGCGGGCTGATCTACTGGGACACGACGCGCCGCGAGTCGTCCTGGCTCCGCGAACGATACGGCTGGCGCGGCGTCCGCGTCGGCTGGGTCGCGCTGACCGCGTTCGTCGCCGCCGGCATCGCACCAGAGGCGGTCGGGGACCCGGGGGCGAACCTGTTGTACCCGGTCGACGACGCGTACTACGTCGTCGACGGGTTGTTGCTGTTCTCGACACAGGACGGCGTGGTGCAGACGTTCGTCTCGGCGACCGCCGAGGGGCCCGGACTGCTCCCGTTCGAGAGCCGCGGAACGACCGAGACACACGCGATCGCTACGTGGGTGAATCCCGACGGACGCCCGGGCGTCGGGGGCAGCGACGAACGCGTGCTGACGCTCGTCGAGACCGGCTGGCAGGCGGTCGTCGTCGCCGCCGCGGGCGCGTCGCTCGCGGTCCGGTTTCGTCCGTGGAGTAGCGACTCCGGCGAGAAAGCCACGACGGCGAGTCCGTCCGAGGACCCGCCCGTCTCCGGAGTGAACGAATAGATGGTCTCGTCGCTCGTTCACGCCGGATTCGCGCTGGTGCTCGCGGCGGGGTTGCTCAAGCGCTCGTACGACCGGCAGGCGCTCGCGGCCGTTCTCGTCGTGATCGTGCTGCCGGAGGCCGACGCCCTCCTCGGCCCCGTCATGCCCGGCGCACACCGAACCGTCGGTCACAATTTCGTCCTGCCGGCGGCGGCCGGACTGCTCCTCTACTACGACACCCGGATCCGCGAGACGTCACTTCTCCGCGAACGCGTCACCAACACCGGCGTCCGGATCGCGTGGACCGCGTTGTTCGTCCACGTCTTCGCGCACGTCTTTCTCGACTGGGCACACCTCGAGGGGGTGAACGCGTTGTGGCCGCTTCACGACGGCTTCCTTCGGCTGGAGGGCGAACTTCTGTGGTCGTCGGTCGACGGGCTGGTCCAGACGTTCGTCGAGATCGACGTAGATCCGGAGAGCGGACAACGACAGGTCGACGCCGGCAGCACGGGCACCACCGAGTCGGTCCACGTGAACAACCCGGTCGAGCCCGACTCGCCGGAGGAACTCGAGCGCGCAGAAACGATCGACCGGCGGTTCCCGGTCGCGGGGCGGGGGTGGCGGCTCTACCTGCTCGGACTCGGGGTGTTCACCGTGATCGCCCGGCACCTTCAGGGAGACCCGCCGGACGAGCCCGTCGCGTGATCCACGTTCACGGACAGATTCTTGTCTCCGCGGTCCGTGGGTAACTGTATGTCGTTAACACCCGATGTGCTCGTTATCGGCGGTGGCGCAACCGGAACCGGAACCGCTCGCGACCTCGCGATGCGCGGCGTCGACGTGACCCTGATAGACCGCGACGGGCTCTGCAGTGGAACGTCGGGGAAGTCACACGGGCTCTTACACAGCGGCGCGCGGTACGCC
>KI543155.1:0-13360 GCA_000496175.1 uncultured archaeon A07HR67 | reverse complement strand
CGGTCAGCGTCGTCGGCGGAAAACTGACCACGTACCGGATGATGGCGGAATCCACCGCCGACCTCGTCTGCGACCGGCTCGGCGTCGACGAGCCGTGTCAGACCGCAGACGAGACGCTTCCGGCAGTAGACGCCCCTGAACGGCTCGACGAGGCGGTCGCCCGCTTCGACGGACAGGGAGATACCGACGCCGACGTGGTCGACGCCGGCTCTGCGGGCGCGACGGACGCCGGCGCCGCGGGCGCGAGCGACTGAGGCCGCGACGCGGCGTCTGCGAGCCGCCGCGGCGGTGTTTATATTGTGATCGGCGCGGAGACCGTGAGCCGCGCCTACGCTCGCGGACGCGACCGCTAGAGCCGGGGATGGCTCAGAACGCGGTCTCGAATCAGTCGGCGTAAAAAGAGACCGAACGACGCCTCAGAAGAGGTAGAACAACGGGAAGAGGAACACCCAGACGATGTCGACGAAGTGCCAGTAGAGCCCGAAGTACTCCACCGGCCGCTCGTCGTCCAGGTACGCCCCGTGGTACGCCCGGTAGAACAGGAACCCCGCGATCAGCATTCCGCCGACCACGTGTACCCCGTGGAGTCCGGTCGTCACGTAGTAGATCGACGCCTGGATCGGGTCGCCGTGGGCGTTCTGTGACAACGTGACCCCGCGGTCGAACACCTCGTGGTGCCACTCCCACATCTTGATCGACAGGAAGGTTAACCCGAGCAGGATGGTCGTGCCGAGCGACGCGAGCAGCCCCTTCCGGCTGTTTCGGTGAGCGGCCACCAGCGCCAGGATCACCGTGAACGACGAGGTCAGCAACACGAACGTGTTGATCAGTCCGGGCAGCGACTCCGTCAGCGGCTCCCACGTTCGCCAGCCGGCGTTGTACCGGATGAACACCGCCGCCGAGATGAACGCCCCGAAGAGGATGACGTCGGACGCCATGAAGAACCACATCCCCAGTTTGACCTTCTCGACGCCGTTGAACGGCCACCGCTCGGCGAACTCGCTGGGCGGCGCGTAGAACTCTTCGAGCCCCCATTTCACGCCGCTGAATATCAGCCCGAGCAGTCCGAGGACCGCCAGCATCGGGTACGCCGCGTTGGAGACCGTTATCGCCGTCGAGCCGAGCGACTCGCCGATCTCGAACGCCACGGAGTCGTTGAACCCCGAGAGCCCCAACAACATGATCCCCGTCGCCAGCGACAAGGTGAACGGCCAGATGCTCGCGTGGCTCGGGTGTTTGTCCCAGTAGGGGTAGTCACGGATGTGGTCGGAGTGGGTGTCGCCGCCGTCGGTCGCGGCGTTGCCGTTCTCGTCGGCTTTGACCGCCGGACCGCCGTCAGGCACGTAATCTTTCACGAACTCCAGCTTGCCGGACGCGTACGACGGCCGGTTCGGCCAGTTCTCGAGCGGCGGCGGCGAGGAGACGGCCCACTCGGCCGTCCGCGAGTAGTCCCACGGGTTCTCGCCGGCCTCCGGCCCCGAGACGTACGACTTCGCGAAGTTGTAGAACATGATGAAAAACGAGAACCCGAGCACGAACGCGCCGATCGACCCGATCTGATGGAAGATCTGGAACTCGGGGTTGTACTCGAAGACACGCCGTGGCGTCTCCCAGCCCAGGAACATCGAGAAGTACACCATATTGAAGCTGACGAAGAAGATCACGAAGTGGAGTTTGCCGAGGAACTCGTCGTACATCTTCCCCGTGATCTTCGGGAACCAGTAGTACGCGCCGCCGAATAACGCGGTCGCGCCGCCGAACATCACGTAGTGGAAGTGCGCGACCACCCAGTAGGTGCCGCGGAACTCGTAGTCGAGGACGATCGCCCCGAGGAACACGCCGGTGATGCCGCCGAGGATGAACAACAACAACGCGCCGAAGGCGAACAGGAACGGCGTGGTGAACTGGATCCGGCCCTTCATTAGCGTGTAGATGAGCGCGAACACCACCAGGTCGAAGGGAAGCGAGATGCCGATTGTGGTCGCCATCATCAGCGTCTTGATCTCTAGGTTGATCGTCGTCAGGAACATGTGGTGCATCCACACAAGGAACGATTGGACGGAGATGAGACAGATCGCGATGATGACCCACTTCCGACCGACGAGCCGCCGGCCGGAGAACGTCTGGAACAGCTCCAACATCACGCCGAGCGCCGGGAAGAACACGATGTACACTTCGGGGTGGCCGAAGAACCAGAACAGGTGGCCCCACAACAGGGAGCCGCCCTCCGTCGCCGAGAAGTAGACGCTGCCGAGAACGCGGTCAGACGCCAGGAGGAGCCCGACCGCGAGCAGCGCGGCGAACGCGAACAACATCATCCAGACGGTCGCGAGCATCGACCACGTGAACATCGGCATATCCATAATCCCCATCCCTTCCGCACGCGAGTGGTGGATGGAAGTGAGGAAGTTCACCGTCGACGCGGTGACGCCGACGACAAACATAAACAACGCGAGGACGGCCCCCGTCGACCCGATGCTGGGGGTGTACATCGGCACGTTCAACGGAGCGTACATCGTCCACCCCGCGCTGAGGGTGCCGCCCTGGAAGAAGCTGACCGCGAGCAGAATTCCCGAGAAGAGGTACATCCAGTACGAGAGCGCGTTCAGCCGCGGGAACGCGAGGTCGTCGGCACCGATCTGGAGCGGAACGAAGTAGTTCGCGAAGCCGAACGCGAACGGCGAGAGGAACCAGAAGACCATAATTAATCCGTGGGCGGTGACCGCCTCGTTGTACGCGAGCCCCGACAGAACCTGGTTCGCCGGGTCCCACAGCTGAACCCGGATCAACAAAGCGAGCACGCCGCCGAAAAGCAGGAAGAACAACGCCGTGATCAGGTAGAGAATGCCGATGTCCTTGTGATTGGTTGTGACCAGCCAGCGGCGGATAGAGGTCGTCGGCGGGAGTTCGCTCATGCGCCGACACCTCCGATGGCAGCGCCGGTAACGCGGCTAGTGTCCGTGTCGCTGGCGGGGTCAGCGTCTTCGACGCTCGCGCTCTCGGAGTCACCCTCCGTGTTCGCGTACCACTCATCCCACTCGTCCTGTGGAATGACGGTGATCTGACCCTTCATGGCCGAGTGCCCGGAGCCACAGAGCTCGAAACACTCGACGCGGAACGTCGCCTCGCCGCCCTGGGCTGCGACCTCGTCGGAACTCACGGAGAACCAGGTCTCGCTGGTCTCTCCGGGGATAGCGTCGGATTTGATTCGTAAGTCCGACGAGCCGAAGTTGTGCCAGACGTCACGCGAGGTCACCGTGAGATCGATCCGCTTGTCGGCCGGAACGACGAGTTCGTTCATCTCCGAGTGACCGTTCGGGTAGAGGAACTCCCATCCGAACTGGTACCCTTCGACGGTGATCTCGATGTCTCCCTCCTCGCCGGTGTCGGGGCCGTCCTCGACGTAGAGGAGCAGTCCGTACGCGTACACGACGAGGCTGATGACGACGATCGCGCTCAGTCCGAACGACAGGAAGAGCTTCTTGGCCTTCGGTCCGCCCTGTCCGGTCGGAAGCTCGCCGACGACCGGCGCGTCGAAGTCGGCGTCCGGCTCGCTGCCGTCGTCGCGGTACTTGTAAACGTTCCACAAGGTGTACGAGACCACCACGATGCCGACGAGGGTGCCAAGCGCGAGGAAGACGAAGAAGATCTCCTCGAACACCTCGGCTTGCGCCTGCCAGTCGGTCCCCTGCTGTAGGGTGATTGGGTGTATCATATCGTCACTCAGCTCTTATCTCTCCCCTTAGTCATGGCGCACTTAGCTCTTGTGTACTTGCGTGTTGGGCGACCGGCAGACGGGACGCGGTCGACGAACGCGAATATCCGACGGAACGGAGCCTGCGTCGGCGAGATAGGGCGGATACGCGAGGCTGACAGCCCCCGCAGCCGACGGCTCTGACCCGGTGTGGAAGGACATACGAAGGCTATTTGTACGCGCGTCCGGACCGACCAGTAACGAGCAAACCATGGTTTCGCTTACCCTCTTGAGCACGGCGGTGATGGGGCTGCTCGTCGTGGCCACGTTCGTCGCCGTCGCGCGCATCGGCGGGCAGCGCGTCGCGCCGAGCGCAGACGAGCCGGACGACAGGTACGCCGCGGTGACCGAAACGCTGAGCGAGATCGTCCGCACCCCGGCGGTGTGGTCCGTCGCGTTCGTCGCCATCGCGCTGGGTGTCGGGTCGGTCGTGATTCTCGCCGTCGGAAACTTCGGATTCACCGAGGCCGTCTCGGGGTCGTTGTTGAGCGTCGCGTACGCCGCCGTCGGGCTCCTGGTGACCGGATTCGTCTTTCTCGGCACCTACTTCAGCGCCCGCGGCCGCGGCCTCGGAAACGCCCACGGCGTCGCCGCGGGGTCGTTCGCGGCCGGACTGGTCTTTCTCGTGTTGATCGCCGTCCAGCTGCTCGTCGGCGTCATCGGGTAGTTGGCAGCGCGGCGTCGCCGGCCCGGTGTCGCGCCTGTCGTGGCCGGCTACGCGATCGACACGCCGTTGCGCGAGAGGTACGCGCTCGCGTCCTTGATCTCGGCCGGGCTTCCGACGATACGGCAACAGCCGTCGGCCTCGACGATAGTCAGCGTGAACCGCGCGTCGAGCCTCTCGCGGAGCCCGTCGAGCGCGCCCGCCGGAACGAGGATCTGCGTGCTGTCGCGAAACGTCGAGGCGTCGGGCATTCGACGACCGGTGTGACGCGGACCCGACCCATAATCGTATCGAAGTGTCGTCGCGACAAGAGGTGTCGGCGGTCGGCGGACTGCCGCCGCCGGCCGTGCGAGCGCCCGTCGCCCGGCCTCGGAAGGAACAGGTTTAACGAGTCGACCGGCCGACGTTGTATCGATGGGACTGGAGGACGAGATCGAGGACCTCCGCGAGGAGATCGCCAACACCCCCTACAACAAGTCCACAGAGGCACACATCGGGCGGTTGAAGGCGAAGCTCGCGGAAAAAAAAGAGAAGCTGGAGAACCAGTCCTCCGCCGGCGGCGGCCACGGCTACGCCGTCGAGAAGCACGGCGACGCCACCGTCGCGCTCGTCGGATTTCCCAGCGTCGGCAAATCCACGCTGATCAACGCCCTCACCAACGCCGACAGCGAGGTCGGCTCCTACGAGTTCACAACGCTCGACGTCAACCCGGGCATGTTGAAGTACCGCGGTGCGAACATCCAGATACTGGACGTGCCGGGGCTGATCGAGGGAGCGGCCGGCGGCCGTGGCGGCGGCAAGGAGGTCCTCTCGGTCGTTCGGACCGCGGACCTCGTGGTGTTCATGTTGTCGGTGTTCGAGATCGAACAGTACGACCGGCTCGCCGAGGAGCTGTACGCCACCAACATCCGCATCGACACCCAGAAGCCGAACGTCACCGTCCGTAAGACCCACACGAACGGGATCCAGGTGACGACCGGCGACGGCGTCGACCTCGCGGAAGAAACGGTGAAACAGGTCCTCCGCGAGTACGGCTACGTCAACGCGCAGGTGACGATCCCCCACGACCTGACGATCGACGAGCTCGTCGACGCGGTGATGGACAACCGGGTATACCTCCCCTCGATGGTGACGGTGAACAAAGCGGACCTCATCGACCGGGAGTATCTGCCGACGGTCAAGACGGAGTTGCGCGAGCGCGGGCTCGACCCCGACGACGTCCTCTTCATCTCCGCCGAGGAGCAGCGCGGCCTCGGCGGGCTCAAAGAACGGCTGTGGGAGGAGCTCGGGCTCATCCGGGTGTACATGGATAAGCCGGGCCGCGGCGTCGACTACGAGGAGCCGCTGATACTGTTCGAGGGCGACACTGTCGGCGACGCCTGCGAGAAGATCGGCGGCGAGTTCGACGAGCGGTTCAAGTTCGCGCGGGTGTCGGGCCCGAGCGCGAAACACGACGAACAACAGGTCGGAAAGGGCCACGAGCTCGCCGACGAGGACGTGCTCCGGATCGTGGCCCGGAAGTGAGCCGAGAATCCGAACGCGGGTCGACACCGTTTTGTCGTCACGATCCGAGCCACCGACCGTGTCAGCCCCGACCGTTCACCACGCTGCCGTCACCGTCTCAGAGCTCGACCGCGCGGTCGAGTTCTACACCGACACCTTCGGATTCGACGTCGCCGCCGAGTTCGCGGTCGGCGGAGACGCGTTCGCCGACGCCGTCGGCGTCCCCGGCGCCTCTGGCTCCTTCGTACACCTCGACGGCGGCGACGCCGTCGTCGAACTCGTCGAGTACGACCCGAGCGGCGAGCCGACGGCCGAGGCGTCGCTCGACCGACCGGGGGCGACGCACCTGGGGATCGCCGTCGACGACGTCGATGCCGTCTACGCCGGGCTCGACGAGACCGTCGAGACGCTGAGCGAGCCCCGGACGACCGAGACCGGAACGACGATTCTCTTCGTCAGAGATCCCGACGGCAATCTCGTCGAAGTGCTCGACGCGTGATCGGCCCAAAGCGTCTGTCTCGGTCGGACGAACGACGCCGCGACCCGTGGTCCGTGGCGTTTCGCGGGCCGGCTACCGGATCCGCGTCCCCGGCTCGGCGTCCGCGTGGGTGGTGAGCAGGTCCGCGTCCTCGCCGGCGGCGAGCACCATCCCGTTCGACTCGACGCCGAACAGCTCCGTCGGCTCCATGTTGGCGAGAACGACGACCCGGGTCTCGGGTAACGCCTCGACGTCGTGGAGTCCTTTGAGCCCCGCGACGATCGTGCGGGTCTCCGCGCCGAGGTCGACGCGGAGTTTCAACAGGTCGTCGGCTCCGTCGATCGCCTCGGCCGCCTCGATCCGCCCGACGCGCATGTCGAGTTCTTGGAACGCCTCGAAACTGATTCGGTCGTCGCTGAGGGGTGGAACGTCGGTCATGTCGGTGTCGTCGTCCGCGTCGTCTGTCGTCTCCGCGTCCGTCGTCTCTGATTCGGCCGCCGCGACGCGCGTCTCGAGTTTTGCGTTCAGCGCCTCGACCCGGTCGTCGTCGATCTTCTCGAACAGTTCGGTCGGCTCCGAGAGTGCGCCGGCAGGGTCCTCGCGGGCGACCGCGACGGTCGTCTCGTGAACGGAGCCGTCCTCGCCGAGCTGGTCCCAGAGCCGCTCACACTTCCCGGGGGCGATCGGCTCGAAAAGAACGGCGATCGCCTTCGCGAGCGCGACGCAGTCGTGGATGACCTGAGCCGCCTCGTCGGGGTCGTCGTCGACGAGGTTCCACGGCTCGTTGTGTTGGATGTACTCGTTTCCGAACCGGGCGAGGTCAGCGACGGCGTCGCCGAGCGCCCGCACCGAATAATCGTTGACTGCGGTCTCGACGTCGGCGATCGCCTCGTCGATCCGGGCGGCGACCTCCGCGCTCGTCGCGTCGGCGATGGGAGCGTCGGCGTAGTTGCGGTGCGCAAAGAGCAGCGAGCGGTACAGAAAGTTGCCGACGGTGCCCACGAGTTCGGTGTTGACGCGGTCGCGGAACTTCTCCCAGGAGAAGTCGACGTCCTGTTGGAAGCCGCCGTTGGTCGCGAGGTAGTACCGGAGCGGGTCTGGGTGGAACCCCTCATCGAGGTACTCGTCGGCCCAGACGGCCCGGTCGCGGCTGGTCGAGAACCCCTTGCCGCCGAGGGTGACGAACCCGCTGGCCATCACCGCGCGGGGCTCGGCGTGGCCGGTCGCTTCCAGCATCGCCGGCCAGAAGATCGTGTGGTGCTGGATGATGTCGCGGCCGATCACGTGTACGATCTCGCCGCCAGGGTGGTCGTCGCTCGCGTCCTCGAGCCACGCCGACTCCCAGTCAAACGCGTCCGTGCCGACGCGTTCGGTGTACTGTTTGGTCGACGAGATGTACTCGATCGGCGCGTCGACCCAGACGTACAACACCAGGTCCGTCGAGCCGTCGCCCGACGGCCCCTCGGGATACTCGATTCCCCAGTCCATGTCGCGGGTGATACACCAGTCTTGAAGCCCCTGTTCGATCCACTCGCGGGGCTGGTTCCGCGCGTTCGAGGTGCCTTCGAGCCGGTCGAGAAAGCCGGAGAGGTACTCCGAAAACGCCGAGACCTCGAAGAACTTGTGGGTTCGCTCGCGGTACTCCGCGGGGTTTCCGGTGATCGTCGAGACCGGGTCCTCGACCTCGCCGGGTTCGAGGTGGCGTTGACATCCCTCGTCGCACTCGTCGCCACGGGCGTGTGCCCCGCAGTACGGACACGTCCCCTCGACGTAGCGGTCCGGGAGGAACTGGTCGTCGACCGGGTCGTACGCGACCATGATCGCCTTCTCGTAGACGTGGCCCGCGTCCTCGAGATCGCGGACGAGCCCTTGGGTGATCTCGGTGTTGGTCTCGTCGTGGGTGTGGCCGTAGTTGTCGAACGCGACGTTGAACTTCGGAAACGTCTCGGCGTACTGCTCGTGCCAGTCGAGCGCGAACGCCTCGGGAGAGACCCCCGCCTGGTCGGCGTTGACCGCGACGGGCGTCCCGTGCATGTCGGAGCCGGAGACGAACGCGGTCTCCTGACCGAGCCGTTCGAGCGCGCGCGCATAGACGTCGCCGCCGACGTAGGTGCGGAGGTGGCCGATGTGGAGGTCGCCGTTGGCGTACGGCAGTCCACAGGTCACCACCGCCGGGTGGTCCGTTGGAAAGTCGTCGTGGCTCATGTGGCGTGTGTGTTGGTTCTCGTGGATACGGGCCAAAAGCCCGCTGGTTTCCAGGGCCGAGACGCCGGCCGTGCGGACCGCACAGATCCGTTCGTCTGGGCGAGCCCACCGCTTACAGCACCGTCCGAACGACCGCTGCCGCCTCCGGCGCGGTCGGCGCGAGCACGTACACGATCGGTTCGATACCGACCGCGCCGGCCTGATAGAGGACGAGCGTGGCGGCGGCGGCGTCGGCCGCCGCGACCGCGTCGGCGACCGCCTCGCGCGTCGGCCGCTCCGGGTCGAACTCGACGGTCGGATACGACTCAGCGAGCGTCGCGACGAGATCGGGATCGTACCGAACGTTCACCGCCGCCCGCGCCGGCGACCCGGCCTCGCGGGCCGCGAGCACCACCGCCGCGACGTGCTCGCTCACGCCGAACTCCGGCTCGCCCGGAACCATCGCGCGCCCCTTGACGTCGACGAGCCGGCCGGGAACGGCCGCGACGTCGTCGACGGAGGCCGCATCCTCCACGCACTCGGCGACGTTCGCGCCGACGTTGGGGATGAGCCCGGCGAACCCCGACGCGTTCGTCAGGCCGCGTAAGCCGCGGCGGACGGACGCGAGGACGGTCTCGCGCTCGCGGAGTCTACTGTCCGGGTCGTGCACCGAGAACTCGACGTCGGCGGCCGCCAGCGCCGGCATCGCGTCCTCGTGAAGCGCCGCGAGGAGGTCACCCTCCTCCAGCTGCCGGATCAACACCTCTATTTCGACGAGCGCCGCGACGGGGCTGAGGTCGCCCGCGGCCAGTCCTTCGCCGACGCGGTCGACGAGGTCGCGCACGCGCTCGTCTTCGACGACCCGCTCGTGACGAGCCACGTCGCCGTGGGCGTACTTCGAAACGGCCGACTGCGAGATGCCGAGCGCGTCAGCCACCTCGCGCTGGGTGAAGCCGCGCTCGCGCAGGTCCTCGGCGAGCATCGACCGAACGGTCGGCAGAAACTCGTCGACGACGACCTCTTCGATGAACCTCATCGCGAGCCCCCGTCGTCGGTGTCGCTTCCCGTCTCGTCGGCCCCGTCGAACTCCGAGTCGGAGCCGATCCGAGACGCCTGCGGACCCTCCTGGTTCTGGTACTTCGAGCCGCGCTCGCTCCCGTACGGGCGGTCCGCGGGCGACGTGAGTTCGGTGAAGATGAGCTGTGAGACGCGCATCCCGGGCGTGAGCGCGACCGGCGCGGTGCCGAGGTTCGACAGTTCGAGGGTGATCTGGCCGTGGTAGCCGGGGTCGACGATCCCCGCGGTCGCGTGGATAACGATCGCGAGCCGGCCGAGCGACGACCGGCCTTGGACGGTCGCGAGCAGGTCCGGAGGGATCTCGACGCGCTCGATCGTCGTCCCGAGAACGAAGTCGCCGGGGTGGAGGATGAACTCCTCGCCCTCAGGGACGGTGGTCTCGGAGACGTACTCGCCGACCTCGTCCGCCTCCGTCGGGTGGATACAGGGGATGTTGGTGCGGCGAAACTCCAAGAAGCGCTCGCCGAGCCGGAGGTCGACGCTCGCGGGCTGGACCTGCTGGTCGACGTCCGCCAGCGGCTCGACCACGAGGTCGCCGTCCGCGAGGCGACCGAGAATGTCGGCGTCCGATAGGATCATGCCGGGAGAGGGGGCGGGCGCGGCCTAAAGACTCCCGGAAGCCGGCCGGCCGGTCACGGCGACTCGACCCGTCGCTGGATTCCGACCCAGTTGGCGATCGCTCCGTCGGGCCCCGCCATCGGCACCACCGACACCCGGTTTCGAAACGGCGTCCCGTCGCGCCGGTAGTTCAGCAGTTCGACGGTGACCGACTCCCAGATCGTGACCGCCTCTCGGAGGGTCGCCACGGCGTCCGGGTCCGTCTCCGGCCCCTGAAGCAGTCGAAGGTTCTCACCGCGAACGGCCGACAACGGGTATCCCGTCAGCCGCCGAAACGTTCGGTTGGCGTACACGATCGGGGTGTCCTGGTAGGCCGGGCCGGCGAGCGTGAGCCCGAACGGCGCCGCTCCGAGCACCCACAACCGCCACACGAGGTCGCGTTCCAGCGGCGTGAGCGACCCGAGTTCGGCCGGGTCGTCGAACGACGCAGGGGCCGCGGCGCGGTCGAGTCGCGCGGCGGCGTGCTCGCCGTCGAGTCGGTCGACGACGCGCTCGCGGAACCCCGTCGGATCGGCCCGAAGCGCGTCGATCAGTTCGTGTCGGTCCATCGGTCGCTGCGTCTCGGCTGGGTTGAGGTGCCGCCGAAACAAACGTCCGTCGACCGCCGCCCGCGGTCAGGTCCAAGTGCCCAGCTGCGGCGCACCCCCGGTCGAGAGAACAGAGCTATACCCGCGGCGCGGCTCACGGTCGGTATGAAACAGGCGATCGTCGCCCGTCGAGACCTCGGCATGGGCGAGGGAAAGCTCGCCGCGCAGGTCGCACACGCGTCGTTGTCGGCCTACGAAGACACCGGCCGGCGGGCCCGCACGGAGTGGAAAGGATCGGGTCAAAAGAAGGTGGTGTTGGGAGCCGACTCCGAGAGCCAACTGTTCGAACTCGCCGACAAGGCCGACACGCAGGGGGTGCCGTACGCGGTCGTCCGCGACGCGGGTCACACCGAGTTGGAGCCGGGAACCGTGACGGCGCTCGCGGTCGGACCCGGCAGCGAGACGTTGATCGACCGGGTCACCGGCGAGCTTCCGCTCTACTGATCGATGGACGGCTCCGAAGGCGACGGCGGTGAGACTGCTCCCGACGCCGCCGATCCACCCCGTCGGTCGGCGCATCCGATGGAGCGCGCGGTCGGCATCGACCACTACGTCAGCGCCGCCGACGGCATCGGCGGAACGCTCCGCGAGCGTCCCGAAGACTTCCGGGTCAGGGAGCTCGAGGCGTTCGAGTCGGCCTCACTCGACGCCGAGCGGGGCAGCTATCCGGAGCTCGTCGTCCGGGCCACCCTCCGCAACTGGGACACGAACGACTTCGCCCGCCGGATCTCCGACGCGCTGGAGATGAGCCGCGAACGCGTCTCGTGGGCCGGCACGAAGGACAAACGCGCCGTGACGACCCAGCTGTTCACGCTTCGCGACGTCGACCCGGCGGCGCTTCCCGACGTCCGCGGCGCCGACGTCGAGCCGGTCGGACGGGCCGGTCGAGCGCTCTCGTTCGGCGACCTCGCCGGCAACGCCTTCGAGATCCGGGTCGCCGACGCTGTTGCCGACGCCGACGATCGGATCGCGGCCGTGGTCCGCGACCTGCGGGCGTTTGCGGGCGCAGACCCGGCCGACGCCGACGCTCCGGTCGCGGTCCCCAACTACTTCGGCCAGCAACGGTTCGGAAGCAGGCGGCCGGTCACCCATCGCGTCGGGCTCGCCGTCGTCCGTGGCGACGTTCGGGAGGCGGTCCGGCTGTACGCCGGCAATCCCTCGCCGGCGGAGCCGCGAGACACCCGCGAGGGGCGCGACCGCGTCGACGAGGCGTTCGGCGTCGCAGACGAGGGCTCCGAGGCCGTCGCCGACGGGACGGGCGACGGCGACTGGGCGGCGTGTCTCGACGCGCTGCCGCGAAAGCTCCGCTTCGAGCGGGCGATGCTCTCGCGGCTCGCCGAGCGCGACATCGACCCCGCGACCCCGCCCGACGACGAGGTCTGGCGTCGCGCCCTCGAGACGGCCCCGTCGAACCTCCAGCGGCTCTTCGTCAACGCCGCCCAGTCCGCGTTGTTCAATCGGATCCTGAGCGAGCGGCTGCGTCGCGAGATACCCTTCGACCGCCCCGTCGCCGGCGACGTGGCGTGTTTCGCCGACCGCGACGCGCCGGAGCCGCTGTACGCGCCCGATCCCGGCCGCGAACAACGGGTGACCGACGAACGCGTCCCCGTGATGACGCGGCACTGTGCCCGCGGACGGGCGTTCGTCACCGCGCCGCTCGTCGGCACCGAGACGACGCTCGCCGACGGGGACCCCGGCGAGATCGAGCGGGCGGTTCTCGCGGACGCCGGGATCGAGCCAGCCGATTTCGAGCTTCCCGGGGAGTTCGGCTCGAAGGGAACCCGTCGGGCGATCCTAGTGCGAACTGACCTGGAGGTGCGCGGCTCGAACGGCGACCCGGTCTTCTCGTTCGCGCTCCCCAGCGGGTCGTACGCGACGGTTCTGTTGCGGGAGTTCACCAAGCGCGACCCGGTCGACCGCCGGCAGTGATCCACAGGTGTGGATCGTCAGCCGGCGAATCCGACGGGAACCGACACGACCCTGTGGTGGTTCCGAGCCGTTTTTGTGTCGTCCCCGCAGACTGGGGCTCATGACACGGATCGTCGTTCTCGACCTCCACGGCCAGTTCACCCACCTCGAGCGCCGGGCGCTCCGGGACATGGGCGTCGACACCGAGATCGTCGACGCCGACACGCCCCCCGACGAGGTCGAGGCGGACGGGATCGTCTTGTCTGGCGGTCCCGACATCGACCGGATCGGACGGGCGCGCGAGTACCTCGACGCCGACGTCCCCGTCTTCGGGATCTGTCTGGGAATGCAGGTTATCGCCGACGAGCTCGGCGGTCGCGTGGGCGCGGGCGAGTACGGCGGCTACGCCGACGTCGACGTAGAAATCGTCGACGAGACGGATCCGCTCGTCGGGTCGCTCGCTCCCGACACCCGCGTCTGGGCCTCCCACGCGGACGAGGTGAAAGCGCTGCCGGACGGGTTCACCCACACGGCGACCTCCGAGGTGTGTGGGATCGAAGCCATGTCCAACGTCGAGACGAACGTGT
>KI543154.1:187126-189627 GCA_000496175.1 uncultured archaeon A07HR67 | reverse complement strand
TCGCGTTCGGAGCGCTCGCCGATGATCCTGATGAGTTGGTCGGCGGAAACGCTCGCGAGGTCCGTCGGTTCGACTCCGAGCGCCGCGATGAGGGCCGCGTCGTCCTCGTTCGCCCCCAGCGCCATCATCTGCGCGCGGCGGACGAACTGCTTGGTACGCGAGGGTGAGAGTCCCGTCCGGTCGGCGAGACGTTCCGGCTCCGCCGACGCGAGGTCCTCAATGCGCTCGATGCCGTATTCCCCGAGACGAGCCTCGTACTTGGGGCCGATGCTCTTGACGTGGTGGACCGGCAGGTGACCGAACTCGCCGGAGACGCTCCCACCGTTCGGCTTGGATTGGTCGGGCTCCTCGTCCTCCTGGCCGTCGTCGCCCCCCGGAAGCAGGATCGGATGATCGTAGCTCTCCTCCGATCCGGATTCGGCTCCAGAATCGGCGTCGGATCCAGCTCCGGATCCGGCTTCGGACCCGGCACCGGATCCGGCAGCGCCTTGGATCGCGTCGATGACCGACGGGTCGAGTTGGGTTCCGAGGTCGCTCCAGCCCAGTCCCGCGATCGGACTCGGCGGCTCGCCGCCGTCCTCGTCGGTCTGGCTGTCCCGCGTCGGCGCCGCCCCGCCTGGCGTCAACTGAAGGCGGAAACTGCCGCCGGTCCCGCCGGGGACGATGTTCAGCCCGTCCGCGTCGCCGCTCTCCGAATCGCCGTTCTCCGTGTCGCCGCCGTCCGAGTCGTCGACGTCGAACGGCACCTCGACCTCGACATCCGCGACCCTGAGAGACGGCTCTCCCTCGGGACGCTCGTCGTTGCGGGTCTCTATCTCGTCGACCGCCCGCTGGAGGTCGATCTGTACTCGTTCGATGATCGAACCGATTCGTGGCATATGATCACTTGAAGTGGAGGCTCGTTTCGAGCGTGCCGACGGCGTCTGCGTTCAGCCCCGCCGGCGGGGCGGCGGCGTCGATCACGGACGCGTCGAGGTTTTCGTCGAACGCGACCTTCACGTCGAGGGAGATGTCCTCCACGACCGGCTCGGGGACGCCCTCCTCCGCGACCCGCTGAAGGGCCGACCTCCGCGGGTCGCCGATCCGCTTCGCGACGGCTCGCTCCACCCGCTCGACCGCCGTCTCCGTCAGGAAGGCGAGTCCGTTCCGCACCTCGAGCGTTTCTTCGCGGTCGGCTATGAGGTCGACGCCGAGGTCGTCGAGCGCCTCGTAGCTTCGGGCACGCTCGGCGGGGACGAACGCGTCGTGGAGAAACACCTCGTTCGGGCGGATCGCCGATCGACCCGGCTGCCACGTTTCGAGATATCGATCCAGCGCCTCGCCGGACAACGCGTCGGTGACGAGGTCGGCCGGCTTCTCCTCGACGGGCGGGAACCGGTCGGCGAGCACCGTTTGAATCTCGCGTTCGTCCGCGAAGGCCTCGGGTGGGTCGTCCAGCCGACGTTCGAGGTGGCGAGGCTGGCGGCGGTACGGCGCTCGCCGGCGAGCGCCCCGGCCGCTCCGTCCTCAACGAGCCGCGAGAGGACCGCCGAGAGTCGACCCATCGATCACTCGCCGACGGTGGAGCTGCCGCCCTCGCCGGAGCCGCCTTCGGTCGGCCGCAGGGGCTGGTAGTCGCCGCGGACGTTGATTTCGACGCGACCCATGATGTCGACCTCCGCCCGACTGCTCGACGCCTCGCGCTTTGTCATCGTCGAAACCGACGTGGAGTGGTGGTTCGCGTACCCGCCGATGGCGAACGAACCGAGCGAGAGGCCAGCTCTGGCGCCGGCGCTGGTCGAGGACCTGTCGTACTCCGTGTCGGTGCGACGCGTGTACTCCGAAGCGTTCGTGTTGAAGTTGAGTTTGGTCTCGATGGTCCCGTCGTCGACGACGACACGAACGATGCCCTGAGAGACCAGATCCTTCAGCGCCTCGAGCCGCGGTCCGGCGATGTCCCGGCGGACGCAGTTTCGGATCGTCGACACCTGATCCTCGCTCAGGTCGAGCGTCGCCTCGCCGCCGTTCGAACTGCTCGCGTCCCCCGGCGCGGGGAGCGTCACGTTCAGTTCGGTGGCCTCGTCGCCGAGTTTCCGGTTGAGAATCTCCAGGTCCGACTCGGTAGTGTCCCCGGCTCGTCGGTCGTCCCGACCGCCGTCGTCCCGTCCTCCTCGCCGGGGAACTTGCTGATGAGCCAGTCGGTGACGTCGCGGTCCGTCACCGCCTCTTGTTCGAACTCGGAGACCGACATCGACACCTTCTCCACCAGGTCGGCGTAGGCCTCCTGCTGGCGGATCATCGACGTGACGATGGCGTTGAACGTGTCCTCGATCAGCTTCGAGGTGAACTCCGGGAACTCTATCTCGTCCAGCCGCGCCGCGTTGTCGACCGCTGATGAATCTTGTGGCATGTTTTACCCTAAACTTTCGCTACAGATTCATGTTATTTAATTGTATCGAACGGAAAGGGGTGATCTCACAAGAATCTTTTTTACGATCGGTTAGCGGCTCTGTTCAGCCCCA
>KI543154.1:182416-183885 GCA_000496175.1 uncultured archaeon A07HR67 | reverse complement strand
CCTGCTGCCGATCGCCGGCGACGTGGTCGCGGCACTGATCTCGCTGTACGTCGTGTTCGAAGGGTGGCGTGCTGGTGCCGGCCCGCTCGCGGTCGGGGTGATGCTCGGGGTCGCTGCCGTCGACGCCGCGGCCGGATTCGTCCCTGTCGTCGGCCCGCTCCTCGATACGGTCTGGAAGGCCAACTCGTGGAACGTCTGGATCATCGAACGCGCGACCTGAGTGAAACACCGCCCGCTGCGGCGATTCTGAACACGGCAGTGTCTCGTCGACGCGCCGCTGCGACGCGTCCTCCGGCCGAGAGGACAGCATCACAACGGCACCAGTGTCGCTACGAGTCCCACGGTAACCGAGTACGGAACCACGGGCGTCCCTGAGAGACAGCCGGCGGCAGCAGTATCGCGACGCGACAAGCGGCCGAGGCTGTCCTGCGGACAGTGCCGATTCTGGTGGCTTCAGACCGCCGCCTCGACCGAGGTCTCCTCGGCTCCCGGGCGGAATTTCAGCGCTTGTGATATCGGTTTCTGTCGTGGTACAGATCGACGCCGTCGCCGTCGGTATCGAACTCGACCAGCTTCCGGTGACCGCTCATCGTCGGCGCCTCGAACTCGCTCCCGGGTGCGCCGGGAGAGGCAGGGAGGAGCACGGACGACTGATCGCCGAGCGCGCCGTGGGTCGTCAGCCGGAGCGTTCCGGCGTCTTCTTCGACCGTCGCGGTCTTGATCCCCCGATACGACTCGTACTCGCCGGTCAGCTGATCGAATCGACGCGTCCTGGCGAAGTACGGAACTGCCGTGTACGGATCCTGACCGGTGAGGATCGCGAAGAGGCCGTGTCCGACCGTCGGCGGTCTCGGCTCGGGAGTCGTGTTGGCACCGATCGCCACGCCGTACTGCCCGTCCTCGGTGAAGCCGAGATACGAGGAGGAGACACCGAGCGATCCGCCGTGACCGATCACCGTTCGACCGGCGACCGTCTCGCGGCTCCAGCCGTAGCCGTACTCCCGGTGATCGTCCGATTGGTGACCCTCGTGGGCCCGAGCGAGCGTCTCGCTCGAAACGAGTTCCGCACCGTCGACGCTGCCGCCGTTCATCTGGAGTCGAAGGTAGCTCGTCAGTTCGGTCACCGGAGCGATCAGTCCGCCGGCCGGATAACTGAGCGGACGGTGCGGATACGGTGTGGGTTCCGCCTGGCCGTCGATCAGCGCGTGTGGCGTCATCGCGTCGTCAGTCTCGATCAGATCGGGATCGAACCCGGAGCGGGTCATCTCGAGAGGACGAAGAATCTCGTCCGCGACGAACTCGTCGAATCGGCGCTCAGAAACCGTCGAAACAACCTCGCCAAGCAGCGTGTACCCGGAGTTGTTGTACATGAACCGCTCTCCGGCCGGCCCGGCGATCTCGTCTTGTGCCCCGTTCAGATGGCGGTAGAAGTCGTCTCGGCCGCCGAGTGGAACTCCGTACTCTTCGAC
>KI543154.1:181316-182396 GCA_000496175.1 uncultured archaeon A07HR67 | reverse complement strand
CTGGAGGGTGAAACATGAACGTCGACCTCAACGAGAGGCTGGACGCTGTCGCGGAAGCATCGCCGCTGGTCAACGCTGTCACGAACAACGTCACGGTCAACGATGTCGCACAGGTCATCCTACACTGGGGCGGACTGCCGGTGATGTCAGACGACACGCGCGAGGTCGGCGACATGGTTGCCGCGTCGGAAGCCTGTCTGCTCAACATGGGAACCGTGAGCGAGGTCGGCGAGGAAGCGATGGTGACCGCCGGCGAGGCGGCGAACGATGCCGACGTGCCGGTCGTCGTCGATCCCGTCGGCGTCGGATCGACGCCGACCCGAAACCGCGTCGCTGCCCGACTGGTCTCCGAACTCGACGTAGCCATACTCAACGGGAACTACGGCGAGATTACGTCACTTGCCGGAGACGACGCGGAGGTACGCGGCGTCGAATCCGTCGGCGAGTACAGCGACATTGCGACGACGGCTGTCGCCTGTGCGCGAACACACGACACGGTCGTGGTCGCGTCCGGCGAGACGGATATCGTTGCGACAGCTGATGCGGCATACGAGGTTACCGCCGGCCATCCACAGATGGGAACTGTCGTCGGAACCGGCTGTATGCTCGGCGGTTCTCTGGCGACCCTTGCCGGTGCGATCGAAGACGCCACGCAGGCCGCTCTGGCCGGAACCGTCGCTTTCGGACTCGCCGGCGAAGCCGCAGCAGCAGGCGAGTTCGGCGACGTTCACGGCCCGGGCAGCTACAACGTCGCGTTCAAGGACGCCGTTGCTGGTCTGCGTGACACCGACCACGATGCCGCAGATACTCGCATCGAACGGGTGCTCAAGATCGGAGAATAGGGCGGGATTGTAGTCACTGGTGACCGATCGCGTGGTGGCTCGAACGAGTCTCACATCGTGCTCACGTCCGCCGTGTCATCCGGACTCCCAAACGACTCAAGACGGGTGAGCGGCTACGAGGCGTATGCGATCCGCAGACTACGACCTGAGCACGCCGAAGGGCCGAGCGAAGGCGGTAGCGCGGCTGATGGACGACGCGATCCGGATCCCGGTGATCGACTACCGCGTCGGCATCGAC
>KI543154.1:177928-181086 GCA_000496175.1 uncultured archaeon A07HR67 | reverse complement strand
AGAGAAACCAGGATCAATTCACCCGATACCGCTGCGGGCGAAATTATTAAGCTTACGTAGTTACTATTCTGTGTATGTCGACGCTTGAACTGAACCTTGCGAGCGACACGTACGCAGAGCTTCAACAACTCACCGATGAGGAGTTCGTCACCCAAGAACAGGCCGTCGAAGAACTGATCGCCTCTGGCATCGACGCGTACAGCGTCACCGTCGTTGACGACGACCCCCGCGACGAGATGCTCGACGGCGCCGAGAACAACATGTTCGACACGGCAGACGACCCGGGCAGTCTCGAAGACGACCGATTGTAGCGGCGGGCAGACGCTTCTCTCGGTACGACGGCTACAGTCGAGTCGCCGTCCTCGCCACTGGGTTTCACGGAGGAAGCCAACGGCTTCGGCCGTGGGTCACTGATGGCCGTCGACGCACGTGCTCTCACCGATCGGCCGTCGTGGTCGACGCTGGGATAGGAAGACAGATACCTGAACAGTCCCAAGACAAGTCAGATGGCAGAACACAGCAGTTCTGAACGAGTGCCCAGCCAACCGGTGGTCGTTCAAGAAGATACCCATCAGAACGAGATTCCAGAAAACATCGACCCAGATCTGTACTCGACGGACACGCCGGCCAACTCGTTCAAAGAATTCACGATCGAGCCCGACGACGACCTCGTCGAGGCACTTCGCAACAACGGCTACACGGTCGAGTTTCGAGACCCATAAGCCGGGCGTGTCTCGTCGTGCTCGCCGTCGATGTTCTGGTAGCCAGGCGAACTTCTCTCTCGGTAAGAACACCAGAAACGACGTGAATCGACGAGACAGATTGAACGATACTCCTGTCGTGAACTGTATGTCAGCATTGACCCGATAGGTTCAATTATCAGTGCTGTGAACTCGGTGAAGGGTTTGAAATAATGTGTATGTTTTCTTCCCGTTGATGTCTGTAGAGTCAGAACGATCGGCGTTCAAACAGTATGTCGAGAATACGCCAAACGGTACTGAAATTCCGGACGAATCGTTCACCACGCGCCACCGTGGTATTCTGTTGTTCACGGCGGCACTGCTCCCGGTCGTGTTTGGAATTAGTCGGCTGAGCGGGATCGAGTCTGTCACCGGCGCCGAGTTGCCGACGATTCCACTCGCACATTCTCTGGCTGGGACGGGGATCGTCGTACTGTTCCTCGTAGCGGCCGCCATCCCACAGGTGCCTCGTCGGGTTCGGTCGTCTCTCAGTTCGGTCGCGTTTATGATCACCGGCTCCATCTTGGCGTACTTTACCGGCGGATTCATCGAGGCACACTTTCTGTACTTCATCGGCGTCGGGGTGGTTGCGTTGTACGAAGACTGGGTTCCGTTCGGTATCACGATCGGCTACGTGGCGGCTCAACACAGCGTTTTTGGACTCATCGACTGGTTCACGGTGTATAATCATCCGGCAGCCATGGCAAACCCCGTCGTCTGGGGCGGTATCCACGCGCTCGGCGTGTTGATGCTCGCCGCGACGATCACGTTTCTCTGGCAATCGCTTGCGATTCAACGACAACAAGCCCGAGAAAAGATCCAGGAGAAACTCGAGGAAGCGAACGAGGCGAGAGAACTCGCCGAGGAGAAGCAAGAAGAGGCTGCCAAACAACGGGAGCGGATGAACGAGTTGAACGACGATCTGAAAACGACCGCCAGCGAGTACCAGTCGGTGATGGTCGAGTGTGCCAACGGCGACTTCACGCGCCGGCTGGACGACACTGTTACCAACGAAGCGATGGCAGAAATCGCCACCACGTTTAACGAGATGATGGCGGATCTCGAGACGACATTTGCCCAGATTCGCGGCTTCGCCGATCAGGTGGCCGCTGCCAGCGAAGACGTGACTGCGGGCACCGAGGAAAGCCAACGCGCGAGCGAACAGGTCGCCGAATCGATCCAAGCAATCGCAGCCGACGCCGATACCCAACACGAGCACGGGGAGGAGGCCGCAAACGAGATGCAAACTCTCGCCGGAACCGTTGAAGAAATTGCTGCTTCGGCCAGTCAGGTCGCCACGGCCTCAGAGGAGGCGGTTGCGCTCAGCAACGAGGGCCAGACGGCCGCGACCGAGGCGATGGACGAGATGAACGCCATCGAAGCCCAATCGACTACGACGGTCGATCAGGTCGAGTCGCTGGCGGAGGAGTTGGACGCAATCGGCGATATCATCGAGTTGATCGAAGAGATCGCCGAACAGACCAACATCCTCGCACTAAACGCCTCCATCGAGGCGGCCCGGGCCGGCGAGGCGGGCGAGGGCTTTGCTGTCGTTGCCAATGAGGTCAAAGAACTCGCAGAAGAGACCGCCGAGGCGACCGAGGACGTCACAACTCGAATTGAGCGCGTACAGTCGACGTCCGACGACACCGTTGAGGATATGCGGGCGATGAGCAATCGGGTCTCGACGGGGACTGACACCATCGAAGAAGCGCTGAAAGCGCTGGATGGAATCGCCGACACCATCGAAGAAGCGAATGACGGTATTCAGGAGATTAGCGACGCGACAGACGATCAGGCAAGTTCGACCGAGGAGGTCGTGAACATCGTTGAGGAGGTAGCCGACGCCGCCGAACAGGTTAACACTGAATCAGATAACGTGTCGGCGGCAGCCGAAGAACAGACATCCTCACTCACGGAGGTATCTAGAAGCGCGGAAGAACTCACACAGCAGGCCGAAACGCTTCGAGAACGACTCTCGACGTTTACCATCGATGCCGACACTGCCCAGAAGCTATCGGCGGACCCCGAAATGGCGGCCGGCGCGTCGACTCGGTCGGAGACGGCAGTCGGTGACGGAGGACTGCGCAGCGAGTCACAGCCCGAATGAGGTGAGCTGAGTACCCGACCGCATGGGGGTGCCGGGCTGGTGAGTAGCCGCAGACTCGGCGACATGCGGGCTCTCCGCCGTACTCGACGCGAAGCGTTTCAGCCTCCGGTGTGTTCAACACAGTGGCGCACACAGTACCGGCGCTCGATTCCGAGAGCCGACTCCACGACAGTGTCGAAGGGCCTCGTCCTACGTCGCGCTCCTGTGGACGACTGACAGGGGAGTCAATCGCTCCGGAAGTCACCGGTCAAGCGCCGAAACTACCTCGTAGGCGTCATCAGCTCGGTCGTACCGATACACCCTGTAGC
>KI543154.1:174168-176812 GCA_000496175.1 uncultured archaeon A07HR67 | reverse complement strand
GAACGAACCGTTCTGGCCGGCGCGGCCTCTGCGTTGTTCAATTCTCGGACGCCACCGATGTCGGGCGCGAGGCCGTACTCGAAGAACGCCGACTCGGCTTCTTCGACGACGTCGAGCAACGCGTTTCTGTCGGGCGAAACGAGGCTGAGATGTGTGGTCAGCGACATCGATAGAAGCGAACAAAAATCGCGTAACCAGCCATAGACTCGCCGAGTGGTTCGCCGTCGGTATCACCGATCGAATGAGACATCCTTGTATGGTGAACGTCGCCGCGCAGACACGTTACGTTGGTGCTAGTTTTATCCATTCTGCGACCAATCGGTTGAACCCGACGTTGAACGACGTCTGATGAACGACCCCCGTCGTCAGTCGTGACACAGAGCGGGCGGCATTCATCTCACTTTGTCTATCTGTGGTCGGACCGGGTCGTCCCCCTCGTGAAATCAACGCGTTGACCGCCAGTCTGACGCTCCTGCTCGGGTGCTGTCTGTACCATACGACTGGCATCGCTTCACGCCAATCGTGAGAGAATTAATTATCCGGAGGTTCTCTGTCACGACACGCGAACCGATTCAATTTCGACACACTCTGAGAATCGATACCGGAGTCGCGGGTAACCGCTGTCGTCGTCGGTAATGCCGTTCCGATCGTCGGACTCGTTGGGTCCGACACCGCTGGGACGGGATTGTTGGTGTTCTACTGGCTCGAGTTCACCGTGTTGTCGTTGTGGGTTCTCGTTCGGGCCGTCTTCTCCGGCATGCCGCGAGAATCCGACGCCGACCACCCGACGGTCGGTGACCACATCGATGGAGACGCCGGGATTCCGTGGACCAGTGTGACGATCCGGTACAGAACGATTCCGGCACTCGTCGTCATCGTTCCGTTGTTGGCCGTCGTGTGGGCTGGCTCGGCGGAGTCATCGTCGGCCCGGTCGTCGCGGCAACCCCCGGGGCAGAACCGCCTCAGTGAGTCATCGCCGGCACCGTCACCGTGTTGGCGTCCGAGGGTGGACGAACGACGGTCAAGTACTTCTACCGCGGCGGATACCGGAACGCCACCGCGTGGATGCCGGTCACGGATCTGTTCTGGCAGGGGCTTGTCTTGGTCGGCGCCGGACTCGCCGTCGTGTTGATCGCACGTGAGTTCGCTGAGGGAACGTCCGTCACGCTCGAAGAAGCGGCGAGTGAGCCGATGTTGGTTCTCGTCGTCTTCGGCAAGTTCGCCGTCGATCTCACGGCGCACTACCTGCGTGATCGCGATCGACCGCTGGTGAACTAACCCGAACGCGTAGGCGACCGACCCATCAGAGGGTAGAAACGGTTCAGCCCCGCAACTTACCCACACGGACGGCTAATTAGAGGTAGACCCCGATCATGGATGAGGGAGACGAGTTCCGATCGCGAGCAGATTCTTCCAACGGACGTCGGTCAATTCAGTGTGCTGGCTGTGCGTCTGCGCTTCAATCCCCGGGAAGAGACGACGTGGCATTCCTACTTCTCGACCAGTTTACCGTTCCGCTCGTCGGGTGTGACGATCATCTCGAAGAGTTCAGTTCCTTGTGTGAACTCGCCGCCCGGCGTAGCGCCGAGCTCCTCTACCATCGCCCGGCCGGCGGACTCCACTGTCCAAGTTGTCGCCACGCACCCCGCGCGACACAGCAGCCGGTCGTTCCGGTTGGAGGCGGTGCGCTGGCCGTACTCGCGTGCGCCACGCACCACTCAGAGATACTCGACCGATTTCGTACGGGCCTCCAGATACGACACCATCTCAACGCCTCGCTCGACGGACCCTCTGCTGACCCGTGACCGGAGTCTGTCACGTGTATCTGTTACCAGCCGTACATCTTTACCGGTCGAACGGCTCCGAGCACGGAAGAGACACGACGCGGGTTCGGTTGTTCCGACAGAGCCGTCGTCGAGAGGGGATCGATTAAACGGGATTTTGAGTCTGTAGAAGAAATTTACCGTCCGGCTTTGATGAACGAAGCATGAGACGACGGCACTGGCTTGCGAGCATAGGGACGGTTCTGAGCGGCTCGGTCGTCGGCTGTGTATCGAACTCGAACGACACCCAGCGACCTCCAAACGAGTCCGACACGAACGACGATACTACTACCTCGGACGGAGACGAGGACGAAACGGAGCTGACCGGGTATATCCGTCCGGACGGTGAGCCCAGGACGGTCCCGACAGATCTCACCTGTTCGGACGACTCGTTCACTCGGTTTCCGACGCGATACGACGAGGTGAGGTGGGGCGGCACAGACAAACTCAGCTTTCGCGTGAACGCCGACGCGATCGAGCACGGAGACACGGTACGAGCGATCCTCCGCAGTACGGATTACGTCAGCATGGGCACGGTACAACAGGTACAGGTGGAGCTGTACACGGAGGAGGGGTGGAAAGAGGTCCGGGGACGGTCCGGCGAAGAAGCGTTCGTGTTCACCGATCTTGGAGCTGAGCTCCCGCCGAATGAGGAGTTCGAGTGGGAGTTTCCGTTCGCCGAAGCGGGGATCGTCGACGAGTTTTATCAGGAACTCGATCTCGAGGTTTGCCCCGACCTCTCGGCCGGTCGCTACCGGCTCGTTTTTTCGGGATACGAGCCCGCCCCCGCAGTCGCGTTTGACGTCGGGCGGTGAGTGTCC
>KI543154.1:168289-173919 GCA_000496175.1 uncultured archaeon A07HR67 | reverse complement strand
CGTGCCCGCCCACGACAGACGACTCCCGGCCAACCACCCTGTGACCCGGATATCATCCGGAGTCCCCCACCGGCAGCCAGCTTTTCTCTGGTTGCCGGTCTATCCCCTTCGGTTGTGAGCCAAGGAGGCTACTGGCGACCGCCACTGCCGAATGCTCCCTGAGACGTACAGAAACAGCTGACAGTCGCCGCGGCGTTCGCAGGCGTCTCCAATTCTCGTCGTCTCGTGTGTATCACGCTGCCCGTGCCGGACGGAGTTTCCATGAGCGAAATATCACCGTGGGGGGCTTTACGCTTGAGCCCTCTCGTTCGGCACCGGCGTTTCCCACGGCCGCGCGAGACGACACTGACAGAACACCGCTTCAATCGAATCGGGGAGAACCGGTCAGTACCACTCGTGGTCGCCGTCTTCTGGGTCTTTTCCCCACCCGTACTCGGTCTCGTCGTCTTCGCTGTCTACCTCATCGTCCAGTTTGTCTTCGATTTCGTCGACGAGGCTCACGCGTTGTCACCTCCGTTTTCATCATATAATACGGGTTCGTCGGTTGAAAATGTTATTGTAAAACAATACGCACAGATGTCCATCGTGGTTCAGCGGTGTCGAATACTGTTCTGAGCGCAATCGAGACCCAATCGACGAGCACTGTCGACCGCCGGGACAGATATCCTACCACTCCACGTCGACACAGGTGAGAGAGATTGTGAACCACTCACGGAACCGTTTCGGCAACGCGCGACGACTCCAGTCTGGTCACACGCCGGCGACCACGCCGGGATAGCTCGGCTGCGGCGCCGATGACACGTCGTTCCTCTCGGCACGTGTGTGAGCCCTGTCGGTCGTCATATCTGATCGGCCGTGCTCACGTGGACGCCGACGAACCGCCAGCCGTCGGACGTTCGCTCGAGCGTTCCGCTCCACCGGGTGTGGTAGTCGTGGCGTGCGCCCGTCTCCGTCGCCGTCCACGCCATCGACACGTCGTCGCTAAACCACGCACATCGATCGCGTTGGGACACCCGGAGCGCGTGGCTCGTCACGGTCCAGTCCGTCGTCGTCTCGGTTTGTCTCCGGAGCCCGCGCCGTATCTCGGTGTCGCCGGTCAGCCGCTCGGAGATGCCGAACTTCACGAAGCTGTCGTCGTCAGGGCGCTCGTCGGCGATGTACGGCCCGAGCGGGTCGCCCGCGCGGAGCGCGTCGTAGTACGCCGTGATCGTGGCTCGTGCGTCCATGGTCGGTCACGAGCGCTGTCAGAGAAAAACGTCTCGCCACCGGCAGTCCGACGGCGTCGACGCCAGCAGCACGGGGATCCGTCGGCGGGCTACGCTGGGTCGGGACCCGAGGAACGCGTGTACCAGAACGCCCAGAGGACCAACACCGCCTGAATCGGCAGCCGTCCCCACCGAACGAGCGCGGAGGGATCGCCGCCGCCGGGCATCCCCTCGACGACGACGCCGCTCGTCGCCATGTACACGTTCGCCGGAAAGACGGCGACGAGCAGCGCGACCGTTGCCCACGCCGCGTATCGTCGTGTGCGGGGAATCAATAGCCCAATCCCGACAGCGACCTCGGCGAGCCCCGAAAGGTAGACGAGCGCCAGCGGCGCCGGAAACACCGGCGGCACGATCTGGACGTACAACCCCGGGACGAGAAAATGGAAGACACCGGCGACGACGTACATCGGGCCCATCACCAGTAACAACGGACGCTTGAGCCGCCGACGGATTCCTCTCATCGTCGGTTACCCGGCTCACCGCGGTGAAACGGTTTCGTTCTCCGACGAGGACACGTCCGCCACGGCGGATGAGCGTCCGACGCGCCCGACTTGGTGGTGAACGTCTCGCAGACGTAGCTGTCGTGACCTCAGGCCGTCGCGCGCGCCCAGAAGTCGAGGACGTTCTCGCCGAGGAGCTTCCGACGCTCGTCGGCGTCGTACCCGCGGTCACGCAGTCCGTCTGGGATCGCCGCCCAGTCCTCGTATCTGTCCATCGGTCCGTAGCCGATACCGATCGAGAGGCCGTGTTCCTCTCGGAAGCCGGCCGCCCGAAACGCCTCCATGATCCCCTCGTGAAGCGGTTCCGGAAGCTCGGTCGTCCACGAACCCCAGTCGGTGCCGATACCGACGCGGTCGATTCCGACGCGGTCGACCATGCGGTCGATGTGGTCGAAGAACATCTCGAAGTCGGCGTCGGCGTTGCCGGGTTCGAGAAAGAACGGCACCGCGAGCACGCCGACGTACCCGTCGTTCTCGCGCAGGCGTCTCAGCTCCTCGTCGGACTTACCGCGGTCGTGGTCCGAGAGCGCCTCACAGAACGTGTGGGTGTACGCCACGGGCCGATCGGAGACGGAAACGCCGTCGAGCGTCGTTTCTCGGCCGCAGTGTGAGAGGTCGACGATCATGCCCAGTTCGTTCATCCGCTCAACGGCGGCGACGCCGTGATGTGAGAGGCCGGCGTCGACGCGCTCGGTACAGCCGTGTCCGATGAGATTCTGAGAGTTGTACGTGAGTTGGCCGATCCGGATCCCCGCGTTGTACAACGTCTCGACCGCGTCGACGTCGCCCTCGATGGCGAGCCCGAGGTTCTGCGTGGTGAACACGACGCCGACGTCGCCGTCGGCGACGATTTCGCGGGCGGCCGCCGGCGACGTCGCCTTCCGGAGCCAGGGGACGGCGTCGATTCTGGCCTGCCAGCGAGTGAGGTCCTCGCGGACCCCAGTCGCGTACGACGTGGTCGGATCGAGACTTCCCATCGTCGCCGAGACGAGGGTGACGCCCGCCTCTCGATACGCTGCCCGGAGGTCGTCGCGAAAGGCGGGGTCGGTCCGAAGCAGGCGCACCTGTTCGTCTTCCATGGCGTCGAGCGCGCCGCCGGCCGGCCGGCCAGCGTCGAGCGCCGCCCGCATGGCCGACTCGATCTGGTCTGTGACGAGCAACGGCGTGCCGCGTGGATAAAAATCGAACACCGGAGCGTGATCCGTCATCTCGGGTCGTACTGGACGCCCCCCGAACATGTATGAGCGACCTCACATGGACGGGGGCTCGCCGCGACGGCGAGGACGGACACAGTCCTCAAGTAGGGTTACCGGGACAGATCGGCCAGGCGTGATCGACCGTCCGATCGCCGATGGGACGCACGCCTCCGGCGATAACTACATGATCGTTCGGAACCTTTCTCGTGTATCGACTCATGCCAGAGGACGTATCTCCGGAATCCCGGATCGTCGACGCGATTGAGACGGCCGGCAGGCCGCTCGAACGGGCGGAGCTGAGACGCCGAGTCGACCTCTCGTTAGACCGGTTCGACGCCGCGCTGGCGACGCTCCGCGGACAGGAGGTGGTTCGAAAGCTCAGCGGATCGGACGCGTATCGTCTCACCTACTGGCCCGAGTCGCCGACGTGTCTGGTTTGTGACGGCGAGGTCACCACCACGGACCACTACGAACTCACGCTGAACGCACAGGGAGCCAACACCGAACAGGAGGTGACGGGCGTGCTTCATCCGGAGTGTACGCGACGGCTGCTCGACGAGGCGAGCCTCTCGGGATAGGTCGTCTCATCGGGTCTCATCGCACGGGGTCTGTGGGCCACGAGTAGTCTCTCTCGGGTCCCGGTATCACTGCCGGCGAGCGATCAGGACCGCGTCGGCAACCACGTCGTACCCCATTGGAACGAGGTGGAGGAGTCCGCCAATCACGAAGACGTTGAGCGTGACGACGGCACGCAACGGACCGAAACTCCCGATCAAGAGGCCGAGCGACGTTATCCCGGCGCCCGCGTACACCATCCGTTCTCGGCGCCGTATCTGTGGGCTGCCACGGTTGTACAACGCCGTCACGAGATAGCCGACCCCGAGGACCACGAGCCAGGGGTGCCAGTAGGCGTACTGGATCCCGCTCGACGGCACGACGCCCGCGAGCGCCGCGACGTTGATCAGCGTCGCGGCGACGTTCAACCCGCCCCAGACCAGCCAGACTCGATTCCGGCGCACGGTCGGTGCGGTGTACGCGATTCCGAACAACACAATTCCACCGGTCAAGGCGATCCAGACGGCCACGATCGATTCGATTAGCCCGAACGGGGCGAGACTCGGATTCGTGCTGAACGTCCACGAGAGGCCCCAGCCGATCACTCCCTCGACGAAGCCGAACAACAACAGGCCGTCTCCCGGGAGCGGCGGCGACAACAGCCGCCGGTAGTACGACGACAACACGACGCCCGAGCGCCCGATCCACCCGGCGTCTCTGCCGCCGTCACCAGTCACGAGCGTCCCGCCCCCCGAGGTAATGGGTCGTCGCCGACGATGGACAGCCGGGAACACCGCATTCGCATGATCGCACGTGGTGGCTGTTCAGTAAAAACCTCCCGGATCGAACGATTCTCGGGTCGACCGAGAACCGCGCGGGACTCCGGTCGTTAGGCGGGGGCCACGAAGCGGCGGCGACGAGACGCCGTCAGTGACGAGATGTCCGAGCGCGCTCAGTCGTCACGGCTCCGTTTCCAGATGGGGTAGATCTCCATCACGGCGATCAGGCTGAGCACTACGCCGGCGGCGACCATCAGCGTGTCCGGGTCGATGTCGTCCATACGAACGCCTAGGAGCGTCGAAGACATACCGTTTGGCATCGGTCGTCTCGCCGTTCGACGGCGGCCAACAGGACCGCGCGCGCGCCGGGTCGCCGAGCGAAGGTACATGTGCGCGGCGACCGTCCCTTCGAGACATGGCCGACACCGAAGACGACGACCAGGACGGAACCGACGGCGGCGAGACGGTGTTTGCCGTTGTCATGATCGCGCTTTCGCTGCTCATCCTGATCGTGGTCCGGAAGAACGAAAAGGAAAACTGACCGGACGCTGCGCCGACTGACGGGCACCGACTGGAGACGCGCTCGCGGCGGTATGGGAAGTGCTTTCCCTGTACGGACGGAGGTTTACCCGTGAACGACTCAACAGACGAAGCGGCAAGTGAGGCGATAGACGACATCGAAGCCGGCGGACTCGGACCAGCCGTGTTGGCATCCGTCGGCTCCGTCGTCCTGGCGTTGTACTTTTACTACGTCCGTGGCGACAAACAACGCGGACAGTTCATCGGCTTCTGGCCCGTCACGATACTCGGACTCGCGTCGTACTTCCGGCTCGAGGAGATCAAACAACTGCTCGAAGAGACCGAGAACTGAGCCGGGCCACCGTCGCGGCGCGACCGCCGCCGTGACACCGGAATCGACACGCCACATTTTATGAGTGTGAGCCACCTACGATACGTAGACGTGTTCGTACCGAGTCCCCGTTCCCTGAGCGTCGAGCGCGCGCGTGGAGGTCGTCGTCGTGGCCGGTAGGGGGTCGCGGTGAGCCTCCGGAGCCGCCTCGGTGGCTTGTTCAAGAGCCAGTCGGAACTGGACCTGACCGACGGGTCGATTCCGGAGTCGTTGTTTTTCATCTCGTTTCCGATCGTCATCACGAACCTGCTTCAAGTCGGGTACAACCTCGCCGATACGTTCTGGCTCGGCCGGTACAGCACCGAGGCGCTCGCGGCGATCAGCCTCGGGTTTCCGCTCGTCTACCTCTTCATTTCGTTGGGACTTGGGCTTACCGTCGCCGGCAGCGTGCTGGTCGCACAACACACCGGCGCGGGCGAGTC
>KI543154.1:167210-167982 GCA_000496175.1 uncultured archaeon A07HR67 | reverse complement strand
CGACCGTCTTCGCCCGCGGGTCGGCGATGGTCGTCGGGCTCTGGATCATGCTTCGTGGCGCGCGCGGGATCCGGATTCACCCACGCCAGATGATCCCGGACCTGAGCTACAGCCGGAAGCTGCTGCGGATCGGGGTTCCGGCCTCGGTCGAAAACACCGGGCGAGCGATCTCGGTCAACGCGGTGTTGGTCATCGTGACCCTGTTTTCGACGTCGGTCGTCGCGTCGTTCGGCGTGGGAATCCGCGTCTTCTCGATGGTGTTTATGCCCGCCATCGCCATCGACCGCGGCGTCGAGGCGATGACCGGCCAGAACATCGGCGCGGGGCGACAAGACCGGGTCGTCGAGACGAACCGCTTCGCCGCGAAGGCGTCGTTTCTCGTGTTGTCCGCGCTCGGCGTCGTCACCTTCCTGTTCGCTCCCGAGATCATCCGACTGTTCGACGATTCTCCGGCGGTCGTCGCCGAGGGGGCCACCTTCCTTCGGTGGATCGCCCCCACCTTCGGCTTCGTCGGAGTGCTTCGGGCGTACAGTGGTGGGTTCCGGGGCGCGGGCAAAACGCTGACCGCCGCGACAATCGCCGTCGTCCTATTCGGCGTCATCCGACTGCCGATCGCCTACGTCGCCTCACAGGGGCTCGTTCCCCTCGACGTCTGGATCTTCGCCGCCCCGACGCCGTCCGGCATCTGGTTCGCCTTCGCGGTCTCCGGGATCATCGCTGCCGTCGTCGCCGCCGGCTGGTTCGAACTCGGGAAGTGGCGTGGGACGGATCT
>KI543154.1:158698-165884 GCA_000496175.1 uncultured archaeon A07HR67 | reverse complement strand
GACCTCGACGCCGTCGATCGTCGTCACCAGCGGCTCGGTGCCGGCCCGGAAGTACCGGTGCTCGTCGAACACGTCGTACGTGGGCAACAACCGCTTGTGGTACGTCGTGTCTCGGCCCCCGTCAGACAACAGGACCGCCGCGTTGTGTACCGGTGCGCCGGTCTCGTGGCGGGTTCGGGCCGCCGTCCCGACCAGTAGGGGCGGGCCGGTCGTCGTCCGCTGAGACAACGCGTCCAGCGCCGCCGCCTGCGCGTCGAGCACCCCCGACCGATGGAGGAGGTCTCGCGGCGGATACCCCAGCAACGACAGCTCCGGCGTGACGACGACGTCCGGATCGGCGTCGAGCAAGGCGTCGTACTCGCGGGCGATTCGCTCGGCGTTGCCGGTGACGTCACCGACGATCGGGTCGGACTGGATGATGCCGACACGGAGACTCGAGCTCATTCGGATACGCCCAGTACGTGTTCTACCGATATAAGGTCTGACGCACGCCGGGTGAAACGGCACACGACCGTGAGTCGTGAGCGACCGACAGCAGATGAACGTCACGACGAAGCCCCTGTTAGATGGCCACGCGTTGTCCGGCCCGCGACGGGGCGTGGTCGTCGCCTCCCGAAAACACCCGCTCGGCGACGACGACTGTGCTATATGAACACACGACTTATTATACTCCTAGACGTACCGAACCGTACATCGATGTCACGGATTCTCGAAACGATCCGGTCTTCGGAGGCAGATATATGCGATATCCTCCAGCGGTCGGGACTCTCCGGCGCGGGCGGCGGCGGGTTCCCGACGTATGCGAAGTGGCGCTCGCTGGCGGACGTCGATCGGCTTCTCGTGAATCACCAGGAGAGCGAACCGAACTGTTACGTCGACAAGTGGATCGGGCGCGAACGGGCCGACGCGCTCGCGGAGTTGTTCGAGGCGCTGCTCGCCGGTCCGCTCGAATCCGTCGTGATCGGCGCGAAACACAGCGACCGCGATCCGTGGCTTCGGCCGCTCGAAGAAGCAACCGACGCGACCGTCTACACGCCGGCAGAGCTCCCGATAGACCAGGCGTCGACGGCGGGCGTCGTCGTCGTGTACACCCACGACACCTACGAGTACGGCATGGAGAACGTCCTGCTCCAGCAGGCCACCGGAACGGTGATCGGCAAAGACCTCCCGATCGATTACGGGTGGATCGTTCAAAACACCGAGACGATGTACAACGTCTGGCGCGCGCTGGCGCTCGACGAGCCGGTCCTTCACAAACTCGTTCACGTCGACGGCTATCGCGCCGACGGGAGCAGGATTCCACACCGGATGTTCGAGGCACCGATCGGAACGTCGGCCGCGGCGTTGTTCGCTGCCGCTGGCGTCGACCCCGACACGCTGGCGAGCGACCGAACCCTCGTCGAGGGCGGCCCCGGATGGTGTTTCACCGTCCAACGGCCGGCGGACCGATACGGCGTGACCAAACACACGAACTGTCTCATGCTGCTCGACGAGGCGGACGTCGAGCGGCACACGTACGGGAACGGCCGGATCAACGTCATCGAGCCGCTCGATTGGACGCGCTCAGATCCGGACACCACGCCGACGACGCTCGATCCGCCCCGCGTCCACGTCCCGATCGTCACCAACGAGACGTACGGCGACCTCGTCGACGAGTCGGCTCCGCTCGTCGAGTTCGGCGACGCCGTCACCGGCGGCCAGCTCGTGGCCGAACCACGCGCCGACGCGAGCGGGTTCAGCGTCGCTCACCACACGCCGATCGACGGCGAGGTCGCAGACGTCACTCCGCGAGAGATTGAGGTCCGTCGACACGGGGTCTAAGCGGTGTCGAGCCGGGTCGGTCACGCCTCGCCGTAGACGGGCACCGCTGCGCCGCTCGTGACCGCAGCGGCGTCGGAACACAGGAACTGCATGACTTCGGCCACCTCGGCCGGCTCGACCCACTCGTCGCTCGGCGTCATCATTTCTCTGTTCATCGGCGTGTTCAACACGCTCGGCAGCACGCAGTTGGCTCGAACGGTGCCGAGGTTCTCCTCGGCGATCGTCTCGGTCATGATTCGGACGCTGGCCTTCGTCGACCGATACAACCCGTCGCCGGTGCCGCCTTCGAGCGCGGAGCGAGCCGAGACGCTGACGATGGCGCCCTCCGCGTCTTGGAGGTGCGGGAGCGCGTGCTTCGAGGCCAAAAACATCGTCTTGAGGTTCACGTCGAACAACATGTCGAACTGGTCTACGTCGGTTTCTTCGACCGGATCGCCGCCGCGCCACGTGCCGGCGATGGGGAGAAGGTAATCGATCCGGCCGTGGTCTGCGACAATCTGATCGACCGTCTCGGCGACGGCCGGCTCGTCTGTGAAGTCGGCCCGATAGAACTCGATGCCGTCGGCCGGGTCGAGCTGTGAGTCCTCGCTGTCGATCGGAACGACGTCACACGCGGCGACGGTCGCCCCCGCTTCGGCGAACGCCTCGGTGACCGCGCTCCCGAGCGCGCCACAACTGCCCGTGACGACCGCGACCTGCCCGCTGAAGTCGAACGTAACTGTCATGTGGTGGATATGGGAGACGAGCAGACATAAATCGCCGGGGCAACGGGGAAAAGCCGGCCGTGAGACGGCGGCCGCGCGGCGCTCACAACACCCGCAGTCGATACCCTTCGACCGCGGTCTCGTCGGCGACGCGACCGGCCTCGACCGCGGCGTCGAGCACCGCGGCGACGAACGGCTTCGGCACCTCGACGCCAATGAAGTCGTCGCCGTCTCGACCCGTGGTCAGCCGCGCCATCGTTCGGTCGGTGCCGTCGTCGTTGTAGATGCTGCCGACGCGGTCGCCGTCCCGTCTGAATCGCAGGGTCACGTCGGTCGCCTCGATCGAGTCGAAGCTCACCTCGAACACGCGGTCGTCCCCTTCGATCCGTGCGAGCATGCGCCCGTCGTGTTCGGTCACGGTCGTCTCCATACGTACACGACGGACCGGACGCGTATAACCCCGCCACCACGGGCAGGCGGCGGGAGCCGACGCCGATTCGGCCGCAAACGGCGTGGCGAGCCGCGGGCGCGATCGAGCCGCCCGGCGGCCGCACAACGTTCATTGGGTAGAGGGCCGAAATACCGGTATGAGCGAGCACGAAACGAACGACGCGCGGCCGACGACCGACGCCGAGTGGAGACGAGTGCTGTCCGACGAAGAGTACCGGGTGCTTCGCGAGTCGGGGACCGAGCCCGCCGGCACCTCCGACCTGCTCCACGTCGACGCCGACGGCGTCTTCGCGTGTGCCGGCTGCGGAACCGAGCTGTTCCACACCGACCAGAAGTACACGTCCGGCACCGGCTGGCCGAGCTTCTGGGATCCAGTCGCCGACGAGACCGTCGAAACGGGCCGCGAGACCGGGCTGCTCGGCTCCCGCATCGAGGTGCGGTGTGGCGAGTGCGACGGCCACCTCGGCCACGTGTTCGACGACGGGCCAGACCCGACCGGGAAGCGCTACTGTATCAACGGCGTCGCCCTTGAGTTCACCGCGACGGACTAATCCGGAGCGGGAACCCGTTTTCCGAGCCCGACGGGGCGTGGACACCCCGGCGTTATCCGCGAACGCGGGACCTTTCAGGGCGTGTCCACAATCTCCGGCATGTCGGAGGACGAAGGCGGGTTCGAGGACGCCCGCGAGAATCTTGACGGGCACCCGATCCGGAGCCTGCTCGCGTACGCCAAACCCTACTGGCTCCGGCTGGCGGCCGGCGTGTTCACCTCCTTTTGTACGCGGTTCGCACGGCTCGTCCCGCCGATCGTCGTCGCGACGGCGATCGATCGCGTGGTCCTCGGATCGGGCGAGCCCGGTCTCCTCGCCGAAGCAGGACTCGTCCCCGCCGGAACGATAGCCGGGGAGGCGGCTCGGGTCGCGCTGCTCGAGCGGCTCGTCGTCATCACGGTGATCGCGTACCTGCTCCGGTCCGCGGCGCGGTTCGGGTCGCGGTATCTCCTCCAGTCGACCGCCCAGAAAGTCCAACGAGACCTCCGGAACGACACGGACGATCACCTCCAACACCTGTCGATGGACTTCTTCGTCTCCCACCAGACCGGGGGGATGATGTCGATTCTCAACATCGACATCCACCGGCTCGAACAGTTTCTCCACACCGAGTTTCGCCAGCTGATCCGCGTCGTTGCCACGGTCGGCGGCATCTCGGTCGTGCTCTGGACGTACTCGCCGAAGCTGACGCTGATCGCGCTCGCGCGCGTCCCGGTCATCGGTCTCGCTAGCGGGGTGTTTCTCAGCTGGATCGAACCCCGCTACCAGTCGATCCGCGAGACGGTCGGGCGGCTGAACACGCGCTTGGAGAACAACCTCGGCGGGACCGCGGTGATCAAGACGTTCAACCGCCACGCGTTCGAACACGACCGGGTCGCCGAGCAGAGCCAGCGGTATCACGACGAGAAGGTGGCCGCCCTCCGGATTCGGCGGGCGTTTTTCGCCTCGCTTCGGCTGACGACCGGCGTCGTCTTCGTACTCGTGTTGTACGTCGGCGGGACGGACATCATCCTCGGGGCCGGCGGCGCGTTGTCGGCCGGCGCGTTCGCGTTGTTCTTTCTGTACCTGCGCCGGCTGTACTCGCCGATGCGCCGAGTCGGAAAATCGGCCAACAAGTACCAGCTCGCCAAATCCAGCGCCGAGCGCGTCTTCGGGCTACTCGGCGAGGAGCCGACGGTGACGGAGCCGGCGGACCCACACACGCCCGAAGCCGTGGCCGGCGACGTCGCCTACGACTCCGTGACCTTCGGGTACGGCGACCGCGACCCCGTGATTCGCGGCGTCTCACTCGACGTGCCGGCGGGAACGACCGTCGGGCTCGCAGGACCGACGGGAGCGGGGAAATCCACGTTGTTGAAGCTGTTGACACGCTTTCACGACGTCGACTCGGGCGCGGTTCGGGTCGACGGCGTCGACGTCCGTGAGTACGGCCTCCAGGCGCTGCGCTCGGAGATCGCGATCGTCGAACAGAATCCGTATCTGTTTTCGGGGACGGTCGCCGAAAACATCGCGTACGGCGACCGGGCGACCTTGGAAGCCGAATGGACGGACGCCGAGACCCACGACGACGAGGCCCGCGACCGGATCCGCGATGCCGCGACCGCCGCGGAAGCCCACGAGTTCATCAGCGACCTGCCGGCGGGATACGACACCCGGGTCGGCGAGCGCGGCGTCAAACTCTCCGGGGGACAACGCCAGCGGCTCGCCATCGCCCGCGCGCTGCTCAACGACCCTTCGGTGATCATCTTCGACGAAGCGACCTCGGACGTCGACACCGAGACCGAAGAACTGATTCAAGAAAGCCTCGACCGGCTCATCGCGGACCGAACCGCGTTCGTCATCGCCCACCGGCTCTCGACGATCCGGTCGGCAGATCGGATCGTCGTCATGGACGGCGGCGAGGTCGTCGAATCGGGCGGTCACGAAGAGCTGCTCGACGCAGACGGCGAGTACGCCGCCCTCTGGGGAGCCCAGGTCGACTCGGCGCCCAACGCTCCCGGTCCGACTACCGATTAGGCCGGTCCCGCCGGCGAACTCGACGACACAGCCTTGGGCGACGGCTCGCAACTGACGCCAATGACGGACCTCATCGTTCGTGACGGCTACCTCAAGACGCGCGATGCCGTCGTCGACATCGCGGTCGACGACGGCGCGATCCGAGAGATCGCCCCCGGCATCGATCACGAAGCGGAGACGGAGCTGTCGGCTCGGGGAAATCTGGTCTCGCCCGGTCTCGTCGACGCCCACGTCCACCTCGACATGGCGTTGTCGGCCTGTGGCGGGCGCCGGCCCCGCGACAACGACGCCGCGTTCGACATGGACCGGGCGCTCGAACGCACCGCGGCGTACTTCGCCGACGGCTCGCCCGCGGCGATCCGGTCGAACGTTCAGAACGCGGTCGAAACGGCGGTCGCGAACGGCGTCGTACACGTTCGGACCCACGCCTACGTCGACGGTCACGTCGGGGCGGACGTGGTCGAATGGCTGGTCGACGCCCGCGAACGGGTCGACCACCTCCTCGACCTCCAGGTGGTCGCGTTCCCACAACAGGGCATCCGCAGAGACGAAGGGTCGGAGGCGGCGATGCGGGCCGCCCTCGCCGCCGGCGCGGACGCAGCCGGCGGTCTCGACCCCGCCACGGTGAACGGCGACCGTCGCGCCACCATTGCGACGTGGTTCGACGTTGCGACCGACCACGACGTCGACCTCGACGTCCACGTCCACGAGCGGGGAGCATCCGGGCTGGAGACGCTCGAACGACTCGCGGCGCGAACGGTCGCGAACGGCTACGAGGGTCGGGTGACGGCCAGTCACGCGTACGCACTCGCGGACGCGAGTCGACACGAGACGGACGACACGGGAGATCGGCTCTCGACGGTGATGGAGGCGTTTCGCGCCGCCGAGATGGACGTGATAACCTGTTATCAGAGTACGCCCGTGGGCATGCCTATCCGCGAGCTTCGCGAGGCCGGCCTCGACATCAGTCACGGAACGGATCAGGTACACGACATCTGGGGCGCTCACGGCAACCTCGACGCGCTCGAGGCGATGCTCGTGGAATCGCTCAGGCTGGACGGGTACGCCTCGAACGAGGGGCTACGAACGTTGTGGGACCTGATCACCGCCCGCGGCGCGAGCGTGCTCGGCATCGAGGGATACGAGCCGGTGGTCGGGACGCCCGCGGACCTCGTCGTCCACTCGGCGGCATCGCCGGAGTGGGCCATTCTCACGAACGAGACGCCGGCGTACGTCATAAAAGACGGCACCGTCGTCGCCGAGGACGGAGCGCTGGTGCGCTGAGCCCGCGACGTGGACCGATCGGTCCCCGGCCGGTCGGGGGTAGGGACCGTCGTGGTAACCCGACCCTCGGAAGCGTTATGTCCGAACCAGGCGTACGTGTAATCGTAATGGCAAACGGCACGGTTGACTTCTTCAACGACACTGGCGGTTACGGTTTCATCTCGACTGACGACGGCGACCTAGACGACGACGAGGACGTATTCTTCCACATGGAAGACGTCGGCGGCCCCGACCTCGAGGAGGGACAGGACGTCGAGTTCGACATCGAATCATCCCCCAAGGGACCCCGCGCGACGAACCTAGTCCGCAACTAACGACCACCACTCCTCTCACGGCGCGACGGATAGCGATCCGATTTTT
>KI543154.1:140569-158678 GCA_000496175.1 uncultured archaeon A07HR67 | reverse complement strand
GAACACGGAGACGATCGACACGACGCGATCGTCGTCGGCGTCGGCGGCGTCGGGAGCGCGACAACGTACCAACTCGCGCGACGAGGCCTCGACGTGCTCGGCATCGAGCGGTACGACATTCCTCACACGATGGGCTCGTCACACGGCAGCACTCGGATCATTCGGCGGGCCCAACACGAGGGGCCGAACTACGTGCCGCTCGTCGAGCGCGCCTACGAGCTCTGGCGGGATCTCGAAGACCAGACGGGACGCGACCTCCTCACGATCACCGGCTCGGTTCACGCTGGCGCCCCCGGCACCGACGTCGTCGCAAACGCCCGAGAAGCGTGTGTGACACACGGCATCGACCACGAGGAGCTGTCAGCGCTCGATGTCAACGAGCGCTTCCCGGGGTACGACCTGCCGGCCGAGTTCGAGGCGATATATCAGCCGGACGGCGGCTATCTCGACTGCGAGCGGTGTGTGACCGCCCACGTCGAGGCGGCACACGCCCACGGAGCGACGATCCGTGCCCGCGAGCGGGTGATCGACTGGTCGGAGACGAGCGACGGCGTCCGCGTCCGAACCGACAAGGGCCGCTACGAGGCGGACGAACTCGTCGTGACCGCCGGTCCGTGGACCGCGGAGCTGCTTCCGTCCATCGCCGACGACGCGGTTCCGGTGCGCGCGCTCATGGCCTGGCTCCAGCCGACGGAGCCGGCGTTTTTCACCCCGGATCGGTTCCCAGTGTTCGTCCTGCGCGATCACGACGAAGGCGGGTACGGCTTCCCCGTCCACGACGTGCCGGGGTTCAAGTTCGGGCAGTCGGGCGAGCGGCAAGAGGTCGTCGACCCCGACCAGATGGACCACGAGCCGACTGCGGCCGAAGAAGAACTCCACCGTCGGTTCGCCGAGAAATTCTTTCCTGCGGGCGCGGGTCCGACGGTCGCGTTGCGTCCGTGTATCCAGTCGTACTCCACGGACGACGATTTCGTGCTCGGGCGAGCTCCGGGTCACGACGCCGTCACGGTCGGCGCGGGATTCACCGGACACGGGTTCAAGTTCGCGAGCGTCACCGGCGAGATTCTGGCCGACATCGCGACCGACGGCGAAACCACCCACGACATCTCGGCCCACTCGATCGACCGGCTCTGACCGAGCTCGGGTCGGTCTCCGCGGGGAACTGCGCCGGGCGTAAGCGGCAAGTACACACGACACATAGTATCGGTATCGAACGGAGCACACAGTGACCGTCCCCGCACCGATCCCGCTCGACGAGTTCGAAGCCGCGGTCCGCTCGCTCGACCGCGAGACGTTCGTCGCGTTCGTCGCCAGCCTGTGGTCGGAGACGGCCGACCACGTCACCGTCGACTCGCCGGTCGTCACCATCCGGACGGAAGACGCACGAACGGCCCTCCTCGTCGACCCCCCTGAGTCCGATTCGGATCCGCTCGACGTCGACGGTGTCGACGGCGTCGTGACCGCACGCGACGTCCCGCCCGACCTCGACGTCGATGTCGTCACCGCCGCCGACCTTCGCCAACGGCTCCTGTACGCGCTGCCGGCCGAAGACGGCGAGGCGGCGTGCGAGCGGTTTCTCGACGCGCCGGCGCGATCGACCTCCTACGACCGCGAGCAGCCGGGCGCCGAAGCCACGGACAGCGTCGAGCCCGAAGCCGAACGTTCTGGCGGTCACGAGCCGGTGACGCTCGACGACGCTTCCGGCGGAGATGCCGAGACGGCCATCTCTGACGGCCGGCCGGCGCAGGGGAGCCGCCGCTCCGCGTCGGCGGGTGCCATCGGCCGGGGGGTGTCGGGTGGGACCGATCCCGTTTCGACGGGCGACACTGGTCGTCCCGCGTCGAGCGACACCGGCCGTCCCGCGTCGGATGACGCCGGTCGCTCGCCCGAAGAAAACAAGACGATCCAGATCCGAAGCGAGGTCGCCGTGGCCGTTCTCCTCGCAGCGGTCGTGCTCGCAGGCGGCGCCGGCGCAGTGGGTCTCGCCGACACGCCGATCGACGCCGCCAGCGAGGCGCTCGGAGCCGGCGGCGACGCGACAGACGCCCCCTCGGCTGACGCTGCCGGTGTGAACGACAGCGACACTGATTCGGACGCGTCCGAGACGGACGGACAGTCCTCGACGACCGACGATCCTGAACCCAGCGATACCGTGTCGACCGAATTGGCCTTCAAGAGAGACGAGGCCGCCCGAAACACCGGATTGGCGCCGAACTGCGAGCGCTCGTATCTCCACGTCGTCCAGATACAGATGAACGCGTTGAAGTACAACAACGAGACGATGAACGACGGGATTCGGACGACCAGGCGGTTCGCGTCTCCGCGAAACCGACAGGCGGTGAGCAGCGTCAGGCGGTTCATCGAGATCTTCGAAAGCCCGAGCTACGCGCCGATGCTCTCGTACGACAGCGTGCGGTACACGCCGCTTGGAGCCGACGACGACTCGGCCGAGGTCCGGGTCACGACGAACGAAAACGGCTCCGTGACGGGTCAGTACGAGTTCCGGCTTCGCAAGATAAACACGACCCAGTACAGCGAGCGCGGCGGCTGCTGGATGACCGACGCGGTCAGCGTAACCGAGTCGGAGTGATCTCGGCCGGCGGGTCGCCTACGCGACGACATCGACTATCGTCGGCTCGCGCATCCGGGCCAACACCACCCGCGGGACATCCGCGTGGTCGTGAACGACGGCGGCGATCTTTCTGGCGACCGACTCGTCCGCGTCGTCGTCGACCATGTTCACGAGCGGGATCGCGGTCGCGCCCGGCGGGACATCTTTCAGTCCCCCGGCCTCGTGTGCGAGAACGCGCCCGACGAGGTCCGCCGTGATCGGCTCGCCGACGGCGGCGTCGGTGATCGCGGCGACGCGCTCGGGTCGGTGGACCGCGGTCTCCGTAAGCGGTTCGCCGACGGCGTGTGCGCTCGCAACCGGAACCACGGTGTCGGCTTCCGGCGGAATCTGCGGCTCCCGGTCGTCCGGAGCCTTGAACAGCCGCGTCCGTGCGCCGTCCGCTTTCACCAGCACGGGTCCGTCGTGAGCCGCCGCGACGGCGTCGACCGTCTCGGGGTCGTACCCTCGGTACCGGTCGTCACGCTCCTGTGCGGGAACGAGCCCGAGCGGGAACGCGGCGTCGGCCGCGTCGAGTTCGGCCACCGGGTCCGCGGTCGTCCGCACCTCCGCGGCCTGACGGTCGAAGATCGGGATCCGGACCGTCGCGGTCAGGACGGCGCGGTCGAGCCGCGCGGCGAGCGCGTACAACGTCGTCTTCTTCCCGCCGGCGCCGACGAGACAGGTGGTTCCCTCCGCCGCATCGAGCGCGTCGACCACGTTCATAATAGTATCGTCCGCGGAGATGACGCCTCGTGCGTCGAAAACGCGTCGGTTTCATCCGAGGTGTGGTCCGGTCCGGCCGCAGGCTCGCCGACACCGTTGGCTTTAGGTTCGTTTCGCCACGATTATTGATGATGGACCCACCGGACCGGATCCTCCGTGTCGACCTTTCGACGCGGACCGTCGCCAGCGACCCGGTTCCCGACGAGTGGCTCGGGGCGTACGTCGGCGGAAAGGGGCTCGGGGCGCGCTACCTCTACGCGGCCGGCGGCGGGATCGATCCCGAATCGCCCGCGAACACGCTCGCGTTCATGACCGGGCCGCTGACGGGATACACGCCGGGCGAGCAGCGCTACGCGGCGATAACCAAGTCTCCGCTCACGGGCGCGTTCCTCGATTCGTACGGCGGCGGGGCGTTTCCGGCCCGCCTCGCCGGCTCGCTCGGCTCGCATCTCGGCGTGCTCGTCACCGGCGCGGCAGACGAGCCGGTCGTGTTGTCGCTTTCGGGCGGCGAAGCGAGGGTCGAGCCCGCCGACGACTGCTGGGGGCTCGACACCGCGGAGACGGCCGACCGGTTTCCCGCGTCGGCCGTCGCCTGTATCGGTCCGGCTGGCGAGCGGGCGGTTCGGTACGCGACCATCGCCTCCGACGGCGGCGACCACCACGCCGGTCGCGGCGGCGCCGGCGCGGTGATGGGGACGAAACGACTGAAGGCGGTCGTCGCCCGCGACCCGCCGCCGGAGCCGACGGAGGAACTCGCCGCGCTCGAACAGCGGGACGGCTCGGCGTTTGCCGACAGCGACGCGGGGCGCTGGCTCGCGGCGAGTGACACGCTCGAAACCGTCGATTTCGCGAACGAAGCCGGAGTGCTCCCGACCCGCGGCTGGCAGGAGCGTCGATTCGAGGGGACAGAGGAGATCGGGATCGAGCGCGCCACGGAGCGCGCGACGGGCCGCGAGCGCGCGGACGACCCGGTGCCAGGCGGATTCCGGGTTCCCAGCGGCGACGGGGACGAGACCGACGAGGCGGCCGACACCGTGCCGCGCGGTGCGACCCCGATCGTTCTCGGCGCGGGCCTCGGGATCGACGACTTCGACGCGGTCGCCGCGCTGGGTGGTCTCTGTGACCGCCTCGGCATGGACGTGATCTCCGCGGGCAACGCGGTCGCGTGGGCCGTCCGCGCCGGCGACGAAGGGGTGATCGACCGCGACATTAGCTTCGGCGACGGGAAGGCGGCCCGGTCGGTCATCGCGGAGATTACAGCCCGCGAGACGCCGCTTGGCGACGCGCTCGCCGACGGCGTCGCGGCGGCCGCAGAACGCTTCGGCGGCACGGACCTGATTCCGACGGTGAAACGGATGGCGCTCTCGTCGTACGACCCGCGGGGAGCGGCGTCGATGGCGCTGGCGTACGCCACGAGCGACCGAGGGGGCTGTCACCGCCGCGCCCGGCCGGTCGAGGGTGACACGACGGCGCCCCGTCCGAGAGATCCGGACGACGTCGCCGCCGCGGTGGCGGCCGAACAGGACCGCCGTGCGGCGTTGTGGTGTCTCATCGCGGACGATTTTCTCGACGGCGTCTTCGACCCGTCGGTCGCCGCCGAGTGGCTGCGGGCCCGCGGGTACGACCACGACGCGACGAGCCTCTCGGGGCTCGGCGAGCGGGTGTGGACGCTCGTCCGGCTGTACAACCTGCGTGAGGGGTTCGGCCGCGACGACGACGCGCTGCCGGCGGCGATCGCCGGCGCGCCCGGCGGTGAAGAAGCGCCGGGCTCGACCGCCGACGAGCCGACGAACCGACCGCCGGGACTCGACCCCGAGGCGTTCGAGAACCTCTTGGACCGCTACTACGCGGTCCGCGAGTGGGACGCCGCGGGCCGGCCGACCGACGACCTGCTCGAGCGGCTCGGACTCGCCGGGCTCGCCGACGACCCGATCTCCCCGAACGAGAGAACCGATCCCGGCTGAGCCCTCCCCGACGAGACGTTCTCGGCGACCGCTACGGCGCGGCTTGTTTCGTCGAGATCAGCTCGATCACGTCGCGATGAGAGAGTTCGGCGTTCACGCCGACCTGTCGCCCGCTTCGACAATCGATGCCGTGGAGCAGCCCCTCGCCGATCTCGGAGTGAATGTGACGCGCGAACGATTCCGTGGTCGCCCCGTCGGGCAGGAGGAAACAATCCCGAAAGACGCCCGCCTCGTCCGTCGAGCCGGTCGCGGATCCCGGAAACACCGCGATACAGCCGAGCACGTCGAAAACGGCCGCGTCGAGAACCGCCTGGACGCCCGTTCCGTCGTATGCCGCGACGTGCTCGCGGATTCGATCGAGGCCCGCTCGTTGCTCGTCGGAGACGTCGCCGACAACGTCGAAGTCGGGGTCGCCAGGGGTGTATTCGACGACGCCCGCCTCGTCCGCGTTCTTGAGCGCCTTCTCGGCGTGCGCGCTCACGGGAACGAACGAGAGGTGATCGTAGTCGGGATCGGCCGTGATCGACGCCCAGTTGTCTCGGGCCGCTGCCGTGTCCATCTTGTTGGCGGCGACGACCATCGGCTTCGTGCGCGTGCGGATCTCGTGGGCGAGCCGTGCTCGGTCGTCGTCGCTCCACGTGTCGGGGTCGAGTTCGAGCGACGCCGCCAGAATAGTTCGTTTCATCTCGTCGTCGCCGATCCCGAACGCCGACATCTGGTCGGCGAGCTCCGCTTCGATCGGGGTCTCGGCGCCGTGATATCGCGTCTCGAACGATGCGATTCCCTTTTCGAGCACGTCGAGATACCAGGCGTCGAGCTCTGCTTCGAGGAAGTCGATGTCGTCGCGGGGGTCGTGGTCCGTCGTGTGTTCGCCTTCGCTGTCGGTCGTTCCGGAGAAGTCGACGACGTGAACCAACACGTCCGTCTCGTTGAGGTCGGTGAGAAACCGGTTGCCGAGCCCGCGGCCCTCGTGTGCGCCCGGCACCAGTCCGGCGACGTCGACGAGTTTGACCGGGACGAACCGCGTGCCGTCGCGACAGACGCCCACGCTCGGCGTACACGTCTCGTCGAACTCCGGGGCCGCACACGCCACGCGGACGTACGCCTCACCCACGCTCGGGTCGATCGTCGTGAACGGATACGCGCCCTCCGGAACGTCGTTCATCGTCGCCGCGTTGAAGAAGGTCGACTTGCCCACCGAGGGTTTGCCGACGAGACCGATCCGATAACTCATTACTGCGAGTGGGCGGGCCGGCGACAAAAGCGATGCGAGACGCCCGCTGGCATGTGTGGCGACGACACACGCAACGCGACCGTCGACCGGCTGTGAGCACAGTGCGTCGGTGCGGCAGACGGGTCGCCGGCGCCGGACGCGGCGCTCGGCCGCGACGACCGCTCGGGCCACGCGGAGATATATATCGGCCCGGTTCGTGGTACGTGATGACATGCAACTATATGACCGGATTCTGGTTCCCATCGACGGGTCCGTGGACGGGCGGCACGCCGTCGAACACGCGCTCGCGCTCGCTGGAATCCACGACGCGGCGGTCCACGCGTTGTACGTGGTCGACACGGCGAGTTACGCGGGAGCCGGGATGGAAGCCAGTTGGACGGGCATCGACGACATGCTCCGCTCCGAGGCCGAGGAGGCCGTCGCCGAGGTCGAGTCGCTGGCCGCGGCCCACGAGACACCCGTAGAGACGGCGATCGTCGAGGGATCACCGGGAAAAGCGATCGTCGCTCACGCGACGGAGGCCGACTGCGACCTCGTCGTCATGGGAACACACGGCCGCGGCGGCATCGACAGGCTGTTGCTCGGAAGCGTCGCCGAGCGGGTGGTGCGTCGGTCGCCCGTACCCGTGTTGACCGTCCGGCTAGACGCCGCCGAGGAGCGAGAAGCGACCCCTCTCGACGCCGACTCGACGTGAGCCGGCGAGCCGGACCGACGACTATCCGGACTCCGCGTCCCGGAGGTGTTCGCAGTCGCCCGCGTGGACCCGCACCCTCCCGTCGGCCGTCTCGACGACGAGCGCTCCGGGCGGGTCGACATCGACGGCGGTGCCGACGACGCTGCCGGTCGCGGTCTCGACGCGGACCCGCCGGCCGAGGGTGGCGGCTCGCTCGCGCCAGGCAGGCAGAATCGCGTCGGGGTCGGCCGCCAGGTCGGCGTACCGTTCGAGCAGTCGCGCAAGGAACCGTCGCCGGTCGACCTCCGCGCCGCGTTCCGCCCGAATCGAGGTCGCTCCCGCCGGCAGCGCGGCGGCGTCGAGGTTGGCGTTGACGCCCACCCCGACGACGAGCCACGAGATCCGGTCGGCCTCCCCCTCCATCTCGGTGAGCACTCCGGCGAGCTTGCGGCCGCCACGATCCGCGTCGTCCGCGGCGGTGTCTGTAACCAGCACGTCGTTCGGCCACTTGATCGCCGCGTTAACGCCCGCCTCCCGGCAGGCGTCGGCGGTCGCCACGGCGGCCGCGAGGGTGAACTGCGGCGCCCGCGCGGGCGCTACCATCGGCCGCGTGAGAAGCGAGAGCCAGACGCCGCCGCTCGGGGCGACCCACTCGCGGTCCAGCCGCCCGCGCCCGCCGGTCTGTTCGTCCGCGACGACCGCGACGTCGGTGCGGTCGGCCACCGCGAGCGTTCTCGCGCGGTCGTTCGTCGAGGCGATCCGGTCGTGATACTCGACGGTGTACGGCGCGTCGAGGCCGTACTCGATCCCGGCCGCACAGTACGCGGGCTCCGCCGGCGCGCGGTAGCCCTCGCCGGTCGACTCGACGGCGAACCCCTCCTCGCGGAGCCCCTCGACCGCCTTCCACACCGCCGCCCGAGAAACGTCGAGCTCCGCCGCCAGCTCGGGTCCCGACACCGGTCCCGACTCGAGCGCGGCGAGAAGCGCGCGACGCGTGTCCATACGGGCAGCACGCGAGCAGATCACAAAAGCCGTTGGGGGTCCGCCAAAGGCCGGGCGAGGTCACCGCCCGGCGGCGAACCGTTTTTGCTCGCGAGAAGGCAACCGAACGCATGGACGGACTCGTTCTCGGCGGAACCGCCTCGAGCGTCGGAAAGACGGTCGCGACGCTCGCCGTTTCTCGCGCGCTCGCCGACGCCGGCGTCACGCCCGTGCCGGCGAAGGCGGGCCCCGACTACATCGACCCGAGCCACCACGCCGCCGCGCTCGGCCGGCCGTCGCGAACGCTCGACACCTGGATGCAGGGAGTCGAAGGAGTCCGACGAAATCTCCATCGAGCGACGGCGACAGGACAGGACATCGCCGACCGGGGTGACGACGGCGAGGCCGACACCGTCGCGGTCGTCGAGGGAATGATGGGGCTGTACGACGGCACCGCCACCTCGACGGCGGCGACCGCGGCGGCGCTCGACGTGCCCGTCGTTCTCGTCGTCGACGCGACGGCCGGGATGCAAAGCGTCGGGGCGACGGCGCTCGGGTTCCGCGAGTACGCGGATCACGCCGACCTCCCGGTGGACGTGCGCGCGAGCGTTGACGACCCCCGAGTGGACGTGGTCGGCGTGATCGCTCAGCGGGTCCACGCGGGGCGACACGCCGACGGAATCCGTCGATCTCTCCCCGAAGGAATCTCGTTTCTGGGACACGTGCCGCCGGCAGAGGCGTTGAGCGTCCCCGACCGCCACCTCGGCCTTCAGATGGGCGACGAGGTTCCGATCCCCGACGACGCAATCGCGGAGGCGGCCGAGACGATCGACGGAGAAGCTGTCGCGGCGACCGCCTGCCCGGTCGCTCCGCCGACCCGGACGACAGAGAGGGAGGCGGCCGAGTCGGACGCAGAACACGGGTCCGACGGCGACGACAGCCCGACCGTCGCGGTCGCCGCAGACGACGCGTTCCGGTTCGTCTACCCCGCCACCTGGGACCGGCTCCGCGATCTGGCGGTCGTCGAACCGTTCGCTCCGGTCGCCGGCGACGACCTGCCCGACTGCGACGCGGTGTACCTTCCGGGAGGGTATCCGGAGCTCAACGCCGCGGCGGTGTCGGCGTCGCCGGCGTTGTCGACGCTCGCCGACCGGGCGGCCGACGGATTCCCGGTGCTCGGCGAGTGTGGCGGGCTGATGGCGTTGTCGGCATCGTTGACGACCGTCGACGGCGACACCCACGAGATGGCGGGCGTGCTCCCGGGCGACGTGTACATGCACGACCGGTACCGCGCACTCGATCACGTCGAGCTTCACGCGACCCGCGACGGGGTCACGGCGCGTGCCGGCGACCGGCACCGCGGCCACGAGTTCCACTACTCGAGCCACTCTCTCGATGCCGCGGCCGACGCGGCAGTGACGGTCGAGGCCGACGCGCGGTTCGCCTTCGCGGTCGACCGCGGCGACGGAATCGACGGCGAGCACGACGGGCTGATCGCCCACCAGACGGTCGGCACGTACGCGCACCGCCACCCCGCGAGCGGGGCGTTCGACCGGCTCGTTGCGGCCGCCACCGAGTACGCGAAGGGGCGCTGACCGCATGACAGACGACCCGGACACCGTCACCGTCGTCGTGACCGCCCCCGACGGCGAGCGCCACGAGCTCGCGGTCGAGCGCGGCCGATTCCTTCGGGACGCGCTCTGCGAGGCGGGCCTCTCGCCGTACGCGGCGGCGACGGAGCGGCTCAACTGCGGCGGCCGCGGGCTCTGTGCCACGTGTGGCGTTCGGCTTCCCGACGGTCCGCCGCCCGACCACCCGCACGACCGGCTCGCGGCGCGGTTCGGCTACCCCCGCCTCTCCTGTCAGGTCGCCGTCGACCGACCGATGCGCGTCGAACTCGTCGACAAACGAGTGTGGGGCGGCCGCGAGGACGACGAGTGAGTCCGTCGGCCCGGCGGGCCGAACGCCGCCGCGTTTCCGCCGGACCCTCCGCACTGTGACACGGTCGGCCTCGTGACGGTCGGGCCCAAATTCGGCCGAGCCGCCCGGTTTCGACCGTCTGAGTCCGGTTCGACCCCCCGCCGGCGAGCGGCTGGCACAAGACCCAAGTCCTCGCGGCCGCGACGCTAACGCATGCAACCCTCCAAGGAGCGGGAGGCGGCCGACGGCGACCCGCTCGAGGACGTCGACGACCTCCTCGATGACGACCTCGCGGGCGGTGAGTCCTCGTCGGTCGCGCCGGAATCAGACGTCGGAGGCGCGTCGTCGACGACCGCCTCGGACGACGGCGGTCGGGTCGGCGTCGACGGAGACTGGTTCTCGCTGAAAGCGTTCGCGGCCGCCGTTCTCGCGGTCGGTGTGGGGGTGTTCCTCGGTGGATTGCTCCCGCTCATCGGTGGAACGGTCGGTCCGGCGGCCGGCGTGCTGCTCGGCGCGTTCCTCGCCGGCGTCGTCTTCTCTGCGCGGCGCTACGCCGAGACAGGCGTCGCCGGCGCGGCCGCGGGCGCCGGCACCGCCGTCCTCAACCTTCTCAGCGTGGGATTCCTGCCGGTCGGGCTCGACTACGTCGGCGAGTGGGGGCTCCCGTTGTTGGCAGTCGGCGGCGGACTCGGGTTGGGTCTCGCGCTCGTCGGACACTACTTCGGCCGCGACCTCCGTGCCGGCATCACCGACGAGTTGCCAGGGTAGCCGGCCGAGACCACGCGCGCCCCGACGACGAGACCGAGGCTGACGGCAGTCCACGAGCACCACTGACCGTCGCCGGGCGGCGAGACGACCGGCTAGCGCTCCAGCTGGCCGCCGACCGACCGCTCGACGTACAACAACGCCACGAGCCCGAAAATCACGATCGCGTACGAAATCGCGGCGAACAACGCGTCCTGTGTGGTTGCGTACTCGCTCGTGCGGTAGATTATCACCTTTCGAACCATCGCGATCACGCCGGTGTAGATCACCAGCCTGACGATTCGGCGGGTGTCGCTCTGCTCGATGTACGCCACCACCGTCTCGTACACCTCGATGATGATCAACAGCAACAGCCCGGTCTCGATGAATCCGATAACGACGTTGGGATTTGTGATCTCGCCGGTGGGAATGGTTTCGGCGATCTGAATCGCGAGGTCGATGACACCGATACCGAACAGGAGAGCAAACAGTGCTGCCGCGGCGAGTTCGACCCCGTTGATGAACCGGGACGTCGTCTCCGAGACGCGGTCGTAGGCGGTTTGCGACGGGGGCCGCTCGTCCGTGCGTTCTGCCGCCGGTGACTCTTCCATGTGGGTGCGTCCTCCGTTTCGGCCGACGTAGCCGAGACGGGTAAATCACCCGGATAGAGCGGCGACGGCGCGCTATCGTCGACTCGCAGCCCCCGAACCGGGCTTATGACCGTTTGTGTATTTCCTCGCGCAGCACGTCAGAGACCGCCTCGCCGTCCGCCTTCCCGCGGAGTGCGCCCATCGCCTCGCCCATCAGCCCGGAGAACGCACCCATTCCGTTTTCGGCGACCTGGTCGGCGTTTCGTTCGACCACCTCGACGACCGCCTCACGAACCTCGTCTTCGCTCACGCCTGAGAGGCCGGCCGCCTCGACCGCCGCCGCTGCCGACAGCTCCGGCGACTCGGCGAGCGTCGACAACACCTTCGGAACGCCCTCCTTCGCGAGTTCGCCCGACTCGACCAGTTCGAAGACGTCGAGAAAGTGCTCGTTGGTCAACGCGTCGACTGGCGCTCCCTCGCGACGGATCTCCGTCGTTGTCGATTCAAGGGTCGAGGCGGCAAACGTGGGGTCGACGCCGCGCTCGACGGCGGTCTCGAACAACGGAAACCGGCGTCCGAACGCGACCTGTTCGGCCAGCCCGGGGTCGAGACCGAACGAGTCGACGTATCGGTCGGTCTTCTCGTCGAGCAGTTCCGGCCGCTCGACCGCCGACGGGTCGGGCTCGACCGGCGGGACGTCGGTCTCGGGGTACATCCGCGCGGCTCCCGGGAGCGGCCGGAGATACCGCGTCGTCCCGTCGTCGTTCGCGCCGCGGGTCTCCTCGGGGACGCCCGTGATCGCCTCGGCCGCCCGTTCTGCGACCGCGTCGATGGCGATGTCGGCGGTCTCGGGATCGGCGGCGACCATCGCCACCGCGTCCGCCTCGCCCGCGCCGACCGCCTCGCGGAGCGCCGCCACCTCGGCCGTCGTCACCCCGTACGCCGGCAGCTCGTCGGTGTGGAACACCCCGCCGGCGCCGTGGCGTTTGGCGTACTCCGACAGCTCGGTGCCGAGCCGGCGGTCCGGCTGGATTTCCCTGCCGACGAGGCCGTCGAAGCCGAACAACGGCACCGCGGTGACGGCCCCGCCCGCGTCGAGCGCAGTTCGTATCACGCTCGAGTCGGTCTCTTCGAAGACCGCGCTCACCTCGCGGGGCGTTCCCACCTCGGCGTCGCGCTCGCGAAGCTCCTCGCGGATCGCGAGCAGCTCCGCCTGTCGGCTCACCTCGCCGCGGACGATCGCCTCGATACCCTCCAGGTCCTGAACGCCTTTCACCTCGACGCGCGCGCCCTCCGCGATCGAGACGTTGACGTCCTGGCGGATCGTCCCGAGACCGCGTTTCACCGCGCCGGTCGACCGGAGCAACATCCCGATGCGCTCGGCCGCTTCCTTCGCCTGTGCGGGGCTCCGAATGTCCGGACCGGTTCCGATTTCCACGAGCGGGACGCCGAGCCGGTCGAGCGAGTAGACGACGCCGTCGTCCGTCTCCTCGACCCGTTTTGCGGATTCTTCTTCGAGCATCAGGTCCTCGATGGAGACGGGTCCGTCGGCCGTCTCGATCGCGCCGTCCTGCCCGAGCAGGATCGACCGTTGGAAGCCGGAGGTGTTCGACCCGTCGATGACCAGCTTGCGCATCACGTGTGCCTGGTCGACGACGCGCACGTCGAGCAGGTCGGCGATCTGAAGCGCCACCGACAACGCCTCCTCGTCGACGCGGCGGGGTGGCTCGTCGTCCTCCTCGACCAGACAGGTGGTGTCGTACGCCAGGTAGGTGAACTCGCGGTCGACGCGGCTTTCTTCGACGGCGGCCTGGTCGAGCTCGCCGAGTTCGCTCTTCGTCGGGTGTAGCCGGCGGGTGAGCTCTCGGTCCGCCTCCGCGGGGTCTCGCTCGACGGTCGGAGAATCACAGAACAGCTTCGTCGCCGTGTCGAGCTGCTGGTGGATCTCCAGCCCGGCGACGAGGCCCAACTCCTCGTGGTCGTGCTCGCTCATTACGACTCACTCGGGGGTGATGGGACTAAAAGGGTGGCAGTTCGGGCGTCGAAAGGAGTTGTGCGTGGGTGCTGTCGTAGAGACAACACCGTGCATCGGTGTGGCGGGTGTGCCGCCAGCGATGCGTGGGACCGGATTTGAACCGGCTGGAGACGGTCGGCCTCGCTTCGCTCGGCCGCTGCGGCTCCCGGGGTTCAAATCCTCGCGGCGATGATTCTCCTCGCGAAACTGCTCGGAGAATCATGCGTGGGACCGGATTTGAACCGGCGGACCTCTACAGGACAGCGCCCTCAACGCTGCGCCGTTGGCCTGGCTTGGCTACCCACGCTCGCCGTGTGTTTTCGCGTTTCGTCGTACCCTGTCCCAGATTAAAAGCCCTTCCATTCGACACCGGCGCGACGGGCGGTGGATCCGGCCGCCGTCGCGCTCGGATCGACCGGCGGCGTGGGGTCGACCGCCGGTCATGGCCGTCTCGGCCGGGCCACGACACGAGGCTCGAACGAACGAAATCGGTAGGGGTTTTGCCCGCCCGCACGACCGTTCGGCCATGCGAGAATGGGCCCGCGAGAACGTGCCGTTACTGACTGCCGCCGCCTCCGTCGTCTCGCTCGCGCTCGTCTTCGGCGCCGTCGGCGGCGTCATCCCGAGCGCTGTCCTCCCCCGCGCGAGCGACGCCGTGATCGCCGCGATCCCACACCTCAACGCCGCGATCTCCGCGACGGCGATCGGCACGATTCTCCTCGGCTGGCGGGCGATCGCCCGCGGCAACGTCCGGCGTCACCGGGCGTTCATGCTGACGTCGTTCGGATTGTTCGTCGCCTTTCTCGTCGGCTACCTCTATCGGCTGATTCTCGTCGGAACCGCGTCGTTTCCGGGGCCCGACGCCGTCTACACCTACCTGTATCTCCCGTTTCTCGCGGTCCATATCCTGTTTGCGATCGTGTGTATCCCGTTCGTCTTCTACGCGTTGCTGCTGGCGGCGACGCGCCCGTACGAGGAGTTGTATCACACCCGTCACGCACAGGCCGGATTCGTCGGCGCGAGCCTCTGGCTGGTCTCGTTTGCGATGGGGATCGGCGTGTATCTGTTGTTGTACCAGCTCTACTGAGCGGCGCCACGTCGCCGGCGGGGTCACCCCGTGACTGGCCGGACCGGAAGGCCGGTCGGCGTGACGCTACGTTTTTTCGGCCTTTCGGTGTGCCGCGTAGAACAACGGTACCAGAAGCGCCCCGGCGACGCCGAGGCCGAGCGCGAGCGCCGCAATGTCGTTGGCGGTGAGACGCCGGCTTCCACCGGTGTCCTCCCCGCCCTCACCGTCGCCGCCACTCCCGCCGCTGCTGTCCTCGTCGCCGCCGCCATCGGCGTCCGGGCTCACGATCTCGTCGTCGACGTCGCCGACCGCGACCGCCCCCTTCATGCCGACGGCCTGATGCGGCGTACACCGGTAGTTGAAGACGTCACCCTCCGCGGCGTCCGCGAAGGTGTACTCGAACGTGTACCCCGTCTCGTCGACCGTCTCGCCGCTGTCGAACGTCTCGTCCTCGGCGACGACGTTGTGTGCGCCGCCCCGTCCTGTCCACTCCCAGACAACGGTCGCACCGGGGTCGACGAGCACCGCGGCCGGGCCGAACCGGAGGCCGTTCTCGCCCGTCCCCACCTCGACGGTGACCTCGTCTTCTCCCCGGCGGTCGTGGGTGCCGTCGTAGTTGTCGACGTCGTCGAGCCAGCCGCCGTACTGGGCGGCGGCGCCGTCGGCGCCGAGGGCGACACCCGTCGCGAGGGCCACACCGGTCGCGCCGGCCCTGAACAGGCCGCGTCGGCTCATCGACGCGTCGTCGGCGTTCGGTCGCATACCCGATTCTCTGTCGGTCCGGCTATTCAACCCCGCGATACGCCCTCGCGGGGTGGAGATCCGCGGCTCGCCCGGTCTTCGGCCGACGAAACCGGCTCAGTCGTCGGCCGCCGGCGCGCCGGCCGAGGGGTTGTCGACCGGCCTGTCGGTCGCCTCGCCCTCGACGTCGAACGGATACTCGCCGGTCACACAGCCCAGACACAGGTCCGCACGGCTCGCGTGAAGCGCCTCCGCGACCGCGTCGATCGAGAGGTACGCCAGCGAATCCGCGTCGACCCGCTCGCGGATGTCTTCGGTCGACTGGTCGGACGCGATGAGCTCCTCGCGGGTCGCCATGTCGATGCCGAAGTAACACGGCGCGATGATCGGCGGCGCGCCGATCCGAAGGTGAACCTCCTCGGCGCCCGCCTCTCGAACCAGCTCGACGAGCTGCGTCGAGGTCGTGCCGCGGACGATCGAGTCGTCGATGATCGTGACCGATTTGCCCTCGACGGTCGATCTGATCGGGTTGAGTTTCAGCCGGACGGCGCGCTCGCGCTCGTCTTGTGTCGGCATGATGAACGTCCGACCGACGTATCGGTTTTTCATCAGCCCCTCGGCGAACTCGATTCCCTCGTCGTCCTCGCGGGGTGTCCCGTCGGCGGTCGTCTCGGCGGCCGCGTCGGCGTAGCCGGAAGCGAACGCGCGACCGGAGTCGGGAACGGGCATCACCACGTCGGATTCGACGCCGGACTCCTCCCACAGCTTCCGGCCGAGTTCGCGACGCACCTCGTAGACGAGCTCGCCGTCGATCACCGAGTCGGGCCGCGCGAAGTAGACGTGTTCGAAAAAACAGTGAGCGGTCGACTCGTTCTCGACGAGCTGATACGTGTCGTACCCCGACCCGTCGGGCTCGAGCACGACGAGCTCGCCGGGACGCACGTCGCGGACCAGTTCTCCGTCGAGGGTGTCGATGGCGGCGGACTCGCTCGTGAGCACGTAGCCGTCCTCGAGTTCGCCCAGACACAACGGCCGGTTGCCCATCGGGTCGCGCACGGCGAGGACGGTGTCGTCGTGGGTGATGGTGAGCGAGTAGGAGCCGTGGATCCGGTTCATCGTGTCTTTGACCGCACGAACGAGGTCTTCTTCGAGCAGGTTCCGCGCGAGGTCATGGGCGATCACCTCGGTGTCGCCGTCTGAGGTGAACGCGTGACCCGCCGCCGCCAGCTCCTCGCGTACCTCGTCGGCGTTCACGAGGTTACCGTTGTGTGAGAGTCCCAGCGACCCCGACTTGAACGACACCGAGAACGGTTGTGCACAGCTCTTGTCGAGGCTCCCCGCGGTGGGGTAACGCACGTGGCCGATTCCGGTCGACCCGGCCAGCGATTCCAGGTCGTCCGGCTCAAACGCGTCGCCGACGAGCCCGCGCTGGACGTGGCTGTGTTGTTGGAAGCCGTCGTGTGTGACGATTCCCGCCGACTCCTGGCCGCGGTGTTGTAACGCGTACAACGCGTAGTACAGCGGCCGGGCGGCCGGTCGATCACCGAGGGAGATGCCGACGATGCCGCACTTTTCTCGCGGCTCATCGCCGGGGTGGTCACCACCGGATTGCATGGAAGACAGTGTGGGTGGCTCAGATAAAAACCCTCGTGTTCGTGGCGTTCTATCGGCCTCGAGACACAGAATATATCCACGATCGCGCATACCTGCCGGGTGACGCGGCGTCACACGGATCCGTCAGTCGTCGCCGACCAACTCGTCTAACCGCTCGAAGTACGCCTCGCGGGGCACCTGGTACGCGTCGCGGTAGTCCACGTCGCCGGCGGCAAAGCGCTCGGCGACGGCGACCGCGGCGTCGACGGCTGCCGGCCGCGTCTCGTGCGTCTCCGCGACCGCCTCGATCTCGGGTTCTAAGAACAACACGACGTGCCACTCGTCGGTCGCGTACTGGCCCGCGCCGGGCCGCGAGCGGCGCGAGCCGTTGGTCAGGTAGATCGTCGGCAGACACGCCGACGGGAGCGCGCTCCCGTCGAAGACGTCCGGCCGAAAGGTGAGAATGACCCGCCCGCTCGGCTCCTCGTTCCACACCCGCCAGCCGTCGGGCAACGGCTCAAAGCTCATGGCTTCTCTCAGGTCGCCGGGCTTGAAAACGTCGCGCTCCGGACCGGCCGCGGCTCCCGGCTCACTCGATAATCTCGGAGCCGCCCGGCGGGAGAAACTCCTGAAGCTGGTCTGCGCTCGCGACCTTGCGAACGAACGACTGGTCGGCGAACCGTTGTTTGAGCTCCCGATACACCATCATCGCGGCGTCGTTCTGTGCGTACATTCCCGGCTCCACCGTCACCGACGCCGCCGCCCGCTCGCGTATCGCCGCCGGCGGCCCGCCGATCGCGCGGGTCACGGGCTCACACTGGACGCCGACGGCGACCCGGCAGGCCACGTCCTCGAAGTAGGTTCGGTCGCCGCGGATCACGAAACTCCCCTTCTCGATGTACTCGCCGCTCTCGGGAGTTTTCGACACCTGATCGGGGCCGACCATGTACGCGTCGCCCGCGCCGCGCCCTGCCTTCCAGTCCGAGGAGTACGAGACCGCGAACTGCGCGGCCTCGTGGAGCGTCTCCGCGGCGAAGTCGACCGGGTCGGCCGACTCCGAGGGACCGGCCGCCTTCAACACCGTCACCGGGCCGCCGTGTGCCTGGGTGTGGAAGAACCGGTCATGGGGTCCCATGTACTTCTTGACGAGTGCTTCGTTCTGGTCGGCGTTGCGGCCGCCGATGACGAGGTACCCCGTCGAGGTGTGGAACCACCGAAACCGCTCGTACCAGTCGTCCGGCGTCCGGATCGG
>KI543154.1:132885-140289 GCA_000496175.1 uncultured archaeon A07HR67 | reverse complement strand
CTCCTCGCGGGTCGACTCGATCGCCTCCATCGCGCCCTGTTTTTCTCCTCGATCCGTTTCGCCTCCTGGTACCGCTGGTCGGCGTTCACCTCGACGCCGGCGTCGGCATCGAGCACGACCGAGAGGCCGTCGTCGCCAAGTTCGACGGTGACCGTCCCCGCGCTTCCGTCGACGTCCGTGACCGCCTCCGCGGCCGCGATTCCCGCGTTCTGCGCCCGCCTCGAGGGTCTCGGCGATCGCCTCCCACGGAACCTCGTTCTCGCGGGCCGACCGCACCGTCGAGAGTACCTCGTCGACGAGGTCGTAGTGGGCGTACAACAGCTCCGCTCGCTCGCGTTCCGTCTCGGCCTGTTCTTCGAACCCCTCGATCGCTCCTCGTTGTTGCTCGATGATCCGTTCTTGTTTGGCGATCTCCGCCTCGAAGTCCGGTCGGGACGCCGGCGCGTCCGCGGGAGCGTCTCCCTCGTCGTCCGTCTCTAGACGATAGAAGTACTCGTCGACGGCGGCGTTAAACGAGTCGAAGCCGACGCTCGGGAGCCCCTCGCGTTCGGACAACGGGAACGGGGTGACATCGACGACGGGACGGTCGGTCGTCTCCGACTCGTCTGCTGTGCCGTCGAGCGGCTCCTCGTACACGCGCGGGTCGATGTCGCCGGAGCGAAGCCGGGCGGCGATCCGCTCGAGCGCGTCGTGGAGCGCGCGATACGTCTCCTCGTCGGCGTCGCCGATGGCGGTCTCCTTCTCGACGCCCGCCCGGGTACACACCTCCTCGGCGTACAACCCACCGAGGTTGAGCTGGGTGGCGAGCGTCCGAACCACGTCGGTGTCGGACTCGTCCATGTGGCGGGCGAACGCGTCGAAGCTCACGTCGAGCGGGTTGATCCGGGAGGCGGGGTACTCGTACTGCGCGCCGGGCGCGACCGTGCGCGATTTGAGCCGGACGGTCGACAACGAGCTGACGACCTCGCCGGTCTCGTCGAGCGCGGCCACGTTCCCCTGGCCGAACAGCTCCGCGACGAGCGTGGTGTTCTGGTCGCCGCGCTCGAACTCGAAGGTGAGGATCCGGTCGAACTCGTACTGCGAGACGCCCGCGAAGTCCGCGCCCGACAACCGGTTGCGGAGCATCTTCGCGAAGTTGGGCGGCCGACCGGGCGCGTCCGCGACGTGTGTGGGGTCCGCGGCGTGTGCGCGTTTCACCTCGCCGACCTCGATCATGAGCTCGACGCGGCCGTGGTCGAAGTCGCGCAGCTTCAGCCGGAGCAGGTCGTCGTCGTAGAGGTACGCCTTGTCGACCTTCGCGCCCTCGTACCGGCCGAGCTCCGTGACGAGCGCGCTCAGGTCGATGCTCGATAACTCCTGCTTCGGGTCCATACGCGTTTCACACGCGGGCCGGGAAAAGGCGTGTCGTTGTGCGGGCGAGCGCTCAACCGGTCACAGCCGCTTCGAGACGTACGGCCCGTCCTGGTGGTAGCCGAGCTTGCTCCGGTAGTACTCGCGCGCGCCGATCCCCGAGATGACGGCGATCTTCCGGTAGCCCGCGTCGCGGGCGAGCGCCTCGGCGCGCTCGATGAGCTTCCGGCCGTACCCCTGGTGTTGCCAGTCGCCGTCGCCGCCGATCGCGACCTCGCTGCCGTACACGTGAAGCTCGCGCACCAGCGCGGCGTCCTCGAGCTCGCGGCGGACCGCGTCGTCGTCCGTCCCCGGCGCTCCGGGCTGGTCGGGCGCGAACGAGGGGAACCGCAGCCGACAAAAGCCGACGAGCAGGTCCCGCACGGGATCTTCAAACGAGATGAAGTGTTCCGTTCCGCCGCCGGCCTCGTAGGTGAGAACGTCGAGTTTCACGTCGTCCGGGTCGGGGTCGGCGTCGTTGTGGCCGACCTCGCGGGCGCGGATGTCGCGCTGGGTGATCCCCTTCGCGTCGGCCCGCTCGTCGGCGAGCTGGCGGAGGTTCGACTTCCAGACGCCGCCCTCGATGAAGTCGGCCGGGATGTCCCGCTGGACGCGCTGGAGCCGGGTGTACTTCGGGACGTGGTCCATCGCCTCGGCGACGACGTCTGCGGCCTCCTCGTTCGAGAGCGGCTCGAAGTCGTCGCGACGCCAGCGGTCGTACACCCGGGTTCCCTCGACGACGAGCGTCGGGTATATCTTGAGGTAGTCGGGCCGCCAGTCGGGGTTCTCGAACAGCTGGCGGAAGTCCTCGACGCACATCTCCGCGGTCATCCCCGGCTGGCCGGGCATCATGTGGAACCCCACTTTGAACGCGGCGTCGCGGAGCCGACGGTTGGCGTTGCGCGACGCCTCGTTGCCGTGGCCGCGGTGCATCTCGCGGTTGATTCGCTCGTAGGTGGTTTGAACGCCGACCTCGACTTTGGTGCCGCCCAGATCGAGCATGCGGTCGATCTGTTCGGGGTCACACCAGTCCGGCTTCGTCTCGAACGTCGTCCCGATGTTGCGGATCGGGTTGGTCTCGTTTTCGGCGATCACGTCCTCGAGGTACTCGAACTCGGTCTCCCCGGGAGCGGGCGCGAACGACTCCTCCTCGGCAGGCTCGGGGTCAGTGTCGAGGTCGTACTCGTTCATCGCCTGGAGCGCGCGCTTGACGAACCACTCCTGATAATCGTGTGAACGGGCGGTCATCGTGCCGCCCATCAGGATGAGTTCCACCTTGTCGACCGGGTGGCCGATCTTTCGGAGCTGTTCGAGCCGCAAGGTGACCTGGCCGTACGGATCGTAGTCGTTCTGTTCGCCTCGGGCGGCAGCCGGCTCGTGGCCGGTGTACGACTGCGCCGAGGAGAACTCCGAGGCGGGCCCGCCGGGACAGTAGAGACACTTGCCGTGTGGACACAGCTTCGGCGACGTCATGATCGCGACCGGCGAGACGCCCGAGGCGGTTCGAACCGGCTTGCGGCGAACCACCTCGATCACGTCGTCGCGGGCCTCGGAGGGGGCGTGTTCGAGAATCTCGGTGTTCTTCGGCACCTTCGGCGAGGAGAACTCCGAACACACGTCGAGCTTGGCGGATTCGAGGTCGTCGCGGCCGACCTCGCCCGCGAGTATCCGGTCGACGAGCTCCTCACAGGCGTCCGTGAACGCCTCCGACTCGACCGCTTCCGAGCCGGACGTCGCGTCGCTCGGCGCGTCGGCACTCATTACACGCCACTCGACGGGTTTCGGAGTTAAGCGTGTCGGGGCGTGACGACGCTGACCCGGTCCGCGTCGCCGACGGGCCGCGTCAGGTGTCGAGGAACGGTGGCGCGACGACCTCCGCGCGCTTCTCCTCGCCGCGGACGACGACGCTCACCTCCGTGCCCGGCTCCGCGTACTCCCGGTCGAGGTAGCCGAGTCCGATCGGCTCGTCGAGCGTCGGGCTCATCGTCCCGGAGGTGAGGTGACCGATCCGCGTCAGGTCGCCGTCGGTGACGGCGTAGCCGTGCCGCGGAACGCCGCGCTCGCGCAGCCGGACCCCGGTGAACCGTTCTGCGGGGGCGCCCTCCGCCTGCCGGGCCGCCAGAACGTCGCGGCCGACGAACTCGGTGTCGAGGTCGACGACGAAGCCGATCTGTGCCTCGTACGGCGTCCGCGGCTCCTCGTCCGGGTCGAAATCCTGTCCCGAGAGGAGATAGCCCATCTCCGTCCGGAGCGTGTCGCGCGCGCCGAGCCCGCACGGCTGGACGTCGAACGCCGACCAGACCGACTCGGCGTCGTCTGCGGGACACATCACCTCGAAGCCGTCCTCGCCGGTGTAGCCGGTGCGGGCGACCCACCCCGCGACGCCGTCGACCGCCGCCACGGTCGCCTGGAACTTCGACAACGCGGTGACGGCTCGACTCGGCGCCGTCGCCGATCGCGTCGCGAGCGACCTCGACTGCCGCCGGTCCCTGGAGGGCGAACATCGCCCACTCGTCGGTGACGTTCGCGACCGCGGCGTCGAGGGCGTGCTCGTCGCGGTACGCGGTCCAGCGTTCCGCCGTCTCGCCGTCGTGGCCCGCGTTGGGAACGAAGAGGTACGCGGGGTCGCCGGTCGGCTCGGTCAGGTCACCGCCGAGGTCGGACAACGCCTCGGTCGCGGTGCCGGCCTCGATGCCGTCCGGAAGCCGGTAGACGACCGTGTCGTCGAGCAGGACGCCGTCGGCGTTCGTGATCGCGGCGTACTGGGAGTCACCCGGATCGAGAGCGGCCACGTCGTTCGTCGTCAGCCGGGTCATCAGCGTCGTCGCGTCCGGCCCCGACACCTCGATCTCGCCCATGTGTGAGACGTCGAAGACGCCTACCGAGTCGCGGACGGCCGCGTGTTCCTCGCGGATCGAGTCGAACTCGACGGGCATCTCCCAGCCGCCGAAGTCGGTGAACGTCGCGCCGCGCGCCTCGTGAACGCCGTGAAGCGGAGGGGTTCGGTCGGTCATGTCGGCACCACTCTGGGACGCGCCTAATGTCTTGTCATCGACCGCCCGCTGCTCGCTCGCGGCGCCGCAGTGCCGTCGTCCCGCCGTCTCTGCGTCCGCCGTTGGCGACAGTCTCAACTCCGGTCCACCCCGCCGTGTGAGCCGTGACCCGCCGCCCGTCCGGCGCCTCACGACGGCTGCGTGACGTACGGCGACGCGAACGACGCGTACGACCAGAGCGCGGGATCGCGCCGGTGGTTCGCGACGAACAGGTCCACGCCAAGGCGGTGGGTGTGGTGCCGGTCTCTCGGCGTTCTTCGGCTCGGCGTCGACGCGGCGGTCGCTCGGTTCGGACCGCTGCCGGGGTCGCGGTCGTCAGCGGAACCGGAGCGATGCTGGTCGGTCGCGTCCGCGACCGCTTCCGACGGTCTGGCGGTGGAGAGCGAAGCCGGAACGATGATGCTCGGTCGGGTTTGCGATGTACCGGCGGGTCACTGGGTCTCGTCGGCGCGGTCACCGCCACCAGCGCCGCCGTTCCCGTTTCCCTCGTCGCCACCGGAGTCGTCGGTCGGCTGTCCGTCGTCGCCGGCGTCCGCTCGCGCGTCGCCGTCGAGCGTCACCGAGTCGCTCGCGGCGTTGCGGAGGGCGTCAGAACGGCCGAACGCCCCCGGCGCAACCGCGAGCGTCCGAATCCCGTACCCGTTTGCGACCTCGAGGACGGGTTTGAAATCCGTGTCCCGCGAGGCAATTGCGAGCGTTCCCATCCGCCTCTCTGCCGCGAACCGAGCCGCGTCGACGGCGAGTTTTACGTCGACGTCGCCGCTGGTCACGACCACCTCGAAGCCGCGTGCCTCCGCCGCCTGGATCAGCCCCGGCGTGGCGTGCTCGTCGAGGTAGAGTCGAGTGGTGACGAGCTGTCCTTCCGCCGCTGCTGCCTCCCGAACGTCGTCGAGGTCCACGTCGAACTCCTCGCGCAACACGTTCGGCCCGTCGACGAACAACGCGACGCCAACCCGGTCGTCGTCCCGGCTGCTGGTCTCCATACCCGGTCCTCGCCGGCGGAGAAAAAAGGCGTGCTGATCCGGTCCGGCCCGGTTGCCGGGGCCACGCCGCGTGGCGGTCAACAGACGGGTTTCGGGTTGACGCCCATCGATTCGAGCCGGGTCGTGTACTCCTCGTAGGCCGCCTCGATCGCTCCGGCGGCGGCCTCGCGGGCGCGCTCCCAGGCCGCATCGTCGTCGCCACACGCGTGGTCGAGCCGCTCGCTCGCCCGCGCGAGTTGGGCGTCGAGGTCGTCGCCCATCGCGCGAAACAACCTCGCAGTCTGCGGGTCAGCGTCGCCGACGAAGAAGCCGGTCACCTGGGTCTTCGACTGCTCGGCCGCGAGCGTCCGGCCGACGAAGCCGCCGAGCCGCTCGACGGTGTCGTCGAGAGTACGAAGGTACGCCTGGATCGCCGGCGTCTCGCCGGGCTCGTGTGCGTCGAGCTCGCCCGCGACGGTGTCGTAGTGGTCCCGTTCTTCGCGTGCCGTCTCCGCGAACGCGTCGGCGACGGCTCCCGTCTCGGTCTCCGCCCACGAGGCGTACGTCTCGGCCGCGTGGTGCTCGGCGGTCGCCGCCGCCGCGAGCACCGTCTCCGGCTCCATCTCGCCTTCCGTGTCGGCGAACAACGACTTCGACGAGCCGAGCCGCGAGAGCGCGGTCTCGTTGTCGTGACGAACGGCGTTGATAAACGCGTCTGAGTCCATGTGTTCGGATAACGGCGGGGAGTAATTGTATGCGACGGTCGGTGCCTCCGACCGTGTGGCGACCGGCCGTCGCGATGACGCCCCGGGACGCCGCTCAGTCGTCTGCCTCGCCCGTCTCACGGGTCGTTCGCTCCCTGCTCGATTCTTCAACGCCCACTCGGTCGCTTCGCTCAGTCGTCGGCTTCGCCCGTTTCGATCGGCGCGCCGACCAGGTTCCCCCACTCGGTCCACGACCCGTCGTAGTTGATGGTGTCGTCGTAGCCGAGCAGCTCGTGGAGCGCGAACCACGCGACCGAGGAACGCTCGCCGATCCGACAGTAGGCGACGGTCGTCTCGTCGCCGTCGATGCCGTAGTCGCTGTAGATATCTGCGAGTTCTTCGGCCGTCTTGAACGTCCCGTCCTCGTTGGTGACGACCGACCAGGAGACGTTCTGTGCGCCGGGGATGTGGCCGCCGCGCTGGGCGGTCTCGTTGAGTCCCGGCGGCGCGAGCACCTCGCCGCTGAACTCCTCGGGCGACCGAACGTCGACGAGCGGAAGCCCGCGGTCGATCGCGTTCTCAACGTCGTCGCGGTACGCCCGGATCGATTCGCGGGGGCCGGCGGCGTCGTACTCCACGCCGGAGTACTCGGGGACCTCGTCGGTCGTCGGGTAGCCGTTTTCGAGCCAGTACTCGCGGCCGCCGTCGAGCAGTCGCACGTCGTCGTGGCCGTAGTACTTGAACTGCCAGTAGGTGTACGCCGCGAACCAGTTGGCGTTGTCGCCGTACAGGACGACCGTCGACTCCTCCGTGATTCCGTGGTCGCCGAGCAACGCCTCGAAGTCCTCCTTCTCGAGGATGTCTCGAGTCGTCTGGTCTTGGAGATCGGTCTCCCAGTTGAACCCGATCGCGCCGGGGGCGTGTTCCTCGTCGTACGCCTCAGTGTCGACGTCGACCTCTACCAGGCGGTGGGTCGGGTCGTCGGTGCCAAACTCGTCGAGTCGCTCCTCGACCCAGTCGGCCGAGACGAGCACGTCCTTTGCGTAATCTGACTCACTCATTACGCCCGTCTGTACACACGGGGAGGGTATAGTAGCCATCATCACGGCACGCTCGGCCGCTCCTCGCGGATTCCGGCAACATCTACTGGTGACGGCGCCGGACGGACGGGGGAAACTGCGCACCGTGCGGGCCGGACCGCGCCCCCGAAAGCAGAGGTTAACTCGGCGGCACCCGACGGTAGGGTATGAACGACCGTCTCGTCGACACAGGATGGCTCGCCGACCGCCGCGACGC
>KI543154.1:121709-132269 GCA_000496175.1 uncultured archaeon A07HR67 | reverse complement strand
ACACGGCCTCGGAATCGGACGCTCACCGCCTTATATTCCTAAAATTCTTTCCGCATGACCCGAGTCACTATACGAAGTTTTGAAATAGGATGTCCAACAATACTGAGTTAAGATGGCTGAATCCAGCAAGTTCACCGTCGTTTCTGAACAGAACGATCACGATCACGCCGCAGTACGTGCACATCCCCGCAACGAGACGTACCACATCGTCGACTACGCGGACCGGACGGCCCGCGACCGCATCGCCGATCTGCCCGCCGGCTCCGTCGTCCAGATGGAACTGTCGCGCGCCGGTCGCCGGAGCAACGTCTGGTGTGCCGAGTCGGTCAACGTCGCCGAGACCGACGGCGGCGTCGTCGTCGACGAAGCCGAACACTGATCAGGGCCGGATCCGCACGTGTCGCGGCCGGCCGAGACCCTCGCGGCCGTCCGCTCTTTTTCGTTCTTCTCCGCGTCGGTGAGCGTTACTCGTCCGGCGTGAGCCGCGGGTTGGTCACGGCGCCGATCGACGCCGAGGCGAAGTCGCGGCCGTACTTCGCGAGCACCCCCCCTCCGTAGGCTGGGTCGGGCGTCTCCCAGCCGTCCGCGCGCGCCTCGAGTTCGTCGTCAGAGAGGTCGACCGAAAGGTCGCGGTTCGGGATGTCGACCGTGATGTGATCGCCGTCTTCGATGAGTCCGATCGGGCCGCCGACGGCCGCCTCGGGGGCGATGTGGCCGATCATCGGGCCGCGGGTGCCGCCCGAGAACCGGCCGTCGGTGAGCAACGCCACGTCGTCTTCGTGGCCCGCGCCGACGACGGCGGCGGTCACGCCGAGCATCTCGCGCATACCGGGGCCACCGGTCGGTCCCTCGTTGCGGATCACGATCACGTCGCCGGAGTCGATCGCGCCGGACTGGACGTACTCCATCGCCGCCTCTTCGTCCTCGAAGATTCGCGCGGGCCCCTCGTGGTAGAAGGCGTCGTCGCCGGTCACCTTCAACACCGCGCCGTCGGGCGCGAGGTTCCCTCGCAGAATCTTGATCGCGCCCTCTGCCTCCTTGGGGTCGTCGACCGGGTAGAGGAAGTCCGCCTCGATCGTCTCGTCGGCCGGCAGGTCGCCGTTCGCGTCGAGTTCGGCGAGTTCTTCCTCGATCGTGCGGCCGGTGACGGTCATCGCGTCGCCGTGGAACAGCCCCGCGTCCAGCAGGCGGCGGATCACGACCGGGACGCCGCCGATCTCGTGGAGGTCGTTCATCACCCGCGAGCCGCCGGGCTGGAGGTTGGCGATCTTTGGGGTCCGTCTCGAGATCTCGTCGAAGTCCCCGATCGAGAGGTCGACATCGGCCTCTGCGGCGAGCGCGAGCAGGTGGAGCACCGCGTTCGTCGACCCGCCCATCGCGGTCTGTAAGGCGATCGCGTTCTCGAAGGACTTCCGCGAGAGGATGTCGGACGGGCGGCGGTCGTTGCGAATACAGTCCACGACGAGTTCGCCGGCGCGCTCGGCCACCGCGTACCGTTCTTCGTCTTCGGCCGGAGGGGAGGCCGACCCGAGCGGTGCGAGACCGAGCGCCTCCGAGATGGACGCCATCGTGTTGGCGGTGAACATCCCGCCACACGAACCCGCGCCGGGACAGGCGTGTCGTTCCAAGTCGTCGAGTTCCTCGCCGCTCATGTCGCCTTCCGCGTACGCGCCGACGCCCTCAAACACCTGGACGATCGTCACGTCGCGGCCGTCGTGTTGGCCGGGCATGATCGAGCCGCCGTAGAGGAAGACGCTCGGCAGGTCCGTCCGGATGGACGCCATCATCATCCCCGGCAGGTTCTTGTCACAGCCCGCGACGGTGACGAGCGCGTCCATCCGCTCGCCGAAGGAGACGAGTTCGACCGAGTCGGCGATCACCTCTCGGGAGATCAGGCTGGCTTTCATCCCCTCCGTCCCCATCGAGATAGCGTCGGAGATCGTGACGGTTCCGAATTCGATCGGCATTCCGCCGGCGGCGTCGATCCCGTCGAGTGCGGCGTCCGCGACGTCGTCGAGGTGGACGTTACACGGCGTGATGTCGGCGGCCGGATTCGGGACGCCGACGATCGGCGACGAGAGGTCCTCGTCGTCGAACCCCATCGCGCGGAACATCGACCGGTGTGGGGCGCGGTCGGCGCCCTCCGTCACGTCTCTGCTGCGCAAGTCCTCGTCTTTGGTGCCTGCGAACCGGTCCGCGTCGTCTCGGCCGCGGGGGGCGTCGTCCTCGTCCGGCTGTGGCTGTTGTTCGCTCATATCCGTACCAGTCGCCCGGGGATATTAAACGGCCGCACCCGAACAAGTCCGGCCGGAAGGCGACCGCCGAAACGCTCGAACCGGCGTCCGGACGCCGTCGTCTCCGCTACACCCGTTCTTTCAGTTCGACCCGGTACCCGAACGGATCGCGGACGTAGACGGCGCCGGCCTCGCCGGTCGCGCCGAGCGGCGAGTCGAGCGTTCGTTCGACGTCGATACCGGCGGCGTCGAGGTCGGCTTCGATCGCTTCGACCGACTCCTCGACGACGATCGCCACGTGGTCGTAGTTCGTCGCCGTCGGCGGCTCGAACTCCGTGGTCGGCCAGAGGTGGAGCACGCCGGTCGCCGACAGCCGCACGTCGAGAAACGGCTTCTCGTCGGCCTCGTACAACGTGTCCTCGATGGCAAATCCGAGTCGGTCGCCGTAGAACTCGCGGGCGTCGTCGGCGCCGTCCGCCGGGATCCGGAGGTTAACGTGATCGATGTGGCGTGCGTTCACGACCGACGTTTCGGCGTCGGGGCGCAAAAACCGTGTGGCCCTCCCCGGAGGAGTCCCAGCGTCTGCGATCGAGCGGGCCGTCGAGCGCGAACTCGAGGCCGAAGAAGAGAGCGACCGACGCGTCGCCGCAAGCGCCGACGCCGAGCGGGTGCGTTCGACGCAACGATGATCGCCCGGTGGGTTACGCGAACGCGGTCAGGATCCCTGCGCCGTCGGTGCTTCTCGCGACGTCGGGCAGCGTGGCGCGCTCCGGGTGGGGCATCAACACCGCGACCGTCTCGCGCTCGCCGAGCACGCCGGCGACGTTGCCGGTGGAGCCGTTCGGGTTGGCCGCGTCGGTGATCGCACCCGTCGGATCACAGTACCGAAAGAGGACGCGATCGTCGGCGACGAGGTCGTCGTAGGCCGCGTCGTCGACCTCGAACCGTCCCTCGCCGTGGGCGATCGGAACCTCGATCACGTCGCCCGCGTCGTAGGCGGCCGTCCAAGGGGTGTCCGCGCGTTCGACCCGGAGGTGAACCGGCTCACACTGGAACCGCGCGGAGGCGTTCGTCGTGAACGCGCCGGGGGTGAGCCCGGACTCGGAGCCGATTTGTGCGCCGTTACAGACGCCGAGAACGGGGACGCCCGACGCGGCGGCCTCGCGAACCTCGGTCATGATCGGCGCGCGCGCGGCCATCGCTCCGGCCCGGAGATAGTCGCCGTACGAGAAGCCGCCCGGGAGGACGACCCCGTCGAGGTCGGCGGGGAGTCCGTCCTCGTGCCAGCGGCGCTCGGCGTCGATCCCGAGGTGTCGCAGGGCGCGGACCGCGTCGCGGTCGCAGTTCGACCCGCCGAACTCGACGACGGCGACCGTCATCGCTCCGCCACCGCGACGTCGTAGTCGTGGATCGTCGGGTTCGCGAGCAGCCGTTCTGCCATCTCGGTGGCCCGCTCCTCGGCCGCGTCGGCGTCGACCGCCTCGAGGTCGACCTCGAACCGGTCGGCCGACCGGAGCGCGGCGAGTTCGAACCCGAGGCGCTCGAGCGCCCGTTGTGTCGTCTCGGCCTCCGGGTCGAGCACCCCGCGCTTCAGCCGGACCGTCACGGTCGCGGTGAATTCGGTCATCGTGCGAGAGTGCGGGGTCGTGTGTAAAAATCGTTTTGGAACGGGCCGTCTATACACGGACGTGGATCCAGTCCCGGGGACGGCGGGTGTGCCCGACGAAGAGAGAACGAAAGGAGCAAAACCCACCGGAGCCTTCGTCAGGTGTATGCCACCGTTCGAACCTGCGGCGGTGATCGGCGTATGAGCCGCGAGCTGACCGAGATCACGGTCGTCGGCGGAGACGAGACCGGACTCATCGCCCGGGTCACCTCGTTGTTGTTCGAGCGCGGAATCAACATCGAAGGGCTCGATCAGGCGGTTCGCGACGGCGTCTTCCGGATGACGACGCAGGTCGACACCGCGGAGATGACCACCTCCCGTGGCGAGCTTCGGCGCGCGCTCGCCGAACTCGGCCGCGAGCTCGACGTCGACATTCAGGTTCGGTTCCCGAGCGACCGAGACGGCCGACGGATCGCGCTGCTCGTCACCGCGGAGACGCACGTCCCTGAGGCGATGTTGAACGCCGAGGCGAACGGCGAACTCTCCGCGGACGGCGAAGCCGAGATTCCGGTCGTGATCGGCAACCGCGGCGACCTGCGCTCGCTCGCCGAGAGCTACGACAAGCCGTTTTACGACGTGGGCGACGGCAGCGGCAGCACCGACGAGGGACGGCTGCTCGACCTGCTGGCGGAGTACGACATCGACCTCGTCGCGCTGGCTCGGTACATGCGGATTCTCTCGCCGGAGGTCGTCTTCCGATACGAGGGGCGGATCATCAACGTCCATCCCTCGTTGCTGCCGGCGTTTCCCGGCGCGGAGGCGTACCGCCAGGCGAAGGATGCCGGCGTTCGGATCGCGGGCGTCACCGCTCACTACGTGACGACGGACCTCGATCAGGGACCAGTGATCGCCCAGCGCGCGTTCAACGTGCCCGACGGCGCAGACGTCGCGGAGATCAAACGCCGCGGGCAACCCCTCGAAGCCGACGTCTTCTTGGAGGCGGTTCGGCTCCACCTCGCGGACGCGGTCGTCGTTCACCGCGGCACCGTTCACGTGCGCGAGGACGCGGAGTTGGAGCCGAGACTCGGGCTACCGACGGCGGCGAGCGAGGCGACCCCCGAGGAGCCCGTCGACGGCGAGCCGCTGGGACGGCCGGAAACGCCCGCTCCCGAGACCGACTGATCGGGTGAGACCGGCCGCCGGACTACCTGTCAGGACGGCCGGCGTGCGGTCACTCCTCGGAGGGCTGCGTGCTGCCGGCGTCGACGTCGCCTCCGGTGGCGTCCGCGCCGATCTCCTCTTTCACCCGGGCGTGAAATTCTCTGAGGACTGCCGACTCGTCGTCCGCGAGCACCACGTCGGAGTCGACGAGCGTCGCCAGCCCGAACGACAACGGCGTCGGAGACTCGACGACGTGGCCGACGACCGCGGTCTCTCCGCGGTCGATCTCGTCGAGGACCGCCCGGATCCCGTCGACGTCGAGCCGGTCCTCGAGAAGTTCGCGGTAGGTTTCTTCCATCACGGCGAACTCCTCGAGGTCGTTCGCGAACGAGAGCAGCATCTCGGCGGACACCTGTTGTTGGGCGGCCGTCTTCTCGTATCCCTTGTAGCGTTTCAGAATCATCAGCGCCCGCCCGGCGTCGATTCGGAAGTACCGTTTCAGGAGGTCGGTCCCGTCGAGCGCCGAACGGAGGTCCTCGCGGACGGTTTCGGGGTCGAGACCGCGGAGCACGCCCGCAACGTCGACCTTTCGGTTCAACGGAACCGAGAGACTGAAGCCGGCGTCGGCCACCGCGACCGCGACGTTGGCGTCGGTTCGGTTCGCACACTCGGCGGCGACCAGCCGCGAGAGGCCGTCGTTGAACCGTCGGCCGTAAAGCGTGTGGACGTAGTACCGCCGCTTGTACTCGTTTCGGTCGAGCTCCTGTTCGACGACGATCCGCGACGGCGTCGAGACCCCCTTCGCCCCGGCGTACGTGACCTGTTCGTCGTACATCCGGGTGATCGCCCTGACGGTGTTCTCGTCGAGCGGGAGGTCACGGAGCCACGCGCGGACCGCCGGCGGACCGCCGTCCGTCAGCCGGTCGAGGAGCCGTTCTCGGAACGCGAGCACCTCGCGGGCGAGGTCCGCCGAAAGGGGGAGCCGCTCGGCGTACCACGAGGGGACCGTCGCTCGTTCCGCCGTCCGGTCGACGTACACCTTCGAGCCGCGGCGGTAGCGGAACGCGAACCGCTCGCCGCCGAGCGCGAACACGTCGCCGGCCTCGACGGTGTCGAGGTACGCCTCGTCGAGCGTGCCGACCCACTCGTCGTCGCGGGTGTACACCTCACAGCTGAACGAGTCCGGAATCGTGCCGATATTCGTCATGTAGATGACCCGGGCGAGCCGGCCGCGTTTGCCCACCAGCGTCTCGCCGACGGGAAACCCCTCGTGGTGGTGGTCGCCGCCGGGCGGGTCGTTGGCGTCTCGCCACACCTTCGCGTACACGTTCTTGTCGGCCAACCCCTCGTAGTCGGCGGTGAGGTACCGCATCAACGACTCGTACTGGTCGGCGTCGAACTCGCGGTACGGCCACGCGCGCCGGAGAACCTCGCGGACCTCTCGGTCGGGCCGGATCCGGTTTATCGCCATCCCGTACACGTGTTGGGCGGCGACGTCGGCGGCGTTCTCCGGAACGAACACCCGGTCGACGAAGCCGTCCTCGGCGCGCGCGAGCGTGGTCGCACACTCGACCAACTCGTCGCGGTCGAGCGCGAACACCCGTCCCTCGACGGTTTCGCCGGGGCTGTGTCCCGCTCGTCCAACCCGTTGGAGCAGCGCGGCGACCGATTTCGGCGAGCCGACCTGGACGACCAAGTCGAGGTGCGGCATGTCGATGCCCAGCTCCAAACTCGTCGAGGTGGTGACCACGTCGAGCTCGCCGGATTTCAATCCCTCCTCGATACGGACCCGCTGGGCTTCGCCGAGGCTGCCGTGGTGACAGCCGGAGTTCGACTCGTCGTAGTCGAATCGGTCTCTGAGCCCTTGGAGGACGCGTTCGGCTCCCGATCGAGAATTGGTGAACACGAGGGTGTTGGTGTGGTCCGTGACGAGGTCGTGGAGGTCGCGGTAAAACCGGTCCGTCACGGCAGACCGCGGCGTGTGGATCAGGTCGGCCGCCGGCGTCCGGAGCTCGAGGTCGAACTCCCGGACGAACCGCGTGTCGATAAGCTCGTACCCGCGGGTCTCGAGTCCGTCGAGGTCTCCGACATCGCCGGCGACGCGCTCGCGGCCGACGAGGAACTCAGCGATTCCGTCCAAGGGTTCGACCGTCGCCGAACACCCGATCCGAGTCGGCGAGCCGTCCGCGAGTTCCGTCAGCCGTTCCAGCGAGACGGCGAGGTGTGTTCCCCGCTTGTTCGCCGCCAGCGAGTGAATCTCGTCGACGATCACGTACTCCACGCTCCGGAGCGTTTCCTTGAACTTCGGAGAGTTGAGCAGGATCGCCAGCGTCTCTGGCGTCGTGTTGAGAACGTGTGGGGGTTCTTCGAGCATCGCCGCCCGGTCCGCGTCGCTGGTGTCGCCGTGGCGGATCGCCTGGCGAACCGACGGCTCGTGGCTCATCCGCTCGGCGATACCCTCCAAGGGCGTCTCGAGGTTGCGCGTGATGTCGTTGGCGAGCGACTTGAGCGGCGAGACGTACAAACAGTACACCGAATCCGCCAGGTCGCCGGCGCGGTCGCGCGCAAAGAGATCGTCGAGCACCGCGGTGAAGGCCGCGAGGGTCTTGCCGCTGCCGGTCGGCGAGGCGACGAGGCAGTTCCGGCCGGCGTCGATGTGTGGGATCGCCTCGCGTTGCGGCGGGGTGAAAAACCCGCCGTTCTCCTCGACGTACCCGCCGAACGCGTCGATCCACCATCGCCTGACGGGCGGGGAGAGCCGGTCGAGCAGCGCGGCGTCGTCGATCGGGACCGTCTCGGGGTCGAACGGCCAGTCGCGGTCGGCTCCGACCTCGCGGAGCAGCCGCCTCGCCGCCGCCTCGGCGTCGGGATCTGCCGGCTCGTCGGCGTCGAACGGCTCCGTGTCGCCCGTGCGGTCGGTCACGATCCAACATCTGGGTCCACGGAGGGAAATCGGTTGTGTCCCCCGCCCCGGACCCGCCCCACGGCCCGAGCGAGGGCGAGGTCTGGCCGTCGGACGGGTCGAACTCTGACTCGCCGTCTCCGCCGCCGGGGCGATCGTCTCGGTGGCCTCGAGGAGTCCGGCCCGACGGTCGAACCCGCAAGCGGGTCGAGAAAGACGCGGGCGGTCGGTCACACCGAGGAGTCTAGAACGCTACTCCGAGAAGTCGGCGAGCGAGCCGTCGACGTTCTCGTCGGCGTCGCGCTCGGCGTCTTCGGCAGCCGTCTCGTCTGTGCCTCCGGCATCTGCCGTCCCGGCGATCTCGTCCGGTTCGGTCCACGGGTCGTCCGGGTCGACCGGCTCGACCGCGTGGTCCAGTTCGGCGTCGGCGTACGAGACCTCGTCGTCGAGCGCCATCGCGAGCCGCTGCCAGCGGGCGCTTTGCTCGTCTTCGCCCTCGGGACCGACCCGCGCCCCGCGGGTCTTGAAAAAACGCGTCCCGCGGTCGAGCCGCGCACCCTCGCCGGTGTGGCCGTCGAAGGCGACGTCGAACGTGCCGCCGGGGTCGAGGTCGCCGGCGGGGAAGTCGACGTCCGGCGTCTCGCCGCGTTCGTGGGCCGCCGCGCGCTCGTCGGCGACCGCTGAAAAGTACGCGTCGGCGTTCGCCGACTCGCGGGTCGACCGCGCCCGGGCGGCCGCGAGCGCCCCGTGGACCGCACACAGCCGTCCACGCCAGCCGTCGGGCTCCCAGCGGTCGGTAGCGAGCTTCTCGTAGCGGTCGATCAAGAGCGCGACGTCGCTGCCGGCGCGAAGGTCCTCGACGACGTAGAGCGTGAGCCGGTCCCAGAGGTTCCAGGCGAACCCCGAGCGGGCGAGCTCCCACGCCGCCCACGCCGCGACCTCTTCGTCGGAGCGTCTGACCGCCTTCTGGAGCAGACTGGAGACGGCGTACCGGTTGTAGCCGCCGTCGGTCTCGTTTTCGGCCTTCGGCTCGCCGAAGTCGTTCTCGCCGGTCGCTTCCGGAGTGGTGTCGGTCTCGAGGCTGCCGTCGGCTCCGAACGTTGCCTGTCGCTCCGGCCCATCGTCGGTCATACTCCCAGTTCCCGCGTCAACCGGCATAAAAACGGCGTGCCGCTCGGCGTCGCAGTCGGCGGATTCGCCGGGCGCGACGGCGGAGCACGGCGCACCGAAAGGGAACGCTTAAGTCGGATCCAGCGGCTAGAATTCGGTGACCGCCCTTAGCTCAGCCTGGTAGAGCAGCCGACTGTAGATCGGCATGTCCCCCGTTCAATTCGGGGAGGGCGGACTTCTGCTGTGAACACCGTGAGCAGTCAGAAGTCTCACCGACCGAATTGAGCAGACGAGTCACAGCCCGGAACGGCGAGCGAAGCGAGCCGCACGCCCGGACTGTCTCGGCGAGTTCAATTCGGGGAGGGCGGACTTCCTCACCGAACGATTCGGAGCCGAGCGGAGCCGCGCAATCGTGCGATTCCGTCTCGACGTGTTTGGGTTGAACAGGTCACCAAACTCGGGTGACCGCCGTCGTGCGTTCGCGTATAGCCGTCCGTATCGGGGAAGCTAGAAAATTTCGCCCGGAGTCGAGAACTGCTCTCAATCGCGCGTACAGGTCTTGCGCGGCGTGTTTTTCTTTTTAAGAGCGCGTCGAACTCGGCCCACAGAAGGAGGCCACCCTGACTCCGAAAATATCCCGACTCTGTAACCAGCCGTATGCGCTCCGCAGTCTGGGAGAGCCTTCATCGGGCGCGACTCGTATCTCGGAAACAACCTCGTGGAATTCGCCCGGCTGTCATAGGACAGTATAGAACTACAGTGGAGATACCTACCGACTAAATCGAGCAGTTACAGGAAATCAGCGAGGAAAAATGGCTTAACCCCGTCGTCGGTGGTCGGGTCCGGTACCTCCCACATTCCTCGCAGTTTGAATCCACTGGCTTGGAGGTCTTCTTTAGTAGATTCGGGACCTGCCATTGACCAGCGCATCTCGGTCCCGCTGTCCAGCCAATCAGGGTTTGATCCGGTCCACTCCATACCCCCTTCCGTGACCAGCAACGTACCGCCGGGACGGAGTACTCGTGCAAACTCCTCAAGGACGGTTCGATGGCCTTCCAACGGGACGTGGATAAGTGAATACATCGCACTGACGGCATCAAATGAGTTCGCTGTGAACGGCAGTTCCGTCATATCACCTTGGACGAGTCCTGCCGTGACATTTCCCTGTGCCAGTGTCAGTTGCTCACGGGATATATCGAGACCGACACCGTTCTCCCCAGCCAACGCAAGTGTTTCCCCACCCGGCCCACAGCCTGCGTCCAATAGTTCGTCCTCGGGGTCAAGTTCGTCCCGAAATCGACGCACTGGGGCGGATGGTTCAGACGATGACTCAGGGTCCGCTCGGTCAGTATAGTCTTCGGCCAGCTCGTCGTACGCTTCCTTCACGGCACGACGTTCTTCCATACCCGAACTGATAACCGGAGTCACTTGAGTATCCTCCTGACTCTCCCTATCCACTGGTTCGTCGTCTACGGTTTGTGACGATTACTGTCCCATAATGGCCGGTCAGTTTATATCCACTCTGTAGTTATCAGCGCCCGATTGTC
>KI543154.1:118303-120916 GCA_000496175.1 uncultured archaeon A07HR67 | reverse complement strand
GATATCGTCGTAGATGCCGCGCTTCCAACCACTCGCCTCCATCTCGTGGAGTTGCTTGCTCGCCTCCACGGCAACGAAGCCGGTATTGTTCACAGCTCAGTTCCTTCGACCGCCTGCCTACAGCCGTTCCGCGGCCGCTTCGATCGCTTCGACTGGCGGTGGCGAGATCCAATCCTCCGCGATCCAGCGCTCCGTGACCCGCGAGCTATCGTCAAGCACGAAGATGGCTCGCCGGGCAGTCTCGACGCCGGCCATTCCCTCTCGGACCGTCGAGACGCCGTACGCCTCGATGGCGGTGCCATCGACGTCTGCGACGAGAGTGAACGGCAGCTCCATGTCGCGGATGAATCGGTTCTGTGCGTACGGTCCGTCCCGGCTCACGCCGACTACGGGGACGTCGAACTCGTCCCACCCGCGTCGATCGTACCGCTTCCACCAGTTCTCCGCGATGGCGCTGTACGTGAAGCCGTAGAAGACGAGGACGCCGCCGTCTGCGAATACGTGGTCGATGTCCAACGAACGGAACGTCTCGCCGTCACAGTGTAATCCGGTGAACGCGGGTGTCCGTTCGCCCACAGCCGGCGCGTCCGTAGCTGGTGACATACCACACGCTCGACAGCCGAGACCTAAACCGACTGTGTTCCGCAAAGCCACGGCTTTTGTCCGTCGCGTCTCAGGTACTCCCATGAGCCGCACGGTATACCGACTGGAAGGATGTCCCTACTGTGAGCGCGTGGTGGATCGGCTTGAGGAGCTGGATGTCGAGTTCGAGAGCGTCTGGGTCGAGGGGATGCATTCTCGCCGAAACGATGTCAAACGCGTGAGTGGCCAGCGAGAGGTTCCCGTCCTCGTGGATGAGGAGCGCGGCATCACGATGGCCGAGTCCGCTCGCATCATGGAGTATCTCGACGCGACCGCCGCGGCCGACGCCGATGAGCCGGTGTCCGGCTGAGTATGGACGTTCGAACTGTCCCGTTCACGCTGAATCGGGCCGCGCGCTGGCACCCCGAACGCGAGGCGTTCGTCCAGGGATTCGGCGGCGACGCTCGGCGGTACACCTACGCCGCAGCCAACGACGAAGCCCAACGTATCGCGCAGGGGCTCGCATCGATCGGCGTCGAGAAGGGCACCCACGTGGCCCTGCTCAACGACTCGAACGTCGAGCACGCGCTCGCCCATTACGCGTGTACGAAACTCGGTGCCGTCCCCGCGGGGTTACACACCCGGGAAGCGCCGAATCCGCTCGCGGCGATGGTCGAACAGATCGACGCCGAGACACTTCTTTTCCACCCTGACTACACCGACACGGTCGACCGGATCCGGACGGCGCTCGACGTCGAAATGGAGTTCGTCGCGTTCGACGGGCTCGGTGAGACGCCGGCGTTCGCCCGCTCGCTCTCGGAGGTGACTGCCGACGCAGAGGCGGCCGAGCCGGACGTCGAGGTGTCCGAGAACGACGTGGCATACATCAACTTCTCCTCGGGCAGCACGGGCCTCCCAAAGCCACTGGTGACTCGCCACGGGCAGATCACCGAGATGATACACATCGAGGCTGGCGGCACGACCGAGGAGGGACGCATCCTCAACGCCTTCGGCACCGGGTTCATGGGCTGGGAGAACGTCACGCTCACCAACGTTGCCGTCGGTGCGACGACGGTGTTCCACGACGGCGACATCGAGCGCGTCGCAGAACTCGCTGAGCGGGAGCAACTCACCCGTATCTCGCTCATCACGACGCCGTGGCGGATACTCCTTCGCTCGGGGAAGTTGACGGAGCACGACCTGGACTCGGTCGAGAGCGCAGGGGTCTCCGGTGAACCAATCACGCCGGAACTCTACGACGAGCTCAGAGAGACGGTGACCGACCGAGTCGGCACCGGCTACGGGCTGACCGAGACGATGGGATCGGGAACGTCGCTCCCGTCGCGGGTCATCGACGAGGAGACGATCCACAGCGTCGGCAAACCGGGCCTCTCGTGTGACGTTCGAGTCATCGAGCCGGGGAGTCGAGATCCGGACGCGACCGTTCCGGACGGTGAGGTCGGTGCGGTGATAATCAACGGCCCGTCAGTCTGCTCGGAGGTGTATGGTGCCCCAGAGCTCTCCGCAGAACTGTTTCACGAGGACGGCTGGGTGTTCACCGGCGACCGCGGGCGACTCGTGGACGGCTTCCTCTATCTCCAAGGGCGGAGTGACAACATGATCATCAGCGGCGGAATCAACGTCTACGCCGAACGCGTGGAGGCCGCACTCGAGGGGCATCCAGCCATCGCCGAAGCGGCCGTCGTGGGGACGCCCCACGAAAAATGGGGTGAAGCAGTGAAAGCGTACGTCATCCTCGCTGACGAGGACACGACCGCTGTGGAACTCGAGACGTGGTGTAAAGAAAGCGACGACCTCGCGGACTACCAGCGTCCGCGCGAGTACGAGTTCGTCGATGACCTCCCGCGGAACAACCCGGGGAAGCTCGACCGGGCTACGCTCCGAGGGTATGAGACGAACTGACACCTCGTAGATTCAGTGAACGGATACGCGAAGATGTGAGCCCGTACAGCCCTCTCAGAGGCGTCGTTCTCCCGTTGTGCGAAATAACAGCCGTGAGGTCGATCAGTC
>KI543154.1:101135-116390 GCA_000496175.1 uncultured archaeon A07HR67 | reverse complement strand
TACAGGAACTTCAGCGGAACCACCGCGATGTTGGTCCACGTCGTCGGCTCGGCGAGAAGGCGTTTTATTCCGGCGAGGTATCCCCCGTCCGGGTCGGTGAGTGACCGTTCGTCGAGGTGTTCGAGAACGGCTGGATTCGGCACGTCGCGGTCCAACAGTGCTCGCGCGAGGTACGCCTCCAAGCCCGACGCGGCTGTCGCGGCGAGCAGCGTCACCAAAAGAATTGGAACGCCGAGTAGCGTGACGAGCAGGCCGATGCCCGTCGACGCGCCGGCTGTGAACCCGACGAAGTACGCCATCCCGAGCGGAAACGCCAGCAGGAGATACGCGAGTCGTTTGTACGTCTGTACGCGAATCGGGGCGGTGACGAATCGAGTCAGGGCGTCGCCGATTGTGTTCGTCGTTATCGATCGGTTCACACCCGATGCGAGGGTCCCACGGAGCATATAATCGCAACTCGGATTACGCGAGGAGCAACTCGGCGATACGGTTATGTAGTAGGATCGAACCGTCGGATTCTCATTCCGGCGATACCGCGAGCGTTACTCGAAGTTCGGAGCGGATACCGACAACGGGTTCATAAACCGGTGAACCGCCGAATCCGCGATCGCACCGTGTCACCGCGGTGTGGCCTTGTTCGTCCGCGCGAGTACCCCCGGCCCGACTCTGCCACGAAACGCAACGACGCATCCACGAGGCGTCACAAACTGTTAACTGCGAATGTCGCCACGCTCAATCAACGAGAACCCATGCCAGAACGGACACAAACCACCCGCCAACTCATTAAATCGATCGGGGTGGTCGGGATGGCCGGCATGGCTGGCTGTCCGAACGCCAGTTCGACCGGCGAAGGCGATCCAGACGATCAAGAGGCCGGCGATCGCGGTCGGGTTGCGGCCGAACCCGAAACGGAGACGCCCGAGTACGAGCTGCGAGACGATACCGCGGGGACGACGACAGACCTGACCGCCGGCGCCGATTTCTCGGTTCGTCTTTCGGTACTGCGGACGCTCGCGGGAGAGACCACGACGGTGTCTGAGACGGCGGTCACGGTGAAGAAAGTGAGACAGGAGTCCGGCATGGGAGCCGGCGACCAACGGTTCTTTGACGCGGAGACGACCCTTGAGTACGTCCTCGAAGAGGGGATCGAGTACGTCGACGGTTCCGTGGTCGTCGAGACCGAACGCGTGCTACCGGGAGACACGGTGTTCGAGTTCGTCCTCGAGATAGACGACGAGTACGCGAACGAGCCCGTGAGAACGACGACGACCGTCACGGTCGAGGGAATCGAAAAGACGCGGGCACAGTCGAACCGGCTGATCGACGAGGTGTTCGCCGAGGAACGAGCGTTCTGGGCGGCAGGTGCCACGCGCTCGAACCGCGACGATCCCCGCAGAACCGTGGACCGTCTGGAGGCCGAGATAGATCTGACCCAGAACGATCGGGACCTACTGACGGCGATAGCGGATCGGTTCAAGGGGGAGTTCAGCGTTGACAAGACCCTCGTGGCCCAGACAATAGAAGCGATCGCGGACAGAAACGACGAGGTCGAGGAGATGCGGGCGTTCGTCGTCGTCGGCCACGCGTGGAACGTGGTTCACGCGGGCGCAGAAGAGCTCTACTACGTGGGTCTCGGCCTTCCAGACCCGATGGCGAATCCGTCGAGCGGACCGGTCCACAACGGGGGCTCCGGTGATGACAGTTCGTACGGTGCCCCCGAGGCGAATCCGGCGATCGCCAAACAGACCGCGGCGTCGTTCGTCGACCTCGTGCGAGCCGACGACGACGGCGTGCGTACGACGATGAGAGACGAACTGAGCGATGCGATAGACGAGGACGCCGCGATAAAACTGATCACCCTGATGAGACGGTCGGAGGACGACCACGGTGGGTTCCCGAGCGAGAAGACACGCAGGAACATGCGGCGGTTCGCCCTCGCGAAGAAGTTCAATCCGGAACGGGAGATCACTCTCACCGAAGCCGACGTGCTCCGCCGGGAGTGACGCGGTCGACGGCGAGCGAACGGCTTCGCCGACGAGTCGACGGGGTCCCCGAAACGAAACTGGTCGAGAGAGACGACGACGCGAGACCGACATCGACCTCACGAGGTCGCGAATGGCCGAGAGACCCGATGGAGGGCCAGAGAAACCGCGCCCGACGAACGGCCGGTCACTCGCCGCGCACGATTGACGTCGTCGACTGGACGGCTTGGCGCTCGCCGACGAGCGTGAGCCGGTCGTCCGCCTCGAGCGTGTAATCCGCCTCCGGCACGAACGTGTCGGTGCCGTGTGTGACGAGTGCGACGAGACAGCCGCCGGGAAGGTCGGTGCCAAGGTCGTTTAACGGCCGGCCGGCGAGTTCGTCGTTTTGTAACGTCACCTCCTGAACGTCGCCCTCCTCGCCGAGCATGTCGACCCATCGGGCCATCGCCGGACGCTCGATCGAGTCATCGATCGCCTGTGCCGTCGCGTGCGTCGAGGAGATCGTTTCGACGTCTAAGTCATCGAACGCGCCCATGTTGTCGGGGTCGTTCGCCCGACAAACCACCCTCTCGACGTCGAAGTTGGTCGTTGCCTGTTGGCCGACGAACAAGTTCACCTTGTCGTCGCCGGTCGCCGCGATCATCGTTTTGGCGTTTTCGATCCCGGCCGTCCGGAGCACGTCGATGTCGGTTCCGTCGCCGATGTGGACGGTGAGCCCCTCACTGCGGGCCCGTTCGGCGGCTGTCTCGTCGTTTTCGATCACGACGACGTTTTCTCCCCGTTCTTCGAGCCGAGCGGCGACCTCGCGGCCGACCCGCCCGCTGCCGATGATGAGTACACGCATTGGTATCACGTCGAGGTATTCTGCGATCTGCCGGGCGAAGCCGCCCTGGAGAACGACCGTCGATCCGATAACGAGAAACACCGTGCCGACGAGCAGCGTCGCGGCCTCCGACTCGCCGGCCGCCTGTAACTCCACGGCGAACAACGTCGCGACCGACGCCGGAATGATGCCGCGCGGTCCGACAAAACTGACGAACAACCGCTCGGACGTGGTGAACTGCCCGCCTCGGGTCGAAATGAGCACGTCCAGCGGCCGGATGAGAAGTATCACGGCCGCCGCTACGATCAGTCCGCCGACGCCGAGCGAGAGCAGGTCGCTGAACTCGAGCAGCGCCGCCAGCGCGATAAAGACGAACGAGAGCACGATCAGCGTGATGTCGCCTTTGAACTCGGATATCTGTTCTTCGTACGGCACGCCGGCGTTGCCGAGGATGATGCCGGCCGTCGCGACGGCGGCGACGCCCGCCTCGCTGGCGACGGTGTCGGCGGCGCCGAACGCGACCAGCGCGCCGGCGAGGACGACCAGCCGGGCGTTTCGTGGCGCGTCTCCCGGCGAGAGGTCGATGTATCGAAGCACCACCCAGATCACGACCGCGACGATCACGCCGACGCCGACGCCGGTCCCGATCCGCTCGACGAACAACTCGAGAAACGCCGGTAGCGTCGGCTCCTCGAGTTGCATGATCTTGAACACCACGACGGCGAGGATGGCCGCCGTCACGTCGTTGACGATTCCCTCGGTCTCGAGCGCCGTGGCGACCCGGTCACGGACGGGGACGACTCGGAGAATCGGCGTGATAACGGTCGGACCGGTCGCAACCAGCAGCGCACCGATGAGAAACGACACCTCCCAGTCGGCCCCGAGCGCGAACCGAACCACGAGCGCGGTTCCCAGAAGCGAAATAGCCGCTCCAATCGAGACGAGACGGAGACTCTCCGTCGTCGCCTGTCGGATGTTCTCTATCCGGAGGTGGAACGCGCCCTCGAAGACGATGATCGCGACCGAGAGCCCGACGATGGCGGGCAGCGACGCGAACGTGTCGGTGGTGATGACACCGAGCCCCTCGGGACCGAGCGCGACCCCCGCGACCAGCAGAAACACGATGCTCGGCACCTCGAACCGGTCTGCGAGCAGCTGTGCCACGATCCCGATGGCGATGATCGCCGCCACGAGCGGGATCAGCTGACTCGACACGTTCGATCACCCACGGACGCGACTTGGAACAACGATCCGATAAATCTGCTGACCTCTCCCGGTCATCGACAACGTATTGACCTGACGAGCACATCGGTGGGGTATGACTCTGGTGGTGGTGCCGGTTCGGTACCCGCTGACGGACCACTCGGAGGCGACACTCCGTGAGGGAGTCCGCGTCGCGGCGGAGCGCGACGCCGACCTCACCGTGCTCCACGTCGACCTGTATCAGAACGTCGGCAACGTCTCACGCAGCGACCTCAAACGCGCCGTCGAGCGGCGGCTGGGACGGCTTACACGCGCTCGGTTCGCCGTCAGACGCGGGTTTCTGGTCGAAGAAACGATCCTCGAAGAGGTCGTCGCCGAGGACGCCGACGTCGTCGTCATCGGCTCGAAACAGGCCGGCCGCTGGCGCCGGATGGTTCAGAAACTCCTGTCTGACCCGGACATCGACGCCTACCTTCGTGACCAGCTCGATTGTACCGTGATCACCGTCGACAACGCGGGCAGCGTCGCCGACAACGAACACTGAGAGAGTCGATCACGGGTTCGGATCGCCGTCGGTGTCGCCGCCGTCGTCGCCAGAGTTGGGTGCGTCGCGCTCGGCGCCGCCGGCCACCTCGTACCGCCGCTCGTACTCGATCACGGTCGCGATGCGGTCGGCGATCGCCGTTCCGAACTCCCGCTCGACGACGTAGAGAGCCAAGTCGAGCCCGGAGGTGACCCCGCCCGCGGTGAGGAGGTCGCCGTCGTCGACGACGCGCGCGTCGACGACCGTCGCGCCGGATTCGCGTAGTTCGTCTATCGCGCCGGCGTGTGTGACCGCGCGGCGCCCGTCCGTGATCCCGGCCGCCGAGAGCAGCATCGTCCCGGTACAGACGCTCGCGATCCGGATCCCGGCCGCGTGGTGGTCGTCGAGAGCGGCCGGAATCGCTCCGCGGTTCGCCTCCGCCCACGCGCTCGCCGTCTCGTCGCGCGCGTTCCAGCCGCCGCCCGGAACGACGATCATATCGGGCGCGTCGGCGTCGTCGGGGGCAGGGAGAACGGCGTCGACACCGACGCGGGTCCCGTGGCTCGCGGTCACCGTCTCCCGCGGGTCGAGGGTGACGTAACGGAGGCGGCCGGCTCGGTCCGACTCCCCGCCGCCGTCCGTTCCGGCGGCGTAGTCGAGCGCGTAGTCGAACACTTCGTAGGGACCGATCCCGTCGAGTTCGTCGAAGCCGTCGTACAACAGGATATCGACGTTCATACCGGCGAGAGAACCGCACGGACCATGTGCGTTCCCCCTCCGGCAGTTCCGAGCGGTCGTCCGGCAGCGCAGGTGGGTGTTCACGGCGGTCGATCGTCTCCGACGGCAACTCCCCGACCAGCCGGCTCACTCGCCGGCGCTGCCCCGTCGGATCCCTGTCCGTTCGTCGATCCGCAGCCGGTAGCCGCCGACCCCGCGCATCGGCTCGGCCGAACTGAACAGGTCCGGATGCCAGGCGTTCTCCATCGCGTCCCGCACCGGCCCCCACTCGTCGTCTGCGACCGCCTCGATCCGCCCGAGCAGGCTCACGCTCTGCCACTCATGGGGCGATTGGGCGTCGTAAACTACGAATCGCGCCCGTTCCGTGCGGTCGCTCAGCGTTTCCTTGTGGCTCTCCGTTCCGAAGAGCAGAAAGACGAAATAAACCGTCGCGTCTCCGTCGTAGCCGAACGAGATCGGGATGAGATACGGCGCGTCCGCGTCGGGAAGCGCGAGCGTCCCGACGCCCTGCTCGGTCAGGAACTCGCGGATCTCGTCGTCCGTCATCGCCGCCGCGCTCGACTCCAGCAGTTCTTCTGTTGACATGTCCTGAGATCGGCGCGCGAGAAGCTTAAGAACACGCGACGGATCCGACGGGCCGGGAATCCGACCGCGGCCGTCGTGAGCGGACCGGGAGGCGCGGCGGGTCGGCCGGCTGCTGTGGTCGCGTTTGCCCCCGTTACTCGTCTGGGTCTTCGCCACGGGCGCGTTTGAACATCGCCAGCGCCGCCTCGCGTCGCTCCGAGTGGTCGACGATCGGCGCGGGGTACTCGGGGGCGGCGTTCGCCCGCTGGGTCGGCGACAGCTCGTGCCAGCCGTGGACCACGTCCGGATCGACGCCTCGAAGCTCGGGTACGTGCTCGGCGATGTACTCCGCCTCGGGGTCGTAGCGCTCGCCCTGCGTCATCGGATTGAAGATCCGGAAGTACGGCTGCGCGTCGGTCCCGGTCGAGGCCGCCCACTGCCAGCCGCCGTTGTTGTTGGCGGTGTCGTGGTCGGCGAGCCGCTCGCGGAAGTGGCCGTATCCGTGCCGCCAGTCGGCGAGCAGGTCCTTGGTCAGAAACGAGGCGACGATCATCCGGACGCGATTGTGCATGTACGCCTCGTCGCGCAGCTGGCGCATGCCGGCGTCTACGATCGGGTAGCCCGTCTCGCCGCGTTTCCACGCCGCAATCTCCTCGGGGTCGTCTCGCCACTCGATTTCTTCCTCGTATTCTTTGTAGTTCTCGGTCACGACCTCGGGATTGTGGAACAACACCTGGGTGTAGAACTCACGCCAGGCGAGTTGGCCCTGAAACTCCTCGACGTTGTCGGCGGCGTCCGTCTCGGGGCGGTCGGCCGCGGCCGCCATCGCGCGCTCGGTGGCAGCGTACGCCTCGCGGACGCCGATCTCGCCGTACGCCAGAAACGCCGAGAGCCGCGAGGTTCCGTCTCGGGCGGGGTAGTCTCGGTCCTCCTCGTAGCGGAACACGTCGTCTTCGAGAAACGCCGACAGCCGCTCGCGGGCGGCCGCCGTCCCCGCGGGGCCGATGTCGGCATCCGGCTCCGTGAACCCGAGATCCGCAGGGTCGGAAGGTCGCCGACGGCGACCCTGTCGACGGCGGCGCCGCCGTCGGTCCGGGCGGCGGACTCGACCGCCGCCGCCAGCGAGTCCGCGTCGACGAGGTCCGCCGCTTCGGGCGTCGGAGCCGGCGGGTCCTTCTCGCGGTCGGTCCACTTCTTCCAGTAGTACGAGTACACGGAGTACGGGTCGCCGGCGTTCGTTCGGATCGAATCCGGCGTGTGTAAGACGGCGTCGTGGTGTGCGTCGCGGTCGATCTCCGCGTCGTTGAGCGCCTGTCGTACTGCTGCGTCGCGTTCCCGGGCGAGCCCGGAGTAGCCGCGGTTCCAGACGACCCGCTCGGCGTCGACCGTGTCGGCAATCGCGGGCAGGGCGTCGGCCGGATCGCCGTGGACGACAAGCAGGTCGCTTCCGCGGTCGCGGTACGACTCGCGCAGCGCCGCGAGCCCGTCGAGCAGGCGGCGAACGCGCACGTCGCTGGTGTGTGCGAGCACGTCAGTGTCGAACACGAACACGCCCGCGACGCGTCCGCGGTCGGCGGCGGCCGCGAGTCCGACGTTGTCGGCGAGTCTGAGGTCCTGTCGGTGCCAGAACAGCTCCATACCGATCTCACGGCCGGGACAAATGTGAAACCACCGCCCTCGGAGACGCGGTCGGGTCGGCGTTTACGGGAATCCGCCGCTCGCAGAACCCCGGTGCTCGCGGGGCCCTGCCGCTCACACCCGGCGACCGCGGGTGTACCGGACGTGTGCGAGCGCGGAGACGAGCAGGACGACCGTCAGCGTCGCCATCAGCGCCGTCGGTCCGACCGTGAGGAACGGCGGCGTTTCCGTGGCGTACGCCAGCGTGACGACGGCGAACAGCCCCGCCAAGCCGGCGTAGAACTCCGACCAGGTGAACTCGTCTTCGCCGACAACTTCGAGGTACGCGTCGAAGCGATCGGCCTCCGAGTCGAGCGTGACCAGCCCGGAGTTGCGGTCGTGTGCGACCACGCCGTTTCGTTCCATCCGTGGAAGGTGAGACTGATACAACGACGTGTACAACCGCTTGCGTTGGGTGTAATCCACCTCGACGGGGTCGAGACCGTTCTCCTCCGCGGCGATCGTCGTCGCCAGCTCGCGGAGCTTGAGCGCGCCGTCGTTCTCCGCGAGAATCCGCAGCGCGCGTCTGCGGCGACCGTTGCTCAACAACGCGAACAGCTCGTCGGTCGATATCCGGTCGGACTCCTCGGCGTCTGGTCCCGGGCGATCCGCGGCGCCGCCGGCCGCTTCGTCGTCGTCTCCCGATGATACCTGATTCATGTCTAATGGGTCTCTCCGCGTTCGTCGGCGCCTGACTCGCCACGCGAGCTGTCCCCGGGTGACGGCCGACTCGGTTCCCGGGACCGGGGTATTCACTCGTGATCGGCTGGGTGACGCCGTCGCCGTGCGACCGGACGCCGCCCGTAGTCGACATCTTGTTAGCTGACAGTTACTCCGTTTGGTATTAACTGTTCGCATATTAATCAATTCATACATGAAATGTGTGGGGAATATCGAGCGGTCGAACAGAGCCCCCCGTCCGCGGACGGGCGAGACCGACCGAGTGCGTCGGGCACCACCGAAGGGGGCGGCGACCGGCGAAGGCGGCCACGACCGTCGACGGCGACCGCCGCCGGCGTTTGCAACCGACTGCGTGTTTCCGGGCGGTAGGGGCGTCGTACCTATCTCCTGGCCTCGCCTCCCGAACGACATGGATCCGTCAGTATCGGTTCCGGTCTGGCTTCGGAACCCACGCTACACCGGACCGAACCGGTGTCTTCTGTGTACCGTGGTCAACCTCGGTATCGCCGCTGCGCTCGCGCTCGCCGTCGCGACGGCGTCGGTCGGGTGGGCGGTCGTCGTGTTTACTGTCGGCGTCGCGACGATCGCCGTTCGCGGGTACCTCGTGCCCGGAACCCCGGAGCTGACGAAGCGATACCTCCCCGAGCGGGTGCTCGCGTGGGTCGGAAAGGGACCGACGCCGCGGTCGGAGGCGCTCGACGCCGCAGCGACGCTCGTCGGCGCCGGCGTGCTCCGCGAGAGCGCCACCGCCGCCGACCTTGTCCTCGAGGCGGGGTTTCACGACGCCTGGCGGCGACACGCCCGCAGGCTCGCTGACGCGAACGCCGACGCGGCGGCGCTCGCTCGGTTCGTGGACGCCGACCCCGAGGCGGTGTCCGTCGCTGACCGCGGCCACGCGTACGTCGGGGTCATCGGCGACGAGCCGGTCGGTCGCTGGGAATCCCGCCCGGCGTTCCTTGCGGACCTCGCCGCCGCGGCCGCCATCGACGAGCGCTGGTCCGGCTGGGCCGCGTTGTCGACCGCACGCCGAAGCGAGCTACTCGGGAGCCTTCGGCTGTTCGTGGAGACGTGTCCGACGTGTGACGGACACGTGACGCTCGACGCGACTGTTGTCGGCAGTACGACGTGCTCGTCGCGACGTGTGACGCCTGCGGCGCGCGGCTCTTCGAGGCGGACGTTGACCCGAGGGCGCTCACGGACCCCGCGATCGAGGCGTGAGCCGGCCGCGTTCTCCCGACGGATCGCCGGTCACCGCTCGATGTCGACCCGGTTGAGCATGAAGTATCCCACGATGAGCGTGAGAACGAGAACCGAGAACGCGGTCGCGATGAACAACGTCTCCTGGCCGTTGACGCCCGCTTCCGGACGAAAGCTGATCACGCGTCGAGCCACGGCGATGATAGCGGTGCTGACGACGATTTGGAGCACCGGATCGTCGCGAGCGTAGGCGATCAGGGTCCGATGGACCTCCACGAGGATCAACAACAACAACACCGAATCGAGGAGATTGACGACCGCCACCGGGTCGGTGAACTGACCGCTCTGGACGAGAAAGACCAGTTGTAAACACAGGTCCAAGACTCCGATCGCAAAGAGGATCAGAAGGAAGTACGCCACGGCGAGAACCAACCACTGCATGATGTCCTCGGCCGGGACGGTCACCTCCCGAATGTCGACGTCCATCCACTCGACCGACGCGGGCCTGTAATAAGTGGCTTTGCCCGATGTGGCCGGTCAGTCGGCGTCCGCGCGCGGTCCGTCGTCGCCCGCCAGCGACTCCAACAGGTGAACCGCCGGCGCCGGCGCGAGCGGCTCGTTCGCGTTGCCACAGTGAGGCGACTGGACACACGACGGGCAGCCGTCAGCACAGTCGCAGCCGTCGATGAGCCGCGCGGCCCGGCGCATCAGTTCGCCGATCCGCGCGTGTCCCCGCCGGGTGAGCCCGACGCCGCCGGGGTAGCCGTCGTAGACGAACACCGCCGGAGCGTCGACGTGGGGGTGGTGTGGCGTCGAGATGCCGCCGATGTCGCCGCGGTCACAGAGCAGGTGAAACGGGAACAACGAGATGATCCCGTGTTCGGCCGCGTGGATTCCGCCGTTGAACGCGTACTCGCCGCCGGCGCCGTCTTCGAGCGGCGCGTCGCCGGCGCCGTCTCCGAACGCCGCGTCGGCGTCTGTCGCGTCGCCGTCCGCATCCGCACCGAGCGCCCGCATCTCCGACTCCACGTCCGCCGGAACCCGAAAGTAGAATCCGCGCGTCTGAAGCGTCGTCTTCGGGAGGTCGAGCGTCGATTCGCCGAGCGAACTCCCCGTGGTCGCGTCCTTGCGGACGAAGCCGGTGACTCGTTCGGTGACCGTCACCGTCGCGAAGCGAACCGGCACGTCCGGGCGTCCCGGGAGCGTTCGCTCGTCGTGGTCCTCCTCGACCGCGATCGACTTCTCCGTGAGCGGCTGGGTGTAGTAATCCGCCCACGACGCGTTGAGTTCTGCGACGTTTCGGTCGAGGTCGAGGTCGACGACCTCGTAGGTGTGGCCCTGCTGGTGGTAGATCGCTCCCGGATGGGCGTCGCGGAGCGCGTCGGCGAATCCGAGCGAGGCGATCGACTCGCCGTCAGACCGGTCGATCAGCTCGATCTCGCGGTCCTCGGCGGTCCGGAGGTTCATCGCGTGTTGGGGGCTCTCGGAGCCCGCGAACGTCCAGCGGGTTCCGGCCGGGGCCTCACGCCGCGACAACGTTCCGGCCGCCGTCAGGTCGGCGACGACGTCCGGGAACGACTCGCCGAAGAACGCCTCGTCCGTCGGCGAGAGCCAGCGCTCGTCGGCCGCACACGCCACGTGTCGCGGGAGCAGCTGATCGTTTTCGGGGTCACAGATCGCGTCCTCGGGCGGCGCTTCGAAGAAGTCGGCAGGGTTCGTCATCAGGTACTGGTCGAGCTGGTCCTCGCCGCCGACCATCACCACGAGCGCGGGGTTCGTTCCGCGTCCGGCGCGACCCGCCCGCTGGTGGGCCGACATCCGCGTCCCGGGATAACCGTCCAAGAGCACGGCGTCGAGTCCGCCGACGTCGACGCCGAGTTCGAGCGCGCTCGTCGACCAGACGCCGCGGAGGTCGCCGGCGTGGAGGTCGGCTTCGATCTCCCGGCGCGTCTCGTCCGTGAGCGCGGCCTGATACGCGCCCACCTTCGCGGCGAGGTCGTGGTCGCCTCGTTTCCGCAGGTCGCTCGCGCTGTCGGTGGCGTACTGTTCTGCGGTCTGGCGCGCCCGGGTGAACGCCAGCGTCTGTCGCCCGCTCGCGACCAGATCGACGAACAACCGCTTCGTGGCGGTGTGACTCGACTTGCGGCGGCCGCTCCCCCGTTCGGCCCAGTCGTCGTCGTACTCGGGCGGGTTCCACAACACCCAGTCGCGCGGTCCCCGGCCGGAGGCGTCCTCGTCGACGAGCGTGATCCCGCCGGGATCCCGACCGGTGACCGCCGCGGCGTGCTCGACCGGGTTGCCGATCGTCGCCGAACAACAGATGAACGTCGGGTCGGTTCCGAACCGCTCGCAGGTGCGCGCGAGCCGGCGGAGAGCCAGCGCAACTCCCGAGCCAAACACGCCGCGGTAGCTGTGGACCTCGTCGACAACGACGTACTCCAGCGAGGAGAAGAACCACTCCCAGAGCCGCCCGGCGTACGGCAACAACGCGTAGTGGAGCATGTCGGGGTTCGACAACAGTATCGTCGGACGGGCGTCGCGGACGTCCCGTTTTTCGCTCCGCGAGAGCCGGCCGGTGTACGACTCGACCGACACCCGGCTTCCGAAGCCGAGCCCGCGGGCGAGCGCCGACAACGACTCCTCCTGGTCGGCTATCAGCGCGTTCTGCGGGCCGATGTAGAGGGTCCGTCCGCCGTGGTCCATCGCGGCCTCGACGGCGGGAACCGTGTACGCGAGCGACTTCCCGCTCGCGGTCTCGGTCGCGAGAACGACGTCGTCGCCGCCGCGAACGGCAGCGATCGCGTCCGCCTGATGACGGTAGAGTTGGTCGACGCCGCGGTCGTCGAGCGCCCCCGCGAGCCGCGGCTCGAGGTCGACGTCGGCGAACGACGGCTCGCGGGCCGGAAGCCGTCGGTGTTCGGCGATCTGTCCCTCGTAGTATGGGCGGGTTCGCAGCCACTCGATGGCGTCGTCCACGCGTGTCGATCCGTGGGGTCCGGGCGGGCCTAACCGTTGTGGTCGGGCCGGTCTCGACGGAGGGTCGCCCCCGATCTCAGCTCCGGATCAACACGATGCCGGTGCGGAACACGACGTGGTTCGGCAGCACGTGCTCGCCGGTGTCGGTCTCGATGTGCGTGACGAAGAGGTCGATCTCCTGGACGATGCCGCGTTGTTCGGCGACCCGCACCTCGTCGCCGATTCCGTACGGCTGCCGCAGCAACAGGAAGATGCCGGCCGCGCCGGCCGCCAGGAGGTCTTTGATCGCCAGCGCCGTCAACACCACCATCGCGAACGAGTACGCCGCGAGCAACACGACGAGCGCGAGCGTCTGAACGCCCACCTGTCCGAGCGCGATGAGCACCGCGACGTAGACGACGCTGTACTTCACGAGCGTCGGGATCACGCCGACCTCGGGGAATTTCACCCCGCGGAGCCGTTCGACAACGAGGAGTTCGGCCTTGTCTCCGACGATGATCCCGACGATGAGCACGAGAATGCCGACGAACAACCGAGGAACGAACGCGACGAACTCCGACCAGAACAGGTCGAAGTACCGGATCTCGGCGACGGTGAGCGCGAAAAGCACGGCGACAGCGACGATGAAGTACGTCGAGAGCTTCCCCACGATGCGGACGGTCGAGGTGTCGAACTTGCGGGCCGTGCGTTCGAACGTCGTCCCCTCGATGGCCTCCGGAACGCCGGCTCGCGTCAACAACCGGCGGCTGACGACCCCGACGAGAAACGCCACGATCACGCCGAACACGATCACGACCAGCGCGAGCCAGATGCGTTCCGGGACGGCCGCAAACAACTCGCGCGGCGTCTGCCCGGCGATCCCGAGCCCCGGCAGGTCGGTCGCCGCGATCATCAGTACTCCTCCGGGTCGAGTTCTAAGACGAGCCGTCCGGCCTTGAACGCCCGCACGAGCCCGTCGGACTCCGAGAGGACGACCGCCGTCGCGTTCGTGTCCTGGGTGATCGCGCCGCCGGCCATGTGGCGGGCGCCGAGCCCCTTCGGAATGTCGACGCCCTCGGCGCCCGGTTCGAGGTAGCGGTACGCCGAGACGATCTTGCCCGAATCGGAGATCACGAACGCCCCGTCGAGCCGCGAGAACTCCTTCAACATGACGTTCACGATGGGGTCACCGACGTGAACGTGTGACTTCTCGAAAGGGTTGTACGACAACGACCGGGACTTGCTCATCACCTTGCCCGCGTCGCCGACGACGAACAACGCGCCGACGGGCTTCCCCTTCTGGCCCTTCTTGCCGAGCTCGATGGCGACCTCGAGCACGTCGCGGATGACCTCCGGGTCGGCTCGGGAATCGGTGAACAACCCGTAGATTCCGGATTGGGCCGTCTCGTCGACGGTGACACGGATCACCGCGTCGGGCTCGCCCTCGAAGACGCCGACGACACAGACCACCTCGTCGCCCTCCGTCACGAGGTCGGCCGCGGCCGATCCCTCGAGTCCGAACCGGATCCGGTCGCGGATGTCGCGGAACGGCACCGGAAGCTCGACGAACGGGTCCGCGTTCACGTCGTTGTCGGGGGCGACCACGACGACGTCGGCGTCGTCGTCGGCAAACCGGTCGTGAAACGAGGCGGTCGGCGAGAACAGAAGCACCGCGTCGGCGTCCTCGACGAGTTCTGCCAGGTGGCTGGTAAGCGACGCCATCGTGCGATATCGACTCTCGGTGGACGTAAAACCGTTGTGACGCCTCGTGCGCCCGTCGGAGCCTCGACGCCTCGTGCGCCCGTCGGACGCCCGGCGACGGGGACGGCTCGTCGACCAGAATCCAGGCGAGCGCCGCGCACGTTTTGTACGCCACGCCCCTCGCGTCGGACGACCATGGCCACCCGCGACGCCCTGTGGGAGTACCGCGACCGATTCGGCGAGGCGTTCGGACGGACGTACTTCAGGCGGTTCGGGCCGGGCGTGGCCGCCAGCGTCGGCGTCGGCACCTACCTCGGCACCCCCACCGACGCCGTCGACGACGCGTATCGACGAGTCGTCGAACTCGCGGTCGAGAACGGGGTGAACCACGTCGACACCGCGGTAAACTACCGGTGTGGGCGGTCCGAGCGCGTCGTCGGAGAGGCGATTCGGCACGCGGCGGTCCCTCGCGAGGCGGTCGTAGTGGCGACGAAGGGGGGATTTCTCCCGTTCGACGGCGAGCGCCCCGACGACCCCGCGGCGTATCTCCGCGAGCGGTTCGTCGAACCGGGGCTCGTCGACCCCGCGGACCTCGCCGGCGGCCACTGTCTCGCCCCGGGCTACTTAACGTGGTCGCTCGACCGATCGCTCGACCGACTGGGAGTCGATCGGATCGACTGCTACTACGTCCATAATCCGGAGACACAGCTCGCCGAGCGGTCCCGCGCGGCGGTGTACGACGCCATGGAGGCCGCCTTCGAGGCGCTCGAACGCCGGCGGGTCGCCGGCGATATCGGACGGTACGGGGTCGCAACGTGGGACGCGTTTCGGGTCGCCGAGGCCGACGACGGCCATCTCTCGCTTCGTGAAGTCCTCGCCCGCGCGGCGGCGGCCGGCGAGGCAGTCGGACCGACCGACGACCACGGGTTCGCGGCGATACAGCTTCCGTTCAACGTCCGGATGGCCGACGCGTTCACGCGCGCGAACCAGCGCGTGAGCGAGGACAGCGAGCCGGTGTCGACGCTGGAGTTCGCCCACGAGGCCGGGCTCTCCGTGGTCACGAGCGCGAGCCTCGGACAGGGAGAGCTGGCGGTGCCGGGGTCGATTCCGGCGAGCGTCGACGCCGAGCTGTCGGGAGACACCCCGGCTCAGCGGGCGCTCAACTTCGCGCGCAGCGCGCCGGGAGTGACCTGCTCGCTCGTCGGCACCAG
>KI543154.1:93669-100608 GCA_000496175.1 uncultured archaeon A07HR67 | reverse complement strand
CTCGACCGAGGGTGGCCGGTTCCGCAACGCTTGTGCTCGGCCGCCGGGAAGGGCCGCCGTGTCACGGAGCCGGCTGTTCGGATCGTTGTGTGCGATGGTGTTTCTCGTGAACTTCTCGCGGGTGGTGTTCGCGCCGCTTGTGGGCGAGTTCATCGACGAGTTCACTATCCGCGAGGGAACCGCCGGGCTCGTCGTCACGCTCGCGTGGCTCGGCTCCGCGTCGCCTCGCCTGCCGACCGGCTGGCTGCTCACGCGGGTCTCGCGTGTCCGCGTCGTGACCGTCTCGGGAGCGACGCTCGGTCTCGGCGCGCTCGGCGTCGCGCTCGCTCCCGGCGTCCCGACGCTGATGGCTGCCGCGTTTCTCGTCGGCAGCGCCTCGGGCGTCTACTTCGTCGCCGCCAACCCGTTGATCGCAGAGCTGTTTCCTCGGCGGGTGGGTCGCGCTATGGGAGCCCACGGAACAGCGAGTCAGCTGGCCGCCGTCGCGGCCGCGCCGGTGGTGACCGTCTCGTTGTGGTACGACTGGCGCTACGCGTTCTACGGGCTCGCGCTCGCGACCGCGCTCACAACCGTCCTCGTCGTCGCGCTAGCTGGCCGGACCGACCTTCCCGACGCCGGGCGAAACGACACGGCGTTCGTCGGCGGGGCGCGCTCGGAGTGGAAACTGATCGCCGCCGGGGTCGTGTTCCTCGGGCTGACCGGCTTCGTCTGGCAGGGGGTGTTCAACTTCTACGAGCTGTACATGATCTCCAAGGGGCTCCCGCCGGCGACCGCGCGAATCCTCCTCACCGTGATCTTCGCGGCAGGGGTCCCCGCCTTTCTGATCTCCGGCAGCCTCGCGGATCGGCTCCCGCACGTCCCGTATCTTCTCGGGATCGTAACGACCTTTCTGTTGAGCATCGTGCTCGTTGTCTTCGCCTCCGGACTCGCCGCGATTGGTCTCGCGAGCGCGCTCGTCGGCTTCACCGTACACATGGTGTTTCCGGCGGGCGACACCTACCTGCTCGGCTCGCTGCCCGACGATTCGCGGGCGTCGGCGTACGCCGTCTACTCCGCGGGGATGATGACGACGCAGGCGGGCGGCTCGTGGGCCGTCGGCGAGGCCGTCGAGGCGGGCGTCTCCTACGACGCCGTCTTTCTCGGCGCGGCAGCCGGACTCGCCGTCTTGGTGGCCGTGTACGCCGGACTGAACGCCGTCGGTCGGGTCCCCGGCGGGGCCGCACAGCCGACCCGCTGAGCCGGGGTCATCCGAGGCCGACCGGAGTGTCCGGCCCGACCCGCGAAAACGAGTTCCGCGTATCGTGTATGTTTAAAGGTCGCTTCCCCTCTTATCCGATGATGGAGTACGTACAAGAGCGCGTGACGACGCTTCACGCGCTGACCGACCATCGGCCCGACGCGCCGACCGGCCGGGCGGCGGTCGTGGTGCCGATGACGGAACGCGAGTACGGGACGCTCGCGGCTGATCGGGTTCTCTCTGCGCTGGAGACGGTCGATCCTGCCCGGGTGATCGTCCCGTTGCGCGCCCCGCCGAATCGGGCCGGCGCCTTCGCCGCGTGGCTCGACGAGTTCGACCTCGAGGTGGAGACGTTGTGGTGTGACGGGCCGCGGCTCGCCGACCTGCTCGCCGACCGCGGCGTCGCCGGCAGCCGCGGGAAGGGCAGAGACGTGTGGTTGGGACTCGGCCGGGCGCTCGACGAGGAGTACGTCGTCGTCCACGACGCCGACACGACGACGTACTCGCCGCGGTTCGTGAACCGATTGTTGTTTCCGGTCGCGAACGGCCACGAGTTCGCCAAGGGGTACTACGCCCGCGTCGAGGACGACGCGCTGTACGGCCGGTTGTTCCGATTGTTCTTCCGCCCGCTCGTCCGTGCGCTCGCCGACCGTCACGACGCGGCGGTCCTCGAGTACCTCGAGGCGTTCCGGTACGCGCTCGCGGGCGAGTTCGCGGCGACGACCGACCTCGTCTCGGCGCTCCGGCTCCAACGCGGGTGGGGCCTGGAGATCGGAACGCTCGGCGAGGCGTTCGAACGCGCCGGCTTCGCCGGGAGCGCACAGGTCGATCTCGGAGAGTACGAACACGACCACCGCTCCGTCGACGGACCGACGGGGTTGGCCGACATGAGCCGCGCGGTCGGCGAGGCGACGCTCCGCGTCGTCGACGAGGCGGGCGTCGACGTCGCGTACGACACGCTGCCCGCCCGCTACCGCGAGACCGCCGCCGCGCTGACGCGTCAGTACGCCACCGACGCCGCGTTCAACGGGCTCGGGCACGACCGGGGGGACGAACGCGATCAGGTGGCGACGTACGCCGACGCCGTGGCGAAGCCGGGCGCCGACACCCGGCTTCCGGCGTGGACCGACGCGCCGCTCTCGCCGGTAGAGGTCGGCGAGGCGGCGCGTGCGGACCTGGCCGCGGTCGTCGACGCGGAGCCGAAACGGGTGGTCGATCTTGGAGGAGAGACCGAGGTCGGAGCCCGGCCTCGCCGTGACGGAGGTGGCGACCGGTGAGCGTCGGATCGGAGCCGGACGGCCTCGACCGAGACGACCTCGCCGGCGTGGTCGACCTCTTCGCGTGGCTCACCCGCGAAGAACTCTCGCGGGCGTTCTCGGAGCTCGCGTTCAAACAACGGACCACGCTCGACGCGGACGCGATCGACGAGGCGATCGACGTCGCGGTCGCGGAGTACGCGCTCGTTCCCGCGCCGCCGGACGCGGTGTCGGTCGGCGGCGGCGAAAGAGATGTCGACGGACCCGCGGGTGACGGGCGCGACGACGAGCCCCTCGCGGTCGGACCGGCGGCGTTCCCGTCGCTGCCGGACGGCGCCGCCGACCTCCCGCACATTCTCGACCTGCCGGACCGCGCGGTCGACCGTGCGGTCCTCTCGGAGGCGGTTCGCGAGCGGCTCTCGACCGACGCGGTCGCCGCGATCACCGAAGACGACACGGCGCGGTTGGAGGTCCTCGCCGACGTGACCTACGACATCGAGACGTGGGCGCCGGTCGACGCGGCGCCGATTCGCGAGCGGATCGTGGCCGAACTCGAAACGGAGTGATACTTCGACGACCTCGACAGCCAGTGGCGAAGTCGACCGGCGCTCACCCGAGACGCAGGCCGGTCATCAGCACGATGATACCGAGCATCGCGACCGCCTCAACGACGCCGACCAGCGCGTTTCGCTTCTCGATGGCCGCCAGCCGGTCTGAGTCGGGGTTCTCGGAGCGCCCCTCGTAGTAGGCCCGCAGATGGATCCGGTTCGGAACGACGAGCCCGAAGACGAACAAGCCCCAGCCGAGAACGAGCGATGCCGTCGGCCACAAGCCGGAGAAGCCGTATGCCAGCCCCAAGTCGGTCGTGAGCAGCGCCGTGCCGGACAGGACCGTCGTGAGCGAGAAGCCGAAGATGAAAAACACCAGTTTCGGCGTCAGTTGGGTCGTGACCGCGACGGCGTTCTCCTCGTCGAGCGCTCCAAGCGCCGGACCGACGACCGCCGGAAAGACGAGCGCGAATCCGAACCACACCGCCCCGGCGACGACGTGTGTGTAAAACAACAACACCGTGTGCCCGAGCGCGACGCTCGCGGCGAGAACTGCCAACGGTACGACGATGCTCCCTGCGGCAAACGCGGGGTTGGCTTCCGAAGCGAGGTGTTGAATCCGATCCAGAAACCCACCCTCCCAGGCCGGAGTTCGTTCCCGTGTAACCGCCATATCGCGGTGTCATGGTATTTTCACTTATAGCTATTGGATGACACAAATTAGGTCGAAACGCCGAGTTCAACGGCGGCGAGATCGGGCGGTAGGCAGGTCGACCGACCGATCGACGGGCGACGCGCTCGCGGCGAGCGCGGCTCGAATGGCGACGACGCGAATACAACTGTTTTTTGACACCTACGTCGCCGCCTCGAGGTCGGCGAGGTCGCGTGCGAGCGCCTCGGCGATCGAGACATCTGCGTCCTCGACGAACCGCGCGACCTCCTCGCCGTCGGGGGTCTCGACGACGACCGTCGGAATTCGTTCGATGTCGTACGCGTCGACGCGGGGGCCTTCTTTTCCGTCGGGGCCTTTCGTGACGGCGATCGGGTCGATCTGGTCGTCTGAGACGCCGGCGGCCGCGAGCGCGGCCCCGAACGGCGGGAGCTGTCGTTGACAGTCCACACACCAGTCGCCACCCCACACGATGAACCGGTAGTTGCCGGCGAGGGCGTCGAGAACGGCTTGGTCGACGGTATCGGGGTCGAACGACGGATCTGGAGCGAGCGTGTCGAGCGTCATGCTCTCGCGTTGGGCGCCAGGGGTTATCAACAGCGCGGCGGCGACCTCCTGTGGCGGCGTCTCCGTCTCGGTGCTGCGGGCCCGGCGCGTCGCGGAGGCGGCGCGCCGCGGGTCCGGCGCGCCGCGGGTCCGGCGCGCCACGAGCAGAGACGGCCCGCGCGGCTTGCCGGAGTCCGTCGGGCATTTGAGTGGCCGGCGTCTTGTGACAGACGATGGACGAGGATGTCCTGGAGGGGCTCGGGTCGCCGCTGGTCCGAGTGGCGTCGCCGCCGGGAACGACGGTCGCCGCGAAGATCGAGTCGCAGAACCCGGGCGGCTCGGCCAAAGACCGGCCGGCGTTGTACATGATCGAGGCGGCAGAACGCGACGGCGAGCTCGAGGCCGGCGACGGCATCGTCGAGCCGACCTCCGGAAACACCGGGATCGGCATGGCGATGGTCGGCGCGGTGAAGGGATACGACGTGACGCTCGTGATCCCTGCGGGTAAGTCCGTCGAGCGCCGCCAGCTGATGCGGGCGTACGGCGCGACGGTCGAGCTCGTCGACGGCGACATCTCCGCGGCGAAGGCGCGCGCCGACGAGCTCGAACGGACGGAGGGAATGGTCCAGCTCCGCCAGTTCGAGAACCCCGCGAACCCGCGGGCCCACTACGAGACCACCGGTCCGGAAGTGCTCGAACAGGTGGGCGACCGGACCGTCGACGCGCTCGTCGCCGGCGTCGGCACCGGCGGAACGCTCTCGGGAACGGGCCGCCGGCTCCGCGAGGCGTTTCCCGACGTGCGGGTCGACGCGGTCGAGCCGGCAGGCAGCGCCGTGCTCTCCGGTGAGACGGTCACCGGCGACGAGTTCCAGGGAATGGGGCCGGGGTTCGTCGCCGAGAATCTCGACCGCGAGCTGATCGACGAGGTCCACGTCGTCGAACTCGAGGCGGCCGAAGCCGAGTGTCGCCGGCTGGCGCGCGAGGAGGGGCTCCTCGTCGGCCAGTCGTCTGCCGGGTCGAACCTCGCCGCAAAGAAGGTCGCCGCCGAGTTACGGGAGTCCGGCGCGTACGCCGGCGACGAGCCGCTCGTGATCACCGTCTTCTGGGACAGCGGCGAGCGATACCTCTCGGCGGGCACGTTCGACTGAGCGCCCGAGGCCGTGCGCCGAGACGGCCGATCCGGAGGTTCAATACCGTGCGGCCACGATCGCAGGCGTGAGTACACAGGCGACGGCCGGTCCACCGGGAGGACGCGCGGATCCCTCGAATCGTCGGTTCGACGGCCCCTGGCTTCGCGTTCTCGCCGCCGCGACCGGCGTCTGGACGATTCTGTACGCGATCGACTGGGGCCTCCTGACGGCGGGCACGCAGGCCGCGGCGGCGGTCGGCTTCGCACACAGTTACCTGGTCGCCCCGCTCGTGACCGCCGCGGTGTTGCTCGACGCCCTCTCGCTCGGCGAGCGAGGCGTGCTCGATTTCGGCGTGTTCACGTGGATCTACGCGCTCGTCGCGCTGCTCGCGCCGCCGGTCGTCGTGGCGTACTACGCGCACCGCGAGTGGTTGAAGCCCGACGACTCGTCGCTGCTCGCCGACCCCGAAGATGACGCGTGAGAGTGGCGCTGGGTTGTTTATTACGAGGACCGAACACCAGCCATGACGCGACAATCCGAATCGGAGCTCGACGACGGCGTCGTCGCGGGGTTGTTCACCGCCCCCGAAAGCGGCGCGCCGCCGGTCGAAAACGAGGCGATCACGATCGTGGAAGGCGGGATCGAAGGCGACCGCTACCAGCGGGGGGATGGCCACTTCCAGCTCGACGGGTGTGCGGTCACGCTCGTCGCCGGCGAGGCGCTCGACGGCGTTCGCGCCGAGACGGGAATCGACGTCTCAGACGGTCGGCACCGGCGAAACGTCGTCGTCCGCGGGTTCGGCGAGGGGATGGACGAACTGCTCGACGCGACCGTCCGGCTCGGCGACGCCCTGCTTCGGCCCACCCGCCGCCGGCCTCCGTGTGCGCACGTGGAGGCAGTCGCCGGCGAGACGGGGCTTGCGGCCGCGTTGTCCGACCGCGGCGGGCTCTGTTGTGACGTCGTCGAGCCGGGAGCGGTCGCCATCGGCGACGCCGTCACCGTCGAACAGGCGGACCCGCGGCGAGCCGGCGAGGCGATCGCAGAACGGCTGCGGGCAGCGAGCGGCGACGGGTCCGGCGACCACGACTCGGGTGTGTGAACCGATCGCATCGCCGCTTGGGGCTTTAGCCGGTCGGGAGCAGAAGAGGAGTTATGAAACGAACACGCAGAGAAGCGATCGGTCTCGTCGGTGCGCTCTGTACCGCCGGACTCGCCGGGTGTACAGACGGTGAGACGATCGGATCGATCGGCGAGCGCGCGGACTCGACGGGAACGGAGCAGGCGTCGGCCAAGACCACTCCTCCAGTCGCGGACGCCGACCGCCACCTGGCACACGACCCGGACCATCTGCTCGAGGAGTCACTCAACGGCGGTGTCAGCAAAGACGGAATTCCGTCGATAGACGAGCCGTCGTTCGCCGGAATCGACGAGAGCAATCTCGTCGACACCGTGCCGGTGTTCGGCGTCGTCCGCGACGGCGAGGCGAAGGCGTATCCACAACACATCCTCGTCTGGCACGAGATCGTCAACGACACGATCGCCGGCGACCCCG
>KI543154.1:90888-93472 GCA_000496175.1 uncultured archaeon A07HR67 | reverse complement strand
AGTCGGTGGTTATCGGGGCGCGGACCGCCGACGGCGCGGTCGCGTTCGACAAGCAGACCCTGCTCGACAGCCGGGTGCTCCACGGCGCCCTCGGCGGAACCGGAGACCCGATGGTGGCGGTCGCTGACCCCGTCCTCTCGACCGGGTACGTGTACCGGAACCCCGAGGACGCGGCCGTCGAACCGGACGGAGACGGCTACCGAGTCGAGGGACGCGAGAACGCGTTCGCGGCCGCCGAGCTGCCGCTCGACCGCGTCCTCGCGTTCGACGCCATGTGGTTCGCGTGGGCCGGCTTCTACCCGGACACCGGCTTCGCCGGCGAGCACACGGAGGCCGGCTATGGCCGCTGAGACCGTCTCGTCGACCGACGGGCCAGCCGAGTGGGTGTCGGGGCTCGTTCGCCGAACCGCGTTCACGGTCCGCGTCGCGCTCTCGCGACGCGACGGTCGTGTCACGCTCGGAGTCGTTGGGGTCGTCTACTTCCTGTTGTACGCCGTCGGCCTTGGCCACCTCGGGCGACAAGGGGGCGCGGCCGCACGCGACGGCGGAGCCGAGCCCGTCGTCGACGCGTTTCTCGTGAGCGACCCGCTCGCGACGGCGACTCGCCGGGTCGCGCCGTTCCAGTACGAGCCGGTCGCGTTGGTGACCGTCGGGCCGATCGAGTACCTGTTCGCGCCGGTCAACGCCGCGCTCGGGGTCGCGCTGGCGGCGCTCGTCGGCGTCACGCTCGCCGTCTCCGTCGTCGCCTGGCGCGGCCCGTCGGCGTGCCGTATCGGCGCCGGCGCGGGTGTGGTCGCAGGGCTCCCGGGGCTCGTCTCCGGCTTCGTCTGTTGTGGTCCGACGATCCTGCTGGTGATCGGCGTTCAGGCGTCTGCCGGCGTGCTCGCGGCGCTCCAGTGGCTCCTCCCGGTCGCGGTGGCGAGCCTGCTCGTGACGCTGGTGTGGGTCGGCAGCCGGGTCGACCCCGAGGCGATCCGCTGAGCCGTCTCGGATTCTCCCGCGCCGATCCGCCGGCTCGTCGCGTTCGCAAACGACCGATTATTATGCGATCCCGCACACGCCGAAACGAGTAGTGACTCACGCACTCGACGGTTACGGAGACGCGGACCCGACGACGCCGGACCGATCGTGGCGGGCGACACGGCCCGGCTGGGGAGGACGGACCGCGTGAGCTGGCGGTACCGACACACGGTGTTGGCGTTGTGTATGCTCGCCTTCTTCGTGACGTACTTCGGACGGCTGGCGATCAGCCCGGTGGTGCCGCTCATCATCGCCGACTTCGACGTCTCGAACACGGCCGTCGGGGTCGCGTTGTCGGGAATGTGGCTCGCGTACGGCGTCTCACAGTTTCCGAGCGGGATCCTCGCCGACCGGTACGGCGAGCGCCGAGTGATCCTCGTCGCGGTCGGCGGCACGGCGGCGATGAGCGTCCTGATCGCGGTCGTTCCGGTCTTTCCCGCGTTCGTGGTGGCGGCGGTGTTGCTCGGACTCGCCGCGGGATTACACTACGCCGTGGCGACGACCCTGCTCTCGCGGACGTTCGACGACCTCGGCACGGCGGTCGGGCTTCACGCGCTCGGCAGCCCGCTGGCAGGACTCACCGCGCCGGTAGCGGCGGCGTGGGTCGGCGTTCGCTACGGCTGGCGCCCCGGCGTCGCGCTGGCGGCACTCGTCGGCGTTCCGGTGTTCGTGGTGTTCGCGCGACGGATCCGCCCGACCGAGCCGCGGCGCCCCGATCAGCCCATGCGCGAACGGCTGCGGCTCGGGCCGCTCGTCGAACTCCTCTCGCGGCCCGCAATTCTGCTGCCGCTGGTCGTCGCGATGATCGGCACGTACGTCACACAGGGCGTGATCTCGTTTCTGCCCACGTTTCTCGTCGAGTTTCGCGGCTACTCGCCGTCGGCCGCCGGGGCCGTCTTCTCGGGGTTTTTCCTCGTCCGGGCGGGCGCACAGGTCGGCATCGGACGGCTCTCTGACCGCGCCGGTCGCGACAGCGCGATCGGGGCCGCGATGGTCGCCGGCGCCCTCGGCGTGGCCGGATTCGTCGCGCTGCCCGGCGGCCTTGGCCTCGTCGCCGCCGTCCTGCTCGCCGGCTCCGGGTCGAGTTTCTTTTCGGCGATCGACCCGCGGTTCATGGACGCGCTGAGCGACGACGAGCGCGGCGCCGGCTTCGGGCTCGTGCGAACCGCCTACACCGTGGTGGGCTCGGCCGGCTCCGTCGGCGTCGGGCTCGCCGCCGACCTCTTCGGATGGGGCGTCTCGTTCGGGATTCTCGCCGGATTGTTCGGCGTCTCGGCGCTCGTCCTCGCCGGCAACGGGCTGCTCGGGACGGGATACTGAGCCGGCGCCGGGACCTCCCGCCCTACTCCTCCGGGAAGATGCTCTCGGGGATGTACGCCGAGACGGTCCAGTTCGGCGCGTCGACCACTTCGCTGATCTTGAGGTCCATCGCGGCCGAACACAGGATGTACGCCTCCCCTCGCGCGAGTCCGCGGTTCTCGGCGAGGTGGTCGATCATGTGCCGAGTCGCCTTCCGTGTCGCCTCCATCAGGTCGTCGCTGATCCCGGTCGTGGCGTACATCGG
>KI543154.1:65166-90868 GCA_000496175.1 uncultured archaeon A07HR67 | reverse complement strand
CGGCAGCGTGTCGTGTTCGCCCGCCTCGCCCGGCGCGAGGCCGATGACCCCCGGGAAGGGGTCAAGCGGTACCTCGATGCCGTTCACGAAGTGGCCCACGTCGCCCTGGAGGTCCCAGACGTGGACGTCGGCGTCGGGAAACTCCTCGGGGAGGAGTCCGAGCCCCATCTCGCCGGGCATGAACCCGGTGTATCCCCACCCCTTGTGTTGGAAGTCGAGCAGGTCGACCTGTATCACGTCGCCCGGCTCGGCGCCCGCGACGGCGACGGGACCGGTGAGCGGATGAACCGGGTCGAAGCTCACGTTCGCGAAGTCCTCGGCGGTCGACTCCGTGTCGAGCTGTCGATCGACTGCGTCGCGACACTCGAACCGGACCACGTCGCCGTCTTCGACCGTCAGAATTGGGTCCAGCGACCCGTCCCAGGCGCGGTGGATGTTGCGTTCGGCGTCCGAGAGATGGTGGTCGATCGTGTAACGGCCTGTTCCGTCGTCCGCCTCGCCCGCGTCGCCGGCATCGTCGGTGCGTGACATACACCCGTACGACGCCCCCGACCGACTTAAGTTCGGCCGGCGCCGGCTCAGTCGAACAGCTCCTCGCCCTCGACCATGTGTTCTGCGACGGCGTCCATGTCGAGAGTGACCCCGAGCCCCGGTTCTTCGGGTATCTCGATGTACCCCTCCTCGATGACGGTCTCCTCGACGAGATCGCTCCACCAGCCAAGCTCGTAGGAGTGGTATTCGACGGCCAGCGAGTTCGGAATCGCGGCGCCGACGTGAGCGGCCGCCATCGTCGCGACCGGCGAGGAGACGTTGTGCATCGCCACCGGGACGTAGTACTGGTTGGCGACGTCTGCGATCTTGCGCGTCTCGCGCATCCCGCCGACCTTCGGGAGGTCGGGAGCGATGATGTCGACCGCGCCGTTCTCGATGAGCCGGCGTTCCTCGGTCACGCGGTACCGGTTCTCGCCGACCGCGACGGGCGTGACGGTGGATTTGGTCACCGCTTCTTGCACCTCGAGGTTCTCCGGCGGCACCGGGTCCTCCAGCCACCAGACGTCGTACTCCTCGAGTGCGGCCGCGAGCCGTTTTGCGGACCCGCCGGAGAACGTCCAGTGACAATCGAAGGCGACGTCGGCCTCGTCTTTCACGCGTTCTGTCACCTGCTCGACAATCTCGGCTTTGTGTCGGATCTCGCCGGGCCGGAGGTGACGGTTCGCACGGTCCTTCTCGAGGCCGCTCGGCACGTCGAGGTCGAACTTGAGCGCGTCGTAGCCGAGTTCGGTGACGACGCGTTCGGCCTCGTCGGCACACGCCTCGGGATCGGCTTCCGCCTCGGTGTGGCAGTCACAGTAGACCCGCATCCGGTCTCGGTACTTGCCGCCGAGCAGCTGGTAGGCGGGAACGTCGAGAACCTTCCCCGCGAGGTCGTGGAGTGCCACCTCGATGCCGGCGATGGCGGTGACGGTGACGCCCTCGATAGTACCCTCGCCGGACATCTTCTGGATCAGGTGTTCGTAGAGCCGGTCGATGTCGAGTGGATTCTCGCCGACGACGAACGGCGTCATCCGGTCTATCAGTTCGGGCACGCCGGCGCCCCAGTAGGCTTCGCCGGTGCCGACGACGCCCGCGTCGGTGTACACCCGCACGAGCGTCCACGGGAAGTTGCCGTCGATCATCGTCGTCTGAACGTCGGTGATTTCGATGTCGCGGTCGCCGCCGCGGGTCGCCGTCACGCCCATCGTCCCGCTCGAGAGCTCTCGCATCGTGTACTCCGCGTTCGGGTCGTGGAGCGACTCGTAGTTTCTGCTCATACTGAATTATTTATTCGTATCAGCGTAAGGCTTTATACTCCGTGCGCTTCGACGCCTTGCCGGTCTCGCAGAATAGGGAGTTTTTCTTAACCCCCCGTCGAACGACCCGTATGGTCGAAGTAACCGATTCGCTCACCTGTCTGTTCACTGCGGAAGTAGAAGCCGACGGCGACGGAGGATACGCCGTATCGGTGCCGAAACGCGAGATCGAACACGGAGCCGTCACCCCGGGCGAGACGTATCGGATCGCCGTGATCAACCGCGACAAGCAGGACGCGGCCGCCGGCCGCTCGGATTCTGGCGGCGATTCTGCCGGCGAGCGCCGCGACACGGGACCGGATTCGGGGCGCCGGGAGGACCCCGCCGCGTCGGGTCCGCCGGTCGAAGAAGGCGAGGTCCGCGAGGTGACGATCGAGACGCTCGGCGACAAAGGCGACGGCATCGCGAAGATCGAGCGGGGCTACGTCATCATCGTTCCCGACGCCGAACTCGGCGACGAGGTGACGGTGGAGATCACGAGCGTTCGCGACAACGTTTCGTTCGCGTCCGTCATCGCAGAGTAGAACGGCCGCCGGGTCACCGGAGCAGCCGTCGGAGGTGGTCTCGCGAGAAGAACGACGATGGACGGTCCATGTGAACCCCGATCTCTCCCGAGAAGAGCCGCAGACCGAGGTGCTGGACCGGCTCGGGAAGTGAGTAGCACGCGCGTATCAGCCGGCCGAGACGGATCTCGGTCGCCAACTCGTCTCGCCATCCCGCCTCGTACTCGGCGAGCGTCCTCGGGTCGGTCGGGTCGATCCTCGCCGCTGCCACGTCGGCGGCGGTCATCCCGTAGAGAATCCCGCCGCCGGTGAACGGCTTCGTCTGGGCCGCCGCGTCGCCGATCAGGAAGACGCGGTCGGTCGTCACGGAGGCGGGCGGGCCGATGGGAATTGCTCCCGAACAGAAGTGTTCGGTGTCGACGTCGTAGGCGTCGGTCAGCCGCTCGAACAATGCCGACACGTCGTCACCGGGCGGTGCAGCGAGCCCGTATTCGACCCCGGCGTCTCCCCGGGGGATCCGCCAGGCGAAGAACCGCGGCGCGGTGAGATGTACGTCGACGTGGTCGCTGCCGTCCGGCTCCGGGTCGAACGCGAGCACGCCGTGGATAATCTCCGTCGGATCGTCGATGCCGGCCGCCCGGCGGACGCGGGACGTCGGGCCGTCACAGCCGGCGACCATCCGGGCTTCCAGGGTTTCCGTGCCGCCGTTCGCGACGCTGACGTCGACGACGACGCGGTCCGAGCGCTCGTCGATTCCGGTGACGGTGTGGCCCTCGCGGACGTCTGCGCCCGCGTCTCGCGCGCACTCGGCGAGCGTCCGGTCGAGCGCGACGCGGTCGATGACGTTCGAGACCGCAGACCGCTTGTAGAACCGATACGAGCGCGAGTCCGGACCGCCGACGTGAAACCGCGCGCCGAACACCCGGTTCTGGAACAGGTCGTCGCGCGCCGCATCCGGAACGTACTCCCAGATGTCGGTCGAGACGTGCCCCGAACAGGCCAGCGGGGTTCCGACCTCACCCTTCTCGAGGGCGACCACGTCGTACCCCTTCTCGGCGGCGCGGCGGGCGAACCGCGACCCCGGCGGGCCGGCGCCGACGACGACGAAGTCGTACATACTTTCATTTTTGCGAGGCGTAGTATATAAGCGACGGATTCGCGAGCCGTCGGGACCGCTCGGCGTTACGTTCTGTCGTCGAGCCAAGAAAGGGCGGCGTCGATATCGGTCTGTGGCGGCGAACAGGTGAACCCCTCACAGACGTACAGGGTCGGGTCGCCGTCGTCGGCGTCACGCCCCGTCCAGATCGGCGGCGCCTCGTCGAGCCCCAGCCGATCGAGCCACGCGTCGAGTCCGGCCGTCGTCGGAGGGCGGCGCGCGACGACCGCGGTTGGAAGATACCGTTCTGCGAGCGTCTGCCGCCACTCGTCCGGGAGGATGTCGGCCGCGACGGTCACCTCGATCCCGCCCGACTCGACCCGTTCGGCCGCACGGACCAGCGAGACGTGTTCGAGCGGGCTCGCGCGGATCCGATCGGCGTGTGACGCGACGACGGCCTCGGCGGCTGACCGGAACCGGTCGTCGGGTCGGAAGCCGTCGAGGATCGCCAGGGTGTCGGCAGCGACCCCTAAACTCGACGGTGTCGAGCGATCGGCGAACTCCTGCGGGCGGGCGAAAAGCGTCTTGTCTCCGCCCGCCGCACCGTCGGGATCGCGGGTGAAGTAGATCGTCCCCGCGTCCGGGTCGTAGAAGTCGTCGACGAGCGTCTCGGCCAGTTCGAGCGCGAACGCGAGCGGCTCGACATCGCCGGTGTCGGCGTAGACGTCGAACGCGCCGCGCGCGAGGAAGGCGTAGTCGTCGAGGTAGCCCGGTCCCGCCACGTCGCCGTCGAGCCATCGCCTGTCGAGCCGCCGCTCGTCGCCGTCGTACAGCCGGTCCCGACAGAACGCGAGCGCGTCGGCGGCGAGTTCGGAGTACGGCGCACCCAGCACGGGTCCGGCGGCCGCGAACGCCGAAATCGTCCGGCCGTTCCACGACGCCAACACCTTCTCGTCGCGAGCGGGACGAGGCCGGTCGTTTCTGGCCTGAAACAGCGCCGTTCGCGACTCGGCCAGCGTCTCGTGGATCGTCTCGACTGAGCTGTCGTGTGCCGTCGCGAGCTCCTCGACGCCGGCCGCGAGCGTCGGGACGGTTGTTCCGCGTTCGAAGTTGCCTCCGGGCTCGATCCCGTACCGTGATCGCACGATCGACGCCGCCGGCTCGTCGAGGACGGCGTCGACCTCGTCTGGCGTCCACGCGTAGAAGGCTCCCTCGACGTGGTCGTCCGGGTCGCTGCCCGTACGGCCCGGCGGCTGTCGGCTGCGGGCGTCGAGCGTGCTGAAGAACCCGCCGTCCGGGTGACGCAGCTCCCGTTCGAGAAACGCCAGCGACTCGGCAGCGACGCGAGCGTAACCGGGGTCGCCGGTGAGCCGATACCCGTCGAGGTAGACCATCGGGAGCTCGGCGTTGTCGTACAACATCTTCTCGAAGTGCGGGATCGTCCACTCGCGGTCGACCGCGTAGCGGTGGAAGCCGCCGCCGATCTGGTCGTACATCCCGCCAGAGGCCATGCCGTCGAGGGTGCGCGTGGCGGCCGTCAGGAGCTCTCCTCGTCCGCTCTGTGCCGCCGCGCGCAACAACAGGTCCAGCCGGCCCGGCATCGGGAACTTCGGTCCGCTCGCTCCGAATCCGCCGTGTTCTTCGTCTGCGCTCCGCATGGCGGTCGCTGCCGCCTGGTCGAGGAGGTCCGACCCGGGCGGGTCGCTCGGCGTTTCCGGGACGGACTCCAGCTCCTCTCGCGCGCTCGAGGTCCACTGGTCGGCTCGTTGCTCCATCTCCGCGCGTTGTTCGGGATCGGCCCACGAGTCGGCGATCCGCCGACAGATCCCCGTGAACGAGGGATGGTTCCCGCGCGGCTCCGGAGGAAAGTACGTCCCCACGTAGAACGGCTTCCCGTCCGGGGTACACCACGCCGAGAGCGGCCAGCCGCCTCCGCCGGTGACGAGCTGTGAGACGGTCATGAACGTGCTGTCGACGTCCGGGCGTTCCTCGCGGTCGACCTTGATCGGGACGAACGAGTCGTTGAGCAGCGCCGCAACGTCCTCGTCGGCGAAGCTCTCCTCCTCCATGACGTGACACCAGTGACACGAGGAGTAGCCGATGGAGACGAACACCGGGACGTCGTGTTCGCGGGCGCGCTCGAACGCCTCCTCGCCCCACGGCTGCCAGTTGACCGGATTGTCGGCGTGTTGTTGGAGGTACGGACTCGGCTCGTCGGCGAGCCGATTCTGTGTCGTGGGCCGTGACATGTGCGACGTTGGCCCGCGCGTCGGAAAAACCCCGTTGCACGGGCGTTCGAACCGGCCGAACCGCATGGATTCGAGCGCGCGGTCTCCGTGTATTCTAGGTGTCGGCGTCGGCCGGGTCGTTTCGAACCTGATCCATCGAACTGGATCGATTGGTCGAGCCAGAGGACAACGTTTACACTACTATGCGGATATCCGTCGGCCATGACGGAGACCGTGCTTCTGGTCGGCGGCGGCGGACGCGAACACGCCATCGCGCGCGCACTCGCCGACGAGTGTTCGTTGTACGCCTGTGCGAGCAACCGAAATCCCGGAATCCGTCGGCTCGCCGACGGCTTCGAGACGGTCGACGAGACCGACGCAGAGGCGATCGCCGAAATTGCGACGACGGTTGGCGCCGACCTCGCGGTGATCGGTCCGGAATCGGCGCTCGACGCCGGGGTCGCCGACGCACTCGACGACGCCGGGGTGTACGCGTTCGGCCCGCAGAAGGCAGCGGCGCGCGTCGAGACAGACAAGGCGTACCAACGGCGGTTCATGCGCGACGCCGACGTCCCCGGCTGCCCGGAGTTCGCGGTGTTCGACGATATCGAGGCCGCCTGTGCGTACATCGACGAGTACGACGGTGACCTCGCGGTGAAGCCTGCCGGTCTCACCGGCGGAAAGGGAGTGAAGGTGATCGGCGACCAGGTCACCGCCGAAGAGGCGAAGGCGTACCTCCGCGACGCCGGGTACGACCGGGTCGTCCTCGAGGAACGGTTGGTCGGCGAGGAGTTCACCGTCCAGGCGTTCGTCGCGAACGGCGAGTTCCGGGCTACTCCCGCAGTACAGGACCACAAGCGAGCCTACGAGGGAGACGAGGGGCCGAACACGGGCGGAATGGGCTCGTACTCCGACGCCGGAGCCGCGCTCCCGTTCATGCGCTCCGGCGACTACGAGGCTGCTCTCGAGGTGCTCGACGCGGTCGTCGACGCGCTTCCGGCGTACAAGGGCGTTCTCTACGGACAGTTCATGTTGACCGCCGAGGGGCCGAAGGTCGTGGAGTTCAACGCGCGCTTCGGCGACCCGGAGGCGATGAACACGCTTCCGGTCCTCGAGACGTCGTTCCTCGACGTGTTGACGGCCGCGCGGGACGGCGACTCGTTGCCGGAGCTCGAGTTCGCCGACGCGGCGACGGTGTGTAAGTACGCCGTTCCCGACGGCTATCCGACGGATCCGGACAGCGGCGCGCGGATATCGGTCGACGAGGAGAGCGTCGGCGACGCGCTGCTCTACTACGCGAGCGTCGACGAGCGCGACGACGGCCTCTACACCACCACGTCGCGGGCGTTCGCGGTCGTCGGCACCGGCGACTCGATCGCGGCGGCAGAAGCCGAGGCAGAACGGGGGCTCTCGGCCGCCGGCGACGGCGTCCGGATCCGCCATGACATCGGAACGTCGGAGCTGTTAGCCCGACGGACCGAGCACATGGCAGACCTCCGTGAGTAGCCCTGCGGCGGGACTGAATGGCGAACAGGCGGTCTGAGGCGCCTCACGGCGGTCGACCGCGCACCCGCCTTGGCCGGCCGTGAGCTTTCGATGTGTCGTGAGGGCTCTGGGCTCGGTATCGCACTTGAATGCTCGCAGGCGGTCGCAACCGAGAAGGTTCCGTCCGGGCGGGCAGCGATCCTTTTACTCTCCCGACGCGAACGGACGGACGTGAGCGACGAGGACGTCACCGATCGAGAGGGCGACACAGAACGACCGAACGCGGGGTCTGGCACGCGGGCAGACGAACTGGTCCGCCACCGGACGGGCGGAACGCGGAACTCGTTGTGGTCGTGGCCCGACGCGAAGTCGCCGCTCGCGGTCGTGCGCAACTACCTCGTGGTCGTCCTCGCGCGAATCAGTCCGAGCCTTCGGCTGAAAAACCGGCTCCTCTCGTGGATCGGCGTGACGGTCGGAGACGGCGTCTCGTGGGGGCTCGAATCGACGCCCGACGTGTTCTGGCCCGAGCGAATCAGCGTCGGCGACGACGCGATCATCGGGTACGACGCCACGTTGTTGTGCCACGAGTTTCTCCAAGACGAGTACCGCCTCGGCGACGTCGTCGTCGAGGACCGCGCGATGATCGGCGCGGGAGCGGTCGTGCTTCCGGGCGTCACGATCGGTGAGGAAGCGCGGGTCGCCGCCAACTCGCTCGTTGCCGAGGACGTCCCGGCGCGGACGACGGTCGCCGGCGTGCCCGCCGACGTCGTCTCCAGGGCGGACGGCCGAGAGGAAGCCGCGAGCGAGTAGCCGCCTCCGGTCGGGATCGATCGGATCGCCTGCCGGGTCAGGTCCGTCGGTCAGTCCTCGTCGGAGTCGACGGCGGCTGCGTCGGGGTCGGCGTCGATCTCGGCCTCGGCGATGTGCGCCTCGGTGCTCACGCTGTCGAGGTCGACGCCGACCTCACGGGCGACGGCGTCGAGCACCGCCCGTTGCTCGGCCATCTCGTTTTCGAGCGCGTGAACCCGTTCTGCGGTGTCTGTCACCGTCGTCTGCGTTTGTTGTACCTCGCTTCGAAGCTCGTTGAGCCGTTGGTAGGTCTGTTCCGCCTTGTCGGCGAGCGTTTGGATCCGCTTTGCCGTGTTGCCGAATCCCATATGGCCACATCGCTCCCCTGACACGTGTGTTTTTCCGTTCGCTGCCGCCCGCCGCCGACGGGACGGTGAACTTTTGTCCGACCCCGCCGAGGTGTGTATGTGAGCGCCGACCGGATCCTGTTGACGAACGACGACGGCATCGACGCCGTCGGACTCCGCGCCGTCTACGACGCACTCGCCGACGACTACGATGTCGTGACCGTCGCCCCGACCGACGACCGGTCGTCGATCGGGCGGATGTTGTCGGACGACATCGCGGTGGTCGACCACGAACTCGGCTACGCGGTCGACGGGACTCCGGTCGACTGCGTCGTCGCCGGGTTAGACGAGCTCGTTCCCGACGTCGACCTCGTCGTCGCCGGCTGTAACGAGGGGGCGAACCTGGGCTCGTACGTCCTTGGCCGCTCGGGTACCGTGTCTGCGGCCGTGGAGGCGGCCTTCTTCGGCGTTCCCGCGGTCGCGACGTCGATGTACGTCCCGGGCGACGAAGACTGGTGGCAGACGGAACTGGAACCCGAGGAGTTCGCCCACGCCACCCGCGCCACGCGCTACCTCGTCGACAACGCGTTCGACGCCGGCGTCTTCGAGGCGGTCGATTATCTCAACGTGAACGCGCCCCTCGCCGAGGACGACACCGCTCCGATGCGGGTGACCACCCCGTCCGACTGGTACGGAATGACCGCCGAGCGGAACGGCAACGGGGAGGTGCGCTTCGGCGACCCCATCTGGGGGCGAATGACCGAGGACGACGTGCCCGACTCGGTGGGGACGGACCGGCGGGCCGTGGTCGACGGCGAGGTGTCGGTCTCGCCGCTTACCGTTCCACACGGCACCGCACAGGACGGCCCGCTCGACGGGCTCGCAGAACGGTACGACTCGGTGTAGCGCCGCCGCGCCGGCGCCGGGCGTGAGGCGGCGGCGATGGCCGACCGATCACTCCTCGCCGTCGCTGACGGTGACCTGCGCCTCGGCGATGACGCGGTCGCCCATCTCGTAGCCGGGTTCGTACACCTCGTGGACGGTTCCGTCCGGCTGGTCGCTGTCGACGCGGAGCATGACCTGGTGGCGGGCGGGGTCGACCGCCTCGCCCGGATCGGGATCGATCGGCTCGACGCCCTCCTCGGCGAGCACCTCGTCGAACTTCTCGAGGGTCGACTCCACGCCGGGACGGATGTCGCTTCCGTCCGCTTGATCGAGGGCTCTGAGGAGGTCGTTGCGGACGGGCGCGATCCGCTCGACGAGCGACTCGGAGGCCCGCTCGCGGATCTCCTCGCGTTTGCGCTTGGCTCGTTGCTTGTAGTTGCTGAAGTCGGCCCGGACGCGCGCGAGTTTGCTCGTGAGCTCGTCGACCTCCTCGCGGCGCTCCTCGAGCGCCGATTCGAGCTCCGCGACCTCCTCTGCGAGCTCGTCGTCGTGGTCGGCGACGCGGTCTGCGAGCGTCTGCTCCGTGGCGTCGGCGGATCCTCCGGAGCCGGCGTCGGCGGCGTCTCCCCGGTTCTCGTCCGGCGTGGTCCCGTCCGCTGGCTCCGCGTCCGCAGCGTCTCCGGTCGACCCGGCGGAGTCTGTCGGTTCACGGGTTCCTGCCTGCTCGTCGGCGTCGCGGTCGACTGTCTCGTCAGGCTCTTCCGGCGATTCGACCTCGACGGCGTCGTCGTCGCTCATGTTCGATGGAAGTCCGTCGGCGTGTATAAGCGTTGTAGAACGCGGCCGCCGCGACCTCGCGGGTTACTTATTCCGGCCGGCCGTACCGCCGGCGATGACCGCACCGAATCGGAACACGTTGTGGGCGCGGGCGATTATCGACGAGTTCGTCGCCGCGGGCGTCGGCGCCGTCGTCGTTTCTCCCGGAAGCCGCTCGACGCCGCTGACCATGGCGGCCGCGCGCCACGAGGAGCTCCACCTGTTCTCTCAGCTCGACGAACGGTCGGCCGCGTACTTCGCGCTCGGACGGGCGCGCCGAACCGGCCGCGTGACGCCGCTGATCTGTACCTCTGGCACCGCCGCGGCCAACTACCATCCGGCGGTGATGGAGGCGGACAACGCCGGCGTGCCGCTGCTCGCGCTCACCGCCGACCGGCCGCCGGAGCTGCGCGACTCCGGAGCCAACCAGACGGCCGACCAGGAGAAATTGTACGGCGACGCGGTGCGGTTCTACAAAGACCTCCCCGAGCCGGCGGCGGCCGACCGAGCCCTCCGGTCGCTTCGAACCACGGTCGCTCGGGCGGTCGCGACCGCGGAGGGCACAGAGTCCGGTCCCGTCCATCTCAACGTCCCGTTCGCGAAGCCGCTCGAGCCGACGCCGGTGGCCGGCGACGTGCCGGCCGACCTCGACCCGGTCGCCGCGACCGGGAGAGACGGCCCGCACGTAGACGTGACGCCCGGCTCGCCGGAGCCGGACGAGACGGCGCTTCGCGAACTCGCCGCGGCGTTCACGGCCGACCGCGGGCTGATCGTCGCCGGTCCGGCGGATCCGCCAGGGCTCGACCCGGAGGCGGTCACCGCGTTCTCACACGCCACCGGCTACCCGGTGCTCGCCGACCCGCTCTCGGGACTGCGGTTCGGCGGTCACACGCGGGTCGCGCCGGTGATCGGCGCGTACGACGCGTACCTCTCCGCGGCGGTCGCGGGCGCCGAGGCTGACTGGGTCGACCCGGAGGTCGTGGTTCGGCTCGGAGCATCGCCGACCTCGAAACGGCTCCGAAAGTACCTCGCGGCGACCGACGCCTCCCAGTACGTCGTCGACCCCGCAGGGCGGTGGCGGGAGGCCGAGTTCACCGCGACGGACCTGGTCGTCGCCGAGCCGAGCCGGCTGTGTGCCCGCCTCTCACGGCTGGTTCCCGGCGACGGCGGCGATCCGGCCTGGCGCGATCAGTGGGAGACGGCCGACCGTCTCGCCCGCGAACGCCACCGCGACGCGGCTGCCGAGGAGGACGCCTTCCACGAGGGCGACGTGCTCCGGGTCGTCGCCGAGACGGTGCCGGACCCGGCGACGCTTTTCATCTCCAACTCGATGCCGGTTCGCGATCTCGACCGGTTCGTTCCGCCGTCGACGACGAGCGTCACCGCCCTCGGCAACCGCGGCGTCTCCGGGATCGACGGCATCGTCTCCAGCGCGCTCGGCGCGGGGTCGGCGACCACGGACGACCTCACGCTCGTCGTGGGCGATCTCGCCCTGTATCACGACACGAACGGCCTGCTCGCGATCGACCGCTGTGACGTCGACGCCACGGTCGTGATCATCAACAACGACGGCGGCGGGATCTTTCACGCGCTTCCGGTGGAATCGTTCGACCCGCCCTTTACCGCCGCGTTCAAGACGCCGCACGGAATCGCGTTCGAGCCCGTGGCCGACCTCCACGGTCTCGAGTACGCTCGGATCGACGCCCGACCCGCCGCTCGATCCGGCGCAGGCGACGGAACGGACGAGGCGTCCGCCGAGGCGGCGGACCCGGCCGCCGCGCTCGCCGAGGCGTACGAACGCGCCCGCGATTCGGACGGCTCGCACCTGATAGAGGTACGGACCGACGCCGAGGCCAGCCACCGTACCCGCGAGCGGCTGGCAGCGGCGGTCGAGCGCGCGGTTCACGGGGACGACGGCCCGGCGTAACGCGCGGCGCCCGCCGCGCTCGACCGACACTGCCTCGGTGTCGACCGCCGGCTCCTCGGGCGGCGGGACGGCCCACCGGTCCCGTGCGAATGGTATTAGTCGTCGACGCGTCTATTTAGCCCGTGCAGGTCGTCGGCTACGAGACGGGCAGTCCGGACGACGCCGCCGACAGCGCCGCGGCCGGCGGGCTCTACGTCGCCGCCGACGGCGACGTGGAGTACGTCGAGGCGACGCCCGGCACCGGGCTCGCATTCGGACTCGGCGAGCGCCGCTGTGCCGGAACGGTCCACGAGGGAGGCCACGTCGCCTGCGACGCCGCCGACGCCCCCTACTGTGACGCCCACTCGGGCGTCTGGGTGTGTGCCCGGTGTACGGGCACGTGTTTGAAAGACGAGATGGACTGCCACGAGGAGCACGCGCTCTACCTCGCGGCGTTCGCGCCGGACACGTTCAAAGTGGGTGTCACCCGGCTGTGGCGGCTGGAAACCCGGCTTCGCGAGCAGGGTGCCGACCGGGCGGCACACGTCAGGACGCTTCCCGACGGCCGGGTCGCCCGCGAGGTGGAGGCCGAACTCGCGAGCGGCGACGGGCTCGTCGACCGGGTCAGGGTACCGACGAAACTCGACGGCTTCGGCCGGCGGGTCGACGCCGACGCCTGGGCGTCGCTTCTCGACGCGTTCGACCCGATAGAACGGTTCGCGTTCGAGTACGGGCTCGGCCTCTCTGACCGCCCGGTCGTCGAGACGATGGCCGCCGGGACGGTGCGCGGCTGGAAGGGACGGGTGATGGTGCTCGACCGCAACGGCTCGACGTACGCGGTCGACGCCCGCGACCTCGTCGGCTACGAACTGACCGAGACGGTGCCCGACCGCGAACTCCAATCGAGTCTGGGTGCGTTCGGCGGATAGGCACCGACCGGACGGGCATCCGGATATCGTCCGGTCGAGCGTCCGGACACCGGTCCCCCGTTCTGCCGCCGACGCTCACCTGTCGATTCCGTTCGCGGCGATGAACCGGCGAACGCCGAGATACGCCGCCGCCGCGAGCCCGACGTAGACGACGACGGTCGCGTTCGTCGCCGGGTCGGCGCTGTCGATCGCGAGCCGGGCGACCGCGTTCGTCGGCCCGCCGGCCATCGCGGTCGCCCCGCCGAAAAGGACCAACACCGCGATCGAGTAGAGAAACTGCGCTGCCCGGCGGTCGGGCGTGAGCGCCGCGATCCCTGCCGCGACCCCGACGACCAGCGTCGTCAGCGCGGTCATCAGGAGCAGAATCGTCGCGACGTTGGCGACCGGGGTGCCGTTGTACTCGAGCAACAACAGCCACACCAGCGCCTGACCGGGGGCGATCGCGACCGCCGCGAGCGCCTTCCCGTCGACGATTTCGCCGATCGTCACCGGCGCGACCCGAAGCAGCTCGAGCGTCCCCTGGTCGACCTCCTCGGTGATCGAGTCGACGACGAGCGAGCCGGAGATGAACACGGGCAGAAACACCAACACCGGGATCAACACCGTGTACGTGAACGCGAAGTACGGACTGGAGCCCGTCCGCTCGGGGAGCGGCAGCGGGCGTTCGGTCAACGCCCCGGCGCGTTCTGCCCGCTCCGTTCGCTCGTAGCTCCGCAGCAGGCTCCGGAGCTGAACGACGACGACCGTCGTCTCGACGGTGGCGTCTGGCACCGTCGCCGCGACGGCGATCCCGCCTCGGTCGTCGTGGGTCGCGATCACGACCGCGTCGGCAGCGCCGCGGTCGAAGGCGGTCCGGGCGGCCGGCGGGTCCTCGTAGCGTCTGATCGACGCGCCGGGCACCTCGGCGGCGGCGCGTTCGAGGTCCGCGACCGCGTCGCCCGCGGCCGCGACCTCGACTTCCGCGCCGTCGAGCGCGCCAGGGTCGTACATCGAGACCAGCCCGACGACCAGAAACGAGGAGAACGCCGCGATGAACAGCTGGATACCGACCGCCAGCAGGATCGTCTTTTCGGCGCGCAGCCCGGCGAGTTCGCGTCTCGCGACGGTGAGTCGGCTACCCATACAGACGCACCACCCCGAGGTTGTACGCGGCGTGGACCAGCGTCGCGGCCGCGAGCGTCGCCGCGTAGGCGGTCCGGCTCCGGCGGGCGCCGACGGCCGATATCGTCGCCGTGGTCCCGTGGAGCGCGAGCGGCGCGAGAACCAGCCCGGCGAGCACGAGCGGTGAGAGCCCGCCCGCGCCCGCGGCGGCACCGAAGGCGGCTCGACCGACGTACAGCTCCGTGAGCCCGACCGCCTGAGCGGCCGCGGTCGCCTTCTCTGCGAGGAAGAAGCCGAGCCCGGAGGCGAGCCCGACCGCGACGGCGACGCGGTCGGTCCGCGCGAACACGCCGCGTTCGAACCCCGCATACAGGTGAAGACTCTTTGCGACCTCCTCGACGAGCGCGATGGCGACGAGCAGAATCGGTATCGAGATCGTGACCGGCAGCGCGAACAGGACCGCGACCGCGAGCAGTTCCGCGACGAAGACGAACGGGATCGTACACGCGGTGAGCACCGCGACGGCCGCGAGCCCGCGGGCTCGTTTCGGCAGCCGCGCGGCGAGCCCCGCCGGTGGCGACTCGCGAACCCCCTCGCCGACCGCCGAGAGCCGCACCGCGAGCGCGTCGAGCGTCTTTCGCGTCACGGGCTTTTGCGTGAACAGGTCCTCCTCGCGGTAGACGCCGAGCCCGAGGCCGAACAGAAGCACCGCGGCGATCGCCGTCGGACCCGTCGCGAAGAGCGTCTCGCCGAGCGAGACGGACTCGCCCTGGAGGTCGAAGACGACGAGCGTGAGCGGTGAGATCAGCGCGACCGGCGTGACGTTCGTGAATATCGCGGGAACGAACGCGAAGGAGGTGAGCAGAACGCTCACGGCGACGGTGACGAAGGTGAGCTCCTTGAACGACCGCGCGAACACCGCGCCGACGAACGTGGCAGCGAGAAACGCCACGGCAAGCGGAGTCACGGCGACCACGGACGCGAGTCCGCCGCCGACGACGAGCGCGATCAGACTCGTGACGACGACCGCGGCCGCGACGTACGGCAGCGTCTTGCCCGCGACGATCTCGGCCGGCGAGAGCGGCGTGACGAGCAACGGCTCTCCCCGTCTGTTGGTTCGCTCGTCGAGCACGGAGGAGCCGTACGCCTGCGCGAGAAAGTTCATCGGAACCAGAAACGCGAACGCCAACACGAGCGACGCGAACGGAAACGGCGGGGTGATCGCCGCCGGCGATCCGGTCGAGCCGGCGCCGAACGTCTCGCCTCCGAGAGACGGGACGGCGAAGCCGTCCGAATCGTCCGTGCTGTTGGCGTCGCCGTCGTCGCCGCTCCCGGCGTCAGCCCCCCCACCCTCGGAGGCGTCGTCGCCTCCGGCGTCTGTTCCCTCGTCGCCGGAGCCGCCGTCACCGGTCTCGGCGTCGTTCGGGTCCCGGCTCGCGGCCGGCCGGCCGCCGGCCGTGTCTCCCGTGCGGCTCGCGTACCGGAGGGTGACGGTGACCGGGAACGCCGCCGTCTCGTTCGGCTCGGCCGCCATCAGCCGTCCGTTGTGGGCCTCGACCGCCTCGCGAAACGCCGCGGCGGCCGCGTCGCCCTTCGGCGTGTCGGTCGCGTCGACGACCACCCGACCCGCCGCCGCTCCGTCGGCGTCTTCTCCTTCGAGAGCCTGGCCGCGAACCACGAGATCGACGGTCTCCCCGAGCGTCGCCCGTTCGCGAGCGACGGGGGTGAGCGCGGGATCGGCCTCGACGGCGTCCGCGTACGGCGATTCCGCGTCGACGCCGACGCGGTACACGTCCCGGTCGACGTCGAGCCCGGCGGTTCCCGTGGCGACCCCCGCGCCGACGACGCCGCCGGCGGCCGCGAGCAACACGAATCCGACCAGCAGCGTCCGTCGGTCGATTCCGCCGGACGCTCTGGCGGCTTCCCACCTCGCGACCCGGAGCGTCCGGCGAAGCCGACGGATCACTCGGTCTCCTCCGTACCCACGGAGTCGTCGGGACCGGGGGTCGAACCGGCGGCCGGCGCGTCTCCTCCGCGGCGCCGGTCGCGATTTGCGTCCCCCTGGCCAGCGGACTGGCGGCCGACCACGTCGAGAAAGACGTCCTCGAGGCTGGGCTCGCGGGTGCGGATGTCGACCACGCTTCCGCCGGCGGCGGCAGCGGCGGTCCGCACCCGGTCGACGGCCGCCATCGTCGGGACGGCCGTGCGGTACCGGTCGCCGACCTCCTCGGTGGCGGCCGCAGCCAGCGGATCGTCGTCGGTGGTGTCAGTAGCATCGGCGGCGGCGCTGGCCGCGTCGTCGGCTCCGTCAGTGTCGTCCCTCGGGTCGTCGGCATCTTCGGCGTCGGCTCGCGGCACAGTCGGCGACACGTCGGTGTACACGTGGTAGGTCGTCTCGCCGTGGCGGTCGCGGATCTCGTCGACGGTGCCGCGGGCGACGATCCGCCCCTCGTTCATGATGACGACGCGGTCACAGACGGACTCGACGTTGTGTAGGTTGTGTGCCGAGAACACGACCGTCTTGCCCGCCGCCCGAAGCTCGCGGGTGAACGCCAACACCGCGTCGCTCGTCACCGGGTCGAGCCCGGAAGCGGGCTCGTCGTACACCAACACGTCGGGGTCGTTGACGAGCGACCGCGCGATGGCGACCTTCCGTCGCATGCCCTTCGAGACGTCGCCGAGCCGGCGGTCGCGGTGTTCGAGGTCCAGCCGGTCGAGCGCGTTCTCGATCCGCTCGTTCGCGACCGGCCGGGGCACCTCGTACAGGTCGGCGAAAAATCGGAGGTACGTCGCCGCCGTCATCTCCTCGTACAACGGCGATTCTTCCGGGAGGAACCCGAGGTGATGGCGCATCGCCGGCTCGGTGGAGCCGTAGCCGGCGACGCGGACCTCGCCGGACGTGGGCTCGACCAGCCCCGCGAGCACTTTCAGTGTCGTCGTCTTCCCCGCGCCGTTGGGACCGACGATTCCGAACACCTCGCCCTCCGCGATCGAAAAGCTGCTGTCGACGACGGCCGTGAACCCGCCGTAGGTCTTCGTGAGGCCGGCGACCTCGATCATGTGATCGGGTCGGAGCGGGGGCCGATTAAACCCACCCCCGCGGCTATCAGCGGCGAGAACGCCCTCGGCCGGCGAACGATCGGCGCGGGTCCACCGAGACAACGCCGAGCGTCGGGTGCCCTGTGGCGCCCGGCTGCTCCGCGGACCGCGGTCCGCGAGGAATCCACGTCGGCAGCGAGGACGATCCGTTCGCCGGCGGCCACCGCGAGAATACCGAACGAACACGACTGTTTGTTCTCCACATAAAACGAGCCGATATCGGGGCACAGCGTACGAGCCGTTCCGGTTCGGTACCGGAGACATGGACGGAGCCGACCGGTTCATGTGGTTCGGGCTGTTGCTCCTGTTCGGGTCGATCGCGTGTGGAGCCGTCGTCGCGTTGCTGGTCGGGTGAGCCGACCGATGGCTTATGTCCGCGCGTGCCAACTCGGAGACGTGACCGACGCCACCGACCCGACCGACGCGGGCCGGACCGGATCGTCGACCGTGACCCGCGAGGGAACGTCGCTGGCCGTCGTCCGACCGGTTCGCGCGTCGCCGTCGACCGCGATGCAGTCGCTGCGCGACACCCGGCGGTGGGCCGACTGGAGCCCGACGATCGGGGCCGTCGAGAGCGACGATCGGTTCGTCGAGGAGGGAACCCGTGGACGGGTTCGGGTCGCCGGCGTGTGGGTGTCTTTCACCGTCACGTTCGTCTCGGGCCGGCGGTGGGAGTGGCAGGTCGCCGGGGTCCCGGCGACCGCCCACCGCGTCCGAGGCTACGCCACGGAGTCGGATCGGTGTCGGGTCGGCATCGAACTTCCGCTCGTCGCCGCCGGCTACGTCCCGGTCTGTCGCCGGGCGCTCGGCCGGTTCGCGAGGCTCGTCGAAGACGAGTGACGCCGCCGGCTCAGCGCTCGGGGTCGTTGTCGAACGGCGCTATCACCTCGGAGCCGGGCGCCGCCTCGTCGCGGGTGAACCCCGGCCCCCGCGTCGCGAGTTCGAAGACGAGCCCGTCTGGGTCGGTGAAGTAGATGCTCTTGAAGTACGTCCGGTCTTTCACCGCCGAGACGTTGATCTCGTGCTCCTCGAGGTGTGTTCGCCACTCGCGGAGCGTCTCCTCGTCGGCGACGCCGAACGCGAAGTGATGGCTCGCGCCGGGGCCGGGCGTTCCCTGCGAGTTCGGATACTCGAAGTAGGTGACGGTCGTCCCCGGGTCGCCCTCGGGCGTCGACGAGAAGTAGTAGTGAGGCGTCCCCGGGTCGTCGTAGTTTTCGGTCCGTTTGACCGTGTGCCAGCCGAGAACGTCCTCGTAGAAGGCCACGGTCGCGTCCATGTCCGTACAGATGTTCGTCACGTGATGAAGACCGGTCGTCGGCGGGGCGTCGCTCATGCCGACACCTGGGCGTCGACGCTCAAAGGCGTTGTCGGAGCGAGGGGTCGCGGCCGAAGAGGTCGCCACGAGGCGGACGGACGGCCGGAACGGGCTCAGAAGAGGCCGATGCCGACCGCGTACGGCCACGCGGTGCCGCCGACCGCGAGGATCGCGATCGCGGCGCCGGCGCCGTACATGTTCTTCAGGAAGTTCGTTTGTTCCGATTGTCGCTCCTCGGGGTCGTCGATCGCCCAGAAGTCGTGCATCGTCACCGCCGAGACGACGAGAAAGACGGCGAGCGCCCCCGCAGAGAGAACGGGAAACGCGCCGACGACGACGCCGAGTCCGGCCGCCACGAGCAGTACGCCGGAGGCGACGACCGAGAAGCGGGGAAGCGGGAGCCCCTTGAACTCGGCGTAGCCGGTCATGGCGTCGACGTCCGCGAAGTGGTTGGTGCCGGTGAACGCGAGCACTCCGCCGAACAACAGGCGGCCGAGCAGAAACAACTCGCCGGCGAACGGGGTGTCTAACTGGAACGGAAGCGCGGTGAATTCGGCTAACATCGTGTAACTACGTGTACGAACGCAACCCATATATCGCTTCCCGGACAAGTGGGTTAGTAGGTAACACCGATGTCATCACCGGACCTCACCGAGACGGACCGGTCGGCCGGCTCCGCAGAACCGACGGCCGACACGCCCTGTCCCATCATTGACTCGCTCGAACAGATCGGCTCGCGGTGGCGGCTCGTCGTCCTCTACGAACTCCAGAACGGAGAACGCCGCTTCAACGAGCTCAAACGCGAGACCGACGCGAACGCGCGCACCCTCTCGCGAGTGCTCGACGATCTCCAAGACACCGGCTTCGTCGACCGGCGTATGGAGGCGGACGCCCCCGTCGCCACCTACTACAGCCTTACCGACAAAGGAGAGTCGCTCGCGCCCGTCTTCGCGGAGATCGACGAGTGGGCCACCGAGTGGCTCGCCGCGTGTAACGAGTAGCCGGGCACACAGTCGAAAGCCACAGGTTTCTCCACACACAAAACGCTGCCGTGTACGCCGGACTGAAGAACACGCCCTGTTGTCTCTGCGGCCGCGAGGACACCCACACCCGAATCGAGGTGCCGCCGCGGGCGCTCACGCTGATGGAAAACAGCGGCCCCATCGCCTGGCGGGACGTCGTCGGCAGCGTCACCCTCCGGTTCTGTGCGGACGACTGGGCGCTCGTGACCGACCTGGCGATCGAGATGGACACCCATCCGCTCTCGCGGTGTAACGCCGCCCACGTCTCCTTGGATCTCCGAGAAGACCACGAGGCGCTCCTCTCGGCGACGAAGGCCGCGACCGACCAGACCGAACTGGAAGCGAGACTCGAGACGCGGGCCAGAGAAACCCTCGAGACAGTCGACGACCCCTACACCGAGGAACGCGATGTCGTCGAGGCGATCGTGGTGTTACGCGCGCTCGCGGACCTCGGCGTCCGCGACCCGTCGGAAGATCCGCTCGAAGGATAAGCGTCCGGCAGCGACACGGCGACGCGGCCGGCGTCACCGCCGGATCTCGAATCCGTCGAGCCCGCTCGGCTCCTCGCGGCTCGCCGTCACGTCGTCGACCTCGGCGGCGGGACTGCCGGTGTGACACCAGTCGATCAGCTCCTCGACGGCGGACTCGGGGCCCTCGAAGACCGCCTCGACCCGTCCGTCGTCGCGGTTTCGGACCCAGCCGTCGACGCCGCGGTCGCGGGCGGTGTCCCGCGTTGTCGCGCGGTAGAACACGCCCTGAACGCGTCCGGAGACGTACACGTGTGCGCGAATTCGGTCCGACATGTCTGCCGATCGGGGCGACGCACCCAAAAATGTCGGCTTCGGCCGTGGGGTCAGTCGTCCTGAGTCGTGATGTCCGCGGAGAGCCCCTGTGCCATCTCAATCTCCTTCGAGTTGTTCAGCGTCCACGCGGTTCGGTCGGTGACGGCCTCGATGGCCTCCCGAGCAGAGGGGTAGCCGTTGCCGGACTTTTTCACCCCGCCGAACGGCAGCTGGACCTCCGCGCCGATACACGGCAGGTTCCCGTACGCCAGGCCGATCTCGGCGCGGTCGCGGTAGTAGTTGATTTGTCGGTAATCCTCCGAGATGATCGCGCCCGCGAGCCCGTACTCCGTGTCGTTTTGGAGTTCGACGGCCTCCTCGATGTCGCCGTCGTACTCGAGCAGCGCGACGTGCGGGCCGAACACCTCCTCGTGGGTACACCGGAGGTCCTCGTACGGGTCGGCCTCGTACACGAACGGCCCGATCCAGTTGCCGTCCTCGTGGCCCGCCGGGATCTCCTCGTCGGCCAGCTCGGTCCGGTCGACGAGCACGTTCACGCCCTCGTCGCGGGCGAGCTGGTTGTACGCCGCCACCTTCTCGAAGTGGTCCGGCTCGATGACCGGCCCCATGAACGTCTCCTCGTCGAGGGGGTCGCCGACGGCGACCGACTCGGCCACCTCAACGAACCGGCGTTTGAACTCGTCGTACACGTCGGTGTGGACGATCAGTCGCTCGGAGGAGACACACCGCTGGCCGGTGGTCTTGAACGAGGACATCACGGCCGAGTGTACCGCGATGTCGAGGTCGGCCGATTCCGTGATCACGATGGAGTTTTTCCCGCCCATCTCACAGGCGACGCGCTTGCCAGGGACGCCCCCTAGCGTGTCCTGGATCAGGTGACCCACCTCCGCCGACCCGGTGAAGATCACGGTGTCGACGGCGTCGTTTTCCACGATCGCGTTGCCGGCGTCGCCGAACCCCTGTACCATGTTGAAGACGCCGTCGGGGATGCCCGCGTCGTCGAACATCTCGGCGATGACCTGCGCGCACAACGGGGTTTGTTCGGCGGGTTTGAACACGACCGTGTTCCCCTCGACCAGCGCGATGGCCATGTGCCAGTACGGGATGGCGACCGGGAAGTTCCACGGGGTGATACAGCCGGTGACACCGCGGGGCTTCCGGCGCATGTAGGCGTCTTTGGCCGGGATCTCCGAGGGAACGATGTCGCCTTTCGGGTGACGGGCGTCGCCGGCGGCCCACTCGACCATGTGTGCGGCCTCGACCACGTCGGCTTTCCCTTCGCTTATTTCTTTGCCACACTCCTTGGTGACAATCTCGCCGAGTTCCTCCGTTCGGTCGCGGAGTTCGTGATAGACGTCCCAGAGGTACTCGGCGCGGTCGATCCGCGAGAGCTCGCGCCACTCCTCGAACGCCTCGTCGGCGGCGGCGACCGCGCGGTCGACGTCGCCGGGCGTCGCCTCTCGAAACTCCCCGAGCGTCTCGCCCGTCGCGGGGTTCTCGCTGCGGAACGTCTCTGTCCCGTCGCCGTCGACCCACTCGCCGTCGATGTAGTGTTGGTGTGCGTCCGGCATACCCGTGAGGTTTCTGCCCCACGGTCAAATATCCCACCCGACCATGGTCGCCAGCGTCTTTGTTATGCGGCGTCATCGACCGCGTACCAATGGCGCAGTCCGACGCGACCGGGAGCGAAGACTGGTCCGGCACCCGACTGACGCTCGACCTCTGGCATCCGAACTGCTGGGCTATCGAGGCCACGAGCCGCACGGGGGGTGGCGTGCTCGCACACGCGATCTACAACTCGCCGAAGACGGACGGCGACGCCCCAAACGCGGTGAACGGGCTCTTTACCGCGTTCGGAGAGACGACCGCGGAGGTCGAGGCGCTGCTCGATGCGATCCGCGAGTCCGACCGTGCGGGGAACCTGCTGGAACTGCGGGAGCGGTTCGGCCGCGCCCGCGACGCCCCCGGCAACGTCGTCCGCGAGTTCTTCCTGGCGTACGACCCCGCCGACATGTTGTGTCCGACGCTGCTCGAACACGGGTTCGTCCACAGCGCCCCCGTCCGTATCGAGGACGGACGCGAGGAGTGGCAGGTGTGTTTCGTCGGCGAGCGCGCGGAGATCAGAGACGCACTCGACGCCGTCAGGGCGGACGCCGGGGCGGAGGTGACCGTCGAGTCGATGGCGTCGTCCGGATACGGCAGCCAGAGCGCGCGCGAACAACGGCTCGACACGCTCACCCCGACGCAACGAGAGGTGTACGAACACGCCCGCGAGGCGGGCTACTACGAGTGGCCGCGGGAGACGTCGACGCGGGCGCTCGCCGCCGACCTCGACGTCTCGAAGACGACGCTGCTCGAACACCTGCGCACGGCGGAGTCGAAGCTGTTGGATCCGTGATGCCGGATCCGGGCTACGCGCCGCGCGTTCCGCCGCCCGAGCGACCGGTGTAGGCGGGTTCGTCACCGACCAGGACCGACGTGCCGGCGCGGGTGCCGCCGGGACCGACGGCTACTAACGACCGGCGACCGAGCAGACGCACATGGAACTGTTCGGAACCGCGGGGATCCGCGGCGACGTCGCAGAACGGGTGACGCCCGAACTCGCGCTCACGGTCGGCCGTGCGGTGGCGACAGAGGCACGGGACCGGGCGCGCGAGGCCGGTGACATCGACTGCGAGGTCGTCGTCGCCCGCGACGGCCGGGTCAGCGGCTCGGCGCTCGCGGCAGCGGCCGAGGCCGGACTCGCCTCCGGCGGAGCGGCAGTATCTCGCGCCGGGCAGCTGCCGACGCCGGCGCTGGCGCACGCCTCACAGGGCCGGTACGGACTCATGCTCACCGCCTCACATAATCCGCCGTCGGACAACGGTATCAAGCTGTTTCGCGACGGCGTCGAGTTCGACCGCGGGCTGGAACGGGCCGTCGAGGAGCGCGTCGGCGCCGAGACGGCGGCGGCGTGGGACGCCTGGACGACGAGCGAACGGGTCGACACGCTCGCGACGTACCTCGCGGACGTCGTGGAGTACGCACGAGGGGTCGACGTCGGTGCCGAGGACGCCACCCCCGGTCTCGACGGTCTCCGGGTCGCCGTCGACTGCGGCAACGGCATGGCCGGGCCGGCGACCCCGACGGTCCTGCGTGAACTGGGCGCAACCGTCGTCACGCTCAACGGAAACGTCGACGGCCACTTCCCCGGGCGCGGGAGCAAGCCCACGCCGGAGACGGTAGGTGACCTCCGGGCGTTCGTCGCCGACGCAAACGCCGGCGTCGAACGCCCCGGCCGCGACGGGGCGGGATTCGCCTTCGGGGTCGCTCACGACGGCGACGCCGACCGGATCGTCGTCGTCGACGCCGACGGCGAGGTGGTCCACGAGGACACCGTGCTCGCGGTCCTCGCGGAGCGATACGTGCGAGCGAGCGGCGCGGGCGACCCGGTGGTGGTGACGACGCCGAACGCCTCGGGGCGGATCGACGAACGCGTCCGGGCAGCGGGCGGTCGGGTGGAACGGGTCCGGCTCGGAGCGGTACACGAGGGAATCGACGCGGTTCGCCGGGAGACCGCCGACAATGACGACGAGTCGGCGGCCGACACCCGGGTCATCTTCGCCGCCGAGCCGTGGAAACACGTCCACACTGCCTTCGGCGGATGGATCGACGGCGTCTGTTCGGCGGCGGTGATCGCCCGACTCGTCGCGGCACACGGGCTCGACTCGCTTCGAGACCCGGTGACCGAGCGGCCCTATCGGAAGGCCAGCGTCGCGTGTCCCGACGACCGCAAGACCGCGACGATGGACCGCGTGACCGCACGGCTCCCGGACGCGTTTCCGGCGGCGAGCGTCGACACCGACCACGGCGTCAGACTGGAGTTTTCCGACGCGTCTTGGACGCTCGTGCGCCCCTCGGGAACCGAGCCGTACGTCCGCGTGTACGCCGAAAGCGACGACGTCGACGCGCTGATCGAGGCCGTGCGAACGGTCGTCGAGACGGCCGTCGAGGACGCCACGACGGAACGGTGACCGGCCGAGACGGTCGGCGACAGCGGCCTCGAAGGCGGATCACAGCGCCGGAACGACGCGTTTATGCCTCGTTCGGACGCCGTTGTAGATGATATGACATCCGAACTCGAACGGCGGCGGTTCCTCACGGCGGCGGGTAGCGCTGGCCTCGTCGGACTCGCCGGCTGTAGCGGCGGACCGGGCGAAGGCGGGTCGAGCGACGACGGCTCGACCGGATCCGACGACGTTCCGGCCACCGTTGGCATCGTCTACTCCGACGGCGGTCTCGGGGACGACTCGTTCAACGACGCCGCCCAGCAGGGAATCTTCCAGGCCGAAGAAGAGTTCGGAATCGCGTACGACGAGTCACAGCCGGAGGGCACCGGCGAGTTCGGCGACTTTCAACAACGCTACGCCAGTTCGACCGACCCCGAGTACGATCTCGTGTCGTGTATCGGATTCAACCAAGGCGACGCTCTCGCCGAGAACGCGCCGGAGTTCTCCGACCAGGAGTTCATGATCGTCGACACCGTGGTCGACGAGGACAACGTCGCGAGCTACACCTTCCGCGAACACGAGGGGTCGTTCCTGATGGGCGTGCTCGCCGCCCGGCTGACGAACGAGGAGTTCTCCGCGGGAGCCGGCGCGACCGACCCCGAATCGGCTACCGTCGGGTTCGTCGGCGGCGTCGACGGCCCGGTCATCCGCCGATTCCAGGCCGGCTTCGAGGCCGGCGTCGATCACGTCGACGGCGATGTCGAGGTGGTCACGAGTTACGTCGGCAGCTACGCCGACCCCTCCGGCGGCCAAGAGGCCGCCCTGTCGATGTACCAGAACGGTGCCGACGTCGTGTATCACGCCTCGGGCGCGACTGGTGTCGGCGTCTTCCAAGCCGCCCAACAAGAAGGCCGGTTCGCGTTCGGCGTCGACCAAGACCAGTCGATCTCCTCGGAATCGTTCGCGGACGTAATCGTGGCGTCGATGGTGAAACGCGTCGACACCGCGGTGTACGAGTCGATCGCCAACGTGATCGACGACGAGCATCGAGGCGGCGAGGCGATCGCGCTCGGGCTCGAGTCCAACGGCGTCGAGTGCGTCTACGGCGACGAGATCGGCGACATGGTGCCCGACGGTATGACGACCGCGGTCTCCGACGCCCGCGACTCGATCATCGCCGGCGACATCGACGTGCCGACCGAGCCCGACGGCAACTGAGACCGCCGAGCCGGAGCTCACCCCACCCAGATCCGGAGCCCGTCTGCGGTTCCGGCCCCGATCGCGACTCGGCCGTCACCGAGCGCGACGCCAGCCAGGTTGGTCGTCAGTGACCCGCCGAGCGGGGCCGACCACGCCGTCTCGGTGCCGTCTTCGACGCGGCTGACGGCCGCCAGCGTCCTTCGGTCTGCCGTCGGCACAACCAGTTCCGGCTGCCCGTCGCCGTCCACGTCCGCGCCGAGCGCACCGTCGAGGTTTCGTGACCCGTACGTGTGGCTGGCGTACCCCCGCCGTTCCGTCGACACCGTGAGGTCGCCGTCG
>KI543154.1:55848-63575 GCA_000496175.1 uncultured archaeon A07HR67 | reverse complement strand
CGTCGTCGTCGACGGCGAGCCGCGCTCGTTCGACTCGCCGCGCGACGCAATCGACGCCGGAATCGGGATGATCCACCAGCACTTCATGCTCGTCGACCCGATGACCGTCTGGGAGAACGTCGTGTTGGGCAACGAGCCCAGAACGTGGGCCGGGCTCCGCGTCGACGACCGCGCCGCCCGCGAGGCGGTGACAGAGCTGAGCCGGCGGTACGGCTTCGACGTCGACCCCGACGCCCGGATCGAGGAGGTCTCGGTGGGCGTCCAACAACGGGTCGAGATTCTGAAGGCGTTGTACCGCGGCGCGGATGTCCTGATCATGGACGAGCCGACCGCGGTGCTCACCCCCCAGGAAGTGGAAGAACTGTACGACGTCTTCGAGGAGCTCACCGACCAGGGGAAGACGATCATCTTCATCTCACACAAGCTCAGCGAGGCGGTGTCCGCCGCCGACGAGATAACCGTCCTTCGCGACGGCGTCAACGTCGGCACCGTGGCCGCCGACGCGGTCACCCGCGAGGAGCTCGCGGAGATGATGGTCGGCCGCGAGGTGTTGATGGAGCCGGCGACGACGCCACGCGAACCCGGCGATCGAGTACTCGAGGTGACGGACCTCCACGTCGACGACGACCGCGGCGTCGAGGCGGTGTCGGGGCTCTCCTTCGAACTCCGCGCCGGCGAGGTGTTCGGAATCGCCGGCGTCGACGGAAACGGACAATCACAGCTCGTCGAGGCGATCACGGGAATGCGGACGCCGACCGACGGCTCGGTCCGATACCGCGGCGAGTCGATGGCGGGCGCGACCCGTCGAGACCACATCGACCGCGGGATGGCGTTCATCCCAGAAGACCGACAAGAACGGGGGCTGGTGATGACGTACGACCTCGTACAGAACGCCATCCTCGGGAGCCAACACGACCCGCCGTTCGCCGGCGGCGGCCGGATCGACTGGGAAGCGTCCGGCGACCACGCCGCCTCGATAATCGAGTCGTACGACGTGCGGCCGCCGAACGCCGACGCGGACGCGGAATCGTTCTCCGGCGGCAACCAACAGAAGTTCATCGTCGGCCGCGAGTTCGAACGCGACCCCGACCTCGTGGTCGCGACCCATCCGACCCGAGGGGTCGACATCGGGTCCACGGAGTTCATCCACGAGCGGCTGCTCGAACTGCGCGCGGAGGGGAAGGCGATCCTGTTGGTCTCCTCGAAGCTGGACGAGGTTCAGGGGCTCTCAGACCGTCTCGCCGTGATCCACGAGGGAACCTTCACCGGCGTCGTCGACCCGGCGACGGTGACCGAAGAGGAGATCGGGTTGTTGATGGCCGGCGAACGGCTCGACGAGGACGTCTCGTCGGCCGCGCTCCACGACGTGAGCGACGGCGGGAACGCAGAACCGGAGGAGACCGGCGCAGACCCCACTGACCGTGCGACGGTCACCGACGAGGGGATCGACCCGTGAGCCGACGCGGCGGGGGCCGGGTGCCGGCGGTCGTCCGCCGGCTGCTCGCCCCCTTCGTCGATCGAACGGTCGCCGAGCGGGTCGTGATCAGCCTGGCAGCGATCCTGTTGTCGGTCGCCGTCGGCTTCGTCATCGTGCTCGTCTCGGGGCGAATCGCGACGTGTACCACCGCCGCGTGGACGATGCCCGTCGTCGGGCTCGGCTTCTGTTATGACCCCGTCCAGGTGTACGTGGTGTTGTTCAACGGCGCGCTCGGGTATCCGTTCGCGGTCGGCGATCCCGGCCTGCTGGACCCGGCGTGGACGCCGTTCAACATCTCGTTGGGGTTGACGCTCTCGGAGACGACGCTGCTGATCTTCACGGGATTGTCCGTCGCGGTCGCGTTCCGCGCCGGCCTCTTCAACATCGGCACCCAGGGGCAGCTGGTCGTCGGCGCGCTGGCGACCGCGCTGACGGTGCTCGCGCTCGCGCCGCTGCTCCCCGGCGGAGCGGGTGGCGGCGTCGTGCTGGTCGGCGTCGGCACCCTCGCTGGCGCGGTCGGCGGCGGCTTCTGGGGAGCAATACCCGGCGCGTTGAAGGCGTACGCCGACGCCAACGAGGTGATCACGACGATCATGCTCAACTTCGTCGCCGCCAACGTCGCGTACGTGCTCGTGTTGGAGGTGTTCCGCGCTGAGGGGTCGTCCGTCGTCGCGACCCGATACGTCCCGGAGTACGCGCAGTTCGTTCCCTGGCTGTTCCCCTCGTCCAGCGATTTCGCGCTGCTCGCGCTGCTCGTGGCCGCGGGCTTCATCGCCGGGCTCTACTACCTCGTCGAACACACGACGTTCGGCTACGACCTCCGCACGGGCGGAACCCAGGCCGCCGCCGCGGAGTACGGCGGGGTGAACGCGAAACGCACCACCGTCCGGGCGATGACGGTGTCCGGAGCGCTCGGCGGCGTCGGCGGGTCGGTGTGGGTATTGATGTCCGAGGGACGGTGGCTGGAATCGGTGCCGGCGCTCGGCTTCGACGGCATCACCGTCTCGATTCTGGCCGGCAACAGCCCGCTCGGCGTGTTGCCGGCCGCGTTCCTGTTCGGCCTGTTGAAAGGCGGCGCGCTCGAGATCGGGTTCCAAACCGACGTGCCGACGGAGCTCGTCGGGGTGTTGCGCGGGCTGATCATCCTCTTCGTGGCCATGCCGGAGTTCTTCCGGATGGCAGGACGATACGCCGGGCTTGGGTCGCGAGGACCGGGACCGGAGCCCGACGACGTCGGGGGCGCCGACACCGATGGGGGTGAGCCGGATGCGTAACCCGCTCGCGGGCGTCCCGATGCCGATCCTCGACGACCTGATCGAAGACGAGTACGTGCGGTCGCTGGCGGTCGGAATCGCCGGGATGGTCGGCCTGTTAGCGGCGGTCGGGCTGGCGTTTCCCGCCTCCGTCGCCGGCGACCTCGCGGGCATCGTCTTCTCGACGAGCACGGCCGCGTCGACCGCGCGACTGGCCGCACCGATCGTGCTCGCCGGGCTCGGCGGCATCTTCGCCGAAAAAAGCGGCGTGATCAACATCGGACTCGAGGGATTGTTGATCATCTCGGCGTTCGCCTCCGTCTACGTCGCGTCGGTCGTCGGCATCGGCAACGCGGTGCTCGGCGTGCCGGCCATCTGGATCGGCTTTCTCGCCGGGATCGCCGCGTCGACGGTGTTGTCGGCCGTCTTCGGCGTCGTCTGTATCGAGTTCAAGGCAGACCAGATCATCGCCGGGCTCGCGGTGTGGCTGATCGCCTTGGGGCTCGCGCCGTTCATGTCGACCGTCTTCTTCGGCGGGGTCAACACGCCGAACCTCGGCGCGCGGGTGAGTTGGCGCTACTCCGCGGTGATGGTCGTCGTCGCCACGCTCGCGTCGTGGTGGGCGTTGAACCGCACCGCGTTCGGGAAACACCTGCGTGCGGCCGGAGAGAACCCGAAGGCGCTCGACACCGTCGGGGTCTCCGTCTCGCGGGTTCGGTACGCGGGCGTGATGGTGTCCGGCGTGCTCTCGGGAGTCGGCGGCTCCGCGCTCGCGCTCTCGATCGGGCAGTTCGTCGGCTCCGGCGAGACGATGGTTCAGGGGAAAGGGTTCATCGCTATCGTGGCGTACCTGTTCGGCAACTACAATCCGCTCGGAACGCTCGGCGCCGGCGTCCTGTTCGCCGGACTCGACGCGACCCAGATACGGCTCCAACAGCTCGGCTACGCGGTGCCGGACACGCTGGTTCAGACGATTCCGTACGTCGTCGTGATCGTCGTGCTCGCGCTGGTGGGACGGACCCGGATCCCCGCAGCCGCCGGCGACCACTACGAGACCGAGGAGTGACGGCGGCCGACCGGCGAGCCGCTCGGGGGTTCGGGTCCCCGCGACGAATCCGTCCCTCGCGTCCCGACCGAAACGGGAACAAAGAGTTTTGCGTGGGCCATCACAGTATACGATAATGAGTATCGACGAGTACGACGTCGTCGTGGCGGGGGCGGGCACCGCCGGGTGTTACGCCGCAACGACGATCGCGAACGAGGGGCTCGACGCCGTGATCGTCGAGCGAAAAGACGAGACGGAAGCCGGCCACATCGCCTGCGGCGACGCGTTGAAGGGCGCGGACAAGTTCCCGAAGGCGATCGGCAGAGATCGGTTGGAGCCGGCGTTCACCAACACCGACGTCGACCACGGCCGCTTCGAGATCCCGAAAGAAGACACCGTCCTCGAGATCCCCGTCCCCGGCGAGCTCGCGGTCATCGACCGCTGGGAGTACGGCCGACAGCTCATCACGGCCGCCGAAGAGGCGGGCGTCGAGTTCCACTACGACACCGTTATCAACGACGTTTGTCAGACCGAGGACGGCCGGGTGACCGGTCTCCGGGCGGTGCGCCGAGGGGATCCGGTGACGTACGAGGCCGACATCGTCATCGACGGCGCGGGGTCGCTCTCGCTGCTCCAGGACAAAGCCGACTTCGAAGGGACGACCTTCGACACGAACGTCCGGTACTCGCAGTTCTGTTCGGCCTACCGCGAGATCGTCGACGTGCCAGACCCCGTCGAGTGGGACGACGCGCTCGTGTTCAAGCCGACCGACCGCGCGGCCGGCTACCTCTGGTACTTCCCGCGCACGAGCACCGAGATCAACGCCGGGCTCGGCTTCCAGATGAACGAAGAACCGATGCAGCTCGTCGAGGCGTTGAAACGCGACCTTCGGGACCGCCCGGAGTTCGCGGGCGCGGAGGTTCGCGACAAGCTGGGCGCGGCGTTGCCGACCCGTCGGCCGTACGATTCTGCCGTCGCTCCCGGCTACATGGCGGTCGGCGACGCGGCCGGACACGTGAACCCGACGACCGGCGGCGGAATCGCCGGCGCGGCCTACGCCGGCAAGTACGCCGGCGAACAGGCCGTCAAGGCGGTCTCCGACGGCGACACGAGCGAGGAGAACCTCTGGCGGTACAACAAGCGCGTGATGGACGACTTCGGCGGACGCTACGCCGGTCTCGACGTGTACAACGTGTTGTCGACGGCGGTCGACGTCGACGACCTGATGGGGTTGTTGGCGTCGTTGCCGGGCGAGAACCTCGCGGAGGCGTTGTACAAGGGCTCGACCTCGATGTCGTTCGGGCTCAAGCTGAAGTGTGCGGTGAAGAGCTTCGGCTACTGGGACACCATCCGGAACTTCTACCGGACGAAGTCGCTGGCGGACGAACTGCTCGACCACTACGAGTCGTACCCGACTAGTCCGGCCGCGATGGCCAACTGGACCCGCGAGCGCGACGCGGTGATGGACCGGATATACGAGACCACCGGCGCGGATCCGAAGTACTGACAGAACCGGTCACGCCGGCGAGCCGTCCACGATCTCCTCGACGACTTCCCAGTGGTTTCGTGTTCCCTCGGTCGGGTAGTACACCGTGCCGTAGCCGTCGCCGGTCCGTTCGACCACGTCGTGTTCGCGCAACACGTCCAGGTGGTGTCGAACGGTGGTGTAGTCGAGCTCGAGCTCCTCGGCGAGCTGGTTCGCGTTGCGCGGACGCTCGTCGATAGCCCGGAGGATCCGGATCCGATTCGGGCCGCCTCGGGTGCCGGTGAGGACGTACCAGAGGACGGCCTCCATACGTGTTAGTAGGGGTTGCGGCCGCCTAAAACTACCGTCGAGCCGGGGGCCTGCCGGGTTTCGACACGGGGCCGATACCGGCTCGGAGACCCCTGTCAGGGCCGCGCCGACGCGACCTGCCGGATCGCCCGAGAAAGCACGTCGATCCCGATCGCGATGTCGTCTTCGACGACGTCGAACGTCGGGGTGTGATGGCCGCCGGGGTGGTCGGTGCCGACGCCGATGTAACAGGCGAGTCCGCCTCGCTCCTGAACGCGTCGCATCATGTACGTGGCGTCCTCGCTCCCGCCGAGGTCGGCGTTCTCGACGACGGTCGTCACTCCCGCGACGTCGCCGGCGACGTCGCCGATAATCGTCGAGAGGCCGGCGTCGCTCTCGGCGCTCGGTGCCGACCCTCCCTGTGGAGACGTCGACCGAGACGTCGTGCATCTCGGCGGCCGAGTGCAACACCCGCTCGGCGTGGTCGAACATGTAGTCGGCAAGCGGGGTCGTCTCGCCGCGGACCTCCCCCTCGATGTGTGACTCCTCCGGAATGATGTTCGTCGCCGTCCCGCCGCCGACGAGCCCTGCGTTCACGCGGGTCTCGCCGTCGGCGTGTCGCGGGATCGCGTAGAGGTTCTGGATCGCCGCCGCCATCGCCTGAACCGTGTTCCGCCCCTGCTCGGGGCGCGCGCCGGCGTGGGCGGCCTCGCCCTCGAACTCCGCGAGGAAGTGTCGAACCGCGAGGAAGCCGTCGATTCCGGAGACGACCTCTCCCGACGGGTGGTCGAGGCCGATGTGGACCGCGTACAGGTAGTCGACGTCGTCGAGGTGACCGGCTTCGACCATCGGCTTCGCGCCGCCGCCCTTCTCCTCGCTGGGCTGGAAGAACACCTTGAGGGTGCCCGTAAACTCCGATTCCAGCACCGCGTCGACGACGCCGAGCCCGATAGTGGCGTGTGAGTCGTGGCCGCAGGCGTGCATGTACCCCTCGGTCTCCGACCGGAATCCGTCGACGGCCGGCGCGTGGTCGTCGGCGTCGGACTCGCGGATCGGCAGCGCGTCGATGTCGACGCGCAGGCCGACGACGGGGCCCGCACCGCGGTCGATCACCGCCATACAGCCGGTGTGTCCCCCGGCGAGTCGATCGACGAGGTCCGGGTCTGCGCCGGCGTCGCGGGCGCGAGCGGCCCACTCCTCGAGCGTCTCGTCGTCGGGGACGCTCCCGCGTTCGTCCGTGGCGAGCACGTCGGGGCCGACGTGTATCTCGTCGACGTCGCGGTCGCGGAGGGCGTCGACGATCCGGGCAGTGGTGTAGAACTCACACCAGGCGGGTTCGGGGTGGCGGTGGAGGTCTCTGCGGAACTCGCGGTACTCGTCGTCGGGGCGAACGCTCATACGCCACGGTGGAAACCCGCGGGGTTAAAATCTCGCGTCGCGGCGGCGAGGGCAGCGAGGAGGCTGTCGGTGAACCGCTCGAGTCGCGCCGGGTCCGGCGGTCACGGCCGCGACAAGGGCCCCCACGACGCCGACGGAAACGGCAGCGATGAGTACTCCCTCCCGGTACTGTGATTCGTTTCCCGGCCAAGCGGGGGCCACACCGGTCGTTCGCTGGCGCATCCAAGCCGCGTGGATAGACAGCGCAGCGAACCCGACCGCGTACGCCAAAACGGCAGCACGCGGCCTGAAAAGCGCCGTCTCAAGACGAGCACCGAGCCGAACAAGACGGTTAGGTGGCCGAGGAACGGGACGACGACGTGTTCTCTGTCTGACGCCGCCAAGACTCGGAGGTCGATCGCCAACAAGAACGCCTGAGCGCTGGCCGCCAGCGATACGACACGCGCGCTGAGCGGAATCGACGCCCCGAGCGCTCCGGCGGCGACGACGAGTGGCCACCCGTATCGAGGGTGGCCGGCGCCGAGCGAGACGACGCCCGCGATCCCTACAAGAACGGCCAGATACCACAGAAGCGGCCGGAGATACGTATACATCCGGTTAGTTACGTCGGCAGGTTACGTAAGCGATCGTTCTCCCTGAGAGACTGCCAACGCGACCGACGTGGCCGCTGTTGAGCCGCGAGGCTGACGTCCGGGCGAGCGAACTCCGGGTCGACCGCTTAGTCTCGTCGGTGACCGAGCGGCTTCTTCTGGTCGACCTCGACCTCGACGTGGACCGACT
>KI543154.1:50784-55668 GCA_000496175.1 uncultured archaeon A07HR67 | reverse complement strand
ACCCGTGGCGGTACGTCCGCGAGGCGGTCCACCGCGCGGCGGCTCGGGACCTCGTCGAGACGCGGCGGCGAGGCAATCGGATCGAGCTCCGTCGCGTGCGGCCGTACCCGGAGTGGGTCCGGCGGATCGTCGCGATCGAGAACAAGCCGGACCTCGACCGCTCGGCGGCTGACGCGCTCGTTGACCAGCTCGAACACGACGTGGAGACCGCCCTCGCCGACGAGGTGTGGCTGGCGACGGAGACGACCGGAGACCGAGTTGAGCCGGCGCTGCTGCGGTCGATGCCGGTCGAGGCGGGAATCCTGACGACCGCGTTCGCCGACGGAGTCGAGGGCGACGCCCGCGACGAAGCCGGGAGCGCCGCCGTGGACGCCGACGCGGCCGCGGTTGAGTGGCTGCCGAGCGACCTCGCGCCGGCCGACCCGAGCGGCCGCGACACGGAAGTCGTCACCCGTCGGCTCGAGATCGCCGAACGAGCCTACGGCAAGGGATGGCGCTCGTATCACGACACGATGCGTCCGGATTGCAGACACTTCCAGCTCCGGCGTGCGGGACGCGCGCTCGTTCCCCACTGTGCGGCGAAGGATCGGTGTCCCACGGACCGAGAGTGTGCGAGCTCGTGTCCGTCGTTCGCTCCCGAGCCGCCGGCGTGGCGGACCAACGGATGGCCGATCGAAGGGGGCCGGGGAAAGGGATCCAGGCGTTGTTGAGCCGGCGCCGAGAGCGCGTTCGCGGCCGAATCGGGGCCGACGGCGCCGGCGACGACAAAGACGACGAGGCCGGCGACAGGTAACTACCGCCTCGCAAGCGGTCGGTCTACTCCAGCGCCGCGGCCAGCTTCTCGACCGGGTGTGGCGGCTCCTCGGCGTCCTCGGCACGGTCTTTCAGCTGTGTGCTACACGACGCGCCGGGAGCGACGACCGCGTCGCCGTCGCTCTCGTCGACCTGCTCGAAGAGCAGCTCGCCGATCGCCTGGCTCATCGAGTAGTGTTCCGCCTCGTATCCGAACGAGCCGGCCATGCCACAACAGGTGGAGTCGAGCGGGTCGACCCCGTATCCGGCCCGTCGGAGCACGCCGACCGCGTGGTGGTCCTTCTTCGTGGCCTTCTGGTGACAGTGGCCGTGGTAGGTGAGCCGCTCGCCGGGGGCGTCGAACGAGAGCGTCTCGTCGAGCCGGAAGGCGTCGAGGTACTCCATGACGCCGAAGGTGTGATCGGCGACCGCGGCGACCCGGTCGTCGGCGACGTCGCTGGCGTCGCCGGCGAGCAGGTCAGCGTAGTCGGACTGTAACATCACCGCGTCGGTGGGCTCGACGACGACCACGTCCCACCCCGCCTCGATGTCCGGCGCGAGCGTCTCGACGGTGTCGCTGGCGGTCGCACGCGACTCGTCGATCAGCCCCTTCGAGTGGGGCGGTCGGCCGCTGCCGCTCACGTCGGGAATCCGGATGTGACAGTTCGCGGCCTCGAGCACCCGCACGGCCGCCTTCCCCGCGCCGGGGTTGGTGTAGGTGGTGTACACGTCCGGGAACAACAACACGTCGCGGTCGGCGTCCGCCCGGGAGACTCCCGCGCCGCCGCGGGCCTCGAACCAGTCGATCAGACTCTCCGAGCGGAACGCCGGAAGGTCCCGCTCGCTCGCGATCCCCAACGTCTTCTCGAGAACGAGCCCTGCGCCGGGGAGCTTCGCCGGCAGGTTCGACAACGGAGCGAGCGCGGAGCCGAGCGGCGCCAGCGACTCGAACTTGCCGAGCAGCCGGGTCCGGAGGCTCGCGCCGTGCTCCTCGTGATGGGCGTGTTCCACCTCGGCTTTCAGCTTCGCCATGTCGACGCCGCTCGGACAGTTCTTCGCACAGCCTTTACACCCGATGCAGAGGTCCATCACCTCGGTGACGAACTCGTCGTCGGTCGGGTCGGCCGGAAGTTCGCCGTTCATCGCGCCACGGAGCATGTTCGCGCGGCCCCGCGTCGACTGGATCTCCTCGTCGGCGGCGCGGTACGTGGGACACATCACCCCGCCGGTGGTCTCCTGCGGGCCGCGACAGCCGCCACAGCCGTGACACAGCTCGACCATCCCCTGCATTCCGTTCTCGACGTCCCACTCCATCGCGGGGTCGAAGCCGGCGTCGAACTCGTATCCCGAGTCGAACCGCAGGTTCTCACGCAGGTCCGCGTCGCCACACACGTTGCCGGGGTTCAGTAGCCAGTCGGGGTCGAAGGCGGTCTTTAGCTCGCGGAACGCCTCCCAGAGCGCGTCGCCGTACAGCTTTTTGTTCCACTGGGTCCGCGCGCGACCGTCGCCGTGCTCGCCGGAGACGGAGCCCCCGAGCCGGACGACGGCATCCGTCACCCGGTCGGCGATGTCGAACATCGCGTCCACGTCGTCGACGTTTTTCGTGTCGATCAGCGGTCGGATGTGGAGCACTCCCGGCCCGGCGTGCGCGTAAAACGAGGCGAACGTGTCGTTGTCCGCGAGAATCTCTTGGAACTCGCGGGTGTATTCGGGGAGGTGTTCCGGCGGGATCGCACAATCTTCGATAAAGGAGATGTGCTTGGCGTCGGAGGTTCGCGACAACAAGATCGGGAGTCCCGACTTGCGCATCTTCCAGAAGCGGGCGCGCTTGTCGGGGTCGTGTGCCTCCATGGCCGCCACCGCACGAGTCGGTTGGGCGGTCGTCGTCGCCGCATCTGGGCTCGGCTCGGCCGCCGTCTCGGCGCCGTCGACGCGGTCGGCGACGAGGTCGGCGACCGCTTGTCGGCCCGTCTCGTCGTCGTCGGCGTAGAACTCCACGAGCAGCACGGAGTCGGTGTCGTCTGGGAGCGTTCCGACGACGTCAGCGAACTCCGTGGTGTCGGCCGCGAGCCCGAGCAACACGTCGTCCATCACCTCGACGGCGGCCGGGTCGTGTTCGAGGATCGGCGCGACGTCTTCCATCGCGTCGAGAAGGTCGTCGTAGGTGAGCAGCGCGACCGCCTTCGTCGCCGGAATCTCGACGAGCGAGACGGTCGCCTCCGTCACCGTCGCGAGCGTTCCCTCGCTGCCGGCGAGCAGCCGTCCGAGGTTGACGACGCCCGGTTCGCCGTACTCGCCGCGGTACTCCGCGAGCAGCCGGTCGAGGTTGTAGCCGGAGACGTTTCGTTTCAGCTCCGGGAATCGGTCGTCGATGGCGTCGGCCTCCTCGTCGAGCACCCGCACCACCGCCGCGTGGATCCGCGGAAGCAGGTCGTCGCTCTCGGGGTCGGCCGACTCGCGAAGCTGGTCGACCGCGACGTCGCCGAAGGTGGTGACCGTTCCGTCCGCGAGCACGACCTCCAACTCCTCGATGTAGTGGTCGGTCTTGCCGTACTTCAACGAGTGGGCGCCGGTGGAGTTGTTGCCGATCGCGCCGCCGATCGCCGACTTGTCGCGCCAGGCCGGGTCGGGCGCGAACTTCAGGCCGGCCGGCTCGACTGCCGTGTTGAGGTCGCCGATGTACGCTCCGGCTTCGACGCGGGCGGTCCGGGCCGCCGTGTCGGTGTCGAGCACCGAGTCCATCTCCTGTGAGAGGTCGAGAACGACCGCCTCGTTGACCGACTGACCGGCCAGCGAGGTGCCGCCTCCCCGGGGCAACACCGGAATCCCCTCCGCAAAACAGTACTCGTGGACCGCCGCGACGTCGGCTGTCGATTCCGGGACGACGACGCCGATGGGTGTCACCTCGTACGCAGAGGCGTCGGTCGCGTACAGCCGCCGCGAGTAGTCGTCGAACCGCACGTCGCCCGCGACGCGGCGGTCGAGCGCCGCCACGAGGTCCGGGCGTTCGACCTCGCCGCCGGTGTAGTCGAAATTCCCCTCGTCCCGCGGATCGGAGTCCGATCCGCCCGAGTGTGTTGCCATGCGACACCTTCACGCGTGAACCGACAAAAGTCCCTCGGGCACCCGCCGGCGCGCGCCGAACCGGCGCCAGCCCGCGTCGCCGAGCGAACGCGTAGCTGCGCCGACACAAAAGCCAAATACCAGCCGCCGAAGGGCAGGGTATGTCACTCGCCGGACCCTCGGCGTTCAAGCGTCGGCTCGACGACTTCGGGGTGACCGTCAGCGAGGGGCCGCCGGACGCGTGTGCGGACCTCGTGGCGGCCGCCGCCGGATCGCCCGCCGTCGGCGTCCCCCTCGACCGGCCGGAGACGACCGTCGCCGACCGACCGGAGGCAACGCTTCCAGACCGGGTCGTGACCGACCCGACCGCCGCCGAACTCCGGGCGGCACACACCGGTATCACCGCCGCGTCGCTCGGCGTCGCCGCGTACGGCAGCGTCGCGATCGAGGCGGACCCGAGCGGAACCGAGCCGGTGAGCCTCTTCGTCGACACCCACGTCGCCGTGCTCCACGAGGCGGACCTGGTCCCCGACATGGCCGACGCGTTCGCGTGGCTCGGCCCGCGGGCCCGCGACGACGACGTCGACGTGGTGTTCGCCACCGGGCCGAGCGCCACCGCGGACATGGGCGGGCTCGTCAACGGCGCCCACGGCCCGAAGGCGGTTCACGTGGTGTTGCTGCGCGAGGACGGCACGCCGACGGCGGAGGCGGATCCCGATGAGTAGCGACGCCGACCGAGCGGCGCGGCTCCGCGAGTTGATGACGACGGAGGGGGACGCGGTCGCGGAAAACACCCGCGGCTTCAACCAGGGGCGGTACGAGTCCACCGGCCGGCTCGACGACTACGAGGAGCTGAAAGCCGAGGCTCGCTCGATCAAAGAGGACGCGATCGCCCGATTGCCCGAGCTGATCGAGTCGGTGACGGAGCAGGTCGAGGCCAACGGCGGAGAGGTGTACCTCGCCGACGACGCGGCGGACGCGAACCGGTACGTTCGAGACGTCGTCGCGGAACGCGACGCCGAGCGCGTC
>KI543154.1:48911-50764 GCA_000496175.1 uncultured archaeon A07HR67 | reverse complement strand
GACCCGCCCGAGACCGCGACGGAGCTGACGCGGTTTGCCCGCCGGCGGCTCGGCGAGCTGATCGAGGACGCCGACGTGGGGATAACCGGCGCGAACTTCATCGCGGCCGACTCGGGGACGCTGCTTCTCGTCACCAGCGAGGGGAACGCTCGAAAGACGGTGACCGCCACGGACACCCACGTCGCTGTCGCTGGCGTCGAGAAGCTCGTCCCGACGGTCGAGGAGTTCGCGCCGTTCGTCGAGCTGATCGGGCGGTCCGGAACCGGCCAAGACATCACCTCGTACATCTCGACGCTGACGCCGCCGGTGGACTCGCCGGTGCCGGCGTTCGACGCCGACCAGGAGCCGGTCGCCGGGGCAGACGACCGCGCGTTTCACCTCGTGCTCGTCGACAACGGCCGAATGGAGATGCGCGACGACGACGACCTGAAAGAAACGCTCTACTGCGTCCGGTGTTCCGCCTGCGCGAACGCCTGTGGCAACTTCCAGAGCGTCGGCGGTCACGCCTTCGGCGGCGAGACCTACTCCGGCGGCATCGCCACGGGCTGGGAGACGGGCGTCGAGGGGCTCGACGTCGCCGCCGACTTCAACGACCTCTGTACGGGGTGTTCGCGCTGTGTTCCCGCCTGTCCCGTCGGCATCGACATTCCGTGGATCAACACGGTCGTTCGCGATCGGATCAACCGCGGTGAGACGGATCCGAGCCGGCTCGACTGGGCGTTCGAGGAGCTGGTTCCCGACGAGGAGCCCGGCGGTCTCGACCTGCGGACCCGGCTCGTCGGCAACTACGAGACGCTCGCGAAGTGGGGGAGCCGAACGGCACCGGTCGCGAACCGCCTCGCCGAGTTCGGACCGGTCCGGGCGGCCGTCGAGCGGATCGCGGGAATCGACCGCCGCCGCGAGCTGCCGACGTTCGCACGCGAGTCGTTCGTCGAGTGGTTCGACGCCCGCGGCGGGGCCGCCGTCGATCCCGCAACGGCGACCCGCGAGGCGGTGGTGTACCCCGACACGGCGACGAACTACGCCGACGTCGAACGCGGAAAGGCGGCGGTCCGCGCGCTCGAGGCGCTCGACGTTCACGTGCGGGTGCCAGACCTGCCGGGGAGCGGGCGGCCGCCGCTCTCACAGGGAATGGTTGCGACCGCCGAGACCGCCGCTCACGACGTGTACGCCGGCGTCGCAACCCACATCGACGCCGGCCGCGACATCGTCGTGATCGAGCCGAGCGACCTCGCGATGTTTCGTCGAGAATACGAGAAGCTGATCCCGGAGGCGTCTCACGAGCGGCTCGCGGACGCCAGTTACGACATCATGGAGTACCTCTACGGCCTGATCGAGAACGGCGGGGATCCCGATGCGCTGCGGTCGCCGACGGAGGGAGCCGGCGGCGCGAACGGGGTGGCGTACCATCCGCACTGTCAGGCTCGAACGATCGGGGTGGGCGAGCACGCGACCGCGGTGCTCGAGGCGCTCGGCTACGACGTGCGCGTCTCCGAGACGGAGTGTTGCGGGATGGCCGGCTCGTTCGGGTACAAGACCGACTACTACGAGGTGAGCATGGACGTGGGCGAGCCGCTCCGCGAGCAGTTCGGCGGGACCGACCGGACGGTCGTCGCCGCCGGCACCTCCTGTGGCGAACAGCTCGACGCGTTGTTGGAACGCCCGGCGAGCCATCCCGTGGAACTCGTCGCGCCACGGCGTTGACGGCAGCCAGCGCGTGGGCCGACGGAGGCCCGCTGACCGGCGGCGGCCGATCTAATCGGAACTGAGCCGGCCGTAGCGGCCAGATCGGCGGCTTCATTCGGCCGTGAATCGACCTGACAAGACGCGATGCTTCTCGGAGACGTCCTCCC
>KI543154.1:22341-48891 GCA_000496175.1 uncultured archaeon A07HR67 | reverse complement strand
GTCATCGTCGCGGTGGGGTCGAGCTTCCCCGAGTTCGCGAGCGTAGTCGTCACCGCGCTCGCCGGGATCTTCGACATGGGGGTCGGCGCGATCGTCGGGTCGGCGGTGTTCAACATTCTCGTCGTGCCCGCCCTGTCGGGGCTCGCGTCCGACGGCTCGCTCGGGACCGACCGGACGATCGTGTACAAGGAGGCACAGTTCTACATGCTCGCCGTCTCCGTGCTCGTCATCACCTTCGCGCTCGGGGTGATCTACGAGCCGGCGGTCGGCGAGCCCGGACTGGTGGGGTCGATAACCCGACCGCTCGCGGTGGTGCCGCTTCTCGTGTACGGGCTCTACCTCTTCATCCAGTGGCAGGACGCCGGCGATTACGAGGGGGTCACCGACACCGGCGGAATCGACATCCTCCGGGAGTGGGGGCGGCTCGCGGCCGGCCTGCTCGTCATCCTCGTGGGCGTCGAGGCGATGGTGGGAGCCATCGAGTCGCTCGGTCAGACGTTCGGAATTCCGGAGTTCCTCGCCGGAATGACGATCATCGCGGCGGCGACGAGCCTCCCCGACACGCTCGTGAGCGTCCGGTCGGCCCGCGACGGCAACAGCGCGACCAGCCTGGGTAACGTGTTGGGGTCGAACACGTTCGACCTGCTCGTGGTGATCCCGGCCGGGGTGCTTCTCGTCGGTGCCGTCGAGGTGAACTTCGCGGTCGCCGTTCCGATGCTGGCCGTTCTCACGCTCGCGACCGTGTTGCTCTTCGGGAGCCTCCGAACGCAGATGACGTTGACCGCAGTCGAGTCGTACGGACTGCTCGGGGCGTATCTGGTGTTCCTCGGCTGGGTCGTCGCCGAGACGGCCGGCGTGGTACGGATTCTCCCGGCCGGATGACGATCTCGAATGCGTCGCTCCCGCGAGAACGGCCCCCGGTCGTCGGCAGATACACTCGGTCGACTGCGCCGGCCGACACCGCCCAGCGCGTCTGACGGGCGTCGTTCGACAACGAACGCTTAATAGGCGCGCTCGTGAGCGTATGGAATATGAACCCTGCTCCCGAGGAGATCACGTCGCTTGTCGGCAGAGAGGTCTACTCGAACAACGGCATCTTCGTCGGCGAAGTTGAGGACGTCCGTCTCGACCTCGACGCCCAGGCCGTGACCGGGCTGGCGCTCGCCGAACTCAACCACGAGCTGTTCGCCGGTCGCGTCGAGCGCAACACCGGCGTCATCGTCCCCTACCGGTGGGTACGCGCGGTCGGCGACGTCGTGCTCGTCAACGACATCATCGAACGGCTCGACACCGGGAGCGACGAGCCGGACGCCGAGGCCGAACAACAACCGACGTAAGCCGCCCGGTCAGAACGGAAGCGCGTCCCGGATCCCGCCGAGCAACCCGCCGCCGCTCCGTCTCGCCTCGTCGAAGACCGGATACAGCGCGTCGAGGAGCTCCGTCTCGTTGTCGAACTCCGACTGTGGCACCTCCTCCAGTGCCGAGGAGAGATCGATCGTGTGTCCCTTGGAATCATAGGGGACGTCCGGGTAGTCGAGCGCGCGGAGGACGTCCTGGCTCGTCGCCGGGAACGAGAGGTCCGACTCGTCCAACCGGGCGTTGAGGGCGGCGATGCCGAACTCGATCGCTTCCGGTTCCGCGGATCCGCCGTTGCCGGGTGGCCGTGCTGCCATCGGTGTAGGGTAACCGCCCACCCGTATTTAAACCCTTGCTCGGCGGCGAGCCGAAGCAGTCACTCCGGCACCGACTCTTCGGGCGGGACGGCGTCGATGACGACCAGCTCGATGCCGTCGCCGGCGCGGTCGAACGCGGCCACGGAATCGTCGTCGTACGGCGGGACGGTCACGATTACGACCGCCGCGAGGTCGTCGGTCTTCGACAGCTCGAGCCGACCGGTGGGGTGGGAGAGAAACCGGGCGCGCCCCCGACCGGCCGGCGTCCCGAGGTCGACACCGAAAACTGCGTTTACCGAACCGCCGACGTCGGCAAGCGTGAAGTGCGTCAACACCGGCGTCTGCGGGTCGAATCCGAGGTCGACGCCGAACTCGCCGGCCCGCGTCGCCGACAGCTGGAGGCTCACCGCCGCCGGGTCTCGCTCGGCGGCGTGGTCGAGAAGCACCGTCAACAGGTCGCGTGTGACGTGGATCACGGCGGGGATCAGAGACCGATCACGGACCGCAGCGTCTCGGCGTAGAGCCCCGGGGCCTTCCGGCGCGAGCCGTCGAGCGCGGTCTCGACGGCGTCGGCGGCGTCGTCGAGGACGCCGACGCCGTGACCGACGAGCACGCGGTCGGGATCCAGCCCGGACAACGGATCGCGCGGCGGCGTCAGCCGAAGCATCGGATGGACGCCGAGCCGCTCGCGGTCGCCACGGAAGTACGCCGCCGAGCCGAGCGATTCGGGCACCACGAGCGTCTCTCCGTCGAAGAACCCAACCTCCTGCCAGGGCGGCACCGAGGAGTCGCGAATCCGGATCGCGGCGAATCCGGTGTCGGCCAGCTCGCGATCGAACCGGCGCACCGGCGCGTCGAGGTCGGCGGCGACGCCGCTCATCCACGTCGGGACGTAGACGGGGACGTCGTGGCGCGTCGCGAGCGCCGCACAGTCGCGTTTGTGTCGGTCGAGACCGACGACGACGCCGGCCACGACGCCGAGTTCGGCGAGCAGGTCGTCGACGCCCGGCGCGTCGACCGGGTCGATCACCCAGACGTCGGTCTCGCCGTCGTCGCCCGGGACGGCGAGCGCGTGGCTCGCGCGCTCCATCGTCTCCTGGGGGTGCGCGATCCAGCCCACGCCGCGGTCGAACCGGTCGATCTCGTGAAGCTCCGGCTCGCTTTCGGCTTTCATCGGCATACCGTGGATTCGTGTGGCTGGCATTTGAACCCCGTCGTTGCGCCCGAGCGTTCCGGAGTCGTCGGCTCGGTCGCCCGCACGCGGGTCGTCGACCCGCTCAGGCAGGCTGATCGTCGGGCCACTTGATCGAACACCCCCGCGAGGGGCGGTCGGGGTGGGCGACCGACTCGCCCGAGAACACCGCGTCGACCGCGTCGCGGATGTAGTACTCCGTCGCCTCCTCGTCCGGATTCAACGCGTCGTCGAGCCGACCGTGGTACCGGAGCCGCCACTCGCCGTCGTCGCGGCCGAACAGAAACCGGATCGGGCGTACACACCGCGCCGTACGCCGCCGCGACCGTCGCAGTCTCGTCGCGGAGGTAGGCGTCGTAGGCGATCGTCCCCTCGCTGACGTACTCGCGCATGACCGCGGCCGCGTCTTCGGGGTACGCCTCGGCGTCGTTGGGGTTGATTCCGACCACCGCGAGGTCGTCGTACTCGGCCGCGAGCTCGTTGAGGAGGTCGAACTTCGCTTTCGCGTACGGACAGTGATTACAGGTGAACACCACGAGCAGCGCGTCCGTCTCGAAGGAATCGAGCGCGTACGTCTCGCCGTCGGTCCCCGGGAGTTCGAACGCCGGAGCCGCGTCTCCGCGTTCGAGTTCGGAGTCGGATTCGGTGGCAACCATACGAGCGGGTACCGTCGCCGGCGGCAAAGACGTTCCGGGGGTAGACCCCCCGTCATCCGGTCGCCGCGGCGACGCGAACCGCCGCCACGAGCACCAGCCAGCCGGTCGCACAGCCGACGAGAACGCCGATCGCGGTCGAGACGTCTGCGATCAACGCGGCGGCCGTCGAGACGAGCCGGGCGTCGGCTTCGATCGGCAGGCCCGCGAGGTGCTCCGGGGGAGCGGCCGCCAGCCGGCGGCCGTACGCGCCGAGGTGAACGCCGGCGACCGCGACGACGCCCCAGGGGGCGATCGCCGAGAGGACGCGGGCCCATCGGCGCGGACGCCGGCCAGAACCGCCGCGAGAGCGGAGCCCGGCGGCCGTCGGTGGATCGCCGTGTTCGCCGGCCCGTTCGACGCCGTCGCGCCCGCGAGCAGCAATCTCCCGGTCGGTCCGTCGCGCGGGTCTCTCGGGTGGCATACCGCGGGTGGCCGCGGCATCCGATATAAGCGGTCGCGCCGAGCCGCGACCGGCCGACCGCGTCGGTGTTTATGTACACGGTCGGCGTACCGCCTCGCATGGCGACCGAGCCGAGCTACCGGACGCTGCGCCTGCTGTGTGCGAACGCGGCCGGCATGGCCGCCTTTCTGGCGGCGTACGTCGTCGCCCGCGAGTTCGGCGTCGCGCTCGCCGCCGGCGTGCTCGTCGGCGCCATCGGCTACGTCGCCTCGAGCGTCGTCGTCGAGTACGCGACCGCCGGCGACGGCTCGTGACGGAGCGGAGTGTCAAAAGAGAGGACGGTCGCGGGGTTAGAACGCGTCGGAGTGGACGGTCACGTCGGCCAGGAGCTCTTCTTTGAGCGCCGAATGAACGTGACAGATCCCCTCTGCGCGCTCGACGATCTCCGCGGCGGTGTCGTCGTCGAGGTCGGCCTCGACGTGGAGATCGAACGCGATCGACGCCAGGTCGTCCTCGTCGTCGAGGTCGGCGCTCGCGTCGATCTGAAGCTCGCCGAGGTCGTCCTCGCCGCGCTGGCTCCCGCCGACGCGGAACGCCGGAATGAAACAGGAGGCGTACGTCGCCACGAGCGCCGCGTTCGGGTTCGGACCGGTCTCGTCGGTGGCGTCGATCTGAAGGTCGAAGTCGCCGACCTGGCTCGTACACGCGTATCCGTCCTCACAGACGGTGGTGGTCTCGATGTCGGACATGGCGTCTGCGAGATGGACGCCCGCGGTCCTAAACCTTCCTATGCTCGGCGGGAGCCGGGCAAAAAAGCGGAGAACGCGGGCGGCGGTGATCCCGGGCGGGGCGGGCCGGGTCAGGCGTCGAGCGTGTACGTCTCGTCGCCCTCGAGCACGATCGCTTCGGCGTTCGCGCCGGCCGCCTCGACCTCGCTGACGAACGCATCGGTGTCGATCTCGATCGGGGGGAACGAGTCGTAGTGCATCGGAAAGACGACGTCGGCGCCGACCCAGTCGGCGGCGATGCCGGCGCCGGCGGGGCCCATGGTGAAGTGGTCGCCGGCGGGAAGCGCGGCCGCGTCCGGCTCGAGATACGGCGCGATCACGTCGACCATCTCGGACATGAGTCCCGTGTCGCCGGCGTGATAGAACGCCGTACACTCCGGATTCGACTCCTGTGTCGGCTCCTCGTCGCCGATCACGAAGCCGGCGGGCATCCCGGCGGAGGTGCCGTATCCCGTCTCGATGCCGTTCGAGTGGTCCGCACGCACCATCGTCACCCACGCGTCGCCGCACTCGACGGTGCCGCCGATGTTCATTCCCATTCCGCCGACGGCGTCTTCGTGTCCGAAGGTGTCCTGGATGTAGCCCGTGAGCTCCGGCGTCGCGACGACGACCGCGTCCTCGTACTGGTCGACGTCGCCGATGTGGTCGGCGTGTCCGTGGGTCAAAAGCAGGTAGTCGGGGTCGAGCGCTGCGGGGTCGACGCTCGTCTTCGGGTTGTCGAAGAACGGATCGATCAGCAGCTCTGTCCCGTCGACGACGACGTGCCACGTCGAGTGGCCGTGCCAGGTGAGCTCCATGGTTCGTCTCGCACGTCACGACGAAGAGTAATAAACCTCGACACTGCGGCCCGACGCACGGCCGACGCCCCGGCTCCGAGCGTCCCCGTCGGACGACCTCGGCGTTGGGCCGAGTCGTTGGGCGGTCGCTCCCCGGCAACAACGGGCCGGTTCCCCGAACGCTTTACGCGTCAGGGTCGAACGTCGCGGCATGTATCACGCACGGTTCCGCGACCCGGCGGGCTCTGTCAGAAACGGACGCTACGATCCCGAGACCGACACCGTCGCGTTCGGCGGTGACGAGTACGCGTTCGACGACCCCGCGATCGACGTGCTGCCGCCGGCCGATCCCTCGAAGATCGTCTGTGTCGGCCGCAACTACGCCGACCACGCCGCCGAGATGGACAACGACATCCCCGACCGGCCGTTGTTGTTCTTGAAGCCGCCGAGCGCGCTCGCCGGTCACGGCGACACGGTTACCGCCCCGGAGGGGAAAGACCGGGTCGACTGGGAAGCGGAGCTCGCGGTGGTGATCGGCGAGTCGTGTAAACACGTCGCCGCAGAAGACGCCATGGATGTCGTCGCAGGGTTCACCTGTATGAACGACGTCTCGAACCGCGACGACCAGCGCCGCGAACAGAACTGGGTTCGCGGCAAGGCGTTCGACAACGCGGCGCCGCTCGGTCCCGTGCTCGCGACCCCCGAAGAAGTTCCGGCCGACGCGAGCGTCGAGCTGTCGGTGAACGGCGACCGCAAACAATCCGGCGACCGCTCACAGCTCGCCTTCGACGTACCGACGCTGATTGAGGAGATCACGGCGTATCTTACCCTCGAGACCGGCGACGTGATCGCGACCGGCACCCCGGACGGCGTGGGACCGCTCTCGGACGGCGACACCGTCGCGGTCACCGTCGAGGGCGTCGGAACGCTCCGACACGACGTTCGGGTTCCGTGACCCGACGCCGGACGCCGGTCGGTCGCGCGCCGGAGCCGGTGACGGAGGCCCGGAGCCCCAGAGCCCGGTAGCCGGATCGAGACGTGCCGTATTCGCTTCGATGACCGACGACACCCATTCGTCCGATCCCGAAACGCCGGATCCGACGACCGACCGGTCCGGAACGCGGGCGCTAGTCGCCGCGCGCGACGCCGAGGCCGAACCGGACACGACAGAAATCCGCGAGCTCGCCGCCGCCGCGGGGTACGTCGTCGTCGGAACGGTCACCCAGCGCCGGCGAGAAGACCCGACGTACGGGCTCGGCCGCGGCCGCGCCGAGGACCTGATGCGGCTGGCAGCGGAGACCGACGCCGAGGCGGTGATATACGACGGCTCGCTCTCGCCCGGACAAACGTTCTCGCTCGGGGAGCTCCTTCCCGCGGGCGTCGCGGTGATCGACCGCCCGCGGCTCGTTCTCGACCGCCTCGCAACCGCCGCGGACTCCCGGTCAGCGGACGTCCAGTTCGAACTTGCTCGGCTGCGCTACGAGCTTCCGCGGCTGCGGGAGGTCGCCGCCCGCGACCGGGAGACGGTTCGTCTCCGGCCGGAAGGGCGCGGTCGCGTGCGCGATCTCGAACGCCGGATCGACGCGCTCGAGGACACCCTCGAGACCGTCACGGCCGACCGATCACAACGGCGAGCGGAGCGTCGAGCGGCCGGGTTTGATCTCGTCGTCGCGGCGGGATACACGAACGCCGGAAAGTCGCGGCTCTGCCGGCGGCTCGCCGAGTCGGACGACGGCGGCGGTGCCGACGACGATGGCGGCGGTGTCGACGGCGACATCTTCAATCCCGACGCCCCGGGCTCGATCGCCGACCGGCCGTTCGGGACCGTCGCGACGTCGACGACCGAGGCCACCCTCGGCGGACGGCGGGCGCTGATCACGGACACGGTCGGATTCGTCGACGGCGTCGCTCACGGGACGATGGCCTCGTTTCGAGCCACGCTCGAGGCGATCCGCGACGCCGACTGCGTCCTGCTCGTGATCGACGCCAGCGACGACCTCGACGCGCTCCGCGAGAAGCTCCGTGTCGTGTTGGGCGCGGTCGGGTCGACGGCCGGCCCCGTCGTTCCGGCGTTGAACAAGGCCGACCGGGTCGACGCCCCGCACCTCGCGGCGTGTGCCGACGCGGTAGCCGCGACGGCCGCCGCGCTCCAGGACGAGGGCGTGGCCGTCGCCGACGCGCTGGAGTCGCCGATCCCGACGAGCGCGCGAGACGGGACGGGCTGTGACGACCTCGTGGCCGCGGTGGTGGAGTCGCTGCCGACGGCGACGACGACCCTGACGGTCCCGTACAGCGACGGCGTGGAGGCCGCGCTGTCGTGGGCGTACGACCGCGAGGTCGTCGCCGACGTCGCGTACCGGCCCGAGGAGGTCCGCGTCGAACTTGCGGGACGGCCGTCGGCCGTCGAGGCGGCGGCGCGTCGGTTCGATCAGTCTTAAGGCCGGGCCGCACGGAGTACCCGCATGGACCCACGGGATCTCTCGCATCACTCTCCGTACGTCCCTGGGAGGGGCGTCGAGGAAGTCGCTCGCGAGCTCGGCATCGACCGGTCGGAACTCATCAAACTGTCTTCCAACGAGAACCCGCACGGGCCGAGCCCGGCGGCCGTCGAGGCGATCCACGAGCACGCAGAACGCGTGAACGTCTACCCGAAATCCTCGCACACCGACCTCACCGCCCGGATCGCCGAGAAGTGGGACGTAGGCGCCGAGCAGGTGTGGGTGTCGCCCGGAGCCGACGGTTCGATAGATTACCTCTCGCGGGCCGCCTTAGAGCCGGACGACCGAGTGTTGGTTCCCGATCCCGGCTTCGCGTACTACGCGATGTCGGCGCGATACCACCACGCGGCCGTCGAGACGTACCCGCTCTCGATCGAAGACGGGTTCACACAGACGGCCGAGGACGTGTTGAGCGCGTACGGCGGCGAGCGGGTCGTCTACCTCACCTCCCCGCACAACCCGTCGGGGTCGGTGATCTCTCACGAGGCGATCCGGACGGTCGCGGACGCGACCGCGGAATCGACGCTGGTCGTGGTCGACGAGGCGTACGGGGAGTTCGCGGAGGTCGAGAGCGCGATTCCGCTCGCGGACGAGCGCGACGACGTCGCCGTCCTCCGGACGTTCTCGAAGGCGTACGGGCTCGCGGGGCTCCGGATCGGCTACAGCGTCGTCCCCGAGGGCTGGGGAGAGGCGTACGCCCGGGTCAACACGCCGTTCGCGGCGAGCGAACTGGCGTGTCGCGCCGCGCTGGCCGCGCTCGACGACGAGGCACACGTGCGGGAGTCCGTCGACACCGCCCGGTGGGCGCGGTCGTACATCGCCGACGAACTCGACGCGGAGACGTTCGACTCCGACGGGAACTTCGTGCTCGCGCGGGTCGGCGACGGCGCCGCCGTCGCCGAGGCCGCACAGGAGCGGGGCGTCATCATCAGAGATTGCGGCTCGTTCGGGCTTCCGGAGTGCGTGCGGATCTCGACGGGAACCCGCGAGGAGACGCGCGAGGCGGTCGACCGGCTCAACACGGTGCTCGCCGCCCTTGAGCCCGGAGCGGAGGCGTGAGCGAGCGCCCAGACACGGATCGGTCCGACGTGGAACACGGCGATCGAGTCGACACCCCGGACCGCATCGCCGTCACGGGTACGCCCGGAACGGGAAAAACGACCGCAACGACGCTGCTGGAAGACGAGTACGACGTGATCCACCTCAACGAGCGGATCACCTCGCGCGACGAACTCTGGACCGAACGCGACGCGGAGCGCGACACGCTCGTCGCCGACCTCGACGCGGTTGCCGAACACCTCGGCGACTGGACGGGAGTGCTCGACTCGCACCTGGCTCACCATCTTGACGCCGACCGTGTCGTCGTGTTGCGATGTCGTCCCGAGACCGTCGAGCGGCGGCTGCGCGAGCGCGGTGAGTCGGCGGCGACAGCGGCCGAGAACGCCGAGTCGGAGGCGCTCGACGTGATTCTCTCGGAGGCCGTCTCCGCACACGGAGCCGAGAACGTGTTCGAGATCGACACGACCGGCCAGGAGCCGGAGGCGGTCGCGGACGCGATCCGTGCGGCGATAACCGGGAGCGTCGAGCCGAGCGTCGGCCGTGTCGATTTCACCGACTACTTATGAGCCGGGCGGGCGTGGCGATCCACCACGACATGACTCAGGAGGGTGCCGCCGCGTGACGCTCGACCAGTTTCGACCGGTCGCGGACCGACTGCTCGGTCCGTGGGTAGCGGCCGCGTCGCGACTCGGGCTCTCGCCCGACCAGGTGAGCGTGCTCGCGTTCGCGGCCGCGCTGCTGGCAGCCGGCGCGTTCGCGGCCGCGGAGCCGACGTGGTACGTCGTCGGCGCGGGGCTCGTCCTGCTCAACGGCTGGCTCGACGTCGTCGACGGGGCGCTCGCGCGCCGACAGGGGGTCGACTCCGACCGGGGGAGACCTGTTGGATCACGTTCTCGACCGCTACGCTGACATCGCCGTCATCGCGGGGTTCACCGCCGGCATCGACGCGTACGGACTCGGGTTTCTCGCGGTGACGGGCGTGTTGATGACCTCGTATCTCGGCACGCAGATTCAGGCGGTCGGGATCGGCCGGGAGTACGGCGGTCTGCTCGGTCGCGCGGACCGACTCGCCCTGATGGGGGTCGTCGGCGTCGTCGCCGCCGTCTACGCCGAGCCGCTTTTCGCCGGACTGAACGTCGTCGGCCTGCTGCTCGTGGTGTTTGCCGCGGTCGGCCATCTGACTGCGGTCCAGCGCTTTCTCGGCGCGTGGCGAGACCTGTAGCCGCGTCACGGCGGGAGACACCACAGAGCCCGTCCGAAGCGGGGTCCGATGTCGCGCGGGTCCGGCCACCGGTTTTAAAATGGTCCGGGTGAAAGGGAGGTCCATGCCCACCTTCGAACTGAACCTCTCGGACGACGTGTACGCCGAGTTTCAACAGCTCGCCGACCAGGAGTTCGTCACCGAAGAACAGGCCGCAGAGGAGCTCATCGCCTCCGGAATCGAGGCGTACAACGTCAGCGTCGTCGACGAAGATCCCCGCGACGAGATGCTGGACGGCGCCGAGAACAACATGTTCGACACCGCCACGGACCCGGGCAGCCTCGAAGACGATCGGTTGTAGGCTCGTTTCTGCGTCGGCGTTGCGAGATTAATACCCGAGCCCGAGCGCGCGGTTCGTCGCCAGCGCCGAGAGTCCGAGCGTCATCACGCCGGCGAGCAGACCGAACGCGACCGCCCACCCCGCCACGTCGGAGACCGCTCCGACGACGACGCTGCCCGACGCCCCGAACACCATGTACACGGTGCGGACGAGTCCGAAGCCGGCACCGCGCTCGGCGTCCGACAACAGGTCCATGAACCGCGATTGCAACGGCGCCCCCCACGACATCGCCACCCCGATGAGGAGGACGCCGGGGACGACCGGCGCACGCCCGATTCCGTCGCGGGTCGCCGCGACGAGAAGGCTGTAACCGACGACGCCCGCGGCCATGGTGAGCATGACGGTCGTGTCCCGGCCGATCCGGTCGGATATCGACCCCGTCACGGGCTGGGTGCCGCCGTGGACGAGAAAGTACAACGAGAACAGAAGCGCCGACAACGCGGTCGAGAGCCCGCCGCCGACCTCAAGAAACGTCGGCAGAAAGGAGGCAGTCGCCTGCCAGGTGAACGCGCCGAGCGTCGCCAACACGGTCGTGAAGACGATGCGTGGCCGCGAGAGCAGTTCGGCGAGCGGCCCCAGCGCGAACCGCTCGCGCATCCGCTGGTCGGGGCGGAGAGGCGGTGTGGGGCGGATTCGCCACGCGAACACCGCGAACACCGGGACGGCGACGACGACGCCGAGCAGTATGCCCGCTCGCCAGCCGTAGCGCACGCCGACGAGCGCGGCGGCCGGCGGAGCGACGAGCCCTGCGAGCGGGCCGCCGGAAACGTGAACGCCGATCGCCCGGCCGATGTCGTCGAACTGTCGCGTCAGAAACGTCGTCGCGACGGAGTAGTGTAATCCCGCGCCCGTCCCGAGAACGACGGTGAAGATCATGAACCCGTAGATCGACGGCGAGACCGCGATGAGCAGCGCGGCGATGGCCGTCGAGCCGACCGCGACGAGAATCACCGTCCGCTCGCCGTATCGGTCGCCCAACACGCCGGACGGGAACTGCGAGAGCGCGTACGCGAGCCACATCCCCGACAACGCGAGTCCGACGGTCGCGTTCGTGACCGCGAACGCCTCGGTGATCGCCGGCACGAGCGGGCTGATGACCAGCCGTGCGACCATCGTCGCGGTGAACGCAAGGGTACAGAGGGCGAGCGCCGTGTGTGCGTACCGCCAGTTCACGGTGTCCGTACCCAGCGGGGGTCAAAGCGGGTTCCGATCACGGCGGCGGTCGCCGGATCCACGGGGCGGTGGCGTCGCCGTGGCGTCGTGAAGGCTCGCCATCTCGGCCGTCACGGGTCGCGCGTCACGCCACCGTCTGGTTCGTCGGCGTCGCTCAACACGACCGGTTCGCCCGCATCGGTGGCCCCACGCCGGTTATCCGACGACGAACTCCACCGGGTACTCCGTGAGGTTCTCGTAGCCGTCCTCGGTGACGACGACGAGGTCTTCGATGCGCACGCCGCCCACGGCGGGGTCGTACAGCCCGGGTTCGACGGTGACGACGTGGCCCGGTTCCAACTCGCCGCCGCCGCTCGCGAGCCGCGGAAGTTCGTGGACGTCGAGGCCGATCCCGTGGCCCGTCGAGTGGATGAACCCGGTCTCGGTCTCGGGGTCCGTTCGAAACGTCGGCTCGCCCGCCTCCTCGTACACTTCGCAGGCGGCGGCGTGAACGTCCGCGCCGGTCGCGCCCGGCTCGACCGCGTCGAGGGCGGCCGACAACGCCCGCTCGGTGAGGTCGTACCACTCGCGGGCTACGGGGTCGGGATCGCCGACACAGAACGTCCGGGTCATGTCGCCGTTGTACCGCGTCGCCTTCGAGCGGGGAAAGATGTCGACGATGATCGGCTCGTTCGCGCGGAGCGGTCCCGACCCGCGGTCGTGTGGGTCGGCCGCCTGCTCGCCGCCGGCGACGATCGTCTCGTCGAGCGCGCAGCCGTGTTCGAGTAGGGTCACCTCGATCGCCGTGGCGACCCGCTCGCTGGTGAGCGGGTCTCCGTCGTGAAGGAGTTGGCCCGTCTCCGCGTCGTCGCCGGCGGCGGCGACGTCGGCCTCGGCGAGCAGCGACTCCGCCCGGCGCATCGCCGCCTGGTTGGCGCGCTGGGCCGTGCGGATCGCGTCGATCTCCTCGTCGGTCTTTACCGCTCGAACCGTCCGAAGCGTGTCGTCTCCGTCGACGCTGACGTCGATGCCGCGGTCCCGGAGGGCGTCTGCGGTTCCGACCGGTCCGCGAGGCGGCACGGTGACCGACTCGACGCCCTTCTCGCGAACGAACCGCGCGTACATGTCGTATCGATCCTCTCTGCCCCCGTACTCGTAGTCGTAGTCGGCGTGGCGCTCGACTGTGTCCGCGGCCGCCTCCGTTCTGGCGCGGCCGTACTCGAGTCCGGAGACGAGCACGTGGACCGCGCCGTCGGCGTACAGGCTCACGAACGGATCGGGGCCGGTGAATCCGGAGAGGTACAACTGGTTTGCGTCGTCCTGTGAGGCGTCGAGCAGGTAGCCGTCCGTCTCGATGTCGTCGAAGTGGTCTTCGAGCCGCGTGCGGTACATGTGTGTTCTCCCGTACGAAGCGTCAAATCGGTTGTCCTCGCGGCCCGCTGTGTACGAAACGTATATATACTCGACGTGGTGTCGAGACCGACACGAACGATCACTGAATATCGTGAGCCGAGTTGCGCTCGAAAACGCCTCTCAGACGGATCGTCAGCGCGGCCGACGCCGCTTTTCAATTTTGAGAGTATCCCGGGGTTTTAATATCGTTACTTCCCTATCTATGGGTGAGGAACAACGCAACTGAGACTCCTCTTTCGGTCCCGCGGAACCCTCCACCGAACCACACACAATGAGCGACAACGTCCGAACGTATACGGCAGAGCACGTCGACGACGAGCAGGAGACCGAGTCGTCGGCCGACGAAGAACTACAGTGTCCGGAGTGCAGCGGCCAGCTCGCGACAGACACTGAACACGGCGAGACCGTCTGTGCCGACTGCGGACTGGTCGTCGAAGAAGACGAAATCGACCGCGGGCCCGAGTGGCGCGCGTTCGATTCTCGCGAGAAAGACGAGAAGTCCCGGGTCGGCGCGCCGACGACGAACATGATGCACGACAAGGGGCTCTCGACCAACATCGGCTGGCAGGACAAAGACGCCTACGGCAAGTCGTTGTCGAGCCGCCAGCGCGAGAAGATGCAACGGCTCCGCACCTGGAACGAGCGGTTCCGCACCCGCGACTCCAAGGAACGCAACCTCAAGCAGGCGCTCGGCGAGATCGACCGGATGGCCAGCGCGCTCGGGCTCCCCGAGAACGTCCGCGAGACCGCCTCCGTCATCTATCGCCGCGCGCTCGACGAGGATCTCCTGCCCGGCCGCTCGATCGAAGGCGTGTCGACGGCGTCGTTGTACGCGGCCGCCCGACAGGCGGGGACGCCCCGAAGCCTCGACGAGATCGCGGGCGTCTCCCGCGTCGAGAAAGACGAGATCGCTCGCACGTACCGGTACGTCGTCCGCGAGCTCAAACTGGAGATCCAGCCGGCGGATCCAGAAAGCTACGTTCCCCGGTTCGCCTCCGATCTAGGGTTGTCCGACGAGTCGGAGCGACGCGCCCGCCAGCTTCTCGACACTGCCAAGTCACAAGGAATTCACTCGGGGAAGTCGCCGGTCGGGCTCGCGGCCGCCGCCGTCTACGCCGCCTCGCTTCTCACCAACGAGAAGGTGACCCAAAGCGAGGTGTCGGAGGTCGCAAACATCTCAGAAGTCACCATCCGCAACCGCTACCACGAGCTGTTAGAGGCCGAAGACGGCATCGCGATGAGCTGATCGGCTCGCGCCGGCCGAGACGCGACCCAGTCGTTTGGAGGTCGGGCAGCGAATCGCCGTCCCGAACACCCATGGGCGACCGGCCCGACCGATCGGTATGGAGACGACCCGCCACTTTACTGCGACCACGTACGTCGTCAACGACGGCGCGACGGCGCTTCACGAGCACGGCCGACTCGGAATCTACCTTCCGCCGGGAGGCCACATCGAACGCGACGAGCTGCCACACGAGGCGGCGCTCCGAGAGGTTTACGAGGAGACCGGACTGGAGGCGGAGCTCGTCGCGGACCGTGCCGACGTCGAGGCGCCGAACGGCCGGCCGCTGCCCGAGCCGGCCCACCAGATGCTCCACGACATCGACGTGTATCCCGACGGATCGGTGGGCCACCAGCACATCGATCACCTCTATTACGCTCGGGCTCCCCGTCGACGGATCGACCCGGTCGGCGAGGACGAGGCGAACGCCGACGAGTGGAGCTGGTACACCGCCGCCGACCTTCGGTCAAGCGGCTTCGACGCCGACGTGGTCGCGCTCGGGTGCGAGGCGATAGAGGCCGTCGCCGACGCGAGAGCGTAGCGGAGGCCGGCCGCACTCTCGGCGCGTCGGCGTCTGACAGTCGTCTCACGCTCCGGAAAGTATTTGAGTTGGTGCTGGCGAAACATCCATAGAATGGACGCACAGCGACGAGACGACATCACCGGGTGGGATGCCCGGGAGTTCTCCGACGGATTCGACGGGCTGCGTCGGTTCGCGGATCGTGGCTTTTCTGGGGCGGCCACGAACGGAGCCGGGTGGCTCTTCTTGTTCGACGGTCAGGTCGTCGGCACCGTCGACGCCGACCTCGACGCGTTCGCCGACGCCTCCGGAACGGTGTACGAGGCGCCCCACGAGTCGTTGCCGGTGTTGTTCGCTATGCAGGAACGAGGCGGCGAGCCGCGGGCCCAGTACTACACGAACGACACGCCGTTGTCGGCCGCCGACCGCAAACTCTCGCAGGGTGGGTTCACGGGATACATCGAGCTCTCCGAGAACGTGCTCTCGGGGGACTACTACGTGGTGTACACCGGCGGAACGTCGATGTCGGCCGCGTACGTCGGGAACGCACGCCGGCTCGAAACCGGGGCCGACGCGTTCGAACTCGCCGACGACGAGGTCGGCATCTACGCCGTCTACGCGGTCGAGCTCGACGTCCGTGAGCTTCCCGCTCCGGAACGAGACGCCGCCGAAGACGGAACCACCGGCAGGGTCGTCGTCGACCCCACCGCCGACGGCGAGACCGACGCGAACGGTCCCGGCGACGACGTCGGGGGTGCTGGCGACGATGTCGGGAGTGCTGACTTCGGGGCCGACTCTGCGGCCGACGCGGTCGACTCTGGCGCCGACGCGGCCGACTCCGACGGCCCGTCGCCACGCCCGGACGAGCCGGCGAGCGCGGGGGCTACCGAGACGGAGTCGGTCACCGGCGACCACGGAGAGAGCGATGACGACCCGACGGGCGTCTCTCGAGAACCGGGAGAAACGACCGGGACGGGTGCCGGTGGCGACGGCCGAGACGGGGCCGATTTCGACCCCGACACACAGACGAGTCCGATATCCGGCACGGGGTCGTTCGACGACGCAAGCGCGAGAGACGGCGACGACGACACCGAAGAAACCGACCCGGCCGACGACGTGTTCTCCGAGGAGACCCGGTGGCGAGAAGAGACGTCGATCCCTTCGCTCGATCCGTCCGAGACGAGGGACGCGGCCGGTCCGTCCGGTGACGGATCGGACGGCCAGACGACGTCACCCACGGATCGATCGGCGGAGTCCGGGAGCCGATCGCGGTCCGACGCTGCCTCGGCGGAATCCGGGCCGTCGCCGGGCTCACAGGAGGATCCCTCGCCGGCTCCGCGCTCGACGGAGCGTTCCGACGGAGCCAGCGTGTCGTCGGAGCCGACTGCGGACGTCCGCGACCGAATCCGGGAGCTCGAGGCGGCTCTGGCGGAGGCCGAGTCCGCACGCGAGGAGCTGGCGGCCGAGCGCGACGCGATCCGCGAGGAGCACGACGCGATCCGCGAGGAACGCGACCAGCTTCGGCGGCGAGTCGAAGAGCTCCGGTCGGAGGTCGACCGCCTGCGAGGCGAGCTTTCGGAGGCTGAGTCGCGGCTTCCGGAGGGCGACCGCAGCCTCTCGCCGGGCGAGGCGCTCGCCGAGACGAACCTGTTCGTGCGGTACGACTCGAAGGGCGGCGCGACGCTTGACGACGCACACGACGGCGCGGTCGACCGCACGGAGCTCCGCGAGAACCTCCGGATCGAACACCACACCAGCTTCGAGACCGAGGGGGTCGTCGTCGACGGCAAGCCGTTCGAGGAGTTTCTGCGCGGGACGATCGAGTACGGCTTCACCCGCTGGCTCGTCGAAGAGCTCACCTTCGAGGTGGACGAGACCGGGAACACGGACGCGCTTCGCGACCTCTACGACGCCCTCCCAGAGATCGACCGCGCCGAGATTCGCGGGTCAGTGTCTCTCGTGCTTCGGGACAGCGGCGAGGAGACGCGCGAGCAACGCTCGTTCGACCTGGTGTTGCGCGACCGGCTCGGCAACCCGCTTTTCATCGCCGAGTTGAACGACTCGCGGGCTCCTACACAGGGCGGCGTCTTGGAGTCGCTCGTCGCGAACGGCGGCGATCTCGCGGGGTCGAACGACGCCTTCGCCGGGGCGTTCGCGGTGACGGCGAGCTTCTTCGAGCCGGACGCGCTCGAAACCGCGAGCGGTGCCGTCGGCGGCGGGCTGTTCAATCGCTCGAAACGCAAGAGCTTCGTGCGGATGTCGCGCAAACGCGGGTTCCACCTGTGTCTCGTGGAATCGCGCGACGGCGGGTTCCACCTGACGGTGCCGGATCTCTGAGTCCGGAGTCCGTCGGCTGACGGGGCTGGTGTTCGAGAGAAACGACAGATCCGTCGGCTCGCGGGGCGTAGACGCGTTCGGCACCTCAGCTTTCGACTTCGGCCGCGTCGTCGATCCGCATCGAGCCGAGCTTCTGGACCGTGTCGTCGAGCTTCTCGTCGAGCTCGTCGACGAACTCGTGGGTGCGCTCGGTCGTGATCGCCCCCTGGCTGGAGGGTTCGATCAGGTTCTCTTCTTCGAGAACGCGAAGCGAGTATCGGACCTTGTGGTGGGGGTAGCCCGTCTCGTTGGACATCTTCACGATGCCGATCGGTTCGTTCTTGATGACCATCTGCAACACCTGGAGGTGTCGCTCCAACATATCCACCTCTTTTTCGAGTCGATCTATCATGCCATATGTTAACTCGTCATCCCCCTTTTTAAAAGTTGTTGTCGAGTGCGCGGCGAATATTGACTCACAGTTTCGCATGAGAGTAATTAACAGTTCGGATTCCCCGCCGGTCGGCGGACCGTAATCGGTTTTATCCCCCGGTCGGAAGGAACATCGGTATGACTGTCACCATCGTCGGCTCTCAGCTGGGAGACGAGGGCAAGGGGGCGCTCGTCGACCGGTGGGGAGGGGACGCGGACGTCGTAGTCCGTTATCAGGGCGGCGACAACGCCGGCCACACCGTCGTCGAAGGCGGCGAGGAGTACAAACTCTCGTTGGTTCCGAGCGGAGCTGTCCGAGGAACGATCGGCGTGTTGGGCAACGGCTGTGTGGTCAACCCTCGCACGCTGTTCACCGAGATCGACGGGCTTCGCGACCGCGGGCTCGACCCAGACGTCCGGATCGCCCGCAGAGCCCACGTCATCTTTCCGTATCACCGAGTGCTCGACGGGATCGAAGAAGAAGGAAAGTCCGACGACGACTCCGGCGTCGAGGTGGGGACGACTGGCCGCGGGATCGGCCCCACCTACGAGGATAAGGCGGGTCGACGCGGCATCCGGGTCGGCGACCTACTGGACCCCGACGTGCTCCGCGAGCGGCTCGAGTACGTCGTTCCACACAAGCGGCGCGTCGCCGAGGCGGTGTACGGACTCGACGTCGCGGAGTCAGACCACGCCGACGCCTTCGACGTCGAAGCCCTCTACGAGGAGTTCGTCGAAGTTGGCGAGCGGCTCGCCGACGACGAGATGACGATCAACTGTAGTGATTTTCTGTATCGTCGCCGGACCGCGGGCGACCGCATCCTCTTCGAGGGCGCACAGGGGACCTCGATCGACATCGACCACGGCAACTACCCGTTCGTCACGTCCTCGAACCCGACGGCCGGCGGAGCCGCCGTCGGATCGGGAACCGGCGTCACGACCGTCGGCGCCGGCGAAGTCGTCGGCATCGTGAAGGCGTACCTCTCCCGGGTTGGCGCGGGTCCGCTCCCCACGGAGCTGGACGGCGACGACGACGAGGCGGCGCTCGCCGACGAGATCCGCGAGAAGGGCGGAGAGTTCGGCACCGTCACCGGCCGACCGCGACGGATCGGGTGGCTGGACCTCCCCATGCTCCGGCACGCCTCGCGCGTCTCCGGATTCACGGGGATCGCGATCAACCACGTCGACGTGCTCGCCGACCTTCCGGAGCTTCAGGTGTGTGTCGAGTACGAACTCGACGGCGAGCGGCTCGACACCGTCCCCACGACGACACAGCGCTGGGCGCGGTGTGAGCCCGTCTACCGCGAGTTCGACACGTGGTCGATGGGCGACTGGACCGAGACGGAGTACGACACGCTGCCGGAATCGGCGCGCTCGTACGTGGAGTTCGTCGCCGAGGAGGTCGACGCCGCGGTGTACGCGGTCGGCGTCGGTCCCGACCGCGAGGAGACGATCGAGCTGGCGAATCCGTTCGAGGACGCCGCCGACTGACCCGGAGCGATTTCGCCCGGACGGCGGTCACGGCGGGTCCGGCTCGCCGGCGTCGCGGTCCGGTGAGCCAGAACGCGGTCGGCCGTTTTCGGCCGGCGAGACGATCCGCTCGAAGTAGAACAGACCCACGGCGAGAAGCACACAGACGCCGACCAGCGCCGGCCACAACGCCCACTCGAAGCCGTAATCGAAGAACGCCCCGCCGACCGCCGAGCCGACGCCGAACCCGATCCGTTTTGCGACCTCGAGCAGCGACAGCTGTGACCCTCGCTCTGTCGCGTCGCCGACATCGGAGGCCAGCGACGTGATCAGCGGCGAGTGCAGGATTTCGCCGAGGGTTCGCAACACTAAGAACGCGCCGACGAGCGCGACCCCGATCCACGCTGAGACCCCGGCGACGGCCCAGACCGCGAGCATCGACGCCGCCCACAACGCGGCCGACACGACGAGACCGCGGGTCCGACGCCAGCGGGTCACCGCGGCCACGATCGGCAGCTGGAAGACGACGATCACGATCGGGTTGAGCGTGTACAACGTCCCGAGCTGTCCGGAGCTCAGCCCGAGCGTCTCCGTCGCGACGACCGGAACGGTCGCTTGCATCTGTGCGTACATCACGGCGAAGCCGACGTTGAGCCCGGCGAGTGCGAGTATCCGGCGGTCGGCGACCGCGCGGCTCCAGTCGCCGACGGAGTCGCGAAACGCGACGTCGCGGACCACAGACTGCACCCGGGGGACGAACGCGAACAAGACGAGCGCGACCACCCCCGACGTGAGACCGTTGCCGACGAACACCGCCAGCTCGGCGACCTCGTAGAGGACGCCGCCGACGACGAAGCCGAGGCCGAACCCGGCGTTGTTGGCGACCTTGAGCAGCGCGTAGCCGCGGTCGCGCTTGTCTCCGTCGGTGAGGTCGGCGACCATCGCCTGTGCGGCCGGCGCGTACAGCCCGAGCGTGAGTCCGGCGGCAGCGGCGATACCGATGAACGAGCCGGCCGGCGAGACCGGCGTCGCCGCCGCGAGCGGCTCGACGGCGGCGTACGCCGCGAGCGTGACCGACGACAACGCCATGCTCGCGACCATGACCGGCTTCCGGCCGTATCGGTCCGCGGCGTAGCCGCCGACTGTCGTTCCGACCGCGGTGCCGACGTTGTTCGCGAGCAGCCCGAGCCCGACCAGCGACAACGCGATCCCGACCGAGAGGTGAAAGTGGATCGTGGCGAACGGGTACACCAGTCCCGAGCCGAACAGGTTGACGAGCTGGCCGATCCCCACGACGTACACCGACCGTGAGAAGCCGCGAAGCGGGGCGACCGGGTCGTACACACGAATGGTTCCTCGTGATAACACCTCAAGCGTTCGGTTGCGGCTATGGCGGCCGGAAGCGGTGAGGCGCTCGCTCGTCGCGTCGTCGGCGCCCGCCGAGTGTCTCGCGGCCGACCGCTCCCGCAGACGAAAACACCAAGACGCCGCCCCGACACTCCACGCTATGCGACTCGAGGACTACTGGGGCATCGGCCCGAAGACGAGCGAACTGCTCACGGCCGAGCTCGGGTCCGACCGGGCGGTCGACGCGATCGAGTCGGCCGACGTCCGCGCGCTCGTCGACGCCGGACTCCATCGGGGCCGCGCCACCCGGATCCTCCGTCGGGCGAACGGCGAGGCCGGAATGGACGTTCTCGCGACCGGAGATACCCGCTCGGTGTACGACGACCTCCTCACGCTCGCGGCGGGCTACGCGCTGACCGAACACGCGGCCGACCGCATCCGGGTTCTCACGCCGCTTCTCGACCGCGGCGCGATAGCGTCTCGGCTCGACGAGGTCGTCGCCGCCCGCGAGGCGTGGACGGGCCTCGACGAGACGGAACACGACCGGGTGGTCGAGGCGTTCGCGGCGTACGACGAGGCCGGCGGCACCGACCGGGCGGCCGTCGAGACCGCCCTCGCGCTCCGAGAGGCCGGGCTCACCGGCGAAACGTTCGACGCGCTCGCACGCCTCGACGACGGCGCGCTCAGGACGGCCGCCGCCGCGCTCGGCGACCTGCGGGGATCGCTCGACGGCGACGACGCGGCGGTCGCCGACGGAGCCGACGCCGAACTGGACCGCCTCCGAGAACAGCTCGCGGCAGCCGAGGGGCTCGCCGATTCTGCGTTCGACGTTCTCGACCGGGTTCGCGACGGCTCGCTTCGCGACTTCGACGCGTTGGAGGCCGCGACCGTCGACCACGTCGCCGGCGAGACCGGCGTCGCCTCGGCGCGGGTTCGCGCGGCGGCTCCCGAGGACGCGCTCGACGCCGCCGACTTCGTCTCTGCTACCCTTCGCAGGCTCGTCGACGACCTGACCGAGGCGGTCGACGAGCGGGAGACGACCGTCGCGGCCGACCTCCGCGACCGGGTCGGCGACGCCGACGGCGACGTGGCCCGTGCGGTCGAAGTCGTCTCCGACATCGCCGTCGACCTCTCGCTGGGGCGGTTCGCGGCCGAGTATCAGCTGACCCGCCCACGGCTCGTCGACGACGGCGTCGCAGTTCGAGGCGCGCGAAACCCCTTTATCGACGATCCGGTCCAGCCGGTGTCGTACGCGGTGGGGACACACTCGTTGGCGGGCGCGGGCGAGCCGGCTCCGCCTTCCGGCGACCGGGTGAGCGTCCTCACGGGGGCGAACTCCGGCGGCAAGACGACGCTTCTGGAGACGGTGTGTGCGGTGGTGTTGCTCGCGTCGATGGGGCTTCCCGTGCCGGCCGACGAGGCCGCCGTCGGCCCCTTCGACCGGGTCGTCTTCCACCGGCGTCACGCCTCGTTTAACGCCGGGGTGTTGGAGTCGACGCTGCGGTCGGTCGTGCCGCCGCTCGTCGAGACGGGACGGACGCTGATGCTCGTCGACGAGTTCGAGGCGATCACGGAGCCGGGCCGGGCCGCGGACCTGCTCAACGGGCTGGTCGACCTCACGGTCGACCGCGGCGCGCTCGGGGTGTACGTCACCCACCTGGCCGAGGACCTCAGCCCGCTGCCCGACGCGGCTCGGATCGACGGGATCTTCGCGGAGGGGTTGACGACCGACCTCGACCTCCGCGTCGACTACCAGCCTCGGTTCAACACGATCGGCAGATCCACCCCGGAGTTCATCGTTTCTCGGCTGGTCGCGAACGCGACCGACCGGCCGTGCGCGCGGGTTCGAACACCTCGCGGCGTCCGTCGGCGAGGAGGCAGTCCAGCGGACGCTCTCGGACGCGCGCTGGACGGCCGACGCGGGGGCGATTGATGGCCGACAACGAGCCCGGCGGTTCGGACCGCTCGACCGACACGGAATCCGCGACCGACCCGGCCGATCCGAGACGCATCCGGTCGATCGCGGTCCACCGCGAGGACGTCGCGACCGCGCTGGAGGCGACGCTGCGAAGCGACCGCCGGGTCGTGCTCAGGGTGACGCCGCCGTACTCGGGACGGATGCGCGCCCGTATCCACCGGGTGGACGCGACTCAGACGGGGCCGACCGGCGGCGACGAATCCGCCGCGGCCGGTGGCCCGATCCACGTCGACCCGGCCGACCTCGTCGAGGACCGCCCGGCGTATCCCGAGGTCGACGAGACCGCCGCCGACCTCCCCGAGGCCGACGTGGAAACCCGGCGGGAGCGACACGCCACGGCCGTCGCCGCCTGGCGGGACGCCGTTCGCGAGTCGGTCGGCGGAACCGTGGCCGTCTCGGTCGACGCGGCGTCTACGGACGGGACGGACGCGACCCACGAGATTGACGTGGTCGCGCTCGGCTGACGCCTACAATCGAACGCGCTCGACGGTCGTCCCCGCGGCCTCGAACGCCTCGTCGGTGGCGGCCGCGACGACGACGGCGCGGGCGTCGGCCGCGCCCGTGAGGCGAATCTCGTACGCGCCGTCGGTCGGGGTCGCGAGCGCGGAGCCGTCGGCGGTGTACACCGCGACCCGCTCGCCGTCGGTTTCGCCCGTGACCACGAGGTCGTCGCCGACAAGGGTCGTCGTCGCCGTGAGCTCCGGGCCAGTCGGGCGGTCGCCGTCGACGTACCGGTCGCGGACGACGGTCGGCGTCTCCACGGGCTCGCCGGCGTCGACGCCGTGCGCCAGTCGGATGAATCCGGCCATCGACCAGGCGAGCGGCGTCGCCCCCCCGGTTCCCTCGCCGAACTCCCAGCCGTAGTCGGTGGCGTGTTCGCGGTCCCACACCTGCTCGGGGAGCATCCGGCCGTCGTTGCCGAATCCGGCCATCGTATCGAGCAGCGACGCCGGCTCGAGCGCGGCTTCGTCGGTGCCGCCGAAGTCGTCCGGACCACCCGCTCGCGCGCGAAGTTCGTACTCGCCGCGCTCGCCGGTGAAGATGGGCCAGAGCCGCCCCTTGCCGTTTCCGGTGCCCGCCCACGGCCCGCCGGGGTCGCCGTAGCCGAGTTCGCCGTAGGCGTCGCCGACGTATCGGTACCACGCCGGCCCGTGTGGGGTGTCGACCCGGATCGAGTCGTCGACGACCGACACCGAGTTCCGTATCACCGGGTCGTCGGCGGGTTTCACCCCGAGCCGGACGAGTTCGAGGAAGCCGCCGTCGATGATCTCGCGCTCGTCGTACGTCGGGCCGTCGTTGGCGATCGTTCGCGGCCGGCCCGAGTCCGGGTCGCCGTCGGCGGTGATCCGGAGGTAGTACGGCGTCTCCGCGTGGCGGTCGGTGCCGACGTCGGTCGCACACCACTCCTCGACGCGGTCGGCCCAGTCGTCGGCGAGCGCGAGCCACGCCAGCGCGTCCGCACGGAGCGACGCGGGGTCGGGGATGTCGATCGCGGGATCCCCGGCCGAGGCGTCGAGCCGGTCGGCCTCCGCGAGCGCGAGCGCGGCCGCACAACAGAGCCCCGCGATCTCGGCGGCGATGCTCGACGGCGAGTAGCCCGCCTCCTCTTCCCAGCGCTCCTGGGCGGTCTGTGGTCCGTTCGCCGCCACGTATCCGGCCGACCGACGGACCTGCTCGTAGTCGTAGTCGGCATCGGCCAGCGTCACGCCGTGTTCGTACAACTGCCACGCCATCACCGCGGGAAACGCGATGTTGTCCATCTGTTCGCCGCCCCAGCGGGTCCGCCCGTCGATGTAGGTGTTCTGCGGGAGGAAGCCGGAGTCGTCCTGTTGGGTGTTGTAGAGGTACGCCAGCGCGTCCGCGCCGCGTTCCACCTCGCCGACCTCGATCAGCGCGGTGAACACCTGATACAGGTCGCGCGACCAGACGAAGTTGTAGCCGTATCCCCGCTCCTCGGCGGCGTACTCCGTCTCGCCCCACGGCACCGACGGGCTGGCGATTCCGGCTCCGTCGTGGCGTTTGTCCTCGACGGCCGCGAGCGTCATGAGCGCGAACCGATACTGCGTCTCGAGGTCGGCGTCGCCGACGACGGAGTCCGGGAACTCTCGGTCGGCGAGCCACTCGCGCCACGTGTCGACGTACGCCGCCTCGACCGTCGCGAAGCCGCGCGAGAGCGCCCCCTCGGCCTCGCCGAGTGCCGCCGCGGTGTCGGCCCGCTCCGCGAAGCCGAGCGCGACGGTGTCGGAGACGGCCGTTCCGCTGCCGACGAGCCCGGCGAGGACGACGTTGCCGCTCGCCTCTTGCTGCGCCGCGCCGCGTTCGCCGGCGCCGAACAACGACTCGAGCGCGTCGTCGTCGGCGGCGAGCGCGCTCGCCCAGGCGAAGCCGTCGGTGCTCGTGAGCGCCGCCGCGACCGCGAACGGCTCGCCGTCGTCGTCGACGAGCTTCCCGCCGATGCGGTCCCGGCGCTCGCTCCGCGCGAGCAGGTGGTATCGGTCGTCGCCGACGCGGCTCCCGTAGTCGTCGGTGCCGACGTTCGCGAGGGTAGTGTCGGCGAGCGCGTACACGTCGTACGCGCGGGCGCCCTCGAACTCGACGTCCGCGAGGATGGCGTTCCCCTCGGTGTCGACCGCGTACTCGACGGTGAGCGTCCAGCTGTGGCCGTGGCCGTCGCCGTTCTCGCGGATCGTTTGTCTGTACGCGAGCGCGTCGGCGGCGCTCGGCTCGGTCGCCCGCGTTATCGTCTCGGCGGTCGTCACGTGGCTCGTCTCGTCGAAGGTACGGACGGTGTGGCCCGTCTCCGGGTCCGCGATCAGGAAGTCGAACGTCCGGAGGTTCATCACGTCGATCCGGGGGAAGCGCGCCTCTGTCAGCGCCCCCTCGGTCAGCGTGAACCAGACCGGGACGGGGTCGTCGGCGTCGTGGTCCGCGGGCGTCCCCACGCCGAACTTGCGGCCGGTCGTCCACCGGGGAGCCGCGGGACTGCTCGGCCGGTCGTGCGGGACCGGCAGCGCGCCGTGTTGCGCGAGCGTCGCCGTCGCGTCGACCCGAAGGGCGTGTGCCCACGCGATCGGCGTCGCGCTGTCCAGATCGCCGTTGTCGAACACCTGCTCCGCGAGGAGTCCGGACTCGTTTGCGAAGGGGCCGTCGGACTCACACAACCCGTAGAGGCGGCGGGCCTCCGAGAAGAGCCGGGACGCGTCCTCGTCGCGCGACTCGAGGACGCCGCCGACGGTCGCGGCCGCAGTCGCACCCCACAACGTCGCGATCGACCAGACCTTCGCGCCGCTCTGTTCGACCGACCGCCAGTCGTCGCCGACGAACCGGATCAACCCCTCGACGTCGGCCGTCTCGCGGCTCAACGCGTCGATCGAACTCCGGACATGTGTTGCGACCTGCGAGACGAACGCGTCGAGGTCGACCGACCGCGGCACCGCCGGGAGCGGCTCCTCGTCGTGGTCCGATCGGGCCTCGGGGCGCTCGTCGGCGAGCGCGTCGTACTCGGCGAGCGCGTCCGCGAGCACGAACGTGTTGGCGTCCGGGCGCTCGTCGCCGCCGTCGCTGGACCGTTGAGGGAACCGCTCGAGTTCGGGAATCCACCGGTCTTGGAGCCCCGAAACCGCCTCGTCGGCCGCGTGAGCGGCGCGGGTTCGGATCGCGTCGTCGACCGGCGCGCGGGCGACCGCCGCGAACGCCTGAAGATAGATGCCACCCGTGTGCGTGAACCGGCCGAGAGCGTTCTCCCAGCAGTTCTGACACCGGCGCGGAAGCCCGTCGGGCAGCGTCGTCTCGTGGAGGAACGCGACCGCGTCCGCGATCGTCTCGTCGATCCGGTCGCGCAGGGCCGCTGGCACGTCGGTCGTGCGCCGGAGCTCCGCGAGAAACGCAACCACCGCCGCCGGCTGGTCGAGCTGGTCGTTCGGGTTTGTCCCGTCGGCCGATTCGATCCGGGCGTTCG
>KI543154.1:18593-21962 GCA_000496175.1 uncultured archaeon A07HR67 | reverse complement strand
CGTCTAATCCGAGCTCTTCGCTCGCGGCGAGCAGGGCGCTCGACGCCTCTGCCTCGTCGCGAAACCAAGTGTAGCCGTAGCCGCCAGAGGCCGCGTAGAAGGGGTCGAACTCCGGACCGGCGATCCGCCCGCCCGACTCGGCGGTGAGGAGTTCGAGCACCCGGAGGTCGCTCGCGACCGTCTCCTGACGTGGCACCGCGTCGGGGACGGACGGCGCGCGCTCGGCGGCCGCCGCCCGAATGCTGTCGGTGTCGGCGTGTGCGGCCGCGGTCTGTGAGACCGCCGCGAGCCGCCGGTCGCGGACGGCGTCCTCCGCGAGCCGGTCGCCAATCTGCTCACCCGCGTCGCCGGGACGCGGACCGGAGCCGGTCGGCTCGTCGTCGACGACCGTTCGGCTGACGAGCGTGACGCGCTCGGTTCGCCCGTCCCGCTCGAACGGCGCCCTGACGACGACGTCCGGCGTCAGACTGGTGTCTTCCCGCTCGTCGATCTCGCCGCGATGGGGCGCTCCGCCGCCCTCGCCGAGCAGCTGACCGATCGAGGTCTGCCGCTGGCCGTGTGCCGCCGAGAGCCCGGTGGAGGCGGTCAGAAAGTCGTGTTCGCGGCGGTGGAACACCTCGACGACGTCGCCGCCGTCCGGGCCTGCTTCCTCGTGGACCAGGTTGCCGACGCGGCCCTCGGCCATGTCGGGCGCGAACGCACAACTCGCCACTAGGTCGGCGTCTGCCGGCGGCGCGCCGCGCAACACCACGTGGGTGAGGTGGACGTCGTCGACGACGAGGTCGAACTGGTGAATGGTGTAGCGACCGGCGTCGTACTCGGTTTCGACGAGCGGCGTGTCTCCGTCGTAGTGTTGGCGGGTGGTTTCGAGATCCGCGAGCCAGCGGATCCCGCCGCCGCCGGCGATCCCGATCTGGATCCGGTCGGTCCCGCCCACGCTCGAGAGCGCGTACGAGCAGTCGTGAGCGTCGCCGTCCGGTCCGATGTGGACCAGTCGGCCGCCGTCGCCGGTGAACGCGCCGACGGTGGTCGGACGCTCCGCCGGATAGCGTTCGCCGTGGCGACGTTTGTGTTCCGCGATCGCGGTTCGCAGTCGCATGCTAGTTCTGCCGGACCCAGGATAAAAAGCCTTGACGAACCGGGCGAAGCTCCCCACTTCCCAGGTTACAGCAACGATCGGGCGTCGAACACGGGACTGCGCCGACGGCGCGGAGAGCAACACCGAAGACCCCGGGCGACGACGTGGGGGTATGTGCCATCCCGGACCACCGCGGTTCGTCTCAACGGGCGAGACGATACAGCTCGCGCCGCGTGACCCCGATCCCGAGAAGGAGTACCACTGGCGGGTCGTCGACGCGCCGCCGCCGAGCGACGCGACGGTCGGTACGGAGCCCGTGGCCGATTTTACGCCGGACGTCCCGGGACAGTACCGGATCGGGCTCGCCGCTCCCGACGGCGATCACAGCCTGACCGTGCGGGCGTTTCCCGCCTCCTACGAGGGCGCCGACGTCGCCGGCGGCAGCGCCGAGGCGATTCGCGACCGAGACGCCGCCCGCGCGGACGTCGCCTACGCTGCCGACCGCCCCGCAGAGGGCGTCGGCCCGCCGCGGATCCGTCTCGACGCCGCCGTCGAAGACGAGACGGTCGTCGTGCGGGCGACGGCGACGCCGAACCCCGAGTCGGCGCTCGATGCCGACGACCTCGCCGTGACGTTCGTGATCGACGACCGCGACGTCGCCGACGCGGTCGCGGCCGGGCGGACGAACCCGCGGGACGCACGAGTCGTGAGCGAGGAGCCGACGGGCGCGACGTTGCGGGTCGAAACCGGCTCGGTTCCCGAGCGGCTGCGGGTTCACGCGGTCGCCGTCGCCTACGAGCCGGGCGCGGAGCCGCGCGTCAGCGTCGCTGACGCGGTCGCGGTCAACCGAGTCGAGTCCGGCGCGGGCGGCCGGCGACCCGAGGGAACGACCCCCGAGGACCGCTTCGAGACGACGCGGCTCAACCGCCCCCCGGAGTGGACCGAAACCGCCAGCGTGTACGAGGTGTACGTCCGGACGTTCGCCGACGCCGACGAGGGAGAGACGCTGGCGGCCGTCGCCGACCGGATTCCCGCCGTCGCCGACCTCGGCGTCGACTGCCTCTGGCTCACGCCCGTCCTCGCGAACGACGGCAAGCCACACGGGTACAACATCACCGACTTCTTTTCGATCGCCGACGACCTCGGCGACCGCGAGGAGTACCGACGGCTGGTCGAGACGGCTCACGACCACGGGATGCGGGTGCTCTTCGACTTCGTCGCAAACCACACCGCACGGGAACACGCGTGGTTTCAGGACGCGTACCAGAATCCCGACTCGCCGTACCGCGACCGCTACGAGTGGCAGGAGTCGGGCGAGCCGGGTACCTACTTCGACTGGGAGCTCATCGCGAACGTAGACCACGCGAACCTGACCGTTCGTCGGCACCTCCTCGACGTGGTCGACGCGTGGGCACCGCTGGTCGACGGCTTCCGGTGTGACATGGCGTGGGCGGTCCCGGACTCCTTCTGGCGAGAACTGCGCGACCGCGTGAAATCGATCGACCCGGAGTTCCTGTTGATGGACGAGACGATTCCGTACATTCCGGGCTTTCACGAGGGGATGTTCGACGTCCACTTCGACGCGACGCTGTACTTTCAGCTTCGGCAGATCGGTCGCGGGGCCGCTCCCGCCGAGTCGATGCTCGACGCGATCGACGAACGCGCCAGGGTCGGCTTTCCGGACCACGCCGGCTTCCTCCAGTACATAGAGAACCACGACGAGACGCGCTACCGCGTCGAGTGTGGCGACGCGGCCGCGGCCGCGGCGGGCGCGGCGACCGTCACCCTCCCCGGAATGCCGATGCTGTACGCGGGCCAGGAGATCGGCCAGCGCGGGCGTCGGGACGCGATCGCGTGGGAGCACGCCCGCGAGGAGGTCCGTGACCGATACCGCCGGCTGTTGGCGGCTCACGACGCGCACCCGGCGCTCGGGCCCCGAGGTGACCTCCACCGGGTGGCGTATCACGTCGCCAGCGGGGATCCGACCGAACGGCCGATAGAGGCCGACGGCGACCGCGTTCATCCGGACGACGTGGTAGCGTTCGCCCGCGGAAGCGGGTCCGAGGCGGTCGTCGTCGTGCTCAACTTCGCGCCGGGCGACGCGACCGTCGCCGTCGACGCCGACCACGGCCGGCTGAACGTCGTCACCGGCGACCACTGTCTTGTGACCGACGCCGACGGGGCCGACCGGATCCGGGTCGACGACGTGGCAGTCGTCCCCGCGGAGCTGTGAACATGTCTGGCGATCCGCCAGCGGACCGGCCGGCCCGACTGCCCGACCGGACGGCACT
>KI543154.1:13017-18573 GCA_000496175.1 uncultured archaeon A07HR67 | reverse complement strand
ACCCGCTTGCGTACTCGGTTCCGTTCGGCGCGTTCGCGCCCGCCGAGGTGTACGACTGGCCGCGGCTCGACGCCACCAGACCCGACCGCGACCACTTTCGCTCGCTCGGGACCGACGACGAGGCGGTGTCGACGACCGTCGACGACGGCGTTCCCCGCGTCGATCCCGCGACCAGCATGGTCGAGATTCACCCCGGGACCTCGACCGCGTCGGGGTCGCTCCGGGCGCTCGCCGAGCGCGTCGAAGACATCGGCCGAAAACAACGGACTGGCGAGCCGCTCGACCCGGCCGAGCGAAACTACGCCGGCTACGACGCGGTCCAGCTCATGCCGGTCGAGCCGCTCACGCAGGCGTACGGCCGGCAGTGGTACTGGCGGCCGGGCGGGGAGTCGGACGCCGGCGACTCCGGAGACGCGTTCGACCGCGACCGAGAGACGGAGCGGGTGACGGTCGGCGTCGAACGACCCGACCAGATCAACTGGGGGTACGACGTGGTCGTGAGCGGCTTCTCGGCCGCGAACCCGGCGATACTGGAGACCGGTCGGCCGGACGAGCTCGTGGAGTTCATCGCCGCCTGCCACGCGGCTCCCGACCCGATCCGCGTCGTCTTCGACGTGGCGTTGGGCCACGCCGACGCCGCCGCCGCGGAACTCCTTCCCGACCCGTTCTTCGAGGGGCCGGGGATGTACGGGCTCCACCTGAACTACCGACAGCCGGTCGTGCGGGCGATCGTGTTGGAGCTACAACGCCGAAAGATGAACTTCGGTGCCGATGGGATTCGGGTCGACGGCGCACAGGACTTCACCTATCACGACCCCGAGACGGGCGAGAGCCGCCACGACGACGCGTTCCTGACAGAAATGGACCGCGTCGTCCAGACGGTCGGCGGCGCGGAGTACAGACCCTGGATGATCTACGAGGACGGCCGGCCGTGGCCGCGAGAAGACTGGGAGTTGGCTTCGACGTACCGAACGCTGATCGACGAGCATCCTCACGCCTTCCAGTGGTCGCCGGTGACCTTCGCGCACAACAAGCCCGCGCTACTCACGTTCTGGGTGACGAAGTGGTGGCGGATGCGCGAGGTCGCCGAAGCGGGAAGCCACTGGATCACGGGCGTCGCAAACCACGACACGCTGCGCCGCGGCTCGCAGGTCGAGGTGACGGACGACTGGAGCGGGGCGCTCGTCAATCCGTACCTGGCCGACTCGCCGCCGGCGACGATCCGCGAGGCGTACGACAGCCCGGCGGCGCTGGTCTGGTTTCACGTCGCGATGCCGGGCGTCCCGATGGACTTCCTTCACGCGAACTACCGTGCGCCGTGGGGGTTCGTCCGCGACACCGACCCGACGTGGAACGTCAAGGTCGTCGCCGAGGAGGCCTCCTGGATCGACTGGCACGTCCCCCAAGGAGCGTTCGCGGACAGCGACGCCTTCAGTCGGCTGAAATCGCTCGGCTTCGAGACGCGGGCGGAACTCAAAGGATTCGTGACGACGCTCGCCGCGCTCGTGGACGCGACCGAGTACGACGTAGACCTGATCGCCGAGCTGTTGTCGGTTCAGGGGACGCCGATGGAGCCGGAGACGCCCGGCGACGACCTCGCCGCGGAGGACCTCCAGGCGTTCTCGTTCGCCTGGAGCGCGGACGTGCGCGAGTACCTCGTTCTCGACCGCTGGGCGGACGACCAAGACGACGCCCGAACCGCCTTCGACCGGTCCGTCCGGGAGTTCCGGCAGGAACGCCCCTGGCTGCGGGCCGACATCGACCCCGGCGCCGGCGAGGCGTTCGGGTACCGCCACCCGACGGAGGGAAGCGTGCTCTACTACGCGGTTCGGCGGTCGCCGGACGGCGCGGAGACGCTGCTCGTGGCGTGTAACGTCGAGGGGACGCCGGTGACGGTGACCGTCGAGGAGATTCTCGCGGAGGCGGACGTTCAGGGCGGTGACAAGTGGTCGGTCGCGCTGGTCCCGCCGAGCGTCGACCTCGAACCCGGCGACAGCCCGGTCGACGCCGCGGCGCCGGTGACCCTCGAAACCGCCGACGCGGTCGTCTGGCGGTGGACGAGCGGGTAAGCCGGCGGAGCCCGCAAGCCGGTGAGGGTCGGCGCGCACCTCGCTGCTCGCGGACACAACGCTTGAGTCGGTGGGCGCCGCAGGCGTACCCATGCGATTCGATCGTTCCGACGGAGTGTTCTGTCACGTCACGTCGCTGCCGGGGCCGCACGGAATCGGCGACCTCGGCGACGGCGCCGCGACGTTCCTCTCGTTTCTGGGCGAGTCGGGCGTCGACTACTGGCAGGTGTGTCCGCTCGGACCGACCATCGGAGCCGCCGGGGAGTCGCCGTACCAGTCGCCGTCGGCGTTCGCCGGCAACCCGCTTCTGATCGACCTCGGCGGCCTCGTCGACGACGGCTGGCTCGACGCGTCGACGCTCGAGCCGGTGCCGGCGTTTCCGACAGACCGGGTCGATTACGAAGCCGTCCGCGAGTACAAGCGCCCGTTGTTGCGAACCGCCTTCGAGCGGTTCGAGGAGGCGACGAGCGAGGCCGGCCCGGAGGAGGCCGACGAGGCGGCGGAGTCGTTCGACGCCTTTCGCGAGCGGGAGTCGTGGGTCCGCGAGTACGGGTTGTTTCGGGCGCTCTCGGCCGCCAGACCCGAGGACACCTGGGTCGAGTGGCCCGATCCGCTCCGCACGCGCGACCCGGACGCGCTCGCGGCAGCACGGGAAGAACACGCCGAGGAGATCCGATATCACGAGTTTCTCCAGTGGACGTTCGACCGGCAGTGGGCGGCGCTGCGGGAGGTCGCCGCGGACGAGGGGATCGAGATCGTCGGCGACGTCCCGATCTACGTCGCGCTCGACTCCGCCGACGTGTGGGCGAATCCCGCGGCATTCCGGCTCGACGAGGCGAACCGACCGACCGCGGTGGCGGGTGTGCCGCCGAACCCTGGCGACGACGGCCAGCGCTGGGGGAATCCGGTGTACGACTGGGAACAGCTCGCCGACGACGACTACGGCTGGTGGATGGACCGGTTTCGGCGGCTGTTCGACCTGGCCGACGTGGCGCGGCTCGACCACTTCCTCGGATTCGTCCGGTACTGGGCGATTCCGGCCGAGGCCGACGACCCCGCCGCGGGCGAGTGGCACGATGGACCGGGGCGAGCGTTGTTCGAGGCGGTCGAACGCGAGTTCGGCACGGCGCCGTTCATCGCGGAGGACCTCGGCTTCGAGGACGCGCGAATGGACGACCTGATGGCCGAGTTTGGCGTTCCGGGAATGCGGGTGCCACAGTACGCCAACTGGGCCGAAGCCGGCAATCCATACCAGCCGATGCACTACCCCGAGAACGTCGTCGGCTACACGTCGACACACGACACCGACACCTGGGTCGGCTACTACGAGGAGTTGCCGCCCCACCAGCGCGACGCGCTTCACTACAACCTCGGGGTCGCCGACGACCGCCCCATCGAGTGGGAGATCATCGACGAGGTGTGGAGTTCGGAGGCGATCATCGCGATGACCACCGTTCAGGACCTGCTCGGACGCGGCAGCGACGCCCGCCTCAACGAGCCGGGAACCATCGACGGCAACTGGGAGTGGCGCGTCGAGGCCGACGCGCTAGACGACGAGCTGGCCGAGCGCCTCCGCGAACTGGGCGAGTTCCACGTCCGGTAGCGGCGAGCCGCCGGCCGTTTCGGCAGCGGCGCGCGTTGGAATGCGAATGGCTACACGCTGCCGAACTTACGAGGCGAACAGTCACGCGCGAGCCGAGCGTCGCGGGCCGGGCCTGTGGTCAGCGGCCGAGAAGAAAGTACAACACGATCCCGAGAAGCGGCGCCAGAAACACCACGATCGCCCAGAGAAACGCCGGCTGGTCGCTGTGGGTCTGTGCGTCGCTGTACGTCCAGACGATCATGGCGACGTGGGCCGCAAACATGAGAAGGGCGACCAACAGGGAGACGACCCCCGCGATCCCTCCCTGTAGCAGGGTCGATGCGAGCATACCCGGAGCGACTCCCCCTGGCGGTAAGTGTTTTTTCTCTCCGGTCCCTGGCGTGCGTAGAGACCGATCTGTGATCCGTCGACACCGAAGCCATGTCCAGCGAGCCTGACCTGTGCCCATGAACGCGCGACCGGGTACCGCAGCGATCGCATCGCGGCTCGCGGTCCGGGCGTTCTCGCTCGTGAGAACGCGGCCGCTCGGCGATCGGGCGTCAAAGCATCTCGTGGTCGGGGTCGCCGCCGGATTCCTGTACGGGCACCTCAAGACGACCGTGGTCGGCGGGGGGATACGGGCGTCTCCGGCGCGGAACGTCGCGCTGGCGCTCGCGTGGACCGCGTTGGCCGTCGCGGTCGACCGGTCGGCGACCGACGAGGCCGCACGCCGGACGTTCGTGTCGGGGGTCGTTCTCGGGTCCGCCTGGCACCGAGTGGAGCGTCGCCGCGGGGAGTGACGAACCGCTTTTGTTCTGCGGGCCTGCTGTACTCGTATGGATCTTCCAGTCGACACGGACCGACTCAGGTCGGATATCGAGGCGAACGCGGCGTTCGGCCGGCTCGATCACGACGACCCGGACGCGCGTGGCCGAACGAATCGAACCGGAAGCGAGGCCAACCGGAAGGCGCGCGACCGGCTCGTCGACCGCCTCACCGACGCCGGCCTCGACGTGACTGTCGACGCGGTCGGCAACATCGCCGGCCGATGGGTGCCCGACTCCGCCGACGCCGACGCGGCGCCGGTCGCCGCCGGCAGCCACCTCGACAGCGTCCCCGAGGGCGGAATCTTCGACGGTCCGCTCGGGGTCTACGCCGCGCTCGAGTCCGTCCGCGCGATGCGAGACGCGGGCGTCGAGCCGGATCGTCCGGTGCTCGTCGTCAGCTTCACCGAAGAAGAAGGATCGACGTACGGTGAGGGGTTGCTCGGGTCGAGCGTCGCGATCGGAGAACACTCGGTCGAGGACGCGCTCGCGCTGGAAAACGACGGCGAAACCCTCGGCGAGGCGCTCTCGCGGATCGGCTACCGAGGCGACGGCGTTCTCGACCCGGCGGAGTGGGACGCGTTTTACGAGCTCCACGTCGAGCAGGACACCACGCTGGAAACGGCGGGCGTCGACGTCGGCGTCGTCACCACGATCACGGGGATCACTCGCTGTGAGGCGACGATCGTCGGTGAGGCGAACCACGCGGGCGCGACCGCGATGAACGAGCGAACCGACGCACTCGCGGCCGCCAGCGAGTTCGTCCTCGACGTCGAGGCGGCCGCCGGCGAGGTGGTTTCGGACGCCTCGGCGACCGCCGTCGGGACGGTTGGCTCGTTGTCCGTCTCGCCGAACGCGACGAACGTCGTCCCGGGCCGCGTCGCCGCCAGCGTGGACATCCGCGACGTGAGGGCAGAATCGATGGAAACGATCGTGGACGCCGCCCGAGAATCGCTGGAACGCGTCGAACGCGAGCGCGGCGTCGACACCCGGTTTTCTCGTCCGTTCACCGCCGAGCCGACGCCGATGAGCGACCGGCTCCGGCGGGCGGCTCACGGCTCGGCCGAGGCGGTCGGGCGAT
>KI543154.1:0-12274 GCA_000496175.1 uncultured archaeon A07HR67 | reverse complement strand
ACGTCGGGCGGTCCCCAACATGTCGGACGGGAAAGCCGTTATATCCGCGCCTCCGATAGCAGGACACGATGGTCTCCTGGTTCGACGCGGCACGCCTCTCGGCCGGGCTGAACGTCGGCTTGCTCCTCGCACTCCTCTGGGTGTGGGGACGCAACTACGCGCAGTTCCGGTCGAAACACACCCTTGGACTGGCGATGTTTGGCGCCTTTCTGCTCGGAGAGAACGCGTTCGCCCTCTACATCTACCTCGTCGATCCGATGTTGTCGGCGTGGTTCGCGTCCGAGGCGGTGCCACCCGTCGCCTGGCGAGCCATGATGGCGATCCACATGCTCCAGACGTTCGGGTTGGTGTTCTTGGTGTGGATCACCCTCGATTAGTCCGGTTCGACCGTCTTGTCGTTCTCACGACCTCATCGATCGGTGCGGCATCACTATTTATATATCTCTGTGGCCGTGGCCACGGCGGACACATTCCGATCGCCCATCGAGAAGGGTCGGTGAGAGACGGGTCGTATCGCGAGTATATCGGCAGTTCGACCGATCTCTCGGCGGCGCGAGATATAGACAGATTTATATACGTACGACACTTACTATCAGTTAACGAATCGGGCATACCCGGCCCATCTTTTCGTCGGGAGTTCGATCGGAGAACACCCATGACAGAAACACGAACCCGGAACTACGACCGCGAGGACGAGAGAAAACGAACCGCCGCCTCGAACGAGACCACGGACGTCGACGAGACGGAATCCGCCGACTCGGAGCGGGTGACGAGCTGTCCAGAGTGTTCGGGCCGGCTCGTGACCGACACAGAACACGGCGAGACCGTCTGTGAGGACTGCGGACTCGTCGTCGAGGAGGACTCGGTCGACCGCGGCCCCGAATGGCGCGCGTTCGATTCCGCAGAACGCGACAACAAGTCTCGGGTCGGCGCACCCACGACGAACATGATGCACGACAAGGGGCTCTCGACCAACATCGGCTGGCAGGACCGCGACGGATACGGCAAGTCGTTGTCGAGCCGCCAGCGCGAGAAGATGCAGCGGCTCCGCACCTGGAACGAGCGGTTCCGCACGCGCAACTCGAAAGAACGCAACCTCAAACAGGCGCTCGGCGAGATCGACCGGATGGCCAGCGCACTCGGGCTGCCGAAGAACGTCCGCGAGACCGCCTCCGTCATCTACCGCCGCGCGCTGAGCGAGGACCTGCTGCCCGGCCGTTCCATCGAGGGCGTCGCGACCGCCGCACTGTACGCGGCCGCTCGACAGGTGGGGAACCCGCGCAGCCTCGACGAGTTCACCGCGGTGTCGCGGGTCGACAAGATGGAGCTCACCCGGACGTACCGGTACGTCGTCCGCGAACTGGGCTTGGAGGTTAAGCCGGCGGACCCCGAGAGCTACGTCCCCCGGTTCGTCTCCCGGCTCGACCTCCCAGACGAGGTCGAGCGCCTCGCGCGAGAACTCCTCGGCGGCGCGAAGGACGCCGGAATCACGAGCGGAAAGTCACCGGTCGGGCTCGCCGCGTCGGCGGTGTACGCCGCAGCCCTCCTGTCGAACCGAAAGGTCACACAGAGCGAGGTGTCGGAGGTCGCAGACATCTCGGAAGTCACCATCCGCAACCGGTACAAAGAGCTGCTCGAAGCCAGCGACCACCTGACCGCGTAACGCCGTCTCACCCGACGGCGTCCGTCACGTACGTTTTTAATGCGACGAGGTGTAGACGAGGACATGGTCGAAGCGTTCGTCAGGCTCGTCTGTCCAGAGTGCGACAAAGAGTGGCAGGACAACCCCACAGAGGTGCCGGGGCTTCGCACCAATTTTAGCTGTCCGGCGTGTCACGCGACACGGCGGCTCGCGGAGTTTATGCGAACCGAACGAGATCTCGAGACGGTTCGGCAGTTTCAGTAGCGACTCGGTCGGTACCGATCTCGGCGACCGACGCCGGTATTTGTCGACGAACTCCCCACAGAGGCGCTCGGACGCTATATAGACGGGCGGTGTGGTAACCAGACTCAGGATAGTAATATAAGCCTCCGGTGGCAAAGGATCGGTACTCATGAAGAAACAGGAGCTCATCCATCTTCACGGTCTCCTCGCGGAAGTACGAAAACAGTGCGAGTTTTGGGACGACGACGTCGACCTCGACGCGTATGAGGAGTTGGGTGTCAAACCGACATCGATTCACAAGTCGAAAACAGACCACAAGGCAGCCGTATTCAAGCTGACCGAAGGAATCACCGAGCCGATGGAGACGTCCGACTCGGAGCCGCTGGCGCCGACCGCCGACTGAGATTCTAGGCGACGCTACTGCTGGTTCGTTACCCGTCGAGTGGCTACCATCTCGTTCGACCAGTCGGTTCTCAACCCGCCGTCGACCACTGTCGGCTGTGGCGTGTCTCAGTCGTCGGGGTCGGCGTCTTCGTCGATCGTCGGCGACTTGCCGTCGGTGGCATCGGCGTCAATCTCCTCGACGGCAAGCACTTTGAGCGGGATGTTGCGGAGCCGTTGGCCGATCTCCTTGCGGGCGATCCGGCTGGCGTGTTCTCCGCGGTCGACGTTGAACACGTCCATCTCGAGTTCGAGCGCGACGAGCGCCTCGTCGGCCGCGATGAACACCGGCGGAAGCTCCTCGCCGCTGGGTGCCGTTCGGCTGCCCATCTCGATCTCTACGTAGTTGAGATCCGGGTTGAGCATCTCGCCGGTCTTCGAGACCGCGATTCGGACCGCTTCGTCGGGGCTCTCCACGTCGTACACCGGAACGGCAGCCTCTACCACGACTCGACAGTCCATCTCGTCCGCACGTATCGTGCGAGCGGGTATGAAACTTCGGCTGACAGGTCTCGTCGTCGAAACGAGCGAGAATGGACCACGCCGAACGGCGGCGTTACTCCCCGCCGGCGCGGAGGTAATAGAACACGTACGTCTGTGCGTATCCGGCGTAGTCGTCGCCGAACTGCGCGCGGACGGCTCGTGACGTCTCCTCGTAGGACCCGCGGTCGCAGTCGGGATAGTACTCCTCGATCGTCGTGCGGATCCACGTGTCGAGCGGGACCGCCTGGAGGAAGCCGAGCGAGAACAACGCCACACAGTCTGCCACCTTGTTTCCGACGCCGACAAACCGCGTCAACGACTCGCGCGCCTCCTCGTACGGCCGGTCGGCCGCGTCGAGCGGATCTGCCTCGCCGGTCGCAACCATCTCGGCGGTCCGTTGGACGTAGGGAGCACGATAACCCAACGAGAGGTCGCGAAGCTCGGATTCGGTTCGGGCAGCGAGCTGGCTGGGAGTCGGAAACGCGGCATACGTCTCGTCGTCGAGCGCGACGGCGTCGCCGTACGTCTCGCGAAGACGACGCTGCATGCCGTGGATCCGGGCGACCCGCATCTGTGCCGAACAGATGAACGATATCAGACACGGAAACGCCGGGTCGCGGGTGAGCCGCATCCCTTCGTATCGCTCGTACGCCCGCCGCAACAGGGGGAGGTCGGGCGTCGAGTCGAGAATCGCATCGAGGTCGTCGTCGAGCCGGAACAGGTGCGTGAGAAGCGGCACGGCATCCGTCGACGACTGCCACTCGAGCGTTCCGTCGTGAACCCCACCGACCTGTCGAACCCGCAGGGGGATCCGTTCGTCGGTGACCCCTGGGATAGGGTCGACGACCGTCTCGTACCACTCGTCGCCCCCGTGTGCGTGGAGTTCGTCGTACGTCTGGCCGTCCGCGCGGTTCCACAGGTAGCTCTGTCCGCTCTCGACCGTCGCCTGGAGATCGAAGGGACCCGAGAGGTCGGCGACGTCGATCGCTCCTCGTTCCATCGAATCGACGGAGGGGTCGCGAGAGTATCGGGGTTTCGATACGGAGACGTGGCGGGTGCGACGAGACCGAACGCGTTGCTCGACAGCGTGGACGCCGAGACGCCGGAACGTGTGTTCGTCCGACTGCGGTTCCGTGGGGACGCCCACGTCGAAGGCGGCCGGATGAGGTGGGGTTTTTGCCCGCTCCACTCCTACCCGTTCACATGCCGACGTACCGGCGGACGACCCGAATAGCCGCCCCCATCGAGGACGTGTGGGCATTCCACTCCACCATCGATGGGCTCTTAGAACTAACTCCCGGCTGGATGAAGATGCAGATAGGGGAGGTCGAGGGGCCGGACGGTGAGTGCGACCCGGAGGTGTTGACAGCGGGTACCGAGATTCGGATGTCTGTCCGGCCGTTCGGGGTCGCCCCTCGTCAACGCTGGATCTCGCGGATCGTCGAGCGAGACCCCGACGGCGACGCCCCGCTCGAAGGGAGCGCGTACTTCGTCGACGACATGGCCGACGGCCCGTTCCGCAGGTGGGAACACACCCACGCGTTCTACGCCGACGGCGGAGAAACGCTGCTGGTCGACACGGTCGACTACCGACTTCCGTTAGGAGCGCTCGGCGACGCGGCGGGACCGTTCGCGAAGGTCGGATTCGAGGGAATGTTTCGGGACCGACACCGGCGAACGAAGGCGCAGTTCACGACTCGGTGACCCGGCCAACACGAGAAGACCCGGCTATCGGTCTCGGCCGTCCGTCATCGTGAGGTAGATCCCAGCCAAGACGACGATTCCGCCGACGACGGTGAACTGCGTCGGCGCTTCTCCCAACAACGCCAACGCGAGCACCGTCGCGCCGACCGGCTCGCCGAGCAGCGACACGGAGACGACGCTCGAATCTAGGTACCCGAGCGCCCAGTTGATCACCGTGTGTCCAAACAATCCCGGGCCGACGGCCAGACCGACGAAGACGGCCCACTCTCGGGGAGGATAGCCGGAAAGCGGCTCTCCCTGCGTGAGAACGACTGCGAGCAGCGAGACCGTACAGACGCCGTACACCACGACCACGTACGGAACCAGCGCGAGTCGTTGTCGCAACGACCGACCCGCGAGCACGTACCCGGCGGCCATCACCGCCCCGAACAACGCCAGCGCATTGCCGTACAACGGAGCGGGCCCCACGAGCACGCCGCCGAGGAAGTCACCGAGCGACATCGCCGCGATGCCGCTGACCGCGATTCCGATTCCGACGGCGATTCGTCGCGTCACCCGCTCCCGGAGCAGCAGCCACGCGCCGAGCGCGACGAACACCGGCTGGGCCTGAACCAGCGTCACGCTCGCGGCGACGCTCGTCCACTCCAGGCTCTCGAACCACGACGCGAAGTGAAACGCGAGCGCGACTCCAGACAACGCCGCGAAGCCGAGGTCACGACGGCCGATCTGACGGAGTTGGTCGCGATACCGCCAGACGGCAACCGGCAACAACGGAAGCGTAGTGAACAACACGCGATAGAAGGCGGCGACCGAACTGGGCGCGTTGCTCCACCTGACGAGGACCGCACCCGTACTGACCGCGAGCACCGCTGTCGCCAGTCCTGCCCGCGGCGAAATCCGCGGGGGAGCCGTGGTCGACACTATAAGACGAGTTTTCCACGGGCCTGCTTACTGTTTTCGGGACGAACTCCCGGCGCCCGCGGTCGACGTCTGACAGCAGCGACCGCGTGTGGGTGCCGACGAGCGTTTGAACCGCCGGGCCGAACCAACAGACATGTGTGCGGACACCTTCGGCGTCGGCGTACGGGTCACCGACGATGAGCTCAGGGTCGTGGTTCGCGTTCCCACCGACATCGACTCGGGGTGGACCGACCCGGAGGCGTTTCAATCGCTCGTCATCGACGTCGTTTGGGACCGGCTCGACAGACAAAGCGTTCTCGAGACGATTGCGACCGAACACGACACCGGCGAGACGGTGCGTCTCGGCACGGTCACGCTCCGGCCAGACCGGACGGTCGTCGATCACGACCTCGCGGCGCCGTAAGAAGGCGCCACCGGGCGGTGCCGACGCGGTCGGTCACTCTTCGACCGGACGATCCGATCCTCCGTCGCTGCTCGCGGCGGTGAGTGCGGCGCCGACGACGGCTAGCCGATCCGGGTCGTACGCCGTGAGATCGTATCGGGTCGGCCCGACGGTCTCGCCCCACGTCTCGAGTACCCCGAGCGAAACGAGCCCTGACAACGTCGCTCCGAGCGTTCGCGGCGTGGTCTCGGGCCCCGTAAGCGCCGCGTGGACCTGCTTCGACTGCGGATAGTTCCGTGTACACGACTCGATCCCGCGCTGTGCTTCCGTCCAGTACCGGCGCGTGTAGCCGAATGTCGTCGGATCCTCGCGTTGAAGTCGGGCGACGACCGCCGCGACCTCAGGGTCGACTCCATCGATTCCGTCGACGAACTCGAGGACGCGTGGAAGCACGGACACCGAGTCGGGCGTGAGCGAACATCCAACGACGACTCGGCCGTCGGCCGCCGTCGTGATCGCTTCAACCGCGTCGGCGGCCGCAGAGGCTCCTCGTTCGACGACGAGTGGGGCGAGGTCGTCGACGATCACCCGCGGCTCCGCGTCGAACCCCTCGAGCGCGTCGGAGACCGCCTCGGACAGCCGGTCAACGTCGGGAGCCTGTCCGAGAACGGTGTACGCCAGACCGCGATCCGGCAAGACACGGGTCGACGTCGCCGTTGCCGTACCACGAGAGATGTCGCTCCCGACGACGACGGCTTCGCGTTCTGGTGTCTCGCTGTCCGGACCACTCCACCCGCGCCGCCATGCTTCGAGGCCCTCTCCGAACAACACCGACACGACAGCACCGGGCTCTGAACCCCTTCGAACGGGTGGCCGCCCGCCGTGAGAAACCCGAACCGTGACGTCGCGGGCGGCTGAGGTGGTCATACGGATTATATTCTCTAAGAAAACTCATAAACTTACTGGTAAAATAATCAATACTGAGATTCTGACGGGTGCCGTGGTTCCGGCTCCCGGTTCAGGTGAAGATGCCGCTGCTCGTGACACGGTCTTTTGTGATTCACGAGACAGATGTCTCTCCGCAATCGGTGAATGAGGGATGAATGGGTAGGCGGCGAACCGCGGTTCCCAGAGGATCGCTCACTCCAGTACTTCCCGGTACGCTGGTGGGCTTAACTTCCGTGTTCGGAATGGGTACGGGTGTTTCCCCACCGCTCTGGCCGCCTTCACGCCGACTTCCGGATTCGAACCGGAACCGCTCGCGCGGATGCCAGTGTCGGTGGTGACTACCGTGTGTACGTGCGATCCAGTTGCCGCCTGAACTCATTCGAGTGTGGTACCGTCCAGTGACCGTATGACTGTGGCTTCGGTCTGTTAGTGCTCGTGGACTAAAACACCTCGTTGCCTTGGTGCGTACATCCCGAGTCTATCGATCTCGTCTTCTACGAGTGACCTCGTCGGTACTTCTTTTCCATGTGGGTTTCGAGCTTAGATGCGTTCAGCTCTTACCCCGTGTCGCGTGGCTACCCGGCATCTGCGTTTTCACACAACCGGTACACCAGTGGCGACCAGTCGTAGTTCCTCTCGTACTATACGACTGTTCACGTCAAGTACCTTGACACCCCCAATAGATAGCAGCCGACCTGTCTCACGACGGTCTAAACCCAGCTCACGACCTCCTTTAATAGGCGAACAACCTCACCCTTGCCCGCTTCTGCACGGGCAGGATGGAGGGAACCGACATCGAGGTAGCAAGCCACCCGGTCGATATGTGCTCTTGCGGGTGACGACTCTGTTATCCCTAAGGTAGCTTTTCTGTCATCTACGGGCCCCATTCCGGAGCCTCGTAGGTTCGCTAGACCACGCTTTCGCGTCAGCGTCACTCGTTGGGAATGACACTGTCAGACCATCTTGTGCTCTTGCGCTCTTCGCCGGGTTTCCGACCCGGCTGAGATGATCTTCGGGCGCGCTCGATATCTTTTCGAGCGCGTACCGCCCCAGTCAAACTGCCTGGCTACCGGTGTACTCCTCCCGGAGTGAGAGTCGCAGTCACCGACGGGTAGTATTTCACTGTTGTCTGGGCGACGCGCTGGCGCGCGCACCTCTGTATCGACTCCTACCTATGCTACACATCGGCGACCACGTCTCAGCGACAGCCTGCAGTAAAGCTCTATAGGGTCTTCGCTTCCCCTTGGGGGTCTCCAGACTCCGCACTGGAACGTACAGTTCACCGGGTCCAACGTTGGGACAGTGGCGCTCTCGTTTATCCATTCATGCAAGCCGCTACTGAAGCGGCAAGGTACTACGCTACCTTAAGAGGGTCATAGTTACCCCCGCCGTTGACGGGTCCTTCGTCCTCTTGTACGAGGTGTTCAGATACCCGCACTGGGCAGGATTCAGTGACCGTACGAGTCCTTGCGGATTTGCGGTCACCTGTGTTGTTATTAGACAGTCGGAGCGCCCGAGTCACTGCGACCTGCTCCGTCGAGAGCAGGCATCCCTTCTTCCGAAGGTACGGGACTAACTTGCCGAATTCCCTAACGTCGGTTCTCCCGACAGGCCGTGGCTTTCGCTGCCAGAGCACCTGTTTCGGATCTCGGTACGGACATCGTGCTCGTCTTTTCACGGGCCCTATGTACGGCTGACTTGCGCTATCTCGCGTTTCTCTCGCTTCCTACCATGACGGTGTCCACGAGGTTCCACGATTTGACCGGGCGAAGGCCCGGCTCAGCGTTCCACACGGCGTCGACTTTTGTCGCACGATGGCACTGGAATATTAACCAGTTTCCCGTTGATACGGTCGAATTACGGCGTATCTTAGGACCGGCTGACCCTCGGCTGAGTGGCAGTGCCGAGGAACCCTTGCTCATCAGGCCGTCGAGGTTCTCACCCGACTATCGCTGCTACTGTGACCAGGATTGTCGTTTCTGAACGGTCCACGCGAGCTCTCGCCCGTGCTTCCGTCCGAACAGAACGCCGACCTACGCGGTCGCCCCTGTCAGGGGCGCGGCCAGGTCTCGGTGGTAGATTTGAGCCCCGATCATTTTGGGCGCCTCAAACCTCGGCCGGTAAGCTGTTACGCTTTTCTTAGAGGGTAGCTGCTTCTAAGCTCACCTCCCGGCTGTTTAGGGCTTGAGACCACCTTCGAATTGCACTTAATCTACACTTTGGGACCTTAACCCGGCTCTGGGTTGTTCCCCTCACGGTACACAGGCTTACCCCGCGCACCGGACTCCCTTCGTCTGTGGCGCCTGCGGGTTTGGAGTTTGACAGGATGGCCGACTCCTCTCGGAGGCGGGTCATCCAATCGGTAGCTCTACCCCGCGGGCTACCTCGGAAGAGGTCATGCTTCGACATGTTTCGGTCGGAACCAGCTGTTGCCAGGCTCGATGGGCCTTTCACCCCTATACACGAATCACGAGAGGATATTGTAGGATACCACCTCTAACGGGCCTCCACGTGGCTTTCGCCACGCTTCACCCTGCTCGCGTATAGATCGCCTGGTTTCGGGTCGTACTCGAATGACTCCCCGCGTTTGGACACGGTGGCCCTGGTACCGAAGTACTGCGGCCGTATCGGTTTCCCTGCGCCTTCCCCGGTTCACGGGTTAGACTCGCCATTCAAGTACACTCCTGGTCGTTTTCAAACGCACGACGCGACATCGGCTCGTCTCTCGTCTACTTGGAGATCGCTCTCGGTTCGTTAAAGGGACGCTTGTATGCCCGTCGCTCGATCGCCAACTGATTTCAGGCCCTATTGCACCGCCTTTCTCGGGGTGCTTTTCAGCGTTCGCTCACGCTACTTGTTCGCTATCGGTCTCGAGGAGTGTTTAGCCTTCTCAGGGGATGCCTGAGTCGTTCACAGAGGATATCCGACCCCTGCTACTCTGGTATTGACGCCAACAGTACTGTACTCTCATACGGGGTTGTCACCCTGTTTCACGCTCCGTTCCAGGAGACTTCTGAGAGTGGGTCGTGTTTTGATTGTCAACCCGAACACCACATTGGTCCGAGGACCTTCGGTTTGGGCTGTGTCGCGGTTACTCGCGGTTACTGACGACATCGCGGTTGCGTTCTTTTCCTTCCCCTACTGAGATGTTTCAATTCGGGGAGTTCCCTATTGCGCGTGGCAATTGTAAACGGATTCCGATTGGGAGATCTCGTGTTCTTACCCTCCATGCGGGTCCCACGAGCTTTTCGCAGCTTGGCACGTCCGTCGTCGGCTCTCGAGCCGAGCCATTCACCAGCTGGCACAGTAGCCAGTAGTGTGTCAGTTAATTCTATACAGAATTACTGACGGTGTCAGTAGACTCTCTAAAGAGTCACCGACTGTAATTGGTTCACTGACGTTCCACGAACTCGAGTGAGTTCAGTGGACGTCTGGATCGCACGTATACACGGTCGTCATTGAATCACCCTGGCGGGGTGTTCGTCGAACCCTTCCCATCCGCGGTTTCCCGGGATGGTGCATCGGTCGTCGTGTCCAGACAGTTCGTCGGCGTCCACTTAAGGGGACGGATTCGCGGTAGGTGACATGGACTCACTGGGATTCGAACCCAGGGCATCCTCCTTGCAAAGGAGGCACTCTACCGCTGAGCTATGAGCCCACCTCTCCGGTGGAGAGGGGTATGGGGCGTCTTGTGTATGAGCCTCGGTAGTTCGTCGGTGTCCGGGTCGGCGGTGACGTGGAGGTGGACCGATGCGAATGAGTAGTGACCGTCTGGTGACGGTCGAGTGACCGTGTGGGAACGGTCGAAAGGTGAGCCTCCCTGGAGGGAGGTCTCGGGTCTGTGGAGGTGATCCAGCCGCAGATTCCCCTACGGCTACCTTGTTACGACTTAAGCCCCCTTGCGAAGCCCAGATTCGACGCGTGGAACGCGCCTCATCCGGACCTCACTCGGGTGCTTTGACGGGCGGTGTGTGCAAGGAGCAGGGACGTATTCACCGCGCGCTCGTGACACGCGATTACTACCGAATCCAGCTTCATGTGGGCGAGTTGCAGCCCACAATCCGAACTACGATCAGGTTTCTGAGATTACCGTCTCCTTTCGGAGTAGGAACCCTTTGTCCTGACCATTGTAGCCCGCGTGTTGCCCAGCACATTCGGGGCATACTGACCTACCGTTGCCCGTTCCTTCCTCCGTGTTGGCCACGGCAGTCTCCTTACTGTCCCCAACCGCTTCGCAGCGTTGCTGGCAAGTAAGGATGCGGGTCTCGCTCGTTGCCTGACTTAACAGGACGCCTCACGGTACGAGCTGACGGCGGCCATGCACCTCCTCTCTGTGGCTCGAATAAGGTCATCAACCTGATTGTCATTACCACAGTCGATGCTGGTGAGATGTCCGGCGTTGAGTCCAATTAAACCGCAGGCTCCTCCGGTTGTAGTGCTCCCCCGCCAATTCCTTTAAGTTTCATCCTTGCGGACGTACTTCCCAGGCGGCCTGCTTAGCGGCTTCCCTACGGCACAGCACCCACTCGTAGTGGGAGCCACACCTAGCAGGCATTGTTTACGGCTAGGACTACCCGGGTATCTAATCCGGTTCGAGACCCTAGCTTTCGTCCCTCACTGTCGGATCCGTTCTCGCGACGTGCTTTCGCCATCGGCGGTCCGTCCAGGATTACGGGATTTCACTCCTACCCCGGACGTACCCGTCGCGCCTTCCGGTCCCAAGCCGTACAGTTTCCACCGGACGGCCACCCGTTGGGCGGGTGGATTTCCCGATGGACTTGCGCGGCCAGCTACGGACGCTTTAGGCCCAATAAGATCGGCCATCACTCGGGCTGCCGGTATTACCGCGGCGGCTGGCACCGGTCTTGCCCAGCCCTTATTCGTCCACCTCCCTAGGGTGGACAAAAGCGCAGGCTCTATGCCTGCGCACTTGGGATCCCCTTATCGCACTGGCGTGCAGTGTAAAGGTTTCGCGCCTGCTGCGCCCCGTAGGGCCCGGAATCTTGTCTCAGATTCCGTCTCCAGGTTCTCACTCTCATGACCTGTACCGATTATTGGCACGGTGGGCCGTTACCCCACCGTCTACCTAATCGGCCGCAGCCACATCCTTCGGCGCCGGAGCGTTTGTCACACTCGACATTCCAGTGTGAGTGTGAGATACACTATTAACCTCAGTTTCCCGAGGGTATCGTGGTCCGAAGGGTAGTTTGGCCACGTGTTACTGAGCTATTCGCTACGAGTCTGAACTCGTACAACTAGCATGGCTAAATCGGATCCCAATAGCAATGGCCTCCGGCAGGATCAACCGGAATGAATACCCTCGCGCCTGATTCCCGGCGGGAGGGGGGTTATGTTGGCGGGTGTTGATGTAGTATCAACACACCATTGCATGGTCCAATATGGTGTCCAGTGTCACCGGCGACCCGGATGACACCGAACTACCAAGGCTCACATCAGATTTCCTCTTACGCCGGGGCGCAGGGGGCGAAATCCTCATTCGGTTGAGCCGG